>NZ_CM147917.1:0-2657749 GCF_055809595.1 Pseudolysinimonas sp. 10J20-29 | reverse complement strand
ACCCGTACGGGCCGGCGTAGACGCCTCGCAGCGGAGCGACATCCATGTAGTCCCGGCCGTGGCCGACTCGCACGTGCCGCTCGCCGATGTCGATCAGGTTGGTCGGGTCGAAGCCGCGCCAGGAGCCGCAGAACCACTCCAGCCAGGCGTGCGACTCGCCGGCGACCGTCTGGCCGATCGGCGCATCCGGAACCGGGTGCAGGTAGCCGCTGACATAGCGAGCCGGGATGCCGACCGCGCGCAGGGCGCCGATCGTCAGGTGCGTGATGTCCTGGCAGACGCCCTTGCCGTGCTCCCAGGCCTCCACCGCGGTCGTGTGCACGCCGGTGACGCCGGGCATGTACTCGATGCGCTCCCCCACCGCGCGCGCGATCGCGAGCGCTGCGTCGCACGGCGTCTCCGCCTCGGCGACGAGCTTCTGGGCGATCTCGACCAGCTCGGCCGGCGGACGCGTGCGGCCGGTCTGGGTGAGCTGCTCGACGCATTCGGTGCGGGTCTCGATCTCGTCGGCGAGCGCCAGCCACTCCAGGCGGCGATCGTCGTGGTCGCGCGGGCGCACCTCCACCAGGCTCGTCGCGGTGAGGCTCAGCTCGCGGTGCGGCGTCAGCACCTCGAAGCTCGAGACGCGGGTGCCCCAGTAGTCGACGTAGGAGTGGTGGGCCGAGATCGGAAGGATCTCGAGGTGCGAGTAGAGCACCAGCTGGCCGTCGGCGCTGGCCGGAAGCATCCGCGCCTCGTTGTACGACGCGGTGACCTCGCCGCCGTAGCTGAAGCCCGTCGAATGGCGGATCCGGAGGCGGTTCACGAGTTCTCTCCCACCCAGCTCGGGGCGACGTTCGTCGGGAAGTAGCGCTGCCGGATGGCCTCGCTCGCCGCGCTCGTCGCATCCTGAACGCTGTCCATGTGGTGCGGCAGATCCTCGATGATGTCGACGATCGGGCGGTACTCGAGGCCGCTGCGGATCTGGCCGAGCAGGCGCAGCGCCTGATCGCTCACCCCGACGCGGTCGGTGCGCGGCTCGATGTCGCGCAGGCATTGTTCGGCGCGGGTGACGGCGAACAGGATGCTGCGCGGGAACAGCCGGTCCAGCAGCAGGAACTCGGCCGCGTTGCGCGCGCTCGGCACGCCGCGGTAGGTGCGCAGGTACGCCTCGTAGGCGCCGACGCTGCGGAGGATCGTGGTCCAACTGGGGCCGGAGGCCTCGGTGAGGCTGCGCGTGGCGAGCAGGCGCGCGGTCATGTCGGCGCGCTCCATGCTGCGGCCGAGAGTGAAGAACAGCCACGCCTCGTCCCGGCTCGAGGAGGACTCGATGATGCCGACGGCGAGGGCGGCGCGCTCGCGCACCCAGGAGAAGAAGTCCGAGACCTTGTCGCTGGCGACGCGGCGCGGCATGCGGGCGCTCGTGGTGTTGAGCACCTCCCACAGCTCGGTCGAGACGACCTCGCGGGCGCGGCGCGCGTTCTCGCGAGCGGCGCTCAGCGAGTAAGCGATCGACGCCGGCTGGTGGCGGTCGACGGCGAGGATCGCGAGCACGTCGGCGCGGGTGACCTCACGGTCGGGCTCGACCTCGGTGCCCATGACGCTCAGCAGCGAGCGGCAGGCGATGTCCTCCTCGATCCACGGGTCCTCCAGCAGCAGCTGCAGGTGCACGTCGAGGATGCGCGCGGTGCCGTCGCTGCGCTCCACGTACCGCCCGATCCAGAACAGGCTCTCCGCGATCCGGCTCAGCATCCGCTCCCCCTCTGTTCGGCAGGGATGCATCCCGCGCCCGAGGGAGTGACGCGCGCGGCACTCGGTTGCGTCGGGGATGCATCCCGAGCGACCTGTTGCTGTTGTTGTTGCTGCTGGTCGTGGTGGGGGGCGTCGGCGGGGTTGTGGTCTTGGAGGTGGGTGTCGGCGCTGATGATCGGGATCGAGGTCGTGATCGCGGCCTGCTCGGCGACGAGCCCCTGGATGTCGTGCCCCGGCGGCCGGAACGGCCCGTGCCCGACGACCCAGGTGTCCTTCGAGCCGCCGCCCTGCGAGCTGTTGACGACGAGCTGCCCCTCGGGCAGCGCGACGCGGGTCAGGCCGCCCGGCAGCACCCACACGTCGTTGCCGTCGTTGACCGCGAACGGACGCAGGTCGGCGTGACGCGGACGCATCCCGTCCTCGACGAGCGTCGGAATGGTCGACAGCTGCACGACCGGCTGAGCGATCCACCCGCGCGGGTCCGCGATGAGCCGCTCACGCAGCTCCTCGAGCTCCTGCTTGGAGGCATCCGGCCCGACCACGAGCCCCTTGCCGCCGGAGCCGGCGACCGGCTTCACGACGAGCTCGTCGAGCCGGTCGAGCACCTCTTCGAGCGCGCCCGGATCCTCGAGCCGCCAGGTGTCGACGTTCTTGAGGATCGGCTCCTCGCCGAGGTAGTACCGGATCAGGTCGGGAACGTAGGTGTAGACGAGCTTGTCGTCCGCGACGCCGTTGCCGACCGCGTTCGCGATGGTCACGTTGCCGAGGCGCGCGGCGAGCATCAGCCCGGGCGAGCCGAGCATCGAGTCGGCGCGGAACTGCAGCGGATCGAGGAACTCGTCGTCGACGCGGCGGTAGATCACGTCGACGCGGGTCGGCCCCGCGGTGGTGCGCATGAAGACCCGGCCGCCGGAGCAGAACAGGTCGCGCCCCTCCACGAGCTCGACGCCCATCAGGCGCGCGAGCAGCGTGTGCTCGAAGTAGGCGGAGTTGTAGACGCCCGGCGTCAGCACGACGACCGTCGGATCATCCACACCTTCGGGCGCGGACGCACGCAGCGCCTGCAGCAGCTTCTGCGGATAGTCGCCCACCGGTCGCACCCGCATCGAGACGAACAGCTCGGGCAGGGTCTGCGCCATGACGCGGCGGTTGGAGATGACGTAGCTCACGCCGCTCGGCACGCGCACGTTGTCTTCGAGGACACGCCATCCGCCGGTCTCGTCGCGGATGAGGTCGATGCCGGAGACCTGGATGCGCACGTTGTTGGCGGCGACGATGCCCGCGGCCTCGCGGTGGAAGTGCTCGCTAGAGCTGATCAGCCGCGCCGGGATGATCCCGTCGCGAATCGCGCGCTGATCGCCGTAGACGTCGGCGAGGAACGCCTCCAGGGCGAGCACCCGCTGGCGGACACCGGTTTCGACTTCGGCCCACTCGCTCTGGTCGATCACGCGCGGCACGGCGTCGAGCGGGAACGGGCGCTCCTCGCCAGCGAAGTCGAAGGTGACACCCTGCGCCAGGTAGGAGTCAGCAAGGGCGTCGGCGCGCCCCTTGAGCTCCTCGGTGGTCATCTGCGCGAGGGCGGCGTGGATGTCGCGGTAGGCCGGACGTGCCGACTCCGGAAGCGGGTTCGAAATATCGGAGAACATCTCGTCCCACGCGGCCGCGCGGCGACGCCCCGTCGCCGTAGCGCCGTACCCGTCGAACAGGTCACCCATAACGCGAGCCTAGTCGGGGCGTGTTGCCGCGGTGTTTCCGGGCGCGGTTCACCGCGCCGCCACGAGGACCGCACCACGCCAGACTCCGCCGCGTAGAATGGTTCATTGAACGAATCGCCGAACGAGGGAGACAGATGGCGACCATCAAAGATGTCGCCGCCCTCGCTGGCGTCTCGGCCGGCACCGTCAGCAATGTCCTGAACCGCCCGTCGTACGTCAACGCAGAGACGCGCGAACGCGTGCTCGCCGCGATCCGCGAGCTCGACTTCGTGCCCCGCCAGGGCTCGCGGCAGTTCCGACCCGGGCGGGTGCGCACGCTCGGGCTCTCGATCGCCAACCTCGACAACCCGTTCTTCGTCGACGTCGCGCTCGGGGCAGAGGAGCGCTGCACCGAGCTCGGCGCCGGTGTGATCTTCTGCAACAGCAGCTACGACCCGGTGCGGGAGAGCCACAACCTCGACCTGCTGGTGCAGTCGCGGGTCCAGGGCATCATCATCGCCCCGGTCGACGAGAAGAGCTCGCGCCTCGCAATGCTGAAGGACCGCGGCGTGCCGATGGTGTTCGTCGACCGCGTCGGCGACGACCGTGAGTGCTGGTCGGTCGTGGTCGACGACTTCCGTGGCGGCCAACTGTCCATGCAGCATCTTCTCGACCGCGGCCATCGCCGGATCGCATTCCTCGGCCACCCGGAGAAGTCGCAGAAGGTGCGAACCCGCCTGGCGGGGGCGCGCGATGCGCTCACGGACCGGACCGACGTCGAGCTCGAGCTGATGGCTGCGGACTCGTGGACCATCGAGGCGGGCGCCGCCGCGGCGGACCGGCTGGCCGAGCGAGCCCCCGCGAACCGGCCCGCCGCCGTGGTCTGCGCGAACGACATGCTCGCCCTCGGCCTGCAGCACGGACTGATGCGCCAAGGCATCCGCGTCCCGCAGGACATCGCGATCGTCGGCTACGACGACCTCGCCTGGTCCGAGGTTGCCGACGTGCCCCTCACCACGGTGCGCCAGCCGCGCAAGGCCTTGGGCCGAACCGCCGTCGACATGATCATGGACCTGCTGAGCCGGCCTTCGGCCACCGTGCCGGTGCGCAACCACGTCGTGCTGCAGCCCGAACTCGTGGTGCGCGAGAGCGCCTGACCCGGCACAGCAGAACGCGGCCCGCCCCCGAAGGGACGGGCCGCGCGATCACTCAGTTCGAGACTGAAGCGCCTCGGATCAGAACGCCGGCTCGACGTCCTCGACGTTGTCCGCGGTGACCACCGTGAGCGGGATCGGCAGACGCTTGTCGACCGACTCGCCCTGGATGAGCTTCACGATCGTCTCGGCCGCGAGCTTGCCGTCCTCGACCGGCGACTGCACGATCGTGGCGAAGTACTGGCCCTCGCGGATCAGGTCGAAGGCCTGCACCTGTCCGTTGATGCCGACGATCGGCGGGATGTCGGCGATGTCGCGGCCCGACTCGGTCCAGGCATCGATGAAGCCGAGCGCCATGGTGTCGTCGTTCGCGTACACGCCGGCGATGTCGTCGCCGAAGCGGGTCAGCAGGTCACGGCTCGCCTCGAGCGCCTTCTGCTGGTCGAAGTCGGCGTTGACCACCTGCAGCACCTCGATGCCGGAGCCGATCGCCTCGAGCTGCTCGGTGAAGCCGTCGGTGCGTCCGATGGTGGTGCCGTTGCCGGCCTGGCCGGCGATGATGACGACGTCACCCGAGCCGCCGAGTGCCTCATTGAGCGCGTCCGCTGCGAGCACGCCCTCCTCGTACACGTCCGGACCGGTGAAGGACTCGTAGTAGGCCTCCGCCTCGGGGTCCATCGGCGAGTTGATGATGATGAGCGGGATGCCCGCATCCTGCGCGGCGATCATGCCAGGGATGTAGGCCTGCGGGTCGAGCGGCCACAGCACGATGCCGTCGACGCCCTGGCTCACGCAGGTGGTGAGCTGGTCGGCGCCGGTCTGCACATCGAACTCCTGCGACAGACGGTTGACGGTCGCGCCCGCGGCGACGGCCGCCGCGTCGAACGCGTCGTTGGCCGGGGTCGCGTAGGCGTGCGACTCAGCCGCCGTGATGTAGCAGATGTCCATCGATGCCGTGTCGCCGCTGGCGGTGCCAGTGGCACAGCCCGCCAGTGCAAGGGCGGCGGCCGCGGTGCCGCCAATCAATGCAAGTTTCCTCATGGTGCAAGGGTCCTCTCGTTCTCGGTGGTGTGCCGGGAACCGCGCACCGCGTGCAGCAGCGCACGCAGCGAGAGGTCCCGGCTTCGCTTGCCCGACACGAATCGGTCGAGCAGGATCAGCAGCAGGAGGATGACTCCTGTGACGATGTTCTGGATGTAGGCGGGGACGTTCGAGAACTCCATCGCGGTGGTCAGCACCGCGATCACGAGGAGTCCCCCGAGCGTCCCGAGCGCGGAGCCGCGCCCGCCCTCGAGGCGCGTCCCGCCGATGACGACGGCGGCGATCGCCAGCAGCGACGTCGACTCGCCGAAGACGGGAGAGCCGGTGTTCACGCTCAGGCTCTGGATCACGCCCGCGACCCCCGCCATCGTGCCGGCGAAGACGAACGTGCCGAACACGTAGGCATTCGATCGGATGCCGCTCGCCTCGGCCGAGACCGGGTTGCTGCCGACCGCGAACAGGTTGCGTCCGGCGACGGCGCGCGTCAGCCAGAGGTGCAGCAGCACCAGCGCCAGCACGAACACGATCGCTCGGAGCGTGAACGTGCCCTCGATCGGGCGCGAGACCGCCAGGCCGAACAGCGGATCGAGTCCGCTGACCGGACGCGACTCGGTGATGAAGTGGCACAGCGCGCGGAAGAACAGCATCGACGCGAGGGTCGCGACGAGGGAGTTGATCCGGAGCACCACAACCAGGTAGCCGTTGACGATTCCTGCCGCGATGCCGACGCCGACGCCGACGATCGCCGCGGGGATCTGGCCGAGCTCGGCCTGCAGCCCGATCGCGGTGATGCCGGAGAGAGCGAGGATCGCGCCGCCCGAGAGGTCGAGCTTGCCCGCGATCAGCACGAGGGTGACCCCGACCGCGACGAGCGCGGTGGTGCCGACCCGGTCGAGGCTCAGGCTCAGCGCGCGGAATTCGAGGATTCCGGGCACGAGCGACGCGGATATCGCGATGGTGGCGACCAGGATGATCGCGACGCGGTAGCGGACGATCCCCAGGAAGACATCGCTGTCGAAGGCGCGGCGGACGGCGTTCATTCTCGGCCTCCTCGGCGTCGGAGGTACACATCGAGGGCGACGGCGCCCGCGATGAGCGCGCCCTTCACCATTCCCTGCGGCTCCGACGGGACGCCCTGCAGGATGAGGATGTTGTTGAGCAGCTGGACGAACAGCAGACCGCCGATGGCGCGGGGCACGCTGCCCGAGCCGCCGAGGAGGCTGACACCGCCGACGACGACGGCGGTGATCGCATCGAACTCGTAGCCCGCGCCGATCGCGGGACGCGCCGCCTGCAGCGAGATGCCGAGAAGCACGCCGCTGAAGCCGGCCAGCGTGGCGGTCAGCACGAACGCGCCCGCCTTCACGAGCCGGATCGGCACGGCGCTCGCCTCGGTCGCGTGCGGGTTGCTGCCGACCGCGTAGGTCCAGCGGCCGAACACCGAGCGCGAGAGCGCGAGATGCCCGAGCACCGCGACGGCGAGGAAGACCAGCACGATCACGGGGACCACGCCGAACAGTCGCCCGGTGAGGAACTCCTTCGCCGCCGTGTCCTGCCCGTAGACGATGACCCCGCCGACGAACGCCTGCGCGATGCCGAGCACGATCGTGCCGCTCGCGAGGGTCGTGATCACCGGGTTGAGTCCGGCGTAGCCGATCAGGATGCCGTTGACGACGCCCGCGACGCTGGCGACGAGGACGCCGACCACCGCGGCCGGCCACGTGCCGATGACGTCGTCGAGCATGAGCACGAGGATCCCGCCGACGGCGACGGTCGCGGGCACCGAGAGATCGGCCATGCCGCGGCTGACGAACACGAAGGTCATGCCGACGACGATGATGCCGACGATCGACATGTTGATCAGCACGTTCGTCAGGTTGCCGATCGACAGGAATCGGTCGCTCAGCACGGTGCCGACGATCAGCAGGATCAAGATGCCGAACGGCATGGCGAGTGTCGTCCCGTAGCGGGCGATCGGGTTCTCGCGGATGACGCGGTCGCGCACCGGAGACGCGGTGGGGGCGCTCATGCGGCCACCTCCCCGGTCGCGGCATGCATGACGTCGTGCTCGCTCGCTCCGCGGGGGAGCTCGGCCGAGATGCGGCCCTCGTGCAGCACGTAGATGCGGTCACTCACGGCGAGCACCTCCGGAAGTTCGGACGAGATCATGAGGATCGCGGTGCCCTGCGCCGCGAGTTCCCCGATGATCTTGTGGATGTCGGCCTTGGCCCCGACGTCGACCCCGCGGGTCGGCTCGTCGAGAATCAGAACCTGGGGCTTCGTGGCGAGCCATTTGGCGAACACCACCTTCTGCTGGTTTCCGCCGCTGTAGGTGTCGACCCGGCGGTCGATGACCGGGGGCGAGACGGTGAGCTCGGTCGCCTTCTCGGTGGCGACCCGGCGTTCGACGGCCGAGTTGATCCAGCCGGCGGTCGAGACGCTGCCGAGCGAGGCGAGCGTCACGTTGTCCTTGACGGTGAGCTGCGGGATGATGCCGTCGCGCTTGCGGTCCTCGGGAACGTAGGCGATGCCCGCATCTCGGCCCGCCCGCGGGGTGTGCCCGCTGACGGGAGCGCCGTTGACCTCGATCGTGCCGCTGTCGGCGCGGTCAAGCCCGAAGATGGCACGGGCGACCTCGGTGCGTCCGGCGCCGACGATGCCCGCCAGTCCGACGATCTCGCCCGCCCGGACGGTCAGGTCGACGTCGTCGAACTCGCCCGCGCGGCTCAGGCCGCGAACCTCGAGCACGGTGTCGCCGATCGGCACCTCGCGCTTCGGGAACACCTCGGTGAGGTCGCGGCCGACCATCAGCCGGATCATGTCGGCAGCGCTGATGCCCGCGGCCGGGCGGGTCTCGATCAGCCGGCCGTCGCGCAGCACGGTGACCTGGTCGGCGAGCTCGGTGACCTCGCGCAGACGGTGCGAGATGTAGATCACCGCGATGCCGGCCTCCTTCATGCGCGCCACGACGCGGAACAGCGACTGCGCCTCGTTCTCGGACAGCGACGACGTCGGCTCGTCGAGCACGATGATCTTCGGCGAGCGCGCGTAAGATTTCGCGATCTCGACCATCTGCTGCTGGCTCACGGACAGCGACCCGACGAGATCATCGGGACGCACCCGCGCATCCAGTTCGTCGAGCACCCGCTCGGCGCGCGCACGCAGCGCCTTCCGATCGACCAATCCGAAGCGCGACGGCACGTCACCGAGGGAGATGTTTTCGGCGACCGTCAGGTCGGGAACGAGGTTGAGCTCTTGGTAGACCATCGCGATCCCGCGTCGACCGGCATCGATCGGCCCGTTGATCCGCACCGGCTCGCCGGCGAGTCGGATCTCACCTCCGTCGGGCTGATAGACGCCCGCGAGGATCTTCATCAGGGTGGACTTCCCAGCGCCGTTCTCTCCGACGATCGCGTGGACCTCTCCACCGGCGACGGTGAGATCGACGTCGCTGAGGGCGCGGATTCCGGGGAACGTCTTGGTGATGCCCGTCATCTGCAGCGCGGCGCTCATGAGTCGGCTCCTTCCGAGGGCCCGAAGGCGAAGTCGAGCGCGTACGAGACGGAGTCGCCGCGCTTGAGTACGGGCAGCACTCCGGCAGCGCGGGTTCCCGCGCGCCCCGTGAAGCTGTTGACGTTCACGGGCTCGAGTCCCATGACGTAGTGGCCCTCACCACTCATCTTCCACTGGTGGAGCGCCGGGAGCGTCTCGGTGTCGAAGCGGAGCTCGAACCGCGTGTCGATCTCCGGGTTGTCGATCGACACCACCGCGGTTCCCCGGTCTCGGAAGTCGTGTCCGAACACCTGCTCGCGGTAGCCCGCCTGGGGCTGTTCGATCTGGTCCCAACGACCCGCGCCGGAGCGCGCATCCTTGTCGCGCGGGGCCACCTCGCGCGACGGGATCCCCAGCGTCGCGCCTTCATCCAGCAGCGGCCAGCCGACGTTCACGTGGTACAGCACCATGTGGCCTTCATCGGCGAGTCCCTCATTGCGAACGGTGTCGCGCAGCCGAAGCGTTGTGCCGCCGACATCCGCCGACCAGGTGCGCTCGAGCACGAGGTTCTCGGTGAACACTCCGGCCTGCCGCACCGTCGCCGTGACGATGAGCTCGTCGCCCGCCACCTCGGCCCTGGTCACCGTGCTCGACGTGGTGCCGATCCGCCCGTGCATCGGGAACTCGCGTCCGCCGTCGTCGGTGCTCGGTCCGAAGCTGTCGAGCCCGCAGGTCGCGAGCAGCCCGCCGCCGAAGGTCCGCAGCCAGCCCATGCCCTGCGCCTCGTAGCGCTCCGGGGATGCCATGCCGGTCGGCGACATCCAGGCGATCGGCACGCCCCGGAACGTCACCTGACCGAGGTCGAGGGCACGATCGGGGTGGAGCTCGACCTCCAGGCCGCCGCCCGTGACCAGGCGGATCCGCCGGGCGCCGCGCGCCGAGCCCTCGGCCTCGACAAGGTGGTCGATGCGGGCCACCTGCGACAGCGTGCCGACGCGGCGCGCGACCTCGTCGCGCGCGCGGCCGAACACTGTCGCGGTCTCGTCGCTCACGCCCGCTCCGAGGCAACGGCGCCGGTGTCGGCCGCGAGTTCGCTGTTGCCGGGACCGAAGTGCTTGAGCAGAACCAGGTCGGCGCTGCTCGAGGTGTTGCGGATGGTCACCCCGTTGTTCACCGCGGATCCGGTCACGTAGTACTCGTCGTGCGAGAGCTGGCCGTAGCGGATCGACGAGATCGCCTCGACCGTCTGACCGTTGATCTCGCCGCGGCCGTCGACGGCGATGAAGCCGTAGGGATCGCGGTCGTCGACGGTCACCGTCTCGCCCGGCTTGACCGTCAGCTCCTTCGCGCTGAAGGCGTCGGAGCGGTAGGTGATCCACTTCTCGACGTACTGCGCGCCGCCGGCTTCGGCGCTGGCCGAGGTCTCGAGCGGCGGGCTGAAGCGGTGGCTCCAGAACTCGGGATCGACGTTGAGGTTCCAGTCGAGGATCTCGAGCACGAAGTCGAGGTCGCCCACCTTGTCGGCGGGGATGTCCTTCCAGAGCAGCTCGTCGGGCACCTCGCGATTGTTCGACCACGACTCGGCCATGGCGAAGACGTCGCTCGCGGCCTGCGGCTCGTAGGTGCACATGCTCGCCGGGGCGTGCAGAACGCCCGGCGGGACATCCCAGCCGGTGCCCGGGGTGATCCGGTACGCGACCGAGAGCTCGGTGATGCGGTTGTCGCCGCCGCGGAGGAACCCTTCGAGCTTGTCCATGACCTGCTCGCGCGTGGTCTCGGGGTGGAAGCCGAAGAAGGTGTACGGGAACATGCCGCCGTGGTTGTTCAACTGCGGCGGGAAGTAGTACGCCTCGGGCTTGCCCATCTTGCCGACGAGCGCCGCGTGCTCATCCTTCTGGTGCACGTGGAACGGCAACGGGTACTGGTTGTCGAAGAACTTGGAGTACATCGGCCACTTGCCGTACTTGTCCCAGAGCCCGCCGATGGCCTGCCCCTTGAAGTGGTCGATGAACTCGTCGAAGGGGATCACCTCGTCGTCGGCGCCGACGACGAGGCTGAGGCCCTCGAAGGGGTCGGTCAGCGGACCGTTCTCGGCGCGGATCGCGCTCGCGAACCAGCGCTCGTCGATGCCGCCGCGGTCCTTGCCCAGCGGGAAGTAGTCGTCGGGGTGCAGTCGCAGTCGCTGGGCGGGCGTGCAGAACGATCGCGGCACCCACGCCGGTGCCAGGCGCAGGATGCCGCCGCCGGCCTCCATCGCGCGCTCCATGCTCGCCTCGGCCGAAGTAACGCCCTCGTAGGGCCCCGCCTTGCTCATCGCCGTCCTTACTGGGGCGCCGCCGAAGTCGGGGCGCCATTGCCGTTGTCGGGACCACACGGTCCGCGAGTTCTTCTGGATCAAGTTGGTTCAATGAACCATCTCTTGTTTCAGTGAAACTACGGCACCGGCTGACGGGCTGTCAAGTGCGGAATCTCCCCGAGTTCTCGACCGCCGCGTACGCTGATGCGCATGTCGACCCCACTGCTCGCGAGCGAACGCCGCGCCCGACTGCGCGAACTGCTGGCGCAGGATGGCGCGATCCGCCTCGAGTCCGCGGCCGAGCTGCTGCGCGTCTCGGCGATGACCGTGCGGCGCGACCTGGCCGATCTGGAGGCCGAGGGCGTGGTGCGGCGCGTGCGCGGAGGCGCGGTCGCTCCGCTGCTGCCGGAGCCGTTCGGCGCCCGCGCGACCGCCCGGGCCGGCGCGAAGGCGATCATCGCGAAGAAGGCGATCGACCTGGTGCCGCTGGACGGCGCGGCCGCCTTCGACGCCTCCACGACCAGCAACGCGCTCATCTCGCTCGTCGAGGCGCGCGACCTGCTCATCGCCACGAACTCGCTGGAGAACGCCGCGACCGCCCGTCGCCGCCCCGGCGTGCACTCGGTGCTGATCGGCGGTGAGCTCGAGGAGCGCACCGGCAGCTTCGTCGGCCCGGTCGCCGTTCTCGCCGCCACGAGCATGAGCTACTCGGCTTTCTTCACCTCGGCGAGCGGCGTCGATGCCGAGTTCGGCCCGAACGAGGTGTCGCTCACCGAGGCGCAGCTGAAGTCGGCTTTCAGTGCGAACGCCGAGCGCACGATCGTGCTGGCCGACGCCGCGAAGCTGGGCCGCCGCGCCCTCGCGCGCTCGCTCGCCTGGGAGGCCGTCGATCTGCTGGTCACCGACCTCGATCCGGCCGATCCGCTCCTGGACCCGTTCCGCGACCTGGTCGAACTCGCCTAGGACGCTTGTCCCGCCCGCCGCGTCATGTTACGTTCTGAGAGACTTAACAGAAACAGACAAGGACGTTCGACGTGAGCACTCCGCAAGACCTCATCGCCCGCAGCAACAAGCTCGGCAGCGACCCGAAGAACACCAACTACGCCGGCGGCAACACCTCCGCCAAGGGCACCGAGACCGACCCGGTCACCGGCGAGCCCGTCGAGCTGATGTGGGTCAAGGGCTCCGGCGGCGACCTCGGCACGCTCACCGAGTCCGGCCTCGCCGTGCTGCGCCTCGACCGGATGCGCGCCCTCGTCGATGTCTACCCGGGTCTCGACCGCGAAGACGAGATGGTCGCCGCGTTCGACTACTGCCTGCACGGCAAGGGCGGCGCCGCGCCGTCGATCGATACCGCGATGCACGGCCTCGTCGACGCCGCGCACGTCGACCACCTGCACCCCGACTCGGGCATCGCGATCGCGACCGCCAAGGACGGCGAGAAGCTCACCAAGAAGATCTTCGGCGACAAGGTCGTCTGGGTTCCGTGGCGCCGCCCCGGCTTCCAGCTCGGCCTCGACATCGCCAAGATCAAGGCCGAGAACCCGAACGCGATCGGATGCATCCTCGGCGGCCACGGCATCACCGCCTGGGGCGCGACGAGCGCCGCGTGCCAGAAGAACAGCCTCTGGATCATCAAGACCGCCGAGGAGTACCTCGCCGCGAAGGGCAAGAAGAGCCCCTTCGGCCGCGAGGTCAAGAAGAACCTCGCCCTGGCTCCCGCCGAGCGCCGCGCCAAGGCCGCCGCCCTGGCGCCGACGATCCGCGGAATCGCCAGCCACGACAAGCCGATGGTCGGCCACTTCACCGACGACCCGCGCGTGCTCGAGTTCCTCGCCAGCGCCAACGCGCCCAAGCTCGCCGCCCTCGGCACGAGCTGCCCCGACCACTTCCTGCGCACCAAGGTCAAGCCGATGCTGCTCGACCTGCCGGCCGACGCCCCGGTCGAGAAGGCCATCGAGCGCCTCAAGGAGCTGCACGAGGCGTACCGCAAGGACTACACCGCCTACTACGAGAAGCACGCCGACGCGGACTCCCCCGCGATGCGCGGCGCCGACCCGGCGATCGTGCTGGTGCCCGGCGTCGGCATGTTCAGCTTCGGCGCCAACAAGCAGACCGCGCGCGTGGCCGGCGAGTTCTACCTCAACGCGATCAACGTCATGCGCGGGGCGGAGTCGATCTCGACCTACACCCCGATCAGCGACCGCGAGAAGTTCCGCATCGAGTACTGGGCCCTCGAGGAGGCCAAGCTGCAGCGGATGCCGAAGCCGAAGACCCACGCGACGCGCGTCGCCCTGGTCACCGGTGCCGCCTCCGGCATCGGCAAGGCGATCGCGACCCGGCTCGCCGCCGACGGCGCGTGCGTCGTCATCGCCGACCTCGACCTGAAGAAGGCGCAGGAGGCCGCCGCCGAGCTCGGCTCGACCGACGTCGCGATCGGCGTCGAGGTGAACGTCACGGATGCCGACGCGATCGACCGTATGGTGCAGGACGCCGTCCTCGCCTTCGGCGGCGTCGACCTGGTCGTCAACAACGCGGGCGTCTCGCTCTCGAAGCCGCTGCTGGAGACCACCGAGAAGGACTGGGACTTCCAGCACGACATCATGGCCAAGGGCTCGTTCCTCGTCTCGAAGGCCACCGCGAAGGTGCTCATCGAGCAGGGCATGGGCGGCGACGTCATCTACATCGCCTCCAAGAACTCGGTGTTCGCCGGCCCGAACAACATCGCCTACTCGGCGACGAAGGCCGACCAGGCGCACCAGGTGCGTCTGCTCGCGGTCGAGCTCGGCGAGCACGGCGTCAAGGTCAACGGCATCAACCCGGACGGCGTCGTGCGCGGCTCGGGCATCTTCGCCAGCGGCTGGGGCGCGAACCGCGCCAAGACCTACGGCATCGACGAGAACGACCTGGGCAAGTTCTACGCGCAGCGCACCATCCTCAAGCGCGAGGTGCTGCCCGAGACGGTCGCCAACGCGGTCGCCGTGCTCACCGGCCCGGACCTCTCGCACACGACCGGTCTCCACGTCCCCGTGGACGCGGGCGTCGCGGCGGCGTTCCTCCGATGAGCGGGGGCGCGGTCGCCGCGGTCGACCTCGGTGCCACCAGCGGCCGCGTGATCCTCGGCTACGTCGGGCACAACGAGCTGCGGCTCACCGACGTCGCGCGCTTCCCGAACCGCCCGGTTCGCACGATCGACGGCCTGCACTGGAGCGTCCTGGAGCTCTACCGCGACGTCGTCGAGGGCCTCGCCGCCGCGGTGCGCCAGGAGCCGCAGGTGGCGAGCATCGGCATCGACTCGTGGGCGGTCGACTACGGCCTGCTGCGCGACGGTCGCCTGCTCGGCGCGCCGTACGCGTACCGCGATGAGCGCAATCTCGCCGCGGTGGACGTCGTGCACGGCATCGTGTCGCCCGAGGAGCTGTACCGGCTGAACGGCCTGCAGCACCTGTCGTTCAACACGCTGTTCCAGCTCACCGCCGACCGCACCGGCGGCATGCTCGAGCTGGCCGATTCGCACCTGCTGCTGCCCGACCTGCTCGGCTACTGGCTCACCGGGCGCAGCGTCGCCGAGCGCACCAACGCCTCGACGACGGGACTTCTCGGCGTCGAGACGGGCGAGTGGGACTTCGCGCTGGCCGAGCGCCTCAGCCTGCCGCAGCGACTGTTCCGCCCGCTCGTGGATGCGGGCACCGAGGTGGGCGCGCTGGCGCCGAGCGCCGTGCGCGGCATCGGCGACACGCGCGCCGTGGTGACCACGGTCGGCTCGCACGACACGGCGAGCGCCGTCGTCGCCGTGCCGTTGACGGATCCGGATGTCGCGTACATCTCGTGCGGCACCTGGTCGCTGGTGGGCGTCGAGCTCGAGCGCCCGGTGCTGACGGAGGAGAGCCGGCTCGCCGGCTTCACCAACGAGGGCGGCGTCGACGGACGCGTGCGCTACCTGCACAACGTGATGGGCCTGTGGCTGCTCAGCGAGAGCATCCGCGACTGGGAGCGCACCGGCGAGACGATCTCGCTGCCGGCGCTGCTGGCGCAGGCCGCATCCGCTCGCGCCGATGTGCCGGTCTTCGACGCCGACGACGAGGCCTTCCTCGCTCCCGGCGACATGCCGGCGCGGATCGCCGCGTGGTTCACCGAGCGCGGGATCGAGCCGCCGGCGAGCCGCCCGGAGCTGGTGCGCAGCATCCTGCAGTCGCTGGCCGACGCCTACGCGCGCGCCATCGAGAACGCCTCGCGGCTGAGCGGCAAGCCGGTCAACGCAATCCACCTCGTGGGCGGCGGCTCGCTCAACGAGCTGCTGTGCCAGCTGACCGCCGATGCGGCCGGGCTCCCGGTGCTCGCCGGTCCGGTCGAGGCGACCGCGATCGGCAACGTGCTCGTGCAGGCTCGCGCGCAGGGCTTCGTCAGCGGCGACCTCGAGTCGCTGCGGGCGATCGCGATGCGCGCGTTCCCGCCGAAGCGCTTCGACCCGCGCGCATCCTGAGGGGCGTTCTCGCACATCGCACAGAACGGCGTCGCAATTGCGCGTATTCGGGACTTATCGCTCAAATTGCGTCATCGACGGCTATCTTTGATGCGTGATTCTGCGCGATAGCTACCACCCGACCGCACCCGCGCGTCGCGGACTGAACGTCATGGTGTTCGACTCGGCCGAGGCCGGGGCCGAGTACGCGGCCGACCTCGTCCTCGAGGCGCTGGCCGCGGCGCCGGGCGCGGGCCTGGGCCTGGCGACCGGCTCCTCCCCGCAGCGGCTCTACGGGGCGCTCGCCCGTCGTCGCGCCGCGGGGGCGGACTTCTCGTCCCTCTCGGGCTTCGCGCTCGACGAGTATCTGGGGCTGCCCGCCGAGCACCCCGAGAGCTACCGCTCCGTGATCGAGCGCGACGTGATCGCTCCCCTCGGCATGGACCCCGACCGCGTTCACGTGCCCCCGGCCACCGACGACCCGGCCGCCCTGGCCGCGTTCGACGCGCGCATCGCCGCGAGCGGCGGCATCGCCGTGCAGATCCTCGGCATCGGCGGCAACGGCCACATCGGCTTCAACGAGCCGGGCACCCCGTTCTCGACCCGCACCCACGTCACCGCGCTCTCTGACTCGACGCGTCGAGCGAACGCCCGCTTCTTCGACAGCCTCGCCGACGTGCCGACGCACAGCGTGACGCAGGGCATCGGCACGATCCTGGAGTCCCGAAGCATCCTGCTGCTGGCGACCGGCGCCGAGAAGGCGGAGGCGGTCGCGACCGCGATCGAGTCGGGGATCACCATCGACTGCCCCGCCACCGCCCTCCAGCTGCACGAGAACGTGACCTTCGTGCTGGACTCCGCCGCGGCAGGCCAGTTGAGCTGATCTCGCCTGACAGGATCGACGCATGGAAATCTGCGCCTTCGTCGAACCCCAACAGGGAGCCAGCTACACCGAACTTCGGGACTTCGCCGTCACCGCGGAGCGGCTCGGCTTCCACGGCTTCTTCCGCTCCGACCACTACCTGAAGATGGGCGAGGCGACCGACGGAGCGCCAGGCCCGACGGATGCCTGGACCAGCCTCGCCGCCATCGCGGTCGAGACGAGCACGGTGCGTCTCGGCACCCTCGTCAGCTCGGTCACCTACCGCACCCCGGGCATCCTCGCGGTGCAGGTCGCCAACGTCGACGACATCTCGGGCGGCCGCGTCGAGCTGGGGCTCGGCACCGGGTGGTTCGAGGCCGAGCACCGCGCCTACGGCATCCCGTTCCCGGAGAAGCGCTTCGGGATGCTCGAGGAGCAGCTCGAGATCGTGCGCGGCCTGTGGTCGATCGCCGGCGACGAGACCTTCGACTTCTCCGGCGAGCACTACCGGCTCGAGGGCGCACCCGCGCGTCAGCGTCCGGTGCAGGACTCGGTGCCGATCATCGTCGGCGGCGGCGGCCCGACCCGCACCCCGCGCATTGCGGCGCGCTACGCCTCCGAATTCAACAGCTTCAGCGGGCCGACCGGGGCGGGCGACCGCTTCGACGTGGTGCGCGCGGCGTGCGAGACGGAGGGCCGCGACCCAGAGTCGCTGCGCTACTCGGCCGTCGCGCAGGTGTGGTGCGGACGCTCGGCGGAGGAGCGCGCAACCCGCGCCGACCGGGTCGGCGGCAACCTCGAGAACCCCAACAACGCGGTCGGGTCGCCGCAGCAGATCGTCGACATCCTCGCGGCGTATGCGGAGCGCGGCGCCGCGCGCGTCTATCTGCAGTTCTTCGACCTGCGCGATCTGGAGCACCTGGAGCTGGTCGGCACCGAGGTACTCCCGCACGTGGCCTGAAGCCCGCCGTCCGCGTCTTGCGGATTGTCTAACAATCCAATACGTTGTTAGACAATCCGCACGCGCGGGCGAACGGCAAAGGGGGCGACATGAACGTCGAGCCTTCTGCCGTGCTCCCCGACTCCGTCTACGGAGAACTGCGCGAGCGCATCCTGAGCGGCGTCGAGCGCCCCGGCTCGTCGATTACCGAGTCCGCCGTCGCGCTGCGCCACGGCGTCGCCCGGCCCACCGCCAAGCTCGCGATCGAACGGCTCGTCACCGAGGGACTCCTGCGCCGCGAAGCGCATCGCGCCGCGCGCGTGCCGACGCTCGAACGGGCCGACATCGAGGATCTCTTCGACACCCGCGCCGTGGTCGAGGCCGCCGCCGTCGAAGCGCTGACGCACCGCGGATCCGTGCCGCCGGAGGTCGTCGCCGCCCACCGCATCCTGCTGGCGCGCGCCGAGCACGGCGAGCCCTTCGCCGAAGCCGACATCGCCTTCCACCGCGCGATCGGCAGCGGGCAGCCGAGCCCGCGCCTCGCCCACCTGCACGCGCTGCTCATGGGCGAGATCGAGCTCTGCATCGCCCAGGTTCAGAGCGCGGGCCTGCTCACCGCGGGCGAGATCGCCACCCAGCACCAGGGAATCCTCGACGCGATCCTCGCCGGCGATGCCGACGGGGCCGCCGCGCTCACCCGCTCCCACATCCACGGATCGCGCGACCGCCTGGTCGCGCACCACGCCGCTCAGCCCCGTGAGCCAGAAAGGCACCTCTGATGGTGAAACGCCAGTTCCCGAACCCGGTCGAGCTCTTCGAGCTGATGAAGTTCAAGAAGCCCGACTTCAACGGCAAGCGCCGCCGACTGCAGTCGGCGCTCACCATCCACGACCTGCGCACCATCGCGAAGCGTCGCACGCCCACCGCGGCCTTCGACTACACCGACGGCTCCGCCGAGGGCGAGCTGTCGCTGGCGCGCGCCCGCCAGGCCTTCGATGACATCGAGTTCCACCCCTCGATCCTGCGCGACGTCTCGAACGTCGACACCTCGACCACCATCTTCGGCGGCCCCTCGGCGATGCCGTTCGGCATCGCCCCGACTGGCTTCACCCGGCTCATGCAGACCGAGGGCGAGATCGCCGGAGCCGGAGCGGCGGGCGCCGCGGGCATCCCGTTCACGCTCTCCACGCTCGGCACCACCTCGATCGAAGACGTGAAGGCCGCGAACCCGAACGGGCGCAACTGGTTCCAGCTGTACGTGATGCGCCAGCGCGAGATCTCCTACGGCCTCGTCGAGCGCGCCGCCGCCGCGGGCTTCGACACCCTGATGTTCACCGTCGACACCCCCGTCGCCGGCGCACGACTGCGTGACAAGCGCAACGGCTTCTCCATCCCGCCGCAGCTCTCGCTCGGCACGATCGCCAACGCGATCCCCCGCCCCTGGTGGTGGTGGGACTTCATCACCACCCCGAAGCTCGAGTTCGCCTCGCTCTCCTCCACCGGCGGCACCGTCGGCGAGCTGCTCGACTCGGCGATGGATCCGTTCGATCAACTTCGACGACCTGAAGATCATCCGCGAGATGTGGCCCGGCAAGCTCGTGATCAAGGGCGTGCAGAACGTCGAGGACTCGAAGAAGCTCGCCGACCTCGGCGTCGACGGGATCATCCTGTCGAACCACGGCGGGCGCCAGCTCGACCGCGCCCCGATCCCGTTCCACCTGCTCCCGGAGGTCGTGCGCGAGGTCGGCAACGACACCGAGATCGCCGTCGACACCGGCATCATGGACGGGGCCCACATCGTCGCCTCGATCGCCATGGGTGCGAAGTTCACGCTCATCGGACGCGCCTACCTCTACGGCCTCATGGCCGGCGGTCGCGCGGGCGTCGACCGCACGATCCAGATCCTCTCCGACCAGGTCGTGCGCACCATGAAGCTGCTCGAGGTGCAGAGCCTCGACGAGCTCACCCCGAAGCACGTCACCCAGCTGCAGCGCCTCGTTCCGCGCTCCTAAAACGTCCCCGCGGCGGCCGTGTGGTGGCAGCCGCCGCGGGGCACTTCACCCTTCCGGGTCGGCGTAGACCGCGCGCGCGAGCGCGTCGAGCACCGCCGCGGAGCGCGGCCCGAAGCTCAGCACGTCGCCGTCGGCCATGTCGACGAAGCGGCGGTTCTGACCCGCGTGGGTGAGCGCGATCGCGGGCTTCGCCGCCAGGAGCGCGTCGACACCGCCGACTGACTCGAGCCCTTCGGTCATGACCAGGATCACATCGGGGTCCGCCGCGATGAGCGCCTCGTCGGTCATCGGCCGCTCGCCGCTCCAGCCGAGCTCGGCGGCCACATCGATGCCGCCGAGGCCCGCGATGAGCTCGTCCGCACCGGAGCCCTCGCCGAACAGGTAGTAGATGCCGGAGCTGCCGCGCAGGTAGAGGAAGATCACGCGCGGGCGCAGCGCCGCATCCGCCGGCAGGATCGCGGCGATCTCGGCGACGGTCGCCGCCACCTCGGCCTCGAGCGCGGCGGCGAGCACCTCCCCCGCCGCGGGCGCGCCGAGCGCCGCCCCGACGTCGCGAGCGAGCTGCGCGGCGCCGTCGAACGTCGGCTCGTTGTCGAGGAACACGACCGTCACGCCAACCTGTCGCAGCTGCTCGAGAACGTCGCGCGGGCCGATCGTGCCGTCGGTCAGCACGAGAGTGGGGCGCAGCGCGATGACCGCTTCGGCGTTGATCGTGTGCCCGCTGCTGGTCACCAGCGGAAGGTCGGCGGTGCCCTCGAAGGTGGTCGAGGTGTCGCGCCCCACGAGCCGGTCGCCGAGGCCCAGGCCCCAGACGGTGGCGGCGATCGAGCCCGCCAGGTCGAGGGCGAGCACGCGCGAGGTGTCGGTGACCTCGACCGAGATCTCCCCGTCGCTGTCGTAGGAGGTGACCGTCACGGGAAGCGACACCGCGGGATCGACCGCGATCGGCTCGATCGCCTCGTTCGGCAGCACGGCGGTCGTCGGGCCCTCGACGTCGCTGGGGTCGGGGTAGAGGGTCAGCTCGGAGAGCGGGCGATCGTCGGCCACGACGGGTGTGGGGGCGATGCCCGATCCGGTCGTCGTGCACCCGGTCAGCAGCAGCGTCGCCGCGAGCATCGTGGCAAGCGCCGCGGCGGCCGGCCGCGAGGCCTGGCGGCGGGTCATGCCTGCGCGCCCCGACGCCGCACGAGCCCGACGACCAGGACGGCGAGCGCGGCGGCCGCGGTCGCACCCCCGGCGATGAGTCCGACGCGCGTCGGCAGCTCCCGGGCCTCCGCGGCGGCGACCAGCGCCTCGGCGCAGGTCTCGTCGATGCTGGCGGTGATCGCCATCGCATCGAACTCGGCGCCCGCCGGGTAGTCAGGGAACGCCTCCGCTCCGTCCTCGGTCAGGATCGGCGTCGCGATGAGCAGCGTCCACTGCCCGTCGTCGACGCTCGACTCCGCCGCGCCGGTCAGGAAGTCGACGCTGGGTGCGGTGATCTGCTCGCCGTCGCGCGTGGCCCCCGCGACATCGATCACGACGTGGGCGCTGCCGTCCGTCTCGACGCGCACGATCGGGTCGGAGAAGGTGGTGTCGAGGATGCCGCCGTGACCGGTGAAGCGGATCCCGCCGCTGAAGTGGAGGTCGGCTGTGTCGGCCTCGGGGTCCAGGAATCCGGCTCCCGGCGCCCAGGTGAAATCGGGGGTCGCGTAGCTGACGGCCCCCTCGGTCGTCCACTCCCCGTTGGCGATCGCGCCGTCGATGTAGGCGCGGAACGACTCCTTGAAGCCCCAGGTGAGGCTCGCGTCGACGATCTCGCACTCCGCGTCGACCGCCGTCGTGGCCGCGCTGGTCGGGGCCGCCGCGCCGAACGCGAGAAGCGCGCCGACGGTCAGACCTGCGGCGGCGATGCGGGAGCGGAGCATGACGACCTTTCCGTGCGGCAGACGGCACACCCCACCAGCTTAGGCAAACCTAAGCTGACGCGCCGACGCGCGGCGGCCGAGTCAGCGAACGAGCCAGCCGCCGTCGACCGGCAGCACGACACCGTGCACGTAGGAGCCCGCGGGCGAGGCGAGGAAGACCGCCGCGCCGGCGAGGTCATCCGGGGTGCCCCAGCGCCCTGCCGGGATGCGCTCGATGAACGCCTGACGGCGCTCCGGGTCGGCGTGCGACCCCGACGTCAGGTCGGTCTCGATGTAGCCGGGGGCGATCGCGTTGACGTTGACGCCGCGGCCGGCCCACTCGTTCGCGAGCGCGTGCACGACGCCGGCGACGCCGGACTTGGTGGCGGCGTAGCTGACGACGCTGCGCCCGCCCTGGAACGTCATCATCGAGGCCAGGAAGATGATCCGCCCGCGACCGCGCGCCAGCATGCGAGCGCCGAGCTCACGCGCGAGGGTGAACGGCGCGGTGAGATTGACCGCGACGACGTGCTCCCACTGCTGATCGGTGTGCTCCTCGGCGGGGGCCCGCTCGGCGATCCCGGCGTTGTTGATCAGGATGTCGACCGGCCGCCCGAGCTCGTCGAGTCGCGCGACGAGATCGTGCACGCCCTCGAGCGTCGCCAGATCGGCCGACAGCGAGTGGTACTCGCGGCCCAGCGCGCGGATCGCCTCGGCCACCTCCGCGTCGCCGCCGGTGCGTGAGACCCCGACCACGTCGGCGCCCGCGCGAGCCAGCCCGAGCGCGATGCCCGCGCCGATGCCGCGGCTCGCGCCCGTGACGACGGCCAGCGAGCCGGTGAGATCGAAGGTCGAGGTCATGCCGCCAGGCTAGACGACACCCAGATACCGGTTCTGGATCTCCGGGTCGTTGGCGATCTCGCCGACGGGCAGGTCGGCGGCGATCCGGCCGTTGACCATCACGAGGATGCGGTCGCACAGCTCCGTGGCGAAGCGCAGGTTCTGCTCGATCAGGAGCACCGCCTGGCCCTCGCTCACAACCCCGCGCAGCACCTCGGCGAGGTGGTCGACGACGGCGGGGGCGAGCCCCTCGGAGGGCTCATCCATCACCAGCAGGCGCGGATTCGACAGCAGCGCGCGACCGATGGCGAGCATCTGCTGCTCGCCGCCGGAGAGCTCGGCGCCGCCGTTCTTGCGGCGCTCCGCGAGTCGCGGGAACAGGTCGTAGATGGCGGGCACGTTCCAGCGCGCGCTCTTCTTGGCGCCCACCATGGTCAGGTGCTCGTGCACGGTCAGCGACGGGAAGATCCGGCGGCCCTGGGGCACGTGCGCGATGCCGGCCCGGTTGATCTGGTACGGCTGACGCCCCACCAGCTCGCGGCCCTCGAACTCGATCGATCCGCTGCTCACCGGCACGAATCCGGCGATCGCCTTCACGAGCGTCGTCTTGCCCATGCCGTTGCGCCCGACCATGCCGAGCGGTTCGGTGCCCATGCGGAACGACACGTCCTGGAGGACGTGGACGCGGCCGTAGTAGACGTTGAGGTCGGTGACTTCGAAGCCGGCGGCCTGGTCAGGCTGCGTGGTCAATGGATCCTCCCAGGTAGATCTCGCGGACCCGCTCGCTGGCGCGGATCTCGTCGGGCGTGCCCTCGAGGATCTTCTCCCCGTCGTGCATGACGATCACGCGGCTCGCGACGGCGAGCGCGATGTCCATGTCGTGCTCGATCAGGAGCAGGCTGATCTCCTGCGGCAGCTCCCGCAGGAGGGTGATGAGCGCGGCCCGCTCGCCGGGCGAGAACCCCGCGGCTGGCTCGTCGAGCATCAGAAGCTTGGGTTCCAGCGCGAGCGCCATGGCGAGTTCGAGCTGGCGCTGCTCGCCGTGCGACAGGTCGGCCACCAGATTGGGGCCGCGGCCGGCGAGGCCGACGCGCTCCAGCAGACGAGCGACCCGACTCCAGCGGGCCTCGTCGCGCCGGGCGTGGCGGAAGAGTCCGCCGCGGAATTCGTTGCCCCCGAGGGCGATGTAGACGTTCTCGGCGGCCGTGAGCTGCTCGAACAGCCGCGAGGTTTGGAAGGTGCGCGCGAGTCCGCGCCGCGCCCGCTGTGCGGCGGAGGTGTGCGAGACGTTCTCGCCGAAGAGCTCGATCGTCCCGGATGAGATCGGGAACGTGCCGGCGATGCAGTTGAAGAGCGTCGACTTGCCGGCGCCGTTGGTGCCGATCACGCTGATGCGCTCGCCCGCGTCGAGCGTCAGGCTCACGTGGCGCATGGCCTTGAGTCCGCCGAAGTGCTTCGACACGTCGTCGACGCGGAGGGCGAGATCCGTCATCGCGGGTTCCTCTCGGTTCAGGGTGGAAAGGGTGTCCCCGGTCGGCCGCCTGTGCTCGGCCGACCGGGAACGGATCTGGCTAGAAGATGCTGCAGTCGTCGAAGCGGTCGTAGACCGTCGTGCCCTGCGACACTCCGCTGGTGGTCGCGATCGTCTCGAGAACGAGCGAGCCGTCCTCAGCCTCGACCACGGCGTTCATGTAGTTGTCGACGATCGCCTGACGGTTCGAGTCCATCGTCATCGGACCGGTCGGGCTCTCCCAGCTGGTCGACGCCAGCGCCGCGCGGTAGGCCTCGTGGCCGTCCGAGAGGTCGCCGTCCGCTGCCTCAAGTCCGAGCAGCAGCGGCTCGAACGAGTTGTAGTACAGCAGCGAGAAGATCGACGGGCTCGGGAAGGCGTTCGGCTGCGTCACGTACGCGGCAACGAACTCGTCCCACACCGGGTTCGAGAACGTGGCGCCGGGAACCGGGCCACCCGAGATCATGCCGACAGCCGCCGAGGCGATGTTGGCGTCACCCGAGAGGGCCGTCGTGTCGACCGCGATCGTGCCGCCGACGAGCGGCTTGTTGACGCCGTTGGTCACGGCCTGCGAGAGGAAGCTCGCCGCGTCCGCGCCGCCGAGGCCCACGTACACCGCGTCGGTGTCCGCCGGGATCTGCGCGATGATCGTCGCGTAGTCGGTGGTGCCGACCGGCACCCAGGAGGCGCCGTTGATCTCGCCGCCGGCTCCGCAGAACTCGCTGAAGAAGCCGCCCGCGTTGTCGTACGGGAAGGAGTAGTCCTCGGCGAGGAGGTAGATCTTCTCGTAGCCGAGTTCGTCGTAGGCGTAGTCGCCGACGCCGCCCATCCACATGGCCGAGTCGCCGTGGAAGCGGAAGAAGTTCTCGGCACCCTCGAGCGTCATGCCGACCGGGCTGGCCGAGCCGTTGACGAAGGTGACCTCGGGCACGGTCAGCGCGTACTGCACGACCGTCTCGCCCTCGTCACCGGAGACCGGGCCGAAGACGATGTCGACGCCGTCGTTCTCGACGAGCTTCTTCACCTGCGTCTGCGCCGAGGCGGTCGTGCCGTCGGTTCCGGCGTAGATGATCTCGACCTGCTGGCCGGCGATCTCGCCGCCGTTGATCGTGCCGCCGCGTGCCTCCATGGCGACGCCGATGGCGGCCTTCGCCTCGTCCATGCCGAAGGCGAGGTTGCCTTCACTGGTGGCGAGGACGCCGATCTTGATCACACCGTCGTCGTCGCCTCCGGTTGCCGAGCAGCCCGTGGCGAGCAGGAGCACGGATGCCCCGATGGCCACCGAGGCGGCCAGGCCCTTTTTCTTCAGCTTCATTGCTGTTTTCCTTCCGTGATTGCACTCTCCGTCGGCTGGGCAGCCGGCGGGTCTTGCTGCGATTCGTCGTCCTGGCGCGCGCCGCGCCGCCGGTCGATGAACCGCTTAACCTGCTGCCCGATCCCGGCCAGACCGGCCGGAGCGAAGAGCAGGACGAGGATGAACACGAGCCCGGTGAGGGTCATGTATCGGTCGGTCAGGTTCTGGGCGAAGTTCGAGAGCAGGGTGAGCACCAGGGCACCGGCGAACACGCCGCCCAGCGAGCCGACGCCGCCGATCACCGCGACGACGAGCACGTCGAGCGTCGAGCCGAGGCTCACCACGTCCGGGTCGACCTGCGAGCGGTCGAGCACGAGCAGGATGCCGCCGGCCGAGGCGATGAAGGCGGCGAACGTGGTCGCGGCGATGCGATACCGGTTGACGTTGTAGCCGAGCGCCTTCATCCGCTCCGGGCTGTCGCGCACGCCCTGCAGCGTGAGACCGAAGGTCGAGCTCGCGGCGTAGCGGCACAGCGCGTAGCAGAGCACGCCGAGCACGAGCGCGAAGTAGTAGAACGTCGTGATGTCGTTGAGGTTCACGATGCCGAGGTCGGGCTTGAGCACGGGGGCGAGGCCGCGCCGGGCGTTCGTCACCTCGATCGCCTGCGAGGCCCACGAGTAGAACACCTGCCCGATCGCGAGGGTGATCATCAGGAAGTAGATCGCCTTGGTGCGGGCGGCGATCAGGGCGATCAGGAATCCGGCGAGGGTTCCCGCGGCGAGGCCGCCGACGGCCGCCATCAGGAACGGCAGCTCGAAGGTCACCATCATCACGCCGACCGCGTAGGCGGAGACGCCCGCGATCGTGACCTGCGCGAGCGAGAGCAGCCCGACGTAGCGGTTCAGGAAGACCAGGCTCATCGCGATGATGCCGAGCCAGATCGAGCGCACGCCGATGTTGGGCAGCCAGAAGCGGGGGCGGTCGACGAGGTAGGGGAACAGCAGGGCGAGCAGCAGCACGGTTCCGCCGAGCGCCCACGGCAGCCAGCGCGCGATCCCGGTGCGGCGCGGCGCGAACAGTTCGACGTTGCTCATGACGCCCTCCCCATGATTCCCTGCGGGCGGATCGCGAGCACGACCACCATGAGCGCGAACGTCAGCACCAGCGAGTACGTCGGCGCGTAGACGAGCGAGAACTGCGACACCAGCCCCACCAGGGCGGCGCCGATCGCGGCGCCCGTGATGGAGCCCATCCCGCCGACGATCACGACGACGAGGGAGTACAGGAGGTACACCCCGTCCTGCCCGGGCAGCAGCGGGAACAGCGTGCCGCCGACGACGCCGGCAAGTCCGGCGAGCGCCGAGCCGAGCAGGAAGATGACGCCGAAGACGACCCGGACGTTGACGCCGGTGGCGGCCGTCATCTGGCTGTCGTCGACGCCGGCGCGGACCACCGAGCCGAACCGCGTGCGGGTGATGAAGAGCGTGAGTCCGACGCCGACGACCAGGGCGATCACGAGCACGAGCAGCCGCAGCGCCGGGTAGGCGCCGATGAGCGGCAGGTCGACCGAGGAGGTCTGCACCTCGGTCGGCACGGGCACCTGCGTGGCGGTGCCGCCGAAGAAGGCGAGCATCAGGTCGGTTCCGATGAGCGAGACGCCGAGCGTGATGAGCGCGACGCGCATGTCGTCGTCCTGGAAGCGACGGATCAGCACCTGGTGGATGACGAGGCCGAGGATTCCGACGAGCAGCGCGCCGCCGAGAGCCCCCAGGAACCAGTTGCCGGTCTCGCGGGCGATGACGTAGCCCAGATACCCGCCGAGCAGGTAGCTGGTGCCGTGCGCCATGGTGATGACGCGCATGAGGCCGAAGATCAGGGTGAGTCCGCTCGCAACCAGGAAGTACACGGCGGCAAGCGTCAGCCCATTCAGCGCGATGAGAAGAAACTGATCCATGTCACCTTCACGACTCTGTGAACTGCCATTCGGAACGGGATGCGGAAATGTATCCCTGCTTGTATACAAGTAGTTGTACGATAGGGGCATGTTCCACCGCTGTCAATCAGCGAGGGAATCCCCCACCGAATTCGCAACGGAGCGAAGGGACCTCCATGACCACGGACAAGACACTGCGGGTGGCCGTCATCGGCTACGCGTTCATGGGCAAGGCGCACTCGCAGGCGTGGCGCAACGTCGCCGCCTACTTCGATGTGCCCGCCGTCGAGCAGGCGGTGCTCGTCGGGCGGAACGCCACCGAGGTGGCTGCGGCCGCCGCCCGCTTCGGCTGGGCCGAGTCGGCGACCGACTGGCGGGAGGTGATCGCCCGTGACGACATCGACATCATCGACGTCTGCGCCCCCGGCAACATGCATGCCGAGATCGCGATCGCGGCGCTCGAAGCTGGCAAGCACGTGATCGTCGAGAAGCCGATCGCCAACTCGGTCGAGGAGGCCGAGCGGATGCTCGCCGCCGCCGAGGCCGCGACCGCCCGCGGCCAGCACGCGATCGTCAACTTCAACTACCGCCGCGTCCCCGCCATCGAGGTCGCCCGGCAGCTGGTCGCCGAGGGCAGGATCGGCCCGATCCGCCACGTGCGCGCCGCCTACCTGCAGGACTGGCTCAACGACCCGTCGAGCCCGATGAGCTGGCGGCTGCGGCGCGAGACCGCCGGCAGCGGCGCGCTCGGCGACCTCGGCTCGCACATCGCCGACCTGATCCAGCACGTCACCGGCGAGACGCTCGACGAGGTCTCGGGCGGACTGCGCACCTTCGTCGCCGAGCGTCCCGGAGGCGAGGGCGGCGACGGCGGCATCAAGGGCTCCGGCGGCGGCGCCCTTGAGCAGGTCACCGTCGACGACGCCGCCTGGGGCACCGCGCAGCTGTCGGGAGGCGGCGTCGCGCAGCTTGAGGTGACGCGGCTCGCGCTCGGCAAGAAGAACGGGCTGACCCTCGAGATCTACGGCGAGCACGGCAGCCTCAGCTTCGACCTGGAGAACCTCAACGAGCTGTGGTTCTTCGACGGCGCCGACAGCGCCGGCCGGCAGGGCTTCCGCCGCATCCTCGTCACCGAGGCCGACCACCCGTGGGTGGGCGCCTGGTGGCCCGACGGCCACATCATCGGCTGGGAGCACACCTTTGTGCACCAGTTCGCCGAGTTCCTGAACAGCATCCGCGACGACACCCCGTCGAGCCCCTCCTTCGCCGAGGGCCTGCGCGTGCAGCGCGTGCTCGCCGCCATCGAAGCGAGCTCCGCCGAGGGTTCGCGACGCGTCCGCGTCGCCGACTAGCGGCGGCGCTGCCCACACGTTCCACCCAACCCAAGGAGAAGCAATGACGCATCCTGTCACCCTGTTCACCGGCCAGTGGGGGGATCTCCCCCTCGAAGAGGTCGCCAAGCTCGCCAGCGGCTGGGGCTACGACGGCCTCGAGCTCGCCTGCTGGGGCGACCACCTCGACGTCTGGCGCGCCTCCGAGGACGACGCCTACGTGCAGTCGCGGCTCGACATCCTCGACAAGTACAACCTGAAGCTGTTCGCCATCTCGAACCACCTCAAGGGCCAGGCCGTCTGCGACGACCCGATCGACTTCCGCCACGAGGCGATCGTCGGCGCGAAGGTCTGGGGCGACGGCGACGCCGAGGGCGTGCGCCAGCGCGCCGCCGAGGAGATGAAGCGCACCGCCATCGCCGCGCGCAAGCTCGGCGTCGACACCGTCATCGGCTTCACCGGCTCGAAGATCTGGCAGTACGTGGCCATGTTCCCGCCGGTCGGCCAGGACGTGATCGACGCCGGCTACCAGGACTTCGCGGATCGCTGGAACCCGATCCTCGACGTCTACGACTCCGAGGGCGTGCGGTTCGCGCACGAGGTGCACCCGTCCGAGATCGCCTACGACTACTGGACGACGGTGCGCACGCTCGAGGCGATCGACCACCGCGAGGCCTTCGGGCTCAACTGGGACCCGTCGCACATGGTGTGGCAGGGACTGGACCCGGTCGCGTTCATCCTCGACTTCGCCGACCGCATCTACCACGTGGACTGCAAGGACACGCGGATGCGCATGGGCAACGGCCGCAACGGGATCCTCGGCTCGCACCGTGCCTGGGCCGACCCGCGCCGCGGCTGGGACTTCGTCTCGACGGGCCGCGGCGACGTGCCGTGGGAGGACGCGATCCGCGCCCTCAACTCGATCGGCTACGACGGCCCCATCTCGGTCGAGTGGGAGGACGCCGGCATGGACCGCCTCCAGGGCGCGCCCGCCGGTCTCGAGTACGTGCGCTCGCTGCTCTGGAACGTGCCGACCGGCTCCTTCGACGACGCCTTCGCCGCCAAGGACTAGAGCGCACCGCACGACGAAGCGGGCCGAACCTGGATCACAGGTTCGGCCCGCTTTCGTTGTCGGGTCAGTCGCCGAGCAGCGCGCCCGCGGCCTCGAGCATCTCGATCATGCGCCCGCGCATGTGGCCGATGTGCTCCTTCACCGCCGGCTCGATCGCGTCATAGTCCTTCGCGATGATCGCATTCGCGAGCACCAGGTGCTCCTGCGAGCACGCCTCGAGGCGCGACTGCAGCGAGGCGGCGCGCATCCAGAAGCGCTGGATGCGACGCCGCGTCTCCTTGACCGTGTCGGCGACGAGCTGGTTGTCGGCGATCGTGTTGACGGTGCGGTGGAACGCCAGGTCGGCGGCCGACCAGGAGGCTCGATCGTCCGCCGCCGCGGCGCGCTGCATCTCCGCCACACTCGCGGTGAGCTGCTCGACGTCCGCCTCAGTGAGCTTGCTCGAGGCCTTGCGGCACACATAGGTGTCGAGCGCCTCGAGCAGGTCGCACGCGTCGTTGACCTCCTGAATGGTCAGCTGCGAGACCGCGAAGCGCGCGCTGTCGGTGCGCTTGACCAGCCCCTCCTTCTCGAGGCGCTGGAGCGCTTCGCGCACGGGAGTGCGGCTGATGCCGAGCTGGGTCGCGATCCGGTTCTCCGAGAGCGGTGCTCCGGAGCGGATGCGAAACCCAGTGATCTCGGCCAAGAGCCACTCGTACGCGGTGTCGACGCGCGAGCCAACTTCATCAGCGGTCATGGTGCTTCCATTCGATCGAGCCAACTATAGGACTCACATGGTGCGGTCGATGAATTCCCGCGTGTGCACGTCCACCGGCACCTTCTCGAGCTCGAGGATTCCGCGCGCGACATGTTCGCTGTAGCGGCGGAACGCCTCCTCGCCCTTCTCGGCCGTGGCGCGCATCGGGTTGCCGATGATGCCGTTCTCGACGAACTCGTGGTGGTCCATCGGGAAGGTGAAGTACTGGTAGCCCTCGAACTCGGTGTCGGGCATGCCGTCGTTCTTCTTGAAGGCGTCCGGCAGGAAGGCCGGCGTGTGGGCCCGGGTGTCGACCGCGCGCTCCATGCGCACCAGGTCCGGGTTCCACGCCATGTCCTGCGAGGTCTCGAGCTCGCTCGAGTGCCAGCCCGGGGTCTCCTCCGGCGGGTTCTCCATGAGGCCTTCGAGCACGCCCGTGTAGCGCTCCATGAAGGGCTTCACGAACGAGATCAGGGCCCCGGTCTCGTAGCGGAGCTTGCGCAGCACCGGGTCGACGACCTTGGTGTTGGAGCCGTGGCCGTTGATGAAGATGATCCGGTTGAAGCCGTGGTGGATGAGGCTGCGCGCCACGTCGTTCATCAGGTTGAGCAGCGTCGACGCGCGCAGCGTGACGGTGCCGCGACCCTGGCCGACGCCGTACATGTGCTGCGGCGAGTAGCCCGCCCACAGCGGCGGCGTGTGCAGCACGCCGATGTGCTCGGAGATGCGCTCCGAGATCTCGATCGCCGTGATCGTGTCGGTGTAGAGCGGCAGGTGCGGACCGTGCTGCTCGGTGCTCGCCATGGGAACGAGGATCGTGTCCTTCGTCTTGAGGTACTCCTCGATGTCGACGTAGGAGAGGTAGGCGTGGTTCCAGGAGCGGAACTTCTCGCGGAACTCGTCGTCGCCGGTGGTGAGGCGCGCGATCTTGCGCTCGGGGCGGGTCATGGCTTACTCCTTTGTGGTGATGAGGGTGAGGAACCGCTCGGCGACGAGGCGGCCGAGGTCGGGGTCGTTGATGTGGTGGTCGGTCGTCTCGACCGTGATGCCGCCGCGCAGGTTCGCGCGCAGTTCGGCGAGGAACAGCTGATCGCCCTCCGGATCCCAGAACGGGCCGTCCGGGGTCGCCGGGATCGAGAGGCCGCGCAGCGGCATCACGATGTGCACCGGCGCGGTCGACTCGTTGACCCGCTCGGCGAAGATCCTCCCCATGAGCTTCTTCTCCTCGTGCGTGGCGCGCACGAGCGTGTACTCGGGGTTGTGGTCGTAGACCGGCCGATCCGCCATGCTCTCGGGGATCGAGCCGGCCGCCCACACCGAGAAGTCGATGCAGCCGGGCACCAGCACCTGCGGGATCCCGAGCCGGCCGACCACGCGCAGCCGGTCGGGGCCGCCGTTGTGGATGCCCCCGACGAGCGGGTCGTTGATCTCGTTCGTGGTGTAGTCGATCACGCCCATGAACTGGCCTTCGGCCGCGAGCTCCTCCATCGCCGGACCGCCGACCCCGTTGGAGTGGAAGACGACGGTCTCGATGCCGTGCTCCGCCAGTTCGTCCTTGAGCGCGCCGACCGCCTTGGTGGTGTTGCCGAGCATCGTGGCGGCGACGTACCGGCGGCCCTCCTCCGGCGGGGTGAGGGCGTGACCGTGCGCGAGCATCCCGGCCATGGCGGCGGCCACATTGTCGAGCACCGTCGTCATCACCGGGTTCAGCCCGAGGATGTCGACGACCGAGTGCACCACCATCACGTCCTTCAGCCCCACGTAGGGCCCGAACTCGTGATGACCGGACGCCGTGGGCGCGATCACGATCTTGGGGATGCCGACCGGCAGCTCCTGGATCGCCGCCGCGCCCATCACCGAGCCGACCCCGCCGATGCTGATGCCGCCGACCAGTTCGCCCGCGTCGAAGCGCTCGCGCACGAGGTCCTGCACGAGGCCGCGCATGATCTCCACCGCGCGGCCTCGTGTGCCGGAGGCCTGAAGCTGGGCGAGGGTGATGCCGCCCCGCCCAGCTAGCTCGGCATGGCTCACGTCGGGGACGATGCCCACCGGTTCGCCAAGGATTCCTGAGTCAACGACGAGCGACTCGACCCCGAGGGCGAGCAGACGATCGCGCAGGTACGCGACCTCCGGCCCTTTCGTGTCGAGCGTCGCGACGATGACTACCTTGCCCATGCGCTCAGGCGCCTACCACTTGTCGTTGATCAGCGGGAGCAACGTCTCCGAGTTCACCTTGACCAGCCAGTCGTAGAACTCCTCGGTGAGGATCGACGAACCGTGGTCGATGATGAACTTGAGCTGCTCCGGCGGGATGTCCAGGCCCTCGAGGTTGGTCTCGAGCGCGTTCGGGTACTTGTTGGCCGGGGTGCGGTCGACGGGGGCCACGAACTCGGCCGTGAGGGCGCCGTCGTAGCCGACCTCGTTGAGCACGCCGACGAACTCGGTCCAGTTGTAGTCGCCGTAGCCGCAGGGCATCCGGTTGTTCTCGGCGACGTGGACGTCGACCAGCTTGTCGCCGACGAGACGGATCGCGTCGTAGAGGTTCGACTCCTCGATGTTGATGTGGAACGCGTCCAGCACCACGCCGAGGTTCGGTCCGACCGCGTCGCACAGCGCGAGCGCCTGCTCGGCGCGCGTGATCAGGTACGACTCGAAGCGGTTGAGCGGCTCGATGCCGACCCGCACGCCCTTGGCCTCGGCGAACTCGTAGACCTCCTTGGTGCCGTTGACGAGCCACTCCCACTCGTTCTCGGGAGTCGAGTCGGGCACGACCTTGCCGACCGTGCCGGGCACGAGGGTGAGGATCTTGCCGTCGAGGTCGTGGACGAGCTGGATGCAGTCCTTGACGTACTGCACGCTCTCGGCGCGCACCGCCTCGTCGCCGGACTGCATGTTGCGGCCGTCGACCATCAGGGTGACGGAGCCCCAGCAGTTGAGTCCGTAGTGGTCCAGAAGGCCGCGGACGTGCTTGGCATCGTACTTCTCGGGCTCGCCCGAGATCTCGATGCTCTTGTAGCCGTACTTGGCCAGGCGGGCGATCGTGGTCTCGATCGGCTCCGCGCGCATCCAGTTGTGCATAGACAGGTGCATCACTACTCTCCTTTGAGTTCGGGCACAGGGTGCCATTCTGCAGGTATTGCCGCTATTCAGTTGTGGGGCACGGCTACCAGCGGCTGTTGCGCGGCGGGCCGAACCCGAGCTTTCCGGGATTCATGATCCCGTCCGGGTCCCAGGCGTCCTTCATCTGACGCATGAGCTCGAACCCGGCGCCGTACTGCGGCCGCATGAAGCGACCGAGCTTGATGCCGACGCCGTGGTGGTCGTTCAGCACGGCGCGGTTCTCGAGGCCCGCGAGGATTCCCGCGTCCCAGAGCCGGTCGTGCAGGTCCATCGCCTCGGCCGGGTCGGTCGGCGGCTCGTCGACGTAGAACCGGTCGTAGAGCATCGCGCCCCAGTCGTACCAGTGCGAGAGGTGCGCGGTGTAGCGCGCGCCGTACTCGGCGAACTGCTCTTCGATGACCTTCTTCTTGGCACGGTAGATCGCCGGGATGTCGGCGAAGCGCGCGACCTGGTCGAAGGTGCCGTACATGAGCGGCGGCTGCGGCAGCTTGCCCTTGGCGTAGGGCTCGTACTTGCCCTCCCACCAGGTCTGCCCGACCTCGGGGCCGAGCGAGGTGCCGCCGGCGCTCTCGACGAGGCTGGTGATGGCGCGCGTCTCGTAGTCGACGAGGTCCTCGGAGCCGTCGCACATGATGACCATGAGCGTGCCGGTGAACGGGGTGCCGACCCAGTCGCGCAGCTTGTAGCTGTCGGCCTCGTCGTAGAGGCGGATGACGGCGGGGCGCAGCCGGTTGGTCATGATCCGCCGACCGGCTTCGATTCCGGCGAAGATGTCGGGGAAGCTGAAGGACAGGAAGCCGCGCGCCGCGGGAAGCGGGTCGATGCGCAGGCTGGCCTGAGTGATGACGCCGAGCGTTCCCTCCGAGCCGACGAAGGACTGCAGCAGGTCGGGCCCGGCCGCGTGGCTGGGCACCGGAAGCGTCGTGATGGTCTTGCCCGGGGCGACGACCGCCTCCACCTGGAGCACCTGGTCTTCGGCCTTGCCGTACTTGGTCGAGACGACGCCGGAGCCGCGGGCGGCGATGAAGCCGCCGATGGTCGCGCCGAGGTGGTAGGAGCCCGGGTAGTGGGCGAGCGTGAGGCCCTTCTCGTTGAGCGCCTTCTCGAGCGTCGGACCGTCGATGCCCGCGCCGGTCGTGACGACGAGGCTCTGCTCGTCGATCTCGACGATGTCGGTGAGGCGGCCGAGGTCCAGCGAGATGCCGCCGTAGGGGGCGAAGGTGCCGCCCTGGGTGCCGGAGCCGCCGCCGCGCGTCACGATCGGGATGCGGTAGTCGCTCGCGATCTGCACCACGCGCTCGACCTCGGCGGTGTTCGCCGGCCGCACCGCGAAGTCGGCGGCGGGCTGCTCAAGGCCCTTGTAGGTCAGGAACTTCGAGTACCACGACCAGTCCGAGGCCTGGGCCTGGAGGTCGGCGGGATCCTGGCTGACGTGCTCGGGCCCGAGTGCGGCGGTGAGCTCTCGGGCGATCTGCCCCCGGAGGTAATTCTGCCCGCTTACTTCGCCGGCCGACGATGTCGTGCTCACTGGTCTCCTCCGGTTCGGCAGGTCGCGCGGCGACCCTGCCGGTCACCGCTGACCATGTATCCGTACTTGTATACAAGTCAGAACACTATGCCGAATGAGAGCACGGTGTCAACACCCGGTGCGCCGAGCGCCCGGGCGTCGAGAGCGGCGAACCCTAGAGCGGGCCGAGGAGACTGGCGGCGACCGTCGCGTGAACGCTCTCGGTGTCGCTCGGGTGGTAGATGCCGGCCAGCACGTCGCGCTGCAGGCGCGCCAGCTCGCTCGCGGAGCGGTATCCGCCGCCGCCCGCCGAGCGCATGGCCTGATCCACGACGACGCGCGCGGTCTCGGTCGCGCGGTGCTTGGCGCCGGTGAGCTTCCGGAACCACAGCGCGCCGTGGTCGACCTGCTCGTCGACATCGCGGGCGAGCGTGTCGAGATCGGGCGCGAGGGCGTCGAGCGCGAGCGCCGCCTCGGCGAGCCGCCAGCGGAAGTCGGGATCGCGGTCGTAGCTGGTGCCCGTCTTGACGCTCGTGCGGCGCGTGACCGCCTCGACGCCGAGCTCGAGCGCGCGATCGGCGATGCCCGCATAGACCGAGCCGATCAGCAGCAGGAAGTTGGCGAAGATCGCGAACACGAACGGATCCGCGTTCGGCCCCACCGGGAGGAAGCGCGAGATGCGCTCCTCCGGCACGACCGCGTGGTCGAGCTTCGTCGTCCGACTCTGCGTCGCCCGCATCCCGAGCGTGTCCCAGTCGTCGAGCGTCGTCACGCCCGCGTCGTCGCGCGTGAGGAAGCCGTGCACGAGACGGGGACCGTCGGGTCCGTCGACCTGCTTGCCGAACACGCCGAGCCGGGTCCAGGCGGGGGCGAGCGAGGTGAAGATCTTGGTGCCCGTGAAGGCGTAACCGCCGTCGACGGTGTCGACCGTGGTGAGCGAGTCCCAGAGCACCAGGTCGTTGCCCGGTTCGCTGTTGCCGAAGGCGAACAGCTCGCCCGCCTCGGCATCCCGCAGCACCCAGTCGAGGCTGGAGTCGCCGCGCTCGTGCAGCACCCGCGCCACACCCACCCAGACCAGGTGCATGTTGATGCCGAGCGCGGTGGCCGGCGCGTGGGCCGCCAGCAGTCGCTGGTCGCGCGCCGTCTCCAGCAGCGAGCGCGGGGCGAGATATCCGGCCGCCCGCAGCTCCTCCAGATCCTCGGAGAAGAACGCGTTGGCGCGGTCGTAGTCCGCCGCGCGCGAGCGGATGCGGTCGAGCAGGTCCGGAGTCAGCACCGTCACTCGCCCAGGCTAACCCCGCCGCCGCGTTATGCTCTCGCCGTGACCGATCACCCGAGTGCCCCGACGCTGTACGACGTCGCGCGCGAAGCCGGGGTCTCCCTCGCCACCGCGTCTCGCGTCGTCAACGGCAGCACCCGACAGGTCGCCGAGTCGTACCGCACCCGCGTGATGGAGGCCGCCGCGCGCATCGGGTACACGACGAACCTGTCGGCGCAGGCGATGGCCCGCGGGGCCTCGCGGATCGCCGCCCTCCTCGTGAGCGACATCGCCGACCCGTTCTTCTCGACCCTCGCCTCCGGCGTGGCGCGCGCCGCCGAGCGCGAAGGGCTGCTCGTGACGATCGCGGTGACCGAGCGCGACCCGCAGCGCGAGCTTGCGCTGGTCCGCGAGCTGCGCGGGCTGCGCCGCAGCTGCTCGTGCTCGCGGGAAGCCGCTTCGTCAACGAGCCCGGCCATGATGCGCTGGCGCGCGAGCTCGACGGGTATCGCGCCGGCGGCGGCCGCGTCGTGCTGATCGGCCAGAACGAGTTCGACTTCGCCAGCATCCAGCTCGACAACGCCGGGGGCGCCGAGGCGCTCGGCCGACACCTCGGCGAGGCGGGATTCCGCAAGGTCGCGATCGCGGCGGGCCCGGCCGACCTGGTCACCGCGCGGCTGCGCGTCGAGGGCTTCCGGCGGGGCCTCGCGGCGTTCGGGGTCACCGTGCCGGATCACCTCGTGCTCGCGGGCGAGTTCAGCCGCGACGCGGGGGCGGATGCCGCCCGGCGCGTCGTGGAGCACCATCTGGACGAGGTCGAACTGCTCTTCGCCGTCAACGACGTGATGGCGATCGGGGCGCTGACGGCGCTGCGCGACGCGGGCGTCTCGGTGCCGGAGCGAATCGCGGTCGCGGGCTTCGACGACATCGAGGCGGCGAAGGACACCGTCCCGGCGCTGACGACGGTGCGTGTCGAGCTCGAGGCCCTCGGCCAGCGAGCCGTCGAACTGGCGATGGGCGACGACGACGGCGAGATCGCCGACGAGACCTTCGCCACGGCGGTCGTGGCGCGCGCCAGCACCGCGCGCTGATCCGGTTCGGGCGCCCCGGGCGGTGCGGCCACCCGCAGCGCCGGCGCACCGACCCCGTCCACGTCCACGTCCCCGTCCCCGGGTAACGGTTGCGTCGAACCAGACGGCCCGCTACTGTGTCGGAAAGCCCTTTCCGAGGCGACTCGTCGCTGACGCGCTCTCGGGCATTTCAGACCAACCAGGAGGCAACGTGGCTCCCCGCAGCATCGGCATCATCATGAACGGCGTCTCGGGTCGCATGGGATACCGCCAGCACCTGCTCCGTTCGATCCTCGCGATCCGCGAGCAGGGCGGTGTCCTCCTCGCCGACGGATCACGCCTGATGCCCGAGCCTATGCTCGTCGGCCGCAGCGAGGAGAAGCTTCGCGAACTGGCCGAGCGCCACGGGCTCACCCACTACACGACGAGCCTCGACGAGGCGCTCGCCAACCCCGACTTCCCGATCTACGCCGACTTCCTCGTGACGACCAAGCGCGTCGACGCGATCAAGAAGGCGATCGCCGCGGGCAAGCACATCTACACCGAGAAGCCCACCGCCGAGAGCTTCGAGGATGCCCTCGAGCTCGCGCGCCTTGCCGAGGCCGCCGGCGTCAAGAACGGCGTCGTGCACGACAAGCTGTACCTCCCGGGCCTGCTCAAGCTGCGCCGCCTGATCGACTCGGGCTTCTTCGGCGAGATCCTGAGCGTGCGCGGCGAGTTCGGGTACTGGGTGTTCGAAGGTGACTGGCAGCCCGCGCAGCGACCGAGCTGGAACTACCGCAGCGAAGACGGCGGCGGCATCATCTCCGACATGTTCGCGCACTGGAATTACGTGCTCGAGAACCTGTTCGGCCGCGTCGAGTCCGTCTACGCGCAGGCCGTCACCCACATCCCGGAGCGCGTCGACGAGAACGGCGTGCGCTACACCGCGACAGCCGACGACGCCGCGTACGCGATCTTCCAGCTCGAGGGCGGCATCACGGTGCAGCTCAACTCCAGCTGGGTCGTCCGCGTCGACCGCAAGGAGCTCGTCGAGTTCCAGGTGGACGGCACGCTCGGCTCCGCCGTCGTCGGCCTGTTCGGCTGCAAGATCCAGCCGCGCAACGCGACCCCGAAGCCGGTCTGGAACCCCGACCTGCCCGAGACGCACGACTACCTCGGCGACTGGATCGAGGTTCCCGACAACGATCCCGCCGAGAACGGCTTCAAGGTGCAGTGGGAGCACTTCCTGCGCCACGTCGTGGACGGGGAGGACTACAGCTTCGACCTGCTCGCCGGCGCCCGCGGGGTGCGTCTCAGCGAGGCCGGCCTCACCAGCTCCGCCGAGGGCCGGCGGCTCGAGCTCGCCCCCGTCACCCTCTGAGGCTCGCTCCCATGACCGCACTCCAGCTTCTCGACTCCGAGGGACGACTCGAACGCGTCCAGCTCGCGGCCGCGCCCGGATTCCGCTCGCCGAAGGCACGGCCGAGCTCGCGAGTCGCCTTCGCGGCCGCGCACGTCGTGCCCCGCACGTCGGCGGAGAACGTCCCGGGGCATCCCGCCGACATCGACTGGGATGCGACCCTCGCCTTCCGTCACCACGTCTGGTCGTGGGGTCTCGGCGTCGCCGACGCGATGGACACCGCCCAGCGCAACATGGGCCTGGACTGGGCCGCGACGGCCGAGCTGATCCAGCGCAGCGCCGCCGAGGCGCGCAGCGTGAACGGCGAGCTCGTCGTCGGGGTCAACACCGATCACGTGGAGGAGGCGCACATCTCGGTCGACGCCGTGGTGGATGCCTACCTGCACCAGCTCGAGGTCGCCGAGGAGGCGGGTGCGGGCGTCGTGCTGATGGCCTCGCGCCACCTGGCCCGCGCCGCGGAGAGCTCCGCCGACTACGAGCGGGTGTACCGCGAGGTGCTCTCGCGCACCACCGGTCCGGTCGTGCTGCACTGGCTCGGCGACGCCTTCGACGCCGAGCTCGCGGGCTACTTCGGCTCCGCCGACTTCGATGCGGCGAGCGCCACCGTGGTGCGGATCATCCAGGACAACCTGCCCAAGGTGCGCGGCATCAAGATGTCGCTGCTGGATGCCCAGGCCGAGATCTCGGTGCGGCGCCGCCTGCCGGACGGCGCGACGCTGTTCACCGGCGACGACTTCAACTACGTGTCGCTCATCGAGGGCGACGAGCTCGGCCACTCGGACGCCCTGCTCGGAGCGTTCGCCGCCGTCGCCCCCAACGCGGCCGTGGCGCTGCAGGCTCTCGACGCAGGCGATGCGGCCGAGTACCGGCGCATCCTGGAGCCGACCGAGGCGCTCGCCCGCCAGATCTTCGCCGCGCCGACCCAGTTCTACAAGACCGGCGTCGCCTTCCTGTCGTGGCTGAACGGCCACCAGTCGGCGTTCCAGATGGTCGGCGGACTGCACTCCGGCCGGAGCCTCGCCCACCTCAGCGAGATCGTGCGGCTGGCCAACCAGGCACGCGCGCTGGAGCGCCCGGAGCTGGCGGCCGCCCGCTGGCACACGATGCTGGCCGTGAACGGGCTGAGCTCATGAGCCTGGACCGCTTCTCTCTCAACCAGGCGACCATCAAGCTGGCCGACCTGGAGACGGCCGTGCGCGTCACGGCCGAGGCGGGCATCCCCGCCATCGGGCTGTGGCGCGAGCCGATCGCCGAGTACGGGGTCGCCGCGAGCGCGCGCCTGGTCCGCGACGCCGGACTCCGGGTCTCGTCGCTGTGCCGCGGCGGCTTCTTCACGATGCCGGAGGGCCCCGAGCGGCGGGCGTTCGATCGACGACAACCGGCGGGCGATCGACGAGACCGCCGAGCTCGGCGCGCCCGCGCTCGTGCTCGTCGCGGGCGGTCTCCCCGCCGCGTCGCGTGACCTGGCGGGCGCGCGATCCCGCGTCGCCGACGCCCTGGCCGAGCTCGCCCCGCACGCGGCCCAGGCCGGGGTGACGCTCGCGATCGAGCCGCTGCACCCGATGTACGCCTCCGATCGCGCGGTCGTCTCCACGCTCGAGCAGGCGCTCGACCTCGCCGCGCCGTTCGATGCCGCCCAGGTCGGCGTCGTCGTCGACACCTTCCACCTCTGGTGGGATCCGACCCTCGCCGTCCAGGTGGCGCGAGCGGGCCGCGAGGGGCGCATCGCGAGCTACCAGGTGTGCGACTGGGTGACGCCGATCGCGGCCGACCCGCTGCTGTCGCGTGGGATCCCGGGCGATGGCGACATCGACTTCACCGAATTCACCCGCCTGGTCAGCGCGGCCGGCTACCGCGGCGACATCGAGTGCGAGGTGTTCCGGCGCGAGATCTGGGATGCGGACCCGCGCGAGATCGCGCACCGTGCCGCGGCCGCCTTCGAGCTGCTCGTCGCCCCGCACCTCACCGCCGACGCGGTCGCCTGACGAGCCGAGTTCAGCTGGCGCCCAGCTGGCGCCGGGCCTCGTCGATCACGCGCAGCTGCTCGACGCTGCGATCCAGCGGATGCTCGGGCGCCTCGGTGCGTCCCGAGGCGACGTGCTCGGCGACGGCGGTCACCTGGTAGCAGAGCCCGTCGTTCCACACGAGCGGGGCGGGATCGCGCCACCCGAGGCTCTCGTCGCCGGCGCGGATCGAGAACCCGCCGACGCCGCAGAAGGGGCTGTCGAAGCTCAGCACCGCCTTCTCGCCGCCGACCGTCGCGACGATCGGCGTGTGCGCGACCATGCTGGAGCTCGCGACCGCCGTCGCGCCCGCGTAGTCGAGCGTGACCGCCGCCTGCTCGTCGACCCCCGTCACGGCGAGGCTCCCCCGCGCCGTGACGCTGGCCGGGTCCAGGCCGAGCACGAGCCCGCAGAACCACACCGTGTAGACGCCGAGGTCGAGCAGGCTGCCGCCGCCGAGCGCCGGGTCGAAGGCGCGGCTCGTCGGGTCGAAGGGGAACCGCGCCCCGAAGTCGGCGGACACTTGTCGCGGCGCGCCCAGCACACCGTCATCGAGCAGCCGTCGGAGAACGGTCGTCTGCGGCAGGAACCGCGACCACATCGCCTCCATCGCGAAGACGCCCGCCGCGCGGGCCGCCGCGACGATCGCCGCCGCATCCTCCGCGTTCGTGGCGATCGGCTTCTCGATCAGCACGTGCTTGCCCGCGGCGATCGCCAACTCGGCGAGCGCGCGGTGCTCGCTGTGCGGCGCCGCGATGTAGACGATATCCACCTCGGGATCGCCGACCAGCGCCTCGTACTCGCCGTAGAAGCGCTCGATGCCATGCGTCGCCGCGAACTCGGCCGCCCGGTCCGCAGAGCGCGACGCCACCGCGACGACCCGCTGATCGGTGTTGGCGTGCACGGTCGTCGTCCAGCTGTGCGCGATCCGGCCCGGAGCGAGAATCCCCCAGCGCAGAGTCGCCCCGCCACGCAGCGGGGTGTGGGTGGACGACGGCAGTGTCGAAGGAAGAATGCTCACCCGCCCGACGCTATCAGCGGGGTGCCCGCCGTCAGGCCGGACGCGGGAACGCGAGTCCGGGCCGCTGCACGGCGAGGCGCACCAGGTCCCCGACGGCGGGCAGCTCCACCGTGGACATGCGGATGCGCACGCTCGGGCCGTCGATGACATCGCAGGTGAGCATCGCGTCGTGGCCCGCGTAGGAGAGCGCGCTGACCCGCGCATCGGCGCCCGCCGCGGCGTGCGCGAGCAGCTCCGGTCGCGGCACGATCCACTCCGGTCGCAGCATCAGCCGCACGCGGTCGCCGTCGGCGGGCGCGAACCCGACGGCGGTCGCCTCGACCGAGCCGAGCGCGCAGATCACGCGGCCGCCGCGCCAGGCCCCGTCGAGCTCGACGACGTCGCCGACGAACGAGGCGACCCAGGCGGAGGCGGGATGCTGGTAGATCTCCTCGGGAGTGCCGAACTGCTCAAGCCGGCCGTCGCGCAGCACCGCCACCTTGTCGGCGAGGGTGAGCGCCTCCTCCTGATCGTGGGTGACCAGGAGGGAGGTCGTGCCCTGCGCGCGCAGCAGCTCGGCGACCTCGCGGCGCAGGCCGACGCGAAGCTGCGTATCGAGGGCGGCGAAGGGCTCATCGAGCAGCAGCAGCTCCGGTCGCGGCGCCAGCGCCCGCGCGAGGGCGACGCGCTGCACCTGGCCTCCGGAGAGCTGATTGGGCGCACGGCCGGTGAGACCTGCGAGACCGACCAGCTCGGCGAGCTCGGCGATGCGACGAGCGCGCACCGAGGCGGCGCCGCGACCGCGCCCGCGCGGCAGCGCGAATCCGATGTTCTCGGCGACCGAGAGGTGCGGGAAGAGGGAGGCGTCCTGCGGCACCCAGCCGATGCCCCGCTTCTCGGCCGGCACCGTGCGCCCGGGCCGCGAGAGCTCGCGCTCCCCGATGCGGATCGCTCCCGCCCCGATCGGCAGCAGCCCCGCGATCGCCAGCAGCAGGGTCGTCTTGCCGCAGCCGCTCGGCCCGAGCACCGCGACCAGATCGCCGCGATCGATGCGCAGCGACACCTCGTCGACCGCGAGCGTCGACCCGTGGGTGACGCTCACGCCGTCGATGACGAGATCGCTCACAGCTCCTCCTTGGCGACGGTGCGAACCCCGGACAGGATGACCGCCGGAACGGCGGCCAGCAGCACGAGCATCGCGGCGTACGGCGCGGCAGCCCCGTACTCGACCACCACCGTGCGGTTCCAGAGCTCGGTGGCGAGCGTCGACATCCCGGTCGGGCGCAGCAGCAGCGTCGCGGGCAATTCTTTCATGGTCGCGATCGCGACGAGCAGGGCTCCGATGCCCACGCTCGGCAGTGCCAACGGCACCGTCACCCGCCACCAGGCGCGCAGCGGCGTATCCCCGAGCGTGCGGGCGACGGCGACCAGTCGCGGCGGCACGTCGCCGAGCCCGGCCCGCATCGTGCTGATCGCCTTCGGCGCGAACAGCACGGCGTAGGCGAAGACGAGCACGGCGGCGCTCTGATACAGCGCCGGCACGACGGCGAGCGCGAAGAACACGAGCGAGAGGCCGACGACGATGCCGGGCAGCGCGTGTCCGAGATAGCTCACCGACTCGAGCGCCGAGACGAGTCGGCCGCGGTAGCGACTCGCGAGCGCCGCGACCGGCAGCGCGAGCAGCACCGCGAACAGCGCGGTCGCCACCGCCACCCCCACGGTCGCGCCGACGGCCTCGAGAAGGCGCGCGACGTCGAGCTCGCGCAGGGTCTGCGCCTCGAGCAGGCGGGCGAGGAGTCCCAGCAGGGGCACGACGACACCGACGGCGGGCGCCGCGGCGACGACGGGAAGCAGCGCGAGGAGCGCCCCGCGCCCGATGCGGCGGGGGGCGACGGCGCGCGCGGCCTGGCGCGGCAGCTGACCGCGGGCGCTGCGCTCTCCGACCACCACGAGCACGGCGAGCACCACGAGCAGCAGGGCCAGCACGGCGGCCTGGGCGCGGTCGAAGCTCGCCGCGTACGCCTGATTGATGCCCCAGGTGAGCGTCGGGAACCGCATCATGGCGACGAGCCCGAAGTCGCTCAGAGAGTACAGCGCAACGAGCAACGAGCCCGCGATCGCGGCGGGGCGCACCTGCGGCCAGGTGGCGACGAAGAAGGCCCGCACTGGGCCCCGGCCGAGGGTGCGCGCGACGCCCTCCAGGTCGCCGGATGCTCCGCGCAGGGCGGCCGCGACCGGCAGCGTCACGTACGGAACCGTCACGGCCGTCAACAGGATCCAGCTCGGCAGGAAGCCGTTGATCGCCGGGAGGGTGACGAGCCACCCGTAGCCGGCGAGATAGGACGGCACGGCGAGCGGCAGCGAGGAGACGAGCAGCCAGGTGCGCGGGAACGGCACGCGCAGCCGGCTCAGCACCACGGCGGTCGCGGTGCCGAGCACGAGGGAGGTCAGCGTGACCGCCGCGGCGAGCCCGAGCGAGTTGGTCGCGTATTCGAGCACGCGGGGGCGGGCCAGAACCTCGAGCATCGTCTCGAGGCCGCCGCCCGTGGCCCGCACCACCAGGTAGACGAGCGGGATCGCGGCCGCGGCGGCCGCCACGGCGGCCCCGAGCACGAGCAGCACCGGCGGTCGCCCCGCCGTCGCGGGCGCGATCACGGGCGCGATCACAGTCGCCGCGGGTGCGGGCGGATCGGCGACGTCGAGCGGGCGGACCATGTCTCTATTGCATCACCCTCGGCCGAGCCCGCGAGACGGCGGGAGCGAGGTGCGCCTCGCTCCCGCCGTCCCCTGCGGATCCTCGGTCAGATGAGGCCGTATCGGGCGAGCAGCTCCTGCGTCGTCGCCAGGTCGTCGAGGTCGCTCAGGTCGAGCTCGGGGTTGACGAGCGAGTCGAGGGCGGGGAGCCCTTCGGGGGCGGCCACCCCGGGGAGCAGCGGGTACTCGAAGGTCTGCTCGACGAAGTAGGTCTGCGCCTCCTCCGAGATGAGGAAGCGCACGAACTCGAGCGCATCGGCGTCGGCGGCGGCGCCGCTCAGGATGCCCGCGCCCGTGACGTTGACGATCGAGCCGGCGTCGCCCGCCTCGAGGAAGTCGATCTGCGCGCGCATGTTCTCGGCGCCGACTTCGGCGGCCTGACGGAACCAGTAGTAGTGGTTGATGAGACCGACGTCGAGCGCCCCCTCGTTGACCGCCGTCAGCGTGGCGGTGTTGTTCTCGAAGATCTGCAGGTCGTTGCTCGCGAGAGCCTCGACCCAGTCCTCGGCGACCTGCTCGCCCTCGATGACGCGCAGGGCGGTGACGAAGGACTGGAAGCTCGCGTTGCCCGGCGGCAGGCCGAGGCGGCCCGCCCACTCCGGCTCGACGTACTCGAGCACGGTGTCGGGCAGCTCGTCGGCCGTGAGCTCCTCGCCGTCGTAGACGACGACGCGGGCGCGGCCGGTGAGGCCGACCCAGCTGCCGTCGGTCGAGGTGAAGCCCGCCGGCACCGCGTCGGCGACGTCATCGGGCAGAGCGGCGAAGAGACCGGCCTGGCTCAGCGCGCCGAGCGCGCCGGCATCCTGCGAGAGGAAGACCTGGGCGGGGCTCTGGTCGCCCTCCTCGAGCAGCAGCGCGCCGAGCTCCGCCGTGTTGCCGTAGCGGACGTCTACCTCGATGCCGGACTGCTCCTCGAAGATGTCGATGAGGGGCTGGATCAGCTCCTCATCGCGACCCGAGTACAGGGTGAACGCGCCGTCGGCGACGACATCGGCGCCCGAGTCGACCGAGTCCGTGTCGGTCGCGGCCGAGCAGCCGACGAGGAGCGCAGCGCTCGCGGCGATGGCGAGCAGGGGCAGAGTGCGTGAAGCGTGCATGGGGGAAGAACTCCGTGAAAGGTGCCAGGAGTCGAACCGGTTCGGTTGACCGAACTTAGGTTAGGCTAACATCACCTATCGCGCCAGTTCGGTGCGCGGCAGGCGCGGTCTCAGGCCGCCGCGTCGCCCCGCAGCTCCGCGAGCACGGCCTCCAGCTGATCGACCGCCCACTCCAGATCCGCCAGCTCGATGATGAGCGGCGGCGCGAGCCGAATCGTCGACCCGTGGGTGTCCTTCGCGAGCACGCCGCGCTCGGCCAGCAGCTCGCACACGCGTCGTCCGGTCGCGAGCTCCGGGTCGATGTCGATTCCCGCCCAGAGGCCGACGCAGCGCACCGCGACGACGCCGTGCCCGAGCAGCGCGCGCAGCCGTTGATGCAGGATCGCGCCCAGGTCGCGCGCCCGCGCCTGCAGCTCGCCGGTCCCGAGCAGCTCGACGACAGCCCGGCCGACGGCGGCCGCGAGCGGGTTGCCGCCGAAGGTCGAGCCGTGCTCACCGGGACGCAGCACGCCCAGCACCTCGCGGTTCGCGACCACCGCGCTCACCGGCACGATACCGCCGCCGAGTGCCTTGCCGAGCAGGTACATGTCGGGCACCACGCCCGCGTTGTCGCACTGGAAGGTGGCGCCGGTGCGCCCCAGCCCCGACTGGATCTCGTCGGCGATGAAGAGCACGTTGAGCTCGGCGGTGATGCGTCGCACCTCGGGCAGGTAGTCCTCGGGCGGAACCACGATGCCCGCCTCGCCCTGGATCGGCTCCAGCAGCACCGCCACCGTGTTCTCGTCGATCGCGGCGGCGAGCGCCGCGGCATCGCCGTAGGGAACGCTCACGAAGCCGGGCGTGTACGGCCCGAAGTCGGCGCGCGCCTCGGCATCGTTCGAGAAGCTGATGATCGTCGTGGTGCGCCCGTGGAAGTTGCCGTCCGCCACCACGATCTTCGCCTCGTCGTGCGGCACGCCCTTCACGCGGTAGCCCCAGGCGCGCGCCACCTTGATCGCGCTCTCCACCGCCTCCGCGCCGGTGTTCATCGGCAGCACCATGTCCTTGTGCGCCAGCCGGGCCAGCGACTCGAGAAACGGTCCGAGCTGGTCGTTGTGGAAGGCCCGGCTGGTCAGGGTGATCCGATCGAGCTGCTCCTTCGCGGCGGCGATCAGCTCGGGGTGGCCGTGCCCGAAGTTGACGGCCGAGTAGGCGGCCAGGCAGTCGAGGTAGCGGCGCCCCTCGACATCGGTGAGCCACGCCCCCTCGCCCCGCGCGATCACGACCGGAAGCGGGTGGTAGTTGTGCGCGCCGAACTCCTCGACCTGGTCGAGGTAGCTCCGGGCGTTGACCGCGGTCATCGGCGCAGCTCCAGGGTGCAGCACTTCACTCCTCCGCCGCCGAGCAGCAGCTCCGACAGGTCGACCGGATGCGGCACGAAGCCCCGCTCGCGCAGCTGCCGACCGAACTCCTCGGCGCGGGCGGCGATCACGACGTTGCGCCCGTCGCTGAAGCTGTTGAGCCCGAGCACGGCGGCATCCTCGTCGGTGACGTGGATGGCATCCGGGAAGCGCTCGTTGAGGATGTCGAGGCTGGCGGCGTCGAAGGCCTTCGGGAGGAAGGCCACGCTGCCCGGTCCGCCGTTCGAGTCGAGCACCGCGAACGCGGTGTCCAGGTGGTAGAAGCTCGGGTCGACGAGACGCAGGGTGACGACCTCGCGGCCGTAGATGCGGCGCAGCTCGTCGTGGCTCGCGGTGTCGCTGCGGAAGCCGGTGCCGGCGAAGATGGTGTCTCCGACGAGCAGGAAGTCACCCTCGCCCTCGTTGGTGGACACCGGTTCGCGCACCTCGAAGCCGTTCGCCGCGAACCACGCCATGTAGGCGGGACCCTCCGGAGCGCGCTCCGGGAACTGGAACCGGGCTCCATAGGCGATGCCGTCCAGGGTGAAGCCCCCGTTGGCGGCGTAGACCATGTCGGGCAGATCGTCGACCGGGTCGATGAGGTGCACCTCGAAGCCGAGCTCCCGGTAGATCCGGTAGAGCTCGTCCCACTGCCGCACCGCCAGAGCGGTGTCGGTGGGCTCCTCCGGATGCATCCACGGGTTGATCCGGTAGCTGACGGTGAAGTGCTCGGGACGGCACATCAGCACCGTGCGCTGGGTCGCCACACGTTCGGGGGCGAGGGGGGCGGAGTCGGTCAACGTCATGACTTCCAGTGTTGCACGCATGCATCCGATGAAATCTGGCTCGGTGCGCACATTTTCGCCGTGATCATTGCCAGCCACGCAGTAATTCAGCGTAGGATCGGCTCGTGGATAACCTCGACTACGGCATTCTCGACCTCCTCCGCCAGAACTCCCGCGCCGGCTACGGCGACATCGGCGACAGGATCGGCCTCTCGGCCTCGGCCGTGAAACGGCGCGTCGATCGCCTCGTCGCCGACGGCGTCATCCGCGCGTTCACCATCCAGGTCGACCCGAAGGTCGACGGCCTGGCGACCGAGGCCTGGGTCGAGCTGTTCTGCCGCGGCACGGTCGCCCCCGAGGAGCTCAAGCGCATCCTGCAGGGCGTGCCCGAGGTGGTGGACGCCAGTACCGTCACCGGCTCCGCCGACGCGGTCGTGCTGCTGCGCTCCCGCGACATCCCCTCGCTCGAGGACGCGCTCGAGAAGGTCCGGGTGGCCCCCAGCGTCGACCACACGCGCAGCGCGATCGTGCTGAGCCGGCTCATCCACCGCAACTACGACTGAACGCGCGGATGCCGCGGTCCCGCTCGACACTGAGCGGGACCGCGGCGGGCGGTCGCGGCTGACTAGGCGGCGACCATCTCCCGTGCGCGGGGAGTCGCGGCGGCCGGTTCGACCAGGTAGCGCGAGTAGGCCGCGATAGTGAGGAACGTCGGGAAGTCATCCCCCAGCGTCACCTCGCGGAACAGCTCGGCCGCATCCTCGATGCGGGAGCCCTCGCCCGCACGCTCGGCGACCTCGCGCTCGAGCAGCTGCTCGACCAGCTCGGCCGTCACCCGCGTGCCCTCGGCGGTCACGACGCCCTGACGGATCCACTGCCAGAGCTGAGACCGGCTGATCTCGGCGGTGGCCGCGTCCTCCATGAGGTCGTCGATCGCCGCGGCGCCGATGCCGCGCAGCCAGCTGTCGAGGTAGCGCAGCGCGATCGAGACGTTGGCGGCGAGTCCCGCATCCGTCACCTCGCCGTCGATGTCGAGGTCGGTGAGCTGGGCCGCTGTCACGTGCACCTCCTCGCGGAGACGCTCCAGCTGGTTCGGCCGCTCGCCGAGCACCGCGTCGAACTCGGCGCGCGCCGTCGGGATCAAGTCCGGATGCGCCACCCACGTGCCGTCGAACCCGTCGCCCGCCTCGCGGCGCTTATCGGCCTGAACCGCGGCGAGCGCGCGCTCGGTGACCTCCGGGTCGCGCCGGTTCGGGATGAACGCGCTCATGCCGCCGATCGCGTGCGCGCCCCGCTTGTGGCAGGTCTGCACGAGCAGCTCGGTGTAGGCCCGCATGAACGGCACCGTCATCGTGATCTCCTTGCGGTCGGGGAGCGTGAAGCGCGCCCCGCGTCCGCGGAAGTTCTTGATGATGCTGAAGATGTAGTCCCAGCGTCCCGCGTTGAGCCCCGCGCAGTGCTCGCGCAGCTCGTAGAGGATCTCGTCCATCTCGAACGCCGCGGTGATCGTCTCGATCAGCACCGTCGCGCGGATCGTGCCGTGCGGGATGCCGAGCGCGTTCTCGCTGAAGGTGAACACGTCGTCCCACAGCCGCGCCTCGAGGTGGTTCTCGAGCTTCGGCAGGTAGAAGTACGGTCCCGTGCCGCGCGCGATCAGCTCCTGCGCGTTGTGGAAGAAGTACAGCCCGAAGTCGACCAGCGAAGCGCTCGCCGGCGAGGCGATCCCCGCCTGATCGGTGTAGCGCAGGTGCTTCTCGACCAGGTGCCAGCCGCGCGGGCGGAACACGATCGTCGGCGTCTCCTCCCCCAGGGTGTAGCTCTTGCCCTCGGGGGTCGTGAAGTCGATCTGCCGGCGGATCGCGTCGAACAGATTCTGCTGACCGCCGATGACGTTCTCCCACGTGGGGCTGAGCGCGTCCTCGTGGTCGGCGAGCCAGACCTTGGCCCCGGAGTTCATCGCGTTGACCGTCATCTTGCGGTCGGTCGGGCCGGTGATCTCGACGCGACGGTCCTCGAGGCCGGGACCGGCGCCCGCGACGCGCCACTCGGTGTTCTCGCGCACCGGCTTGGTCTCGTCGAGGAACCGCAGGTTGCGGCCGTTGTCGATCGCGTGGCGGAACAGCATCCGCCCGGAGAGCCGCTCCTGGCGGCGCCCGGCGAAGATGTCGTGCAGTCGGGTCAGGAAGCGCAGCGCTTCCGGCGTGAGGATGCGTGCGGTGCTCTCGTCCTGCGGACCGAGCACCTCCATCCGAATCGGGTGAGTCATGATCGTCTCCTGTCGTGTCTCGTGGCCTAGTGGAACTGCGCGGACTCGGTGGAGCCGACGAGCGCGAGAGTGGCACTGTCCGGGTTGAGGGCAGTGGAGATCCGGTCGAAGTACCCGGTTCCCACCTCGCGCTGGTGCTTGGTCGCGGTGTAGCCGCGGGATTCGGCGGCGAATTCCGCCTCCTGCAACTCGACGTAGGCGCTCATGTGCCGCGTCGAGTAGCCCTGCGCCAGCTCGAACATCCCGTGGTTCAGGGAGTGGAAGCCGGCAAGTGTGATGAATTGGAAGGCGTAGCCCATCGCCGACAGCTCGCGCTGGAACTTCGCGATGGTGTCGTCGTCGAGGTGGCGCTTCCAGTTGAAGCTCGGCGAGCAGTTGTAGGCGAGCTTCTGGCCGGGGTACTCGGCGTGGATGCTCTCGGCGAAGGTGCGCGCGAGTTCCAGGTCGGGTTCGCTCGACTCCACCCACAGCAGGTCGGCGTAGGGCGCGTAGGCGTGGCCGCGGGCGAGCACCGGACCGATGCCGTTCTCGACCTCGTAGAAGCCCTCGCTCGTGCGGCCGCCGGAGAGGAACGGGCGATCCCGCTCATCCACGTCGCTGGTGAGCAGCGTGGCGGCGAGCGAGTCGGTGCGCGCGATGACGATCGTCGGCACGTCGGCGACGTCGGCGGCGAGCCGGGCGGCGTTGAGGGTGCGGATGTGCTGCCCGGTCGGGATGAGCACCTTGCCGCCCATGTGACCGCACTTCTTCTCGCTCGCCAGCTGGTCCTCCCAGTGCACGCCCGCGGCTCCCGCCTCGATCATCGAGTGCATGAGCTCGTAGGCGTTGAGCGGGCCGCCGAAGCCGGCCTCGGCGTCGGCGACGATCGGAACCATCCAGTCGCGCGAGGCGTTGCCCTCGCTGAACTCGATCTGCGCCGAGCGCTGCAGCGCGTTGTTGATGCGGCGCACGACGGCGGGAACCGAGTTGGCCGGGTAGAGGCTCTGGTCGGGGTAGGTCTGGCCGGAGAGGTTGGCGTCGCCGGCGACCTGCCAGCCGGAGAGGTAGATCGCCTTGAGTCCGGCGCGCACCTGCTGCACGGCCTGGTTGCCGGTGAGGGCGCCGAGTGCCGCCACCCACTCTTCGGGGTTCTCGCTGTTGGCCTCGATGAGCTCCCACAGGTTCTCGGCGCCGCGGCGAGCGAGCGTGCGCTCCTCGCGCACCGGGCCGCGGAGGGCGATGACGTCCTCGGCGGTGTAGTCGCGGCGGACGTTGGCCCACCGCGGGTCGGTGTCCCACTCGTGCTGAAGTTCGGCGGCGGTCTGGGTCTGGTCGCCGGGACGCGGGGGCGTGGTGCTCATGGACTGCTCCTTTGCTGAAGTCGTGCTTCGACTGTGCGCCCGCTGCAACCGGAATTTCTCAGAACTTCGGCCAGAAATTCCCCGAAATTTCTGATGCGAAGAACAATCGGACCTGGGATGCTGTCGGAATGGCCCCCTTCGATGACGAAGCCCTCGACGATGAGGAGATGCTCGATCCGCTCACCATCGGCCGCCGCATCCGACAGCTGCGCTCCGACCGCGGGATGACCCTCGAGGTGCTCGCGCAGGCGATCGGCCGGGCGCCGTCGCAGGTCTCGGTGATCGAGAACGGCAAGCGCGAGCTCAAGGTCGGCGAGCTCGCAGCGCTTCGCCCGCATCCTCGAGGTCAGCCTCGACGAGCTGCTCTCCCCCGAGCCGCCGAGCTCGCGGGATGCGCTCGAGATCGCGCTCGAGCGCGCCGGCCGCGGCCCGATCTTCTCCTCCCTCGAACTGCCCCCGGTCCCCGTGCGCAAAGGCCTCAGCGACGAGGCGATCGCCACGATCCTGCGGCTGCACGACGAGCTGGAGCGCCTGCACCGGCAGCGCGCCGCCACCCCCGAGGAGGCGCGGCGCGCGAACGCCGAGCTGCGCGCCGAGCAGCGTCGGCGCGGCAACCACTTCCCGGAGCTGGAGCGCACCGCGCGCGAGCTGCTCGCGGCCGTCGGCCACACCGGCGGGCCGCTCTCCCAGCGGGTCGCCTCCGAGCTCGCCGCGCACCTCGGCTTCTCGCTGCACTACGTGCCCGACCTTCCGGCCTCCACCCGCAGCGTCACCGACAAGGAGAACGGGCGCATCTACCTGCCGGTGCGGCACGGCGACACCGACCCGCGCTCGACGCTGCTGCAGGCGCTCGCGGCGCACGTGCTCGACAAGAAGGAGCCGCACGACTACGCCGAGCTGCTGCGGCAGCGCGTCGAGACCAACTACCTCGCGGGCGCGCTGCTCATCCCGGAGGAGAGCGCCGTCGCGTTCCTCACCGCCGCCAAGCAGGCCCGCGAGCTGAGCATCGAGGACCTGCGGGATGCCTTCGCCGTCAGCTACGAGACCGCCGCCCACCGCTTCACGAACCTCGCGACCGAGCACCTGGGCCTGCCGGTGCACTTCCTGAAGGTGCACTCGAGCGGCACCATCTCGAAGGCCTACGAGAACGACGGCGCCGCCTTCCCGACCGACGCGCTCGGTGCCATCGACGGGCAGATCGTCTGCCGCTGGTGGAGCGCCCGCCAGGTGTTCGAGGTTGCCGACCGACTGAGCCCGTTCCACCAGTACACCGACAAGCCGGCGGGCACCTACTGGTGCAGCTCGAGCATCCAGTCCACCGCCGCGGGCGACTTCTCGGTCAGCGTCGGCACGCCCTTCGCGCACGTGAAGTGGTTCCGCGGGCGCGACACTCAGCGACGCCTGCGCTCCACCTGCCCGGACCCCTCGTGCTGCCGACGTCCCCCGGCCGAGCTCTCACAGCGCTGGGCCGAGAAGGCGTGGCCGAGCGCGCGCCTGAACGCCTCACTGCTCGCGGCGATGCCGACCGGCACCTTCACCGGCGTCGACACGACGGCGGTCTACGAGTTCCTTGAGAAGCACTCCGGGGCGCGCGCATGAGGCTCACCATCGATCACGAGGCCGCCGAGGCGCCCTTCGAGCAGCTGCGCCGGCAGGTCCGGGACGCCGCCCTCTCCGGAGAGCTCGCCGCCGGTTCCAAGCTCCCCACCGTGCGCGCCCTCGCCGCCGAGCTCGGACTCGCCGCCAACACGGTCGCCCGCGCCTACCGCGAGCTCGAGTCCGACGGCGTCATCGAGACGCGCGGACGCAACGGCTCCTTCGTCACCTTCTCCGCGGATGCCGCCGAGCGATCCTTGCAGGAGGCGGCCACCGAGTTCGCCGCCCGCGCCCGCGCGCTCGGCATCACCGCACCCGCCGCCCTCGACGCGGCCCGCGCCGCCCTCGACGCCTAGCCCCGGCCCGCGCGCCCCCGCGCATCCCGCGCACCCCACCTCCCCGCGCACCCGCCCCCCGCGTACCCCACCTCCCCGCGAGCGGTGCCAAACGTGGGGTGCACGGCCCCAACACCGCACTTTTCGCACCGCTCGCCGGGGCGTCAACCCGACGTGCGCGTCAGCGAGCCCACCCGCGCGGTTGGCGTGCACCCGCAGCGCACCCCGCTAACCAACACCCCGCGAGCGGTGCCAAACGTGGGGTGCACGGCCCCAACACCGCACTTTTCGCACCGCTCGCGGGGATGTGGGGGGCGCGGCGTGCGGGGTGGGACGCGCGCGGCGCGGGGTGGGACGCGCGGCGCAGGCTAGACGCGCAGGTCGAGGAACCCGGGGGCGGGGTTGCCGAAGCGGTGCGCGGTCACCGAGACCGCCTGCTCGCGCAGGAAGGTCAGCAGCTCGATGCGGCCCGCGGTGGTGACCGGTCCCGCCCAGAGGGCGACGTCCGGGTCGCCCGCGATCGCGTCGCGCAGCTCCGCGGCAAGCGCGCCCGCACTCGCACCCGCCCCCGCACCCGCACCCGCACCCGCACTCGCACCGGACCCGGCACCCGCCCGGTCCCCGGCACCCGCACCCGCGGGCGCGACGAGCCGGATGCGGTGCGGGCGCTCGTCGCGCATCCGCGCGATCCAGGCGGCGTCCGACTCGATCAGGATGCGGTCGGTGCGCAGCTCGCCGAAGTCGGCGTCAAGCAGCGGCACGAGCGTCGCCGGCAGCGGGCGCGAGGAGCTGATGGTGAGCGGCGAGCGCGCCAGCGCGGCGGCGGCCAGCAAGCGCGCGAACTCGGCGATCGACCCCTCGGCGGCGAGTCGCAGCTCGACCGCAGCCGGCCGGTAGCGCAGCACATTGCGTTCGACCCCGAGCTCGGAGGCGTCGCGCGCGACACCGAATTCGGCATCCCAGGCCTCCGCATCGCGGAGGGCGCCGCGGCGCACCAGGTCGAAGCCGACGTAGTCGAGCGCCGGCTGCACCGCCTCGACGACGGCGCGCACGCGATCGTCGAGGGCGTCGAGTCGCAGGTCGCCGTCCGGCTCCTCCGCGACCGGCTCCCAGTCGCCGAGCACGAACAGCGTGTTCGGGCCGCCCGCCTTGGCGCCGGTGCCGACGGAGGAGCGCTTCCACCCGCCGAACGGCTGCCGGCGCACGATCGCGCCGGTGATCGGCCGGTTTACGTAGAGGTTCCCCGCCTCGACCTCCGCGAGCCAGTGGGCGACCTCGTCCGGATCGAGCGAATGGATGCCCGCCGTCAGCCCGAAGTCGACATCGTTCTGCAGCGCGATGGCGTCATCCAGATCGGAGGCGGCCATCAGGCCGAGCACCGGCCCGAAGAACTCGACACGGTGCGTCGTGCTGCCCGGAGCGACCTGGTCGCGCACGCCCGGCGACCACAGTCGGTCGGTGCCGTCGAGCTGGCGCGGGCGCACCAGCCAGCTCTCGCCCTCGTCGAGCTCGGTGAGGGCGCGTTCGAGCTTCCCGTGCGGCGGCTCGACGAGCGGGCCGACGAGCGTCGCCGGGTCGTCCGCGGGGCCGACGGCGAGGCTGGCGACCGCGTCGGTGAGCTGGCGGCGGAAGCGCTCGGAGCGGGCCACCGATCCGACGAGGATCGCGAGCGACGCGGCGGAGCACTTCTGACCCGCGTTGCCGAAGGCGCTCTTCACCAGATCGCCGACGGCGAGGTCGAGGTCGGCGCTCGGCGTGATGATCATCGCGTTCTTGCCGCTCGTCTCGGCCAGCAGCGGCAGGTCGTGCTTCCAGGAGCGGAACAGCGCGGCCGTCTCGAATCCTCCGGTGAGCACGACGCGACCGACCTCGGGCGCGGTGACCAGCTGCTGCCCCAGCTCGCCCTCCTCGACGTCGACGAGGCTGAACAGGTCGCGCGGAACGCCCGCCTCCCAGATCGCTTCGGCGAGCACCGCACCGGAGCGCCGGGCCTGCGGGGCGGGCTTGAGGATCGCGGCGCTGCCCGCGGCGAGCGCGGCGAGCACGCCCCCGGCGGGAATCGACACCGGGAAGTTCCAGGGCGGGGTGACGAGGATCACCCCGGCGGGCACGAAACGGGCGCCCTCGACGGCATCCAGGTCGCGGGCGCGCTCGGCGTAGTAGCGGGCGAAGTCGACGGCCTCGCTCACCTCGACGTCGGCCTCGGCGACGGTCTTGCCGGTCTCGGCCGCCATCACCTCGACGAGTCGGCCGCGGGACGCCGCGAGCGCGTCCCCGACGCGCTCCAGCAGGGCGGCGCGATCCTCGGTCGACGCGCTCCCCCAGTCGCGCCCCGCACGGGCGGCGCGGCTGAGACACGCGCGCAGCGCCTCCTCGGTGTCGATCCGCGCGTCCTCGAGCGCTGCCGTCCCGAGCGTCGTGTGCAGGCTGCGCTCGAGCGCCGCCGTCGCCCACGCCCGGTTCGGGGCGCGCGAGGGGTCGGTGTCGGGCTCGTTGTCGAACGGCCGACGGCTCCACGGCAGGTCGGGCGTCATCCGGTTCTGGGTGCGCATCGACTCCGGGATCGCGGCGTCCAGCAGGGCGAGCGCGGAACGGAAGCGGCGGGCCTCGCGCTCGAAGATCGCCGGGTCGTCGAGCTCGAAGGCCCCGGAGAGGAAGTTCTCGGTGCTGGAGTTCTCCTCCAGTCGGCGAACGAGGTAGCTGATGGCACTGTCGAACTCGTCGCCGTGCACGACGGGGGTGTAGAGCAGGATGCCGCCCGACTGCGCGCGCAGCGCCTCCTGGTGCGCGGAGGCCATGCCGAGCAGCATCTCGATGTCGACCCGGTCGGTGACCCCGCGCTTCTCGGCGAGCAGCCACGCGAACGCCAGGTCGAAGAGGTTGTGGCCGGCGACCCCGACCCGCACCGCCTCGGCGTTGCGCGGCCGCAGCGCGTAGTCGAGCAGGCGCTTGTAGTGCGCGTCGGTCGCGGCCTTCGAGGGCCAGGTCGCGAGCGGCCAGCCGTGGATCGCCGCATCCACCCGCTCCATCGCCAGGTTCGCGCCTTTCACGATGCGCACCTTGATGCCCGCACCGCCCTCGCGGCGGCGGTTGCGCGCCCAGCCGGTGAGCTCTTCGAGCGCGCCGAGCGAGTCCGGGAGGTACGCCTGCAGCACGATCCCGGCCTCGAGCTGGCGGAACTCCTCGCGCTCGAGCAGCCGCGTGAAGACCGCGATCGTGAGGTCGAGGTCGCGGAACTCCTCCATGTCGAGGTTGATGAACTTGGCCGTGGGTGCCTGGGCCGCCTGCCGGTAGAGCGGAACCAGCCGCTCGATGACCCGGTCGACGGTGTGCTCGAAGCCCCACATCGACAGCTGGCTCACCACCGAGGACACCTTGATCGAGACGTAGTCGACGTCGTCGCGGGCCAGCAGCGCGCGCGTGCCTTCGAGCCGGCGCTCCGCCTCGCGCTCCCCGAGCACCGCCTCGCCGAGCAGGTTGACGTTCAGTCGCGCTCCCCCGTCGCGCAGCTTGGCGAGGGTGCGCCCGAGACGCCGCGGATGCGCGTCCACGACGAGGTGACCCACCATGCGGCGGAACACGGCGCGCGCGATCGGAACGATCGGCCAGGGCAGCAGGATGCCGAACCCTCCCCCGACCACGACGGCGAGCCGGAGGAACCAGGGCAGGAAGTCGGGAACCTGACGCGACAGCGCTTCGAGGTTGCGGGCCGCGATGCGGAGGTCTTCGGGCCGCACCACGCGGTCGACGAAGCCGATCGTGAATTCGAGGCCCTGCGGGTCCTGCAGCAGCCCGGCGAGCCGCTCGGCGTTCGCGTCGGCGCGGTGGCCGGCGCTGCGGCGCAGCCAGCGCTCGACGAGGTCGATCGTCTCCTCGGCCGTCGGAAGCTCGGTCGCAAGTTCGGGTTCCGGCACCATGGAGTCGAGAATAGGGCGCGCGGATGCGCCGCGGCCCTCTCCCGGCAACATTCGACGGAAACCTGCGGACCCTGCAATTCCGGGCCACCGCGCCGCGCCCGGCCGCACGTTTCCGGCGTGCCGCCGCGTAGCATGACGGCATGGCGGAGGAGGTCAGGCCCGGGGCGACGGGCACGGAGCGCGCCGACGTCGCCATCGTCGGAGGCGGCCACAACGGGCTCACGGCTGCCGCCTACCTGGCGCGCGCGGGTCTTCGCGTCGTCGTGCTGGAGAGGCTCGAGCAGTTCGGCGGTGCTGCCGTCTCGGTGGAGCCCTTCGCGGGCGTCTCGGCCCGGCTGTCGCGCTACTCGTACCTGGTGAGCCTCCTCCCCCGCCGGATCATCGCCGACCTGGGCCTCGACATCACGCTTGCCCGGCGCCGCTTCTCGTCGTACACGCCGGTTCCCGGCGAGGATCGGGGCCTGCTGATCGACACCGGCGATGCCGCCGCGACCGACGCCTCCTTCGCCTCCATCGGGGCCGGTGCGGATGCCGCGGCCTGGCGCGAGTTCTCGGCTGGCACCGGACGCCTGGCGCGCGCCCTGTTCCCGACCATGACCGAACCGCTGCCGACCCGCGCCGAGGCCCGCGCGCTGCTCGGCGACGACGCGCTCTGGAATGGACTCATCGCGGAGCCGATCGGCGCCGTGATCGAGAGCACCTTCGCCTCCGACCTGGTGCGCGGCGTCGTGCTGACCGACGCGCTGATCGGCACCTTCGCCGAGCCGATCGACCCCACCCTGGCGACCAACCGATGCTTCCTCTACCACGCGATCGGCGGCGGCACGGGCGACTGGGATGTGCCGGTCGGCGGCATGCAGAGCGTCAGCGGGGCGCTCTGGCGGGCGGCCCTCGACGCGGGGGCGGAACTGCGCTCCGGCGCCGAGGTGACGAGCATCAGCCCGGACGGCGAGGTCGAGTACACGCAGGGCGGCACGGATCGCAGGATCGTCGCCCGCACGGTGCTCGCCAACGTGACCCCCTTCGAGCTCGCCCGTCTGCTCGGCGAGGACGCCCCGCGCGCGGAGGGTGCGCAGGTGAAGGTCAACCTGCTGCTCTCCCGCCTTCCGCGTCTGCGCGAGGCGGGGGTCGATCCGGCCGCCGCGTTCGGCGGCACCTTCCACGCGAACGAGGGCTGGGCCTCCCTCGGCTCAGCGCATGCGGCGGCGAGCTCGGGCCGCGTGCCCGATCCGCTGCCGCTCGAGATCTACTGCCACTCGCTGACCGACCCGACGATCCTCGGGCCGGAGCTCGCGGCCAGCGGGGCGCACACGATGACCGTGTTCGGGCTGCAGGTGCCCGACCGGCTGATCTCGGCCGAGAACAACGACGCCCGGCGCGCGGAGCTGGAGGCGGCGGTGTTCCGCTCGCTCGACGCGGTGCTCGGCGAACCGCTCGCCGGGCTGGTGCTGCGCGATGCGGAGGGCCGCCCGTGCGTCGAGACGAAGACGACGCGCGATCTTGAGCTCGCCCTCGGCATGACCGGCGGCAACATCTTCCACGCGCCACTCGACTGGCCGTTCCTCGACGACGACGCTCCCCGGGCGAGCGCCGCGGAGCGCTGGGGCGTCGCGACCGCCCACCCGCGCATCCTGCGCTGCGGCGCGGGCGCTCAGCGCGGCGGCGGGGTCAGCGGGCTCGGCGGCCACAATGCCGCGATGGCAGTGCTGGAGACTGTCTAGTAACTAGACAAGCGAGTCTTCATCCCACACGCTCGGCGCGGGACGGCGGGTCCCGGGCAGGCGCACGTGGGCGGCCCACTCGTGCAGCCACTCGGGCACCCGGAAGTGCTCGGGGTCGATGCCGGTGACCTCCGCCAGCTCCTCCGTCGGCACGGTGCCGCCGGCATCCCGCAGGAAGCGCGCCTGCACGAACGCGCGCGCGTAGATCTCCCCGTCGACGACGAAGCGCTGCTCCATGTAGACGCAGCGGTCGTCGAGCCCGAGCAGGCGGGACTCGATCTCGTAGCGCTGCCGGAACGTCAGCGACTTCCGGTAGGTGATGGTCTGCGCGGTGACGACCGGATACATCTTGGCGGCGCGCAGCCGCGCCCACACCCCGGTGCGGACGACGAGCTCCTGACGGGCGTGATCGAGCATCGAGAGGTACACGCCGTTGTTCATGTGCCGCAGCTCGTCGATGTCGCCGAGCATCACACGGCGCCGCACCCGCCCGACGTGCTGCGGGTCGATGGGAGGCAGCTGCGGGGCGCGCACCGCGAGCCAGGCGAGACGGCCGAAGCGACGAAAGGGATTCACCCCGGCAACGCTAAACGCGGCGACCGCGGTGCGCGAAACGTCTGTGACTGCACGACAGTCGGGGGCGGCTCTCAGCGCGCGCGGTTGTCGACGATCGTCATGCGCGGCCCGCGACGCTCGTAGCCGATCCCTGCGGCCTCGATCAGACGCACCACGCGCTGCCGATGGCCGCGCCACGGCTCCAGGAGTTCGAGCATCCCGTCGTCGTCGACGTCGCGGCCGCGCACCGCGTCGCCGAGCAGGGCCGCGCCGACCCGGCGACTGACGTGGTAGTCGCCCACGCTGACGTGGTCGGGGTCGCCGTGCGAGCGCTGCACCACCTCGGCGGCGGTCCACACCCCGATCCCGGGAACGGTCGTCAGTCCGGCCGCCGCGTCCACGGCCGAGCGGCGCACGAGTCGCTCGAGCGAATCGCCGAGCTGCACGGCGCGCATCACGGTGTCGGATCGCTGCGGCCCCACCCCGGCGCGGTGCCACTCCCAGCTCGGCACCCGGCGCCACGTCGCGGCGTCCGGCGCGACGCGCATCCCCTCGGGCGCGGGCCCCGGGGCGGGCTCCCCGTGCCGACGCACCAGTTCGCGCCAGGCTCTCTTCTGCTCCACGCCGGTCACCTTCTGACCGAGGATCGTCGGAACCAGGAACGGCAGGATGCGGTCGGCTCGCCCGTGCCGGAGCCCCCGGAACCGGCGGTGCAGTTCGGCGACCAGCGGATGCCGCTCCGGCTCGAACCCGTCCTCGTCGTCGTCGGCGCCGAGCAGTCGCGGAACCGTGTCGAGCGCCTCAGCGGCCCCGGCGCCCCACGCGAGCGCGTTGACCGCACCCGAGGACTCCCGCAGCGCAGCGTCGCGGTTCCGGTCGGGGTGGACAGCGCCAGCCACCAGCCCTCGGGCGTGCGTCGCACGCACGGGTCGGTGCGCCCCTGGCCGAAGTGGCCGAGCGTCAGCGCCAGCCGCACCTCGCGATCGGGGGTGTAGCGCATCCGGAGCGGTTCCATTGCGAGGAGCCTAGGCCCGGCCCCCGAGAACGACGAAGGGGCGAGCCAGTGGCTCGCCCCTTCGCACGCTGCCAGCCCGGAGGCGGCAGCGTCATGACATCAGTAGCCGACCGTGGTGAAGGTCGCCGCGCTCAGCGCGAAGGTCGCGATGAAGATGATGAGGCCGAGCACCATGAAGATGATGCTGAGGATGATGCCGACCTTCGCCGGGGTGTTGGGAACGCCGGCGGCCTTCGACTGGTTGGCCGCGACGATGCTCAGGATGAGGCCGAGCAGGGGGAACAGGAACGCCAGCACGAGGCCGACGATGCCCAGGGTCTTGCCGGGAACGGCGGGGGCAGCGGCGGGAACGACGGGGTCAGTCATGACTCTCCTCTAGGTCTCTTACAGCAAACTGAGTGACATTCGGTGCCACTCGCCGACGACACTAGCGAGGTTCGCGCACCGCCGCGACAGGTATTTGCTACCTATCCCGCGTCGCGGATGCCGCGAAACACGGCATGATGGACCGTGATGAAGATCGGAATCTTGACCAGTGGGGGCGATTGCCCCGGCCTCAACGCGGTCATCCGCGCGGCCGTGTTCACCGGCACGAAGCTGCACGGCATGGAGTTCGTGGGCTTCAAGGGCGGCTGGCGCGGCGTCGTCGAAGGCGACACCATGCCCCTCGGGCGTCCCCAGGTGATGGGCATCTCCAAGCAGGGCGGCACCATTCTCGGCACCTCCCGCACCAACCCCTTCGAGGGGGGCGGCGCCCCGCGCGTCGCCGAGGTGATGGAGGAGCAGGGCATCGACGCGCTCATCGCGATCGGCGGCGAGGGCACGCTCGCCGCGGCGAAGCGCCTCACCGACGAGGGCATCCAGATCGTCGGGGTTCCGAAGACCGTCGACAACGACCTGTCGGCCACCGACTACACCTTCGGCTTCGACACCGCGGTGCAGATCGCGACGGATGCGATGGACCGTCTGCGCACCACCGGCGACAGCCACGGGCGCTGCATGGTCGCCGAGGTCATGGGCCGCCACGTCGGATGGATCGCCCTGCACTCGGGCATGGCCGCCGGCGCGCACGCGATCCTGATTCCCGAGCAGAAGACGAGCATGGACCAGATCATCGAGTGGGTGCAGTCGGCCCACGATCGCGGTCGCGCCCCGCTCGTCGCCGTCGCCGAGGGCTTCAAGCTCGACACCATGGACGACGCGCACTCGGAGCGCGGTCTCGATGCCTTCGGGCGTCCGCGACTCGGCGGGATCGGCGAGCTGATCGCCCCCGAGATCGAGGAGCGCACCGGGATCGAGACGCGCGCCACCACGCTGGGTCACATCCAGCGCGGCGGCACGCCGACCGCCTACGATCGCGTCCTCGCCACCCGCTACGGCATGGCGGCGGTGACCTCGGTGCTCGAGAAGCACTGGGGCCGCATGGTCGCGCTGCGCGGCACGCAGATCGTGCACGTTCCGTTCGAGGACGCGCTCGGCCGCCTGAAGACGGTGCCGCAGAGCCGCTACGACGAGGCCGCGGTCCTGTTCGGATGAGCTTCCGCGCGATCCGCGTGACGCGCGCCGCCGACCGCGGCGCGCCGAACCGGGTCGCTCTGGTCGACCTGCCCGACCTCGCCGCTGCGCCGGCCCCGGGCGACGCGCTCGTCGACGTCGAGTACTCGAGCCTGAACTTCAAGGACGCGCTCGCGCTCACCGGACGGCCCGGAATCGTCCGGGTCGCCGAGCTGACGGCCGGCATCGACCTCGTCGGCGTCGTGCGCGCCTCGGCGTCGGACCGCTGGCAGGTCGGCGACCGGGTCGTCGTGAACGGCTACGGGCTCGGCGAGACGGAGCCCGGCGGCCTCGCCGAGCGGGCCCGCATCGACGGCTCCTGGGGAATCCGACTGCCCTCGCGGATGACGAGCCGACAGGCCGCGGCGATCGGCACGGCAGGCTACACGGCGGCGCTCTGCGTCGATCGCCTCGCCCAGGCGGGACTCGGCGACGGGGCCGAGGTGGTCGTCACCGGCGCGGCCGGCGGTGTCGGCACGATCGCGCTGCTGCTCGGCCGCGCGGCGGGGTGGCGGATGACCGCCGTCACCGGGCGCCCCGAACTGGCGGACGGGCTCCGCGCCCTCGGCGCCGCCGACATCCTCGATCGTGCGGAGCTCTCGACCGCCGGCAAGCCGCTGCAGTCGGCGCGCTGGGACGGCGCGATCGACGCGGTCGGCGGCGACATTCTCGCGAACGTGCTCGCCCAGACGCGCCCCGGCGGCACGGTCACCGCGTGCGGCAACGCCGCCGATGCGTCGCTGTCGACGACGGTGATGCCGTTCATCCTGCGCGGGGTGACCCTCGCGGGCATCAACTCGGTGGAGCCGCCGCACGCGGTGCGGGCGGCCGCCTGGGAGCGGCTCGACCGCGACCTGGATCTCGACGCCCTCGACGCGGTGACCGAGGAGATCGCGCTCACCGAGGCGATCGACGCGGCGAGCCGGTTCTTCGACGGCGGCGTGGCAGGTCGCCTCGTCGTCGACGTGCGCCGCTGATCGGCGACGTGCCACACTGACGCCATGACGGATCCGTTCGCCTTCACGGGCGCCCTGCTCGCGGGCGGGGTCTTCGCGGCGGTCGCCGCGGCGATCCACGTCGCGATCTTCGTGCTCGAGAGCGTGCTCTGGATGCGCCCGAGTGTGCGCCGGGTCTTCGGCGTCCGCAGCGACGCCGACGCGGCGGCGATTCGCCCGATGGCCTTGAATCAGGGGTTCTACAACCTGTTCCTCGCGGTCGGTGTGCTCGCGGGACTGCTGCTGCTCGCCGCGTCAGCCCTCGCCGTGGCGGGACTGGCGATCACCGTCTTCGCGACGCTCTCGATGCTGCTCGCCGCGCTCGTGCTCGTCGTCTCGCAGCCGCGACTCTGGCGCGCCGCGCTGATTCAGGGGGCGGCACCGCTGCTGGCGCTGCTCGCGTTCGCGCTCGCGACGCTCGGCTGAGCTCAGCTGTCGCGGACGTACTCCTCGAGCGCCTCGAGCATCGACTCGACGGTCTTCTCCTCGGCGATCACGTGCACCGGCAGGCCGACGGCGCGGGTGTCGAACGCGGTGCGCGGTCCGATGCACGCGACGATCACCGACTCGGGCAAGGGCGCCAGCTGCTCGGCGATCTGACGCGCGACGCTTCCCGAGGTGACCAGCACGGCGCGAATGCGCCCGCTCGCGACGTCGGCCGCGACCGACGAGGCCACCGGAACGCCGACCGTGCGGTAGGCCGAGACGAAGGTCGCCTCGAAGTTGAGGCGCGCGAGTCCCGCCACCAGGGTGGGATCGCTCGCGTCGGATTGCGGCACGAGCGCGCGGCCGCGCACATCGCCCACCGGCCACTCGGCCACGAGTCCGCGTGCCGAGTTGTCGCTCTGCGGAACGAAGTCGACGTGATAGCCGGCGAAGGTGAGGGCCTGCGCCGTCGTCTCGCCGACCGCCGCGACGCGCGTGGTCTCGGGCAGGCGGATGCCGTGACTGATGAACACGTCAACCGTGGTGGCGCTCGACACGACAAGCCAGTCGAACTCCCCCGCCTCGAGCCGACGCAGCTCGGCGGCCAGGACGTCCGGGGTCTCGACGCTGGCGAAGTTGACCAGCGGGGCGATCACGGCGATTGCGCCGTGCGCGCGCACGGTGGCGGCGACGCCGTCGCCCCACCGTCCGCCGCGCGGCACGAGGATGCGCCACTTCGCCAGTTCGCCGGAGGATCTCACTCGACCATCCTCCCGCGTGCGCCGCGCCGACGCGAATCGATCAGTCGTCGCTGAAGATCGCCCAGGCGACGAGACCGACGGCGATCACGGCCACCGCCGCGGCTCCGATGATCCACGGAACGGGGTTCTCCTTGTAGGCGGCCACCGCCTTGTCGCTCAGCTCGCCGACCCGCTTGGGGACGTTGACTCGATCTTCGATCGCGTCCAGCGTCTCCGCGAGCTCGTGGCGGGCCTTGGCAGCGGCTGCTTTTGCGTCAGACATGCTCATGGGGTGGTGCCTCGCTTTCCGATTCCTTGAATTGCTCTGAGGTCGCGCTTCCAGCTCTCGACCGACTCCGTGGGGACGGGCGGGATGCCCCGCATCAGCACGCGATAGCCGATGAATCCGACGATCGCGGCGATGATGAGCAGCACCAGCGCCACGAGGAGTGCCGCCAGCCACCCGGGCATCACGAGCGACAGCGCCAGGATGGCCGCGGTCAGCAGCACCCCGAGCATCGCCAGCAGCACGAGCGCCGCGCCGGCCAGCAGGCCAGCGCCGATCCCGATCGACTTGAACTTGGCGATCAGCTCGGTCTTGACGAGCTCGATCTCGCGCTGCACGAGCGCGGTCACCTGATCTGGCAGCTCGGCGATCAGGGTCAGGAGTCCCCGCCGCGGGGAACGAGTACGGGTATCAGTCATGGGTTCACCCGGCGCCGCGGCGCCTAGCTCGACTTGGCGGTCGACTTCGAGGAGGAGCTCGACGTCGCCGACTTCTTGGCGGCCGGCGTCGCGGACTTCTTGGAGGAGACCTGCGAGACGACCTTCTTGGCGTTCTCGGAGACGAACTCGGCGACGTCCGGCGCCTTGTCCTTCACGAAGGTCTCGACGGTGTCGACCTGGCGCTGCACGCGCGGGTCGTTCCAGAACTTCGCGGCGGTCGACTTGATCTGCTCGTAGCGCTCACGTCCCGCCCGAGTTCCCAGCACATAGCCGACGCCGAGTCCGGCGACGAACAGAATCTTGCCTCTCACGATGGTTCCCTCCCACGGGTGTGTCTCGAGTCACGGCGGACTCAAGCGTTCAGGTCTGGTTCCAGCGTCCTCCACGAATTGCATTCCGTCAACGGAATACCCCGAAGAGTCACGGAAGATTCAGGATGCGAGCAATCAGCATGCTATGCGGGCGCTGACAGAGCCGCCCGCTCGCGCACGCGGGCCCGCAGCGTGTGCCGCGAGCCCGCGTCACGGCAATCGGACACCCTGCCCCTCGAGTCTCAGCTCTCGAGAGGCAGGGGCCGAGTCATGTCCCTAGCTCTGGGCCTGTGCCCGGCGACGTGCCGCCAGGAGCACCGCACCGGCAAGCAGGAGCGTCGCGGCAAGACCCAAGGATCCTGCGGCCACCGCGCCGGTCAGCGCCAGAGTGGGAAGGTCACCGCACGTGGACGGTGTCGCAAAGGTGTAGGTCCACGTGTAGGGCAGCTCGCGGTCGCCCGCGAATCCGGCGCCGACCGCCGGGGACGCGGTGATCGTGACGGTGCCCGCGGACGAGACCGTGAAGGTTCCGCCGCTCGTGAACGGCGTTCCGCCGTTCACCGTCCACAGGATCGCGTCCGGTTCGCCCTCCTCGTTGCCGAGGGTGTACGAGCCGCCGCCCGAGCAGTCGAGCTGCGCGAACGACACCGTCGGCGTCACGACGCCCAGCGTGGGCGGGCAGAACCCGTCGGTCTGGAACGCGTGCTCCCACGTCGAGGTGCCGGTGAGGCGGTAGCCCTCGTCGGCGTGGGCGGTGATCTGGACGTGGCTTCCCGGCGCCGCCGAGTAGGTTCCCGGTTCGATCGGCGTCGCGGTGGCGCCGTTGATCGAGACCGTGTACGTCACGTGCTCGGCCGCGACGACGGTGTAGCCCTGATCGAGGACGCCGCCGTTGATCTCGTCGCAGAGGTCGTTCCAGGCCACCGGGTCGCCCGGCACCGAGATGTCGGTGAGGCAGTCCGGGTCGGCCATCGTGTACTCGCCGAGCACGATGCGGTCCACGTCGCCGGGGAGCACGTAGCCCGCCCCGTCGGCGACCGCGATGACCGTGAAGGTGGTCCCCGGTGCGACCGCGTGGAAGCCGGCGGCGACGCCGGTGGCGACGCCATCGCCGATCTGCACGAGGTAGGTCACGTTCGCCGTCGCCGGGATCGTGTAGCCGCCCTCGGTCTGGGCGCCCGGCGTCGACTCGTCACACAGCACCTGCGTGATGGTCGGGTCCACCGGGGTGACCTCGATGGTGCAATCCCCGGCGGAGGAGAAGGTGTGCTCCCACTGCTCGAGAACGGCGCCGGTCACGGTCTTGAGCGCCCGCAGCGTGACGGTGATGTCGGTCGAGGTGGGGTTCACGTTGTGGACGCCCGCGGCGACGTCGCTCCAGGTGCTGCCCTCGAGCACCTGGTAGGTCACGCCGGAGGCCGCCGTGATCGTGTAGCGCGCCTGGCTGCGCTCGCCCGGCGTCACGCCGGTGCACTCCTCGTCGGTGAACGACGGGGCGACCGGGGTGACGACGATGATGCAGTCGCCGGCACTGGAGAACGTGTGCTCCCAGCTGTCCAGCACCGCGCCGGTCGAGGTCGTGACTGCCCGCAGCTGCACCGTGATGTCGGACGACGTCGGGGTGACGTCGTGGACGCCTGCTCCGATGCTGTTCCACGTGCCGCCCTCGAGCACCTGGTAGGTCACGCCGGAGGCCGCCGTGATCTCGTACGAGGCCTGCGTGCGGTCACCGTCGGTGACGCCCGTGCACTCCTCGTTGACGAAGACGGGGGTGACGGGCTCGGGGTCGTCGCAGCCCGCGGCGCTGAAGACGTACGGTCCCCAGGTCGTGGTGCCGCCGAGCACGTAGCGCGTCTCGTCGTAGCTCGGATCCAGGACCGCTCGGATCGACACCGTGGAGCCGGTCGTCGGGGTCACCTCGCCCGCCGGAGCGTCGGCGAAGGCGCCGCCGTCACGCGAGACCTGGTAGACGACGCCCGCGGTGGTCGGGATCGTGTAGGTCCCGTCGGTCGGGGTGAAGTCGACGCACCGCGACAACTCGACGGTCGGAGTCGTCGGAATGATCTCCGTCGGCGCGCACGCCTCGGGGAAGTCGTACTTCGGCTTGATCGTCAGGTAGTTCTTCTTCTCGTAGCCGTTGCTCCAGCGCGCCGTGAGCTCGAGCTTCTTCTCGACCGCGTCGGTCATGTACTCGGTGACGACGAGCGTGCCGCCGGCGGCGATCGTCGTGCCGACGGGGACGAGGCTCGTGTCGCTGGACTCGATGATCGTCTCGGATCGACTGCTCTCCGAGTTCTCGATGGTCCAGGTGATCTTGAAGGTGGCCTCGTTGTCTGTGCTGCAGACGACGCTCGCGCTGATGGTGTTGTGGTGCGCGGCGCTGGGGCCGGCGACGACGGCGATGATGCCCGCCGCGATTGCCAGCGCGCCGAAGCCCGCGAGGATCTTTTTGAACATGGGGGATGTCCTTGCTGAGAGAGGGGGAGCGGCACCACCGCGCGCGGCGGCTCCGGGGGACGGAGCGCGCACGTTGATGCGCCGGATTCCGGCGGGGGAGCCGGAGAAGAGGGAAGGCGTGGGGCCGCAGGGATTCGGGACGCGGCCTCAGCGAATGGGGGACAAGACGTGAGAGATCGGGTCGGCACCTTTCCACGCCGCGAAGGCTGAGAGGCAACGCGTCCGGGGGTGAACGCGCTCTTCGCGACGAAGTTTCACCAAGCTAGCAGGTCCTCACTTTGGTGGACAAGGCGTTCTGCGGGATTGGTGCCCGCGGCGTGCGGCGCCCGTTCTCAGCACGGGCGCCGCACGCCGCCGGATTCAGGGCTGCGTCACCGTGCGGCGACGAGCGAACATGAGCAGCCCGCCGGCGAAGAACATCGTCGCGGCGAGTCCGAGGGATCCGGTCGCGATGGTTCCGCCGGTGAGCGCGAGCGTCGGCAGGTCCCCGCAGACGCTGGGTCGCTCGAAGGCGAGGTTCCACGTGTAGGGAAGCTCGTCCTCCCCGGCGAAGCCCGCGCCGTCCGCCGGCATGGCGGTGATCGTCACGGCACCCGGCGTGGAGACGGTGAACGTGCCGCCGCCGGTGAACGTGGCGCCGCCGTTGACGCTCCACAGGATCGCGTCCGGGGTGCCCTCCTCGTTGCCGAGCGTGTAGGAGCCATCCGCGTCACACGTCATCTGCTGTGTCGCGACCGTCGGCGTCACCAGCCCCAGCGTCGGCGGGCAGAACCCGTCGGTCTGGAACGCGTGGTCCCAGCTCGTGGTGCCCGACAGCACGTAGCCGTCCTCGGCGTGCGCCGTCACGACGACGTAGTCGCCGGGCGCTGCGGAGTGGATGCCCGCCGCGATCGGCGTCGGGTCGGCGCCGTTGACGGACACCGTGTAGGTGACGTAGTCCACGGCGACGACCTCGAAGCTCTGCTCCGAGACGCCTCCGTTGATCTCGTCGCAGAGGTCGCTCCAGAACACGGGGTCGCCCACGACGATCTCGAGGCCGCAATCCGGGTCGGCGATCGTGTACGGACCGTAGAAGGTCGCCGTCTCACCCGGAGTGGTGATGTAGTAGCCTGCCGCCCAGTCGCCGACGGCCTTGATCTCGAACTCGTCGCCCGGGCTCAGCACCTGCAGGCTTCCGGTCGTCGCGGCGGTCCAGCTGCCGTCGTTGACCTTGACGAAGTAGCTGACGCCGGTGACGGCCGTCAGCGTGTACCCCGCGGTGCTGACCTCGCCGGGGGTTCCCGTGCACACGGCCTGGCTGATGGCCGGCTCGATCGGGGTCACCTCGGTGTAGCACTCCTCGTTCGGCTCGGAGAAGCTGTGCGACCACTCGCCGACCAGCGTCGACCCGCGGTAGGCCTTGATGGTCACCTCGGTCGTGCCGTCCGGCGAGGGCACCTCGTGCGCGACGCCGGCGGCGACGGTCACGTAGCTCGCGGACCCGATCTTCGCCTTGTAGGTGATGCCGTCCAGCGCGGCGAGGGTGAAGGTGCCGGTCGTGTCGTCGCCGGTGCCCTCGATGCAGACCGAGTCGGTGAACGTCGGGGCCGGCGGGGCGCACGGAGGCTGACTCGTCGTCAGCGCCGCCTCGATCGTGTAGCTGACGGTCTTCGTGGTCTCGCCACCCGGGAAGGTGTGGCCGTCGTTCGCGGTCGCCGTGCGCTCGTGGGTGCCGGCGGTGGTGACCGCGGCCGAGTTCCAGGTCGCGTTCACGATCGTGAACTCAGCGGTGCCGGCGACGCCGCACGAGGCGGGGGTGACGACGACGCTGGCCGCGGCGTCCTCATCCAGGCAGTCGGGCGACTTGACGAGCTTGTAGGTGAGGTTCCAGCCGGACGGCGACGGGAAGTCCTCCGCAGGCTGACCCGGGCCCGTCAGCACCTTGCCGTTGAGCAGCGAGGTGGTGGTGGCGCTCACGTCGTAGAGGTCGACCTGGTAGTAGGCGTCGCACGTCTCGAGCAGCTGGTCGTCGAGCTTGGACAGCTCGCTCGGCTCGCAGGTGTCGGTTCCGACGTGCGTGAAGTACGCCTGGGGCCAGGTCGGCGTCGTGGAGTTGACCCATCCGGGCATCTTCCACGCGACCAGGACGCAGCCGTCCGGGTCGACCGGCGGCTCCTCCGGCTCATCGACGGGCACCTGGCAGACGATCACGTGGCTGATCGAGTCCTTGACGGGGTGCACGAACGTGGCACCGGCCGTCAGGCCCGAGTCGTACACGTAGCTGCCGTTGACCAGGTCGCCGTTGCTGCTGCTGCCGGCCTTGATCACGACCTTGGACCACTCCCAGCCGTCGTCGGCTTCGGGGAGCGTGTAGGGGTTCGCCGCCGAGTTCTCGGTCGAGAAGCTCGGCTTCTCGCAGCTTTCGCCTTCGAGCGTCTGCCAATAGGCGGCGTGGTTGGAATCGGTCGCGGTCGCGGGTGCCGCGACGACGCCGACGATGCCGGCGCCGAGGGCCAGCGCCAATGAGGTTGCAAACAGCTTTTTATACATGTGGGGGAGGATTCCTTGCTGAGAGGATCCGCGTCCCGCGCGCAACACAGTGCATCACGTGGGGGACGTGGACAAGGGGGGCCTTGCCGCTTCGGCGAAATCAGTCACCGCGCGGGGGAGCGGGTGCCTGACCGGGATATCGACGAAGCCTCGCCAACGTAGCATGTCCGCAATTAGGAGGACAAGGCGTTGTCCACAGGTCCGGGCGCAGCGCGGCCCCGCGTCGCCGCGTCTCAGCTCACGGCGGCGGGACCGGACCGCCCGCGCGCCCGCGGCGCCCCCACCCGAGATCGAGCGGGGGCGCCGCAGGCTGCGTGGCCTCTCTACGGGCGGATCAGCGCCCGGCGCTGGCGAGCCAGCACGAGCAGCCCTCCGGCGAGGAGCAGCACTCCGCCGAACCCGAGCCCACTCAGGACCGACGAGTCAGTGCCCGTCAGCGCCAGAGTCGGCAGGTCGTCGCACGGCCGGGGATCCGTGAACTCGAGCTCCCATTCGAGAGTCGACCCCTCTTCACCCGCGAAGCCATAGCCCTCGGCCGCCGTGGCCGTCAGCCCGACCGTCTGAGTTCCGGAGATGTCGTAGCTGCCTTCGGTTGCCGGCAGGCCTCCGACCGTCCAGGAGACGGCGTCCGGGAAGAGGTCCCCGTCGAGCGTCTCAAAGGTCAGCGATCCATCCGCATCGCAGGTCGGCTGCGCCGAATCGACATCCACCGTCACGGTCGGCAGCGTGCACAGGTCGTCGAGCGTGAATTCGTGCGACCAGCGGGCGAGCCGCGGATGCTTCAGCTCGTAGCCGTCCATCGCATGCGCCTTGATCACCACGGTGTCGCCGATGTTGGCCGCAATCGGGATTCCGTAGGCCTCGGCCGGCACCACGCCCTGGTCGGCTCCGTTGAGCTTCCAGGTGAAGTACACGCCGTCCGTGGCGTAGACGACGAAGTAGCCATTGACCACACCGCCGCGCACCTGGTCATCGCAGTATGCGTCGTAGAACTTCGGCGGTTCCGGCACGATGCACTGACTCGCGTCGAGGACGTCGGGAATCGTGTACTCGAACTCCTTCTGGAGCGATCCGTCAGCGAACGCGTGGCCCGGGTTCGCCGTCGCCGTCCGCGTGTGCGTGCCCGGCGTCATGTCGGCCGGAGCGTCCCACGTGGCGTTGTGGATTCGGAACCGCACCGATCCCGGCTCGTCGCACGTCGCCGGCGTGGGGTTGGCTGCGGCCTGCGCGTCGCGCAGCTCACAGCCCGGAACGGTCGAGTCCAGCACGTCCGGGACGGTGTACTCGACCTCCTTGGTCAGCATTCCGCCCGCAAACGCGTGTCCGGGGTCAGCCGTCGCCGTCACGGTGTGCGTGCCGGGCGAGGTGGGAGGAGCGCTGTTCCAGGTCGCATACGCGATGTGGAACTCCGGGGCGCCCGGTGCGTCGCACGTGGCCTGCGACACCGTGACGCTGGCGGTCGCATCGTTCACGATGCAGTTGCCGTCCGGCGCGGTGACGGTGTGGCTCCACTTCCAGCTGTCATCGTTGCCCTGGAGCTCATAGCCCGGTAGCTCGACGGCCTTGATCTGGATGTAAGTGCCGACGGCAACGGGATAGGTTCCCGCACCGACATCGCCGTAGCCGCCGGTGCTGTTGAGACGCACCTGGTACTTCACGCCCGCGGTCGTCGGAATCGTGTAGCTGCCGTTGCCCCACTGGCCGGGATCCGTGCACTGAGCGTTCGCGAAGGCCGGAGCGGCGGGCACGACCGTCGGCTTGTCGCAGCCCGCGGCGTGAAGCAGCTGGTTGTACGGCGTCCAGTTCTGGCCCGGGTAGCTGCCGCTCACGCCCTGCTTGACGTAGTTGAACGGGGGAATGATGTCCTGCGCGTGTGCGCCGTGGCCGCTGGGCTCCAGAACCGCGCTGATGGAGATCTCGTTCTCGGTGTAGTTCGGTCCGCCCGTCTTGTGACAGATCTTGACCTTGCGGTCGGTGTCATCCGGCGGACACGGCTCGACGACCACCGTTCCGGTGTCGCGGTTCCACTGGTCGCCGTCGTGGGCGACCACGACCACCCGATAGCTGTGGGAGAGGCCGTCATCGGGGAAGCTCACGACGCGCGTGAAGCTGCGACCGAAATCCGAGTCCTCGACGACCTTGACGTCGTCGACGTAGATCACGACGGAGTTGTCGCCGCCGCGCTGATAGTTGGTCAGCTCAACTGTGACCGCCTCACACGTGTGGCTGATCTGAGCAGTGTGGGCGCTGGCCGGACCGGCCGTCAACGCAACGATGCCGAGCGACAGCGCAATCACGCTCAGCCCGGCAAGGAGTTCCTTGAACATGGGGGATTTTCCTTTGCTGAGAGGCGCCATGCCGCTGATGCTTCGCGGCTCGGGGGGACGCCAAGGCGGCGACGATGCTCGTCGCTGAGGGGGGCCGGTATCTCAGAGAACCGGGAGAGCAGACACGCGGCGAAGCCAGGGAGGGGAATCCCGCGCTCGCCCGTCTAGGGGGGTATCTAAGCCTTGTCCATCTTTGGCAATCGCCTTCCCACGCCGGGGAACCATCGGTCACGTACCGGTCGCACGCGACCAATCCGACGTAATCTCGCCACGGTAACAAGGGACTCAGCGCACTACCAGATAGACAGAACAGTCGCAAGTTCCGCTCACCTCACGGCGTGTCGCGTCCGGCATCGCTCCGCCGACGGACATGCAACGCGGCCCCGCGGTGCCATGTCTCAGCTCATGGCGGCGGGACCGCGTCACCCGCGCGTCCGCGGCTCCAGCGCATCCGTGGCGCTCCCGATCACGTTCGAGGGGGAGCGCCACGGGGCGCGTGGCTTCCTAGTGGTGGATCAGCGCTCGGCGCTGCCGGGCGAGGACGAGGAGTCCTCCCGCCAGCAGCACGCCGCTCGCGAATCCGAGCCCACTCACGACCGACGAGTCAGTACCCGTCAGCGCCAGCGTGGACAGATCGTCACACGGCCTCGGATCCGTGAAGTCGATCTCCCATTCGAGAGTCGACTCCTCTTCACCCGCGAACCCGTAGCCCTCGGCCGCCGTCGCGGTCAGTTCCACTGTCTGCGTTCCGGAGAAGTCGTAGCTGCCTTCCGAAGCCGGCAGACCGTTGACCATCCAGGAGACCGCGTCCGGGTAGAGCTCGCCATTGACGGTCTCGAAGGCCAGCGTTCCGTCCGCGTCACAGGTCGGCTGCGTCGAATCGACATCAACCGACACCGTCGGGAAGGTGCACAACTCGTCGAGTCCGAAGTAGTGCTTCCACTCGACACGGTGTTCCTTCAGCGTATAGCCGTCCATGGCGTGCGCCTTGATGACGACCTTGTCACCGACTTCGGTCGGAATCTGCACACCGTAGGCCTCCGGCGGAACCACGCCCTGGTGCACTCCGTTGAGCTTCCAGGTCAGGTACACGCCGTCGGTCGCGTAGACGATGAAGTACGGGTCGACGATGCCGTTCGGCACGTACTCGTCACAGTACGCGTCGAAGAACTCCGGCGGGGTCGGCTTGATCGGGCACGGACGCTCCGGTGCCTTGATCTTGTCGCTCCACTTCCAGTCGCCCTTCAGCTCGTACCCGTGGAGTGCCACCGCCTTGACCTGCACGTACGTGCCGGGCGCGACGTAGTGCTTGCCGGCCTCGACGTCCATGTACGGACCGTCGTGGTTGTAGCGCACCTGGTACTTCACGTGGTGGACCCGCGGGATCCAGTAGCTGCCGTCACCGACATGCCCGTCGTGCGTGCACTGCGCGTCGCGGAAGACCGGCGGCTCCGCCGTCACCTTCTTGTCGCACTTGTGGTCACGCCCGTCTCGGCTCTGCGACTGGGTGTTCAGGACCGAGTCGCTGACGTCCGAGTTCGGCCGCTGGTCATCGCGGTCGCGATCCTCGCAGTGATCGTTCGGCTTGTCGCACTTGTCGTCACGACCACCCGACTGCGTCAGCAGACCCGACTCCCCAGCACCCGACTTCGGGTTCTGGTGGTCACCGTCATGGTCATCGCAACGGTCATCCGGCTTATCGCACTTGTCGTCACGACCACCCGACTGCGTCAGCAGACCCGACTCCCCAGCACCCGACTTCGGGTTCCGGTCATCGCGATCGCGATCCTCACAGCGGTCATTGTTCTTCCCGTCGTCGTCCTTCTTGTCGCACTTGTCATCGCGATCGCGCGACAGGCTCGACAAGGCCGACTCGTCGGCATCGGAGTTCGAGTTCTGGTGGTGGCCGTCGCGATCCTCGCAGCGGTCGTCCTTCTTCCCGTCGTCCTTCTTTCCGTCGTCATCCTTCTTGTCGCAGTCGTTGTCGCGACCGCCCGACAGTGCGGAAAGAGTCGACTCGTCAACGGTGAACGACGGGTCGTCGTGGTGGCCGTCGCGGTCATCGCACCGGTCGTCCTTCTTCCCGTCGTCCTTCTTCCCGTCGTCCTTCTTGCCGTCGTCCTTCTTCCCGTCGTCCTTCTTGCCGTCGTCCTTCTTTCCGGAGTCGTCCTTCTTTCCGGAGTCGTCCTTCTTGTCGGAGTCATCCTTCTTTCCGGAGTCATCCTTCTTGTTGGAGTCATCCTTCTTTCCGGAGTCATCCTTCTTGTTGGAGTCGTCCTTCTTGCCGGAATCGTCCTTCTTGTTGGAGTCGTCGTTCACCGCGACGAGAGCCTGATCGGCGTCGTCGCTCTCATCTTCGCCGAGCAGCACTTCCGTGCCCTCAGCGTCGATACACAGACCGACCGTGACGTCATCACACGAGGGGATGACCGGGTCGTCTTGCGCGCTGGCCGTGCCGGCCGTCAACGCAACGATGCCGAGCGAGAGCGCGATGGCGCTCAGCCCGGCGAGGAGCTTCTTGAACATGGGGGATTCCTTCAGTGAAGGCGTCGCGCCGCAGCGAAGTCGCGGCGTGGGGGGACGCCGATGTCGCGACGAGATCCGTCGCAGAAATGGAGTGGCTCGCTGAGAGGAGTCGAATGAGACGTGACTCGACGGGGCGACGAACTGAGACCAGCCCTGGTCGATCAACTGCGTGATGCTATGCGTGATCCATACGGGCGTTTGCCTTTCCACGCCGGGGAACAATCAGGCACGCGATGTCGGAGCGTGACCAATCCGACGTAATCTCGTCACGTTAACAAGAGGATTCGCTACATACCAGATAGACAGACTGGTCGCGAAACCGACACGCCTAGTGCACGTACTCCAGCAGGTCGAACCCGACCGTGCGCATCGCCTCGAGGGCGCGCAGCCGCGACGCGGCCCCGTCGTCGGCGAAGTGCACGGTGACGGCGTAGGCGACCGCGTGCCGCGGGCCGCGCAGCACGCCGGCCTCCGCGCGCACGCCCGTGTCGGTGCCCGTCTTGTTGACGAGCTGCAGGCCGTGATCGGGGGTCCGATGCGAGAACGGATCGAGACCGAAGGCGCTCGCCACCATCGAGAGGTCGGCGTTCAGCGAGAGCCAGCCCAGGACGCGGCTGCTCGTCGCGTGATCGACGACGCGCCCGTGCGCCAGTGCGACGAAGAGCTCGGTGAGCTCCGCGGTCGACCCCACCGAGAGCTGCGGGGCGTCGTCGGGGCCGCGGAGGTCGCGCACCAGATCGAGCAGCGCGGTGCGGGTCAGCCCGAGCCCCTCGGTGCGGGTGCGGACGGCGTCGAGGCCGACCTGGCGCAGCAGCACGTTGGTGGCGAGGTTGTCGCTCGCGGCACCGATCAGCGTCGCGAGATCGGCCACCGGAAGAGAGGGGGCCTGCAGGTGCTGCCAGACGCCGCTGTCGCCCACCGCGTCGCTCGGCGACTTGTCGAGGATGGCGAACCCGCTCGCGTCGCGCTCGGTGATCCGCGCCGACAGCTCGACCAGCAGCAGGATCTTGCCGATGCTCGCCGTCGGCAAGGCGATGCGCTCGTCGATCGAGGCGAGCGGCTCGTTCGAGTCGAGGTCGACCACCGACGCCGAGACCTGGGCGCCGTCGTAGGCGATCTCCCCCAGCGCCGTGAAGCTCGCCGAGAAGTTGGCGACGCGCTCGATCGCGCGATGACGAGGCGTACGCGGCCCGCGTACGCGATCTCGTCGCTCAGGCGACGGCGCGAGTTCTACCAAATGGTCACACGATCGTTCGGGTCGAGCCAGAGGGCGTCCGTCTCGCTGAGATCGAACGCACGAGAGAACTCGTCAATATTACGAACGATCTGGTTGCAGCGGAACTCGCTCGGCGAATGCGGGTCGATGGCGAGCAGTCGGATCGCCTCCTCGTCGCGGTACTTCGACCGCCAGGCCTGCGCCCAGCTGAGGAAGAAGCGCTGCGCGCCGGTGAGCCCGTCGATGACCGGAGGCTCGGCGCCGTCGAGCGACAGCTGGTACGCCTTCCACGCGATCCCGAGCCCGCCGAGGTCGCCGATGTTCTCGCCGATGGTGAGCGCCCCGTTCACGTGATGGTCGGGGATGCCGTTCAGAGCGAGGGCGTCGTACTGCGCGATGAGGCTGGCCGTGCGCTCCTCGAACGCCGCGCGGTCCTCGGCGGTCCACCAGTCGGTGAGCCGACCGTCGCCGTCGAAGCGCGAGCCCTGGTCGTCGAAGCCGTGCCCGATCTCGTGCCCGATCACGGCGCCGATCGCGCCGTAGTTGGCCGCCGCATCCCGGCTCTCGTCGAAGAACGGGAATTGCAGAATGGCGGCCGGGAACACGATCTCGTTGAAGCCCGGGTTGTAGTACGCGTTGATCGTCTGCGGCGTCATGAACCACTCGTCGCGGTCGAGCGGCTTGCCGATCTTGCCGAGCTCCCGCTGGAACTCGAACTCCGAGGCGGCGCGGACGTTGGCGACCAGATCATCGGCATCGATCGCCAGCGTCGAGTAGTCGCGCCACCGGACCGGGAAGCCGATCTTGGGGGTGAACTTCTCGAGCTTGTCGAGGGCGCGCTGCCGGGTCTCCTCGGTCATCCAGTCGAGGTTCCGGATGCTCTGACGGTAGGCCTCCACCAGGTGCGCGACGAGGTCGTCCATCGCGGCCTTCGCCGTCGGGCTGAAGTGCTTCTCGACGTAGATGCGGCCGATCGCCTCGCCGAGCGCGCTCTCGGTGACGGCGACCCCGCGCTTCCAGCGTGCCCGCAGCTCGGGCGTGCCGGTGAGCGCCTTGCCGTAGAAGTCGAAGTTGGCGTCCACGACCGCGCTGTGCAGGTAGGGCGAGGCGGAGCGGATGACCTGCCAGCTCAGCCAGTCCCGCCAGGCGGGCACGCGATCCTCGACGAGCAGCTCGGCGAGACCGGCGACGAAGCTCGGCTGACGCACGACGACCTCGTCGAAGGAGCCCGCGGGCACATCGAGCGCCGCGAGCCAGGAGTCGACGAACGACGCGGCGGCGCCGGCCAGAGCCGTCACCTCGTTCCACGGGGTGAGGTTGTAGGTCGCCTGGCTGTCGCGCGAGCGGACGTTGTCCCAGTGGTGGGCGGCGATCGCCGTCTCGAGTTCCAGGATGCGCGCGGCGCGCACGGCCGCGTCGTCGAGGCCGGCCATCGCCAGCATCCGCTCGAGGTGCGCGAGGTAGGCGGCGCGGATCTCGGCGAACTTGTCCTCGCGGTAGTACGACTCGTCGGGAAGGCCGAGGCCGCCCTGCTCGAGGAACACCAGGTAGCGCTCGGGATTCCCGGGGTCGTTGTCGACGAAGGCCTGGATGAAGCCCCCGACTCCGGCGCGCTCCAGGCGCCCGAGGATCTGCGCGAAGCTCATCAGGTCGGTGGCCGACGCCGCCGCCGCCAGCTCCTCGGCGACCGGGCTCCAGCCGAGCTGCTCGATCCGCTGCTCGTTCATGAAACTGGCGTAGAGGTCGCCGATCTTGCGCTCCTCCGTGCCCGGCGCCGCCGACTGCGCGGCCTCGATGATCTCGCGCACCGCCTGTTCGGCCTCCTCGGCGAGCACGTAGAAGGAGCCGTAGCGCGCCTTGTCGGCAGGGATCTCGGTGCGATCGATCCACTGTCCGTTGACGTGCCGGAACAGGTCGTCTTGAGGGCGGACCGCCGGATCGAGCTCGTCGATTTCGATGCCGGAAGGGAGCAGTGCGTCGGTCATACCCGTCAGCCTAGATTCTTCTCCGTGCACGAATGCCGCGCCCTCGCCGGATAGCGTGAGGAGGTGAACTCTGCTCCTTCCTCGGTGACGGCCTGGCGCAACGCCGTCTTCGTCGTCTTCACCGTCAACGGTCTGGGCATGGCGGCCTGGATCTCCCGCATCCCGGCGCTGCGCGACCAGCTGGACATCCCGGTCTCGCAGGTCGGCATTCTGCTGTTCGCGATCTCGACCGGGGCGATCCTCGGCCTGCTCATCTCGGGGCACCTGGTGCACGCGATCGGCGGCGCGCAGACGATCCGGGTGACGCTGCTCGCGTTCGGCCTGGGGCTGATCCTCACGGGCGCTGCGACCACGCTGCTGTCGGACTTCCTGCTCGCGCTGCTCGGCATGGCGATCACCGGCTTCGCCGGCGCGGTGTGCGACGTCGCCATGAACGTCGAGGGCGCGGGCGCGGAGCGAGCGCTTGGCCGCAACATCATGCCCTGGTATCACGCGAGTTGGAGCCTGGGAACGGTCGCGGGGGCCGGCATCGGCTCGGCGGCGGCGTTCGCCGGGGTGCCGGTGCTCGTGCACCTCGGGCTGATGGGCGTCCTCTTGGCGGCCGCCGCGGTCGTCGTGCCGCGCTGGCTGCCCGCGCACATCACCGAGGAGGAGGGGCAGGAGCCCCGCCCCGGCTTCCGCGAGCGGATGGCGATCTGGACCGATCCGCGCACCCTGCTGATCGGCCTGATCGTGCTCGGCATGGCCTTCACCGAGGGCAGCGCGAACGACTGGCTCGCCCTCGCGCTGATCGATGCGCACGACCTGGAGAACGGGACGGGCGCGCTGCTGTTCGGCGTCTTCGCCGCCGCGATGACGATCGGACGCATCGTCGGGGTTCCGATCCTCGACCGCTTCGGCCGGGTGCCGGTGCTGCGCGCCTCCGCGCTGACCGCGGCGGCCGGACTGGCGATCGTCATCCTGGTGCCGATCCCGGCGCTCTACATCGTCGGCATCGTGCTCTGGGGGCTCGGGGCCTCGCTCGGCTTCCCGGTGGGCATGTCGGCGGCGGCCGACGATGCGCGCACCGCGGCCGCCCGCGTGAGCGCGGTGGCGACGGTCGGCTACTTCGCCTTCCTGGTCGGTCCCCCGCTGATCGGATTCGTGGGTGAACAGATCGGTCTACTGAACGCGCTGTTCATCGTGCTGGCGCTCATCGTGCTCTCCGCCGTCATGTCGCCCGCCGCGCGCGAACCGGCGCCGGCGCCGGACGCCGAGCCGGTCGACGCCTCGTAGGATCGACGCGTGCGTCTTGTCATTGCCCGCTGCTCCGTCGACTACGCCGGGCGACTGAGCGCGCATCTCCCCCTGGCGACGCGCCTGCTGCTCGTGAAGTCCGATGGCAGCGTGCTCGTCCACTCGGATTCACTGAGCTACAAGCCGCTGAACTGGATGAGCCCGCCGTGCACCTTCACCGTCGATGAGGTCGACGAGGAGCGCGCCTCGGCCGGCGTCGTCGAGCTCTGGCGGGTCACCCACGCCAAGACCGCCGACCTGCTGGTGATCTCGATCCACGAGATCCTGCACGACACCTCCCACGAGCTCGGCATCGACCCCGGGCTGCAGAAGGACGGCGTCGAAGCCGAGCTGCAGCGCCTGCTGGCCGAGCAGATCGACCTGCTGGGGGAGGGGCACGAGCTGGTGCGCCGCGAGTACATGACCGCGATCGGTCCGGTCGACATCCTGGCGCGGGATGCGAACGGCGCCTCGGTCGCCGTCGAGATCAAGCGCCGCGGCGACATCGACGGGGTCGAGCAGCTCACCCGCTACCTCGACCTGATGAACCGCGACCCCCTGCTCGCCCCGGTGGCGGGCGTGTTCGCGGCGCAGGAGATCAAGCCGCAGGCCCGCACCCTCGCGGAGGACCGGGGCATCCGCTGCCTCGTGCTCGACTACGACGCCATGCGCGGACTCGAGACCGGCCACTCCCGGCTGTTCTGACGCCGTGAACAGCGCTCGCACCGAACGCCGCGCGCTCGACCGCGAGATCCTGCGCCTCGCCGTTCCGGCGCTCGGCGCGCTCGTCGCCGAGCCGCTGTTCCTGCTCACCGACACCGCGCTCGTCGGGCATCTCGGCGCCGTCTCGCTGGCGGGGCTCGGCATCGCCGGCACGATCCTGCAGACCGCGATCGGGCTGCTGATCTTCCTCGCCTACGCGACCACGCCGACGGTGGCGCGACGCCTCGGGGCGGGCGACCGGGCGGGGGCGATCCGCGCGGGCATCGACGGCATGTGGCTCGCCCTCGCGCTGGGTGCGCTTCTCGCCGTGGTCGGCGCCCTCACCGCACGCCCGCTCGCCGCCGCCTTCGGTGCGGCCCCGGCCGTGACCGCCGCGGCGGTCGAGTACCTGGCGATCGCCGTCTGGGGGATGCCCGGGATGCTGCTCGTGATCGCCGCGACCGGGCTGCTGCGCGGCCTGCAGGACACCCGCACCCCGCTCGTCGTCGCGATCGCCGGCTTCACCGCCAACGCGGCTCTCAACGCCGTCTTCATCTACGGCCTCGGCTGGGGCATCGCCGGATCGGCCGCCGGCACCGTCGTCGCCCAGTACGGCATGGCCGCCGTGTACGTCGTCATGGCGGTGCGCGCCGCGCGCCCGCACGGCGTGAGCGTGCGACCGGGGCTCGCCGGGGTGAGCGCTTCGGCCGCGGCGGGCGGCTGGCTGCTGCTGCGCACCGCCTCGCTGCGCCTCGGCATGATCGCCTTCACGGTCGTCGGCGCGGCGCTCGGCACGGAGGAGCTCGCCGCGCTGCAGGTGTCGATGGCGGTGCTCTCGCTCGTCGCCTTCGTGCTCGACGCCGAGGCGATCGCCGCGCAGGCGATGGTCGGGCACGCGCTCGGCGCGGGCAACCACGGCCGGGTGCGGACGGTGGTGCGCCGACTGATCCAGCACACCGTGCTCGCCGGGCTCGGCAGCGGCCTGATCCTCGCGGCGCTCGCCCCCGTCGCCGGCCGAGTGTTCACCTCCGACCCGGCCGTGCTGGCGATGCTCCCGGGGCTGATGCTCGTGCTCGCGGTGACCGCCCCGCTCGCCGGCTACGTGTTCGTGCTCGACGGCATCCTGATCGGCGCGGGCGACGCCCGCTACCTGGCGCTCACCGGCCTCGCCAACGTGATCGTCTATCTGCCCGCCCTGCTGCTGGCGCTGCTTCCGCCCGAGGGCGGACTCGCCGCGGTGCTGCTCGCGCAGGGTGCCTGGTCGCTCGTGTATCTGGCGGCGCGCGCCGTGACCCTGGGACTCCGCGCACGGGGCGAGCGCTGGATGACAACCGGCGCCGCCCGCGCCGCGTCCTAGGCTGGTCGGGTGTCTGCCTCGCCCGTCGCCCCGCCCTTCAGCTCGATTCTGTTCGACCTGGACGGGACGATCGTCGACTCGGCGCCGGGCATCACCTCGAGCCTCGCGCACACCTACGAGGCGCTCGGGATGCCGGTTCCCACCCCCGCGGAGCTGCTGCGCTGGGTGGGCCCGCCAATCCTCGACTCCTTCCGCGACCTCGCGGGGCTGAACGAGGCCGAATCCGCGCGCGCGCTCGAGATCTACCGCAAGCACTACGTCTCGACCGGGGTCTTCGACGCGGTCGTCTACCCCGGCGTGCGCGAGATCCTCGCCGCCATCCACGACGCCGGCATCCCGCTCTCGCTCGCCACCTCGAAGCCCGAGCTGCCGGCGCGGCTGGTCCTGGACCACTTCGAGCTCTCGCAGTACTTCACCGAGTTCACCGGCGCGAGCGAGGACGAATCTCGCAGCGCCAAGAAGGACGTCGTGCTGGAGGCGCTGCGGCGCCTGCGCCTCGCCGGCGCGGACCTCGGCAACCCGATCATGGTGGGGGACCGCCACCACGACGTGGAGGGCGCCCACGAGCGCGGCATCCCGACCTTCTTCGTCACCTGGGGCTACGGCTCGCCCGCCGAGCAGGTGGGCGCGGTCGGGGTCGCCGAGACCCCGCGCGAACTGGCCGCGCTGCTCGGCCTCGCCAGCTGATCAGCCCGAAACAGGGCAGTGCAGGCGCGACGACGCATTTCCGCCCGGACGCTCGATCCGGTGCTCTCCCATGGGGTGGCCGCACATCGGGCAGCTGCGCGTCGCGACGGGCTTCTGCTCCGGCTCGTCGTACGGCCCGAGCGGGGGCGGCCCCAGGTACGGCAGCAGTCTGCGGGTGAGCCGGTCGGCCCAGGTCTCGCGTCGGCTCATATGCTGAGTGTACTCACTAATCAGTGAGTGCCCTCACGATTGCTATCGTGGAGGCGTGGACGACCCCCTTCAGCTGGACCGCCAGGTGTGCTTCGCGCTGTCGGCAGCGGCCCGTCAGGTCGTCTCGCTTTACAAGCCGGTGCTCGAACCACTCGGACTCACCCACCCGCAGTACCTCGTCATGCTGGCCCTGTGGGAGAAGAGCCCGCGGCGCCTCAACGACATCAGCGACACGCTCCGGCTCGAGCCCGGCACCGTCAGCCCGATCGTGAAGCGGCTCGAGGACGCCGGTTTGGTGACGCGGGAGAAGGCCGCCGATGACGAACGCGCCCTCGCGATCCGTCTCACCGCCGACGGGCTGGCGCTGCGGGAGCAGGCGCTCAACGTTCCCCCGGCAATCGTGGCGCGGCTCGGGATGTCCATCGCCGAGTTGGAGGCCGCGCGCGACGTGCTCACCGGCCTTCTCGAGGCCAGTCGCCCCGCCGAGCAATCGGACGTCGCGGCCGCGGACTAGCGCGCGAGCCGCTCGACCGCCGCGTCGAACAGCCGCGGCGCGGCGCGCGCGATCGGCACCACGCGCGAGCGCGCGGGGGAGTTCGCCAGGGCGACGGTCGCCCGGGTGAGCCAGCGGAAGTCGCGGGTGATCTGCCGCCAGCGCCGCTCGTACTCGTGCGCGTCCCCGCGGCGCACCGCCGCCACGGCGGCCTCCGCCTGCGCGAAGCCGATGCGCAGACCCTCCCCGGTGAGGGCGTTGACATAGCCGGAGGCGTCCCCGACCAGCAGCACCCGCCCGTGCGTGCGCGCGGAGGTCGTCTGACGGAACGGGCCCGCGCCGATCACCGGCGTCGCACGCGGCGCGCGGGCGACGCGGGCGGCGAGCTCGGGGCACGCGGCGAGCGCCTCCCCGAACCGCACTCCGCGGCGGGTGAGCGCCGCGATCCCGACCATCCCGTCGGCGGTGGGCGTGACGTAGAGCTCGGCGTCGCGCGTCCAGTGCACCTCGATCAGGTCGCTCCACGGCTCGATCGCGAAGTGCTGGCGCTGCCCGTAGCGTTGACCGCGCTCCCGCGTCGGACGGTGCAATCCCAGCAGGCGTGCGACCGGCGAGTGCAGACCGTCGCAGGCGAGCATCCACTCCCCGCGCACCCGCGGGCCCGTGGTCAGCGCCGTGACGTGCGCGCCCTCCTCCTCCACGTCGACCACGCGCGCGGAGACGCGGCGCACCCCGACCTGCTCGGCGCGCTCCAGGAGCGCGGCGTGCAGGGTCGTGCGCCGCACGCCGAGCGCGGCCCCGGCGGCGAAGCGGTGATCCGCCGACGACCGGCCGTCGCGGTAGGCGACCCCGCGCAGCTCGAAGCCCGCCGGGGCGACCCCCAGTCGCCGCAGCGCCGGCACCGCGCCCGGCATCAGGCCCTCCCCGCACGCCTTGTCGATGACCCCTTCGCGCGGCTCGACCACGACCACGTCGAGACCGGCCTCGCGCGCCTCGATCGCGCTCGCCAGGCCGATCGGCCCGCCGCCGACCACCACGACCTCGGTCTCGTAGAGCGTCACCGGGTCGGCCGCGCCGCGGTCAGGGCGCGATTCTCGGTCGGGATGCGGAAGCCGAGCAGCAGGATCGCATTCAGCACCGTGAACACGATCGCCGTGATCCACGAGGTGTGCACCAGCGGAAGGGCGATCCCCTCGATGGCGACGATCACGTAGTTCGGGTGCCGCACCCACGCCCAGCGATACGGTCCGCGCCGCGAGAGCGGCAGCCCCGGCACCACGATCACCCGCGTGTTCCACTGGAATCCGAGCGACGCGATCACCCAATAGCGTCCCGCCTGGCAGAGCAGCGCGATCACGAGCATCGGCCAGCCGAGCTCCGGGATGAACGGACGCTCGCCGAGCCAGGCTTCGAGGAATGCCGCGACCAGCAGGCCGGTGTGCAGCGCGACCATGGCGGGGAAGTGGCGCTTGCCGCTCTCGACCCCGCCGCGGGCGAAGGCCCAGGCGGCGTTCCGGCGCGAGATGACCAGCTCGATCAGGCGCTCCACGCCGGTGAGCAGCAGCAGCGCCGCGAACATCACCAGGGTGAGCGTCATCACGCCACCCACTTCAGCAGCACCGACTCGCTCGTGACCCCCGGCCCGACGGCGAGCACCACGCCGAGGGCGCCCTCCGTCTGCCGGAACTGGTCGGCGAGCACGTGCAGCACCGAGGCGGAGGAGAGGTTGCCGACCGACTCGAGCGAGCGCCAACTGGGCGCCAGCTGCCCGCTGTCGAGATTCAGACCCACCTCGAAGGCCTCCAGCACGCGCGGGCCGCCGGGGTGCGCGATCCACGCCGCGATGTCCGCCGTGCCGAGCGCGTGCCGCTCCAGCAGCGCGAGCACCTCGCGCGGCACGCCGCCGCCGACCGTCTCCGAGACCGAGGCGCTCAGCACGATGCGAAAGCCGGTGCCGCCGACGTCCCAGCCGATGACGCTCTGGCTGTCGGGGTGCAGCGCGGCACGGGTGTCGAGGATCTCCGGGCCCGGCAGGCCGAGCTCCTCCGCGCGGTTCGCCCCCGCCACCACAACCGCCGCGGCGCCGTCGCCGAACAGGCCGCTGGCGACGAAATTCGCCACCGAGAGGTCGTCGCGCTGCAGGGTCAGCGAGCAGAGCTCGACCGAGACGAGCACGGCGATCTCGTCGGGGTGGCCGACCAGGTAGTCGTGCACGCGGGCCAGCCCGGCGGCCCCGGCGACGCAGCCGAGGCCGAAGGAGGGCATCCGCTTGATGTCGGGGCGAAGCCCGACGAGCGGAACCAGGCGGGCGTCGATCGACGGGGCCGCGATCCCGGTCACCGACGTGAAGAGCAGGTAGTCGACCTCGCGAGGATCGAGACCGACCGCGTCGAGCGCCGCCGTCAGCGCGCGCGCCGCGAGCGCGGTGCCCTCGCTGATCCAGATGTCGTTGGCCTCGGTGAACCCGCCCAGCTCTCGATAGCGCTCGAGGGGCAGCACCGTGTGCCGGCGACCGATGCCGCTCGCGGCATGGAAGCGCTCCAGCACGGCGCGCTGCGGGCTTGCCGGAGCGATCAGATCGGCCAGTTCCGCCGTGATCTCACTCTGCGTGTAGGCATGCTCGGGCAGCGCCGGTGCCACCGCCACGATTCGCGACATGTGCGGAACGTACCACCCGAAGCCGCGCGGCGTCAGGGGACCTGACGCTGCTCCGGGCCGACATACTCCGAGAGCGGGCGGATGAGCGCGTTCGACTCGAGCTGCTCCCTGATGTGCGCGGTCCAGCCGGTGACCCGGCTGGCCACGAACAGCGGCGTGAAGAGCTCGGTGTCGAAGCCGATCAGGTGGTAGGCCGGCCCGCTCGGGTAGTCGAGGTTCGGCTTGATGCCCTTGCGGTCGTCCATCGCCTGCTCGAGCGTCGTGTACAGCTCGGCGAGGTCGGGGCGGTCGTACTCCTGGATGAGGCTGTCGAGCGCCTGCTTCATGGTCGGCACGCGCGAGTCGCCGCTCTTGTAGACGCGGTGGCCGAAGCCCATGATCTTGCGCTTCTCGGCGAGCGCGGTCTCGAGCCAGGCCTCCGCCTTCGCGGCCTCGCCGATCTCGTCGAAGACGTACATGACCGCCTCATTCGCGCCGCCGTGCAGCGGGCCCTTGAGTGCGCCGACCGCCCCGACGACAGCCGAGTAGATGTCGGCGAGCGTGGAGGTGATCACGCGCGCCGTGAACGTGGAGGCGTTGAAGGAATGCTCGGCGTACAGGATCATCGACACGTCGAACGCGTTGACGACGACCAGGTCGGGCACCTCGCCGAAGGTCATGTGCAGGAAGTTCGCCGAGTAGCCGAGGTCGCCGCGGGGCTCCACCGGGTCGAGGCCGCGACGACGACGCTGCGTGTAGGCGACGATCGCCGGCAGCTGGGCCCACAGCCGGACCGCCTTGTCGAGGTTGGCCTCCGGGCTCGCATCGGCCGCGGTCGCATCGGCGGCGCCGATCGCGCTGATCGCCGTGCGCATGACATCCATCGGATGCGCATCCTTGGGCAGCAGGTCGATCGCGTGCTTGGCCAGCGGCGCCAGCGCGCGGTGCGCCCGCTCCAGCTCCTGGAACGCCTGCAGCTCGTCGTCGCTCGGCAGCTCACCGTGCCACAGCAGGTAGGCGACCTCCTCGAAGGTGCGGCTGGCGCACAGATCCTGCACCGGATAGCCGCGGTAGAGCAGCGAGTTGGTCTCGGGGTTGACCTTCGAGATCGCGGTGGTGTCAACGACGACACCCGCGAGCCCCTTCTTGATCTCTGTCATGTCAGCTCCTGTTGTTGTTCAGGTCGAAGGTGAAGATGTTGTCGTCGAACGAACCGTAGGCCGCATAGTCGACCAGTTCGTAGAGGCGTGCCCGGGTCTGCATCTCCGGCACCTTCGAGGTCAGCGACCCCTCGGCGAGGATCGTGTCGAGGCCACGCTCCGCCGCGCCCATCGCCAGACGCAGGAGCGACACCGGGAAGATCGCGATGTTCACCCCGACCTCGGCCAGCTGCGCGGTCGTGAACAGCTCGCTCTTGCCGAACTCGGTCATGTTCGCCAGCACCGGCACGTCGACCGCGGCGCGGATCGCCGCGAACTCCTCGAGACTCGCCATCGCCTCGGGGAAGATCGCGTCGGCGCCCGCGTCGACGAGCGCCTTGGCGCGGTCGATCGCCGCCGACATCCCCTCCACCCCGCGGATGTCGGTGCGCGCCATGATCAGGAAGTCGGGGTCGCGGCGGGCGGCGACGGCGGCACGGATGCGCTTCAGCGCCGTCTGCTCGTCGACGACCTCCTTGCCGTCGAGGTGGCCGCAGCGCTTCGGGTTGACCTGGTCTTCGAGGTGGATGCCGGCGACCCCGGCGTCCTCCATCACCTGCACCGTGCGCGCCACGTTCATCGGCTCGCCGAAGCCGGTGTCGGCGTCGACCAGCGCCGGGAGGTCGGTGACCCGAGCGATCTGCGCCGCGCGGCCCGCCACCTCGGTGAGCGTCGTCAGTCCGATGTCGGGAAGCCCCAGGTCGGCGCTCATCACGGCGCCCGAGATGTAGACGCCTTCGAAGCCCTTGTCCTGGATGAGCTGGGCGCTCAGCGGGTTGAAGGCGCCGGGCATCCGCACCAGTTCGCCGCTTGCCAGGCGGGCGCGGAAGGCGGCGCGCTTGGCGCTGGCGGTGAGGTTCGCGTGCAGCATCAGAAGAGTCCCTTCGGCGAGACGGGCAGCCCCTCGGCGACGACATTGAGCTGGTCGAGCTCGCCCGCGCCGAGCGTCGGCAGCGCCTCGGCCGCGGCCAGGAAGCGCTCGATCTCCGTGTCGGCGAGCACGCCTGCGGCGAGGGTGCGGAACTTGGCGACGTATTCGGCGCGCGCGAACGGCCGGGCGCCGAGCGGATGCGCATCCGCCACCGCGATCTCGTCGACGATGCGCTCCCCGCTCACCAGCTCGATCTCGACTCGCCCGCCGAAGGCCTGCTCCTTCGGGTCGGTGGAGAGGTAGCGTCGCGTCCACTCCGGGTCCTCGACGGTGGTCACCTTCTGCCAGAGCTCGACCGTGTCGGCGCGCTGCGCGCGCTCGGGGGCGTAGGAGCCGACGTGATCCCAGGCGCCGTCCTGCAGCGCGACGGTGAAGATGTACGGAATCGAGTGGTCGAGCGTCTCGCGCGAGGCGGTCGGGTCGTACTTCTGCGGGTCGTTCGCCCCGGAGCCGATCACGTAGTGCGTGTGGTGGCTGGAGGCGAGCACGACGCGCGCGATGTTCGCGGGGGCGCGCAGCTCGGGGCGCTCGGTGCCGAGACGACGGGCCAGGTCGATCCAGGCCTGCGCCTGGTACTCGGCCGAGTGCTCCTTCGTGTACGAGTCGAGGATGGCCCGCTTGGCCTCCCCGGCCTCCGGCAGCGGGATCGTGTAGCGCGCCTCGGGGCCGCCGAGCAGCCACGCGATGACGCCGTCCTCGCCCTCCCAGATCGGCGAGGGCGAGGTCTGCCCGCGCAGCGCCCGGTCGATCGCCTCGACGGCCATCTTCCCGGCGAAGGCGGGGGCGTGCGCCTTCCAGGTGGAGATCTCGCCCTTGCGCGACTGGCGCGTGGCGGTGGTGGTGTGCAGCGCTTGGCCGATGGCCTGGTAGATCGTCTCGGGGGCGAGGCCCAGCAGGGTGCCGATGCCGGCCGCGGCGCTCGGGCCGAGGTGCGCGACGTGGTCGATCTTGTGCCGGTGCAGGCTCATCCCGGTGGCGAGGTCGATCTGGATCTCGTACCCGGTGGCAAGACCGCGCACGAGGGCGGCGCCGTCGCTGCCGACGTGCTGCGCGACGGCGAGCACGGGCGGGATGTTGTCGCCGGGGTGCGAGTACTCCTCGGCGAGGTAGGTGTCGTGGTAGTCGAGTTCGCGCACGGCGACCCCGTTCGCCCAGGCGGCCCACTCGGGGCTGTGCTTGCTGGTCACCCCGAAGACCGAGGCACCGGCGCCCCCAGGGGTGGGCTGGTGCGCGAGGGCCTGTCCGCGCGCGCTGGTCACCGGCGCACGCCCGAGCGACGCGACCGCGACGGAGGCGTTGTCGATGACACGGTTGATCACCATGTCGGTGACCTCGGCGCTCACCTCGACCGGGTCGACCGCGACTTCGGCGATCTTCCACGCCAGCTGCTCCTCCCGGGGCAGCGGCTCCGAGCTCTTGTAGGTGCGAACGAGGTGATTCTTCACGCGGGGGTCTCCTGTCGGTCTCGCGCGGCCAGCGTCGCGAGGATGGTGGTGAGGGCATGGCGCAGGTGCGCCGACACGGCGGAGGCGGCGAGCGCCTCGTCGCCGTCACGAATGGCTTCGCAGATGAGGCGGTGCTCGCTCGCCGACCGACGGAGGCGCTCGGCGTTGTCGGCGGCCATCCGGCGGGCGCGCGCGAGGTGGGCGCGCACGGCGTCGAGGCTGGCGGCGAAGGCCGGGTTCTCGATCGCGACGGCGAGCGCCTGGTCGAATTCGGCGATCAGCGCGTAGTACGAGTCGATGTCGCCCGCGTCGAGCAGTCCCGTGGCGCGGTCGAAGCGCTCGGCGAGGTCGGCGAAGACGGCGCCGTCGCGGCGGCGCGCCGCCAGCTTGGCGGCGTGCGTCTCGAGGGCCTCGCGCAGTTCGAAGTAGCCGCGCACGCTGTGCTCCGAGACGTCGGAGACGATCGCGGTGCGGCCGCGTGTCGTGTCGACGAAGCCTTCGACGGCGAGACGGGCGAGGGCCGCGCGCAGCGGGGTGCGCGAGACGCCGAGTCGCTCGGCGAGCTCGATCTCACTGAGCGGCGTGCCGGGGCGCAGGCGCCAGGCGAGGATGTCCCCTCGCAGCGCCTCGTAGGCCCGATCGCTCGCACGCACGGGCCCACTGTACGCCGCTTCCCCGGTTCTGTATACAGAATCGGGGGCTTCAGGCGCTCATAGCCGCGAAAGGCGGCTTTCGGGATACATTTGCGCGCCGATCGGCCCCCGAGGGCTCAGCAGTCGCAGGAGATCGCGCCGGCGCCCGCCGTCGCACGCGGCCCGGTCAGCTCGTCCACCGGACGCGTGATGTCGCCGGACTCGTCCACCGTCGGCAGCCCCTCACGGGCCCAGTACTCGAAGCCGCCGATCATCTCGCGCACCTCGAAGCCCAGCCGGCTCAGCTCGAGCGCCGCCTTGGTCGAGCCGTTGCAGCCCGGGCTCCAGCAGTAGACGACCACCGGCACCTCGCGGGGGAGCACGTCGAGCGCGCGGGCGGCGACGTCCTGCCGCGGCAGGTGGATCGCACCCACCGCGCGACCCTGCCGCCACGCCACCTCGCTGCGCACGTCCACGAAGCTCAGCGTCTCGCCCGCCTCCAGGGACGCCTGCACATCCGAGGGGTCCGTCTCGAAGCGGAGCTTGGCGGCGAAGTGGTCGACGGCGGTCTGCTGTGCGGGAGTCACGGTGCGAGCGTACGAAACGCGACGCCTCCCCTCCACCGATTCGCGGCCAGCGAGACGGGATATTCCGCCAACGCGCACGCGGCACACGACCCGGACGATTCATAGGCCCGCGACCTAGGCTGAACTCATGCGAAGCAGCGGCACGCCTTCTCCCGCACGACAGTTCGCACTGCCGGCAGTGGCGGGCCTCGCCGCCGGGGTCGCGGCCGCGGGCGCGGGCGAACTGGCCGCCGCGCTGCTCGTCCCGACCGGCAGCCCCTTCACCGTGATCGGCGCCGCCGCGATCGACCTGGCCCCGACCTGGGCGAAAGAGGCCGCGATCGCGCTGTTCGGCACCGCCGACAAGATCGCCCTGCTCGTCGGCATCGGGCTGGTCGTCGCCGCGCTGGCGGGGCTCGCGGGCGTGATCGAAAGCCGCCGCTCGCCGCTCGGCCGCGTGCTGTTCGGCGTCGCCGCAGCCCTCGGGGTCGCCGCCGCAATGACCCGCCCGGATGCGGGCCTGCTCTCGCCCCTGCCCTCCGCCGTCGCCGGTGTCGTCGGAGCGATCGCGCTCGTGATGCTGCTGCGCAAGCGGCCCGAGCAGCCCGCCGAGCATGCGCAGGCGCCCGCCGACACCGTCGCGGGCCTGAGCCGCCGGCGCTTCCTCGGCTGGTCGGCGGGGACGGCCGCCGTGGGCGCCCTCGCCACCCTCGGCGCCAACGCGCTGCAGGCCGCCACCCGCACCGCCACCACCGTGCGCGAAGCGTTCACCCTGCCCAGCGCCGCGTTCGACCGCCGCCCCCGTGCCGACGGGGGCGGAGCTCGGCATCGACGGCCTCGCGCCCGTCATCACCCCGAACGAGCTCTTCTATCGAATCGACACCGCGCTGCGCGTGCCGCAGGTCGACCCGGCCGACTGGAGCCTGCGCATCCACGGCCTTGTCGACGAGCCCTTCGAGCTGACCTGGGACGAGCTCGTGGCGCTGCCGCTCGAGGAGTCGTACACGACCCTCATGTGCGTCTCGAACGAGGTCGGCGGCGGGCTGATCGGCAACGCCAAGTGGCTCGGGTATCCGATCCGCGAACTGCTGGCGCGCGCGAAGCCGCAGGCGGGGGCCGACATGGTGCTCTCGAAGAGCATCGACGGCTGGACGGCCAGCTCGCCCCTCGGCGTGCTGCAGGACGCCGAGCGCAACTCGGTGCTCGCGATCGGAATGAACGACGAGCCGCTGCCGACCGAGCACGGGTTCCCCGCGCGCCTGGTCGTGCCGGGGCTCTACGGCTACGTGTCGGCCACCAAGTGGGTGACCGAGCTCGAGGTGACCCGATTCGCCGACCAGACCGCCTACTGGACCGACCGAGGGTGGAGCGCCGAAGGTCCGGTGAAGATCTCCAGCCGCATCGACGTGCCCTACAGCGGACGCACCGTGGAGGCCGGCCCCGTCACCATCGCGGGCGTCGCCTGGGACCAGCACACCGGGATCGCCGCCGTGCACGTGCAGATCGACGGGGGCGCCTGGCAGCAGGCGGAGCTCGCGACCGCGATCTCGGTCGACACCTGGGTGCAGTGGCGGCTCGACTGGCAGGCCACGAGCGGCGACCACTACGTCCGGGTGCGCGCCACGAGCGTCGACGGCGAGGTGCAGACGGAGGACATTCAGGGGGTCATCCCCGACGGGGCGACCGGGCTGCACGAGATCGTCGTCCGCGTCGCCTGACCGGCCTCGCGACGACTAACCGGGGTTGACGGTTACGCCTTCGCGCCCGCGAAGGCGAGGGTTCCGCCGAGGCCGATCATCATGACGCCGCCCACCGCACCCAGGTTGGCGATGCGCGTCGGCGACTTCGCGAACCAGTCGCGCGCCGAGCCCGCGGCGATCGCCCACGCGGAGTCGGAGATGACGGCGAGCACGAAGAAGATGAGCCCGAAGACGAGCATCTGAAGCCACGCCGGCCCGACGCTCGCCACCACGAACTGCGGCAGCACCGCCACGAAGAACGCGATCGTCTTCGGGTTGGTGAGGCCGACGATGAAGCCCTCGCCGAGCAGTCGCCGCCGCGAGCGAGAGACCGCGGCGCCCTCCAAGAGCGCGGCGCCGTTGCGGTGCCGGTGGCGGATCGCCTGCGCCCCCAGATAGATCAGGTACGTCGCACCGGCGATCTTGATGATCGTGAACAGCAGCACCGACTGCACGATGATCGCGCCCAGGCCGACCGCCACCGCGACGATGAGCGGGATCAGTCCGATCGCGTTGCCCACCACGCTGAGCACACCGCCGCGACGCCCGAGGGCGAGCGCCCGCCCCACGCTGAACAGCACGCTGGGGCCGGGGATCACGATCAGCACCAGAGCGGCGAGAGAGAAGGCGACCAGGTGCGGCCAATCGGGCATAGCGCTGAGATTACCCCCGCGCGAGAACTGTTTCGGCACGGCGTGACGCGGCGCGATACCGTCGAAGCGTGAACGAGAACACGGCGTCGCGGATCGGTCTCGGCCTGGCCGCGATCGGACGCCCCGCCTACATCACGAGCGGGCGCCAGCAGGACCTCGGCGACCCGGCCGAGCGCACCATCGACGGCATGCGGCGGCGCGCGCACGAGCTGATGGAGGCCGCGTGGGAGTCCGGCATCCGGTACTTCGATGCGGCCCGCTCCTACGGCGACGCGGAAGGCTTCCTCGGCTCATGGGTCGCCCGGCACCCGGGGCGGCGCGAGAAGCTCACGATCGGCTCCAAGTGGGGCTACGAGTACGTCGGCAACTGGCGGATGGACGCCCCGCAGCATGAGCGCAAGGAGCACTCGCTCGCGATGTTCGAGCGGCAGTGGCCGCACTCGGTGGCCGCGCTCGGCACGCATCCCGACCTCTACCTGATCCACTCGGTCACCCCCGAGAGCCCCGCGCTCTCCGACGCGTCGCTGCTGAACGCGCTGCGTCGCCTGGCCGACGACGGGGTGCGCGTCGGCATCTCGACGAGCGGGCCCGAGCAGGGCGCCGTGATCGAGCGTGCCCTCGCCGTGGCCGATTCGCCGTTCTCGGTCGTGCAGGCGACCTGGAATGTGCTGGAGCCGTCCGCCGGGCCCGCGCTTGCGCACGCCGACGCCACCGGGTGGCTCGTCGTCGTCAAGGAGGCGCTCGCCAACGGGCGCCTCGTCGAGCCCGACACGGCCGCCGCACGGCTGGCCGAGGCCGACGGACAGAGCGCGGACGCCTTCGCGATCGGCGCGGTGCTCGCCCAGCCCTGGGCCGACATCGTGCTGAGCGGCGCCGTCACGGTGGAGCAGCTGCACTCCAACCTCGCCGCGCGCGAGCCCGGCGCCTCCGCGGACGACCTCGCCGCCCTCGCGCTCGACCCGGCCCAGTACTGGGCGGAGCGCTCGGCGCGAGACTGGGCGTAGCGCTCGGAGCATTCCTCAGGCCAGACTGTGGGCCATGGGATCAACGTTGACCACCATCGGCCTTCCGGTCGCGCTCGGCATCATCATGTTCGGGCTCGGCCTCTCGCTCACCCCCGGCGACTTCGCCCGGGTTGCCAAGCAGCCGAAGGCGGTGATCGTCGCCCTCGGCTGCCAGCTCGTGCTGCTGCCCGCCCTCTGCTTCGGCCTGGTCGTGCTGTTCCAGTTGCCGCCGCTCCTCGCGGTCGGCATGCTGCTGCTGGCCGCCAGTCCGGGCGGCTCGACCGCGAACCTCTACAGCCACCTGTTCCGCGGCGACGTCGCGCTGAACATCTCGCTGACCGCCATCAACTCGATCATCGCGATCTTCACCCTGCCGTTGATCACCAACCTGGCGATCACGATCTTCCTACCCGGCGATGACGGCCTCGGCATCCAGTTCGCCAAGGCGGTCGAGGTGTTTGCGATCGTGCTCGGCCCGGTCGTGCTCGGCATGCTGGTGCGCTGGTGGAAGCCCCGATTCGCGGATGCGATGGACAAGCCGGTGCGGATCGCCTCCATGCTGATCCTGGCGATCGTGATCGCCGGGGCGGTCGTCGCGAACCTCGACCTGCTCATCTCGAACATCGCCGGACTGGCCGGAATCGTCGTGCTGTTCTGCGTGCTGAGCCTCACCCTGGGGTTCTTCGTGCCGCGGCTGTTCCGCGTGGAGCGACGCCAGGCGGTCGCGAGCTCGTTCGAGATCGGCATCCACAATGCGACCTTGGCGATCGTGATCGCGCAGACCGTGATCGGCAGCGTCGAGATGTCGCTGCCGGCCGCCGTCTACGGCGTGCTGATGTTCTTCATCGCGCTCGCGTTCGGCTTTGTCATTCGCGAACGAAAGGGCGCGCGGGAGCCGGTGTCGGCGAGCGCCGCGATGTGACGGCGGTCGCGCCGAGCGAGATCACGCCGAGCTAGCGCGACTCCCGCTGACCCGATTCGATCACGCGCGCGAGCTTCCGCAACTGCTGCGGGTCCGACAGGGCGGAACCGACAGCGACCGCCCGCGCGCCCGAGTTGAGGAACTCCTCCGTGTTGCCAGCGTCAATGCCTCCCGTCGCGACGAACTGCACCGACGGAAATGGCCCCTTCATCATCCGAATCCAGGGCGCCCCGAGCGCGGACGCGGGAAAGGCCTTCACCCAGGTCAGGCCGAGCGCGAGTGCCTGCTGGACGTCGGTCGCCGAGCCGACGCCGGGAAGCGTCGCCAGTCCCGCAGCGAGCGACGCACGGATGACATCGCGGTCGAAGCCCGGACTCACGGTGAACTCCGCACCTGCGGCTGCGGCGTCGGCAACGAGCTGGGTTGTCGTGATCGTGCCGGCACCAACGACCTGTCGCTCATCGTCCTTGGCGGCCACAAGTGCACGCAGTGCTTCCAGATCGCGAGGAGATTGCAGCGGAACCTCCACAACGTCGATGCCGTTCGCCCACGCGCGGCGCGCGACGTCGACCGTCCGCTCGGCGCCGTATCCACGCAGGATCGCCATGACCGGCGCGCCCGCGAAGAACGATTCGAAGTCGCGCTCAAGACGCATGGTCATGGTTGTGCACCTTCCAGATCCGGCTCGGTGTAGGACTCGGGGACATCGCTCGTGGTTCCCAGGGCCAGCGCCGCAGCACGGTGACCCGCGTGAAGACGGGCCGCTGCCGCGGTGCCGCGCAGGAACGCATGCAGGTACCCCGCCGCGAAGGCATCTCCCGCCCCGATCGGTTCGACGACGCTCACCTGGAGCGCAGCCACGCGGATCACGCCTTCGGGACCGAACTCGACGGCGTCGCGCGCTCCGTCTTTGACCACGAGATGCCGGGGCTCTGGCAGCAGCTCTCTGACCTGCTCGGCCGTCGTCACGCCCCAGACCGCCTGCGCCTCGTCGAGGCCGACGAAGACGATGTCGGCTCGGCTCGCGAGCCGCGCAATGACGCTGGCCGCCCGCCCGTCGGGCCAGAGCCGCGCGCGATAGTTGACGTCGAACGAGCTCTGAACGCCCGCGGCCCGGGCCATGGTCAGCGCGGCGTCGACCGCCGCCTCGCAGCTCAGCGACAGGGCGGGCGTGATCCCCGACAGGTGCACCACGCGCGCCGTGTCGAGGGGAGCGGCGGCGATGTCCGACGCGTCCAATCGCGACGCTGCCGAGCCAGCACGCAGGTACTGGATGTCGCATCCCGGGTCCTTGACCATGGCCCCGGTCGGGGCCTCAGCATCTTCGGCGATCCACCGGCCATCCACGCCGCGGTCGCCGACCTGGCGTCGGATCCTCCTCCCGAGCGGATCGCTGCCGAGTCGGCTGACCCACGCGGTCGCGTGGCCGAGTGCCGCGAGGTGCGTCGCGACGTTGAGCTCCGCCCCGGCGACGTCGAGCCGGATTCTGACCGCGTCAACCAGCGACTCAGCGTCCGCCGGCACGACCAACGCCATCGCTTCGCCGATGCACACGACCTCCGGTGCCTCGCGGTGCTCGCCCGAGTTCATTCGCGACGCTCCGCCAGGTGCTGCCAGACGCTCTGATCCGGTGCCAGCAGATCCGGCCGCGTCAACGGGGACGACGACAGAAGCGTGACCGCGGCCGCGTCGATCTCGGCATCCGACTCGCTCATGTTGACGACCACGCGCAGAGAGCCGGAGGCATGACCGGGCAGCTCAAGGTCGACGGTGAGAACGTCGTTGACGTGTGACACGCTCGACAGCGTGCGACCGGCCCACGCGCGCCGAAGCCGCAACGCGGTGCGGTACAAACTGAGGTGCGAGTTCGGATCTCCGGATTGCGCGGCGACGGAGACGCCGCGCCACTCCGGCATCGGCAGCCACGGGGTCGTCTCAGTGAATCCGTGGCCGGGGGCATCCTCTGTCCACGGCAAGGGAACCCGCACGCCATCGCGCCCGCGGTTCTGATGCCCGCTTCGCTCCCAGGTGGGATCTTGGAGCACCTCGTCGGGGAGGTCGACCGTTTCCAAGCCGAGCTCGTCGCCCTGATAGATCACCGCGACACCGGGAAGCGCCAGCTGAATGAGAGCCGCGGAGCGAGCCCGCTCACGCCCCCTGGCCCCGCCGCCGTAGCGCGTGGCGTGCCGGTCGACGTCATGGTTCGACAGCACCCAGGTCGCCTTGTCGCCCTGTGCGGCGTCAACGTCCGAAATGGCGTGAGCAAACGCCTCCGCGCCCCAACTCGCCTCAAGCAGCTCAAAGCTGAAGAGCAGATGCAGCTGGCCCGGCTCCATGTAGTCACGAAGACGTTCCGCACTGGCCGTCCACACTTCGCCCAGGAGCACGGCGTCGCTGAACTCGTCCGCGACGCGTCGCAGCCGCCGCAGATGCTGATGAACCCCAGGGTCGTTGAACCGGATGTCTCCGGGCTGGTTCGTCCGCTGCACGTCTGGGGTGAAGTCGAGATCGGGCAGCCCTGCGGGCTTCGCGAGCCCATGGGCAACGTCGACCCGGAACCCGTCGATCCCCAGGGCCAGCCAGTGGCGCACCACGCGTTCGAACTCCTCGGCGACAGCCGGGTTCTCCCAATTGAGGTCGGGCTGCGAAGGGTCGAAAAGGTGCAGGTACCACTCGCCGTCCGGCGCTTGCGTCCAGGCGGGTCCGCCGAACACGCTGGTCCAGTTGTTGGGGGGACCCCCGTCGCTGCTGCTTCGGAAGACGAACCTCTTCCGCAGCTCGTCGTCGCCGGCGATCGCGCCGACGAACCACTCGTGCTCCGCCGAGACATGGTTCGGAATCACCTCCGCGAGCACGCGGAGCCCGCGATGGTGCGCTTGCGCCACCAGCCGACGCACATCGTCTTCCGTGCCGTAGCGCGGTTCGACCGCGGTCGGGTCAGAGACGTCGTAGCCGGCATCGACCTGCGGGGAGCGGTAGAACGGACTCAGCCAGACGGCGTCGACACCCAGGGCCGCCAGGTGGTCCAGTCGCTCGATGACACCGGGGATGTCGCCGAGCCCATCGCCATTGCCGTCGCGAAAGCTCCTCAAGTACACCTGGTAGCAGACCATGTCCTGCCACCATGCGCGCGTCGTCACAGCATCACGTCCCGCGGCAGCTGCTGGCTCCCCATACCGCCATCGACATTCATTACCTCGCCGACGATCGACGCCGAGGCACTGCTCGCAAGGAACGACACGAGGTCGAAGATCTCCGGGATCGTGGTCGGTCGCCCGAGGGGGATGTTGCGGCGCCGTCGATCCGCCACCTCCGGCGATATCCCGGCCCATCGTTCCGTCTCGATGTACCCGGGCGCGATGGCATTGATGCGCACGCCGCGGTCAATCCACTCGAGCGCCATGGAACGCGTGAGCGCATCGATCGCGCCCTTGCTCGCGTTGTAGCTGGTTCGGCCATGGATGGCACGAGACCCGCCGAGCGAGGACACGTTGACGATCACGCCGCCCTCGCGTTCCGCCATCCGAGCTGCGGCCAACATGCTGCAGCTGTGCAGGCCGAACACGTTGACGTCGAACACGCTTCTGATCAATGCGCGTTGCTCGACCGCGACTGCCCCATCGTCCATTCCAAGATGCGCCGCGTTGTTCACCAGCACGTCGAGGGCGATCCCGGCGTCGTCGAGGCGTGCGAATCCCGCATCGATCTCCGCTGGCACCGCGAGATCGAAGGCAACGCTGTCAACGTGTCGATCCGGAAACGCGACGCGGAGCCGCTCCGCTGCGGCGTCGAGTTCGTCGTTGTGCTTGCCGTGAACGACAACTCGATCTCCGGCGCGGAGGAATCCCTCGGCGATGCCGAATCCGACGTTCCCGGTCGCCCCGGTGACCAGGATCGTCCGCGGCGCCGGGCGCTGGCACTCGATTCCCGGGCTCATCGCTCGGACAAACTGGGTACGGCATCGGCAGGCCGGATCTCGGTGAGCTTGCCGGTGTAGTGACGCAGGTCATGCCGCTGGTAGGGGAACCGGCCAAGCGCCGTCTCGTCGAGGTCGACCCCGAGGCCGGGGGCATCCGAGATGTGGACCGCGCCGTCGCCGAAAACGGCCGTTTCGTACGCGATCTCCTTCCGCCAGGGCACGTCGAGCGACATCGTCTCGAGGTAGGTGAAGTTCGGCACCGACGCGGCAAGCTGCAGCGTTGCCGCGTTCGCGACCGGCCCGCTGGGATTGTGCGGGCAGAACCCGAGTTGCCACGTCTCTGCGATCGCCGCGATCGTCCGCATCTCGATGAGCCCACCGGTGTGGGTGACATCCGGTTGGAGGAAATCAGCGCACCCGCGCTCGACGACCTCACGGAAGTCCCACCGGGTGTAGAGCCGCTCGCCGAGCGCAATGGGAACCCGCGACTCCGCCCGCAAGGTGGCGTTATTGCTTGTCGCGCCGGGAATCAGCGGTTCCTCGAGCCAGTAGACGTCGAACCGCTCCAGCTCCCGGGCGATGCGCCGTGCCGAGGGGAGGTCGAATCGACCGTGGGCTTCGATCATCAGGTCGACGTCGTCGCCGACCTCACTGCGAACCGCGTCCACCTGGGCAAGCGCGGCCCGAAGCTCGCCCGTCGAGATCGAGCGAAACGCGCTGCCGAACGGATCCCACTTCAATGCCCGGTACCCGCTGTCGACAGTCTCGCGCGCGCGTGCGGCGAATTCAGACGGGGTGCGGGATGGCGCGAACCAGCCGTTCGCGTAGGCCGGGATCGCGCTGCGAACCTTGCCGCCGAAGAGGTCGTAGACCGGGACCCCGAGGTGCTTGCCCTTGATGTCCCAGAGCGCCATCTCGATTCCCGCGAGCGCGGACGTGAGCACCGCGCCGCCGCGCCAATAGGCGTCGCGGTAGGCGTCCTGCCACCAGGCGTGAAGATCGTCCAGGTCGCGCCCGACGAGCGTGGGTTCGAGCTCACGGACGGCCTGGGCGACCGTGAGCTCTTTGTGCTCGAGGGTCGCCTCTCCCCAGCCGTGGAGACCGGCGTCGGTCTCGACCTTGACGAAGACCCAGTTGGTTCGGTACGCGTCAACGACGTAGACGGAGAACGATGTGAGCTTCACTTGGCGCCCCTCACGATCCCGCACCCGCGGCGCGGTACCGGCGTGCGCGAAGCGCACCGAGCGGTTCCGCGCCGAGCGCCTCGGCCTCGCCTTCGAGGGCGACGTCGAGGATGGAGAGGTCCGTCAGCACGAGCGGGTAATCGACCACCGGGAGGCTCATCAGCTCGCCGAGCATCGATCCCGCCCGGCTTTCGTACGACGCCTCGGTGCGGTCGATCGCGTACACCGTGCCGGTGAGCGGGTCGACGATCGCGGGGTTCCGCAGCGTCACGGCGTCGTCCCACCAGAGCTCGACGTCGACTCGCGATGCGGCGGCTCGCTGCTGCGGGTCGGTGGACATCCAGTAGACGAACAGCGGCGCGCCGTCTCGGGTGAACGTGGCGATCTGCGGGGCGGCCAGCAGCTCTGACGGCTGCGGTGCCGACGGGACCGGCTCGGTGAATCGCCACAGAAGCGGGCGCGGCGCAGTGCGGTCATCCAGAAGCGCCGCCAGCCGCTGGAACGCGTGGTAGGAGGGCTTCGGCGTGTAGCTGTCGCCGCGAATGAGTCCCATCATGACGGGAGGTCGCGCCTGGCCGTCCGACTGCCGGTACTCCGCGCTCATCAGATCGACGGTGTGGAAGTAGAAGATCCGATCGAAGCCGGCAGCGCGGTCCGCCGCCATGCGACGGGCCACCCACTTCGACTGGATCGTCTCGTCCATCGCGTACAGGCCGAGCCAGTCATCGTTGTGGCCGTCCGTCTGCGAGGGGCAGCCCGCTTCGCCCTGCCAGATCTCGATGTGTCGATTCGGCGAGTAGCGATCCAGCAGTCCGCGTGCAAGTGCCATCGTGTTGGCCAGGTTGTGCTCCGGCACGGACTGGTACGGATGGAAGCTGAACGCATCGATGTGATCCGCCATGCCAGCTTGCAGGCTCTCCTGCAAGAACATCGGATCGATCTGCGACTGCGCCCCGCCGATGACGAAGGCATCCGCATCCGAGGCTCGAACCGCACGAGCCGTCACCTCGACCAGCGCGGCGTACTCGCTGCCGCTCTCGACCCCGGGAGCCCAGAACTGCGGGATGTTCGGCTCGTTCCAGACTTCCCAATGGGTGACCCGGTCCTTCAGGTGGGCGACGAGTGCGGACACGAACCGAGTCCACGCACCCGCCGCTCGCTCGCCCGCTGAGGTCGGGGCGTACCCGACGGCGGAGGAGTGCGGCGCGTCCGGCGTGTACAGCTGATTGCCGTACGTGAGCGAGATCATGGCGCGAACGCCGCGCTCGGCCAACTCATCGACGACCTCATCGAGCCATCCGAACTCGTACTCGCCCTCGCGGGGCTCGCACCGACTCCAGCCGCTCTGGACGCGCGCCCAGCTCGCCCCGAGGCCGTCAAGCAGCGGGTAGACCCGGGTCGGGTCGAAGAGCTTGCGGTCGAGCGTCTCGAACCCGATGCCGAATGGTCCTCCCGCCGCGGGTGCGGTCGGCGCAGCCAGGGTGCCGATCCGACGAAGACCCTCGAGGCCGTCCGAGTGTTGCGTGTGTGGCGCAGCCATTGCTACTTACCCAATCCAGCCGTGAGGCCGTTGACGATCTGTCGCGTGGCGACGATGAACAAGATGATGAGCGGCACCGTGGCGATGGTGAGGCCGGCGAACAACGCCGCCCGGTCGGAGTAGTACTCGCCCATGAATCGGGTCAGGCCGACCCCGATGGTGTAGTTCTCGCTCGACCGCAGAAGGATCAGCGGGAACAGGAAGTCGTTCCAGATCGGGACGAACCGGAACACGACGACCGTCGCAACGGCTGGCTTCACGAGCGGCAGCATCACCACGGCGAAGGTGCGGAACGGGCCCGCGCCGTCAATCGTGGCCGCTTCTTCGAGCTCCCCCGGCAGCTGGCGGAAGAAGCTGACCAGCACGAACACGGTGAAGGGCACGCCGTTCGCGCCGTAGATCAGAATCAGGCTGAGCTGCGAGTCGATCAGCCCCAGGCTGTCCACCAGATGGAAGATCGGCAGGATGGCGAGGATGATCGGGATCATCAGACCCGACAGGAACACGCTCTCCAGAACGCCCGCCAGTCGGAACCGCCATCGCGCGATCGCATACGCGGCCGGAAGAGCGACGGCGGTCGAGAGCGCCACCGCGCCGATCGTGACGAACAGCGAGTTGAACGCGTAGGTGCCGAAGTCCGCTTCAATCCAGGCTCGCGAGTAGTTGTCGAGCGTGAATGAACGTGGCAGCGGGATCGGGTCCGTCACCATTTCGAGGTGGGTCCGGAACGAGTTGAGGACCATGACGATGAACGGCCCGACGGAGATCAGCGCGTACAGCCACAGCGTGAGCGTGATCGCGGTCTTCGGTGCGCGCGCAGCGCGGTTCGCTCGCCGGCGCGAACGAGGAGGTCGCTCGCTCTTCGCCACCGCGGGTGCGAGTTTCGCCGAGGCGATCTGGGTGGTCATAGCAGCCTCGTTTCGTAGCGTCGGAGCATCCCGCGGCCCACGAGGGTGCCCGTCAGGATGACCAAGAAGAGCAGCGCGGCAAGGGCTGACGACAGCCCCATCGCGTTGGGTGCACCGCTCTGGAACGATGTGCGGAAGAACAGCAGGCCCATGACGTCAGTCGCTCCCGCGGGCGACCCGGTGGCGCCGCCGAGCGCGTAGGCGAGGGTGAACTGCTCCATCGACCCGATGAAGGTGAGGACCGACACGGTGCCGATCACCGGGACCAGCAGCGGACCGGTGACGTAGAAGAAGCGCTTGAACCCCTCCGCGCCGTCGACCCGCGCGGCCTCGTCGATCTCGGGGGCGACCCCCGCCAACGCCGCCCCGTACAACAGCACCGGGAACCCGATCCACTGCCACGCGGCAATCAGGACCATGACCGGAAGCGCGGTGGTGGGGTCGCCGAGCCAGGGCAGCGCGAGGAAGTCAAGGCCGACAGCCTTGAGCACCGCGTTCACCGGCCCGAATGTCGGGGACAGCAGCATCGACCAGAGGTACCCGACGACCAACGGGCTCACCAGGTACGGGGTCGTGTACAGGACCTGCAGCACTCGTCGGGTCGGTCCGAATCGCTGCAGGTGCACCGCGATGAAGATCCCGATCGAGTTCTGGAGCAGCATTGCGCCGGCGAACAATGCGAGATTGTGCGCGAAGGCGGCCGGAATGCTGCTGACGAACGGCTCGCGGCTGAAGAGCTCGACGAAGTTGTCCAGCCCGACGAAGGCAGTCGCCGTCGTCCCGGTCCAGCTGAACAGCGACGAGAACAGCGCTGTGGAGATCGGATAGAGCAGGAACACCGCGAAGAGCGCGAAGGCAGGAAGGACGAATCCGGCCACAACAAGGAGGGAGGGGCGTCGCCGTGCGATCGCGCCCTTCGCGGTAGCAGCCATCGCTACTGAGCACCGCCCGCGGGCACGAACCACGCCTCGATACCCGTCTGGGTGTCGGCCGCGACTCCCGCCGGATCGTTCTGACCCAGCCAGATCTCCTGCAGGCCCTGACCGATCAGATCGGTTCCCCACGGCTGGCCGAAGCGCAGCACCGCGAGCCCGAGGTACGGGGCGCTGTTCGTGAGCGAGAAGTCCGAGATGCTCTGAACCAGGGGATCGCTCAGCGTCACGCCTTCGCGCACCGGAAGCGCACTCACGCGATCTGCATAGTTCTGGGCGAACTCCTGACTCGCGAGCCAGTTGAGAAGCTCCAGCGATGCGTCGGGGTTATCCGACTTCGCGGAAACCGCCCATCCCGCGTCCGACCAGGTCGTCATCGTCGGCTCGTCGACCGGCCATTCCGGTCCGATCGGAGTCGGGAATGCCCCCAGCTCGAACTCAGGCGCGAGGTTGCGCACCGTGGCGATCTGCCAGGTGCCCGAGGGGAACATTCCCGCCTGGCCGCTCGCGAACAGCGCGACGGCGTCATCAGGAGTGACGGCGGTGATGCTCTCGCCGAAGTACGGCGCGAGCTCCTCCATGAGGGCGATCGCCGCGACACTGTCAGCGGATTCCAGCGTCGTCTCTCCCGCGACAAAGGCGTCGTGGAACTCCGATCCGCCGCGTCGCGCGTTTCCGATGATCTCCGCCGCGAGCGAGATCTGCGAGGCATCCGTTCCACCGAAGATGATCGGTGCGACGTCAGCAGCCTTGAGCGCTTCCGCCGTCGCGATGAACTCGTCCCAGGTGGCAGGCTCGTCGAGGCCGAGGTCAGCGAAGATCGCCTTGTTGTAGAAGATCTGGCCGGTCTGCACGCCCGCCGGCAACGCGTAGAGATTCCCATCGCTGTTGCTTCGCGACCCGCCGATGAAGGCATCCGGGAACGCGTCGATCTCGTCGATCTTGCCGTCAAGAGGAACCAGCGAGCCGCTGTCCGCGAAACCCTGGATGACCCCATACGACTTGATCATCACCACATCGGGGCCGTGCGACGCCGACAGGCCGGTCGACAGCAGCTGCGGGTAGTTCGCGTCGGGCTGGAGGGCGACCTCGACGCTGACCTCCTGGCCATCGATCGTGAACTCCGGGAGGAGCTCCTCGAGTGCCATTGCGGTTTCGGCGCTCCAGGTCCAGATGCTCAGTTCAACGGTGTCGGAGGCGGAATCCGTGGCGCATCCGCTGAGCATTGCCAGCGAGGCGATGCCCGCTGTGGCGCTCACGAGCAGCGAGCGGCCTCGCCGCTGACGGCGGGTTGTGATGGGTTGCATTTCTACTCCTTTGTAGGGATGGCCTTGGCGCGGCCAGTGACGTGGTGCGCGATGTGGCAACTTTGGCAACCGGTTGCCATCTCGGCTACGATGAAACCACAGCGCCGCAGTGCTGTCAAACAAGGTGGTGATTCGAATCGACGACGACATCGAGGTCTCTGACGCGCGAGCCACCGACGCGGTGACGATCTACGACATCGCACGGGTGGCGGGTGTGAGTCCTTCGTCGGTCTCGCGAGCACTGAGCCAACCGGGACGGCTGAACGCGAAGACCGAGGGCCGGATCCTGGCAGTTGCGGCGGAGCTGGGCTTCCAGGCGAACCCATTCGCGCGCGCGCTGCCGACCGGGAGAACACGGCTCCTCGGACTGCTGATCAACGATGCCGCCAACCCCGTCTTCGCGGGCGCGATTCGTGGCGCCGCCGAAGTCGCGAGCGCACACGACTACACGCTGATCCTGACCGACTCGCAGTCCAGCGCCGAAGACATGACGGTGGTCCTGAGGCGTCTGCTCCCGATGGTTGATGGCGTGATCTCCGCATCTGGCCGCGTGACGCCCGAGGAGCTCCGTCACGCTGCTGGACCGAAGCCTGTCGTACTCGTCAATCGAGACGCGGCTGGCTTCGACTCGGTCACCCCGGACATTCTGCCCGGTGTCGAGGACGCCGTCCGGCTTCTGAAGTCGTTGGGTCACCGCCGGGTCGGGTTTATTCAGGCGCCCGAGTACTCGTGGCTCGGCCAGCATCGCTACGAGGCGATCGAGCGCAAGCTCGCCGCCATGGACTTCGAGCTTGTCTCCCTCGGCCGGGCGGAGCCGACCCACGAAGGCGGGCGCGCGGCGGCGGCGAAGGTCGTCTCCAGCGGGATCTCGGCAGTCTTCACCTTCAACGACCTGATGGCCATCGGCCTCATGCGCGAGGCTGAGTCCTTGGGCGTCCGAGTTCCCGACGACCTCAGCGTCATCGGCTTCGACAACATCTTCGGCTCGGACTTCACGTCCCCGCCGCTCACGACAATCGCCACGTCGCTCGACGACGCGAGTCGCGCCGCAACCAGGATCCTCCTGCAACGACTCGGGGAGTCCGTGAAGGGCGACACGACACCCCCGGATCTCGACGGCAAGCTGCTCGTACGCGGCACGGTCGGGGCTCCGCGTTCGCGGGGCTAAAAGAACCCGTCCGGGAACCCGGTCAGGCTCCTCCCCCGCGACGGCAGATCCACGCGGCACCCCGCCCGCACGTCGCGACGCCCCGAAACCCCAACACCTCACCCCCGCAAGGCCGAACGATTCAGCGCGCCCGAAACCGCGCTCGAAGCCCCCTCAACGACGCAAGGCGCCGAGCACGCTCGCCGATCGGCGCCTTCTCGCGTCGCCGGATCGCGCATATCGGCCATATCGCCCAGGCGAGCCGTCAATGCGGAGTTCTGCAAACTCGGGTAGCCGAGATTCACGAACATCTCTTGGTGCGCGAGGCGGGACTTGAACCCGCACGCCCTTGCGAGCACTGGCACCTGAAGCCAGCGTGTCTGCCATTTCACCACTCGCGCGCATGTGATCACCGAGGCGATCAACTGACAGAGATTATCACAGCACGCCGGGGCACTCGCGCCCCCAACCCCCGCGAGCGGTGCGAAACGTGCGATCCGGAGGCGCGCACACCGCACTCTTGGCACCGCTCGCGGGGCGGCGCGAGCACGGGAGCAACGCGAGCGCCGGAGCGGGAGCAGCGCGAGCGCGGGAGTGGGAGCAACGCGCGCGGGCGGCCGCGCGGGCGGCCGCATGAGCGCGAGGCGCGGAAGTCCGAGAGTGCACCCGGGCCGGACCGTTACGATCAACGTAATCGGGCTTGGGGCGCCACGGCCCGAGCCTGCACGCCGGAAGGGGACCCGTGGGGATTCTCGACAGCTTTGAGCAGGGCTTGGAACGCGTCGTCAACGGCGCCTTTGCCAAGACCTTCAAAAGCGGTCTGCAGCCGCTGGAGGTGACGGCCGCGCTCCGCCGCGAGCTCGACACCAAGGCCGCCGTCGTCTCGCGCGACCGGATCCTCGCCCCCAACCAGTTCACGGTGCGCCTCGCGCCCGCCGATTTCGAGCGGATGACCGGGCTCGGCGAGCCGCTGATCGACGAGTTCACGCAGCTGGTCCAGCAGCACGCCGCCGCCCAGCACTATTCCTTCGCCGGCGGCATCACCATCACGCTCGCCGAGGACGCCACCCTGAGCCAGGGCATCGTGCGCATCGACTCGGTCAACGTGAAGGGCGAGGTCGAGTGGGTGCCGACGCTCGACATCGCGGGGGAGCAGCACCGGCTCCCGACCGGCCGCACCGTGATCGGGCGCGGAAGCGACGCCGACATCACCATCGACGACCCCGGAACCAGCCGCAAGCACATCGAGATCCTGTGGGACGGCAAGCGCGGCCAGGTCAAGGACCTCGGCTCCACCAACGGCTCGAAGCTGAACGGGGTGCGGCTCGACACCGCGCCACTCCAGCCCGACAGTGTCATCGAACTGGGCAGAACCCGTATCGTGTTCCGAGTGCTGGCCCATGCGGCCGGCACGGACCCGCGGAACCCGAGAACGCCATGAGTGTTCACGAGCTGAAGGAGCCTGGCCGCCCGTGAGCGAACTGACTCTGCTTCTGCTGCAACTGGGCTTCCTGCTCCTGCTGTGGTTCTTCGTCTTCGTCGTCGTGTACTCGCTGCGCTCCGACCTGTTCGGCCAGCGCGCCCGCAAGCTTCCGGATGCGGCTCCCGTCGCCGGCACCCAGGACACGGCCGTCGCGCCGTCCGCCCCCGCCGACAAGCCGAGCGCCCCGCGCGTCGAAGCGCACCGCGCGCCCCCCGGCCCGAGCGATTCCACCCCGCGCCGCCTCGTCATCACCTCCGGTCCGCGTGAGGGCATGGAGATCGACCTGCCCGCCGAGCAGCTCACGATCGGTCGCTCCAGCGAGTCCGGCCTGGTCATTCGCGACGACTACACCTCCACCCACCACGCGCGCCTCATGCTGTGGAACGACTCCTGGGTGATCCAGGATCTCGACTCGACCAACGGCACCGTCGTCGACGGCGCGCGCGTGACGCTGCCCACCCCGGTCCCGCCGAACGTTCCGGTGACGATCGGCACGACGAGCTTCGAGCTGCGGCGGTAGCCGATGACGACACCCACGAGCGCGGCGGTCTCCCACGTCGGTCGGATCCGGGCCAACAACCAGGACTCCGGCTATTCCGGCACCCACCTCTTCGTGGTGGCCGACGGGATGGGCGGCCACGCCGGCGGCGACGTCGCCTCCGCGATCACCACCAAGCGTCTCGTGGATGCGGACATCGCCTACGGCACGGCGGAGGACGCCGAGCAGGCACTGCATGACGCCCTGATCGCCGCGAACGGCCTGCTCGCCGAGACGGTGTTCGAGCATCACGAGCTCACCGGCATGGGCACCACCGTCAGCGGCATCGTCCGCGTCGGCAACCGCATCGCCCTCGCGCACATCGGCGACTCGCGCGTCTACCGCTACCGCGACGGCGAGCTCGAGCAGCTCACCGCCGACCACACCTTCGTGCAGCGCCTCGTCGACTCCGGTCGCATCACGCCCGAGGAGGCCGCGGTGCACCCGCGTCGCTCCGTGCTGATGCGCGTGCTCGGCGACGTCAATGCCGCGCCCGAGATCGACACCAAGATCCTCGACACCCGCGTCGGCGACCGCTGGCTGCTGTGCTCGGACGGCCTATCGAGCTACGTCTCCGACGAGAAGATCGCGTCGATCCTCGACTCGTTCCGCACCCCGCAGTCGGCCGCCGACCGCCTGGTGCGCGAGAGCCTCGACCACGGCGCCCCCGACAACGTGACGGTCGTGTTGCTCGACATCGACGACGAGGAGGAGGTGCACCCCGCACCGCCCGTGCTCGTCGGCTCGGCCGCGGCGCCGCTCAGCTTCGACGCGGAGCCCGTGCGCCGCCCGATCCGCCTCCCCACGCTGCTGCTGCATCCGTTGAAGGCCTCGCAGTCGGAGGATGCGCACTTCGAGCCTGAGCGGGAGGGCTTCCTCGAGGAGCTGATCGAGGAGGATCGCCGTCGCGCGATCCGCCGTCGCATCTCGGCGCTGCTGCTGCTCGTGCTGGCGATCGCCGCCATCGTCGCGGCGGCGTTCCTGTCGTACCGCTGGACCCAGTCGCACTACTACGTCGGCGAGGAGGACGGCCGGGTCGCCGTGTTCCAGGGCGTGCAGGCGACGATCGGTCCGCTCGAGCTCTCGAGCGTGTACCAGACGACCACGATCGAGCTGCTCGACCTGCCCGAATACCAGCAGGAAGCGGTGACGAAGACAATCAGCGCGGACAACCTGCGCGATGCGCTCGAGATCGTCGCGCGACTGCAAGCGGCGGCGGGCGGCTGACATGACGTCACCCGACACCGCGACCCGCCCCCCGCTGACGACGACGATCCGCCTTCGCCTTCGCCAGCCCGCGCGCCGGCGCAACATCGAACTCGGCATGCTGCTGCTCGCGATCGCGATCAACGGCGTCGCGCTCGGTCTCGTGCAGATCGGCGCCCTCGGCCGCATCGGCGGCACCATGCTCGCCCTCGGCGCCGGCCTCGGCATCCTCGTGCTCGCGGTGCACGTCGCGCTCCGGGTCGTCGCCCCCGACGCGGACCCGTTCGTGCTGCCGATCGCGACCGTGCTGAACGGGATCGGCATCGCCGGCATCACCCGCATCGACATCGCCAAGGAACTCGTCGGCTGGGATGCGTCCGGCGTGCGCCAGATCGCCTGGTCCGCGATCGCGATCATCATCGCCTTCGCCGTGCTGCTGCTGATCCGCAACCACCGCGTGCTGCTGCGCTACCGCTATGTCATCGGTCTCGCGGCGCTCATCCTGCTTCTCCTGCCGCTGGTTCCCGGGCTCGGCCGCCCGGTCAACGGGGCCTACGTGTGGATCAGCGTCGGCGGGCTGTCATTCCAGCCCGGCGAGATCGGCAAGATCCTGCTCGCGGTGTTCTTCGCCGGCTACCTCGTCACCGCGCGCGACTCGCTCTCGCTCGTGGGGCGCACCATTCTCGGCATCCGCTTCCCGCGCGCCCGCGATCTCGGCCCCATCCTGGTCGTCTGGCTCTTCGCGATGGTGGTGCTGATCGGCCAGCGCGACCTCGGAACCTCGCTGCTCTACTTCGGCCTGTTCCTGGTGATGCTCTATGTCGCCACCGGCCGCCCCAGCTGGATCATCCTCGGAATGCTGCTGTTCGTCGGCGGCGCCTTCGCCGCGAGCCGGCTGTTCACCTACGTCGGCAACCGCTTCACCGCCTGGCTCGACGCGTTCAACCCGGAGTACGCCGACGACCAGAGCTACCAGCTGGTGCAGGGCATCTTCGGCCTCGCGAACGGCGGCCTGCTCGGCACCGGACTGGGCCGCGGCCGGCCCGACATCGTGCCGCTCGCCGAGAGCGACTTCATCATGGCCACGCTCGGGGAGGAGCTGGGCCTGATCGGCCTGTTCGCGATCCTGTGCCTGTACCTGCTGTTCATCTCGCGCGGCTTCCGCATCGGCTTCACCGGGCAGGATGACTTCGGCCGGCTCCTCGGCGTCGGCGTCTCCTTCGTGGTCGCCCTGCAGGTCTTCATCGTCATCGGCGGCGTGACGCGGGTCATTCCGCTCACCGGTCTGACGACGCCGTTCCTCGCGGCGGGCGGTTCGTCGCTGGTCGCGAACTGGATCATCGTCGCGCTGCTGCTGCGGCTCTCGGATTCGGTGCGCAGCCAACCGCGCTGGGTGGTGGTGCCGTCATGAACAAAGAACTCCGCCGGGTGAGCGTGCTCGTGCTGCTGATGTTCCTCGCGCTGTTCACCTCCAGCTCGATCATCCAGGTCTTCCAGCAGGACGAGCTCGCCGCCAACCCGTTCAACGCCCGCACCCTGTACGACAGCTTCTCGGCCGAGCGCGGGGCGATCCTGGTCGACGGCATCGCGATCGCGAACTCGGTTCCGGTGGATGACGAGTACTCCTACCAGCGCGAGTACTCGAACGGACCGCTGTACGCCGCCGTCACCGGATACTTCACGCTCGACCAGGGAACGACCGGCATCGAGGGCGAACTCAACGACTTCCTGAGCGGCACCGCGAGCGAGCAGTTCCTCGACCGGGTGAACGCGATCCTCACCGGCCAGAACCCGCAGGGCGCCGCCGTGCAGGTCACGATCGATGCCACCGTGCAGCAGGCGGCGTGGGACGCGCTGGGCGATCTGCAGGGATCGGTCGTCGCGATCGACCCGAGCACCGGCGCGATCCTGGCGATGGTCTCGAAGCCGAGCTTCGACCCGAACGACCTGGCCAGCCACGACTCGAGCGTCGTGATCCAGAACTACACGGAGCTTCTCAACGACACCGACGATCCGCTCATCAACCGCGCGATCTCCGGCGATCTCTACCACCCCGGTTCGACCTTCAAGCTGATCGTCGCCGCGGCCGCGCTCGAGTCGGGGGAATACACGCCCGACAGCGAGCTGCCCAACCCGCGCACCATCACGCTGCCCGAGAGCAGCTCGGTCGTCTCCAACTCCGGCGGCGGCGCGTGCGGCGGCGGCGACACGGTCACCATCGCCGACGCGCTGCGGCTGTCGTGCAACGTGCCCTTCGCCGAACTCGGCCAGGAGCTCGGCTACGAGGCGATCGCCGAGCAGGCGGCCCGCTTCGGCTTCGGCGACGAGAGCATCACGGTTCCGATGAGCGTCACGCCGAGCATCTTCCCGCAGACCGACAGCGAGGCGCAGCTCATGCTCGCCTCCTTCGGTCAGGCGAATGTGCGGGTGACGCCGCTCGAGATGGCGATGGTCTCCAGCGCGGTCGCGACCGGCGGAACGCTCATGAGTCCGACGCTCGTCGACCGGATCGTCGCGCCCGACCTGTCGATCGTGCAGTCGCTCGAACCGCAGGTCTACGGCACGCCGCTCAGCAGCGAGACTGCCGCCCTTCTGCGCGACATGATGATCAACAACGTCGCAAGCGGCGCCGCCAGTAATGCGACAATTGCGGGGGTTGACGTCGCGGGCAAGACCGGCACAGCACAGAATGGCGAGGGCGAGCCGTACACGCTCTGGTTCACCGGTTTCGCCCCCGCCGACAACCCACAGGTTGCGGTTGCGGTCGTGGTGGAGGATGGCGGCGGACTCGGGCAGTCCGGGTTCGGCAACACCGTTGCGGCGCCGATTGCGAAGAAGGTCATTGAGGCGGTGCTGAACAGATGAGACCCACAAGCGGGCTCACCTTCGGGGGGCGCTACCAGCTGTCGTCCCGCATCGCCATCGGCGGCATGGGCGAGGTCTGGCAGGCCACCGACCTCGTCATCGGGCGCACCGTCGCGATCAAGATCCTGAAGGACGAGTACCTCGGCGATCCCGGATTCCTGGAGCGCTTCCGCGCCGAGGCGCGGCACGCCGCCCTGGTGAACCACGAGGGCATCGCGAATGTCTTCGATTACGGCGAGGAGGACGGCTCCGCGTTCCTCGTCATGGAGCTCGTGCCCGGTGAGGCGCTGAGCGCCGTGCTCGAGCGCGAGCGCGTGCTGCCGAGCGACCGGGTTCTCGACTACGTGGCCCAGACCGCCTCCGCGCTGCAGGCTGCCCATCAGGCCGGACTCGTGCACCGTGACATCAAGCCGGGAAACCTGCTGATCACGCCGGATGGCCGCGTCAAGATCACCGACTTCGGCATCGCCCGGATCGCCGACCAGGTGCCGCTCACCGCGACCGGCCAGGTCATGGGCACCGTGCAGTACCTGTCGCCGGAGCAGGCGAGCGGCCACTCCGCGTCGCCGTCGACCGACATCTACTCGCTCGGCATCGTGGCCTACGAGGCCCTCGCCGGACGTCGACCGTTCACCGGCGAATCGCAGGTCGCGATCGCGATGGCGCAGATCAACGACGCCCCGCCGGAGCTGCCGGTCACCGTCTCCGAGATGGTGCGGAACCTCGTCTACTCCTGCATCGCGAAGCGCCCCGAGGACCGGCCCGCCTCGGCCGCCCATCTGGCGCGCGCCGCGCAGGCGCTGCGACGCAACGACATCGCGGGCGCCATCGCCGCGGTGCCGATCCTCGCCGAGGGCACGGATCTCACGGCCGCGACCGCCGTCATGGGCACGGCCGCCACCCGCATCCTGCCGGGCGGAGGCGGTTCGGGCGCGGGCGCCGGTGTCTCCACCGCGACCGCGCCGCTCGACACCACGCCGCGCCGCAACCCGTGGACCTGGCCGCTTGTCGCCCTCGTGGGGGTGCTCACCGTCGCGCTCGTGGCGATCATCATCGTGCTCGCGATCAGTCCGAGCGGCACCGACCCGGAGGCGACGCCCAGCTCCCCGGCGCCCACCTCCGCCGAGGCGACGCCGGATCCGACCCCGGAGCCCAGCGAGACGCCGATCGTGATCCGCGCCGCCGACTACGAGGGCCAGCCCTTCGCCCAGGTGCAGGCCGCGCTCGAGGAGCTCGGCCTCAAGGTGGTGCGACAGGACGGCTCGGTCGCGAGCTCGCCGACGCAGAACGACACCGTGCAGTCGATCAGCCCGACCGGCAACCTCAGCGCGGGCGAAGAGATCACCGTGCGCGTCTACCAGTCGTACCCCGGCGCGCCGACCCCCAGCACGCCGACCACCTCGACGGTCGGACCGTACACCGCAGGGCAGACGGTTGTCATCAACTTCCCGCAGTACTCGGGATGCCCCGCCGACTACACCCGGGCGGGCTACAACTTCACCCTGACGAACGCCACCTTCGCCAGCGGCGGCAACCCGGTCGCCGCGGATGCAACGTCGATCAGCATCGTGCTGGGCAGCCCCGGCACCGCGTCGGTCAGCTACACGGCATCGTGCAGCCCCGGCGGCCTCACCACTGATCCCTCCGACGCGCTGGACCTCACCGTCAACTAGCGGTTCAGCGCGAGCCACTACACTTGCTCCGATTCAACGACCGATAGGACTACGCCGTGACCGAGGGGCCGATCGCCGGGACTCATCTCCTGGCTGACCGCTACCAGATCGGAGAACTTCTCGGTCGAGGCGGCATGGCCGAGGTGCACGCGGGCTACGACGCCCGGCTCGGTCGCAACGTCGCCGTGAAGCTCCTGCGGCCCGCGCTCGCCTCCGACCCGGCGTTTCGCACCCGGTTCCGCCAGGAGGCGCAGGCCGCCGCGCGGATGTCGCACCCGACCATCGTCCGCGTCTACGACGCCGGCGAGCAGACGGTCCCCGATCCCGCGGGCGGGGAGCTCCAGCTGCCCTTCATCGTCATGGAGCGCGTCGAAGGCAAGCTGCTGAAGGACATGCTCGAGGACGGCCCTCTGGAGCCGGCCGAGGCAGTGCGCATCGCCGAAGGCATCCTGACCGCGCTCGAGTACTCGCACCGCGCGGGTGTCGTGCACCGCGACATCAAGCCCGGCAACGTGATGATCACGCAGAACGGTCAGGTGAAGGTCATGGACTTCGGGATCGCGCGTGCGATCTCGGACTCCTCGGCGACCATCGCGCAGACCAGCGCGATCCTCGGCACCGCGCAGTACTTCTCGCCCGAGCAGGCGCGCGGCGAGGCGGTCGACGCCCGCACCGACCTCTACTCGACCGGCGTCGTGCTCTACGAGATGCTCACCGGCCAGGCGCCGTTCCGCGCCGAGGGCGCCGTGGCGGTCGCCTACCAGCACGTCAGCGAAGCACCCGTGCCGCCGAACACGCTCAACTCGGCGATCTCGCCGGCGCTGAGCGCCGTGGTGCTGCGCGCGCTCGCGAAGGACCGGTTCGAGCGCTACCAGTCGGCCGCCGACTTCCGCGCCGATCTCGAGATCGCCCTCGCCGGCAAGGTTCCCGACGCCGCTCCGTCCAGTGACGACTTCGGGGCCGCGCTGTTCGGCGTCAACCCCAACTCGTCCGCCGCCTCGGTCGCGACCATGCGGCGCCTCACCGAGGACTCCGGCGGCGACCGCGCCCCGCGCACCCAGTCGCGCCCGCCGGTCGCGTGGATCTGGGGATCCATCGCCCTCTTCGCCATCATCGTGGGCGCGGCGCTCTACTGGGTCTTCACCCTGACCGCGCCGACGCTGTCCGGCCCCGGCACCGCGATCGAGGTCCCGAACGTCGTCGGCGAGCAGTTCAACGACGTCAGCCAGTCGATCATCGACAGCGGGCTGCGGATCGATCAGGTGACGCGCACCGACGTCACCGCCCCCGAGGGCCAGATCCTCGAGACCACGCCCGAGGCGGGCACCCGCGTCGGACCGGGCTACGAGATCACCGTCGTCGTCTCCGCTGGCCCGCCCGCGGTCACCCTGCCGAGCCTGACCTACTCCACCGAAGCTGATGCGATCGCCAAGATCGAGGAGCTCGGGCTGACCTACGGCTCGACGCGGTCGACGTATTCGGCCAATGTCGCGAAGGGCGTCGTCATCGGCGTCGAGCTTCCCGGCAGCACCGAGGTCGTGACGCGCGCCGTCGAGGTCTCGCCCGACGGGGACAGCGTGCCCGACGTGAACCTGGTGATCTCGAACGGTCTGGTCAACATCCCCGACTACGTCGGCGAGCCGGTCACCACCGCCCGCGACGGGCTCGGCGTGCTGCGAGCTGACGGTCAAGCTCCAGCAGGACACCTCGTGCTCGGGCGGCCAGGTCGTGTCGCAGTCGCTCACCGGCGATCAGCCGCAGAAGTCGACCGTCACGGTCGTCTACTGCCAGCCGTAGCCTGCCGGGCGACGAGCGCCGGAGCGCTCAGCTGAGCTTGACCAGCGGGGTGAGGTCGCGCGCGCGCTCGGCCGCGGCGGGCAGTCCCGCGGTGGCGAGCCAGTTGCCGAGCATCCGATAGCCGCCCTCGGTGAGCACCGACTCGGGGTGGAACTGCACGCCGAGCACGGGAGCGTCGCGATGACGCAGCCCCATGATGACGCCGCCGGTGGTGCGCGCCGTCACCTCCAGCTCGTCGGGGACCGTTCCGTCGACGACGGCGAGCGAGTGGTAGCGCGTCGCGCGGAACTCGCTCGGAACGCCCGCGAAGAAGTCGCTCTCGTCGTGCGTCACCTGCGAGGTCTTGCCGTGCATCAGCTCATCGGCGTGCGTGACGGTGGCGCCGAGCGCTTCGGCGATCGCCTGGTGCCCGAGGCAGACGCCGAGCAGCGGGAGCTTGCTGTCGATCGCGGCGCGCACGACCGGAATCGAGATCCCCGCGTGGGCGGGGGTCCCCGGTCCGGGCGAGAGCAGGACCGCGTCGTAGTCGGCGATCCGGGTCGCCACATCCGCCTCGGCGATGTCGTCGTTGCGGATCACCTCGGTCTCGGCACCCAGCTGCTGCAGGTATCCGACGAGTGTGTAGACGAAGCTGTCGTAGTTGTCGACGACAAGAACTCGGGTCATCGACCTCCGCCAATCTGGGTCAGGGCCTGAATGGCCCCCTCTTCCACGGTCACATCCTGCGGGGCGACGAAGCCGTCGACGATCGGGAAGACCCAGATCACCAGCGCCCACATCACGGCGGTCAGCAGCACGAGCAGGATGAGCACGCGCACCCACCACGGTCCGGGCAGCACGTACCAGAGCGTCGCGTACATCAGTTGTCTCCTGGGTCGGTCACGACGCCGCCTGCACCGTCTCGGCGATCTCGGCCGGGGGCCCATCCGCACGCGGATAGAACTGGTCGAACACGCCGTAGGCGATGATGCGCTCCGCGGTCGAGAAGAACGGGTTGCAGGTCGTCATCGTGATGAGTCGTTCCTCGGGGCTCACGCCGTCCATCTGCGGAACCGGGTCGATGACGCCGACGCCGCGGGGGGTCACGTACTCCAGGTTGCGGAAGACATAGCCGTACCAGCCGTCCTGGGTCTCGACGTAGACCGTGTCGCCGATCTGAAGCTTGTGGATGTTCTCCAGGTTGCCGCCGTACGCCTTGCGGTGCGCGGCGATCGCGAAGTTGCCGACCTCGCCGGGCATCTGCGTCCCCGGGTAGTGCCCGAGGTTGTTCCGGTTCAGCACGCTCCAGGTGCCGATCCCTTCGGCGATCGGGCGGTAGTAGTCGTCGCCGAAACGCGGAACGATGAGCAACGCGAACCGCTCGGCGTCGGCGACCGGCTCCATGACGGGCGGGTCGTCGGTGTCGCCGCGGACGGCCTCGCCGATGTTCTTGTCCCACTCCTGGGTGATCTCGAGCGACTCGGCCTCGAGCTGCTGGCCGACGATGATGTCGTTGAGCCAGAGCTGCCAGCCGACGAAGGCGAGCACGAGGAATCCGGCGGTGACGAGGAGTTCGCCGAGGACGCCGACGACGGTCACCCGGGGGCGGCGGCGGCGCTGTTTCGCCCGGTGCCCCGCCTCTCGCAGCTCTCGACGCGACGTCATGCGGCGATTCTACTGGGGTCGGTCACAGCTGACCGGCCGGGGTTCGAGATGGACGCCCCAGAGCGGTCCGCTAGAATCCCGAACATGGCCCGAGACACCACCCGCACGTCCGCCGACTCCTCCGAGCCGAAGGCGGGCAACGATGCGCCGAACCCGGTGTGGTTCAAGCCGGTCATGTTCGGATTCATGCTGCTCGGTCTCGTGTGGATCATCGTGTTCTACCTGAGCCAGACGTCGTGGCCGGTGCCGCAGCTCGGAAACTGGAACATCCTGGTCGGCTTCGGCATCATGTTCATCGGCTTCCTGATGACCACGCGCTGGCGATAAATCTTCGAATTACACCCGTGTCATTCCTCCACACTGTGGAGGAGCCTGGGGATAACTCGCGACCCTAGGCGTACGCGCCGGGTGCGATCAGCACGCTGGTGATGCAGATGACCACCAGCACCGCCCCGATCGTGACCAGCCCGAGGACGCGCCGCCGCTTCTGAGCCGGCCGACGCGTGCGCGAGAACAGCGTGCCGATCGCGAACCCGACGGCGAGGCCGCCGAGGTGCGCTTCCCAGGCGATGTTCGGCACCAGGAAACCGATCACCACGTTGAGTCCGAGCACCACCAGCAGCTGGGTGATCTGCACCCCGAGCGCCTTGCGCAGCCCGAGCAGCGCGCCCATCAGCCCGAAGATCGCGCCCGAGGCGCCGAGCGACAGCGACGGCTGCAGGAATCCGTTCGTCAGCACGATCGTGGCTCCCCCGCTCACCACCGCGGCCTGATACAGCAGCACGCCCGCGACGTTGCCGCCGAGCGCCGACAGCAGATACAGCGCCAGGAACCGACCGCGACCGAGGAAGCTCTCCAGCACCGGCCCGAAGATCGCGAGCGCGTACATGTTGAAGGCGATGTGAAGGAACGAGCTCGGCGAGTGCACGAAGGCGCTCGTCAGCAGGCGCCACGGCTCGCTCGCGATCGCGCTCGGGTTCATCAGGAGCGCGGAGGTGACCGCGCCGCCGGTGACCAGCTGCAGCACGTAGAGCAGAACGCAGGCGGCGCCGATCGAGATCGTGACGACCGGGGTCGTTCCGCCGGGGCGGAACATGCGAGCAAGACGCGACCTCGACGCGGTGGGGCGGGTCGCCGCGCGACCCTCCCGCACGCACTCCGGGCACTGGACGCCGACCGCGGCCTGCGTCTGGCATTCGGGGCAGATCGTGCGACCGCACCGCTGGCAGAGCACCCAGCTCTGGCGCTCAGGATGCCGGTAGCAGACCCCCGCCGAGGTCGTCGCCTCGCCGCTCACTACAGGGATTCGACGGTGACGCTCGTGATCACGACGTCGGCCAGCGGCTTGTCGCGCCCATCCGTCTCGACGGCCTCGATCGCGTCGACGACGCGCTTCGAGTCCTCGTCGGCGACCTCGCCGAAGATGGTGTGCTTGCCCTGGAGCCAGGTCGTCGGCACGGTGGTGATGAAGAACTGCGAGCCGTTGGTGCCGCGGCCGCCGCGCGTGCCGGCGTTCGCCATGGCGAGGATGTAGGGCTGGGTGAAGTCGAGCTCCGAGTTGATCTCGTCGTCGAACTCGTAGCCCGGACCGCCGATGCCCATGCCGAGCGGGTCGCCGCCCTGCAGCATGAACTGCTTGATGATGCGGTGGAAGATGACGCCGTCGTAGAGCGGCGCGGTCGAGGTGACGCCGGTCTGCGGGTGCGTCCACTCCTTGGTTCCGGTCGCGAGGCCGACGAAGTTGTCGACCGTCTTGGGCGCGTGGTTTCCGAACAGGTTCAGACGGATGTCGCCGAGGCTCGTGTGCATGGTGGCGATCGCAGTGGGTTGAGGCATTCCACGATTCTCGCATGCGCGCCATGAGGCTCGCTCTCAGCGGATGCCCAGCCGCGCACGGCGCCGGATCCCTTGACCGCGGGGGGCGACCTGGCAGGATGGAGGGGAACGCCGCAGACCGCAGACGGAGGACGCCATGGGACTGTCACGCAAACGCCAGCGGGAGCTGAAGAAGCTCAAGCGATCGGCCGACCAGTTGTGGGATGAGCAGCGCGAAACGCTTGAGCACGCGGCCCACGTTCTGCGCGACGCGCGCCGTCAGGCGGCGAACTACGCCCGCGAAGAGGTCGCCCCGCGCGTGCGCGGCGGCTACGAGGATCGCGTCAAGCCGCTCTTCGCCACCGGCGTCGCCAAGAGCCGTGCCGTGTCGCGCGACGCACGCGGCAAGCTCGCCGATGACGTCATTCCCGCCGTCTCGGGTGCGATCGGATCGGCTCTCGCGGTGCTCGAGGCCGCCAAGGACCCGCACGTGCGCGACGTCGTGAAGCGCGCCAGCTCCGCCACCGCCGAGCTCAGCTCGCGCGCCCGCAAGGCGGTCGCCCCCGCCCCCGTGAAGTCGTCGCCCGGCCCCGGCACCTACGTGCTCATCGGCCTCGGCGTGCTCGCGGTGGCGAGCGTCGCCTACGCCGCCTGGCAGACGCTTCGCGCCGATGACGACCTCTGGGTCGAGGACATCGAGCCCGGCGAAGCCGACGTCGACGAGCTCTAGCCCGTCCGCACTTCGAGAAGGCCTCCGGGGCCGGTCAACCGACCGACCCGGGGGCCTTCGTCGTGCGGCCCGGCATTCGGGGCGCATCTCGACCCCCTGATGCGCTAGCTTCTGGTACGAGTTGCAGGTCCGAAGACCAGGGGGGTGCGCGGATGACCGGTGACCATCGCGCGACCTGGCCGCTGATCGGCCGCGACCGCGTCCTGAACCGGTTCGACGACGAGGTCGCACGGCACCGGGGCGTCATCCACCTGCTCCACGGTCCCGCCGGGGTGGGCAAGTCGGCTCTCGCGCTCGCGCTGTCGCAGCGACTCTCCGACTCGTCGCCGATCCTCGTGCAGGGCCTCGCGGAGCAGTCATCCGTTCCGCTCGGCGCCTTCGCCGCGATGGTGGACGAGCTCGCGACGCCGACCCGCGAACACGCGCTCACCGATCTGGTGCAGTCGCTCGGCTCGCGGCAGACCCCGCCGCTCATGGTGGTGGATGACGCACCCCGCCTCGACGAGCTCTCGGCGGAGGCCGTCGCCCGCCTGATCACCGGCTTCGGCGCGACCGTCGTCGCCACGGCCCGCGCACTGGAGGAGCTGCCCGCGCGACTCGGCGGGCTCGACGCCTCCGGTCTGCTGCGCCGACACGAGCTGGTCGGCCTGGAGCTCGACGAGATCGCGGACCTGCTGCACCGCCGGTTCCGCCTTCCGGCCGCGGACGACGACGTTCGGCGTCTCGCGTGGGAGACCGGCGGCAACGCCCTGCACCTGCGCATGCTGGTCGAGAGCGCGATCGATGCGGGTCGGGTGGTGCACCGAGGCACGCATGTCGAGATCCGTGCGGGCGAGTCGCCGACGCGGCTCGCGGCACTCGTCGAGTCGCGGGTCGCCGAGCTGGAGCCGGATGCACGGCGCGTCATGTGCCTGGTGGCGATCTGCCAGCCCGTCGCACCCGGCGAGATCATCGAGACCTTCGCCGCCCGGCGCCACATCGCGGAACTTGTTCGGCGCGGGCTGCTCGTGGAGGCCGCCGGCCGCGTGAGCATCGCGCATCCGCTGATCGCCGAGACGCTCGAGAGCGGACCGGAGGTTCCCGCCGTCCTCGGCGAGGCGCTCCGACTCCTTCGCCGTGACGCGGCTCCCGCCCGGCGCTTTCGCGCCGCCGAGTGGGAGCTTCGTGCGGGCCGCCCGACCGATCCGACGGAGCTGACCTGGGCCGCCGGCTACGCGACCGCGACCGGCGACGCGCGCGGGGCCTCGCGGCTGGCCGCCGCCGCGGCGCAGCTCCCGGGTCGCCGTGCCGCGGCCTTCGCCGCCCAGCTCACGGCCGCGACCGCCGCCTCGGCGGTCGGTGAACTCGACATCGCCGATGCGCGCTTCGACGATGCCGCCGGGTTGGCGCAGAAGCCTCGGGAGAAGATCGCGCTGGCACGCCATCGCGGGGAGCATCTCGCATTCCGTCGAGGCGATCCCTCCGCCGCCATCGCACACGGGGAGGAGGTGCGCCAGCAGCTGGATGCGGGCGACACGGCTCCGCTCGATGCGGACCTCTGGAGGTGGCGCACCCTCGCCGAAGGTTCCGCTGCTGCCCCGTGCGCAGCGCGATCGCGGCGACGATCGCGGCGGCCGCGCGGGGCGAGTTCACGGCGGCGCGAACGTCGGCGGTCGCGCTCGCGGTGCCGCGGGAGGTGCTGGGCGACGACGCCCCCTCGGCCGCGATCGCCCTCGGCATCGAACGGTTCTGCGCGCTTCGGGCAGCGGGCGACGGCGCCGCCGCGGCCTCCTATCTCGAGTCGCTTCGCGCCGAGGCCCACGAGGAGGTGGGATTCTTCACGGCGCTGCTCGCCTGGCAGCGCACCCACGATGGCCGGTTCGCCGAGGCCGAGGCTCTTGCCGATCTCGCGCTCGAGCAGCTGGGTCGTTGGGATGGCGGCGAGCTGACGCCGTTCGCCCGCGCGGTGCGCGCCGCGATCGCCGCGCAGCGCCACGACACCGCCGACGCCGCTCGGATGCTCGACGAACTCGACGCCGCTGGGCCGGTGAGCGGTGCCGCGCAGCTCGCCCGCGCCGAGTGCGAGGCGTTCCTCGCCGCAGCCGCCGGTGAGCCGGCGCGGGCCGCCGAGGTCATCCTGCGCGCCGTCGAGGATGCCATCGACTCCTCCTACGATTTCATCGGCGCTCTCACCCTCGCCCACGCGCTGCGCTTCGGCGAGATCGACCGCACGGCCCGGGTCGCCGAGGCGCTGTGCCAGAACTCGATCGAGAGGATCGAGCCGGCACTCGCGGTGCTCGACGCGGCGCGTGCCGTCGAGTCGGGTCGCGTCGAGCAGGTCATCGCGGCCGCCGCCCGTTTGTCGAAGAACGCCTTGACCGCGTGCGCCGTCGACGTGCTGGGGATGGCGGGTCGCGGCGACATCTCCGACGCTGACCACCGCCGGCTGGCCGCCGCGGCGCTCGCCTTGCGCGGCGACATCGACGCCCCGCTCCTGCACTCGGCGGACCGGCCGCTGCTCACCCCGCGCGAACTCGACGTCGCCCGCGCCGCGGCCCGCCGGCTGCGCTCCCGGGAGATCGCTGAGGAGCTCGGCATCTCGGTGCGCACGGTCGACAATCAGCTGCAGTCGGCCTACCGAAAGCTGGGGGTGCGCTCGCGCGACGCCCTCCGAGACGTGCTCGCCGAGACCGGCCTGCTCACGGCGAGCTGACCGCGCACCCACCGCAGAAGCGCCGGCGTGAAGAGAAGCCCAGCGAAGCGCAGCGACCGCGCTCGGTGCGCGAAGCGAAACACGCCGCAGCAGCGGCGGCGTGCTGGCCAGCAGAGCGAAGCGCAGCGACCACGCTCGGTGCGCGGAGCGGCGCACGCCGCAGAAGCGGCGGCGTGCTAGCGAGCAGAGTGGAGCCTAGGGGAATCGAACCCCTGACCTCCTGCTTGCAAAGCAGGCGCTCTACCAATTGAGCTAAGGCCCCGAATGGGGATGGAGTGGGGCTACCAGGACTTGAACCTGGGACCTCTTCGTTATCAGCGAAGCGCTCTAACCGCCTGAGCTATAGCCCCTCTTCGGCATGTTCCGCAGAACAGCCTCGCTTACATTACCCCACGCCGTCAGCGTGAGCCAATTCGGATGCTTCGGCTCAGTTGTTCTGGAAGCCGACGAGCAGTCCGCCGGTGAGGCGCACGCTCAGGTTGTAGAGCAGCGCGCCGATCGCACCGAGGATGGTGCCGATCACCGCGTTGAGCAGACCGACCACGATCGCGAACGTCGCGACCTGGCCGAGACCGAACTGGTTGGCGATCTGGAAGCTCGGGTCGCCGAGGATGTCCTGGAACAGCCCGTCGATGGTGCCGAAGATCCCGGTCGAGAAGAGCACCACCCAGATCAGGATGGAAGCCACGATCAGGACGACCGCGAGGCAGATCCAGACCAGGAACGACAGCTTCACGGCGGACCAGAAGTCGATGTAGACCAGACGGAGTCGGACCTGCTTGCTCGGGGCCTGACGCTCAGTCTTGCGCTGAAGACGTGCTGCGACGCTCATTCCTCGATCTGATCCTTTCCGGTGTCCCCGACCTCAATGCTCGGAGTCTCGACGGCTTCGGCATCGGACTCGCCTTCGACGGCGATGGCGGCGAGGTTTCGCTCGCTGTTGCGGGCAACAGCGATGATGCGATCATCGTCGGCAAAGCGGGCGAACACGACCCCCATGGTGTCCCGACCCTTGGGCGGGACCTCGGCCACGGCAGAGCGTACCACCTTGCCACTGGCAAGAACCACGAGAACCTCGTCGGTCTCATCGACGATGAGCGCACCCGCCAGGCGGCCCCGATCGTCGCTCAGTTTTGCGACCTTGATGCCGAGTCCGCCGCGTCCCTGCGCGCGGTACTGGTCGACCGCGGTGCGCTTGGCGAAGCCGCCCTCGGTGACCACGAAGACGTAGCCGTCGTCGTTCGCGACCGAGGCCGAGAGCAGCTCGTCGCCGTCGCGGAACTTCATGCCGATGACGCCCGAGGTGGAGCGGCCCATCGAGCGCAGGCTCGCCTCGGTCGCCTGGAATCGCAGCGACATCCCCTGGCGCGAGACGAGCAGCAGCTCGTCATCGTCGTTGACGAGCATCGCCGAGACGAGCTCGTCGTTCTCGCGCAGGTTGATCGCGATGATGCCGCCGGTGCGGTTGGTGTCGTACTCGGTGAGCGCGGTCTTCTTGGTGAGACCGCCGCGCGTCGCCAGCACCAGGTACTGGGCGACCCCGTAGTCGCGGATGTCGAGCACCTGGGCGATCTCTTCGTCCGGCTGCAGGGCGAGAAGGTTCGCGACGTGCTGGCCCTTCGCGTCGCGGCCGGCCTCCTGCACCTCGTAGGCCTTGGCGCGATAGACGCGACCGGTGTTCGTGAAGAACAGCAGCCAGTGGTGCGTGGTGGTGACGAAGAAGTGCTCGACGACATCGTCGGCACGCAACTGCGCGCCCTTGACCCCACGGCCGCCGCGGTGCTGCGAGCGGTAGTTGTCGCTGCGCGTGCGCTTGATGTAGCCGCCGCGCGTGATGGTGACCACCATCTCCTCTTCGGGGATGAGGTCTTCGACGCTCATGTCGCCGTCGAAGCCGAACATGATCTCGGTGCGGCGGTCGTCGCCGTACTTGTCGACGATCTCGGTGAGCTCCTCGGTGACGATCGCGCGCTGGCGACCCACGTCGGCGAGGATCGCCTTGTACTCGGCGATCTCGCGCTCGAGGTCGGCGAGCCGATCCTGGATCTTCTTGCGCTCGAGCGCCGCGAGGCGGCGCAGCTGCAGCGCGAGGATCGCATCGGCCTGCAGCTCGTCGATCGAGAGCAGCTTGATGAGTCCCTGGCGGGCCTCGTCAACATCGGGCGAGCGGCGGATGAGGGCGATGACCTCGTCGAGCGCGTCGAGCGCCTTGACGTAGCCGCGCTGGATGTGGGCATCCGCCTCGGCCTTGTCGAGCCGGAACTGGGTGCGCCGGACGATGACCTCGATCTGGTGCTCGATCCAGAGCGTGATGAAGCCGTCGATCGAGAGGGTGCGCGGCACGCCGTCGACGATCGCGAGCATGTTGGCGCCGAAGTTCTCCTGCAGCTGGGTGTGCTTGTAGAGGTTGTTCAGCACGACCTTCGCGACGGCGTCCTTCTTCAGGACGATCACCAGACGCTGGCCGGTGCGGCCCGAGGTCTCGTCGCGGATGTCGGCGATGCCCGAGAGCTTGCCCTCCTTGACGAGGTCGGCGATCTTGATCGCCAGGTTGTCGGGGTTCACCTGGTACGGCAGCTCGGTGACGACGAGGCAGGTGCGACCCTGCAGCTCCTCGACCGTGATGACCGCGCGCATCGTGATCGATCCGCGGCCGGTGCGGTAGGCATCCTGGATGCCCTTGACGCCGAGGATCTGCGCGCCGGTCGGGAAGTCGGGGCCCTTCACCCGGGCGATGATCGCCTCGAGCAGCTCCTCCTGCGTGGCGTCGGGGTGCTCCAGAGCCCAAAGGGCGGCCGAGGCGACCTCGCGCAGGTTGTGCGGCGGGATGTTGGTCGCCATGCCGACCGCGATGCCGACCGAGCCGTTGACCAGCAGGTTCGGGAAGCGGCTGGGGAGCACGACCGGCTCCTGGGTTCGACCGTCGTAGTTGTCCTGCAGATCGACGGTGTTCTCGTCGATGTCGCGGACCATCTCCATGGCCAGCGGGGCCATCTTGGTCTCGGTGTATCGGTGGGCGGCCGCGCCGTCGTTGCCGGGCGAGCCGAAGTTGCCCTGGCCGAGCGCGAGCGGGTAGCGCAGCGACCACGGCTGCACCAGTCGCACGAGCGCGTCGTACACCGAGGAATCACCGTGCGGGTGGAACTGGCCCATCACGTCGCCGATGATGCGGGTGCACTTGGAGAACGCGCGATCGGGACGGTAGCCGCCGTCGTACATCGCGTAGATCACGCGGCGGTGCACCGGCTTGAGGCCGTCGCGCACGTCGGGGAGCGCACGACCGATGATGACGCTCATCGCGTAGTCGAGGTAGCTCCGCTGCATCTCGAGCTGGATGTCGACCTGGCGGATCTTGTCGTGATCGTTCACGTCGGGCGCACCGCCCTCCGGGCCGCCGGGGGTGGTGATGTCAGATGTCAAGGAAACGCACGTCCTTCGCGTTCTTCTGGATGAACTGGCGGCGCGATTCGACGTCGTCACCCATCAGGGTGGAGAAGACGCTGTCGGCGATCGCCGCATCGTCGAGGGTCACCTGCAGGAGGGTGCGGCTGACCGGGTTCATCGTGGTCTCCCACAGCTCCTGGTGGTTCATCTCGCCGAGACCCTTGTAGCGCTGCACCCCGTTCTCCTTCGGGATCCGCTTGCCGTTCGCGACTCCCTCCTTGATGAGAGCGTCGCGCTCGGCGTCCGAGAACACGTAGTCGTGCTCCGCGTTCGTCCACTTGATCCGGTACAGCGGCGGCTGCGCCAGGTAGACGTAGCCCATCTCGATGAGCGGACGCATGTAGCGGAAGAGCAGGGTGAGCAGCAGGGTCGTGATGTGCTGACCGTCGACGTCGGCATCGGCCATCAGCACGACCTTGTGATACCGCGCCTTGGCGCCGTCGAACTCCTCGCCGATGCCGGTGCCGAACGCGGTGATCATCGCCTGGATCTCGGCGTTGCCGAGCGCGCGGTCCAGCCGCGCCTTCTCGACGTTGAGGATCTTGCCGCGCAGCGGCAGGATCGCCTGCGTCTCGGGGTTGCGCCCCTGCACCGCGGATCCGCCGGCCGAGTCGCCCTCGACGATGAAGATCTCGCTCTCCTGCGGGTTGCGGCTGGAGCAGTCCTTGAGCTTGCCGGGCATGCCGCCGCCCTCGAGCAGGCCCTTGCGGCGGGTCTGCTCGCGCGCCTTGCGCGCGGCGATGCGCGCTGTCGCGGCCTGGATCGCCTTGCGAATCACGTCGCGGGCCTGATTCGGGTTGCGATCGAACCAGTCATTGAGCTGATCGCCGACCACGCGCTGCACGAAGGACTTGGCCTCGGTGTTGCCGAGCTTCGTCTTGGTCTGGCCCTCGAACTGCGGCTCGCCGAGCTTGATCGAGATGACGGCGGTGAGGCCCTCTCGCACGTCGTCGCCGGAGAGGTTCTCGTCCTTCTCCTTGAGGATGCCCTTCTCGCGCGCGTACTTGTTGACGAGCGTGGTGAGTGCGGCGCGGAATCCCTCTTCGTGGGTTCCGCCCTCGTGCGTGTTGATCGTGTTGGCGTAGGTGTGCACCGACTCGGAGTAGGCGTTCGTCCACTGCATCGCGACCTCGAGCGCGATCCGGCGCTCGGTGTCCTCCGACTCGAAGCTGATGATCTCGGGGTGGATCACCTCGGTCTTCTTCGCGGAGTTCAGGTACTCGACGTAGTCGACCAGTCCCTGCTCGTAGAGGAACACGTCGTGGCGCGGCTCCTCGCCCTCCTCGATCGGGCGCTCATCGGCGAGCGTGATCGTGAGGCCCTTGTTGAGGAAGGCCATCTGCTGGAAGCGGGTGCGCAGCGTGTCGTAGTCGAACTCGACGGTCTCGAAGATGTCGGAGTTCGGCCAGAAGGTGATGGTGGTTCCGGTGCCGTCGGCGTCGCCGGCGTTGGCGAGCGGCGCATCCGGAACACCGTCGTGGTAGCGCTGGGTCCAGAGCGAGCCCTGGCGGCGAACCGCGACTTCGAGCTTGTGCGAGAGCGCGTTGACGACGGAACTGCCGACGCCGTGCAGACCGCCGGAGACGGCGTAGCCGCCGCCGCCGAACTTTCCGCCGGCGTGCAGGATGGTGAGCACGACCTCGACCGTCGACTTCTTCTCGATCGGGTGCTCGTCGACGGGGATGCCTCGGCCGTTGTCGATGACGCGCACGGCGCCGTCGGCGAGGATCGTGACCTCGATGCGATCGCAGTGCCCGGCGAGTGCCTCATCGACGGAGTTGTCGACGATCTCGTAGACGAGGTGGTGGAGACCGCGCGGACCGGTCGAGCCGATATACATGCCGGGTCGCTTGCGGACCGCCTCGAGTCCTTCGAGGACCTGGATCTGATTCGCGCCGTAGCTGTCGTCGCCGGGCGCAGGGGTAGCGGGTGGTGTCATGAAAAGGGCTTGCTCCTGCCGGATCGACGCCGCCGCCATGAAGGTCGAACGGACCCTCCGATTCTACCCCAGCGGGGGTATCGGCGAGGGGCGAAACGGCGATCTGGGGCCTTTTCTGGCGCCCTGTGACCAGATTTGCCTTCCTAACCGTAGGTATCGCGTGGACCGCGCCCTGGGATTGCTCTGGGGCCACGTTTCCAGGAGGGGGCGTCCGGCCCCAGAAACCGGATGGACTCGATCTCGGCCGCGGGGTAGCGCTCGGCGATGCGCGTCGTGATCGTCGACCGCATCGTCCGAAGTGCTGCGCCCACGCCGTCGAATCGCACCGAACCGTCAGCACGCCCTCCTCGACGCCGATCGGCTCGGAGTGCGCCGCGGTGTCCTCGCCGACCAACTCGGACCAGTCGGCCACCAGTTCGGCGCGCGCGATCGGCGACTCCCAGCCGAGCGAGACGGTGAGTCGTCCGAGCACATCGCCGATGCCGTGCGGATCGCGGCCGGTGCCGTAGGGCACGCTCGCCCCATCCTCGGCGGCGCGGCTTCTCCGGCGCGCGTCGCGACTGCGCATTCCGGGGGCGCCGAACACGGTGCGCAGTCGGCGGTAGACCCCGAGGTGCTCGGGCACCGGCTCGCTCCGTGCGTCGGGCGCATCGGATGGGGTCGCCGGGGGCGGGGTCGGCTCGGTCATTCGGCTGCTCCCGGTTCGACGACGCGGCCGGCATGGATCCGGATCGTCGTTCCGCGGAGCTCCTTGGGAACATCGTTCTCCACGGCGGCGGTGATGAGAACCTGCTCGAAGCCGGTGATCGCGGCCGACAGGCTGGCCCGCCGGCGCTCGTCCAGTTCGGCGAAGACGTCGTCGAGGATCAGCACCGGATCACCGAGCGGCGCGTCGGCGCGCAGCACCTCCGCCGAGGCGAGCTTCAGCGACAGGGCGAACGACCATGACTCGCCGTGACTGGCATAGCCGCGCGCCGGAAGTCCGTTGAGGGTGAGCACGAGATCGTCGCGGTGCGGTCCGACGAGCGTGATTCCGCGATCGAGCTCGGCGCGGCGCTGAGCCGCGAGGGTCGCGCGGAAACTCTCGGCCGCGCTCACCGGGGTGAGACCGGCGCCGCCGTCGAGCACATCGGCGCTCGCCTCGTCGTCGGGTTGGGATCCCAGGATGCTGAGTCGCGCCGAGAGATCGGCTCGATGCTCGGCGCCGGCGATCCGCTCGTACGCATCCCGCACGGGTTCGCGCAGCCGCTCGATGAGGTCACGCCGGCCGATCACGATCTCCACGCCGAGCTGCACGAGTCGCTCGTCCCAGACGTCGAGGGTGGTGAGCTTCTCGGCCGGGGTGCGCGCGGCACGTGCCGACTTCAGCAGGGTGTTGCGCTGACGCAGCACCCGGTCGTAGTCGGAGAGGATCCCCGCGAAGCGGGGCGATTTCTGCACCAGCAGTTCATCGAGGAAGCGGCGCCGCCCGGAGGGCTCGCCCCGGACCAGGGCGAGATCCTCGGGAGCGAAGACCACCGTGGCGACGTAGCGCGGAAGCTCGCGCGGCTTGATCGGTCCCCGATTGACCTGCGCGCGATTGGCGCCGACCCGGTTCAGCTGCACCTCGACGAGCACATTCCGATCGCCATGCTCAAGTCGAGCTCGCACGATCGCCGAGTCGCGGCCGAATCGGATGAGCGCCTGATCGCGGGAGACTCGGTGCGATCCGAGCGTGCTGAGGTAGGCGAGGGCCTCGACCAGGTTGGTCTTGCCCTGGCCGTTGATGCCGACGATCAGATTGGGGCCCGCGTCGAAGCCGACCTCCGCGGTCTCGTAGTTGCGGAAGTCGGTGAGGCCGAGATGAGTAACCCTCACTGAACCGTCTCGCCTTCCGAATGCGGGGGCAAGCGGGAACTACCGAAGCAGCAGGTTCGGCTGCAGCAGGTAGCGGTAGTTGTCGGAGCCCGGCGCATCCTTCGAGGACTGACTCGTCAGAAGAACCGGCCCGGGCTTGTTCGGGTTGTCGGTCTTCGTGAACGAGATCCGCACGAACTCGGAGTGCACGGCGCCCAGACCATCCAGCAGGAACGAGGGCTTCAGCGACACGACCGTGTCGTCGCCGACCAGGTGGGCATCGATCGTCTCGGATGCCTGCGCCTGCTCGGATCCGGTCGCCTCGAGTGTGACCCCGTCGATCGAGAAGCTGAAGCGCAGAGCAGCTTCGCGCTCGAGAACGAGCGAGACACGGCGCGTGGCTTCGACCAGTTCGGCGGTGTTCACGACCGCGTAGTTCTCGACCGTCTCGGGGAAGAGCCGCTTCACCGGCGGGAAGTTGCCCTTGATGAGCAGCGAGGTGACGGTGCGCTTGTCGGCCGTGAAGGCGATGAGTTCCCGATCGTCGTTGTGCACGATCGAGACGCCGATGGTGCCCGAGTGTCCGAAGGTCTTGCCGATCTCGGACAGGGTGCGCGCCGGCACCAGAGCGGTCGCGCCCTCCGCGGAGTTGGTGCCCGAGTCCCAGTCGATCTCGCGCACCGCGACGCGGTAGCGGTCGGTCGCCACGAAGGACAGCTTGTTGTCGCCGACCTCGAGTTGCACACCCGTGATGACCGGGGTCACATCGTCGCGCGAGGCGGCAACGGCAACCTGCGAGACAGCGTCGGCGAAGTCCTCAGCCGGGAGCACTCCGGTGCGGTCGTCGATCTGCGGCAGGCTCGGGTACTCCTCGACGGGCATGCTCAGCAGCGTGAACTTGGCCGAACCGCAGCTCACCGCGATGCGTCCGTCGTCGTAGGAGAAGTTGACCGGAGCGTTCGGAAGCCGGCTCGCGATGTCGGCGAGGAGTCGGCCGGAGACCAGGGCGACACCCGGCTCGTCGACCTCGGCGGGAATCTCGGTGCGGGAGGAGACCTCGTAGTCGAAGGACGACAGCACGAGAACGCCATCGCCGGCCTCGAGGAGCACGCCGCTCAGAATCGGCTGCGTGGTGCGCTGCGGCAGAAGCTTGACGGCGAACGACACGGCTTCGCTCAGGACGTCGCGATTGACGTGGAACTTCACACCGAACTCCTTGTACGTCGACTCGAGCTGACCCCCGCGCTCGGATGACCGCGAGGACAGGTGTCGGCCCGGACCGCCCATCCTGTCACGTCCGATCTTGACACAGGAAGAGGCTTCGTCGAATCGCTCGACTTCAGAGCCGAGCCGCGTCTCAAAGTTGTGGACGAGATCGGAATGGTTAAAGACAAATCACAGTGTTAACCGCTGTGGAAGATGTGGATAAGCCGGCTGCGGTCAACGAATGACAGGAAACTACATCAGTGTGAGATGTTGACGAGCGGTGGACAACATGTCATTCGGTCGTGGGGCGGCCGCGCTGAGGAAATTGTCATTCCACATCCCGCCCCCGAGTTGTCCCCACGAAGGCGGTCATTCGTCCCGATGTTATCCACAGGTTGTACACACACTGTGCAATCAGAGATGCGAGGCGAATCCGGGCGCGTCGCGGCTCAGCTGCGCGAGTAGCGCTGGTTCTGCTTGATGCGGCTGGTCAGCTCGGTGACCTGGTTGTAGATCGAGCGCCGCTCCTTCATGAGCTCGCTGATCTTCTTGTTCGCGTACATCACGGTGGTGTGATCGCGGTTGCCGAAGAGCTGGCCGATCTTGGGCAGCGACAGGCTCGTCAGCTCACGGCACAGATACATGGCGATCTGTCGCGCCGTCGCCACCGCCTGCGAGCGGCTCGATCCGTAGAGGTCGTCGACCGTGAGCTTGAAGTACTCGGCGGTGTGATTGATGATGTCGACCGGCGCGATGACGTTGTCCTCATCGAGCGTGATGATGTCCTTGAGCACCGTCTGCACCAGCTGCAAGTCGACGCGCGTGCGGTTGAGGCTGGCGAAGGCCGTGACGCGGATGAGCGTTCCCTCGAGCTCGCGGATGTTGCTCGAGACCTTTGTCGCCATGAACTCGAGGATCTCGTCCGGCACCTGCAGCTTCTCGCTCTGCGCCTTCTTCCGGAGAATCGCGATGCGCGTCTCGAGATCCGGCGCCTGCACGTCGGTGATGAGGCCCCACTCGAAGCGCGACCGCATCCGGTCCTCGAAACCGGTGAGGTGCTTCGGCGCGACATCGCTCGTGATGACGACCTGCTTGTTGTGATCGTGCAGCGTGTTGAAGGTGTGGAAGAACGCCTCCTGCGTCGAGTCCTTCCCCTGCAGGAACTGGATGTCGTCGATCAGCAGAATGTCGATCTCGCGATACCGCGACTGGAAGACGCTGGCTCGGTTGTTGGCGATCGAGTTGATGAAGTCGTTGGTGAACTCCTCGCTCGAGACGTACCGCACGCGGATTCCCGGATACAGGCTCTCGGCGTAGTGGCCGATGGCGTGCAGGAGGTGGGTCTTGCCGAGACCCGAGTCGCCGTAGATGAAGAGCGGGTTGTAGGCCTTGGCCGGCGCTTCGGCGACGGCGACCGCCGCCGCATGGGCGAAGCGGTTCGATCCGCCGATGACGAAGTTGTCGAAGTTGTACTTCGGGTTCAGCCGGGAATCCGAGCGCCGGTTGATGTCGGTGATCGGGGCGAGCGGCGGAGTGGGTCCCGTGCTGTCGTCGAACTCGGTCTCGGTGATCGTGTCGACATCGCCCAGCAGCTGGGTCGGACGGATCTCCGGGTTGACGACGATCGCGAAGTTCGTCAGCTCGGGTTCATCGTCCAGCTGCGCCAGGGCGTTGAGCAGGGGAACCCGGATGCGCTGCTCGAGCATGCCGCGGGTCAGCTCGTTCGGAACTTCCAGATAGAGGGTCCCGGCGAGCACGCCCTTCGGCTCCACCAGATTGAGGAACCCCTGCAGCTGCGGGGTCACGCGGTCGTCGCCGTTCAGCTGGGTCAGTACGGAGTTCCACAGCTCGTGGGTCTCGTCCGGCGTCTCGCTCATGATTCCTCTCGGTTCTGTCTGTCAGTTATACACAGGGTTATCCACTTGGTGGGAGGCTTGTGGACAGAACGATCGGCGGGGTATCGATGCTCCGGGGGGCGTCAGCGAGCCTAATCGCACCCGGCGCGTCGTGCGCCGGTGGCCGCGAATCGCATGCGAGTATGTCCGCTTTGCCCACTCAGGTTTGATTAAGCGGGGTTCAGGCCCTATTTTTAATCAGTTGCCGACGGCGCAGCGTTCCGCAATCAGCCGTCCCTGTTCTTACCCGGACCCCGGGTGTTGGAGATATCACCATGTCGAAGCGAACCTTCCAGCCGAACAACCGGCGTCGTGCCAAGGTGCACGGCTTCCGTCTCCGCATGCGCACGCGTGCGGGTCGCGCGATCCTCGCGGCACGTCGTCGCAAGGGCCGCACCGAGCTCTCCGCCTAGTTCTCTCGTGCTCGCGCGGGCGAATCGGGTGGTCCACGCGGTGGACTTCCGTCACGTCGTCCGCCGTGGTCGCCGATCCGCCACGCCCCACGCCGTCTACTACCGCGTGACGCGTGACTCCGGCGACCCGATGCGCTTCGGCTTCATCGTCTCCCGAGCCGTCGGTGATGCGGTGACCCGCAACCGGCTTCGACGTCGCTACCGTGCGCTCGCGCGCGAGCTCGTCGATGCGGGTGGTCGCGGCCAGGACGTCGTCGTCCGCGCGCTCCCGCCTGCCGCCGGACTGAGCTGGACGGAACTCGCGCACGAGGTCCGCGATGTTCTGGGGCCTCGCTCATGACTCCGGCCTCGATCGCGCGCGCCGTCTGGCTGGCGCCGCGCAATGCTGCGGTTCTGATCCTTCGCGGCTACCGCGCGGCAATCTCGCCGCTGTACGGTCAGGTCTGCCGCTATTACCCGAGCTGCTCGGCGTACGCGCTCGGTGCGATCCAGCAACATGGACTCATCAAGGGCGTGGCCCTGGGTTCGTGGCGGATCGCCCGCTGCCACCCGTGGGCCAAGGGCGGCATCGACGATGTCCCCGAGCCTCGTCACGGATTTCTGCACACCACCGAATTCGGCTTCGTCACCGAGACAAGCCACGGAAAGGGTTGAACCCGCACTATGCCTGACATCATCGGCACGATTCTCTGGCCCATCAAATGGGTCATCGAAGCGATCCTCGTTGCCTTCCACTGGGTGCTGAGCGCCGCCGGTCTCGACCCGGCCGCCGGCCTCACCTGGGTGCTCTCGATCGTGGGTCTGGTGCTCGTGGTTCGGGCCGCCCTGATCCCGCTCTTCGTGCGGCAGATCCACAGCCAGCGCAAGATGCTGGAGGTCGCACCCCAGCTCAAGAAGATCCAGGACAAGTACAAGGGCAAGCGCGACCAGTACTCGCGTGAGGCGATGCAGCGCGAGACCATGGCGCTCTACTCGAAGGCGGGCACCAACCCCTTCGCCTCGTGCCTCCCCCTGCTCGTTCAGATGCCGATCTTCTTCGGCCTGTTCTCGGTGCTCAACGAGGCGAACCAGAGCAAGGCCGGCGTCGGCCTGCTCAGCCAGGACCTCGCTGACCAGTTCGGCTCGGCGTCGCTGTTCGGCATCGCTCCGCTGCACGACAGCATCCAGAGCGCGCTTGCGGCCAGCCCGGTCGAGACCGTCGTCATCGTCATCGCCGTGGTGATGGTCGTCCTGATGACGGCGTCGCAGTTCATCACGCAACTGCAGATCATGTCGAAGAACCAGTCGCCGGAGATGAAGGAAAGCCCGATGTACCGGCAGCAGCGCATCCTGCTGTACCTGCTGCCGCTGGTCTTCGCGTTCTCCGGCTTCGCCTTCCCGATCGGCGTGATGTTCTACTGGCTGACGTCGAACATCTGGACCATGGTCCAGCAGTTCATCGTGATCCGGAACATGCCGATGCCCGGCAGTGAAGCGGCACTCGCCCGCGAGGCGCGTCTGGCGAAGAAGCGCCGCGCGAAGATGGGCGAGGACGCCGAAGAGCTGGCCGAGGAGACCGTCGAAGAGACCAAGGCGCGGATTCAGCGCCAGCAGCCCGTGAGCAAGAAGCGCGCGAAGAAGCAGAGTGGGAGCAAGCGCTCGTGACCGATATCGAAACCACCCCGATGAGCCCGGCCCCCGTTGCGGATGACGCCCCGAGCCAGGACCAGCTGGTGGAGGAGGGCGACGTCGCCGCGGACTACATCGAGGAGCTGCTCGACATCGCGGACCTCGACGGCGACATCGAGATCGACGCTCGCGCCGGTCGCGCGTACCTCTCCGTGACGGCGACGGACGAGTCGAACCTGCGGATGCTCTCGAACTCGGACGCGGTCAACGCGCTCCAGGAGCTCACGCGTCTCGCGGTGCAGAACCGCACGGGCCGCTTCTCGCGTCTGATCCTGGACGTCGGCGGTTCCCGTGATGCCCGTGCCGCGGAGCTTGCGCGCATCGTCGACCACGCCATCGAGCGCATCGAAGCCGGTGCCGCCTCGGCATCGCTGCCGCCGATGTCGAGCTACGAGCGCAAGCTCGTGCACGACCTCGTCGCCGGGCGCGGATTCGTCTCCGCCTCGGAGGGCGAGGGGCGCGACCGCCACACGGTGATCTCGCGCGGCTGATGTTTCACGTGAAACATTGCCCCGTGGTGAGTGCTCACCGTGGTTGATGTCGAGGTCGAGCCGGCCATCGCCGCCGCGATGTTCGGCGACCAGATTGAGCAGGCGCGCGCCTTCACGGCCGACCTCGGCGCGCGCGGCGAAGAACTGGGACTGATCGGTCCCCTCGAGCCGCCTCGGATCTGGACTCGTCACGTGCTCAACAGCGCCCTCGTGGCGCCGCTGATCGCCGAGGGCGCGCGCGTCGGCGACGTCGGCAGCGGCGGGGGACTCCCCGGCCTCGTGCTCGCGATCGCGCGCCCGGACGCGCACTTCACCCTCATCGAGCCGATGGAGCGCAGGACGGACTGGCTCTCCGAGCAGGTCGAGCGGCTGTCGCTCGCCAACGTCAACGTGCTCCGCGCCCGCGCCGACGAGGCCGGCGTCGAGGGCATCCTGGACCAGGTCACGGCTCGCGCCGTGTCGGCGCTCAGCAAGCTGATCCCGATGACCGCGCCGCTGCTGCGGCCCGGCGGCGAGCTGATTCTGCTCAAGGGTGAGCGGGTCGCGGCCGAGACGGAAGCCGCTCAGAAGGTCATCCGAAAGCACCGACTGCGGAACGTCGAGACTCTGGTTCTCGGCGAGGGGATGATCCCCGAGGTCACGCGGGTCTTTCGGGCTACAGTTGACTGATCTCGGCGCTCGAGCCGGCGTGACCGTCACGATGTTTCACGTGAAACATCACGCGTCACGGCCGAGAAGCCGGCGGAATGGCCACCACGCCGATCCCGCGACCGACCACCAATGCTGCGAGAAGGATTCACTGCGGTGACTGCCCACAACAACTACGACGAGACGCCGTTGGCCCGAGAGGTGGCCGAGCTCACTCGCCGCCGCATCGCTCTGGCCGAGGCGGTCCTGCCGCGCCCGACGCACACCCGCGTGTTCACCGTCGCCAACCAGAAGGGCGGCGTCGGCAAGACCACCTCGACGGTCAACCTCGCCGCGGCGCTCGCGCAGAGCGGCGCTCGCGTGCTGGTCATCGACCTCGACCCGCAGGGGAATGCGTCGACCGCGCTCGGCGTGGAGCACCGCTCCGACACCGCGAGCGTCTATGACGTGATGATCGACGACGTTCCGATGCGCGACGTCGTGCAGTCCAGCCCCGAGTTCGCGGGACTCGACTGCGTCCCCGCCACGATCCACCTGGCCGGGGCCGAGATCGAACTCGTCTCACTGGTGGCGCGCGAGCAGCGACTGCGGACCGCGCTGCAGAACTTCCTGCGCGAGGCCGAGGAGCCGTACCACTACGTCTTCATCGACTGCCCGCCCTCGCTCGGGCTGCTGACGCTCAACGCCTTCGTCGCCGCCCGCGAGGTGCTCATTCCGATCCAGTGCGAGTACTACGCGCTCGAGGGTCTCAGCCAGCTGCTCAACAACATCGAGCTGATCCAGAAGCACCTGAACCAGAAGCTGCGTCTCAGCACGATCCTCCTCACGATGTACGACTCGCGGACGAACCTGGCGAATCAGGTCGTGGATGAGGTGCGCGAGCACTTCCCCGATCAGACCCTCACGACCGTGATCCCGCGCTCGGTGCGCATCTCCGAGGCTCCCAGCTACGGGCAGAGCGTGATCAGCTACGACAGCAACTCTCCCGGCTCCCTCTCCTACCGTGAGGCGGCCGCGGAGATCGCTCGACGGGGTGCCGGTGGCGCCACGTTGAATGGGGGAGTCGCGACGACGGGTCCGACCGAGGTTTCGACGGCTCATGCAGGGGAGACGAACTGATGGCAGCACCCAAGCGCACGGGACTGGGACGCGGAATCGGCGCCCTCATTCCGACGAGCTCCGACGCGAGCGATCGGCCGGTCGACGTCTTCTTCGCCGGCGACGTCGAGGTGCCCGAGGAGGGCTTGGTCGCCGTCCCCGGCGCGCGCCTGGCGGAGCTCTCCCCCGATGACATCGTTCCCAACCCGCAGCAGCCGCGCACCGAGTTTCGCCAAGAGGAGCTCGACGAGCTCGTGGTCTCGGTGCGCGAGTTCGGCGTGCTGCAGCCCATCGTGGTCCGGCCCCGCCCCGGCGCCGGCATCGGCGAGGCGCAGTACGAGCTCATCATGGGCGAGCGCCGTCTGCGGGCGACGAAGATCGCCGGGCTCGACCGCATCCCCGCCATCGTCAAGAACACCGCCGACGACGCGATGCTGCGCGACGCGCTGCTGGAGAACCTGCACCGCGCCGAGCTGAATCCACTGGAAGAGGCGTCCGCCTACCAGCAGCTGCTCTCCGACTTCGGGATCACGCAGGAGCAGCTCGCCGAGCGCATCGGCCGCTCGCGTCCGCAGATCACGAACACGCTGCGCCTCCTCCGTCTGCCCGAGCCGGTGCAGCGCCGCGTGGCGGCCGGAGTGCTCAGTGCGGGCCACGCGCGGGCCATCCTCTCGACGGGGTCTCCCGATGAGATGGAGCGCCTCGCCGACAAGATCGTCAACGAGGACCTGTCGGTGCGCGCCGCCGAGGCCGCCGCGGGGACGTCGCCGACGGCGAAGGCGAAGAAGCTGAAGCCGACGGCGGGTCGCCGCCAAGGTCAGCTCGATGAGATCGCGGAGGCGCTCGGCGATCGGCTCGACACCCGGGTTCGCGTCGCGCTCGGCGCGAACAAGGGCACCGTGACGATCGAGTTCGCCACCGTCGCCGACCTCAACCGCATCCTCGGCGAGCTCGGGCAGCCCGGCTTCCAGTAGCGGGTGCGCCGCACGTCGAGCGCGGCGGCGCCCTCCTCCGCGGCGGCGCGCTCCCCGGCAGTGTCGTCGCCGGCGCCGCGTTACTCGGCGGCGGCCGCTTCGGCGAGCCGCGCGTAGACCCAGCCCAGATCGTGGCCGGCCGCCTCGAGCGACTGGGGGAGCAGCGACGTCTCGGTGAGCCCGGGAAGCACGTTCGCCTCCAGGAACCAGGGAGTCCCGGCGCCGTCGATGATCAGGTCGACCCGCGAGATGTGACGGAGGCCGAGGGCGCGGTGTGCCGTGAGCGCGGCGGCGGCTGCCCGTTCCGCGATCTCGTCCGAGATCCGCGCCGGGGTGTAGAACCGCGTCTCGCCGGCGTTGTACCGCGCCTCGAAGCTGTACACGCCCGAGAGCGGCTCGATCTCGACCGCGGGCAGGGCCACCGGTCCGTCGCCGGTGTCGATGATGCTGACGGCGATCTCGGTGCCGGTGATGCGCTGCTCGACGAGCGCGACCTCGCCGTAGGTGTACGCGTTGACCATCGCGCGCGGAAGTCCCGCGGCATCGGCCACGAGCGTAACGCCCTGCGCCGAGCCGCCCTGGGCGGGCTTCACGACCAGGGGACCGGTGAGCTCGTCGCTGATGGTCGCGAACACCGCGTCGGCCCCGAGCTCGCGGAACACGTCGCGCGGCAGCGTGATCGAGCGGGGCGTCGACACGCCGGCGCGGGCGACGAGCGTCTTGGCGGTGGGCTTGTCCCAGGCGAGGCGGGCGGCCTCGGCGCGGGAGCCGACGAACGGCACGCCGATGAACTCAAGCAGTCCGCGCAGCGCGCCATCCTCGCCGGAGGCGCCGTGCAGCGCCGGCCAGACGACGTCGGGGCGCTCGTCGCGCAGCCACGGAAGCAGGGAGGCGTCCGGATCGCGCAGCTCGACCTTGAGTCCGTGGTGCTGCAGGCTGTCGGCGACCCGACGGCCGGAGCGGAGCGAGACGTCGCGCTCGTGTGAGATGCCGCCCGCGAGAACCACGATGCGGAGCTTCGATACGGTCATGATCCCTCAGCCGACGTTCGGGGGGAGCACGCCCTGGCGCTCCTCGGTCTGGATGCTCAGCGGTCCGGTCTGGGCGAACTCGTTCAGCAGCGACAGCTCGCCGTTGATGACGGTGGCCAGGCGCCGCACGCCTTCGCGGATGAACTCCGGCGTCGGGTAGCAGAACGACAGCCGCATCGCGTTGCGGCCGCCCCCGTCGGCGAAGAACGCGGTGCCCGGGGTGTAGGCGACGAGCTCCTTCACCGCGCGCGGCAGCATCGCCTTCGAATCGAGGTGGCTCGGCATGGTGAGCCAAACGTAGAAGCCGCCGTTGGGGACCGTCCAGTGCAGGCCGGGCAGGTGCTCGGTGAGCGCCGTGAGCATGGCGTCGCGCCGCTCCTTGTAGCTGGAGCGGAACACATTGATCTGACCGCGCCAGTCGGCGCTGGCGAGGTACTCGGAGATGACGATCTGCGCGAACGAGCTCGGCGAGAGCACGGCCGCCTCGTTGGCAAGAATGAGTTTCTCTCGAATAGCGTGCGGAGCCAGAGCCCACCCGACGCGCAGACCCGGCGCGAGGGTCTTCGAGAAGGTGCCGAGGTAGACCACGCCGTCCTCTTCGAGCGAGCGCATCGCGTGCGGCGGCGCCTGATCGAAGTAGAGCAGACCGTAGGGGTTGTCCTCGATGACGAGGATGTCGTTCGCGCGCGCGATCTCGAGCACCTCCATCCGGCGCTGCCAGCTGAGGGTCACCCCCATCGGGTTCTGGAACGACGGAATCGTGTAGAGGAACTTCAGGCGCTTGCCCGCGCGCTTCAGGTTCGCGATCGTCTCGCGCAGCGACTCCGGGATGAGCCCGTGCTCGTCCATCGCCACGTGGGCGACCTCCGCCTGGAACGAGCGGAAGACCACCATCGCGGTCACGTAGCTCGGCCCCTCGGCGATCACGACGTCGCCGGGATCCAGGAACAGCTTCGAGACCAACTCCAGCGCGTGCTGCGAGCCCGTGGTGACCACGACGTCGTTGACGCTGGCGTGGATGCCCTCGAGCGACATCACGTCGAGGATCTGCTCCCGCAGTCGAGGCGTTCCCTGACCGGAGCCGTACTGCAGGGCGACGGCGCCCTGGTCGCGCACCGTGCGCATCACCGCGGTCTCGACGAGCTCCTGCGGGAGCGCCGAGACGTTCGGCATGCCGCCCGCGAGCGAGACCACCTCGGGCCGGCTCGCGACGGCGAACAGAGCTCGGACCTCGGACACGCTAAGGCCCGCGGTGCGGGCGGCATAGTGCGAGTACCAGGGATCGAGGTTCGTTCCCGGGTTCGGCGGGGTCGCGGCGGTCATGTGAGGTCCGTTCGTCGGAATGACATCAAGGGTAGCCCGAGCGCAGCAGTGGCCCCGTCCCCCCGAGGGGGGAGCGGGGCCACCGGCGTCGAACTGGCCTAGGCCAGGAAGTCGGCCAGATCCGCCTCGAGCGCCGGCTTCGGCTTGGCGCCGACGATGCGCTTCTTGATCTCGCCGCCCTGGAAGACGTACATCGCCGGAATCGAGGTGATCCCGTACTTCATCGCCGTCTCCGGGTTGTCGTCGACGTTGAGCTTGACGATGTCGATCTTGTCGGCGTGCTCCTCGGCGATCTTGTCGAGGATCGGCGAGACGGCGCGACACGGGCCGCACCACTCGGCCCAGAAGTCGACCATGATCGGCTTCTCGGACGCGAGCACGTCGCTCTCGAAGGTGGCGTCGGTGACGTTCTTGGCAGACATTGCTGACCTACTTTCTTGACGGTGCGCCCGTCAGGCGGGCTGGGTTTCGGTGCTGGGGCTCACGCGCGTGACGGCGTCGGCATCCGCCAGGGCCGCGAGGTAGTGCTCGGCGTCGAGCGCCGCGACGACCCCCGAGCCCGCGGCGGTCGCCGCCTGCTTGTAGGTCGGGTCGACCACATCGCCCGCGGCGAACACGCCCGGCAGGCTGGTCTTCGAGCTGCGTCCCTCGACGGCGATCGTGCCCTCGGGGGCCAGTTCGAGCTGGTCGTGGACGAGATGCGTGCGCGGGTCGGCGCCGATCGCCACGAACAGGCCGGTCACGTCGAGCGTCGTCTCGGTGCCGTCCTCGGTGTTCGTCAGGCCGATGCCGGAGACCTTGGCGTCGCCGTAGATGCTGGTGATCTCGTTGTTCCAGATGACCTCGATCTTCGGGTCGGCGAACGCGCGCTGCTGCATCGCGGCGGAGGCGCGGAAGGCGTCGCGACGGTGGATCAGGTACACCTTGTCGGCGAAGCGGCTGAGGAACGTCGCCTCCTCGAGCGCCGAGTCGCCGCCGCCGACGACGGCCACGTTCTGCTTCTTGAAGAACGCACCGTCGCACGTGGCGCACCACGAGACGCCGAAGCCGGAGAGACGCTCCTCGTCGGGGAGGCCGAGCTTGCGGTAGGCCGAACCGGTCGCGTAGATCACGGCGCGGGCCTCGTGCACGCTGCCGTCGCCGAGGTGCACGCGCTTCACGTCGCCCTCGAGCTCCAGCTTCGTGACGTCGTCGTAGACGATCTCGGTTCCGAAGCGCTCCGCCTGCTGCTGCATCCGCACCATCAGGTCGGGGCCCATGATGCCCTCCGGGAAGCCCGGGAAGTTGTCGACCTCGGTGGTCTTCATCAGCTCACCGCCGAACTCGACCGAGCTGGCAATGAGCAGCGGTTCGAGGTTCGCGCGAGCCGCATAGATGGCGGCCGTGTAGCCGGCGGGACCGGAACCGACGATGATGACCTGACGCATGGGGCGTACTCCTTTGGGGCGGAACACTCAGTTCAACCCATCCTAGGTTCGCGGCATTCCCGGAGCGGGAACGGCGGGCTAGGAGCGGGTGCCCAATCGGCGGCCCACGAGACCGCGGACCTGGCGGGCGAGTTTGCGCACCTCGGGAAGCCCGATCGCGGCGAGCACGCCGACGTACACCGCGAGACTTCCGGTGCCGACCGCCGCCACCGCGACGATCGCCGTCAGCGGCCCGGCGAGAGCGAACCCGGAGCCCGCGGCCAGGAGCGTCGGCCCGCCGAACTCGACACCGCCGAGCAGCCAGAGCACGAGCAGTCCGGCGCCGAAGGCGGGCAGCGCCGCGAACGCGAACGCCGCGAAGCGCCGCACGACGCGGGCCCCGCCGCGGGAGGCGCCCGGCACCGCGAGGCGGCGACGCAGCACGAGCGCGGCGATGACGGCCTGGATGCCGCCCACGACCGAGGTCACGGCGGCGATCCCCGCCGCGACCCACTCGCCCGGGCTGAGCACCGCGATCAGGCTCGCCCCGGCGACGAACAGCACCGACTGGATGCTCTGGATCAGGAACGGCGTGCGCGTGTCGCCGAGCGCGTAGAAGGCGCGGTGCACGAGATAGATCGCGCTGAACGACCCCAGGCCGAGCAGGTAGGCCATCAGCACGAACGCGGTGCTGTTGAGCTCGCCCGGATCTCCGGAGAACAGCCGAAGGAACGGCAGGGCGGCGGCCGCCAGCGCCGTCCCCGCACCGACCGTCAGCAGCACCACGGTGCGCAGCGACGTCGACAGGTCGGCGCGCACGGCGGCGAGGTTGCCGTCGCGCACGTGACCGCTCATCCGCGTGAAGTAGGGCGTCGCGATCGAGACCGTGATCAGCGAGTGCGGCAGCACGAAGATCGCCCACGTGACGCGCAGCGCGTTGACGGAGGCATCCGACTCCCCGGCGGTGAGCGCCAGGTTGACCTGGACGATCCCGGCGAGCTGGTTGATGACGATCATGCCGAACGCCCAGCCCGCCGCGCGGCCGGCGGTGCCGAGGCCGACACCGCGCCAGCGGAAGTCGGGTCGGTAGCGCAGCCCGGAGCGGTGCCAGAAGACCATCAGGATCACGGCCTGCGAGATCACGCCGAGCGTCGCCCCGCCCGCCAGCAGAATGATCTCGGCGGTGCTCCAGCCCGCCGGATCGTCGTGGGTCGGCGCGACGCCGAACAGCGCGGCGAACAGCAGCAGACCGGCGATCGCGACGACGTTGTTGATGACCGGCGCCCAGGCGTAGGGACCGAACACGCCGCGGGCGTTGAGCACCTCGCTCAGCAGGCTGTAGAGCGCGTAGAAGAAGATCTGCGGCAGACACCAGTAGGCGAGCACCACCGCGAGGGCGGTTCCCGAGGAGTCGAGCGCGTCGTCGGCGAAGGTGTAGACCCCGACCAGCAGCGGGGCCCCGAGCGTCGCCAGCACCGTCACGGCGAGGAACACGACGATGCCGAGCGTGACGAGGCGGTTGATGAAGCGCTGACCGCCGTCGCTGTGCAGGCCCGCCTTCACGATCTGCGGCACCAGCACCGCCGAGAGGAACCCGCCGGCGATGAGCAGCAGGATGTTGTTCGGCAGCGTGTTGGCGATCGCGAAGGCGTTCGCGCTCGCGTTGTTCAGGCCGATCGTCCAGGCCAGCACGGCGGCGCTCACGAAGCCGAGGATGCGCGACACGGTCGTTCCGGCGGCCAGAAGCAGGCTCGCGCGTCGAACGTTCGCGGGCCGCGCGGGCAGCGCGTTCGGCTCAGTCATCCGGAGCGGTCTCGTCGTCGGCCGTCGAGTCTGAGGCGCGCGCCTGGCGACGGCGACGAAGGATGTTGTGGATGATACCCGCGCCGAACACCACGGCGAGCCCGATCAGGATGATCGTGCCGACGGTCTCCCACTGCGCCTGCAGGTCGACCTGGATCACGCGATCGGTGCCGACGGGGAGGCCGCCCGCGCCCCGCAGCTGCACCAGCACCGACACCTGGCCGTTCGTCACGGCCTCCGCCGGGAGGTACACGGTGTGCGAGGAGCCCGGCTCGATGGTCACCTCGACCGGTCCGCCCGTCAGGCGCAGCAGCGGACGCAGCGGACGGCCCGAGACGGTCACCGTCACGGCGACGTCGAGCGCGTTGCTCACCGACACCGGGAGGCCCGTGCTGTTGCTGAGGATCAGCAGGTCGCTGCCTTCCGCGATCTGAACCGCGGCCAGGATGCTCTCCGCCTCCTCGATCGCCGCGTCGGCGGCGACGGTGATGCCGACACGGTCCTCGACCGCGCCGGCCGCGAACGCGCTCAGCAGGTCGAGGCGGTGCTCGGCGCGGAAGGCCTCGGGTTCGGCGACGATCTCCGCGAAGCGAGACACGGCGGCCTCGGCCGTCACGAGCTCGTCGAACGCGGTGAGCGCCGCGTCGCCGAGCGGCTCCGTCGTCAGCGCCCCCGTGCTCGGTGCGGTCTGCATCGCCGTCGAGATCCCGACGACATCGACGTCGGCCCGGGCCTCAAGCTCATCCAGGAGCGAGGCGAGCCGGGTGGTTCCGGTGTTCTCGTCGCGGGAGGCGGTGACAACCAGCGGCCCGACCGAAGCGGCGAGCCTGTCGTCGAGCGCGGAGAGGAACGCCTCGCGGGAGGTGGTTCCGCTGGCGGAGAAGGGGCCGATCTCGACCGCCTCGAGCAGATCGTCCAGATCCGAGTTCGAGGCCAGCACGCTGACGCCGCCGATGCTGAGATGCGATGCGGCCGCGTCGTCGACGGAGGCGGAGTCGAGCAGGACCGTGGCGGCCCCGGCGGCGTCGAGGGCGGCCAGTCCGGTGCTGGTGAGGTTGCCGCGCGCCGGCCATTCGAGTCTGTCGATGCCGAGAGGCCAGAAGGTGAGCTGCTCATCGCTCGGCGGCAGCGCGGGCTCCGGCTCGGGGGTCTCCGTGGGCGCGGGGGAGACGGTCGGCGTCGCCGACGGCTCCGGGGTGGTCTCCGCGGGCGGCTCCGGGATCTCGTCGAAGCGCGCGGCGTCGACGGCGAACTGGAAGCTCAGCGGGGCCGCCAGCTCCAGAGCGTCGACGGCCGCGAATCCGGAGACGTCGGCGTCGGCGTAGCGCAGCAGGAAGCTGTCATTCGGCAGCGACTCGAGGCGAGCAAGCCACGCCGCCGCGGTGTCCGGAACGGCCGAGCCGAGCAGCCGGATCGAGACCAGGATGCGCGGGTCGATCGCGAGCGTCGCGCCGGTGCCGTCGACGGCGTCCAGCCGCGCGGTCAGCACTCCGTCGGGCGCGGTGTACTCCTCCAGGAGCGAGGCGCTGAGCAGCGTGGGCGCCTCGGCCGGGACGGTCAGCGGGACGACCAGCACGAGCTCGGAGGTTCCCGCCGCTGGCGCAAGGGAGGCGGTGTCCGCCGCGACGGCGGCGGTCGCCGTGAGCGGCGCCGCCAGGAGGGCGACGAGGGCCGCGAAGACGGCGGAGCGGCGGCCGAGCGAAGCGGTCCACGGCACAGAAGTCCCCCCTGTGACGTTCGAGCCCGGCATGAGGCGAGTTTAGACCGCGCGCGGCGGGCGCCGACTCCGCCGCACGCCGTGGCCTCAGTAGACTCAGTGCTCATGGAGAGCGTCGCGGGGGCACTGGCGCGCCTGCGGGAGCTGGCCTCGCAGCCGACCCTGGTGACGCTCGCGGATCGGTTCTCGGCCGCTGGCCATGAGCTGTCGCTTGTCGGCGGTCCGATCCGGGATGCGTTCCTCGGCCGCCCGGTCACCGACCTCGACCTGACGACGGGCGCCACACCCGACCAGATCCTCGCGATCGTCGCGCCGGTCGCGGACGCGCACTGGGACATCGGACGGGCCTTCGGCACCATCGGCGCGCGGATCGACGGACACACCGTTGAAATCACCACGTACCGCAGCGACGACTACAACGGGTCCAGCCGCAAGCCCGAGGTCGCCTTCGGCGACACCCTCGAGCACGACCTGGTGCGGCGCGACTTCACCGTCAACTCAATGGCGCTGCGGCTGCCGGGAGCGAACGGCGAGCCCGTGCTCGTGGACCCGACCGGCGGCGTCGACGACCTGCTCGCCAAGCGCCTGCGCACCCCGAGCGCACCCGAGGTGTCGTTCGGCGATGACCCGCTGCGCATGATGCGCGGCGCCCGTTTCGCGGCGCAGCTCGGATTCGAGCTCGACGCCGAGGTGCTTCGCGCGGCCCAGGGAATGGCGGAGCGCATCGCGATCGTGTCGGCCGAGCGGGTCGGCGACGAGCTGAGCAAGCTGATGCTCGCCCGCGACCCCGTGGCGGGCATCCGGGTGCTGGTCGACTCGGGCGTCGCCGCCTACGTCCTTCCGGAGATCCCCGCCCTGCGACTCGAGATCGACGAGCACGCGCACCACAAGGACGTCTACGAGCACTCCCTGACGGCGCTCGAGCGCGCCATTCAGCTGGAGCACGATCGCGGCCACCAGCCGGACCTGATCCTGCGGCTGGCCGTGCTGCTGCACGACATCGGCAAGCCGGCGACCCGCAAGATCGAGCCGAACGGCGCGGTGACCTTTCACCACCACGATGTTCTGGGCGCCAAGCTGGCGGCGAAGCGCCTGCGCGAGCTGCGCTTCGACAAGCAGCTCATCCAGTCGGTCGCCGAGCTCGTGCGTCTGCACCTGCGCTTCTTCGGCTACGCCGAAGGCGTGTGGACGGATTCGGCGGTGCGGCGGTACGTGCGCGACGCCGGCGACCTGCTGGAGCGCCTGCACATCCTGTCGCGGGCGGACGTCACCACGCGCAACCGCCGGAAGGCGCACCGGCTCGCGACGGCGTACGACGATCTGGAGGCGCGGATCGCCGAGCTGTCGGTCCAGGAGGAGCTCGCCGCGATCCGTCCCGATCTGGACGGCCAGCAGATCATGCAGCTTCTCGGAGTCCGGCCGGGGCCGGTCGTCGGCGAGGCGTACCGGTTCCTGATGGAGCTGCGACTCGAGGAGGGCGCGCTCGGCGAGGCCGAGGCGGAGGCCCGGCTGCGACGCTGGTGGGCCGAACGCGGTTGAGCCGCGGCGCGCGAGCGTCTACACTACGAAGGTTGCCCTGACGCCTCGTGGCGTCGTGGGCCGATGCACACCCTCCTGTTGCAGACAGTCTGCAGCCGTTCTAGACCAAAGGAGGTGGGTGAATGACGCATCAGTACGAAATGATGGTGATCCTGGATCCCGAGATTGACGAGCGCACGGTCGCTCCCAGTCTCGACAAGTTCCTCAATGTCATCCGCAACGACGGTGGCACCATCGAGAACATCGACATCTGGGGCCGTCGTCGGCTCGCCTACGAGATCCAGAAGAAGACCGAGGGCATCTACGCCGTCGTCAACTTCACCGCGACCTCGGAAGCGACTGTCGAGCTCGACCGCCAGCTGAAGCTCAGCGAAGCCGTCATGCGCACCAAGGTGCTGCGTGCGGAAGAGGCCGTCGCTCGCGCCGGCAAGATCGCGGTCGAGGACGAGCAGCGTGCAGCCCGCAAGGCCGCCGCCGCCGCCAAGAAGCCGAAGGTCGTCGCCGAGAAGGACGCCGAGTAGGTCATGCCGGACACGATCATCACGGTCGTCGGCAACCTCACGGCCGACCCTGAGCTGCGCTACACGCAGTCCGGGCGCGCGGTCGCCAACTTCACGATCGCGTCGACGCCGCGCATCTTCGACCGGGCCGCGAACGAGTGGAAGGACGGCGACGCGCTGTTCCTCCGCGCGTCGTGCTGGGCGGAGTTCGCGGAGAACGTCGCCGGCTCGCTGACCAAGGGCACCCGCGTGGTCGCCCAGGGCAAGCTCAAGCAGCGCTCGTTCCAGGATCGGGATGGCAACAACCGCATCTCGATCGAACTGGATGTCGACGAGATCGGCCCGAGCCTTCGCTACGCGACCGCCTCGGTCACCCGCACCTCGGGTGGCGCCGGTGGCGGACGACCGCAGCAGAGCTCGGTCGGTGGCGGCCAGGCGGCGGAAGAGCCGTGGGCAGCCAGCGGCGGCGCCGCATCCGGCGGGGATGTCTGGAACAGCCCCGGCAACTACAACGACGAGACCCCGTTCTGATCCTCGATCAGACGTAAACATTCAAGGAATCACTCATGGCAGGAAAGAGCAGCGGCGGCCAAGACCGTCGCAAGCGCGGCCCGAAGGGTGGCAAGAACGCCGCTCCGGCGAAGGCCATCCGCGTTGGTGTCATCGACTACAAGGACGTCGCGACGCTTCGCAAGTTCATCTCGGAGCGTGGAAAGATCCGCGCCCGCCGTATTACCGGTGTCTCCGTGCAGGAGCAGCGCCTCATCGCCCGCGCCGTCAAGAACGCGCGCGAGATGGCGCTCCTCCCGTACGCGGGCTCGGGCCGATAGGAGCATCGAATGTCCAAGCTCATTCTCACGAACGAGGTCTCGGGCCTCGGCTCCGCCGGCGACGTCGTCGAGGTCAAGAACGGCTACGCCCGTAACTACCTGATCCCCCAGGGCTTCGCCGTGGCGTGGAGCAAGGGTGGCGAGAAGCAGGTCGAGCAGATCAAGTCGGCTCGCGCGGCGCGCGAGCTCGCCACTCTCGAAGAGGCGCAGGCCCTCAAGGCCAAGCTCGAGGGCGCGACCGTCAAGCTCTCCGTGAAGTCGGGAAGCGAGGGTCGTCTGTTCGGCTCGGTCAAGACCGCCGACGTCGTGGCTGCGGTCGCGGCGGCCGGTCTCGGCGCGATCGACAAGCGCACGGTCGAGCTGTCGGCTCCGATCAAGGCGCTCGGCTCGCACGAGGCAACCGTGCGTCTCCGTGAAGACGTGGTCGCCACCCTCAGCATTGAGGTTGTTTCGGCCAAGTAGTTCACGCACCCGAACGGCGCATTCCCTCGTGGAGTGCGCCGTTCGTGTTTTCGGTTGGGGTAGTCCGATCTGTACACAGGTAGGGGCGAAATTGGCGAAGTCTCAACCCGAACTCTAAACATGTTTTTACACACATGGTGTGAACAGAAAAAAGCCTGGTCAGGGACGGTTTCCGAATCTGAATTGGCGAGTTACTCACAGTCCAGTCCACAGCTTCTTCACACGCTGTACGGCGTTTCCCGCCTTTTGTCCACATTTCTATCCACAGGGGCCGTAGCGGGCGCGGAGCGCGCTCCCTAGCCTTGCGAAGGTCTCGGGGAGAGGCCGACATCTCGACCCGTGCGTGTGCACATGGGGGGTGTCGGCGGAGCAACCTAGGCTTCGACCAGACAGACAACGCATCGCTCGCCGGATTCCGGCCCGAGCGGAGAGAGGGAGACATGTCGATCGCCCATTTGGGACTCGCGGGCGAGCAGCAGCGCGGCGGGGGTGACTCGTGGGCCGGTGAACGCACACCGCCGCACGACCTCCTGGCCGAGCAGAGCGCGATCGGCGGCATGCTCCTCAGCAAGGACGCGGTGGCGGATGTCATCGAGACCGTGCGCGGCGTCGACTTCTACATCCCCAAGCACGAGGTCATCTTCGAGGCGATCCTCGCGCTGTACTCCCACGGCGAGCCGACCGACGTCATCGCGGTCACCGACGAGCTCACCAAGAGCGCGAACCTGCAGCGCGCCGGCGGCGCCGAATACCTCCACACCCTCACCGGGCTCGTGCCCACGGCCGCGAACGCCGGCTACTACGCCTCGATCGTCGCCGAGAAGGCGGTGCTGCGGCGCCTCGTCGAGGCCGGCACCCGCATCGTCCAGATGGGCTACGCCAGCGAAGGCGAGGTCACCGACCTCGTCAACAACGCGCAGGCCGAGATCTACGGCGTCACCGGCGGCGTCGAGACCGAGGACTACGTTCCGCTCGTCGAGGCGATCTCCAACGCCGTCGACGAGATCGAGCTCGCACGCGGGCGCGACGGCGAGATGGCGGGGGTGCCCAGCGGCTTCCGCGAGCTCGACGAGCTCACCAACGGCCTGCACGGCGGACAGCTGATCATCGTCGCGGCGCGACCCGGTCTCGGAAAGTCGACCCTGGCGCTCGACTTCGCCCGATCGGCGAGCGTCAAGCACCAGATGCCGTCCATCTTCTTCTCGCTCGAAATGGGGCGCAGCGAGATCGCGATGCGTCTGCTCGCGGCCGAGGCCTCCATTCCCATGCACCACCTGCGCAAGGGCAACATGGACCAGCGCGACTGGGACAAGATCGCCAACACGCGCGGCGAGATCGCCGACGCCCCGCTCTACATCGACGACAGCCCGAACATGACGCTCGTCGAGATCCGGGCCAAGTGCCGCCGACTGAGCCAGCGCGTCGGACTCAAGCTCGTCGTGATCGACTACCTCCAGCTGATGACCAGCGGCAAGAAGGTCGAGAGCCGTCAGCAGGAGGTCAGCGAGTTCTCCCGCGCGCTCAAGCTGCTGGCGAAGGAGCTCAACGTTCCCGTCGTCGCGCTCAGCCAGTTGAACCGTGGCCCCGAGCAGCGCGCCGACAAGAAGCCGGCGCTCTCGGACCTCCGCGAATCGGGCTCGCTCGAGCAGGACGCCGACATCGTCATCCTGCTGCACCGCGAAGACGCCTACGAGCGCGACCACCCGCGGGCGGGCGAGGCGGACCTCATCGTCGCCAAGCACCGCAACGGTCGTCAGGACACGATCGGCGTCGCGTTCAGCGGCATGTACTCGCGCTTCAGCGACATGGCCAAGGTCTAGCCCATCCGACCGGCCTAGAATCGTCGGGTCCGTCTCGACGAAAGAGAGCTCCGTGTCTTCGTTGTCGCCCGCTCCGGCGATCACCCCGCCTCGGGCGCGTGTCGACCTTCCGGTTCTCGGTCGAGGTCTCGTCGCGGTCGCGCTGGGTCTGGTCATCACCTTCAGCCCGGACCACTCGGCCGGCTTCGGCCTGATCGCCTTCGGCGGCTATGCGGTCATCGCGGGCGCGATTCAGTTCGCCGCGCTGCGCGGGACGAGCGCCGACCGGCACGCGGGACGCGGCCTCGTCGTCGTGCAGGCCGTCGCCACGATCGTCGCGGGCGTCGCCGCGCTGGCGATCCCGGTCGCCGCGCCGACCGTCTTCGTCGCCATCGTGAGCGCCTGGGCCCTCATCGTCGGCGCCATCGACATCACCACCGCGATCCGCCTGCGCCGCTCGGGCGGTGCCGCTCGCGACGGGTTCCTGCTCGGCGGTCTCGGCGTCGCCCTCGCCCTCGCCGTGCTGATCGTGCCGCCGGACTACGTGCAGCCCTGGCAGGTGGCCGATCGCACCGGGGCGATCGAAGCCAGCGGTGCGGTGACCGCCTCGATCATGGTCGTCGGCCTGCTCGGCGCGTGGGCCGTGATCCACGGCCTGCTGCTCGTCATCGCGTCGATCCCCGCGTCGACCCCGGCAGCCGAAACGACGGAGGAGTCATGACCGACCCGAGCGCCCGCGACAAGCGCCGCCCCTTCGAACTGATCGGGCTCGCGGCGATCGTCGCCGTGTTCGTCGGTGCCGGGGTGCTGCTCGGCACGCGGGACTGGCTGACCGCCGCGCAGTTCGCGGGCGGAGCCTTCATCGTCGCGCTGGTCGTGCTCGCCATGCTGCTGGTCGCGACCGGCCCCGACGACATGGCCTCCGACGACGACCGGCCGAGCACGCACTAGCCCGGCGGCCGCGCACCGCTACGACTCGGGGTGCTCCAGCTCTCCCACCAGCTCGCTCGCGAGACCGAGGTAGCCGGCCGGGGTCAGCTCGCGCAGCCGCGCCTTCGCCGCGTCGCCGATGTCGAGGCCGTCCACGAACTCGCGCAGGTCGTCCGCGGTCACGCGACGGCCGCGGGTCAGCTCCTTGAGCATCGCGTACGGGTCGGCGATCGAGCTGCGTCCGGCGGTCACCTCGGCGCGGATCACCGTCTGGATCGCCTCGCCGAGCACCTCCCAGTTGGTGTCGAGGTCCGCCGCGAGCACCGCGGGCGCCACGGCCACCTCGCGGAGTCCGCGCTGGATGTTGTCGAGCGCGAGAAGTGAGTGGCCGAAGGCGACGCCGATGTTGCGCTGGGTCGTCGAGTCGGTGAGGTCGCGCTGCAGACGGCTCGTGACGAGCGTGGAGGCGAGCGAGTCGAACAGCGCGCACGAGAGCTCGAGGTTCGCCTCGGCGTTCTCGAAGCGGATCGGGTTGATCTTGTGCGGCATCGTTGACGAGCCCGTGGCCCCGGCCTGCGGGATCTGGGTCAGGTAGCCCATCGAGATGTAGGTCCACACGTCGGTGCAGAGGTTGTGCAGGATCCGGTTCAGGTGGCTGACGCGCGAGAACAGCTCGGCCTGCCCGTCGTGCGACTCGATCTGGGTGGTCAGCGGGTTCCAGGTGAGGCCGAGCGACAGCACGAAGTCGTGCGAGATGGCACGCCAGTCGGCGTCCGGGTCCGCGGCGAGGTGCGCCGCGAAGGTGCCCGTGGCGCCGCTGAACTTGCCGAGGAACTCGGCGCGCTCGACGTGGCCGAGCACGCGCTCGAGCCGACCGACGACGACCGCGATCTCCTTGCCGAAGGTCGTCGGCGTGGCGGGCTGGCCGTGGGTGCGGGCGAGCATCGGGGTGTCGCGCTCGGCGATCGCCCACTCGCGCAGCGCGGCGACGACCTCGCGCAGCTTCGGCAGCCAGACATCCTGCACCGCCCCGCGCACCACGATCGCGTAGGCGAGGTTGTTGATGTCCTCGCTCGTGCAGGCGAAGTGGGTGAGCTCGGCGATCCTCGTCAGCCCGAGTTCGGTGAGCTTCTCGCGGACGAGGTACTCGACCGCCTTGACGTCGTGCCGCGTGGTCGCCTCGAGCTCGGCCAGACGCGCGATCTCGGTCTCGCCGAACTCGCTCGCGAAACGGCGCAGCTGGCGGGCCTGCTCGGCCTCCAGGGGCGCCGAGCCGAACATCCCCCGGTCGGAGAGGGCGATCAGCCACTCGACCTCGACGAGCACGCGCGCGCGGTTGAGTCCCGCCTCCGAGAAGTACTCGCCGAGATCCTCCACGACCGCGCGGTAGCGGCCGTCGAGGGGGCTCAGGGGTTGCGGGGGAAGAGGACTCATCAGGCTCCCTGTCGGATTCCGGGTTCGAGCTGGCGGAACAGCGAGTAGCTCGCTCGTTCGATCATGGCCAGCACGCTGTCGAAGAGCGCCGCATCCGAGTAGTACGGATCCGGCACGTTGACCGGGCCGTGGGACTCGGGGTCGAAGCTCATCAGCAGCTGCACCTTGCCCCGATCGTGATCGGTCGTAGCCCATTGTCGCAGGATGCGTTCCTGCCCGCGGTCGAAGGCGATCACCAGATCGACGGCGGCGAAGTCGGCGGGGTCGAACTGCCGCGCGCGGTGCGCCGTTCCGTCGTAGCCGCGCGCCGCCAGCGCCGCGAGCGTGCGCTCGTCGGCGCGCTCGCCGACGTGCCAGTCGCCGGTCGCCGCCGAGCTGACGGCGAGGGTGCGCTCGAATCCGTGCCGGGCGATCAGGGAGCGGAAGATCGCCTCCGCCATCGGGGACCGGCAGATGTTGCCCGTGCACACAAAGCAGATCCGGAACACCGCCGCCGCACCACTCGCGCGGTCGTACGACATGATCACTCCGTTGGTCGAGGCAGGGGAGGTGTCCGAGCGTCTCGTTCACCGTGGCGAGATCTCGCCGCCGCCCACGCTACTCGTCCGCGCCGAGCACCGGGAGGGGCAAATCGGATGAAAATCCGGGCAGGGAGGAGGACGGATGCGGGCAGACGACCCGGGCGAGACGAGCGCGCGGCTCGAGCAGCTGCGGCTCGTGCGGCACGCCCGGGAGGCCTTCGAACTGGTCGCCGGTGACCTGCCGGAGTGGGAGACGCCGGACTGGCGCGGACCGGCCGCCGAGCGGGCGGGCGCCCGGGCGACGGAGCTGCGGATCGCCGCGACGAGCGCGCTCGCGACGATGGCCGCCGCCGAGCGCAGGCTCGCCCGAGCGCTCGGGCTCGCTGATGGCTGAGCCGACGCCGGGCGGCGACCTCGTCGTGCGGCCGCCCGCGGGGGGCGGGATCGCCGTCGCGACCGATCAGCTGCAGGCCGCGGCGGAGCGCGGTCGCGCGCTCGCGGAGCAGGCGCGTCGGGCACAGGGCCACGTCGCGCACGCGGCGGCCCTGGATCCCGGTCCGGGCGGCGCCGGGCCCGTCGCCGATGAGCTGTTCGCGGCCCGCCACCAGCTGGCGCGGGTCGCCGAGCTCGCCGACTCGTTCACCGGCTCGCTCGCCCTCGCCGCCGAGAGCTACGAGACGGCGGAGGAGCTGCTTGACCACGCGATGTGGAGCGTCTCCGCGCTCGTCGGCGCGGCCGTGGGCGCCGCGGCACGGGTGGTGCTCCTGGCGATCGTCACCAACCCGGGACTCCTGCTCGGCATCGCCGCGCGCGATGCGCTCGAGGCCTCACGCGGGCCCGAGCGGCGCGCGACCGGGCGCCAGGACGCCGGGGGCGCGGGCGTCGTCGCCGAGTTCCTGCGCACGCATCCGGAGCTCGTCAGCTCGCCCGCGCTCGTCGAGGCGGTCCGGCTGATCGCGGCCAGCAGCGACGACGCGGTGCTCGCCGCGCTCGGGGCGCCGCCGGTCGTGGGTCTCGCCCTCGGCGATCAGGCGCTCGGCGTGACGGGCGTCGCGGTGGGGGCGACCGGCGTCATGGCGCTGGGGGCGACACGGGGCGCGCTCGTCGAGACGCCGGTGCGCCTGACCCAGACCGTGGTGCGCCCCGGAGCGGAGTCGGCGGAAGGGGCGCCGCAGGGCAGCGCCGACCGGCTCGCCCGCATCCCCGACGACGCCAACCAGATCCGCATCGAGAGGTACACGGCGCCCGGCGAGCCCGCCCGCTGGGCGGTCTACGTCTCGCCGACCGTGACCTTCGACACCACCGGCAGCGAGCCGTTCGACATGACGGCGAACCTGGCCGGGGTGGCGGGCAAGAGCCCGGCCTCTCTGCGGGCGGTGGAGGCGGCGATGCGCGAGGCGGGTGTCGCCGCCAACGACGAGGTGCAGTTCATCGGCTACTCGCAGGGCGGCATGGTGGCGGCGCGCGCCGCAGAATCCGGCGACTGGAACACCGTCGGGCTCGAGACCTACGGCGCCCCGATCGGCAACGTCGAGATCCCCGACGGGGTGCGCGGACTCTCGGTGAGCCACACCGACGACCTGGTGCCGGCCACGGCGGGGCCCGATCAGCGCGACACGCTCGTGCACGTCGAGCGGCGGGCCTTCGCGCCCGGCGACGACCTGCCGCACCTCGCGGTGCCCCCGCACCAGAAGGAGAGCTACGCCGCGACGGCGCGGATGATCGACGACGCCGAGTCAGCGCTCGTGCGCGACGAGGTGTCGCGTCTCACCCGCTTCGGGCAGGACTACCTCGACGTCGGCGGGCAGCTGACGGTGTTCGAGTTCCGCGCCGAGCGCGTCGAGACGGGCCGCGGCTAGCGCGTCTTGCCGGTGAACGGCCGCAGCAGGATGCCGATCAGCCACGAGAAGACGCCCAGCAGCAGCGCGCCGAGCACGCCCCACCAGAAGTTCTCGATGGTGAGACCGAATCCGATCAGCGTGCTGATCCACGCCACCAGCAGCAGCATCAGGCCGTTGACGACGAGGGCGACCAGGCCGAGCGTGAGGATGTAGAGCGGGAAGGCGACGACGCGCACGATTCCGCCGATGATGCCGTTCACGAGCCCGAAGATCACCGCCACCAGCACGAGCGTGATGATGAACTCCAGCGTGCCGCCCGGTGCGAAGGGGACGACATTGACGTGCGACGCGAGGATCAGCGTCGTCAGCCAGAGCGCGAGAGTGTTGATGAGCAGGCGGAGAAAGAGTCGTCCCATGCGTTCATTGTGGCAAAGCCGAGGCCGGGAGGACCAGGGCGCGCGGCTCTAGGCTGAACGCATGCCTGTTTCGCTTCGCCCTGCCATCGCCGCGCTGGCGCCGTACCGTCAGGGTCGTCCGGCCGCGGAGGATGCTTTCAAGCTGTCCTCCAACGAGAACCCCTTCCCGACGCTGCCGAGCATCGCCGCCGCGATCGCGAACGCGAGCGTGAACCGGTACCCCGACGGCTCGGCCCAGGCCCTCCGCACCCGCCTCGCCGCGCGCCACGATGTCGAGTTCGACGCCGTGCACGTGGGCGCCGGCTCGGTGTCGATCCTGTCGCAGCTGATCCTGGCCGCGGCGGCGCCCGGCGACGAAGTGCTCTACGCCTGGCGGAGCTTCGAGGCCTACCCCGGTCTCGTGACCGTCGCGGGGGCGACGAGCGTGACCGTGCCGGTGCGCGCGGACGGCTCGCACGACCTGGAGGCGATGGCGGAGGCCGTCACCGATCGCACGCGCGTCATCATCGTCTGCACCCCGAACAACCCCACCTCGACCGTCGTCAGCCGCGACGAGTTCGAGACCTTCATGGCGCGCGTCCCCGATGACGTGCTCGTCATCCTCGATGAGGCCTACGTCGAGTTCGTCACCGACCCGACGGCGGTCAACGGTCTCGAGGTGCGCGGCGAGCACGAGAACCTCGTGGTGCTGCGCACCTTCTCGAAGGCCTACGGCCTGGCTGGCCTGCGGATCGGCTACGCGATCGGCGCCCCGTACATCCTCGACGCCGCCCGGTCGACGGCGATCGCCCTCTCGGTGACCGACGCGGCGCAGCGCGGCGCGCTGGCGGCACTCGACGCGGAGCCGGAGCTGCTCGGGCAGGTCGCCGCCCTGGTGAACGTGCGCGAGCGGATCGCCGCTGCGCTGTCGAACCAGGGGATCGCGATCCCGGAGCCCCAGGGCAACTTCGTCTGGCTCGCCACGGGCGAGCACACGGTGGAGGCCGGCGAGGTGCTCAGCAAGCACGGAATCGTCGCCCGCGTGTTCCCGGGAGACGGAATCCGGGTCTCGGTCGGCGAGCCGGAGTCTGTGGACAAACTCCTAGATGCCACCGCTGAGCTTGTCAGGACCCTCCCACAGGCGCTTCCGAGCGCCGGGCTAGGGTAGGCACATGTCCTATACCGAGGCGACTGTTCAATTGCTTTCGCCGGAGGGGACCCTCGTCGAGAGCGACGCGACGGCGGAGTACCTGCCGATCATCGAGGGGATCCCCGAGGAGCGACTTCTCGACTTCCACCGGCACATGGTCGCGGTGCGACGCTTCGACATCGAGGCCGGCAACCTGCAGCGGCAGGGCCAGCTCGCGCTGTGGATCCCGAGCACCGGCCAGGAGGCGGCGCAGGTCGGCTCCGGTTTCGCCGCGAAGCCGCAGGATCACATCTTCCCCGCCTACCGCGAGCACGCGGTCGGGCGCATCCGCGGCCTCGACCTGATGCGTCTCATCGAGATGCTGCGCGGCCTCAGCCACGGCGGCTGGGATCCGGCCGAGACCGGCAACTTCCACCTCTACACCCTGGTGATCGGCTCGCAGTCGCTGCACGCGACCGGCTACGCGATGGGCATGCAGTTCGACGGCGTCGTCGGCACCGGCGACCCGGAGAAGGATGCGGCGGTGCTCGTCTACTTCGGCGACGGTGCGACCAGCCAGGGCGACGTGAACGAGGCCTACGTGTTCGCGGCCAGCTACCAGACCCCGCAGGTCTTCTTCCTGCAGAACAACCACTGGGCGATCTCGGTGCCGGTGGAGCGCCAGTCGCGCACGCCGCTGTACCTGCGGGCCGCGGGCTTCGGCATCGACAGCGTGCAGATCGACGGCAACGACGTGCTCGCCAGCTACGCCGCGACGACGCTCGCGCTGGATGCCGCGCGCAGCGGAAAGGGACCGCGCTTCATCGAGGCGCTCACCTACCGCATGGGCGCCCACACCTCGAGCGATGACCCGACGAAGTACCGCGAGCACGAGGACGTCGAGTTCTGGAGTCACCGCGACCCGATCACGCGCTTCGAGTCGTACCTGCGCGGCCGCGGCGTCGCCGACTCGTTCTTCGCCGAGGTCGCGACCGAGGCCGAGGACCTGGCGGCCGACACGCGCGCTCGCGTGGCCTCGCTCACCGATCCGACCTCGGAGAAGATCTTCGAGCACGTCTACACCGAGCCTCACCCCGGCGTCGATGCGCAGCGCGCCTGGCACGCCGCCTACGAGGCGTCGTTCGAGGGGGACGCGTCGTGAGCGTCGAACAGCTGACGATGGCGAAGGCCATCAACGAGGGTCTGCGCGATGCGCTCGCGGCCGACGACCGTGTGCTCCTGATGGGCGAGGACATCGGCCGGCTCGGGGGCGTGTTCCGCGTCACCGAGGGGCTGCAGGCGCAGTTCGGCGAGTCCCGCGTGCTCGACACTCCGCTCGCCGAGTCGGGCATCGTCGGCACCGCGATCGGCCTCGCCATGCGCGGCTACCGCCCCGTGTGCGAGATCCAGTTCGACGGCTTCATCTACCCGGGCTTCGACCAGATCACCTCGCAGCTGGCCAAGCTCACCTACCGCCATGAGGGAACGCAGGACTTCCCGGTCGTCATCCGCGTGCCCTACGGCGGACACATCGGCGCGGTCGAGCACCACCAGGAGAGCCCGGAGGCGTACTTCGCGCACACCCCGGGGCTGCGCGTGGTCAGCCCGGCGACCGCCAACGACGGCTACTGGATGATGCGTCAGGCGATCGAGAGCCGTGACCCGGTGCTGTTCTTCGAGCCGAAGAGCCGCTACTGGCACAAGGGCGACGTGGATCGCAGCACCCCCGCCGCGCCGCTGCACGAGAGTCGCGTCGTCCGCACCGGCACCGACGTCACCGTCGTCGGCCACGGTGCGATGGTGACCGCGCTGCTGCAGGCGGCCGACATCGCCGCGGCCGAGGGCACGAGCATCGAGGTCGTGGACCTGCGCTCGCTCTCGCCGGTCGACTACGGGCCGCTGCTCGCCTCCGTTCAGAAGACCGGCCGACTGGTCGTCGCCCAGGAGGCGCCCGGACACGTCAGCGTCGGCTCGGAGGTCGCCGCGACGATCGCCGAGCGCGCGTTCTATTCGCTCGAAGCGCCTCCGCTGCGCGTGAGCGGATACGACACCCCCTTCCCGCCCGCGAAGCTCGAGGGGGACTACCTCCCCGATGCCGACCGCATTCTCGAGGCCGTGGACCGCGCCCTCGCCTACTGACCCAACCGTCGTGGTCCCCGCGGGGACCTGAACCACCAGGGAGTCGACCGTGGCACATTCAGAGTTTCCGTTGCCGGATGTCGGCGAGGGCTTGACCGAGGCCGAGATCGTGGCATGGAAGGTCAAGCCGGGCGACGTCGTCACCGTCAACCAGGTGCTGGTCGAGATCGAGACCGCGAAGTCGCTCGTCGAGCTGCCGTCGCCGTTCGCCGGCACGGTGACCGAGCTGCTCGCCGAGGAGGGGCAGACCGTCGAGGTCGGCGCCCCGATCATCCGCGTCGACTCGAGCGGCGGCACGATCGAGCTGCAGGCCCCCGGCAACGAGGGCGATGCCCTCGGCACGATCGCCGACACCGCGACGACGATCGGCCCGGCCGAGAACGGCGACAACGAGCCCGCCGCCGAGTCGGGCTCGGGCGCAGTGCTGGTCGGCTACGGCTCGAAGGGCGCCCACGCCACCACGCGGCGTCGACGCGCCGGCGCGACCGTCGCCCCCGACGGCGGCTCGGATTCCCCGCAGGAGGTCGCCGCCAAGTCGACCCCCGTGAAGCCGGGTTCGGTGCCGGCCGCCTCGGCGCTGCCGGTGATCGCGAAGCCGCCGATCCGCAAGCTCGCCAAGGACCTCGATGTCGACCTGGCGAACGTCACCCCGACGGGACTCGCGGGTGAGATCACCCGTGACGACGTCATCCGCCAGGCCGAGCAGGCGAGCGTGTTCCGCAACCTGGAGACGCCGGAGTGGGGCGACGAGCGCGAGGAGCGCATCCCGGTGAAGGGAATGCGCAAGGCGATCGCCTCGGCGATGGTGACCAGCAAGTTCACCGCCCCGCACGTGAGCGTCTTCACCGACGTGAACGCGACCCGCACGATGGAGTTCGTCAAGCGCCTCAAGGCGAACCCCGAGTTCGCGGGCGTCAAGGTGTCGCCGCTGCTCATCGCCGCGAAGGCGCTGATGTGGGCGATCCGCCGCAACCCGACGGTCAACTCGACGTGGACCGACAAGGAGATCGTCGTCCACCACTTCGTGAACCTCGGCATCGCGGCGGCCACGCCGCGCGGTCTGATCGTGCCGAACATCAAGGACGCGCAGGATCTCTCGCTGCGCGAACTCGCCGAGGCGCTCGAGAAGCTGACCCTCACCGCCCGCGACGGCAAGACCTCCCCGGCGGAGATGTCGGGCGGCACGATCACGATCACGAACCTCGGGTCGTTCGGCGTGGACACGGGAACGCCGATCCTCAACCCGGGCGAGGTCTCGATCCTGGTGCTCGGCGCCATCAAGCAGAAGCCGTGGGTGGTGGATGGCGAGGTGCGTCCCGCGTACGTCACCACGGTCGGCGGCAGCTTCGATCACCGCGTGGTCGACGGCGACGTCGTGAGCCGGTTCATCGCCGATGTGGCGAGCGTGCTCGAAGAGCCCGCGCTCCTGCTCGACTAGCCCCCGCACCCCGCACCCCCGCCTCGCAGGCCCGCGCCCCGTACTCCCGCGCACCACGCGCCGCGCGCACCCGCACCCCGTGCTCCCGCGCACCCCGCGCACCCCGCGCCCCCCGCGAGCGGTGCGAAAAGTGCGATCCCCGGCACGCACACCCCACGTTTCGCACCGCTCGTCGGGGGGCCGCCTTATTGAGAACCATTTTGACAACGGTTATCAATAGCGTCTAGCGTGAACTCGTTGTCGATCGTCGGCGGCTGGAATCAGGAGTTCACGTTGTCTGCTCGCATGCCTCTGCTCGCCCTCGGAACGGCGAGCCTGCTCGCTCTCGCCGGATGCGCCACCACCGCTCCCGCGGACGACGGCATCCTGACGATCGTGACCTCCACCGACGTCTACGCTGACCTCGCCGCGCGCGTCGCCGGAGACGACGTCGAGGTGACGAGCATCATCGAGGGGACGGTGCAGGACCCGCACTCCTACGAGGCCACCGCTCGTGACCGTCTCGAGATCGAGAACGCCGACCTCGTGATCTCGAACGGCGGCGGGTACGACCCGTTCGTCGAGGTGATCACCGACGCGATGGACGACGCGCCGCACACCCTCATCGCCGTCGAGGTGCTCGGCCTCACCGAGGATGACGACGACCACGCCGAGGACGAGCACGCCGACGAGGACCACGCCGACGAGGACGAGCACGCTGAGGACGAGCACGCCGAGGACGAGCACGCCGACGAGGACGAGCATGCCGACGACGACCACGCCGACGAGGACGCCGACCACGACCACGAGCACGACCACATCGAGGGCGTCAACGAGCACGTCTGGTACTCGCTCGACGCCATGATCGAGGTCGTGCACTCGATCGCCGAGGAGCTCGCCGAGCTCGACGCCGCGAACGCCGAGGTCTACGAGGCCAACGCCGAGGCGCTCGAAGGTGAGATCGAGGCGCTGCACGAGCGCGCCGAAGAGCTGGCGACCGAGTACGCGGACGCCCCGGACGAGGTCGTCGTGACCGAGCCGGTGGCGCTCTACCTGCTCGCCGACGTCGGACTCACCGACGCGACGCCGGAAGGCTTCAGCGAGGCGATCGAAGAGGGCACCGACGTCGCCCCCACCCTGCTCGCCGCCGTGCTCGACGAGGTCGAGAGCGGACACCTCGCCTTCCTCGCCTACAACTCGCAGACCGAAGGAGCCGAGACGCAGCTCGTGCGCTCGGCGGCCGACGAGGCCGGCGTCGCCGTCGTCGACTTCGCCGAGAACCTGCCCGAGGGCGAGAGCTACGTCAGCTGGATGCAGTCCAACCTCGACGCGATCGAAAGCGCCCTCGCCGCAAACGCGGCATGATCGACAGGTGACATCGCCCGACCACGCTCACCAGAGCGCCGCCCTCCGGATCCGGGGGGCGTCGCTCGGTTTCGGCGTGCGCACCCTGTGGCGCGAGCTCGAGCTGACCATCGCCGCGGGCGAGTTCATCGCCGTGCTCGGACCCAACGGCGCCGGCAAGTCCAGCCTGCTGCGGGCGATCCTCGGCCTCACCAAGCTCGACGCGGGCTCCATCGAATTGCCGAACGGCCGCGATCGGGTCGGCTACATCCCGCAGCAGCGTCCCTTCGCGCCCGGCACGCCGCTGCGCGCGCAGGACCTCGTGCGGCTGGGCATCGACGGCACCCGCTTCGGCATCCCGTGGCCGGACCGCACGACCCGCCGCCGCGTCGACGAGCTGCTGACCGAGGTCGGCGCCCGCGAGTACGCGCGGGTGCCCGTCGGGCTGCTCTCCGGCGGCGAGCAGCAGCGCCTGCGCGTCGCCCAGGCGCTGGCCGGAGACCCCGCGCTCGTGCTCGCCGACGAGCCGCTGCTCAGCCTCGACCTGCATCACCAGCGGACCGTCGCCGGACTGCTCGAGCGCGTGCGCCACGAGCGGGGAGCCAGCGTGCTGATGGTCACGCACGACATCAACCCGGTGCTCGGCATGGTCGATCGCGTGCTGTACCTCGCCGGCGGCTCGTTCCGCGTCGGCACCCCCGACGAGGTGCTGCGCTCCGAGGTGCTCGGCGAGCTGTACGGCACCCCGGTCGAGGTCATCCGCACGAAGGGACGCATTCTCGTCGTCGGCACGCCCGAGATGCCCGGCCATCAGCACGGGGTGCGCGCATGAGCCTCGACCAGATCTTCGACTTCACCGACTACGGCGCCATTCTCGCGCTCGTCGCCAACTCGGTGCTCGCCGGCGCCGTGCTCGGCATCGTCGGCGGCCTCATCGGCGTCATGGTCATGCAGCGCGACATGGCGTTCGCGGTGCACGGCATCAGCGAGCTCTCCTTCGCCGGCGCCGCCGCCGCGCTGCTGATCGGGGTGGACGTCGTGATGGGCTCGATCTTCGGCTCGATCATTGCGGCGCTCCTGATCGGCGTGCTCGGCGCGCGGGCGCGCGAGCGCAACTCGATCATCGGCGTGCTCATGCCCGCCGGGCTCGGGCTCGGGATCCTGTTCCTGGCCCTCTACTCGGGGCGCAGCGCCAACAAGTTCGGCCTGCTCACCGGGCAGATCATCGCCGTGGATGACCCGGCCGTCTGGCGCCTGATCGGCATCAGCGCCGCCGTGCTGGTGGTGCTGCTGGTGATCTGGCGGCCGCTGAGCTTCGATAGCCTCGACCCGGAGGTCGCGGTGGCCCGCGGCGTACCCGGCAGGGCGCTCTCGATCGTGTTCATGCTGCTGCTCGGTCTCGTCGTCGCCGTCTCGGTGCAGATCATCGGCGCGCTGCTGGTGCTGGCACTGCTGGTCACCCCGGCGGCCGCCGCGCTTCGCGTGAGCGCCTCCCCGCTGCTGGTGCCGATCCTCAGCGTGACGTTCGGCCTGGTCTCGGCGCTCGGCGGAATCCTGCTCGCGATCGCCGGCTCGCTGCCGATCAGCCCGTTCATCACGACCATCTCGTTCCTCATCTACGTCGTCTGCCGCGGCATCGAGGCGGCCCGCGCCCGCACGGCGGCGGGTCGTAAGGTGGAGGCGGAGGTGGCGGCATGAGCGCCAAGCGCAACACCTGGCAGCGCGAAGCGGTGCGCTCCGCCCTCGGCACGACCGAGGGGTTCGTGAGCGCGCAGGCGCTGCACGCCTCGATGCGCGGCACCGGCTCGTCGGTCGGACTTGCCACCGTCTACCGTGCGCTCGCCGACCTGGCCACGGAGGGCGAGGCGGATGCGCTGCAGCAGGACGGCGAGAGCCTGTACCGCGCCTGCACGCCCGGAACCCACCACCACCACCTGATCTGCCGCAACTGCGGCAAGACGGTCGAGATCAAGGCCGACAAGGTCGAGGTGTGGGCGCGCGAGGTGGCCGCCGAGCACGGTTTCAGCGATCCGCACCACGTCGTCGACGTGTTCGGCCTCTGCACCGACTGCTCCTGACCGCGCGCGTCGCCGGTTCGCGGCGGTCGTCGCGGAGGTGACAACGGCCGGAACCTCGGCTATTCTCGGAGAGTTGTGCGCGAAAGCGCGCTTCTTGTGTGCCGTCCGGCCGCTCGCGACCGGATCTGGCATGCCGACAAGTGACCTTGGGTGGGGCGATCGTCCCACGGTAGATCAGGCGGAGTCCGCTCCGCCGCAACGATAAGGAAGAACCATGGCTGCAGTGTGCCAGGTGACCGGAGCCACTCCCGGCTTCGGACACAACATCTCGCACTCGCACCGCCGGACGAAGCGCCGCTTCGACCCGAACGTGCAGAAGAAGACCTATTACGTCCCGTCGCTCAAGCGCAACGTGACCCTGACGCTGTCCGCTAAGGGCATCAAGGTGATCGACGCTCGCGGCATCGAGTCGGTCGTCAAGGACCTGCTCGCCCGAGGGGAGAAGATCTGATGGCGAAGAAGTCGCAGGACGTTCGTCCGATCATCAAGCTCCGCTCGACCGCCGGTACCGGGTACACCTACGTGACCCGCAAGAACCGACGCAACAACCCCGACCGCATCGTGCTCAAGAAGTACGACCCCGTGGTCCGCAAGCACGTCGAATTCCGCGAGGAGCGCTAAGCATGGCCAAGAAGAGCAAGATCGCGCGCAACAACCAGCGCGCCGTCATCGTGGAGCGGTACGCCGCGAAGCGTCTCGAGCTGAAGAAGCAGCTCGTCAGCCCCACCTCCACCGACGAGCAGCGCGAGGAGGCCCGCCTGGGTCTGCAGAAGCTGCCCCGCAACGCGAGCCCGGTGCGTCTGCGCAACCGCGACGCCATCGACGGCCGCCCGCGCGGTGTCCTCAGCAAGTACGGCATCTCGCGTGTCCGCTTCCGTGACATGGCTCACCGTGGCGAGCTGCCGGGCGTGACGAAGTCGAGCTGGTAGTCGAAACCGACCACAGCGCGAGGGGCGAGAACGTGAGTTTTCGCCCCTTTCGCGTTCCCGGGCGCGGAAATACCCAGCAAATCCGGATGTGGAACACCGTGCAACATCCCCAGGAACACGGGCCACGGGTGCTAGTTTCACTGTGGTTCCGGGGCGAAGGCGCTGGAATCACAACCGCGAAAGTTCCGTCGCTCTGACGAACTCTTCGTGCCACATGAAATGCATTGAGTCCGAGGAGGACACCCATGGCTGACACCCTTAACAAGAGCGATCTCGTCGCAAAGATCGCGGCCGAGACCAACCAGAGCCAGGCCACCGTTGCCAGCGTCGTCGACTCGTTCTTCAGCGTCGTCGCCGAGTCGGTCGGATCGGGCACCAAGGTCGCGATCCCGGGCTGGATCTCCTTCGAGCAGATCAGCCGCGCCGCGCGCGCCGGACGCAACCCCGCGACCGGCGAGACCATCCAGATCGCCGCCAGCAAGGGCGTGAAGGTCTCGGCCGGCAGCAAGCTCAAGGCCGCCGCCAAGTAGTTCAGGCTTCCCGCAGGGGGATCGAGGCGCACCGCGCCTTGGTCCCCCTGCGGCATTTTCGGGGCGCGCATCCGCCTACGCTGGAGGGGTGCCGCGCCTGATCGGGGTCCTCGGACCCGCCGCCCTCCTCGTCGTCGCCCTCGTCGCGACGGTGCTGGCGCTCCTCGTCGGCGGCGGTGCGGAAGCCCCCCTCGTGATCGATCCGGGACCGCTGGTGCGCTGGGGTCTGCCGATCGCGAAGCTCGTCTTCAACCTCGGCGTCGCGACGGCGCTCGGCTCGTTGGTGCTGGCCCTCTTCGGCCTCTCGTCCGCCAAGCCCGAGTTCGACCGGGCGCTGGATGTGGCGGCCGCGGGTGCCGCGGTGTGGACCGTGGCGGCGGCGGCCTCCGCGTTCTTCTCCTTCACCACCGTCTTCAACACCGCCCCGAGCCTCGACGAGCGCTACGGGGAGGCGCTCGGCACCTTCCTCACCGAGATCGAGCTGGGTCGGGCCTGGCTGATCACCATGCTGGTCGGCGCCGCGCTCACCGTGCTGTGCTTCGCGGTGCGCAACGTCACCGCCCTCGGGATCATCACCGCCGCGACGACGATCGGGCTCGCGCCGCTCGCCGAGCAGGGTCACGCGGGCGGGGCGGCCGACCACAACCTGGCCGTCACCGCGCTGTGGCTGCACCTGGTCTTCGCGGCCGTCTGGGTCGGCGGACTCCTGTTGCTCGTGGTGCTGCGCGCCAGCGCCGGTTCCGACCGGCTCGCCGCGATCCTGCCGCGGTACTCCACCCTGGCGCTCGTGAGCTTCCTGGTGGTGGCGGTCTCCGGCTACGTCAGCGCGGCGATCCGCGTCGGCAGTCTGCCCGAGCTGCTCACTCCCTACGGGCTGCTCGTCGTCGCCAAAGTGGTCGCCCTCGGCGTGCTCGGACTGCTCGGCGCGCTGCAGCGCCGCGTGTTCGTCGGGCGCATCGTCGCCGGCGCGGGGCACCGGATCTTCGCCGTGTTCGTGGCCGTCGAGCTCGCCTTCATGGGCGTCGCCAGCGGCGTCGCGGCCGCCCTCGCCCGCACCGCCCCGCCGGTGGTCGAGATCCCGGCCTACGACCTGGCCGACCCGACGCCGGCCGAGTATCTGACCGGCGACACGCTGCCGCCCGAGCTCACCCCCATCCGCTATCTCACGACCTGGGATCTCGACCTGCTCTGGGCGCTCGTCGTCGTGTTCGGCCTGTTCTTCTACCTGGCCGCGGTGGTCCGGCTGCGCCGTCGAGGCGACCGGTGGCCGTGGTATCGCACCGCGTTCTTCGTGATCGGGATGCTGACGCTGCTCTGGTCGACCAGCGGATCGCTCGGCGCGTACCAGGAGTACCTGTTCAGCATCCACATGCTCGAGCACATGCTGCTGACCATGGTGATCCCGATCTTCCTCGTGCTGTCGGCGCCCGTCACGCTCGCGCTGCGCACCATACGCAAGCGCGACGACGGCAGTCGCGGACCGCGCGAGTGGATCCTCGTGCTCGTGCACTCCGGCTTCTCGAAGGTGCTCACCAACCCGATCGTGGCGGCCGTGCTGTTCGCGGCCTCGCTCTGGGTGTTCTACTACTCGCCGCTGTTCCGCTGGGCGACCGAGCAGCACGCCGGGCACGTCTGGATGGTCGCCCACTTCCTCATCACCGGCTACCTGTTCGCGCAGGTGCTGATCGGCGTCGACCCGATCGGCGGGCGTCCGCCGTACGCGCTGCGGCTGCTGCTGCTGCTGGCGACGATGGCATTCCACGCCTTCTTCGGGCTGGCCATCATGTCGCAGGAGGCGCTGTTCCTGGCCGACTGGTACGGGGCGATGGGACGCACCTGGGGGCTTCCGCCGCTCGAAGACCAGGTGTGGGGCGGCGGCATCGCCTGGAGCGTCGGCGAGATCCCCACCGTGGCGCTCGCGATCATCGTCGCTATCATGTGGGCGCGCAGCGACGACCGCGAGGCGAAGCGGCGCGACCGGGCCGCCGACCGCGACGGCGACGCCGAGCTGGCGGCCTACAACGCCGCCCTCGCCGCCCGGGCCGGCCGCCCGTAGATCACGGCGTCGTCCCAGCGTCGTGCAGTTGACTGGGCGCACCGCGATGAAAGGACCTCGCATGCGCGACTCGACAGCCTCCGGCTTCGACCTGTGGGAGGCGCTGGATGACCTCCGTGACACCTTCGCCCCCCGGATGCCGGGACGCGCGCCCCGTCGCGATGTGCGCTCAGATATCCTCGTCGCCCTGCTCGACGGCGCCCAGAACGGGCATCAGATCATGCAGGCGCTCGCGGCGATGAGCGCTCGCGGCGACGGACCGACCGCGAGCGTCGTCTACCCGACGCTCGAACTGCTGGTCGACGAGGGGCTCATCAGCGCGGAGCACGTTGGCGAACGACGCGTCTTCTCGCTCACCGAGGCCGGACGCACCGCGGCGCACGCGGCCGCCGGCGACGAGGAGGACGAGTCGCACGACTCCGGCGGCGAGCACGGCGCCGGCTGGCGCATGCCGCGGTTCGCCGAGCACTCGGCGGTGGTGCCGAAGGCGGGCGCCAAGCTGGCGCAGGCCGCCGCGCAGGTCGCCCAGCACGGCACCTCCGAGCAGAAGGAGCGCACCGCCGCGCTGCTCGACGAGACCCGCCGCAAGATCTACGGCATCCTTGCCGAGGACTGACCGAGTGCCGCCCGCCCGCGGCGACTCCTCCGCGCCGACGCAGGATCGCGCGCTGCGCGCCCGCTACCGCCGCATCATGCGCTTCGCGGCGCTCGCGCTGGCGCAGGCGTGGTGGTTCGAGCTGGTGCTGCCGCGCCTCGGGCTCGGCCGGTTCGCTGCATCGGGACGCATCCCGCGACTGCAGCGGCTGGCGCGACGCTTCCACGTGCTCGCCGCCGACCTCGGCGGGCTGATGATCAAGGTGGGGCAGTTCCTCTCCTCGCGCCTCGACGTGCTGCCGCCCGAGATCACCCGCGAGCTGGAGGGGCTGCAGGACGAGGTCGCCGCCGAGCCGATCGAGCGGATCGTCGTGCAGGCCGAGCGAGAACTCGGGATGCCGCTGGACCGCGCCTACGCCCGGTTCGACAGCGCGCCGATCGCCGCGGCCTCCCTTGGGCAGGCGCACCGCGCCCGGCTGTCGCCGGAGCTCGCCGCCGACCTCGGCTACGCCGACGTGGTCGTCAAGGTGCTGCGCCCCGGCATCGAGGAGATCGTCGAGGTCGACCTGGCGGCGCTGCGTCGGGTCGCCCGCTGGCTGTCGCGCATCCGGCTCGTCTCCCGACGCACCGACGCGCCCGCGCTCGTCGAGGAGTTCGCCGCCACCAGCCGCGAGGAGATCGACTACGTGCACGAGGCGGCCAACGCCGAGCGCTTCGCCGCCGACTTCGCCGAGGATCCGCGCATCGCCGCCCCCGCCGTGGTGTGGGAGCGCAGCGCGCTGCGGGTGCTGACCCTCGCCGATGTCACCGCGATCAAGATCACCGACGTCGCGGCGCTTCAGGCGGCCGGCATCGACCCGGCCGCGGTCGCTGCGGAGCTGGCCCGGTCGGCGTTCCAGCAGATCTTCGTCGCCGGGTTCTTCCACGCCGACCCGCACCCCGGCAACATCTTCGTCACGCCCGGCGGATCGGGCGAGCCCGACGACTGGCGGCTCACCTACATCGACTTCGGGATGATGGGCGAGATCTCCGACGAACTGCGCGAGGGCCTGCAGCAGTTCATCTTCGCCGTCGTCTCGCGCGATGCGCGCGCACTGGTGGTCGCCATCCAGCGCCTCGGCGTGCTGCTGCCGACCGCCGACACCGTCGAGCTGGAGCGCGCCATGACGGCCCTTTTCGACCGCTTCGGCGGCATGGGGGTCGCCGAGCTGCAGCGGATCGACCCGCGCGAACTGCAGGAGTTCGCCGCCCAGTTCGGGGAGACGATCCGCGCGCTGCCGTTCCAGCTGCCCGAGAGCTTCCTGCTGCTGCTGCGCACCGTCTCGCTCACCTCCGGCGTGACCAGCGCGCTCAACCGCGACTTCAACATGTGGGATGCGGTCGACCCGTTCGCGCGAAGCCTGCTGCGCGGCACCGGCGCGGGCGTGCTGCGCGGTGTCGGGCGCGAGGCCCTCGCGATCGTGTCGGCGTTGGCACGCCTGCCGCAGCGCACCGACGCGCTGATCTCACGGCTGGACCGCGGCGAGCTGGCGGTGCGCTCGCCGGAGGTCGAGCAGCGCCTCCGCGCGATGGACCGCTCGCTGCGGCGCATCGCCTCGGCGATCGTGTTCGCCGGGCTGCTGATCGCGGGGGTGCTGCTGCGCCCCACCGATGACGTGCTCGGCTGGGTGCTGATGGGCGCCTCCGCGCTGCCGCTGCTGCACGCGCTTCTTCCGTCGCGGCTGCGCTGAGCCGTCCGCCGTGAGCGGGCTCAGTCGGCGTAGGGGTCGACCGTCACGAGGGTGAGGCGGTCCCCGCGGGAGATGTGGATCTCGAACTCCATCGGGAACCGCACGTTGCGCTCGAGCGTCTCGACGCTGCCGTCGAAGATCGACTGCACCTCGACCGTCACCTGGGCGATCCCCTGATCGGGTCCGGAGCGCCAGCGCGGCTCCCCGCTCGTCCCGGCGATGGTGATCTCCGGATACACGTCGATCGACCAGGCGGGCTCACCCAGCACCCGGTTGTTGACGGTCTCGCCGAACGGGCATCCGGGCGGGAACAGCACCCGCTGCGCGGCGCAGTCGTCGAGGAACTCGCGCGCGGTGCGGTCGACCTCGGCGAGGAGATCCTCGTTCGCGCGGACCTCCACGGCGGTTTCGATGGTGCTTCCGACCCGGTCGGCGGTGATCGTGACGGCGTCGCTCGTGAGCCACCGGCTGTCGTGCTGCAGCGTGTAGCGGCCGGGCACGAACACGGCGAAGCGGTGCGGGGCGGCGGTGATGCTCGCGGTGACCAGGTCGAGGTCGTTCACCTGCACGCGGTCCTCGTGCTCGAGGGTGACGTCGAGCATCGCGAGCGGGCTGACGGCGAAGGCCCAGTTCGCGAACAGGCCCGCGGTCGTGCCGATGCGCTCCACCGTGAAGCGGGTCTCGTGCACCTCGGCGCCGACCGTCCACGTGGCGGTCACCTCGTGGAGGCCGTCCCGGTTCGCCGTCGCGCGCACCTCGCCGATCTCGAACGGCGCGAGCGCCGCGCTTGACAGCAGGGTGACGTCGAGGCCTTCGTCGTCGCTCGCCACCCCGGGAAGCGCGAGCGCCTCCGCCGCGTCGCCGCGCGCCAGCGCATCCAGGTAGATCCGCACGAACGAGGCGGCGCCGAAGACGGTCGCGTTCGCGGCGATCACGGCGCCCGTGCCGGCCAGGGTCAGCACCAGTGCCGCCGCCAGCCAGATGAGCGCGCGGCGACGCACCCCGGTCGGGGCCGCGACGTCGGGAGCGGTGAGCACAGTCGCATCCTACGGTCGTCGGACTGGGTAGCCTTGATGGATGCCGCTGCCTGAGCTCTCCCCCGAGCAGCAGGCCGTCTTCGACGCCATCGAGTCGACGCGGCAGCACATCTTCGTCACCGGTCGGGCCGGCACCGGCAAGTCGACGCTGCTCGAGCATCTGTCGTGGCGCACCTCGAAGCAGGTGGTGATCTGCGCCCCGACCGGGGTGGCGGCGCTGAACGTCGGCGGGCAGACGATCCACTCGCTGTTCCGGCTGCCGATCGGCGTGATCGCCGACCACGACATCGAGCAGTCGGGCGAGCTGCGCAAGCTGCTCGGCGCGATCGACACCCTCGTCATCGACGAGGTGTCGATGCTGAACGCCGACCTGCTGGACGCGATCGACCGCTCGTTGCGGCAGGCGCGCGCGAAGCCGAACGACGCCTTTGGAGGCGTGCAGCTGGTCATGTTCGGCGACCCGTACCAGCTGGCTCCCGTGCCGGGCGATCCGGAGGAGCGCGCCTACTTCGCGGACCGCTACCGCTCGATGTGGTTCTTCGACGCGCGCGTGTGGGACGAGGCCGAGCTGACGATCTTCGAGCTCGCGACGATCCACCGACAGCACGAGCTGGAGTTCAAGACCCTGCTGACCGCGGTGCGGCACGGCGTGGTCACCGCCGAGATGGCGGGCCGCCTCAACGAGATGGGCGCCCGGCCCGCGCCCGACGACGGCACCATCACGCTCGCCACCACCAACGCGACCGTCACCCGCATCAACGGCAGCGCGCTGGCCCGGCTTCCCGGTGCCGCGAAGACCGCGGTCGCGGAGGTGAACGGCGAGTTCGGCGGCCGCGCCTATCCGGCCGACGAGCGTCTCGAGCTGAAGCTCGGCGCGCAGGTGATGTTCCTGCGCAACGACACCGGCGGCGACGGGCGCTGGGTGAACGGCACCATCGGCGAGGTGGTGAAGATCGCCGACACCGTCACCGTCGAGGTCGACGGCGAGGACTTCGAGGTGCAGCCGAGCACGTGGGAGCGGTATCGCTACACCTACTCCTCGGCGACGAAGACGCTGTCGAAGGATGTGGTGGCCGAGTTCACGCAGTTCCCGCTGAGGCTGGCGTGGGCGGTCACCATCCACAAGTCGCAGGGCAAGAGCTACGACCGCGCGATCGTCGACCTGGGCCCCCGCTCGTTCGCGCCCGGTCAGACCTACGTGGCGCTGAGCCGGATCACCGCGCTCGAGGGTCTCTACCTGACGCGTCCGCTGCGCCCGAGCGACATCATCGTCGACGAGCGCGTGAAGGACTTCATGTCGCGCGCCGAGGCGATCCCGGGCATCGCCGCGATCTGATCGCGGGTCACGCGCCGCGCGGGTCGAGCAGCCGCGAAGCGGCCTGCCGAGACCGCTACGCGGCGGCCTTCGCGCGCGAGAGGTCTTCGAACAGCTTCGTGTTGAACTCGTAGGCGCGCAGCACCTCGTCGATGACGCGCTCCTGCTCGGCCTCGTCCCAGGGGGCCGCGTCGAGCTGCTCGCGGTAGGCCTCCTTGAACTCCTTCGGGTTGGCGATCTGGTCGAAGATGTAGAACCCGATGCCGTTGGTCTCGAAGCCGAAGTGGCGCTGCATGAGCCGGCCGATCGCCTGGCCGCCCGACAGGTCGCCGAGGTAGCGCGTGTAGTGGTGGGCGACGAAGCCGCCCGCCCAGCCTTCGGCGGCGATCTCGCGGATGCGGGCGACGTAGCGCTCGGTGGTCGGCAGCGGTGCGATCCGCTCCTTCCAGTCCGGTCCGATCAGGAAGGCGAGGTCGGCCTCGAGCGCGGGCATCCGGCTGAGCTGCTCGCTCAGGAACGGGGTCGCGATCGGGTTGTCGGCGAACGTCGGTGCGACACCCTCGAGTGCGTCGTAGATGAAATAGTGCTGGGCGACGAGGGCGATGTAGTCCTCGCGAGTGCCCTCGCCCTTCATCAGGTCGGACATGAATCCGGCGCCCTCGCTCTCACCGTGGCGCGACCAGCTGCGGGCGCGGAGCGCTTCGGAGAACGAGATGACAGACACAGGGGGACTCCTTCAAGTGAGGTCACCCTTACCTTAGCGTGGGCGCCCGCCAGGGACGAGGGCCGCTCAGCATCTACTCGTGCGGTCGAGGGGCGACGCCAAGCTTGGCGCAGGCGTCGTCGTAGAGGGCCACGACCTCGCGGCGGATCTCGGGCCGCTCGCTGATCGGGCCGCTCGGCCACGGCACCCGCACCGTGTGCTCGACGCCGTCGACCGTCGTGCTCCACACGCCGCCGGACTCGTCGAGGCCGGCCATCGTTGCGGCGGTGGCGCCGTCGACCTCGGCCGGGCCGAAGGCGCGCGCGATGAGCAGGTTGTCATCCGGGTGGTCGCCGTTCATGTGGTGCAGCACGGCGGCGACGATCTCGGGCGCAAAGGTCATGCGCTCAACGCTAGTTGCTCAGTCGCCCAGGTAGTCGAGCAGGAACTCGGCGGTGCGGGCGAAGGCGAGGCCCGCCGCCTGCGGGTCCACCTCGTCGGCGAGCGAGGCGTTCGCGAAGGAGTGCGTCGTGCCCGGGTAGTCGTGGCGGGTCACCGGCGTCTCGTCGTCGTCGAGCCGGGCGATGAACGTCTCCGGCTCGGCGCCGGGCGCCCACTCGTCGGTGCCCGCGAAGTGCAGCAGCACCGGGCAGGGAACGACGCCGTCCTCGGACTCGGCGAGGGTCGCGGTGTAGGCGACCACCGCATCCACGTCGCCGGCCTGCGCGGTGAGCAGCGCCAGGCCGCCGCCGAGCGCGAAGCCGATGAGGCCCACCCGGTCGCTGCCCTCGTCGCGGCCGCGCTCGATCGCATCCTCGACCATCATCAGGGCGGCGGATCGCTCCAGGCCGCTCGCCAGCCGCTCCGCCTGGCCCTCGTCGGTGGTGGCGACGCCGTCGTAGAGGTCGAGCACGACGACGCGCAGCCCGCGGCGCGCGAGCGCCTCCGCGTAGGAGGCCAGCCAGGGCAGGCGCCCGAACCAGTCGGGGATCACCACGACAAGCGGATCGCCGGGCTCGCCGAACTCGAGGTTGCCCGGCGACGGGTTGCGGACCAATGCGCTCATGGTGCCAATCGGAGAGGGGATGACGGGAATCGAACCCGCGCTATCAGCTTGGGAAGCTGAAGTTCTGCCATTGAACTACATCCCCGCGGTGCGTTGTTTCGAGCAACAACAGGAAAGCCGTATGAACTATCTTACCCGTCGCGCGTGACGACGCGACGCGCGAGCGAGGATTGCATCCTCGTCCGGAGAGAAGGAATTCGGGTTGTTTCTGCTAAGCACCCGCTTCGGCGCATCAGTTGTTGCGGCTGGCTGGACGTTATGCGTGAAAACTCCGAAGCAAGTGTGTCGCGGGGTGCATCGATCACCTGGCCGCTCGCCTCGAGTTCAAGCCGCATCAGATCACCCGGGCTATTGCCCGCACCTGGAACACCGATGGGCGACTACGGCTTGACCTCGACGATGGCGAACCGTGTCTTCACCGAATCAGCTTGCTCACGGTCGCGTCGTTCCTGAAGAAACGAGCTTCAGGCGGGTCAGGCGGGCTTCGACGATGAGTTCGAGCTTCACTGATGTCGGGCCGGGCCGCGACTGGCGGCTGAGGAAACAGCTCGTTGGAGTCCGCGTCGGTCGAAGAGTTCAGTATGCCGAGGGCGCCGGGTTCAGCTGATGGTCGACCGGGCGTTTCGCCGGGCTATACGCCGCCACACCCGATGCGAACGTGGAGCGCCGGGCTTTGGGGACCAGTCAGAAGGCGCCCTCGATTGCGGCCGCCACCCAAGGCACGTCAAGTCTTCTCGCGAAGGTCGGACGCGAGGCCGAGGCGCGCGGCAGGCCTTACGCGATGCGCGCTCACCTTTCCTGCATGATGGGGGAATGGTGCCCCCTGAGACTTCAACTGCGAACCGCGACACGTGGTGGGTCACTCGCCCGAAACGCTCACTAGCGGCGGCTCCGGGCGCACTCAGGGAACTTGCCCATGTAGCTAGTAGCTCCCCGTGGCGAAAAGCGAGCGCAAGCGCTTCTGGCGCTCAGCGGCGATTCGAGCAACGCCTCGAGAGCAACGACCTGAAGGCTGATCGCAACAAGCGAGACCCCAACGGTGGCGGCCCACGCACATACGTGGCGTGGCTTCGATCGCTGGGTCTGTTGTGGGAGGGAGACGATGGTCAGCTGTACCTCACCCTCGCCGGTGAGGCGATTGTGGAGGGCAAAGAATCGGTCGCGGAGGTGATGTCGAGGCAGATCTTGCATTACCAGTTCCCGTCTTCGTTTTCAACGAAAGCGTTTCTCTCCCGCGTGAATGAGCGCTTCGCGGTCAGGCCTTTCGTGCTTCTTTTGCAACTGCTCCTGGACGAACGTCTCGGCGGGTATCTGACGCAAGCCGAGGATGTCGCCAAGATCGTGCTCTGCTACGGAGATAGCAACTCACAGAGCTGCGTGAACGATGTTGTTGCGAGGATCTTGGAGCTACGGTCTCACGGCGATGCGAGCCTGGACCACGACTACCTAAATCGCTTCCGCTCGAAACGATCGAACGAAGCGACGCTCGAGAAACTCTTCGGAAATCTGAATGACATCGCCAACACCGTTGGTAACTGGCTTTCCCACACGCAACTGGTGACTCGCGCCCACGGAGGCCTCTGGAGCATCACGCCCGGTGCAGAACGCGCGGCCAAGGAGATCGTCGACGCGATGTCCAGCCGACCTTTGATCAGAGGATGGGACCATGAAGAACGCTTCCAGCGACGGTACGGGCTTACTCCAGGCAAGAGCAAAGACAACCGCTCAGTGCAGGCAATTCAGAACGTCAGCGCGGATCTCGTTCAAGAGCGCGCAATCATCAAGGAATACACAGAGCTCGCGACTTCTCGGCTGATACTCGACATTGACGATGCGCTCGTAGCGAGAGTCGCCGCCGCCACAGCCAGTAGCCCCGCAAAGGTTCAAGCGGTTCTTCGAGAGCGCGTAGCGACAGGCTACGGCGGGTTCTTCATGTCCTACATTGAGCTGGCGCAGGGATCGACCCGAACAGCCCGCGCCTTCGAGAACGCCACGAAAGAAATCTTCGACACCGTGTTCGGCTTCTGCGCCAAGCATATCGGGCAGTCCGGGCGCGATCCCCGCCCCGACGTAGTGTTGTACTCGAAGACCGAGCGGTACGGCGCGATCATCGACACCAAGGCATATCGCGACACCTACGCCCTGCATCATGCTCATCGCGGCGTCATGCACAACTACGTAACGGACTACCCCGAGTACCGGCTCGGGGAGGGCGGTTTGGGCTTCTTCGCCTACGTTGCGCGCTCTTTCGGCCCCAACATCGACGCGCAGATCGCAGATGTGTCCGCGCGCACCAACAATGTGCCAGGTGGCGCCATCACCGCCCAAGAGCTAATCCTGATGTGTAAGCGCCATCTCCAAACGCAGCCCTACACTCACGCTGAGATACGGCGCATGTTCTCTGGTAACCGGAGCGTGGCCGTCGAGGGCCACGAGCGTTCACTTGAGGAGCTGGTCGCCGCTGCTACTGCTTAGGCCGCTGCGGGTCGAGCCCGGCCACCTAGTCGATTACCGGAAACGACGACGGCACCGAGGGGTAACTCTCGCCCGCGAAGCTCTTGAGCACAGCCTCGAAGATCACCTGGGCGCCCTTAGCGGGAACGGCCATGCCAACCTGTTTGCGCACCGACTCCTTGTTGCCTTCGAACACGAAGTCGTCAGGGAACGTCTGCAGGCGGGCGCGCTCACGGTTGGTTAGCGCTCGCGGCTCGGCCCAGTGATACACGTGAGTGCCTCCCCCGCCGGAGCCAGTGATGGTGTAAGCAGGCTTCGAGGAATCCAGCCTCTTGTAGATCTGGGAAATCTTCGTCGCGGTCTTGATCTGAAGGTCTTCGGGGAGATCCGCGGTGAACGCCGATTGCCCCTCCCCGATCAGACTCAGACGTTCTACCACCCTTGTGGATTGGCGAGTCAGCTCTTGATTCGTAGCCCAGCCCGGAATTGGTGGCTTCGTCAGCGCGGAACCTGATGATACGTTGACGGTGGTGTACGGCTCCGGACTCGGCACCTCGAATTCCACGCCCAGGTCATCCCGGATCCCGATGATGATGATTCGGTGCCTCGCCTGCGGTACACCGTATTGCTCGAACTTGTAAAGATGGGGGACCAACCGGTAGCCCGACGTGCGCATGTCGACAAGGATCTGCTTCAGCGCTTGGCCGCCGGCATTGGACGTAAGTCCACCAACGTTCTCGGCCAGAAAGAACGCTGGCCGGAACAAGTCCAGCGCCTTGATGCCGTACGTGTACAGCGGGCCAAAGGTCCCATCGAAGCCCTTGCGCTCGCCGACAACTGAAAAGTCGTTGCACGGGAAGCCGAACGCCAACGCGTCAATGTCTCCGATCGTCTTGAGTCGATCGAAGTCCAATGTGCGCACGTCGCCATGGATGACGGCCGGCGAGTCCACGTCTCCCATTACATTGCGGGCGTAGGTGCGGCAGGTGTCCAGGTCGTAGTCGTTCGCCCACTGATGCTCAATGCGGTAGCGGGGATCTGAAATCGAAGCCCGAGCGCCGCCGACGCCGATCCCGCCAGGGCCAGAAAACAGCTCACCGAGGCGAAAGACCGTTCGATTCGTGTCCTCAGCCGTTCGTTCCGCAGCTACGGTGGCCAGGCGTACTCCTCCCGCCGTTGCGCGAGCAGCCGCGTCTCGGGCGAGTTCCATCATGCGCGTCTCGGTCTTGCTCATCACTGTCTTTCTGTTAGATGGCGGCGGTGCCGACGTCGTAGGCCCAACCAGCCCTTGGTCTCGTTTCAAACGTTGGATGGTTGAACGAGACACCCCGAGCGATCGAGCAACAAGCTGAGCTGAAGTGCCAGTCAGCAACCCCGACAACGCCATCATCACGTCATCGTCGGACAAAGCACGGGGCCGACCCGGCGCTCTGCCGTCATGGCTGGTTTTCGTCATTGGAAGCGGGCAAGGCCTTCTCTCGATGGCTAGCTACGGGTGCTCGTGGTGTGTCAATACTATTCAGCGCCTACGCGAACGCCGAGCGCCACGCCCCGCCAGCCAAACCGGCCTCAGCAGTGGCATCGAGGCGGAGGCTAGCCTCTCCCCATGAGTGACCTTGAGGGCGCGCGCCGGCGCCCTTGAGCTAGTAGCTCCGCCGGCTAAACAACCGTTGCGCGCCTTGCGCCGCGACATGCTTCGTGGGCGACGGCCGCTACCAGGAGGGGAACGCCGAGCGATCACGAACATACGGGGAAGTGCAGCGAAATCAGCTCGGGAAGCTGAGGTCCGGCCATTGAACTACCTCCGCGCGGTGCCGCTAGTCTCGACCCATGCTGCTGAGCGATCGCGACATCCGCGCCGAGCTGTCGACCGGCCGAATCGGACTCGACCCTCTCGATCTGGACATGGTGCAGCCGTCGAGTGTCGACGTGCGCCTCGACCGCTACTTCCGGCTGTTCGACAACCACAAGTACCCGTTCATCGACCCGGCCGAGGAGCAGCCCGAGCTGACCCGCCTGGTGGAGGCGAAGCCGGGTGAGCCGTTCATCCTGCACCCGGGCGAGTTCGTGCTCGGCTCCACGTTCGAGCTGGTGTCCCTGCCCGACGATGTGGCGGCGCGCCTCGAAGGCAAGTCGAGCCTCGGCCGCCTGGGCCTCTTGACGCATTCGACCGCCGGATTCGTCGACCCCGGCTTCTCGGGGCACGTCACCCTCGAGCTCAGCAACGTCGCGACTCTGCCGATCAAGCTGTGGCCGGGGATGAAGATCGGGCAGCTGTGCTTCATTCGCACCAGCTCGCCGGTCGAGAACCCCTACGGCTCGGGGCCGTACGCGAACCGCTACCAGGGGCAGCGTGGGCCGACCGCCTCGCGCAGCTTCCAGAACTTCCACCGCACCGACGTGAGTGCGACGGATGCGGGAGCGCTCGGGAACTAGGGGTTTCGATACGCCCTGCGGGCTACTCAACCCGCGGTTTCGATACGCCGACTGCGTCGGCTACTCAACCCGCTCAGCCTTGGCGGTTGAGTAGGCGCGAAGCGCCGTATCGAAACCTGGTGTGAATCCGGGCGGTTTCGACACGCTCTTTGGGCTACTCAACCCGCGGGCCAGGCGGCGAGCTGCCAGCCGAGCCAGGGGCTGAACGCGAAGGGCGTGGCCCCGACCGCGGCGCGCAGCTCGGCCGGGTCGACCCATGCCCACTCGGCGACCTCGTCGGCGGCGGGAACCGGGTCGGCATCCGCGACGGCCGTGTACACGGGGCAGATCTCGTTCTCGACGATTCCGGAGGCATCCACGGCGCGGTAGCGGAACTCGGGAAGCGCGACCGTGATCTCGCCGATCTCGAGCCCGAGCTCCTGGCGGGCGCGGCGGCGGATCGCCTCGACCATGTCCTCGCCGGGTCCCGGGTGGCCGCAGAACGAGTTCGTCCACACCCCCGGCCACGTCTTCTTGCCGAGCGCGCGACGGGTCACCAGCACCCGGCCGGATCGGTCGGAGACGTGGCACGAGAACGCCAGATGCAGCGGCGTCGACTCGTCGTGAACGCTCGCCTTGTCGGCCGTGCCGATCGCCGTGCCCTGCTCATCGAGCAGAACCACGAGCTCGTTCTCGACAGGGCCGAAGGTCTCTGGGTGCGGGCTCATCCTGAAGGTAGTCTGCCGGAATGAAGCATTCTCCGTCGGAGATGGTCACCGAAGACCGGCAGGCTGTCGTCGACAACGTGCTGGCGCAGTTCTTCCGCGCGCAGCTTTCCCGAGCCCGCACGCTCGACGCGAGCTACGTCGACCTGTGGGAATCCCTGGAGGCGAACACGGTCGGCGGCAAGCGATTCCGGCCGCGGATGGTGTCGCTCGCCTACGACGCGCTCGGCGGCATCGAGGTCGAGCCGCCCGCCTACGTCGGCGCCGCGTTCGAACTGCTTCACACCGCGCTCATCATCCACGACGACGTCATCGACCGGGACTTCGTGCGCCGCGGCGCCCCCAACATCGCCGGCATCTACCGCGACCGGGCCCTCGGGCGCGGCCTCGATGTGGCGACCGCCGAGCACCGCGGTGCCAGTGCGGCGGTCATCGCCGGCGACCTGGCACTGTTCAACGCCTACCGGCTGATCGACCGCAGCGGTGCGAACGACGTCGTGCGCGACCGGCTGCTCGAGGTGCTCGACGAGGCGCTGTTCGCGAGCGCTGCCGGCGAGCTGATCGACATCGACTACTCGGGCGGCGACGAGCCCCCGCCCGTGCACGACATCCTGCGGATGGTGCGGCTGAAGACCGCGGTCTACACCTTCGAGTGCCCGCTGCAGGCGGGCGCGATTCTCGCCGGCGCCTCGGATGCGGTGGTCGCCACCCTCGGCGACTTCGGTCGCGAGATCGGCATCGCCTTCCAGCTCGTCGACGACCTGCTCGGCGTCTTCGGCGCGGAGTCGCTGACGGGCAAGACGACGCTCGGCGACCTGCGCGAGGGCAAGCGCACCGTGCTGATCGCCTACGCGATGATGCGCAGCGGCTGGGGCGAGTTCGCGGCCGACTTCGGCAACCCGGACCTCGACGAGGCGGGGGCCGACCGCATCCGCGCGTTCCTCACCGACTGCGGCGCGCGACGCTACCTGGAGTCGCTCGCGCGCGACTATTCGCGACGCGGCCTGGAGCGGCTGTCGGCGCCGCACGTTCCGTCGGCGCTGCGTGATGTACTGATCCCGGTGGCGGACGAGGTCTTGGAGCGCGTGAAGTGAGTCGACGGGAACGGCGTGCCGAGAAGCGCGCCGACGATGGTGGTCCGCGCCTGGAGCTGTACTCGGCGCTCGCCGAGGAGACGGCGAGCCTGGTCATCGCACGCTATTCGACCTCGTTCGGGATGGCCTCGCGGCTGCTCGGCCGCGGGGTGCGGCAGCCGATCGAGAACCTCTACGCCCTCGTGCGCGTCGCCGATGAGATCGTCGACGGCGGTGCCGAGCAGGCGGGCCTCGACACGGTCGTGGCGGCCCGGCTGCTGAACGACCTGGAGCGCGACACGGAGCGCGCGATCGAGGAGGGCTACAGCGCCAACCTGGTCGTGCACGCCTTCGCGCGCACGGCCCGCTGGGCGGGATTCGGCGCCGAGCTGACGGCGCCGTTCTTCGAATCGATGCGGATGGATCTCTCGCTCACCCGCCACGACCATGACAGCTTCGAGCGCTACGTCTACGGCTCCGCCGAGGTGGTCGGGCTGATGTGCCTGGCGGTGTTCCTCGCCGACGACGGCACTGAGCGCACCGCCGAGGACCGGGAGACCCTGGTGGCCGGGGCGCGCGCGCTCGGCTCGGCGTTCCAGAAGGTCAACTTCCTGCGGGATCTCTCCGCCGATGTCGAGGCGCTGGGTCGCAGCTACTTCCCCGGGCTCGACCCGCAGAAGTTCGACGAGGAGGACAAGGTGCGGCTGCTCGACGACATCGACGCCGAACTGGCGACCGCGGCGCGGTCGGTGCCGCTGCTGCCGGCGAACGCACGACGCGGGGTGAGCCTCGCCCACGCGCTGTTCGGAGAGTTGTCGACCCGGCTGCGGGCGACGCCCGCGGCGGACCTGCTCACGACGCGCGTGCGGGTGCCGGATCCGGTGAAGCTGCGCTTGGCGCTCGCCGCGAATGTTCGGACCGCCCGATGACGCGCGCGATCATCATCGGCGGCGGCATCGCGGGACTCGCGACCGCGGCGCTGCTCGCCCGCGACGGCCACGAGGTCACCGTGCTGGAGCAGCGTGACGTGGTCGGCGGTCGTGCCGGATCCTGGGAGCGCGACGGGTTCCGCTTCGACACCGGACCCTCCTGGTATCTGATGCCGGAGGTGTTCGACCACTTCTTCCGGCTGCTCGGCACCACCGCCGACGAGCAGCTGAGCCTGACCCAGCTCGACCCCGGCTACCGGGTCTTCGGCGAAGGCCACCCTGAGCCGCTCGACATCGCCGCGAACCGCGAGGCCAACATCGCCCTCTTCGAGAGCGTCGAACCGGGTGCCGGCGCCAAGCTCGCCCGCTACCTCGACAAGGCGAAGGAGATCACGCGGCTCGCGATCGATCACTTCCTCTACTCCACCTTCGACAAGCTCGGCCCGGTCTTCTCGCGTCGTGTCGTCGCGCGCGGCGGGCGCCTCACCCGGCTGCTCACCGAGTCGCTGCACTCGCTCGCCGCCCGCACCGTCACCGAGCGACGGCTGCGGCAGATCCTCGGCTACCCGGCGGTGTTCCTCGGCTCGGCGCCGCGGCTCGCGCCGAGCATGTACTCGCTGATGAGCCACCTCGACCTCGAGGAGGGCGTCTTCTACCCGCAGGGCGGCTTCACCGTCGTCATCGAGCGGATCGCGGCGCTCGCCGCGGCGGAGGGCGCCGAGGTGCGCACCGGGGCGAGCGTGCAGCGCATTGTGGTCGAGAACGGCCGTGCCGTCGGCGTGGAGGTCGTCGGTGCCGACGGCGCGACGGAGCGACTGGATGCCGAACTGGTGGTGTCGGCCGCCGACCTGCACCACACCGAGACCCGGCTGCTCGAGAACGCCGCCGACCGCACCTTCCCCGAGTCGTACTGGGCCAAGCGCACCGCGGGGCCGAGCGCCCTGCTGCTGCTGCTCGGCGTGCGCGGCGAGCTGCCGAACCTCGAGCACCACACGCTGCTGTTCTCGGAGGACTGGGACGAGAACTTCGGGGCGATCTTCGACAGCCCGTCGCGCATCCCGGCGACCCCGTCGCTGTATGTCTGCAAGCCCAGCGGGGTGGATGCCTCGGTCGCCCCCGAAGGCCACGAGAACCTGTTCGTGCTGGTTCCGCTGCCCGCCGATCCGACGATCGGCGCCGGCGGCGTGGACGGCGCGGGCGACGCCGAGGTGGAGGCGCTCGCCGACCGGGTGATCGCGCAGATCGCCGACTGGACGGGCACCCCGGACCTCGCCGACCGCATCGTCGTGCGCCGCACGATCGCACCGCGCGACTTCCAGACCGACCTGAACGCCTGGAAGGGCACCGCGCTCGGCCCCGCGCACACGCTGAGCCAGAGCGCGTTCTTCCGGGCCGGCAACAAGAGCAAGAAGGTCGACAATCTGCTCTATGTCGGCGGCTCGACGATCCCCGGCATCGGCCTGCCGATGTGCCTGATCAGCGCCGAGCTGATCGTGAAGCGGCTGCGCGGCGACACGAGCGCCGGACCGATGCCGGAACCGCTGGAGCGCGCGTGAACGCCCTCTACCTGGTCGGGCTGCTGATCTCGCTGACCGGGATGGTCGTGCTGGATGTGCGCTTCCGGCTGTTCTTCGCCCACTCCTGGTGGCGCGCCGCGATCGTGATGGCGGTCGGGATCACCTACTTCCTGATCTGGGATGTCGCGGGCATCGACGCCGGCATCTTCTTCCGCGGCAACCCGGAGCTGCTGACCGGCGTGCTGCTCGGCCCGGAGCTGCCGCTGGAGGAGCTCTTCTTCCTCGCCCTGCTCTGCTACACGGTGATGAACAGCTACGGCGCGGTGGCCCGCCTGCTCGCCCGGCGCGGGGAGGCGCGAGGCTGACCATGCTGACCTACTGGCTTCTCAACCTGCAGTTCCTGATCGCCGCCGTGCTCGTGCTGCTCGTGTCGCTACTGGCCCGACGCGCCCCGAGCGGCCGTGCCGTCGGCGCCGCGGCCGTGATCACCCTCGTGCTGACGGCGATCTTCGACAACGTGCTGGTCGGCACCGGGATCGTCGCCTACGACGTCGCCCTGACCAGCGGACGCACGATCGGCGTCGCCCCGATCGAGGACTTCGCGTACACGATCGGCGCGATCGTGCTGCTGCCCGCGCTGTGGGCGATGCTCGGCGGTCCCCGCGCCTCCGTGCACACGTCTCCGGAGGATCCGCAGGGCACCCCCGTCGTTCCAGGCGCCGCCAGCGCATCCGGCCGAGATCTCCGGAGAAACGACGCACCCGGGCGGGAGGGGGAGGCGTGATCCGCGCGCTGTTCCTGACCAGCCGGCCGCTCAGCTGGGTCAACACCGCCTACCCGTTCGCCGCCGCCTACGTGCTCGCCACCGGGCGCGTCGACGCGACGCTCATCGTCGGCACCCTGTTCTTCCTGGTGCCGTACAACCTGGCGATGTACGGCATCAACGACGTCTTCGACTACGAGTCCGACCTGCGCAACCCGCGCAAGGGCGGCGTCGAGGGCGCGCTGCTGCAGCCGCGCTACCACCGCCTGACGCTGTGGCTCTCCGGCCTGGTCGCGCTGCCGTTCGTGGTCTACCTCGTCGTGGTCGGCGATCCGCTCAGCTGGCTGGTGCTCGCCGTGAGCCTGTTCGCCGTGGTCGCCTACTCGGCGAAGGGCCTGCGCTTCAAGGAGCGGCCGTTCCTGGACTCGGTCACCTCCAGCACGCACTTCGTCTCGCCCGCCGTCTACGCCCTCGTGCTGGTCGGCGCCGAGTGGACGCCCGTGACCGTCGCCGTGATCGTCGCGTTCTTCCTCTGGGGCACCGCCTCCCACGCCTTCGGGGCGGTGCAGGATGTGCTGCCCGACCGCGAGGCCGGGATCGGATCGATCGCGACCGTGATCGGCCCGCGCGCGACCACCCGGCTCGCGATCGCGGCCTACCTCGTCGCGGGCGCGCTGCTCCTGCTGCTGCCCTGGCCGGGAATTCTCGCCGCGCTGCTCGCGGTGCCCTACGCGCTGAATGCGGCGCCGTGGTGGAACGTCACGGAGGAGGAGTCCGAGACGGCCAACCGCGGCTGGCGCCGCTTCCTGTGGCTCAACTTCGCCACCGGGTTCCTCGTCACGATGCTGCTGATCGCCGGGGCGCTGCTCGGCTGAGCGCTCCCGCTACGGGCCGTCCGGGTCGTCGGTCCAGCCGAGGTTCCGGGCCATGCGCTCCAGCGCCTCGAGCGTCTGCGCGTACTGCTCCTCGCTGAGCCCGGCGCCGACCGCGTGCAGATGCTCGGTGACGACGTCGCTGAGCCGCTCGAACACGTTCGCGCCCGACTCGGTGACCTCGTAGTGGCCGCCGCTCAGCACCAGCCACTCGCTGTCGACCAGTTCGGCGAGGTGCTCGGCGCTCGAATCCGGATCGTCGGGACTGTCGGCCAGGTACGGCGAAATGGTCGCATCGAGGGTGGCCAGGTCGGCCGGGCCGCGCGACAGCACGGTGAGCAGCTGCCACTGCCGATGCGTGACGCCGTGCTCGATGAGCACCTCGTCGAACTTCTCGTTGATGAGTCGGTCGACGAGCTTGAGCCAGAAACCGATCGGGCGCGCGGCGCCTTCGGGCGTGCCGTTCATGCCTCCACGCTACGCGGACGCGCCGTGTCGGGCCAGGCTCTCCAGCGCGTGTTCAGGTGCGTGCGGCGCCCGTCACTCGATCTGCGACTGCTTGGGCTTGACCGGCAGCATGAGCAGCAGGCCCGCGAGCAGCACAAGCACGATGCCGATGATGCCGAAGCGGGTGTCGCCGGTGAACCCGACGAACAGCGTGAACAGGCCGGGCGCGAGGAAGCTGACGGCGCGACCGGTCGTCGCGTAGAGGCCGAAGATCTCGCCCTCGCGGCCGGGGGGCGTGATCCGCGCCAGGAAGCTGCGGCTGGCGGCCTGCACCGGCCCGACGAAGAGCGTCAGGAACAGCCCGGCGATCCAGAATCCGGTCTTGGCGTCGCCGATGAACAGCACGGCGCTGCCGGCGATCAGCAGTCCGACGAGCGAGCCGATGATGACGTTCTTGGCGCCGAGCCGGTCGTCGACCCAGCCGCCGATGAAGGTGCCGATGCCCGCCACCAGGTTGGCCGCGACGGCGAAGTAGATGACCTCGGTGGAGCTGAAGCCGAACACCTGCGCGGCGATGATCGCGCCGAAGGTGAAGACCCCGGCGAGGCCGTCGCGGAACACGGCGCTGGCGAGCAGGAACAGCAGCACCTGCGGGCTCTTCCGGGCGAGCGCGGCGATGGTGCGGAACAGCTGACGGTAGCTGCCGAGGATGCCGACCCGGTTCTCGCGGGTCTTCTTCGGGATCTCAGGGACCTTGATCAGCACCGGCAGGGCGAAGACGGCGAACCAGAGGGCGGAGACCAGGATCGCGAGGCGGATGTCGAGGGCGCCGCCCTCGGTTCCGAACGGCACGTTCAGGAGTCCGTTGCCGGTCTCGCTGCCGAAGTTCTGGATGAACAGGACGAGCAGCATGATGAGCAGCACGATGCCGCCGACGTAGCCCATGCCCCAGCCGAATCCGGAGACGCGTCCGACGGTCTTCGGCGTCGAGACCTGCACGAGCATGGCGTTGTAGTTGACGCTCGCGAACTCGAAGAACAGGTTGCCGGCGGCGAGGAGCGCGGCGCCGAGGTAGATGTAGCTCGGGACGGGCGCGACGAAGAACATCGCGGCCATCGCCAGCACCACCAGGCCGGTGTTGATGCCGAGCCAGAGCTTGCGGCGACCGGAGCCGTCCGAGCGCTGCCCGAGGATCGGGGCGAGCAGGGCGACGAGCACGCCCGCGATGGTGAGCGCCCCCGAGATCACGGTGGCGTTGGCCGCCTCGGCGGCGACGAGCGCCGGGTTGCTGTCGTCGCCGGCCGCCGCGGCCACGATCTCGGGGTCGACGAAGAGGCTGCTGGCGAGGTAGGTCGAGAAGACGAAGGTCGTGACGACCGCGTTGAACGAGGCGGAGCCCCAGTCCCACAGCGCCCAGGCGCGCACGCGCGACTTCGGAATCGGCTGGTCGGCGAGCAGCCCCTGCCCCACGGTGCCGATGGCGCGGGTGTTCCCGTAGATCGGCGGAGTCGGCGGGGTGGTGGTGTCGTCAGCGTCGTCGGCACCCGGCGTGGTCTCGGTCATGCACGCACGCTACTGCTGTCGGGTGAACCGGCGGTAAAGAACACCCCGGCGCGGCGTGACTTGAGTCGAGAAGACTCAAGATTCGCTGTGTCAACTTGACGCACAGGAACGCGACCGTAAACTTGATACCGCGCGACTCAAGGTGAACCTCACCCCGTCGTGAACCACAGACTCACAAGGAGATACCCCACATGGCTCGAGCAGTCGGAATCGACCTCGGAACGACCAACTCGGTCGTCTCCGTCCTCGAAGGTGGCGAACCCACCGTCATCGCCAACGCGGAGGGATTCCGCACGACGCCGTCGATCGTCGCGTTCACCAAGGACGGCGAGGTCCTCGTCGGAGAGACCGCGAAGCGCCAGGCGGTCACCAACGTCGACCGCACCATCGCGAGCGTCAAGCGCCACATGGGCACCGACTGGTCGACCGAGATCGACGGCAAGAAGTACACGCCGCAGGAGCTCTCGGCCCGCATCCTCGGCAAGCTGAAGCGCGACGCCGAGCAGTACCTGGGCGAGAACGTCACCGACGCCGTCATCACGGTTCCCGCCTACTTCAACGACGCCGAGCGTCAGGCCACCAAGGAGGCCGGTGAGATCGCGGGCCTCAACGTGCTGCGCATCATCAACGAGCCGACCGCCGCGGCCCTGGCCTACGGCCTCGACAAGGGCAAGGAGGACGAGCTCATCCTCGTCTTCGACCTCGGTGGCGGAACCTTCGACGTCTCCCTCCTCGAGGTGGGCAAGGACGACGACTTCTCGACCATCCAGGTGCGCGCCACCGCCGGTGACAACCGCCTCGGCGGTGACGACTGGGACCACCGCGTCGTCGAGCACCTCATCAAGAAGTTCAAGGAGACCACCGGCGTCGACGTCTCCAAGGACAAGATCGCCCTCCAGCGACTCAAGGAGGCGGCGGAGCAGGCCAAGAAGGAGCTGTCGAGCTCGACCAGCACCAACATCCAGCTGCCCTACCTCTCGCTCACCGAGAACGGCCCGGCCAACCTCGACGAGTCGCTCACCCGCGCCCAGTTCGAGCAGATGACCTCCGACCTCCTCGACCGCACCAAGAAGCCGTTCCAGGACGTCATCAAGGAGGCGGGCATCAAGGTCGCCGACATCGCGCACGTCGTGCTCGTCGGCGGCTCCACCCGCATGCCGGCCGTCGCGGAGCTCGTCAAGAAGGAGCTCGGCGGCAAGGACCCGAACAAGGGCGTCAACCCGGACGAGGTCGTCGCCGTCGGCGCCGCGCTGCAGGCCGGTGTGCTGAAGGGTGAGCGCAAGGACGTGCTGCTCATCGACGTCACCCCGCTGAGTCTCGGCATCGAGACCAAGGGCGGCATCATGACCAAGCTCATCGAGCGCAACACGGCCATCCCGACCAAGCGCAGCGAGACCTTCACGACCGCCGACGACAACCAGCCGTCGGTCGCGATCCAGGTGTACCAGGGCGAGCGCGAGTTCACGCGTGACAACAAGCCGCTCGGCACCTTCGAGCTGACCGGCATCGCCCCCGCGCCGCGCGGCGTTCCGCAGGTCGAGGTCACCTTCGACATCGACGCGAACGGCATCGTGCACGTGTCCGCCAAGGACAAGGGCACCGGCAAGGAGCAGTCGATGACCATCACCGGCGGCTCGTCGCTGCCGAAGGACGACATCGAGCGCATGGTGCGCGAGGCCGAGGAGCACGCCGCGGAGGACAAGGCCCGCCGTGAGTCGGCGGAGACCCGCAACGCCGCCGAGCAGCTCGCCTACTCGGTCGACAAGCTCATCACCGACAACGCCGAGAAGCTGCCCGAGGACGTCAAGACCGAGGTGCAGGGCGACGTGGATGCGCTGAAGACCGCGCTCCAGGGCGAGGACGACGCGGCCGTGAAGACCGCGTTCGACAAGCTCAGCGAGAGCCAGACGAAGCTCGGCGAGGCGATCTACGCGGCCGGTGCCGCCGACGCGGAGGCCGCCGCGGCGGCCGGCGAGGCGGGCGAGCCCGCCGCCGAGCAGCCCGGTGAGGACGACATCGTCGACGCGGAGATCGTCGACGACGAGGAGCCCAAGAAGTAGTCATGTCGGACGAGCGAAGCAACAACGACGAGCCCACGACGCCCGATGAGGCGCCCGAGGAGTCGACCGAGGAGGTGGCGTCGGAGGACGGCGCCACCGCCGAGGTCGACGGAGTCGAGGACCTGATCGCGGCGGAGGACGCCGATGTCGAGCTGAGCGACGCCGATCTTGAGCTGCTGGCCGAGGCCGAGCGGGACCTGGTCGCGGAGTACCGCGAGCGGGCCGCTCGTGCCGAGGCCGAGCTCAAGAACTTCCGCACCCGGGTGGAGCGCGACCGCCAGGCGAACCGCGAGGCGGTCATCGCCGAGGTGATCCGCTCGCTGCTTCCCGCGATCGACGACCTCGATCGCGCGGACGCGCACGGCGACCTGGTCGAGGGCAGCCCGCTCACGATCGTGTCGCAGAAGATCCGTGCGGGCTTCGAGAAGTACGGGCTGCGGCGCGTCGGCGAGAAGGGCGAGCCCTTCGACCCGAAGCTCCACGAGGCCCTCGTGCAGCTCCCGAGCGCGGAGGTGACGGTGAACACCGTGGCCGATGTGATCGAGCCCGGCTACGCCCTCGGCGAGCGGCTCATTCGCGCGGCCAAGGTCGCCGTCAGCGTCCCCGAATAGAACGAGCGGAGATCCGATGGCCAGTCAGGACTGGTTCGAGAAGGACTTCTACGCCGTGCTGGGCACGTCGAAGGATGCCTCCGATGCCGAGCTGAAGAAGGTCTATCGCAAGCTGGCTCGGCAGTATCACCCGGACTCCAATCCGGGCGATGCGAAGGCCGAGGCGCGGTTCAAAGAGGTCAGCGAGGCGTACACGGTGCTCTCCGATCCGGAGCAGCGCGCCGAGTACGACCAGATGCGCGCCATGGGCGCCGGCGGTGCGCGGTTCACCGCCGGCGGCCCCCAGGGCGGCTTCGACGACGTGTTCAGCGGCCTGTTCGGTCAGCCGGGCGGTCCGCGCGGCGGCCGTCGCGCGAGCGCGCGCCAGTCCGAGTTCGAGGACCTGCTGGGCGGCATGTTCGGCGGAGCCAGCGCCGGCGGCTTCGGCACCTCGAGCGGCGGCTACCGCGGATTCGGCGGCCCCACCAAGGGCGCCGACGCGGTCGGCGCGACGACGATCGACTTCCTCGACGCGATCCACGGCACCACCGTGAGCATCCAGATGCAGAGCGGACGCACGACCAAGGCGAAGATCCCCTCGGGGGTGGCCGACGGTCAGAAGATCCGCGTCCGCGGGGCCGGTTCGCCGAGCCCGGACGGCGGACAGCCCGGCGACCTGGTGATCGCCGTCTCGGTGCGCCCGCATCCGGTGTTCACCCGCGACGGCCTGAACCTGCGCGTCGATGTCCCGGTCACGTTCGTCGAGGCGGTCAATGGCGCGACGATCGAGGTTCCGACCCTCGACGGCGACCCGGTGCGCCTGCGAGTCGCCCCCGGAACGCCGAGCGGGCGGGTGCTGCGCGTCAAGGGCCGCGGCGTCGTTACGGCGAAGGGCACTGGCGACCTGCTCGCCACCGTCGTGGTGGCGGTGCCGAGCCATCTGCCGGACAAGGCGCGTCAGGCGCTGGATGACTTCGCGGCGGCGATGCCGGCCGAGAATCCGCGAGATGATCTGCTGAGTCGAGCTCGGAACGCATAAGGCACGGGGGACGCGATGACCGTTGACGAGAACAGCCCGCTGTTCGCGATTGCCGTCGCGGCCGAGCTGAGCGGGATGCATCCTCAGACGCTGCGGCAGTACGACCGCATGGGGCTGGTCAGCCCGCGCCGCACCGCCGGCCAGTCGCGGCGCTACTCGATGCGCGACGTGGTGCAGCTGCGCGAGATCGCCCGGCTGAGCTCCGAGGGGCTCAACCTGGAGGGCATCCGGCGCATTCTCGAGCTCGAGAATGAGGTCGAGGCGCTCACCGAGCGCGTGCGGGAGCTCGAGGGCGCCCTCGCCGATGAGCTGCTCAATCGCCCCGGCCGTCGTGTGTTCGCGGCGGGCGCGCGCGGCGACGTGGTGAGCCTGCGGGCGGGCACGCGCGTGAAGCGCAACCAGGTCGTCGTCTGGCGGCCGATGCTGCCGCCGAGCGACTGAGGCTCAGCCCTCGACGCTGCGCCGCCCCGGCTGGGCGGTGCCGATCTCGCGGGCGAGCGCCAGCAGCACGGTCGCGCCGTCCGGGCCGGGCCGCCAGCGGTGCGGGCGATCCGCTGGATGCGTGATCGCGTCGCCCGCGGCCAGCGTCCACTGTCCGACCTGCTCGACCTCGACGTCGAGCGAGCCGTCGACGAGGTAGACGGTCATCTCCCCGGTGGACTCGAACCAGCCGCCGAGGTCCTCGCCGGGCCGGATGCGGTACTCGACGACCTCGAGCCGGTGATCGGGTCCCGCGGCGAGCAGTCGGCCGACGGCGGCGTCGGTGCGGTCACTCACCGGCAGCCGGGCGCCCTCGTCGGCGCGGACGACGAGGGTCTCGCTCTCCCCGCCGATCGCGGGCATCAGCGAGCTCGGCGAGATCTCGAGGGCGCCGGCGATGCGGTACAGCGTCAGCAGCGAGGGAACGGTGCGGCCGCGCTCGACCTGGCTGAGGAATGGCTGGCTGACCTTGGCGCGGCGGGCGAGTTCTCGCATCGAGAGGCCCGCGGCGGCCCGCGCGTCGGCGATCGCGGTGCCGATGACGCCGAGGACGCGGTCGTTCTCATCGATCTGTAACGCGTCGGAAACCTGTTCGCGCGGGGAATCGGACAAGATAGCGATAACCAATACCTATCAGCCGCAATCCCTCGGATCGCGATCGTGAGGAGAGCCTACATGTCCGTCTTTGCCGTCCCCGCGATCGACATCAGCGCCTACATCGGCGAGGGCAGCGACGAGGAGCGTCGCGAGATCGCCCGCCAGATCGACGAGGCCGCCCGCACGGTCGGCTTCATGCAGATCACCGGCCACGGCATCCCGCTGGAGACCTGGCAGCGGCTCGGCCGCGCCATCGACCGCTTCTTCGCGCTGCCGCTCGAGGAGAAGAAGCGCTACCGCGCGCCGAAGGGCATCAACCGCGGCTACTCCCCGCCGAAGTCGGAGCGCCTCAGCTACAGCCTCGGCGTCGAGAAGGCCGAGCGCATGAACGACTTCTTCGAGGCGTTCAACACCGGCGCCACCCAGGCCGACTACCCGCACGTCGAACTCGATCCGATCGACTACGCGGCGAACATCTGGCCCGAGGTCGAAGAGTTCCAGTCCGACGTCGAGAACTGGATGACGCACGCCGGATCGGTCGCGCACGTCATGATCCGCATCTTCGAGGACGCGCTCCACCTGCCGGCCGGCACGCTCGCCGGCATGACCGACCACTCGCTCGACGTGCTGCGCATGAACAACTACGCGCTGCCGGACGGCGCGAAGGTCGAACTCGACGGCGACCTGATCGGCATGGGCGAGCACACCGATTTCGGCATCGTCACGCTGCTGTGGGCCGACGACGTCAAGGGCCTCCAGGTGCTCGACGACCAGGGCGGCTGGAACGACGTCTCGCCGCTGCCGGGTGCGCTGCTGGTGAACCTCGGTGACGTGACCGCGCGTCTCACGAACGACCAGTGGCGCTCGACCCTGCACCGGGTGAAGCCCCCGGTGATCAACGGCACGATCCGCCGCCGCCGCTCGGCTGCCTACTTCTTCGACGGCGACGTCGACGCCGTGATCTCGACGCTCCCGGGCATCCTCGCCGAGGGGGAGGAGCCGCTCTACAAGCCGATCACGGTCGGCGAGCACATCGCGGCGAAGCTGCGCGGATCGCGCGACCTGGTCAACAACACCGACGACACCGAGCGCGAGGCCACGCGCGTGCTCTCGGCGTCGGCGAGCTAGTCCGGCGCCTCCCGCACGGGCGCCTCGAGACCGGGCGCCTCGAGACCGGGCGCCTCTAGACTGGGCGCCTCATGTTCTCGTTCGACGACCTGCGTCGACGGCCCGACTTCGAGGCGCCCGAGCTTCGCGCCTGGGACGCCGCCGATGCCTACCTGCTCGACCAGGCCGGGTCGGCGCTCGCGACCTCGCGACTGGCGATCATCGGCGACACCCACGGCGCGCTCACCCTCGGCGCGCTCGACCGCGGGGCGAGCGGGGTGCGGGTGCATCAGGATGCCCTGCTCGGCGAGCTCGCGCTGCGTGCGAACGGCGCGGGCGACTACCGGCAGCTGCCGCTCGATGCCGAACTCGTCGCGGGCGCGACGCTGGTGCTCGTGCGGCTGCCGCGATCGTTGGAGGCACTGGAGGAGATCGCGGCGCTGATCGCCCGGGAGGCCGACCCCGAGGTGGTCGTCATCGCGGGCGGGCGACTCAAGCACATGACACCGCGCATGAACGAGGTGCTGCGACGGCACTTCGACCGGCTCGACGTCTCGCTCGCGCGGCAGAAGTCCCGTCTTTTGATCGCGCGCGGTCCGCGGCCGGGCGGAGCCGTCGAACCTCGTCGCGAGTTCCACGATGAGCTCGGCCTGTGGGTGGTCGCGACCGGAGGTGTCTTCGCCGGCACCTCGCTCGACATCGGCACGCGCGCCCTGCTCGACGTGTTCGATCGGCTTCCCGCCTTCGATCGGGCGATCGATCTGGGCTGCGGCACCGGCATCCTCGCCGCCTCTCTCGCCCGACTGCGCCCCGAGGCGCGGGTGCTCGCGAGCGACCAGTCGAGCGCCGCCGTCGAGTCGGCGCGGCTCACCATGGCGGCGAACGGACTCGAGGTGGAGGTCGAACGCGATGCCGCACTCGCGGCCCAGCCGCCCGCCAGCGCCGACCTGATCGTGCTGAACCCGCCGTTCCACAGCGGCGCCGCCGTGCACGAGGGGGTCTCGCGCGCGATCTTCGAGGGGGCCGCACGCGTGCTGCGCCCGGGCGGCGAGCTGTGGACGGTCTTCAACTCGCATCTCGGGCACCGCGCCGTGCTCGAGCGCGTGGTCGGACCGACCCGCCAGGTGCACCGCACCAGCAAGTTCACAGTGACGGCCTCGCGTCGCCGGGTGTAAACTTGAGTCACACGCACTCAAGTTTGGAGCACCATGGCGAACATGCAAGGCGCGCCCTCCAGCCAGGAGGAGCAGAAGAGCGCCCTCGAGCAGTACGGCGTCAACCTCACCGAGATCGCCAAGAGCGGCAAGCTCGACCCGGTCATCGGGCGCGACTCGGAGATCCGCCGCATCAGCCAGGTGCTCACCCGCCGCACCAAGAACAACCCCGTGCTCATCGGGGAGCCCGGCGTCGGCAAGACCGCCGTCGTCGAGGGCCTCGCCCAGCGCATCGTCGCGGGTGACGTCGCCGACTCGCTGAAAGACAAGCAGCTCGTCTCGCTCGACCTCGCCGCCCTCATCGCCGGAGCCAAATACCGCGGCGAGTTCGAGGAGCGGCTCAAGGCCGTCCTCAAGGAGATCAACGACTCCGACGGCAAGGTCATCACCTTCATCGACGAGCTGCACACCCTCATGGGCGCCGGCGGCGGTGAGGGCAGCGTCGCGGCGGCCAACATGCTGAAGCCGATGCTCGCCCGCGGTGAGCTGCGTCTGATCGGCGCCACCACCCTCAACGAGTACCGCGAGTTCATCGAGAAGGATGCCGCGCTCGAGCGCCGCTTCCAGCAGGTCTACGTCGGCGAGCCGAGCGTCGAAGACACCGTCGCGATCCTGCGCGGCCTGAAGGAGCGCTACGAGGCGCACCACAAGGTGACGATCGCCGACAGCGCGCTGGTCGCCGCCGCCTCCCTCTCCAATCGGTACATCACCGCCCGGCAGCTGCCGGACAAGGCGATCGACCTGATCGACGAGGCGGCGAGCCGGCTCAAGATGGAGATCGACTCCAGCCCGGTCGAGATCGACGAGCTCAAGCGCGCCGTCGACCGGCTCCGCATCGAAGAGCTGGCGCTGAAGAAGGAGAAGGACGCCGCCTCCAAGGAGCGCCTCGAGAAGCTGCGCGCCGACCTGAGCGTCAAGGAGAAGGAGCTCGACGCGCTGCAGATGCGCTGGAACGCCGAGAAGAGCACGCTGCACTCCGTCGGCGACCTGAAGAGCATGCTCAACGACACCCGCATCGAACTCGACAAGGCGATGCGCGAGGGCGACTACCAGAAGGCCTCCAAGCTCAACTACGAGACGATCCCGGGAATCGAGAAGCGTCTCGCCGCGGCCGAGCAGGCCGAGCAGAGCGGCCCCCGCATGGTCAACGACCAGGTGACCGACGAGGACATCGCCGCCGTGGTCGCGGCGTGGACCGGCATCCCGGTCGCCAAGCTGCAGCAGGGCGAGACCGAGAAGCTGCTGCACCTGGAGGGCGAGCTCGGCAAGCGCCTGATCGGCCAGAAGGATGCGGTGCGCGCGGTCAGCGAGGCGGTGCGCCGTACGCGCGCCGGCATCTCCGACCCCGACCGGCCGACCGGCTCGTTCCTGTTCCTCGGGCCCACCGGCGTCGGCAAGACCGAGCTGGCGAAGGCGCTCGCCGAGTACCTGTTCGACGACGAGAAGGCTCTCGTGCGAATCGACATGAGCGAGTACGGCGAGAAGTTCTCCGTCTCGCGCCTCGTCGGCGCCCCTCCCGGCTACGTCGGCTACGAGCAGGGCGGACAGCTGACCGAGGCGGTGCGGCGACGCCCGTACTCGGTGATCCTGCTCGACGAGGTCGAGAAGGCGCATCCCGAGGTCTTCGACGTGCTGCTGCAGGTGCTCGACGACGGGCGCCTCACCGACGGCCAGGGCCGCACGGTCGACTTCCGCAACACGATCCTGATCCTCACCTCGAACCTGGGCAGCCACTTCCTGACCGACCAGACGCTCGAGTGGTCGACCAAGGTCGAGGCGGTGCACGACCTCGTGCGCACCTCGTTCAAGCCGGAGTTCGTGAACCGGCTCGACGACATCGTCGTGTTCGCGCCGCTCAGCAAGGACGACCTGGGGCAGATCGTGTCGCTGTACATCGATCGGCTCGAGCGTCGACTCAGTGAGCGCCGACTGCAGCTGGCCGTCACCCCGGATGCCCGGGCCTGGCTGGCCGAGCGCGGGTTCGACCCGGTGTACGGCGCCCGACCGCTTCGCCGCCTCATGCAGCACGAGATCGACGACAACCTGGCGCGCGCGCTGCTCTCGGGCGAGGTGCGCGACGGCGACACCGTGCGCGTCGACCTTTCAGGCGACGAGCTCCAGGTCACGCACGCCCCCCGCGACGACGACTGATCCCCCGCGCGCCTTCCCGGGCGCGGGCGGGGGTCAGGCGAGGGCGGGGATGACGGTGCGCTCGAAGAGGGCGGCGCCGGAGCGGTCGTAGGCCGACTCCGGGAAGTAGTGGATGGCGTAGCCGAGCCCGAGCGCCTCGCGCGCGCGCAGCGCCTCGACGATCTGCTCCGGGGTGCCGGCGAGAGCGTCCGTCGAGTCGTCGCGGTACGGCGCGACGACCTCGGCGGCCTTGTCGGCGGAGAGGAAGCGGCCGAGGCGCGCCTCGTAGTCGTTCAGCTTCGCCTGCACCTCCGCATCCGTCTCGGCGATCACCGTGTTGAAGTTGCTGGAGCGCGTGATGGCCGAGAAGTCGGTGCCGAGGCGCTCGCAGTGCGCCCGCAGCAGCTCGCTCTTGTGCGCGAAGACCTCGGGGGAGCCGCCGAAGTTCGTGTAGTTCGCGTACTGCGCCGCGATGCGCAGCGTCACCTTCTCGCCGCCGCCCGCGACCCACAGCGGGATGCCGCCGGACTGCACCGGCAGCGGCCGGACGATCGCGCCGTCCACCTGGTAGAACTCGCCGTCGAGGGTCGCGACGCCCTCGGTCCAGGCCTGCTTCATGATCTGCACGCCCTCGTTGAGCATCCGCAGCCGCTCCGGGGCTGTGGGGAAGCCGTAGCCGTAGGCGCGCCACTCGTGCTCGTACCAGCCGGCGCCGATGCCCATCTCGGCGCGCCCGCCGGAGACGTGGTCCACGGTCGCCGCCACCTTCGCCAGGTAGGCGGGGTTGCGGTAGCCGAGGCAGGTGCACATCTGGCCGAGCCGGATGCGGTCGGTGACCGCGCCGAACGCCGACATCAGCGTCCACGCCTCGTGGGTCGCCTCCTCGGTCGGCTCCGGAACGGTGTGGAAGTGGTCGTACACCCACAGCGACTCCCACGGCCCCGCATCGGCGGCGAGGGCGAGAGACTTCATCGTCGCCCAGTGGTCCTTCGGGTCGATCTCGACGAGGTCGTGACGCCAGCCCTGCGGGATGAAGATTCCGAATCGCATCACCCCAGGCTAGGGGCGCTCGAGGATGTGGTCGCGCACCTTCTTCCGCAGCACCTTGCCGATCAGCGACTTCGGCAGCTCGTCGACCAGCACGACGCGGCGCGGCACCTTGTAGGCGGCGAGCCGCTCGCGCGCGAAGTCGCGCAGGGCCTGCTCGTTGATGGTCGCGCCCGGCGCCGCGACGACCGCGGCGACGACGTGCTCGCCGTCGCGTTCATCCGGGATGCCCACGATCGCGACGTCGGCGACGCCGGGGAACGCGCGCAACGCCTCCTCGACCTCGCTCGGCGCGACGTTGAATCCGCCCGTGATGACGAGCTCCTTGATCCGGTCGACGATCGTCACGAAGCCCTCGGCGTCGACCCGCACGATGTCGCCGGTGCGGAACCAGTCGTTGACGAACACCGCGGCGGTCTCCTCGGAGCGCTTCCAGTAGCCGGAGAACACCTGCGGCCCGCGGACGAGCAGCTCGCCGGCTTCTCCCGCCGGCATCTCGACGGTCGGGTTCTCGGGGTCGACGACCCGGATCTCGGTGTTCGGCAGCGGCAGGCCGACCGTGCCGGCCTTGCGGGTGGGGGCGACCGGGTTCGCCATCAGCACGGGGCTCGTCTCGCTCAGGCCGTAGCCCTCGACGAGGTAGCCGCCCGTGGCGGCCTCCCACGGCTCGACGACGGAGGGGGAGAGCGGCATCGCGCCCGAGATCGCGATGCTGATGCCGCGCAGCGAGATCCCGCGCTCCGCGGCGGCGAGGGTGAGCCGCTCGTAGATCGGGGGCACCGCCGGCAGGAACGTCGGCGGGCGCTTGCGGATGACCGACAGCACCAGGTCGGGATCGAAGCGCGGGAACAGCACCAGGCGGGCCCCCATGCTCATCGCGAAGGTGAGGCAGAGGGTCAGGCCGTAGGCGTGGAACAGCGGCAGCACGGCGTGCACGCTCGCACTGCCGCGCGGCACCTCGGGAACCCAGGCGCGCGCCTGGGCGGCGTTGATCAGCAGGTTGCCGTGGCTGAGGGTCGCGCCCTTCGGGTGCCCGGTGGTGCCGCTCGTGTACTGGATGAGTGCGACGTCGTCGACGGCCGGCTTCGGCACCTCGGCGGCGATCGGCTCGTGGTCGAGCAGCTCCTGCCACGGCGTCGTGCCGGAGACGGAGGTGGTGAGCGACTGCCTCGCCTCGCGAGCCTTGGGGATCGGAAGGCGGAGGGCAGCGCGCGTCACAAACGGCATCGCACGCGTGACGTTGACCGAGACGATGTGGTCGACGCGCACATCGGCGGGGAAGGCCTGCACCGTCTCGACGATCTTGTCCCAGGCGATGATGACGCGGGCGCCGTGGTCTTCGAACTGGTGACGCAGCTCGCGCGCCGTGTAGAGCGGGTTGTGCTCGATGACGATCGCGCCGAGCCGCAGCACGGCGTAGAACGCGACCACGTGCTGCGGGCAGTTCGGCAGCGAGATCGCGACGGGATCGCCGGCCTTCACCCCGAGTTCGCGCAGCCCCTCGGCGGCCCGGGCGATCTGGTCGCCGAGCTCCGCGTAGGTCGTCTCACGGCGGAAGAACTCCAGCGCCACATGATCGGGGTAGGTCGCCACCGACTCGGCCATCAGGTCGAACAGCGACCCGGTCGGGTCGGGGAGCGTGTGGGGAACACCGGGGGCGTAGGAGTCGAGCCAGGGCTTCGAAGGGTCCGTTGTCACCCTGACAGCCTAGGAGTCTCGCTGAGCGCGCCGCGCAGCTCACGCCGGTCGCTCACGCCGAGGCGTCGGTAGACGTGCGCCAGGTGATTGTCGATGGTGCGAACCGAGACGCCGAGCTGAAGGGCGATCTCGCGACTCGACAAGCGCTTCGCCGCCAGCGCGGCCACCTCGAGCTGCCGCTTGCTGAGGATGGGCTCGTACTCGCGCGAATTCCAGGGGCCTTGCTCGCACAGCGGTCGCAACGTGGCGACGGTCAGATCGACCAGGCGCCGATCCTCGGCACTCATCGCGGCGTCGCGAACAACCAACAGCGCATCCAGCGCCGTGGGCGGCATGGCCGCGTCAACCAGACGCGGGGCGATCGCGACCACGGTTCGCGGGTCTCCATCGGCGGTGGCGCGAGCGAGGTCGCGCAGGTCGTTGGCAAGCGCTGAGCGTCCCTCGACCGCCTGGGCGCACTCCTCCAGCGCGGCGACAACCTGCGCTGCCTCTCCGAACCGAATGCCGAGCGACATGGTCAACGCTCCGCCCACGGCGTATCCGCTCGTCACGGCGTGGCGACCGGCAGCGAGCAAGGCGGCGGCGGCCTCGGCGGTGCGGCCGCGCTCGGCCAGATCCCAGGCCGTCAGTTCGGCGAGAAGCAATGCAGCGCGCGGCTCTCGGCGCTGGGCCGGTTTCAACGTCTCGAGGACGTCCTCAGCCGCGGCCCGTTGCCGCAGCTGAATCAAGAAGAACGCCTTGAGCACCATGGCGGCGCCCAGAACTCCGCTGAGATCGCGCCAATGCAGCTGCTGAATCGCCAGATCGGCGTACTCGAGGCCCTCCTCGGGTCGACCCGAGTAGTGGCAGAAGTTGCCGAGCGAGAAGCTCCACATTCCGGCGGCATCGTTGACCGGACCGAGCCGCTGGTTCTGCACCAGCTCCCATGCCTCGGTTCCGCGTTCGTCGGAGATCAGGGCGAGGATGCGCCCGGCGGTCTCCATGGCGCCGGCGAGAGGATCGAGCACGCCGAATCGTTTCGCCATGCGCCCCAGCACATTGACCGAGTCCCCAGACTCGTTGTCGGCGCCACCCATCGCATTGCGGAGAACGCTGGCCATGGCGGATCGCACCAGCAGCTGCGGTGGCGACTCGTCGTCGAACCGACTGCTGGAATCGACCGCGGCCTGGTGCCCCGCGATGATGCCCCATGTCGCCAGCTCCGGGCCCAGTGCCTCGTGGAGGGCCGCAGGCAGCATGCCGACGTGCTGCTCGGCGAGGGCGAGCGCGGCCTCGGGGTTGTGGCGATGAAACGCCAGATGGTCGCCGTTCAGCGAGACCCCCCAGGCGCGCCGATCGTGGCTGTCGCCCAGGTGCATCCACGCCTCCGCGAATGCCGCATCTGCGTCGTCGAGCCGGCCCAACGCCGACAGCGCTGCCGCCAAGTGCCACCGTGTGTTCTCGTCCTCTGTGCCGTTCGCGAGCGCGCGCCGGGAGAACTCCACCGAGCCTGCGTGGTCGCCCAGAGAACGTGCGATCGCCGCAGCCCAGGCGAGCTCGGCGGGATCGCTGTGCTCACCCTCGTCGAGTTCGAGACGGAGGGCGCGGAGACGAGCGTTGTCATCTCCGATCTCGCGGAGCAGCGCCACCGCGGCGAGGCGGGATGCGCTCAACTGCTGCGGGAGCGCTCGGCGGAGCGCGGCCTCTGCGAACAACGGGTGCGAGATCCGGATGCCTTCGTGAGTGTGCAGCAGAACGCTCGACTCGATGAGCTGGTCGAGATGGCGCGCGTGGACGGACTCGGCGATCGACCGGAGCGGAACCGGCTGCGTGAGGGCGACCAGGCGCGTGAGGGCGGCAAGCTCGGGGCCGAGCGAGTCGAGACGGCGGTCGATGCTGGCGTCCGTCGTCACCGACGCACCCTCGTCGAAGGCGATCCCGGACGCCGTCTGGTGCACGGTTCCGGCACGGACGGCACGTTCGACCAGTTCCCGCAGAAAAAGGGGGTTTCCTTGCGTGCGCTCCCAGACGCGGTGGAGGGTGTCGGGGTTCAATCGCCCGCCGAGCCTGCGCTGCACAGCGAGCTCGGCCTCGTGCATGTCAAGCCCTGTCACCTCAACGCGCGCGACGGCATCCTCTCGAAGAAGTCGTTCGAGGATGTCGCCGGGTTCGTGACTGTCGCGCGCCGTGAGAACAGCGGGCACGCCGAACACGCGGATGAGCTGGTAGACGACCCCCGCTGAGACGTCGTCGAGCAGCGGGGCGTCGTCAACCACGAGGAGGTGGTGACGGGCTGCCATCCCGACGCGACGGATGAGGTCGTGGACTCGTTCGTCGAGGCTGCGATCGCCGTCGGGCCCGAGCGCGGCAGCCATCGCCCCCAACGCTACGGAGCGGAGCTCGGCGACTCCGACGATCGGCACGACGACGCGCCCGTCCTTGTCGGCTCGAGCAGCCACGGCCTGCGCGAGCGCCGTCTTGCCCGTGCCGCTGGGCCCGACGAGAAGCTGGGAGCGCGGAGGGGTCGCCGTCACACCGGCGCCGAGCGAGTCGAGCAGCGCCGTTCTCGGCACGATCGGCCACGGTGCAGCCTGTGTCAACAGTTCCCCCAAACGGTCGCGCCCACCCTACTCGCGCAGGGACAGCGGGGTCGGGGGTGCTCGCCGTTCGGTGACGTCGTCAGTCGCCGTCGGGTCGCGCGAACTCCGAGCGGATGAGCTCGACGAACGCATTGACGTCCGCCTCGGTGGTGTCCCACGAGGTCATCCAGCGCACCTGGCCGGCGGCGCGGTCCCAGTCGTAGAAGCGGGCGTGCTCGCGGATCGCATCGGCGACCTCGTTCGGCAGCACCGCGAACACCGCGTTCGCCTGGGTCTCCTGCGAGAACGAGAGCCCCGGGATGCGCGCCTCCTCGAGCGCCGACCGCAGCCGCGTCGCCATCGCGTTCGCGTGACCGGCCGAGGCGAGTCCGAGCCCGCCGTCGAACAGGGCGAGCAGCTGCGCCGAGAGGAAGCGCATCTTGCTGCCCAGCTGCATGCTGAGCTTGCGCAGGTAGATCAGCCCGTCGGCGCGCTCCGGGTTCAGCACGACGATCGCCTCGGCGCCGAGCAGTCCGTTCTTGGTGCCGCCGAGGCTGAGGATGTCGACCCCCGCCTCGGTCGTGAACTCGGCGAAGGGCACGCCGATCGCGGCGGCCGCGTTCCAGAGTCGGGCGCCGTCCATGTGCAGCGCCATGCCGTGCTCGTGCGCGAAGTCGGCGATCGCGCGCACCTCGGCGGGCGTGTACAGCGTGCCGAGCTCGGTGGTCTGGGTGATGCTGACTGCGAGCGGCTGCGGGCGGTGCTCGTCGCCCCAGCCCCACGCCTCGGTGGCGATCAGCTCGGGGGTGAGCTTGCCGTCGGGCGTCGTGACGGTGAGCAGCTTGAGCCCGGAGACGCGCTCGGGGGCGCCCGCCTCGTCGGTGTGGATGTGCGCGGTGTCGGTGGCGATGACGGCGCCCCAGCGCGGCAGCACGCTCGTGAGCGCGACCACGTTGGCGCCCGTGCCGTTGAAGACCGGGAAGGTCTCCGCGCGCTCGCCGAAGTGCTCCCGCACGACCTCCGACAGCCGCGCCGTGTAGTCGTCCTCGCCGTAGGCGATCTGGTGGCCGCCGTTGGCATCCGCGAGGGCGTGCAGCACCTCGGGGTGCACGCCCGCGTAGTTGTCGCTCGCGAAGGCGCGCAGGGTGTCGTCGTGGAGTCTCACGGGCTCAGTCTCGCATTCGGGTCAGTGCTCGGGCGCCGGGTCGACACCGGCATCGCCGCGACCGGAGCGCTTGCGCAGGATGCGCCAGATCGCGACGCCCGCCGCGACGAGCACGACGGCGTCGTCGCCGAAGCCGAGCGGACCCGCCAGCAGCTCGGGCACCAGGTCGAGCGGCGAGGCGCCGTAGACGAGCGCGCCCAGGCCGATCAGAACCGAGGTGAGAACGGGTCTTTTCATGACTCCAGGCTAGAGGCTGGCTCGGCGCTTGCGGCCGTGATTCCGCTGGTCGAATCGATCACCGCGCGCAGCTTCCTGCCGAGCGCCTCGTAGAACATCGACAGCGGGAACTCGTCCTCCAGCACCGCGTCGGTGTAGCCCTTCGGCGCTCCGGCGAGCACCTCGTCGCTCAGGCCGCGCGCCCACTGCGAGGCGGGGTGCGGCGCGAGGGTGCCGCGCACCAGTTCGTAGGCGGCCAGCCAGTGCGCGGGCTTCGGCCGGTCGATGCTCTTCCAGTACAGCTCGTTGATCCGGTCCGAGAGCTCGATCACGACGGCGGGCAGCTCGGCCCAGTCGATGGCGAGCTGGGTGTCGGTCCAGTGCAGCACGTGGTGCTGGTGCAGCCAGGCGAACAGCAGCTGGCCGCCGAGTCCGTCGTAGTTGCGCACGCGCGAGCCGGTCAGCGGGAAGCGGAAGATCCGGTCGAACAGGATCGCGTACTGCACGTGGCGGGCGTGGGCGCGGGTCTCGTCGTCGGTGGCGGAGTCGTGCTCGATCCGCACCGACTCGCGGAACGCGGTCAGGTCGCAGCGCAGCTCCTCGAGCGAGTAGAGGAAGTACGGCATCCGCTGCTTGATCATGAACGGATCGAACGGCAGGTCGCCGCGCATGTGGCTGCGATCGTGGATCAGGTCCCACATCACGAAGGTGTGCTCGGTCATCGCCTGGTCGTCGAGCAGTTCGGCGGCGTCGGCGGGCAGGTCGAGCTTGGTCGTCTCGACCGCGGCGCGGACGACGCGACGGAACCGTGCCGCCTCGCGGTCGGCGAAGATCGCCCCCCAGGTGAACGGCGGCACCGGGCGGTCGGCGATCGACACGGTCTCGGGGAAGAGCACCGCCGAGTTGGTGTCGTAGCCGGCGGTGAAGTCGAGGAACCGCACGGGGATGAACATCGCGTTCGAGTAGGCGTCGCCCTCGAGGGCCGCGACGAAGTCGGGCCAGATGACCTCGATCAGCACGGCTTCGAGCAGGCGTTCGCTCTGCCCGTTCTGCGTGTACATCGGGAACAGCACGACGTGCCGGACTCCGTCGGCACGCGTGTGCTCGGGGTGGAAGGCGACGAGGCTGTCGTAGAAGTCGGGAACCGGGAACCCGGTCTCGACCCAGCGGGCGAGGTCGGCGTCCACAGCCGTCAGATACGCGGCGTCGTGCGGGAGAGCGGGGGCGAGAGCCCGCAACGACGCCGCGGCCCGGGCGACGAGCACGGCAGCGGCCGCGTGCGACGCGACCTCGGGGATGCTGCCGTCGGCGGCCTGCAGCGTGCGCAGTTCGCTCACGGCGGCCTTCAGCTCGTGCCAGGTCGAGGACTCGGGAAGGAGCGCGCCGTCTTCCACGACCTCCGGTTCTCCGACGATCGAGCGGTGAGCAGTGAGCGATGACATGGCGCCTCCTTTCTCTTTCGAGCGTAGGCATCCGAGTCGCCGGTTTTCTTGCGACCGACGCAGAAAACCGGCGCCGAAGCGCCGGTTCTCGCGAGAATTCGTCGTGGGCTCTACTGGGCGTCCTTGTCGACGATCGAATACTGCAGCGCCGCCGGGGTGCCGTCTTCGCCGTTGATGTAGACGATGGAGACCTGCCACCGCTCGGTCTCGAGAGCGGTGCTGGTCAGTCCGCCGTAGTCGATCTCACCGGTGTTCTCGAAGCCGGCCGCCTCCAGCTTCGACACCAGGTCGTCGAAGGTGCCGCGTCCGCTCACCTCGTACTGCGCTGAGAACGTCTCGCCGATCGAGGCCGAGTACTGGAGCGTTCCCTCGCTCGGAACCGGGAGTTCGGACGGCCAGCTGTCGGGAAGCGAGATCCCCGAGCCGTTGACGTCGATGTCGACGCCGGTCTGGCCTTCGATCAGCTCCTCGACGCCCTCCTCGACAAGGTTCTCGGTGATGCTCTCGAGCGGGTTGACGAAGCACCCGCTGAGGGCGAGGGACAGGCCAGCGCCGAGAGCGAGTACGGGGACGATGCGTCGCATGGGAATCTCCTTGATGCAGGCGCGGGCGCGCCAGGTCTGTGGGTTCCCTATGGTTCTCGGGTCCCGTGCGCCGCGCCATGAGCAGTCCCTACCTACGCCAGGATGGGGGGATGATCGGTGTTCTCGTGGGGTTCGCGATCATCGCCGTCATCATCGGGGTCGGGTACCTGATCGGGCGCATCGGGCTTCTGGGCGAGCACGCCGACTACGCGCTCAGCCGGCTCGCCTTCTTCGTGCTGTCGCCCGCGCTGCTGTTCACGGTGCTCGCCGAGGCCGACGTCGCGCGGCTGTTCTCGGACGTCCTGCCGATCTCGATCATCTCCGCCGTCGTGCCGATGCTGGTGTTCCTGCTGGTGGCCCGCTTCGCCTGGCGCCGCTCGGTCGCCGACGTCACCATCGGGGCGCTCGGCTCGGGCTACGTCAATGCCAACAACATCGGCATCCCGGTCGCCGTTTACGTGCTCGGCGACGCCTCCGCGTCGGCGCCCGTCATCCTGCTGCAGCTGCTGGTGATCGCTCCGCTCGCGCTCACCGTGCTCGACGTCAGTTCGCACGGGCACCGCTCCTGGGGCCGCATCTTCCTGCAGCCGATCACCAACCCGCTCATCGTCGGGTCTGCCGCCGGCCTTCTCGTCGCCGTGCTCGGGCTCGACCTTCCCGACTTCGTGATGGAGCCGTTCGCCCTCGTCGGATCTGCGGCGGTGCCGGTGATCCTGCTGACCTTCGGGATGTCGCTGCACGGTCGCCGCGTGCTCGCCCCCGGCAGTGCGCGCCGCGACGTCATCCTCGCCTCGTCGCTCAAGCTCATCGTGATGCCGATCGTCGCCTGGTTTGTCGGGCACGTCCTCTGGGGACTGACCGGGCACGAGCTGTTCGTCGTCGTCGTGCTGGCCGCGCTGCCCTCGGCGCAGAACGTGTTCAACTACGCGCAGCGCTACGGCCGCGGGGTGGTGCTCGCGCGCGACACCGTGCTCATCACGACGGTGCTGTCGCTGCCCGTGCTCGTCGTCGTCGCCGCGATCCTGGCGGCCTGACCCCGGCCGGACGGGTGCGGCCGGCTAGAAGATCATCGGGCGATCGTCGTCGTCGCCCTCATTCATCAGCTCGACGAGCACCGGCACGTGGTCGCTCGGGCCGTCGCCCTTCCGCTCGTCGCGGTGGATCTCGGCGCCCGCGACCCGGTCGGCGAACGCGGCCGAGCCGAGCACGAAGTCGATCCGCATGCCCTCGTTCCGCGGGAAGCGCAGCTGCTGGTAGTCCCAGAAGGTGAAGCCCTCGGGCACGAGCGGACGCACGACATCGGTGAGGCCCGCATCCTCGAAGGCGCGGAACGCGGCGCGCTCCGGCTCGGAGACGTGCGTCGAGCGCCCGGGCGCGAAGCTCGGGTCGCCCATGTCGGCGTCGAAGGGCGCGATGTTGAAGTCGCCGGTGAGCGCGAGCGGCAAGTCCGGGTCGGCGCGCAGCCAGTCCTCCGTCGCGGTGCGCAGCGCCGCCAGCCAGTCGAGCTTGTACGCGTAGTGCGGGTCATCGAGGGCTCGGCCGTTGGGCACGTAGAGGCTCCAGACGCGCACATCGTCGATGGTCGCGCCGAGCGCGCGCGCCTCGCGCGGGAGGTCCGGGCCCTCCGCGCCCTTCAGAAAGCCGGGCATCCCCGGGAACTCTGTCTCGACCTGGGTGATCGGCAGCCGGCTGGCGAGCGCGACGCCGTTCCACTGGTTGAGTCCGTGCACGGCGACGTCATAGCCCGCGACCTCGAAGGCGGCGTGCGGGAACTGCTCCGGCTTGCACTTGATCTCCTGCATCGCGAGCACGTCGACGTCGGCGCGCTCGAGCCAATCGACGACGCGACCGACGCGAGTCCGGATCGAGTTGACGTTCCAGGTGGCGATGCGCATGGCTCCCAAGCTACCGGGCGAAGGCACGCCACCGCGGTGCCCCCCAAAGGGGTGGCTATTGACCAAGGCTCGACTCTCATACGGTGATCGCAGTGACCTCCGATCCCGACGCCCATCTCCGTGCCCCGCGGTTGTCTCCGCGCGCCACGATGATTCTGGTTGTCGTGATGATCGTGGCCTCCGCGGCCGTCGCCTGGCTCGGGGTCGCCTCCGCGTCGGCCGGTTCCGGCGCTGACGGCGAGCCCGCCTCCGCGCTCGCCTCGTTGGGTTTCGACGACCTGCCCTAATCTGGACGAGTGAGCGCCCGCCAGAAGCTGATCGATGCCATCTCGAAGGATGCCGTGTTCCACGGCGACTTCACCCTCACCAGCGGGAAGAAGGCGAGCTACTACATCGACCTCCGCAAGGTGAGCCTCGACGGGCGGGTCGCTCCCCTCATCGGGCAGGTCATGGTCGACCTGATCGCCGACATCCCGAACGTGGATGCGGTGGGCGGCCTGACCATGGGCGCCGACCCGATCGCCGCTGCGGTGCTTCACCAGGGCGCCGCGCAGGGGCGACCGTATGACGCCTTCGTGGTGCGCAAGGAGCCGAAGGACCACGGGCGCGGTCGTCAGGTGGAGGGCCCGGAGCTCGCGGGCAAGCGCGTCGTCGTGCTGGAGGACACCTCGACCACGGGCGGCTCCCCGCTGAAGGCGATCGAGGCCCTGCTCAAGGTCGGCGCCGAGATCGCGGCCGTCGCCGTCGTCGTCGATCGCGACACCGGCGCGAAGGAAGTCATCGAGGCCGCCGGCTACCCGTACTACGCCGCGATCGGATTGGCCGATCTCGGACTGGCGCCGTGACCGGACGGGACGACGAGCCGATCGACTCGGGAGCCGACTGGTTCGCCGCGCAGTTCGGCGCCGGTGACGAGGAGGACGCGCCGCCGGTGACGCCCGCGTCGCCCGCGCCGCCGCAGACTCCGCCGCCTGCCGCGCCGCCCGCTGCGCCGCCTGCGGTTCCGCCTGCCGCGCCGCCGCGCTCCGGCCCGCCCGCCAGCCCGCCCACGCTGATCAACCCGTTCGGCTCGGCACCCGGTTCGCCGCCGGTCTCGCCGCCACCGCCGCCGGTGACCCCGCCGCCGGCCGCGCGGCCGCACGCCGCGGTGCCGCCCGCGCACGTGCCGCCCGCGCAGGTGCCTCCGACACAGGTTCCGCCGGCGCAGGCGCCGCCTGCCGCTGGTTTCCCGGGCGCACCGGGTTTCCCGCCGACGGCTCCTCCCGCACAGCCTTTCGCGCCGCCAGCCGCGCAGCCGCCCGCGTCACCGACGACTCCGCCCGCCGCCCCGCCGGCTGCGGCGGGCGGCTTCAACTGGGGGCTGCGCCCGAGCGGAGACGACGCCCCGCCCGCACAACCGAGCCAGCCCGCCCAGCCCGCGCCGCCGAGTCCGTCGGCCGCGCCGTTCCCCACCGCGCAGCAGGCCCAGCCGCTGCCGCCGAGCCAGCCAGTGCAGCCGGCGCAGCCGAGCCAACCGACGCCGCCCGCGCCGTCGGGCCAGCCCGCCGCACCGTCCTCGCCAGCGCCGCCGAGCCAGCCAGCGCCGCCGAGCCCGCCCGCGGCCGCGGTGCCCCACTCCGCCGCGCCTCAGCCGTTCGCGGGACCGCCGCCGACCGAGCCCTTCGCGCCCGACCTTCGCCCGCCGACCCCGTTCGTCGAGTCGGAGCCGACGCAGCCGTTCACCCCCGACTTCGATGACATGGCGACGCAGGCATATGCTCCGCCCGTCGACGACATGTCGGGCGCTGGGGGTGCCGATCAGCCCACCGAGCGCCTCTCCGCCGCCGACCAGCCCACCGCGCTCTTCCCGAGCGCCGAGGCGGCGTCGGGGGATGCGCTCCAGTCGCTGTTCGGCGAAGACCAGTTCCGCGAGGTGCCGGTCGGCCCGGACCCGAACGAGGCTCCCTTCGCCAAGCGCCTGTCCAAGTCCTCGCGCGACGCGGGCGCGGACGGCGGCGACGGCGGCGGACCCGGCGACGGCGACGGGCCTCCCGTCGCGGGGTTCGGCAAGACCCAGAAGATCCTGATGGCGGTCGCCGGCGGCCTCATCGGCATCCTCGCCCTCATCGTGCTGTACTTCGTCGGCACGCGGCTTCCCGAGCTGCTCGGGCCGGCGCCGGTGATCACGGCGAGCCCGACCCCGAGCGCGAGCGCCACCGTGGAGGCGATCGGCCCCGTCGAGCCCGGGCTCTATCTGTGGGACGAGCTGCTCGGCGGCGAATGCCTCGACCCCTACACGGATGCCTGGCAGACCCAGTACACGGTCGTCGACTGCGCTGAGCCGCACGCCGCCCAGCTGGTCTACCGCAGCAGCTACCAGCCCGAGCCGGAGGAGAGCGACGACGAGACTCCGGCCACCGCCGAGCCGCTGGTGCCGTTCCCCGGCGTCGAGCAGCTCCAGGCCGGCATCGACGAGCTCTGCGCCGCGCAGGGCGTCGTCAACCTGGAGGGACTCAACAACCTGCTCGACGTCACCATGCAGGGCAGCTACCCGGCGACGGCGGAGCAGTGGGAGAAGGACCCGTCGTACCGCTGCTTCGTGACGCGCACCTCGGGCGAGCCGCTCGAGGGCAGCGCCGCCTACCCGGTCGACGAGGGCTAGGCGGGGCCGCCCGGGCTCGGACTGAGGTCGGGACTCAGAGCTCCGTCTCGGCGGGCATCGGCGCGACCAGCTCGTGCACGCCGGCGAGGATCTCGTCCGGCCGGAACGGGTAGCGGTCGATCTCGGCCTGGTCGCTGATCCCGGTCATCACCAGCACGGTGTGCAGTCCCGCCTCGATGCCGGCGACGATGTCGGTGTCCATCCGGTCGCCGATCATCGCCGTGACCTCGGAGTGCGCGCCGATCTTGTTCATCGCCGAGCGGAACATCATTGGGTTCGGCTTGCCCACCACGTAGGGCTCCTTGCCGGTCGCCTTCGTGATGAGGGCGGAGATCGCGCCGGTCGCCGGCAGGGCGCCCTCGGCCGAGGGGCCGGTGGCATCCGGGTTGGTGGCGATGAAGCGGGCGCCGTTGTTGATGAATCGGATCGCCTTGGTGATCGCCTCGAACGAGTAGTTGCGGGTCTCGCCGACGACCACGTAGTCGGGGTTGGTCTCGGTGAGGATGAACCCGACCTCGTGCAGCGCGTTCGTCATGCCCGACTCGCCGATCACGAACGCCGTGCCGCCGGGCATCTGCTGGGCGCAGAAGTCGGCCGTGGCGAGGGCGCTCGTCCAGATCGCCTCCTCGGGAACCGAGAGGCCCGAGGCGCGCAGGCGCGCAGCGAGGTCACGCGGGGTGAAGATCGAGTTGTTCGTCAGCACCAGAAACGGGGTGCCGGTGTTCGTCCACTGCTCGATGAGCTCCTGGGCGCCGGGAAGCGCCGTGTTCTCGTGGACGAGAACGCCGTCCATATCGGTGAGCCAGCATTCGACGTCAGCGCGATTAGCCATGCGACCAGCCTACTGAGCGCCCGAGTGCGACGTTTCTCCGGAGATTCCGGGCCGAGGGCCGGATGCGGCCGCGTGAAACCCGGGGTCGCGCGTGAAACCCCCGGAGAAGCGGCACACTCGCGCGGCGCATGTGGCACATGCGGCGGAGGCGGCGGGGCGCTGGCGGGGCGTTCAGGGGGTGGGAGGGGTGAGGATGCGGGCGTGCGGCAGGCGCGCGCGCATCACCTCGACGGCATCCCGGCTCTCATCCACCAGCAGGAAGCGCCGCCCGAGCGCGTGCGCCACCGCCCCGGTCGTGCCGGAACCGGCGAAGAAGTCGAGCACCAGGTCGCCCGGCGCGCTCGAGGCCTGCACGATGCGGCGCAGGATGCCCTCCGGCTTCTGCGTCGGATACCCGGTGCGCTCGCGCGCGTTCGTGCCGACGATGGTGTGCCACCAGACGTCGGTGGGCAGCTTGCCGCGTGCCACCTTCTCGGGCGTCACCAGTCCCGGCGCCATGTACGGCTCCCGGTCGACGCTGGCGTTGTCGAAGTAGTACCGCGCCGGATCCTTGACGTAGACCAGGATCGTGTCGTGCTTGGCCGGCCACCGCCGGTTCGACTTCGCGCCGTAGTCGTAGGCCCAGATCAGCTCGTTGAGGAAGCAGTCCCGGCCGAACAGCTCATCGAGGGCGACCTTCGCGTAGTGCGCCTCGCGGAAGTCGAGGTGCAGGTAGAGGGTGCCCTGGTCATCCAGCAGCCGGTGCGCCTCCCGCAGCCGCGGCTCGAGGAACGCCCAGTAGTCGTCGAAGCTGTCGCCGAAGCTGCGGCGCTCGCCGCGAACGCTCGCATAGCTCTGACCGCCGAAGCCCACCCGGTCGCTGCCGTCGGCGGCGCGCTCCGTGCGAATCGGCGTGTGGTGCTGCGTGCGCCCGGTGTTGAACGGCGGGTCGAGGTAGATGAGCCGCACGGAGGCGTCGGGCAGCTGGGCTGTGACCGCCAGGTTGTCGCCGAGCACGATCGTGTCGGAAGCGTCGGGGCCGACGAGGGGCGCATCCTCCGGCGTGGGCATGCGCTGACCTTAACAGTCCGCGCGCCGATACTCTCGCAGGGTGGACGAGCAGCGACCGAGTGAAGACCAGATGCCGGTCGGCGTCGGCCCCTGGCCGGGCGGGCGCGCATCCTGGCCGGACGATCCGCGCCTCGACCCGGAGCTGCTCGAGCACGGCGATCGCCGCAACGTCGTCGACGAGTTCCGCTACTGGCGCATGGATGCGATCGTCGCCGAGCTCGACACGCGCCGCCACGAATTCCATGTCGCGATCGAGAACTGGCAGCACGACCTCAACATCGGCTCGATCGTGCGCACGGCCAACGCCTTCGCGGCGGCGGCGGTGCACATCGTCGGGAAGCGCCGCTGGAACAAGCGCGGCGCGATGGTGACCGATCGGTACCAGACGGTGATCCACCACGAGACGGTGGATGCTCTCGTCGCCTGGGCGGCCGAGCGCGACCTGCCGGTCCTCGCCGTCGACAACGTGCCCGGCTCGGTCGATGTGATCGACGCCGAGCTCCCCGCCGGCTGCGTGCCTGCTGTTCGGCCAGGAGGGCCCGGGCCTGAGCGCCGAGGCGCTCGCCGCCGCGACCGCCACGGTGCACATCCGGCAGTACGGCTCGACACGGTCGATCAACGCGGCGGCGGCGGCCGCGATCGTCATGCACGAATGGATTCGCCGGCACGCCGAAAGCTGACGGGCCCTAGACTCGGCGGACACGCGCGAAGGCTGCGCACGACAGAGAGTGGGTCCCGGTGCTCTCCCGAGTTCTGCGTATTGCTGTAGCGGCATGCATCGTCGGCGCGCTGTCGACGGTCGCCCCGACGACCGGCCACACCGATCCAGCGGCGGCGGCTCCGGCCTGCGCGAGCTACGTGCCGCCGAACTACAGCCCGGCGAACGCCAGCGATCCGACGATCTACGTGATCGAGTCGCATGTCGACGTGCTGGGCGTCGTGCCGCTGTCCGGCATGTGCTTCCCGGGAACCCCGACCGTGACGCTCGTCGACGACTTCGGGACGACGCAGGGGTACTCGGTCACGGCCGACGGCTCGACCTCGGCGGGCATCACCCTCGATCCGCCGAGCGGGTTCAGCGGCGTCGCGCACCTCATCCTCGAGATCGAGTTCGGCGGAGAGAGCTGGACGTTCGACATCTACAACTACGTGGGCACCCCGGCGGCGACGTTCCCGACCCGGATCGCGCCGATCTCCGCGCCGGTCGGATCGGCCGCGACGTTCGACTTCACGGGCCTCAGCTTCCCGGCCGGCAGCACGGTCGAGATGACGGTGACGAACCCGTCGTCGCGGTTCACGGCCGCGTTCAACGAGACCGCCCCAGGCGTCGACGTGACCATGCTCACCAGCGGCGGGGACCCCCGCAACGTGCCGAACGCGGTCGCCATCACGGTGCGGATCGGCAACGGAATCCAGGAGAAGGCGTACGAGCTCGTCGCGTTCGTCGGCGTGCCCGTTCCCACCGACGTCTCGTTCGGTCCGCAGCCGGAGCCGATGTACATCGAGCCCGGCGAGCCGGCATCGTTCCCGCTCGCCCTGTTCGCGCCCACGATCAACGGGGAGAAGCCGGTCTGCGAGATCGAGATCTACGCCATTCCGGATGTGCTGCACACGGCCGAGCCGCCGCAGGTGAACGGGATCTCGCATCCGCTGAACTTCCAGCTCGACACCGACTTCGTCGGCGAGGCCGAGCTGCACACGATCCTCACCTGCACGGTCTTCGGCGGGGTGCCGAAGTCGCAGGACTACGTCCTCGCGATGTACGTGGGGGTGCCGCTCCCGGTCACCGAGCTCGCCGAGACCGGCGGCACGGTGCCGACCGTCGTGGTGATCGCGGGTGCCGGGCTGCTGCTCGGCGGGGTCGTCCTGGTCGTGGTCGTCGCCATTCGCCGCCGGCGCGCCAGCGACTGACCGCCGAGGGCCAGGCCCGCCGACGTCCCGTTAGACTGGGGTGTAATCCCGCCCGACCGTGAGGGAGAAAAGCATGCCCGCGATCGTTCTCGTTGGCGCCCAATGGGGCGATGAAGGCAAGGGCAAGGCGACCGACCTGCTCGGCAGCCGCGTCGACTACGTCGTCAAATTCAACGGCGGCAACAACGCCGGCCACACCGTCGTCATCGGCGACAAGAAGTACGCGCTGCACCTGCTGCCGTCCGGCATTCTGACGCCCGGGGTCACCCCCGTCATCTCGAACGGCGTCGTCGTCGACGTTGAGGTGCTCTTCGACGAGCTCGGCGCCCTGTCGGCGCGCGGCGTCGACGTGTCGAAGCTGCTGGTCAGCGCCAACGCGCACGTCATCACCGGCTACCACCGCACGCTCGACCGCGTCACCGAGCGCTTCCTCGGCAAGCGCCAGATCGGCACCACCGGCCGGGGCATCGGACCCGCGTACGCCGACAAGATCAACCGGGTCGGCATCCGGATCCAGGACCTGTTCGACGAGAACATCCTGCGCCAGAAGGTCGAGGGAGCCCTCGACCAGAAGAACCACCTGCTGGTCAAGATCTACAACCGCCGGGCGATCGGCGTCGACGAGATCGTCGACGAGCTGCTGAGCTACGCTGACCGTCTGCGCCCGATGGTGGCCGACACCGGCCTCGTGCTGAACCAGGCCCTGGATGCCGGCAAGACTGTCCTGTTCGAGGGCGGCCAGGCGACGATGCTCGATGTCGATCACGGCACCTACCCGTTCGTCACCAGCTCCAACGCGACGAGCGGCGGCGCGGCCACCGGCTCGGGCGTCGCCCCCAACCGCATCGACCGCGTCATCGCGGTGGTCAAGGCGTACACGACGCGCGTCGGCGCGGGCCCGTTCCCGACCGAGCTGTTCGACGAGTCGGGCGAGTTCCTGCGCGCCGCCGGCTTCGAGTTCGGCACCACCACCGGTCGCCCGCGGCGCACCGGCTGGTACGACGCCCCGATTGCGCGCTACTCGGCGCGCATCAACGGCGTCACCGATTTCGTGCTCACCAAGCTCGACGTGCTCACCGGGCTCGAGACGATCCCGGTCTGCGTCGCCTACGACGTCAACGGCACCCGCTTCGATGAGGTTCCCGTCAACCAGAGCGACTTCCACCACGCGACTCCGATCTACGAGGAGTTCCCGGGCTGGAGCGAAGACATCACCGGCGCGCGCGAGTTCTCCGATCTGCCGAAGAACGCGCAGGACTACGTGCTCGCCGTTGAGGAGATGAGCGGGGCCCGCATGTCGGCGATCGGCGTCGGCCCCGGCCGTGAGGCCATCGTCGTGCGCCACGACTTGCTGTGAGTTCTCTCGCGCGCTGATGCGGGAGCGGCGGGTCAGTTGCTGACGAGCGAGAAGCCGTGGAACAGCACGTCGCTGTAGCTCTTCTGCGAGAACCCGGGGTGCGCGCCCGCCATGGCGGCGACGAGCGCCGGGCCCGACTCCCCGTTGACGACATTGCGTCGACCGAACTCCTCGGCTGAGCGCACCAGCGCGAGCGCGGCGCGCATCCAGGCAACCAGGTTGCTCGGGTCGGTCTCCGGCACGAAGTCGGCGATCGCCAGGTTCGGCTGCCCGACCGGCGTCGGGTGACGCTCCTCGATCAGCAGCAGCGCGAGCACCGCGTCCGGCAGGCTGAGGCCCTTCACGGCGTCCTCCGCGGCGACGCGGCGGCTGCGCGGATCGAACCAGTCGGTGAGATCCGGGCGCGAGTTCTCGGGCGCGGCGTGTTCCGCCGTCGCCGTGGTCTCGCCGTTCAGGTCCCAGATCCCCATTGCGTTCCGATGTTAACCGCTGTTGTTCACCTCCCGCGACGCCAGGCCGGGGGGTGGCAGGATCGCATCGTGACCGCGCGCCGCCCCGAACCGGTGACCCTGATGGGTCGTTTCGTGATGCTGGAGCCCATGGCCGGCGCTCACGCGCCCGAGCTGTGGCGCGCTCTCGGCCATCCCGCCGTCTTCGCCGGCGGCTACGGGGGCGGTCCGGCGGGCCTTCCCGTCGACGAGGCGGCCTACGCGACGTGGAACGCCGCGTACTACGCGGGAGACGCGCGGCAGAACTTCGTGGTCCGCGTCGCGAGCGGACCGCACCGCGGAGCCCTCGTCGGCGCGACGACCCTCGGCGACTTCGATGAGGCCGCCGGGTCGACGCACATCGGCTGGACCGCCTACGACCCGCGGGTCTGGGGAACCCAGGTGAACCCGGAGGCGAAGCTGCTGCTGCGCGGCCACGCGTTCGGCCACGGCTTCGAGCGGGTGCGCATCCAGGCGGATGCGGTCAACACGCGGTCTCGGGCGGCGATCGAGCGGCTCGGCGCCGTGTTCGAGGGGATCGCCCGCCACGATCGGCCGCGCGCCGACGGCTCCTGGCGCGACACGGCGATCTACTCGATCCTGTCGAGCGAGTGGCCGACGGTGCGCCGCGGACTCGAGACCCGCCTCGCCGACTCCGGCGAACGGCCGGTGCTGTTCCGCTCTGCGCCGACCGCGCCGACGCCGCTGCCGGGAGAGCGGCGCGCGGGCGCTTAGGCTCGGAGCATGACGCAGAACGGTGACATCGCCCCGGAGGTCGTGGCCGAGCTCGCCGCGCTGCGGCAGAGCATCGACAACATCGACGCCGCGCTCGTGCACCTCCTCGCCGAGCGCTTCAAGGCGACCCAGCAGGTCGGTCAGCTGAAGGCCGAGAAGGGTCTGCCGCCCTCGGATCCGGAGCGCGAGCGCCGCCAGGTGGCGCGCCTGCGCGCCCTCGCGGTCGACGCGCAGCTCGACCCCGAGTTCGCCGAGAAGTGGTTCACCTTCGTCGTCGCCGAGGTCATCCACCACCACGAGCGCATCGCCTCGGCGAACGGATCCGACGCGTCGTGACCTGGGAGCCTCGCGTCCTGCCGCGGCAGGACGGCCGCACCGTCGTGGTCACCGGCGGGAACGCCGGCATCGGATACTTCACGAGCGAGCAGCTCGCGGCGGCCGGGGCGCGGGTCATCCTCGCGTCGCGCTCGCGCGACAAGACCGAGCGCGCGATGGCGGCCCTGCGCGATCGGGTGCCGGATGCGCAGGTCGCGTTCGTCGAGCTCGACATCGCCTCCTTCGCCTCGATCCGGCGCGCCGCCGAGGAACTGCGCGCAGAGGGGCCGATCGCGGCGCTCATCAACAACGCCGGGCAGGTGATCCCGCCGGGGTCCCGCCAGGAGACCGCCGACGGCCTCGAGCTGCTCGTCGGCGGCAACGCGATCGGGCATTTCCTGCTGACGGCGCTGCTGTTCCCGGCGCTGGAGCCGACCGGACGCGTCGTCGGACTCGGCAGCATGTCGACCCGGCTCGTGACCCTCGAGCCCGAGGACCTGCTGTCGGTCCGCACGTACCGCGGCTTCCGTGCGTACGCGTTCTCGAAGCACGCCGTGCACGGATTCGCCTTCGAGCTGGACCGCCGCCTGCGCGCGGCGGGGGATGCGCGCGCGTCGCTGCTGGCGCATCCGGGCTACGCCGTCACCGAGCTCGCCGAGCAGGTGCCGGGCGTGAATGACAGGCAGAGCACCCCGCACCGGCTGATCGGGCGCCTCTCGGCGCCGTTCGCTCAGGGCAAGGATCACGGGGCGTGGCCGAGCGTTCGCGCTGCGCTCGACCCGGCGGCGCAGTCGGGCGAGTTCTACGGCCCGGGCGGCTTCTCCGAGCTGAAGGGCACCCCGAGGGTCGTCAGCCCGGTCGCCTCCAGCGCCTCGCCCGAGTTCGGCGCGCGGCTCTGGGCGCTCGCCGAGGAGTCGACGGGCCAGTCACTCGAGCTGTGACGGCGGTCCGGTGATCCCTTCGCGGTCCAGCACCGCGAGGAACGCGTCCGGTTCGGGGCGGATGCGGTGGTTGTCGGTGCGATCGAGCCAGCGCACGACGCCGGCGGCGTCCGTGATCACGACGGTCGGCACCACCGTGTCGCCGTTCGTTCCCGCGCCGTAGAGCAGCGGGACCCCGCCGGTCTGGGTGAGGCCGAGCGCCGCGGCGGCGACCCCGCCGGGGTCGGCGAAGAACCGCATCGGAACGTCGAAGCGGGTGGCGAGCTCGGCGGTGTCGGTGGCGGGCTGCGGGCTGATCAGACTGACGCCGACGCCGCGGTGCTCCAGCTCGCGATAGCGCTCGGCGAGCTGGCGCAGCTGCGTGGTGCAGAACGGGCACCACGAGCCGCGAAAGAACACGATCACCTGCGGGCGCTCGGTGAGCACCGCGCTGCGCACGCGGTCGCCGCCGACGGTGCTGAGCGGGAAGTCCGGCAGGGGCGAGCCGACGACGAGCGCGCAGGAGTGCCGGGCCTGCCGGGAGTACCAGAACACGTAGCCGGCCAGCGCGGCGAGACCGGACACGGCGATGACGACGGCGACCGCGCTGGCGAACGCGGCGAGGACGACGCCCGCGCCGCTGACGGCGAGCAGGGGCCACAGCGTGCGGGTCCGGGTGGAGGGGCGCCCGACGACGATGAAGCCGAGGTAGGCGGTCAGCGGCAGCCAGGCGAGAATCGGGCCGGCCCAGCCGATTCCGGCACCGCCGAGCAGTTGGACGAGGGCGAAGCTGATCGCGGCGAGGCCGAGGATCGCGGAGGCCTCACCGTAGCCGCGGCGGATGATTCGGAGCATGGCGCCCTCCCGTGTCGAGTCAAGCACGGGGAGGCGCCCGACGCCGGGTGGGGCCCGAGTTCGGACGTGACCGGGGATTTCTCGGCGGCCGGGGGCGTGGCCGGGGACCCTTCGCGCGTTTCATGTCTGAGGTTTCATGTCGCGTAACGTGGAATTTACGCCCGATCGCTAGGCATAGACGGAACTGTCCACCTAGGGTGACTCGACATGGAACCTTCTTCCACGTCGTACCACTCGCAGGGACTCGTGCGTGCCATCGCCATCCTTCGCGAGCTCGGCTCCGCGACCTCGGCGCGCACCCTGAGCGACCTCGCTTCGTCGCTGGAGCTGCCGAAGCCGACGCTGGTGCGCCTGCTGAAGATCCTCGAAGAGCACGACTTCGTCCACCGCGACGCCGACGGCTACGCGATCGGCCACGCCATCCTCGACCTCGGTGAGAACTACCGCCGACAGGCCAACACGGCGGATGTCGCGGCGCCCTACCTGCGCGAGTTGGCGACGGCGACCGGGCTCACCGCCAACCTCGGCGTGCTCGAAGGCCGCTGGGTCCTGCACGTCGTCGTGGAGGAGCCCGACCGACCGCTGCGGTTCCGGTCGGCCAGCGGCTCGCTCGACCACACCTACTCGACCGGTCTCGGCAAGATGCTGATGTCCGCCCTTCCGACCGAACGGCTCGCCGAGCATCTGCCGGCCGAATCGCCGTGGCCCCGGTTCACCGAGCACACCATCACCGACGTCGACGCGATGGTCGCGGAACTCGCGGTGATCCGCGAACGCGGCTGCAGCGTCGATCAGCAGGAGCGCGACCTCGGCGTGATCTGCATGGCGGTGCCGATTCCCAACCTGGCGCGACTGAACGTGGCGCTCAGCATCGCCGGCCCGAGCGGCGAGCTCGGTCCTGCCGAGCGCGAGCAGCACCTGCCGCTGCTGCAGCGCGTCGCCGCCGACCTCGGCAACAACGCCCGCTTCATCACGGCGCTGCGCGCCGCGCACGGAGCCCACAGTTTGGAGATCGCATGATCGTCGACATCCACAGCCACAACCTCCAGCCGGAGCACTGGGGCGAGGAGCACAAGAAGAACTGGGAACCCGCCTACGGAAAGCCGTACCCGCGCGTGACCCCCACCAGCTTCGATGCCGTCATGACCGAGGCGGGCGTTGACGTCGCCGTCGTCTTCGGGCTGGCCGCCAGCCGCGCCGGCGTGCACACCCCGAACCAGTTCGTCGCGGACTTCTGCGCCGAGCTGTCCACGCCGACGATCGCGTTCACGGCGCTCGACCCGCTGGACAGCAACTGGCGCGAGCAGCTCGAGGAGGCGATCGCGCTCGGCTTCAAGGGCGTCAAGCTCTACCCGGTGCTGTCGCTCTTCGACCCGATGGCGCCCGAGTTCGACGACTTCTACCGCACCTGCACCGCCCACGGGTTGGTGCTGCTGTGGCACATGGGCGCCACGCCGAGCCCGCAGGGTCGGCTCTCGATCAGCCAGCCGCACGTGGTGGACGAGGTGGCCCGCCGCCACCCCGACCTCAAGCAGGTCATGGCGCACATGGGTCACCCGTGGCAGCGCGACGCGAACGTCGTGCTGCGCAAGCAGCCGAACGTCTACGCCGACGTGTCGGCCAGCTGGTCGCGTCCGATGGACGGATTCATGGCCCTTGTGCACGCCCAGGAGTGGGGGGTCGTCGACAAGCTGCTGTTCGGCAGCGACTACCCGCTCTGGGAGCCCGCCGCCGCGATGACGCAGCTGCGCCACCTGGCGACGCTGCGCGCCGGCGACCTGCCCCACGTGCTCGACGAGACGGTCGAATCCATCATCCACCGCGACACGCTCGCGCTGCTGAACCTTCCCGATCCCCGTATCCGCTGAATCACCGAACCACTCGCAAGGAGCACCACTCGTGACACCCGTGTCCGCTGACATCCTCTCGGAGGCCCGCGCCCTCATCCCCGGCGGGGTGAATTCCGCAACGCGCAACATCGGCAATCCGACCGGATTCCGCTCCTCGCACGGCGCCATCATCACCGACCTGGAGGGCCGCGACTACATCGACTACCACGCGGCCTTCGGCGCCATCCTGCTCGGCCACAACGACGAGCGCGTCAACGGCGCGGTCGCCGACACGTTCGGCACGATCGACCTGATCGGCCTGGGGGTCAGCGAGCTCGAGGTCGAGACCGCGCGCCTCGTCGCCGATCTCATCCCCTCGGTGGAGATGTCGATCACCACCATGAGCGGCACCGAGTCGACCTTCCAGGCGGTGCGGCTCTCGCGCGCCGTCACCGGGCGCAAGTTCATGGTGAAGTTCCAGGGCTGCTTCCACGGCTGGCACGACGCGGTCGCGCGCAACGTCGCCTCCACGCCGGAGCGCGCCTACGGTCGCGACCCGCTGTCCGCGGGCATCCTCGACGACGCCATCGACTCGACCCTGATCGCCGAGTTCAACGACCTCGCCAGCGTCGAGGAGCTGTTCGTGAAGTACCCCGACCAGATCGCCGGGGTGATTCTCGAGCCCGTCCCGCACAACGTCGGCGCCCTCCTGCCGGAGCGCGAGTTCCTTCAGGGGCTTCGCGACCTGACCACGCGCGAAGGCGCGATCCTGATCTTCGACGAGGTCATCACCGGATTCCGGCACGCGCCCGGCGGCTATCAGGAGCTCGTCGGCATCACGCCCGACCTGACCACCTACGGCAAGTCGATGGGCAACGGCTTCTCGGTGGCGGGCATGGGCGGACGCACCGACCTGATGTCGCGCTTCAGCTCGGCCGGCGGCGACGTCGTCCTGGCGGGAACCTTCAACGGCAACCCGGCGTCGATGGCGGCGGCGATCGCCACGATGCGGGCGATCAGCGATCCCGAGATCGGCTTCCACGAGCACGTCACGCGCCTGGGCGACCGGATGCGCGCCGGGCTCACCGAGATCACCGAGCGCCACTCGATCCCCGCGATCGTGACCGGCCTCGGATCCGTCTTCGTCACCTACTTCATGGACGGCCCGGTGCGCGGCTACCGCGACCTGCTGCGCAACAACGACACCGCCTACGCGATGTTCCACCGCCGCATGACCGACGAGGGCTTCATGATGTACCCGATGACGCTCAAGCGGAATCACATCTCGGGCGCCCACACCGAGGAGCACATCGACCGCACGCTCGAAGCCGCCGACCGGGTGCTCGGCGGCATGGCGCAGGAAGGCGTCTTCGGATGACCGGGCGCGCGGTCGTGGTCGTCGGGGCGGGGGTGATCGGCACCCGGCAGCTGCACGCAGTTCTGCACGCGGGGGACCGGGTCGTCGCTGTTGTCGATGGCGACCTCGACCGCGCGACGGCGCTGGCCGCCGAGGCCGGCGCATCCGCCTTCACCAGCCTGCCCGCGGCGGTGGCCGCCGTCGGCGCCGACGCGGTGATCATCGCCACGCCGTCGGCCTCGCACCTTCGGCTGGCGCTCGACGCGGTCCAGCTCGGCTGCGATGTGCTCGTCGAGAAGCCGCACCGCGTTCCCGGCGAGGACGCGGGCGCCCTCGCAACCGCGCTCGAGCGCACCGGCCGCCACTTCGCGGTCGGCATGACGACGCGGCACTGGCCCGGGGTCCGCGCGCTCGCCGCCGCGGTCGCCGCGGGCGAGTTCGGCGAGCTTCTCAGCTACACCGACACGATGCACTTCCAGCTCGGGCCGGACGACCTGCCCGGGTGGTACTTCGACCGCGCCGTCTCGGGCGGCGGCGTGCTGCTGACCAACGGCGTGCACGCGATCGACCGGGCGCGAGCGCTGCTCGGGGAGCCGCTCGAACTGCTCCACGCGCGACTTCGGACCGTCTTCCCCGAGCACGAGACCGAGGACTCGGCCGAGCTCGTGCTCACCACCGATTCCGGTGCGCCCGTGCTGCTGAGCATGCTGTGGTCCCCGGTGGCGGCGACGGGGGCGGGAGTCGCGGTGACCGGCACTCGCGGATTCGGCCGCGTCGCGATGGACGGCAGCTGGAGCATCCGCACCGACGCGGGGGAGCGCTCCGGACCGGCGATCGACGCCGACGAGCCGTTCGCCGCGCAGTGGCTGTCGTTCCGCGACGCCGAGCCCGGCTTCGGGCTGCACGACCTCGAACCGACCCTTCAGATGATCGAGAACTGCTACCGGGAGGTGGCCGCATGAGCGAGCTGAGCATGCTCATCTATCCCTGGGATCTCCAGGCGGATGGGGTGGAGAACGCGGTGGAGACCGTCGCCGAGCTTGGCGTCACCCGCCTCGAGATCGCGACGGCGTACCACTCCGCCGAGGTGATCGCGCCGCGTCGCACCGAGCGGGTGTTCGTGCGGGCGGAAGCCAACACGGCCCACCTGCCGCTGCCGGACGACACCTTCAGCGACCTGCGCATCCCCGCGTCGAGCATCGCCTCGAACGATCCCGAGCTCTACCCGCGCCTGAAGGCCGCGACCGACGCCGCGGGGATCGCCCTGGACGGCTGGGGGATCGCCTTCCACAACACGCGCCTCGCGGTCGAGCGACCCGACGCCGCCATCCTGAGCTGCTTCGGCGACCGCTTCACGCACGGGCTGTGCGCCGCCAACCCGGCGTCGCGCCGCTATGCCCGCGAGCTGTTCGGCGCGCTGGGGGCGACGGGCCTGTTCGAACGGCTCCTCGCCGAGAGCGTCTCCTACCTGCTGCAGTCGCACGGCCACCCGCACGAGCTGTGGGGCGCCCGGCTCGACGTGCTCACCCGCTACCTGCTGTCGCTGTGCTTCTGCGAGCACTGCCTGGCCGAGGCGGGGTCGCGCGGCATCGACGGCGAGCGTCTGCGCGCCACCGTCGCGGCCGAGCTGCACCGCACGTGGAACGCGTCGGCTCCCGGAGGGCGGCTCGCCGACGCCGGCAGCGAACTCGCGTCGCTGCTGCTCAACTGGCCCGATCTCGCGGCCTACACCCGGATGCGACTCGATGTGGTCACCGCTCTGGTCGCCGAGCTGACGGCCGACGCGCGAGCGCAGGGAGTCGAGTTCACGCTGAGCGCCGCCGTGTGGGGGCGCCCCGCTCCGATGAACTGGCTCGAAGGGGTCGACGTCACCGCCTCGCTCGCCGCGGTCGACGGCTTCGTGCTCGAAAGCTACTTCCCGACCGCCGGCGAGGTGGCTGCCGAGCTCGACCACACGCTGGCACTCGCGGCCCCGCTGCCGACGTCCGCGCCGCTCACCGTGGCGCTGACCCTGTGGCCGGCGCACCACGCCTCCCGCGGCGACTTCCTCGGCAAGGTCGAGACGGTGCTGGCCGCCGGGGTCGACCGGATCGCGCTCTACAACTACGGCACCGCGACCGCGGAGTCCCTCTCCTGGACGCGCGACGCCGCGGACCTTCTCGGAGGTCGCGCATGACCGCCCTGCCCAGCCCCGCGCTCGTCATCGACCGCGCGCGCATGACCGCGAACATCGACCGGATGGCGCGCGCGATGCGCGACGCCGGAGTCGCCCTCCGCCCGCACTTCAAGACCTCGAAGATGATCGAGGTGGCCCGCCTGCAATCCGAGGCCGGCGCGGTCGGATTCACCTGCGCGACGCCGGAAGAAGCGGATGCGCTTCTGACGGCCGGCTTCGCCGACCTGTTCTGGGCGCACGGCCCGGTGGGCGCCAAGGCGACGCTCGCGGCGGAGTTCAACCGACGCGGACGCGTCGCGATCGGCGTCGACTCGGTCGAACTCGCCGAGCCCGTGTCGCGCGAGGCCGCCCGGCTCGGCGTCACCGTGCCGGTGCGCCTCGAGATCGACACCGGCCTCGGACGCACCGGAATCCGGGCCTCCGACGCGGTGGTCGTCGCCACCGCGCTCGCCGCCCTGCCGAACCTTGAGTTCGAGGGGATCTACACCCATGAAGGGCAGCTCGCCGGCGTCTCGGGAGACCGCGCGGCGATCCGCGCGGCGGGCGTGTCCGCGGCGGAGGCGCTCGTCGCCGTGGCCGAGGACATCCGGGCATCCGGAGTTCCAGTCGCCGTCGTCTCGGTCGGATCCACCCCGGGCTGGGATTCGGCGCCGACGGTCGCGGGCGTCACCGAGGCCCGTCCCGGAACCTACGTCTTCAGCGACGCGAACCAGCTTCGGCTCGAGTCCACGACCCTCGACCAGTGCGCCCTCACGGTTCGCGCGACGGTCGTCAGCGTGCAGCGCCCGGGCGCCGTCATCGTCGACGCCGGACTCAAGGCGATGAGCGCGGACGGCTCGAACCGCGGCTCGACGTTCGGCCTGCTGCTCACCCCTGAATTCGAACTCGACGACACCGTCGAGTTCCCCACCGCCTACGAGGAGCACGGAACCCTCGTGGGGCGCGGCATCGCCGATCTGAGCGTCGGCGACACCGTGGCTCTTCTCCCCAATCACGCCTGCGGCGTCGTCAACATGTGGGGCACGGTTCACGTGCTCGATGAGGACGGCGCGGTGCAGACGTGGCATCCGGTCGGACGGCATTGACCGGACCCTGAAACGCACCACCCCACCCCACTATGAGAGGTCAGATTGTGACAGGAACCAAGAGAACTGCCCGGCTCGGCGCGTTCGCCGCGCTCGCTGCCGGCACGCTCGTGCTGGCGGGCTGCACTGCCGGATCGCAGGACAGCGACCCGGCAGCCGCGAGTGAGATCGTCGTCGCCCTGCCAGGCGACATCGACAACTTCGACCCGCACACCAACCAGCTCATCATCTACCAGTACGCGGTCCGAGACCTGGTCTTCAGCACCCTTGTGAAGTACGACGTCGCGCTCGAGATCCAGCCGGATCTCGCGACCTTCGAGGTCAACGAAGATGCAACGGTGTTCACGTTCACTCTAGACCCGGACGCCGTGTTCCAGAATGGCGAAGCGGTGGACGCTGCGGCCGTCATCGCGTCGCTCGAGCGCGCCGCCGGCCAGGAGGACTCGATCTTCTCGGGACGCCTCGCCGACGTGGCCTCGTATGAGGCCGTCGACGACGCGACCGTCGTGATCACGCTCAACAACCCGAACGCCGGGTTCCTCGCGGGCATCACCGACATCGCCATCGTCGCGCCGTCGAACTTCGACGATGTCAGCGCGGCGCCGATCGGCTCGGGACCGTACTCGTTCGAGTCGTGGGAGCCGAACTCGCAGATCGAGCTGACCCGCTTCGATGACTACTTCGGCGAGGCGGGCGCGACCGAGACGATCATCGAGCGTCCGATCGCCGACCAGCAGGTCGCGCTGAACAACCTCTACAGCGGCGAGGTCGACATCATCACGACCGCTTCCGCGGCGACCACCGCTCAGGTGGATGCCGACCGTGCGGTCGTCGTCGAGCCGACCTCTTCGAACAGCCTCGAGCTGATCGAGTTCAACTCCTCCGGCAAGCTCGCCGACCCGCTCGTGCGCCAGGCTCTCGCCTACGCGCTCGACAAGGAGTCGATCCGCGAGATCGCCTTCGGCGGCGGCGGCTCCACGGCGTGGAGCCCGCTCCCCGAGAGCAGCTGGGCCTACGCCGAGCAGGAGGGCTACCCGTACGACCTCGACAAGGCGGCGGAGCTGCTCGCCGAGGCGGGCGTCAGCGACCTGGAGTTCGACCTGGAGATCCTCACCGGATTCCCCGAGGCCGAGTCGATCGCCCGCGTGTGGCAGTCGTCGCTCGCCGAGATCGGCGTCACGCTGAACCCGCAGGTCGGCGAGCTGTCGGTCTGGCTCGACGCGTACATCAACCGCGACTACGACGCGACCTGGAACGTCTTCAACGTGGGCGGCGACCCGAACTCGTTCTTCGACGTGATCATGACGGCGCACCTCGCCGATGACTACCAGAACGCCGAGGTCGAGGCGCTCATCGCCGAGGCGACGAGCGTGTCGGACGAGAGCGCCCGCGCGGCGATCTACGCCCAGCTGCAGGAGATCATGGTCGACGAGCTGCCCGTAATGGTGGTGCAGTCGGCTCCGGTCGCGGCGATCATCGCTCCCGGCGTCAGCGGCTACGAGATCAACCCCCTCGGCAACTCGCTGCTGAGCCAGATCGCGGTCGCGAAGTAAGGACCCGGCGGAGCGCGAGATGAACATCATGAAACGGATCGGAATCCAGGCTGCCCGGCTGATGCTGGTGCTCCTGCTGGTGTCGATCATGGTCTTCCTTGCGCTCCGCCTCACGCCCGGGGACCCGGCGGCTCTGCTGCTGGGTTCCCAGGCGGGGCGGCCCGACGCCGCCGCAACACTCGCCGCGCTGCGCGAGTCGATGGGCCTCGACCAGCCGTGGCCCGTGCAGTACTGGCTGTGGCTGAGCGAGATCCTCCAGGGCAATCTGGGCGAGTCGAGCCGCAACGGCGTCGCCGTCGTCGAGCTGATCGCCGGGGCGATCCCCAGCACGCTGTGGCTGATCGGCCTGTCGGTGGCCGTGTCGGTTCCGCTCTCGATCCTGCTCGGCATCATCGCCGCCAGCCGCGCCAACGGCATCGTCGACCGGCTCGTCCGCGGCATCACCACCGTGTCGATCGCGCTCCCGGGCGTGTGGTTCGGTCTGCTGCTGATCATCGTGTTCTCGGTCACGCTGCGCGTGCTCCCCTCGGGCGGCTACGTCGCCCCGGGGACGGATCTCGTCGAGTTCGTCCGCCACATGGTTCTGCCCGTCGCGACGCTGTCGGTGTTCCTCACCGGCGTGCTCACCCGCTTCGTCTATGCGGAGGCCTCGGACGTGCTGCGCCAGGACTACATGCGCACCAGCCTCGCGATGGGCATCTCGCCCGCCCGCCGGCTGTTCCGCTACGCCGCCAAGAACGCGGTGCTGCCGATGATCACGATCGTCGGCGTGCAGATCGGTGCGCTTGTCGGAGGCGCCGTGCTGGTGGAGGCCGTCTTCGGCCTGGGCGGCCTCGGGCAGCTCCTGCTCTCGAGCGTGCTGAACCGCGACTACCAGGTCGTGCAGTCCGCCGTGCTCCTCACCACCGCGGTGGTGCTCCTGGTGGGATACCTCGCCGACATCGCCTACCGCCTGGTCGACCCAAGGATTACCCGATGATCGCCCGACTCCGCTCCCTCGGCCTCGCGCGGGCCGTGCTCCTGGCCGCGGCCCTGCTCCTGGTCGCGATCGCGGTGGCACCTCAGCTCTTCACCCCGTACAACCCGACCGCGATCGATGCGACGCAGATCCTGCAGGCACCGTCGTGGGCGCACCCCTTCGGCACCGACGATGCGGGAGCCGACGTGCTCGCGCGCATCCTGTACGCCACGCGGCTGGAGCTGGTCATCGCGATCGGCAGCGTGCTGGTCGCGCTGGTCCTCGGCATCCCCACGGGCCTGCTCGCCGGCTACGCCGGGCGGCTGTTCGACGGGATCCTCTCCAGCGTCTCGGCGGCCACGCTCGCCTTCCCACTCATCCTCTTCGCCATCCTCATCGTGGCGAGCTTCGGCACCACCAGCACCACGCTCGTCGGGATCATCGGATTCCTGTTCTTCCCGCGCGTGTTCCAGCTCGTGCGCGGGCAGACGCTGGCGCTGCGCGAACGCGAGTTCGTCGTCGCGGTCCGGGTCACCGGGATCGGGCCGCTGCGCACGCTGGGGCGCCACATCCTGCCGAACGCCGCCGGGCCGATCTTCACCCTGGCGCCGCAGCTGGCCGCCGAGGCGATCCTCATCGAGACCGGCCTCAGCTATCTCGGGCTCGGCGTGTCCCTGCCGGACGCGACCTGGGGCACGATCCTCGAGTCGTCCAAGGACTACTACGTCACCTCGCCCGCCTACGCGGTCGTCGCGGGTCTGACGATCACGCTGGTGGCGGCGCTCCTGATGTGGGCCGGCGATCTCGCCGCGGAGTGGTCGAACCCGCTTCGGAGACGGAGGACGGCGTGACCCCCGCAGTTCTGATCGCCGGAGGCCTCGTCGCCGACGGCACGGGAGCCGAGCCGATCGCGCGCGACGTGCTGGTGCGCGACGGCGTCGTCGTCGACCTCCTGGCGCCCGGCGCCGCGGTCGAGGCCGAACGTCTCGACGCGACGGGGATGCTGGTCGCGCCTGGCTTCGTCGACATCCACACCCACTCCGATCTGGGCCGGATCTCGTCGCCGGATGCGGCCAGCCGCGCCCTGCAGGGCATCACCACCGAGGTGATCGGCAACTGCGGAATGAGCCCGGCCCCGCTCGGGCGGGACCTCGCCGAGTTCCGCACCGTCATCGGCCCGATCGACACGGTTCCCGACCTCGAGCTCGCCTGGCACGACACGGCGAGCTACCTCGAGGTGCTCGACCAGACCCCGGGGGCCACCAACCTGGTGCCCCTCCTCGGCCACGGCAGTCTGCGCCATGCGGTGATGGGGCTTCGGGTCGGCGCTGCCGACGCGACCGGGCGCGCCGCGATGCAGTCCCTGCTGACGGAAGCGCTCGCGCAGGGCTTCTGGGGCATGAGCCTCGGCTTCATGTACGCACCGGGCGAGGGCAGCGACGAGCGGGAGCTGCTCGGGCTGCTCGGCGAGCTCCGTGCCGCGGGCGGTCTGCTCGCGTCGCACCTGCGGGCCTACAGCCAGGCCGGTCTGCCCGGCGCCATCGACGAGGTCCTGCGGCTCGCGCGGGCCGCCGAGGTGCCGCTCGAGATCTCGCACCTGCGCTCGCTGAACGACGACGGCAGCGCGATCGAGCGCGCCTTCGAGCTGCTGGCCGCCACCGAGGTCGACGTCGAGGCGGACGCCTACCCGTATCTCGCCGGGCACACGACGCTGCTGCAGCGCTGCCCTCCGAGCTCCGCTCCGCGGGCGTCGCCGACATCCTCGCCCTGGCGGAGGCTGAGCCGGGCTCGCTGGCCGCGGCGCTGCGCTCCGCGCAGGAGTTCGACGCGAGCGCGATCACGATCGCCCGGGCTCGCGCGGGCGCCCCCGAGGTCGGGCACGACCTCGCCGCGCTCGCCGCCGCGCACGAGGACTGGGCCGCCGTCGCCGAGCGCCTGCTCGTCGAGGCGGACGGCAACGTCGACATGATCGTGGTCGGAACCCGACCCGAGGACGCCGCGCGCGTCCTCGCCGATCCTCTCGTCAGCGTGGCCTCCGACGGATCCGCGCTGGCGCTCGACCATCACCACAACGTGCCGCACCCGCGCTCGATCGGCACCTTCCCGCGCGCCTTTCGCGAGCTCGCCGACGCGGGGATGCCGCTCGGCGCGATCGTGCACAAGATGACCGCCAAGCCGGCCGCCCGACTCGGGCTCGATCGGGGCGTCCTCGCCGCCGGTCGCGTCGCCGACATCGTCGTGCTCGACCCCGCCCGGATCGCCGACCGGGCCAGCTACGCGGAGCCGCTCGTGCCGCCCGCAGGAATCCACCACGTGATCGTCGCGGGCCAGCACGTCGTGCGCGACGGGGTCGCGACCGGCGCCCGGCCCGGCGCCCTACTGAGGAGGCAGCGATGACCGCGCTCTTGACCGTCGACAACCTCGTCGTCGACTACGGCACCGGCCGTCCCGCCGTCGACGGTGTGAGCCTGACCCTGGCCCCGGGCGAGACGCTCGGGCTGGTCGGCGAGTCCGGCTCCGGCAAGTCGTCGATCGCGCGCGCCGTGATGGGGCTCCAGGACTTCACCGGAAGCATCCGGTTCGAGGATCACGAACTGCGCGGACTGCGCGCGCGCTCGTTCCGGGAGCTCCGACCGCGGCTGCAGATGATCTTCCAAGACCCGTACGCGACGCTCGACCCGCGGATGACGGTGGGCGCGCAGATCGCGGAGCCGCTCGTCACGCACCGCGTCGTCGACCGCGCCGAGGTGCGACCCATGGTCGCGAGCCTGCTCGAACGTGTCGGGCTGCCCGCCGAGGTGGCCGCGCGCTACCCGCACCAGTTCTCCGGCGGCCAGCGCCAGCGCATCGCCATCGCGCGCGCCGTCGGGCTCTCGCCGCGGCTGATCGTCTGCGACGAGCCGACCTCCGCCCTCGACGTGTCGGTGCAGGCGCAGGTGCTCGACCTGCTCGAGGAGCTGCGAGCGCGACCAGGGGCAGGCCTACCTGTTCATCGCCCACAACCTCGGAATCGTGCGCCGCATGTGCCACCGGGTCGCCGTGATGTACCTCGGTCGCGTGGTCGAGACCGGGCCGGTGGACGAGGTGTTCGACAACCCGCAGCACCCGTACACGAAGGCGCTGCTGGATGCGGTGCTCGATCCCGACCCGGCCTCGCGTCACGCCGTCTCGAAGGTCCGCGCCGACCTGACCAGCCCGATCGACCTGGTGGAGGGAACCCCGTGAGCGACCTGCTTGAGATCGACGACCTTCGCATCCGCTTCGAGGGCGCCCCGGGCCACGCGGTGGACGGGGTGTCGATCGCCGTGCCCGCGGGCCGTCGCGTCGGCATCATCGGCGAGTCCGGCTCCGGCAAGTCGGTGACGGCGATGTCGATTCTGCGGCTGAACGACGAGCGCATCATGAGCTACTCCGACGACTCGGCGATCCGGTACCGCGGCGAAGACCTGCTCACCGCCCCCGCGTCGCGCCTGCGGCAGGTGCGCGGAGCCGAGATCTCGATGATCTTCCAGGACCCGATGTCGACCCTCAACCCGGTGTTCACCGTGGGGGAGCAGATCGTCGACGTGCTGCGCGCGCACCACCCGTACTCGAAATCGGCCGCCCGCCCGGTGGTCGTGGACACCCTCCAGACCGTCGGCATCCGCGACGCCGAGCGCGTATTCGACCGCTACCCGCACGAACTCAGCGGCGGGATGCAGCAGCGCGTCATGATCGCGATGGCGATCTCCTCGCGCCCGGCGCTGCTGATCGCCGACGAGGCCACGAGCGCGCTCGACGTCACCGTGCAGGCCGCCGTGCTCGAGACTCTCGGGTCGCTCGCCGACAACCTCGGCATGGCCGTGCTGATGATCACGCACGACATGGGGGTCGTGGCGCGCTTCTGCGACGACGTCTATGTCATGAACGGGGGAACCGTCGTCGAGCACGGGCCCGTCGCCGACGTGCTCACCGCGCCCGCACATCCCTACACCCAGAAACTGCTCGCGGCCGTGCCGCGGGTCCGTCCGGTCGCCTGACCGTCAACACCGAAAGAGAAATCAGCACCATGCGCACACGCATCGCCTCGCCCGCCTCCCCGCCGCCCGCCGGCCCGTACTCGCCCGGAATGATCCACAACGGCGTGCTCTACCTCGCCGGCCAGGGTCCGTTCGACGCCGAGGGCACGCGCGTCGGAGAGACCTTCGCCGACCAGGTGCGCCTCACCTTCGGCAACCTGCAGGCCAACGCGGAGGCCGCGGGCACCTCGCTCGAGCACGCGCTGCGCTACGGCGTCTACCTGCGCTCGCTGGACGACTTCGCCGAGTTCAACGAGATCGCCAAGGAGTTCTTCGTCGAGCCGTTCCCCGTGCGCACCACCATCGAGGTCGCGCTGCGCGGATTCGACGTCGAGATCGACGCGATCATCGCGATCCCGTGAGCGGATTCGCACGGCTCGGGGATCTCGGCTCCGAGATCCCCGTCCTGCAGCGTGAGGGGGTCAGCTACGACCTGCGGTCGCTGACGCCGGAGATCGACGGCGCGTTCCTCGCCTCCGGCGGTCTCGACCGGGCGCGCGCGGCGACCGATCTGCCGGTTCTGCCCGGCGCCGCGTCGATGCGAGTCGGGGCGCCGATCGCGCGCCCCGGCAAGATCGTCTGCGTCGGACTCAACTACCTGGACCACGCTCAGGAGACCGGCGCCACCGTTCCGCACGAGCCGGTCATCTTCATGAAGGACCCGTCGACGATGGTCGGGCCCTTCGACAGCGTGGCGATCCCGCGCGGCTCGGAGAAGACCGACTGGGAGGTGGAGCTCGGCATCGTGATCGGGAGCACCGCCCGCTACCTGGATGCCGAGAAGGACGCCGACGCGGTGATCGCCGGCTACGCGATCTCGCACGACGTGTCGGAGCGCGAGTTCCAGCTCGAGCGCGGGGGCCAGTGGGACAAGGGCAAGAGCTGTGAGACGTTCAACCCCTTCGGTCCGGTGCTCGTCCCCGCCGACGAGATTCCGGACCCGCAGAAGCTCGGGCTCTGGCTCCGCGTCAACGGCGTCGAGCGGCAGACGGGCACCACGTCGAACATGATCTTCTCGATCCGGCACATCGTCTGGTATCTGTCGCAGTTCATGGTGCTGAACCCGGGCGACGTCATCAACACCGGCACCCCGGCCGGGGTCGCGCTCGGACTGCCGGGCACGCCGTACCTGGTCGCCGGCGACATCGTGGAGCTGGAGATCGAGGGTCTCGGCTACGCCCGCCAGGAGTTCGTCGCGGCGCGTTAGAACCGCGCGAGCGCGCTCGTGTGCGCGCCGCGCAGCTCGTCGACCGACAGGCTGAACTGGCCCTGGACCTCCAGGGTCGGTTCGCTGTCGGTGACGCCGATGCGCAGCACCGGGTAGCCGCGGCCCTCGCACAGGCGCGTGAACTTGACGTCCTCCTCGCGCGGCACGGCCACCAGCACGCGGCCGGTCGACTCGCTGAACAGCGCGGTCGCCGCATCGACGCCGTCGCGCGCGATCAGGTCGTCGAGCCACACGCGCGCGCCGACGCCGAAGCGCAGCACGCCCTCCGCGAGCGCGGTCGCGAGGCCGCCGTCGCTGAGGTCGTGGGCGGCGTTGAACAGGCCCTCGTGCGCGCCCGCGGCGAGCAGCTCGCCGAGCTCCTTCTCGCGAGCGAGGTCGACCGCCGGCGGGCGACCGCCGAGGTGGTCGTGGATCACGCCGGCCCAGGCGGAGCCGTCGAGCTCGAGCGCCGTCGTGCCGAGCAGGTACAGGTTGTCGCCCGGGTCCTGCCAGCCGGAGGGCACGCGGCGCGCGACGTCGTCGATGGTGCCGAGCACCGCGACCACCGGCGTCGGGTGGATCGGCACATCGCCGGTCTGGTTGTAGAAGCTGACGTTGCCGCCCGTCACCGGGATGCCGAGCTCCAGGCAGCCGTCGGCGAGACCTTCGACGGCCTTCGAGAACTGCCACATCACCTCGGGGTTCTCCGGCGAGCCGAAGTTGAGGCAGTCGGAGACGGCGGCCGGCTTCGCCCCGGTCGTGGCGACGTTGCGGTACGCCTCGGCGAGGGCGAGCTGCGCACCCTGGTACGGGTCGAGGTAGCAGTAGCGGCCGTTGGCATCCGTCGCGACGGCGAAGCCGAGGCCGGAGGTCTCGTTGACGCGCACCATGCCCGCGTCGTCGGGGTAGCTGAGCGCCGTGTTGCCCATGACGTACTTGTCGTACTGGCTGGTGATGACGCTCGCGTCGCCCAGGTTGGCGCTGCCGAGCAGGGCCAGCACCTGCGCGCGGATGCCATCGCCGTCGCTCGGGCGCGGCAGGTTCGCGGCCGAGTCGGCCTGCACCGCGTCGATCCAGCTCGGGTACGCGATCGGCCGGTTGTAGACCGGGCCGTCGACCGCCACGGTGCGCGGGTCGACGTCGACGATGGTCTCGCCGTGCCAGGTGATGATCAGGCGGCCGGTGTCGGTGACCTCGCCGAGCACGCTGGTCTCGACATCCCATTTGCTGGTGACGGCCAGGAAGCCCTCGAGCTTCTCGGGCCGCACGATCGCCATCATGCGCTCCTGGCTCTCCGACATGAGGATCTCCTCCGCCGTGAGCGAGGGGTCGCGCAGCAGCACGTCGTCGAGCGAGACCTGCATGCCGCCGTCGCCGTTGCTGGCGAGCTCGCTGGTCGCGCACGAGATGCCGGCCGCCCCGAGATCCTGGATGCCTTCCACCAGGTCGCCCTGGAACAGCTCCAGACAGCACTCGATGAGCACCTTCTCGGCGAACGGGTCGCCCACCTGCACGGCGGGTCGCTTGGTGGGGCCGCCCTCGCTGAAGGTGTCGGAGGCGAGGATCGACGCGCCGCCGATGCCGTCGCCGCCGGTGCGGGCGCCGAACAGCACGACCTTGTTGCCCGCGCCGCGGGCGTTCGCCAGGTGCAGGTCCTCGTGGCGCAGTACGCCGACCGCAAGCGCGTTGACGAGCGGGTTGGCCTGATACACCGGGTCGAACCAGGTCTCGCCGCCGATGTTCGGCAGGCCCAGGCAGTTGGCGTAGAAGCTGATGCCGCTGACGACGCCCGGCAGCACGCGCGCGGTGTCGGGGTGGTCGACGGCGCCGAAGCGCAGCGCATCCATGACCGCGACGGGGCGTGCGCCCATCGAGATGATGTCGCGCACGATGCCGCCGACGCCGGTCGCGGCGCCCTGGAACGGCTCGATGTAGCTCGGGTGGTTGTGACTCTCGATCTTGAAGGTGACCGCCCAGCCTTCGCCGATGTCGATGACGCCCGCGTTCTCGCCCATGCCGACCATGAGGTCCTTGGTCATCTCGGGGCTGACCTTCTGCCCGAACTGGCGCAGCCAGACCTTGCTCGACTTGTAGGAGCAGTGCTCGCTCCACATGACCGAGTACATGGCGAGCTCGCCGCTCGTGGGGCGGCGGCCGAGGATCTGCTTGATCTGCTCGTACTCGTCGGGCTTGAGCCCGAGCGCGGCGTAGGGCTGCTCCTTCTCCGGCGTCGCCCGTGCGTTGTCGACCGAGTCGACGACAGGGGACGCGGGGGCGGTCGCAGCGGTGGTGTCAGTCACGCGGCCTGGGCTCCGTTCGCGGGGGGAAGTTCACCGCCCATCCTACCGAGCGCGCGCGAACGCGCCGCGGCTCGGGCTACCGTGGAAGAACTGCCCGAAGTCTGGAGGACTATGCCCGCCGATTGGGACCCCTGGTTGACCTTTGCGATCGTCGTTGTCGGCGTCGCCGTTCTTGTCGTGGTGGTGGTCGCGCTGGTCACCCTGCCGTTCCGCTTCATCGCGAAGCGCGCCGGATGGGATCCCAGGAATCTCGGACGGATCCGGCGGCCGTTCCGCGCGCTGCTGCTCGCGGCGGCGTTGCTCATCATGACGGCGTTCATGCCGCTCGGTGAGGACTGGGAGACGCTCCGATCCTGGATCGAGCACGGCCTGCAGATCGCGATCATCGCCTGCGCCGGGTGGCTCACCGCCGGCGTGATCGGGTTCCTCTTCGCGCGAACCCTCGCGCGCTACCCCGTCGACGTCGTCGACAACCGTCGCGCTCGCCGTGTGCACACGCAGGTCGCGATCCTGCGTCGCCTCGCCTTCGTCCTGGTCGCGGTCGTCACCGTCGGCGCCATCCTGCTCACCTTCGAGGGGGTCGAGGCCTACGGGGCCAGCCTGCTGGCGTCGGCCGGTCTCGTCAGCGTCGTCGCCGGCATCGCGGCGCAGTCGGCGCTGTCGAACGTGTTTGCCGGTCTTCAGCTGGCCTTCACCGACGGGATCCGCGTCGACGACGTCGTCGTGGTGGAGGGCGAGTGGGGCCGCATCGAGGAGATCACCCTCACCTACATCGTCGTGCACATCTGGGACGACCGCCGCCTGGTGCTCCCGTCCACCTACTTCACGACGACGCCGTTCGAGAACTGGACCCGCTCCGGCACCCAGATCCTGGGCTCGGTCGAGTTCGACCTGGACTGGCGTGTCTCGCCCTCGGCGATGCGCGCCGAGCTCCAGCGCGTCGTGGAGGCGGATCCGCTCTGGGACAAGCGCAGCGCGGTGCTGCAGATCACCGACGCGACCGCCGGCTTCGTGCGCGTGCGCATTACCGTCACCGCCGCCAACTCGGGGGCGCTCTGGGACCTGCGCTGCAACGTCCGCGAGGCGATGGTCGAGTGGCTGCAGGCGAAGTCCCCGGCCGGGGTGCCCCGCACGCGCGTCGAGATGGTGGAAGCGCCCAAGCGGGCCGTGCGGTCGAAGGCCGGCGAGGAGCACTCCGGCATGTTCAGCGGCAGCGCCGAGGGCGACCAGCGGCAGCAGAGTTACACCCAGTCGATGCCCGTCGTACGATCAGAGGGAACCGCGTCACCCACGAAGGAGTGAGGAGGCATCATGAGTTCTCGCAACGACAACACGACCCTGCCGACCGACGTTCCCGTCGAGGAGTTCCTGGCATCCGTGGAAGATGAGCGCCGACGAGCCGAGGGCGAGCGGCTGCTGGAGATCTTCCGTCGAGCGACCGGCGTCGAGCCGGTGATGTGGGGGCCGACGATCGTCGGCTTCGGCTCGAAGCACTACGCGACCTCGAGCGGGCGCGAAGGCGACTGGCCGATCGTCGGCTTCTCGCCGCGCAAGGCGCAACTCTCGCTGTACGGGCTGCAGAACTCGTACAACCCCGAGCCGGAGCCGCTGCTGGCCGAGCTCGGCCCGCACAAGACCGGGGTCGGCTGCCTGTACGTTCGCCGCCTCGACAAGGTCGACGAGCAGGTGCTCGAGCGGCTCGTCCGCGAGGCCTGGGCCGAGGGCGGTCGCTAGCGGCGCGTCCCCGCCGCGCGCAAAGTCGGAGATTCGGCGCCGTCGCCCACGACTCGTGGACGAGGTGCGCGATTCTCCGACTTTCGGGGGCGTGAGGCTGTTGCGGCACGATCGCAGGCGTGTGCCGGAGCACCTCAAGGGGTGAGGATTACTAATCGATTAGACCGCCGGATTTCCGGCATAGTTCCGGTTCGTTACTTTCTCGTTTCGTGGTCGCTTTGCGTTGGACACCGCGCGTTCTAACCGTTTAGATTCACAGCCATGCAAAACGAATCTGAACGGTGGGTTGGGCGGAATCCTGCGAAGGATGAGCTCCGTGAGCAGATCTGGAGCGCTCTCGAAACCGCCAACGCCGTCGACGGCGACCCGCGAGGCTCCATCCCGGACTTTGAGGGCGCGGACCGCGCCGCGGCCCGACTCGCGAGCCTCGAGATCTGGAAGCAGGCCACCGTCATCAAGTGCACCCCGGACGCATGTCAGGCTCCGATCAGGCTTCGCGCGCTGCAGGAGGGCAAGCTCCTCTACATGGCGTACCCGCAGTTGGCGGTGTACCCGTGCTTCCTCGAGCTCGATGCGGCCGAGCTCACGCGCAACGGGGTTGACTTCGAGACCGCATCCACGATGGAGGGGGCGATCGAGCACGGGCGGCTGGTTCCGTTCGACGAGATGCGCCACATCGACATCGTCAACGTCGGATCCGTCGCGGTGACGCCGGCGGGCGGGCGAACCGGCAAGGGCGCAGGCTTCGCCGACCTCGAACTGGCGCTGCTTCGCGACGCCGGGCTGGTTGACGAGTCGACCGCCATCTGCACGACGGTCCACCCGCTCAGCGTCGTCGACGACGCGCTGCTCCCGATGACCCCCACCGACTCCACTGTCGACTACATCGTGACCGAGACGGAGACGCTGCGGGCAACCTCGCCCCAGTCCGGGCCGACGGGAATCCAGTGGGGTCTTCTCGAAGCCGACCAGATCGAGTCGATCCCGATCCTGGCCATGCTCAATGCGGAGCGAACGCCCGGGTCTGCCGAGTAGCTCGGCCTCCACACGTGCCGTCACGACGGTGCTGCACCACAATCCGATCACAATCCATAGGGAGTAACGATGAAACGCAGGTTTCTGGTACTCAGCGCTGCGCTCGCCATCGCGGCGACGGCCCTGACGGGCTGTTCTGCTGAGTCGGCCGCCGACTCGGAGAGCACTGAGTCGACTGGCCTCACCATCAAGTACGTCATCAACGGAACGCTGGGGGACAAGTCCTTCATCGACTCCGCCGCGCGCGGGCTGGCCGAAGCGGAAGAGCTCGGCTACAACATCAAGACGGTCGAGCTGGGTTACGACGAGAGCACCTGGGAATCGGGACTCGCTGATGCGGCCGCGGGCGATGACTACGACATCCTCGTCGCCGGCTCCTACAGCATGTCCGACTACGTCGGCCGCGTGGCGCCGCAGTACCCCGACAAGAAGTTCTGGGTCTACGACGCACCGCCGGACTACACGGGAGCGGTCGGATGCGACAACCTGTGCGAGAACGTCTACTCGGTGACCTTCAAGCAGAATGAGGGCTCCTACCTGGTCGGGTTCCTGGTCGCCACCCTGCTGGCCGACGGTTCGCTTCCGAACGCGGACGGTCTCACCAAGGCGGGTATCGTCGGTGGGCAGGACATCCCCGTCATCAATGACTTCATCGTGGGATTCATCAACGGCTTCGTTGACGCGGGCGGTTCCGAGAGCGACGTCATCGTCCAGTACGTCGGCGGCGACAAGGCCTTCAACGACCCGGCTCGCGGAAAGGAAATCGCCTCGAGCATGTTCGATGCGGGTGCCGCGGTGGTCTGGGGTGTCGCGGGAGGATCCGGCGCCGGTGTGATGGAGTCGGCGGCCGATCACGGTCTCTACTCGATCGGTGTCGACTCCGACCAGTACCTGACCGAGACGGATGAGGCGCTCAAGGCGACCATCCTCACCTCCATGGTGAAGGGTGTCGACGCGGCTCTGCCGCGTGCGGCGAACCTCGAACTCGAGGGAGCGCTCGTCTACGGTGCCGCGGAGAACGTCGGAATCGCGGAGGGCGGCGTGAGCCTCGCCACCGAGAACGACAACTACGCCACGCTGGTCCCGGCCTCCGTCGCCGAGCTGGTCAACGAGGTCTACGAGTCGATCAAGGCTGGCAACGTGTCGATTGCAACTGCATTCTGAACATGACGTCAACGCGCACGACCCGGGAGGCGTCGGTGGAGTCTGTCTCCGCCGCCGCCTCCCGGCGCGCCACCGCACCGCGGCTGTCGTTCTCGCGGCTCAGCAAGGAGTACTCCAACGGGGTCGTCGCGTGCTCCGACATCAGCTTCGACATCGAGCCCGGCACGGTGCAGGCGATCATCGGCGAGAACGGCGCTGGCAAGTCCACGCTGATGAAGATGCTCTACGGGATGGAGCGGCCCAGTTCCGGTTCGATCACGATCGACGGCGAGCCGGTCGCGCTCGGGTCCTCCCACGATGCGATCGCTCACGGCATCGGGATGGTCCATCAGAGCTTCATGATGGTCCCCACCTTCACTCTCGCCCAGAACATCGTGCTCGGCGCCGAGCCGATGAAGCACGGGCTCCTCGACCGTCGACGCGCGGTCGAGGAGGTCACCGAGCTCTCTCGTCGCTTCCAGCTCACGATCGACCCGAACGCGAAAGCGCGTGACGTTCCGGTCGGCATGCTGCAAGCGCGCCGAGATCCTCAAGGCGCTGTATCGCGGCGCCCAGATCCTCGTGCTCGATGAGCCCACGGCCGTCCTGGCACCGCAGGAGACGACGGAGCTCTTCCGGGCGCTGCGCGAGTTCGCGGCATCCGGACGCACCGTCATCTTCATCTCCCACAAGCTTCGCGAGGTCATGTCCGTCGCGGACAACGTCGCCGTCATGCGCTCCGGTCGCCTCGTCGGGCGGGTGGCTGCCGACTCGACCTCCGAGGGCGAGCTCGCCTCCCTGATGGTCGGACGGTCGGTGGCGGCGCAGACGCGCTCTCCCGCGAAGCACATCGGCGAGACCGCTCTTCGCGCCACCGGCCTCAGCTGTCTCAACGACCTCGGCCAGCCCGCAACCGTCGACATCGACTTCGAACTGCATCGCGGCGAGATCGTCGGGATCGTCGGCGTCGAAGGGAACGGCCAGACGGAGCTCATCGAGACCATCGCCGGCCTGCGCGACGCGACGGCGGGCAGCGTGACGATCGCCGGCTCCGAGGTGACGACGCTGTCGGTGCGCGAACGGCGCGAGCTCGGCCTGCGGCACATCCCGGAGGACCGGATCAAGAACGGGGCGGCGCTGTCCGAGTCGATCGCCGACAACCTGATCGTCGACCGGTACACGCGTCCGCCGTTCGCGCGACACGGGATCCTCGACACGCGCGCGGTCGACGAGAACGGCGAGCGGCTCATCGACCGCTTTGCGATTCGTGCCGCCGACCCGAAGGTGCCGGTCGGCTCGCTCTCCGGCGGCAACATCCAGAAGGTCATCGTGGCGCGCGAACTGGACGACGACGCCGTGGTGCTTCTCGCCGCGCAGCCCACGCGCGGGGTCGACATCGGGGCCATGGAGTTCATCTACGCGCAGATGCGCGGTGCACGCGATCGGGGAGCGGCCGTCCTGCTCGTGTCGGCCGATCTCACGGAGGCGCTTTCGCTCTCGGATCGGCTCATCGTGCTGCGCCAGGGACGAGTCGTCGCCGAGTTCGATGACGTCGCCGCCGTGACAGAGGAGATCATCGGGATGCACATGCTCGGCGCCGTCGCCAGCCCGGCCGAGGGCGGTGACCATGCTTCCGACTGACACCAGCACGAGCACCGGGGCCGCGTCGCTCGTGTCGTACGACCGGGAGGCCGACCGCGCCGCGGTTCGCATTCAGCGCCGCCGGGACACGCTCGAGGCCTTCGCCGCGGTCATCGTCACAATCGTCATCGCCCTCGCGATCTGCTTCGTCATGCTGCTCGCGGTCGGCAAGGACCCGGTCGAGGCGTATCACTGGCTGCTCACCGGACCGTTCTCCCGGACGACGCGACTCGGCCAGGTCATCGTGCTCACCACGACGCTGACGATCCTCGGCCTCTCCGTTGCGATCCCGTTCCGCTCGGGGCTGCTGAGTCTCGGCGCCGAGGGGCAGCTCTATATGGGGGCGCTCGCCGCCACCGCCGTGAGCCTCGGATTCCCGCTCTCACCCGGATTTGGGATCATTGTGCCGATGATCGCGGCCATGACGGCGGGCGCGATCGTCGGGCTCATCCCCGGTTGGATGAAGGCGTACCTCGGAGCGAATGAGCTCGTCTCGAGCCTGATGCTGAACACGGTGCTCATCCAGCTCTACGGGTACATCCTGACGCGCCACCTGACACCCGAGGGCGCGACGAGCGTCGCGTCGGCGTACCTCCCCGACGAGAGCGTCATTCCGAGCCTCACCAGCGTGACCGGGATCGCGTTCGGGCAAGCGAACTTGGCGTTCATCCTGGTACCGCTGCTGACCGTTGCCGTGTGGGCGATCATCCAGCGGACTCCATTCGGTTACGAGGTGCGCACTCAGGGCAGCAACAGCCTGTTCGCCGCCTACGGAGGCATCAAGTCCAAGCGAGTGATCATCCTCGGGTTCCTCATCAGCGGCGCGATCGCCGGACTCGCCGGCGCGCACCTTGTCGAGGGGGTCAATGGGCGGGCGCTCCTCACGCTCTCCGTGAGCACCGGGTTCGACGGGATCATGATCGCGATCCTGGCGCGCAACAACCCGCTCGTGATTCCGTTCGCCGCGCTGTTCTACAGCTACCTCAAGGTCGGCGGCAACGTCATGGAGCAGGAGATGTCCGTCGGTACCGAGATCGTGAGCGTGATCCAGGCCCTGATCGTGCTCCTGGTGACCTCCCAGTTCGTGATGAGTGTGGTCAAGAAACGACGCGCTGCGCGTCTCGAGAAGCGGGAGTTCGCATGATCTGGGACACAGTCTTTTCGACGCTCTTCCTCGCCGCCATTCTGCGTGTCTCGACGCCCATCCTGCTCGCCGCGATCGGGGGCATGCTCTCCGAGACCGCGGGCGTCCCGAACATCACCCTTGAAGGATCGATGCTGGCAGGTGCGGCGTCGGGCGCTCTCATCGCCGGACTGAGCGGCAACGTGTGGCTGGGGTTGACAGCCGCCGTGGCGGCCGGGTGCTTGGTCGGGTTGCTGTTGGGCGTGTTCCACCTCGAGTTCGGTGCCGATCCGATTGTCGTCGGAATCGGGCTGAACCTCCTCGTGGCCGGGCTGTCGACCTTCATCGTCTTCAGCGTCCTCGGCGACAAGTCGGGGACCGGTTCGCTGGGCGGGAACACCCTGCCGGAGGTGCAGATTCCGGCGCTCGCCGACGTTCCGTTCGTCGGCGACGTCCTTCTCGGTCAGCACATCCTGACCTACGTGGCGTTCATCGCCTGGGGAGTGATGGCGTTCGTGCTTGCCCGCTCGCGCTTTGGACTCCACATTCGCGCGATCGGCCAGAATCCCCTCGCCGCTTCGACAGCGGGCGTTGATGTGAAGCGCTTGCAGTATGCGGCCGTGCTCATTACCGGGGCTTTGGCCGGATCGGCGGGGGCGTTCTTGTCGATGGGGTACGTGTCGAGCTTCCTCCGAGACATGACTGCGGGCCGCGGGTTCATCGCCGTGGCGGCGATTTTCCTCGGCGGGATGCGGCCGTTGGGCGTCGGCGTGGCATCGCTCGTATTTGGATTCTTTGCCGCGCTGTCGATTCGACTGGGCAACGGGGACATTCCGAGCCAGCTGGTTCAGGCGATTCCGTACCTCGCGACACTTGTGGGTCTCGGTCTCTTCGCCTGGCGCGAGTCGCAGCGGCGGCAGCAGTTCGCGGTGATGGAGACCTCGCGCTGGGAGCGGCTGAAGCGCTGGCGCCGCGGGCTCACGCGGACGTGACGCCGGGGGCGCATCCGCAGCTCGCGCGGTACACGGGGGCGCACTCGAAGTAGTGGACGCCGTTGTCGTCAGTGCGCTCCAGCAGCAACTCCACGGCGCGCTCGCCCATCTCCTCGAACGGCTCGGTGATGGTCGACAGCTCGGGCACCGTCGTCGCGGTCTCGAAGACACCGTCGAACGAGATGATCGCGAGATCATCGGGAATTCGGAGGCCGAGTCTCCCCGCGGCGTGAAGCGCACCGAAGGCGAGTTCGTCGGTCGCGGCGAAAACGGCTCGGGGGCGATCCGAAAGCGGGAGCCACTCGCTCATGGCACGCGACGCGCTCTGGCGATCGTGACGTGACCGGATGATGTGCTCGGCGCCTGCGTTCGCACGGGCCTGCACGGCATCCCGCCACCCGCGGGTGCGCTCGCCCACCGGCCCTTCGTCGTCTTCGTGCGTCAACAGGGCGACGGTCGGGAATCCGTGGTGATCGAAGAGATGGTCGGTGGCCCGTCGAGACCAGGCGCGGTTATCGACCGTGACAAGCGCGCCGTCGAGCCCCTCCGGCCGATTGTGCAGGAAGACAGCACGCGTCGGGGACGTCGAGAGCAGGGACAGCAGCTCCTGTGAATTGCCCAGACCTGCGACGATCACGCCGGCGACGCCCTCATCGAGCAGGCCCGCGAGCAGGGCTCGCTCCTGATCGGTGCTGAACCCTGAGTTCCCGGTCATCGTCAGGTAGCCGCGACGAAGCGCCGCCGCTTCGACTTCTTGCGCGAGCTGCACGTAGAACGGGTCGGCCATGCCGGGCACGACGAGGCCGATGAACGATTGCCGTTGGGAGCGGAGTGCGCGCGCGGCCCTGCTCGGCCGGTAGCCGGTCTCGGCGATGACCTTCAGCACGCGTTCGCGAGTCGACGCGGAGACCGGTCGCGGGCCGTCGTTGATGACATAGCTCACCACCGCCGTCGATGTGCCAGCCAACCGCGCAACGTCCGCGAGCCTGGGTCGACGCGGCTCCCCGGTGGTCATGCTCACAACGTACACTCCGCGCGCGTCGCGACGATCGTTGAGGGCGGGGCCATGTGCGACATCAGGTCACCGTCTGACCTAGTGCGAGCCGCCGGGAGGGCCGATCACGAGCAGGATCGTGAAGATCGCGATCAGCACGACGACGAAGATCAGCACGAGCACGACCGGGCGGCGCACGAACCAGCGCACCAGGCTGTCCAGGAAGGTGCGGTCGCCCGTGGCGTCCGGCTCGGTGCGCCAGGCGCCGTCGAGCTTGCCGCGGCGGTCGAGCCAGACATCCACCGGGATGGTGGCGTACGGCACGATCGCGCTGACGACGGCCAGTGCGACCAGGCCGGGCTTCCAGCGGCGGTCGATGCCGACCAGCAGCGAGATGCCCGCGTAGGTGAGGAACACGAAACCGTGGATGCCTCCGCCGATCGTGACCGCGATCGCCAGGTCGGCGGTCGCGCGCAGGATTAAGCCGGTGATGAGCAGGGTCCAGGTGATGGCTTCCGCGATCGCGACGATGCGGAAGAGCTTCTTCGGGGTCATGCGCGCGACAGGCTCGCTTCCAGCACCGAGCGGAAGAAGCCGAGACCGTCGATGCCGGAGCGCATCGCGACGTCGGTGTCGGGGCCGAAGCCCGGCTCGACGGCGTGCTCGGGGTGCGGCATCAGCCCGACCACGTTGCCGCGGGCGTTCGTGAGACCGGCGATGTCACGCAGAGAGCCGTTCGGGTTGCCGTCCAGGTAGCGGAACGCCACCAGGCCCTCGCCCTCCAGCCGGTCGAGCGTCTCATCGTTGGCGATGTAGCCGCCCTCGCCGTTCTTCAGCGGGATGGTGATCTCCTGGCCCTCGGTGAAGGCGTTCGTCCACGCGGTGGAGGCGTTCTCGACGCGGAGCTTCTGGTCGCGGCAGATGAAGCTGCCGTGGTCGTTGTGGATCAGACCGCCCGGCAGCAGGTGCGACTCGACCAGGATCTGGAATCCGTTGCAGATGCCGAGCACCGGCATCCCCGCGTTCGCGGCGTCGATGACCTCCGCCATGATCGGGCTGCGCGCCGCGATCGCACCGCAGCGCAGGTAGTCGCCGTAGCTGAAGCCGCCGGGCAGCACGATCGCGTCGACGCCGTGCAGGTCGTGCTCGCCGTGCCAGAGCGCCACCGGCTCGGCGCCGGCGAGGCGGATCGCGCGCTGCGCGTCCCGGTCGTCGAGCGAGCCGGGGAAGGTGATGACGCCGACGCGCATCAGGCGGTGACCTCGTCGGCGACGGTGATCGAGACGACGTCCTCGATGACCGAGTTGGAGAGCAGCTCGTCGGCGAGCTCGCGCACGTCGGCCAGCACCGCATCCGTGATCTCGCCGTCGACACTCAGCTCGATGCGCTTGCCGATGCGCACGCCGCTGAACTCGCTCTTGCCGAGACGGTTGAGGGTTCCCGCGACGGCCTTGCCGGCGGGGTCGAGCAGTTCAGGCTTGGGCATGACCTCGACGACGATGGTGGGCACGGCGAACTCCGGTCTGTCGGCGGTGGGAACCACCCCAGTCTACGAGTCGGCGGAGATCTCCGGCACCGGCCAGCGCGCGTCCAGCGCGTCGAGGACGGCGGCCCGCGCCGCGGTCAGTCGCACCACCTCGGTTCGGGTGCGGTCGGCGGTCTCGGCGGCGGCGAGCACCTCGCTCGCGCGGCGGCGGATCCCCTCCGCCAGCTCGGGGTGGATGCTCCGCCAGGCCACCTCGCGCAGCAGGCGCAGCAGGCGCAGCGCGACCTCGAGGTCGCCCGCGCCGTACTGGCGCGGTCCCGAGATCGCGATGTCGAGCATCGCCTCCAGGTCGAAGCTGCCGCCCCACCACCCGGATGAGGCCGTCCTCGTCGCGCTCCACGGTCGAGGGGATCGGCCGCGACACCAGGTCGCCGACGACGCTCGACACGTGCCCGAGGGCGTGCACCGCGGTGGTCGGGTCGTTGACGCCGGGCGAGAGCGCCTTCACGGCCACGTCGACCAGCTGCCGGATGCCGAAGCCGACATCCTGCACCGAGGTGCGCTCGTACTCGACGAGGTGGGCGCGGGCGATGGCGGCGTCGATCCGCTCGGTCGCCTCCGCGTCATCCGGTCGCGGTCCCTCCATCGGGTCGCGCGGCCACCAGGATGCGATCGGTGCGCCCTCGATGACGTCGTCGCCGACGGCCGTGTCGACCGAGATCACCAGGTTGTCGCGCACGGCGACGCCGCGCAGTGCGGTGCGGTCGACGCCGACCAGGAACCCGGAACGGGTGGCGAGGGTGAGCCGACGCTCGTCGGGCTCGGCCGGGAGGTCGTGCGCGTCGTCGGTCGGCGGCTCCTCGGAGTAGAGCGCGCGGACGGTGCGCGTCGTCTCGCCGTGCACATCCCGCAGCATCGTCTCCACCCGCAGACGCGTCGCCAGGTGAGCCAGGAACAGCGTCAGGGTGACGACCGCGGCGAGCATCAGCACGAAGGTCAGGCTCACCGCCAGGCGCGGGACGAAGCCGGTGTCGTTGACGACGCTCTCGTCGGCCGAGCGCACCGAGCGCAGCACCGTCATCGCGAAGGCGAAGGTGCCGAGGAACATCGCCAGCGTGGCGTGCACGCGGCGGTCGCTGGCGAACATCCGCAGCAGTCGCGGCGAGGCCTGGCTGCTCGCCAGCTGCAGGGCGACGACGGTGAGCGAGAACGTCAGCGAGGTGACCGTGATGAGCGAGCCGGCGATCGAGGAGAGCATCGCGCGGGCCGAGTCCGGGGCGCCCGCGAACAGGAGGGCGCCGAGCCACTCGGGGACGATCGGGTCGAGCACCCGGTCGAGCTCGGGCAGGGCGACACCGAGGATGACCCCGGCCACGATCGCCGCGGTCGGCAGGGGCCACACCCGGCTCTGGACAGCCTCGCGGAGCCGATCCCAGCGTTGACGGAGTCGTCGATCGCCCATGCGCCGGAGTCTAGTCGGCGGGCCCGCGCGCTCCGGAGCGGTCGCCCGGATACGGTTCGCCCGCTCGTCGTCGATGGAGGCAAAGAGACAACTAGTGCGGGAGGAGGGTGTCCCAGTCGTCGCTCTCTTCGATTCGGAAGAACTCGTCTACGAAGTCGGTCGGAATGAGTTCGTTCGAAAGCGCTGCCATGATCGCGAAGGGCTGCATCAACGGGTCGCGGAAGCGGTAGCGATACTTGCGCGACTCGCCGCGGCGTTGAAGAATTTGCCCTCGTTCATCGGTCAGAAACTCGGAAAGGTGACGAGCAAATGCCGGGATTTCGTACGGCCTTCCCATGATTCGCGACATTGGGGCGGTCACGGCGCTAGGAGCGAAGTAGCCGAGTTGATCCTTCGGGGCGAGCGCGCACGCGGCCAGCACTTGCGCATACAGGTTCTCTTTGCGCGGGCTCTGCACCGCCTTGATGTAGGCCGATGCGGAGGAATGCTTCTCGTTGACCAGGTCCTTAGTTGACCGGTCGACGTGCTCAAGGGTGACCACGTCTCGATCGTCCTGGATGGCTCGCGTCCCCGACTTCAGCGAGAGCGAGTGCGCGTAGGTGGGGAGACCTTCCGAAAGCTTGATGATCCTCGCCAGGGCCGGTCGCTCGATCGACATTTCGAGGCTCTCGAACCCATTCCGCACCAGCTCCACGATGTCCTTGCCGTTCATTCTCGGCATCGGTACTTCTTCGATCGCGCGCTTGATCGACTCGTGTTCTCCGACAAGATCATCGATCGAGTCCGCCACTCCGACGAGCACAACCTTCGTCTCGACCACGTGGTCGGAGAGCGCCTTGAGCGTGTCGGCCATCAACGAAAGCGCGCTGTCGTCTTCGAGGCGGTCGTACTCGTCGAGGACTACGGCCCTTGGGGGCCGAACGGTCTCAAGCAAGATTCGAATATCGTCGGGGTTCGGCGTTCCGTAGTTCCAAGATTCCGGGACATCTACTCCTAACGCCTGCATCACACGCTTCCAGAGGCTGGCAAAAGTGTCGTTGACGTTGGAGTTAACCCGGACCGCGAATTCTCGCGTTGCGCTCCCCGACCCGATGTAGAGCTCTGAGAGAACATTGGCCAACGATGTCTTTCCGACGCCTCGCTCCCCATACAGGACAGCATGACGACCGGGCTGGGCGATCACGCCCGTGATTTGAATGATTTGATCAAGCCGACCGGCAAACGCTTCGCGCTTTCGAACCGGCGCGGAGGGCGTGAACACTGTGTTTATTGCACGGATCTTCGCGATCTTCGTCAGTTGGTTGCTGTCGGCCATGTCGCAATTATCACAACAACGCTGTCGCGGCGCAATAAGTATTGGCGGCAACGCTGTTGAGTTGGTGGTGAAGCGCGAACGGCGCTGTTCCCAGGAACCCTGGCTCGAGCCTTTGGTCGGACTGGGTGAATCTAAAGCGAAGACGCGAGAAGTATTCGGCTAGTACGTCCCGCTCTCGGGAGTGAGCCAGTGCGAGCCCCGACGCAACCTAGGCCCAAGGCGCGCCGATGACGTCCCGCACCGCATCTGCTTCAGCCTTTCATGGCCAGGTGGTGGTCGCAGGTTCCGGTGGCCACGAACAGCGCTCGTCCGGGACTACTGATCTACCGGTCGACGCCACGCGCCCGAACGTAGGAACTGCGCGCCGGATTGGTATCCCCTGCAGACGTTCGAGTGATCGACCGCGGTCCCGCCGAGAAAAGGGCCGGTTGATTCGGTCAAGCTCCCCTGGGCGAGGTCCTTTGGGGCGAAGACGAACGCCTGCGTCGCTGACCTGCCGTTGCCTAAATTGACTGACTGTGACCGCGATCCCACTGCAGCAGGATTTCGCTGTGCTCAGCGACTACCGAAGAGCATCGCGAGGCTCAAGAGTTGGTCGCTCAATCCGGCGAGCGAACCGCGGGGCGCGCGCCCTCGGGTAGACAGATGCGGCGAGACTGGCCCAGGTTCCAACACGTTCGCCATATGCAAAGGTGCACAGAACGCGGGCCCGAATGCTGCAACGCGCGCATATGGCACCCGACCAACGCCCGAGCGCTGCCCAGGCTCAACGTGGTCAGGCAGACGGCAGGTTCGCGCTCGCCAGGAGGCGTACATAAGCCGTTCCCCGTCGGGCCACGCCATTCGGAGCACGCTGGGCTCGGGCTGGGTGACGCGCCGGGCGGCGGCCGCGGTGCCAGCGAACGCCTCAGCGAGACCGGGGCGACCACGCCTCGGCGGATCGGCACCGCCAGCGCGACGAGGTTCGTCACCCCGCGCTGTCCGCGTTGAGCGAGGCAGAGACCGCGGAACTGGCTCGGCCGCTCTCTCGGGTGAGAGAGCGCATATCCGGAATATGATTCCTTGTCGTCATTGCTCGAGGAGTCCGCATGGCTGAGACCGCGTCGCGTCCGTCACTATCCCGTTTTCAGCGCGGGTGGCTCGCGATCTATTGGATCGGATTCGGTGCGAGCAGCACATTCATGCTGTGGGCAACCGTCGGGCTCCTCGTCGGCGTCGTCGAGCTGACGCAATGGATTCCGGTGCTGTTCGGATGGGTCGCCGCGCTGCTGGCGGCGCTCTCCGGCAGTCGGCTCGCCGCGATCCGGGCGAGCGATCTGGCGTTCGTGATGGGCACCGGCACGGCGCGCGCCATCACCCTCGGCTGGGCGTTCGTGGTCGCCGGGATCCTCTTCGGATCGATCATCGGCGTGCTCGCCGACATCGACAGCGACGAACTGGTCGCCCCCATCACGGGCGTGATCGGCACCATCGGCGCGGTCGCGCTGCTCGCGATGTTCGGACCCGGCTACAGCGAGTACTGCGAGGCCCGGCATGTGACGCTCGGCTCCGAGTGGTCGCGCGAGGCGCGGGGCCTGGCCCGCCGGATGCGGCGGCGTGCGGCTCAGGCGGCGTCGAGCGACTTCTCGAAGCAGACCGAGAGCTCCGCGTCGACGTAGTACCCGAACCGCGGGATCTCGTGGAACCCGGCGCGCTCGTAGAACCGCACCGCGGCGCGCTGCTCCAGCCCCGTCTCCAGCACCAGGCGCGACCAGCCGCGCTCCCGGGCGGCCGACTCGAGTGCGCCGAGGATCGCCTCGGCGACCCCCGCGCCGCGCCGCTCCGGAACGACGAACATGCGCTTGATCTCGCCGTGCGAGGCGTTGATCGGGCGGAGGCCGCCGCATCCGACGGGCTCCGCGCCGTCGAAGGCGACCAGGAACAGCGCGATGTCGTCGCCGGTCGGCTTCGGGCCGGGCTCCGTGTCCTCGCCGCGGTACAGCGCGCGCACCTCCGCCTGCTGGCTCTCGCGCAGCGCATCGCCCGCGGGATCCTCCCAGGGCACCTCGCGGATCTCCAGCGAGAGCGCGGTCACCCCGTGATCCGGTCGGCCAGCTCGCGGTAGCGCGCCGCCGTCTTCTCCACGATGTCGTCGGGCAGCGCCGGCGGGGTGCCCGTCTTGTCCCAGTTCGCCGCGAGCCAGTCGCGCACGATCTGCTTGTCGAAGCTCTCCAGGCGGCGCTCGCCGCCCGCGGCGTACACCTCCGCGTCCCAGTAGCGGCTCGAGTCGCTCGTGAGCACCTCGTCGGCGAGGGTCAGGTCGCCGCCGTCCTCCGGGTCGAGGCCGAACTCGAACTTCGTGTCGGCCAGGATCAGCCCGTGCTGCGAGACGATCTCCGACGCGGTGCGGTAGATGTCGAGGCTGCGCGCGCGCAGCTCCTCGGCGCGGTCGGCGCCGACCAGCTCGACCGTGCGCTCGAAGGTGATGTTCTCGTCGTGCTCGCCGAGCGGCGCCTTGAACGCGGGAGTGTAGATCGGCTCGGGCAGCTGGTCGCCCTCGCTCAGCCCCGCCGGCAGCGGCAGACCGCACACGGTCTGCGTCTCGCGGTATTCGGCCCAACCGGAGCCGACCAGGTAGCCGCGCACGACCGCCTCGATCGGCAGCATGTCGAGCTCGTGCACGTGCATCGCCCGCTCGGCGATGCCCTCCGGCAGGTGCTCGCCGAGCGCCGGGTGCGCCGCCACCAGGTGGTGCGGAACGCCGAGCCGGCGGAACCACCACATGCTCAGCTGGGTGAGCATGGCGCCCTTGCCGGGGATCGCCGGCTCCAGCACGTGATCGAAGGCGCTGACGCGGTCCGAGGCGACGACGAGGACGCGGCCGGGCTCGTCATCCTTGACGTAGAGCTCGCGGACCTTGCCCGAGTAGACGTGCTTCCAGCCGAGCTCCAGCAGGCGCGGATCGCCGGCCGCGTGGGCGCCCGGGCGGGGGTCGTCGGAGGTGGGGAGTCCGGTCATGATGCGGTGTCCGATCCCGCGGGCCGCGTGACGCGCTCCGCGATGTCGTGGCGGTAGTGGCCGCCGTCGAGTCCGATGCGTCCGATGGCCTCGTAGGCCCGGGTGCGGGCCTCCGTGAAGTCGTGGCCGTGGGCCACCACGCCCAGCACGCGGCCGCCGGTCGCGACGTGGCGCTCGCCCACGAGCGCGGTGGCGGCGTGCGCGAGGGTGACGCCCGGAACGGCGGCGGCCTCGTCGAGGCCGGTCAGCTCGCGCCCGGTGATCGGATCCTCGGGGTAGCCCTCGCTCGCCAGCACCACCACGACGGCGGCGTCGTTCGAGAACTCGGGGTAGCTCCTGCCGCCGAGCCGCCCGGTGGCGGCGGCGAGCAGCAGCTCGGAGAGCGGGGTCTCGAGTCGCGGCAGCACCACCTGGGTCTCCGGGTCGCCGAAGCGCGCGTTGAACTCGATCACCTTGACGCCCGCCTCGGTGATGATGAGGCCGCAGTAGAGCAGGCCGACGAACGGGGTGCCCTCCGCTTCGAGCGCACGGACCGTCGGCAGTGCGATCGTGTCGAGCACCTCGTCGACGAAGGAAGCCTCGCTGCCCCAGCGGTCGTTCAGCCACGGCAGCGGCGAGTACGCGCCCATGCCGCCGGTGTTCGGGCCCTCGTCGCCGTCGAGCGCGCGCTTGTAGTCCTGCGCGGGGCTGAGCGGCACGACGTCGTGCCCGTCGGAGAGGAAGAACAGCGACACCTCGGGGCCGCTCAGGAACTCCTCGATCAGCACCGGCCCCTGCTGCAGGTAGTGCAGACCGTGGGCGAGCGCCGCCGAGTGGTCGTTCGACACCAGCACGCCCTTGCCCGCGGCGAGGCCGTCGGCCTTCACCACGTAGGGGGCGCCGAGGTCCTCGAGCGCGGTGGCGAGCTCGTCGGGATCCGTGGTGCGGATCGCGCGGCCGGTCGGCACGTTCGCCGCGTCCATGATCCGCTTCGCGAACGCCTTCGAGCCCTCCAGGGCGGCGGCCCGCTTGCCGGGGCCGAACACCGGGACGTTGACCGCGCGCAGCGCATCCGCCACGCCCGCGACGAGCGGGGCCTCCGGGCCGATGATGACGAGGTCGACGTCGCTCTCCCGTGCGTAGGAGGCGACCAGTTCGCCGTTCTCCGCGTCGAGCGCGACCGTCTCGACCTCCGCCGCGATTCCGGCGTTGCCGGGGGCGGCGATGATTTCGTGATTCGCATCTTCGCGAATCAGAGCTGCGACGATCGCGTGCTCGCGGGCGCCCGAACCGAGGACCAGGATTCTCACCTGGCCAGGCTACCTGGCGCGCGCGAGGCGCCCGAACCTGTCCAGCGAACCGTGAGTTCTGCGGGGTCGGTTGTTAGCGTGGAGGCATGGCGAAGGCGAAGATCGCGGCGATCGTGGGCGAAGCATCCATCCGCAAGGAGATGCGGGGCGAGGGCGATCGCGACTCGACCGCGCTCGCGACCCGGTACCTGCTGCAGCTGCTGGCCGAGAAGGCGCCGGGGCACTCGGTCGAGGTGCGGGTGCCGCCGTTCGGCGCCGTGCAGGTGGTCGGCGGCCCCGGCCACACGCGCGGAACGCCGCCCAACGTCGTCGAGATGGATGCCGCCACCTGGATCGCGCTCGCCACCGGCACGCTCGACTGGGCGGCCGCGATCGAGTCGGCGCACGTCGTCGCCTCCGGCACCCGCGCCGACCTCAGCGAGTTCCTGCCGATCTCGTGGGAGAACCCGGCGCTCCCCGCGTGACCGACAATGGAGGGGTGAGCAGCCCCGAATCCGACAACGCCGGCGACGAGCGCCAGGAGGTGCGCATCCGGCGCGCCCCGCGCATCGGCGTCTTCCTGACCCTCGGCATCGTGCTGGGCGTGATCGGCACGCTCGTGGCGACGAGCCTGTTCGAGCCGGACCCGAGCATCGGGTTCGCGGCGACCTTCGGCTACTTCCTCATCTACGGCGTGCCCGCGGGGGCGCTGCTCGGCGCCGTCGTCGCCCTCATCCTCGACGCGATCTCGCGCCGCCGCGCCCGCACCGCGACCGCCACCCGCACCCCCCGCTGACCCGCGCCCGCGCGGGCAGCGCTCGGCGGAAGAGGGGTCAGCTGAGCTGGTTGGACTCGAGCCAGGCGAGGTACTCGTCGGTGACGTTGCCGGTGATGTAGTCGCCCGTGAAGCAGCTCATCTCGAGGCCCTGGATGTCGGAGCCCTCGAGGATGGCCGACTGCATGTCCTCGACCTCCTGGTAGATCAGGTAGTCGGCGCCGAGCTCGGTCGCGATCTCGGGGATCTTGCGACCGTGCGCGATCAGCTCCGCCCGGGTCGGCATGTTGATGCCGTACACGTGCGGGTAGCGCACCGGCGGCGCGGCACTCGTGAAGGTCACCGAGTTGGCGCCCGCGATGCGCGCCATGTCGACGATCTCCTTCGAGGTCGTGCCGCGCACGATCGAATCGTTGACGATCAGCACGTTCTTGCCCTTGAACTCGGAGCTCATCGCGTTGAGCTTCTGCTTGACGCTCTTCGAGCGCTGCTCCTGCCCGGGCATGATGAAGGTGCGGCCGACGTAGCGGTTCTTGTAGAAGCCCTCGCGGTACTCGATGCCGAGCTTCTGCGCCACCTGCATCGCGGCGGGACGCGAGGAATCCGGGATCGGCATGACGACGTTGATGTCGCCGGACGGCGTGTACTTGGCGATGGTGTCGGCGAGCCGGTCGCCGAGGCGCAGGCGCGCGTCGTAGACGGAGATGCCGTTCATGATCGAGTCGGGACGCGCCAGGTAGACGTACTCGAACGAGCACGGGATCAGGCGCGGGTTCTTCGCGCACTGCCGCGCGAACAGCTCGCCCGAGCGCGAGATGAAGATCGCCTCGCCGGGTTCGACGTCGCGCACGACCTCGTAGCCGCCGTTCTCGAGCACGAGCGATTCGCTCGCCACGACCCACTCGGTGCCGACGAGTCCGCTGGTGCGGCGACCCAGAATGAGCGGACGGATGCCGTAGGGGTCGCGGAATGCCAGCAGTCCGTGCCCGCCGATGAGCGCGATCGCGGCGTAGGAGCCCTCGACCCGCTCGTGCAGCGTCTCGATGGCGTCGAAGATCTGGTCGGGGTCGAGGTCGGTGCCACGCACCTGCGACTGCAGCTCGTGCGCGAGCACGTTGACCAGCAGCTCGGTGTCCGAGCTGGTGTTGAGGTGCCGGCGGTCGACCCGGAACAGCTGGTCGCTCAGCTCACGCGTGTTGGTGAGGTTGCCGTTGTGCACGAGCACGATGCCGTACGGCGCGTTCACGTAGAACGGCTGCGCCTCCTGCTCCTTCTCGGCGTCGCCGCGCGTGGCGTAGCGAACATGGCCGAGGCCCATGGTGCCGAGCAGGGTGCGCATGTCGCGCGTGCGGTACGCCTCACGGACCTGGCCTTTGGCCTTGTGCATGTGGATGATGCTGCCGTCGGCGGTCGCGATGCCGGTGGAGTCCTGGCCGCGATGCTGCAACAGCGCAAGGCTGTCGTAGACCTGCTGGTTGACTGGGCTCGAAGAGACGATGCCGACAATGCCGCACATTCCGCGGAGTGCTCCCACCGGTGAAGGATGCGTACCCGCACCGCGGGTACGTCTCAGTCTCGCATAGGGCGGCGTCGCATCGCGCGGCGGACGGCTACCCTGGCTGTGTGACCGCCGCATCCAGTTCTCATGGTGACGCCAGCTACGCCGCCGCCGGCGTCGACACCGCCGCGGGTGACCGCGCCGTCGAGCTGATGAAGGCCGCGGTCGGCGCGACCCACGGACCGGAGGTCCTGGGCGGCGTGGGCGGCTTCGCCGGACTGTTCGACGTGAGCGCGCTGCGCGACTTCCGCCGCCCGCTGCTGGCGACGAGCACCGACGGAGTCGGCACGAAGATCGACATCGCGATCGCGCTCGACAAGCACGACACGATCGGGCAGGACCTGGTCGGCATGGTCGTCGACGACATCGTCGTGGTCGGCGCGAAGCCGCTGTTCATGACCGACTACATCGCCTGCGGCAAGGTCGACCCGCACCGGATCGCCACCCTGGTCGAGGGGGTCGCGCGCGCCTGCGCCGAGACCGGCACCGCGCTGGTGGGCGGCGAGACCGCGGAGCACCCGGGCCTGATGAAGCCGCACGAGTACGACATCGCGGGCGCCGCGGTGGGAGCCGTCGAGGCGGATGCGGTCCTCGGCCCGGAGCGCATCGAGCATGGCGACCTGGTGGTCGCGATCGCGTCGAGCGGTCTGCACAGCAACGGCTTCTCGCTGGTGCGCCACATCCTGGCGAACGCGGGCGTCGGTTACACCGACCACTCGGCCGAGCTCGGCGGAACGGTCGGCGAGGTGCTGCTCGAGCCCACTCGCCTGTACACGAGCCCGCTGCTCGGCATCCTCGCCGACCTGCCGGGGGCCGTGCACGCCCTGAGCCACGTCACGGGCGGCGGGATCGCCGCCAACCTGGCCCGCGTGCTGCCGCGCGGCGCCTGGGTGGAGGTCGACCGCTCGACCTGGAGCCCGGACCCCGTGTTCCGCGTCCTGGCCGACCTCGGCGGGCTCGCGCTCGCCGACACGGAGGGCACCTGGAACCTGGGCGTCGGCATGTTCGCGGTCGTCGCGCCCGACTCGGCCAGCGCGGTGACGCGTGCGCTTGAGGCGGCGGGGATGCCCGCGTGGGTCGCGGGCCGCGTCACGGTCGGCGATCGCGATCTCGACGGCTTCGAGCAGGGCGCCAAGGGCGTGGACGGCGGCGCGGTGCGCCTCGTCGGCTCGCATGACCACTAGCGCTCGGCCCGCGGCGCTCACGACGTTCGACGGTCGTCCCGCCGCGCAGTTGTGGTCGCTGGAGCCGTCGTCGCTGCACCTCAACCACGGCTCGTTCGGGGCGGCGCCGCGCGTCACGGTCGAGGAGCGGGAGCGCCTGCTTCGTGAGGTCGAGCTGAATCCGCTGCGCTGGCACCTGGGGGTGCGTGACCGGATCGTCGAGGCGCGGACCTCGCTCGCGGCATTCCTCGGCGTCGACGCGCAGGAGCTCGCCTTCGTGCCGAACACGAGCGCCGGGACCACGGCCGTGCTGCGTGCGGCGGTCACGGGTCCCGTGCTGATCACGAATCACGCCTATGGCGCGCTGGCGTCGTCCGCCCGTGCGACGGCGGCGCGTGCGGGCACCGACGTCCGCGTCGTCGACGTCCCGTTGAGCGCCGATCGGGCGGAGGTGCTCGACCGGGTTGCCGAGGCGCTCGTTCCCGAGATCTCGATGTTCGTGGTCGACCAGATCACGTCGCCGACGGCGCGGCTGTTTCCGGTGGAGGAGCTCGCGGCGCTCGCGGCGGAACGCGGGGTGCCGATCCTGGTCGATGCGGCGCACGCGCCGGGGATGCTGCCCGGCCCCGCGGCGGCCCCGGTCGACGCATGGGTGGGAAACCTGCACAAGTTCGCCTGCGGGGTGCGCGGCGCGGCCGCGATCGTGCTTCGCGGGTCGTGGGCGAGCCGGGTCCAGCCGCCGACGGATTCGTGGGCGATCGACGAGCCGTTCCCGGCGCCGTTCGACGTCCAGGGCACGATCGACGCGACCTCGTACCTGGCGACGGTGTTCGGCATCGCGCAGCTCGAGGAGCTGCTCGGCTGGGAGCGGATCCGTGACCATCAGCACGCCGTGCTGCGCTATTCGCAGGAGCTGATCGCGGAGGCGTTCGGCGACGCGACCGGCGAGGATCACCGCGTCTCGGTGGCGATGCCGGCACCGGCGATGGGCCTCGTGCGTCTGCCGGACGGGCTCGTCTCGGAGGCGGAGGGCGCGGGCGGGCTGCGGGCCCGCATCGCTGACGAGCTGGCGGTCGAGACGCAGATCGCGAGTTGGGGCGGCAGCGACTTCCTGCGGATCTCCTCGCACGCCTACTCGACGGCGGAGGACGCCGAGCTCTTCGTCGACCGTGCCGTGCCCGCGCTGCTCGGCTGGGCCGCGGAGGGGGCGCGCCGCCAGCGAATCTGACGCGGAAGGGGGGATCCCGGCATGAGTCTTCATCGACAATTGACCTCGCTCGGGGGTTGCGCCTATAGTTGCCGCAAGACCTGCGAAATCGATTGTTCACTGGAGTCGGCGACGCGGGTCTCGGCCGGTTCTGCACCGTCCGGGGACATCCCGTCCTGCGATCTGCACATCTCAACGAGGAGATAGGAACTCAGAGTGTTTGCTCAACGAAGTGGCACAGTCAAAAAGGTCGCGGCGCTCGCGACCGGTATCGCGGTCGCGCTGTCGCTCGCCGCGTGCGGTTCAGACAGCGGCGCCGCAGAAGGCCCCGTCGAGCTGCGGATGACGTGGTGGGGAGACGACTCCCGCCACGAGCGCACCAACGCCGCCCTCGATCTGTTCGAAGAGCAGAACCCGGGCATCACCGTCGTGCGCGACTTCAGCGGTTTCGACGGCTACCTCGACAAGATCACCACCCAGTACACGGGTGGGAACTCCCCCGACGTGATCCAGCTCTACAACGAGGTGCTCGTCGAGTTCGCGTCGCGCGGCCAGCTGATCGACCTCAACGAGCAGGTCAACGCCGGCGAGCTGTCGCTCGACGGATGGCCGAGCGACCTGATCGAGGTCAACACCGTCGACGGCGCCCTCAGCGCGATGCCGTTCGGCCTCTCGACCCACGGCTTCATCTTCGACCAGACCTCCCTCGACAGCCTCGGCGTTGCCGCGCCGGAGGAGGGCTACACCTGGGAGGACCTCCGTGACTTCGCGGGCGAGGTTCGTGAGGCGTCCGGCGGCGATGTCGCGGGCGTCACCGACCTCTCGCACAGCTACCAGGTGTTCGAGGTCTGGGCGAAGCAGGCGGGCGAGGAGTACCTCACGGCCGACGGAATCGGCTTCAGTGACGACACGCTCCGCGACTTCTGGACCTACTGGGCCTCGGTGCGCGACAACGGCGGGGCCACCTCGCCCGACGTGTCGTCGGAGTACCAGGGCACGCCGTACGACGCCGTGATCGGCGGAGTCGCGACCTCGACGTTCCTGTTCATCAACCAGTACGACCCGGTTCAGGGCAACACGCCGAACGAGCTCGTGCTCCAGCGGATGCCCGGGGAGGCGGACAGCCCCGGACAGTACCTCCGCACCGCGATGAACCTGGTGGTCTCGTCGCAGTCGGAGCACCCGGCCGAGGCGGCGCGTCTGCTCGACTTCCTGCTGAACGACCCGGCGGCCAACGAGCTGCTTGGCCTGAACCGCGGATTCCCGGCCAACGCGTCGGTCATCGAGGCGGCATCGGCGGACGCGAACGACAACGTCGCGGCAGCCATCGCGGTGTTCGAGTCGGTCCGTGAGAACGGATCCCCGGCGCCGGTTCCGGCCCCCGCCGGTTCGGGAACCGTGAACTCGCTGTTCGCGGAGGTCGCTCAGCAGATCCAGTTCGGTCAGCTGACGATCGACGAGGCTGTCGAGCAGTTCCTGTCCCAGGCGGCGTCCGAACTCGGCTGAGTTCGGCCCGTCAACTCTCAAGAAAGACAACGATGACGCTCACTCGCTCAACGCAGAGCAACGAAGACGCGAGCGATGCACGCGACGGTGAGCGCCGGGTGCGGGGGGCCAAGGCCCCCCGCACCTCCCGGCCCGCATCGATCCGACGCGCACTCCTGGCCGAACGCATCGCACCATATCTGTTCCTCGCCCCCTGGATGATCGGATTCTTCGCGATCACCCTCGGGCCGATGGCGGTGTCGCTCTACCTCTCGTTCACCGACTTCAGCCTCTTGGCCCCGGCGCAGTGGGTCGGCCTCGACAACTACGAGAAGCTGTTCACCAACGACCCGAAGTATCTGGACTCGGTCCGGGTCACGCTCGTCTACGTGCTGGTCTCCGTGCCGCTGCAACTGGCGTTCGCGCTCGCGGTGGCGATGGTGCTCAACCGGGGCCTTCGCGCCCTGGCGCTCTATCGCTCGATCTACTACCTGCCGTCGCTCATCGGCGCGAGCGTCGCGATCGCCGTCCTGTGGCGTCAGATGTTCGGCTCGCAGGGCCTCATCAATCAGGTGCTGGAGGTCGTCGGCATCGACGGCCCGAGCTGGATCGGAAGCCCCGACACCGCTCTGGGCACCCTGATCGTCCTCAACGTCTGGACCTTCGGCTCGCCGATGGTGATCTTCCTGGCCGCGCTTCGCCAGATCCCGGCCTACCTCTACGAGGCGGCCGCGGTCGACGGGGTGTCGAAGCTGCAGACGTTCCGGCACATCACGCTGCCGATGCTCAGCCCGGTGGTGCTGTTCAACCTCATCCTTCAGATGATCGGCGCCTTCCAGGCGTTCACCCCGGCCTTCGTCGTCTCGGGCGGCACGGGCGGTCCGATCAACTCGACGCTGTTCTACACGCTCTACCTCTACCAGCGCGGTTTCACCGGATTCGACATGGGCTACGCGAGCGCGATGGCATGGGTGCTGTTCGTCGGCATCGCCATCGTGACGGCTCTCAACTTCTGGTTCTCAAAGTATTGGGTGCACTATGACGACTGACACCAAGTTCGACGAGCGAACGGTCGCGCTCGGCGTCGGCCAGCAGCGCAGCCGCGTTCGATCGACCTTCTCGCACACTCTCCTGATCGCGTTCGGCATCGTGATGCTCTATCCGCTGATCTGGATGCTCGGCGCCTCCTTCAAGGAGAGCGAGAACATCTTCAGCGAGATCTCGCCGTTCCCGAACCCGATCACCTTCGACAACTACGTGCGCGGGTGGGAAGGCGCTGGCGTCGGCTTCGGCACGTTCATGCTGAACTCGACCGTGGTCGCGCTGCTCTCGGTGGTGGGCAACCTCGTCGCGTGCTCGTTGGCGGCATATGCCTTCGCGCGAATGAAGTTCCGCGGGCGCGGCTTCTTCTTCGCCTGCATGCTGGCGACGCTGATGCTGCCGTATCACGTGCTCCTGATCCCGCAGTACATCCTGTTCTCCGGCCTGGGCTGGGTGAACACGATCCTCCCGCTGGTGGTGCCGAAGTTCCTCGCGGTGGACGCCTTCTTCGTCTTCCTGATGGTGCAGTTCCTGCGCTCGCTCCCACTGGAGCTCGACCAGGCCGCGAAGGTGGACGGCGCGGGTCCGTGGAAGACGTTCTGGTTCGTCATCCTCCCGTTGACGGTGCCGGCGCTCGCGACGACCGCGATCTTCACGTTCATCTGGACGTGGAACGACTTCCTGTCGCCGCTGATCTACCTCCAGGATCCCCGCAACTACACCGTGCCCCTCGGGCTCAACGCGTTCCTGGACGCCAGCGGTGACAGCGCATGGGGCCCCATGTTCGCAATGGCGGTGCTCTCGCTGGGCCCGCTGTTCGGATTCTTCCTCGCCGGTCAGAAGTACCTGACCACGGGAATCGCCACGACCGGATTGAAAGGCTGAAAACTCGAATGGCTCGAGCACGTATCGCGATCATCGGCGCGGGCGGCATCGGTGCGAACGCGCACCTGCCGGCGATCGCCGCGCTCCCCGACGATGTCGAACTCGTCGCGATCGTCGACTCCGACGCATCGCGTCGCGCCGACGCCGGGGAGAAGTTCGGCTGCACCCAGCTGTACGCCGACACGACGCAGATGCTGGCGGAGGTGAAGCCGGACATCGTGGTCGTCGCGACGCCGCCGCACGTCCACGAGCCGCTCGCCATCGAAGCGATGCGGGCCGGGGCGTGGGTGTTCTGCGAGAAGCCGTTGACGGGTTCGCTCGCGTCGGCCGACCGCATCGCCGCCGTCGAGGCCGAGACCGGCAACTGGTGCGTGACAGTGTCGCAGTTCCGCTACTCGGGCGGTTCGGGCCAGGTGGCCGAGAGCCTGCGGTCGCGGCGCTGGGGTCGACCGCTGCTGGGGATCTCGCACACCAACTGGTACCGCGGCCCCGACTACTGGGACATCCCGTGGCGCGGTCGCTTCGCGACCGAGTTCGGCGGCTCGACGACGACGCAGGCCTATCACGCCATCGACCTGATGCTCTGGCTGATGGGCGGCGACTGGCAGTCGGTCAGCGGGATCGCCGACACGCTGACCCGGCCGATCGAGGTCGAGGACGCGAGCGTGGCCACGGTGCGCTTCGCGAGCGGCGCGATCGGCAGCGTCGTCTCGACGGTCGTCAGCCACGACCCGACGACGCGCCTGGAGATCATCGCCGAGGAGGCGACGGTCCGTCTGGAGACCCTGTACCTGCCGCTGCTCGATGAGTGGTCGGTGCGCACCATCGGTGCCGACGACGCCGCCGTGGAGCTCGCGGATTGGGCCGCCGACGAGCCGCCGATGAACGTGAACGCGCATCGCGCCCAGCTGGCGGAGCTCGTGGCGCGCTGGCGGGACGGGGCGAAGCCCGAGCTCACGACCGCGGAGTCGCGGGCGACGCTGGAGTTCCTGGCCGGACTGTACAAATCCTCGGCGGAGGGCCGTGAGGTGGTCCGCGGAGAGATCGGCCCGGGCGACCCCTTCTATGAGGCGCTGGATGCCGCCGGACCGGCGCGAGCGGCGGCGCGACGTGGCTGAGATGCTGATTGCCGACATGCCCGCCGGCGGCCTTGCCGTGCACGGCGAACACGGCGAGATCGCTCGCCTGGAGCTCGGTGGCGAGATCGCTGCGGTGAACACGCCGAAGCCGTTCATCCACCCGCTTCGCACCCCCGGCGGCGTCACGATCACCGGCTTCGCTCCCGACGATCACCCCTGGCACCACGGGCTCCAGTTCGCCATGCCGCGGGTCGATGAGCACAACCTGTGGGGCGGCGGGACCTACCTGAGCCCGGAGCAGGGATACCAGGTGCTGGACAACCAGGGCCGGATCGACCACCTCGCGTGGACGGAGCGCCGTGACGGCGAGTCCGCCGTGATCGGCCAGACGCTGCGATGGGTGGGGAACGACGGACGAGCGCTGCTGGACGAGGAGCGCGCCTGGAGCTTCGCCGTCACCGAGGTGGACGGCGTCGCCGCGCTGATCATCGACTTCGAGTCCGCGCTTCGGAGCGCGACGGGCGAGGCCGTGAGCCTCGCGACGCCGGCCCAAGCGGGCCGCGACGACGGCGGCTACGGCGGACTGTTCCTGCGCCTCGCCGAGGACTTCGGCGCCGACGCGATCGTCGGCGACGAGTCTGATCTCTCCGAGTCCGGCGGCGACTCCCGCACGATGACCGTCCACGGGCGGACCGGCGAACAGGTGCCCGTGACTCTCGGGTTCTCGTTCCGGGGCGAACCGGCGACCGGCGACCGGCGATGGCTGCACCGCTTCGAGCCGTTCTCGGCCGTCGGGTGGGCGTCGCTCTACGAGTCGGGAATCGACGTGCCCGCGACGGGCGCGCTTCGGTTCCGTCATCGCCTGCTGGTCGCTGACGGGCACCTCTCTCCCGAGGCGGTTCGCTCGGCGCTCTAGCGCCCGGCGCCCGCGCCCGGCGGCGGTGCCGTCGAGGCGCGCACGACGAGGTGCGGGCGCGGCTCGCGGAGGGTGACGTTCTTCAGGGGCTCGCCGTCGAGGTGATCCAGCAGCATCGCGGCCGCACGACGTCCGCTCTCGGCCATCGGCAGTTGCACGGTCGTGAGGGCGGGGGTCGTGTAGGCCGCGATCCAGGCGTCATGGATCGCGACCAGGGAGAGCTCCGCCGGCACGGCGATGCCCGCCGCGGTGGCCGCGGCGAGAGCGCCGACCGCGGCGTTGAGGCTCGCCACGAGCACGGCCGTCGGGCGCTCCGGCAGGGCGACGATGCGCTCGAGCGCCGCCATGCCGGCCGGTGCTTCCCAGCCGCCTTCCCCGATCCACTCCTCGCGGACCGGAAGCGAGTGGGCCGCCAGCGCCTCGCGGAAGGCTGTGAGTCGGCGTGCCGCGGCGTCGTGGTGCGGCGCGCCCGTGATGAAGCCGATGTCGCGGTGGCCCAGTTCGCTCAGGTGCTCGATGGCGACGGCGACGGCCGCCGCGTCGTCGAGTGCGACGGCGCCGTCATGTCCGGGGAGGGTCGAGTTGAACAGGACCACCGGAACATTGATGTCGATCGCCGTCGCGAGCGCGTCATCGTCGAACTCCTCGGCGCGTTGCAGGATGACGCCGTCGACGCGACCTCGTCCGATCAGCTTCGACAGCCCGTTGCTGCTGCGATCCGAGGCGTCGAGCTGGCCGAGCAGCACCGCCGTATGCCGAGAGTCGCATTCGACGTGAACGCCTTCGTGGAGGCGGCCGAAGATCGCGTTGTTGACCTCGGGCACCACGAGCGCGATCGCTCCCGAGCGCGAGAGGCGCAGAGCCCGTGCGCGGTGGTCCGGAACGTAGTCGAGCTGGGCGGCCGCATCCAGGATCCGCTGACGCGTCTCAGCGCTGATGCGGGCCTGCGCGTCGTTGGTGAGCGCGCGAGACGCGACGGAAGGTGAGACGCCTGCCAGCGCCGCCACATCCTTGAGTCTGGCCATTGTGCCGATGCTAGCCGAGAGGCCCCGGTCTAGAGCAGACTTCCGGCACGTGCGAGTCGGGCGCGAACCGCGGCGGGGTCGACCTCCCGGTAGTCGAGGTCGTTTGCCAGGGACTCGAGGGTGGCCGCGGCGGCCGCGTGCCCGTACTCGAAGCACTGCGCCGTCACGCGGGCCGACGCGAGGGCCTCGTGTTCGGCACCCAGGCAGCGCCCCGCGACGATGAGCCCTGTCCCGCGCTGCGGAACCAGGCTGCCGTACGGCACGTCATACCAGTCGTCGAGAAGCCACTGCAGCCGCGGCCGCTCGCCGTCGTGAAGCTCGATCGGCCAGGGTGAGCGCGCGATGCCGTCGTCGCGCTTGCGGCAGGCGACCACATCGTCGTTGGTGAGCGTCGTGATCGCGGCGATGCTGCGGGTCTGGCGGATCCCCGCTTCGACGCCGGTGTCCACCACGAACGATGCTTCGCAGCCCGGAACGGTGTCGCGCAGGAAGGCCGCGTAGCTGCGGACCTGCTGGCGTCCGGCGATCTCGGCGAACGTGAAGTCCTCCGGGTCGATGACGTTCAGCACCCGGCCGTCCGGTGCGGTCAATCGCGTCGCGTTGACGAGCAGCTCTCCCGGTCGGCTGGTGCGGAAGATCCAGATCTTCTCGCGGGGCAGGTCCGCGCCGCGACCGCGAGCCTCGCGGATGGCGTCGCTGACGAACGGCGGGCAGATCGTGTCGGGACCGTAGGCGCGCCAGAAGGCGTCGGTGTCCACGCCGCCCAGGCGGAAGAACATCGTCGGGTTCTGGATGCGGCCCTCGCTCCCGAAGGTGTAGTCGCCGCCCGCGCGACTGACGACCGCCGCGTCTCCGGAGGCATTGATCGTTCGCCGCGCATGCACGGCCACCCGTCCCGCATTGGATTCGAGGATGACGCCGCGCACCGCCTCGCCGTCTTTCACCACGGCCACCACGGCCGTGTGGAAGAGCACGCGGACTCCCGCCTCGGCCAGCAGCGCATCCGCGGTCTCTCGCCACATCAGCGGATCGTGGGCCACCGTCCAGGTCTTCCCGTAGCGCTGCGGCGCGGTCAGGCCGCCGCGCGCGTCGAGGGCCGCGCGGAAGCGCTCGGTGAAGCCGGCGACCACCTGCACGGGAGCGCGGGATGCGTCATCGGACGCCAGGTAGAGGCCGCAGATCGTGCCGGACATTCCCGCGACGGCAGCGCCGCCCGCGAAGCCGTAGCGCTCGATCGCCATGACATCCAAGCCGGCTTCGCTCGCGACCGTTGCGGCGGCGACGCCTGCGGCGCCCAGCCCGACGACGATCACGTTGACCTCGGCGAGGACCGGGAGGCCGTGATCGAGTCCGACGACCGCATCCAGCTGCCACTGCTCGAGGCGGGGGGAGGTGTGTGGGGGGAGCGGCATGTCGTTCCTCAGCGTCCGGAGAACTCGGCGGGTCGTTTGGCCAGGAATGCGGCGACCCCTTCGGCGCCGTCCTGGCTGGCGAAGAGCCGGAGCAGCTCGTCGGTCTCGAGCTCGTCGCCCGGCGCCGGCCACGACGGAGCGGATGCCGCCGCGATCGCGCGCGAGGCCGCGGCGAAGGCGAGCGGCGCGCCCGTCAGCGCCTGGGCGGCAAGCCGATCGAGCTCGGTCTCGAGTTCGGCATCGGGCGAGAGGAAGGACACGAGTCCCCAGGCCTCGGCGGTCTCGCCGTCCAGGGCCTCCGCCGTCAGGATGAGTCGTCGTGCGCGAGCGGCGCCGACTGAGCGGGTCAGGCGCTGCGTGCCGCCCCAGCCGGGGATCAGGCCGAGTCGGGTCTCGGGCAGCCCCAGGCGGGCCGTGGTCGAGGCGACGACGAGGTCGCAGGCGAGGGCGATCTCGAGGCCGCCTCCGAAGCACGAGCCTCGCACGCCGGCGATGACGACGGCGTCGAGGGTCTCGATCGCCCGACACAGGTCGCGCGCGCGTCGCGTGTAGGCGTCGAGGCGGCCGAGCTGCTCGGCGGGTTCGGCGTAGGAGCGCACATCGGCCCCCGCGCAGAACGACGCGCCCGCGCCGATGATCGTGACGACGCGCGCACGACGCGCCTCCGCGATCGCGCTCTCGAGCTCGTCGAGCATCGCGGGCGTGACCGAGTTCCGGGCCGCGGGGCGATCCAGCGTGATCGACAGCCGATCACCGCTCCATTCCGCCCGGACCCGCCCGTCGGTCATGCCACGGCCCCGCTGGCGAGAAGCGAATCGATCTCGTCCGCGTCGTAGCCGAGGTCGCTCAGCACGCTCCGCGTGTGTGCGCCGAGCTCCGGCGGCGCCGTCCGGATTCCGGGTCGCACGCCGTCGTACATCACGGGGTGCTTCAGCGTGCGGATCGTTCCCGCGCGGTCGTCGTCGTAGGAGTCGAAGGAGTCGTTGTGGTTGACCTGCGGGTCCGCGATCACCTCGTCGTATCCGTTGACGGGCGCGAACCACATCCGGTGCTGGTTCAGGTGCTCCGACCACTCGGCGGTGGTGCGCGTGGCGAGGTGCTCCGCCACGCGTGCGTTGACCGCGTCGCGGTGCTCGAACTTCGCATCGAGCGGAACTCCTGCGAACCACGGGTCCTCGAACACCCGCTCCAGGGCGTCGAGGGCCGTGAGCGAGATGCAGAGGTGTCCGTCGGCGGTCGCGAAGACGCCGTACGGTGCGGTGTAGAAGGGCGACGAGACGCCCGTCTCGGATCGGCTCCCGACGAAGCCGTTCAGGGCGTACGCCAGCGGTTCGATCTGGAGGTCGAGTGCCGCGTTCAGCAGGTTCGACTCGACCCGGGTTCCGCGACCGCTGCGCTCGCGACCCTGGAGCGCCGCGAGGATGCCGAAGGCGCCGAGCACGGCGGCGTGCTGATCGACGACGCACGCGCCGACGGGCGTCGGTGCGGAGTCCGCGCGTCCGGTGGCCATCGCCAAGCCCGAGAGGGCCTGCACGAGCACGTCCTGGCCGGGGCGATCACGGTAGGGGCCGTCGGAGCCGTAGCCGGACAGCGAGGCGTAGATCAGGCGCGGGTTGAGCTCGGTGAGCTCGTCCGGGCCCAGTCCGAGCTTGTCCATAGTTCCCGGGCGGAAGCTCTCGATCAGCACATCCGCGTCGGCGAGGAGTCGACGCACCATCGCGATTCCGTCGGCGCTCTTGAGATCCACGACGATGCTGCGGACGTTGCGATTCCCCAATGAGAAGAAGGGCGACACCCCGTTCAGGAACTTGTCGGGACCGGTCCACGAGCGCTCGAATGCGCCGCCGTGCGGTTCGACCTTGATGACATCGGCGCCCAGGTCGGCCAGGAGCTGGCTCGCGGACGGTCCTTGGAGGAAGTGGGTGAAGCTGACAACCCGCGTACCCGAAAGGAACTGGTGCATCAAAAGACTCCGTCTCGTATCTGGAACTTGCTGGGCTTGCCGTACAGGGGCTTGTCGTTTGCGACCCAGTCGGCGACCCAGCGGATCATGTGGTCGACGGAGACGACCGGGTTGCCGAGCTCCGCGGCGGCCTGGTCGCAGTTGACGAACAGGACCGAGTCGCTCTCCTCGCCTTCGAAGATCGGGTCGACGCCGAAGATCTCGCCGAAGGCCTGCGCCACGCGTCGCACCGAGACCGTCTCCGGGCCGCCGATGTTGATCGGCGTCGCCGGTGTCGTGACGCGCGTCAGCAGCCGCGCGAAGTGGTTGAGCGCGTCGCCCTGCCACTGGATGTTGACGTTCCCGGTGGCGAGCGGGATCGGCGTGCCCGAGGCGACCCAGGAGGCGATCTCCTGCAGCACGCCGTAGCGCATGTCGATCGCGTAGACGAAGCGCACGATGCGGCCCGGGGTGCCGTGGAGTTCGGAGAAGTACTGGAAGGTGCGCTCGCGTCCGACCACCGAGTTGGCGTACTCGCCGGGCCGGGCGAGCGGCGCGTGCGTCTCGTCCACGCCGCCGCGGCGCGGGTCGGACCACGGATAGACGTGGATCGTGGACAGCGCCACGATGCGCGAGTCGCGGAAGGCGTCGGCGACGTAGCCGGGCACGAGCGTGTTCATCGCCCAGAGGAATCCCTCGCGGCCGCGGAAGTCGAACTTGAGCCCGGCCATGTAGATGACGTTGGGCAGCTTGGGGAGCGCGTCGACCGCGTCGCGGTCGAGCAGATCGGCCTTGATCGCTTCCACGCCGACGGCCTCGAGCGCCTCCGCGGAGCCCGGGTCGCTGAACCGCGCGACGCCGACGACGCGCTTCTCGGGCGCCGCGCGCTTGATGAGCCGCGCGAGGCCGAGCCCCATCTTGCCGGCCACCCCGAGGATGATGACGTCGCCCTCCAGCTCGGCGAGTTCGCGCACGGTCTCCGGGGTCGGTCGTGACATGAACTCGTCGAGCGCTGCGACGTCCGCGAACCGTTCCGGGAGCGAGTCGAAGGTCAGCAGTTCGGTGTTCGTCATGATGTCCTGTTCTTGTGTTCGAAGGTGGTCAGGAGAGCCAACGGTCGAGGCCCTCGCGGACGAAGTCGTCATCGCTGAGATCCGCATGCACCCGCAGCACCCGGTCGATCTCGGCGGCCTGCCCGGGAGAGAGCGTCTCGGCCGGGTCGAGGCACCAGGTTCCGGCCATCAGCCCTTGTCGGCGCAGGACCTCGTGGCAGCCGGGGATGCACCCCGCGAACGCGTTCCGCGCGTCGTAGATCGCGGCGTTGGAGTCGGTGACCCGCGAATCCAGTGCGAGCAGCTCGCTCGGCACCGGGGCGCCATCCGCGAGCGCGCGGACGCGGTCGAACTGCTCGACCGCGGTGCGGGTCCACACGCTCCAGTGGCCGAGAAGGCCGCCGCGGACGCGCACGGTGATGTTCTCGCCGTCGCGCGGAACCGAGAACGGCTGCAGCAGATCGAGGATGATGTGGTCGTCGTTGCCCGTGTACAGCGTGATGCGGTGCTCGGCGCGCGCTTCGACGACGCCGCGGACGATGTCGTAGGTGCGGTACCGGTCGAACGGCGCCATCTTGATCGCCACGACGCTGGGGATGGCGGCGAACTCCCGCCAGAATCCGCTCGAGAGGTGGAATCCGCCGACTTCGGGCAGCAGGGCGAACCCGATGAGGGGCATCACCTCGCCGACCCGCCGCGCGTGGTCCAGGATGTCGGCCTCGGGGCGATCGCGCCAGGCCGCGACGTTGAGCAGGACGGCGGTGTATCCAAGTTCGCGCGCGGTCTCGGCCTCGGCGATCGCCGCATCGGTGTCGCCCGCGACTCCGGCCACCAGGGCGAGCCCGCGGTCGGTCCAGGCGTGCGCGGTCTCGGAGGCGAGCGCGAGAACGTCGCGGTAGAGGCCGGCGGCGCGAATTGCGAACTGCGTCGTGTGCACGCCGATCGCGATGCCGCCCGCCCCCGCGTCGAGGTAGTAGCGGGTCAGAGCGCGCTGATGCGTCTCGTCGATGCGCCGCGCCTCGGTGAGTGCGAGCGGGTGCGCGGGGAGCACGGTTCCGCGGCGCAGGAGGGCGAGAGCCGCGTCGGCGGCGGGAGGAGTCGTCATCGACTGGACCTTTCGTTGTGCCGATTGAAGCATGAACACGGGCGCGTGCGCAACCGATTGTTCATTGGCCGTCGCCTCACGTCGGGTTCGAGGCGGTTCCGGTCCCGTCGGCGATGCGCGCCGCGCTCTCCGGCGTCAGCGCGGCCGCCGGAGAGATGTCCGGCTCGGGGGCGGTGCCGAAGGGCGCCGCGAGCGCCGAGGTGACGTCGAGCATGCCGCCGACGATGCGAAGCCGCGCTCCGGCGCCATCGCGGCGGTAGAGATCCGGATGCGCGGCGAGGCAGCGTCCCGGCAGGTCGTCTCCCAGGGGCGCGAACCGAGCGAAGTAGTGGTGGCCGTTGCGCTCGATGTGGCCGAGCCCCATCGCCGAGGCCACGACCAGGTCCTGCGCGACGGTCAGCGGGGGAACGGTGCTCAGGTCCTCCGCCGTGATCACGGTGCGCCGATCGGGGCGGCGTTGATGCTCGACGAGGGCGGCGTTCGCCAGGCCGCGGAAGACGCCCTTGCAGCCCTTGTAGGTGCCTCCGGCGTATCCGAGGTCCATCGCGCGACGGACCGTGCCCTCGTCGTCGTCCGACTCGTCGATGATGATCGGGGCGAGCCGGCCGACTTCGGCCAGTGCGTCGGCCGCCGCCTCTCCCACGGCGACGGACCGGTGCAGCGGCTGCTCGACCGCGTCGAGCCGATCCCGGAACTCCGCGAGGCGAGGTTCGGACCAGAGCGTGTCGATCCACGAGACCAGGGCATCGGCGGTGTGCATCGACTCGTTGCCGTCGATCGTGAAGCGGGGCTCGATGTCGGCGCTGCGGCAGACCTCAAGGAGTCGCACGACGCGATCGATGTCGGCGTCGGCTTCACCGCTGGTCTTGAGCTTGAAGTGCGTGACACCGGACGCGCGGATCGCCGACTCGACGCTGACCGGCAGGCCGTCACCCGGGTCGAACTCGACATCCGCGTCCGTGAGGGGGTCCGCGAGTCCGACGGTGTGCCGCACCGCGATGGTCGTGCGCCTCGCCGCGCGCCGACGCTCCAGCCCGGTCAGCTCCGGGTGGATCGCCGCCGCGTCGAACCCGAGCGCGCCGGTGTCGAGCGCATCCGAGAAGCTGAGCCCCTCGGCCCGGCACCACGCGTTGATCGTGGCGCGTTCGATCAGGGAGACTCCGAGTCCGGTCACGAGTCCCGACCGGTCCGTCGGGGCGTTCTCTCGGGCCAGCCGGTCGAGGCGCCGCGAGAGCTGGAAGACGTCGGGTGCGGTCAGGCCGCGCGCCTGCTCGGCGGCGTCGAGGATCGCCTCAGCGAGTTGGCGGGCCTCGTCGGGGAACGGGAGCGCCGCGTCCTTGATGAACCACTTCGGGGGGAGGTGCTCGCTCGCCCAGCCGTCGTGCTCGCCGTGCTCCGTGCGGAGCCGCACCTGCACCATCACGTGGGGTGCTCTCGTCATCTCGGCGATCCCGTAGCGGAACGGCAGCCGTGTCTCGATCGCCGCGACCCGTGCGTCAACGTGCGTGATCGTGGGCATGGTCACCATCCTGTCTGGGTTCTTCGGATCGCGGCGGTCGACCGCGGCCCGCGGGGGTGCGGAGGTCGCCGCCGAGGTTCTGCTCACCCCCGAGGTGGCGGGCACGGCGTCGTCGAGCTTCGTCGGCGGTCGCGCGCCAGCGAAGGATTCGGTGGCGCGCGACCGCGCGTGGAACGGCCTTCCCACAGTGTGGCAAATCGATTGCGCATGCACAAGCGGTGCGCCTCGTCGGAGCGTTCGCCGGCTAGATCGTCCTCGCCCGCGCAGGCCCCTTGCGCAGACCCCCTGCGCAGACCCCCGGCTCAAAGTCGGAGCGCAGCCGACCTCGTCCACGACTCGTGGACGAGGGGCGCGATTCTCCGACTTTGGGCGCGGGTGCGCGGGACCTCTGGCCCTACGGCTCTGCTTGGCGCATCCGTAGCGTCGCGGTATGAGTACCCGACTCGGAGATCTTGCGAGTGCGATGCTCGTCGCAGAGCACGCGCACGGTCGACGCGCCGCACACGCGGCGCACACGGAGCACGGCTTCGCCACACGGTGGGTGATGGTCGTCTCAGGGGCAGAAATCATCGGGTTCGCGATTCCCGCACTCGCGGGAATCCTCGTCGCCACCCTCGCGGCTCCACCCCCGATCGCGCTTACCACGCTGATCGCCGCGGGGGTGGCTGAGGGGGCGCTGCTCGGAACCGGGCAGGTGCTGGGCTTCGGACGCCGCGCCCGCATCCGCGCCGGGCGCTGGATCAGCGCGACCGCGGCCGGTGCCGCGCTCGCCTGGGCGATGGGCATGTCGCTGAGCCTCGGCGGCGTCTTCGACCAGACCCCGGAGCCGCTCACCGTGGTGCTGCTCGTCGTCGGCGGGCTCGCCCTGGTCGCCACGATCCCGACCCTGCAGTGGTTCTTCGCGCTGCGCGACCGACCGCGCAGCGCACGATGGATCCCGATCAGCATGGCCGCGTGGACGGCCGGCCTGACCTGGACCCTCGCCCCGTTGATCGTCGTCGACGAGAGCACGCCGATGGGGCTCCTGATCGCGATCTATCTCGCCGCGGGCGCGATGATGGCGCTGACGAGCGCACTGATCACGGCGCCGTGCGCACGCAACCTTGCCGAGCACGCGCCCGGCACGACTCGACCTACGCGGTCTTGAACTGACCTGGGTCGTACTCGTCGTCGTCGGACGCCGAGTATTCCGGCCACTTCTCGAGGTCTTCTTCAAGCCGCGAGTTGCCGCCGAGTTCCTTTTCGAGCGCACCGTAGTTGGTGTCGGGGCTGAAGTACTTCAGCTCGCGCGCCACCTTGGTGTGCTTCGCCTTTTGACGGCCGCGCCCCATGCGTGACCCCCTCTGATTCGAGTTATGGCAATGGTTGAAAACTGCCCAAAAGTCTAACACGTACCCCATTTGGGGAACGACTGGTGTCCACCTGCGCCGACTAGTCTTGACCGCGTGACCGAGCCCAAGTACGACACCTCAGTGGTCGTGATCGGTGGCGGTCAGGCGGGACTGTCCACCGCATTCTACCTGCGCCGCCTCGGCCTTGACCCCGGCAACGACTTCGTCGTGCTGGATCGCGGACCCGGCGCCGGCGGTGCCTGGCAGTTCCGCTGGGAGGCGCTGCGTCTCGGCTACGCGCACCGCGTCAACGACCTCCCCGGCATGGACGAGCTCGGGCTGAGCTTCGACACCGCCGATCGGCACGCCCCCGCCAAGGAGATCGTCGCCGACTACTACGGGCGCTACGAGGAGCACTTCGGGCTGCAGGTGGTGCGCCCGGCCGAGGTCACCTCGGTCACCCCGGAGCTCGACGGCCTCGCCGTGTCGTTCTCCCTCCCCGGGATCGACGAGGACGACGAGCCGGAGACCAAGACGGTGCGGGCGCCGGTCGTCGTGAACGCGACCGGAACCTGGGGGGCGCCGTTCGTGCCGTACTACCCCGGCATGAACACCTTCGCCGGTCGCCACCTGCACACCTCCGAGTACCGCAACGCGGAGGAGTTCCGCGACCAGGCGGTCGTGGTCGTCGGCGGCGGCACCAGCGCGATCGGATTCCTGATGGAGCTCGAGGGCATCGCCAAGTCGCTGGTCTGGGTCTCGCGCCGCCCGATCCAGTTCCTCGACTCGCAGGGTCTCGACCTCGAGGCGGGGGCCTCGGCCGTGGCGCTGCAGGACGCCGCCGCGCGCGAAGGCCGCGCCTTGCCGAGCATCGTCAGCACGACGGGCGTTCCGCGCAGTCGCCGCATCCAGGCGGGCATCGACCGCGGGCTGCTGGTCGCGCATCCGATGTTCGACAAGATCGAGCCGACCGGGGTGCGCTGGAGCAACGGCAGCTTCCGGCCCGCCGACGCGATCATCTGGTCGACCGGCTTCCGCCCTGAGCTGCGTCACCTCGCCCCGCTCAAGCTGCGCGAGAAGGAGGGCGGTGTCGTCGTCGGCGGCGGTGTCTCCTGGCGGAACCCGCGCGTGTTCTTCGCCGGCTACGGCCCGACCGCGAGCACGATCGGCGCGAATCGCGCCGGCCGCACGATCGCCCGCCAGGTGGTGGCGACGCTCAGCAAGCTCGGCGCCTGAGACGGCACCAGGGCGACGTTACGCCAGCGCCGCGAGGGTGAGCGCGAAGCCCGCCCCGGCGCTCGCGAGGCCGAGCACGAGGTTGCCGGTCAGGCTGACGATCGCGGCGCGCAGCCGGCGGCGCGACGCCAGCTGAAGCGTCTCGACGCTCAGCGTGCTGAACGTGGTGAGTCCGCTGGCGAAGCCGCCGAAGATCACGTACCGCAGCTCCGGGTCGATCGAGCCATTGGTGGCGAGACCCAGTAGAACCCCGCCGAGCGCCGAGCCGATCACGTTGACGGTCAGCACGGCCCACGGGATCCGGGCGCGCGGATGACTGAGCAGCACCGTCGTGCCGTAGCGGGCCAATGCGCCGAGCGCGCCGGCGCCGAGGGCCGCGGCGATCACCCAGCCGCTCATTCGGTCACCTGCAGCGGGGGCATCCGGCGCCGCGTTCCGATGCCCAGGCCGAGTGCGGCCGCGGCCAGCCCGAGCACCAGGGAGGTGCCGAGGTAGGCGACGGCGAGACCCCACTGCTCCGAATCGACGAGGGCGACGAAGGAGACCGCGAGCGCCGAGAAGGTGGTGAACGAGCCGAGCACGCCGGTGCGCAGGCCCGCCCGCGCCCAGAGCGGGGTGGACAGCTCGAAGCGCCCGACCAGCAGTCCGAGCAGGAACGATCCGGTGACGTTGGCGAGCAGCGTCGACCAGGGGAATCCGGCGTCGGCGTGGGGGAGGGCGGCGTCGAGCGCGAGACGCAGCCCGGTGCCGAGCGCGCCCCCCAGAAGCACCGCGAGGATCGTCACGCGCGCCAGCGTAGTCGCGTCGCTCCCCGCGAACCGGACGCGAGGCCCGCGCGCTCGTATGATCGGGCCGTGCCTTCCAACGCCCGACGCCGACGCTGGCCGTGGATTCTCGCGGCCGCGCTCGTGGTCGTCCTCGTCCCCGCCGCGCTCATCGCGGTGCCCATCCTCACCCACTCGAACCAGGGTCTGGCCAACCAGGACCCGACCGAGGATGAGTGGCCGACGCGGGTGACGGCCTCGGGTGACGACGGGCGCGACCGCGCGCTCGAGGTCGCCGCCTTCGAGTCGAGCGCGGCGGTCGACACGTCGTCGCTGGTGCCCGGCGATCAGCTCGTGGTGACGGGATCCGGCTACGACCCGGCGCGCGGCATCTATGTGGCGATCTGCCGCATCCCGGACAGCGCGGGCGAGAAGCCGGGACCGTGCCTGGGCGGGATCCCGACGCAGGAGCAGCAGGAGGTCGCCGAGGGCACCATCCAATTCGCGGCGAGCAACTGGGTGAACGACGACTGGGCGTGGCGGCTGTTCGGCGCGCGCTCCTTCGACGACCTCGAGACGGGCAGCTTCACGGCCTACGTCGAGGTGCCGGATCCGGTGGGCGAGGGCCTGGACTGCCGCGTCGAGGCGTGCGCGATCTACACCCGCAACGACCACACGGCGGCGGCGGACCGCGTGCAGGACCTCGCGATCCCGGTGGGCTTCGCCGACTAGCGCGCCGTTCCGCCGAGCCGCGCTGTCCCGTTGACGTGCGCCACCTTCGCGCAAAGTCGGAGAAACGGGCCGCGGATCCACGAGTCGTGGCTGAACTGCCCAGATCTCCGAGTTTGCGGAGCGCGGGATCGCGCGGCAGCGTCGGCGACGCGCTTGACCTTGACGCTGCGTCAACTTGTAGCGTCGGAGGCATGACAGCGGAAACCAGGGACTGGAGCATCCAGGAGGTCGCGCGCCTCGCCGGAACGACGAGTCGCACGCTCCGCCACTACGACGACGTCGGCCTCGTGCCGCCGAGTCGGATCGGCGCCAACGGCTACCGCTACTACGACGAGACCGCGCTCCTGCGCCTGCAGCGCGTGCTGCTGCTGCGCGAGCTCGGCCTCGGGATTCCCGCGATCGCGGACGTGATCGAGGGGCAGCGAGATGATCGCGAGGCGCTGCGCCGTCAGCTCGCCCAACTCCGGCAGGAGCAGGACCGGCTGGCGCGGCAGATCGCGAGCGTCGAGCACACCATCGAGACCCTGGAAGGAGGTGAACAGCTGATGGCAGAGGACATGTTCGACGGCTTCGACCACACCCAGTACCGGGACGAGGTCGAGCGGGAGTGGGGCGCCGAGGCGTACGCGACGAGCGACGCATGGTGGCGGGGCCTGGGCCGCGACGGCCAGGCCGCGTTCCGCGAGCAGGTGGCGGCGCTGAACCGCGACTGGATCGATGCCGCCGAGAGCGGCATCGATCCGAGCTCGGACGAGGCGCTCGCACTCGCCGAACGGCACGTGGAGTGGCTGGGGAGCACCCCGGGCATCCCGCGCACGGGCGATGCCCCGGCGAAGGAGTACGTGCTCGGGCTCGCCGAGATGTACGTGGCCGACCCGCGCTTCGCCGCGAACTACGGCGGCGCGACCGGCGCGGCCTTCGTGCGCGACGCGCTCGCCGCCTACGCGGCGAACCGGCTGTCGTAGTCGGGGTCGAAGGGGATCGCGCGGTAGCCGTCGTTCGCGACGACGACGACCGTGGCGATCATGGCCCACAGCGCGAGCGCGCCGAGGGAGAGGGCGATCATCATGCCGGCACCTCCTCTCGGGGCGACTCGAGCGGGCCCGGACGGACCGGCACCCGCAGCACCGGCAGCGTGACGCCGACCATCGGCCCGATCAGCAGCGCGAAGGCGAGCGTGCCGACGCCCACCTGGCCGCCGAGCATCCAGCCCGCCGTCAGCACCGTCACCTCGATGCCGGTGCGCACGACCCAGATCGGCCAGCCGGTGCGCGCGTGCACACCGGTCATGAGGCCGTCGCGCGGCCCGGGGCCGAGCCGCGCCCCGATGTAGAGGCCGGTCGCGACGGCGAGGAGGGCGAGTCCTCCCGCGAACACGATGCCCTGCTGCCACGGCACCGTCTGCTGGGGAACGAGCCAGAGGCCGAGTTCGGCGCTGGTGCCGATGAGGAGCACATTGAGGATCGTGCCGATCCCCGGCCTCTGCTTGAGGGGGATCCAGAGCAGCAGCACGAGCGCGCCGACGAGGTTCGTGACGAGCCCGAAGGGCAGCCCGGTCTGCCGGGCGATCCCCTGCCCGAGCACGTCCCAGGGTGCGACGCCGATGCCGGCGCGCACCATGACCCCGAGCGCGATGCCGTAGAGGACGAGCCCGACGAGAAGCTGCGCCCAGCGCCGGGTCCAATTCGCGGCGTCGGCCAGGATGCGTGCGGTCATGTCGCCAGTCAAGGACGCAATTGGACTGCAATCAAGATGCCAATTCTCGGTGCCTGGCGTAGGGTGGCCGGGTGACGTCGCTTTCGGCCCGTGCGCTGGCCTCTCTGCTTCGGGGGTGGCGCGATGCCGCCCGCGGTCCCGTCTATCAGGAGCTCGCCGACCGCATCCGGCTGCTGATCCTCGACGGACGCATCCCGCTCGGCACGCGGCTACCGGCGGAGCGCGAGCTCGCCCACCAGCTGGTGCTCAGCCGCACCACCGTGTCGTCGGCGTACGCCAGCCTGCGCGACGCCGGCTTCGTCGAGAGCACGCGCGGTTCGGGCAGCGTCGCGCGCCTGCCGCGGCACGACGAGCTCGACCCGGATCCCGACACCCCCGCCGGCTTCGTCGACTTCGGCAAGGCCATGCTGCCGGCCGTGCACGGGGTCGCCGGCGCCGCCGAGCGCGCCGTCGCCCACCTGCCGCGGTTCCTCGGCGAGTCCGGGTTCGACCCGCTGGGCCTGCTCGTCGCCCGGCAGGCGCTCGCCGAGCACTACACGGCGCGGGGCGTGCCGACCACGGCCGACCAGCTCATGATCACGGTCGGGGCGCAGCACGCCATCCACCTCATCGCGCGCACGGTGCTCTCGCGCGGCGACCGCGCCGTGGTCGAGGCGCCGACGTTTCCGCACGCGCTCGAGGCGATCCGCGCGGCGGGCGGTCGGCCCGTCCCGGTTCCCGTCTCCACCTCGGAGGGCTGGGATGCCATGACGCTTGAGCAGGTGTTCCCGCGCACCAGCCCCGTGCTCGCCTACCTGCAGCCCGAGAACCACAACCCGACCGGGCGCACAATGGACCCGGAGATGCGCGAGCGGGTCGCCCGGCTCGCCGCGCGGCAGGGCACCGTCGTCGTCGCCGATGAGACGATCGCGGGGCTCGGGCTCGTCGGCCGCCCCACCCCGCCGCCGTACGCGGCGACCGGGCCCGCCGTGTCGATCGGATCCCTCGGCAAGTCGGTCTGGGGCGGACTGCGCCTGGGCTGGATCCGCGCCGACCGCGAGTTCATCCAGCGCGCCGCGCGCGAGCGCTTCACCGGCGACCTCGGCACGCCGATCCTCGATCAGCTGATCCTGCTCGAGCTGCTCCCGCGCTACGACGAGATCCTCGCCGAGCGCCGGGCCGCGCTCACCCGCGGCCGCGACCAGCTCGCCGCGCGCCTTCGCGCCGCGATCCCCGAGTGGGAGGTGCCGCACACCGAGGGCGGCATCGCCAGCTGGATCAACCTCGGCGCCCCGATGAGCACCGCGCTCGCGATCGCGGCCCGCGCCGAGGGGCTCATCCTGGCGGCGGGTCCGCGGTTCGGCGTCGAGGGCGGCGTGTTCGAGCGCTTCATCCGGGTTCCGTTCACCTATCCGAGCGACGAGATCGACCGCGGCGTCGATCGCCTCATCGCCGCCTGGTCGCGCGTGCGCCGCACCCCCGCGATCGTCGCCGAGCCGGAGTACGCCCAGGTCGTCTGAGCGGTTTCCGGCGCGATTTCATCCCGTCGGAGTACAGTGCGCTCGCGCACGCTTGTGATACTGACTCAGGTGCACGGTGGCGTGCGCGCCCTTCGTCGGCCTGCACCGCCGCGGAGACCGAACACCCCGAGGAGCCATCCCCGTGCATCTGCTGTCCCTCTTCAGCCTCCGCAATCGTGCGCTCATCGCGCTCGTCACCATCGTCATCGGCCTGTTCGGCGGGATCGCGATCACCCAGCTCAAGCAGGAGCTGTTCCCGTCGATCAGCCTGCCGCAGGTGAGCATCTCCACGAGCTACCCGGGCGCCAGCCCGGCGGTCGTCGAGAACGACGTGTCGACGCCGGTCGAGGCGGCGCTGCAGGGGATCCGCGGGCTGAGCGGCACCAGCGCCACATCCGGCTCGGGGCTCTCGCTGGTCACCGCCGAGTTCGACTACGGCACCGACCTCACGACGGCCGAGCAGAAGGTGCAGCTCGCGCTCAACCGGATCGCCAACCAGCTTCCCGACGACGTCACCCCGACGGTGGCGACCTTCTCCTTCGACGACTTCCCGGTCATCCAGCTCGCCGTCACCAGCGACCTCGACCAGAACCAGCTCACCAGCCGACTCGAGTCGATCGCGGTGCCCGAGTTCCAGTCGCTCGACGGGGTGAGCGAGGCCTCCGTCACCGGCGGCGCCGGCGAGCGCGTCGAGATCACCTACGACCCCGAGAAGCTCGAGGACAACAACCTCACCACGCAGTCGATCGTCGACGCGCTGAACTCGGCGGGCGTCCTGCTGGCGGTCGGGGAGATCGCCGAAGACGGCACGACCCTCACCGTGCAGTCGGGCGCGCGCATCGAATCGGTGGACGAGCTGCGCGCGCTGCCGGTGCTCGGCGGCTACACGACCGACACCGAGACGGTGCCCGGCTTCGGCGAGGTGACGACCTCGGAGGCGCAGGAGCTCACGATCGACGACCTCGCCACCGTCGAACTGGTCGACAACCCCTCCGACTCGATCGCCCGGGTCAACGGCGAGCCCTCGCTCGCGGTGGCGATCACCAAGACGGCGACCGGCAACACCGTCGACGTCTCGCACGCCGTCTCGGAGGCGCTCGAGGAGGTCGCCGCGAAGGTCGGCTCGAACACCGAGTTCACTGTCGTCTTCGACCAGGCGCCCTCGATCGAGCGCTCCATCGAGACGCTCGCGACCGAGGGCCTCCTGGGTCTCGCCGCCGCGATCCTCGTGATCTTCGTCTTCCTGGTCTCGATCCGCTCGACGCTGGTCACCGCGATCTCGATCCCCGCCTCGCTGCTGGTGACCTTCATCGGCATGTGGGCGAGCGGCTACTCGCTCAACGTCCTGACGCTCGGCGCCATCACGATCTCGATCGGGCGCGTCGTCGACGACTCCATCGTCGTCATCGAGAACATCAAGCGGCACCTGGCCCTCGGCGACGACAAGCTCACCGCGATCAAGACCGGCGTGCGCGAGGTCGCCACGGCGATCACCGCCTCCACCGTCACCACCATCGCGGTGTTCCTGCCGCTCGCGCTGGTCAGCGACATCACGGGCGAGCTGTTCCGGCCCTTCGCGGTCACGGTGACGATCGCGCTCGCCGCGTCGCTCTTCGTCGCCCTGACGATCGTGCCGGTGCTCGCCTACTGGTTCCTAGGGCGCAAGCCGCTCAGCGCGAAGGCGATCGCGAAGGCGGAGGCGGCGCAGGCCGCGGCGGCCTCCGGCGAGGACGAGCTGGAGCGCCCGACGCGACTGCAGAAGGTGTACCTGCCGGTGATCCGCTGGACGCTGCGTCGCCCCGCGATCACGCTGCTCGCCGCGGTGCTGGTGATGGGCGGCACGATCGCGACCGTGCCGCTGCTGCAGACCAACTTCATCGGATCCAGCGGCGCCAACACGATCACCGTCACCCAGACCATTGACGCGGGCTCCGACCTCGAGGCGAAGGATGCCGCCGCCACCAAGGTCGAGCAGGCGCTGATCGGGGTCGAGGGCGTCGAGATCGTGCAGTCGTTCGATCGGCGGCGGCAACCAGCTGGCCGCCTTCTTCGGCGGCGGCAACGACGCGACCTTCTCGCTCACCACCGACGAGGACGGCGATCAGGATGAGATCACGGCCGCCGTGCGCGCCGCGATCGACGATCTGAGCGACGTCGGCGAGGTGACGGTTGGCGGCGGCGAGAGCGCCGCGTTCGCCTCCAGCGACATCTCGATCCAGATCTCGGCCGGGGATGAGGACGCCCTCCTGGAGGCGACGTCCGCCGTGCTCGATGCCGTGAGCGACCTCGACGTGACCGCCGAGGCAACCAGCAACCTCGCCGCGAGTCGGCCGTTCATCTCGGTCGACGTGGATCGCGAGGCCGCCGCCGAGTACAACCTCAGCGAACTCGCGGTCGGCAGCCTGGTCGCCCAGGCCATGCAGCCCGCCGCCTCCGGCGACTTCGAGCTCGACAACACGGTGATCTCGATCTACCTGGTCGACCCGGACGAGCCCGAGACGCTCGAGCAGCTGCGCGAGTACGAGCTGCAGACCCCGACCGGTGACACGGTGCGACTCGAGGAGATCGCCGAGGTGGAGATCACGAACGGGCCCACCTCGATCACCACCGAGCGCGGCGTGCGCACCTCCGAGGTCACGCTCACCCCGAACACGGCCGACCTCGGCTCGGCGGGCGCCGTCGTCACCGCCGCGGTCGCCGACGTCACCCTGCCGGAGGGCGCCTCGGCGAGCGTCGGCGGCGCGGTCGCCGACCAGCAGGAGGGCTTCGCCCAGCTCGGGCTGGCCGCTCTGGCATCGCTCCTGATCGTGTACATCATCATGGTCGCGACCTTCCGCAGCCTCCGCCAGCCGCTGCTGCTGCTGATCTCGGTGCCGTTCGCGGCGACCGGCGCGATCCTGCTGCAGCTGGCGAGCGGGGTGCCGTTCGGCATCGCGTTGATCATCGGCGTGATCATGCTGATCGGCATCGTGGTGACGAACGCGATCGTGCTCGTCGACCTCGTCAACCAGTACCGAGATCGCGGAATGAAGGTGAACGAGGCCGTCGAGCACGGCTCCTCGCGCCGTCTGCGCCCGATCCTGATGACGGCACTCGCCACGATCGTGGCGCTCATCCCGATGGCACTCGGCATCACCGGCGAGGGCGGATTCATCTCGCAGCCGCTGGCGATCGTCGTGATCGGCGGGCTGCTCTCCTCGACGCTGCTCACGCTCGTCGTGCTGCCGACGCTGTACGCCCTCGTCGAGGGCGCCTCCGAGCGTCGCGCCGCCAAGCGCGAGGCCCGAGCCGCCGCGGCGGAGACCGCCGCGAACTAGCCGCGCTCAGTCGGCGGCGAGGATCGCCTCGCCGCCGACGGTGCGCGCCAGGAAGTCGAGGATGCGCGCCGAGATGTCGGCGTCGAGCAGCATGATCGCGTGCCGGTCGCCGGGGACGACGAGGAGCTCCACGTCGACTCCCGCCTCGCGGAGGGCGGCCGCGAACAGCTCGCCCTGCTCGTCCGGAACGAACTCGTCCTCCGAGTGCACGATGAACACCGGCGGATCGCTCGCGTCGATCGCGGTGATCGGCGAGGCGAGCGCCGCCGCCGCGCAGTCGTCGTCGGACTCGCACCCCAGGTAGTCGAGCCGCCGCGGCGTCAGTCGGGCGTCCTCGGCCACGCCGCTCAGGTCGATCGGCGCGCTCAGCTCCACGACGGCGGCCACCCGGTCGGGGGCCGACCAGGCGCCCTCGCCGGCGGTGCCGACCCAGGCGGCGAGCGTACCGCCGGCGGAGCTGCCGAACAGCGCGATCCGATCCGGGTCGATTCCGTAGGCGGCGACCTGCGAGGGCTCGCGCAGCCAGGCGAGGGCCGCCCGCACGTCGTCGGTCGCGGCAGGGAACTGCGCCGCGGGCGAGAGCCGGTAGCTGATCGAGAACGTGGGGTAGCCGGCGCCCGCCAGCCACTCGCAGGTCTCGCGGTACAGGGCTTCGTCGCGGGCGCCGCGATACCAGCTGCCGCCGTGGATGAAGATGATCGCCGGTCGCGCCTCGGTGCCGTCGCTCGCGGGAAGGCAGGTGTCCAGGGCCAGCTCCGTGCCCTCGGGCGAGGCGTAGACGAGGCCCGCCTGCACCGTCACCCCGTCCACGAGCGGCAGACCGAGCGGCGCGGCGACCGTCTCGGCGGCTTCGATCTCGCTGGAGGCGGGCACGCATCCGGCGAGCACGGCACCGCACAGCGTCACGAGCGCGAGAGCTCTCACGGACGGCGCGATTCGGGGCATGTTCAGGCGAGCATAGGCGAATTCAGGATCGGTCCTGTAAGGTACCGAGGTCGGCTCTCGACAGCGGAACTCTCCGCAATGCTTCACTGTGTGTCGAATCGGGCCGGATCGTCAGCGCATCCGCTGACGAGGAATCCATTCAGGAAAACGGCCCCGGTCAGTATCGCCCGGGTTCTCACGCGGCTGCGTTCAGTCGTTGTGCACTCTGTGTGACCACAACCGGAAAAGACATCCATGCCTCAGAAGAAGGGCGCGCCTGTGCGCGCGCCGAAGTTCAAGTCCAGCGCCCCCAAGTCGGGCAGCAAGAGCCCCAAGCACCGCGGCTATCGTGCCGAGGATGCCGCTGCGGGCACCGCTCCGGCGCCCAAGAAGGCGCGCTGGAGCAGCGACGACCGCGTCGCCCGCGGCCGCAACGCCGAGCGTCCCCGCGGCGGCGAGTCCGCCGCGCGCGGTGAGCGCACCGGCGAGCGCCCCAACTGGGAGCCGCGTCCCAAGCAGTCGCGCTTCGAGCGCGACGCGCAGCGCACCGGCCGTGTCGACCGGGACGCCCGCCCCGCGCGCGGTGACCGGGACGAGCGTCCGCGTTACAACCGCGACGACCGCCCGGCCCGTTTCGACCGTGACGAGCGTCCGCGCTTCAATCGTGACGACCGTCCGGCTCGCACCGACCGCGACGAGCGCCCCCGTTACAACCGCGACGACCGTCCGGCTCGCACCGACCGCGACGAGCGCCCCCGTTACAACCGCGACGACCGCCCGGCCCGTTTCGACCGTGACGAGCGTCCGCGCTACAACCGTGACGACCGCCCGGCGCGCGACGACCGCCCCCGCTACAACCGCGACGACCGTCCGGCCCGCGAGGACCGCCCGCGTCGCGAGTTCGGCAACGACCGACCGCGCCGCGACTTCCAGGACGACCGTCCGCGCCGCGACTTCCGCGATGACCGTCCGGCGCGTGCGCCGCGTCAGGACGAGGCCGCCCGCTTCGTTCCGACCGACGACGTCGTGCTCGAGCGCCTCGAGGCGCAGGCCATCGTCGCCGGCGACTCGGAGGGCGTGAGCTTCGGCGACCTCGGTCTCGGCGACAACATCGTGCGTGCGCTCGCCGAGCTCGGCGCGGCCTCGCCGTTCCCGATCCAGGCGGGCACGATCCCCGAGGTTCTCGCGGGTCGCGACGTGCTCGGCCGCGGCCGCACCGGCTCTGGCAAGACCATCGCCTTCGGCGCCCCGCTCGTCGAGCGCCTGCTGCGCATGCAGGCCGGCGACAGCAAGCGTCGTCAGCCGGGCCGCAAGCCGCGCGCCCTGATCCTCGCGCCGACGCGTGAGCTCGCCCTGCAGATCGACCGCACCGTGCAGCCGATCGCCCGCAGCGTCGGACTCTTCACCACGCAGATCTACGGCGGTGTGCCCTACGCGCGTCAGCTCGGGGCTCTCGACCGCGGTGTCGACATTGTGATCGGCACGCCTGGCCGCATCCAGGACCTCTCGGCGCAGGGCCGCCTCGACCTCTCGCAGGTCGTCGTGACCGTGCTCGACGAGGCCGACCACATGTGCGAGCTCGGCTTCGCCGAGCCCGTGCAGGAGATCCTCGACCGCACGAGCGAGGGCGGCCAGAAGCTGCTGTTCTCGGCGACCCTCGACAAGGGCGTTGCCGAGATCGTCGAGCGCTACCTCGTCGAGCCGAGCGTCCACGAGGTCGCCGGCGAAGACCAGGCCAGCTCCACGATCGACCACCGCGTGCTCGTCATGGATCAGCGCGACAAGCTCGCGGTGCTCGCCGAGCTCGCCTCCGGTCCCGGCAAGAAGCTCGTCTTCGCCCGAACTCGCGCCTTCGCCGAGCAGCTCGCCGACTTCCTCGACGAGGCGGACATCGCGGCCGACGCGATCCACGGCGACCTGAACCAGTCGCGCCGTCAGCGCGCCCTCGAGAAGTTCAGCAAGGGCCGCCTGCAGGCGCTCGTCGCCACCGATGTCGCCGCGCGCGGCATCCACGTCGACGATGTCGACCTGGTCATCCAGGCCGACGCGCCCGACGAGTACAAGTCGTACCTGCACCGCTCGGGCCGCACCGGCCGCGCCGGCAAGTCCGGTGTCGTCGTGACGCTCGTGCCGCGCAACCGCCGCCGCAAGGTGGAGGACCTGCTCAGCCGTGCCGAGATCACCGCCGAGTGGATCCAGGTCCGCCCGGGCGACGACGTGATCCGCGACCTCGCGGAGGGCGTCGCGATCTCCTAGGTCGCAGAAGCCGTGTGATGCGGGGGTGGTGCCGTCAGGCGCCACCCCCGTTTCCGTCTCGCCCGGAGGCTGCGGCTCAGCCCAGGCCGAGCAGGATCGAGAGATCCCGGTGCGAGCCGAGGGTGGCCGCCGCGACGAGCGCGAGGGCGAGGCCGAGCCACTGCACCGGGGCGATCCGCTCCCGCAGCACGATGGCCGCCAGCAGAATGGTGCCCGCCGGGTACAGCGCAATCAGCACCGACATGATGCTGAGCTCGCCGAGACGCAGGCCGATCAGGATGAGCGAGTTCGCCGTCACCTCGAGCACGCCGCAGGTGATCGCGAAGACGATGCCGGCGCGCCAGCCGGAGACGCGCGCCGGGGACAGCGGCGCCCGGCGTCGCGCGAGGAGCGCCATCCCGACGATGACCGCGCCCAGCACGAGCACGGTCGCCAGGCGGTGGGTGATCAGCGGATACAGCCCCGAGTCGGCGGGAGCGTGGTCGATGGAGACGAGGAACACGCCGATCAGCGCCCCCGAGCCGACGGCGTACAGGATGCCGCGGAGCCGCGGGCGGACGGCGCCCTTCTCCGGCACGAAGCCCACGAGCACGACGGCGACCAGCGCGAGGCCGAGGGCGAGGTAGCCGAGCAGGCTGAGCTCGTCGCCGGTGGCCAGGCCCCAGGTCATCGGAATGATCGCGGAGACGACCGCGGTGAGCGGCGACAGGATGCTCATCGGACCGATGGCGAGCGCGGCGTAGAGCAGCATGATCGCCAGGCCGCCGCTCACGCCCGCGATCGCACCCCACGCGAACGCCTCGACCGAGGCCACCCCGCCGACCAGCGGCGCGATGATCAGCATCAGCACGAGGCCGGTGACCCCGGCCATGAAGGTGACCCGCACGGCGGCGATGCGGCGCGAGCCCATCCCGCCCATGAAGTCGGCGGCACCGAAGATGAGAGCGGCGCCGAGGCCGACGAGAACGGGAATCACCGCTCCACGTTATCCGCGATGCGGAGGCGCGAATTCCACCCGGTCGCGCGCGCCGATGACGTGAGCTTCTAGCCGAGGGCGAGCACGGCGGCGAGCTCGCGATGCGAGCCGAGCATCGCGGCGGCGGCCACCGCGAGGGCGAGACCCGCCCACTGCACGGGAGCGATGCGCTCCCGCAGCAGGATCCCCGCCAGCAGGATCGTGCCCGCCGGGTACAGGGCGACCAGCACCGACATGACGCTGAGGTCGCCCAGGCGCAGGCCGAACAGGATCATCGCGTTGGCGGTGGCGTCGAGGATGCCGCAGATCAGGGCGATGCCGAGGCCCGCGCGCCAGCCGGTGCGCGCATCCGTCGACTCCGCGGTGCCGCGTCGCGCCCGCACGATCAGCACCAGGATGAGCGCGCCGAGGAACACCACGCTCGCGGCGCGATTCGCGAGCAGCGGCACGAGCCCCGAGTCGTCGGGCGTCTGGTCCATGATCACCAGGAAGATGCCGATCAGGATTCCGGAGCCGACCGCGTAGAGAACGCCCCGCGGGCGCGGCCGCACCGCGCCCTTCTCGGGCACGAAGCCGACGAGCACGACCGCCACGAGCGCCAGGCCGAGGGCGAGGTAGCCGACCCCGGTGAGGGTCTCCCCGCCGAGCAGCCCCCAGGTCATCGGCACGATCGCCGAGATGACGGCGGTCAGCGGCGACAGGATGCTCATCGGCCCGATCGCGAGCGCGGCGTAGAGCAGCACGATGGCGAATCCGCCGCTCAGCCCCGACAGCGCTCCCCAGAGCAGCGCTTCGCCCGAGACGGCACCGCCGGACAGCGGAGCCGCGACGCTCATGAGCACCAGGCCGGCGATGGCGGCGATGAAGGTGACCCGCAGCGGCTGGATCCGCCGGGCGGCGAGTCCGCCGAAGAAGTCGGCGGCACCGAAGATGAGGGCGCTGGACAGGCCGACGAGAACGGGGATCACCGTCTCACGCTAGCGCCGGACGTCAGTCCCAGAGCACCACCCGGCGCTCGCCGACGTGCTCGACGCGAACCGGGGTCTCGTAGAGCGTGCTGAGGTTCGGCACGGTCACCACCTCGTCGACGGGTCCGTGGCAGTGGATGCGTCCGTCCTTCATGGCGATGATCGAGTCCGCGAACTGTGCGGCGGTGTTGATGTCGTGCATGACGACCACGATCGTGAGCCCGCGCTGCTCGGCGAGCTCGGCGAGCAGCTTCATGAGCGCGACCGCGTGGCGCGGGTCGAGGTTGTTCAGCGGCTCGTCGAGCAGCAGGTAGTCGGTGTCCTGCGCGACGGCCATGGCGACGAAGGCGCGCTGCCGCTGGCCGCCCGACAGCTCATCGAGGTAGCGGTCGCGCAGCTCGGTGAGCGTCAGCAGCTCGAGGGCGCGTTCGATGTGCTCGACGTCCGCGGCGGTGCGACCGGACCCGCCGTGCGGAAACCGCCCGAATCCGACCAGGTCGGCGACGGTGAGCCGGATGGCGAGGTGGTTCTCCTGCCGGAGCACGGCGAGCCGCTGCGCGAGGGTGCGCGTCTTCGCCGTGGCGACGTCCAGCCCGCCGACGACGGCGGCCCCCGCGTCCATCCGCGCCAGGCGGCCGATGAGCGTCAGCAGGCTCGACTTCCCGGCGCCGTTGGGGCCGATGATGGCGGTGAGGCCTGCGGCGATGGCGACGTTGACGTCGTCGACGGCGATCGTCGGCCCGTGTCGCTTGCTGAGGTTCTGGGTCTGGATCATCGGGCCCTCCCGGTGAGTACGAGAACGATGAACAGCACGCCGCCGAGGAACTCGATGACGACCGGAAGCTCGGTTCCGAAGCCGAGCACCCGATCGAGCACCAGCTGCCCGCCGACGAGGGCGATCACGCCGACGGCGATGACGGCGGGGACGCTGTGACGATGCCGGTGTCCGACCAGACTGTAGGCGAGGTTGGCGGCGAGGAGGCCGAAGAACGCGACCGGGCCGACCAGCGCAGTGGAGGCCGCCACCATCACCGCGATGGCGACGACGGTGTGCATCACGACCGCGCGATGGCGGACGCCGAGGCCGATGGCGGGCGTCTCCCCGAGCGCGATCACGTCGAGGGATCGCCGGATCGGCCACAACGAGGCGAGCGCGGCGGCGACGAGGATCCCGGTCGGCAGCAGCAGGGTCCGGTCGACCGAGGTGAACGAGGCGAAGACCAGGTTCTGCACGATCGCGAACGTGTCGGGATCCAGGAGGCGCTGCAGGAAGGTCGTGATCGAGCGGAACAGGGTGCCCAGGATCAGTCCCGCCAGCACGATCACGTGGAGGTCGAGGCGGCGTCGGACGAACAGCCACCAGTACAGGCCGACGACGGCGCCGGTCATGACGACGAGCTCGACCGCCCAGGATGCGGCGGCGGGCGCGCCGGCGAGGAACGCCGGGCCGAGCGTGAACGCGACGCCGGTCTGGATCATCAGGAACACCGCGTCGAAGCCCATGATCCCGGGGGTCAGGATGCGGTTCGCCGTGATGGTGTGGAACAGCACCGTGGCAACGCCGACGGCCGCTGCCGCGATGATCATGCCGGCGATGGTGCGCGAGCGCAGCCCGAGCGCGTATTCGGCGGCCGCCGGCAGGTCCGTGAACAGGTAGAGCCCGACGCACACCACGGCAAGGCCGGCGATCAGCGAGAGCCGGATCGCGGGGCGCGCGGTGCGCGGCCGGCGCGGTGCGCGGGTGGCGATGTCAACCACGGGCCACCGCCTTCGAGGACGGCGAGCGGAGCAGGAGGGCGAGGAAGATCACGCTGCCGAGGATTCCCATGACGACGCCGAGCGGGATCTCGTAGGGGAAGTTCACGAGCCGCCCGACGATGTCGCAGGCGAGCACCATCGCGGCGCCGATCATGGCCACGAGCGGGACCGTCCGCCGCATGTTGTCGCCGACGAGGCGGCTCGCGATGTTGGGGACGATCAGCCCGAGGAACGGGATGACTCCGGTCGTGACGGTCGTGATTCCGGTGACGAGCGCGACGATCGCGACGCCGAGAATGAAGGTCGCCCGCGCGTTGAGCCCGAGGCCGCGCGCGGTGTCGCTGCCGAGCCCGGCAATGGTGAAGCGGTCGGCGGCGATCCAGGCGATCAGAGCCGCCGCCGCGGCCAGGTAGAGCATCTCGTAGCGCCCGCGCAGGATGCTCGAGAGGTCGCCGAGGGCCCAGCTGTTCAGCTCTTGGAGGAGGTCGACGCGGTAGGCGAGGAACGTGGCGGTCGCCGCGATCACGCCGGCGTACATGAGCCCGACGACGGGCACGAGCACGCTGGATCGCACCGGGATGCGCCGGGCGAGCCCGAGGAATCCCGCGACTCCGATCGCCGCCCCGAGGGTCGTCGCGATGGCTTTGGCCCAGATCGGCATGCCGGGCTGGAGGACGAGCACGAACAGCAGCGCGAGCGTGGCGGCGTCGCTGGCGCCCGTCGTGGACGGTTCGACGAAGCGGTTGCGCGTCAGCACCTGCATGAGGAGCCCCGTGACGGACATCGAGACGCCCACCAGGATCAGGGCGACGGTGCGCGGGATGCGGCTCGCCAGCAGGACCAGGGCGTCCAGTTCGGCCACCCCGATGAACACCGACACGACCGCGAGGGCCGCGACCAGCGCGGCCCCCGCGATCGTGAGGGTTCGGGTCCTGGGATTCAGGGTGTCAGCCTTCGAGTCCCGCGACGAGCGCGTCGAGCACGTTGCCGACCGCCGTCAGCCCGCTGATGACGATGTACAGCTCGGAGGCGGGGAGGTAGATGATCTGGCCCTCCTGCGCGGCCGTGGTCGCGCCGACGAGCTCGTTGTCCAGCACCTCCGCGGCGGCGCTGTCGCCGGTGGTCTCGCCGGTCGCCGCGCCGCGGTCGAGCACGAGCAGCCAGTCGGGGTCGACCGAGAAGATGAACTCGTTGGAGACGACGTCGCCGTGCGGGGATCCTTCCGCGCCGGGAAGCTCGGCAGCGGGAACCGCCGAGGTGAACCCGAGCCCGTCGAAGAAGTAGCCGAACCGCGAACCTTCCGCGTAGGCGCCGTACTCGCCGCCGGTGACGATGAGCATGAGGGCCGAACCGGCGTCGGGTGCGAGGGCCGAGATCTCAGCGATCCGGGTCTCGATGTCGCCGACGAGGGCGGCGACGGCGTCTTCCGCGCCGAAGATCTCGCCGAGCTGGGTGGCCCGCACGATGGCGGCTGCCGGGTCGAACGCACCGCCGACCGCGGCGGTGAGGTCGATCGTGGTGGTGATCTCGGCGAGCTCGTCATACGCGGAGGAGGAGCGCGCCGCCGTGACGATCAGGTCGGGGTTCAGCTCGGCGACGGCCTCGAAGTCGGGCTCGAAGAGCGTGCCGACGGTCGGGAGCTCGGCGTACTCGGCGAGGTAGTCGGGCAGCACGGCCTCGGGGATGCCGACGACGGCGGCGCCGAGACCGAGGGCATCCAGCGTGTCGAGGGTGGCCAGGTCGAAGGTGATGACGCTGGTGGGTCGGAAGGGGACCTCGACGCTCTCGGAGGGCAGCGAGTAGTCGACCACGGTCTGGTCCGTGGCGGTGCTGTCGTCGCTGGCCATGAACGCCGGCTTGGCGTTCTCCACGACGACGGTCGCAGTGGCGACGGCCTCGGGCTCGGCCGTGCCGCTGCAGGCGCTGAGTCCGAGAGCGGCGACGACGGCGAGGCTGACGGTGATCGATGATCGACGATGAATGCGCATCGAGGTTGTTTCTCCTTGGGTCGGTGACCGGGTGTTCTCCCGGGCCTGACGGGGCGTACCGGGCGGCACGCCTCGGCGAGCATATATGAAGTTAGGTGAGGCTTACCAAACTCAAAATCGGTAGAGTGGACGCGATGGTCTTCTCACTCGTTCGCACCCCGCTCCCCAACGGCTCGCGCCGTGTCGCCGTTCGTCGCGTCGACGCGCTGACGCCGACCTACCTCCGCATCGCGCTCGAAGGCGACTTCACCGACTTCGAGTCGCGCGGCGCCGATGACCACCTGCGATTGTTCTTCGTACCCGACGGCGTCGGTGCCGGTGAGCTCGCCGAGCTGCGCGACTACCCGTCGCGCGAGTACACCCCGGTGTCGTGGAGCGACGACGAGCTCATGCTCGACGTCGTCGTGCACGGCGAGGGACCCGGCTCGAACTGGGCCGCCTCGGCCACGCCGGGCAACGGAGCGATGGTCGGGGGGCCGCGCGGTTCTCAGGTGATCGAGGGGCGACCGGATCACTGGCTCCTGGCCGGTGACCGCACGGCGCTTCCCGCGATCCGACGGTTCGCGGCCCAGGCGGCCTCCGGTGTTCCGGTCGACGTCGTGGTGATCGCCGAGGATCCCGCCGATGAGCAGTCGATCTCGACACCGGGTGACCTCCGAGTCACCTGGGTTCGCGACCTGGATGCGCTGATCGCGGCGCTCGACGCCGCGCCGCGCCGAGACGGCGACGGCTTCGCGTTCGTGGCCGCCGAACAGTCGGTCGTGAAGCCGGCGCGCGCCGCGCTCGTGTCGGCAGGATTCGACCTCGAGCGGTCGATCGTGAAGGGCTACTGGAAGCGCGGCGAAGCCGAGTACCACGCGCCCCACTGAGCCCGCGGCGCCGTGATCGGCCCCACCGCGTCCGCGGTGCCGTCTAGCCTGGACGCATGACGTCCACCGCGCCCGCCGCCCAGCCGAGCGCCCCGGCGGAGGTGCTGCACCGCGTCTTCGGGTACGCCGAGTTCCGCGGCGAGCAGGCCGAGATCGTCGACCACGTCGTCGGCGGCGGCGACGCGCTCGTGCTGATGCCGACCGGCGGCGGCAAGTCGCTGTGCTACCAGATCCCCGCACTCGTGCGCTCCGGCACCGGCGTCGTCATCTCGCCGCTCATCGCCCTCATGCAGGACCAGGTGGATGCGCTCGCCGCCCTGGGCGTGCGTGCCGCCTTCCTCAACTCGACGCAGGACGCCGAGACCCGGCGCGAGGTGGAGGCGGCGCTCGTCGCCGGCGAGATCGACCTGCTCTACCTCGCGCCCGAGCGCCTCAACGTGGGCGCCACCCTCGACCTGCTCGATCGCGCGCCGCTCGCCCTGTTCGCGATCGACGAGGCGCACTGCGTCAGCCAGTGGGGCCACGACTTCCGCCCCGACTACCTGCGGCTGACGGTGCTGCACGAGCGCTGGCCGACGGTGCCGCGCATCGCGCTCACCGCGACCGCGACCGACGCCACTCGGCGCGAGATCGTGCAGCGGCTGGAGCTGACGGACGCGCGCCAGTTCGTGGCCAGCTTCGACCGTCCGAACATCCAGTACCGCATCGAGCCGAAGGCCCAGCCGATGCAGCGCTGCTGACGCTGCTGCGCACCGAGCACCCGGGCGACGCCGGCATCGTCTACTGCCTCTCGCGCAAGAGCGTCGAGAAGACGGCGGATGCGCTGGTCGCCGCCGGCATCCCGGCCCTGCCGTATCACGCGGGCCTCGACACGGCGACGCGCGCCCGCAACCAGTCGCGGTTCCTGCGCGAGGACGGCATCGTCATGGTCGCGACGATCGCGTTCGGCATGGGCATCGACAAGCCCGACGTCCGGTTCGTGGCGCACCTCGACCTGCCCAAGAGCGTCGAGGGCTACTACCAGGAGACGGGGCGCGCCGGCCGCGACGGCCTGCCGAGCACCGCGTGGCTGGCCTACGGGCTGCAGGATGTGGTGCAGCAGCGCCGCATGATCGACGAGGGCGAGGGCGACGTCGCCCACAAGCGGCGCCTGTCCGCGCACCTCGACGCGATGCTCGCACTGTGCGAGACGATCGAGTGCCGCCGGGTGCAGCTGCTGAACTACTTCGGCCAGAGCTCCACGGCGTGCGGCAACTGCGACACCTGCCTCAGCCCGCCCGAGTCATGGGACGGCACCGTGCCCGCGCAGAAGCTGCTGTCGACGGTGGTGCGCCTGCAGCGCGAGCGCAACCAGCGCTTCGGAGCCGGGCACCTGATCGACATCCTGCTCGGGCGCGAGAACGACCGCATCCGCAGCAACCGCCACGACGAGCTGCGCACCTTCGGCATCGGCGCCGAGCTGAGCGAGCAGGAGTGGCGCGGGGTCGTGCGGCAGCTGCTCGCGCAGGGGCTGCTCGCCGTGCAGGGCGAGTACGGCACCCTCGGCATCACCGAGGCCTCGGCCGCGGTGCTCGCCGGCGAGCGCGCCGTGCATCTGCGCCGCGAGCCCGAGCGCCCGGTCAAGCGCGCCAAGCGCAGCGCGGGCGCCGAGCTGCCCGAGCAGGCGCAGCCGCTGTTCGAGCGGCTCCGCGAATGGCGTGCGGGGGTGGCCCGCGAGCAGGGTGTCCCGGCGTACGTGATCTTCAATGATGCGACGCTGCGCGGCGTCGCGCTCACCGAGCCCACCTCGATCGAGCAGCTGGCCGAGATCAGCGGCGTCGGCGAGAAGAAGCTCGAGGCCTACGGCGAGGCCGTGCTGGGCGTGGTGACCGAGACTCAGTAATCTCGTGCCATGACCGACGTTCTGAGTCGTCGCGCGGGCGATGTCGCCGCCGGCGTCGCGCTGCTCGCGTTCCCGTTCGCGACCGCGATCGTGAAGCTCATCGCCCCGGGCTGGATGGCCCTCATCTATTTGACCGGCCTGATCGTCTTCGTGCCGCTTTACGTGCTCGTCGTGGTGATCGTCATCACCGGCTTCTTCGCCCGGCGCAGCCCCTTCGCCTTCGTCGCCGGGGGCCGGGTGCGTGCCCGCATCGCCGCGTGGACGCACATCGGCACGTTCCTGCTCGCGACGGCCGTGCTGGTCGACGGCGGGGACGACGGCACCTGGACCTCGCCCCTGGCGCTGGTCCTCGGGCTTCCGTCCAACACCGACTTCGCGGATGCGGCGAACGTGGCCTTCTCTCCCCTCACCCTGCTGTCGGGCGTCGCCCTCGTCTGGCTGACGGTCGAGTGGATCGTGGCGCTGCGCGCCCGGTCACGTGCGCTGAACTAGTTCCGCATCCTCGGTTTCGCGCCGTCCGCCGAGGGAGGCGGTGGCGACGAGTCCGACGGTCAGGAAGCCGGCGGCGGCCAGCGCCGCGAGCCGCGTCGAGTCGGTGAACGCCTCGCGCGCCGCATCGGCGACGGCGGGCTGCTCCGCGTCGAAGCCGGAGATGGCGGTGCCGGCGCTGTCGACCACGGCATCCACGATCTCCTCGCGCGCCGACTCGGCGAAGCCCTCGTCGGCGAGCTTCGCGTCGAGGTGCGTGCCGAGGGCCCCGAACAGGATCGTGCCGAGGATCGCGATGCCGAGCGCCGAGCCGACCTGGCGCGAGGTGCTCTGGGTGCCGGAGGCGCGTCCGCTGTCCTCGATCGGCACGTCGTTCAGCACGACTCCGGTCAGCTGCGCGGTCGCGAGTCCCACGCCGAAGCCGTACACCGCGAGCCCGCCGGCGATCGCCCACGGTGAGACGTCGACGGCGAGCACGAGCGCGACGATCAGCAGCCCGAGGATCTCGGCGAGCAGTCCCGTACGCACGATCAGCACCGGACGCAGTCGCGCCCCGAGCGAGCCGGCGAAGCCGCTGGCGACGAAGCTGCCGCCGGCGAGGGCGACCAGCACGAGTCCCGCCTGCAGTGCGTCGTAGTCGAGCACGGTCTGCAGCCAGAGCGGGATGGAGAGGATGATGCCGAACTCGCCGAGCGACACCAGCATCGCGACGATGTTGCCGTTGCGGAACGACGGGATGCGGAACAGGCCGAAGTCGATGAGCGTCGTCCGCCCGGTGCGCGAGCGCCACACGCCCCAGGCGATGAAGGCGACCAGCGCCAGCGCCGAGATCGCGAACGCGAGCGGAACCGGCGACAGATCGAGCGGCCACGTCCAGTCGCCCACCTGGAAGGGGGTGTCGATCAGCCACCAGCCGTAACTGCGGCCCTCGATGAGCCCGAACACGAGGGTGCCGAACAACACCACCGAGATCGCGGCGCCGACGAGGTCGAGTCGGCCGGGGTTCGGGTCGCGCGACGCGGCGACGAACAGCAGAGCTCCGACGATGATGATGATGCCGAGCGGCACGTTGATGCCGAAGGCCCAGCGCCAGCTGAAGAAGGTGGTCAGCCACCCGCCGAGCAGGGGCCCGACCGCGGCCATGCCGCCGATCGTGGAGCCCCAGACGGCGAAGGCGATCGCGCGGTCCTTGCCGCGGAACCCGGCGTTGATGATCGACAGCGTCGTCGGCAGCAGCATCGCGCCGCCGACGCCCTGCACGACGCGCGCGGCGATGAGCGCCCCGCCCGAGCCCGCAAGCGCCGCGATCACGCTGGAGACGGCGAAGATCGTGATGCCGAGCAGCAGCATCCGTCGCCGGCCGATTCGGTCGGCGAGCGTGCCGAACACGAGCAGCAGGGAGGCGAAAACGAGCGTGTAGCTCTCCTGCACCCACTGCACCTCGGTCGAGCTCAGCCCGAGCTCTTCGACGATCGAGGGCACCGCCACGGTGACGATCGTCGAGTCGACGATGATGAGCGCGACGGCGAGGCTGACGACGACGAGGCCGATCCAGCGGGTGCGAGGTGAGGGCACGCGGAAACTCCTTCGAGCGTCGAACTACCTCACGCTATCACCGCGCCTCGCGGGTGGCGGAGGCGCCGCGGGAGCGGGTGCGTGGCGCTTACGGAACCGTGATCGCGTGCTCGGCGAAGACCTCGCGCACGGGGCGATCGGGGTTCTCGAGCACCTCGCGCAGCCCGTCCAGCCACACCAGCGTCTGCTGGGTCTGGCGGTACCACAGCAGGTGCATCGCGTGGCGGTTGCGCCAGACGCGCGTGTCCTCCCGGACGTTGTCCCAGGTCTCGAGCAGGTGCTCGAGCCCGAGCAGCCGGCGCCGCTGGAACGCGGTCTCCGCGTCGATCAGGTATCCGGCGTTCTTGTCGTCGAGCACCCAGAGCGTGGTGAGCCGCATCATCGCGTCGTCGCGGATGCCGTGGTCGGGCTCGTCGAGGAGAAGCCAGCGGCGCAGCTCTTCGATGCCGGCGTCGTTGATGACGTAGCTCGTGCGGCCCCGCTCGTTCCGCTCGCTGATGTCGATCAGCCCGGCGGCCTCCATCTTGGTCAGCTCCGAGTAGACCTGCGAGGGGCTGGCGTGCCAGGCGCGGTCCACGTCGTCGGCGAAGCTCGTGTTGAGGTCGTAGCCGGTTCGCGGAACGCCCCGGGAGAGTGCGGACAGGATTGCGTGTCGCAGCGCCATGGATCCTCCGTTTTTCCGAGTCTTCGTCGACTCAGAGCATAAAGCGCCGTTGGTCGACACGGCGCACGCCCTCCAGGGTAGTCCTTTTGTGAACTATGCGTTTGGAACCGAAGAACGGGATTAATGCCGGCGTAACAAGTCCGAAATAGAAGTACTGTCTAATTCCAATTGTGGACTACAAGACTTTGGCACATAACCGGTTCGTCCGGTTCGTCGGGGCGCGCCTGCTGCTGACAGTGCTCACCGCCTTCTTCGTCGCCGCGGTCGTGTTCTTCGCGATCCGGGCGATCCCCGGTGACCCCGCGATCACGATCCTCGGGACGGACAGCACGGTCGAGGAGCGCGCCGAGCTGCGTGTCGTGATGGGCCTGGACCAGCCGCTCCTCGTGCAGTTCTTCGGCTGGCTCGGTCGACTGCTCACCGGAGACCTCGGCTACTCCTACAGCCAGGGCCGCCCCGTGCTCGAGATCGTGGGCCCGGCGCTCGAGAACACGGCGCTGCTCGGAGGTGCTGCCGCACTCATCGCCGTCGTGCTCGCGATCGTGATGGGCAACCTTGCGACCTCCTCGGTTCGCGCGGTGCGACGCACGATCGACTGGATCGAAGCCTTCTTCCTCTCCGCCCCGCAGTACTCGGTCGCGCTCCTTCTCCTTCTCGCCTTCGCCGTTCTGCTGCCGATCTTCCCGGCGGGAGGGCTCCGCAGCCGCGGCGACGGCGGATTCCTCGACGTCGCCGCCCACCTCGTGCTGCCGGCGACGGCGCTGGCGCTCGCGCCGGGCGCGCAGATGGCTCGATCGCTCAAGACCTCGATCGCGACCCTGCAGGCGACCGAGCTCCTTCCCGCGCTGCGCGCGCGCGGCCTCTCCCCGTGGCGTCTCGCGGTGCACTCGCACCACAACGCACTGCCGCCGATGATCACCGTCTTGGGGATCCAGGTCGGCTCGATGCTCGGCGGCGCGCTGTTCGTCGAGAACATCTTCAGCATCCCTGGGCTCGGCGCGCTCGTCGTGCAGTCGGTCGCCCTCCGCGACTACACGCTCGTTCAGGCCGTGGCGCTCGTGATCGCGGTCGTCTTCGTTCTCGTGCTGCTGCTTGCCGACATCCTCAATGCGCTGCTCGATCCTCGAATCCGGGTGGGACGAGCATGACCGGCCTGCTTTCGAGCGAAAGGAGAGCCGCCGTGGCTCCACCGACACCGACACCGACGGCGACGCCGCGCTTCCAGCGCCGCGGTCTGCTTTCGCGCCTTCCGCTGCGCAGCCAAGTAGCGCTCGGCATGGTGGTCGTCGTCGCACTGGTGGTGACGCTGGCACCGGTGCTGCCGATCGCCGACCCGCTGAGCGGGTCGCTCTCCGACCGGCTGCTGCCCTTCTTCAGCGACGGCTACCTGCTCGGCACCGATTCGCAGGGCCGCGACATGTTCAGCCGCTTGGTCTACGGCACGCGAACCTCGTTGATCGCGGGCGTCGTGCCGATCCTGATCGCGACGTCGATCGGGCTCGTGATCGGCACCATCGCCGGGCTCGCCGGAAAACGACTCAACACCGTCATGATGCGCGGCGTCGACATCCTGTTCGCCTTTCCCGGGGTGCTGCTCTCGCTCCTCCTCGCGATCACGCTCGGCGTCGGACTCGGAACGCTCATCCTCGCGCTCTCGGTGGTCTGGATCGCGCCGGTGGCGCGCATCGCCGAGACCGAGGTCACGCGCATCCGCGATCTCGACTTCGTCACGGCGGCCCGCGCGAGCGGGGCAAGCCTGCCCTCGATCCTGGGCCGGCAGATCGTGCCGGTCGCCCTTCCCGCCGTGCTCGCCTACTCGACGTCGCTCGTCGGCGCGAACGTGGCGATCGCGGGCGGACTCGGGTTCATCGGTCTGGGCGTCCCGTCGCCCGAGCCGGAACTCGGCTCGATCCTCCAGGAGATGCAGGTCGCCATCTACAGCGACCCGGGCCTCGCGCTGGCGCCGGTCATCGTCATCATCGCGCTCTCGATGCTGTTCCCGCTGGTCGGCGACGGATTCCGAGAGGCCATCTCCGGACGGGGGCAGGAATCATGAGCCGGGCAACGACAACCACGGCGGCGGCCGGGCAGCTCGACGCCCAGACGCCGTTGGCACTCGACGCGACCGACGTCTCGGTCGCCTTCCGCTCACCGCGCGGCGGCTGGAACACCGTCGTCGACTCGATCGGGCTCGGCCTGGAGCGCTCGCAGGTCACCGTGCTGCTGGGCGAATCCGGCAGCGGCAAGACCGTGTTCGCTCGCACCATCACCGGCATGGCGCCTCGCGCCGCGAAGATCTCGGGAACGGCCGAGTTCGACGGCGTCGATCTGCTCTCCGCGGATCGGCGGACCCTCCGCCGGCTCCACGGTGATCGCGTCGGGATGGTTCCGCAGGATCCGAACTCGTCGCTCGACCCGATGCGACGCATCGGCGGTCAGATCGTCGAAACCCTGTTGCAGCACGGCAAGGCGCCGACCAAGGCGGCCGCGCTCGCTCGCGCCACCGAGCTGCTCGAGCTCGTCCAGATCAACGATCCGGCGCGGGTGCTGCACAACTACCCGCACGAGGTGTCCGGCGGGATGCGTCAGCGCATCGCGATCGCCATCGCGATCTGCTGTGAGCCGGAGCTGATCGTCGCCGACGAGCCGTCCAGCGCGCTCGACGCGTCGGTCGGGGTGCGCGTGGTGCGACTCCTCGACGACCTGCGCGAACGACTTCACACCGCGATCCTGTTCATCACGCATGACATCGGCATCGCCGCCCTCATCGCGTCGAAGCCGCACGACCGGGTCGCCGTCATGCTGGGCGGCCGCATCGTCGAGCTCGGCTTCGCGCATCAGGTTCTGCACAACGCGCAGCACGAGTACACGCGAGCGCTGCTCGCCGCAGAGCCCTCCGCCCGCACGCCGCGCGGTCAGCTCGCCGTGGTGCCCGACGAGGTCCGGATGCGCCGCGACTGGGGACCGTTGCGCGACATCGAACCCGGCCACGCGGTGGCCTCGACTCCCGAGGTGGCGACATCATGAGTTCCGTTCTGGCAGCTGACGGCATCGTCAAGCGCTTCGGCGCGTTCACGGCGCTCGACGGGGTCTCGTTCCGGCTGGAGCGCGGACGCACGCTCGGGGTGGTCGGCGAGTCCGGCAGCGGCAAGTCCACGCTCGGCCGGATCGTCATGCGTCTGATGTCACCTGACGCCGGCACGGTGACGCTCGGGGATGACGACCTGTTCTCGATGAGCCGGCACCGGCTGCGCATGGCCCGTCGGCGCATCCAACTGGTGCCGCAGGATCCGCGCCACGCCCTGAACCCGACGATGACGGTGCAGCGGTCGCTGGCCTTCCAGCTTCGCGCCCAGGCGGTTCCCGCGCGGGAGTGGGCGTCGCGCTCGGTGGAGCTGCTCGCCCGGGTGTCGTTGACGGCGGACTACCTCCACGCCTATCCGCACGAGCTGTCCGGCGGGCAGGCGCAGCGGGTGGCGATCGCGCGCGCGATCGCCGACAACCCCGAGGTGATCGTCGCCGACGAGGCGGTGTCGGCCTTGGACAAGTCCGTTCAGGCGCAAGTGCTGAACACGTTCGCGGAGCTTCAGCGCGACCTCGGTGTCGCCCTGTTCTTCATCAGTCACGATCTCGCGGTCGTAGAGCACCTCAGTGACGACGTGCTCGTTCTCAACCGCGGTCAAGCCGTCGAATCGGGACCGACCCGTGCCGTGCTGGACGACCCGAAGGATCCCTATACCCGGGTCCTTCTGGACGCGAGGCACAGCGCGGAGGCGACGTGACCGACGGAAGAAACGCGCACCCCCCTACGACACAAGGAGAGACATGTTTTTCACAAGCACCCGCTCGCGACGCCTGACGGCGCTCGCGGCCGCGGCTGTGTCCACGGCGCTCGTCCTGACCGGCTGTGCCGGCAGCGACAGCTCGGACACGGTCGAGCAGGAACTCATCATCGGCTCGCAGATGGCGTCGTTCCCCAGCCTTGACACCGGCGCCATCACCACCGCCGGCTACGAGGGGCAGCGCCTCATCGGCAACCTGATCTACGAAGGCCTGACCAAGCGAGACGTCTCGGACCCCGACGCGCCGGCTGGCGTCGCGCCGGCCCTGGCCGCGTCGTGGGACATCGCGGACAACGACCTCGACTACACCTTCTACCTTCAGGAGGGCGTCACCTTCCACGACGGCACCGCCTGGGACGTTGACGCGCTGCTCTTCAACCTCGAGCGCTACATGAACGAGGACGACCCCAACTACGACCCGGTGCTCGTCACCTATTACTCGGTGCTCAACTTCATCGAGTCGGTCGAGAAGGTCGATGACATGACGGTCATCTTCCACCTCAACCAGCCGTTCGCGTTCTTCCTGGCGGACCTGTACAACGTGTACTTCGCCAGCCCGACCTCGCTGGAGGAGTCCGGCGCGGCCGGCCAGGCGAAGAACCCGGTCGGCACCGGCCCGTTCATCTTCGACGCGCTCGAGGAGAACCAGTCGATCTCGTTCGTTCGCAACGATGACTACTGGGGCGACGTCGCCAAGCTCGACCGCCTCACCGTCGAGTTGATCCCGGACCCCGCCGCCCGCACCGCGGCGCTTCGCTCGGGTCGCGTCGACTGGATCGAGAACGCCCAGCCGGATGACTTCGCCAGCCTGGAGTCTGCCGGGTTCGTGACGGTCGGCAACGCCTTCGACTGGGAGTGGTCGTGGCAGCTCATGACCGAAGAGGCGCCGATGCATGACATCCGCGTCCGCCAGGCGATGAACTTCGCCATCGACCGTGAGGCCATCGCGCACGACCTGATGCACGACACCGCCTCCGCCGCGTACCAGATGTTCGCCCCGGCCAGCCTCTACTACGACGAGGCCGACGACATCTACAGCTACGACCCCGAACTGGCGCTCGAGCTCCTTGCCGAGGCTGGGTACGAGGACGGCATCGACATCACCGTCGGCTACATCACGGCGGGCTCCGGCTCGATGCAGGCGAAGTCGATGAACGAGGCGCTTCAGGCGCAGCTGGCCGAGGTCGGCATCAACGTCACCCTCGAGCCGGTCGACTTCTCGGGAATGTACGGACAGCTCGGTGAGGGCAACACCGGTTGGCACGCCGCCAACCAGGCGTTCAGCCTCGAGCAGCCCTCGAGCTGGAACGGCTTCTGGTTCGGCTGCGACGGCAACCTCTTCAACTACTGCAACGAGGAGGCCGACGCGCTGTACGCCCAGGCGATCGTCACCACCGACGAGGCGGAGCGCGCCGCGCTCCTGACCGAGGTCGGCCACCTGGTCACCGCGGACGCCGCGTGGCTGTTCGTCGCCAACGACACCGCGCCGCGCGCGATGTCGGCGGACGTCGAGGGCTACGTCCAGCCGAAGAGCTGGTGGATCGAGTTCACCGACGTCTACATGGTCGGCTAGCTCCACCCGCAGGAACAGGGCCGGTCCCGCCGTCAGGCGGGGCCGGCCCTTCTGCGTGCCCGCAGCGCCGCCCTCGGGCCTGGCAAGGATGCTCGCCCGAGGGGCGACAGTCGGGGGCTCCGGCCGGCCGCCGTCCCCGGCGCTCCGGCAGGGAGGGCGGTGCCCGAGGCATCCGCCGTGTGCGGTGCCCGACCATCCGCCGTGTGCGGCGCCCGGCGCGGCTGCCGTGAGCGGCTGCGCGGTCGCGTCACCGTCATTGACGGTTACCGCTTCATCGCACGCCCATGCTCCTCCGTCTGCGCCATCCAGTGCTCGGGCCCAAGACAGCGGCCGAGTTGCCGAGGGGGTCGGCGTCGTCCGGCGGGCCCCGGTGCCGCGGTGCAGGCGGGGCGCGACAGGCGCGGCACCGCGGGCACGCGGGGGAGACCCGATGCCCGGCAGGACGGCCCGGTGCGCCGGTGTCCCGCTCGCGAGCGGAGCGCCTAGACCGCGGCGGTCGCGCGGGTGGCGGCGTCCTCGATAGGCGCCTCAGCGACCGGTGCCGGCGCGGGCTCGCGAGTGCGATCCAGAATCGCCAGCACCGACGCGATCGCGAGGAAGAGCGCCGTCACGGCGATCGCCAAGGTCGGGCCGAGGGTCGGCTGCCCGGCGACCGTCTCGGTGTGCTCGTAGCCGTAGTAGAGGATCAGCGCGACCGCGATGCCGAAGGCGGAGCCGAAGCGCTGGGCGAACTGGATCAGCGAGCCCGCGACGCTCGCGCGGTAGTCCGGAACCTCGACGAGCGTCCGCGCCTGGTTGGCCGGGCCCGCGATCGCACCGCCGAAGGAGTTCGCGACAAGGATGATGCTCACGATCACCGGCAGCAGGCCGACCGGCGCCGCGCCGAAGGCGAGCGCGATCCCGCCGAGCGCGAGGGCGCCCATCCCCGTGCCGATCGCGATCAGGCGATAGGTCGAGCGCTGCGGCAGCCGGCCCGCGATCCACGCGCCGATGATCGTGGACACGGCCGCGGGCAGCATCCAGAGCGCCGTCTGAAGCGCGGTCTGCCCGGCTGCCTGCTGCAGGCCGATCGTGATGATGAGGGTGCCCGCCGTCGCGGCGGCGTGCATGAATCCCGCCACGAAGACACCGGTGGTGAGGTGGCGGAATCCGAACAGCAGCGGATCGACGAGCGCCTGAAGGCCGCGTCGGGTTCGTCGACGCTCGAACAGGATGAACGCGGTGGCGAACACGGCCCCCGCGGCGGTCAGGATGAGTGTCCACCAGGACGCGGGGGAGTCCTCCGAGATGGCGCTCAGCGGTCCGGCCAGGAGCGCGACGGCGGGGGCGAGCAGGAGGAAGCCGACGACGTCGAAGCCGCGGCGCTTCTCGCCCTGCGGCTCGCGGATGACGAACGCGGCGATCGGCAGCACGACGACGCCAATCGCGACGTTCAACCAGAACAGGGCCCGCCACGATTCGGCACCGCCGACCAGCTCCATGATGACGCCCGCGATGACCGGCCCGAACAGCGAGGTCGCGGCGATCGTGGCCGCGAGGGCTGCCAGCGGCCGGGAGCGCTCCTCGGGCGGGAAGATGCGCTGGATCAGTCCGAGCACCTGCGGCATCAGGATTCCGGCGCCGGCACCCTGCGCGAGACGCCCGGCGATCAGCCAGGCGATGTCCGGCGCGAGCGCGCACATGACGCTCGCGGCCAGGAAGATGAACCCGCCGACGAGGAAGACGGCCTTGCGCGGGAGGACGTCACCGATGCGTCCGGCCGGAAGAAGCAGCACGGCGTACGCGAGCGTGTAGCCGACCACCATGAACTGGATGGTGGATCCGGATCCGCCGGTCGACTCCTGAATCGCCGGCAGCGCGACCCCGACCTTGGAGACGTCGAGGATGGTGAGTGCGGCGGTCGCCGCGAGCACCCCGAACGTGGCCCAGCGACGCGGCGCACGGCGCGCCGAAGGGGTGGAGATGCGGGCGTTCACAAGATCCTTTCGTCGGCGTCGGAGTCGCACGAGCGTCGAAATCACGAGCGAACGGAAACATAGAGGAAACACCTATACTGTACAACAGTATTGGAGTACGGCTTCACACTACATTGAAGAAGAAAGCGAGAGCCACCATGAGCGACCGGACTGCCGTCGTGATGATCGACATGCAGAACATGTACCTCGAGCAGGACCGACGCGACGCCTACGGCTGGCCGCCGATCTGGAACTTCGAGGCCGTCGTCGCCGAGTGCGCCGCGCTCCTCGCCGACGCCCGCTCGAAGGGCATCCCGATCATCTACACGCGACAGGTGAGCCGGCCCGACGGCGCCGACACGCCGCCCAGCATCCGCCGCCTCGCCGAGTCCCTGAAGGACGCCGCCGACGGCCCGGTCGTCGAGCCGAATGACTGGTCGTCGCAGATCCTCGACGCGGTCGCGCCGCAGCCGGGCGACATCGTGATCGAGAAGCACCGGTGGGATGCCTTCTTCCAGACCGACCTCGACACGATCCTTCGCAACCTCGACGTGCGCCGTCTGGTCGTCGCGGGCCTGCAGACCAACGTGTGCGTCGAGACGACGTCGCGCACCGGGATGATGAAGAACTTCGAGATCGCCGTCCCCGAGGACGCGGTCTCGACCGACGGCAAATCGCTCCACGACAACGCGCTCGACGCGATGCGCGTGCTGTACGTCGAGGTGGCTCCGTGGCGCGAGCTGCTCGCTCCGGGGGCGCCGTGGGACCGCGCGTTCACGACGCCGAACTACGGCCGCCGCGACGGCGACGCCACGGCCTGACGCCCGGCGCGCGGCGCGTTCAGACTGGCGGGTCCTGCCACAGGGATCGCCGGTCGATTGTGGGTTCCCGACAAGGAGCCGAACGATCTCGCGCCGCGCCTTCGTCACCCGACAACGACTCTCTCGACGTTTGCAGGCGCCGGACGTAGCCTCACGTCAGGACCTCACGAGGGAGTTGTGTGTCATGACCGATCTGGTCGATCGTCCCGCCGCTGCGGACGCAAATGGTTTCGAGAACACCGAGACGAGCGCGATCGAGACGAGCGCTCTGAACGTCGACGTCGCCGCGCTCGGGGAGCAGCTGCTCGGCCGCTGGGCCGAGGCCCGCCGCCGCTCGCGCGAGTTCATGAAGAACCCGGCGATGTGGCGCGACCCCGCGCTCGGCATGGATGAGCACCGCGAGCGCGTGCTCGGCCAGCTGAAGCTGCTGGTCGAGAACGGCTCCGTGCACCGCGCCTTCCCGAAGAAGTTCGGCGGCGACGACGACCACGGCGGGTTCCTCGCCGCCTTCGAGGAGATCGTCACCGCCGACCCCTCGCTGCAGATCAAGTCCGGCGTGCAGTGGGGCCTGTTCGCCTCGGCGATTCTGCACCTCGGCACCGAGAGCCACCACGAGCGCTTCCTGCCCGCGGCCCTCAGCCTCGAGGTTCCCGGCGCCTTCGCGATGACCGAGACCGGTCACGGCTCCGACGTCGCCTCGATCGGCACGACCGCCACCTACGACGAGGCCGCCGACGAGTTCGTCATCCACACGCCGTTCCGCGCCGCGTGGAAGGACTACCTCGGCAACGCCGCCCTGCACGGCACCGCCGCCGTCGTGTTCGCGCAGCTCATCACCAAGGGCGTCAACCACGGGGTGCACGCGTTCTACGTGCCGATCCGCGACGAGAACGGATTCCTCCCCGGCGTCGGCGGCGAGGACGACGGGCTGAAGGGCGGCCTCAACGGCATCGACAACGGCCGCCTGCACTTCACCGAGGTCCGCGTCCCGCGCACCAACCTGCTCGACCGCTACGGCCACGTCGCCGAGGGAGGCCAGTACACCTCGCCGATCGAGAGCCCCGGTCGCCGCTTCTTCACGATGATCGGCACCCTCGTGCAGGGCCGTGTCTCCCTCGACGGAGCCTCCGTCGTCGCGAGCAAGATGGCCCTCATGATCGCGGTGCGCTACGCCGCCGCGCGTCGCCAGTTCGCCGACGGCACCGACCGCGGCGAGGTGACGCTGCTCGACTACCAGCGCCACCAGCGCCGCCTGCTGCCGCGTCTCGCCGCGACCTACGCGATGTCGTTCGCGCACGAGACCCTGCTCGAGAAGTTCCACGCGGTGTTCTCCGGCGCCGAAGACACCGACGACGACCGCCAGGAGCTCGAGACGCTCGCCGCGGCGCTGAAGACCTTCAGCACCTGGAAGGCGCTCGACATCCTGCAGGAGAGCCGCGAGGCGTGCGGCGGCTCCGGCTTCCTCGCCGAGAACCGCCTCACCGGACTTCGCGCCGACTTCGACATCTACGTCACCTTCGAGGGCGACAACAACGTGCTGCTGCAGCTGGTCGGCAAGCGCCTGATGTCGGACTACGCGCGACGCTTCGCCAAGGCGGATGCGGGCGCACTGGCCGCACTCGTCGCCGGGCAGGTCGGCGACGTCGCCATCAACCGCTCGGGGCTGCGCGCGCTCGCGCAGAAGGTCGCCGATTTCGGCTCGACCGCCCGCTCGATCGGCTACGTGCGCGGCACCGACGCGCAGCGTCAGCTGCTCACCGACCGCGTCGAGAGCATGGTCGCCGAGCTGGCCGGGCACCTCCGCGAGGTGGGCAAGCTGCCCGCCGAGGAGGCCGCGGCCCTGTTCAACCGCCACCAGAACGACCTCATCACCGCGGCGCGCGCCCACTCCGAGCTGCTCGAGTGGGAGGCGTTCACCGAGGCGCTCGACGAGGTGGCGGATGCCGACACCAAGCAGGTGCTCACCTGGCTGCGCGACCTGTTCGGCTTCACCCTCATCGAGGACAACCTCGACTGGTACCTGCTCCACGGCCGGCTGTCCGGGCCGCGTGCACGCGCCATCACCGACTACATCGACGACCGGCTGCTGCCGCGGCTGCGTCCGCACGCCGTCGACCTGGTCGACGCGTTCGGCTACGAGCCCGAGCACCTGCGGGCGCCGAACGCGACGAGCGCCGAGCACGAGCGTCAGGAGGAGGCCCGCGCCTACTACCGCGACCTCGAGGCGACCGGGCTGGCGCCGGTGATGGAGAAGGCTCCGAAGAAGGCGTCGAAGAAGGGCTGACCGTGAACCGGCGGGCGATCGGCATGGCGCTCGTCGGCGTGCAGTTCGTGCTGCTGGCCGCGATCGTGCTGCTGCCGTGGACGACGCCGTTCTGGGAGCGCACACCCCTCGCGCTCGTGATCGGCGGCGCGCTCGCGCTCGCCGGAGCCGTGATCGCGGTGCTCGGCGTCGTCGGGCTCGGCCGGTCGCTGACCGCCAACCCGGTGCCGCTGGAGAGCTCGGAACTGGTGACGAGCGGGCTGTACGGGCGGGTGCGGCATCCGATCTACAGCGGTCTGCTGCTGGCGGCGCTCGGCGTGATGCTCGCCGCCGCGACCTGGTGGCACGTCGCCGCCTGGGTGGCGCTCGTCGTGCTGCTGACGGTGAAGGCGCGTTGGGAGGAGCGGATGCTGCTCGAGCGCTACGACGGCTACGCCGAGTACGCGCGCCGAACCGGCCGATTCATCCCGGGCATCGGGCGAATCGGCTGAGTCGACGCGAGGCCTAGTGCTTCGTGGCCTTCGTCACCGCGTCGGTGTTCGCCGTGCGAGCGTTCGATGCGCGCTTGTCGGCCTTGGCGAGACGCTTTTCCTTCAGCGTCTTCGATGCGGCGGTCTTGGGGCTGCTCTTGCGAGCGGATTTGTCACCCATGAGGGCTCTCCTTGGTGAGCCGAAACGGCTCTCTGCTCGTGAGCGTACGCCCTACAGCTGCGCGGTGAGTGCAGTGACGGCTTCGGCGCAGCCCCAGGAGAGGGTGACGCCCGAGCCGCCGTGGCCGTAGCAGTGGATGACCGGACGACCCTGCGCATCCGGAATCGTCTCGACGCGCACCTCGCGGCGGCCCGGGCGAAGACCCACGGCACGGGAGGTGATGGGCGCCTCGCGCAGCTCCGGGATGAGCGCGCGCACCCGCTCCAGCACGCCCGCCTCGACGGCCGGGTCGAGGTCGAGGCCCCACTCGCCCTCCTCGTCGGTGCCGCCGCACACGATCTCGTCGAGGCGGGGGATGACATAGGTGAGGCCGTCGGGGTTGGCGTAGTCGAGCGTCCACTCGAAATAGCCGGGGTTCTTCAGGCGCACCGTCTGGCCGCGCACCGGCACGACGTCGGCGTCGGCGGCGAAGTCATTCGATGCCAGACCGGCGGCGAGCACGACCAGCTCGCCATGCTCGAAGGCCTCGTCGAGCTCCGAGATCTCGGTGCGACGTGTCTGGACGCCGCGGGCGTCGCACTGGGCCTGCAGCCAGGGCAGGTAGTACGACATGTCGATGACGGGCACCGTGCACTCGCTCGCCGAGAGCACCCCGTCGGGCAGCTCGGCGGGGTCATCGATGGTCGTCACCGACGGCACCGCGACGGTCCACCACAGGTCAGGGGCGGGGGTGCGGTGCAGCACCCGGCCGCGCTGCATCCGCACCCCGGTGGCCGGGTCGGCCGCGAGCGTCTCGAAGCGCTCGAAGGTGCGTGCACCCCAGGCGAGCACGCGATCGGCGGGCGCGGCGCGGAACGGGAACCAGACGGCTCCGGCCCGAGCGGACGTGGTGTCGCCGAGCTCGTCGCGCGCGAGCACCGTGACGTCGTGACCGGCGTCGCGGAGTTCGAGTGCGCAGCTCAGGCCGATGACCCCGCCGCCGACGATGGCGACTCTCAGCGCGTGACCTTCCCGCGTCCGAAGATCAGCCACAGGATCGAGCCGAGGATGCTGAGGAAGAACGCCACGAGCGTCCAGATCACCTTGCCGAAGAAACCGTGATTCGGATTCTTGACGATCGAGACGAGCGTGATGATGAAGATGATGAGCGGGACGATGCCCGCGAAGCTGAGAGAGATCGGATCCACGGGTCGATGCTAGCGGGCACGCTCGGCGAGCACCTGGGCCGCCTCGCGGTGCGGGCTCAGAGCGCTTCGAGGATGATCGCCGAGCCCTGACCGCCGCCGCCGCAGATGCCCGCCGCGCCGACCGAGCCGGTGCCGGCGGCGCCCAGACGCCGGGCGAGGTGCCCGACGATGCGGGTGCCGGAGGCGCCGATCGGGTGGCCGAGCGCGATGGCGCCGCCGTGCGCGTTGACGAGCGCGGGGTCGACGCCGAGCACGCGCGTCGACTGCACGGAGACCGCGGCGAAGGCCTCGTTGATCTCGATCGCCGCGAGCTCGTCGGCGGCGAAGTCGGTGCGGGCGAGCGCCGACTCGATGGCGCGGGCGGGCTGCGAGTGCAGGGTGACGTCGGGGCCGGCGACGAAGGCGTGCGCGAGGATGCGCGCGAGCGGGTGGATGCCGCGGATGCGCGCCTCGTCCTCGTGCATCACCACGACCGCGGCGGCGCCGTCGGAGATCTGCGAGGAGTTGCCGGCCGTGATCGTGCCGTCTTTCGAGAACGCGGGGCGCAGGGCGCCGAGCGACTCGACGGTGGTGTCGGCGCGGAGTCCGTCGTCGGTGTCCACGGTGGTGCTGCCGCGGCGGGAGGTGACCTCGAACGGCGCGATCTCGCCGGCGAGGAACTCGGTCGAGGCGGCCAGTCGCTGGTGCGAGGCCGCGGCGATCTCATCCTGCTGCTCGCGCGTGATGGCCAGGCCCGGGTTGCGCTCCTCGGTGGAGAGGCCCATCGAACGTGACTCGAACGCGTCGGTGAGGCCGTCGTGCTCCATGGTGTCGATCAGCTCGATCGCGCCGTAGCGGGTGCCGGTGCGGGAGCCGGGCAGCACGTGCGGGGCGAGCGACATGGACTCCTGGCCGATCGCGACGACGATGCGCGCCTCGCCGGTGGCGATGAGGCGCGCGGCGGCGGTGACCGCCTCCGTGCCGGAGAGGCAGACCACGTTGAGGGTCTGCGCCGGGACGTCGTAGGAGAGGCCGGCGGCGATGGCGGACTGCCGGGCGGGGTTCTGGCCAGCACCGGCCTGCAGCACCTGGCCGGCGAAGACGTGGTCGATGTCGTGGGCGGTGAGCCCGGCGCGGGAGATCGCCTCGGCGGCCGCGTGTCCGCCGAGGGCGGTTGCGGGGACGGTGGCGAACGCGCCGAGGTAGCGAACGAACGGGGTGCGGGCGTAGCCCGCGATGACGGCGCTCATCGGATGCCGCCGACGCGGCTGCGAGTCACGGGTTCGTTGTTCGACCACATAGTGGGCACCGGGCTTCCTTGTCCTGTCCGACGATCTTCGTTCCCACGCTAGGAGTTTCGAGCATCCGGGTCAATCATCTGCCGCGCGGGGGTCGCGACCTCGTCAGGTCGTGAGCACGCGGGCGAGTGCTGTCTACTATGTGAGCACGAGGTGGCGATGAGTGCAGAGGTTCACGGCAGTCAGGTCGTGCGGCGGGTGAGCGCGATCCTGCGCGTCGTCGGCGCCCACGAACCGGGCGGGATCACGACGGCGCTCGTCGCCGAGCGCACCGCGCTGACCCGCCCGACCGCGCACCGACTGCTGCGCGCGCTCGCCGCCGACGGCCTGCTCGACCAGGACGAGGACCGCACGCACTGGCGTCTGGGGCCGGAGGCGTATCTGCTCGGCACGGTTGCGGCATCGCGTTACGACGTCGTCAACGCGGCGCGGGAGAGCGTGCGACTTCTCGCGGACCGCACCGGCGAGAGCGCGTTCTTCTCGATGCGGCGCGGCGAGGAGACGGTCTGCCTGCTGCGCGAGGAGGGCAGCTTCCCGGTGCGGTCGTTCGTGCTGTCGGAGGGGGTCCGCTTCCCGCTCGGGGTGGCGTCGGCCGGTCTGGTGACCCTGTCGTTCGAGTCGGATGAGCGGATCGACGAGTATCTGACGCGCGCGCGGCTGGAGCGCGAGTGGGGGCCGGGGCATTCGGCGGAGGCGATTCGCGAGCGGGTGGCTGCGACGCGCGAGGCCGGCTACGCGGTGAACCCGGGGCTCGTGCTGGAGGGCAGCTGGGGCATGGGCGCCGCGGTCTTCGACGACCGGGGCGAGCCGCGCTGGGCGCTGAGCCTGACCGGGATCGAGGCGCGCTTCCGCGCCGAGCGTCAGCCCGAGCTGGGTCGGCTGCTCGTCGAGCAGGCCCACCTGGTCTCGCAGCGCATCAGCCCAGCGCCGTCTCGATGATCGAGGCGAGCTCGTGCGGCTTGGTCAGCTGCGGCCAGTGGCCGGTCGGCAGCTCGACGATCTCGCGGTCGCGCATGCGTGCGAGCTCCGCCACATAGGGGTGCCCGCCGGCGATGAACTGCTCGAGCAGCTCGCGCGGCATGGAGCAGGTGATCACCGTCACCGGCACGTCGTAGCGGCGCTCGTCGCTGAGCTGCTGCGGCTCGGTGGCCACCCCCACCGGTTCGGGCACGGCGATGCGCCGGAACTCGGCGCGCAGGCTCTCGTCGAGGTCGGCGAGGTCTTCGTCTCCGAAGGCGCCCCAGTCGGGCAGCGGGATTCCGTGGCCCTCCGGCTCGAAGTCGTCGTTGATGACGGCGCCCTCGCCGAGCGGACCTGAGTCGACGTAGACGACGCGCGCGATGCGCTCGGGTCGCGCATCCACGACGCCGTGGGCGATAGCTCCGCCGCCGGAATGCCCGACGAGCGCCACCGGTCCGGTGAGCTCATCGACCAGGGCGACGACCGCCTCGATGTGGGTGCGCAGGCCGATGCCCGCCTGGTCGGCGGCGGCCGACTCCTTGCCGGGCAGGGTCGGGGTGAGCACGTGGTGCCCCGCCGCGACGAGCGTCGGCGTGATGGGCGCCCAGGATTCGCCCTGCAGCCAGAAACCGGGAATCAGGATGACGTGCATGCGCGTCACGCTACGCCCGACCGCCGACGCTGTCGACGGGAGGAGGCTCAGTCGTGGTCGTGGTCGTGGTCGTGGTCGTGGTCGTGGTCGTGGTCGTGCGCGTCCTCATCCTCATCCTCGAGCAGCATGCCCACCGAGGTCGCGCAGGTGTCGCCCTGCCAGGCCTCGATCCCTTCGCGGATCGCGAAGGCGGCGATGAACAGCGCCGCCACCGCGTCGGCCCAGGCCCATCCGAAGAGCGAGTTGAGCGCGAGGCCCGCCAGCACGGCGACGGAGAGGTAGGCGCAGATCAGCGTCTGCTTCGAGTCGGCGACGGCGGTGGCGGAGCCGAGTTCGCGTCCGGCGCGGCGCTCTAGCAGCGAGACCATCGGCATCACGACGACGCTGAGCGCGGTCAGCACGAGTCCGACGGTGCTGTGCTCGGGTTCGGTCACCCCGGCGAGCGACAGCACCGCGCTCACGGTGACATACGCGGCGAGCACGAAGAACGAGACGGCGATGACCCGCAGGGTCGGCTTCTCCCAGCGCTCCGGATCCTTGCGGGTGAACTGCCAGGCGACCGCGGCGGCCGACAGGACTTCGATGACCGAGTCGAGGCCGAATCCGATGAGCGCCGCGGAGGAGGCGACGGTGCCGGCGGAGATCGCGATGACCGCTTCGATGGCGTTGTAGCCGATCGTGAATCCGACGATCAGGCGGATGCGGCGCTGCAGGACGGCGCGGCGCGCGTCGGTCAGGGCGACGGCGGCGCTCACTCGCAGCACCCGTCGACGGCGCAGTTCGGGTTGTCGCAGGCGGCGCCCGCGTCGACCGTCTCGACCACGGCGAGCAGGTCGGTGAGCGCATGACTCAGGTGCGGATCCGCGATCTCGTAGCGCGTCTGGCGCCCCTCCGGCGTCGCGGTCACGAAGCCGCAGCCGCGCAGACAGCTGAGGTGGTTCGAGACGTTGGGGCGCGTGAGGTCGAGGTCGCGGGCCAGCTCGGCCGGGTATCCGGGGCCGTCGAGGAGGGCGAGCAGGATGCGCGCCCGGCTGGGATCGGCCATCGCTCGCCCCAGCCGGGTGAGCACATCAACACGCGTCGGAATGGTCAGCATGCACTGACCATACAGTCAACGCTGAACTACCGCGACAGCGTCGCGAACTTGCGGATCGACAGCGGCACGAACACCAGCAGCAACACGACGACGCCGATCAGCACGGTGGCGATCGGGTTCTGGGCGGTCCAGGCATCCCCGGTCGGGGTGCCGGGCGGCACATTGCCGAACAGCTCGCGCGCCGACTGCACGAGGGACGAGACCGGGTTCCATTCGGCGAAGATGCGCAGCGGGGTGGGCAGGTTCTCGCTCGGCACGAACGCGTTCGAGATGAAGGTCAGCGGGAACAGGACCAGGAACGAGGCGTTGTTGATGATCTCGGGGCTTCTGACGCTCATGCCGAGGAACGCCATCACCCACGAGAACGCGTAGGCGAACAGCAGCAGCAGGCCGACGGCAGCGAAGAACTCGATCGGTGAGGTGTTCACGCGCCAGCCGACGATGAATCCGGTGCCCATCATCACGGTCATCGCGAGCGCGTTGATGACCAGGTCGCCGTTGGTGCGGCCGATCAGCACCGCCGCGCCGCTCATCGGCAGGGTGCGGAAGCGGTCGATGATGCCGTCCTTGAGGTCTTGCGCCATCGCCGAGCCGGAGTAGGTGGAGCCGAACACGACCGTCTGCGCGAAGATCCCGGCCATCAGGAACGAGGTGTATCCCTCGCCGGGAATGTCGATCGCGGCGCCGAAGACGTAGCTGAACAGCAGCACGAACATGATCGGCTGGATGAGGCTGAACACCAGAACGTCGGGCACCCGGACGATCTTCATCATGTTGCGCCAGGTCATGACCCACCCATCGGAGAGCAATCGGCTGAGCGGGGTGCCGGGGATCGCCTGCAGCGTTCCGGTGGTCGTCTGGGTGCTCATGCGGGGGCCTCCGTCGACTCGTCTTCGGGCTGTTCGGCGACATGCCCGGTCAGCTGCAGGAACACGTCGTCGAGGGTCGGGCGGCGCATGCCGGCGTCGTGCAGCGCGATGCCGGCGGCGGATGCGGCGCCGACGATCGCGCTGAGCGCCGCCGGCCCGTCGTCGACGGGGACAATCCAGGTGCGCCCGCCGGTGAGCGCCGGTTCGCCGGTGCCGAAGCGCGCCAGGATGTCGCGCACGGCGGCGCCGTCGGCCGGGTCGACAACGGTGAGGGCCACGCGCTGCCCGCCCACCGACGACTTGAGCTCATCGGCGGTGCCCTTCGCGATGACACGGCCCTCGTCGATGACCGAGATGGAGTCGGCGAGCCGGTCGGCCTCGTCCAGGTACTGGGTGGTGAGCAGCACGGTGGTGCCGTCGGAGACGAGGGTCTCGATGACATCCCAGAGGCCCAGGCGGCTGCGCGGGTCGAGGCCGGTGGTCGGCTCGTCGAGGAACAGCACGGGCGGTTTGATGACGAGCGCGCCGGCCAGGTCGATGCGGCGGCGCATGCCTCCCGAGTAGCCCTTCACGGGGCGCTTCTGCGACTCGACCAGGTCGAACAGCTCGATCAGCTCGGTCGCCCGCTGCTTCGCGACCTTGGTGCCCAGGTGGTAGAGCTTGCCGACCATGACGAGGTTCTCGAAGCCGGTGAGGTTCTCGTCGACGGCCGCGTACTGCCCGCTCGCGCCGATCATCCGGCGGATCGCCTGCGGGTCGTCGAGCACGTCGACGCCGTCGATCGTGGCGGTGCCGGAGTCGGGGCGGATGAGGGTGGTGAGCACCTTCACCGTCGTCGTCTTGCCGGCGCCGTTCGGCCCGAGCAGCGCGGTGACGGTGCCCTGCGGCACCTCCAGGTCGAGTTCGTCGAGGGCGCGCACGACGGGCGCCCCCTTCGGGGTGTAGGTCTTGACGAGTCCGGACGCCTCGATGAAAGCCATGCGGCGGATGTTACTCGGGGTAGGTGACGGGACGGCGAGGGACTAGGTCGAACCCAGTCGGTGGCGCGCGTCATGCCGCCGCGTCGTCAGTACGCTGTCCTTGGACGAACGTGAGGCGCGTGCACGTCACGTGTGGCCGCGAGAGGCGAACCGACTTGAGTGCAAAAGCGACAGCGCGTTGTCTTCCCCGGGACTGGGAACGAGCGTTGATGGCTTCCGGCTTCGGGCGTGAACTCTTGGATGAGCTGAATGCCACGACGGCCGAGATGTACACGTCATCGGCAGAAGTGCTTCCTTCGCACGACTTGGTGTTCCGCGCATTTCACGAAACGCCGTTTCGGAAGGTACGGGTAGTCGTCCTCGGTGAGGACCCGTATCCGGTGAGCGGGAAGCCCGACGGCCTCGCTTTCTCGATCGCCAACGGAAACCGAGTCGACGGTTCATTGAGCCGGATCTTCGACAACCTTGAGAGGGATCCGGAGGTGAGGTTCCGTCGCCCCGTTCGGGGTGACCTGACTTCGTGGGCGCGCCGAGGCGTCCTGTTGCTGAACAGTGCGCTGACGGTGGAGCCAGTGCTTGCCGACCCTGTCTTGCGACGGGCCAACAAGAAGCGACACTCGCAACACTGGCATGACTTCACGCTTCATGTGCTCCGAGCGGTGATGGCACGTCGACGCCGTGTTGTCTTCTTACTCTGGGGCGATAAGGCTGCGGAGGTTTTCGATGCTGTCGGTGGAGATGCCAGCCACGCTCACATTGCGCTCCATTCGGCGCATCCATCTCCACGAAACAGCCGTGGGCGGAAGACGACTCGGACGCCGTTCATGGAGTCGTGGTGTTTCTCCGAAGCTAATCGCGCGCTTCGATGCCGCCGGGTCAACTGGCAGTTGCCCGGGCCATTTCTTGAAGTCTAGTTTCAGATGTCAGAGCCTGAGTGCCGGGCCGAGCGCGTGGGCATTCAGCTGCGGCCTCGCCAATCGATTGGCGTCTTTCCGGCTGACACGAGCAGCTCATTGGTCTTGGAGAACACGCCCGATCCGTAGAAGGCAGGCAACGAGCCGACTGTTGAGTTCGTCCTAGGCGAAGGGTGCATCGTCGCCAGGGCTCGGCCCGAAGCTGAAATCAGGGGCAGGAAGCTCTGGGCAGGCTGGCCCAACAGGACGAACACGACGCCGTTGTTGCGTGAGTTGAGAGTCTCAATCGTCGACTTGATGAGAGGGTGCCAGATCTGCGCGTGACGTCTCGCGTTCTCTCGTGCAGTCGACTCGTCAGGGCTTGGCTGAACCGTCAGGCTGGCATTGAGGAGGAGGACGCCTTGCCTCGCCCAATCGGAGAGGTCGCTACGCGTTCTGCGTGGCCCGCCCAGATCCCGATGCAGCTCGTCGAAAATTGCGCTCAACGTTGGCGGGGGCGGTTCCGTTGAGCTGAAGGCCAATCCGTCCGCTTTGCCCGGCGTCGGGTACGGGTCGGCACCAATCACGACAACTTTCGTACTTGCCTCCGACGTGTACCAATATGCTTTGAACACGACTTCCGGCGGCGGATACACGACACCGACCGCATACGCGGCATTTCGCCGAGAATGGGCGATGTCTACCATTCGCTCTTGTACGCCCCAATTGCCGTAGCCAGACCACGCGGGGTTAAGTCCTGATCCAGGGAATGTCTCGAATCCCGGTGGAGCTGTTGGCGCCGGTCGCCGCACCGTGTTGGAGTGGGGCTCCGATGCGTCTGCCGTTCCGAAGAGCTTGTCCCCAAGCCACGCGAGGATCCACGCTGCGATCCAGCCGACCGGTGTCATCAGCCCGATCCCGGCACCTATGACGAAATGCATGAACTCGGCGCCGTCGGCGTAGCCGTCGCCTGGGCGGCTAGAGCTCTGCATATAGAGTCCGCATGCGATGCTCACGATCGCGAGGGAGACGTAGAACGACCGCATGCTCTCGTCGCGCGGCTTGCCAGCCTCAGTCACGCCAGTCCATAGGTGCCGTGCTTCGCATTGGATGAGCGAGACCCACCGGCCAGCGTGATTCGGGCGGCGCCTCCTGGCCCAGTCTCGGTGTCACGCGAGTCATCGTACTGGTATCCGACGCTTCCTCGCTTCCCAAAGCGGCGACAATCGGTGGTCAAGTCCGTGGTGTGGCCGAGCCGTGTCTTCTGGGTTCGCAAATGAAGCAAATGAGTGAACGGCCCAGTAGTAGACGAACGCCCGTCGCGTGGGGGTGTTTCAAGTGGTTCTGGCGGGTGGTGACCCCGTGAAATGACGAACATCGCGCGCGGGTTTGGTGCCGCATCTGGGCGGCGGTGACTCCGGATGAGGCTTCTAGAAGGGCCTAACTCGATGCCTTCGGTCTGAGTTCGTCCGTTCAAGACGCGCTCGGGTGTGCACGTGCGTTGCCAGTCGCGCGTGCGGAGCCAGTGCGCGTCGTGCGCGGAGCTGTATCGGGGCGACTGGCGGTGATTGTGCGCTCTGGTGTGTTCGATGGCCCGGTTGAGCACTTCCGCTCCTACCTGCTGACGCTGACTGCTCCGTCGTTTGGTCGGGTCCATCGCGTGCCGAAGGGGGAGACGCCCGTGGGTGTCTGCGGCTGCGGCACGCGGCACACGTTGGAGGATGCGGACCTGCGCGGGGTGCCGCTGGATTCCTCGACGTATGACTACGCGGGGCTGGTCGCGTGGAACCGCGAATCGGGGGTGTTGTGGGATCACACGCCAGGCGACCGCGGTGCGGGTGTGCCCGGTACGGGTGGATCCGCGTCGCTGGGAGCGCCGGAGGCGCGGCTCGCGGGCGCCTTCCTGGCGCGGAGCTCGGCTCTGCGTGGCACAGTAGTTGAGCGTTGATCGCGGCTACTGTTCGGGGTGTGAGTCAGCCCAAGACCTACTCGATGCATTTCCACTTCCCCACTCAGAGTGAGCCCTTTTTCAACACCTGGGGGATTCGTGCATCTGTTGAGCTGGAGCCTGATCCTGGTGAGAGTGTGATTTCTGCGGCGATGTCCGCACTACGTGATCTCGGCGGAGACCTCGCCGAGGTCGCGGAAGAAATGTATGACTACAAGTCGCCGTGGCACCTCGAGTTCAATCTCCTTCGGGTAGGTGCGTCCGCCGACGACTACGTGTCGCTATCGGACGATGTGCCGATGCCTTACGTAGTTCGGGACGACTACGGCGAGTACTCGGGCGTTCTGGTGCTCGCACCGCACTTGAGTGATTCCTACCCCGACGCCACATTCGACGATCTAGACGTGGCGGTGGAGGCCGGGTACGTGTCGGCGCAGCCGACACAGATCGTAGTGCGCTTGCAAGGAGGTCGTGGCGGGGATGCCCCGCCGCTCTCTGACATCGTGATCTGGCTCTTGGATCACGGCGTAGATATTGGGATCACGGCTGTCGCTGAGTTCGCGGCTTATCGGCTGATTAGCTCGGCACGGAGCCGGCGACGGACGAGTCGTGAGGACCGGCACGCGCGTTTTCTGGCGTCCGAATGGGCGTTCCGCAACATCTCGCGCCCCGCAGCACTTCGCCTGTGGATCGACACTAAGGGCGAGTGGAGCGTGCGCGAGGTAGCCGACAGGCTCACGCTCAGCACTAAGAGCGCCAGGCAACTGCTGCGAGCCGTCGGCTACGAGGAGGACGCGCTGGCGACGTGGCGCCCTGGTACCTCGCGAAGGTCCAAACGTTGACGGAACGTTTGGTTGCGCGACGAGGATCGAAGCTCCTTGATCTTGTAGGGGAATTGTGGAAGCTCTCACTGCCGCCTCCTGTAGCGCCATAGTCCGGTAGTCGCAATGCTCCGGCGGGTCGTGCTGCTGTCGTCGGGATCGCCGCTCGCCGCCCTCGGAGCGCTGACCTTTCTCGCGAGCTGGAACAACTTCATCTGGCCGCTTCTCGTCATCCAGTCGTCGGGCTCGACAACGGTTCCCCTGAGGCTCGCCGCGTTCCGTGGTTCATTTGGCGCGGACTGCGGTCAGATCCGTGCGTTCTCCCCGTCGTGCTGCTCTTCGTCATCATGTGGCGATGGATTGTCGAGAGTGTCGCCACGAGTGGCCTTGAAGCAGTCAGTCCGGCTGGGCGGACCGGGATGCGCGGTTCAGGGGTCGGACGGCAACGCTGCGTGCGGTAGCGCGGTGTCATCGCACTCGGAGCCGATGCGGACCCGGAAGCCGCAATCAGGGCAGTCGAGTTCGTCGATCGGACGTCTGTCTGCTCTGCTCCCTGAGTCGCCGTACCACTTGCCAATCGCATTCTGAGGATGTGGGATGTACCAGCTGCCGCTCCGCGAGCGCTCGGGGCGTGCATCGCCGGAGGCCGCTGCCGCCTCTTCCTCAGTGGCGAACCCCTCGGTGAACCCGAACTCGACTCGGAGTGCACGGCCCCCGTCGCGGCGGATCGCCCTGAAGTAGCGCTTCTGCGAGGCCGGTGCTTCGTAGCGGTCGACCCCGACGTGATCCACGATCCGTTGGACAAAAGAGAGGTTTTCGAGTGGAAAGCGAAACGCCTGGAACGCCTGCCCGAGGGTCCCCCAGTGCGTGCGGTCGGCGGCGGTCTCGGATTCATCGCTCATGACAACAACGTAGCCCGCAACTCGAGGACTCCACACGTTGGCCAGTGTCGGTTGCCGTGGCGCTGCCGGGGCCTGCACTGCGGAGCCAGGCGGGCGCGGAAAAGTGTCGGATGCTCGCCTTATGTTCGAAGTGAAGGCGGACGACGGAGGTCACGATGACGCAAACCTGGAGTTCCTGCTCCTTTCCGAAGCGAGAGTCCGGTGGGTGGGCGTTCAAGTTCACACGTGAGTCGGAGTCGATGATCTTCTTCCGCATCGATGACGACGACGTCGCCAAGATCGCGGATGCGCTCGGCACGACCGTGGCGGGGCTGGCGGACGGTCGCCCCGATGTCGTCGAGGCATGGGAGTCGTTCACGGCGGATGTCGGCGAGCACGAGTTCGAGAGCAAGCTCGGGATCACCGCGACGCCGTACGCGCAGTGGGTTCCCGGTGGCGACTTCGGCTACTTCTACGAGTTCAGCGCCGAGGGTGAACTGCAGCACGTTTTCGGCGAGGGCGAGCGGAAGCCCTCGTCGTGAGGGTGGACGCGGCCCGTTAACAAACGAAAGCCCCCATCGTCATGGGGGCTTCGAGTGGCTCCGACGGGCGTCGATCCCGTGACCTCACGATTTTCAGTCGTGCGCTCTACCAACTGAGCTACAGAGCCTCGGGAACATGTTCCCGATGTGGAGCGAGCCTCTCCAGATTCCTCAGGAGAGGCTCGCTTTCCGCGACCCTGACGGGACTTGAACCCGCGACCTCCGCCGTGACAGGGCGGCACGCTAACCAACTGCGCTACAGGGCCTTGCTATTTGATTGTGTGTTGAGTGACCCCAACGGGATTCGAACCCGTGCTGCCGCCGTGAAAGGGCGGTGTCCTAGGCCACTAAACGATGGGGCCATGAAATAAATCACATAGCAACCGAGGGTCAAGCATACGCACGGCGCGCCAAAAACTCCAATCGACGCAATCGGCCGTTTCGGCGCGCGCAACACGGCCTTCCCAGCCACCCGGGTTAGGTTCAAGCCAGGGTCGAGGGTTACGGCGCTGTGGCACGAGACATCCCAATGTTTTCAATGCTGGGCAAGTCTCGGGGTTGTTGCTAATGTGACTCGTGTTGCCTTTGTGACTCGTGTGGGCCAAATCCACGTCACGAAGATTTGAGGAAAATCATGGGATCACATCCCGGCCGGGGGGCCGTGGGCGCGAGCCGCATCGCACACTGGCGGGCGGCGCGCCCGCGGACGGCCGCGCTCCTGCTCGCGCTCGCCCTCATTCCCGCGCTCGGTGTCGCCGCACCTGCGCCCGAGACCGCCCGCGCGGCGGTCCTCGTCGACTACCCCAGCTGGGACGACGTTCAAGACGCCAAGGCCGACGAGGCGGCCGCGAAGGCGGAGATCACGCGCATCAAGGCGCTGCTCGCCGATCTCGAAGACGAGGTCGCGGCGACGCAGAAGGTCGCCGAGGAGAAAGGCACCATCTACGCGGAAGCGCAGACCGCCTACGACGAGCAGGCCTACATCGCCCAGCAGCTGAAGGAGCAGGCGGATGCGGCCCAAGAAGAAGCCGATGACGCCAAGCGCACCGCAGCCCAGCTCATCGCCAACCTCTCCCGCGGCGCCGCCGGCACCGACCTGACGGCGACTCTGTTCGCGCAGAGCGACGAAGCGGATGCGCTCCTCTACAACCTGTCGGCGCAGCAGAAATTCAGCTCCACCAACCAGCAGCTCTACACGCGGGCGGTGCAGCTGCAGAACAACGCGCAGTCGCTGACCGATCAGGCGGCGGTGGCGCAGGAGCTGCTCGACGAGCTCCGCGCGATCGCCGAGGCGGCCTTCGAAGAGGCGCAAGACGCCGCGATCGCCGCGCAGGAGGCCTACGACGCCCAGGCCGAGAACAAGGCGCGCCTGGAGGCGCAGCTTGAGGTGCTCACCACCAAGCGCGAGGTCACCGAAGCCGACTACCGGGCCGGCGTCGAGGCGCGGGCGGCCGCATCCGGCGGGGTCGTCAACGCGCAGGGCTGGGCCAACCCGACCTCCGGCTACATCTCGAGCCACTTCGGCATGCGCTACCACCCGATCTACCACGTGTGGAAGCTGCACTCGGGAACCGACATCGCGGGCGGCGGCTACAACGCCCCCATCTACGCGGCGGCCGACGGACGCGTCGTCTACGCCGGCTACTACAGCGACCTCGGCTACTACATCAAGATCGATCACGGCGGCGGGATCGTCACCGGCTACGCCCACATCAACACGGGCGGGATGCTCGTCTCGGTCGGCGAGATCGTCATCGCCGGGCAGCAGATCGCGAAGGTCGGCTCAACGGGGGGCTCGACGGGACCGCATTTGCACTTTATGGTCTACCAGAGCGGGGTTCTCACCAATCCCGTCACGTTCATGCAAGACCGGGGGGTCACGCTTGGCTGAGCACGCACGGAGCGAACAGGGCCGCTGATGACAGCGAGCCGGCGCTTCAGGGGGGCGACGGCAGTAGCCATCGCTCTCGTCGTCGCGCTCGCACCCGGCGTCGCCGCGCACGCGGCCCCGATGCCCGACTACCCCAGCTGGGACGAGGTCGAGGCGGCCAAGGCGGACGAGGCGGCCAGCGCGGCTGCCGTCGCGCAGATCGAGGCGGCGCTCGCCGCACTGGAGGCGGAGGCCGCCGAGCTCGGCAAGGTCGCGCTGCTGCGGGCGGAGGAATCCGACCTGGCGCAGCAGGAACTGGATGCCGCGACCGTGCGGGTCGAGAACCTCGAGGCGCGCTCCGAGGAGGCCCGCGACCAGGCCGACGCGTCGGCTCGACGGGCCGCGCAGATCCTGACCCAGCTGTCGCGCACCGGCGGGGGCGATCCGACGCTCGCGCTGCTGTTCGGCTCGGCAGAGGACACCGACGAGGTGCTCTCGATGCTGGCCTCCATGTCGCGCCTGAGCGAGACCTCGCGCGCACTGCTCGAGCGAGCGGTGTTCGACCGCAACTCGGCCGACTCGCTCGCCGCCGAGGCGGAGCTCGCCGAGGAGAAGCGCGGCGAACTGGCCGAGGTGGCCGCCGAGGCGCTCGCCGAAGCCGAAGCGGCCGTGGAGGAGGCGCAGGCGCGGGTCGAGGAGACGCGGGCCGACTCCGAGCGCATGTACGCGCAGCTGGCGAGCCTGAAGAACACCTCCGCCGACTTGGAGCAGGCCTACCAGGAGGGTCTCGCCTGGGAGCGGGAGCAGGCCGCGGATCCGACACCGCCGGTGCCGCCCGCCGACGACCCGGACCCGCCCGCCGAGGACCCGGCCCCGCCGGCCAGCGACAAGGTCTCGGGAGCAATCAGCTACGCCCGTGCCCAGCTCGGCGAGCCGTACGTGTGGGGCGGTGCCGGACCGAACGGCTGGGACTGCTCCGGGCTCACGATGATGGCCTACTCGTCGGTCGGCGTCTCGATCGGCGGGCACGGCTCGACCAGCCAGTACAACTACCTGAAGCCGGCCGGGAAGCTCGTCAACATCGCCGACCTGCAGGCCGGGGATCTGCTGTTCTACTCCGACGGCGGGTCGACGACGGGCACGAAGTACCACGTCACGCTGTACGTCGGCAACGGCAAGATGATCGAGGCGCCGTACCCGGGGCAGGTCGTGCGCGAGGTGTCGATCCGGTACGGCGATCTGGTGCCGTACGCGGGGCGCCCCACCGGCTGACGCGGGCGCGGTTTCGATACGCCGCTCGCGCGGCTGCTCAACCCGTTTGCCGGTCGAGTAGCCGACGAAGTCGGCGTATCGAGGCCAGGGGTGCGCGGCGGGCGCGGTTTCGATACGCGCTGCGCGCTGCTCAACCCGCCGGGGGCTAGTGGGTGGGGGGCACGTAGGCGGCGAGACCCGCCTGCACGACGCGCTCCGCCTCGGCGGCGTCGCCCCAGCCCTCGGTCTTGACCCACTTGCCGGGCTCGAGGTCCTTGTAGTGCTCGAAGAAGTGCTCGATCTCTTTGCGCTTGTACTCCGGGACGTCGTTGATGTCCTGGATGTAGTCCCAGCGCGGGTCCTTCGCGGCGACCGCGATGACCTTCGCGTCGCTGCCGCCGTCATCCGTCATGTTGAACACGCCGACGACGCGCACGCTCATGCCGATGCCGGGGAACAGCGGGTACTCGCCGAGCACCAGAACGTCGACCGGGTCGCCGTCGAGGCCGAGGGTCTTCTCGAAGTAGCCGTAGTCCGTCGGGTAGGCCATCGGCGTGTAGAGCACGCGATCGAGCATGACGCGACCGGTCTCGTGGTCGATCTCGTACTTGTTGCGGCTGCCCTTCGGCACCTCGATGGTGACGTCGTAGTACTCGGCCATATCCTCGGTCTCTCGTCGCAAGTGGTTCTCGCATTACGTTAGTCGAATGGTCGCGCGTCCGAGACTCACCCCGGCGATCGCCGACCTCCGGCGGGCGGTCCGCACCGCACTCTTTTCAGGAGTTTCCGTGACGGGTGGGACTGGTGAGGCCGCCGACGCCACTTCCGCCACACATGTCACACCAACTCCTGAAAACGGAATCGTGTTGGTGGCGCTCAGCGGCGGCGGCGACTCGCTCGCCCTCGCGGCGGCGACCGCCTTCGAGGCACCCCGGGCGGGCTGGCGGGCGGCGGCGGTCATCGTCGACCACGGGCTGCAGGACGTCTCGGCCGAGGTCGCCGAGACCGCGGCGGCGCAGGCGCGCGAGCTCGGCCTCGACCCGGTGACGGTCGTGCGCGTGAACGTGGCATCTGACGACCCGGCCGGCCCCGAGGCGGCGGCCCGGGCGGCGCGCTACGCGGCACTGGATGCGGCGGCCGACGAGCTTGGCGCCGACGCGATCCTGCTCGGCCACACCCTCGATGACCAGGCGGAGACGGTGCTGCTGGGTCTGGCGCGCGGCAGCGGCGCCACGAGCCTGCAGGGGATGCCCGCCGAGTCCGGCCGCTACCGGCGGCCGCTGCTCGGCATCCCGCGGGCGACCACCCGGCAGGCCTGCGTCGACGCGGGCCTGGCGTTCTGGGACGACCCGCACAACGTGGACGCGCGCTACACCCGCGTGCGGGTGCGGGAGCGGGTCCTGCCGGTGCTCGAGTCCGAGCTCGGCCCCGGCGTCGCCGAGGCGCTGGCGCGCACCGCCGAGCAGCTCCGCGAAGACACTGCCGCCCTCGACGCCTTCGCCGAGGAGGTGGCCGAAGACGTCGTCGAGCTGGAGGAGGCGGGCGTCTCGCTTTCGGTGGCGGCGCTCACCGCGAACCCCGCCGCGCTGCGGCAGCGGATCATCCGGCTGGTGGCGCAGAGCGAGTTCCACGAGGCGCTCAGCCGCACGCACACCCTCGAGATCGCGCGACTGGTCACCGACTGGCGCGGGCAGGGCGCCGTGGCGCTGCCTGGCTTCACGGCGGAGCGCCGCGGAGGCCGCATCCACCTCATCTCGACGCGCGCCGGCGAGCTCACCGGGCAGAAGCCGCCGCACGACCACTGACCGCGTTCACCCGCGCCGGAGCCCGGGCGAACGCGCGCCGGATGAGCCGACGCGATCAGCCGACCGGGTCGGCCAGTTCGGCCAGGTCCGCGTCGAGGCGGTCGATCGCCGAGCGGTCGCCGAGGATCTCCCACCGCAGCAGCGAGAACGGCGTATTGCCGTGCTGCCAGACCGCGTCGTGGATGCGGCGGAAGCTGAACTCCTCGCCCCAGGCCGCGATCGCATCCGCCACCAGGGCCAGCATCTGCTGCTTGCCCACGTGGTACGACATCGCCAGGCCCGGCGTCGCCAGGTACATGGCCGACTCCTCGCGGGCGGTCTCGGCATCCATCGGCACGGCGTTGACGAAGTGCTCGATCGCCTGCGTCAGCGTGAACTCGCCGGTCGCCAGGTTGACGTCGGCGATGACGCGCAGCGCGCGCAGCCGGGTGAAGTTGTGCACCACGGTCTCGGAGTGTGGGGCGTCGTCGAAGAGCCCCGCCATCAGCATCATCTCCTCGTTGTAGTGCGCCACCCCCTCGTTGGCGCTCGAGTCGATGTAGCGGCGCCGGATCGGGCTGGCCGAGGCCCAGCTGAGGGCGAGCTGCTGGTAGTGCGCGCCCTCATGGATGATGCCCAGCCGCGGATCCTTCGCGTTGGCGGCGTAGAAGTACGGCAGCTCGGTGCGCGGCTTCGGCATGTACGAGACGGCGTTCTGCGCGAGCCGGTGCTCGTCGGTGAGGTCGTCGGGCACGCCGAGGCTGCGCAGCTGCTCGATCCACGGCGGCATCTCCGCGATCAGGTAGTGCTTCAGGCTCTCGGGCTGGCTGAGCAGGTCCTCGCGCTCGTAGAAGTCGCGGATCTGGCGCTCGTGGCGCGCCTCGGTGTCGATCTGCTCCTCGATCGTGCGCGCGAGCTCGGCCGGCGGTGCGTTGCGGTAGCGGTTGCGGGTCAGCTGCTCCCAGACGATGGCGCGGTTCAGGTCCTGCGTGGCGGCGCGCACCAGGTCGTCCGGGTCGTCGGGGATGAGCGCGACCGCGCGCAGGAACCAGACGAAGCTGTCGCGACCGACCGCGCGCGCGGGCGCCATCCGGTCGGCGGCGTCATCGAGCCACGCGCACCACTCGTCGAGTGCGGCGGCGGCGGCCTCCGCGGCGGCGCCGAGCGCGGCGTGCCGGGTCGGGTCGACGTGGATGCGGAGCGCCTCCTCGGCGGTGCGCACCCGCGTGCCGATGCTCTCCATCTCGGTCACGGCGGCGCGCGCGAGGTCGGCGACGCCCTGCTCCTCGAGGTGGGCGCGGGCGACCTCGACCTGCGCGGGCACGGCCGCCAGCACGGCGATCAGTGCATCCTGGCGAGCGTCGTCGTAGGGCGGCAGCGGCAGGGTGAGGTCGTAGAACGGGCCGAGGATCTGCGAGAACTGGAACACCGCGTTGCGCTCCGCGTTGCGGGTGACGTTCAAGTCCCAGTGCGCGCGGTTCAGGATGGCGCCGGCGAGGCGGTGCTCGATCTGCGCCGACGGCGTCGCGGCGGAGGCGTCCACCGCGCGCCAGCGTGCGCGCAGCTCGGCGATCTCGACCCGGCGGCGCTCGAGGGCGGCGGGGGTGAAGTCGGGCATCCAGCCGACCGGGTGCGGCAGGCGGGGGATGTCGTCGCTGGAGTGGAAGGCCCAGCGGAGGGTCGCCTCGACCACGTCGCGCGCGAGGGTGCCGAGTTCGTCGTCGTGGCTCATCTGTCAGATCCAATCGGGGTGGGGTCGGTGGCGGTCTCGGCGCGCAGCGCGGGCAGCACGGTGCTGCCGAGCAGGGCGATCGAGGCGAGCGGGTCGGGACCGAGCGGCGGCCCGAAGCTGAGGTGGCGTGCGCCGAGGGCGAGCAGGTCGCGGCTGCGCGCGAGCACGTCGGCGGGTCCGCCGCACATGCCCATCCGCAGCATGGTCGGCGTGATCGCGTCGGCCGCCGCGTCGGCGTCGCCGCGGGCGAGGTGACGCTCGGCCGCGACGAAGTCCTCCGGCTCGAGTCCCAGCTGGCCGAGCAGGAACGGCGAGAAGGCGGGGCCGTAATACGCCAGCTTGAGGGCGAGGGCGCGCGCCGCGGCGGTCGGATCCTCGTCGAGGGAGAGCCAGACGCAGGCGGGCGTGTCCAGGTCGTCGAGCGTGCGGCCGGCGGACGCGGCACCCTCGGCGATGTGGGCGCGCGCGGTCGTGAAGTGCTCCGGCGGCAGATGCAGAGCGATCACGCCGTCGGCCTCGGCGCCGGCGAAGGCGAGCATCCGCGGGCTCATCGCGCCGATGTAGATCGGCACCCGCGTCGACGGCGGGGTGAAGCGCAGGCGGGCGTCGGCCGTCCAGCCCTCGCCCGCGCCGTCGACCTCGACCGGGGCGCCGCCGTCGAGCAGGGCGCGGATCGCGCGCAGCGCCTGCCGCGTGGTCGTGAGCGGGGTGGGCTGGTCGATCCCGACCCAGTTCAGGAACTCAGCGGATCCGGCGGCCAGTCCCAGCAGGAAGCGTCCGCCGCTGAGCTCCTGCAGCGTCGCGGCCGTCATCGCCAGTTCGGCGGGGTGCACCGTGTACGGGTTCATGATGCCCGTGCCGATGCGCAGCCTCTCGGTGCGCTGCGTGATCGCCCCGAGCACCGCCGGGGCGGAGTGCAGCATCAGATCGTTGGAGATCCACAGCTGGTCGATCCCCGCCGCCTCGGCGGCCTCGGCGACCGCGATCAGCTCGCGGCTGTCGAGGTCGTTGTTGATGCGAAGACTGACCGTAGTCGCCACGGGCTACTCCTGCCCGATCAGGCGGCGCCGCAGCTCGCCGAGCTCGGTGATCGACTGCCGCGTCAGCTCGTCGCTGACGAGCGGGTACTTCGAGCGGAACATCACGTGCAGGTTCTCGCCGACCAGTTCGCGCACCTCGGCGAGGATCGGCAGCACGTCGTCGACGGTGCCGAGCAGCAGCTCGCGGCGGCGCTGGGCGATCTGCTGCTCGCTGAGCATTCCCGGGTACCAGGTCTCGTACTCGGCCGGGTCGAGGCCGTACCAGTCGCCGTAGACGCGGCGCGTGAGCAGATACGACTCCTCGACCGCCGCCCACGCCGCATCCGCACCGTCGGGGTGGAGGAAACCGCCGACGTTGAGGGACAGCGCGGGGGCGGTCGAGTCCCGACCGTGTCGGTCGAGGGCCTCGCGGTACTGCTCGAGCACCGCCGAGACACGGGTGATGAGGCCGCGGTTGCCGCCGGAGCCGCGCTCGTACTCGTCGGCGTCGGTGCCCGCATCCATGCAGAAGCGGTCGCCGAGGCGAGCGGCGCGGTCGATCGCGGCGGGCGCGTGGCCGCCGAGCATGATGGGCGGACCGGCCGGCCGCTCCGGAACCGGGCTCACCCGGATGCCGGTGCGGGTGTAGTGCCGACCGACATGATCGATCTCCTCGCCCGCCCACGCCTGCCGGCAGATGTCGATGAGCTCCTCGGTGCGGCCGACGCGGTAGCGGCGCTCGGTGCCGAAGCCCGCGTACTCGATGTCGCGGTAGCCGAGCCCGAGGCCGAGCACGAAGCGGCCGTTCGAGAGCACGTCGAGGAACGCGGCGTCCTCCGCCATCCGCACCGGGTCGTGCAGCGGGGCGAGGGCGAGGCCGTAGCCGACGGTGATGCGGTCGGTCGCCTGCAGCATCGCGCCGCAGTAGGCGGCGAGCGAGCCGACGAAGTGCGCCTCGTGGAAGTGGTGCTCGCTCACCCAGACGCTGTCGAGCCCGGCGGCCTCCGCCGCCTGCACCTGCGCGATCGATTCGCGCAGCGACTCGCCGTGGCTGAGTCCGAGCGCGGGGTGCCATTCCCCGGTGAATACTCCGAGTCCGAGTTCTACGGCCATGGTGGTGCCTCCGTCTTCAGTGTGCCGCGTGGGCGGCGAGGTCGCGGGCTCCGCCCGAGGTTTCGCGGTACCAGTCGGTCAGGATGCCGACGCCCTGGCGGATCGCGTCGGTCGAGGTGGCGAGCGAGAGGCGCAGCGCGTGCGGGGCCTGGAACCCGAAGGCCGTGCCCGGCGCCGTCGAGACGCCGCGCTCGACGAGGTCGAGGGCGGAGGCCCGGGCGTCCGAGGTCTCGTGCAGCGGCACCATCGCGTAGAAGGCGCCTCCGGGGCGCGGCACGGCGATGCCCGCCTCGGTGAGCAGCTGGAGGGCGAGGTCGCGGCGTTCGCGGTAGGCGTTCCGCATGGTGGCGACGGGCGTCTGGTCGCCGGTCAGGGCGGCGAGGGCGGCGGCCTGCGTCACGGTCGACAGGCACGCGACGGAGGATTCGAGCACGCGGGTCACCGGATCGACGAGCCACTCCGGCACGAGCGAGTATCCGACGCGCCACCCCGTCATCGCGTAGGTCTTCGACACGCTGAACACCGACACCGCGTGCTCGGGGATGAGGCTCGCCATGCTCACCGGCTCGCCCTCGAACACGATCTCGTCGTAGACCTCGTCGCTGAGCACGAGCACGTCGCGCTCGCGAGCGATCTCGGCGATCTCCGCCATGACGGCGGGGGGAGCGACGCTCCCGGTCGGGTTGGAGGGGGAGTTCAGCACGAGCACGCGCGTCTCGGCGGTGATGGCGCGTCGGATGTCGTCGGGGTCGACGATGTAGTCGCGCTCGGCGCGCAGCGGGTAGCGGTCGACGCGGCCGCCGGCGAGGATCGCCTGCATCTCGTAGTTGGGCCAGGCGGGGTCGGGGATGAGCACGGCGTCGCCGGGCGACACCATGGCGCGGATCACCGCGTCGATGGCGTGGACGGCGCCGTGGCTGATGAGCACCCGCGAGGCGGGCGCATCGAAGCCGTAGCGGCGCTCGATCGACGCCGCGGCCGCGCTGCGCAGCAGGGGCGTGCCGGCGGCCTGCACGTAGGAGCTGCCGCGCCGTGCCGACTCGACGGCCGCCTCGACGATGTGCGCCGGGGTGGCGAAGTCGGGCTCGCCGATCTCGAGGCGCACGATCGGCCGGGAGTCGACGAGAACAAGGTCGACGATCTCGCGGATTCCCGAGTGCGGAAGCACGCCGGTGGCGGGGGTGGGGTGCGGCATGACGGCCCTTCGAAGCGATGCGCGCCCCGGGGGCGCAGATCTCGTATGTTTATCGTTGACGCGATTGTATCGTCCGTTTGTAAACTGAAAATGGCAGTCGGGTTTCCTTTCGAAAAGTTTTCAGCCGAATGTCCTATGAATGGAGAAGTGATGTCGACACGCATCGGGGCCTGGTCCCTCCTCGGGTCTCCGGCGGTTGCGGCCGTCATGGCCTCGGCCGAGCCCGACTGGCTCGTGCTCGACGCGCAGCACGGCCGATTCGACGACGCGGCCGTCGTCGACACGCTCTCGCTCCTCGCCGGCGCGCCGAATCGCCCCCGCACCGTCGTGCGGGTCGCGGCGGGAACCCCGTGGCTGATCGGTCGCGCGCTCGACGCGGGAGCCGACGGCGTCATCGTGCCGATGGTGCAGAACGCGGAGCAGGCGGCCCTCGCCGCCTCGGCCTGCCGCTACCCCCCGCTCGGCTCGCGGTCGTGGGGACCCCTCGACGGCGCCTACGGGCGCACCCCGGCCTCGGCGGCGGACGCCAACGAGCGCGTCGAGTGCGCCGTCATGGTCGAGACCGCCGAGGCGGTCGCGGGCGTCGATGAGATCGCCGCGACGCCCGGGGTCGACATGATCTTCGTCGGCCCCTTCGACCTGGCGCTCTCGCTCGGCACCGACGTTCCGTCGCTGCTGCGCGACAGCTCGCCCGAGAACCCGCTCGACCGGATTGTCGCCGCCTGCCGCGCGCACGGCGTCGCCGCCGGGGCGTTCGCGGGCTCGAACGAGCTCGCCGCCCAGCTCGCGGCCCGCGGCTTCGACACGCTCGCGGTCGCGGTCGACACGATGTTGCTCCACGACGCCGTCGCCCAGCAGCTCCAGCGCGCGCCGCGCTGAGCAGGGCCCCGGCGCCTCTGGCCGGGACGGGCGGTCAGCGCTCGGTCGGGGTGAGGCTCGGCTCGGCGCCGCCGATGACCGCAGCGGGCGTCCGAGTGCGCACGATCTCGCCGATGCCGAGGAAGGTCTCGATGCGCTGCAGGCCGCGGATCGGCCAGATGCGGTCGAGCAGCAGGCGCTGCAGGTGCGCGTGATCGCGGATGCGGAAGCGCGCCATCAGGTCATAGCTGCCGGTGACGACGACGAGCTCGGTCAGCTCGTCAACGGCGCGCAGCTCGCCGATGATCTTCTGCACATCCGCATCGGTGGCGAGCGTCATCGGGATGTAGACGACGCTCGGGTACCCGAGGGCCGCCCAGTCGAGCACGGTCGTGTAGCCCGTGATGAGGCCGCTGCGCTCGAGCCGGCCGATGCGCTCACCCACGGCGGGCGAGGACATGCCGACCTCGCGGGCGAGCTGGCGCTGCGAGACGCGCGGATCGGCCACGAGCAGCTGAAGCAGGCGGCGATCCACCTCGTCGAAGTCCACCAGGTTCGCCGTGGGCAGCACCTCGGAGGTCATCGACGACATCGGGGACTGCCGGTCAGCGTCTCGATCACGGGGGGTCATCGTCAACTCTTTCTCACGAAATCGAACGGGTGCCACGAGCATAGGGGGGCGGCGCGCATCAGTCGTTCGCCTTCAGGTCGTGGTCGGTGGCGTTGATGTTCTCGGCGCCGGTCTCGGTGAGCAGGAACACGTCCTCGACGCGCACGCCGACGCGACCGGGGAGGAAGATGCTCGGCTCGATCGTGAACAGCATCCCGGGCCGCAGCGGCGTCGTGTCCTCGGCCGAGAGGAACGGCTCCTCGTGCACGTCGAGGCCGATGCAGTGGCCCACCCGGTGCCGGAAGCCGTCGCCGTAGCCGGCCTCGTTGATCACCCGGCGCGCCGCCTCGTGGACCTCGCCGCCGGTGGCCCCGGGCACGGCCGCCTGACGGGCCGCCTCCTGGGCCGCCATCACGACCTCGTGCACCTTCACGTACTCCGCGGAGGGCTCCCCGATGTGCACGGTGCGCCCGAAGTCGCTGCAGTACCCGCGGGTGATCGCGCCGAAGTCGAAGCTGACGCCCGTGCCTTCCGCGAGCGCATCCGTGCTGACGCGCACCGAGGCGTCGCGGGTGAGGGCGGGGCCCATGCCCCACACGCCGGTGTCGAAGGAGGCGCCGAGCGAGCCGTGCTGCCGCATCCGCAAGTCGACCTCGGAGGCCAGCTCGATCTCGGTGATGCCCGCCACGACGTGCGGGGCGACCTCGGCCAGCACGGCGTCGACGATGCCGGCCGAGGCGCGCATCAGGGCGATCTCCTGCTCGTCCTTGATCGCGCGGATGCCGGCGAGCACGTCGTCGGCGATCACCAGATCGGCGTCGGGCCGGTGGCGCCGCAGCTCGATGCTCACCTGGGCCCAGGTGCGTCCGGTCACGGCGATGCGCTCGCTGGCGCCGGCCTCGTGCGTGCAGCTCTCTCCCGAGGGCGCGCTCGGGACGGCGACGCGACGGGCCCGGAAGTGGTCGTAGGCGCGCTGGAACACGGCGCGGCCGTCGTCGGTCTCGATCGCGGTCACGACCTCGCCGTCGATGCCGTCGGGCAGATCGAACTCCTGGAAGTGCCGGGTCAGCACGAACAGCGGGTCCTCTCCGGGGGCGAGGAACGCGCCGGAGATCCAGTGGTTCGTGTACGCGATCGAGCCGAAGCTGGGCGCCCGGCGCGGAACCCCGGTGTAGTACTCGAAGTCCGCCTGATCGGCCGGCAGGAAGAGCACGTCGATGCCGCGCTCGTCGAGCCGCTCCGACAGCACGCGGCGGCGGCGGGCGAAGTCGAACGGGGCGGTGGCAAGGTCGGTCATGTCAGCTCTCCGGGGTGTCGGTGCGAAGGGATGCGAGGGCGGGAAGCACGGCGCGGCCGAGCAGGTCGATGCCCTCGCGCTCGTCGATGCCGTGCGGCGTGCCGAACTCGATGCGGTCGACGCCGGCCGCGATGAGACCGGCGGCCTGCTCGGCGATGTCGTCGGGGCTGCCCGAGAAGGCGAACCGGTCGAGCACGTCGCGCGGGATCCAGGCCCCGGCGGCCGCCGCGTCGCCCTGCGCGAGCGACTCGCGCACGCGCTCGAGCATGCCCTCCGGCAGGGTCACGGTCGGGTCGTAGGCAGCGATCACGTCGACGTACATCGCGACCTGGGCGCGGGCGGCAGCGCGGGCTTTGGCGCCGTCGCGGTCCACCACGGTGACGGCGCCGAGGACGACGCCGACGTCTCCGAGCGGGCGCCCTGCGCGTTCCACCCCGGGCGCCAGGCGCTGCCGGGTGACCTCGACCATCGCGGGGTTGGCGCTGCCGCCGATCTTGATCTCGTCGGCGGTCTCGCCGGCCAGCGCCGCGCCGCGCTCCCCCCACGATCCGACGAGCACCGACAGCGGGGCATCCGGGAGCTCGGTGCGGAGCCCGACGCCGGGCGCGAGCGAGAAGGTGCGGCCGGGAACGCCGGAGGTGTCGCCGGACCACAAGGCGCGGATCACGGCGATCGCCTCGCGCAGCGCCCCGAGGGGCCGCTCGGGACGCACCCCCAGGTCGTCGAGCCAGGTGCCGCGGGCGATGCCGAGGTAGGCGCGTCCCTCGGTGCGGGCGTGCAGGGCCGCCGCCATGCCGGTCAGCTCGACCGGGTGGATCAGGAACGGGTTCCAGCAGGCGCAGCCCAGCCGGATCCGGTTCGTCCGCTCCGCCATCTCGAGCAGGGCGACGATCGACGGCTGGAACCACAGATCCGAGAAGACGCTGACCCCGTCGAAGCCGAGCTCCTCCGCGTGTGCGGCGAGCTCCCCGTAGCGTCCGGGGGCCTTGTCGGTCTGCAGGCCGAGCGAGATCTGCACGCTCATGTCAGGTCGTCCGCGCGCAGGTCCACTCGGCGGGTGCGCTCGATGCGCATGATGAGCCGCTCCTCCGGATCCGGGCAGGCGACCTCGTTGTCCCGTTCGAGCCAGTCGCCCGCGGGCAGGTCGCGCTGCTTGGCGGGGATCAGCGGAAGCGCCGCCTGCAGCGCGTAGAGGCAGAAGTGCCCGCCCTCGGGGATGCGCAGGCGGCTGCTCTCGGTCACCTCGCACCAGTCGCCGGGGCGCATGCCGCACACCGAGCGCCCTTCGATCCGGTCGACGACGACGCGGATGTCCCACAGGCTCATGTCGCTCTCGGGCGCCGTGCCCTCCTCGGGCGCGCTCACGCCGCGGCCTCGCGCACGAGCACGCCGCGCCGCACGACGTGCTCCATCGAGCGCAGCGCGGCGGGGGCGGCGCTCGGATCCTCGCGGGTGATGACCAGGTCGGCGTCGAATCCGACCTCGACCCGGCCGACGCGCTCGCCGAGTCCGAGCCAGTTCGCCGGGTTCATCGTCGCGGCGCGGAGAACGCCCCAGGCATCCAGCCCCGCGTCGTGCATGTGCTCGAGCTCGCGCACGACGGCGGTCGTGCCCTCGAACGGCCAGAACGGCGGCATGTCGCTGCCGAGCATGATCTCGACGCCGGCGTCGAGCGCGTGCCGGAACGACTCCCGGTGGCGGATGGCGGCCTGGGCGGAGCGCTCGCGCATCCAGGCGGGCACCCCGAGCTCCTCGAAGAAGGCGTCGGCGTGGGTGACGACGAGCGTCGGCACCAGGGCGGTGCCGTGCGCCGCCATCGCGCGCGCCACGTCGGCGGTGAGCTGGTAGCCGTGCTCGACGCAGTCGAGACCGAGCTCCACGGCGAGTTCGATGATGGAGGCGGGCCCGGCGTGGGCGGTGACCTTGCGTCCCCAGTCGTGGGCGGTGCGGATCGCGGCCGCCATCTCCTCGCGCGTGAGCTGCGGGGTGGCGATGCCCTCGTGCTCGCCGGCGATGCCGCCGGAGATCATCAGCTTGATGAGGTCGGCGCCCGCCGCGACCTGGCTGCGCACGCCGCGCGTGAAGCCGACCGGTCCGTCGCACTCGATCGTGTCGTCGCTGCCGTGCCCGTGGCCGCCGGTGCAGGCGAGCGCGCGGCCGGCGGTGCGGATGCTGGGACCCAGAACGTGCCCGGCGTCGATCGCGCGGCGCAGCGCGAAGTCGAGCCCGCCCTTCTCGGCGACGCAGCGGACCGTCGTCACGCCGTTGCGGAGGGTGCGGGCGGCGCCGTCGGCCATGTAGAGCGCCAGTTCGCCCGGACCCATCGCCTCGACGACCTCGCCCGCCTGCCCGGGCAGCGAGAGGCTGAAGTGGGTATGCATGTTGATCAGGCCGGGCATCACGAAGGCGCCGTCCAGATCGCGCGTCGGGAGCCCCGAGATCGCGGCCGCGCCGGCGCCCGTGAACGCGGCGTCGTCGGCGATCTCGCTGATCACGCCGTCGCAGACGACGACGGTCTGATCGGGGATCAGCCGCGACGTCGCGACATTGACGACGGTCGCGTGACGCAGCGCCAGGTCGGCGCGGGTCGGGTACGACACGGCGACGCTCATCGCGCCGCCCCGGTGTCGCGCAGCGCTTCGGCGGCGACGAGGTGCCCGCCGCCCAGGTCGACGAGCTCGGCGCCCGCCGGGTCTTCGCGGCGCGAGGTGATCCGCTCCGACGGGGAGGCATCCGGCAGCGTCGCCGTGCGGCCGAGCCGCGGGATCGCGCCCATCAGGGTGCGGGTGTACGGGTGGGCGGGCGAGCCCCACACGGCGTCCGTGGGGCCGAGCTCGACGATCCGGCCGAAGTACATGACGGCGATGCGGTCGGCGATCATGCGAAGGCCCGAGAGGTCGTGCGAGATCATCAGCACCCCCGCGCCGCCGGCGGTCGCCGTCGTCGAGATGAGCTGCGAGACCTGCGCGCGGGTGGAGGCGTCGAGGGCCGAGACCGGCTCGTCGGCGACCACGAGCCGCGGCTGCACGGCCAGCGCACGGGCGATCGCGATGCGCTGCCGCTGGCCGCCCGAGAACTGGTGCGGGTAGCGCGTCGCGCTGGAGGCGGGCATGTCGACCGTGGCGAGCAGATCGTCGATCAGCTCGCGGCTGGAGGTGCGTCCCCCGGCGACGATCGCCTCGGCGAGCTGGCGCTGGATGCTGCGCCGCGGGTTCAAGGAGGAGTACGGGTCCTGGAAGATCATCTGCACGACGCGATCGGCCCGCGGGCGGGCGCGGCGGCCCAGCGGCGGCAGCTCGCGGCCGTCGAGCGAGACCGAGCCGGAGGTGAGACGGTGCAGACCGACGATCGCGCGGCCGAGCGAGCTCTTGCCGCAGCCCGACTCGCCGACCAGGCCGACGACCTCGCCCGCGCCGACGGTGAGCGAGACGCCGTCGACGGCGCGCACGGTCGGGCGGCCCGGGACGTGGTACTCCAGCACGGCATCGCGCACGTCGAGACGATCGGTCATCGGAGGTCCTCTCCTTCGCTCGGGGCGGCGCCGAAATCGGCGGCGGGAGGCAGCGCCTCGACGAGCATTCGCGTGTACGGGTCCTGCGGGTCCGCGAGGACGTCCCGGCAGTCGCCGGACTCGACGACCTTGCCGTTGCGCATCACGACGAGACGGTCGGCGAGCACGTTCATCACGGCCAGGTCGTGCGTGATGAACAGGATCGCCGCATCGGTCTCGCTGCGGAGGTCGCTGAGCAGACGCAGGATCCCGGCCTGCACGGTCACGTCGAGCGCGGTCGTGATCTCGTCGGCGACGATGATCTCCGGCTCGCAAGCGAGCGCCGCGGCGATCGCGATCCGCTGCCGCATGCCGCCCGAGAAGCGGTGCGGGTAGGAGCGCAGCGCGCGCTCCGGATCCGGGATGCGCACCAGCTCGAGCAGCTCGACCGCGCGGGCGCGGGCCTGCTTCTTGGTGACCGAGCGGTGCACGAGCTGGTGCTCGGTGAGCTGGCGCTCGATCGTGAGCATGGGGTGCAGCGAGGTCATCGGGTCCTGGAAGACCATCGCGACCCGGTTGCCGCGCAGCCGCTGCAGCTGGGAGGCGCTCATGGCGAGCGTGTCCTCGCCGTCGACCAGCACCTCTCCGGTCGCCGTCGCGCCGTGCGGCAGGAACCCGAGGGTGGTGAGCGCGGTGAGCGTCTTGCCGCTGCCGCTCTCGCCGGCGAGTCCGAGGATCTCGCCCTTCGAGACCGTCAGATCGACGCCGTCGACGAGCTGTCGCCCGCCGAGGCTGATGTGCAGGTCGCGGATGTCCAGAAGAGTGCTCACGGTCACAGCTCCGCGTTCGTGACGGCCCGGTTCGAGCGGGGATCGAGGGCGTCGCGCAGGGCGTCGCCGAGGAAGTTGAAGGCGAGCACGACCGTGAAGATCGCCAGGCCCGGGAACAGCGCGACCCAGTAGTTGTAGAAGGCCCGCGAGCCGTCGGCGACCATCGAGCCCCACTCCGGCGTCGGGGGAACCGCGCCGAGGCCGAGGAAGCTGAGGCCCGAGAGCAGCAGGATCGCGTTGCCGAGTTCGAGGGTGGCGACCACCAGAATCGGTCCCAGCACGTTCGGGGCCACGTCGCGCAGCAGGATGCGGGCGGGGGAGGCGCCGAGCAGGCGGGCGGCGGCGATGTAGTTCTGGTCGCGGATGCCGAGCACGAGCGAGCGGGTGACACGCGCGTAGGCGGGCCAGGACACCACCACGATCGCGGCCACCGCGTTGAGCAGCGACGGGCCGAGGGCGGCGGAGACGGCCATGGCGAGCACGATCGCCGGGAACGAGAAGAACAGGTCGACGATGCGCATCAGGAAGCCGTCGAGCCAGCCTCCGACATACCCCGCGACGGCGCCGATGGTGGAGCCGATGGCGAGCGAGATCGCAACCAGGATGACCGCGACGGGGAGCGAGATGCGGGCTCCCGCGACCACCCGCGAGAGGATGTCGCGGCCGACGCCGTCGGTACCGAACAGGTGCTCGGCCGAGGGGGCCTGGTAGCGCTCGAAGTCCTGCGCGAGCGCATCGAACGGAGCGATCCACGGTCCGAAGATCACGATGACCGCCCAGAAGGCGATGACCACCATGCCGATGACCGCGAGCGGTCGACGCCAGGCGCGCGGCAGCGAGAGCCGGGGCCGCCACCAGGCGCGGCGGGCCTGATCGACGACGTCACGGGGCGACAGCCCGGCGGGCGTCGAGTCGGGGGACGGGGGTGCGGGGTGAGTGCTCATGCGCGGCGGATCCTCGGGTCGACCGTGCCGTACAGCACGTCAATGACGAAGTTCACGATGATGTAGATCAACGCGACGAAAATGGTGACGCCGACGATGGCGTCGAGGTCGAGCGTCGTCGCCGACCGGTAGGCGTAGGAGCCGATGCCCGGCCAGGCGAAGATCTGCTCGACGAGGACGGTGCCGGCCAGCAGCGACGCGAAGGCGGTGCCGAGGATCGTCAGCACCGGCACGAGCGCGCCGCGCAGCACGTGGCCGAAGATGACCTGGCGACGCGGAAGGCCCTTCGCCTCGGCGGCGCGCACGTACTCCTGGCTCAGCACGTCGAGCACGGAGGCGCGGGTGAAGCGAGTGAACAGTCCGACCATCGGAGCGGCGAGCACGATCGCCGGCAGGATCAGGTGGGTCATGGCCTGAGCGGCGAGGGCGAAGTCTCCGGCCGCGAGGGCGTCGAAGGTGTAGAAGCCGGTGATGGTGGGCGGCGGGACCTGGCCCGCATCCAGTCGACCGGAGCTGGGGAGCCAGCGCAGGCTGGTGGCGAAGATCGAGGTCGCGATGAGCGCGAGCCAGAAGAGGGGAACCGAGACGCCGCCGAGGCTGACTGCCCGCAGCGTGTTGTCGACCCAGGTGTTGCTGCGCATCGCGGAGAGGATGCCGAGGCTGCCGCCGACGAGGACGGCGATGATGGTGGCGGTGAGGGCGAGCTCCGCGGAGGCGGGGCCGAACTGGGCGAGGTCGTCCAGCACCGCGTGGCCGGTCTGCTGGGACGTTCCGAGGTCGCCCTGGAACATGTTGCCGACGTAGATCAGGAACTGCTGCCACAGCGGCTTGTCGAGGCCGAGTTCGGCGCGCAGACTCGCCACGAGCTCCGCGTCGGCCGCGGCGCGCTCGCCGAGGCGCGCGGTGAGCGGATCGCCGGGAAGAACGGCGGTCAAGAGGAACGCGACGACAACGGTGCCGATCACGAGGAAGACGCTGGCGCCGAGGCGCCGCGCGGTGAAGGCGAGCATGGCGCCTCCTCCCTTCGTCTGTGGCGGTGCAGCGGGGGCCGGGGAGCCCGTGCATGATGGACTCCCCGACCCCCGTGCCCAGGGGTGTGGTTACTTGCCGATCGCGGCGATGTCCAGGAGGAACACCGGGTCGAACGGAACGGCACCGACGGCGGCGGTCGCAACGACCGACGCAGCAGGCTGGAACAGCGGAATGATGACACCTTCCGCGTTCATCAGCTCCTGGTACTCGATGAACATGCTCTCGCGAGTGTCGGCGTCGGTGGTCGTCTCGATCTCCTCCATGAGGGACTCGATCTCGGCGTTGCTGCCCGCGCTCCATCCGGCGCGCAGACCCACGATGCCGCCCGGGCCGAAGACCAGGTAGTCAGCCGAGTCCGGGTAGTCCGGGCTCCAGAGCCAGAGGCCCATCTCCTCGGTGCCGGCACGGTAGTTCTCCAGCGTGGTCGAGACCGGGCCGGGGGCCAGGTTCACGGTGATGCCGACCTCGGCGAGCTGCGCGGCGACACGCTCGGCGACGGGGCCGAAGCTGATGCCCGACACCGCGATGTCGCTCGGGTACTCGAGCGAGACGGTGACGTCGCCACCGAGGCGCTCGACGGCGGCGCTGGCGCGCTCGATGTCGCGCTCGACGGCCGACTCCGCGCCGAGGGCGCCGAGGTAGGTGTTCGGCACGACGCCGTAGGCGAGCGCCGCGTCGTCTCCGGCGAGCTCCAGCAGAGCGTCGCGGTCGAGTCCGTACCAGACGGCCTCGCGGAAGTCGTCGCTCGAGGTGAGCTCCGAGATCTCCGAGTTCGCGTTGGCGAACAGGAAGAAGAACGTCGGCGAGCTCGAGGTCGAGACGATCAGGTCGGAGTTGCCTTCGATCGCGGCGAGCTGGTCGCTGCCGAGGTCGAGCGCGAGGTGAGCGGTTCCGGACTGGATGTCCATCAGCTGCGCCTCTGCGGCGGCGTTGCGCACCACGACGCGGTCGTAGGCGGGCGCCTCGCCCCAGTACTCGGGGTTGGCAACCAGCACGACCTCGGTCGTCACGTCGAAGGACTCGATCGTGTACGGGCCGGTTCCGGCCGAGGCCGAATCGAGGTAGGCCTGCGCGGTGTCGGTGTCGACGGCGTCATCGGCATCCGAGCCGCCGTTCTCGATGACGACCGCGCTGTTCACGATGCCGAGCGTGGCGCTCGTCAGGATCGCGGGCACCGCGGTGTTCGAGGTCTCCGAGGTGACGACGACGGTGCTCTCATCGGGGGCGTTGACGGTCAGGCCGGTCATCAGGAACGAGCCGTTGCCCTGGACGTTCTTGGCGCGGTTCAGCGAGAACACGACGTCGGCGGAGGTCAGCGGGGTGCCATCCGAGAAGGTGACGCCCTCACGCAGGGTGAACGTGTAGACGGTCGCGTCGTCGTTCACCTCGTAGGACTCGGCGAGGCCCGGCTGCGGCGTGGTGGAGTCGCCGTCCTCGAAGGTGAGCAGGCTGTCGTAGACCGCGTGCAGCACGATGTTGCCGGTGGTCTCGAACATGCGGGCGGGATCGGCGGTGACCAGGTCGAAGGACTTGTCGATCACCAAGGTGTCGGGCTGTGCGCTCGTGTCGTCGGACGACGTGCTGGCGCAGCCCGTGGCGACCAGCGCGACGGCGGCAACAAGCGCGCCGGCGCCGATCAGGCGGGAGCGGAACGAATTCACGGGGTGGATCCTTTCGTGTGCTGGATAGGGGTGGTGCAGGTTCAGGCGGCAGGGGCTGCCGGGGGGAGGACGTCTTCGTGGTTGTGCACGACGAGCCAACGGCCGTCGCGACGCTCCCAGACGCCGGTGTTGCGCACGCGCTCCGGCGGCGTCGACGGGTCTTCGAAGACGACCTCGAAGGTGTGCCGGCACAGGGCGTAGTCGCCCGCGACGGTGATGAGCGGCTCGGACGTGTCGATGCGGCTGACGCGCGTCGTCTCGGTGGGCGCCGGTCGCGTGTCGCGCAGGGCGTCGAGTCCGTCGCGGCCGATCACGAGCGGCTCGTGCTCGGTGTCCCACAGAGTCACGTCCGGGGCGATGTGGCTGTTCGAGCGCTCGCGGTCGCCGCTGAGGTAGCAGGCGTACATGTCCTTCACGGCCGCCCAGATGGCGGCGGCGTCGGCCTCAGAGTCATGATGCATGGGAAATGGTCAACTCTCGTCGAGGGGCTTGGTATCCGAACGATAGCCCGATCATCGCTTATGAAAAGTCAAAACCTGTTTCGGGAATGTAAACGTTCGCTAAGAACCCCTGTTCTCTTTACAATTGTGCAACGGTTCACGCCGGCGTCGCTCGCCGATGGCGACCGAGACGCGGGCGACGCGGGCGTCGCCGCGTGGCTAGGCTCGACGCATGGACACGAGTGACATCGAAGGCGACCTGACCGAAGTTCTCTTCACCGAGGAAGAGATCCACGCCAAGATCGCCGAGCTGAGTCGCCGGATCGAACTCGACTACGCGGGCAAGAAGCCGCTGCTGATCGGCGTGCTCAAGGGCGCCGTCATGGTGATGGCCGACCTCGCCCGCGAGCTGAAGATCGACGTCGAGATGGACTGGATGGCCGTCAGCTCCTACGGCAACAGCACCGAGTCGAGCGGCGTCGTGCGCATCGTCAAGGACCTCGACACCGATCTCGCCGGTCGAGACGTGCTCATCGTCGAGGACATCGTCGACTCCGGTCTCACCCTGTCCTGGCTGCGGGCCAACCTCGAGAGCCGCAACCCGGCCTCACTCGAGATCCTGGCGCTGCTGCGCAAGCCCGAGGCCGCGAAGGTCGAGATCGACGCCAAGTACGTGGGGTTCGAGATCCCGAACGCCTTCGTCATCGGCTACGGCCTCGACTTCGCGGAGCGCTACCGCAACCTCCGCGCGATCGGCGTGCTCGCCCCGCACGTCTACTCCTGACGGCGGTCAGCTTCCGGCGAACATCCAGCGCTCGCCCCGAAAGCGCGCGATAGCCTGACAGTCTGTATTCCTCGAAAGGGAGGCGACGGGCTTCGCCCGCTACACCATGGACCTCAAGCGCTTCTTTCGCGGGCCGATCATCTACATCCTCCTGGGGATCGGCGCGATCGCCCTGGCCTTCTCCCTGCTCGGAAACACCGGCTTTCAGCAGATCACGACCCAGGAGGGCATGAAGCTCCTTCAGGGATCCACGGTCGATGAGGTCAAGATCGTCGACGGCGAGCAGCGCGTCGACCTGACCCTCAGCACCGACTTCGACGGCAACGGCACGCTCGTGCAGTTCTATTACGTCGAGGCGCGCGCCGACGAGGTCGTCGCGGCGGTCAACGACCTGAGCGGCGCCGAGTACACCGACGAGGTTCCGCAGACCAACGTCTTCCTCAGCGCGCTCGGCTTCATCCTGCCGTTCCTGCTGATCGGTCTGCTGTTCTGGTTCCTCTGGTCGGGCATGCAGGGCGGCGGCAACCGCGTCATGCAGTTCGGCAAGTCGAAGGCCAAGCTCGTCTCCAAGGAGACGCCGCAGGTCACCTTCGCCGACGTCGCGGGCGCCGAAGAGGCCGTCGAGGAGCTCCACGAGATCAAGGAGTTCCTGCAGGACCCGTCGAAGTTCCAGGCGGTCGGCGCGCGCATCCCCAAGGGCGTGCTGCTGTACGGCCCTCCCGGAACCGGCAAGACCCTGCTCGCGCGCGCCGTCGCCGGTGAGGCGGGCGTGCCGTTCTACTCGATCTCGGGCTCCGACTTCGTCGAGATGTTCGTCGGCGTCGGCGCGAGCCGCGTGCGCGACCTGTTCGAGCAGGCCAAGCAGAACAGCCCCGCGATCATCTTCGTCGACGAGATCGACGCCGTCGGCCGCCACCGCGGCGCCGGCATGGGCGGCGGCCACGACGAGCGCGAGCAGACGCTCAACCAGCTGCTCGTCGAGATGGACGGCTTCGACCCGAAGACGAACGTCATCCTGATCGCGGCCACCAACCGTCCCGACATCCTCGACCCGGCTCTGCTGCGCCCGGGCCGCTTCGACCGCCAGATCGGCGTCGACGCTCCCGACCTCAAGGGTCGCGAGAAGATCCTGACCGTGCACGCGGCAGGCAAGCCGATGGCCCAGGGCGTCGACCTTGAGGTGCTCGCGCGCAAGACCCCCGGCTTCACCGGTGCCGACCTCGCGAACGTGCTGAACGAGGCGGCGCTGCTGACCGCGCGCAGCAACGCGCAGCTGATCGACAATCGCGCGCTGGACGAGGCGGTCGACCGCGTGATGGCCGGCCCGCAGCGTCGCACCCGCGTCATGAAGGACAAGGAGAAGCTGATCACGGCGTACCACGAGGGCGGTCACGCCCTCGCCGCCGCCGCGATGCGCCACACCGACCCGGTGACCAAGGTCACGATCCTTCCGCGCGGCCGCGCCCTCGGCTACACGATGGTCCTGCCGCTGGAAGACAAGTACTCCGTCACCCGCAACGAGCTGCTCGACCAGCTCGCCTACGCGATGGGCGGACGCGTCGCCGAGGAGATCGTGTTCCACGATCCCACCACCGGCGCCTCCAACGACATCGAGAAGGCGACGGGCATCGCCCGCAAGATGGTGACGGAGTACGGCATGAGCGCCGACATCGGCGCGGTCAAGCTCGGGTCGAGCAGCGGCGAGGTGTTCCTCGGGCGCGACATGGGCCACCAGCGCGACTACTCGGAGGAGATCGCCGAGAAGGTCGACCTCGAGGTGCGCAAGCTCATCGACCAGGCGCACGACGAGGCCTGGAAGGTGCTGAACGACAACCGCGACATCCTCGACAACCTCGCCAAGGAGCTGCTCGAGAAGGAGACGCTCGACCACAACCAGCTGGCCGAGATCTTCGCCGACGTGAAGCGACTCGACGAGCGCCCGCTCTGGCTGTCGAGCAGCGACCGTCCGCTCAGCGACCTCCCGCCGATCGAGGTGCCCGGCAAGGCCGCGATCGAAGCGGACGCCGCCGACGGCGCGGTGGAGAGCACGCCGAAGCGCCGCGCGCCGAGGCCGCGCAAGAACCCCGGCATCGCGACGGCGTGAGGCCCGCGCCGATGCCGATTGACAGACCGCGCATCGAGGCGGCGGTGATGGAGCTCCTGTCGGCGATCGGCGAGGATCCGGCGCGCCCGGGCCTCGCCCAGACGCCGCGCCACGTCGCCGACGCGTTCGCCGAGTTCTTCGCCGGGGTCGGCGCCGATCCGACCGCACCGCTCGGCGACGCCGTCGCGCTCGACGCGCAGCAGACGGGCGAGCTGGTGATGCTGCGCGACATCGCATTCCGCTCGATCTGCGAGCACCACCTGCTCCCGTTCTCGGGCGTCGCGCACATCGCGTACCTGCCGGTCGACACCGCGGTCGGCCTGGGGCGCCTCGTCCAGTCGCTCGAGGTGCTCGCGGCCCGGCCGCAGCTGCAGGAGCGACTCGGCGACGAACTCGCCGACACGATCGACGCCGCGCTCGCGCCGCGCGGCGTGCTCGTCGTGCTCGACGCGCGCCACGAATGCGTGGCCGCGCGCGGCCCGCGACAGTCCGGCGCCACCACGGTCACCGTCGCCGCGCGCGGCGAACTCGCCGAGCCGGCGACGCAAGCGGGCGTGCTCGCCCTCATCGGAGGGGGAACCGCATGACCGTGATCATGGGAATTCTGAACGTCACACCCGACTCGTTCAGCGACGGCGGCAAGTACGTAGATCCGGAGGCGGCCCTCGACCACGCCCTCGCCCTGCGCGACGCGGGGGCGGGCGTCATCGACGTCGGCGGGGAGTCGACCCGTCCCGGCAGCGAGCCCGTCGACGCCGAGGAGGAACGGCGCCGCGTGCTCCCGGTCATCGAGGCGCTCGTCGCGCGCGGCATCCCCGTGAGCGTCGACACGCGGCGTGCCCGCACCGCGCGCGAGGCCGTCGAGGCCGGTGCGGTGATGGTCAACGACGTCTCGGGCGGCCTCGCCGATCCGGACATGCCGCGCACGATCGCCGAGACCGGGGTCGTGTACGTCGCCATGCATTCGCGCGGGCCCTCCGACACGCCCTCCGAGTACCGCGACGTCGTGAGCGAGGTGCGCACCGAGCTGAAGGACCGCATCGCGGCCCTGATCGTGGCGGGGGTCGACCCGGCGCGAGTCGTCATCGACCCCGGGCTCGGATTCTCGAAGAACGCCGTCGAGAACTGGGCGCTGCTGCGCGCCCTGCCCGAGTTCGGAACGCTCGGGCACCGCATCCTCGTCGGCGCCTCGCGCAAGCGCTTCCTCGGCGAGTTCTTCCCCGAGGGGGCGGCGGTCGAGCTGCGCGACGTTCCGACCGCGGTGGTGAGCGCGCTCGCCGCGCAGGCGGGCGCCTGGGCGGTGCGCGTGCACGATGTCGCGGGCACGCGGCTCGCGCTCGACGTCGTCGAATCCTGGAACGGCGCCCCCGCGACCCACGTCCTGCGCGGCGGTCGCGCCGACGAGGCGGCGTCCGTCGAGCCGACGGATCGGGAGTCGGAGCAGGACGAGCTCGAGGCGGGATCCGAGCAGCCGGACTCGGAGCGCCCCGATTCCGCCGACGGGCCGGAGGGCCAGGAGTGAGCGGCGACCGCATTCGGCTGGAGGGCCTGCGGGCGCGCGCGCACCACGGCGTCTTCGCGCACGAGCGCGAGCGGGGCCAGGAGTTCGTCATCGACGTGACCGTGTGGCTGCCGCTCGGCGCCGCCGCCGCCCACGACGAGCTCGCGCAGACCGTTCACTACGGCGAGCTCGCCGAGGCGGTCGTCGCGGCCGTCGAGCGCGACCCCGTCGACCTCATCGAGACGGTCGCCGAGCGCGTCGCCGACACGGCCCTCGCCTTCGAGCGCGTGCGCCGTGTCGAGGTCACCGTGCACAAGCCGGAGGCGCCGATCTCGGTGCCCTTCGCCGATGTGAGCGTCACCATCGAGCGGGAGCGCGCATGACCGCGGCGGGCCCGGCGGTCATCGCGCTCGGCAGCAACCTGGGGGATCGCGAGGCGATCTTCGCCGCGGCGCTGCGCGAGATCGCCGAGACGCCCGGCATCGAACTCGAGGCGATCTCGAGCTTCCACGAGACGCCCGCCCTGCGCCCCTGGGGCATCGACCCGAGCGCCCCCGCCTATCTGAACGCGGTGGCGCTGGTGTCCACGACGCTCGGCCCCGAGGATCTGCTCGACCGGCTCAACGAGGTGGAGCGGGCGCACGGCCGCGTGCGTGATGAGCGCTGGGGCGACCGCACCCTCGACCTCGACATCGTCGCGATGGGCGATCGCACCGTGGATACTGAGCGCGTGACCCTGCCGCATCCGCGCGCGCACGAGCGCGACTTCGTGCTGCGACCCTGGCTCGAGGTCGCACCGGATGCGCTGCTGCGCCGGCCACGGCGCCGTGCGCGACCTGGTCGCCGCACTCGACACCGGGGAAACCCGCTCGTGAAGCGCACCGCCCCGGTCACCCTGTTCACGCTCGCCCTCGTCGCGGGCGCGGGCGGCTACCTCGTGCAGCGGGTGCTCGCCGCGGCGAGCCTGGTCAAGATCCGGCCCGAGTACACGCTGTCGTTCTCGCTGGTCATCATCGCTGTGCTGGTGGTGCTGGTGGCGGTGCCGATCTGGCAGGCGACCCACGCCGAGGTGCGTCGGCCGGTCGACCCGTTCCGGGCCACCCGCGTGGTGCTGTTCGCGAAGGCGAGCGCGTACGTGGGCGCCGCGCTGCTGGGAGTCGGGGCTGGCTTCCTGATCGAGGTGCTCACCCGCACGGTCACCCCCGAGCTCGACACCGTGCTGCGCGTCGTCGCCATGCTGCTGGCGAGCATCGCGCTCCTGGTGGCGGGCCTCGTGGCCGAGCATCTGTGCACCGTGCCGCCTGACAGTGACGAGGACCGTGACGGGCCCGCACCCGCGCGATAGCGTGGGGTCGTGACTGACGCAACGCAGGATTCCTCGCCGACCCGACTCGAACCGGTCGCCGGTGAGTGGCAGCGGGTCTCGCCCAAGTACATCGTCGTCGACCTGGTGGGCACGCTCATCGGCGGGGCGATTCTCACGGTGGGCACGGGCCTGCCCTGGTTCTTCTCGCAGCTGCCCTTCCTGCTCGCGATTCCGATCACCGTCGGCGTCATCGCGCTGCTGATCGTCGTGTTCACGCCCCGACGCGTGCGGTCGATCGGCTATCAGCTGCGGGAGGACGATCTGCTGTTCCGTCGGGGTCTCATGTTCCAGCGCTTCGTCGCCGTGCCCTACGGCCGGATGCAGCTGGTCGACATCAACCGCGGCCCGCTCGATCGCGGTCTCGGGCTTGCCGAGCTGAAGCTGGTGACGGCCGCGGCGGCGAGCAACATCACGATTCCGGGGCTGCCCGAGCCCGACGCCGAGGCGCTGCGCGATCACCTCGTCGCCGTCGCCGAGTCGCGTCGCGCCGGACTGTGAACGCGCGCGGTCGAGCCCGCGACGGGCGCGAGGACTTCCTCGACGGCGAGTGGCACCGTCTGCACCCGGCCACGCCGTTCCTTCGCGGCGGGGTGGCGCTCATCGCGATCTTCGCGTTCGTCATCGCGAACCTGCGCGAGCAGTTCTTCGAGTCGGTCATCCCGGGGATCGTCGGCGCCCCCGGGCGTGGCGATGACGACCCGATCGGCTTCGTCGTCGAGCAGGGCTATCTCGTGTTCGCCCTGCTCGGGGTGGCCGCGCTGCTGCTCGTCCTGATCGGCGCGTTCTACCTGTCCTGGCGCATGCACAGCTTCCGCATCACCGACGAGGTCGTCGAGGTGCGCAGCGGCGTCATCTTCCGCACCAACCGCAAGGGACGCCTCGACCGCATCCAGGGCATCAACATCACCCGGCCGGTCATCGCCCGGCTGTTCGGCGCCGCGAAGCTGGAGGTCAACGTCGCCGGGCAGGACGCGAACGTGCAGCTGTACTACCTCGGCAGCGCGACCGCGGATGCGCTGCGCGCCGAGATCCTGCGCCTCGCCTCGGGGGTGCGCGGCGTCGCCATCGACGGCGTCGCGCCCGCGGCCGCGACCCCCGCCGGATCGGTGGTCGAGAACGCGAACGCGAGCCTGCTCGACCGGCGGCTCGCCGAGCTCACCGCGCCCGAACTGGATCCGCAGCTCGCGCCGCCCGAGTCGATCGTCGCGATGCCGATCGGCCGGGTGATCGGCTCCTCGGCCCTCAGCGGCGGCCTGGTGCTGCTCATCCTGATTGCGATCCTGGCGGGCGTCGGGGCCGTGCTCGGGATCCTGGTCGGTCGAGACGTGGGGCTGCTGCCCGCGCTCGCGCCCGTCCTGCTCGGCTTCATCCCGGGTCTGATCGCCGTCGGCTCGTACTCGATCAGCCGCCTGGTGAAGTCGCTGCGCTTCACGGTCGCCTCGACGCCCGACGGGGTGCGGATCGGCTACGGGCTGCTCTCGACCACGAACGAGACGCTGCCGCCGGGCCGCATCCACTCGATCTCGATCTCGCAGCCGCTGCTGTGGCGCCCGTTCGACTGGTGGGAGGTCAAGGTCAACCGGGCCGGCACGTCGTCCGCGCAGGGCGCGGGCGGGCGGCAGAACACCACGATCCTGCCGGTCGGGCCGCGAGCCGACGCCTTCCGGGTGCTCGAACTGGTGCTGCCGAGCCTGGCGGCCCCGGAGGTCGCCGCCCGCGTCTCGGCGGGCCTCGACCGGGGAACTCCCGACGACGGCTACACCGCGTCCCCGCGGCGCGCGGCGGTGCTGCGCTGGTTCTCGTGGCGCCGCAACGGCTTCGCGCTGCTTCCCGACGCGGTGCTCGTGCGTCGCGGGGCGATCTGGCGCGAACTGGTGATCGTCCCGGCCGCCCGCATGCAGAGCGTGGCCGTCACGCAGGGCCCGCTCGCGCGTCGCCTGCGCCTGGCCGTCGTGCATCCGCACACGGTCGCCGGACCGATCTCGGCGCGTCTCGGTGCGCTCGACGCGGAGGACGCCGCGCGCTTCTTCCGCGACGCGGCGGCGCTCGGCGTCGCCGCCGCCGATCACGACCGCAGCCACCACTGGCGCGCCGACCGGGACGGCGCATGAGCCCGTCCCCGCGCGACGGGCGCCTCGGCGTCGGCATCGTCGGCGCCGGCCGGGTGGGTCCCGTGCTCGGCGTCGCGCTCGGCGGCGCGGGCCACGCCCTGGTCGGCGTGAGCGCGGTCTCGGAGACCAGCCGCGACCGCGCCGAGGCGATGCTGCCCGGCGTTCCGGTGCTCACCGTCCCCGAGATCGTCGAACGCAGCGAGCTCGTGCTGCTGGCCGTGCCCGAGGCGGAGCTCGCCGATCTGGTGGCCGGACTCGCGGCCGTCGGGGCCTGGCAGCCCGGACAGCTCGTCGTGCACACCGCCCCCGGGCTCGGCATCGGGGTGCTGGCGCCGGCGCTGCAGGCGGGGGCGATTCCGCTGGCGATCCACCCGGCGATGGCCTTCACCGGCACCAGCCTCGACCTGATCCGGCTGCGCGAGTCCTGGTGCGCCGTCACCGCCCCCGCGCCGGTGCTTCCGATCGCCCAGGCGCTCGTGGTCGAGATGGGGGCCGAGCCCGTGGTGGTGGCCGAGAAGGACCGCGCCGCCTACGCGGAGGCGATCGCGACGGCGACCGAGTTCTCGACCGCGATCGTCGGCCAGGCCGTCGGCATCCTGCGCGAGATCGGGATCGACAACCCGGGCCGGGTGCTCGGCTCGGTGGTGCGCTCGAGCGTCGAGAACGCCCTGCAGGCGGCGTCGGGCGACGACGAGCCCCGGTAGCATCGGGGATGCACGTCGGGCTTCCCCCGGCTCAGGGAGGTTCACCGTGACGAGGCCCGTCGTGATCGAGACGATCGCCGCGCTCCGCGACGCACTCGCCGGACGCGAGGTCGCGCTCGTGCCGACGATGGGCGCCCTGCACGAGGGGCACCTGGAGCTCGTCGCGGAGGCGACCCGGCAGGCCGAGACCGTCGTGGTCTCGATCTTCGTCAACCCGCTGCAGTTCGGGCAGAGCGAAGACCTCACCCGCTACCCGCGCGACCTGGAGAGCGACCTCGACGCGCTCGCCCCGCTCGGCGTCGCCTACGTGTTCGCGCCGAGCGCCGAGGAGATGTACCCGGACGGCGCGACCACCACCCGCGTCACCGGCGGCAGCGTCGCGGGCATGTTCGAGGGCCGGTCGCGTCCCGGCCACTTCGACGGCGTGCTCACCGTCGTCGCCAAGCTCCTCGGCATCGTCCGCCCCGCCGTCGCGGTGTTCGGGCAGAAGGACGCGCAGCAGCTGTTCCTCGTGCAGCGCATGGTCGCCGACCTCAACATCGACACCCGGATCGTGCCCGTCGAGACGGTGCGCGCCGACGACGGTCTCGCGCTCTCCAGTCGCAACCGCTTCCTCAACGGCGAAGAGCGCCACGCGGCGAAGGCGCTGTCGCGCGCGCTCGAAGCGGCCTCCTCGGCCGGCGATCGCGGCATCGACGCGGTGCTGGCGGCATCCCAGTCGGTGCTCATGGATGAGGACCTCGTTAAGCTGGACTACCTGAAGGTCGTCGATCCGGCGACGTTCCTTCCCGTGGATGACAACTTCCGAGGCCCGGCGCGCGTGCTGATCGCCGCGCAGGTCGGATCCACCCGGCTGATCGACAACGACGCCATCTACCTCAACTGACCGCTTCAACCTTTTTCAGGAGTTTTTGTGACCGATGTGACCCCAGGGGCTCCGGACGCGACATCCGCCACACCCGTCACACAAACTCCTGAAAACGGAGAAGAGGTTGCCGAGCAGAAGGCGGTCCGCCTGGCCAAGCGCGAGCGGATGCTCGCCGAGGGCGGCGAGGCCTACCCGGTGGTGCTGCCGATCACCCACACCATCGGCGAGGTGCGTGCGCAGTTCCCGGAGCTCGAGGCCGACACCTCGACCGGCGTGACGGTCGGCGTCGCCGGCCGCATCGTGCATCTGCGCAACACCGGCAAGCTGTGCTTCGCCGCCCTCCAGGCGGGCGACGGCAGTCGCATCCAGGCCATGGTGTCGCTCGCCGAGGTCGGCCAGGAGGCGCTCGACCGCTGGAAGGAGCTCGTCGACCTGGGCGACCACGTCTTCGTCGCGGGCGAGGTGATCTCGAGCCGCCGCGGTGAGCTCAGCGTCATGGCGAGCGAGTGGAAGATGGCGGCGAAGGCGATCCTGCCGCTGCCGAACCTGCACTCCGAGCTGAACGAGGAGACGCGCGTTCGCCAGCGCTACCTCGACCTCATCGCGCGCGAGCAGGCGCGCACCACGGTCATCGCCCGCGCCACGACGGTCCAGAGCCTGCGCCAGACGTTCGCGAGCCACGGCTTCCTCGAGGTCGAGACCCCGATGCTGCAGACGATCCACGGCGGCGCCGCGGCCCGCCCGTTCGTGACGCACTCGAACGCCTTCGACACCGAGCTGTTCCTGCGCATCGCGCCGGAGCTGTTCCTGAAGCGCGCCGTCGTCGGCGGGCTCGAGCGCGTGTTCGAGATCAACCGCAACTTCCGCAACGAGGGCGCCGACTCTACGCACAGCCCCGAGTTCGCGATGCTCGAGGCCTACCAGGCCTACGGCGACTACCAGCGGATGGCCGACCTCACGCAGGAGCTCATCCAGAACGCGGCCATCGCCGTCTCCGGCTCCACGACCGTGACCTGGGCCGATGGCACCGAGTTCGACCTCGGCGGCGAGTGGGAGCGGATGCCGATGTACGCCTCGCTCTCGGAGGCGGCCGGCGTCGAGATCACCCCGGAGACCTCCCTCGACGAGCTCGCGGCGCTCGCCGAGAAGGTCGAGGTGGAGGTGAAGCTCCCCACTCACGGCAAGTACGTCGAGGAGCTGTGGGAGCACTTCGTGAAGGGCTCGCTCGAGCGCCCCACCTTCGTCATGGACTTCCCCGTCGACACCTCGCCGCTCGTGCGCGCGCACCGCGACACCCCCGGCGTCGTGGAGAAGTGGGACCTGTATGTGCGCGGCTTCGAGCTGGCCACCGGCTACTCCGAGCTCGTCGACCCGGTCATCCAGCGCGAGCGCTTCGTCGAGCAGGCCACCCTGGCAGCCCGCGGCGACGTGGAGGCGATGCGCCTCGACGAGGAGTTCCTGCGCGCGCTCGAGCACGGCATGCCGCCGACCATGGGCATGGGGATGGGCATCGACCGGCTGCTGATGGCGATCACGGGCCTCGGCATCCGCGAGACGATCCTCTTCCCGCTCGTCAAGTAGGCACCCGGCCGGAGCGATTAGTGAGCAACACTTGATTAATGTCGGTGGTGCTCGGTACCTTCACACGTAGCGGAACCTCGCCCCCGAGTTCCGTGGTCACCACCCGAACGAGTTACCCGACTCGGTGACCTCTCTCAGCCCCCGAAGGATCAACCCGTGTTCTCCGTCCCCCGGCGGAGCCTTGCCCTGCTCACTGCTGTCGCAGTGAGCGCCGTCGGCTCCCTTGTCTTTGCCTCCCCCGCCCTCGCCGCCGATTCGACGCGGCCGACCGTCACACTCGAGGCGCCAGCCTCCAACTTCGTCTTCTCGGGCGACACGGTCACCGTGTCGGCCACCGACGACAGCGGGCTGGCGCGTCTCGCCGCCACCCTCTACAACGCGAGCGGCCTCGTTGCTGTGGTCGGCACCGCGAGCGCCTCCGGCACCAGCGGTTCCGCCAGCTGGACTCTGCCCGCCCTCGCCGATGGCGACTACGAGCTGCGGATCGGCGCGAACGACGCGGCCGGCAACAACGCAACCGTGCGCACGTCCGTCATCGTGGACACCGTCGCCCCCGACGTGACGATCTCGGCTCCGGCCCCCGGGCTCGTCGTCGCCCCCGGCACGATCATCCCGCTCGTCGGGTCGATCAGCGACGCGCACCCGTGGCGCACCTACGTCGCGGTCCAGGGCGTGGGCTCCGACACCGACGAGACCGGCCTGACCTCGGTCTCGCGGTCGATCGACACGACCGGATTCGCGAGCGGCACCTACATCGCGCAGATCGAGGCTCGCGACGCCGCGGGCAACAAGGACTCCGGCTCGATCGCGAAGGTCACCTTCACGGTCGACGCCGACGCGCCGGACGTCGTCATCACCTCCCCGGCCGACGGGAGCTTCGTGAAGCCGGGCGCCATGCTCGACTTCACCGCGACCATCTCGGACGCGAATCCGTTCGATCTACTACTCGCAGCTCGACGGCGTCGGCCTGGAGTACGGCTCCTCGAGCTCGTTGACCAACTACGCGACGACGGTCGACACCACCGGCTGGGCTGACGGCAGCGTCCACGTCTTCAAGTTCCAGGCGCGTGACGCCTTCAACCAGAAGGACGCCGGATCCATGGCGACCGCGAAGGTCACCGCCGACGCCTCGCGCCCCAGCGTCACGTTCTCGGCACCCGCGGCCGGCGACCTCGTCTCGGGCACCATCACCGCCACCGGCACGGCCCACGACTCCGGTTCGGGACTCGCCAGCGACCAGTTCGTGCTGAAGGTCCGGGCGATCAACCCCGCGACCGGCAACTGCGGCGCGTTCGTCGACTCCTACGACGTCAACGTCGACGCCAGCGGAAACTGGAGCGTCGACATCGACACGACTGCCGTCGCCGACGGCGAGGTCTGCCTGACCGCGCTCGCCAGCGACGCCGTCGGCAACACCAACGGAGGCGGCAACCACCTCAAGTCGTTCGAGATCGACAACACCGCGCCGGCGACCCCGACCGTCGCCTTCCCGACGGGCTACACCCTCGAGGCGTCCGAGTTCCGCTGGAACCCGGTGACCGACCCGAACGGCGTGCGCTACGAGGTCGTGCTCGGTCGTGGACCGAACACCACTGACGGCCGCCTGAACGACGGCGTGACCATCGGAAGCGACCTGACGGGCACGACGCTGGCCTACGACATCCCGACCGGTCCGCTGCGCTGGCAGGTTCGCGCCATCGACGACCTGGGCAACGCGTCGGCGTGGAGCGCGGGAACCGGCGTCCAGATCATCGGCATCCCGGAGATCATCACGCCCACGACCGGCTACACGTTCTCGGAGACGAGCCTGACTGCGAGCTGGACGGCGGTCTTCGGCATCGGCGGCGTCAACCACTACGAGATCGAGTACGGCGTCGATGGCGACGGCGACGGAACGCTCGAGTACGAGTACGTTGACGTTCCCGGCACCACGTGGGCGGCGGGCGCGACGGTGTCGCACACGCAGAGCTTCAGCACCGGCTACGAGGGACCGCTCTCGATCCGGGTGCGCGCGGTCTACAACATCCCGTACCGCGCTAGCGACCCCTCCAGTGTCAACGGTCCGTGGAGCGCGCCCGTCGTGCACTACAGCCGCGACGCCACCGCGCCCGAGATCGAGATCGTGACGCCGCTCGACGGCGCGATCTTCTCGCCGCGCGAGTCGATCGAGGTGACCGTGAACGCGAGCGACGCGGGGGCCCTGAACCGCATCGGCGTGAACCTGTTCGACGAGGACAGCACGGCATTCATCCAGGCGATCGGCTCGACGTCGGGCCTCAGCGCGCTCGGCACCAACGCCGAAACGCGTACCTGGACGATTCCGGCCGGACTCGCCGAGGGCACCTACACGATTCGCGCCAACGTGACCGACACCGTCGGCCTCCGTGGTGTTCACGTGATCCAGTTCGTGGTCGACGGCACGCGTCCGACCATCGCGATCGATTCGCCCGAGCTGGACGAGCCGTTCCGCGGTTCGTCCACGATCCCGGTCACGCTGACAGGGACCGACGATGTCGCCCTCAAGCGACTCGACGTCAACCTGTATGACGCGACCAACTCGACGTTCATCACGAATGTCGGAACGACGGGTGGCGCATCGGCGCTCGGCACCACGAGCGAGACGCGCACCTGGGATCTCTCGGCCGCGGGCCTCGCCGAAGGCGTGTACACGCTGCGCGCGAGCGCCCATGATGTCGCCGGCAACGTCAAGACGACCAGCAGCACGTTCGTGGTCGACCTGACGCGTCCGACGATCGCGATCGACGCGCCGCTCGACGGTGCCGAGTTCAACGGAGAAGTGATCGTCGAGATCTCGGGCGCCGACGAGTTCGGGCTCGCCCGGCTCGTGGCGAACCTGTACGACGAGAGCGGCTCGGTCTTCCTCGGACCGATCGGCTCCACGTCGGGCCTGACCTCGCTCGGAACGACGAGCGACTCGGCAACGTGGACGATTCCGGCGGGACTCGCGGATGGCACGTACACGATCCGTGCGGCCGCGCGTGACCTCGCGGGCAACGTGCAGACCACCGTGTCGACGTTCGTCATCACGACCGCGGCCGAGCCGGTGGCGGGCAGCGCCGGAGGGCCGACGCTCGCGCCGACCACCGGCGGCGACGGCGATGCGCCGGCACCGACCGGCGACGGCGGGGCGCCGGATGCGGACGGTCCCGACGTCGCGCTCACGACCCTGGCGCTCGATGACGGCGCCGAGTCCGAAGCAGACGACACGGCGGGCACCGGCTCCGGCGAGGAGACGACCGAGCTCGCCGCCTCGGCAGCGCCGACGGGCATCGACTGGTGGTGGTGGCTGATCGCGATCGCGCTGGCCATCGCGGCGGCCGTCAGCTACTGGCGGATCCGCATCGCACAGCGCGGATGACTCCGGGGTGCGGGTCGCCTCGCGGCGGCCCGCACCGCCGGATTTCGGTAGGGTTCGAGCATGAGCAACCTGCCCCCGTCGCCCGCTGGCGGGAAGCCGAAGGTCACCCCGGCTCGCGCCGCGACGTGGCTCGCCGTCGCCGGGTTCAGCGTGGCGCTGACCGTCATGGGCATGGTCGGAATCGCGGCGAAGGCCTGACATGGATCGACGCACCTCCCGGTTCGTGATGTACGCGGGCCTCGCCGTGATCCTCGCGGTCATCGCCGTCGCCTCGGCTCTCGGCTTCGGCGCGTAGGCTGGGGTCATGCCAACCGAGTACTGGGCCAACGCGATCTTCAGCGTGATTCCGACGCTGCTGTTCGGTCTCGTGTTCTGGTTCGTCTTCCGCGCCATCTTCCGCGCCGACCGCAGTGAGCGCGCCTTCGCCGCGAAGATCGAGGCCGAAGAGCGCGCCAAGTTCGAGGCGGAGCGCGCCGCGAAGCTCTGAGCCGCGCCCGCGCTTCGCGCCGTCGCGGTGCCGCCCCTACACTGGCCGTGCCGAGATAATCTCGACGCCGACTGATGCCGTCACGGGGATGGGTGAATCATGACTGTCGTCCATCTTCGGTCTGCGGGCACGAGCTTCGTGCTGGACGCCCGCGACGCGGGCATGCCCGCGATCCTCCACTTCGGCGGCGACCTCGGCGAGCTGACCGAGCCGCAGCTGCTCGCGCTCGCCGACACCAGCGTCCGCGCCGTGCCGCCGAGCGCGCTCAATGCGCCGCTTCGGCTGGGGATCGTTCCGCTCCTGGCCGACGGCTGGAGCGGGCTCCCGGGTCTCGACGGCCGGCACGACCCGACGCCCGGCCAGGCGCTGCGGCGACCGGCGCTCCGGCTCGAGAGCGTCGAGAGCTCTGAGCGGTCGGCGCGCGTCGTTCTCGTCGACGACGCCGACGGCGACCCGGTGCTTCGGGTGGAGATCGACTACGACCTCGGCGAGCACGGGGTGCTGGCCGTGCGCTCGCAGCTCACCAACACGGGCTCGGCCGACTTCGAGCTCTCCGGTCTCGCGGCCGTGCTGCCGCTGCCGGGCTCGGCCCGCGAGCGACTCGACTTCGCCGGCGCCTGGTCGGCGGAGCGGGTCCCGCAGCGCGCCGCGATCGACGTCGGCACTTGGCTGCGCGAGTCGCGCCACGGTCGCGGCGGACACGATGATGTCTTCGTCACCGCGGTGGGGGAACCCGGCTTCGGGTTCCGGCGCGGAGAGGTCTGGGCCGCGCACCTGGCCTGGAGCGGAGACTCGCGCGTTTGGATCGACCGCTCGGCGCTCGGCTTCACGGCGCTCGGCGCGGGCGAGCTGCTCGCTCCGGGGGAGATCCGACTCGCGCCCGGCGAGACCTACGCGGCCCCCGAACTGCTTGCGGCCTGGTCGGCGAACGGACTCGACGGCATCTCGGCGCGATTCCATGCGTGGGCGCGCGCGCTGCCGGCGCATCCGGATTTCCCTCGTCCGCTCACGCTCAACACGTGGGAGGCGGTGTACTTCGAGCACGACCTCGACCGGCTGCTGGGCCTTGTCGAGCTCGCCTCCGAGGTGGGCGTGGAGCGTTTCGTGCTCGACGACGGGTGGATGATCGGGCGCAGCGACGACCTCCGCGCCCTCGGCGACTGGACCGTCGACCCTGAGTCGTGGCCGGACGGGCTGCATCCGCTCATCGACCGCGTGACGTCGGCCGGCATGCAGTTCGGGCTCTGGGTGGAACCGGAGATGGTGTCGCTCGACTCCCGACTGGCCCGCGAGCACCCCGAGTGGGTGCTGCGCGAGACCGGCGACCGGCTGCCGGAGTCGTGGCGCTACCAGTACGTCGTCGACCTGGCGGAGGACGCCGCCCGCGAGCACATCCGCGACGCGCTCCTCGCGCTGCTCGCCGAGTACCCGATCGACTACCTCAAGTGGGACATGAACCGGGACCAGCTCGGCGGTTCGGCGCATCGTCAGGTGATCGCCACCTATCGCCTCATGGATGAGCTGCGAGAGCACCACCCGAATCTCGAGATCGAGTCGTGCTCCTCCGGCGGCGGCCGCATCGACGCCGGGATCCTGCAGCGAACCCAGCGCGTGTGGCCCTCCGACACCAACGACGCGCACGACCGGCAGACGATCATGCGCTGGACGAGCCTGCTGGTTCCGCCCGAGTATCTGGGCGCGCACGTCGGCGCGGCCCCGGCGCACGTCACCGGGCGGGCGCACTCGCTGGCGTTCCGGCTGGCGACCGCCCTGTTCGGGCACGCGGGCATCGAGTGGGACCTGTCGGCGACCGATCCGGCGGAGCGCGCGGCGCTCGCCGCGTGGGCGGGGGCGTACCGATCGCTGCGGGGGCTGGTGCACTCCGGTGCCGTCGTGCGCGGCGATGAGGCGGATGCGGGCGAGACCGTGCTCGGCGTTGTCGCGCCCGACGCGCGCGATGCCGTGTACTGGCTCAGCTCGCTCGACCGCGCCGAGTCGTCGGCCCGGTCGCTGCGGCGCCTGCCGGGACTCGACCCGGCGCTCGACTACCGCGTCGAGGCGGTCGAATTCGGGGCCGACCCGGCCTGGTATTGGGGCACCCCGCCACCGTGGTGGTCGGACGGCGGCATCACGCTGCCCGGCTCCGTGCTCGCGGCCCGAGGGCTCGAACTGCCGATGCTGCTGCCCGACGAGACGGTCGTCGTGCGAGCGCGCGCGCTCTAGTCGACGACGTCGGCCTCGAGCGCGTCCGTCACGCGGAACAGCCGGGTCGAGAACCGTTCGCCGCGCGGCAGCGACGCCCGGATCGATTCGACGGGAACGATGCGCGGCCTCACCATCCGCAGGGTCGACCCCTCGCACTCCAGCTGAGCCTCGCCCGCGCTGAGGACGTTCTGCACCCAGTCGGCGCCGGCGCCATAGGGCAGCGGCACCACGACCGTGCCGCCCGCGCGCAGCGCCCCGACCGGCGTCGTGAATTCACGGCCGCTGACGCGTCCGCGGTGGCGGACCACCGAGAACGGCGCACCCGGCTGACCTGCCGTCGCCAGCTGCCGCGGGTTGCTCACCGAGCGGTTCATTCGCGCGATCGAGCGCCGAATGCGAGGCGACCGGGCCCGGAATCCGAGCACCACGATCGCGCTCGCCACCAGGAATGCCAGCACCAGGCCGGCGGCGAGGGCGCCGATCGCCTGCAGAACCTGCTGCCAGACCATCAGGGCTTCGCGGTCCCGGACGTCGGCAGGTCGCGCGGCTTCAGCCGCACATTCGGCAGCTCAGGAGCGGGCAGCGCCGGGCCCGCGTAACCGTCAACGCGGCCGAAGAGCCCGTCCGGGTCCGTGCCGGCGATCACCTCGCGCTGCCACCGCTCGCGGAAGGCGACCACCTCGTCGTGGGTGCGCCCGACGAAGTTCCACCACATCAGAATCGGCTCGCCCAGCGGGGTGCCGCCGAGCAGGATCGCGCGGAGCGGCTCCGTGCCCGCCGTGATCTGAAGGGCGGTGGCGCCGGGTGGTGCGTAGCCCAGGTGATGGCGCGCGACGGTGACGCCGTCGAGCGCGGCGGTGCCGGCATCCACCAGCAGACCGTGCTCGAAGGCGGGATCGACGTCGAGCGAGACGGAGGCGCCGGCCGGCAGGTCCAGCTGCGCGCCGAGCAGGGGCGAGAACGTCGTCACGGTCGAGCGGGAGCCGGCGAGCGAGCCGACGAAGACGCGCAGCGTCGCGGCCCCGACCGCCGTCGGTGCGGGGGAGTCGTGCTCGAAGAACGGCGCGTGATGGCGATCGGCGTCGGGCAGCGCCACCCAGAGCTGCACGCCGTGCAGGCCGGTCGCGCGCGCCGTCGACACCTCGGAGTGCTGAATGCCCGCGCCCGCCGTCATCAGGTTCACCTGGCCGGGCACGATCGTCGCGAGGCTGCCGACCGAGTCGCGGTGCTCGATCTCGCCCTCGAACAGCCAGCTCACCGTCTGCAGGCCCGTGTGCGGGTGCGGCGGCACGTCCATGACGGCGGCGTGATCCAGCGGATGCGGTCCGTAGTGATCCGCGAAGCACCACGCCCCGATCAGCGAACGCTGCTTCTGCGGCAGGGTGCGCCGCACCGTGATCGCGCGCGGCCCGCCGAGCGGCACCTCGCGCGGTTCGAGCACCTCGATGGCGACCGCCGGATCGCGGTCGCACACGAGCTCGGCCGGGTCGGCCTCCAGATTGCTCATGCACGGGATGCTAGTGCGGCATCCGCTCGCCGCGCTCGACGGACGCACGTCAGCTCATGACGAGCAGGTCGCCCACCTCGCAGTCGAGGGCGTCGCAGATCGCGGTGAGGGTCGAGAAGCGGATCGCGCGGGCCCGGTCGTTCTTCAGCACCGAGAGGTTGACGAGGCTCACCCCCACCAGCTCGCTCAGTCGGGTGAGGGTCAGGCCGCGCTCTTCCAGCAGTTCGTCGAGTCGGCAGTGGATGCGTCCGGCATCGGCGTCCTCGGCGGCGGCCATCAGATGAGCCCTTCGGTCTCACGCTGCAGGCGCTCGCCGATCTGGAAGGCGGCGCCGATCGCACCGAGCGCGAGCACCGCGAACAACGGCGCCCAGTCGGCCTCGAAGATCACCCCGTCGTAGCCGTAGTCGCTGATGGCCGAGAGGGTTCCGTTGACGGTCATGTTGCTGAGGATCGATCCGAGGAACCAGCCGGCGAGCAGCACCACCGTTCCCGCAAGGATGATGCGGACGTTGCGACGGGTGAAGGCGCGCCCCCGCGCGAGGTTCCAGCAGAGCAGGCACAGCAGCACGATTCCGGCGAGGATCGCGATCCCCGTGACGAGCGGCTGCGCGATCAGCGCGAACTGGGTCGCCGGGGCGAGCTCGGAGACGGTCAGCACGGCCTGGTCGACGCTCACGGTGACGAGCGCGCCATCCGGTCCGATGGGCAGTTGGGCGGTTTCGTCGAGGAAGGGCACCGGCACGGGCACATCGCGTCCGGGGATCACCTCGACCAGCCGTGCGATCATGCCCCAGATCACGCCGAACGCCGCGACGGCGCCGAGGGCGATGGTGAGGTACAGGCCGATCCGGTCGGATCGGCTCAGCGATGTAGGTGAGGCGTTCATGGTTCTCCTTATCGATCATCGATATTATCGTTCTTCGATAAGTTAGATCAGGGCGTCAGAAAGCGCAAGCCTCACGCCCACGGCGAACACGCGACTATTCGCCAATCCCCGTCGTTACTCTCGATGTATCGGCGCGGCCCTCGCACCCCGTGCCAGATGGAGATCGAGATGTTCGAGCGCTTTACCGACCGGGCCCGCCGGGTCGTCGTCCTCGCCCAAGAAGAGGCGAAGATGCTCAACCACAACTACATCGGCACCGAGCACATCCTGCTCGGCCTCATTCACGAGGGCGAAGGCGTTGCCGCCAAGGCCCTCGAGGAGCTTGGCATCTCGCTCGACGCCGTGCGCGAGCAGGTGCAGGACATCATCGGCCAGGGTCAGCAGGAGCTGACCGGGCACATCCCCTTCACCCCGCGCGCCAAGAAGGTGCTCGAGCTGAGCCTGCGCGAGGCGCTGCAGCTCGGCCACTCCTACATCGGCACCGAGCACATCCTGCTCGGCCTGATCCGCGAAGGCGAAGGCGTTGCGGCGCAGGTGCTCGTCAAGCTGGGTGCCGACCTGAACCGGGTGCGCCAGCAGGTCATCCAGCTGCTCTCCGGCTACCAGGGCAAGGAGCAGGTCGCCGTCGGCGGCAACGACCAGGCGCCCGACAAGGGCAGCCAGATCCTCGACCAGTTCGGCCGCAACCTCACGCAGGCCGCGCGCGACGGCAAGCTCGACCCGGTCATCGGGCGCGAGAAGGAGATGGAGCGGGTCATGCAGATCCTCTCCCGTCGCAGCAAGAACAACCCGGTGCTGATCGGCGAGCCCGGCGTCGGCAAGACCGCCGTCGTCGAAGGCCTCGCCCAGGCGATCGTGCGCGGCGACGTGCCCGAGACACTCAAGGACAAGCAGCTCTACACGCTCGACCTCGGCTCGCTGATCGCCGGAAGCCGCTACCGCGGTGACTTCGAAGAGCGCCTCAAGAAGGTGACCAAGGAGATCCGCACCCGCGGCGACATCATCACCTTCATTGACGAGATCCACACCCTCGTCGGGGCCGGTGCTGCCGAAGGCGCAATAGACGCCGCCTCGATCCTGAAGCCGCTGCTCGCCCGCGGCGAGCTGCAGACCATCGGCGCGACCACGCTGGACGAGTACCGCAAGCACTTCGAGAAGGATGCGGCTCTCGAGCGCCGCTTCCAGCCGGTGCAGGTGCACGAGCCCAACCTGCCGCACACCATCAACATCCTGAAGGGGCTGCGCGACAAGTACGAGGCCTTCCACAAGGTGTCGATCACCGACGGCGCGATCGTCGCCGCGGCGAACCTCGCCGACCGCTACGTCTCCGACCGCTTCCTGCCGGACAAGGCGATCGACCTGATCGACGAGGCCGGCGCGCGTCTGCGGCTGTCGATCCTCTCGGCCCCGCCGGAGCTGCGCGAGTTCGACGAGAAGATCGCCCTGGTGCGTCGCGAGAAGGAAACCGCGATCGAGGACCAGGACTTCGAGGCCGCCGCGAGCAAGCGCGACGAGGAGAAGAAGCTCCTCGGCGAGCGGCTGCGGCTCGAGAAGCAGTGGCGTGCGGGAGATGTCGCCGCATCCGGAACCGTGGATGAGGGCGTCATCGCCGAGGTGCTGGCCAACGCCACCGGCATCCCGGTCTTCAAGCTCACCGAAGAGGAGAGCTCGCGCCTGATCTTCATGGAGAAGGCCCTGCACGAGCGCGTCATCGGTCAGGAAGAGGCCATCTCGGTGCTCGCCAAGACCATCCGTCGCACCCGTGCCGGACTCAAGGACCCGAAGCGTCCCTCGGGCTCGTTCATCTTCGCCGGTCCGACCGGTGTGGGTAAGACCGAGCTCGCCAAGGCGCTCGCCGAGTTCCTGTTCGACGACGAGGACGCGCTGATCTCGCTCGACATGAGCGAGTACGGCGAGAAGCACACCGTCTCGCGGCTGTTCGGTGCCCCTCCCGGTTTCGTCGGCTTCGAGGAGGGCGGCCAGCTCACCGAGAAGGTGCGCCGCAAGCCGTTCAGCGTGGTGCTGTTCGACGAGATCGAGAAGGCCCACCCGGACATCTTCAACTCGCTCCTCCAGATCCTGGAGGAGGGACGTCTGACGGATGGTCAGGGTCGCGTCGTCGATTTCAAGAACACGGTGATCATCATGACCACCAACCTCGGAACGAAGGACATCACGGGCGGCCCCGTCGGCTTCACCCTCGAGGGCAACGTCGAGAACTCGTACCGCGCCATGCGCGGCAAGGTCGTGGAGGAGCTCAAGAAGCACTTCAAGCCCGAGTTCCTGAACCGTGTCGACGAGACGATCGTGTTCCCGCAGCTCTCGCAGGACGAGCTGCTGCAGATCGTGGGCCTGTTCGTCAAGCGCCTGAGCGAGCGTCTGCTCGATCGCGACATGACGATCGAGGTCGGCGAGGCCGCACGCAAGCGTCTGATCGAGATCGGCTGGGACCCGACCCTGGGTGCTCGTCCGCTGCGCCGCGCGGTGCAGCAGGAGATCGAGGATCGCCTTTCGGAGGAGATCCTGCACGGGCGCCTCAACGCGGGCGACCACGTGAAGGTCGACTTCAAGCCGGGCACCGGCGCCGAGGACGGCGGCGGCGAGTTCACCTTCGAGACCGTGCGTCAGCCGGGCCGCGAGGAGCTCGACGAGAAGGTCGCCGCGATCACCGACTAGGTCGTTCTGCAGGGCCCGCGTCACGCCGTTCGGCGAGGCGCGGGCCATGCGCGTTACTCCCGACGGGAGCGAGTGCCGCACGCGGCACGCGCTCCCGTCTTCGCGTACGCGCCAGCCCGCCGCGCCCCCGCGCGCTGCACCCGCGGCCGCACGCTGCTCCCCGCGCCCGCGCCCCCCGCGCTGCACCCGCGGCCGCACGCTGCGCCCCGCGCCCGGCCCGCCGCGCCCGCGCCCCTGGCCTACTCCCGCACCGCGTGACCCGCGCCCGAACCGCGTGCCGCACGCCTCACTCGGTTGCGCCGGGGATGCATCCCCGCCAGCCACGCGCACCCGCCGCACCCGCACCCCGAGGCCCCGCGCCGCGTGACCCGCGCGCCCACCGCGTGCCGCGCGCGATACTCCCCAGCGCGCGGGATGCATCCCCGCGGCACCACGGCAGGGGGTAGCTTGTGGGGGTGGAGGCGTGTTCGATTCCTGCGCCGGATCCGGGGTTGCCGGATCCGCCGATTCTGGCGCGCATCCGCGAGTCCGTCATCGGCGATGACCAGCTCATGCACGGGCCGTTCGGCCCCCGCCGCGTGACCTACGCCGACTACACGGCGAGCGGCCGCAGCCTTGGCTTCATCGAGGACTTCATCCGCGACGAGGTGATGCCGCGCTACGCCAACACCCACACCGAGTCGAGCGGCACCGGCCTGCAGACCACGCGCCTGCGTGAGGATGCGCGCGCCGAGATCCACGCGGCCGTCGGCGGCGACGAGGACACCGCCGTCATCTTCGCGGGCAGCGGCTGCACCGGCGCCATCGACAAGCTCATCGGCATCCTCGAGCTGCGCCTGCCTGCCGACCTCGACGCGAGGTACGGGATGCGCGAGCTGATCCCCGCGCACGAGCGCCCGGTCGTCTTCGTCGGCCCCTTCGAGCACCACTCCAACGAGCTGCCGTGGCGCGAGTCGATCGCCGACGTCGTGACGATCCACGAGGATGCCGACGGCCACGTCGACCTCGATCACCTCACCGCCGAGCTGGAGCGCTTCGCCGACCGGCCGCTGAAGATCGGCTCGTTCAGCGCGGCGAGCAACGTGACCGGGGTGCTCACCGAGACGCACACGATCACGCGCCTGCTGCACGCGCACGGCGCGCTCGCGTTCTGGGACTTCGCGGCCGCCGCCCCGTACGTTCGACATCGAGATGAACCCGCGCGACGGCGATCCGGCCGCTCGCAAGGACGCGATCTTCCTCTCGCCGCACAAGTTCATCGGCGGCCCGGGCACGCCCGGGGTGCTGATTGTGAGCCGCCGCCTGCTGACCAACAGCGTGCCGACCGTGGTCGGCGGCGGCACCGTCATGTACGTGAACCCGGAGGGCCACCGCTACCTGGATGACGCCACCCACCGCGAGGAGGCCGGCACCCCCGCGATCCTCGAGTCGATCCGCGCCGGGCTCGTCTTCGGGCTCAAGCGCGAGGTCGGCGTGGACGTGATCGCCGCGCGCGAGCGCGACTTCCTCAGTCGGGCGATCTCGGTGTGGCAGCGGCATCCGCAGATCCAGGTGCTCGGCTCCCCGACCGCCGAACGCCTCTCGATCGTGTCGTTCGTGGTGCGCCGGCCCGACGGACGCTACCTGCACCACAATGCGGTCGTCGCGATCCTGAATGACCTGTTCGGCATCCAGAGCCGAGGCGGATGCTCCTGCGCGGGACCGTACGGGCATCGCCTGCTGGGCATCGACCTGGAGCGCTCGCACGCGTTCGAGCGCGAGATCGCCCGCGGATGCGAAGGCATCAAACCCGGCTGGGTGCGCGTGAACTTCAACTACTTCCTCGAGGAGGAGGTGTTCCGCTACATCGTCGAGGCGATCACCCTGGTCGCCGACCACGGGCACAAGCTCCTGCCGCGCTACCGCTTCGATGCCGCGACGGGGCTGTGGCGGCACCGCGACGGTGCGGTCGAACCGCCGCTGCGCCTCTCGATGCTCCGCTACGACGAGCAGGGCGTGCTGCGCTATCCGCACAACGTCGACCGCGCGCCGGTGTCGGTGCTCGCCGAGCACATCGCCGAAGCGCGGGAGCTGTTCGAGAGTCTGCCCGGCGAGCCGGCGCGGGCCACCCGCGAGAGTCTCGGCGACGACTTCGAGGAGCTGCTCTGGTTCGAGCTCCCGGCGGAGTCCGTCGCGAGCGGGTGAACTCCGCGGCGCAGTAGAGTCGGGCGTTGTGAACGACATGCTGGTGCGACGCGCGCGAACGGCCGATGTGCCCGCGATCGACGCCCTGATCGCGCCGCTGGTGGAGAAGCGGATCCTGCTCGGCAAGGATCGAGTCGTGTTCTACGAGGCGGTGCAGGAGTTCCGCGTCGCCGAAGTCGACGGCCAACTGGTCGGCTGCGGCGCCCTGCACGTCATGTGGGAGGACCTGGGTGAGGTGCGCACGCTCGCCGTCGACGACGCGTGGCGGCACCGCCGGGTCGGGCATGCGCTGCTGCACCAGCTGGAGGCGGATGCGCGGGAGCTCGGCCTCTCACGCCTGTTCTGCCTGACCTTCGAGACCGAGTTCTTCGGGCGGCACGGCTTCGAGGCGATCTCGGAGGGGATCGTGTCACCGGATGTCTACGCCGAGCTGGTGCGCTCGCCCGATGAGGGCGTCGCGGAGTTCCTCGACCTGGCGCGGGTGAAGCCGAACACTCTGGGCAACACGCGGATGCTCAAGCGGCTGTAGGGCCTGGGTTTCGATACGCCGCTGCGCGGCACTCGACCCGCTGGGGGCGCGGTTTCGATACGCCGCGGTGCGGCTACTCGGCCCGCTGCGGGGTTTCGATACGCCGCGTGGCGGCTACTCAACCCGCTGGGGGGTTTCGATACGCCGCGTAGCGGCTACTCAACCCGCTGGGCGACGGGTCGACGCGGGCTAGTCGGCGTCGAGCTCGCTCGCGACGAGCGCGGCGAAGCTCTCGGCGACCGCCTCGGCGTCGTCGCCCTCGACGGTGATCGTGACCTCGTCGCCGTGGTTCACGCCCATCGCCAGGAGGGTCAGGATGCTCGCCGCGTTCGCCTTCTTGCCGGCGGGCGTGGTGAGCGTGATCGTGTGACCGCTCTCGCCGGCGGCCTTCGCGAGCGCGGAGGCGGGGCGGGCGTGCAGGCCGACGCTGGAGCCGAACTCGACGGTGCGCTGCGCTTCTGACATGGGTTCTCCTTGCGAATCGGAACTAGGCGGTACGGGATTCGGCCTGCAGGGCCGCACGGATGACGTCGGTGCCGGCGGCCTCGACCTCGGCGACGAGTTCGAGGTTGACGCCCTCGTCGGTGATGATCGTGTCGACGGCCGCGAGCGGGGCGATGCGGCTGAACTCCTCGCGTCCGAACTTGCGGTGGTCGGCGAGCACGACGGTGCGCCGCGCGGCGCGGATCATCGCCGACTTGACGGCCGATTCGGCGAGGTTGCTCGTGGTGAGACCGCGTTCGGGCGTGATGCCGTTGACGCTCAGGAAGGCGACGTTGACGGCGACCATGCCGATCATCTGGTGGGTCCAGGTTCCGACGGCGGAGAGCGAGTCGCCGCGCAGCATCCCGCCGAGGAAGTGGAGTTCGACGTCGCGGCGATCGGTGAGGGCCATCGCGACCGGCAGCGAGTGCGTCACGACGGTCAGTCGACGATCCCGCGGCAGGATCTCGGCGAGGCGGATGGTGGTCGTGCCGGCGTCGATGAGGATCGATCCGGAGTCGGGAACCTCGGCGAGTGCCGCGTACGCGATCGCCGTCTTCTCGGCGGCCTGAACGGTCTCGCGCTCGGGCACCGTGTGGCTCAGGCTCGCGCGCTCGATGGGAACGGCGCCGCCGTGCGCACGGCGCACGAGTCCGCGCCGTTCGAGGCTGGTGAGGTCGCGGCGAATGGTCTCCGGCGTCACCTGGAGCTGCTCCGCGAGGTCGCGCACGTCAACGCGTCCCCGACTCTGCGCGAGTTCGAGGATCGCCTGGTGCCGCTCCGGTGCATACATCGCGTTCACTTTCTCACGACGCCCGTCCCAACACAAACAAAAGTTTGATTTTCTGCTTTTCTTTTTGGAATTGTTTGTTTGAGTCGAGTAATCCGTGTAATGTCGCCGGAAAGGCCCCCACCGCCCGGATCGATGAAGGAGTCATCCATGCCAGAACTTCACGGCATCGGCATTGGCCGGCGCGTGGCTGTCGGCCCCGTCCTGCGCATGGCCGCCCCGCTCGAGGCGCCGACCGCGGACCCGCTCGAAGGCGATGCCGCCGACGCGATCGCCGCCGTCGATGCCGCCGTCGCCCAGGTGGCCGAAGACCTCGTGTTCCGCGGCTCCGTCGCGGGCGGCGACGCGCGCGACGTGCTCGAGGCGCAGGCCCTGATGGCGAAGGACCCCGCGCTGCGCGACCTCGTCGTGGCGCGCATCGAGAGCGGAACCAACGCCGAGCGCGCCGTCTACGAGGCCTTCGACGAGTTCAAGCAGATGCTCATCGGCCTCGGCGGCTACCTGGGCGAGCGCGCCGCCGACCTCGGCGACGTCGCCCAGCGGATCATCGCGCGCCTGCGCGGCGTCGCCGCCCCGGGCGTTCCCGAGTCGACGACTCCCTACATCCTCGTGGCCGAGGACCTGGCCCCCGCCGACACCGTGCTGCTCGATCTCGACATCGTGCTCGGCCTCATCACGCGTGAGGGCGGACCGACCTCGCACACCGCGATCCTCGCCCGCGCGCGTTCGATCCCCGCGATCGTCGGCGTCGCCGGCGCCGAGGCTCTCACGGACGGCCAGCAGGTCGTGCTCGACGCGGGAGCCGGCACCGTCACGGTCGAGCCGGACCCGGAGACGCTCGACACCGCGGCGATCCGCATTCGCGAGCTCGCGGCCATCGCGACCGCGCCGATCACGCCCGGTGCGCTCGCCGATGGAACGGCCGTGCCGCTGCTGGCGAACCTCGGCTCGTCGAAGGACGCCGCCGCGGCGGTCGAGCTGGGCGCCGAGGGTGTCGGGCTGTTCCGCACCGAGTTCCTCTTCCTCGACTCGACCGAACGGCCGAGCGTCGAGACCCAGACCGAGCAGTACCGCGACATGCTCAGCCACTTCCGCGGCAAGAAGGTCGTCGTGCGCTGCCTGGATGCGGGCGCCGACAAGCCGCTGCCGTATCTCACCGCTGACAACGAGGAGAATCCCGCCCTCGGCCTGCGCGGCCTGCGCGCCCTGCGCGAGCACGAGGAGATCCTGCGCGACCAGCTCACGGCGCTCGTCAACGCTGAGGCCGCGGTCGCCGCCGACGGCGAGCCCGCCGACCTCTGGGTGATGGCGCCGATGGTCGCCGACGCCGAGGAGACCGAGTACTTCGTCACCCTCGCGCGCGAGATCGGGCTCAAGACCGTGGGCGTCATGGCCGAGGTTCCGTCGCTCGCGCTGCAGGCCGACTCGGTGCTCGCCGAGTGCGACTTCGTCAGCATCGGCACCAACGACCTGACCCAGTACACGATGGCCGCCGACCGGATGCTCGGCAGCGTCGCGCATTACCAGGACCCGTGGCACCCCGCGGTGCTTCGGCTCGTGAAGATGCTCGCCGACGCGGGCATCGCCGCCGGCCGCCCGGTGGGCGTCTGCGGCGAGGCCGCTGCCGATCCGCAGCTCGCCGTCGTCCTGGTCGGGCTCGGTGTCACGAGCCTGTCGATGACCCCCGCCGCCCTCGCCGAGGTGCGTGCGGAACTCGCGCTGCGCACTCCCGAAGATGCGCGGCGCCTCGCGGAGGCGGCGCTTGCCGCTCCGAGCGCTGCAGCGGCCCGTGCCGCCGCCACGATTGTGCCGACGGCCTAGTCGGACCCCCTGCACCATAGCCACCACACAACACAAGGAGAGACACCACCATGACAACGACGTCAGCCGCACCGGCCGCCACGGGCGGCGGTGCACGAGTGCGCGTGCAGCGATTCGGCACGTTCCTCTCGGGCATGATCATGCCCAACATCGCGGCCTTCATCTCGTGGGGCCTCATCACCGCCTTCTTCATCCCCACCGGATGGGTCGGCAACCAGAGTCCCGTCGAGGCCTGGCGCTGGGAAGGCTCGCCCATCATCGGTGGTGGCGAGTTCGACGGCGTCACCTATGAGGGTCTCGTCGGACCGATGATTCTCTTCCTGCTTCCCCTCCTGATCGCATTCACCGGCGGAAAGATGGTCTACGGCCACCGCGGTGGAGTGATCGGTGCGGTCGTGGCGATGGGTGTCATCATCGGCGCCTGGGGAACCCCGATGTTCCTTGGTGCGATGATCACCGGTCCGCTCGCGGCCTACATCCTGAAGCAGCTCGAGAAGCTGTGGGACGGCAAGGTCAAGGCCGGCTTCGAGATGCTGATCGACAACTTCTCGTCCGGCATCCTCGGCTTCGGCCTCGCGCTCGCCGCGTTCTTCTGGATGGCTCCGGTCGTGCAGTGGATCGCCGACGTGCTCGGCAACGCGGTCGGCTGGCTGATCGACACCGGACTCATCCCGCTCGCCTCGATCATCGTCGAGCCGGCGAAGGTGCTGTTCCTGAACAACGCCATCAACCACGGTGTGTTCACGCCGATCGGAACCGAGCAGGTCACCGAGGCGGGCAAGAGCCTGCTCTTCCTCGTCGAGGCGAACCCCGGCCCGGGTGCCGGTCTGCTGATCGCGATCACCCTGTTCGGTGTCGGCGCCGCGCGTGCGACCGCTCCGGGTGCGCTGGTCATCCAGTTCCTCGGTGGCATCCACGAGGTGTACTTCCCGTACGTGCTGGCCAAGCCGGTCCTCATCCTCGCGATGATCGCCGGTGGCGCCACGGGCGTCCTCACCAACGTGATCTTCGACTCCGGTCTGCGTGCTCCGGCATCGCCCGGATCGATCTTCGCGGTGCTGATCCAGACGGAGCCCGGCAGCTATGTCGGCGTGATCCTCTCGGTCATCCTGTCGGCGAGCGTCACCTTCGTGGTGGCGATGCTGATCCTGCTGGCGAGCCGCAAGCGCGACCTCGCCAACCAGGAAGCTGAGGCTGCCGCGTTCGGCGCGGCCGTCGCGCAGACGGAAGCCAACAAGGGCAAGTCCTCCGCGGTGCTGGGCGGCCTCGTCGCCAAGCACGAGGGCGGGGTTCACAACGTCGTGTTCGCATGCGACGCTGGCATGGGATCGAGCGCCATGGGCGCCTCGGTTCTGCGTCAGAAGCTCAAGAAGGCTGGCGTCACCGATGTCACGGTCACCAACAAGGCGATCGCGAACCTCGACGGCACGGAGGATCTGATCATCACGCAGGCAGAACTCACCGACCGTGCGAAGCACGTCAACCCGTCGGCCGTGCACGTCTCGGTTGACAACTTCATGAACAGCCCGAAGTACGACGAAGTTGCTGAGATGCTCAGCAACAAGCCGGTTTCGAGCTAGGCACACCGAGAAAGGTTCCCCATGTCACGTCAGATCCTGTCGATCGACCAGATTCGCACCGACGGCAAGGCCACCACCAAGCTTGAGGCGATCCGGGAGGCGCACGAGATCCTCGCGGGAGTCGGCGCGGTCAGCGCCGCCTACCTGCCCGCGATGATCGAACGCGAGAAGACAGTGTCGACGTACATGGGGAACCTCCTCGCCATCCCCCACGGCACCAACGAGGCGAAGGACGAGATCCTCGAGTCCGCGCTCTCGTTCGTGCGCTACGCCGAGCCGATCGACTGGGACGGAAACCCCGTCCGGTTCGTCGTCGGCGTGGCGGGCAAGGGCAACGAGCACCTCGACATCCTCGGTCGCATCGCGATCGTGTTCTCGGACGAGGACGAGGTGGCGGCGCTGGAGAACGCGGCGTCACCCGCCGAGGTGATGGACATCCTCTCTGAGGTCAACGCGTGACCAGCGAGTCGGCGGGGACAGCCGTCCACTTCGGGGCCGGCAACATCGGTCGCGGCTTCGTGGGGCTGCTGCTCCACGAGGCCGGCTTCCGGCTGGTCTTCGCCGACGTCGCCAGCGAACTCATCGCGAGCATCAACGCCGCAGGCGCGTATCGGGTGCTCGAGGTCGGACCGGGAGCGCGCGACCACGACGTCTCCGGCGTCTCGGGCATCGACAGCGGCGCGGATGCCGAGGCGCTGTTCGATGAGATCTCGCGCGCGACGGTCGTCACCACCGCCGTCGGCCCCAACATCCTGCGCTTCGTCGCTCCCGCGATCGCCGAGGGCATCGCGCGCCGCGCCGACGACGCCCCACCGCTTGTCGTGATGGCGTGCGAGAACGCCATCAACGCGACCGATCGGCTGCGCGAGGAGATCGTCGCGGCCCGCCCGGACGTCGCACTCGACGGCCGCGCGGTCTTCGCCAACACGGCCGTGGACCGCATCGTGCCCGGACAGCCCGAGGGCCAGGGTCTCGACGTCACCGTCGAGGCGTACTGCGAGTGGGTCATCGAGCAGCCGCCGCTGGCGGGGGCCGACCTCGACATCCCCGGCGCCACCTTCGTCGACGAGCTCGGGCCGTACATCGAGCGCAAGCTCTTCACCGTCAACACCGGCCACGCCACGATCGCCTATCACGGCGCGCAGGCGGGGGCCGAGACGATCGCCGAGGCGATCGCGTTGCCCGCCGTCGAGGCCGAGGTGCGCGCCGTGCTCGCCGAAACCGCGGCACTCATCGTCGCCAAGCACGGGGTGGATGCCGAGGTGCAGGCCGCCTACGTCGACAAGAACGTCGTGCGCTTCACCAACCCGAACCTGCCCGACACGGTGTGGCGGGTCGGCCGTGAACCGCTGCGCAAGCTCTCGCGGCACGAACGCTTCATCCGCCCCGCGGCGGAGATCGCCGAGTCCGGAACGCAGCCTGAGGCGCTGATTCGCGCCGTCGGAGCTGCCCTGGCCTTCCGCTCCGACGACGACCCGCAGGCGGTCGAGCTCGCCGCGCGTCTCGCGACCGTCGCCGCCGGCGGCGAGACGGCGGAAGCGTTCGTCGAGAGCGTCACCGGCATCGGCGACGGGCATCCGCTCTTCCCCGCGCTCGTCGCGCTCGTTCGCGCGTAGTTCCGCGGACCGCCGCGGCCGCGGTGTGCTGTGCTGTGCGGCACTGTTCGTCGACGCGCTCGCGGGTGCGGCGCAAGCTCGGGTGCTCAGCGTTCCTGCTCGCCGGGTGCCTGGATGACGCATCACGGTCGGCGTCGCGAGCGGCACTCGAAGTCGAGCATCCCTTTCGGGCCTCCCGCATAAAATCGAACAAGCAGGGGGTCGAGATCGCGAGGGGCGGTTCGGGATCGTCGACCACCAGGGGGATGAATTGCCGTGAAGACCGATCCATGGACCGCGCTGCGGGCGCCGGTGCGCGCCTGGGCGGCATGGCGCGCCCAGGAACTCGTTGACGTGCCAAGGCCGCGCGATACCGCGCGGTCGCATACGCCGGGCCCGGACGCGGTCGAGGTGCTGGTGGTGGGCTCGGGTGCCGCGACCGGCTGGGGAGTCCTGACCCACGACCTGAGCCTCGTGGGCGCGCTCTGTCGCGCGATCGCGCAGCGTCGGCGCGGCGGGGTCACCGCCACCGGAGCCGTCGACCCCGACATGCGGATGCGCGACGCCACCGGCGTGCTGCAGGCGCGATCGCTGGATGTCTACACGATCATCGGCCTGGTGCTCGGCGTCAACGACGTCCTGGCGCTGACCTCGCGCCGGGAATGGCTCCGCGGCCTCGCCCGCGCGCTCGACGAGATCGAACGGCGTCGCTGCGCCGATTCGCAGGTCCTCGTGACCGGCATCCAGCCGCTTCAGGCGATTCCCGCATTCGCAGGTCCGGTCGCGCGCGTCCTGCAGCGGCGAGCCCGTCAGCTGAACGAGCTCACGCGCGCCGAGTGCGCGCGGCGACGCGGCGTGACATTCGTCGACCTGCCCCAGACGCCGGGCGACATTGAGAACGTCTACGGCGACTCGGCGCGGTACGCGTTCTGGGCGGAGGTGATGGCCGCCGGCGTGGCCTACGAAGTGCTCGGCGCGACGCCGCCGAGCGCCCACCGTCAGGATCCCTCGCAGCGCAGTCGCGCCCTGGAGCAGATCGGGATCGCGGGCACCGAGCCCGAAGAGCGCTTCGACCGCATCGTCCGCGCGGCCCGATCGGTCTTCCGCACGTCGCATGCCGCCTTCACCGTGGTCGGAGTGGGGCGCCAGTGGTACAAGTCCCTCATCGGTCCCACCCTGGCCGCGCACTCCCTCGACGACTCGTTCTGCTACCGCCTGATCGGCGACGGCGGAGATCCGCTCATCGTGCCCGACGCGTCGCACGACGCCCGGTTCGCGACCAACGCGTATGTGACGGGGAGCCCGGGACTTCGGTTCTACGCCGGCTACCCGGTGCGGGCGCCCTCGGGCGAGCCGATCGGCGCACTGTGCGTCTTCGACGTCACGCCGCGCGACATCGAGACGATCGACGTCGCGAGCCTTCGCGAGTTCGCGCTCATGGTCGAGGCGGAACTCGCCGACCAGCTCGTCACCTCGGTTTCGGGCAGACCCGCGCGGCAGACGGAGTGGCCGCGGCGACGGCGTTAACCTGTCCGCATGTCGACGCTCCGTCATCCGGTCGGCCCGCAGCCGCCCTCGGTGTACTGGCGACGGCGCGTGGTCCTCGGACTCGGCCTGCTCGCCGTCATCGTCGTGATCGTGCTGATCTTCGTCCGCCCGGGCGCGGGGGAGCCCGCCAGCAGCCCGGCTCCGACCGACACGAGTGCGCCCGCGGCCACGGATGCGGCGACCGCCGACCCGTCGGCTGACCCGAGCGAGATCGCGGCGTGCGACCCGTTGATGGTGCGGCTGACGGCGATCACCGACGCATCCAGCTACGGCAACTCCGAGCAGCCGATGCTCTCCATGGAGATCGAGAACGTCGGCACCGCGGCATGTAGCTTCGACGTCGGCACCGGCGCGCAGGAGTACGTGATCACGAGCGGCAGCGAGCAGATCTGGAGCTCGGCGGACTGCCAGGAGGATCCGACCGAGTCGGTCATCGCGCTGGAGCCCTCGCAGACGCTCGCCACGACGCCGTTCGGGTGGGACCGCACCCGGTCGTCGACGGACACCTGCTCGGGCTCGCGGCCCGAGGTCATCGCCGGCGGTGCCAGCTACCACCTCACCGTGAAGCTCGGCGAGGCCGAGTCGGCCGAGACCAAGCAGTTCCTCCTCAACTAGCGGGGTCTCGATACGCCGACGGCGTCGGCTACTCGACCGGCACAGTTGCAGCGGGTTGAGTAGGCGCTCCGCGCCGTATCGAAACCGCGTCGCCGTGCGGGCGCTGGTCTCGATACGGGCGCTGCGCGCCCTACTCGACCGGCAAGGTCAGTGGGTTGAGTAGGCCGCAGGCCGTATCGAAACCGCGTCGCCGCGCGGGCGCTGGTCTCGATACGGGCGCTTCGCGCCCTACTCGACCGGCGGGAACCTGAGCGGGTTGAGTAGTCGCGAAGCGACGTATCGAAACCCCACAACCCCCGCTCACGGCTGTTTCTCAGGAAGCCGAACGATCTCGCATAGACCCCGACCGTACTTTTCGGGTCATGCATCCCGCGCAGTCTGCGCGGTCGAGAGGAGATCATGAACTTCCGCAGTGCCTTTGCGCACCTTCGCCGGCGCCGGTGGATCGTCATCGGCGCAGCCGCCGGTGCCGCGCTCGCCGCAACCGCCATCGTCGTCGTGACGCTGGTGGTCCCCGCGACCGCGTCCTCGAGCGACGAGACGATCACGACCACGGCCATCGCCAGCCTCGAGACCCTCGACAAGAGCATCTCCACCTCGGGCACCCTCACGCCGCTCGTCAACGAAGAGGTCTCGTTCGCGGTCTCGGGCACGGTCACCAAGGTCTCCGTCGAGGAGGGCGACATCGTGGAGGAGGGTGACACCCTCGCCACCGTCGACACGATCAGCCTCGACGCGGCGCTGCTGCAGGCGAAGGCCGATCTGGCGAGCGCGGAGGCGAAGCTCTCCGACAGCTACGACGAGAGCGACGGAAGCACCGCCGATCTGGCGCAGATCGCGGCGAACGCGGCCGCGGTCGAGGTCGCCGAAGCGGCGGTTGAGGATGCCGAAGACGCGGTCGATGACGCGACGCTCACCGCTCCGGCGGCGGGCGTCATCACCTCCGTCGGGGTCGAGGTCGGCGACGCGGTGGGCTCCGCCGCGGGCGGCGGGACGACCGCGGCGTTCACCATCGTCGGAACGGATGCCTGGGCGGTCGACGTGACCGTCGGCGAGGCCGACGTCACGCTCATCGAGGTCGGCGACCAGGTCGAGCTCGCGACCGACGACGGCGTCGCGTTCTTCGGTGTCGTGAGCGAGGTCGGCATGCTGCCCTCGACCGACACGGGTGCCGCCGCGTACCCGGTCAGCATCGACGTCACCGGCACCGCCGAGGGCCTCTTCGACGGCATCTCGGTGACGGCGGAGATCATCTACGAGCGACGCACCGACGTGCTGACCGTCGCGAGCGCCGCGGTCACCACCGACGGCGAGACGAGCACCGTCACGGTGATCACGGCGGACGGCGAGCAGGTCGTCACCCCGGTGGAGGTCGGCGAGACGGTCGGCAGCCTCACCGAGATCATCTCCGGGATCGCGGAAGGCGACGAGGTGCTTGTCGCGACCTTCACCCCGGGCGAGGGCAACGCCGGCACCGCCGAGGGCGTCACCGGCGACGTCGGACCAGGCGCCGGCGGCACCGGCACGGCGGGCGAGCGTCCCGACTTCGGCGGACAGGCACCGGGCCAGTGAGCGCGGCCGTCCACGACACCTCGGGTCCCGTCATCAGCCTCGACCAGGTGCGCAAGATGTACCGCACCGGCACGGTCGAGTTCGAGGCGCTGCGCGGCATCGATCTCACGATCGAACGCGGCGAGTACCTCGCGATCATGGGCCCCTCCGGCTCGGGCAAGTCGACGCTGATGAACATCCTCGGATGCCTCGACACCCTCACCGCGGGCTCCTACCGCCTGGCGGGAACCGACGTGCGCGACCTCGACGAGGCCGACCTGGCACGCATCCGCAACCGCGAGATCGGCTTCGTGTTCCAGGGCTTCAACCTGCTGCCGTCGCTGTCGGCCTGGCGCAACGTCGAGCTGCCGCTCGTCTACGCCGGCGTCGACCGGGATGAGCGGCGCGAGCGCGCCGAGCGGGCGCTGGAACGCGTCGGTCTCGGCTCGCGGCTGAACAACAAGCCCGGTGAGCTCTCGGGCGGCCAGCAGCAGCGCGTCGCCGTCGCGCGGGCGCTCGTCGGCGAGCCGACGATGATCCTCGCCGATGAGCCGACCGGAAACCTCGACTCGGTCTCGACCGAGGACGTGCTCTCGCTGTTCGACGAGCTGCACGAGGCGGGTCGCACGATCGTGCTGATCACCCACGAGGAAGAGGTCGCCGAGCGTTCGCGCCGTGTGGTGCGGGTGCGCGACGGACTCATCCAGTCGGATGTGGAGGTCGCCGCATGAACTGGAGCGAAACCCTCTCGACCGCGTGGTCGGCGGTGCGCGCGCACCTGCTGCGCTCGATGCTCACCGTGCTCGGCATCCTCATCGGCATCGCCGCGGTCATCCTCACCGTGGGCCTGGGCCTCGGAACGCAGAAGGACGTCAGCGAGTCGATCAGCTCGCTCGGCAGCAACCTGCTGATCGTCTCGCCCGGATCCTCCACCGACGCCGCGGGCGCCCGGGGCGGCTTCGGAACCGCCACGACCCTCACCGCCTCCGACGCCGAAGCGCTCGACTCCGAGATCAGCGCCCCCGACATCGCGGGTGTCGCCGCCGAGAAGGCGAGCTCGTTCTCGCTCGAGGCCAACGACACCAACTGGACGACGACCGTGACGGGCACGACCGAGTCGTGGCTCGAGGTGCGCTCCCGCGAGCTGGCCGTCGGCGAGTTCCTCACCGATGAAGACGTGGCCGCCACCGCGAACGTGGTCGTGCTCGGCTCGGAGACCGCCGACGAGCTGTTCGGCACCACCAACGTGGTGGGCCAGACGGTCGAGATCGACGGCACCTCCTTCGAGGTCATCGGCGTGCTGGAATCCGCGGGCTCCGACAGCTCGACCAACCTCGACGACATGGCGATCGTGCCGCTGTCGACCGCCTCCGATGTGCTGTCGGGCGGACCGACCGCGACCGCACTGACGACGATCTACCTGCAGGCCGAGTCGGCCGAGCAGCTGTCGGCCGCGTACCAGGAGGCCGAGACGATCCTGCTCAACCTGCACGGCATCACCTCGGCCGACGACGCGGACTTCGACCTGTCGAGCCAGGACGCGCTCGTCAGCACGGCGACGGCGATCTACCAGACCCTGACGATTCTGCTCACCGGCATCGCGGCGCTGTCGCTGCTGGTCGGCGGCATCGGGGTGATGAACATCCAGCTCGTGTCGGTGACCGAGCGCACCCGCGAGATCGGTCTGCGCAAGGCACTTGGCGCTCCGCCGTGGGCGATCCGACGCCAGTTCCTGGTGGAGGCCGGCATCCTCGGCCTCACCGGCGGCGTGCTCGGCGCCGGACTCGGCGCGCTCGCCACGATCACCCTCCCGGGAGTGATCGGCAGCTCGATCGTGCTGTCGCCCACCGCCGTCGTGATGGCGATCGGCGTCTCCCTCGCGATCGGCCTGGTGTTCGGGGTCTACCCGGCGACCCGGGCCGCCCGCCTCGCCCCCATCGACGCACTTCGCACCGAATGACCCCCGTGACACCTCAAAGGACACCCACCATGACAACACCCCTCCGCCGCCGCGCCGCGCTTCCGGTCTTCACCGTGTTCGCGCTCGGCACCACCCTGGCGCTCGCCGGATGCGCCACCGCCGACACCGCCGACACCGTCGAAGAGGCGGTCGAGGCAACGGACACCACCGCCGCGCAGGCCGCGCCGGAGCGGGTGGCCTCCGGCGTCACCGGTGAGATCGCGTACGTCTCCGACGGCCTGATGCAGGTGCAGGACACCGAGTCGCAGACGGCGGTCTCGTATACCGACGACACCACGATCACCGCGCAGGTCTCGGGTTCGCTCTCGGATCTGGAGGTCGGGGACTGCGTCTTCGTGACGACGGACGCCGACGACACCACCCTCGCCACGATGGTGACGGTGACCGCTGCGGTCGACGGCGAGTGCGGCATCGCCGGGCTCGCGGCCGGCGGGGGAGCTCCCGCCGACGGGGCGGCTCCCGGGGGCGACGCGCCCGCCGACGGCGCGGCTCCGGAGGGCGAGGCCCCGGCGGATGCCCCCGAGGGGGCCGGCGAGGGCGGAGCGCCGACCGGGTTCGCCGCGGTCACCGCGGGAACCGTCTCGGCGGTCGACTCGAGCGGCTTCACTGTCGAGGCGACCGGCCAAGACGACGCGACCACGTTGACGACCCTCACCGTGACGGAGGCGACGAGCATCCTGGTGACGGTCGACGCCGACACGTCGGCGCTGGTCGTCGGCCAGTGCGTCACCGCGCAGGGCGAGGCCGACACCTCGGGCGGCTACGCGGCGGCCGCGCTCGTGGTGAGCGAGCCGGGCGACGAGGGCTGCGAGCACGCGAACGGCGGCCGCGGGCGGCCAGCAGCGTCCCGATGCGGGGGGTGACCGGTGAGCCCCCTGACGCCGCGCGCGGCGCTCGGGCGAGCGGGCGCCTGGTGGCAGAGTTCGGTCATCCCGCGCCTGAAGGGCGTGACGTGGAGCCGACGCCGCACCGTGATCGCCGGCGCCGCCGGACTCGCGATCGTCGTCGGCGGGGCGAGCGTCGCCTGGGCCGGCGGCTCCGACCCGAGCAGCTACCGCACGGCGACCGCCGCCACCGGCGCGATCGAGGAGGAGCTGGACCTGATCGGCACGATCGAGTCGGCGAACCGTCGCGACGCGAGCTTCGGCGTCGGCGGTGAGGTCGCCACGGTGAACGTCTCGCTTGGCGACACCGTCGAGGCCGGCGATGTGCTGGCCACGCTCGACACGAGCGATCTCGAGGAGGCCGTCGAGGCCGCCGAGGAACGCGTCGCCTCGGCGGAGGAGGCGCTCGAGAGCGACCTCGAAGCGCAGTCGAGCGTCGCCGAGCAGGAGGATGACGAGGACACCTCGAGCGACGCGTCGGCCTCGACCGGCTCCGCGCCGTCGGGGGCGGGCGAGAGCTCGGCGGATCCGGCGATCGAGGCCGCGGTTCGCGACGTCCAGAACGCGCAGGAGCAGCTGCTCGCGCTGATCGAGGCGGCCTCCGAGTCGCTGACCGCCGCAGACGCCACCGTGACGGACGCGACGGAGCTGTGCCAGCCGTTCCTCGACGCCGAGCTCGAGGGTGCGGAGGATTCCGAGGCCCACCCGGAGGCGGACGCGGTGTCGGGCGAGGAGTCCGGTTTCGCTGCCGCCGACGACGAGGCGGAGGAATCCGATGAGGAGTCGGAGCCGCTGACGCTCGAGGCGGTGCAGGAGCTCTTGGTGACGTGCCAGGAGGCGATCACCGGCGTCGCTGACGCGCAGGCCGTCACCCAGGCCGCGCAGGAGGCCGTCGCTGCGGCGATGACCGAACTGGATGCGGCGATCACCGCGCTTCAGGAGGCGGTCGCGGCGAGCACGACCACGAGCAGCGCACCGAGCGACTCGTCGTCGGGATCGTCCACCACCAGCACCTCTTCGGGCGCCTCGTCGGCGGGCGGCATCGCCTCGGTGCCGAGCGCGGCCGACATCGTGGCCGACTACGCCGCGATCGAGGTGGCGGAGGCGAACGTGCTGATCGCCGAGCAGTCCCTGGCGGCGGCCGAGCTGACGGCCCCGATCGACGGCACCGTGGCGCTGGTCGCCTTCGAGGTGGGTGACACAGTCGCGGCGAGTTCGACGACGGCGGTCATCACGATCCTCGGCGACGACGGCTACCTCATCGAGACGACCGTCACCCTCGCGGAGGTGCAGAAGGTCGCGGTCGGACAGGTCGCCGATGTCACGATCTCCAGCTCGGGAGAGCACTACCCGGCGACGGTCAGCTCGGTCGGGTTCGTCAATGTGGCGACCGATTCGGCGACGCCCTCCTACGCGATCACGATCTCGATCGACGCGGGCGACGAGGTGCTGCTGATCGGGGCGGCGGCGCAGGTCGCGGTCTCGGTGGCGACCGCGGATGGCGTGGTCGTGATCCCGATCTCGGCGCTGCACCGCTCGGATGCCGGCGACACGGTCTCGGTGCTCGACGGGGGCGAGCTCGTCACCGTGCCGGTCGAGGTGGGAGCGATCGGCACCGACCTGGTCGAGATCATCTCCGGCATCGCCGTCGGCGACGAGGTGGTGATCGCGGATCTCACGGCCGCGACCGAGGAGGCGACGGCCGAGACCACGGGTCTCACGGATCTCGGGGGGACGACCGAGGAGCCGGGCGGCGAGTTCGGCGGCACGCCGCCGACCGACGGCGGCCCGCCTGCGGGAGCCGGCGGGCGCTGAGCCCGCCGCGCGGCCCACTCGACCGGGAGCTGAGACCCGGTCGAGTGGGCCGTCCCCGCGGGTTGAGTAGCCCGCAGGGCGTATCGAAACCGCGTGAGCGGGTTGAGTAGCCCGAAGGGCGTATCGAAACCCCTGAGTCGCGCGCGAGCTGGTCTCGATACGGTCGCTGCGCGCCCTACTCGACCGGCAAGTCCAGCGGGTTGAGTAGTCGCGAAGCGACGTATCGAAACCGCGGAGGGATGCGCGGGGTGGGTCTCGATACGCCCGCGTTGCGTGCTACTCGACCGGCAAGTCCAGCGGGTTGAGTAGTCGCGAAGCGACGTATCGAAACCGCGTCAGCGGGTTGAGTGTCGCGTCAGCGACGTATCGAAACCGCGTCAGCGGGTTGAGTGTCGCGTCAGCGACGTATCGAAACCCCCTAGAACTCCGGCACCCCCGCCGGCGTCGCCCGATCGGCCGCCGCGAACGCCCGCCGCAGCGCTTCGCGCAGCGGCCCGGCCTCCTGGTCGAGCACCGTCGAATACCCGAGCCGCCGTGCCTCACTGGCGCGCTGCTTCGCCGCCGCGACGGGCCGGATCTCCCCGGCGAGGCTGATCTCGCCGACCGCCGCGAGGGTCTGCGGCAGCGCCACGTCTTTCACCGCGCTGGCGATGGCGAGCGCGATGGCGAGGTCGGCGGCCGGTTCGACGAGCCGGATCCCGCCGACGGTCGAGACGTACACATCCATCTGACCGAGCCGCAGCCCGCAGCGCCGTTCGAGCACGGCGAGCAGCATCGCGACCCGCGAGGAGTCGACGCCGCCGACGACGCGGCGCGGCTGCGGGGCCTGGGTTCCGACGACGAGTGCCTGAACCTCAACCGGCAGCGCCCGACGTCCTTCGAGGGCGATGGTGACGCAGGTGCCGCTCACCGGCGTGCCGCCGCGCGAGAGGAACAGGCCCGAGGGGTCGGGCACCTCGGCGATCCCGTCGCCGGTCATCTCGAAGCAGCCGACCTCGTCGGTGGGTCCGAACCGGTTCTTGAGCGCCCGCACGAACCGCAATGAGGTCTGGCGGTCGCCCTCGAAGCTGCACACCACATCCACGAGGTGCTCCAGCAGACGAGGGCCAGCGATCGAGCCGTCTTTGGTGACGTGCCCGACGAGCAGCACCGGAAGTCCGCGCTCCTTGGCGACGCGGATCAGCGTGCCCGCGACCTCGCGCACCTGCGCGGGCTGACCGGGCGCGCCGTCGCTCATCGCGCTGGACACGGTCTGCACGCTGTCGACGATGAGCAGCTCGGGCTTCACGGCGTTGACCTGGCCGAGGATGGTGGCGAGGTCGGTCTCGGCGGCGAGGAACAGTTCGTCGTGCAGGGCGCCGGTGCGCTCGGCGCGCAGTCGCACCTGGGCGGTGGACTCCTCGGCGCTCGCATAGAGTACGCGGCGGCCGGTGGCGGCGGCGCGCGCGGCCGCCTCGAGCAGCAGCGTCGACTTGCCGACACCCGGCTCGCCCGAGAGCAGGATCGCGGCGCCGGGCACGATGCCGCCGCCCAGCACGCGGTCGAGCTCGGCGATGCCGGTGCCCCAGCGCGGCACGGCGTTCGTGTCGAGCTCGGTGATCGGGCGGGCGACGCGGGCCGCGCTCACGCTCGCCGCGGCGACGGCGCTGCGGGGCGCATCCGCTTCGGCGACGGTGCCCCAGGCCTGGCATTCGGGGCACTGGCCGTACCACTTGGCGCCCGTCCAGCCGCAGTCGGTGCAGCGGTACGCGGCGGATGCGGGGCGAGCCATGCGGACAGCCTAGGCGCGGCCGCCGACGCCGCCCGCGCGCCGCATCTGCCGTCCGACGCCGCTCGCCGGTCTGCCCCCGCCGTCGCTCGCCGATCCGTCGCCGCCGCCCGCCGTGCCCGCCGCGTGACGAAATGCAGGAGATCCTGCGCGCGTGGGGCCAGCTGCCGGGGCTGAGCTGCGCCCGCATCCCCGTTTCTCCTGCATTTCGTCAACGGGGCAGCGGATGCGGCGGCACCGGGCAGCGGATCGGGCGGCACCGGGCGGCACGGAGCAGCGGATGCGGCGGGAGGCGGGACGGCCAGGTGCGCCGACGCCGGGGGACCGCGCCGCGACCCGGCGCGCCGACCGCGCCGCGACGTGCGGCGCGGTCGCGCGGGTCAGCTGGCGGCGAGCACCCCGTCGAGCTTGTCGTAGGACTCCACCATGCCGACCTCCATGCCGCTTTCGATCATGCCGTCGCGCGCTTCGAGGCTGGGGAACGTCGACTGTCCTTCGATCCGGGTGCGGCCGTTACCGAGGTCGATGAATCGGTTGGTTTCCATCGTGACGACGTCGGGAAAGCCCTCGAACTCGAAGGTCTGAATCGTGAGGTCGTTCTCGCGCACCACGTGGTAGACCCCGTTGAAGGCGTACTCCTCCCCGTCGTTCTTGTGCAGGTAGCGGTACGCGCCGGCGGTGGCGAAGTCGTAGCGGTCGATGACCATCTCGTAGCCTTCCGGCGCGAGCCACTGCTTCGCGAGCTCGGGGTCCTGGTGCGCGCGGAACACCGCCGCAACGGGGGCGTCGAACTCGCGCTCGAACATGACGAGGGGCAGGCCTTCGGGGGCGTTGACGGTCAGTGCGTTGCTCATGGCTTCTCTCCTGGTGTTTCGGTCGTGTCGGTGTTCGAGGTGTCGCTCAGCTGCGCCAGCACCCCGTCGAGCGCGCGGAACTGGCGCTCCGCGTCGAGGCGGTAGCGGTCGATCCATGCCGTGAGGCGTTCGAGCGCGGCGGGGTCGAGGTGCACGGGGCGCCGTTGGGCATCCCGTGTTCTCGTCACGAGGCCGGCCTGCTCGAGCACCGAGATGTGCTTCGAGACGGCCTGCACCGTGATGGCGAAGGGCTCGGCGAGTTCGTTGACCGTGGCCGGCCCGCGACTCAACCGCGCGATGATGCTGCGTCGGACCGGATCGGCCAGGGCCAGGAAGGCCCGGTCGAGCTGGTCGTTCGCGTCGCTGGTGCCCATCATCTCCTTATTCAACTGTTCGGTTGAATACGAGATTAGGACGCTTGCATGGATGTGTCAAGCACGATTCGGCATGACCGTCACCCTGCGTTAGGATGGTCGGCGGTACCGTGTCCGAGCGGCCGAAGGTGCAACTCTCGAAAAGTTGTGTGGGCCTTAAACCCACCGTGGGTTCAAATCCCACCGGTACCGCCACTGTCTTGAATTCGGACACAGAAAAGCCCTCGAACCTCTCGGTTCGAGGGCTTTTCCGGTTCCGCGGGCGATCTGCCGCAACCGGCAAGGGTCTCGATCTGGCCGCGCACTTCTCACGGGGTCGACGGTGGCGGGCTCGAAGGCCTACGCCGTGACCGACTCCAGCAGGCCCTCGAGCCGCGCGTAGCTGGTCTCCATGCCGCCGGTCATGCCGGTCGCCAGCACCGCGTCGCGCTGCGCCGCATCCGCGTAGGTGATGACGATCGACAGCAGCGTGCCGCCCGCGACGGGTGTGAGAGTGAGCTCGTTGAGGGTCGCGGGGAAGTCCATGCCGATCATCGCCTCGGTGGTCACCGCACGATAGGGCGCCTCCAACTCGAGCAGCTCGCCGGTGAAGCCGAAGCCCTCGCCGCCGCCGTCCGGCTCCCAGACATAGCGGTAGCTGTCGCCGACGGCCGTCGCGATCTCGCAGACGGGCATGGTCCAGCCGTCGGGGCCGAGCAGCCACTTCTGCATGGTCGAGGCGTCGTTGTGCGCGTGCCACACCTGCTCGACGGTTCCGCGGATGACGCGGGACACCCGCACCTGCCTGTCGCCGAGCAGCTGCGCCTCGGCGGCACGGTCGGAGGCGAAGGCGGCGAGATCGGCGAGCACGTCGTCGATCTGCGCCATGGCCGCCGTCGTGCCCTCGAGCACCCCCATCGCGAGGAGCTGTTCGAGCTGTTCCAGCGTGTCGAAGCTCGTGACGGTGGTCAGGCGTGAGCCGGTGTCCGTCGCCTCGAAGGCGAAGGTCGCCCGCATCCTCGGCATCTCAGTGTTGGGTGTGCCGGTCTCGTCGGCGAAGCCGTTGACGATGGCGAAGAACGCCGGAGCTTTGACGTCCGTCCATTCCCAGAATCCGTAGTGCTCGTCGCCGTCCGGCCCGGTCATCTTGTAGATGCTGCGGCCGCCCACCGCCGCATCGTGCCGCAGGAACGTCGCGGGATACGTCGGAGGGCCCCAGAATCGTTCGATCTGGCGCGGGTCGACGTAGGCATCCCACAGTCGGGCGAGGGGCGCGGTGAACTCCGCGACGATCGTGAGGGTGAGTGCGTCGAGGTCTTTCTCGACGGAGGTGACGGGCATGATCGCTCCTTCTAGTTGTCGTGGTCTTCTTCGAGCAGCGCGTCGAGGCGGTCGATCCGGGAGCGCCAGACGTGTTCGAACTGGGTGAGCAGGCGCTGCGCCTGGCGGATGCGGTCGGGATTGCCCCGCACCATCCGCTCCCGGCCGCGCGGTTGCTTGGTCACGAGCCTCGCCTCCTCCAGCACGGCGACGTGCTTCTGAACCGCGGCGAACGACATGGCATACGCGTCCGCGAGTTGCGACACCGAAACGTCGGCAACGAGCGTTCGGCGCACGATGTCGCGTCGCGTCGCGTCGGCGAGAGCCCGGAAGATGCGGTTCACGTCGTCGTCGGAGAGTTCAAGTTCTACAACCATTTGGTTGCACGATACGCCTCGCCCCGGCGGTGCGCAAGACCTCCGGGGGGCTCCGGCAGAGGCGTTCGCGAGCCTGAACCCGGACCAGATCCCGCCCGGCACGCCGCCGAGACTCACGCGCGCCCCGCACCCTCGATTCGGCGCGAGGTGGGTCCGAGCTGACGTTCTGGCCTGAAGCAGGCTGTTGAGTTCGCTCACTGCCGTGGCAGTGCGCGACGAGACGTCAAGCCGTCTGGTCGCCGAGCTCGTGTCGTTTCCGCGCGAGGTTGTCTTCAAGACCTTCCTGCATTACATCGAGCAGGTGCTTCGCGGCGATCAGCACGCCGCAGTCGGCGGGGTCAGCGCCCCGAATACGCTCGACGAGCTCCCTGATCCACTCTCGGTGCCGCATGAGTATCGCGTCGTCCTCGCCGCCGGGGGTGAGCGCAAGAGCATCGAGGTCCGCCAAGGTCGACACCATCGTGTCCGCTCGACGCACGGTCTCGGCTTTGATCGGGGGCAACGAGTCTGGGTTGAAAGCGGCCGCAAACACGGTTGAATGCAGGGCACCCGAACGGCGGAAAGCGCCTGCGACGGCACTGAAGTGGTCAAGAGCCAAATCGTGGAGTCCGAGCAATGGGTTGGAGAGTTCTCGGAGTGCACGAACGGCACGCGCATGGCGCGCGCGCCTCGACCAACTCCGCATTGTCGGGAGTCCCGAGTCGGTTCTGTTCGCGAGGGAGCGCCTCGAGCTCTTGGCGCCACTCGCGGATCGTTGCGTCGAGCTCTGCCAGCTGGTCGACACGATATGTCGGGAGCCGATCGCTCTTGGCGGCCACTGCCGCTGACTCGTTGACGCTGGAACTGGAGGTTGTCGACGACTCGTTGCCCGTCTGGATGAAGTTCCACGCGTTGAGAGCCTCGACCAGGAATTGCTTGCCTTCTCGTGGCCAGCGCGTGAGCGCGTAGTCGGCCCTAAGGAATCTCGTTGAGGCGTCGCCCCGCGATGTCGACGCGAGCGCGCGCAAGACCCGGCCGCCGCGGAGCTCAAACAGCCATTCGTAGGCGCTGGGTCGGTCGCCGTCGGGATCCTGTTCCCACGCCTGGAGTTCGGCGAGCGCCTGTTGGATCGAGGCTTCCGTGAGCGGGATGCCGCGGAACTCGGGGGTGCGTTCCTTGTCGAACTCGGCCTGGAGGTAGACGAAGCGAGCGGCCCCAGAGTGCTCCATTCCCAGCGCCGTGAGCAGCAGATCGCCGTCGGGTCTCGCTCGCATCCACGGCACCAGGCGGGGGTTCGGCCACTCGTCCAGCAGCGCGGTCGCCGCTTCCCATTCGGGCCGCATCGCTTCGACGAGTTCACGGCCGGTGCGAATGGGCACACCGTTGAAGTCGAGCATCAGCTTGGTTGTCTCGCGTGTGGGGTCTTCCATGGATTCGCCTCCCGCCAGCGCCTGTCGGTGCTGCCCGACAGTGATTCGTTCGAGCGGCTGGGTGGACTCGCCGCGCGACGGCGCGAGCCCCCGAGGCAGCCAGTCCGCGAGAAATCTACAGGAAAGCTGCTGGCCCGAGGGGGTGTCGGCCCGTGGGGTGAGAAGTCGCTCGAGGAGCGGCGCAGCAGAAACCCGGGAGGGAGATCATCGTGCCGTGCCGAGATGCCCTCCCGCCACGCCGCGCGGGGGCACGCGCCCGGCCCGCATCCCGCTACGCTGGCCCGACCCCCTGACTTCTGGAGACTCGATGCTGCGCGTCCGAAATTCCCTTCTCATCGGCGCGCTCGCCGGTGGCCTCGTCGTGACTGGCAGCGTCTCCGCCGCCGTCGCCCTCGGCGGCCCGAGCGACACCCGCACCTCCATCACCGTGGATTGCGCGGTCGGCGAAGGCGACGGCGACAACCAGGTGATCCTCCCCGGCGAGACGCTCACGATCACCCTGCTCAACTGCGAGGACTGGAGCGTCCAAGACATCGACGCGCGGGGCGCCATGACCGTTCCCGGCGAGGCGACGCCCGTCGACCGGTTCGACGTTCCCGCAGGTGCGTCGAGCTTCACCTTCACGGTCGATGACCAGGTCGACATCGAGTTGGCGTTCGAGGATGACGAGTCCGACCTCGACATCGACGTCTACTTCGCGACTCCGGCCGCCGACCCGACCGGGTCGCTGACCGTCACGACGCGCGTCGACATGCCGGTCGTCATCGATGACTTCGAGGTCGATGTACACCTTGCCGGCGACGATGTCGACCTCGGCGGATTCCCGGACTGCCAGATGGAGGCGGGCTACCACCCGTACCAGGCGCTCCCGATCGTCATCTCGACCGACGGGGACTTCACCTTCCGGGTGATCGACGTCACACCCGTCGACGAGGATGTCCAGTGGGGCCAGCCCTACTACCCCTCCCAGGACTTCTTCCTCGCGGTGTACACGAGCTTCGACCCCGAGAACCCGGCCGACAACCTGGTCGACTGCAACGACGATCGCGACCTCGACAACATCTCGTTCGTGAATGGCGGCGTCGACTACATCTCCGACGACCAGGCGCCCGAATTCGTGTCGCCCCTGACCGCCGGCACCTACACCCTCGTCGTGACCACCTACCGGTCGACGAGCAGCGACGACTGGGAGAACGGCCAGTTCTCGCCCTGGTCGGGCGTCTCGGACATCACGTGGACGCCGACGCCGATGAGCGCCCTGTTCGAACTCTGGGGCCCGGCGGGCAGCATCGCGCTCGAGGCGGATGCGGGCGAGGTCGACGATGCGGCGGAGCCCGAGCTTGCGGCAACCGGCATGGCCAGCGACGTCGTCGCCGGAACCGTGGCGGCGGCGCTCCTGCTCATCGCGGTCGGGACGCTGTTCGCCCTGGCACGTTCGCGCCGGAGCCTGCCTCAGGCCTAAGTCGTCGCGAGCGGGTGGTCATCGGGTCGCGCGCCTAGGCGCGGGGTCCGCCGCTGGATTCCCGCACGATCAGCTCGGGCTGGAACACGATGTGTCGGTGCGCGTGCGCCTTTCCGTCGCGCTCTTCTTCCAGCAGCAGTTCGAGAGCCGCGCGACCGAGCTGCTCTCGCGGCTGCCGGATCGAGCTCAGCGGCACGGCAGCACTCGCGGCGAGATGGATGTCGTCATACCCGACGATGGCGAGGTCCTCGGGCACGCGGATGCGCTGACGCGTCATCTCCTGCAGCAGCCCGAGCGCAATCATGTCGTTGGCGCAGAAGACACCCGTCGGGCGGTCTTCGGGGTCCATGGACGCCAGTTGACGACCCGCGGCGACCCCGTCCTCGACGGACAGCGAGTCGGTGTGAATCGTGAGCACCTGCATGCCGTCCGGCTCAGCCGGACCGGCGGCGTCGAGGAAGCCTTCCCGGCGATCCCGCGTCGGCTTGAGCGCGTCGTGCCCGCCGACGAACGCAGCAGAGCGGTGGCCGAGATCGCGCAGGTGCTTGCCGGCCAGCCAGCCGCCGAGCGTGTCGTTGACCGCCACCGTGCAGTGATTGCGGCCGGGCGCGCGGTTGACGAGGATGACCGGGATGTCCTTGGCGGCGAGGTCTTCGAGATGCGGGATCTCGTCGCTCACCGGTGTGATGATGATGCCGCGAACCTGGCGGGCTTCAAGCTGACCAAGGTGCTTGCGCTCGCGCAACGGGTCCTCGTTGCTGTTGCACAGCACCACGGTGGACCCGTGCTCGTCGGCGAGTTCTTCGACGCCTCGCGCGAGGTCGACGAAGAAGGGGTTGCCGATGTCGAGGACGACAAGACCGATCGTGAGCGTGCGGCCGATGCGCAGGCCGCGCGCGACCTCGTTGGGCACGTAGCCGACTTCGCGGATCGCCTCGAGTACTCGTTCACGCGTCTTCGCCGAGACGACTTCGGGGCGATTGATGACGTTGCTGACGGTGCCGACGGAGACGCCCGCGCGTCGGGCGACCTCCTTGGTTCCGACAGAGGACATCGGGTGCTCCTACCTTGTGCGGCGGCGCACAGTGATGAAAACGAGTCTTGAATCGATAACAGGATACATCGCTTTTCCAGCTGGGGAAAGGCGGCAGACTGCGAAATGACCGGCATGCAGGGCAAGCGGATCGCCTATTTTCGGGAGCTGCTTGACCCGAATCGCCTCGTGCCCTAGCCTCGTCACGAATTGAATCGTAAAAATGATCAAAGGAGATCGGACATGTTCAGTCGAAAACTGATGGTGGCGGCCGTGGCGGCCACGGCATCCCTCGCGCTGGCCGGCTGCGGCGCGCCGGCCGTGAGTTCGGGTTCGAGTGGCGACGTTGACGTCGACGCGATCCTCAACGCCGAGGTCACCGGCACCATCGAGTTCGAGTCGTGGACGCCGACCGCGGAGACGATGGACAAGGTCATCGCTGCCTTCAACGAGGAGTATCCGAACGTTGAGGTCATTCCGCGGCTCCTGCCCAACGGCGACTACCGCACGAGCATCCAGACGGAACTGCGCGCTGGATCGGGACCCGACGTCTTCATGATGGACCCCGGTGCCCTGTTCAACCAGCTTCAGGGCTTCGCGCTCCCGCTCGACGACCTCGCGGCCGGGTCGCTCGGCGACGACTGGCAGTCGATCTATCGCGACGCGGCTCTTGAGCGGGTCGTCGGTGACGACGGCGTCGCCGGTCTGCCGTTCGGCTACGGCGCGGCCGGATTCCTCTGGGTGAACCACACGATTCTCGATGAGGTCGGCATCGAGGTGCCCACCTCGTACGCCGAGATGGTGGAAGCGTCGGTGGCACTGCGCGCCGCTGGCTACGAGCCGCTCGCGCTCGGCGCCAAGGACGGCTGGATGGATGTCGACTACTTCATGGCCATCGCGAACGGCGAAGGCGCGAGCGACGCGCTGTACTCCGCGATCGAAGGGTCCGGATCCTGGGAGGACCCGGCGCTGGTCAGCGTGTTCGAGAGCTGGAAGCAGCTGTTCGACGACGGCATCGTGCAGGAAGGCGCCGTCGGTGCCGCGACCTACAACGACACCTACGGGCTGTTCGCCGAAGGTCGGGCCGCGTTCCTCGCGAACGGAAGCTGGAACCTCGACATGTTCATCAACAGCGCCGATCAGATCGGCGGCTTCGACATCGGTGTGGCACTGCTTCCGACGCCGAACGGTGATCTCGCCCCGGTCACGGGCGATGTGTCGAACATCATCGCTGTCAACGCGGACTCCGACAACCTCGCGGCCGCCTATCGCTTCGTCGAGTTCATGAGCGCGGGCGAAGGTGCGCGCATCCTGACCGCGGACCGACTGACGTTCCCCGTGCACACCGAGGCCATCCAGGTCGAGGAGAGCATCCCCGCCAGTGCCGCTGCGGCGCGTGACGCGATCCAGGAGTTCATCACCGAGAGCCTCGGCGGCTACCGCCAGATCGACGACCCCGAGGCGTTCAGCGCCCTGGGTGACGCGCTCATCGCCGTCGCCGCGGGTCAAGCCACCGCTGCCGAAGCCGCCGCACGGGTGGAAGCTGCCAAGGGCTGATCCCGGCGCCGCAATTGCGCGGCATCTCCGTTCCCTCCTGACGACCGCGGCGCACTGGCGCGCCCGAACACTGAGAGATGTGACATGAGTACTGCAATCCGACGACGCCTGCTGCCTGCCGGTGGTGTGGCTCTCGCCCTCATCCTGTCCGCAGTGTCGGGCGCGCCAGCCGCTGCGGCCGCGAGCGGTGGCGCCAAGAAAGGAATCACGGTCAACGGCGATCAGATCACGCTGTGCGGCAAGCGCTACTGCGCGACCCTCGACACGGCGAACGCGGCGGCGATCACCGAGTTGACAATCGATGGCAACCAGGTCCTCGACGGCGGGATGTACTCCTGGGTCGAGGTCGGGGACGGCGAGGTCTCCTCGCTTGAGCTCGCGTCCACGCCAGCGGTGACGGTGGACGAGCAGGCCGACACGGTTGAGCTGATCTACACGACCTCCGTCGCTGAGGAGCGCTGGGTGCTGGAGGCGCACGACGACCGGTTGGTGTCGACCCTTGAGCGCACGTATGTGAGCGACGCGGCGGTGCTCCAGCAGGGCCAGCCCCGCGTGACGTTCGCGGAGGACGCGTTCGAGCAGGTGCGCTGGGCCGACGATGGCGGCACCACGCCGGTCGGCGGGGAACTGCTCAACGCCTACCAGCGGGACTGGCTCGCGGCGGGCGAGATGTTCGCGCCCAACATTCGCACCTCGAAGGAACAGGTCTCCTACACGCTGCTCGACGCGGACGACGGTGTGGCGCTGCGCGTCATCGGCGAGACCAGCAGTGACGGCGCGACGCGGGGACGCGCGACCGAAGTGTGGCGGGAGCAGCACGGCGACGCTCAGCCCCTGAACCTGGCGACGGTCGTCGGGAACCCGACCCTGACCTACCGGTTCGGCAATGCGCTCGGCTACGGCGGTCAGACACAGAAGTCCGGCCTTCCGGTGTTCCGCACGATGAACGTGCCGGCGGGCACCACGAGCACAGTCGTGCAGGAGTTCGTGCCCGACGACTACGACAGCTATTTCGACCTCGGACAGCTGCGAGGCGTTGACGAGGAGGCGCTGAGCCAGGCCATCAACGTCTATGGCCGCTGGATGATGCAGGACCATGACAAGGGCGCGAGCACCGAGCAGCCCGGCTACGCCACCGAATTGCCTCCGCTCGAAATGCATTCGATCGGCCAGTTGGTCGAGATCTTCGGCGACTCGGCCTCCATCTCCGCATTCCAGGCGGGAATGGACGCGATCCGCGACCACCTGGTTCGCCCGTCCGGAAACGTGGTGTGCTCGGACCCCGGCCAACCGCCCTACTGGGGGAACGACTACACCGACCAGGAGTCCGGCTACGCGCTCGGTGTCGTCCAGGGCTACCGGCTGACCGGCGACGCGGCGTGGGTTGCGGAGCACAAGGACGCAGTGACGCGCAGCCTCGAGTTCTTGATGGCGAACTTCAGCGATCCGACCACTGGCTTTGTCACGAACCCGATTCCCGACCTGGATCGTCCCACCCGAGGCAACGACTACTGGGAGCGCTCGACCGGTCAGTTCAACGGCTATACGACGGTGCTTCTGTACGAGGCTCTCACCGAGTGGGCCGAGATCGAGGAAACCGTTCTCGACGATGCCGACCAGGCCAACCACTGGCGGGGCATCGCCGAGACGATCGCGGTCAGCTTCAACCGGGACGTCGCGGACGGCGGCTTCTGGTCGCCGGCGACGGAGACGTTCCTGTATGGCTCGGGAAACCAGGATGTGCTGCACCTTCCGGTGAACGCGCGAGCGCTGAACACCGACATCGTCTCCCCGGAACGCGCGGAGCAGATCGCGCGCGCCATCACCGCGCAGAACCTGAGCGAGAACCTCGATCTCGCTCCGATGACGGTGGGGGACCTCTGGGACGCGGGGGTTTCCGCTCCCACCAACGACAAGTCGAACGGCGGCTGGTACGGCGGGCCGGACGGCGACTTCTATGCGGGACTGGCGCTGTTGGATGATCCCTCGCTGCTTCAGCAGAGCATCGCGAGCTTCCTGCTCCGCTATGAGGTGGATGGCTTCTACGGCGCATCGACCTGGGATCGCGAAAACCCGCTGATCGGCACCGGGGCGGCCCGCTTCTTCCCGACGACGGTCATGCCGACGTGGGGCCTCTACCACTACGGATACGGGCTGCAGCCGCAGCTCGACGAATTGCGCGTGGCGCCGTTCATCACCGACGCGATGACGGGCACCGAGCTCGACTACTCCTGGCGGGGCAAGCCGGTGGAGATCACCTACCGCTCGACGACATCGTTCCGACTGAAGTGGGACGACGGCGTGCCGACGCCCGTCACGGTTCGGTTCGTCAATCAGGAACCGGGGAGCGAGCATCGCGTCTCGGCATCCGGCCAGGGCACCGCGATCATCACCGCCGACGCCGCAGGCAACGTGGACATCCAGCTGCCAGCGAGCGACAAGAAGGCCACCCAATCGGTGGACTGCAAGACGTGCATCGAGGCACCCTTGGCGAGCGAGAAGAAGACCGAGTTCGCCGTCGACGACGTCGACCCTGCTGACGCCGAGCTGCGGACGGACTACTACGGCCAGGTGGGCTCGCGGATCGCCGTCGGGCCGCGCGCGATCGAGGTGGCGAGTCTCGGCCGGTTCCAGTCGGGCGACGACTCGCAGGTGCACCGCGTGAAGATCCTCGACAGCTCGGGGCGCATCGTCGCCTCCGCGGCCGTGGACATGTCCGAGAAGAGCGACAAGTCGGGGCACGTGTATGCCCCGCTCGCGGCTCCGGTGACGCTCGAACCCGGCATCTACTACATCGTCAGCACCGAGACGGTGAACGGTGACGCCTGGTACGCCCCCGGCGGCGAGGTGACCTCCGGCGAGAACGTGCAGGTGCTCGGATCCGTGCTGGGCCGTGACCTCGCGGTCACCGACGACGCCTCCGGGCTCGCGTCGTTCCGCTACACGCCGGTCGGCGCGGCGCAGGAGAGCCTGCAGCTGCTGATCTCCGACTCGGTCGCCGAGGCGGCGTCGGGCGACGAGATCACCTTCGACGTCGGCGTCTGGGCGCAGGCCGAGGGCGGCGCGACCGGGACCATCACCGTCGACGTTCCGGCGGGCTGGACCGCGGCTCCGCAGCCGTTCACCGTTCCGGCGGATCACGACGGATCTGTCATCGCCGTGCCCGTGACTGTCGCTCTGGTTGACGATGCGGCCACCGACATCTATGACCTGTCGGTCTCGGCCGTGACGACGAGCGGAACGGAAGCCGCGGGCAGTTACCGGGTCAGCGTCGCCAACGTGCTGTACGGCTTCGATGACGGCACCACCCAGGGCTGGCAGATCGTGGCGCCGACCAACGCGATCGGCGCGGTGACGTCGATGGCGAACGGGCCGGGCACGCCGTTCGCGGGTTCGCACCTGATGCGCATCCACAGCGGAACGATGAATGGCGTCTCGCCGCGGTCCGTCACGGTCGCACCGGAGACGCCGATCGATCTGGGGGACGCTTCGACGCTGTACGCCTACGTCAACGGCTACGGCGCCTGGCCGAACTCCCCGGACAAGTATGAGGCGACCGTCACCGTGCACAGCGGTGCGGAGCAGCTGGCGACGACGATCGAGTACCAGCCGAATCAGTGGAACCGCGTCAACGTCGATCTGAGCGGCTGGGATCACCGCGACTCGATCGATCGCATCGATGTCACCTACACGGTGCACCTCGATGTGAACGGGTACGCACTGTACTTCAACCTCGACCACGTCGGATTCGACATGTGACCCGGGCTGCCTCTCCCGCCCGCTGAACGAACAGAAACGAAACGCAAAGTGAAACCGACTGTCTTCTGCTACACCTTCCCGCACTTCCATCGCTCGGCCGACAACGACCGGATCTTCGGTCCGGGCTGGACGGAGTACGTCTTGGCTCGCGGCGGGCGACCGTGGTTCGAGGGCCACCACCAGCCGCGCACGCCCGCGTACGGCGAACTCGACGAGGGCGATCCGGCGACGTGGCGGATCTACTCGCAGCTGGCGAACGCTGGTGGCATCGACGCGTTCATCTTCGACAGCTACTGGTACGACGGCCGCCCGATGTTCCACGAGGCGCTCGAGGAGGGCTTCCTGCGAGACGAGACGCCCGGGGCCCCCGACTTCGCCGTCATGTGGACGAATCACCCGTGGTACCGGTTCAGCCCCACCTGGGGGAAGCCCGCCGTCGAGGACTTCCAGGGGATGTTCGGCGCGGTGGGCATCGGTGCCCGTGAGCCGCTGTTCGCGTCACCGTCGCAGACTCTCGAGGAGTCGCGCCGGAGCCTGAGCTACCTGGTGACGCGCTACCTCGGGCACCCGCGCTACGCCCGAGTCGATGGGCGCCCAGTGCTGGTGATCTGGGATGCTGAAACCCTGATCTCCGAGCATGGCCGGGACGAGGTGGCGAGGTTGCTGGACTGGGTGCGTGAGCTCGCCCGTGCGCAGGGCCTCCCCGAGATCCACCTGCATGCCACCCAGGGGGGCATGGAGGCGTTCTCGGCGATTGCTGACCTCGGTTTCGACAGCTACGGCGTGTACAACCCGATCTACCTGGCGGCCGCCGAGCGGCCCTCGACGGAGGAGCTGCCTGAGTACGACACGGTGGTCGCCGATGTGGTCGACCGCCTCTGGGACGACATGGATGCGAAGTCCGCGCTGCCGTTCCTTCCGTTGATCGGACCGGGATGGGATTCGACCCCGCGTGCACTGGAGCCGGCGCGGCAGGCCGGCGTCAGCGATCGCGCCGCCTGGCCCGGGCACGAACTCGTCGTCGGCGACACTCCGGAAGGATTCGGGCGGCTCGCCGCGGCGGCGACGGAGTGGATCGCGGAACATCCGGAGTATCCGCAGGTGGTGACGATCGGCTGCTGGAACGAGTGGACGGAGGGCCAGTACCTCCTGCCCGACACGAAGCATGGCCTCGGCAAGCTGCGGGCTCTGGGAACGGTCCTCGGGACGTGGACCGACGAGCTCGCCCCTCCTCGGCTGGGGACCTCAGCGGCGGGCTCGCGATGACCACGCTGCTTCGCGAGGCGCCCGCGGCCACCACGCCGCCGGCGCCGTCCCGCGCGCGACGGAAGAGCCGTCGCGACCCGCTCTCCGGTTGGAAGGGGCTGCTCTATGTGCTGCCGGCGACCGTGCTCATCGGGGTGTTCCTGCTGTGGCCGATCGTCCGCAACGTCGAGCTGAGCTTCTACACGCAAGGCCCGACGGGCGACTACGCCTTCTCTCTGACCGAGAACTACGAGTGGGTGTTCTCCGATCGCGCCGTCGGCCAGGCCCTCCGAAACCTGATCCCCTACGGGCTCATCATCATCACAGGCCAGATGCTGCTGGGGTTCTGGTTGGCGCTCGCCCTCCGCGGGAACGGGCTGTGGCGACTGATTCTGCGCACCGTGTTCTTCCTCCCGGTGGTCTTGACCCCCATCGTGATGGGGTACCTTTTCGCCGACATCCTGGAGGCCAGCAACGGCCCCCTCAACTCGTTCTTCCGCGACATCGGGCTCGACTGGCTGAGTCGCGCGTGGCTCGCCGACCCGTTGATTGCCCTTCCGGTCGTCGCCCTTGTCCACGTGTGGATGTGGACGGGGTTCGCGATGGCCATCTACCAGGCGGGTCTTGCCGGGATGCCCGGTGAAGTGCTCGATGCGGCCAAGGTCGATGGGGCCAACTCCTGGCAGACCGCCTGGAGGGTCGTGTTCCCGATGCTGAGGTCATCGCATTACGCGATTCTGACTCTCGCCGCGATCGGCGTGCTGAAGTTCTTCGATCTGCCGTGGGTGCTGACGCAGGGCGGTCCGGCCAACGCGACGGAGACTCCGACCACGCTGCTTCTCGACACGATGCTTGCGGGCAACTACGGTCGCGCGGCGGCGCTCGGCACCGTCGTGGTGGCCGGGGCGCTCATCCTCACCGCCTTCTCGATCGGGCGCTACCAGAAGGGAGACGACGAATGAAACGTCTTGCCTATCGCCGCAACGTCGGCCTGATGATCGTCGCGACCTTCGCCGCGATCTGGGTGCTCCCGCTGTTCCACCTCGTGATCATGTCGCTGCAGGAGGGCGGTCTGCAGAACTACGCCGACGTGATCGGCCGCCAGAACGTGCTGCGCTACATCTTCAACAGCACCGTTGTGACGGTGGCGACCGTCGCGATCGTGCTCGCCGTCAGCTCGGCGGCGGGATTCGCCTTCAGCCATATGCGGTTCCCGCTGCGCCGCACGCTGTACGTCACGCTTCTGGTGGGGCTGATGATGCCCCTCGCCGCGCTGCTGGTGGCGCTCACGCAGCTGGTGCAATCGCTCGGCTGGCACGACACGTACCTCGCGCTCGTGATCCCGTACGCGGCCATCATGCTGCCCTTCGCGCTCGTGCTGCTGAAGAACAACTACGACTCGTTCCCGCCTCAGCTGCTCGAGGCGGCGAAGGTCGACGGGGCGACCTCGTGGCAGACGTTCCGGCTGATGGCCCCGCTGTCGAAGCCGACACTCATCATGGTCGCCATTTGGACCTTCCTCGGCACATGGAACGAGTTCCTGTTGGCGTTCCTGTTCATTCGAACGCCCGAGCTCCTCGTGGTCACGGTGGTGCCGCGCGCGTTCCAGCAGGAGTTCTTCGTCGACGTTCCGCGGCTCTTCGCCGCCCTGGTGCTGATCGAGCTGCCGGTCGTGATCCTCTACATCGTGTTCCAGCGCAGATTCGAGGAAGGCCTGGTCGAGGGTGCCGTCAAGTAACTCCGCGCACGCATCGGACGGCAGCATGACGCGCCCGAACGTGGTGCTCGTGCTGTCCGACGACCATGCGGCGTGGGCGAGTGGCGCCTACGGCAACTCGACGGTCCAGACGCCGAACCTCGACCTTCTCGCCGAGTCGGGAACGACGATGGAGTTCGCGTTCACCCCGACGCCGGTGTGCTCGCCCGCGCGCGCGAGTCTGCTCACCGGCACGATGCCGTCGCAGCACGGGATTCACGATTACCTGGACACCACGCTCGCCTCCGTCGCCGAGCGGGCGTGGCTGGGCGAGCTGCCGACCTTGCTCGATCTGGCCCACGACTCCGGCTACGCGGTGGGCTACATCGGCAAATGGCACCTCGGCGATGCCCGCCGCCGCCCGGCGAGCGTCGACTACTGGCATGTGTACGAAGGCTTCACCGCCCAGCCGGAAGCGCACGAGGTCGTCTGGTCGGATGAGCCGGTGCCCGAGCGGAGTGCTCATGATCCGAGCGCGATCTTCGATCGGGCGCTGGATTTCTTGAGCACCCGCCCGGACGACAAGCCGTTCTTCCTCGTCGTCGCGCCTTTTGTCACCCATTCGCCGTGGTCGGGGCAGCCGGAGGAACTCGTGGCGCGATACCGCGGCGCGTCGGCGCCGTCGGCGTGCAGCGATGCGCCGACGCCCGGCCGGCTCGCGGGCGAATCGCTCTCGGTGCTGCCGGGGCGCGAGGAGGAGGCCGTGGCGCAGTACTACGCGGCCGTCACGTCTCTGGACGAGCAGGTGGGAAGGCTGGTGGCCTCCCTCGACGCTGGCGATCTCCGCGCGGACACGCTGCTCGTCTACACCTCCGACCATGGGCTGTGTCTGGGGCAGCACGGGATCTGGGGGAAGGGCAACGGGACCCGGCCATACAACATGGTCGAGGAGTCGATTCGAGTTCCCGTCATCCTGAACCGTCCGGGGCGCGTGGCCGCCGGCATGCGAAGCGGCCGCCTCGCCAACCACTGCGATCTGTTCGAAACCATCGTCGATCACGCAGGTCTGACGCCGCCGCGCCGCGATCGTGCGGTCTATCCGGGGCGCTCATTCGCTGCCGTGCTGCGGGACGAGCAGGTGGCCGGTGCGGGGCGGGTCTTCGGCGAGTACGGCGACACCCGGATGGTGCGCACCGAGCGCCTCAAGCTGATTGTGCGCCACGACGGCGCCGCGGAGCTGTTCCATCTGAGCACCGATCCCTGCGAGTCGCGCAATCTCGCCGAGGACCTCCCTGACACTGTGGCGCAACTTGCCGCCGCGATCACCGAGTTCTTCGGGCCGATGGACCACGGCGCCGCGTCGGGTCTGCGCGTGCTGGAAGCTCCGGTGCACAACAACGAGGAGGCGTGGCGCCAGCGCTGCGCGGCGACCTAGCAGCCTGCACCCCACCCGCTGAGTTCCCTACGCTGAACTCATGCCCCAACCCACCCTCGCCATCCTCGGTGCGGGCAAGGTCGGCACCGTGCTCGCCCGGCTCGCGCGCGAGGCCGGCTACGAGGTGCTGATCGCCGGCTCGGGCGACCCGAAGCGCATCCGGCTGATCATCGAGGTGCTCGCCCCGGGTGCCGTCGCCACCACTGCGGCGGATGCGGCGGCGCGCGCCGACCTGGTGGTCCTCGCGCTTCCGCTCGGCAAGCACACCGCGCTGCCGGTCGACGAGCTCGCCGGCAAGCTCGTGGTCGACGCCATGAACTACTGGTGGGAGGTGGACGGCATCCGCGACGACCTCAACGACCCGACCACCTCGTCGAGCGAGATCGTGCAGCGCTTCCTCCCGCGCTCGCGGGTCGTCAAGGCGCTCAATCACATGGGCTATCACGACCTCGACGAGGAGCCGCGGCCGCCCGGCGCGCCCGGGCGCAAGGCGATCGCGATCGCGGGGGATGACCCCGCCGACCTGGCGACGGTCGCCCGACTGGTCGATGACCTCGGCTTCGACCCGGTCGTCGCCGGACCGCTCGCCGAGGGGGTGCGCTTCGAGCCGCACACCGAGCTCTTCGGCGCGCACGTCGAGGCCGAGGAGGTGCGCCAGATGCTGGCGCGCTTCCCCGACTCCGCCCGTGGACTTGTCGTCGCGCGGGCGCGCGCGGAGAAGCCTCGCCGCACCCCCGACTAGCGCCGCGGGTCGACGTGCACCTTGGGGCCGGGCCCCGCCGCCGCGCCGCGTCGCCCCTCCAGCCGGTCGGGCACCTCGGCCAGGGCGACGACCTCGCTGACGATCGCGTCCGGAACGACCGCCCCGCTCGCGAAGGCCTCGATCGCCCCCGCCAGCCCGGGTGACGCCGACAGGATCCCCACCACGTCCACGTCTTTCAGGGCGATCGCGCGCGAGTCGACGAGGCTCGGCGTGGACGACAGCCCGATGTAGACGACGCGGCCCCCCGGCTTCACGAGGCGCACGGCCAGCGCGGGCATCCGCTCGTTGCTGGTGCACTCGATGACCGCGTCGAACCGGTTCTCGTCGCCGTCGGCCAGTTCGGCGAGCGGGTGCGTGTGCGGCACCCCGAGCGCGCGGGCGAGCGCGAGCGACTCGGCGCGCACGCCGCCGACGTGCACCTCCGCCCCCTCGGCGAGGGCGAACTGGGCGGCGAGCAGCCCGATCGTTCCCGAGCCGAGCACCAGCACGCGATGGCCGGGCTCGATGCGCGCCGCCCGCGCCGCCCGCAGCGAGTTGCCGCCCGGCTCGACGAGCGCGGCGGCGGCCAGGCTCACCTGCGACGGGATCTCGAACGCGAATCGCGTCGGAATCAGCACCTTCTCGGCCAGGGCGCCCGCCCATCCGTCGCGGATGCCCACCTCGAAGCGGTCCGGGCAGACGTGCTGCTTTCCGGCGGTGCAGTACGCGCAGCGACCGCACCCGAGCATCGTGTCGCCGGTGATGCGGGCGCCGAGCCACGGTTCGTCGGCGCGGCTGCCGACGCCGACGACACGGCCCGTCCACTCGTGTCCGAGCCGCAGCGGGAAGTGCATGTGGCCCTGCTCGATGTACGCCATCTCGCCGGTGTAGAGCTCGACGTCGGTGCCGCAGATGCCGACCCGCTCCACATCGACCAGCAGTTCGCCCGCGCCGGCGACGGGGTCGGGCACCTCCTGCACGGAGGCGTCCCGGGGCGCCGTCACAACGAGCGCGCGCATCAGGCTCGCCCCGCCCCGAGCGGGAGGGTGCTGCCCGCCCAGCGCGACGCCGGAATCCCGGTCGCGTTGACGTCGGCGAGGAAGATCGCCCCGGACTGGTCACTCCACTCGGTCAGGCCCTCGTAGGCGGTGGTGATGGCCAGCACGTCGAGCGCCGGCCCGACGAAACCGGGGCAGGTGGCCTGGGTCGCGTCCACCGGGATCGTCTCGAGGAGTTCGCCGGAGGGGGCGCGGCGCTGCACCCCCGAGCCGCCGAACAGCGCCACCCACAGGCTGCCGTCTGAACTCACCGTGAGACCGTCCGGGTAGGCGGGGAAGTCGCCGATGACCACCTCCCACGGCGCCGAGGTGTCGAACTCCCCGGCGCCGTACGGATGCCGGGCGACGGTTCTCGCCAACGTGTCGACGTGGTAGATCCAGGCGCCGTCGGGCGAGAAGGCGACGCCGTTGGAGAGCCCGATCCCCGAGCGCAGCGTCTCGACGGTGCCGTCGGGTGACACGCGCAGGAGCCGCTCGTCACCGCGCGCGCGGCCGAGGGCGAGCGTGCCGACGACGAAACGCCCGTGCGGGTCGACAGCGCCGTCGTTCAGGCGCACGTCGCGCCGCGCACCGAGCAGGTCGGGCCCGAAGGAGACGGTGCCGTCGGGTGCGATCGTGGCGAGACCGCGCGCGGCGGCGAGAAGCAGTCCGCCGTCCTCCGCCAGGGCGACCGCCCCCGCGGTCTGGCCGATCTCGCGCGTGTCGATGTCGACGATCTGACCGCCGTCCAGCGCGCCGGAGTGAACCCGGCCGCGCCAGATGTCGACCCAGCGCACGCGGGCGGCGCGGTCATCCCAGAGGATGCCTTCGCCGAGTTCGAATCTCATGCCCGCCGCGGTGCATGCCATAATCTCGAACATTACCCAACCATTCGCGCGGTTGGAGTCAAGAGGTTCACTGGTGAATCACCTCCGCAGTGCCGACTGGTACCGAGGACGCGACCGCAACGCCTACATCCATCGGGCGTGGATGCGGCGCGGCAACCCGAGCGACGCCCTCGACGGCAGCAAGCCGCAGATCGCGATCGCCAACACCGCATCCGATCTGACGCCCTGCAACATGCACCTCGGCGAGGTGGCCGAGAGCGTGAAGAACGGGGTGTGGGCCGCGGGTGGCGTGCCCTACAACCTGCCGGTCGTCTCGCTCGGCGAGACCCAGGTCAGGCCGACGGCGATGCTCTGGCGCAACCTGGCGGCAATGGCGATAGAGGAGATGTTTCGCGCCAACCCGATCGACGGGGTGGTGCTGCTCGGCGGTTGCGACAAGACCATCCCCGCACTGCTGATGGCGGCCGCCTCCGTCGACATCCCCGCCATCGTCGTGCCGGGCGGCCCGATGCTCACCGGCCACTTCCGCGGGGAGGCGCTCGGCTGCGGCACCGACGTGTGGCGGCTCAGTGAGGAGGCGCGCGCCGGCACCATCACCAATGGCCAGTTCATCGAGTCGGAGCAGTCGATGATCCGCAGCAAGGGGCACTGCAACACGATGGGCACCGCCTCGACGATGGCGGTCGTCGCCGAGGCGCTCGGCATGACGATCCCCGGCTTCGCGGGAACCCCCGCGGCCGATGCCCGACTGCTGTCGCTCTCGCACGAGACGGGACAGCTCATCGTCGACATGGTCGCGAAGAACCGCACTCCGAGCCAGATCATGACGCGGGATGCCTTTCTCAACGCGATCGTCGCCGTCGCCGCGCTCGGCGGGTCGACCAACGCCGTCGTGCACCTGCTGGCGATCGCCGGCCGGCTCGGCGTCGACCTCACGCTCGACGACTTCGATGCCGCCGGGCGCGGAGTGCCGGTGCTGGCGAACCTGCAGCCGAGCGGCACCTTCCTGATGGACGACCTCTACCGCGCGGGCGGCGTGCTCGCGGCGCTCGCCGAGGTCACGGACCTGCTGCGCCCGGATCCGATCACGGTGACCGGCGCGCCTCTGGTCGACGCGCTCGCCGACCGGCCCGTCTTCGACGACACGGTGATTCTGCCGCGCGACGCTCCGCTCATGCAGAACGCGGGAATCGCCGTGCTCCGCGGCAACCTGGCGCCCCGCGGCGCGATCGTGAAGCCGGCGGCGGCCACCCCCGCGCTGCTGCAGCACACGGGCCCGGCCGTGGTCTTCGACAGCATCGAGGACATGCGGTCGCGCATCGACGACCCCGACCTCGACGTCACGGCCGACTCGGTGCTGGTGCTGCGCGGCTGCGGGCCGCGCGGCTACCCGGGCATGCCCGAGGTCGGCAACATGCCGCTGCCGCGCAAGCTGCTCGAGCAGGGGGTGCGCGACATGGTGCGCATCAGCGACGCGCGCATGAGCGGCACCGCCTACGGCACCGTCATTCTGCACGTCGCCCCCGAGGCCGCCGCGGGCGGACCGCTCGCCCTGATCCGCACCGGCGACCTGGTGCGGATCGACGTGGCGGCCCGCGAACTGAGCGTCGACGTCAGCGATGAGGAGCTTCACGCGCGCGGCCAGAGCGCGGCGAGCGAGGCCGCGTACGCCGCGCCGTCACGCGGCTGGGAGCGGCTGTACGTCGACCACGTGATGCAGGCCGATACCGGCGCCGACCTCGACTTTCTGATCGGCTCGAGCGGGTCGGTCGTCAGCCGCGAATCGCACTGAGTCGGGCCAGGGGCTCGTCGTCCCCGGCGGCTAGTCGTCGTCGGGGTCGGGTCGCACCTGCAGGTCATCGATGGCGTCGAGCCCGATCGGGGGAGCACCCTCCAGGTAGAACGCCGTGCTGAAGTCCACGTCGGTGACCTGTGTTCCGGTGAAGTCGGCGTTGCTCAGGTTGGTGTCGTCCAGCACTGCTTCGGAGAGGTCGGCTCCGGCGAGGACGCTGTCGCTCAGGTCGGCTCCCGAGAGGTCGGCCTCCGCGAGCAGTGCGTGAGACAGATCGGCGTCCTTCAGTTCCGCGCCGGCGAGGTCGGCGTCGGAGAAGTCGGCACCGGTGAGCGGAAGGCCGCTGAGCTGCGCGTCACGCAGGTTGAGGCCCGAGAACGGGAGCACGTCGTTGCCGCCCATGACCGACTGCCGCACGAAGATCGAGTTGCTCAGCGACTCCGCTTTCGAATCCCGCTGCTCGGTGGCTGCCTGATCGAGGCCGAAGACCAGGAGCGAGACCACGAGTGCGAGCACGACGCTGCCGATCAGCTCCAAGACGAGGGCATCCGAGTTGCGGGCGAAGAACGCCCGTGCGCCTCCGACGCGCGGTGCGCGTTCGGCGACCATCGATCGTTCGTCGGGGGAGGAAGCGGGGTCGTCGGCGAGATCGGCCATGGCAGCTCCTTGATCGGCGGGCAGTGTCGTGGGATTCGCGACCGGATCCGGTCGGCGCCGTCAGGTGCGCGCACGCGGGCCTGTCGGACGCGGCGACACGAACCCTGGGTCTCACTCGAGCGTAGTTGCGAAGCTCTCGTTCAGAGCGTCCGCTCGAGCGGGCCGAAGTCGACCGGCATCGCGTCGGGCGATTCGACGGTGCTCTGCACCGGCACGAACCGCCCCGACTCGGCGGCTTCCGACGTTGACATGAGGATGTCGAGCACGTGATAGCCGAGCTCGCCGGTCGCACGGTGCGGCCGGCCTTCACGGATCGCGCGCGCCATGTCGAGCACACCGAGTCCGCGACCGACGACCGTCCCTTCCTCGATCACGTCGACGCTGATCTGCTCGGAGCTTCCCCGTTCGCGCGGTCGGATGATCGTGGTGGTGCCGCTGAAGGTGTTCGGGTCGGGCAGGACGATCGTGCCCTCCGTGCCGGAGATCTCGACGACGCCGTGGCGGGTGAGCGGGGAGTCGAAGCTGAGGAGCGATTGCGATGTCGCGCCTCGTTCGAAGGCCGCGAGCACCGAGATGGTGGACGGCACCTCAACGGGGAACGTCGATCCCGCGAGCGAGCCGACGAGAATCTCGCGCTCCGCGCGCGCCTTCATGCCGAGCGCAGCGACGGCGGCGACCGGGCCCAGGATGCTCACGAGGGTCGTGAAATAGTACGGCCCCATGTCGAAGAGCGGGCCCGCGCCGTGGGCGAAGAGGAAGCCGGGGTTGGGGTGGAACGACTCCGGGCCGGCGTACTGCATGCCGGTCTGCGCGAACAGCGGCGTGCCGATGTCGCCGCGATCGATCGCTCGTTTGGCGCTCTGGATGCCGGGGCCGAGCACCGTGTCGGGGGCGATCCCGACGCGCAGTCCGGCGGCATCCGCTTGGGCGAGCAGGGCCGAGGCGCTCTCGCGGTCGATGCCGATCGGCTTCTCGCTCCAGACGTGCTTGCCGGCGGCGAGTGCGGCCGACGAGACGGCCGCGTGCGACGCCGGAAGCGTCAGGTTCACGACGAGTTCGACACCCGGATGCGCCAACACATCGTCGGCCGTGCCGAACGCGGGGACTCCGTGCTTCTCGGCCTGCTCGCGAGCCCGCTCGGGGAGCAGATCCCCGACGATGAGCACCTCGATGTCGGGGAAGCTGTTCAGGTTCTCGAGGTAGGTGTCGCTGATGTTGCCCGCCCCGATGAGGCCGACGGCCACCGTTCCGGTGCGGGCGGAGCTCGTCGCGGCCATCAGGCGAGCCCTCGCGACGCCAGGAACTCGAAGCCGGTCTTCATGCCATGCCAGATGTCGCCCCGGTAGGCATCGAACTCGACGATCGCGTACTTCGCCGCGGGCGCGGCGTCGAGGGCGGCGCCGAGTGCCACCGTGCCTTCGCCGGCCGGGACCTGGTCCGTCGGCGGGGAGCCGAGACTGGGCAGCGGGTCAAGCGTTCCGTCTTTGATGTGGAGCGCCGTGACGCGGTCACCGAGCGTGGTCAGAAGCTCGACGAGGTCGGCGCCGCCGGCCGTCGCCCAGTAGAGGTCGAGTTCGAGCTGCACGGCGGGATCGAGCAGGTCGGCGAACACCTCGAGAGCGAACCGCCCGTTGATCTCGGCCTCGAACTCCTGGTTGTGGTTGTGGTAGCCGACGGCGATGCCGTGCGCGGCGCCGACCTCGGCGGCCGCGTTCAGGGCTGCGGCGGTGGCCGCGATCTCTGCGTGCGTGGTCCAGCGCTCCGGCGCGACGAAGGGATCGAACACGGTGGTGATGCCGAGTGCCGCCGCCGCGGCGAACACCTCGTCGGCGGTCGGCGCGGTGATCGAATCGTCGAAGGGGTTCTCGGTCGCCGAGGCGAGCGAGGCGTGACCGGTCGGGCACGCGATGTCGTGACGCGCGAACGCGTCGGCGAGCGATTCGGCGCGCGAGACGAAGTCGAAGGCCTCGACGTTCGCGAAGCCGATGGCGCGGAGCCGGGCGAGAGCTCCATCGAGATCGGCGGTGATCTCGTCGCGCACGCTCCAGAGCTGCGCCGAAATGGTGGGTGTCTGCATGTGCTGCTGCCTTCGGTGGGATTTCGGGTTCGTGGGATGACGGTAGCAGAAAACCGCCAGGTGGAGGTTTTTGATCGCTAGGGTGGGGGCGTGGCGGAAAAAGGCGTGCAGCGCTCCTATGCGAAGGGCGTCGCTCGGCGGCAGGAGATCCTCGATCGCGCCATCGAGGTGTTCGTCGACAAGGGGGCCGAAGGAACGTCGTTGCGCGCCATTGCCGAGAAGATCGGCGTGTCGCATGCGGCCCTGCTGCACTACTTCGGCTCGCGAGAAGAGCTCCTGGTCGCGGTGCTCAACGAAGCGATGGTTCGTCGCGCCGACCCGGTCGCCGACCGTGAGGTCGTCGGGTCAATGGTGAGCGCTGCCGAACGCAACGTCGTGGTTCCGGGGTACGTCGCGCTCTACACGATGCTGCTGGCCGGGTCGCTCGAAGCCGACAAGACGCACTCGCGCGAGTTCTTCTCCACCCGATTCGCGGCCCTGCGCGCGCGGTTGGCGGGGCTGATCCGCGACGGGCAGGCGGCGGGCACGATCCGAGCCGGCGTCGACCCGCTGGCGATGGCCGCGCTGGTCATCGCGGCGTCCGATGGCCTCCAGACGCAGTGGCTCCTGGACGACACGGTCGACATCGCCGACAGCCTGAGGCTCCTGGAGCGGATACTCGAGCCGTAGCCGATCGGGGCCGTGGGTCAGAGGGTGACCGGCTGCAGCGTCGCGCTCTTCGGCTCGCGCGAGTCCCCCGAGGACGTGCCGCGCAGCCGCCGGCCGATCCACGGCAGCACGTACTCGCGCCAGTACGCCGCGGTGCCGGGGCGCTGGTCGGGCGCGCCGCCGTCGAGGCCGAAGTCCGGCACGGCGACGCCGAGGGCACCCAGCACGTTGCTCGCGACCCGCGCGTGGCCGACCGGGTTGAGGTGCAGCTTGTCGACCGACCAGTACTCGAGCCGGGTGAGCTCTTCGTCGCGCCAGTTGTCGACGAAGGTGACGCCCTCGCGCGGCAGGTGCGCGAGCACCGCATCGGCGTACTCGTTGCCGCGTCTCTCGATGCCGCGACCGAGCGGCAAGTGACGGCTCGGATTGCCGCCGCTCAGCAGCAGCACGTGGATGCCCGCCTCGCGCGCTCGGTCGACGGCGGCGAGCAGGCGCTCGGCCACCGAGGCGATCGTGAACTGCGGGCGCAGCATGTCGTTGCCGCCGCCGTTGATGCTGATCAGGCTCGGCGCGAGGGCGATCGCCGCATCCAGCTGCTCGGTGACGATGGGCTCCAGCAGGCGGCCGCGGATCGCCAGGTTGGCGTAGCCGAACGGCTCGGTGCTGGCCTGCGCGAGCCCGAGGGCGACCAGGTCCGCCCAGCCGCGCACGCGGCCGTCGGGCAGCTCGTCGCCGACCCCTTCGGTGAAGCTGTCGCCGATCGACACCAGGCTGGAGAACGGATGCGTCATGCTCCGAGTTCACCACAGGACGTTCGGCACTGCCCGCATCCGCCGCCGCGCGGTCAACTGGGACCATGAACACTTCGATCCGAGACGTCTCACCGGGCACGACGGTGCTCACCGGCCCCGACTGCTGGGAGCTGCTGCGCGGTGCCGACCTGGCGAGGCTTGCCGTGGTGACGCCGGAGGGCGCCGACATCTTTCCGGTGAACTACGTCGTCGACGGGGAGACGCTCGTCTTCCGCACGGCGCCGGGTCAGAAGCTGCGGGAGCTCACCGCCGAGCCGCGCGTCGCCCTCGAGGCCGACGGGGTGACGGGTGCGATGCGGTGGAGCGTCGTCGTGCGCGGGGTCGCCCGCCGACTCGACCGTGACGACGAGATCGCGGCGAGCGGCGTGCTGGCGCTGGTGCCGGCGAACCCGGCTCCGAAGCACAACTTCGTGCGCGTCGTGCCGACCCGGGTGTCGGGGCGGCGCTTTCCCACGCAGCGCTGATCAGCGCGGTTCGAGGATGACGACCGCGGTGCGAGTCGCGCGCTGTGGCGCGTAGATGTCGGCCTCGTCGTAGACATCCTGCAGACGCGTCCAGAGCCGGTCTCGTTCGGCCCCGGTGGCCTCCGAGGCGCGCACGGCGCGCGTGTCTTCGGCCGTCTCGACCGTCGCCTCCGGGTTGGCCTTCAGGTTGAGCCACCAGGCGGGATCGCCTTCGGCCCAGCCGTTCATCGCCAGGGTGACGAGGTTCGGACCGTCCTCGATGTACCCCAGGATGACGCTGCGCATCGAGCCGGAGGTGCGACCGATCGCAGTGAGCCGCAGAGCTCCCCACTTCTTCGGAGTCGGAAGCCACAGACCGCGTCGGCCGCGCGAGACTCTCACGATGGCGCGATGCACGGCCCACGCCGCTCGCAGAAACCAGCGCGGCGGAACGGGGGGCGGCGTCCGGGCTGCGCTGTTCATGCCGCGTCTCCTTCGGGCGGGTGCGGTCGGGAAGCTCCCGGCGTGGTGTCGAGAGTACCTCTGCCGGTTTTGAGACCGACGGATGGCTCGGGTGCCGCCGCCACGGACGCCGCGGGCTCCCGCTCGAGGTGCGAGAGCCCGCGGTGCATGGTGCCTCATCGCGGAGGCAGTGACAGCAGCATCCGACGCTGAGCCGCGAGTTCGCGCGACTCCGTCGCCCGCGCCTGTTCGATGCGCGCTCGCTGCTCCTCGCGGCTTCGGTGCTGGCGACGGCTCCAGGTGATGAGCAGGATGCCGAGGCGCAGCGCCGCGCGATCGAGCAGGCCGACGCGACGGACGGGCCGGTGCGGGCGCGCCGGGGCGGCGGCCGCGTGAGGCGGGTGCTGATGGGTGGGTTCGGCCGGGGCCGAGGTGGTGATGGACATGTGTGTTCCTCGCAGAATCGGTCGCGCTGCCGCCGTGGCAGCGCAGTCGACGGGGTGCCGCTCGCGGCGGCGGGTGGGAGCGACCGCATCGGAGCGCGGGGCGCGTTGACGGGTCGTGGACGGGACGAGAGACCGAGGCGCCGCGAAGGGTCGCCCGATCGGGGGCTTCGAGAGCGTCGTCACCGCGAGACCGGCGACGAGTGAAGCGTCGCGTCAGCCGCGCGAGAGGACGCCGACGAAGCCAGCGGCGCGAGGACGGGTGATTCCCGTGATGGTGATCATCATCAGCTGACTCCTTTCAGATTTCGGCAGCAACGAAATATAACGCGCGATGTGAGAAAAGCGCAACGACGACTTCTGTGTCGTGACCGTTCCGCAATCTTCGGCGGACGGTCCCCCGACACAGCAAGGCCGGGGCGTCATCCGATGAGGCGATGGCCGCCCCGGCCTTGTGCCAGGGGGGTGAGGGGGTGACGACTCAGCTGTCGTCGGATTCGGTGCCGCCGTCGGGCGCGGATCCCGGGCCGCCTTGGCCTCCGTTCATCTCGCCGGGCCGCTCGCCCGATCCGGCCCCGTCCGGAAGCGCGGGGCGCTCGCCGGCGTTGACGCCGGCCGTCACGGTCGGACGCTGGTCGGCGGCGGAAGTGCCGATGAAGAATCCGCCGGCGCCACCGGCGACGACGCCGACGACGAGCGCCGCGGCGGCGATGAGGGAGGTCGCCAAGACGGTGGGCTTGGCTCGGGCAGGTGCCGCGGGAGCGGCGGCCGGCGACGCGTCAGGGGTCGCGTCAGCGGCGGGTGCTGGCGGCGCGGCGGGGGCCGCGGTCTCGGCAGCGGGGCAGCCTCCTCCGGCTCCGGAGGAGTCTCAGACTTCGGTGAAGTGGTCATGGCACGAGTGTCGAGCGGGGCGCTATGCCCGCTCGATGAGCAGGCTGGATGCTTGCTGTGACCGCGTCAGCGCTGGCAGTGCGGGCACCAGGTGACCGAGCGGTCCTGCTCCGCATGGGCTGGCGACACCTCGGGTCCGAGCCGGCCGCCGTGGATCGTCGTGCCGCAGCGTCGGCACGACTGCCCAGCGCGTCGGTACACCCACGTCGTCTGCCCCCGACGCAGGTCGCCGGTCGTGGTGCGAGTCGTGCGATCGCGGTTCGCCACCAGGAGCCGTCGCGCGAGATCGACGATCGCGGCCGCGTCGGTGTCGCCCATCGGGCGGGTCGGCAGCACGCCGCGCAGGAAGCACAGCTCTGTGGCATACACGTTGCCGATGCCGGCCAGGTTGGACTGGTCGAGCACCGCGACGAACACCGGAACCTCGGGGCGCGCGGCGAGGCGCGCGGCAGCCTCGACGGTGTGGCCCTGTCCCCAGGCGGGGTCGAGCAGGTCGGGACCGAGTCGCTCCCGCACGGTGTCCTCCTCGGTGCGCAGCATCACGTCAAGGGTTCCCAATTCGAATCCGACCGACTCCAGGGACTCGGTGCGCAGCACGGCGCGCGCGAGGTGCGCGGGGCGGTCCCAGTGGGCATCCGCGTCGGCCCAACGCGGATACAGCTGCCAGGAGCCCTCCATCTTGAGATGCGAGTGGATGCTGTACTCGCCCACGCGGTGGAACAGGTGCTTGCCGATCGCGACGACCTCGTTGACCGTCTCGCCGGTGAGGTCGAGCGTGGCGAATCGCGGCACGCGGAAGTCGGTTCCCGTGAGCACCGAGCCCGCGAGCGCGGCGTGCTGACCGCGCGCGGTGCGGTGAACGGTGTCGCCTTCGGGCATGGCGGAAGGCTACGCCACCGGCCGTCGAGCCGCCTCTACGCGCCGAAGTTCGGGAGCGGCCCGATGATCGAGGTCACGAGCCCGTCGCTCGTGTCGGCCTGAACGTAGAGGCCGGGGTCGGGATTTCCGAGGTTGGCCTCGGCCCCGACGCTCAGCTCGCGCAGGTGGATGATGCCGCGCTCGCCGGTGGTGATCTCCCAGGTCTCGAGTGCGAGGGCCTCGAACTCGGCCTGCGTCGACCCGATCGTGAGGTCTCCGAAGCTCTCGATCGCGACGTCGCCCACCATCGCCGTCGAGGTGGCGAGCTGGAAGGTCGGGGTCGTCTCGTCGTCGGGAATGAACCCGTCCGGGTCGATGATCTCGAAACCGGACCACTCCCATCTGACGCCCGGAGGCACGTGCGCGCCGCCGGAGTAGGACGTCGCGGAGGGGGCGAAGCCGAAGGCGAGAGTCAGGGCGTTGACGAGCTCGTCGGGGTCGGCGTAGTAGTCGAACGACGTGACGTGGTCTCCTGCGCGGATTTCGACGACGCTGGCATCGAAGTAGACCGACGTGGCGACGGTGGGCTCGGCGGTCGGCGTCGGCGTCGCAGCCTCGGTGGCCGCCGGCGCGGCGGCCGTCGGCGTGACGACGGGGGTGCCGGGATCGCACGCGGTGAGCGCGAGCGCGGTGGCGGCGGCAAGAACGATGGTGATCGGGCGCAGATGCATGAGATTCCCTCCGTTTCGAAGGAAGGGTAATTGCATCCGGCGCCGACCGGAACCCCCGATCGCGGGATCAGCGCGTCGGGCAGGCGCCCCACATGCCGAGCCCCGCGAGGGCGGCGTCGCGCTCCGCGGCGAGCAGCGTCTCGTAGTGCAGGTCGTTCGGGGCGACACGGATCGCCTCGGCGAAGCCGCCCTCGACGAGGCTCAGGTTGATGAACTCGCCGTCGTCGGTCCAGAGGTAGAACAGGCGTCGGTCGTAGTCATCCCAGCTGTCCTCATCGGGGGCCACCCAGAGCGTCGAACCGAGCGGCGCGAGGCGTGCGAGCTCGTCTTCGGCCTCGGCGCCGTAGCACTCGAGCTGCGGGTACACCTCGGGGGTGTCGATGCCGATCAGGCGCACGGCGATCGGGCTGGTCGTGGTGACCAGGTCGCCGGGCTGGTCGGTGGAGAGCTTCAGGGTGTCGCCGTCGGTGATCGACTCGACGCGCATCGGGATGGCGTCGGCGGGGACGGGGATGATCTCCGCCGGGTCGGTGTCGCTCGCGGCGGGCGCGGTGGGCTGTGCGGCATCCGGCCAGTCGAGGTCGACCTCGCTCACCGCGACGAACAGCAGTGCCGCCAGGCCGACAGCGATGACAACGGCGATGATGCGCTTCACGCCTCCAGGCTAGGCGGTGCGAGGCGGCGGCCGGTCGGTCAGCCGCGCAGGCGCATCCCCTGCGGAGTCGCGGCGAAGCCCGCCTGCTCCAGCAGTCGGCCGAACTCGGTTCCGACGCTGAACACGCCGTCGACCTTCTCGACGCGGAGGCGTCCGCCGGTGGCGCGGATCGTCTCGGCGAGCGAGCGGGCGGCGGCGCCCAGGAAGGCGCTCCGCGACTCCGCGTCGTCCGCCTCGGCGCTCGGATCGGCGAAAGTCAGGACGGTCTTGCCGCCGCGTTCGACGTAGAGGGCGAGCGCGCCGTCGACCAGCACAACGAGGGCGCCGGCCTTGCGGCCCGGTCGGTGCCCGGCGGTCTCCGGCCACGGCAGGGCGGCTCCGTAGGCGTTCGCCGGGTCGGTCGCGGCGAGGGTGAGCGCGGTCGGGTCGGCTGCGGCGCCGGAGCGCGCACGGTCGTCGGCGTGCGCGCGCAGCCGATCCACGGTCGCGGGGGTGGCGAACTGCGCGGCGCCGAGCCCGTCGATGAAGTAGCCGCGCCGGGTGCGCCCGGTCTCCTCCAGCTTGCTGAGCACGCGGTAGGCGAGGGCGAAGCCGCCCACGACGCCCTCCGACTGCACGGCGCCGCGGGTGACGACGCCGTGCCGTTCCAGCAGGTTCTCGGCGAGGGCGCTCGCGCGGCGCGTGGCATCGGCGGAGGGCTCGGGCAGCAGGCTCCAGCGTCCGGCGAGCGTCGGCGGGCTCGACATCGCGAGCGACGAGGCGACGCGGGCCCGCGAGCGGGCGGGGCGGCCGCGCGGGGTGGCGCGCGTGCGCGTCGTCGTGGCGCCGAGTCGGGCGCGCACGGGCGCCAGGGTGTCGTTGCCGACGATGCCCGCCCAGGCCAGCTCCCACAGCGCCTCGGCGAGTTCCTTGTCCGGGATCGGCGTGCCGTCCGGCGGGGTGGTCGCGCTCTGCAGCTGCCGGAAGAAGAAGGCGCCTCCGCCGGCGAGGGCGGCGAGGATGCGGGCCTGCACGTCGTTCGGCTCGGCGCGGATCGCGGCCGCCGCGGGCGACTCCACGAGCGTGAGCGGGGCGAGGTCGGCGAGGTGCAGCGAGAGCCAGCCGTCCCCGCCGCTCAGCTCCCCGCCGCCGGCCCAGAGCACCTCCCCGCTCGTCGTCAGCTCGTCGAGCATGGCGGGGCTGAAGTCGCGCACGCGCGCGGGCAGCACGAGGCTCTCCCACGAGGAGGCGGGAAGGGCCACCCCGGCAAGCTGCTCGATCGCGGCGAGCACCCCGTCGATGCCGCGCAGCCCGCCGCGGCCGGGGGCGGCGACCTGCTGCCACTCGGGCAGGAAGCGAGCGAGGGCGCGCTGCGGCACCGGCTCGACCTCGTGACGCAGCGCCGCGAGCGAGCGGCTGCGCAGGCGCCGCAGCACCTCGGTGTCGACCCACTCGCCGCCGCTCGCCCCGGGTCGGAACTCGCCCTCGACCGCGCGCCGGTCGGCGGCCAGCCGCTTCAGTACGTCGGTGACCACGGCGACGCCGAGCCCGAACCGGGCGGCGACATCGCCGGCGGTGAACGGGCCGTGGGTGCGCACGAAGCGGCTGATGAGGTCGCCGACCGGATCCTCGACCGGGTCGAGGAACACGGTTGGCACGCCGATCGGCAGCGGCACCCCGAGCGCGTCGCGCAGACGGCTCGCGTCCTCGACTGTCGCCCAGCGGGGCTCGCCCGCGACGCTCGCCCGAATGACGCGGTTCGCGCGCGCGAGTGCCTCGACGCTGCCGGCGACGTTGACGCCGGATTCGGCGCGCTCGCCGAGTTCGGCGACCGAGAGCGGCCCAAGCAGGCGCAGCAGGTCGACCAGGCCCTCGGCATCCTTCGCGTGCCGGTCCGGGTCGAGGCGCTGCAGCTCGCGCTCGGTCTGCGCGATCACCCCGGGGTCGAGCAGTTCGCGCAGCTCGGCGCGGCCGAGCAGCTCGGCGAGCAGCCCCGGGTCGAGGGAGAGCGCCGCCGCACGGCGTTCGGCGAGCGGGGAGTCGCCCTCGTACATGAACGCAGCGACATATCCGAAGAGGAGGGTGCTCGCGAAAGGGGACGGGACGTCCGTCTCCACCTCGACCAGGCGCACCCGGCGCTGCTGGATGCGCTGGGTGAGGGCGGTCAGGGCCGGCAGGTCGTAGACGTCCTGCAGTACCTCGCGCACCGTCTCGAGGATGATCGGGAAGCTCGGGTACTTGCGGGCCACCTCGAGCAGCTGGGCGCTGCGCTGCCGCTGCTGCCAGAGCGGGGAGCGTCGACCCGGGTTGCGGCGCGGCAGCAGCAGGGCGCGGGCGGCGCACTCGCGGAAGCGCGAGGCGAACAGCGCGGAGGAGCCGACCTCCTCGGTGACGAGCGCGTCGAGCTCCTCGGGCTCGAACTGGAACAGCTCGGCGCCGGGAGGCTCGGCGTCGGTCTCGGGCAGCCGGACGACGATGCCGTCATCGCCCGCCATCGCGGCCGATTCGACGCCGTGGCGTTCGCGAATGCGCGCGTTGACCGCGAGCGCCCACGGCGCGTGCACGGGCATGCCGTACGGGGAATGCAAGACGAGGCGCCAGTCGCCGAGCTCGTCGCGGAAGCGCTCGACGAGCAGCGTGGTGTCGCTCGGCACGGTGCCGGTGGCCTGCTTCTGGTCGGCCACGAATCCGAGCAGGTTGTCGACCGCCCAGGGGTCGAGGCCCGCCTGCTCGAGGCGGCCTCGGATGGCGGACTTCTCGCCGCGCGCGTTGGCGAGCTCGTTCGTGAACGCGCCGATCGCCTCGCCGAGCTCGGCGGGGCGGCCCAGCCCGTCGCCCTTCCAGAACGGCACGCGGCCCGGCTGCCCGAAGGCGGGACTGACCAGCACGCGATCGGAGGTGATCTCCTCGATGCGCCAGCTGGTGGCGCCGAGGGCGAAGATGTCGCCCACCCGCGACTCGTACACCATCTCCTCGTCGAGCTCCCCGACCCGTCGCCCGCCGCCTGACCCGCCCGAGCCGCCTGAGCCGGTCGAGCCGCCTGAGGCGCCTGCGCCGCCCGAGCTGGTTGACCCGCCCGAGCCGGTCGAGCCGCCTGAAGTAGCTGCGCCGCCTGAGGTGGTTGAGCCTGTCGAAACCTCCGACCCCACGATGAACACCCCGAACAGCCCGCGGTCGGGAATCGTCCCCCCGCTCGTCACCGCCAGCCGCTGCGCCCCTGGGCGCCCGGTGAGGGTGCCCGCGACGCGATCCCAGACGATGCGCGGGCGCAGCTCGGCGAACTCGTCGCTCGGGTAGCGCCCCGAGAGCAGGTCGAGGGTGGCTTCGAACGCGGAGCGAGGGAGGGTCGAGAACGGCGCGCTGCGGCGCACCGTGTCGAACCAATCGTCCACGGTGAGCGGGCCGCCGGGGTTCTCGAGCGCGACGGCGGCGACCGTCTGCTGGGCGAGGATGTCGAGGGGGTTCGCGGGCACCTTCAGCGCCTCGATGAGGCCGGTGCGCATCCGCTCGCTCGCGACGGTGGTGTGCAGCAGGTCGGCGCGGTGCTTCGGGTAGAGCACGCCCTTCGAGATCTCGCCCACCTGGTGTCCGGCGCGGCCGACGCGCTGCAGGGCGCTCGCGACGCTCGGCGGCGCCTCGACCTGGATGACGAGGTCGACGGCGCCCATGTCGATGCCGAGCTCGAGCGAACTGGTCGCGACCACGCAGCGCAGGCGGCCCGACTTGAGGTCGTCCTCGATGATCGCGCGCTGTTCCTTGCTGACGCTGCCGTGGTGGGCGCGGGCGAGGACGGGGTCGTGAGCCGGTCGAGTAGGCGACAGGGTCGCCGTATCGAGGCCCGCGGGGCTGGGTTTCGATACGCGATCCTGCGGATCGCTACTCAACCCGCTCACGGCGAGCGGTCTCGATACACCGCCTTCGGCGGCACTCGACCCGCCTTCGGCGCTCAACCCGCTCTCGCGCTCGGCGTAGACCTCGTTGAGGCGCGCGGTGAGCCGCTCGGCAAGCCGACGCGAGTTGGCGAACACGATGGTGGAGCGGTGCTTCAACACCTCGTCGACGATCGACTCGTCGACGTGCGGCCAGATCGAACCGGCGCTCTGCAGCCCGGTCTCGCCCTCGGCGGCCGGCTCGGTGCGGCGCACCCCCAGCTCGCGCATGTCCTCGACGGGCACGACGACGCGCAGCTCGAAGGTCTTCTGCGCGGGCGGGTTGACGATCGTCACCGGCGCGCGACCGCCGAGGAAGCGCGCCACCTCGTCGAGCGGGCGGACCGTCGCCGAGAGGCCGATGCGCTGCGCCGGACGCTCCAGCAGCGCATCCAGTCGCTCCAGCGACACCGCCAGGTGGGCGCCGCGCTTGGTCGCGGCGACCGCGTGGATCTCGTCGATGATGACCGTCTCCACGTTGGCGAGACTCTCGCGCGCCGAGCTGGTGAGCATCAGGAACAGCGATTCGGGGGTCGTGATGAGGATGTCGGGCGGCTCGCGCTCGCAGCAGCCGCCGGTCGGCGCTCGAGGTGTCACCGGAGCGCACGCCGACCTCGATCGGCGGCGCCTCGACGCCGAGCCGGCGCGCGGTCTGGGTGATGCCGACCAGCGGCGAGCGGAGGTTGCGCTCCACGTCGACGCCGAGCGCCTTCAGCGGCGAGATGTACAGCACGCGCGTGCGGGCGCGGCGCTGCTCGGGCGGCGGCGTGGTGGCCAGGCGGTCGAGGCTCCAGAGGAACGCCGACAGGGTCTTGCCGGATCCGGTGGGCGCCACGACGAGGGCGTGGCCGCCCGCGCTGATCGCCTCCCAGGCCCCGACCTGCGCCGCCGTCGGCTCGGGGAACGCGCCGGAGAACCACTCCCGCGTGGCGGGAGAGAAACGCTCGAGCGCGGCGTGCATCCCCCTATTGTCGTCGGAGCCGCCGTCAGAGTCGCGCGCGCAGGAAGGCGACGATGTCGCCGAGCTCGTCATCCGAGATCGAGTGTGCGAGACCGCGGTAGGAGCGCACCGTCGCGTCGGTGTTCTCGTCGAGCCAGCCGGCGGTGTATTCGAACATCCGCTGGGGCACGATCATGTCGTCGAGGCCGTAGCCGAAGAAGACCGGCGGGCGCTGCGCGGCGAGGGCGGCATCCGCCGGCTCCGGGCGCGGGAAGGCGCCGCCGGAGAGGGCGACCGCGAAGTCGACGAGACCGGGATGCCGCCGCATCGTCAGCAGCGACACCATCGCGCCCTGCGAGAAGCCCAGCACCCCCACGCTCGAGGCCCCCGCGGCGGCGTTGGCGAGCCACGCCGCGAAGGCGTCGGCGCCCTGCGCGGCGCTCTCCACCCGCTCCTCGAGCGGCAGCGACTCGTGCCGCGGAAACCAGGCGAATCCGGCGGGCTCCGGCAGGGGAGCGCGCACCGCCGCGATCGTGAACTCGGTCGGCAGGTACGGCGAGAGCGCGAACAGGTCGCCCTCGTGGCTGCCGAGGCCGTGCAGCAGCACGAGCAGCGGCCGGCCTGCCCGCTCTGCTTCGGGGCGAGACCAGATGACCGCGTCGGAGTCGAGTTGCATGTCTCCACGGTAGACAATGGATCATGGCCTCCGTTGGAACCCCGGACCCGACTCCCGACCGCGATCGCGACCCCGAGCCGAACTCGGCGTGGCTGAGCGACCAGGAGCTCGCCGAGGTGCGCCGCCGCATGCCCCTTCTCTATGTGGAGGCGGTGCCGGTGCGGCTGGACGGGATGGGCATCGTGACCGAGGTCGGCGTCCTGCTGCGCGCCAACCCGCACGGCGCGATCTCGCGCACCCTCGTCAGCGGTCGCGTCATGTACGGCGAGACGCTGCGCAACGCGCTGTACCGCCACCTGGAGAAGGACCTCGGTCCGATGGCCTTCCCGCAGCTGCCGGCGAGCCCCGTTCCCTTCCACGTCGCCGAGTACTTCCCGATTCCGGGCCTCTCGGCCTACCTCGACGAGCGACAGCACGCGGTCTCGCTCGCCTACGTCGTTCCGGTAACGGGCACCTGCGACCCGCGTCAGGATGCGCTGGAGCTCACCTGGATGACCCCGGCGGAGGCGTCGAGCGCCGCCGTTCACGCGGAGATGGAGGGCGGCCGCGGCACCCTGCTGCGGGCGGCGCTGGCCTCGGTCGGCGTCCTCGGCTGAGCCTCGATCGGACCATTCCGCGCGCGCACGACCGGTTCACCCCCAAACGGGTCTCCCCTGTCCTGGGACTGACACCTCGCCCTGCCTGCTCGTTAGCGTCGAAGCGACGGTGATCCCGTCTCGGGCCGCCGACCTGCCGCCTGAGCACCGTCTCGCTTGGGGGCCCCCGCTTGTTCAGTCTGTCGCGCCGACGCAGTCGCGCACTCTCGTCCACCCTGCTCACCGCGGCGCTCGCCGGTCTTCTCGGCTCGTTCATCGTCGCCACGCCGGCGACCGCCGCCGAGTACCCGGCCGTGCTCGACATCACGAAGAGCGTCAGCCGCACGAGCGTTGAGCCGGGCCAGTCGTTCACCTACACGATCGCCGTGGACTGCTCGAGCGCGGTGTGTCTCGACGCACAGGTCGTCGACGTGCTGCCGTCCGAGTTCGACGCGCTGACGCTCAACTCCTCGGTGATCGTGACCGGCGCCCCGTCGAGCTACGCCTGGTCGGGCGAGAACAACCGCACGCTCACCGTGGACTTCACGCGCACCGTCGACGGCGGGGTCGGTCTCGACTCCGGTGACGGACCCTCGATCCAGGTCACGCTCACCGTGCCGCTCGGGATCTCCCCGGACTGGGCCTACAACGGCGTTCCGGTCGAGAACTCCGCTGAAGCGACGGCCTCCAACGCCGAGCCGAAGTCCGACGCGGCGACCACCACGGTCGTCATCCCGTACGTGATCGACACCACCGCCAGCGCCACCTGGTCGCCGTCGAGCACGCGATTCCGTGTCGGCGAGGCCTCCGAGCTGACGCTCACCACGCGCAACACCTCGAACGCGCTCGCCGAGAGCCTCACCCTGAGCGTGCCGACCGACCCGACCCTCTCCACCAACTTCTTCGACGTCGTCGACCTCACCGGTTTCGGTGACGTGACCTTCCCGCAGGGCGCCGACCGCATTCAGGTGGATGCCTGGGTCGACGGCGAATGGGTGCTCGGCGCGCCCGCCGAGACCGCCGCGCTGCCGACGGGCGTCGCCGCCGCGGAGGTGACCGGCCTGCGCATCGTGTTCACCTCGTCGACCGGCACGACGCTGACCGCCGATGGCACCGCCGGCTCGGTCGTCGTTCAGCTCGCCCAGCGCTCCGCGTTCCGGTCCTCGGGAAGTTCGCTCGTCGTCGGCTCGACCGTCACCGCCCGCGTCACCGGCACCGTGTCGGTTCCCGGCCAGGGCACCGACTCCGCCACCACCAGCGCGAGCTACGAGATCGGACCGCTCACCTCGGTCGTCTCGGGCTCGACGAGCTTCGACAGCGCGCGGATTCCGGCCGGCACGAGCACCACCGCGACGACGACCGGGCGCAACGACTCGAACGGCATCCTGCAGACCTTCACCGTGACGCAGCCGGCGACGGGGATCCTCTCCGACGCCTCCGTGACGTTCGGCGGGTTCCGCTCGCTCGGCTTCTCCTGGCCGACGGGCGCCACCGGCGCCACCGTGCGCTGGACCGTCGACGGCGGCAGTGCGCCGGCGGACGCCGTGCTCGAGTACGGCGACGCCCTCCCGGCGACTCCCACGCTCAGCGGCGGTCAGAAGATCGTCGGCTTCGAGGTCGAGTTCGCGGGCGCCATCGAGAGCGGCGCGACCACCGCCATCCCGTTCCGCCTCGACGTCGCTGAGGACGCGGTCGCGGCCGACCCCGGGGTGCGCGACATCGGCAACCAGGCCTGGATCGACGGGTACAACGACGCCGGGGCGGCGACTCGCGCCACGCCGAGCGCGACCCTGCAGGTGCTCTACCCGCAGATCAATGTGGGACTCTCCAAGGAGGTCGTCCCGAGCAAGGCGGTCCCCGCGGGCGGTCTGTCGACCGTGAAGCTCACGGCCGTCACGGTGAGCGACTCGGGCTACGTCTCGCCGAACGAGATCGTCATCACCGACGTCGATTCGGGGCTCAGCGACGACTACTGGTCCGCTTTCGACCTGATCGGCATCGCGCCGACCCAGGTTCCGGCGGGGGCGGTTCTCACCGTCGAGACGACGACGAACCGGACCGACTGGACGACGTTCGCGACGGTCAACGCCTCGGGCGGCGCGATCCTGTACCGCGCCGACGTCTCGGATCCCGACATCGTCGGCATCCGGTTCACCTTCACGAACTCGTCCGGCTTCTCGCAGGGCTCGACCGCCCGCGCGAACCTCGCGTTCCAGGCACGCGACGTGCTCCGCGGCACGAGCACCCCGACGGCGATCGGCGACGACGAGGTGGACTACCAGAACACCGCCACGGTGGTCGCGACCGGCGATGTGGAACTTCCGGAAGGCGGCACCGTGGAGGACTCCGCGGCCGCCAGCGACATCGGAACGATCAAGACCGTTCCGGCGGGCAGCGGGGCTCTCGAGCTCGACAAGTCGTGGCAGGAGGTCTCCGGCGCGACCGATGTCTCCGCCCAGTCCCGCGAGAAGCGCACCGCGCGACTCGAGTGGAAGAACCAGGTGCTCGGCTACGACACCGTGGTGATCAGCGATCCGGCAGACCCCGGCACCCCGGTGGCCGAGACGATCTTCCAGACGTTCAACCTCACCCAGATCAAGGCGATCAACTCGTCGAACGACCCGTACATCAAGTACGACCAGGTCGAGAGCGTCGAGATCTTCGACGGCACCACGTGGACCAGCATCGGCACCTGCACGCCCAGCTCGCCGTGCGAGGGCTCGATGCCCGCGATCACCCTGAACGCGACGCAGCAGGAGTCGACGGTCGGCGTGCGCATCACGTTCGGCGAGTACGAGGCGGGTCGCACGACCGACGCCGAGGCGCCGCCGGTCGGCTCCGGTGTCGCCGGGGGCCCGGAGGACCGCACGATCGACCTGGTGTTCGAACTGCGCAACACGCTGCGTGACACGACGGGCGTCGCCGAAGCGGATCAGTGGATCACCGAGGACACGGTGGTCGGCGGCGGGGAGCCGGGCGCGTTCACCAACACGGCCGCCATCGCCGCCAGCGGTGACGCGGGCGAGTACACCGGCTCGGACTCCGATTCGCTGGTCGTGCTCGACGGTGTTCCGAGTCTCAGCTTCGCCAAGTCGGCGAGCGCGGGCGTCTCGACGCCGATCGCGATCCCGTTCCCCGGCGACGTCGCCGAGTCGGGATACCCGAACAGCCGGTTCACCCTGGCGGCAACGAACACCGCTGCCTCGCACGCCTGGTACATCCGGGTCACCGACCAGCAGCCGTGCACCGTCCTGAGCGACTGCGCGCACCTGTCGGACGAGTCCGGCTCCGGTGCGCTCGTCAACCCGTACGAGGGCCACAGCTACGACCCCGCAACGAACCCGTTCGAGAAGTTCACCATCACCAAGGTGAGCTACTCGAGCCTCAGCGGCACCGGCATCAGCGCGAGCGACTCGACCGTGACGGTGCTGCGCGCCGACGGCACCACCCAGACCGTCCCGCTCAACTCGAGCCAGCTCTTGAACGCGAGCTTCCTCGCCGACGTCGTGGGCGTGAGCGCCCTGTTCGCGGGCTCGTCGACGAGCGACGGCGGCACGATCAAGCCGGGTGCCTCGGTCTCGCTCCACCTCGACACCAAGCTCCGCAAGTTCCTGCGCAGCGAGCCGACGACGCTCGTCGGCCCCGGCACCGTCACCAACTCGGCCTTCGCGCAGCTCTGGGACGAGGTGCTCGTCGACGACCTCGCCTACGGCTCGTCGTCGGCCGTGCTGACGCTGCAGGACGCCGGCCTCGACGTCGCCGCGACGAAGACGATCCGCAACTCCGCGGGCACGAACATCAGCTCCCTGCTCGAGAAGGATCGCGCCTCCGAGCTGATCATCCGTCTGACGGCGAACCAGGGCTCCGGGACCGCCTCGCCGAGCGAGGTCGTCGTCGAGGACACCGACGCCGACTTCTGGGAGGCGTTCGAGCTGCGCTCCTTCACCGGCGCGACGCTCCCGGCCGGCGCCAACCGCGTGCGCGTCGACGTGCAGCTGAACGGCACCGACGACTGGGTTCAGGGGACCACGGTCGCCTCCAGCCCGAGCCTGCCGAGCGGGATCACCCGGTCGGAGGTGACCGGCATCCGCGTGGTTTACACCAAGGCGGACGGCACGATCTTCTCGACGACGGCTCCGGCCGCCGCGTGGAGCACGACGATCAACTTCGTGGTGGCGCTGCGCGCCAGCGTGCCGAGCTCGGCCTTCCCGAGCACGATCTCGGACACGGCCGTGGCCACGGTGCGCCACCCGTCGCTCGCCTACGACACGGCATCCGCGACGGACACCCTGGCGTTGGCGACGGGAAGCTTCGTCGTCGACATCTCGAAGACGCCGGCCGTGACGACCACCCCGGCGGGTGAGACGGTCGACTTCACCCTCGTGATGGAGAACACCGGCACCGGCTTCCTCGACAACCCCGTCGTGGTCGACCAGCTTCCGATCGACGCGTCGCTGCGCACCGGCGGACCGCTGGTCTTCGACCCGACCAGCGAGCTCACGTTCACGACCAGCACCGGCGGCGTGCTGCCGACCTCCGGGGTCGAGATCGACTACGACGACTCGGCGCGCACCATCACGCTGAGCTGGCCCGACGGCTCCCGTCTCGCGCCCGATGAGGTGTACACGATCGTCATCCCGCTGCTCGTGGCCCCCGGGCTCGAGGCCTCGTACGTCGCCACCAACCAGATGGAGTTCTCCAGCGACCGCACGCTCAGCAGCTGCGCGAACACGTCGGGCAACGGCAAGCCGGTGGTCCACTCCGGTGCGACCTGCCGCACCGAGCACAGCGTGAGCACTTTCTCGGCCTCGGCGATCACCTCCTTCAAGGGGGTCAAGGGCGACGTGGATGAGGCGGGCGTCTCGACGAGCGGTGCGGAGAACGTCAAGGACTCCGCGACCGAGTGCGTGTCCGACTCCGAGGGCTTCTACCGCCAGCCGTGCGCCGCGAACACCGTGATCGGCGGCACCGATCTCTGGAAGCTGCAGTTCACGAACGGCGGCAACGTGCCCGCGAGCTCGACGACCATCATCGACGTGCTGCCGAACCTCGGCGACGCGTACCTGCGCTCGGGCGCCTCGCGCGAGACCGACTACCGTCCGGTCTTCGCCGGTGCGGTCCAGCTGGAGACGGACGACCTGTCCGAGGGAACGGTCATGACGTGGGAGGTCACCACGACGGCCGACCCGTGCACCGACTTCGAGTCGAACGCGCTCTGCACCACGGCGACGTGGGTCGACGGGGCATCGTTCCCGAGCGCTGACTACGCGAGCGTCACCGCGCTGCGCGTGCACTTCGACTTCACCGGCATCGAGGGGGCCGACAACACTCTGCCGCCGGCCGCCTCGCTCAAGGTCACCTACGAGTCGGTGAACGTTCCGTCGACCAGCGACGACGACGACCGCGCCCCGGTGACCGTGCCGGTCGAGCAGTCGCGCGCCTGGAACAGCTTCGGAGTGTTCGCGACGTTCCCGGGCTTCAGCGACCGTCGGGTCGAGCCGGTGCGTGCGGGTGTGCAGCTCGCCACCGGCCCGCTGCAGATCACCAAGGTGATGGCCGGCGCCGCGGCGGCGTACGCCCCGAACTCGGTGACCGCCGTGCTCGCCTGTGAGGTCGAGGGCGCCGAGGTGATCCTCCCCAGCTCGGGCGAGGTCACGCTCTCGAAGGACAACGCGACCCCGTACGTCGCGCGCATGGACGGCATTCCGGTCGGCACCGAGTGCGAGATCGTCGAATCCGACAGCGGGGCGAGCTCGGTGGCCTACAGCCCCGCCAGCATCGCCGGGGATTCCGCCGTGCTGACGGTCGCGACCGCCGCCACGTCCATCGAGGCGGTGCCGAGCGCGCAGCGCGCGACGATCACCAACACCTACGACACGACGCAGCTGCGCATCACGAAGGACGTCACGACGACCAGCACGGTCGGCACGTTCGGGCCGTACGACTTCACGCTCGAGTGCACCGTCGACACGGGCGCCGAGACGATGGACGTGCCCCTGGCCGAGGGCGACGCGGCCTTCACGCTCGCCGACGGCGAGGCGAAGCTCGTCGCCGGTCTGCCGGTGACGGCCGACTGCGACCTACGCGAGGTCGACGCCGACGGCGCCAACCGCATCCAGGTCACCGTCGGCGAGGCCGACCCGGTGACGGTTGCCGAGAACGGCCCGGCCACGATCGCGCTCGGCACCGACGCCGAGTACGCGGCCGTCGTGGAGAACCACTTCGCCGGCGGCACTGTCTCGGTGCTCAAGTCGCTCTCCGGCGACGGAGCTGAGGCCTACGGCGACGGCCCGTTCACGGTCGAGGTGACGTGCCTCTTCGATGGCCAGACGCTGCTGGAGACCGAGCTCGAGCTCGAGGCCGATGAGGCCGTCGCCCTCGACCCGATCTTCCCGCAGGGCACCGTCTGCACGGTCGTCGAGACCGATGCGGGCGGCGCGACGACCGCGGCCGACGACGCGGCGGTCACCGTTCCCGGCCCGACCGGCGAACAGGTCGTCGGCGCGATCACGGCGGGCCTCACCAACGACTTCGCGGTCGGCAGCCTCGACATCGCCAAGGTGCGCGACGGCTCCGGCGCGACCGCCTACGGCGTCGGCCCGTTCACCGCTCAGGTCACCTGCACCTGGGAGAAGTCGGGCGAGACCCTCACGATTCCGCTGCCCGAGGGCGGCGCCGTGACGCTCTCCAGCGCCAACGGCTACGAGGCCGAGGTCACCGGCCTGATTGCGGGAGCCGACTGCTCGGTGACCGAGACCGGCACCGGCGGGGCGACGGAGTCGACCATCGGCGAGCTCTCGCCCGCGATGATCCCGGCCGACGGCTCCAGCGCGGTGACCATCACGAACACGTTCGACACCGGATCGCTCACGATCGACAAGGTGCGCACGGGCGACGGAGCCGAGCGCTTCGGCGACGGCCCCTTCGAGGTCTCGGTCGAGTGCCGCTACCTCGCGAACGGCGCCTGGCGCGACATCGACCTCGGCAGCGACGCGACGCAGGAGCTCAGCGACGAGAACGACTACTCGGTGACGCTCACCGGTCTGCTGCTGGACGCCGAGTGCACCGTCGAGGAGACGGATGCGGGACTCGCCATCGAGAGCTCCCTCACCCCGGCCGACGGCGTCGTCACCATCACCGACGCGCGGGCGCCGGCGAAGGTGACCGTGACGAACACGTTCCGCATCGGAACGCTCGACGTCGAGAAGGAGGCGAGCGAGGAGCTGATCCAGGGCGGTCAGGAGTTCGACTACACGATCGACGTGCGCAACATCGGAGACGTGGACGCGGCCGACGTGACCGTGGTCGATGAGATCGACGCGCTTCTGAAGGTGCGGGAGATCGAGGCACCCGGCTGGACCGACTGCGCCGTGACCGGCGCGGACCGGGACGGCTTCGGCGGCACCCTCACCTGCGTCCTCGACACCGTGCTGGCGATCGGCGGCATCGCGCCGACGATCACGGTCGGCGTGAGCGTCGACCCGGAGATCCGCCAGGACACGCTCGCCAACGAGGCGTTCGTCACGTCGAGCACCCGCGTGGTCGATGGCGACGATGACACGGTCACGGTCGACGTGGCCTGGCTCGACGCCACCGCGACGCCGGAGTGCGTCAGTGACGCCCCGTGGCTGAACTACACGGTGGACGCGCACAACCTCGCGGTCGGCGGACGCACCATGGTCGTCGAGTGGCTCGACGCCGATGACAACGTCATCTCGACGGTGTCGATCGCGCTGACGGAGGACGGTGTCGTGAGCGGTCGCCTGCTGTGGCCGGGCGCGACGATCGATGCGGACGAGCGCGGCACGGGCTGGCCCGGCTGGCGCGAGGCCATCGCCGGCGAGACTCCCGACTGGGAGAACCTCGTGCTCGACGAGACGCTGCCCGAGTACGCGCTGCGCTCCGGCGCCCAGGTGCGCATCACGATCAACCCCGAGACGACGCTCGCGGTCGAGTATCCGCCGGCGACGCTGGCGTGTGGTGAGACTCCGACCGACCGCACGTCCGACCTGTGGCTCACCAAGTCGACGGATGCGACCCGGGTCGACCGGGAGCAGAGCTTCGACTACACGATGAGCATCGGCAACGCGGGGCTGGGTGCCGTCACCGACGTGCAGCTGGTCGATGACGTGCCCGACGTGCTCAAGATCGTGTCGGTGACGCCGCAGCGCGCGGTCGACGGCCCGCAGTGGATCGGGTGCGAGGTCACCGACCGGCTCCCGAACGGCTACGGCGGCACGGTGGTGTGCGACCTGGACCGCGCGCTGGGCTATCAGCAGCGGACGCCGGACGTGATCCTCACGGTGACGCTGAGCCCCACGGCTGCGCCGGGCACCGTCCTCAATGTGGCCCGCGTATCGGCGATCGAAGCCAACGACGGACGGCTCCGCGAGCTCGAGACGTTCGCCCTTGAGGACGACGCCTCGATCTGGTCGACCGGCACGCTCGCCCTCACGGGCAACGAGTCGCGCCAGGTCGTCCTGGTCGCGCTGCTGCTGATGGGACTCGGTGTGCTGCTGTTCGCGGCATCCGGAGCCCGCCGCCGCCGCGCCCATTAAGCCACTCTCCCGAGGCGGGAACGGGTCCCGCCTCGGGAGAGGCTGATGCTGTCGGGTTCCGCTGCGACGCAGCGGGCCGGGTCTAGCCGATCGGGCGCGAGCTGCGACGGCCGCCGCGACGCGGGTTGCCGCCGCCGGTCGACGTGCCGTTCGAGTTCGTGGAGTAGACCGAGCGGGCCCCACCGCGGGTGCCCGCGCTGCCGCCGGTGCGGGCGGCGCCTCCGCGGCCCGAGCTCGCGGCGCCGGCCGTGGCTGCGGCCCCGCGGCCGGAGCCCTGCGAGCGACGTCCCTGGCCCGAGCCGCGGCTCGACTGGCCCTGGCCCTCGCGCGCCGCGCGCTTGCGCTGCGCGTTGGCGCCCTGCGAGCGTCCGCCGCCACGGGCGGGCTGCGCCGCACGGGGAACCGGCGTCACGTACTCGGCGACCTCGCCGACGAGCTCCCGCACGGGGGCCGAGTCGGAGGTCACGCGCTGCGTTGCCGCCGAGATCTGCGCCTTGCGCATCAGCTGGGCGAGGTCCTTCTCCTGCGCGGGCAGCACGACGGTGACGACGTCGCCCGACGAGCCGGCACGCGCCGTGCGGCCGCTGCGGTGCAGGTACGCCTTGTGCTCCATCGGCGGGTCGACGTGCACGACCAGCTCGACATCGTCGACGTGAACGCCGCGCGCCGCGACGTCGGTCGCGACGAGCACGCGAGCGCTGCCGTCGGCGAAGGCCGCCAGGTTGCGGTCGCGCGCGGGCTGGCTCAGGTTGCCGTGCAGGTCGACCGCGGGGATGCCCTCGGCGGTGAGCTGCAGGGCGAGCTTCTTCGCGTGGTGCTTGGTGCGCATGAAGAGGATCCGGCGGCCGGTGCCCGAGGCGAGCGTCTTGACGAGCTGCTTCTTCGACTCGACATCGGCGGTGGCGAAGATGTGGTGCGTCATGTCGGCGACGGGGGAGTTGGCCTCATTGACGGAGTGCATGACGGGCGAGCTCAGGAACTTCGCGACGAGCTTGTCCACGCCGTTGTCGAGCGTGGCGCTGAACAGCAGACGCTGGCCGTCGCTCGGGGTGGCGTTCAGGATGCGGGTCACGCCGGGCAGGAAGCCGAGGTCGGCCATGTGGTCGGCCTCGTCGAGCACGGTGATCTCGATCGCGTCGAGCTTGGCGAAGCCCTGCTTCATGAGGTCTTCGAGGCGACCGGGGCAGGCCACGACGATGTCGACGCCCGAGTTGAGGGCCTGCACCTGGCGGTTCTGCGAGACGCCGCCGAAGATCGTGGTCGTCGTCAGGCCGTAGGCCTTCGCGAGCGGCTCGAGGGTGGCGTTGATCTGGGTGGCGAGCTCGCGGGTCGGGGCGAGCACGAGGCCGAGCGGGCGGCCGGGGCGGCGCGCGCCTCCGGCGAGGCGCGTGCCGAGACGCGCGACCATCGGGATCGAGAAGGCGAGGGTCTTGCCCGAGCCGGTCTTCCCGCGGCCGAGCACGTCGCGTCCCGCGAGCGTGTCCGGCAGGGTGTCGACCTGGATGGGGAAGGCTTCGGTCTTGCCGGCCGCGGCGAGAGCCTCGACAAGCGGGTACGGCACGCCGAGCGTGCTGAAGTTGGTGGACACAGTGGTCCCTTTCATGGCAGTGCCGGTCGAGTAGTCGCGCGTCAGCGCGGCGTATCGAGACCAGCGGAGGGCGAGCGTGACGGTGGCCACGTCGAATCGCCGTAAGAAGATGTCAGCCGGGCCTCGGATATCCGAGCGGCGAGGGATGCGTTCTTCGACGCAAGAAGCGCGGGATCGCGCTGCAAGTGGTCTCAGGCTAGCAGACGGCGGTTCAGAGCCGTGCGAACAGGCGTCGCAGCCGCGTGGCGCGCCACTGCCACATGATCCACATCGCCGCCCAGATGAACGGAGTTGCGATCCCCGCGCTGATGTCGAGCCGGTCGCGGTAGAGCGTGCCGCCGCCGGGCAGAGCCGAGACGGCCATCCGGTGCCGCCAGCGCGAGATGACCGACAGGGGACCGGTGAGCGGGCGCCCCGAGTCCTCGATGATGTGAACGCCGTCGCGCTCGGCGTACGAGATGACGATCTTCTGCTCCCCGACGGCGATGATGCCCATCAGGGTGCTGAGGGCGACGCGCGCCTCGCCCTCGGGCCAGTGCTCGGGGAAGATCGCGGGCTCGACGGGCACCATCTCGATGATCGGCGCATAGATCTCGGCGAAGCTCGCGGGGGAGCGCAGCGCGTTCCACGCGGCGTCGGTGGGGCAGTCGACTTCGAGGCGGAGTTGGACGCGCATGGTTCCAGTCTCCGCCTTGCGGGGCCGAATGGCGAGGGCCGCTACTCTCGCTGTCATGAACTCCCCGTCCTCCGATCCGCACGCCCAGTCCTCCTATCAGGTGCGCTTCGACTGGGGTCGTTCCGGGGCGGACGCGATCGGGCGCGACGTCGAGGCGATCGTCTGGGTCGATGAGCTGGGTGCGGCGCCGATCCCCGAGTTCGCGCCCGGGCCGGCAGTGGTCGCCGCGACGCTCGACTCGGCCGCCTCGCTTGCCGCCTGGGCGCTCGCTCGTCAGGAGTCGCTCGGCGGCCGCTTCCGCATCGCGGTCGTGGCGGCCGGAGCGACGCGTGACGATGGCAGCGAGCGCTTCGCGGTGGAGGACCTTCTCGCGGCCGGGGCCGTGATTGACGCGCTCGCCGAGGTGGGCATCGACCACAACTCGCCCGACGCGGCGGCGGCGGCCGCCGCCTACACGGGCCTTCGCCGGGCGACGCGGCACCTGCTGAGCGCCTCGGCGAGTGCGCGCGAGGGGCAGGCCCCGACGGCGCTCGGCTCGGAGGTCGTCGTCGCGAGGGAATGATCTGCGGCGGTTCGCGGTTGGAGTCAAGACACCGCGACGGCCCCGAGCCGGAGCGCGGTGCGGACCACGAACCACGGGAGAGATCATGCCGAAGGCCGTACTCAACGGGACTGTCATTGCCGAAGCCGACGCGTCCGAGGTGCTGCACATCGAAGGCAACATCTACTTCCCGCCGTCGAGCGTGAAGAGCGAGTTCCTCGAGAAGAGCCCGACGCCGTACACCTGCGCGTGGAAGGGCGACTGCCAGTACTTCTCCGTCAAGGACGGCGACCAGCTGCTGCAGGATCGCGCATTCAGCTACCCGACGCCGCACGCGAGCGCGTTCGACCGCGTGGGCGCCGACTTCTCGAACTACGTGACGTTCTGGAAGGAAGTCCAGGTCGTCGAGTAGTCGCTTCGGCGGCTAGCGCGCCGCGCGCGCCCGCTCCCGGTGGGCGCGCACCTTGGCGCGGTTGCCGCAGCGCTGCATCGAGCACCAGCGGCGGGACTGCGTGCGCGACTCGTCGCGGAACAGCAGGTCGCAGTCGGCGGCGCCGCAGCGGCGAAGCGCCGCCGGGTCGCCCTCGAGCATGGCGATCGCCTCACGCGCGAGCGACGACAGAGCCTGACTGACGCGGATGCGCGAGGCCCCGGCCTGCCGGCCGCCGCCGGCGAGGCGCGGGGGCAGGTCGGGCATGGCCGCGACGAGGTTGACGACGTCGATGTCGTCGGGGTCGGCGGCGGCCGCGGTGTGCCGCGCCTCGGCGAGGCGGGCGATCGCGCGGGCCAGGGTGCGCGCGTCGAGCAGGTCGCGAGCGGTCGCATCCTCGGCGGCGAGCCGCGGCACGCGCTCGGCGAGCCAGGCGCCGAGGTGCGCGGCCGAGTCCACCGGGGTCGCCGCACGCGCGCCGGGGATGCCGCCGAGCGCATAGGCGAAGTCGAGCGACTCCGCGCCGGCCTCGAATCGCCAGGTGGTGCCGTCGGGGGTGGTCACGAGCTGGCCGGTTGACATGTAACCAGTATCGCCGGTTGCGAGACCGTGCCGATCACGTGGAGCGCTGCGTCCAGGCGATGCGGTGGCGACGGTCGAACCGGCGCGAGCACTGCGCGCAGGAGGTCACCCGCTTCGGCCGCCGGTAGCGGTAGTGCTGGTGCCCGGCCGGGCAGACGCCGACCCACGGGGCGAGCTCGGTGGCGACCGGACCGTGATGCACGCGTCCGCCGACGTAGCCGAGGTCGGCCGCGATCGCCTTCCACTCGGGGCCATGCCCGGCCGCGGGGCCGGCGAGGGCGTGCGCGACCTCGTGCAGGAGCGTCTGATGCACCTCGTCGTCGTCGGAGCGCTCGGCGATGAGCCGCGACACCGTGATCCGGTGCTTCGTGTAGTCGCAGGCGCCGGCGCGGGTTCGCGCGTGATCGAAGGCGAACGTCCAGACGGCGGGGTCCAGGTGCAGCCGGATGAGGGCCTCGGCCCAGGTCCGGACGCGGTCGAGCTCCGCCACCCTCAGTCCTCCCCGAGCGGACGCAGGTCCGCCTCCATCAGGCGATCGTCGCCCGCGCGCGGGTTCCCGCGCCCGTCGGTGTTGTTCGTCAGAATCCACAGGGTGCCGTCCGGTCCCGGCGCGACGTCCCGCACGCGGCCGAACTCGCCGACGAAGTACGCCGCGGTCTCGACCGCCGCCCCCTCGGGGCCGGGGGTGATGCCCCAGACCCGCTCGCCGCGCAGCGCCGCGAGGAACAGGGTGCCGTCGATGTAGGCCAGACCGCTCGGGCTCGCCTCCGAGGTGGACCACTGCGCGACCGGGTCGACGAATCCCTCGCGCCCGCCCGCGCCCTCCACGATCGGCCAGCCGTAGTTGGCGCCGGGCGTGATCAGGTTCAGCTCGTCCCAGGTGTTCTGGCCGAACTCGGCGGCCCAGAGCCGTCCCTCGGCGTCCCAGGCGATGCCCTGCGGATTCCGGTGCCCGAGCGAGTAGACGACCGAGCCGGGGAACGGGTTGTCGCCCGGCGCCGTGCCCTCGGGCGTCATCCGCAGGATCTTGCCCGCGAGGCTCGCCGGATCCTGAGCGGCGTCGCGGTCGCCGGCATCGCCCGCGGTCGCGTAGAGCATGCCGTCGGGCCCGATGGCGATGCGGCCCCCGTTGTGGTTGCCGGACTTCGGGATTCCCGCGAAGACCGGCTCCGGCTCGCCCAGCCGCAGTCCCTCGCCGCTGCCGGCCACCGGCAGGCGCACGATGCGGTTGTCGTTCGCCGCCGTCAGGTAGGCGTACAGCCAGCGCTCGTCTGCGGTTTCGAACGGCGCGAGCCCGAGCAGGCCGCCCTCGCCCGCGGGTGCCGCGGCATTGATCGTGGCCAGCGTCGTGGTGGCGCCGGAGTCATCGAGGCGCACGATTCGGGCGGAGTCGCGTTCGCTGAGCACCACGGTGCCGTCGTCGAACCGCGCGATCGACCACGGGGCGGCGAGGCCGGTCGCGAGATCGCGCACCTCCCCGGTCGGCTCGACGCCCGAGGCGGCGGCCGGGCTCGGGTCGCTCGGCGTGCTCGGCGCGGTCGTCGGGGCGGAGGGCCCGTCGGCGACGCACCCGCTCAGTGCGACGGCCAGTGCGAGCGCGGTCACACCGACCGCCGTGCGGCCCGCCGTCGTCGATGCTCGAAGCATGCTCTGAGGCTACGCCGGGGCCCCGTCACGCGCCGCCGCGCTGTTCGAAGACGCTCTTATTGGGTGTGGGGGAGGGAATGGCGGTCTGGTCGGTGACGATCGCGGCGCCGGCGATCCAGTCGCGCAGCGCGCGCCCGTGGACGAGCGCGGCCGGATGCGGTCCGCCCGCCAGCAGCCGCGGCATCCAGTCCAGCGGCAGCTCGCCCTTCGACGCCACCAAGACGAAGTTGCCGAAGCGCCGCCCGCGCAGCACCGCCGACTCGGCGAGCACGGCGACATCCGAGTACGCGACCCCGAGGGTCGCCGCCTGGCCCCGCGCGAAGGCGCCGCCGGCGCCGTCCGCCGCATTCACCAGCAGCACGCCGTCGGGGGCGAGCAGCTCGGCGCACTCGGTGTAGAACTCCAGGCTTGTGACGTGCGCCGGAATGCGCGCCCCGCCGAAGACGTCGACGACGAGCAGGTCGACGGAGCCGCGCAGTCCCGCCGGGAGCTTGCCGAGCACCTCCCGCGCGTCGCCGTAGCGCATCCGGATCGAGGCGCCGCGGGGAAAGGGCAGCGCCTCGCGCACCAGTTCGATGAGGTCGGGCTCGAGCTCGACCACCTGCTGCCGCGAACCCGGCCGGGTGGCCTCGATGTAGCGCGGCAGGGTCAGCGCCCCCGCGCCGAGATGCACGGCGGTGAGCGGTCCCGCCGGAAGCTGGTCGATCACGTGGCCCATGCGGCGCACGTACTCATAGAAGAGGTGCGTCGGATCGCCCAGATCGACGTGCGACTGCGGCGTTCCGTCGACGACCAGCTCGAACGAGCCGGGCACGTGACGGTCGGCGCGGACCTCCGCGTGAAGGCCGCTGCGCAAGGGGCGAGAGGACTCGGAATCCACCGTTTCTGACTGCCTTTCCCCGCGCTTATAGACCCATTCACAGGTCAAGTCAAGGAATTACTGGACATGTCGCGGAGTTGGGACATATAGTTGACCTTTGCGCTCCCACACTCTCACGCCGTCATATTGCGGTCGGCTGGCGCGCCCGGAGAGAGACCCCGAGTATAGCGGCGGGGTTATTGATTCATGGGCATGGGGCGTTCTCTCCACTACCGACACAGAATGAGACTCTTTCGTCTCACGGAGGTTGTTTTCCTTGGTTGCTGCGCGCTCCGCATCCAGTAAGAAGTCCCTCAAGAACGGCCGCACCGCATCGCGGCTGTCCTTCGCCAAGATCACTGACACGCTGACGGTCCCCGACCTTCTCGCGCTGCAGACCGAGAGCTTTGACTGGCTTGTCGGCAACGACGCCTGGAAGGCCCGCTCGGCCGAGGCGAAGGCAGCCGGCAACGACTCGGTGCCCGAGACGACGGGCCTCGACGAGATCTTCGAAGAGATCAGTCCGATCGAGGACCTCGGCGAGACGATGCAGCTGTCGTTCTCTCAGCCCGAGCTCGAAGAGCCGAAGTACACGATCGACGAGTGCAAGGAGCGCGGCAAGACCTTCGCCGCGCCGCTCTACGTCAACGCCGAGTTCATGAACCACATGACGGGCGAGATCAAGACCCAGACCGTCTTCATGGGCGACTTCCCGCTCATGACCCAGCGCGGCACCTTCATCATCAACGGCACCGAGCGTGTCGTCGTCTCGCAGCTCGTCCGCAGCCCGGGCGTCTACTTCGAGCGCCAGATGGAGAAGACCTCCGACAAGGACATCTACTCCGCTCGCGTCATCCCGAGCCGCGGTGCGTGGCTCGAGTTCGAGATCGACAAGCGCGACCAGGTCGGCGTTCGCATCGACCGCAAGCGCAAGCAGTCGGTCACCGTCTTCCTCAAGGCCCTCGGCCTCACCAGCGAAGAGATCCTCGAGCACTTCGCCGGCTACGAGTCGATCGCCGCGACGCTGGAGAAGGACGCCATCCTCACCAAGGAGGAGGCGCTCAAGGACATCTACCGCAAGCTCCGTCCGGGCGAGCAGGTTGCCGCCGAGGCCGCGCGTGCGCTGCTCGACAACTTCTACTTCAACCCGAAGCGCTACGACCTGGCGAAGGTGGGTCGCTACAAGATCAACCGCAAGCTCGGGATCGACGCGGACCTCCGCGACTCGGTGCTCTCGGTCGACGACATCATCGCGACGATCAAGTACCTCGTCGCGCTGCACGCCGAGCAGAAGACCCTCCCGGGTGTCCGCGACGGCAAGAAGGTCGACATCCGCCTCGACGTGGACGACATCGACCACTTCGGCAACCGCCGCATCCGCGCGGTCGGCGAGCTCATCCAGAACCAGGTCCGCACGGGCCTGAGCCGCATGGAGCGCGTCGTGCGCGAGCGCATGACCACGCAGGACATCGAGGCGATCACGCCGCAGACCCTGATCAACGTGCGCCCCGTCGTCGCCGCGATCAAGGAGTTCTTCGGAACCAGCCAGCTGTCGCAGTTCATGGACCAGAACAACCCGCTCGCGGGCCTGACGCACAAGCGGCGTCTCTCGGCCCTCGGCCCGGGTGGTCTGTCGCGTGAGCGCGCCGGCGTCGAGGTTCGCGACGTCCACCCCAGCCACTACGGCCGCATGTGCCCGATCGAGACCCCGGAAGGCCCGAACATCGGCCTGATCGGCTCGCTCGCCTCGTTCGCGCGGATCAACTCGTTCGGGTTCATCGAGACCCCGTACCGCCGCGTCACCAAGGGCAAGGTCTCGACCACGATCGACTACCTCACCGCGAGTGAGGAGGACGAGTTCGTCGTCGCCCAGGCCAACGCGCCGCTCACCGCCGACTTCCGCTTCGCCGAGCCCAAGGTGCTCGTGCGGAAGAAGGGCGGCGAGGTCGAGCTCGTCGACGCCGAAGAGGTCGACTACATGGATGTCTCGCCGCGCCAGATGGTGTCGGTCGCGACCTCGCTCATCCCCTTCCTCGAGCACGACGACGCGAACCGCGCCCTCATGGGTGCGAACATGCAGCGCCAGGCCGTGCCGCTCCTGCGTTCGGACTCGCCGTACGTCGGAACCGGTATGGAGAACTACGCCGCGATCGACGCCGGCGACGTCGTCACCGCCCACAAGGCCGGTGTCGTCGCCGAGGTCAGCGCCGAGGTCGTCACGATCCAGCTCGACGAGGGCGGCACGCAGGAGTACTACCTGCGCAAGTTCGACCGCTCGAACCAGGGCACCAGCTACAACCACCGCGTGATCGTCGATGAGGGCGAGCGCGTCGAGGTCGGCCAGGTCATCGCCGATGGCCCCGCGACCGAGAACGGTGAGCTCGCGCTCGGCAAGAACCTCCTCGTGGCGTTCATGCCGTGGGAGGGTCACAACTTCGAGGACGCGATCATCCTGAGCCAGAACCTGGTCAAGGACGACGTGCTCAGCTCGATCCACATCGAGGAGTACGAGGTCGACGCTCGCGACACGAAGCTCGGCAAGGAGGAGATCACCCGTGACCTCCCCAACGTCAGCCTCGACCTGCTCGCCGACCTCGACGAGCGCGGCATCATCCGCGTCGGCGCCGAGGTCCGCCCCGGCGACGTCCTCGTCGGCAAGGTCACGCCGAAGGGCGAGACCGAGCTCTCCGCCGAGGAGCGCCTGCTCCGTGCGATCTTCAACGAGAAGAGCCGCGAGGTGCGCGACACCTCGCTCAAGGTTCCTCACGGTGAGCAGGGCACGATCATCGGCGTCAAGGTGTTCGACGCGCAGGACGGCGACGACGAGCTCGGCTCGGGCGTCAACCAGCGCGTGGTCGTCTACATCGCCCAGAAGCGCAAGATCACCGAGGGCGACAAGCTCGCCGGCCGTCACGGCAACAAGGGCGTCATCGCCAAGATCCTGCCGGTCGAGGACATGCCGTTCCTCGCCGACGGAACTCCGGTCGACGTCGTGCTCAACCCGCTCGGCATCCCCGGTCGAATGAACTTCGGCCAGGTGCTGGAGACCCACCTCGGGTGGGTCGCCAAGCAGGGCTGGAAGGTCGACGGCTCGCCGAAGTGGGCCGAGACCCTTCCCGCCGAGGCCCGCGAGGCCGAGCCGGGCACCAAGGTGGCGACGCCGGTGTTCGACGGCGCCTTCGAGTCCGAGATCGAGGGGCTGCTCGACAGCACCCTGCCGAACCGCGACGGTGAGCGCCTGATCGACTCGAGCGGCAAGACCCGCCTGTTCGACGGTCGTTCGGGCGAGCCGTACCCGGCTCCGATCTCGGTCGGCTACATGTACATCCTGAAGCTGCACCACCTGGTGGACGACAAGATCCACGCCCGCAGCACCGGCCCGTACTCGATGATCACGCAGCAGCCGCTGGGTGGTAAGGCGCAGTTCGGCGGCCAGCGCTTCGGTGAGATGGAGGTGTGGGCCCTCGAGGCCTACGGCGCCGCGTACGCGCTGCAGGAGCTCCTGACGATCAAGTCCGACGACATCCTCGGCCGCGTGAAGGTCTACGAGGCGATCGTCAAGGGCGAGAACATCCAGGAGCCCGGCATCCCCGAGAGCTTCAAGGTCCTCATGAAGGAGATGCAGTCGCTGTGCCTGAACGTCGAGGTGCTCGCGGCTGACGGTTCCGTCATCAGCCTGAAGGACACGGATGACGAGGTCTTCCGCGCCGCTGAAGAGCTGGGCATCAACATCTCCACCCGCTTCGAGTCTTCGTCTGTCGACGAGATCTGATCCGGGCCCGTACACAGGTTTATAGAGAACTAGCGAGAGAGACACACACGTGATCGACGCAACTACTTTCGATCAGCTCCGCATCGGGCTCGCGACCAGCGCTGACATCCGCGCATGGTCGTACGGCGAGGTCAAGAAGCCGGAGACGATCAACTACCGCACCCTGAAGCCCGAGAAGGACGGTCTGTTCGGTGAGCAGATCTTCGGACCCTCGCGGGACTGGGAGTGCTCCTGCGGCAAGTACAAGCGAGTCCGCTTCAAGGGCATCGTCTGCGAGCGCTGCGGCGTGGAGGTCACCAAGTCCTCCGTCCGCCGTGAGCGCATGGGCCACATCGAGCTCGCCGCCCCGGTGACGCACATCTGGTACTTCAAGGGTGTGCCGAGCCGTCTGGGCTACCTGCTCGACATGGCGCCGAAGGACCTCGAGAAGGTCATCTACTTCGCCGCCTACATGGTGATCTCGGTCGACGAGGAGGCACGTCACGCCGACATGCCCGGCCTCGAGAACGAGCTCCGCCTCGAGATCAAGCAGCTCGAGTCGCAGCGCGACTCGCGGATCGCCGCGCGTCTGTCGACGCTCGAGACCGAACTCGCCGCCCTCGAGGAGGAAGGCGCCAAGGCCGAGCCGAAGCGCAAGCTCAAGGACGCCGCCGAGAAGGAGATGTCGCAGACCCGCAAGGCCTTCGACGAGCAGATCAAGCAGCTCGAAGAGGTGTGGGAGCAGTTCCGCACCCTCAAGGTCGGCGACCTGAAGCCGGAAGACAGCGTCTTCCACGAGCTCCAGGACCGCTTCGGTCTCTACTTCGAGGCGTTCATGGGCGCCGAGTCGATCAAGAAGCGCCTCGAATCCTTCGACCTGGCCGCCGAGAGCGAGACCCTCCACGAGGAGATCGCCAACGGCAAGGGCCAGAAGAAGATCCGTGCGATCAAGCGTCTGCGCGTCGTCAACTCGTTCCTGCAGACCGGCAACTCGCCGGCCGCCATGGTGCTCGACGTCGTCCCGGTGATCCCGCCGGAGCTGCGCCCGATGGTGCAGCTCGACGGTGGCCGCTTCGCGACCTCCGACCTCAACGACCTCTACCGTCGTGTGATCAACCGCAACAACCGTCTGCGTCGTCTGCTCGACCTCGGTGCGCCCGAGATCATCGTCAACAACGAGAAGCGGATGCTGCAGGAGGCCGTCGACGCGCTGTTCGACAACGGCCGCCGCGGTCGCCCCGTCACCGGAACCGGCAACCGCGCCCTGAAGTCCCTGAGTGACATGCTCAAGGGAAAGCAGGGTCGCTTCCGCCAGAACCTGCTCGGCAAGCGCGTCGACTACTCGGGCCGTTCGGTCATCATCGTCGGACCGCAGCTCAAGCTGCACCAGTGCGGTCTGCCGAAGCAGATGGCGCTCGAGCTGTTCAAGCCGTTCGTCATCAAGCGCCTGATCGACCTGAGCCACGCGCAGAACATCAAGAGCGCCAAGCGCATGGTCGAGCGTTCGCGCCCGCAGGTGTGGGACGTGCTCGAGGAGATCATCCGCGAGCGCCCCGTGCTGCTGAACCGTGCGCCCACGCTGCACCGTCTCGGCATCCAGGCCTTCGAGCCTCAGCTCGTCGAGGGCAAGGCGATCCAGCTGCACCCGCTCGTCTGCACCGCGTTCAACGCGGACTTCGACGGTGACCAGATGGCGGTTCACCTGCCGCTCTCGGTCGAGGCGCAGGCCGAGGCCCGCATCCTGATGCTCGCCTCGAACAACATCCTGAAGCCGTCGGACGGCCGCCCGGTGACCCTGCCCAGCCAGGACATGATCATCGGTCTGCACCACCTGACGACGCTCAAGGAGGACGCGGAGGGCGCCGGTCGTGCCTTCTCGTCGGTCGCCGAGGCGATCCTCGCGATGGACCAGGGCTCGCTCGACCTGAACGCGCCCGCGCGGATCCGTCTCGAGAACGTGCACCTCGCCGACGCCCCGGAGGACTTCGTCCAGGGCTCGACGAAGCTCGTCGACACGACCCTCGGTCGCGCGCTTTTCAACGAGACGCTCCCGGCGGACTACCCGTACGTCGAGGCCGTCGCCGACAAGGGCAAGATCTCGGCGATCGTCAACGACCTCGCCGAGCGCTACCCCAAGGTGGAGGTCGCTGCGGCGCTCGACCGGATCAAGGACGCGGGCTTCCACTGGGCGACCCGCTCCGGCGTCACGGTCGCGCTGTCGGACATCCTGACGCCTGCCGAGAAGCCGGCGATCATCGCCAAGCACGAGAAGCAGGCCGCCAAGGTCCAGAACGACTTCGACCTCGGAAAGATCGAAGACGCCGACCGTCGTGCCGACCTGATCAAGATCTGGACGGAGGCGACCAAGGAGGTTGCCGACGCGATGCAGGCCGGGTTCCCCAAGGACAACAACATCTTCCGGATGGTGTCCTCGGGTGCTCGTGGTAACTGGCTGCAGGTCCGCAACATCGCCGGTATCCGTGGTCTGGTGGCGAACCCGAAGGGTGAGACCATCCCGCGTCCGATCATCTCGTCGTACCGTGAAGGCCTCTCGGTCGCCGAGTACTTCATCGCGACGCACGGTGCTCGCAAGGGCCTCGCCGACACGGCGCTCCGTACGGCCGACTCGGGATACCTGACGCGTCGTCTCGTTGACGTCTCGCAGGATGTCATCATCCGCGAGGACGACTGCGGCACGAGCAAGGGCCTCGAGCTCCCGATCGCGACGGTGGTGGACGGCGTCCTCACCCGTGACGAGAACGTCGAGAACGCGGTCTACGCGCGAAGCCTCGCTGAGGACGCGGTCGACGCGAAGGGCACGGTCGTCGCGGCGGCTGGCTCCGACGTCGGCGATGTCCTCATCGACACGCTCATCGCGGCCGGTGTCGAGTCGATCAAGGTCCGCTCGGTCCTGACCTGCGAGTCCGCGGTCGGCGTCTGCGCGGCCTGCTATGGCCGTTCGCTCGCGACCGGAAAGCTCGTCGACATCGGCGAGGCCGTCGGCATCATCGCGGCCCAGTCGATCGGTGAGCCCGGAACGCAGCTCACGATGCGTACCTTCCACCAGGGCGGCAGTGCCGGTGCGGACGACATCACGCAGGGTCTGCCGCGTGTCACCGAGCTCTTCGAGGCGCGCACCCCGAAGGGTGCGAGCCCGATCGCGGAGACCGCCGGTCGCATCGTGATCGAGGACACCGACAAGCAGCGCCGGATCGTGCTCACGCCCGACAACGGCGACGAGCCGCAGGTGTACCCGGTGCTCAAGCGCGCGACCCTCCTCGTCGAGGACGGGCAGCGACGTTGAGCTCGGCCAGCAGTTCGTGGTCGGAAACCTGGACCCGAAGGAGGTGCTCCGCGTGCAGGGTGTTCGCGCCGTGCAGAAGCACCTCGTGGATGGCGTCCAGGGCGTGTACCGCTCGCAGGGTGTTCCGATTCACGACAAGCACATCGAGGTCATCGTGCGGCAGATGCTGCGCAAGGTCACGGTGGTCGAGCACGGCGACACCGACCTGCTCCCGGGCGAGCTCGTTGACCGGTCGCGCTACAACGCGATCAACCGCGCGTCGCTCACCGAGGGCAAGAAGACCGCGTCGGCGCGTCAGGAGGTCATGGGCATCACCAAGGCCTCGCTGGCCACCGAGTCGTGGCTGTCGGCCGCGTCCTTCCAGGAGACGACCCGCGTTCTGACGCAGGCCGCCATGGAGGGCAAGTCCGACCCGCTGATGGGTCTCAAGGAGAACGTCATCATCGGTCAGCTGATCCCGGCGGGTACCGGTCTCAACCGCTACCGCAACGTGACGGTGGAGGCGACCGAGGAGGCGAAGGCGGAGCGCTACCCGAACCGCATCTTCACCGACGACGCGTCGTTCAACGAGGCGGACCTGAGCTTCGTCGACTTCGACTCGTTCAGCTCCGACGACTTCACGCCCGGAACCTACAACTAGGTCTCGTTCGTCAGTCGAGATCGACGGCCCCGCTCGCACTTCGGTGCGGCGGGGTCGTCGTCGTTTCGAGGTCGTCGAGGGTCAGGGTGAGTCGGCGCGGGCTCGCGCTGTCGACGAGCACCGTGGCCAGGGCGGTTCCGGATTCGGGAGGCAGGCGGACCACGACGCGGCCCGCCTCGGCGGCGTCGAGTTCGGCGGCGATGCGCGCGCGGAGGGCGCCCGCGATGGCACGCGGCAGCTCGGTGGCGCGGTCATCCAGCATGACCACCTCGACCCCGCGCCGACGGGCGCTGCGGGCGGCCGAGCTGACCGGCTCGCCGGCGAGGGTTCGCGCCCGGAGCCCGTCACGCAGCTCGGCTTCGGCGAACGCCGCCTCGGCACGCACCTCGTCGGTGAGCTCGTCCTCGGCCGCGATGGCGCGCAGCGATGGTGCCGCGATGCCGTAGGCCCAGCGCACGCGGGCGCGTCGCTCGTGCTCGGCGGCGTTGGTGGCGGCGGCGGCCGCGGCGAGCCGGCTGTTCGAGGCCGCGAGCGCATCCAGCTCGTCGCGCACTCGGCCGACGGCGACGATGAAGATCGTGCCGATGACGAGGATCGCGACCTGGCGCAGCATGATCCCGGCGATCATTGGGGCGCCGAAATGCGAGAGCGCCCCCCAGAGCAGTGCGGCGAGCAGCATTCCGAGCATTCCGAGCCAGGCCGCGCCGAGGCGACCGCGCAGCGCGAGCGCCAGCAGCAGGAACGCGGAGGCGCCGAGGTGCCACATCGAGTGCCCGGTGCGCACGATCGGCCACGACACGAGCAGCACGAGCACGGGCGGCGTGGCCGCCGCGATAACGGTGTGCCGGATCGGCAGCACCACCCCGCGGGTCGAGGTGGTCGAGAGCAGGACGCCGGCGAACAGGCCGACGCCGACGAGGGCCGGGCCCGGGGTCTCGGTGGACGGGAGCGAGGTGAGGGCGAGCACCGCCGTCACGACGACCACGATCAGGCTCACCGCGCGCGTGGGCCCGCGCGGCAGGTCGAGGACGCGGATGGGGAGCAGCTTCACCGACGCCACCGCCCACTCCAGCTCGACCTGGGTTCCGCGACCCGGAGCCGATCGAACGCGGGCCGCGGCGCCCGGGAGCGACTCGAGGCGTCCCACGATGCTCGCCCGCAGGCCGAGGCGTCCGGCAGGAACCAGCTCGGGATCGAACCCGACACCGTCGTCGACGATTCTGACGAACAGGCGGTCGCCATGGAGACTCACGCGCACCTGGGGGAGCTTGTGTCCGAGGCGGGCGTGCCGGAGCGAGTTGCGTGCCGCCTCCGCCGCGGCATCGGCCAGCGCATCGGCGACGGCGGGCGGCACGCCCGGGAGTTCGGCGGGGAACAGCAGCGGGATGCGCGGAGACACCCGGTCCAGTCGCGCGCGCAGCGCCTGGCGCAGGTCGACGAGCGTGCCTTCCGCCGCGTCGGACTCGCGAACGCCGGTCGCGAGCGCGGCGACGGCGCTGCTCGCCTGGTCGCGCAGGGCTTGCGTGCTGCGGACGCCGGCGCGCGAGCCGAGCATCAGGACCGCCAGGACGGTGTCGTGGAGCACCGCGTTGATGCGCCGTCGTTCCCGCGCCCGTGCGTGCGCCGCCGCGACGACCGCGGCATGGCGGGTGACCGCGCGGCTCTCCTCGTTGACTCGGCGAGCCCGGTCGATGGTGAACTGCGCCAGTGCGATGAAGACGGCGCAGAACATGAACGAGTACAGCCCGTCCTGGAGGCCGGCGACGAAGCCGCTCATGTCCGGCCCGCGCGTCCGCGACGCGATCACGATGACGGCGACGACCGAGTTGTAGGTCCAGGCGAGACTGCGCGGCGCCGCCAGCGCGACCGCCGAGGTGGCCGCGGCGGTGTTGTTGAGCACCCACTCGGTCTCGGCCAGCGGCAGCGGAGCCACCATGAACAGCGAACTGAACGCCGCGGTCAGATATCCGACGCCGGTGACACCCAGCAGGATGCGCGCCGCGGAGAGCGAGGCGATGGGCATCGCGAGCGAGGTGAGCACCGGCAGGGCGAAGACGGCGAGCACCGCCGCCACCGTCCACCAGGCGGGGGCGAAATCCTGCTGCACCTCGATCGACCGGATCGACAGCAGTGCGAAGAGCGCCGCGCCGATCGCCACCACGACCGCCATGCTGCGGATGAGTCGCAGCTCGGCGCTGCTCGACGTCACTCGCGCCTCGAACCCGGTCCCGCGACGTAGCCGTCCTCCACCGCGCGCTTGTAGAGGTCGACCCGGGAGACGGCGGGGCGGCCGACGGCGGCGTACTTCATCCGGATCCGGCGGACGTACTCCGCGACGGTCTTCTCGGACAGCCCGGCGGCGTGCGCCACGCTGACCGACTTCTCGCCGGAGGCGTAGAGGGCGAGGACCTCGCGTTCCTTGGGGCTCAGCCGCGCGTCGCTGAGGCGGGGGTCGGCATCGATCGCCGCGGCCCATTCGATGGTGGCGACGGCGTCGCCGCTCGCGGCGGCACGCAGCGCGGCGATGAGCACGTCGGAGCTGTCGGTCTTGCGCACGATCCCGAGCGCCCCGGCGGCGGCCGCGTCGCGCACGCCGTCGGCGTCCTCGGCGCCGGTGAAGCACAGCGCGGCGAGGCCCGCCGCCTGCAGCCGATGCAGGTTGCCGGTCACGCCGGAGCCGTCGGCGAGGCGGATGTCGAGCACGACGAGATCGATCTCGGAGGCGGCGTCGAGCACCGGGCCGATGGTCGCGGCGGAGACGACAAGGCGGAACTCGGGGTGATCTTCGAGAATCGCGGCGAGGCCGCGGCGCATGGCCTCGTGGTCATCGACGTGCGCCAGGCGCACGGTGCTGAGGGGGGCGTCCATCCTCGTCTCTCCCTCTGCTGTCCCGTTTCGGTGGCGCTCGCGGTGGGGTCGAGCCTACTCGCGTTGACGTTCCCTCGTCCTCCTGTTGGGGTACGCCTGGCGCATCTTGTCCCCCAAACGGGTGTCAGGAAAGCGACGACTGGGGCGAACGGTCTGTGTCGAGCACACTGTTTATCACGCACCTTGACTAATTCATCCGCGCATGGGAGCAGACATGATCGCGCACCGCCACCTGATCTCGACGATCGCCGACGAGTGGAGCGAGTCCGCCGGCGGCGCATTCGACGCCGCGGAGGGCGGGGTCATGTGCAGCGGATGCGCCACCTCCGATCTGGTCTCCGAGCTCAGCGCGGCGGTGTGGCCGCACGCCGCGCTCCACCGCCTGGTGACGCCGATCGAAGAGGTCCTGAACTGCGCCGTCGAGAACTACATCGCCACGGCGCCGGACCGCGAGTCGACGCTGCATCTCGTCGACGTCTACCGCGATGAACTCCGCTCCAGTGCCCGCATGGTCGTCGACCGGGCGCTGCTGCGAGGAAACTTTCTCGGCGCCGTCCCGGTCTAGGCCGAGCGGAGGAAACCCGCCCGTCGCGCCTGGGGGTCCACTTGCTAGAGTGGCCCCGAGACGTGAAGGAGACCTCCATGGCTGACGACTCCGAAGGACAGAAGCGTTCCACGCCGGACCCGGCGGACGGCGCCGAGAAGACCATGTCCGACACCGCTGACCTCGATCGCGACGCTCTGGTCGTCGACGACGAGGTCGTCGCGGCCGACGCCGAGGTGATCCCCGAGAGCGCCGCCGACGCGGACGTCGTGGTCGCGACCGAGCAGGTCACGACCGAGCAGACCTCGATCGAGGAGCCGGCGGCGGCCGACGCTCCCGCCCGAGTCGTCTTCGTCGAGACGCCCGCACCGCCGCGCAACCGAGGCAACCGCGTGGCTGGTGCCGCCCTCGCCCTCCTCGGGGCCGTGGTGTTCGCGCTCGTCTACGCGCTGGCCGTGTTCGTGCTCATCTTCGCCACCGAGCCCTCCGAGTTCGTCGCCGCGGCCTTCTCGGCCTTCCTGAGCGGTGCGGCACTCTGGATCCCGGTCCTCTTCTTCGCGCTGAGCTTCCTCCTGGCCGTTCTCATGCTGAATCGCGCCGGCTGGTGGGTGCACATCGTGGTGAGCCTCGTCGTCGGCGCGGCCACCTACTTCGGCTCGATCGGCCTGCTGCTGCTGGTCGACAATGTCGTGCTGATGTCGCCCAGTGAGGCGAGCGACGCGTTCGTGGCGCTCGCGCTGGATCCGCGCGTCATCATCGCGGCGCTCGCAGCACGAGAGGTCTCGATCTGGATCGGTCTGGCGGTCGCCGCGCGCGGTCGCCGCGTGAAGGCGCGCAACCTGGAGCGCCGCGCGGAGTTCGAGCGCGAACTCGCCGAGAAGAAGGCGGAACGTGAGCGGGCCGCGGCCAGCTCGACCTGAGTTCTTCCTGGCGCTCCTGACGACCGCCCTCTGGGCAGCGAGCGCCTTCGCCGCGATGGGGATGCTCGCCTGGGCGCTCGACCGTGAGCCGGTCGCGCGCCCTGTCGGCCCGGCCTACGCCTTTCTCGCTCTGCTGGTCGCGGGCGTCTTCCTGTGGCTGCTGACGGGGTTCGCGGTGCGTGCGGAGCGCCCGTGGGTGGCGATGGTCGCGGCCGCCGCCGGCGTGTATCTGTCGATCGTGCTCACCGCCTTCGTCGTCGACTTCGGGCTCCTCGTCGAGCAGGCGACGAGCGTCTTCGTCATCGCGGCCGCGTTTCTTGCCGCGCCGACGACCGCGCTGGCGTGGTGGCTCGCCACGGTTCGGCCCCCCCGGACGCGGGACTAGTCGCCGCGACACGGGCCGGGATAGCCTGACGACCACAGAGGGACGAGACCGGGATTCACCGGTGCCGCATCCGCTCTGGCACTGGCCGATTCGGGGGGAACGGTCAGAGCAGTGAGCCCGTAGGGGGTGACATGGCCTCCCTTTCCGAGATTCTCATCATCCGTGGGCTGATGCCGATCCAGAGCCTGGACCAGGTGACGGGCGACCCCGCCCAGGACGACCAGCACGTCCGCGAGCTGATCGAGACCGGCGTCGTGACCGAGAGCCAGGTCGCCTCAGCGCGGGCCGCGCAGCTCGGACTCCCGTTCGTCGACCTGACCGAGTACCCGGTCGACCGCGCCGCGGTCGCGCTGGTACCGGTTCCGGTGCTGCGGCGCTACAACGTCCTGCCGATCGGGCGCGACGGGGACCGCCTGCTGCTGGCGATGTCCGACCCGAGCAACGTGCTGGCGATCGACGATGTGCGCGCCGCCGTGCGCATGCAGGTGCGTCCGGTGATGGCCGAGCGCTCCGACCTGGCCGCCGCGCTCGACCGCTTCGTCCGCTCCGATGGCGAGCTCGACGAGCTCAGCACCGCCATCGTCGAGGAGTCGAGCGACTCGACCGACGTCGCGGTCAACGAGCCCGCCGAAGATGACGCGCCGATCGTGCGGTTCGTCAACCTGCTGATCAGCCAGGCGATCCAGGACCACGCCTCCGACATCCACATCGAGCCCGCCGAGAACGACCTCAACGTGCGCTACCGCATCGACGGCGTGCTGCACGAGATGAACCGGGCGCCCAAGAACATCCAGAATGGCGTGATCTCGCGACTGAAGATCATGTCGGATATCGACATCGCCGAGCGCCGCAAGCCGCAGGACGGACGGATGTCCGTCATGCACTCCGGGCGCCGGATCGACCTGCGCGTCGCGACCCTGCCGACGGTGTACGGCGAGAAGGTCGTCATGCGTATCCTCGACAACTCGTTCGACGGGACTCGGCATGGAGCAGCTGCGGCCGCTGGGCCGGAACGCCGAGGTGTACAAGAAGTCGTACACCAAGCCCTACGGCATGATCCTGGTCACCGGGCCGACCGGCTCCGGCAAGTCGACGACGCTCTACACGACCCTCAACGAGGTGTCGCGACCCGAGATCAACGTGATCACGGTCGAGGACCCGGTCGAGTACCGGCTCGCCGGAATCAACCAGGTGCAGGTCAACCCGAAGGCCGGCCTGACGTTCGCCAGCGCGCTGCGCTCGATCCTGCGATCGGACCCGGACGTGGTCCTGATCGGTGAGATCCGCGACCACGAGACGGCGCAGATTGCGATCGAAGCCTCGCTCACCGGTCACCTGGTGCTGTCGACGCTTCACACGAACGACGCCCCGAGCGCCGTCACGCGACTCATCGAGATGGAGATCGAGCCGTTCCTGGTCGGCTCCGCGCTCGACTGCATCGTCGCGCAGCGACTCGCGCGTCGCCTCTGCGACCGCTGCAAGGAGCCGTACCAGCACGATGCCGCCGAGCTCGAGCACATGCGCTTCGGGTTCAACCCGATGGCGGGCGCTCCGACGCTGTATCGCGCGGTGGGCTGCCCGGCGTGCTCCAAGACGGGCTACCGCGGCCGCATCGGCCTGCACGAGGTGATGCCCGTGACCGAGGAGATCGAGCGCCTCGCGGTGACGCGAGCCTCGGCCGCCGAGATCGGTCGCGTGGCCCAGCAGCAGGGCATGATCACGCTCCGCCAGGACGGCTGGGCCAAGGTGCAGCTCGGCCTGACTTCCATCGAAGAGATCCTGCGAGTCGTCGCCTGAGGCGACGAGCTCGTGTGCGAAAAGGAGGGGCCATGGACAAGCCCATTTACGAACTTCCGGTGACTGACGAGGGGATGCCGCCATTCGGCGCGCCCGGAGCCGGCGGGGCGACGCAGCCCCGACACGGCGCAGCGCCGAACCAGATGTCGGGGCCGACGACGGTCGACTACACGCAGCTCCCGCCCCCCGCGGATCCGTCTGTCGCGTCGTACCTCTCGGCCCCGGCGCCGACCACAGCGCCGCCCGCGGCGGCGACCGCGGCCGCGACCGCGCCGCCCGCAGCCGCGCCCAGCGGCAGTGCGCCCAACGGCAGCGCGCCCCACGGCACCGCGGTGCCGCAGCCGGGCACGGCGAGCGTCGGCGGCCCCACCGGGCCCATGGAGCCCGGTGCGTCGGGCTTCGCCCCGCCGATTCCCGGGTTCACGCCCGCCCCGGACGCGCCGCCCGCGGTCGCCCCGGCCGCTGCCGCGCCGAGCGCGCCGAGCGCGCCCGCCGCACCCGGCTTCACGCCGGCACCGGAATCGGCGCCCAGTTTCACGCTGGCACCGGAGGCGGCCCCCGGCTTCACCCCGGCGCCGGGCGCGACGCCCGGTTTCACCCCGGCGCCGCAGGCCGCGGCACTGCCGGTCCCCGAGTTCGAAGACGCTCCGAGCCTGGCCTCGGTCCTGCCGCCCGATGCCCCGTCCTTCATTGACGACGAGTTCACTGCCGCGGCCCGGGAGACGGTCGATGCCGACCTGATCGCGGCGATGCAGCAGGTGCTCATGCTCGGCGCATCCGATCTCCACGTCTCGGCCGGCAGCCCGCCGATGCTCCGCATCGACGGGTCGCTGCGGCCCGTCGAGAACGCGGAGGTCTGGGACCGCGCCCGCGTCTCGGATGCGCTGCGTTCGCTGCTGACCGAGGCGCAGTCCGAGCGATTCGAGCGCGCGCTCGAACTCGACTTCGCGTTCACGCTGTCGGCCAACGCGCGATTCCGCGTCAACTTCTACCAGCAGCGCGGTGCGATCGGTGCCGCGTTCCGACTCATTCCGACCGAGATCAAGCAGCTGAGCCAGCTCGGCGTGCCCGACAAGGTCGGGGACTTCGCGAAGCTGCCGCGTGGACTGGTGCTCGTCACCGGGCCGACCGGCTCCGGCAAGTCCACGACGCTCGCGGCGCTCATCGACCTTGTCAACCGCACGCGCACCGACCACATCGTGACGGTCGAGGATCCGATCGAGTTCCTGCACCGCAACCAGCGCTCGCTCGTGAATCAGCGCGAGGTCGGCCACGACACGCACGACTTCGGCAGCGCGCTCAAGCACGTGCTGCGTCAGGACCCCGACGTGATCCTGATCGGCGAGCTCCGCGACCTCGAGACGATCTCCGTCGCGCTGACCGCCGCCGAGACGGGCCACCTCGTCTTCGCGACGCTGCACACGCAGGATGCGGCGCAGACGATCGACCGCGTGATCGACGTCTTCCCGCCGCATCAGCAGGCGCAGGTGCGAGCGCAGCTCGCGAGCACGCTCCAGGGCGTCGTCTGCCAGACGCTCGTGAAGCGCGCCAGCGGCTCGGGGCGCGCCGTCGCGACCGAGCTGCTCGTCACCACCTCGGCGATCGCGAACCTGATTCGCGAGGGCAAGACCTACCAGGTGCGCTCGGCCCTGCAGGCGGGGCGCGGTCTCGGAATGCACACGATGGATCAGCATCTCGCCGAGCTCGTCAACACCGGCCAGGTCGCCTTCGGCGCCGCGGTCGAGAAGGCGCAGGACCTCGAGGACTTCAAGCGGCTGGTCAACCGGTCCGGCGAGGCCGACGCCGGCGCACCGACGTTCTCGAGCCAGATGTGATCCCGAAGGAGCCGACATGTCGACCACGCTGACCTACGCCTACAAGGGCCGCGACTCCGCCGGCAAGCTCGTGAAGGGCCGCGTTGAGGCCCCGAGCGAAGCGGCGGTGGTCACCCGACTGCGCACGATGTCGATCTCGCCGATCGAGATCAACCAGTCCGCTGCTGCGACCGGACTCCAGATGGAGCTGAGCCTCGGCAACCGCGAGAAGAAGGTCAAGCTCAAGGACCTCGCGGTGATGTCGCGGCAGCTCGCCACGATGATCGCGGCCGGACTCTCGCTGCTGAAGGCGCTCACGATCCTGTCGGAGCAGACCGAGAACAGGGCGCTGGCGCGCTCGCTCGGCAATGTTCGCCAGCTGGTCGAGACCGGAAGCTCGTTCTCCGATGCGCTCGCGCGTCAGGGTCGGGTGTTCCCGCCGCTCATGATCCATCTCGTGCGGGCCGGTGAGGCCGGCGGCTTCCTCGATCAATCGCTCGAGTCGACGGCGCACACCTTCGAGAAGGACGTGCAGCTGCGGCAGACGATCAAGTCGGCCATGACCTATCCGGTCGTCGTGCTCGTGATGGCGATCGTCGCCGTCATCGGCATGCTGCTGTTCATCGTCCCGGTGTTCAAGAACATGTTCGCGGACCTGGGCGGCGAGCTGCCGATGGCGACCCAGGTTCTCGTCGTTCTCTCCGAGAACATGTTCTGGCTCCTGCCGATCCTCCTGGTCGCCGGCGGCGCCGGTGCGTGGTGGTGGAGCAAGCACAAGTACGACGACAACGTGCGCTCGACGGTGGACCCGTGGCGGCTGAAGGTCCCGGTCTTCGGGGAGCTGTTCCGCAAGGTCGCGATTGCCCGGTTTGCTCGGAACTTCGCCACCATGACGCGCTCCGGCGTGCCGATCCTGCAGTCGCTCGCGATCGTGGGGGAGACCTCCGGCAACTGGGTGATCGAGGAAGCGCTGCGCAAGATCCAGGACTCGGTGCGCTCCGGCAAGTCCGTCTCCGGGCCGATGGCCGCCGAGGCTGTGTTCCCGCCGATGGTGGTTCAGATGGTCGCGGTGGGCGAGGACTCGGGGTCGATGGAGCAGATGCTCGGCAAGATCGCGGACTTCTACGAAGACGAGGTGCAGTCGATGACCGAGCAGCTGACCGCGCTCATCGAGCCGCTCATGATCGCGTTCATCGGCCTCATCGTCGGAGGCATCATCGTCGCGCTCTACATGCCGATGTTCTCGCTCTACGACCAGATCGGCGGCTAGCCCCCTCCAACTGGGGGCGCCAACGGCTGCTTCTCCCCCCATTCGCGGGATTCCGGGATGGGGGCGCACAACTGAATATTGATGTGGGGGGTCAAGCACCATGGGGGGCCGCCCATCCAAATCTCGATAACTCGAACAGGATGGCAAAGAAATGATGTCTGCAATTCACAAGTCGATCGCCGCGAAGCGCGACGCGATCAAGAACGACGAGCAGGGCTTCACGCTCATCGAGCTCCTCGTCGTCGTCCTCATCATCGGAATTCTGACCGCGATCGCGATCCCGGTCTTCCTCGGTCAGCAGGACCAGGCCAAGGACGCCGCCGCGAAGTCGGACCTCGGCAACGCGAAGGTCGCGATGATCTCGTACGCCACCGCGAACAACGGCACCTACCTGGCCGCGAGCGACGCGGCCGCGACCGCGACGGCTCTCGGCACCTACGGCTACGTCGCCTCGAGTGGCCTCACCGCCGCCGTCTCGGTCGTCACGGGCGGCTCGAGCTTCTGCCTCCAGGCCACGTCGGGTACCGGAAACATCTTCAGCATCACCTCGTCGGGCGCGGTCGCGTCGGGCGCCTGCAGCTAACGTCTCGCTGCAGTGGGGCGCCGGAGTCACTCCGGCGCCCCACACACACTTCCGCATCACGATCCGAGAGGGGGGCTCGATCGCATGTTTGACAAGAATCGCACCGAGGCCCGCCTCGGGGTTCGCACCGCAGCGGACGACGACCGCGGCTTCGGCCTGATCGAGATCGTCGTCTCGATGTTCATCCTGGCGGCGCTCTCGCTCGCCTTCATCCCCCTGCTCGTGCAGGGTCTCAAGATCTCCGCGGAGAACACGACGTTCGCGACGGCGACGCAGCTGGTCAACGAGCGCCTGTCGCTCGCACAGAGCGCCGGCCCCTACTGCGACGCCGTGCAGGTGCTCGCCGGCGAGGCTGATACCGACGACCCGCGCGATGTGACGATCCGCGTCACCACTGTCATCGAAGCCTGCCCGACCTCGGCGACCGGCACGGTGAAGGCGACCGTCACCGCCACACGGACGGACACCGGCGCCGTCCTGGTCTCCGCCTCGACTCTGGTCTACGTGACGACATGACTTTTCGCGCGCTGCGCCGCGACGACGGCCTCACACTGACCGAGATGATCGCCTCGGCGGCGATCTTCGCGCTCATCTCCCTGACGCTCGGCGGCGTGATGATCAGTGTGACCAATGCGCAGCAGACGGTTTCGACGTCGACGTCGGCCGCCAACACCGCCCAGACCGCCGTCGACAGCATCGACGCGGGAATCCGCAACGCCGCAGCGGTGGATCTCACGACCACCGGCGACGACCAGCTGCTGGTCGCCAAGGTCGCGGGCTCGGGAACGACGCTCACCTGGCGCTGCCAGGGCTGGTACTACTCAGCTGCGGGCACCGGCACCCTGTGGACCACGCAGACGGCGACCGGCACCCAGATCACGACCCCGACGTCGGCGCAGCTGTCGACCTGGACCCTGCTCGCCGACGGCGTCTCCCCGAGCGATGGCTCGACCGTGTTCACGCACAACGGCTCGCAGGTTGAGGTCGGATTCCTCGTCGCTGTCTCGGGAACGTCGCCGCTCCAGATGGATTTCACCACATCGTCGTTGCTGGGAGTAACGGAGGACACATCATGCTTCTGACACGTTTGCACCCTCGCCTGACCGGCTTCAAAGACGACGATCGGGGCGCAGCAATGGCCGCGGTGATCGGGCTGATGGCGGTCTCGCTCCTGCTCTCGACCCTCGTGGTCAGCTCGGTCGTCACCGCGACGGGGGTGACCTCGAGCGCACGTGCCAACGTGCAGTCCCAGGCGGCCGCGGAGGCTGGCGTCGCCGCGGCACGCGCGGGACTCGCCGCGGGGACGTGCGCGGCCAACGGCAACAAGTACGAGAGCGCGAGCGGCACGACGCCGCGCTACATCGCGACCGTGTGGGTGCCGATCGGCACCGCGTGGGCGCGCGGCTGCCCTAGCGACCTCTCGACGGAGCTGCGCATCCTCTCGACCGGCTACGCGTCGGCGGAAGGCGTCGCCGGGAACTCGGCGCACGATGAAGCGCACATCGAAGTCGTCCTCAGCAGCGCGCAGAGCCAGGTGGAGCTCAACGCGAGCGGTCCCGCGATCTACTCCTACAGCGGCAACGGCTTCTCTGGCGGGGGCTCGATCTTCTCCGTCGACGGATCCACGCCGTCGGTGCTGATCAAGACCGGCGACGTGAGCTGCACCGGCGGCGCCGACGGCGAGACCGATCTCGTTGTCGCGGCCGGCAACATCAAGGCCTCCGGCGGGTGCTGGATCACGGGCAGCGCCTGGGCCAGCGGCAGCATCACCGCCTCGGGCGGTGCGCAGATCGACGGCGACGCGATCGCCAGCTCGATGTCTCTCGCGGGTGATCCCGTCGGGGGCAGCGTGTGGGCGACCAACGACGTTGCCCTGTCGACGTCGGTGGGGGGAACCCTGTCGGCGGGCAGCCTCAGCTTCACGAACGGAACCATCGGCGGCAGCGTCAAGGTCACCAATCTGGCGTACCTGCGAGGCAGCGCGACGATCGGCGGCAACGCCACCGCGGGTTCGCTGGAGTTCAAGAACGGCGGAACGGTCAAGGGCAACGCGTGGGTGTACGGGCTGACCACGCTCACCAACGGCGCGCGAATCGATCAGAATCTGCGGACGGCGAGCCTGAGTCAGCCGAACAAGGCCAGCGGGTTGGTCGGCGGCACGACAACGGTGGCGGCGAGCGCCGCGAACTCGAGCCCCTACGCCAATATCGCGACCGCGCCGGCGATGCCGCTGGTGCCGAACTGGGTCGACTTCGACTACGACCCCGCCGACTGGTCGGGCTTCACGATCAAGACGATCACGGGCAGCACCTGCTCGTACTCGCAGGTCGTCAACGCGATCAACAGCGCCGCAGGCGCCAAGGTCGTCGTCAACGCGCTCGGCTGCTCGGGCGGGATCTCGATCAGCGGAAGCGACGTCGTCACGCTCTCGGCCGACACCGCGATCTTCGCCTCGCAGTTCAGTCTCAGCGGCGGCGGTGGATTCACCTCGAGCGCGGAGCGTCAGCTCTGGCTGATCGCCCCGGACGACACCGACAACGATGCCCCGACCTGCACCACGGGCAACAACTCCTACGCGGTCTCCGGCGGCTTCTCCTTCCACACCAACCTCGACGTGATGATGTACACGCCGTGCGCGGTCAAGCTGACCTCGAGCACGACGTTCCAGGGACAGCTGTACACGGGTGAAGCGAGCATGGCCGGCTCGTCGAGCCTCGGCTACGTCGTGATCGGCCTGCCCGGCGTCAACCTGAGCACCGGCCAGGAGGAGACGACGGTCGTCATGACCGAGGCCGACCGCACCGTGACGTCGTCGCGAAACGTGAGCGCGGGCAATTGACGATCTCGCTCGCTGTCGGCGCGTTCGGGGCCCTCATCGGGTCGTTCCTGAACGTCGTCGTCTACCGCGTTCCGGCGCGGCGGTCGATCGTCTCGCCGCCGAGTGCCTGCGGTGCCTGCGGTCACGCGATTCGGGCCTACGACAACATCCCGGTCATCTCGTGGCTGGTGCTGCGGGGCAAGTGCCGCGACTGTCGGGCGCGGATCTCTCCGCGTTATCCGCTCGTCGAGTTGGCGACTGCCGTGGTTTTCGCGATCGTCGCCTGGGTGTTCCTGCCCGCCGCGTTCGCCGCGACATTGACCTTGGAGCTCGCCGCGGCCATCATCCAGCTCGTCGCCTATCTGTACCTTGCCGCGATCAGCATCGCGCTCGCGCTCATCGACCTCGACACGCGCCGCCTGCCCAACGTGATCGTGCTTCCGGCCTACGCCGTGGGAGCCGTGCTGCTGACGGCGGCTGCCGCGCTGACCGGCGACGGAGCGGCGCTGCTGACCGCTGGCCTCGGTCTGCTCATCTGGGGCGGGCTGTACTTCGTGCTCGCGGCCGTCTGGACCGGAGGAATGGGGTTCGGTGACGTCAAGCTCGCGGGCGCTCTGGGGCTCTTCCTCGGCTTCCTCGGCTGGCCGACCCTCATCGTGGGCCTCATTGCGGGCTTCCTCGCCGGGGGCATCTTCGGCATTGCGCTGATGCTTGCCGGGCGCGGGCGCAAGGCTGCGATAGCGTTCGGGCCGTGGATGCTCCTCGGCGCCTGGGTGGGAATCCTCGGGGGGCCGGCGATCTTGCACGGCTACCTCGGGTTGTTTGGACTCGCGCTCTAGCGCAACGGATTACAGGGAGACAGCGATGAGTGGCACAGTGGTCGGCGTCGACATCGGCAGCGCGTCGATTCGCGCCGTCGAGGTGCGGGGGTTCGACTCCGCGAAACCGGTCGTCGTGCGCACGCACGAGGTGCCCGTGCCCGACACCGCGGTGCGCCGCGGCGAGGTCGTCGAGGCCGGGACGGTCGCGACCGCGCTCCGCCGGCTGTGGTCGACCGGGCGCTTCGGATCGAAGAACGTCGTGCTCGGCATCGGCGGCACGCGCGTCTTCGCCCGCGACCTGTCGGTCCCGCGGGCGCCGCTCGGGCAGATCCGTGAGTCACTGCCCTTCCACGTCCAGGATCTGCTGCCGGTGCCGGTCACCGAGGCGGTGCTCGACTACTACCCGATCGCCGAGCACGAGAGCGAGACGGGGCCGCAGGTCTCGGGTCTGCTCGTGGCCGCCGTGAAAGAAGCCGTCACGACCAACGTGTCGGCCGCGATGGCCGCCGGGCTGAATCCGATCCAGGTGGACCTGATTCCGTTCGCGCTGGTCCGGGCGATGACGCCGCGGCGCTCCGCTCAGGGCCGCGAGGTTCTCGTGTCGCTGGGGGCCAACACGACGAACGTCGTCGTCGTGGAGGACGGAGTGCCCCTGTTCGTTCGCATCATCCCGAACGGCGCCGACGACATCACGCGCGCGATCGCCACGCGTCTGCAGTGGGCTCCGGATCGCGCCGAGCAGGTCAAGCGCTCGCTGGGGATGGGAGGCGCGATGCTGCGACCCGAAGACCGACCGCCGATCGAGATCATCTACGAAGTCGTCGGCGAACTGCTCTCGAGCGTTCGAAACACCTTGAGCTACTACGCCACCGCGAAGCCGAACGAGCCGGTCGCGCGCATTCTGCTGGCGGGCGGCGGAGGCCAGATGTCGGGGGTGCCGAACGCGCTCGCCGACCTCACCGGCCTGCCGGTGGCGCTCGCTGAGCCGTTCGCGGCCGTCACTACGAAGTCGCACCAGCGATCGTCCGTCGCCGAAATGGATTCGTACGTCACGGCCTTCGGCCTTGCGCTGGGGAGCCACGAATGAGCGCCGCAACGAAGAAGCTGGTGCTCGCCGGCGAGCCCCGCGTTCAGCTCCTGCCGCCGGTGGTGCAGGAACGCGCGAAAGCGCGGGCGGCGCGTCGCATGATGATCCTGCTCATGGTCCTCGCACTGGTTGTCGTGGCGGGCGGCGTCGCGTACGCATTCAGCCGGTCGGTGGCGGCTGGGGTCGCGCTCGCCGAAGCCCAGGCTCGCACGGATGCGCTTGTCGCCGAACAGCTCACGTATGCCGAAGCGGCCACCACCGCTGGCCTGGTCGAGGCGACGAAGTCAGCGCAGGCGCTGGTGACGGCGACCGAGGCGGACTGGGCATCGGTCTACGCGGAGATGTCACGCCGCTTGGCTTCCTCGACGAGCATCGACTCCGGGGTCTTCAATGCGCCCGCGCCCTGGGACGGGATCACACCGTCGATCACGGGCGTCGACACGGTCGACGGGCTGATCTCTCTGTCAGTGGTCATCGAGTCGAAGAAGATCATCACGGCCGCCGAGATTGCCGAGCGGCTGCACACGATGACGGGTTATGCGTCATCGTGGATCAACGAAACGCGGCTTGAGAACGGGATCTACAAGACGAGCATCGTCGTCACGCTCGACACTGATGCACTGACGCAACGATTCGCATCGACGTCGGCTGACGAATCCGCCGAAGCCGGGGCGACGGACGAGGCCGACAGTCCCGATGAGTCGTCGACCGAGTCGAGCGAGGAGGTGGCGCCGTGACCGCGCAACGGATCTGGGGCGTCGTGACGGCGCTCGTCATCATCGCCGTGCTGGGGCTGGGCTGGCTCCTCGGCGTGTCTCCGCTGTTGACCGCCGCGAGCGATGCCGACGCGCAGCGCGAACAGGCTGAGGCGGCCAACCTTGCGCAGGAGGCGGTCCTCGTCGACCTGCGCGCCAAGTTCGACAATCTCGACGACTACCGTCTTGAACTCGCTGATCTCCGCGACAGCCTGCCCGCAAGTTCGCAGATCGAGGAGATCTACGCCCAGCTTTCGCGGCTCGCTGATGACGCCGACGTCACGATCTCCGGGGCCGTCACCGGTTCGCCGCTCCGGTACGGAACGAACGCCGATGGGACCGCGGTCGTTGTCGCGGACGGCGCCAGCTTGGCGGCCCCTGCGCCCACAGGTCTGGTGGCGGAGGCGCTGTACGCCATCCCGGTGACGCTGACGGTCAGCAGCAGGCCCGGCGAGGTGTTCGATTTCGTCGAGCTGCTGCAGCGCGACTCGCGACTCACGCTGGTGACCAACGTCACGTTCGTGGGAGGCAGTTCGGACGATCCGAGCGCCACGATCACGGCGTACATCTTCGTGATGCACGACTCGACGTACGACCCGGACGCGCCCGCGCCTGACGAGGCCGAACCCACGGCCGAGCCGACCGCCGAGCCGACCGACACCGCGACCCCGACACCCACCCCGACCCCGTAGTCTGGGGCCGGATCCGGGCCGAATCGCACGCCGCGACATTGCGCCCGGTTACGCGCCGGACTATCATCGACTGCGTGTGTGCTCTTTGCACACGATTCCCTGTGCTCCCACGACCTCGGTCGCGTGTGTCAGGGGTCGGAGTGAGTTGAGCGCATCCAGAGGGTCACGCCCGTCGAAGCGATTCGGTGCGGGTGGCCCCCACGGCATATCCATCACACACACGCGAGTCGGTTCCGGCTCGCGGATGGATCCCGATGGACGATTTACCACCCATCAGCCGCTGTCACCGTGCAGCGATTATTGAGGAGCACTTTTGCCCACCATTCAGCAGTTGGTCCGCAAGGGCCGGACGCCGAAGGTCGTTAAGACCAAGGCGCCGGCGCTGAAGGCCAATCCCCAGCAGCGCGGAGTTTGCACCCGCGTCTACACGACCACCCCGAAGAAGCCGAACTCGGCCCTTCGCAAGGTCGCGCGCGTCAAGCTCTCCAACGGCACCGAGGTCACCGCCTACATCCCCGGCGAGGGCCACAACCTGCAGGAGCACTCGATGGTGCTCGTCCGCGGCGGTCGTGTGAAGGACCTCCCCGGCGTGCGCTACAAGATCGTGCGCGGCGCGCTCGACACCCAGGCCGTCAAGAACCGTCAGCAGGCCCGCAGCCGCTACGGCGCGAAGAAGGACAAGAAGTAATGCCTCGTAAGGGTCCCGCCCCGAAGCGTCCCGTCGTCGCCGATCCGGTGTACGGCGCGCAGGTCGTCAGCCAGCTCGTCAACAAGATCCTCCTCGACGGAAAGAAGGACCTCGCTCAGCGCATCGTCTACGGTGCGCTCGACGGAGTCGCTCAGAAGTCCGGACAGGATGCCGTCCAGGTTCTCAAGAAGGCGCTCGACAACGTGCGCCCGACCCTCGAGGTCAAGAGCCGTCGCGTCGGCGGATCGACGTACCAGGTTCCCGTCGAGGTCAAGCCGCACCGTGCGAACACTCTCGCGCTGCGCTGGCTGACCAGCTACGCCAAGTCGCGTCGTGAGAAGACGATGACCGAGCGCCTGACCAACGAGATCCTCGACGCGTCGAACGGTCTCGGCGCAGCGGTCAAGCGCCGCGAGGACACGCACAAGATGGCCGAAGCCAACAAGGCCTTCGCTCACTACCGCTGGTAGCCAGCAGCTGGCCGAGCAGCGCGCGAGCGCGGACCGAGACCCAGGTTTCGAGACGCCGCTTCGCGCCTGCTCGACCGGCGCCCCAACATCAACTTCTAACGTTAGGAACTGCCCGTGGCACAGGACGTGCTCACTGACCTGACCAAGGTCCGCAACATCGGCATCATGGCTCACATCGATGCGGGAAAGACCACGACCACCGAGCGCATCCTGTTCTACACGGGCATCACCCACAAGATCGGTGAAGTCCACGATGGCGCTGCCACGATGGACTGGATGGCGCAGGAGCAGGAGCGCGGCATCACGATCACGTCGGCCGCGACGACCTGCTTCTGGGACAAGCACCAGATCAACATCATCGACACGCCCGGCCACGTCGACTTCACCGTCGAGGTGGAGCGCTCGCTCCGCGTGCTCGACGGCGCGGTTGCCGTGTTCGACGGCAAGGAGGGCGTTGAGCCCCAGTCCGAGACCGTCTGGCGCCAGGCCGACAAGTACGACGTCCCGCGCATCTGCTTCGTCAACAAGATGGACAAGCTCGGCGCCGACTTCTACTTCACGGTCGACACCATCGTCAAGCGCCTCGGCGCCAAGCCGCTGGTCCTGCAGCTTCCGATCGGATTCGAGAGCACCTTCGAGGGTGTCGTCGACCTGGTCGAGATGCGTGCGCTGACCTGGCGCGGCGACTCCAAGGGTGACGTCCAGATGGGCGCCAAGTACGAGATCGAAGAGATCCCGGCCGACCTGGTCGACAAGGCCAACGAGTACCGCCAGCTGCTTCTCGAGACCGTCGCCGAGAGCGACGACGCACTGCTCGAGAAGTTCTTCGCGGGCGAAGAGCTCACGGTCGCCGAGATCAAGGGCGCGATCCGCAAGATGACGATCGCGAGCGAGCTCTACCCGGTGCTCTGCGGTTCCGCGTTCAAGAACCGCGGCGTGCAGCCGATGCTCGACGCGGTCGTCGACTACCTCCCCAGCCCGCTGGACGTGCCCGACATGGTCGCGCACGACCCGCGTGACGAGGAGAAGGAGATCATCCGCAAGCCCTCCTCGACCGAGCCCTTCTCGGCGCTCGCGTTCAAGGTCGCGGTGCACCCGTTCTTCGGTCGCCTCACCTACATCCGCGTCTACTCGGGCACCATCGAGTCGGGCTCGCAGGTCGCCAACTCGACCAAGGGCAAGAAGGAGCGCATCGGGAAGATCTTCCAGATGCACGCCAACAAGGAGAACCCGGTCGACAGCGTCAGCGCCGGTCACATCTACGCCGTGATCGGTCTGAAGGACACCACCACCGGTGACACCCTCTCGGACATGCAGGAGCAGGTCGTCCTCGAGTCGATGACCTTCCCCGAACCGGTCATCGAGGTCGCGATCGAGCCCAAGACCAAGGCGGACCAGGAGAAGCTGGGAACGGCGATCCAGAAGCTCGCCGAAGAGGACCCGACGTTCCGCACCGAGCAGAACCAGGAGACGGGTCAGACCGTCATCAAGGGAATGGGCGAGCTGCACCTCGACATCCTGGTCGACCGCATGAAGCGCGAGTTCAACGTCGAGGCGAACGTCGGCAAGCCGCAGGTCGCCTACCGCGAGACCATTCGCAAGACGATCGAGAAGTTCGACTTCACCCACAAGAAGCAGACGGGTGGATCGGGTCAGTTCGCGAAGATCCAGATCAAGCTCGAGCCGCTGGAGGTCACTCCGGAGACGACCTACGAGTTCGTGAACGCTGTGACGGGTGGTCGCGTTCCGCGCGAGTACATCCCCTCGGTGGATCACGGAATTCAGGACGCGATGCAGGTCGGCGTGCTCGCCGGCTTCCCGACGGTGGGCGTCAAGGCGACGCTCCTCGACGGTGCCTCGCACGACGTCGACTCCTCGGAGATGGCGTTCAAGATCGCCGGATCGATGGCCTACAAGGAGGCCGCGCGCAAGGCGAGCCCCGTTCTGCTCGAGCCGCTGATGGCGGTCGAGGTGCGTACGCCCGAGGAGTACATGGGCGACGTCATCGGCGACCTCAACTCGCGGCGCGGTCAGATCCAGTCCATGGAGGACGCCACCGGCGTGAAGGTCGTGTCGGCAAAGGTCCCGCTGTCCGAGATGTTCGGATACGTCGGCGACCTGCGCTCGAAGACCTCGGGCCGCGCGGTGTACTCGATGTCGTTCGACTCCTACGCCGAGGTCCCCAAGGCCGTGGCCGACGAGATCGTCCAGAAGAGCAAGGGCGAGTGACCTTTCAGGTCTCTCGTCTGCGAACCCCACTAAAGTAACCAAGTACCCAAACAGCGGATCATCCGGAAACCATCCGGGTTCCGCGCCGAGTCCTGAGGAGGACCCAAGTGGCTAAGGCCAAGTTCGAGCGGACCAAGCCGCACGTCAACATCGGAACGATCGGTCACGTCGACCACGGCAAGACGACCCTCACCGCTGCCATCTCGAAGGTTCTCGCAGAGAAGTACCCCTCGGATGTCAACGTGCTGCGCGACTTCGCCTCGATCGACTCGGCGCCGGAAGAGCGCCAGCGTGGTATCACGATCAACATCTCGCACGTCGAGTACGAGACCCCGAAGCGCCACTACGCGCACGTCGACGCCCCCGGTCACGCTGACTACATCAAGAACATGATCACCGGTGCGGCCCAGATGGACGGCGCGATCCTCGTGGTTGCGGCGACCGACGGCCCGATGGCGCAGACCCGTGAGCACGTGCTGCTCGCCAAGCAGGTCGGCGTGCCGTACCTGCTGGTCGCGCTCAACAAGTCCGACATGGTCGACGACGAGGAGATCCTCGAGCTCGTCGAGCTGGAGGTGCGCGAGCTCCTCTCGAGCCAGGACTTCGACGGCGACAACGCGCCGGTCGTGCGCGTCTCGGGCCTCAAGGCTCTCGAGGGCGACGCCGAGTGGAGCGAGAAGATCCTCGAGCTCATGGAGGCCGTTGACAACAACGTGCCCGACCCGGTGCGCGACAAGGACAAGCCGTTCCTGATGCCGATCGAGGACGTCTTCACGATCACCGGTCGTGGAACCGTCGTGACGGGTCGCGCCGAGCGCGGCACCCTCGCGATCAACTCCGAGGTCGAGATCGTCGGCATCCGCCCGACGCAGAAGACCACGGTCACGGGTATCGAGATGTTCCACAAGCAGCTCGACGAGGCCTGGGCCGGCGAGAACTGTGGTCTGCTCCTTCGCGGCACCAAGCGCGAGGATGTCGAGCGCGGCCAGGTCGTCGTCAAGCCGGGTTCGGTCACGCCGCACACCAACTTCGAGGGCACGGCGTACATCCTGTCCAAGGACGAGGGTGGCCGTCACAACCCGTTCTACGGGAACTACCGCCCGCAGTTCTACTTCCGCACCACCGACGTCACCGGCGTCATCACGCTGCCCGAGGGCACCGAGATGGTCATGCCCGGCGACACCACCGACATGACGGTTGAGCTGATCCAGCCCATCGCCATGGAGGAGGGCCTCGGCTTCGCCATCCGTGAGGGTGGCCGCACCGTGGGCGCCGGCAAGGTCACGAAGATCAACAAGTAAGTACCTTCGTACTTCCGCGAACGGGGTCGAGCCGCAAGGCTCGGCCCCGTTTCGTCGTGTTCGGCAGGTGTTGGGGCGACGCGGGTTGCCCCGGTTCGCCGAAGTCCGAAGAATGGAGGCGCGTGCGGGGAGCTGCTCCGCCGCGGAAGGAGCAGTCATGGGATTCGACATCGGCGACCTCGGCGACAAGGCCAAGGAGATGCTCGAAAGCGACCAGGTCCAGGACGCGCTCAAGAGCGAGCAGGCCGAGGACATCAGCGACAACGTGCTCGACAAGCTCGAGGACGCCGTGGACGGTGCGACCGGCGGCAAGTTCACCGAGCAGATCTCCGACGCGCGCGACGCCGCCGACGGAGCCGTCGGCACCGACTAGTCGTCGCAGGACTCGAAGGCCCGGTGCGCGCGCTGCACCGGGCCTTTTCGCGCCCGTGGCGCCCCACAGGCGGGCTCCGACGCTGCCGCACGCCAGCGCTGTGCATCGGCGAAATCGCGAAGCGCAGCGACCGCGCTCGGTGCGCGGAGCGCGCGACGCCGCAGGAGCGGCGGCGGGTTCTGCGGACGTCAACTCGAGCGGAAATCGCGAAGCGCAGCGACCGCGCTCGGTGCGCGGAGCGCGCGACGCCGCAGCAGCGGCGGGGGTTCTTGCGGACGTCGACTCGAGCGGAGATCGCGAAGCGCAGCGACCGCGCTCGGTGCGCGGAGCGCGCGACGCCGCAGGAGCGGCGGCGTCGCCAGAAGGCACGACACGCCCGGGTTGCAGCAAATGCCGGGGTGTGGCAAACTCTTCTAGTTCGACATTCCGCGCTTCGATGCGCGGATCACTGCCAGGCAGTGCATAGCCGCCGGAACTACGGTTCTGACGCAGGCTAGGCCGCGGGGAGCAGAACAAAAAGCTTCAATCGAATCCAATCCTCGTCGGGATTTCGTGCGTTTGCGCGCGCGTGCCGGCGAGTGGGGTGGATTGACAGAAGAACAGTGGTGCGTCAGCACGAAAGGTTCGTGAAGAACCGGACGTTGTTGCGCGATGCCTCGCAACGCGAGGTGTGAGACAGAGAAGAGAGATGCACATGGCGGGACAGAAGATCCGCATCCGGCTGAAGTCATACGACCACGCTGGCCTCGACGCCTCGGCGCGCAAGATCGTTGACACGGTCACCCGTGCGGGTGCCACCGTGGTCGGTCCGGTTCCGCTTCCGACGGAGAAGAACGTGGTCACCGTGATCCGTTCTCCCCACAAGTACAAGGACAGCCGCGAGCACTTCGAGAAGCGCACCCACAAGCGTCTGATCGACATCATCGACCCCACTCCCAAGGCGGTCGACTCGCTCATGCGCCTCGACCTCCCCGCCGACGTCAACATCGAGATCAAGCTCTAGTCCCCGCGACTGGCGCTCAGAAATCAAGGAATTCCAATGTCTGCAGTCAAGACGACCAAGGGTCTGCTCGGCACCAAGCTCGGCATGACCCAGGTCTGGGACGAGAACAACAAGCTCGTTCCGGTGACCGTCGTCCAGATCTCCCCGAATGTCGTGACCCAGGTCCGCTCGGTGGAGAAGGACGGCTACGCCGCGGTTCAGATCGCCTACGGGCAGATCGACCCCCGCAAGGTCAACAAGCCCGCCGCTGGCCACTTCGAGAAGGCCGGCGTCACGCCGCGCCGCCACCTCACCGAGGTTCGGACGGCTGACGCTGCCGAGTACACCGCGGGCCAGGAGCTCGCCGTGGACATCTTCGAAGCCGGCCAGTTCGTCGACGTCGTCGGCACGAGCAAGGGCAAGGGCTTCGCCGGTGTCATGAAGCGCCACAACTTCAAGGGTGTCTCCGCTTCGCACGGTGCGCACCGCAACCACCGCAAGCCCGGCTCGATCGGTGCCTCCTCGACGCCCAGCCGCGTCTTCAAGGGCATGCGCATGGCCGGCCGCATGGGTGGCGAGCGCGTCACGGTTCAGGGCCTCAAGGTCCACGCCGTGGACGCCGAGAAGGGCCTCCTGCTGGTCAAGGGCGCCGTTCCCGGCGCGCGTGGCCGCATCGTGTTCGTCCGCAACGCCGTGAAGGGTGCGTGATCGTCATGGCTAACACCACTGTCGACGTCATCGACGCGAAGGGAAAGAAGTCCGGCTCGGTTGAGCTGCCCGCTTCGATCTTCGACGTCCAGACCAACGTTCCGCTGATCCACCAGGTGGTGACCGCGCAGCTCGCGGCCGCCCGCCAGGGAACGCACAAGGTCAAGGGTCGCGGCGAGGTGTCGGGTTCCGGCACCAAGCCCTTCAAGCAGAAGGGCACCGGCCGTGCTCGTCAGGGCTCGATCCGCATGCCGCAGCACCGCGGCGGTGGCATCGTCCACGGACCGGTCCCGCGTGACTACTCGCAGCGCACCCCCAAGAAGATGATCGCCGCGGCTCTGCTCGGCGTCATCTCGGACCGTGCGCGCGGCGAGCGTCTGCACGTCGTCGAGAGCTTCGGCCTCGCCGAGCTGCCCAGCACCAAGACCGCCATCTCGCTGCTCACGCAGGTCGCGACGAGCAAGAACGTGCTCGTCGTGCTCGAGCGCAGCGACGAGGTCAGCGCGAAGAGCGTGCGGAACCTAAACAACGTGCACGTGCTGTTCGCGGACCAGCTCAACGCCTACGACGTGGTCGTCAGCGACGACATCGTCTTCACCAAGGGTGCCTTCGAGTCGTTCGTCGCCTCGAAGTCGAACAAGGAAGAGGCCAGCGCATGAGCGGCTACAACAAGGACCCGCGCGACATCATCCTCGCGCCCGTCGTGAGCGAGAAGAGCTACAGCCTGATCGATGACGGGAAGTACACCTTCGAGGTGGACCCCCGCTCGAACAAGACCGAGATCAAGCTCGCCATCGAAAAGATCTTCAACGTGAAGGTCGCCTCGGTGAACACCCTCAACCGCAACGGCAAGACCCGTCGTACGCGTTTCGGTGCCGGTAAGCGCAAGGACACCAAGCGCGCGATCGTCACCCTCAAGTCCGGTTCGATCGACATCTTCACGGCTGTCGGCTAGGACCTCAGGAGACCATCATGGCAATTCGCAAGTACAAGCCGACGACCCCCGGTCGTCGTGGCTCGTCGGTCGCCGATTTCGCGGAGATCACGCGCTCGACGCCCGAGAAGTCGCTCGTTCGCCCGCTGCCCAAGACGGGTGGCCGCAACAACACCGGACGCATCACCACGCGTCACATCGGTGGCGGTCACAAGCGTCAGTACCGACTCATCGACTTCCGTCGCAATGACAAGGACGGCGTCGACGCGAAGGTCGCGCACATCGAGTACGACCCGAACCGCACGGCGCGCATCGCGCTCCTGCACTTCGTGGACGGCACCAAGCGCTACATCCTCGCGCCGAACAAGCTGTCGCAGGGCGACATCGTCGAGTCGGGTCCCTCGGCTGACATCAAGCCCGGCAACAACCTGCCGCTGAAGAACATCCCGGTCGGTACCGTCATCCACGCGATCGAGCTGCGCCCCGGTGGCGGAGCGAAGATGGCCCGTTCGGCTGGTGCCTCGGTCCGTCTCGTCGCCAAGGACGGCCCCTACGCCCAGCTGCGTCTGCCCTCGGGCGAGATCCGCAACGTCGACCTGCGCTGCCGCGCGACGATCGGCGAGGTCGGCAACGCCGAGCAGTCGAACATCAACTGGGGCAAGGCCGGCCGTCTGCGCTGGAAGGGCGTCCGCCCGACCGTCCGTGGTGTCGCCATGAACCCGATCGACCACCCGCACGGTGGTGGTGAGGGCAAGACCTCCGGTGGACGCCACCCGGTCAGCCCGTGGGGTCAGAAGGAAGGCCGTACGCGCCATCCGAACAAGGAAAGCGACAAGCTCATCGTCCGTCGTCGTACCGTCGGCAAGAAGCGCAAGTAGAGGTAGAAGAAGATGCCGCGCAGTCTCAAGAAGGGTCCCTTCGTCGACGACCACCTGTTCCGCAAGGTCCAGGTCCAGAACGATGCAGGCTCCAAGAACGTGATCAAGACCTGGTCGCGCCGTTCGATGATCGTCCCCGCCATGCTGGGACACACCATCGCCGTGCACGACGGTCGCAAGCACATCCCGGTCTTCGTGACCGAGACCATGGTCGGGCACAAGCTCGGCGAGTTCGCGCCCACCCGCACTTTCCGTGGGCACGAGAAGGACGACAAGAAGGGACGGCGTCGCTGATGGTTGAGTCGATCGCCCGCGTGAAGCACATTCGCGTCACGCCCATGAAGGCTCGTCGCATCGTGGACATCATCCGCGGCAAGCAGGCTCAGGAGGCTCTCGCCATCCTGAAGTTCGCCCCGCAGAGCGCCAGCGAGCCGATCTACAAGCTCGTGGCCTCGGCCATGGCTAACGCACGTGTGAAGGCGGATGCCTCGAACACCTTCCTCGACGAGCAGGACCTGGTCATCGCCAAGGCCTACGTCGACGAGGGAACCACGCTCAAGCGCTTCCGCCCGCGTGCCCAGGGCCGCGCCTTCAAGATCCTGAAGCGCACGAGCCACATCACCGTCGTGCTGGCGACGCCGGACGAGCTCGTCTCGAACGCAGCGCCGAAGCAGAAGGCAGGGAAGAAGTAATGGGCCAGAAGGTCAACCCGTACGGTTTCCGTCTCGGCATCACCACCGACCACGTGTCGCGCTGGTTCGCCGACTCGACCAAGCCCGGTCAGCGCTACGCCGACTTCGTGGCCGAGGACATCAAGATCCGCAACCTGCTCAAGACGAGCCTGGACCGCGCTGGTGTTGCTCGCATCGAGATCGAGCGCACCCGTGACCGCGTGCGTGTGGACATCCACACCGCGCGTCCCGGCATCGTGATCGGTCGCCGCGGCGCCGAGGCCGAGCGCATCCGCGCCGACCTCGAGAAGCTCACCAAGAAGCAGATCCAGCTCAACATCCTCGAGGTGAAGAACCCCGAGGCCGAGGCTCAGCTGGTCGCGCAGGGAATCGCCGAGCAGCTTTCTGCTCGTGTCGCCTTCCGTCGCGCGATGCGCAAGGGTCTGCAGGGCGCTCAGCGCGCCGGCGCCAAGGGTGTTCGCATCCAGGTGTCGGGTCGTCTGGGTGGCGCCGAAATGAGCCGCTCGGAGTTCTACCGCGAGGGTCGTGTGCCGCTGCACACGCTGCGCGCGAACATCGACTACGGCTTCTACGAGGCCCGTACCACCTTTGGTCGCATCGGCGTCAAGGTGTGGATCTACAAGGGCGACATCACCAACAAGGAACTTGCTCGCGAGCAGGCGGCTCAGAAGTCGTCGCGCCCCGAGCGTCGTGACGGCGGCCCGCGCGGCCGTGGCCCCCGTGCCGAAGCCGCGCCCGCCACCGCAGGAGCCGAGGCGTAATCATGCTTATTCCCCGCAAGGTCAAGTACCGCAAGCAGCACCACCCCGGCCGTGACGGCCAGGCCACCGGTGGCACCAAGGTGTCGTTCGGTGACTACGGGATCCAGGCGCTGACTCCCGCGTACGTCACCAACCGTCAGATCGAGTCCGCTCGTATCGCTATGACCCGTCACATCAAGCGTGGTGGAAAGGTGTGGATCAACATCTACCCCGACCGTCCGCTGACGAAGAAGCCGGCCGAAACCCGCATGGGTTCCGGTAAGGGTTCGCCGGAGTGGTGGGTCGCCAACGTCAAGCCGGGTCGCGTCCTCTTCGAGGTCGCCGGCGTTGACGAGGAGCTCGCCCGTGAGGCGCTGCTCCGTGCAATTCACAAGCTGCCCCTCAAGGCACGCATCATCAAGCGCGAGGAGGGCGACGCGTAATGGCCGTCGGATCCAAGGAGCTCGCCCCGATCGAGCTCGACACCTATGAAGACGAGCGACTCGTCGAAGAGCTGAAGAAGGCCAAGGAAGAGCTGTTCAACCTGCGCTTCCAGTCGGCCACCGGTCAGCTCGAAAGCCACGGACGCCTGCGTGCCGTGAAGCGCGACATCGCTCGCATCTACACCGTCATCCGTGAGCGCGAGCTCGGCATCCGGGCCACGCCCGCGCCGATCGAGGCTCCCGCGAAGGCGCCCAAGAAGTCCGCCAAGAAGTCGGAGGCCGCTGAGGCTCCCGAGGTCGAGGCTGCTGACACCGCCGAGGAGGCGAGCAAGTAATGGCACAGGTCAAGAAGGCCGAGGCCGGACACGAGTCCGCCGCCCACGACGTTCGCGACGAGAGCGCGCGCGGCTACCGCAAGGTGCGCCGCGGCTACGTGACGAGCGACAAGATGAACAAGACCATCGTGGTTGAGGTCGAGGACCGCGTGAAGCACCCGCTTTACGGCAAGGTCATCCGCCGCACCTCGAAGATCAAGGCTCACGACGAGAACAACACTGCCGGCATCGGCGACCTCGTCACGATCACGGAGACTCGCCCGCTGAGCGCGACCAAGCGCTGGCGTCTGGTCGAGATCAACGAGAAGGCGAAGTAAGCCATGCTGCAGCAAGAATCTCGAGTCAAGGTCGCCGACAACACCGGCGCCAAGGAGCTCCTGACGATTCGCGTGCTCGGTGGTTCCGGCCGTCGCTACGCCGGTCTCGGCGATGTCATCGTCGCGACCGTCAAGGACGCGATCCCGGGCGGCAACGTCAAGAAGGGCGACGTCGTCAAGGCCGTCATCGTGCGCACCGTCAAGCAGACGCGTCGTCCCGATGGCTCCTACATCAAGTTTGACGAGAACGCCGCCGTCATCCTGAAGGCTGATGGGGACCCCCGTGGAACCCGCATCTTCGGACCGGTCGGCCGCGAACTGCGCGACAAGAAGTTCATGAAGATCATCTCGCTCGCGCCGGAGGTGCTCTAACTATGGGCCGCAACATCAAGAAGGGCGACCTCGTCCAGATCATCAGCGGTCCCTCGCAGGACCGCGGCGGTGACCGGGGCAAGCAGGGTCGCGTGATCGAGGTTCTCTCCGAGAAGAACCGCGTCATCGTCGAGGGCGTCAACTACGTCACGAAGCACGTCAAGGTCGGGCAGTCGCAGCGCGGCACCAAGACCGGCGGCATCGAGACGCACGAGGCGCCGATCCACATCTCGAATGTGGCACTCGTCGACCCCAAGACCAAGACGCCGACCCGCGTCGGTTTCCGTGAGGAGACCGTCGAGAAGGACGGCGTCAAGAAGACCGTTCGCGTGCGCTACGCGAAGAAGTCCGGAGAAGTGATCTGATGGCCGCGACGACTGAGGCTGGCACAATCCAGCCCCGACTCAAGTCGAAGTACCGCACGGAGATCGTCAAGACTCTCAGCGAAGAGTTCGGGTACACCAACCCGCACCAGGTTCCTGGTCTTGTCAAGATCGTCGTCAACACCGGTGTCGGTGAAGCCGCGCGCGACTCGAAGGTGATCGAGGGGGCCATCAAGGACCTCACGCTCATCACGGGTCAGAAGCCGCAGGTGACGCTCGCCCGCAAGTCGATCGCGCAGTTCAAGCTGCGTGAGGGCATGCCGATCGGCGCCCACGTGACGCTGCGCGGCGACCGTGCCTGGGAGTTCCTCGACCGCCTGCTGTCGCTCGCGCTTCCGCGCATCCGCGACTTCCGCGGCCTGAGCGCCAAGCAGTTCGACGGCAACGGCAACTACACCTTCGGTCTCTCGGAGCAGAGCATGTTCCACGAGATCGATCAGGACAAGATCGACCGCGTCCGCGGATTCGACATCACGGTCGTCACCACCGCGAAGACGGATGACGAGGGTCGCGCCCTGCTGCGCGCGCTCGGCTTCCCGTTCAAGTCGGCGGAGAACGCCCAGTAGCACCCGACGGGGCAACCGCCCCGTCGACCATCAACCAGGTCGGCATCCGGTCGGTGCTCTTGAGGAGCTAGCGGATGTCGAAACCGGCTGAACGAAGGAAACACACACAATGACGATGACAGACCCGGTCGCGGACATGCTGACCCGTCTGCGCAACGCGAACCGCGCCTACCACGACACGGTTTCGCTGCCGAACAGCAAGCTCAAGACCCACATCGCCGAGATCCTCCAGAAGGAGGGCTACATCTCCGGGTGGAAGGTCGAAGAGGCGCGCGTGGGCTCGACGCTCACGATCGACCTCAAGTACGGCCCCAACCGTGAGCGGTCGATCGCGGGCATCAAGCGCGTGTCGAAGCCCGGCCTTCGCGTGTACGCCAAGTCGACGGAGATCCCTCACGTCCTCGGCGGACTCGGCGTGGCCATCCTGTCCACCTCCTCGGGGCTCCTCACGGACCGCGAGGCGACCAAGAAGGGCGTGGGTGGGGAAGTCCTCGCCTACGTGTGGTGATCTGACATGTCGCGTATTGGACGTCTTCCCATCGACGTGCCCGCCGGCGTGACCGTGACGATCGACGGCCAGGCCGTCGCCGTCAAGGGTCCGAAGGGCGAGCTGTCGCTCACCGTCAAGAGCCCCATCGAGGTCAAGCTCGAAGAGGGCCAGGTCGTCGTGTCCCGTCCGGACGACGAGCGCGAGTCGCGTTCGCTGCACGGGCTCACCCGCACGCTGATCGCCAACCAGATCGTCGGCGTGACCGAGGGCTACTCCAAGAGCCTCGAGGTCGTCGGCACCGGTTACCGCGTCGCGTCGAAGGGCAGCTCGGTCGAGTTCGCTCTCGGCTACTCGCACTCGATCACCGTGGACCCGCCCGCCGGCATCTCGTTCGAGGTCGAGGGCAACAACAAGCTGACCGTCAAGGGCATCGACAAGCAGGCCGTTGGCGAGGTCGCGGCGAACATTCGCAAGCTGCGCAAGCCCGAGCCCTACAAGGGCAAGGGTGTGCGTTACGCCGGCGAGGTTGTTCGTCGCAAGGCCGGAAAGAGTGGTAAGTGATCATGGCTGGAATCGTCAAGCGTTCGGATTCGAAGTCCGCGCAGCGCGCCCGTCGCCACACCCGTGTGCGCAAGCGCATCGTGGGCACGGAAGAGCGTCCGCGCCTCGTCGTCACCCGCTCGGCCCGTCACGTCTTCGTGCAGGTCGTTGATGACAGCAAGGGCCACACCGTGGCCTCCGCGTCGACCCTCGAGGCGGATCTTCGCGCCTTCGACGGCGACAAGACCGCAAAGGCCCGCAAGGTCGGCGAACTCGTCGCCGAACGTGCCAAGAAGGCCGGCATCGCCGCAGTCGTGTTCGACCGCGGTGGCAACCGCTACGCAGGACGCGTGGCCGCGATCGCCGAGGGCGCTCGCGAGGGAGGGCTGGAGCTGTGACCGAGGCCACTGAAAACCAGGAGCAGAACAACGTGACCGACGAGACCACCGTCGCGGCCGGCAAGGTCGTGGAGACGGCGGCCGGGACGGCGCCGTCGACCGAGCCTCGCGAGGCTCGTCGTGGCAGCCGTGAGCGTGGACCGCGCAACGATCGCGGTGCGCGTGGCGGCCGCGAGGAGAGCCAGTTCCTCGAGCGCGTCGTCACGATCAACCGCGTGTCGAAGGTCGTCAAGGGCGGCCGTCGCTTCAGCTTCACGGCGCTCGTCGTCGTGGGCGATGGCAACGGCATGGTCGGCGTCGGCTACGGCAAGGCGCGTGAAGTGCCGCTCGCGATCAGCAAGGGCGTCGAGGAGGCGAAGAAGAACTTCTTCCGCGTCCCGCGCTCCGGCGCGACCATCCCGCACCCCGTGCAGGGTGAGGCCGCTGCCGGTGTCGTCCTGCTGCGTCCCGCCGGCCCCGGTACCGGTGTTATCGCCGGTGGTCCGGTCCGCGCGGTGCTCGAGTGCGCCGGCATCCACGACGTCCTGAGCAAGTCGCTCGGCTCGTCGAACACGATCAACATCGTTCACGCGACCGTGGAGGCGCTGCAGCAGCTCGAAGAGCCGCGCGCGGTGGCCGCACGTCGTGGCCTCGACTTCGAAGCCGTCGCTCCGGAGCGCCTCGTGCGCGCCGAGGCCGACGCTCGTGCCGCGGCAAGTGCAAAGGCAGGTTCATGATGGCTGCGCGCCTCAAGGTGACCCAGATCAAGTCCGTTATCAGCGAGAAGCAGAACCAGCGCGACACGCTGCGGAGCTTGGGCCTCAAGCGCATCGGCGACGTCGTCGTGCGTGAGGACACCCAGGCCAACCGCGGCTACGTCCGCACGGTCGCCCACCTCGTGAAGGTCGAGGAGATTGACTAATGGCTGAGGAAGACAAGAAGGAGACCGCTGCGGCGGCTCCGAAGAAGGCTCCGGCGAAGAAGGCTCCGGCCAAGGCCGCTGCCGACAAGCCGGCCGCTGAGAAGGCGCCCGCGAAGAAGGCTCCGGCCAAGACGACGGCCGCCAAGTCGACCGCCGCCAAGGCTCCGGCCAAGGCTGCCGCCGACAAGCCGGCCGCCGAGAAGGCGCCTGCGAAGAAGGCTCCGGCCAAGGCTGCTGCCGACAAGGCTCCGGCCGAGAAGGCCGCTGCTGAGAAGGCTCCGGCCAAGGCCGCGGCGAAGCCCGCTGCCAAGAAGGCTGCCGAGCCCGCCGAGGCTCGCCCGCAGATCCTGAAGGCCCACCACCTGCGTCCCGCTGCGGGCGCGAAGAAGGCCAAGACCCGCGTGGGTCGCGGTGAGGGCTCGAAGGGCAAGACCGCGGGCCGCGGAACCAAGGGCACCAAGGCGCGCTACCAGGTGGCGGCCGGGCTCGAGGGCGGAAACCTCAACTCGATCATGCGTGCGCCGAAGCTGCGCGGGTTCAAGAACCCGTTCCGCGTCGAGTACCAGGTCGTGAACCTCGAGAAGCTCGCCGAGCTCTACCCGAAGGGCGGCGACGTCACCGTCGGCGACCTCGTGGCCAAGGGCGCCGTTCGCAAGAACGAGAAGGTCAAGGTTCTCGGTGGCGGCGACATCGCCGTCAAGCTGAACGTCACGGTCGACAAGGTCTCGAGCTCCGCGGAGCAGAAGATCGTCGCCGCCGGCGGTTCGGTCAAGTAGTTTCTGACGGCGGCTCCCCGAAGTGGGGAGCCGCCGTCTCTGCGACCGGGTAAGGTCGCACTGTCCCAAAAACTTCTGGAGGCGTCGTGTTCAGTGCCGTCGCGCGGATCTTCCGCACGCCCGACCTGCGTCGCAAAATCGGGTTCACGCTCGGCATCGTCGCGCTCTTCCGCCTGGGGTCGTTCATCCCAGCGCCGTTTGTGCAGTTCGAGAACGTGCAGGCCTGTCTTGCCGGGAACTCCACTGCGGGGAGCCTGTACGACCTGGTCAACCTCTTCAGCGGCGGGGCTCTCCTGCAGCTGTCGATCTTTGCGCTCGGAATCATGCCGTACATCACGGCGTCGATCATCGTGCAGCTGCTGCGCGTGGTCATCCCTCACTTCGACACCCTCTACAAGGAGGGGCAGTCGGGTCAGGCGAAGCTCACGCAGTACACGCGCTACCTGACGATCGCGCTCGGCGTTCTGCAGTCGACCACGCTCATCACGGTCGCGCGCTCCGGTGCGCTGTTCCCGACCGGCTCGGTCGCGGAGTGCTCCGACCTCATCGCCAACGACGCCTGGTACGCGATCCTGCTCATGGTCATCACCATGACGGCCGGCACCGGCGTCATCATGTGGATGGGTGAGCTCGTCACCGAGCGCGGCATCGGCAACGGCATGTCGCTGCTGATCTTCACCTCGATCGCCGCGACGTTCCCGACCTCGCTCGGCACCATCGCCACCACGCGCGGCATCGAGATCTTCATCCTCGTGCTCGCGATCGGCGTGCTGATCATGGTCGCCGTCATCTTCGTCGAGCAGTCGCAGCGCCGCGTTCCGGTGCAGTACGCCAAGCGCATGGTCGGTCGCCGCACCTACGGCGGCAACAACACGTACATCCCGATCAAGGTCAACATGGCGGGCGTCGTGCCGGTCATCTTCGCCTCGTCGCTGCTGTACCTGCCGGCGCTCATCGCGCAGTTCAACCAGCCTGCCGCCGGCGAAGCGCCCGCGGCCTGGGTGAGCTGGATCTCGGACACGCTGACGGCCGGGGACCACCCGCTGTACATGCTCACGTACTTCCTGCTCATCGTCGGCTTCACGTACTTCTACGTCGCGATCACGTTCAACCCGGACGAGGTGGCCGACAACATGAAGAAGTACGGCGGCTTCATCCCGGGCATCCGCGCCGGGCGTCCGACGGCCGAGTACCTCGACTACGTCCTGACGCGCGTCACCCTGCCGGGCTCGATCTACCTGGGTCTCGTCGCGCTGATTCCGCTCATCGCGCTCGTGCTCGTCGGTGCCAACCAGAACTTCCCGTTCGGCGGCACGAGCATCCTGATCATGGTCGGCGTCGGCCTCGAGACGGTCAAGCAGATCGACTCGCAGCTGCAGCAGCGCCACTACGAGGGGCTGCTGAAGTGACCCGATTGCTGATCGTCGGCCCGCCGGGTGCCGGCAAGGGCACCCAGGCGGCGCGGATCGCGGAGAAGTACCGGATCCCGACGATCTCGACGGGTGACATCTTCCGCTTCAACATCGCGAATGAGACCGAGCTGGGCAAGCAGGTGAAGGCGATCGTCGACTCCGGCGACTACGTCCCCGACTCGCTGACCAACGCGCTCGTCACGGATCGTCTCAACGAGGCGGATGCCCAGGGCGGGTTCCTGCTCGACGGCTACCCCCGCACGCCCGACCAGGTGCGCTACCTGGACGAGCTCCTCGCCTCGCACGGCCACGCGCTCGACGGTGTCGTGCGGCTCGCCGCCGACCAGGAGGAGGTCGTTCGGCGTCTGCGCCAGCGCTCCATCGAGCAGGGCCGCGTCGACGACTCCGAGGAGGCCATCCGGCATCGCCAGGAGGTCTACCAGCGCGAGACGGCGCCGCTGCTCGAGATGTTCGACGAGCGCGGGCTGCTGATCGAGGTCGACGGCCTCGGCCCGATCGACGAGGTCACCGCACGGATCTTCGCCGCGCTCGACGCGCGCGATCTGGGCGCCGCGTAGCGCACAACCCTGCTCCACCCGGCATCCGTGTCGGCGTGTGGCGAAAACGCCCCCGATGGGCTAGGCTCGATCTTTGGTGCCGTGTGCCTTCGGGCGTGCCTGCATCACCCACCCACCGCACGACCAGCAGTACACACGTGAGCGCTTGAGAGGTTATGGCCAAGAAAGACGGAGTCATCGAGATCGAGGGATCGGTGGTCGAAGCTCTTCCCAACGCGATGTTTCGCGTTGAGCTGAGCAACGGACACAAGGTTCTCGCCCACATTTCGGGCAAGATGCGTCAGCACTACATCCGGATCCTTCCTGAGGACCGGGTGATCGTAGAGCTGAGCCCCTACGACCTGACTCGCGGCCGTATCGTCTACCGCTACAAGTAAGGACTGCTGGAAAGTAACGGCCGGGCACCTGACGGTGTCCGCGCACGATGACAGCGAGAGAGAACAATGAAGGTCAACCCCAGCGTCAAGCCCATCTGCGACCACTGCAAGGTCATTCGCCGCAACGGTCGCGTCATGGTCATCTGCAAGTCCAACCCGCGCCACAAGCAGCGCCAGGGCTGACACGCACAAGCTCCACAACTGAATAGCTGAATCAGCACCGTCAGAACCTCGCGAGAGGGGACACCCCGGGTCGGAGGCCCGGGCACCGACGGTGTGTCACACCTCCGAATGACTCCCAGGAGAAGCCACCATGGCACGTCTCGCCGGCGTCGACATCCCGCGCGAAAAGCGCGTGGAGGTCGCACTGACGTACATCTACGGTGTGGGGCGCACTCGCGCCCTCGCCACCCTCAAGGAAACCGGAATCTCCGGTGACATCCGCGTGAAGGATCTGACCGACGACCAGCTCGTCGCCCTTCGCGACTACATCGAGGGCACCTACAAGGTCGAGGGTGACCTGCGCCGTGAGGTTCAGGCCGACATCCGTCGCAAGGTCGAGATCGGCTCGTACGAGGGCATCCGCCACCGTCGCGGCCTTCCCGTGCGCGGACAGCGCACCAAGACCAACGCCCGCACCCGCAAGGGCCCGAAGCGCACCGTCGCCGGTAAGAAGAAGGCAGGCAAGAAGTAATGGCTACCCCGAAGTCGGCCGCGCGCAAGCCCCGCCGCAAGGAAAAGAAGAACATCGCCGTGGGCCAGGCCCACATCAAGTCGAACGTTCAACAACACCATCGTCTCGATCACCGACCCCTCGGGTGCGGTCATCGCCTGGGCCTCCGGCGGCGACGTCGGCTTCAAGGGCTCGCGCAAGTCGACCCCGTACGCGGCCGGCATGGCCGCCGAGGCGGCCGCGCGCAAGGCGCAGGAGAACGGCATGAAGAAGGTCGACGTCTTCGTGAAGGGCCCGGGTTCGGGTCGCGAGACGGCGATCCGTTCGCTGCAGTCGGCGGGCCTCGAGGTCGGCACGATCAACGATGTGACGCCTCAGGCTCACAACGGTGTTCGTCCGCCGAAGCGTCGCCGCGTCTAAGTCTCAGACGCCGCGCTGACTGGTTCACGTGGCGTGGTCGGGTGCGCTTCGCGCGCGCTGCGCACCCGGCCCACCCGCGGAATCGCGGCGCAGTTCTGACAATTCAATAACCCGGCGGCCCAGCCACCCGCCGTCTTCCCGTGAGCGTCATATGGCGGACGCTCTCGCCGAAAGGAAACACCAACGTGCTGATTGCACAGCGTCCCACTCTTTCCGAGGAGAACATCTCGGAGTTCCGTTCGCGCTTCATCATCGAGCCCCTCGAGCCCGGCTTCGGCTACACGCTCGGGAACTCGCTGCGTCGCACGCTCCTCTCGTCGATCCCCGGTGCTGCGGTCACGAGCATCCGCCTCGACGGCATCCAGCACGAGTTCTCGACCGTTCCGGGTGTGAAGGAAGACGTCGTCGAGATCGTCTTGAACATCAAGAACCTCGTCGTCTCGAGCGAGCACGACGAGCCGATCACGGCGTACCTGCGCAAGAAGGGTGCCGGCCAGGTCACGGCCGCCGACATCTCGGCGCCGGCCGGGGTCGAGATCCACAACCCCGAGCTGGTCATCGCGACGCTCAACGACAAGGCGACGTTCGACCTCGAGCTCACCATCGAGCGCGGCCGCGGCTACGTCTCGGCGACGCAGAACCGCAGCGAGTTCAGCGAAGCGGGTCAGATCCCGATCGACTCGATCTACTCGCCCGTTCTCAAGGTCACCTACCGCGTGGAGGCCACGCGTGCCGGTGAGCGCACCGACTTCGACCGCCTGGTCGTCAACGTCGAGACGAAGCCGGCGATCAGCCCGCGCGACGCGATCGCGTCCGCCGGTCGCACCCTCACCGAGCTGTTCGGTCTCGCTCGCGAGCTGAACACCGCGGCCGAGGGCATCGAGATCGGCCCGGCCCCGGCCGAAGCCGTTCTGTCGACCGAGCTCAGCATGCCGATCGAAGACCTCGACCTGTCTGTGCGCAGCTACAACTGCCTCAAGCGCGAGGGCATCAACACGGTGAGCGAGCTCGTGGCGCTCTCCGAGACGCAGCTGATGAACATCCGCAACTTCGGCCAGAAGTCGGTCGATGAGGTGAAGGACAAGCTCGTCGAGATGGGCCTTTCGCTCAAGGACAGCGTGCCCGGCTTTGACGGCGCACACTTCTACGGCGGATACGACGAGGAAGAGAACCTCTAGAGCCGGCCGCCCCGCCGCTTCTGAGCTAGGAAACCAAGGAAAAACGACATGCCTAAGCCTACGAAGGGACCCCGCCTCGGAGGCGGACCCGCCCACGAGCGTCTGCTCCTCGCGAACCTCGCGGCGGCGCTCTTCACTCACAAGAGCATCCAGACGACCGAGACGAAGGCCAAGCGCCTGCGTCCGCTCGCGGAGCGCCTCATCACGTTCGCCAAGCGCGGCGACCTGCACGCGCGCCGTCGCGTGCTGTCGATCATCTCGGACAAGGGCGTCGTGCACGAGCTCTTCACCGAGATCGCGCCGCTCGTTGCCGAGCGTGAGGGCGGCTACACCCGCATCACGAAGACCGGTTACCGCAAGGGTGACAACGCGCCGATGGCCGTGATCGAGCTCGTTCTCGAGCCCGTCACGAAGAAGGCCAAGCCGGCGAAGGCCGCGGCGGCTCCCGCCAAGGCCGAGCCCGTCGCCGAGGAAACCCCGGTCGAGGAGGCGCCCGTCGAGGACGCCCCCGCCGAGGTCGCGGAGAGCGACGAGAAGTAGTCGTCGAGAGATTCGACACGCGAAGGGGGCCCTGAGGGGCCCCCTTTGTTGTCTCGCCGCGAAGGCGACGACCGAGTAGATTCACCGCATGACGATGAGTTCGCTGCGCGAACGGCTGGGCGCGGTGGAGGCGCCGCGTCCGCCGGCCGACACGGCCGAGATCTCCTGGCGGGCCGCCACGATCGACGACGTCCCCGCGGTGCTCGCCTTCTACGGCGCCCTCGCCTCCGCCGATCACCCGGAGTGGGTCGAGACGCTCGACGAGATCGACGAGGAGTTCCGGCATCCCTGGGTGGACCTCGCCCGCGACACCCTGATCGGGGAGACCGCCGACGGATTCGTCGCGTTCGGGCATGTGATGGCGCCACCCGACCCCGAGACGATCGCCCGCTCGATCCTGTTCGGCGGCGTGCACCCGGAGCACCGCGGCCGCGGCCTGGGACGCCAGCTGCTCGCCTGGCAGCGCCAGCGCGCCCGCGAGCAGCTCGCAGCCATCGACCAGCCGATGCCGGGCTGGGTCATGGTCTACGCCGAGGAGCGGACGGCGGATGCCCGGCACCTGTTCGAGCGGGCCGGACTGCCGCTGGTGCGCTGGTTCTCGAAGCTCGAGCGCGATCTCAGCGATCCGATCCCCGAGATCGCGGTGCCGGACGGGCTGCGCTTCGAGCTCCCTCGAGATGCGGACCGTGAGGCGGTGCGCGTCGCCAAGAACGACGCCTTCCGCGATCACTGGGGCAGCCAGCCCACCTCGGCGGAGCAGTGGCTCTCGGGTTGGAGCCTGCCCACCCGCGCGGTCGACCTGTCGCTCGTGGCCTGGGACGGCGATCGTGTCGTCGGCTTCGTCGAGACTCAGGTGAACCCGGACGACTTCGAGCGCCAGGGCTATGTCGGCGGCTACGTCGCGCTCGTCGGAGTGGTGCGCGACTGGCGACGGCGCGGTGTCGCCCCGGCACTGCTGGCCGAGGTGATGCGCGCGGCGCGCGCGGCCGGGCACGAGCGGATCGCGCTCGACGTCGACAGCGAGAATCCGACGGGCGCGCTCGGGCTCTACACCGGCATGGGCTTCGTGGCGACCTCGCGCTCGGTCGCGCACGTCGAAGAGCTGTAGGCGTGAGGCGGTGCCTCGCCGCGGCGGAGCAGGCGCCGCCTAGACTCTCAGGGTGAAATTCGGAGACTCGTCGGCCACGCGCGTGCGCCTCGACCTCGCCTACGACGGCACCGACTTCCACGGCTGGGCCAAGCAGCCCGGGCTCCGCACCGTGCAGGGTGAGCTCGAGAGCGCCCTCGCGACGCTGTTCTCGCGGCACCTCCCCGCGCCGACCCTCGTCGTCGCCGGACGCACCGATGTGGGCGTGCACGCGACCGGTCAGGTGTCGCACCTCGACCTGACGCCTCCGCAGCTCGCGCGGCTTCGCATCGCGCGTCGCGGGGTCCGCTCCACCGACGACCCGGCAGTGGCGATCGGCTCGCTCACCCGACGCCTCAACGGGATCGCGGGTGCCGCGGGGGACCTCTACGTCTCGCAGGCGACGCCGGCGGACCCCGGCTTCGACGCGCGCTTCTCGGCGAGCTGGCGGCGCTACGAGTACCGGATCGCCGACGCGGTCGCCGTGAAGGACCCGCGGCTCCGGCGCTCGACGGTGTGGACCCCGGAGGAGCTGGACGTCGACCGGATGAACGAGGCGGCGACCGTGCTCCTCGGGCTCCACGACTTCGCCAGCTTCTGCAAGCCGCGCGCGGGCGCGACCACGATCCGCACGCTGGAGCACTTCGCGTGGCGCCGCGACGAGGCCGGCGTCGTGGTGGCCGAGGTTCGCGCCGACGCGTTCTGCCACAGCATGGTGCGGGCGCTCGTGGGGGCCGCCGTTGCCGCCGGAACGCGCAAGCTGGAGTCGCGTGAGGTGGCCGAGCTCCGGGACGCCGCCACCCGCACCTCCGCCTTCAAGGTGCTGCCGGCGCACGGGCTCACCCTGGTCGAGGTGGGCTACCCGAACACCGAGGAGCTCGCCGCGCGCGCCGAGCAGACCCGGGCGCGGCGGGCGCTCGAAGAGTGACCCGCACGGTGGTTTGACCGCACCCATCGAGATCGACTACGCTTGCGAAGTTGTGTCCGCATCCGCGGGCGCGACTGAGCCCTCCACCGCTGGGTTCCCCGTGATCCACGAGGAACGCACACCGGAGCGGGATTCACGAACACCTCGACAGAAAGCAGTCATTCCGTGACGCGTACGTTCAGCCCCACGCCGGCGGACATCAAGCGTGAGTGGGTCGTCATCGACGCGACCGACATCGTGCTCGGTCGTCTTGCCAGCCACGCCGCCGCGATCCTTCGTGGCAAGCACAAGCCCACCTTTGCTCCGCACATGGACATGGGTGACTTCGTGATCATCATCAACGCCGAGAAGGTGGCCCTCACCGGTCAGAAGCTCGAGAAGAAGCTCGCCTACCGCCACTCGGGGTACCCGGGCGGCCTGACCGCGACGACCTACGTGGAGATGCTCGAGAAGCACCCCACGCGCGCCGTCGAGAAGGCCATCCGCGGAATGCTTCCGAAGAACTCGCTGGGCCGCGCCCAGATCAAGAAGCTGAAGGTCTACGCCGGTGCCGAGCACCCGCACGCCGCGCAGCAGCCCAAGACCTACACCCTGACCCAGGTCGCGCAGTAGCGCCGGCCGGACGATTTCAAGGATTCACGACACCATGGCGAAGATCGAAGATTCCCTGGCCCCGGAGCTCGCCCAGAGCTACAGCACCGAGACCCCTGCCGAGGCGGCTGCGGCCCCCGTGCGCGCACCCCTCAACGTTCCCGGCGCGGCCGTCGGTCGCCGCAAGGAGGCGATCGCGCGCGTGCGCCTCGTCCCCGGCGGCGGCTCGTTCACGGTCAACGGACGCACGTTCGAGGAGTACTTCCCGAACAAGCTCCACCAGCAGCTCATCAACGACCCGTTCAAGGTCCTCGAGCTGCTCGGCAGCTACGACGTGATCGCGAAGATCACCGGCGGCGGCCCCTCGGGCCAGGCCGGTGCGCTCCGTCTCGCGATCGCCCGTGCGCTCAACGAGATCGACCGCGAGAACAACCGCCCGACGCTCAAGAAGGCGGGCTTCCTGACCCGCGACGCGCGCGTCATCGAGCGCAAGAAGGCCGGTCTCAAGAAGGCCCGCAAGGCGTCGCAGTTCTCGAAGCGCTAATCCCACCTCGGGAGGTACGCGATGTCGCGTCTCTTCGGCACTGACGGGGTCCGAGGGCTTGCCAACGGTGAGGTCATCACCGCCGGGCTCGCCCTCGGCCTCGCGCAGGCCGCCGCGGTCGTCCTGACTCAGGGACGGCACGCGGACGAGCTCAAGGCGCAGGGTCTGCGCTCGAAGGCCGTTCTGGCGCGCGATCCGCGCGTCTCCGGCGAGTTCATCGGGGCCGCGGTCGCGGCCGGGCTCGCCAGCTCCGGCATCGACGTGCTCGACGCCGGTGTGATCCCGACTCCGGCCTGCGCCTTTCTGGTCGCGGATGTCGGCGCCGACTTCGGCGTCATGGTCTCGGCCTCGCACAACCCTGCCGCCGACAACGGCATCAAGTTCTTCGCGCTCGGCGGCGTCAAGCTCCCGGACGAGGTCGAAGACCGCATCGAGCGCGCGCTCGAGCTGCCCAAGCTGACGCCGACCGGCGGCGGTGTGGGGCGCATCCGCCGCTTCTCCGACGCCGAGGACCGCTACGTCGTGCATCTGCTCGGCACGCTCGGCAAGACCCGACTCGACGGCGTGCACGTCGTCATCGACTGCGCCAACGGGGCGGCCGCGGGAATCTCGCCGCGGGTGTTCGCAGATGCCGGCGCGCAGGTCACCGTGATCGGCAGCGATCCGGACGGGCTCAACATCAACGACGGCGTCGGCTCGACGTACCTCGACACCGTGGCGGCCGCCGTGCGCGAGCACGGGGCCGACGTCGGCATCGCGCACGACGGGGATGCGGACCGCTGCCTCGCCGTGGATGCCGAGGGCAACGTCGTCGACGGCGACCAGATCATGGCGATCCTCGCGACGGCCATGCACGCGCGCGGGGAGCTCGCCGACGACACCCTCGTCGCGACGGTGATGAGCAACCTCGGGCTGCGCATCGCGATGCGCGAGCACGGCATCTCGATGATCGAGACGGCCGTCGGCGACCGCTACGTGCTCGAGGAGCTCAGCGCCCGCGGGCTCTCGCTCGGCGGCGAGCAGTCCGGGCACGTCATCTTCCGTCAGCACGCCACCACCGGGGACGGCATCCTGACCGGTCTGCAGCTGGTCGCCGAGATGGCGCGCAGCGGCAAGAGCCTGGCCGAGCTGGCGAGCGTCATGACGGTGTTCCCGCAGGTGCTCATCAACGTGCGCGGCGTCGACCGCCGCGGGCTCGCCGGCGACGCGGAGATCGCCGCCGCCGTCGCCGCCGCGGAGGCCGAGCTCGGCGAGACCGGGCGAGTGCTGCTGCGTCCGTCCGGCACCGAGCCCTTGGTTCGTGTCATGGTGGAGGCGGCCGAACAGGCCATCGCACAGCGCATCGCGGAGGACCTCGCCGAGGTCGTCCGCACCAGACTGGGCGCCGCCGGCTGACCGGCGCGTCGCCCCGACGAGGAGACCCATGCCACTGACCGGCGAGTATGCCCCCAGCACGGTCGAGTTCGCTCGCGAGCAGGCCGAGCGCTACGAGAGCTCCGGCGGAACCGAGGCCATCGAGCGTCACGGCCGCCCCGTCGTGATCCTGACGACCGTGGGCGCGAAGACCGGCAAGCTGCGCAAGACGCCGCTCATGCGGATCGAGCACGATGGCGACTACGCGGTCATCGCCTCTCTGGGTGGGGCCCCGAAGCATCCGGTCTGGTACTGGAACATCGTCGCGCATCCGCACGTGGAGCTGCAGGACGGCCCGGTGAAGAAGGACTACCGTGCGCGCGAGGTGACGGGCGAGGAGCGCGCCGCCTGGTGGGAGCGCGCCGTCGCCACCTGGCCCGACTACGACGAGTACGAGAAGAAGACCGAGCGCGTGATCCCGGTTTTCGTGCTGGAGCCGTTCGACGCCTAGCGGGACGCGCCGGCGTCGTCGGCACCCACTCGGGGATCTGCCGCATCAGCTGAGGGCGTCGTGGGCCGCAGGCAGCGCCGTGACGCCGTCGGACGCGAGGAAGTGGCCCGCACCCGGGACGATGCGAGCTGATGTCGACAACTGGCGCGCGAGGCGGTCGGTGTGCGCGACCGGCACGTACGCGTCGGCGTCGGAGCGCAGGACCGTGAGCGACGCGACGTGCTCGCGGATTCCGTCGAGCGGGACGCCGTCCCCGATGAAACCGTCGAGTTCGGGCAGCGCGGGGAGCTTGTCGATGAACCCGGCGACCAGCACGAGCGTCCCCAGCCGCCACGGGCCCGGAAGCGCCGACAGGTGCCGCAGCACGGTCAGGCAGCCGAGGCTGTGGGCGATCACGATCGTCTCGTCGTCCGGCACGCCCAGAGCGGTCATCACGGTGGCCGCCCAGCGATCCGGGTCGGGGTTCGCGGAGTCGGGCAGCGCCGGCACCTGCGTGGGGATCCCGTCGGATTCGAGCTGCTCGGCGAGCCAGCCGAACCAGTGGTCGTGGGGTGCTGCGCGGTAGCCGTGGAAGATCACGGCCCGCTTCCGGGTTGTCGATCGCATACGACGGCACGCTAGACCTTCTCGCTAGCGTGAAGGTCAAGTCCGAGGAGGGGAGAGCGGATGCTGATCAGTCAACTTGCCGCGCGCACCGGGGTCTCGGCCCGAGCGCTGCGGCACTACGAGGATCGCGGGCTGCTGATCGCGGAGCGCGATGCCAACGGGTATCGCGTGTATTCCGAGTCGGACATTCCGCGGCTGCGGCAGATCACGGCGATGATCGACGCCGGCCTGACGACGCAGGTCATCCGCCGCTACCTCGACTGCGGGCGAACGGGAGAGCACGGGGTCGAGCTCGAGATGTGCCCGGACCTTCGCGCGGAAATCGACGCGGTCGCCGAGCGGATCGATCGGCAGCGCGCCCTGCTCGACGGGACGAAGCGGCGGCTCTGCGCACTCACGTCCGCGAGCTGACCGCGTGAGCGTCGTCGACGACGCCTAGATCTTGCGCAGGAGGACGCTCGACACGGTGTGGTCGGCGGCCTTGCGGAGCACGAGGTCGGCGCGGGCCCGCGTCGGCAGCACGTTGTGCTCGAGGTTCGGGCCGTTGATCTCGGCCCAGATGGAGCGCGCCATCGCCACGGCCTCGTCCTCGGCGAGGTCGGCGTAGCGGTGGAAGTACGACTCCGGGTTGGCGAACGCGCCGCGCTGGAGGCGCAGGAACCGCTCCACGTACCAGCGCTCGATGTCGCTCGTGCGGGCATCCACGTAGACCGAGAAGTCGAACAGGTCGCTCACCGCGAGGTGCGCGCCGCCGGCGGGCGGCTGCAGCACGTTCAGGCCCTCGACGATCAGCACGTCGGGTCGGCGCACGCTGATGTGCTCGTCCGGCACGATGTCGTAGACGAGGTGCGAGTAGACGGGCGCGTGCACCTCGGCCACCCCGCTCTTGACCTGCGAGACGAAGCGCAGCAGCGCGCGACGGTCATAGCTCTCGGGGAAGCCCTTGCGGCGCAGCAGACCGCGGCGCTCGAGCTCGGCGTTCGGGTAGAGGAATCCGTCGGTGGTCACCAGTTCGACCCGCGGGGTGCCCACCCACCCGGCGAGCAGCTCCCGCAGCAGACGCGCGGTCGTCGACTTGCCGACGGCGACCGATCCGGCGACGCCTATCACGAACGGGGTGTGCTGCGGTGTCTGGCGAAGGAACCCGGCGACGTCGGTGCGCAGCGAGCGCGAGCTCGTGGCGTACAGGTTCAGCAGGCCGCTCAGCGGGGCGTAGACCTCGGCGACCTCCGCGACGTCGAGACGCTCGCCGATGCCGGCGATCTGCGCGAGCTCGTCGGGCCGGAACGGCTGCGAGGTGCGCGGGGCGAGAGCGGCCCAGTCCCCGCGGTCGAGCTCCAGGAACGGTGTCGCCCCATTGCCGGTGGAATGGGCGTCGGACATCCCCCTCAGGATAGTGCCGCTTCGCCCACCTAGAATCGACAGCATGTGTGGCATCGTGGGGTACGTCGGGCCGGGTAGCAGTGTCAAAGTGCTGCTGGGCGGCCTGAAGCGGCTCGAATATCGCGGATACGACTCCGCCGGAGTTGCGGTGCTCGACGACGCCGGGGTGCTCAGCACCCGCAAGCGCGCCGGCAAGCTCGGCATCCTGGTCGACAACCTGGAGGCGGACGGGCTGAGCGACGGGCACACCGGCATCGGGCACACTCGCTGGGCGACGCACGGCGGCCCGACCGACGGCAACGCGCACCCGCACCTGGGCGACGACGGCAAGCTCGCGCTCATCCACAACGGGATCATCGAGAACTTCTCCGAGCTGAAGCAGGAGCTGCTGGATGCCGGAGACACCTTCACGAGCGAGACCGACTCCGAGGTCGCCGCTCTGCTCGTCGGGCGCGCCTACCGCGAGACCGGCGATCTGACCGCGGCGCTGCGGGCGGTCGCCGTGCGCCTCGAGGGCGCCTTCACGCTGCTGGTCGTGCACCAGGACGAGCCGGGCGTGGTGGTCGGCGCTCGCCGCAACTCGCCGCTGGTGATCGGCCTGGGCGAGGGCGAGAACTTCCTCGGCTCGGACGTGGCCGCCTTCGTCGAGCACACCCGCCGCGCGATGGAGATCGGGCAGGACGAGATCGTGACGATCCGCCCCGACTCCGTGGTCGTCACCGACTTCACCGGCGCGCCCGTCGAGGCCAAGGAGTTCGAGATCTCGTGGGACGCGTCGGCGGCCGAAAAGGGTGGCTGGTCGAGCTTCATGAAGAAGGAGATCAGCGAGGAGCCCGAGGCGGTCGAGAAGACGCTGCTCGGTCGCGTGCACGACGGCGCGGTCACGCTGCCCGAGCTCGAGCCGCTCGCCGGTGTGCTCTCCGACATCAACCGGGTCATCGTGATCGCCTGCGGCACCGCCGCCTACGCGGGCATGGTCGGCAAGTACGCGATCGAGGGCTGGGCCCGGGTTCCGGTCAACGTCGAGCTCAGCCACGAGTTCCGCTACCGCGACCCGGTGCTCGACGAGCGCACGCTCGTCGTGTCGGTCAGCCAGTCGGGCGAGACGATGGACACCCTCATGGCGGTCAAGTACGCGCGCGAGCGCGGGGCGCGCACCCTGTCGATCTGCAACACCCAGGGCGCGACGATTCCGCGCGAGTCCGACGCGGTGCTGTACACGCACGCCGGCCCCGAGGTGGCGGTGGCCTCGACCAAGGCGTTCGTCGCGCAGGTGACGGCGCTGTACCTGCTCGGCCTCGACCTGGCGACCCGTCGAGGCACGCTCACGGCCGAGCGCATCGCCGAGAACGTCACCGAGCTGCAGGCGATTCCGGAGAAGCTCGCCGAGGTCGTCGCCTCCGGCTCGGAGCGGATCGCCGACTTCGCGCGCTGGATGGGGGACACCCAGTCGGTGCTGTTCCTCGGTCGCCACGTCGGATATCCGATCGCGCTGGAGGGTGCCCTCAAGCTGAAGGAGCTCGCCTACATCCACGCCGAGGGCTTCGCCGCGGGGGAGCTCAAGCACGGGCCGATCGCGCTCATCGAGCCCGGCCAGATCGTCTTCGTGATCGTGCCGAGCCCGCGCGACCCGGGCTCGCTGCACAAGAAGGTCGTCTCGAACATCCAGGAGATCCGCGCTCGCGGCGCTCGGGTGATCGCGATCGCCGAGCTCGGCGATGTCGAGGTCGTCGCGCATGCCGACGAGGTGATCCGCATCCCGCTCGCCGCGCCGATGTTCGAGCCGCTGCTCGCGGTCGCGCCGCTGCACATCTTCGGCATGGAGCTGGCGAGCGCCAAGGGGCTCGACGTCGACCAGCCGCGCAACCTGGCCAAGTCGGTCACGGTCGAGTAGGCGGTCGGCGATGATCGCGGGGATCGGCATCGACATCGTCGATCTCGCTCGTTTCGAGCGGGCGGTGAGCCGCACCCCGCTCCTGCGCGCCCGCCTGTTCGCTGAGAGCGAACTCGTGCACGAGGGGCGCGAGCTGCCCCTGCGCTCGCTCGCGGGCCGCTTCGCCGCGAAAGAGGCGCTCATGAAGGCGCTCGGCGAGACCGACGGCGTCGCCTGGCACGACATGGAGGTGGTGCGCGACGCCGAGGGCAACCCCTCGTTCCGCGTCCGCGGGGCCGTCGCCGAGATCGTCGAACGCCGCGGCATCGGCGCCCTGCACCTCACGATGTCGCACGACGCGGGCATCGCCATCGCGCAGGTGATCGCGGAGGCGGCACCGTGACCGCGCCCGTGCGCGAGGCGCGCATCGACCTGGCCGCCGTGCGCGACAACATCCGCGTGCTGCGCGAACTCGTCGCGCCCGCGCGGGTGCTCGCCGTCGTCAAGGCGGAGGGCTACGGTCACGGCGCCGAGCTCGTGGTGCGCGCGGCGCTCGAGGCGGGGGCCGACTGGCTCGGCGTCGCCGACATCGACGAGGCGCTCGCGCTGCGGGCCGCGGGGATCGAGGCGCCGCTGCTCGCCTGGCTGCACGGGCCCGAGATCGACCTGAGCGCGGCGCTCTCCGCCGAGATCGACCTCGGGGTGAGCTCGCTCACCCAGCTCGAGCAGGTCGCCGAGCACGGCCGCGGTCGGGTGCACCTGAAGATCGACACCGGACTCAGCCGCAACGGCTGCGCGCCCGAGGACTGGATCGCGCTCGTCTCGCGCGCCGCCGACCTGGAGGCCGCGGGTCGACTCGAGGTGCGCGGCATCTTCTCGCACCTCTCCAACACCGACCAGGCCGAGGATGCGTCCGAGCGCGCCCGCTTCACAGCCTCCGTCGACATGGCGAAGGCCGCCGGGCTCCGCCCCGAGCTGCGGCACCTCGCCGCGAGCCAGGCCGCCATCACGACGCCCGAGGCGCGCTTCGACCTGGTGCGGCTGGGCATCTCGATCTACGGCCTCGCCGCGGATCCGAGCATCGACGCCGCGGCCCTGGGGCTGCGCCCCGCGATGGAGCTCGCCGGCCGCGTGGCTGCCGTGCGCCGCGTGCCCGCGGGAGCCGGGGTGTCGTACGGCTACACCTACCGCACCCCCGCCCCGACGACGCTCGCCCTCGTGCCGCTCGGCTACGCCGACGGCGTGCCCCGCAGCGCCTCCAATCGCGGTGCCGAGGTGGCGATCTCGGGGGTGCGGCATCCGATCGTCGGACGCATCGCCATGGACCAGTTCCTGGTCGACGTCGGCGACGCGCCGGTGCGGGTGGGAGATCGCGCGGTGCTCTGGGGCGACCCGGCCGCCGGGGTGCCGAGCGCCGACGAGTGGGCCGAGTGGGCGGGCACCATCAACTACGAGATCGTGACGCGCGTCGGACCCCGCGTCACCCGCACGCCGGTGGACGGTGAGCCCGATGTTTGACCTGATCATTCCGGATGCCGAGGCGATGGAGTCGTTCGGAGCACGGCTGGCGCCGATGCTCCGCGCGGGCGACCTGGTGCGCCTCGACGGCGAGCTCGGCGCGGGCAAGACGACCTTCACCCGCGGACTCGGGGCGGCACTCGGAGCGCGCGGCGCCATCACGAGTCCCACCTTCGTGCTCGCGCGCGAGCACCCGACGACAAGCGGCGTGCCGCTGGTGCACGTCGACGCCTACCGGCTGAGCACGGGCCGCGACGTCAACGACCTCGACCTCGACCTGGACGGCTCGATCGTGGTCGTCGAATGGGGCGCGGGCAAGCTGGACGACCTCGAGTCGTGGCTCGGCATCGAGATCGAGCGACCGCACGGCGGGGGCGCCGCGCTCGACGCCGATGCCGACCCCGACCTCGCCGACGAGCCGCGGGCGGTGCGGGTCACCGGGATGGGCGCCCGCGGACGCGAACTCGAGGCGGCGCTCTACGCCGCCCTCGACGCCGACCCGTCGAACTAGGCTCTCTCTGTGCTTCTCGCGATCGACACCTCCACCGGCACGAGCGTCGCGCTCGTGGACCCGGAGCGCGGCGTGCTCGCCGAGCACACCGTCGCCGACACACGCCGCCACGCCGAGGTGATCGGCGCTCTCATCGAGCGGGTGCTCGCCGAGACCGGCGTCGGCCCGCGCGAGGTGAGCGGAGTCGTGGCGGGCATGGGCCCCGGGCCCTTCACCGGCCTGCGGGTCGGGATCGCCGCCGCGCGCGCCTTCGCGCTGGGGATCGACCGCCCCGTGCTGCCGCTCGCATCGCACGACGCCGTGGCCTTCGCCGCGGCGCAGGCGGGGCAGACGCGCCCGATCCTCGTGGTCACCGACGCGCGCCGCCGAGAACTGGCCTGGTCGAGCTACGGCCTGCCGGATACGGACGGCCTGCCGGTGCGTCTCGCCGGGCCCGCCCTGATCCTCGCCGCCGAACTGGGGGAGGCCGGCCCGCCGGATGCCGGACTCGAGGGCGACTTCGACCGGATCGACGCCAGCGAGATCCCCGCCGGTGCCCTCGGGCTGCTGGCCGCCGCCCGCCGCGCGCGCGGCGAGATCGCCGACACGGTCGAGCCGCTCTACCTTCGGGCGCCCGACGTGACGCTTTCGACGCCGAAGCGGGTGACCGGATGACGCGGCAGGTGCGGCGCGCGCGAGCCGACGACCTCGACGCGATCATGGAGCTCGAGACGGTGCTGTTCCCCGGCGACGCCTGGTCGCGAGGGCAGATGGCCGACGAGATCTCCTCCCCGCACGGGTACTACGTCGTCGCCGAGACCGACACCGGCCTGGATGGTTATGCCGGCCTCCGCGCCCCGCGCGGCACCGAGCAGGGCGACATCCAGACGATCGGCGTCGCGCCGTCCGCCCGCCGTCAGGGTCTGGGCCGCACGCTGCTCGGCGTGCTGCTCGCCGAAGCGCGCGACCGGGGGATGCGCGAGGTGTTCCTCGAGGTCCGCGACGACAACCCGGCGGCGCAGGCGCTGTACCGCGAGCACGGCTTCGAGGAGATCGCGGTGCGCCCCCGCTACTACCAGCCCGACGACGTGGACGCGGTCGTGATGCGGCTCGTCTTCGGCGACCCCGAGGTGGTGCCCGCATGAGCGAACCGCTCGTTCTCGGAATCGAGACCAGCTGCGACGAGACCGGCATTGGAATCGTGCGCGGCCAGACGCTGCTGGCCAACGTAATCGCCTCGTCGATGGACGAGCACGCGCGCTTCGGCGGGGTGGTGCCCGAGATCGCCGCCCGCGCCCACCTCGAGGCGCTCGAGCCCACCATTCGAGCGGCACTCGCCGAGGCGGGCGTCGGCCTTGCCGACCTCGACGCGGTCGCCGTCACGAACGGCCCGGGGCTCGCCGGTGCGCTCATGGTCGGCGTCGGCGCCGCGAAGGCGCTCGCCATCGCCCTCGACCGGCCGCTCTATGCGGTCAACCACCTCGTCGGCCACGTCGGCGCGGACGTGCTCGGCGGCACCGGCGACGAGCCCCTCGAGCTGCCGACGATCGCTCTGCTCGTCTCCGGCGGTCACACCTCGCTGCTGCTCGTGCGCGACCTTGTGAGCGACGTCGAGCTTCTCGGCGAGACGATCAACGACGCGGCGGGCGAAGCCTTCGACAAGGTGGCGCGGCTGCTCGGGCTGCCCTACCCGGGAGGGCCGCAGATCGATCGCGCCGCCGCGAGCGGCGACCCGACCGCAATCCGCTTCCCGCGAGGGCTCACCGCGCCGAAGGACCAGGCGCGGCACCGCTACGACTTCTCCTTCTCGGGCCTCAAGACCTCGGTCGCGCGGCACGTCGAGGCGGCACGCGACCGCGGCGAAGAACCCGCGATCGCCGACGTCGCAGCGAGCTTCCGCGAAGCGGTCGTCGACGTGCTGATCAGCAAGGCGCTGGACGCGTGCGCCGAGCACGGCATCCCGCGCCTGCTGCTTGGCGGCGGCGTCGTGGCCAACGCCCGCCTGCGCGACGTCGCGACCGCGCGCTGCGCGGAGGCGGGGGTCGCACTGCGCATCCCGCCGCTGTCGCTGTGCACCGACAACGGTGCGATGATCGCGGCGCTCGGAGCGCAGCTGATCGCCGCCGGGCACGCCCCCTCGAGCCTGGAGATCGGGGCCGATTCGACGCTTCCCGTCACGACGATCCAGTCCTGACCTTCGCTCAGCGGGTGGGCGGCGCGCCGTCTTATCCGTTGACAGCCCCTGAGAGCGCTGGAAGCATTGCCCTGCTGGGACACCAGTGCCTAACTAAGGAGACCTCCATGACTGACAGCACCCCGCCCCCGGCAGCCGCTCCCGCGCCGGCGCCCGGACCGGTTCAGACTCTGAGCCTGATCTCGTTCATCGTCGGCCTCGCGAGCTTCCTCTTCGCGCTCGTTCCCGTCCTCGGGTTCCTCGGCGGTCTCGCCGCGGTGATCCTCGGATTCATGGGCAAGAAGAAGGAGCTCGCCGCTCCGAAGTGGATGTGGCTCGTCGGCATCATCGCCGGTTTCGTGGCGATTGCGATCAACATCATCTTCGTCATCGTGTCGATCATCCTGCCGCTCATCTTCGTGGCGACCTACGGCTACTAAGCACCACTCGACGGCGGGGGAGGCGGCAGTCGCCCCCGCCGTTGTCGTGTTCGGGCGCCGGCTCAGACCCGGTCGGCGAGGATCGCGACGCGCTCACCCGCGACGCGGGTGATGATCAGCGTCGCGCTCTCGGCACCCTTGAGCGCGAGCTTCACCCGGAACGCGGCGGGGTCGATGTCGACGCCGCGCTTCTTGATCTCGAGCGTGCCGATCCCGCGCGCCGCGAGCTCGCGCTTGAGCGTCTTCACGTCGAGCGGGAAGCGCTCGCGCACCCGGAACACCTGACCGAACGGCGTCTCGAGCGCGGTGTCGGTGGTGATCCAGGCGATCGTCTCGTCGATCATGCCGCCGTCGATCGCGCGGGCCAGATCGCCGATCAGCCGCGCCCGGATCACCGCGCCGTCCGGTTCGACGAGGAACTCGCCGAGCGCCCGCACCTCGGCGTCGGCGCTGTCGGCGGCCGCGACCAGCTCGGCCGCGCCGTGCGCACCGAGCACGAGGGCGGCGCGTCGGACGCCCGCGCGCGCGAGCGAACCCGACCACAGCACCAGCTCGACGACCTCGTGGTCGGCCGAGATCCACTGCGCCTCGACCTCCTCCGGAATCAGATCGCGGTCCAGGCCCGGGGCGAGTTTGATCCCGGTCGGCAGCTCCCGGGCTCGCGCGAACGCCCAGTCGAGCGAGGGCGACCAGTCGTCCGGGTCGCTGTGGCGGATGCTGCCGGAGCGCCGCGCCGGATCGATCCAGAGCCCGCCGACGCCGGCAAGGTCGGCCTCGGTGGCGTCTGCGTGCTCCACGCGCGCGGAGCCGAACGGGGCCAGGTTGTAGGCGGCGAGGGCGGCGGCCACCTCGTCGCGCTCGACCGCGACGACGCCCAGATCGAGGGCCGCCAGGGCGAGACTGTCGGCGCCGATGCCGCAGCCGAGGTCGGCGACGACATCGATTCCGGCCCCCGCGAAACGGCCCGCGTGAACCGAGGCGACCCGCAGCCGTGTCGCCTGCTCGAGGCCCTCCGGGGTGAACAGCATCCGGCTTGCGAAATCGCCGAACTTGGCGCGCGCCTTGGCGCGCAGCCTGGCCTGGCTGAGCACGGCGGCGACCCGGCCGGGCGGGTGGCCCGCCTTGCGCAGTCGAGCGACGGTGCTCACGATGTCGGTCCGCGAGTCGATCGGGCCGACCTCGTCCAGCAGGCGCAGCCCCTCGGGGGTGAGCACCTCGCGCAGTTCGGCCGCATCCATGCGTCCCACGCTACCGGGCACGGTCCCGCCGCTGGCACTCGCGTTGATCGACTGCTAATCAGGCCCTATAGTGGGTCTGGCACTCTCAGTGGGAGTGTGCCAACCATGAGTTTCAGAAAGAGGTCACACGTGTCGGTCTCCATCAAGCCGCTCGAGGATCGCATCGTCATCAAGCAGGTCGAAGCCGAGCAGGTCACCGCGTCGGGTCTCGTCATCCCCGACACCGCGAAGGAGAAGCCCCAGGAGGGCGAGGTCGTGGCAGTCGGACCGGGTCGCATCGACGACAACGGCAACCGCGTTCCGCTCGACGTCGCCGTCGGCGACAAGGTCATCTACTCGAAGTACGGTGGCACCGAGGTGAAGTACGGCGGCGAGGACTACCTCGTGCTGTCGGCTCGCGACGTGCTCGCGGTCGTCGTCTCCTAAGCGACGAATTTCCGCCGAAAGGCCCCGTGGCTCTGCCATCGGGGCCTTTCGCGTTTCCGGGACACCTACGCTGGTACTCGTGCCCCCCTCCCTCGCCCCCGAGAACGCGCGGCGCCGGGGGACAGGGCTCGCCTACGTCATCTCCGCGTACGCGCTGTGGGGCACCTTCCCGCTGTACTTCCTGCTGTTCGCTCCCGCGAGCGCGCTCGAAGTCGTCGGCTTCCGGATCGTGCTGTCGTTCGTCTTCTGCCTGCTGCTGATCACCGTCTTCCGGCGCTGGCGCGCCATCCTCGGACTCGTCCGGCAGCCGCGTGTGGTCGGCGCCATGGCGCTCGCCGGGGTCTTCATCTACGTCAACTGGCTCGTCTACGTCTTCGCCGTGCTGAACGACCAGGTGGTCGAGGCATCCCTCGGCTACTTCATCAACCCGCTCGTCACGGTGCTGCTGGGTGTGTTCGTGCTGCGCGAGTCGCTGCGCCCCGCGCAGTGGGTGGCCGTCGGGGTGTCGGCGATCGCGGTGCTCGTGATCGCCATCGGCTACGGGACCTTCCCGGTGATCTCCCTCGTGCTCGCCGCCTCCTTCGGCATGTACGGGTACGTGAAGAGCCGCGTCGGCGCGCAGGTCAATGCGCTCAGCGGACTCACGATCGAGACCACCGCACTCGCCCCCTTCGCCGTCGCGCAGCTGATCGTGCTCGGCTCGACGGCCGGGCTCGCCTTCGGACAGCACGGCGTCGGGCAGGCGCTCGCCATGCTCTCGGCGGGCATCGTGACCGCGGTGCCGCTGCTCATGTTCGCCGCCGGAACAAGGCGGCTCCCGCTCGTCGCGGTCGGGCTGGCGCAGTATCTGACGCCCGTCCTGCAGTTCGTGATCGGCGTGGCGATCCTCGGCGAGCCGATGCCGCTGGAGCGCTGGATCGGGTTCGCGCTCGTCTGGGTGGCGCTGCTGATCCTCTCGGTCGACATGGTGCGCGCAGGGCGCGCGAGCCGCCGCGCCTCCGCGCCGCCGCTCTGAGCCCGCGGTACAGTCGCTTCAATCGCCGAAAGGAGCCTGGATGCCGCGCGGTCTCGCCCGACTCGGTGCCGTGACGGCGCTCGTCCTCGCTGGCAGCCTGCTCTCCGCCTGCGCCGAGGAGCCCGTCGCCATGCCGACGCCCACCCCGACCCCGAGCGCCACGGCGTCGGGCGACGGCGTGCTGCGGATCGGCACGCTCTTCCCGACCTCCGGCGACCTCGAATACCTCGGCGACGGTCAGGTCGCCGGCGTCAACGCCGCCGTGCGCCAGATCAACGACGAGGGCGGCGTGCTCGGGGCCAAGGTGGAGGTCATCCACCGCGACTCCTCCGACGCCGGCGAGAAGAAGCTCGAGAAGAGCTTCGCCGAACTCGTCGACAAGGATGTCGATGTCATCATCGGCCCGTCGACCTCCGTGCTGACGCTGCGCCTGCTCGAACTCGCCGAGGAGGCGGGGATCCCGATCATCACCCCCGCTGCGACCTCGCCCCAGCTGACGACATACGACACGGCCAACTGGGTGTTCCGCACCATCGCGAGCTACGACCACCAGGGCGTCGTGCTCGGCCGCGTGCTCCCGGAGCGCGAGCAGGAGCGGGTCGCCCTCATCTACGTCAACGGCCCCTACGGGCAGTCGTTGGTGTCGCCGCTGGGCGCCTCGCTGGAGGAGTCGGGCGGCGAACTGGTCGCCAGCATCCGCATCACGAGCGACTCGAAGGTCGCCGACGTCGTCGAAGCCGTCGCGGAGGCCGAGCCGGATGCCGTCGTGCTGGCGACGACCGACAACGGGAAGGTCACCCGCAGCTACATCACGGCGCTCACCAAGGCGAAGCTCGGCGGCTCGAAGCTCTGGCTGACCAGCCTCAACATGGCCGACTACTCGCAGTCGCTCGACTCCGGGGTGCTGAAGGGCGCCAACGCGATCCTCGAGGGCGCGCCCGGCGACAAGGCGTTCAGCGCGCTCATCAAGCGCGAAGACCCCAAGGTGAGCGAGTACCGCTACTCGGTTGAAGCGTTCGACGCCACGGTGCTCGCGGCGCTCGCCGCCCTCACCGCGGGCAGCGACGACTCCCTCGCCGTGCGCGGGGCGCTCATCGATGCGAGCGTCGGCGGAATCAAGTGCACGAGCTTCGGGGAGTGCGCCTCCGTGCTTCGCACCGAGCCGGACGCCGACTACGACGGCCTCAGCGGGGTGCTCAACCTCGACGAGAACGGCGACCCGACGCGCGGCTCGTACGGCATCTACGAGTACGGATCGAAGAACACGGTCACGCGAAAGAGCACCGAGATCGGCTGATCGCGACGGAAATCGTCGAATATAACGATTCGGACCGCGTTACACGCTTGTAACAGTGATGAATTGTTCGTTGTTGCTCCGACCCGTAGCGTGAAACCCAGCAGTGCTGCTCCTGCGGCACCGCCCTGTCCTGTACACGATGAGGAGCAACATGACCAGCACGAAGGCTCACGCCATTCGTTCCCGGTCGCTGAAGGCGTCGATCGGCGGTGTCGCGATTCTGGCGACGACCGCTCTCGTGCTCAGCGGCTGCGCCACGACCGACGAGGGAACCACCCCCGCAGGCGACCTGACGCTCAAGATCGGTACTGCGCTTCCGCAGACCGGCAACCTCGCGTTCCTCGGCCCGCCCGAAGAGGCCGGCGTCGCCTACGCGGCTTCCGAGGTCGAGGCCTACGCCGAGACCACCGGACTCAGCCTCGAGATCGTCTACGGCGACTCGGGCGACACCGACAACAAGGCCTACGAGACCGAGATCCCGCGTCTCCTCGGCGAGGACGTCTCGGCGATCCTCGGTGCGGCGTCCTCGGGCGTCTCGCTCCAGTTCATCGACCAGGTCACGGGCGCCGGAGTCATCCAGTTCTCGCCGGCCAACACGTCGGACGCGTTCTCGACCTACGACGACAACGGCCTGTACTTCCGTACGGCTCCGTCGGACGTTCTCCAGGGTGAGGTTCTCGGAAACCTCATCGCCGAGGACGGCAACCAGACGCTCGGCATGATCGTGCTGAACGACTCGTACGGCACCGGACTCGCGAAGTACGTGACGGAGGCCTTCGAGGCCGCCGGCGGTACCGTCGTCGCGGCTCCGACCTACAACACGGGTGACACGACCTTCGACGCGCAGATCTCGGAGGTGCTCGCGGCGGACCCCGACGCGATCGCCCTGATCACGTTCGCCGAGGTCTCCACGATCATCCCGAACATCGTGAGCGACTTCCCCGCGGAGAAGCTCTACTTCGTTGACGGCAACCTCGCCAACTTCGGTGACGAGTTCGCCGCGGGCACCCTCGCGGGCGCCAAGGGCACCCTGCCCGGCCTCAGCGTCGACACCCTGGGTGACTTCACCTCGGCACTCGACGCCTACCTCGAGGCCGAGGGCTCGGCTGCGCTCGACGAGTACAGCTACGCGGCTGAGTCGTACGACGCCGTCATCCTCCTCTCGCTCGCCGCTCTCGCGGCCGGCTCGACCGAGGGTGCCGACATCGCGGCGAAGCTGCAGGAAGTCTCCGGTGGCTCGGGTGACGGTGAGAAGTGCACGACCTTCGCGGCGTGCGCCGACATCATCCTCGATGGCGGAGTTGCCGACTACGACGGCATCTCCGGTCCGATCACCTTCGACGAGGTCGGCGACCCGACCGAGGCGTCGATCGGCATCTACATCTACGGTGACGACAACACCTACACCGCGTACTAAGCGGTAACGGAGGGGCCCCGGTCTTCGGACCGGGGCCCTTTCCCGTCCCCCCGAGCGGGTTGAGTAGCGCCCTCCGGGCGCGTATCGAAACCGCAAGGCCCTGCGGGTTGAGTAGGCGCCTCCGGCGCCGTATCGAAACCGCAAGGCCCGGCGGGTTGAGTAGGCGCCTCCGGCGCCGTATCGAAACCCAGACCGCCCAACAGGTCTCGATACGCCGCTGCGCGCCTACTCGACCGCCAAGCTCGAGCGGAACGAGCGGGTTGAGTAGCGCCCTCAGGGCGCGTATCGAAACCGCAAGGCTCAGCGCGTTGAGTAGCGCCCTCTGGGCGCGTATCGAAACCGCAAGGCTCAGCGGGTTGAGTAGCGCCCTCTGGGCGCGTATCGAAACCCCACCCGTCTGCGGGTTGAGTAGTCGCTCAGCGCCGTGTCGAAACCGCAAGGCTCTGCGGGTTGACTAGTCGCTCCGCGACGTGTCGAAACCGCAAGGCTCAGCGGGTTGAGTAGTCGCTCAGCGACGTATCGAAACCCGACTTCCCCACACCCCGCGACACCCCGCGCCTCCGACGGCCAGCCCACCCGCACCATCGACTCATGATGGGCGTCTACATGCTTCGGTGCGGCGACGGCAGCTACTACGTCGGCAGCTCGCGCAACATCGAGCACCGGCTCTGGCAGCACTCGACGGGCGCTGGGGGCGACTACACCGCCAAACGCCAGCCGGTCGAGCTGGTGTTCGTCCAGGAGTTCGACCGAATCGACGAGGCGTACGCGCGGGAGAAGCAGCTCCAGGGCTGGTCTCGACGCAAGCGGGAGGCGCTGATCGAGTCGCGCTGGGACGATCTTCCGGGGTTCAGTCGGAAGGTGTTCGGGCGGGGGTAGGGGGTGGGGAGCTGGGGTTTCGATACGCGCCCGCGGGGCGCTACTCAACCCGCAGCGCCTTGCGGTTTCGATACGCGCCCGGAGGGTGCTACTCGACCCGCTCGAGCTTGGCGGTCGAGTAGGCGCGGAGCGGCGTATCGAGACCTGTGGGGCGGTCTGGGTTTCGATACGCGCCCGCAGGGCGCTACTCAACCCGCAGGGGGTTGGGGTTTCGACACGCGCCCGCGGGGCGCTACTCAACCCGCAGACGGGTGGGGTTTCGATACGCGCCCGCGGGGCGCTACTCAACCCGCAGGGCCTTGCGGTTTCGATACGCGCCCGCGGGGCGCTACTCAACGCGCTCGAGCTTGGCGGTCGAGTAGGCGCGGAGCGACGTATCGAGACCTGTGGGGCGTGTAGGGGTTTCGATACGCGCCCGTAGGGCGCTACTCAACCCGCAGCGCCTTGCGGTTTCGATACGGCGCCAATGGCGCCTACTCAACCCGCAGGGGCGCGGGGTTTCGATACGCGCCCGCGGCGCTACTCAGCCCGCAGAGGGTCAGGTGCCGAGGGTGCCGAGGTAGAGGCCGATGACCTTGGGGTCGTTCAGCAGCTCGCGCCCGGTGCCGGTGTAGGCATCCCGGCCCTGGTCGAGCACGTATCCGCGGTCGCAGATCTGCAGGCAGCGACGGGCGTTCTGCTCGACCATGATGGTCGTCACGCCGGCCTTGTTGATCTCCGAGACGCGGATGAACGCCTCGTCCTGGCGCACCGGCGACAGGCCCGCGGAGGGCTCGTCGAGCAGCAGCACCTTCGGGTCCATCATCAGCGCACGCGACATCGCCACCATCTGGCGCTCACCGCCGGAGAGCGAGCCGGCGCGCTGCTTGAGCCGCGACCCGAGTTCCGCGAAGATGCTCGTCACGAACTCGAGACGCTCGTTGTACGCCTTCGGCCGCTGGTAGATCCCCATCTGCAGGTTCTCTTCGATCGACAGCGTCGGGAAGACGTTGTTGTTCTGCGGGACGAAGCCGACGCCGCGGGCGACCAGCTTGTTCGCCTTCAACCCGGTGATCTCGTCGCCCTCGAGCGAGATGCTGCCGCTGCGGATCTTCACCTGGCCGAAGATCGCCTTCAGCAGCGTCGACTTGCCGGCGCCGTTGGGGCCGATGATGCCGATCAGCTCGCCCTGGTGGGCGACCAGGTTGGTGCCGTTCAGGATGTTGACGCCCGGAAGGTACCCGGCGACGAGATCCTTGACGTCGACGACCGCGGTCTTCGTTGCGGATGCAGGAGTGGCCATGGTCTCGCTCACTTCTTCTTGCGCTTGGAGGCGGGGGCTTCGGCGTCGAGCTCGGCCTCATACTCGGCCTCGATCTGCTCGGCGGCCTTCTTGCCTGCGCCCTCGGGGTCGGGGATGCGTCCGGTGACGATGCCCAGGTCGACGTCCTGGTGGGCGCCCAGGTAGGCGTCGATCACGGCGGGATCCTTCATCACCGCGTCCGGCGGGCCCTCGGCGACGACCTTGCCCTCGGCCATGACGACGACCCAGTCGGCGATGTGACGCACCATGTGCATGTCGTGCTCGACGAACAGCACCGTCATGCCCTCTTCCTTCAGGTCGAGGATGTGATCCAGCAGCGACTGCGTGAGCGCCGGGTTCACACCGGCCATCGGCTCGTCGAGCATGACCAGCGTCGGGTCGGACATCAGGGCACGGGCCATCTCGAGCAGCTTGCGCTGTCCACCGGAGAGGCTCGCGGCGAAGTCGTCGCTCTTGGCGTCGAGCTTGAACTTCTTGAGCAGCACCTCCGCCTTCTTCTCGATCTGCTCGTCCTGTCCGCGCCACAGGAACGGGAACAGGCTCGGGAGGAACCGCTCGCCCTTCTGGCCCTTCGCGCCGAGCTTCATGTTCTCGAGCACGGTGAGCAGTCCGAGCGCCTTGGTCAGCTGGAAGGTGCGCACCTGGCCGCGCTGGGCGACCTTGAACGCGGGCACGCCCGAGATCGAGCGGCCGTCGAACGACCACTCGCCCTGGTCGGGCTTGTCGAAGCCGGTCAGCAGGTTGAACAGCGTCGTCTTGCCGGCACCGTTCGGCCCGATGAGGGCGGTGATCGCGTTGCGCGGGATCTCCAGGTGGTCGACGTCGACCGCGGTGAGACCGCCGAAGCGCCGCTGGATGCCATCCATCACGATGACCGGGTCGACCTTGGCCACGCCGGGCTTGATCTCGCCCGTGTGCAGGCCCGTCGTCTTCTCGCGCGCGACGGGAGGCGTCTGATCGCTACTTGACAAAGGTCAGCTCCTTCTTGTTCCCGAGGATCCCCTGGGGCCGGAAGATGACGATGAGCATCAGGGCCACACCCACCAGCACGAAGCGGAGCGTCTGAGCCTGGATCGACGACATGAACGGCAGCACGCCAGCCTGCACCATGGCCGGCAGCACGTTGCTCAGCAGGGTCTGGATGACCCAGAAGATGACCGCGCCGATCACCGGACCGAAGACCGTGGCCGCACCGCCGAGCAGCAGCGCCGTCCACACGAAGAAGGTCAGCGAGGTGACGTACACGCCGGGGCTGATCGCCGAGGGGAGCGCGTAGACGATGCCGCCCGCCGCCGCGATCACGCCGCCGATGATGAGCGCCTGCATCTTGTACGAGAAGACGTTCTTGCCGAGGGCGCGCACCGCATCCTCGTCTTCACGGATTCCCTTGATCACGCGGCCCCACGGGCTGCGCATGAGCGACCAGACCAACAGGATCGCCAGCGCGAGCGTGATGATGCCCATGATGCGCACCCACCACTGGGTCTCGTTGTACTCCCACGGACCGAAGCCGTAGGTGCCCTGCGGGATCGGGTTCGACTCGCGGAAGCTCGAGTGGTAGCCGCTGAGGCCGTCCGCCGAGCCGGTGACGTCGTCGAACGCGGTCGTGAGGAACAGCAGCCGCAGCACCTCGGCCGCGGCGATGGTCACGATCGCGAGGTAGTCGCCGCGCAGACGGAGCGTCGGGATTCCGAGGATCAGCGCGAAGATCACCGCGCCGACCAGGCCGACGAGCACGCCGCCCCACCACGGGAAGCCGAAGGTCAGGATGGAGATCGCGTAGCCGTAGGCGCCGATCGCCATGAAGCCCGCGATGCCCATGTTGAGCAGTCCCGCGTAGCCGAAGTGCACCGCGAGGCCGAGCGCCGCGAGGGCGTAGGCGAGGGTGGCCGGACTCAGAATCGAGGAGCCGGTGTTCGAGAGGATTTGCAGCCAATCCATGGCGGGCGCCTAACCTATTCTCTCTCGGCGACCCAGGATGCCCTGAGGTCGGAACAGCAGAACGATGATGAGCACGCCGAGCGCGCCGACATACTTCAGGTCGGCCGGGATCCACAGGCTCGACACCTCGACGAGCATGCCGACGATGATCGAGCCGATCAGGGCGCCGAACGCCGTGCCGAGACCGCCGAGCGTGACCGCGGCGAACACGAGCAGCAGGATCTGCGCACCCATGTCCCACTTGATGCCGGGGCGGAAGTACGCCCACAGCACGCCGGACAGCGAGGCGAGCGTTGCCGCGACGACCCAGACCACGCGGACCACGCGATCCACGTCGATGCCGGATGCCGCCGCCAGCGACGGGTTGTCGGACACCGCGCGGGTCGCCTTGCCGAGCTTCGTGAACAGCAGCCACCAGGCGAAGATCAGGATGACCACGATCGACAGCCCCATGCTCGCCATGTCGATCACGCTGAGCGAGACGACGCCGAACAGCGGGATCTTGGCGGCGTCGGCGCCGGGCAGCTGGATCGTGCCGCCGCCGATGAAGAACTGGAACACGTAGCGGGCGGTCAGCGAGAGGCCGATGCTGACGATCATCAGCTGGACGATGCCGACGCCCTTCTTGCGCAGCGGTCTCCACAGACCCGCATCGAGGCCCCAGCCGGCCGCGGCGCCCATCACCACGGCGAGCGGGATCGCGAGCCAGATCGGGAAGTTGAACAGCGTCGAGAACATCAGCGTCATCACGGCGCCGAAGGTCACCATCTCAGCGTGCGCGAAGTTCGAGATGCCGGTCGTGCCGAAGACCAGCGACAGGCCGATCGCGGCAAGGCCGAGCATCAGGCCGAAGTTCAGGCCGTTGACGAGGCGCTGCACGAGTTGGTCGAAGAAGCTCGTGACGTTGCGCTCGCCCTCGCCGATGAAGAAGTTCACGGTGACGCGACCGCCCGCCCCGACGGCGGCTTCGCGCACGTTCGGGGTCTCGGAGGTCTCATCGACGACGGCGATGCCCTCGGGGAGGGTGTCCTCGTTGAGCGTGACGGTGTAGGTCACGTTGCGCTCGGGGACGCCGACGGCCCACTGGCCCTGGGCATCCGTCTCGACCACCGTGTTGATTCCGTTGCCGGAGACGGTGAGTTCGACATCCTCGAGCGGATTGCCGTCGAGCTGAACGTTGCCGCTCACCCGATAGTCGTAGGTGTCGGTGTCGACTTCGTCGGCGTAGGCCGGGGAAGCGGCGAAGAGCGCCATGGCCGCGATGGCGGTCGCGAGCACTCCTGTCACGATGCGCACGCGATGGCGCGTGGGTCGGTCGGCGGCGAGAGCCACAGGACCTCCAGTTCTCGGGTGAAAAGCAGGCGCGACGAGCGCAGACACACACGAACGTCGTCGTTGACGCTACTGAGCCTATGTTGCGGTGGTGTTTCCATGCGAACTCAACTTGTGTCGGAAATCTCCGCGCGGTGAGCCGTTAAGCTTCATGTACCCGTCTCCAGTGTTGTAGTCGGCGACCACAACCACGCCTTGCAGGAGCGACATGGACCAGCACGACCCCTTCGCCTTCGTCGGACTCACCTACGACGACGTCATGCTTCTGCCCGGGCACACGGATGTGATCCCGAGCGAGGCGGACACCTCCTCGCGCCTCACCAAGCGGATCAGCGTGACCGCGCCGCTGGTGTCCAGCGCGATGGACACCGTGACCGAGTCGCGCATGGCGATCGCGATGGCGCGCCAGGGCGGCCTCGGAGTGCTGCACCGCAACCTCTCGATCGAGGAGCAGGCGCGTCACGTCGACAAGGTGAAGCGCAGCGAGTCCGGGATGATCACGAACCCGGTGACGACGACGCCGGATGCGACCGTCGCCGAGGTGGACGCGCTCTGCGGGCAGTTCCGGGTCTCCGGTCTCCCCGTCGTCGAGGGCGACGGAACGCTCGTCGGCATCATCACCAACCGCGACATGCGCTTCGTCTCCGAGTTCGAGGCGAAGAACACGCTCGTGCGCGACGTCATGACGACGGCGCCGCTGATCACCGCGCCCGAGGGCATCGACCCGGATGACGCGATCGCGATCTTCGCCCAGCACAAGATCGAGAAGCTCCCGCTGGTCGACGGCGCGGGGCGGCTGCGCGGCCTCATCACGGTGAAGGACTTCGACAAGAGCGAGAAGTACCCGAACGCGACGAAGGACGAGGAGGGTCGCCTGCGGGTCGGTGCGGCGATCGGGTTCTTCGGCGACGCGTGGGAGCGCGCCGGGGCGCTGCGCGACGCGGGAGTCGACGTGATCGTCGTCGACACCGCGAACGGCGACTCGAAGGGCGTGCTCGAGATCATCGCCCGCCTGAAGGCGGACCCGGCGTTCGCCGCGGTCAACGTCATCGGCGGCAACGTCGCCACCCGTTCGGGCGCGCAGGCGCTCGTGGATGCGGGCGCTGACGCCATCAAGGTGGGCGTGGGTCCGGGGTCGATCTGCACGACGCGCGTGGTGGCGGGTGTCGGGGTGCCGCAGGTGACGGCGGTCTATGAGGCATCCCTCGCCGCGCGCGCCGCGGGCGTGCCGCTGATCGCCGACGGCGGCCTGCAGTACTCGGGCGACATCGCGAAGGCGCTCGTCGCCGGCGCCGACACGGTGATGCTCGGCTCGCTGCTCGCGGGCACCGACGAGAGCCCGGGCGACCTCGTCTACCAGAACGGCAAGCAGTTCAAGAACTACCGCGGCATGGGCTCGCTCGGCGCGCTCTCCGATCGCGGCAAGAAGACCTCGTACTCGCGCGACCGCTACTTCCAGGCCGATGTGCCGTCGGATGCGCAGCTGATCCCCGAGGGCATCGAGGGGCGGGTGCCGTATCGCGGTGCGCTCGGCGCGACCGTGTACCAGCTGGTGGGCGGCCTGCGGCAGTCGATGTTCTACGTCGGTGCGCGCAACATCGCCGAGCTGAAGTCGCTCGGCAAGTTCGTGCGCATCACCCCCGCGGGGCTCAAGGAGTCCCACCCCCACGACATCCAGATGACCGTCGAGGCCCCCAACTACACCCGCTGACTCTTGGCGGCGGGGATGCATCCCTGACGCCGGCGAGTGCCGCGCGCGGCACGCGGTTGGGGTGCGAGCAACTCGTTCGCAGGCTGAGTGGTGGCGCGCGCGTCCCCAGAGGTGTCGAGGTCGCCGCCGCGGCCCGGGTGCCGGCGCCAGCGTGGTGGGATGCGAATCCCACCCGACCTCTCCCTCGAGCTGGCGCTCGCCGCCGACGAGCACGGGCTGCTTTCGGTTGCCCGCTACCGCGAACTCGGCGGTGACCCGCGCGCGCTGCGCGTCGCCTGCGCGGCGGGTGTTCTCACGCGTGTGCGGCTCGGCATCTACTGTGACAGCGCACTCTGGCGCTCGCTTTCGCCGCGCGAGCAGCACGTCGCCCGCGTGCGCGCGGCCCTCTCCCAGGTCGGCCCCGAGTTCTGTGCCGCCGGGCTCTCGGCGGCGGCCGTCTGGGATCTCCCGATCCTCGGCAGCTGGCCGCTGGCGGTGACGCTGCTCGGCCCGTATCGCGGCGGAGGCCGCAGTGACCCCGGCGTGCGGCGGGTGACCACCGGGTTCGAGACGGCCGAGATCGTAGACGTCGGCGGCGTCCGCGCGACGACCCGCGCCCGCACCGCGCTTCAGCTCGCCGCGCGCGGCGATTTCGTCGCCGGCGTGATGGCGGCGGATGCGGTGCTCCGCTCCGGCGCACCCCGCGCCGAGCTGTGGCGCGAGTTCGACGCCGCCGGGCCGAGACTGGCGACGCGCGCCGCCGCGCGGGCGATCGACTTCGCCGACGGGGCCTCGGAGAGCCCCGGGGAGTCGGCGGCGCGGGCCGCGATCTTCCTGGCCGGGTTCGAGACGCCCGAGCTGCAGGTCGAGTTCGCCGACGCCGAGGGGGTGATGCGCGCCGACTTCGCCTGGGCGAACCGGCGCATCCTGGGCGAGTTCGACGGCAAGCAGAAGTACCAGCGCGAGGGCAACGGCGGCGAGGATCCGCAGGCGGTGCTGTGGCGGGAGAAGCTGCGCGAGGACCGGCTGCGGCGGCAGGCCGATGCGATGGTGCGGCTGGTCTGGGCGGATGTGATGAGCCGGGAGCGGCTCGTTCGCGCGCTCGACGCGGGCGGCGTGCCCCGACGCACCGGCCTCAGCCCGCAACCGCGTGACTCGCGCCCCAACCGCGTGCCGCACGCGGCACGCTCCCACGCCCGGGATGCATCCCCGCCACACGAGACGGGGGTGGGTAGGGTTGGGGGGTGAGCGACATCGAGATTGGACGGGCCAAGCGAGCCCGCCGCGCGTATGCCTTTGACGACATCGCGATTGTGCCCAGCCGCCGCACGCGTGACCCGAAGGACGTCAGCGTCAGCTGGACGATCGACGCCTTCACGTTCACCATCCCCGTCCTCGCGGCGCCGATGGACTCCGTGGTGAGCCCCGCGACCGCGATCGCGATCGGGAAGCTGGGCGGCCTCGGCGTGCTCGACCTCGAGGGCCTGTGGACGCGCTACGACGACCCCGAGCCGGTGCTCGCGCAGATCCGCAAGCTCGCTCCGCACGAGGCGACCGCCGCCATGCAGCGCCTCTACGCCGAGCCGATCAAGCCCGAGCTCATCAAGGCCCGCCTGGCCGAGATCCGCACCGCGGGCGTGCCGGTCGCCGGCGCGCTCAGCCCGCAGCGCACCCAGGAGCACTACAAGACCGTCGTGGATGCGGGCGTCGACCTCTTCGTCATCCGCGGCACCACGGTGAGCGCCGAGCACGTCTCCAAGACGGTCGAGCCGCTCAACCTGAAGGAGTTCATCTACGAGCTCGACGTTCCGGTGATCGTCGGAGGCGCCGCCACCTACACGGCCGCCCTCCACCTGATGCGCACCGGGGCCGCGGGCGTGCTCGTCGGCTTCGGCGGCGGCGCCGCCTCGACCACTCGTTCGAGCCTCGGCATCCACGCCCCGATGGCGACCGCGGTCGCCGATGTGGCGGGCGCTCGCCGCGACTACCTCGACGAGTCGGGCGGCCGCTACGTGCACGTCATCGCCGACGGCGGCCTCGGCTCGAGCGGCGACATCGTCAAGGCGGTCTCGGTGGGAGCCGACGCCGTCATGCTCGGCTCCGCCCTGGCCCGCGCCGAGGAGGCGCCGGGCGGCGGCTGGCACTGGGGAGCCGAGGCGCACCACGCCGAGTTGCCCCGCGGTCACCGCGTCGAGGTCGGCACGGTCGCCCCGCTCGAGCAGATGCTGTTCGGGCCGTCGGACACCGCGGATGGCCGCGTCAACCTGATGGGCGCGCTGCGCCGCGCCATGGCCACGACCGGCTACTCGGATCTCAAGGAGTTCCAGCGCGTCGAGGTCGTCATCGCGCCGTACCGCCAGAGCTGAACCGTCGGAGCTGAACCGCGAGGAGCGTTCGCATGAGCCCTGCTTCTGTCACCCGGTCGAACAAGCTGGGACCGGAGGAGCGGGCGGCCGCCCTCGCGAACATGCGCGCCAAAGAGCTCGATGTGCTCGTGATCGGCGGCGGCATCGTCGGCGCCGGGGCGGCGCTCGACGCGGTGACGCGCGGCCTTCGCACCGGCATGCTGGAGGCGCGCGACTGGGCCTCGGGCACCTCGAGCCGCAGCTCGAAGCTGGTGCACGGCGGCATCCGCTACCTGGAGCAGCTCGACTTCCCGCTCGTGCGGGAGGCCCTCATCGAGCGCGGACTGCTGCTGCAGCGGATCGCTCCGCATCTGGTCAAGCCGGTGCGGTTCCTCTACCCGCTGACCCAGCCGCTGCTGGAGCGCGCCTACGTCGGCGCGGGGATGCTGCTGTACGACATCTTCAGCTACACCGGACTCCGCCCGCCGGGGGTGCCGCATCACCGCCACCTCAGCCGGCGGCAGGTGCTGCGGGCGGCGCCGAGCCTGCGCCATGACGCGTTCGTCGGCGGGCTGAGCTACTACGACGCCCAGGTCGACGACGCGCGCTACGTGGCGACGCTCGCGCGCACAGCGAGCTTCTACGGGGCGCACGTCGCCAACCGGGTGAAGGTCGTCGGCTTCGTGAAGGTCGGGCAGCGGGTCGTCGGCGTGAAGGCGCACGACGTGGAGACCGGCGAGGACTTCGAGATCATGGCCAAGCAGGTCGTGAACGCGACCGGCGTGTGGACCGACGAAACCCAGGCGATGGTCGGGGAGCGCGGACAGTTCAAGGTGCGCGCGTCGAAGGGCGTGCACCTGGTGGTGCCGCGCGACCGCTTCCACTCGAAGCTGGGTCTGCTGCTGCGCACCGAGAAGAGCGTGCTGTTCGTGATCCCGTGGGGTCGGCACTGGCTGATCGGCACGACCGACACCCAGTGGACGCTCGACAAGGCGCATCCCGCGGCGACCGCCGCCGACATCGACTACATCTTGGATCACGTCAACGAGGTTCTGTCGGTGCCGCTCACGCGCGACGACGTCGAGGGCGTGTTCGCCGGGCTGCGCCCGCTGCTTGCGGGCGAGAGCGATGAGACGAGCAAGCTCAGCCGCGAGCACGTCGTGGCGCACGCCGTGCCAGGGCTGGTCGTGGTCGCGGGCGGCAAGTGGACGACCTATCGCGTGATGGCGAAGGATGCGATCGACGAGGCCGTCGCGGCCCTCGACGGCCGCACCGCCGACTCGGTGACCGAGAACATCGGACTGCTGGGGGCCGAGGGCTACCAGGCGGCCTGGAACAAGCGGGGCAAGATCGCGCGCGCCTTCGGCATCCACAAGTTCCGGGTCGAGCATCTGCTCGACCGCTACGGGGTGCTGACCGACGAGCTGCTCGACCTGATCCGGGCGCGGCCGGAGCTGCTGGATCCGCTGCCGGGCGCCGACGACTACATCGGCGCCGAGGTGGTCTACGCGGCCAGCCACGAGGGCGCGCTGCACCTCGACGATGTGCTCGCGCGCCGCACGCGCATCTCGATCGAGTCGTGGGATCGCGGAATCGCGGCGGCGCCGGTCGCCGCACGGCTGATGGGCGAGGAGCTCGGCTGGGACGCGGCGCGCATCGAGCGCGAGGTCGCGCTGTACCGCGCGCGCGTCGAGGCGGAGCTGGAGAGCCAGCGTCAGCCCGACGACGAGTCGGCCGACCGCATCCGCCGTCAGGCGCCGGAATTCAGCCCCAACTAGACTGACCTCACTCGCGCCGAGAGGAGCCGTGAATGGTCGACGTTCGTCGAGTCAAACTGCCCGGTGTCGGCGTGCTTCACACCTTCATCTCCGGTGACGGCGGAAAGGTCGGCGTCATCACGCACCGCTCGGGTCACAGCGACCTGATCGCCTTCGCGGACGCGGACGAGGTGGATGACGGCAACAAGGTCTCGCTGCGGCTGGACGAGGACGAGGCGCACACCCTCGCGGAGCTCCTCGGCGGCACGCGGATCACCGAGGCGATCTCGGGCATCGACGAGATCCCGGGGCTGTCGATCGACTGGTTCCACGTCGACTACGAGGACCACATCGCGGGTCAGCCCCTGGGCAACATGGCGAGCCGCGGACTGCCCGGGGTGACGGTGGTCGCGATCGTGCGCTCGGATGCGGCGAACCCGGCGCCGGCGGAGGACTTCAAGGTCTTCCCCGGCGACACCCTCGTGGTGGCGGGAAGCCCCGAGAAGGTGGCGAAGGCGTTCCAGTTCTACCGCACGGGCGAGGTCAAGGTGAAGACGCCGACGACGGCGATCCCCGTGCAGGACTCCCCGCCCGGGGAGTAGCGCATGCACGGCGAAGAACTCCTCGTCCTCGGCGTCCTGTTCCTCATCGCCTACGTGCTGGGACGGCTCGGCAAGTTCATCGGTCTGCCGGCGATCCCGATCTACATGCTGGTGGGGCTGCTGGCGAGCCCCAACTTCGCGCTGTTCCCGCTGGACTTCAGCGCCGACGACGTCGAACTGGTCGCCATCTTCGGGCTGATCTTCCTGCTGTTCAGCCTCGGCCTCGAGTTCGATCTCGACGAGTTCTTCGGCAACGCGAAGGCGCTGCTGATCTCGGGCGGCACGCGCATCGCGATCAACTTCGGCGTCGGCTTCGCCTTCGGCCTGTTCCTCGGCTGGGGGTCCCGCGAGGCGCTCATCGTGGCCGGGATGACCGGCGTCTCGTCGAGCGCGATCATCACGAAGCTCCTGATCGAGCTGCACCGGCTGGCGAACCGCGAGACGCCGGTGATCCTCGGCATCGCCGTCGTGGAGGACGTGTTCATCGCGATCTATCTGGCGATCGTCGGCGTCGTGATCGGCGGCGAGACGGAGCTCTGGCCGATCGTCGTGGAGCTGGCGATCTCGTTCGCGTTCCTGGTGGCGATGTTCTCGCTCGCCCGGTTCGGCGGCCGCCTGGTGGCGAGGCTCGTGCAGACGCGCGATGACGAGCTGTTCACGATCCTGTTCTTCGGCCTCGCCGTCGCGTTCGGCGGCATCGGCGAGCTGCTCGGGGTGTCGGACGCGATCGGCGCGTTCCTGATCGGGCTGGTGCTCGGCTCGACGCATCTGCGGGCGCGCATCGAGCAGTTCACGCGGCCGCTGCGCGACGTGTTCGCCGCCTTCTTCTTCCTCGCCTTCGGCCTCGCGCTGGACCCCTCGACCTTCGGCGAGGTCGTCTGGCCGGTGGTGGCGGCGATCGTCGTGACGCTCATCATCAACACCGCCGGGGGGCAGCTGATCGCGCGCCTCAACGGGCTCACGGCCGCCCAGGGGCTCAACGTCAGCGCGATGCTGCAGACTCGCGGCGAGTTCGCGCTGATCCTGGCGACGCTCGCCGCCGCGGCGGGACTCGACGAGCGCCTGACGCCGTTCGCGGGGCTCTACGTGCTCTCGATGGCCGTGATCGGCCCCGTGCTGGCGGTGAACTCGGAGAAGTTCGGGGCGGTGCTCCGGCGGCGGCGTGCCGCGCGCGCGGGCGTCGCGGCGCCGGTCGACCCGCTCATCGCGTTCGCCGAAGAGATCATGGCGGCCGAGTCCGCTGAGCCCGCCGAGGCGGAGCAGGTGTCCGAGGCGGCGGCCGAGGAGCGCCGCGTCGCCGAGAGCCCGGCGAGCGATCGCCGCGCGCGGCTGCGCCGCGAGGAGCATGACGAGGTCGAGGAGGCGGCGGCGCGCGCCGCCCGGGCCGCGGAGCAGAGCGACGGTATCGTGCCGACGCGGGAGAGGGATCCGGAATATTGAACGACAGCACCTCGACGCGCTTCTGGCGCCTCGCCCGGCAGGCGAAGTGGATCGCGGCTCTCGTGCTCGTGCTCGCGGTCGCGGCGGCGTTCGCGGGCCTCGGCCGGTGGCAGCTGGAGCGCAGCCTCGCGGCGAGCGTCGTCAACGAGGTCGACACCGAGACGGTGGTCCCGCTGACTGAGCTCGCGACGCCGGCGGTGTCGGTGACCGGAGAGCAGCTCGGCAGGCTCGTCTCCGTCAGCGGCCGGTTCGCGCCGGAGGACACCCTGGTGCTCGCGTCGCGCCTGCACGACGGCGACACCGGATACTGGACGGTCGCGCGGCTGCTGGTGGAGGCGCCGGACGCCGCCGAGCCGGTCTCGCTCGCGGTCGCGCTCGGCTGGTCGGCGACCGAGGCGGAGGCGCGCGCCGCCGCTCCCGCCGATGACGCGATCGTCGACCTGCAGGGGCGCTACCTGCCGAGCGAGGCGCCGCGCACCGAGGATCTGGAGACGGGGGAGCGCTCGGCGGTGTCGATCGCCGACTTCGTCAACGCCTGGTCGGACTACCGCGGAACCGTCTACGGCGGTTATCTGATCTCCGACACCGCGCCCGACGGGCTCGCCCTGATCGACGCGCCCGCGCCGCTTCCCGAGGCCTCGGTGAACCTGCTGAACCTGTTCTACGCGCTCGAGTGGCTGATCTTCGCCGGCTTCGCCTTCTACCTCTGGTACCGACTCGTGATGGACGAGGTCGAGAAAGAGGTCGAGGCGGCGACCGTAGACTAGAGCCATGCCTGCCGGACCGAGTCTCTCTGACGTTCCCCGCATCCGCACGGTCCTCGCGGTGTACCGCGTCTCGGCCATGATCACCGGGTTCTTCCTGCTCGGACTCGTCCTGATGATGGTGTTCCGCTACGGATTCCACCTCGACATCGAACTGGGCGGCCCCTTCGGCTTCCTGGCGCTCACCCAGGTGGGCCAGCTCACCGCGATCAACCTCTCGGTCGTGCTGCTGTCGGTGCACGGCTGGCTCTACGTGCTCTACCTCGCGCTCGACTTCATGCTCTGGCGGATGCTGCGGTTCAGCTTCCTCCGGTTCCTGTGGATCGCGCTGGGCGGAATCATCCCCTTCCTGTCGTTCTGGTTCGAATACGAGGTGCCGAAGTTCGTGAAAGCTGAAATCGCCAAGGTCGAGGACGCCGCGAGCCCGGTCGAGGTGACCGCGTGACGCACAACCCGGATGCCGCTGCCGCCGAGCACGCCGAATCGCGCCCGGTTCTGGTCGTCGACTTCGGCGCCCAGTACGCGCAGCTGATCGCGCGCCGCGTGCGCGAGGCGAGCGTGTACAGCGAGATCGTGCCGCACACGATCACGGCGGCCGAGATCCGCGAGAAGAACCCGGTCGGCATCGTGCTGTCGGGCGGCCCCTCGAGCGTCTACGAGCCCGGTTCGCCGAGCCTCGACCCGGAGATCCTCGAGCTCGGCATTCCGACGATGGGCATCTGCTACGGATTCCAGGTGATGGCCCAGCAGCTCGGCGGCGAGGTCGCCAAGACCGGCGCGCGCGAGTACGGCTCCACCGAGGTGCGCCTCGCCGGCGACGGCGGCGTGTTCCTGAACGAGCAGCCGCCTACCCAGAGCGCGTGGATGAGCCACGGCGACTCGGTCGTGAAGGCGCCCGAGGGCTTCGAGGTGCTCGCCTCCAGCGATTCGACCCCGGTGGCGGCCTTCGGCAGCGACGAGCGCAAGCTCTACGGCGTGCAGTGGCACCCCGAGGTGAAGCACTCGGCGTTCGGCCAGCAGGTGCTGGAGAACTTCCTGCACCGTGCCGCCGGGATCGCCCCCGAGTGGAACGCCGACAACGTGATCGCCGAGCAGGTGGCGCGCATCCAGGCCCAGGTCGGCTCGGGTCGGGTGATCTGCGGGCTCTCCGGCGGCGTCGACTCGGCCGTGGCCGCGGCGCTCGTGCACGAGGCGGTCGGCGACCAGCTGGTCTGCGTCTTCGTCGACCACGGCCTGCTGCGCCAGGGTGAGCGCGAGCAGGTGGAGAAGGACTACGTCGAGGCGACCGGCATCCGCCTGGTCACGGTGGATGCGGCGGACCAGTTCCTCACCGCGCTGGCGGGCGTCAGCGACCCCGAGACGAAGCGCAAGATCATCGGGCGCGAGTTCATCCGCACCTTCGAGGCCGCGCAGGCGGAGCTCGTCGCCGAGTTCGCCGCGGAGGGCGACCCGATCAAGTTCCTCGTGCAGGGCACGCTCTACCCCGACGTCGTCGAGTCGGGCGGCGGCACGGGCACGGCCAACATCAAGAGCCACCACAACGTGGGCGGGCTTCCCGAGGACCTGCAGTTCGAGCTCGTCGAGCCGCTGCGCACCCTGTTCAAGGACGAGGTGCGCGCGATCGGCCGCGAGCTGGGGCTTCCCGAGGCGATCGTCGGGCGCCACCCGTTCCCCGGGCCCGGGCTCGGCATCCGCATCGTCGGCGAGGTCACCTTCGACCGGCTCGAACTGCTGCGCGCGGCGGACGCGATCGTGCGCCAGGAGCTCACCGCGGCCGGCCTCGACGCCGAGATCTGGCAGTGCCCGGTGGTGCTGCTCGCCGATGTGCGCAGCGTCGGCGTGCAGGGCGACGGCCGCACCTACGGCCACCCGATCGTGCTGCGCCCGGTCAGCTCGGAGGACGCGATGACCGCCGACTGGACGCGTCTGCCCTACGACGTGCTGGCGCGCGTCTCGAACCGCATCACCAACGAGGTCGACGGGGTGAACCGGGTCGTGCTCGACGTCACGTCGAAGCCGCCGGGAACCATCGAGTGGGAGTAGCCCGTGGGCGACGGCCATTTCTGGCCGTCGCGGGCTGCTCCCCGAGCCCCGTCCCGGGGCTCGGCGCACAGGGTGACCCGAAGCTGTCCCGCTGAGCCGTGAACGAAAAGCGGCCCGAGCCTTTCCAGGCTCGGGCCGCTTTCGCGTTGACGCGCTAGTTGCGCGGCATGAAGTAGCTGAGCAGTCGCAGCATCTCGAGGTAGAGCCAGACGACCGTGGCGATGATGCCGAAGGCGCCGGTCCAGCCGTAGACGCGCGGGGCGCCCGAGTCGATGCCGCGCTTGATGAAGTCGAAGTCGAGCACGAGCGAGTACGCGGCCATGATGACGACGAAGATGCCGAGGATCACGCCGAGCGGGATGCCGAGGATCGTGAAGTCGCGCGCGCCGAACATCGAGTCGGTGACGCCGAACACCATGAGGCCGACGTTGATGAGCGAGAAGGCGAGGTAGCCGACCATCGCGACGAGGAAGATCTTCGTCGCACGCTTCGAGGCGCGCACCTTGCCGCTGGCGAAGAGGGCCAGGGTGACGGCGACGACGCCGAGGGTGCCGAGCACGGCGCTCGGGATGATGCCGTCCCAGAGGCTCGCGTAGAAGGCCGAGATGCCTCCGACGAAGACGCCCTGAACTCCCGAGTAGATGAGGATCAGCGCGGGGGAGGGCTGCTTCTTGAAGGCGTTGACGAGGCCGAGCACGAGGCCGACGACGGCGGCGGGAATCCAGAGCGCGGGCACGAACCAGCCGACGGCTGCGCCGACCAGGAGCACGGCGAAGGCGCCCACGATCTTGGCGATCGTGTCCTCGTAGCTCATCCGATCCATCTGGTCCGGCGTGGCGGTCGGCTGGGTGAACTGCTGGTTCAGCTGGGCCGCGGTCGGAATGACGGCGGCCGACGCGGCAGCAGCCTGCGGATTGGTGGGCATGTTGCGGTAGGCGAACTCGGCCATGGTGTCTGTGTGTCCTCGATAATTCGGGGGCGAAGCGACGCGGCTGCGTCGCCGCTCCTAGTCTAGGAAGTCTCGCGCTCGCGATGCTGACTTTTCGCCGCAGGCGGAGCGGCGCCCCGCTCGGCGCGAACCCTCGCGGGCAGCGGTCTGGCGGCGCCCGCCGCGTGCAGCGCGCGGGCCGCCCACGCGGAGAGGGCCATGACCGCGAGGCCGGAGCCGAGGGCGACTGTCATGTACTCGTACTCGGTGAACACCGAGCGGCTGGTGACGATGCGCACGATCATCACGGAGGTGGCGATCACGAACAGCACCGTCGCGTAGCTGCGCGGCGGTCGGTGACGCACCAGCAGCCACGCCAGGTAGGGCACGACGAGCACGCCGATGAAGCGCGGCCCGGTGAGCAGCAGCCAGGCGGCGAGCGTCGCCGGGAACAGCACGACGACGCGCCGCCAGCCCGCGGACGGCAGAATGCTCCATCCGACCAGGTAGGCGGTCGTGCCGAGGCCGAGCAGCCACAGCGACCAGGTGTTCGATCCGGCGATGGCGATGCCGCCCGAGACGATCAGCGCCGTTCCGAGCGCGAGGCGCTCGCGATACCAGCCCCAGCGCAGCGGAATGAGGGAGGCGGGCTCCCGCCACGGCGACCGGCGTTCCAATGAGGGGGCGCGGTCGCGGGGAGCCATGATGCGGCCACACTATCGTGGCACCGTGACCTCCACCGAGCCCCTCGTGATCGGGCACCGCGGCGCGAGCGGCTACCGTCCCGAGCACTCCCGCGCGGCCTACGAGCTCGCGATCGCGCTCGGCGCGGATGCGGTCGAGCCCGACATCGTGAGCTCCCGCGACGGCGTGCTCGTGATCCGTCACGAGAACGAGATCTCGGGCACCACCGATGTGGCCGAGCGCCCCGAGTTCGCCGACCGGCGCGCCACCAAGATCGTCGACGGGCAGAAGCTCACCGGCTGGTTCACCGAGGACTTCGACTGGGCCGAGCTGGCGACGCTGCGCACCCGGGAACGTCTGCCGAAGCTCCGGCAGAGCTCGACCACCTTCGACGGGCACGAGCCGATCCTCCGACTGGTCGACCTGCTCGACCTGCTGGAGCAGGCGCGGGCGCGCACCGGACGCGCGATCGGGCTGGTGGCCGAGGTCAAGCATCCGAGCTACTTCGCGTTCGATCGGCCTGCCGCTCGAGCGCGCGGTGGCCCGCGAGCTGGCCGCCTGGAGCGGGCGGCCGGAGCTCACGGTGGAGTGCTTCGAGCAGTCCGCGCTCACCGAGCTGCGCGACCTCGGGCTGCGGGCGCGATTCGTCTACCTGATCGAGAAGTCGGGGGCCGCGCCCGACCTGCGCGCGAGGTTCGGCCGCCAGGCGCCGGCCTACTCGACGCAGCTGACCACCGCCGGTCTCACGCGCCTCGCCGCCGAGGTCGACGGGATCAGCGTGAACAAGGCGCTGCTGATGAAGACGGACGGCGACGGGATGCGGGCCACCGATCTCGTGACGCGCGCCCACGATGCCGGGCTTGAGGTCTACACCTGGACGCTGCGCCCCGAGAACCGCTTCCTCGCGCCGCCGCATCGCCGCGGGTCGTCGCCCGCCGCCTGGGGCGACTGGCAGCGCGAGTTCGAGCTTCTCATCGGCACGGGACTCGACGGGGTGTTCGCGGATCACCCCGACCTGCCGCGCGCCCTGCGCCCTCGGACGTAAACGCGGCGTAATCGGCCCGCGGGAACCGCCGTTCGCGGCCCCCGAAGCTCGTAGCGTCCTCTTCGGCCCGCGTGCTGTCGCGGCCCGCGCACACGTGCGCTTCCCCCGCGAAAGGACTGCCATGAGCACCGAGACGACTTCTCCCGACCCTGCACCCGCCGAACTGGCCCCGCCGGCTCCCGACCGCAACCGGCTGTGGCCGCTGTGGGCCGTGCTCGCGGGGGCGCTCGGCTTCACCGCCACGATTCTGATGGACGTGCGCCCGATCACCGAGATGCAGGCGGTCGCCGACGGCATCCCCTACGAGGTGACGCCGGGCGACATGGATGACATCACCCGCACCAACAACTACCTCGGCTTCCTGCTCGGCTTCGCCGCGATCGCCGCGATGCTGGTGTTCCACGGCGCGTGGCGCGTGCGCGTCGAGAACGCCTACGCGAACTCGATCGCCGCCCGCGTCGTCAGCGGCGGGCTGCTCGCCTCCGCGGCCGGGCTCACGCTCGCCTACGGCTGGAAGGGCGCCCTCGCCAACTACGGCTTCGACGGCCCCGAGGCAGGCCTGTACGGCGAGGAGGGCCTCTTCGTCTACTACATGCTGACCGACTTCGGCCCCTACCTTCCGTGGCTCGGCGTCGTGATCGCGGCGGCGGCGGTCGCCTGGATGGCGTTCGTCGAGCGGAGCGTCTCGCGCGGACTCGGCGCGTTCTCGGGCATCCTCGCGATCCTGGTCGGCGGCGCGTTCGTCGTCTCCGGCGTGCCCGGTCTCAGCGGGCTCGTCGGCGGCCTCTGGCTCGTCGTGGCGGGCATCTGGCTCGCGGTCGGCCGCAGCCCGATCACGCTCAAGCCCGCGGCGTAGCCGCACACGGCCCGGCGGTCGGTCCCGCTCCCTCCTGGGCGGGCCCGACCGCTGTCCTCGTCGCCGGCCCGCCGTAGACTCGACCGGTCATGAGCTTCCTCCCCACCGACTCCGTCCCCTTCGGTTCCGACCCGGAGGCCTGGATGCCCCCTGCCGAGAGCGCCGGCGGCCCGATCGCGGTCGACGAGGCGCTGCTCGAGGGGCTCAACCCGCGCCAGCGCGAGGCGGTGCTGCACCGCGGCCCCTCCCTGCTGATCGTCGCGGGTGCCGGATCGGGCAAGACGAGCGTCCTCACCCGCCGCATCGCCGGGCTGCTGCAGAGCCGTGAGGCGTGGCCGAGCCAGATCCTCGCCATCACCTTCACCAACAAGGCGGCGGCCGAGATGCGCGAGCGCGTCAACCAGCTCGTCGGCGGTGCCGCCGAGGGCATGTGGATCTCGACGTTCCACTCCGCGTGCGTGCGCATCCTGCGACGTCAGGCCGAGGTGATGGGCATGACGCAGGGCTTCACGATCTACGACTCCGCCGACAGCCGCGCGCTCATCAAGCGGATCATCAAGGAGATGGATGCCGACACCTTCGGCTTCACCCCCGGCAACGTGAGCGCCAAGATCTCCAAGCTCAAGAACGAGCTCTCCGACGTCGAGACGTATTCGCGCAACGTCAACGCCGATGACCCCAAAGAGGTCATGTTCCTCGAGATCTTCCGCCGCTACACGGCGGGGCTGCGCCGCGCCAACGCGATGGACTTCGACGACCTGATCGGCGAGACGGTGCACCTGTTCCGGGCCTTCCCCGAGGTGGCGGCGCTCTACCAGCGCCGGTTCCGGCACGTGCTGGTCGACGAGTACCAGGACACCAACCACGCGCAGTACTCGCTCATCCGCGAGCTGGTGCGGGCGGTCAAGCCCGAGCACGTGCCCGCCGACACCCGCATGCGCCTCGCGCCGGACGGCGGCATCCCCGCCGCCTCGCTCACCGTGGTCGGCGACTCGGACCAGTCGATCTACGCGTTCCGCGGGGCCGACATCCGCAACATCGTCGAGTTCGAGCGCGACTTCCCCGACTCGAAGGTGATCCTGCTCGAGCAGAACTACCGCTCCACGCAGAACATCCTCGACGCGGCGAACGCCGTCATCTCGAACAACTTCGACCGCAAGGCGAAGAACCTGTTCACCGACGTCGGGGCGGGCGATCCGATCGTCGGCTACACCGGGTACTCCGGGCACGACGAGGCGCAGTTCGTCGCCGACGAGATCGCGACCCTGCACTCGGCGGGCATGCGCTACAGCGACATCGCCGTGTTCTACCGCACCAACTCGCAGACGCGAGCGCTGGAAGAGATCTTCATCCGCTCGGGGCTGCCCTACCGGGTGCTCGGCGGCACCAAGTTCTACGAGCGCGCCGAGATCAAGGACGCGATGGCGTACCTGATCCAGGTCGCGAACCCCGCGGACGACCTGGCGCTTCGTCGCATCATGAACACCCCGAAGCGCGGCATCGGCCCGGCGACCGAGGCGGCGCTGCAGGCGCACGCCGACCGCCTGGAGGTTCCCCTGCGCGACGCGCTGCGGGATGCCGACCAGCTGGGTCTCGGGCCGAAGGTGACCGCGGCGATCCTCACCCTCGCGGCGACCCTCGACGAGGCGACGCGCATCGCGACGACCCCCGGCGGCGGGCGACCCGGCGGCGCTCCCGCCGACGTGCTGACGTTCCTGCTCGACAAGACCGGCTACGTGGAGGCGCTGCGCGCCACCCGCGACCCGCAGGACGAGGCGCGCATCGAGAACGTCGAAGAGCTTGTCGCCGTGACGAAGGAGTTCGGGCGCAACAACGCCGAGGGCGGCCTGATCGACTTCCTCACCGAGGTGGCGCTCGTGGCCGCCGCCGACGACCTCGACGACAGCTCGGGCACCGTCTCGCTGATGACCCTGCACACCGCGAAGGGCCTCGAGTTCGAGGCGGTGTTCCTGACCGGGGTCGAGGAGGGGCTGCTGCCGCATCAGATGTCGGCGGGGGAGCCGGGCGGTCTCTCCGAGGAGCGGCGCCTGTTCTATGTCGGCATCACGCGCGCGCGCAAGAAGCTGCACCTGTCGCTGGCGATGAGCCGCTCGACCTTCGGCGAGACGACGGTCGCGATGCCCTCGCGCTACCTGCAGGAGATCCCCACGGGCCTCATCGAGTGGCGCCAGAGCCCGGGCGACGCGACCTCGCGCGGCGGCCTGCGCCCGCGCGCGCTGAACGCGCGCAGCCCGCGCGAGGACCGCTTCTCCTACTCGACCTCGCTGCCGCCGGCGCGGGCCAAGACCGAGTGGGCGAGCCCGGTCACCAACAAGGTGCGCGACAACGGCGACCTGGCGCTCGCGGTCGGCGACCGCATCCGTCACGCCGACTTCGGCGAGGGCCGCGTCACCGACGTCTCGGGCACCGGCCCGAAGTCGGTGGCCGAGGTGCAGTTCGAGTCGGCCGGGCGCAAGCGCCTGCTGATCAAGATCGCGCCGATCGAGAAGCTCTAGCCGGGCCGTCCGGCGCTGCCGCGACCCGCGCGCCCCGCGCATCCGGAGTGTGTCGTTTCTCCGGAGCCGCGCGCCGGCCCTCCCCGCGCGAGTGTGTCGTTTCTCCGGAGGTTCTGCGCCGGATGCCTGCGATACCGGGGCGGTCGGGTGTCGCGCATCCGAAAACTCCGGAGAAGTGACCCACTGCGAGGAATGGGGCGGGGAAAGGCGCGGCGAAATCTCCGGGGAAGCGACACGCTGGGGGGCGGCGCGGGCGCCGGCGCGGGTTGCGCCGCGCTGGCCGCGGCCCGCGCGGCGGCTCAGTCCTCGGGATCGGCGAGCACCGGCGCGTGCGGCGCGTCGGCGCGCGAGCGGATGCCGCGGGCCAGCACGACGATGCCGAGCGCGCCCGCGATCAGCAGCAGCGCCCCGGCATCGATGGCGAGCGCTCCGCTCACCCCGACGATGCCGCCGAGGATGCCGACCAGCACGCCGCTGCCGGCGCGGAAGCCGAAGCCGGTGACGCTCGAGGCCCCGACGAAGCGACCGCGCTCGTCGGTGGGCGCGTCCAGCTGCACGACCGTCTGGCCGGAGGACTCGGACCAGATGAGCGCGAATCCGGCCAGCAGGAGCATCGGCAGCGAGACCAGGTACTCGCGCGAGACGGCGAAGATCAGCAGGCAGGCGGCGTAGACGATCGCCGCGCCGACGGCGAGGCCGACGCCGGTGCGGATGCGCCCGATGGCTTCGAGGCTGAGCCCGCCGATCACCGCGCCCGCGGCCATCGACACGATCAGCAGCCCGTAGCCGAGACCCGAGTCGTCGAGTCCGAGCAGGTTGCCGAACTCGGGGAACAGCGGCAGCAGGGCAGCCCCGATGAACAGCCCGGTCGCGCCCTGCACGATCATGACGATCAAGATCGACGGGTAGCGCGGGAGCTTCTTCACCACCGTGAACACGTCGCGCACGTGGACCCGCGGGCGCGGGGTGGTGCGGTGCTGGTGCCCGTCGAGCGGGGTGCGGGCGAGGTAGACGACGAACGGCAGGTACATCGCCATGTTGAGCAGCATCCCGATGCCGGGTCCGACGGTGAAGAGCATCGCCGCTCCGAAGGCGGGGCCGACGAGCTGGCCGAGGCTCAGCCCGGTCGCCATCAGTCGCACGGCGCTCGGCAGGTCGCGCGGCCCGACGATGTCGTAGATCATCACCTGGTCGGCGGGGCGCCACAGGGCGCTGGCGAAGCCGTGCAGCAGGAGCAGCAGGATGCAATGCCACACCTCGAGCGCATCGTTCAGGATGAGCACGCCCCAGATCAGCGAGGCGAGCATGAACATGCCGCAGGAGATCTGGATGATGCGCCGGTTGTCGAAGCGGTCGGCGAGCGCGCCGAAAGGGATCGAGAAGAACAGGTGCGGCACCCAGTGGCTGACCACGGCGAAGCCGGCGAGCAGCGGGGACTCGAACAGCTGCCACATGACCCAGTAGGTGAGGGCGTGCTCGGCGTTGTCGCCCGCCATGAGCAGGCTTCCCCCGGTGAGATAGCCCTTGTACCAGCGGGCGCGCAGCGCAGCGAATCTCACGCGCACAGCCTAGGGGTCTTGTGGGCGATGCATTAGCGATATATCGTTGAGCTATCGCGAATACTTCGTCGCGATCCCGCGACATTCAGGAGAAACCATGAACCACTCCTCTCACCCCGGCTGGGAATCCCGCGGACGCCGCCCCGGATTCGACTCCGGCTTCAGCGGCGGACCGGGCTTCGGTCCCGAGGCCTTCGACTTCCCGTTCGGCCCGCGCGGCCGCCGTGGCGGCCCCGGCGGGCGCGCCCGGCGCGGCGACGTGCGCGCCGCCATCCTCGGGCTGCTCGCCGAGGAGGCCGGCTCGGGCTATTCGCTCATCAAGCGCATCCAGGAGCGCTCGGAGGGCGCCTGGCGGCCGAGCCCCGGCTCCGTCTACCCGACCCTGCAGGAGCTCGTCGACGAGGAGCTCATCGCCTCGACCGGCGGCGGCGGTCGCGCGAGCGAGTTCGCGCTCACCGACGAGGGCCGCACCTACGTGGACGAGCACGCCGACGAGATCGCCGCGGCGTGGAACGTCGGCGCCGACCGCGCCGACGCCCGAGCCGAGCTGCGCGAGTATCGCGACGCGGCGGGTCGGCTGATGCGCGCGCTCTGGCAGTTCCCGCACGAGGCCACCGCCGAGCAGCGCACGCGCGCGATCGCCGAGATGGAGGCGCTGCGCAAGTCGCTCTACGGCATCCTCGCGGAGTGAGGTCGCCCGGCGACCAGTCCGCGCAGCAGGAGGCGTGACGGCAGGCGTCGCAGCGGCCCCGGCGTGACCCGGACGAGCGTGCGCGCTCGCCGGAGCGCCCGCGCGTGCCGAGCCGGATCCTCGGTGAGGCCGAGCGGCGCGCGCACCGCCGCGGGCGCCAGCGCCGCCGTCACCTCGACCACGAACGGCATCGCGCGGCGCAGCCACCACGGGCCGGACGGGTGCATCAGCTGCTCGGCGACGATCAGCGCCTCGGGCGTGAACTCCAGCCGCGCGACGCGCTCGGCCCAGTACTCCTCGAACGCGTCGCGCGTGGCCGGCCAGGCATCCTTGGGCAGCTGCAGGGCGGTGCCGAGCCGCGCGCTCGCCGCGTAGATCTCGTCGCGCGTGGCGTCGGCGATGCCCCCGACGAGGCGCTCGTGGGTCTCGACGCCGACCGCGTAGAGCGTCGCCGCCACCCAGAGCTGGTGCTCCGCCTCGCGGGCCCCCGGCACGCCCGCGTGGGCGCGGTTGACGTGCTGGCGGGCGAGGCGCTCATGCTCGTCGCGGCCGAGTCGGATCGCGTACACGTACTCGAGCGTGCGCCGCAGGCGGCCGAGCGGATCCGTCGCGAACGAGCTGTGCGCGGCGACGCCGCGGGCGACCACCGGATCGCCCAGCTGCAGCAGGATCGCGAGCACCCCGCCGAACAGCAGCGCGCCCTCCCGCGTGTAGCGGTCCAGCTCGCGATCGCGCCTCGGCATGCCTCATGGTCGCACCCGGGCGGCAAGAAACCTTGAACTTTCCCGGCCCGGATCGGCGCCGTCGAGAAAACGCTCCAGCCGGAGCAGGTAGAGTGCCTGTTGGCCCAACTGTCTCGATATCGAACTATCTCGGCAACGCGGCACCGCATCCCTCCACTGCAACGGAAGAAGCAAAAGCGTGGATCTTTTTGAGTACCAGGCCCGTGACCTCTTCGAGAAGTACGGGGTTCCCGTACTCCCCGGGATCATTGCCGACACCCCCGCCGAGGCCCGCGCGGCCGCGGAGAAGCTCGGCGGCGTGACCGTCGTCAAGGCGCAGGTGAAGGTCGGAGGCCGCGGCAAGGCCGGCGGCGTCAAGGTCGCCAAGACGCCCGATGAGGCGGAGGCCGCCGCGGAGGCGATCCTCGGCCTCGACATCAAGGGCCACGTCGTCAAGCGCGTCATGGTCGCGGCGGGCGCCGACATCAAGGAGGAGTACTACTTCTCCGTCCTGCTCGACCGGGCCAACCGCTCCTACCTCTCGCTCTCGAGCTACGAGGGCGGCATGGAGATCGAGCAGCTCGCCGAAGAGCGCCCCGACGCCCTCGCGCGCGTCGAGGTCGACCCGGGCGAGGGACTTGACCTGGCCAAGGCGAAGGAGATCGCGATCGCCGCGAAGTTCCCCGCCGAGCTGGTCGACCAGGTCGCTCCCGTCTTCGTCACCCTGTACGACGTGTACGTGAAGGAGGATGCGACGCTCGTCGAGGTCAACCCGCTGATCCTCACCGGCGGCGGCGCGATCCTCGCCATCGACGGCAAGGTCTCGCTCGACGAGAACGCGGCGTTCCGTCACCCCGAGCACGAAGAGCTCGAGGATGCGGCCGCCACCGACCCGCTCGAGGCGAAGGCCAAGGAGCACGACCTCAACTACGTGAAGCTCGACGGCCAGGTCGGCATCATCGGCAACGGTGCGGGGCTCGTCATGTCGACCCTCGACGTCGTCGCCTACGCCGGCGAGAACCACGGCGGCGTCAAGCCCGCCAACTTCCTCGACATCGGCGGCGGCGCCTCGGCGACCATCATGGCGGCCGGGCTCGACGTGATCCTCGGTGACGAGCAGGTCAAGAGCGTCTTCGTCAACGTCTTCGGCGGCATCACCTCGTGCGTCGCGGTGGCCGACGGCATCGTGAAGGCGCTCGAGATCCTCGGCGACGCCGCGACCAAGCCCCTCGTGGTGCGCCTCGATGGCAACCAGGTGGAGGAGGGCCGGGCGATTCTCGCGGCGGCCAACCACCCGCTGGTGACGATCGCCGAGAACATGGACCAGGGCGCCGACAAGGCCGCCGAACTCGCCGCGGCCTAGCCCGCCGGTATCCCGCTGATTGAGTAGCCGTTCGCGGCGTATCGAACTCCAGAATCGAGAAACAGAATGTCGATCTTCCTGAACAAGGACTCCAAGGTCATCGTGCAGGGCATCACGGGCGGCGAAGGCACCAAGCACACCGCCCTCATGCTCAAGGCCGGAACCCAGATCGTCGGCGGCGTCAACGCGCGCAAGGCCGGCACCACGGTTGAGCACGACGGCGGCGTGAGCCTGCCCGTCTTCGGCACCGTCAAGGAGGCGATGGAGGCCACCGGCGCCGACGTCTCGATCGCGTTCGTGCCGCCGGCATTCACGAAGGACGCGATGGTCGAGGCGATCGACGCCGAGATCCCGCTGCTCGTCGTCATCACCGAGGGCGTCCCCGTGCTCGACACGGCGGAGGCCTGGGCCCACGCCAAGGCGAAGGGCAACAAGACCCGCATCATCGGCCCGAACTGCCCCGGCATCATCACGCCCGGTGAGTCGCTCGTCGGCATCACCCCGAACAACATCACCGGCAAGGGACCGATCGGCCTCGTGTCGAAGTCGGGCACCCTGACCTACCAGATGATGTTCGAGCTGCGCGACCTGGGCTTCTCGACCGCGATCGGCATCGGCGGCGACCCGATCATCGGCACCACGCACATCGACGCGCTCGCGGCTTTCGAGGCCGACCCCGAGACCAAGGCGATCGTCATGATCGGCGAGATCGGCGGCGACGCGGAGGAGCGCGCGGCCGACTTCATCAAGGCGAACGTGACGAAGCCGGTCGTCGGCTACGTCGCCGGCTTCACGGCGCCCGAGGGCAAGACCATGGGCCACGCGGGCGCGATCGTCTCCGGTTCGGCCGGAACGGCTCAGGCCAAGAAGGAAGCCCTCGAGGCGGCCGGCGTCAAGGTCGGCAAGACGCCGAGCGAGGCTGCGGCCCTCATGCGCGAGATCATCGCGGGGCTCTAGAGCACGTCCGCAGCCGCGGCGCAGGCCGCGTCGCGGCATTCGACGACGACCACGGGGAGGGTGACGTTGTTGGAGGGGCTCCAGGGCTGGGTCGATGGCGCGCCGTCGGTTCTGCAATGGCTGGCGATCATGGCGGCAAGCGCGATTCCATTCGTGGAGTCGTACTTCGGCTCCGCCATCGGCGTCCTCGCGGGGGTATCGCCGGTCGTCGCGATCCTCGCGGCCGTCGTCGGCAATGTCGGATCGATGATCGTGTTCGTGGCGGTCGCCGCGTCGGCGCGCGCCAAGGCCGGCGTCGGCGCGAAGCCCCTTTCACCCCGTCGCGAGCGGCTGAAGCGGAGCTTCGATCGCTGGGCTGTGCCCGGGGTCAGCCTGCTGGGTCAGACCGTGCTGCCCAGCCAGATCACGTCGGCCGCGATGGTCGGGTTCGGCGCCTCGCAGCGCCAGGTGATCGTGTGGCAGATCGTCTCGATCGTGATGTGGGGCGTCGTCTTCGGGGCGCTCGCCGCCGTCGGGGTGACGGCGCTCACGGCCTGAGGTCGTCGTCCTCGTCCGCGATGACGGGGCCGTCGGGGGCGCGCGGCGGCCAGGTTGACGCGCCCAGCTCGCGCGAGATGTTGCGCGCGGTCTCGCGCAGGTCGTTGAGCACCGGATCCTCGGGCGGCCACTCGCTCGTCGGCACCACCACGGCGACGGCCGCGACCACGTTGCCGGAGGCATCCGAGACGGGGGCGGCGACGCTCGACTCGCCGAGCACGGCCTCGTCCTCCTCGGTCGCGAGCCCGCGACTGGCGATCTGGGCGAGTCCGAGCGAGAGCTTGGCGGCATCCGTCACGGTGTCGCCGGTGAGGCTCCGCAGCGGCTTGCTGAGCACTTCGGCCGCGTAGTCGGCGTCGTAGGCGAGCAGGATCTTGCCCATCGAGGAGGCGTGCGCCGGGATGGTGAGCCCGGTCTCGAGCATCTGCTGGCTGCCGTCGGGGCGGCGGTTGTGGTGGATGACGATCACCTCGTCGAAGAGCTCCGCGCCGAGTCGGACGGCGAGCCCGGTGCGCCGCGAGAGCTCGCGGGTCCAGCGCATCGCGCGAGCGCGCACGTCGAGCGTGTCGAGGTAGACGTTGCTCAGCTTGAGCAGCGCCGGGCCGAGCATGTAGCGGTTGCTGCCGCGCTCTTTCGCGACCAGTCCGTGCTGCTGCAGCGACTTCACGATGCCGTGCACGGTCGACGGGGGGAGCTCGAGTGCGGCGGCGAGTTCGGTGATGCCGAGGTGCCGCGCGCCCTGCAGCGAGCTCAGCACCTTCGCTGCGCGGTCGATGGCCTGAATCACCGCCACCCCTTTCGATGAGGTCTCCATTATGGGCGCGGTCGGCGCCCTTGCCGTTCACTCCTCGGGCTTGACAACACCCTCAATACCGGAGCATATTCGACATTATCGAATAGCGTTCCGAAAAGAAACGCTTGCGGATCCGCCGCATCGAGAGAAAACCGCATGTCCAAAGGAGTACATATGGATGAGAACAGCACGTGGCAAAAGCTTGCCGCGGAGTTCCTCGGCACCGCCTTCCTCGTTTTCGTCGGCGTCGGCTCCGTGCCGGCGCTCGCGATCGCGCGAGGTGACGGACCGTTCACCGGTGGCGATCTGGGCTTCATTTCGCTGTCGTTCGCCACGATCGTCGTCGTCACGGTGTACGTGTTCGGCTACATCTCCGGCAACCACATCAACCCGGCTGTGACCCTCGGCCTCGCCGTCACCGGCAAGTTCCCGTGGAAGTCGGTGCCCGGCTACCTCATCGCCCAGGTGCTCGGCGCGACCGCCGGCGCCTTCGCCATCGTCGGCGTTCTCGGCATGCGCGCGAGTGAGCTCGGACTCGGCGTTGCCGCGTTCGACCCGGAGGTCGTGTCTGTTCCGCAGGCGCTGTTCGCCGAGTTCATCGGCACCTTCCTGCTGGTCTTCGCCGTGTTCGGTGTCATCCACCGCAAGGCAGCGCCCGGCTGGGCGGGCCTCGCGATCGGCCTCGTCGTCTTCGCGGCGATCATCCCCGTCGCCCCGGCGACCGGCGCCTCGATCAACCCCGCGCGCACCACCGGCCCGATGATCGTGCAGTCGATTCTCGGCGGCGACGTCGCCTGGGAGCAGTACTGGGTGTACATCCTCGCTGAGGTGCTCGGCGGAATCGTCGCCGCGCTGCTGTTCGGTGCCATTTCGAAGACCCAGGCCGACAAGACCGGCCTGAAGACCGCCCTCACGGAAGAGAAGGCCAACGCATGAAGAAGCTGATCAACGCCCCCGAGGCGGTTCTCGCCGACGCCCTGGTCGGCGTCGAGGCCGCGCACTCCGACCTCACGGTCGACCACAAGAACCGGATCATCTACCGCGCGACCCCGAAGGCCGACGGCAAGGTGGCGCTCGTCTCCGGCGGTGGCTCCGGCCACGAGCCGCTGCACGGCGGATTCGTCGGATTCGGCATGCTCGACGCGGCATGTGCCGGTGAGGTATTCACCTCGCCGACGCCCGACCAGATGCAGGAGGCGACCAAGGTCGTCGACCGCGGTGCTGGCGTGCTGCACATCGTGAAGAACTACACCGGTGACGTCATGAACTTCGAGATGGCGGGCGAGCTCGCCGCTGCGGAAGCTGGCGTCGAGGTCGCGACGGTCGTCACCAACGACGACGTCGCCGTGCAGGACTCGACCTGGACCGCGGGTCGCCGCGGTGTCGGCGTCACCGTCCTGATGGAGAAGATCGTCGGTGCCGCGGCGGAGGAGGGCCGCGACCTCGCGTTGATCGTCTCCCTCGCCAACAAGGTCAACGACTCCGGCCGCTCGATGGGCATGGCGCTCACCAGCTGCACGGTGCCCGCGGCCGGCAAGCCGACCTTCGACCTGCCCGAGGACATGATGGAGATCGGCGTGGGCATCCACGGCGAGCCGGGACGCCACCGCGTGCCGCTCGCCGAGGCGCACGAGATCGCCCAGCAGCTCGTCGAGCCGATCCTCGCCGACCTCGACTTCACGTCGGGGCCGTCGATCGTGATGCTCAACGGCATGGGCGGCTCGCCGCTCATCGAGCTGTACCTGATGTACGGCGAGGTCGCCAAGCTGCTCGAGAAGGCGGGGGTGAAGATCGCCCGCAACCTGGTGGGCAACTACATCACCTCGCTCGACATGGCGGGCTGCTCGGTGACGGTGCTCAAGGCAGACGACGAGCTGCTCGGATTGTGGGATGCTCCCGTCAACACCTCGGGCCTTCGCTGGGGCGTCTGAGTTACACACGCAAGGAAACGGAAGAACTGACATGACGAACAGCACGGTCCCCCTCGCCCAGTTGGTGGCATGGCTCGAGAACTACCGCACTCAGGTGACGGAGCAGCGCGCCTATCTCACCGAGCTCGACTCCGCGATCGGCGATGCCGACCACGGAGCCAACATGGCTCGCGGCTTCGCCGCGGTCATGGCGAAGCTGGACGAGGGCACTCCCGCCACCGCTGACGAGCTCTTCAAGAGCGTCGGGATGACCCTGGTCACCTCGGTCGGCGGCGCGAGCGGTCCGCTGTATGGCACGTTCTTCCTCCGGATGGGCATGACCGCGGGCGCCGTCACCGAATTCGACGGTGCGGCGCTCGCGGCGGCCCTGCGGGCCGGGCTCGACGGCATCGTCGCGCGCGGCAAGGCGGAGCTCGGCGACAAGACCATGTTCGACGCGCTCGCTCCCGCCCTCGACGCCTTCGACGCCGCGCTGGCCGAGGGCAAGAGCCCCGCCGACGCGGCCGCGACCGCGGCGGACGCCGCCGAGAAGGGGCGCGACGCCACCGAGCCGCTCGTCGCCCGCAAGGGCCGCGCGAGCTACCTCGGGGAGCGCAGCGCCGGCCACCTCGACCCGGGCGCCGCCTCGAGCGCGCTCCTGCTGCGCTGCCTGGCACAGACACTCGAGAGCTAGAACATGATCGGCCTCGTCGTCGTCTCGCACAGTCTGAAACTGGCCGAGACGGCCCTCGAACTTGCCCTCGCGATGGTGCCGAACGGGGCACCGCGGGTGGTGCTCGCCGCTGGCGCCGGGACGGATGCCGACGGCACCCCGATCATCGGCACCGACGCGATGAAGGTCGCCACCGCGATCGATGACCTCGCCGACACCGACGGTGTCCTGGTGCTCATGGATCTCGGCTCCGCGGTGCTGAGCGCCGAACTTGCGCTCGAGCTGCGGATGAGCGACGTCGAGGTGACGCTGTCGGCGGCGCCCTTTGTCGAAGGCCTGCTCGCCGCCGTGGTGCGCGCGGCCGGAGGCGCCTCGCTCGCCGAGGTCGTCGCCGAAGCCCGCGGCGCGCTCGCCCCGAAGAGCGGACAGCTGGGAGAGGCCGAGGCCGCCCCCGCGGCGACGCCGGAGGCGCCCAGCGCGGCCGAGTCCGACCGAGTCACCCGGCGGCTGACGCTCCGCAACCCGCTCGGCCTGCACGCCCGCCCCGCGGCGCTGCTGGCCACCGAGGCGGGTCGCGCCGAGAACGCGCGCCTCGCCCTGCTGCGCACCGGCGCGACGGTCGCCGCCGCCAGCCCCACCGCCCTCATCGGGCTCGGAAGCCGCGGCGGTGACGAGATCGAGATCTCGGCCGCCGGACCGGACGCCGCTGCCGTGCTCGACCGCATCCAGACGCTCGTCGACGACGGCTTCGGCGAGCTGAACGCGCCGCCGCCCGCCGCCGCGCCGGCGCCCGCCCGGGCCGCCGGGCCTCTCGGCGTCAGCGCCGGCCGCGCCGTCGGCCACGTCGTGCACGTGGCGGCGCCGATCTCCGAACCCGCGCCAGGCGAGGCGCTGGCCGAATCCGCCCGCGCCGCCGAGGCAAAGCGGCTGCGGGAGGCCGCGACCGAGATCGCGTCGCAGCTCACGGCGCGCTCCGAGGCCGCCTCGGGAGAGGCTCAGCAGATCCTGCAGGCGACCGCGCTCATGGCGACCGACCCGGGGCTCATCGACCCCGCCGTCGCCGCGATCCAATCCGCCGGAACCCCCGCCGCGAACGCGCTGTGGGCCTCCGCCGGCGACCTCGCCGACATGCTCGCGGGGCTCGGCGGGCGCACCGCCGAACGTGTCGCCGACGTGCGCGACGTGCGCGATCGCATCGTCGCCGCGCTGCTCGACCTGCCGGTTCCGGGAATCCCGGAGCGGGACGAGCCCTTCATCCTCGTCGCGCGCGACCTCGCCCCGGCCGACACCGCGACGCTCGACCCCGCCACCTGCCTCGCGCTCGTGACCGAGGAGGGCGGACCGACCTCGCACACCGCGATCATCGCCCGCTCGCTCGGGATCCCCGCGGTCGTCGCCGCGCGCGGCGCCCTCGACCTGCCCGAGGGAATGCTCGTGCTGGTCGACGGCGAGACCGGCGAGGTCAGCCCCAACCCGGATGCCGAGGAGGTCGCGCGCGTTCGCGAGACCGCCGCGGTGCCCGAGTTCTCCGGCGTCGGCGCGACGGCGGATGCGCATCCGGTCGCCCTGCTGGCGAACGTCGGCGGCGGCGCCGACGCCCGCGCGGCGGCGGAGGGCCGGGCGGAAGGCATCGGACTGTTCCGCAGCGAGTTCCTGTTCCTCGACCGCGCCGAGGCGCCCAGTGTCGAGGAGCAGCGCACCGCCTACCGCGAGGTGTTCGCCGCGTTCCCCGGCCGCAAGGTCGTCGTGCGCACCCTCGACGCGGGCGCCGACAAGCCGCTGCCCTTCGTGACGGCGGCGGGGGAGGAGAACCCGGCGCTCGGCGTGCGGGGGCTGCGCACCTCGTGGCGCCGGCCCGAGATCCTCGCCGACCAGCTCCGGGCGATCGCCGAGGCCGCGGCCGCGGAGAGCGCCGAGGTGCAGGTGATGGCGCCCATGGTCGCGACCGTCGAGGAGGCCGCCGCGTTCGTGGCACTCTGCCGCGAGCACGGCATCGAGCGCGCGGGCATCATGATCGAGACCCCGGCGGCGGCGCTCAGCGCGCCCGAGCTCGCCGAGGTGGTCGACTTCGTGAGCCTCGGCACCAACGACCTCACCCAGTACACGATGGCCGCCGATCGGCAGCTCGGCGAGCTGGCCGAGCTCAACGACCCGTGGCAGCCGGCCGTGCTCCGCCTCATCCGCACCGTCGGGGCGGCGGGCGAGGCGACCGGCACGCCGGTCGGCGTCTGCGGCGAGGCGGCGGCCGACCCGGCGCTCGCCGCGGTGCTCGTCGGACTCGGGGTGACCTCCCTGTCGATGTCGGTGCGCGCGATTCCGCGCGTCGCCCAGAAGCTCGGCGGTCTGACGCGTGACGACTGCCGTCGGCTGGCGGACGCCGCCGCGGGGGCGTCCAGCCCGGCCGCGGCGCGCGAGGCGGCCCGCGCGGTCCTCGGCTGAGCGGGGAACCCCGCCTAGGCTGGTCGCGGGCTGTGCGAGATGCGCGCCGCCCGCGAGGAGGCTCCGTGTATCGACCGCGCATCGTCGCCGCCACCGCCGTCGTGGCGGCCGTCGGCATGGTCCTGAGCGGATGCTCGCTGATCTCGCTGTTCGGCGGCCAGACCACCAGCGGCGGCAACGAGCCGACCGGTGAGGACGTGGCGGCCGAGCTCGCGCAGTACTACACGCAGGAGCTGACCTGGTCGTACATCGACACCCGCGTCGATGAGACGCGCGTGACGGTGCCGCTGGACTGGAGCGACCCCGGCGGCGCCACGATCGAGATCGCCGTCTCGCGCCACAGCGCCCCCGGCACGCCGACCGGTTCGCTGCTGATCAACCCGGGTGGGCCCGGCGGCTCCGGCTTCGACTTCGTCGTCAACTCGGCCGTCTACGTCGTCACCAATGACGTGCTCGCCAGCTACGACGTCATCGGCTTCGACCCCCGCGGCGTCGGCAGCTCGACCCCCGTCGTCTGCTACACCGATCCCGCCGACCAGGACGAGCTGCTCTACGGCACCTACGACGTCGACTACGGCACGCCGGAGTGGATCGACGAGCTCACCGAGCGCGAGCTCGACTGGGCGAACGCGTGCCTGGAGAACACGGGCCCGCTTCTCGGCCACCTCGACGCCGCGAGCGTCGCGCGCGACATGGATGTGATCCGCGCGCTGCTCGGCGACAGCGCCCTCAACTACCTCGGCTACTCCTACGGCACCTACCTCGGCGCCGTGTACGCGGAGCTGTTCCCCGAGAAGGTGGGGCGGATGGTGCTCGACGGGGCCGTGGATCCGCAGGTGAGCGACCTTGAGGCGCTCGCCACCCAGATGGCCGGATTCGACAGCGCGCTGGCGTCCTACATGGCGTGGTGCCTGTCCGAGAGCGACTGCCCGTTCACCGGCAGCGTCGACAACGGGCTGCTGCAGGTGCGCGACCTGCTCGACCGCATCGACGACCTCGAACTGGTCGCAAGCGACGGACGCCAGCTCGACTCCGCCACGGTCGGCACCGGCATCGCGTACACGCTCTACTCGGAGTGGAGCTGGCCGTCGCTGACCGCGATGTTCGCGGCGCTCGCTGTCGGCGATCCGGATCCCGCCTTCGACAATGCCGACGCCTACTACGGCCGCTACGGCGGGTGGTACGACGGCAACGGCAACGAGGTCTACACCGCCGTCACCTGCAACGAGGGCGACCTTGGCACCGACGGGGTGACCCCCTTGGAGGGTGTCGAGATCATCGACGACCGCGCGCCGATCCTCGGCCGCTACTTCGCCTACGACGACTACGCCGTGCTCGACGTGGTCTGCTCGAACTGGCCGGTGCCGGTTGCCGACCTGCCGACCTCGTTCAGCGCGGCGGGCGCGCCGCCGATCCTCGTGATCGGCACCACCAACGACCCGGCGACCCCGTACGCCAACGCGGTCTCGCTCGCCGAACAGCTGTCGAGCGGGGTGCTCATCAGCTACGAGGGGGAGGGGCACACCATCTACGCGCAGGGTGTCTCCTGCATTGACGACACCGTGGATGCGTATCTGCTGCGCGACGAGGTTCCCGCCGCCGACCCGATGTGCTGAGGCGCGCGGCGGTCTCGCCGCCGTCCCTCTCCTCACGAAATGCAGGAGTCGCTGAGGCTCTCCCCTGCGGACAGGGGGCGGCGCGGCCTCGCCCACGCAGAATCTCCTGCATTTCGTCGAATGGCGGGGCCGTGGGAGGTGGCGGGGCCGTGAACGCGTGCGCGACGAGACGGCACGCGGGATGCGCGCGAGGCGCCCCGGTCCGGCCGCGGCTCGGCGGTAGGGTCGCACCGTGAGCCGCCGCCTGACCGTCCTGTTCTCGATGTTCGAGGCGGCGCTCACGGTCGCGATCGGCATCGCGCTGCCGCTGGTTCCGCTCACGATCCTGTGGGCGGCCTACTTCGGCTTCGGCGTCGACTGGCTCGTCTTCTGGCGCGGCGCCCTCGACGTGTGGCTGCTCGGGCACGGTGTCGACGTGACGTTCCGGCTCGACGAGGTGACCGCATCCGTGCTGGGCATCGCCGGAGCCGAGGTCGCCGTGCCGGTCACGATCTCGCTGCTCGGCGGCGCGCTCCTGACGGTGCTGCTGGCGGCGCGCGCCGGACATCGCATCGCCGAGGCGGGGCATCGGATGCTCGGCGCCCTCGGCGCGATCCTCGCCGTCGCGCTCCTCAGCTTCGGTCTCACGGCGGTGAGCCTGCACCCTGATGCCCGCCCCTCGCTCGTGCAGGCCGCGATCCTGCCCGCCCTGGTCTACGCCCTCGGTCTCGTGATCGGGATGCTCCGCGAGCGCGCCCGGCGCCGCCCGGCACCCGGGGTGCGATGGGTGGGGCGCATCGACCCGAGCCTGCGCGCCGCGGCGCTCGGCGCGGCCCGGGCTGGTCTCGGCGCGGCCGCGCTGACCCTCGCGGCCTCCGCCGTCGTGTTCGCCGCGGCGCTGTTGCTGCGCTACGCCGAGGTGATTCGCCTGTATGAGTCGCTGCACGGCGAGGTGCTCGGCGGGGCGGTCGTCACCGCCGCCGAGTTCGCGATCCTGCCGAACCTCGTCATCTGGACCGCCAGCTGGCTGCTCGGGCCCGGCTTCGCGGTCGGGATGGGGTCGGCGGTCTCGCCGCTCGGAACCGTGCTCGGACCGGTCCCCGCGCTCCCGATCCTCGGAGCCATCCCGCCCGAGATCGGCGCGTTCGGCTACCTGGGACTGCTCGTGCCGGTCGTCGCCGCGTTCCTGGTCGGCGCTGCGGCGCGGCGGCGGATGCTCCGCGACGCGGCCGAGGATCGCGCGGCGCCCGTCCGCGGCGTGCTGTCGCTGACGGCGACCGTGCTCGCCGCCGGAGTCCTCGGTGCGCTGGTCATGGCGGGGCTCGCCGCCGCCTCCGCCGGCGCGGCGGGCCCGGGGCGGCTGGCCGAGGTCGGCCCTGACGCCCTCACCGTCGGCATCGTGGCGCTGATCGAGTTCACGGTGGCGATCGGACTCGGCTTCCTCGTCGCCGACCGCCGCCGCCGCGACTGATCCGCCCCGGCTCTTCCGCACCGTGAGTGTGCCGCTTCTCCGGAGAAAGTGCGCCTGAGAGCGGATGCCTCCCCGGCATCCCGGGCTGCGGCACGAAGACCTCCGGAGAAACGTCACACCCGGCGAGCGGCGAGCGGGGAACGGGGAGCGGGGAACCGGGGCGCTGGGAACCGGGCGCGGGAACCGGGCGCGAGCTCGGAGCGACGTCGCACGCGAGCGCGAGTAGGCTTGGGGCGTGCTCCGCCTCGTCGTCCTCATCTCGGGGGGCGGGTCCAATCTCCGGGCCCTGCTCGACGCCAGCGACGACGCCGAATTCCCGGCGCGGGTCGTCGCGATCGGCGCCGACCGCGACGCCGACGGCCTCGAGCACGCCGAGCACTACGCCATCCCCAGCTTCGTCGTGCCCTTCCAGGCGTACCCCGACCGCGAGGCGTGGGGCGAGGCGCTCGTCGAGCAGATCCACCAGTGGGATGCCGACCTGGTGATCCTCTCCGGCTTCATGCGCCTGCTGCCCGCGAGCGCGGTGCGCGCGCTGGCGCCCAACCTGATCAACACGCATCCGGCCTACCTGCCCGAGTTCCCCGGCGCGCACGCGGTGCGCGACGCGCTCGCCGCGGGGGCCACCCAGACCGGGGCGAGCGTCATCGTCGTCGACGAGGGTGTCGACTCCGGCCCCGTGATCGCGCAGGAGCGCGTGCCGATTCAGCCCGGCGACACGGAAGAGATCCTGCACAACCGCATCAAGCGGGTCGAGCGCGAACTGCTGGTGCAGGTCGTGCTCGACATCGCCAATTCGCACATCGACCTCAAGGAACTGTGATGTCCGGCCCCGCCATCGACCCCGCCGAGTACCGTGACCGCGATGTCGTTCCGGTGAGACGCGCCCTCATCGCCGTGAGCGACAAGACCGGACTGGTGGAGCTCGCGACCGCGCTCGTCGAGGCGGGCGTCGAGATCGTCTCCACCGGCGGCACCTCGAAGGCGATCGCGGATGCGGGACTCCCCGTCACCCAGATCGGCGACGTCACCGGATTCCCGGAGCACCTCGACGGTCGCGTGCGCACCCTGCACCCCGCCGTGCACTCGGGCCTGCTCGCCGACCTGCGACTCGAGCGGCACGAGAAGGAGCTGGCCAGCTTCGGCATCGCCCCGTTCGAGCTGGTCGTGGTGAACCTGTACCCGTTCCGCGAGACGGTCGCCTCGGGCGCCGAGCCGAACGCCGTGGTCGAGCAGATCGACATCGGCGGCCCGGCGATGGTGCGCGCGAGCGCCAAGAACCACGCCAACGTCGCTGTCGTCACGAGCCCCGCCCGCTACGACGCCCTCGTCGAGGCGGTGCGCGCCGGCGGCACCACGCTGGCCACCCGCTTCGAGCTCGCCCGGGAGGCGTTCCGGCACACGGCCGACTACGACGCCGCCGTGGCCGCCTGGTTCGAGAGCACCGCGCTGCTCGCGGAGGCGGAGGCCGTCGCCGACGGCACCGTGCCCGCCGCGAGCGCCGCGATCGAGTTCGCGCCCACCTTCACCCTGTCGGCGGAGCGCGCGGCGACGCTGCGCTACGGCGAGAACAGCCACCAGGCGGGCGCGCTCTACACGGTCGCGCACTCGGCGGGCATCGCCCAGGCAACGCAGCTCGGCGGCAAGGAGATGTCGTTCAACAACTACGTGGATGCCGACGCCGCCCTGCGCGCCGCCTACGACCACGAGACGCCGACCGTCGCGATCATCAAGCACGCGAACCCGTGCGGCATCGCCACGGCGGAGACGATCGCCGAGGCGCACGCGCTCGCGCACGCCTGCGATCCGGTGTCGGCCTTCGGCGGCGTGATCGCCTCCAACCGGCCGATCACCCGCGAGGCGGCCGAGTCGATCGCCCCGATCTTCACCGAGGTGATCGTCGCGCCCGGTTTCGAGGACGGCGCCCTGGAGGTGCTGCAGGCGAAGAAGAACCTGCGCCTGCTGCAGCTGCCGGCCGACTACCGCCGCGAGCCCGCCGAGCTGAAGCAGATCTCCGGCGGACTGCTCGTGCAGGAGGTCGACGCCCACTTCGCGTCCGCGACCGAGTGGACCCTCGCCGCGGGCCCCGCGGCCGATGAGGCGACCCTCGCCGACCTGGACTTCGCCTGGCGCGCCTGCCGCGCGGTGAAGAGCAACGGCATCCTGCTGGCCACGAACGGCGCGAGCGTCGGCGTCGGCATGGGCCAGGTCAACCGGGTGGACTCATGCAAGCTGGCCGTGGAGCGCGCCGGTGAGCGCGCCGCGGGCAGCGTCGTCGCCTCCGACGCGTTCTTCCCGTTCGCCGACGGTCCGCAGATCCTGCTCGACGCGGGCGTGCGCGCGATCGTGCAGCCGGGCGGCTCGGTGCGCGACGAGGAGACGATCGCGGCGGCGAACGCCGCAGGCGTGACCATGTACTTCACCGGCGAGCGGCACTTCTTCCACTAGGCCGCACCACTTGCCGGGCGCCGATCGCGCGCCTACTCTGGAAGGCTGCCCACCAGGGCTTCGACTTCCTCTCAGCTACGTTGACGCTTCGGCGTTCCCAAAGGACCACTGCAATGCCTTCTTCGTCCCCCGCGACGTCGCGCCCGCGCGGCACCGTCGCGACGCTGCTGCGTCTGGTGCCGTTCGTGCGCCCCGCCATTCCGCGGATCGGGCTCGGCGGCGCCGCCGCACTGCTGGCCGGCGTGGTCGCGCTCGTGATCCCGGTCGTGCTGCAGGGGCTGGTCGACGGTCCGCTGGCGGCGGGCGATCCGGGGCTGATCTGGCCGGCCGCGCTCGCCGTGCTGGGCCTCGGCGTGCTCGAGGCCGTGTTCATCGCCCTGCGCCGCTGGTTCGTGCTGACCCCCGGCACCCACGTCGAGGCGACCATGCGCAACACGCTCTACGCCCAGCTGCAGGACCTGCCGGTCGCCTTCCACGACCGCTGGCAGTCGGGACAGCTGCTCTCGCGCGCGATGAGCGACCTGGGGCACATCCGCCGCTGGCTGTCGTTCGGCCTGGTGCTGCTCGTCGTCAACGTGGTCACGATCGTGATCGGGTTCGGCGTGCTCATCTACTGGAGTTGGATGCTCGGGGTGCTGTTCCTGGTGCTGTCGATCCCGCTCTGGATCACCGGCTACCTGTTCGAGCAGAAGTACTCGATCGTGGCGCGGCGCAGCCAGGATCAGCAGGGCGATCTGGCCACCGCGGTCGAGGAGAGCGTGCACGGCATCCGCGTGCTGAAGGCGTTCGGGCGCGGCAAGTACTCGCTCGAGAAGTTCACCCGTCAGGCGGAGGAGCTGCGCGGCACCGAGCTGGAGAAGGCCCGCGCGGTCGCGGGCATCTGGTTCTGGCTGCTGCTGGTGCCCGATGTCGCCTTCGCGCTGTCGCTGCTCGGCGGCGTGTGGCTCGCCTCGATCGGCGAGCTGAGCGTGGGCGAGCTGTTCGCCTTCTTCGCCACGGCGACCGTGCTCCGCTTCCCGATCGAGTCGATCGGCTTCCTGCTGTCGATGACCTTCGACACCCGCACCGCCGTCGACCGGCTGTTCGAGGTGCTCGACGAGACGAACACGATCACCGACCCGGAGGCGCCCGCGACGGTCGCCGAGCCGCACGGCCGGCTCGTCTTCGACGACGTGCACTTCCGGTATCAGGATGCGCCGGACGGCGCCCGCGACCTGCTCGACGGCATCCGGCTCGAGCTCGAACCCGGCGAGACGATGGCGCTGGTCGGGCTCACCGGCTCGGGCAAGACGACGCTGACCGCGCTCGCGACCCGGCTGTACGACGTCACCGGCGGGCGCATCCTGCTCGACGGTGTCGACATCCGCGACCTGACCCGCGACGAGCTGCGCCGCCACATCGCGATGGGCTTCGAGGACGCCACCCTGTTCTCGGCCTCGGTGCGCGACAACGTGCTGCTCGGGCGGCCCGAGTTCGACGAGGGCGCGCGACGCGAGGAGGGCGACGCCGTCATGGCGGAGGCGCTCGAGATCGCGCAGGCCGATTTCGTGCACGAGCTGCCGGAGGGCGTCGGCACGCTCATCGGCGAGGAGGGGCTCAGCCTCTCGGGAGGTCAGCGTCAGCGGCTCGCGCTCGCCCGCGCGGTCGCCGCCGCGCCGGCGGTGCTCGTGCTCGACGACCCGCTCTCGGCGCTCGACGTCGACACCGAGGCGCGCGTCGAGGCGGGCCTGCGCCGCGTGCTCGCGACGACGACGGCGCTCATCGTGGCGCACCGGCCCTCGACCGTGCAGCTCGCCGACCGGGTTGCGCTGCTGCAGGACGGACGGGTCACGGCCGTCGGCACCCACTCGGAGCTGATCGCGCACAACGAGCACTACCGCTACGTCATCTCGTCGCTCGACGACGACATCCCGCCGGGCCGCGAACGTGCGCTGCCCGAGGAGGTCGTGCCGACGACGACCGCGCCGATCTCGACCGAGACCGGCACCATCACGATCCCCGGGGGAGGTGCGCGATGAGTGTCAGCGGTGTCACCGGTGAGGAGCGCGACGACTACACGAAGGCGGAGTCCCGCGAGATCCGCCAGCGCTCGCTGCGCCTGCTCGGCTCGCTGCTCGCCCCGCTGAAGCTGCGGGTCGCCCTGACGATGCTCGTCGTCGTGGTCAGCACCGGCGCGCAGGTCGCGGGTCCCGCGCTGATCGCGTTCGGCATCGACCGGGGCCTGCCGGCGCTGCTCGAGAACCAGGACTGGATGCCCGTGCTGCTCATCGTGGCCGCGTATCTGATCACCGGGCTGATCGGCGCGATCCTCATCGCGCAGTACACCGTGCTCTCGGCGAGGATCAGCCAGGCGATCCTGTTCGACCTGCGCCGCCGGGTGTACCTGCACGCCCAGCGGCTGAGCCTGGAGTTCCACGAGAGCTACACCTCGGGCCGCATCATCGCGCGCCAGACGAGCGACCTCGACTCGATCCGCGAACTGCTCGACTCGGGTGTCAACGGCCTCGTGCGCGGCGTGCTCTACATGGTGTTCATCGCGGCCGCCCTCGTCATCCTCGACCCCGTCTCGGGGCTCGTGCTGGCCGGCTCGCTGCCGCCGCTGCTGCTGCTGACGCGCTGGTTCCAGACCCGCTCGCAGCGCGCGTTCCGGCGCACCCGGGTCGCCTCGGCGAAGGTGATCGTGCACTTCGTGGAGACGATGACGGGCATCCGCGCGGTGAAGGCGTTCCGCAAGGAGCCGCGCAACGCGCGCGAGTTCGGCGCGCATGTCGAGGACTACCGCGAATCCAACGCCCGGGTGATCCAGCTGTTCGGCATCTTCGACCCGGGGCTGGTGCTGATCGGCAACGTCGCGGTCGCGGTCGCGCTGCTGTTCGGCGGCTTCCGGGTGATCGACGGCAACCTGGCGGTCGGCGCGCTGCTCGCCGTGCTGCTGTACGTGCGCCGCTTCTTCGACCCGATGGAGGAGATGGCGATGTTCTACAACTCCTACCAGTCGGCCGCGGCGGCGCTGGAGAAGATCTCGGGCGTGCTCGAGGAGCGACCCAGCGTTCCGGATCCGGTGGACCCGGTCGATCTCTGGGAGGCCGAGGGCAAGCTCGACTTCGAGAAGGTGCGCTTCGCCTACCGGGCTGATCGCGTCATCCTGCCCGAGTTCGACCTGCACATCCCCGCGGGGCAGACGATCGCGCTCGTCGGCTCCACCGGGGCGGGCAAGTCGACCCTCGCCAAGCTGGTGGCGCGGTTCTACGACCCGAGCGAGGGCCGGATCACGCTCGACGGCGTCGATCTGCGCCGGCTGCATCCGAAGGATCTGCGCCGCGCGATCGTGATGGTCACGCAGGAGGCCTACCTGTTCAGCGGCACGGTGGCCGAGAACATCGCGCTCGGCAAGCCCGGCGCGACCTTCGACGAGATCATCCAGGCGGCGAAGGCGGTCGGAGCGCACCAGTTCATCGAGGAGCTGCCCCACGGCTACGACACCGACGTGAACAAGCGCGGCGGCCGCGTCTCGGCGGGCCAGCGCCAGCTGCTGTCGTTCGCGCGCGCGTTCCTGGCGAACCCGGCGGTGCTGATTCTGGATGAGGCGACCGCCTCGCTCGACATCCCGAGCGAGCGGCTCGTGCAGGAGGGGCTGACGACGCTGCTGGCCGACCGCACGGCGATCATCATCGCGCACCGGCTGTCGACGGTCGCGATCGCCGACCGGGTGCTGGTGATGGAGCACGGCCGCATCGTCGAGGATGGCGCCCCCGCCGACCTGATCGGCGGCAGCGGGCGCTTCGCGAAGCTGCACGCCGCCTGGCGCGACTCGCTGGTCTAGCGCGGCGCCCAGCGTGCGGACGGGGCGACGCGGTACGCGCTGCCGTCGGCCGCCCAGATGAGCGGCGTGCCCTCGGCGCGGAAGTGCTCGAGGGCGCGCTCCTCGTGCCCGGCCGCCGCATGACCGGAGGAGCGGATGACACGCCACCAGGGCACGTCGGCGCCCGAGCGGGCCAGGACGGTGCCGACCGTTCGGGCCCCGCGCGAGCCGAGCGCGGCGGCGATGTCGCCGTAGCTCATGACCTTCCCGGGCGGGATCTCGGCCACCAGGTCGAGCACGGCCGACGCGAAGTCGGGCTGCGGGTGGGTCACGCGGAGGCTCAGGAGGGCGCGGCTAGAGCTTGAGCGCGCCGAGCTTCTCGCCGTACGGGGTCTCGCCGATGATCTCGAAGCCGACCGCCTTGAAGAACTCCTCGGGGCCTTCGTCGCCGCTCGCCCAGACGACGGTCACGTGGTCGAAGCCGCGGCTGCGCGCCTCGTCGGCGAACGCCTTCACGGCGAACCGGCCGACGCCCTTTCCCTGCGCCTCGGCGGCGACGTGCACGCGCCACAGCGCGGCGCGCAGGTACTCCTCGCTCGCGTCGGCGTCGAAGGCGCCCATGATGTAGCCGACGACGTGGTCGTCCTCGTCGAGCACGACGCGGGGCCAGGAGCCGGAGGCGTCGAGCTTGTCCTCGGCGGCGGTGTAGGTCTCGGGTTCGATGAACGCCTCTTGACCGGGCTTGAGCGTGAGGCTGTTCGCCGCCGCAATGGTCTGGGCGGTCAGGTCATGCAGTCTCAGCTCTGCCATAACGACAGGGTAACGCCCCGCGACGATTCGCGGTGGAATCTCTCGATGTCGAGATAGTTCTGAGAGCGGGTAGTCTGTGATGGGCCGGTTCCGGTCCCCTGACAGTCTCCCGAAAGGACGCGGCGTGGTCGACAAGATCAAGGTCGAAGGCAAGGTCGTCGAACTCGACGGCGACGAGATGACGCGGATCATCTGGCAGTTCATCAAGGACCGCCTGATCCACCCCTACCTCGACATTGAGCTCGAATACTACGACCTCGGCATCGAGCACCGTGACGCCACCGACGACCAGGTCACGGTCGACGCGGCGCACGCGATCCAGAAGCACGGCGTCGGCGTCAAGTGCGCGACGATCACGCCCGACGAGGCGCGCGTCGAGGAGTTCGGCCTGAAGAAGATGTGGCGCAGCCCCAACGGCACGATCCGCAACATCCTCGGCGGCGTCATCTTCCGCGAGCCGATCATCATCTCGAACATCCCGCGACTGGTTCCCGGGTGGAACAAGCCGATCATCATCGGCCGCCACGCCTTCGGCGACCAGTACCGCGCCACCGACTTCGTGTTCAAGGGCAAGGGCAAGCTCACGGTCGAGTTCGCGCCCGAGGACGGCTCCGAGCCGATGAAGTTCGAGGTCTACGACGCGCCCGATGACGGCATCGCGCAGGTGCAGTACAACCAGGATGCGTCGATCCGCGACTTCGCGCGCGCCTCGCTGAACTACGGCCTGGCCCGCAAGTACCCGGTCTACCTCTCGACGAAGAACACGATCCTGAAGGCCTACGACGGCCGGTTCAAGGACATCTTCCAGGAGATCTACGACGCCGAGTTCAAGGACCAGTTCGAGGCCGCCGGCATCTCCTACGAGCACCGCCTCATCGACGACATGGTCGCCTCGGCCATGAAGTGGGAGGGCGGCTACGTCTGGGCCTGCAAGAACTACGACGGCGACGTGCAGTCCGACACCGTCGCGCAGGGCTTCGGCTCGCTCGGCCTGATGACGAGCGTGCTCACCACGCCCGACGGCGCGATCGTGGAGGCGGAGGCGGCGCACGGCACCGTCACGCGTCACTACCGCCAGCACCAGCAGGGCAAGCCCACCTCGACCAACCCGATCGCCTCGATCTTCGCGTGGACGCGGGGCCTCATGCACCGCGGCAAGCTCGACGGCAACCAGGCGCTGATCACCTTCGCCGAGACGCTCGAGAACGTCGTCATCACGACGGTCGAGAGCGGCAAGATGACGAAGGACCTGGCGCTGCTGGTCGGCCCCGAGCAGGAATGGCAGACCACCGAGGACTTCCTCGCGACGCTCGACGAGAACCTCAAGGCCCGCCTGGGCTAGTCGCCCCGCGACGGCTTCGTCGTCAGCGCCCGTGCCTCCGCGCGGGCGCTGACGCCGTTAACGACGCCGCGCCCCGGCGTGCCGCCGGGAACCCGAGTAGCGTCGAGGCATCCGCAGCGCGGACGTGCTGCGGAGACGACGACCGATTCGCGGAGGTTCTCATGGCACGCATCCTGGTGATCGGCGGTCACGGCAAGGTGGCGCTGCTGCTCGCGCCGATCCTGGCGGAGCGCGGCGACGCCGTCTCGGCGGTGATCCGCAACCCGGAGCACGCGGGCGAGGTGGAGGCGCGCGGAGCCACCCCGGTCGTCTGCGACATCGAGGCGGCGGATGTCGACGAACTGGCCGCGCTCGCGCAGGGACACGACGCGGTCGTCTGGTCGGCGGGCGCGGGCGGCGGCGATCCGGAGCGCACCTACGCCGTCGATCGGGATGCGGCGATCCGCATGATGGACGCTGCGCTCGCCGCGGGCGTCTCCCGATTCGTGATGGTTTCGTACTTCGGGGCCGGAGCCGATCATGGAGTGCCCGACGACAACCCCTTCTTCGCATACGCGGAGTCGAAGTCGACCGCCGACCAGTTCCTGCGGGCGAGCGCGCTGGACTGGACGATTCTGGCGCCCAGCAGCCTGACCCTCGACGAGCCGACCGGGGAGATTGACGCCGAGGCCGAGAGCGCCGGGTCGGTGAGCCGGGGCGATGTCGCCGCGGTGATCGCTCAGACCCTGGTCGAGCCGCGCACGATCCACCGCACGATCCGGTTCAACACGGGCCGCACCCCGATCGCCGAGGCGCTGCAGGCCTGATCTGCCGCGACCCGCACCGGCGCGAACGGAAACGGACCCGGATGCGGGGGGAGCATCCGGGTCCGCGTGAGGGGGCGGCCGCGGCCGCGACCTCGGCCTAGGCCTTGACCTCGGCCTTGCCCGAGTGCTTGGCCTGGATCTCGATCTTGCGCGGCTTGGCCTCCTCCGCCACCGGGATCAGCACGCTCAGCACGCCGTTCTCGTAGCTCGCCGAGATCTTGGCGGTGTCGATGCCCTGTCCCAGGTTCAGCTGGCGCAGGAAGCTGCCGGCCGGACGCTCGCGCGTGAGCCACTTGACGCCCTCCTGCGAGCGCGGGGTGCGCTCGGCGCGGATGGTCAGCAGTTGGCCATCGACGTCCATGTCGACGCTGCCCGGGTCGACGCCGGGAAGGTCGGCGGTGAGCACGTAGTGGTCGCCGTCGCGGTAGAGATCCATCGGCATGAGGCGGGGGCCCTGGCGGCTGTCGAGCAGTCGCTCGGTCGCGCGGTCCAGCTCACGGAAGGGGTCGAAGAGAAGTGTCATCGGGTCCTCCTGCAGATAACTGAAGAGTTGAGTCACCGTGACTCAACTGTTCATAAATTAGCACTCTCCGCCTGAGAGTGCCAGCCGAGTCGGCTTGGGATCTGCCGTGGACGCGGGCGGCGAAAACCCTGGTCAGGGGAGCCTGCGCTTACTGGCAGTCGGGGCCGGAGAGGCGTAGACAAGGAGCATGAGACGCGTCGTGGGCTTCTTCGTCCGGTACCCGCTGGTGGGCGTCACCCTGGCCGTGGGCGTCGTCGGACTCGTGCTGCTGGCGACACCGCTGAGCGCGGCGGTGCCGTGGCTCGTCGGCGGATTCGCGGCGCTCGTGGCGCTGCGCGAAGGCATCAGCATGGTGCGAAGCCTGCTGCGCCGCGAGTTCGGACTCGACCTGCTGGCGCTCATCGCGATCGTCAGCACGATCGCCGTGGGCGAGTACTGGGCCGCGTTGATCGTCGTGCTGATGCTCACCGGCGGCGAGGCGCTCGAGGACTTCGCCGCGGGACGCGCGAACCGGGAGCTCAAGGCGCTGCTCGACCGCAGCCCGCAGATCGCCCACCGGGTCGACGGCGACGCGCTTGTCGACGTCGCGGCCGACGACGTGCGGGTGGGGGACCGCATCCTCGTGCGCCCCTCCGAGGTGATCCCGGTCGACGGCGTGCTGATCAGCGCCTCGGGAACCTTCGACGAGTCGTCGATCACGGGGGAGAGCCTCCCCGTCGATCGGCAGCGCGGTGAGGCGGTGTCGAGCGGCGCCGTCAACGGCGCCGGCGTGGTCGAGATCGAGGCGACGACGCTCGCCGCCGACAGCCAGTACCAGCGCATCGTCGCGCTCGTGCGCGAGGCGACCGCCAGCACGGCGCCGCTCGTGCGACTGGCGGACCGCTACGCGGTGCCGTTCACGATCGTCTCGCTGGGCCTCGCCGCGCTCGGCTGGGCGATCTCCGGCGATCCGGTGCGCTTCGCCGAGGTGCTTGTCGTCGCGACCCCGTGCCCGCTGCTGATCGCGGCCCCGGTGGCGTTCATGGGCGGAATGGGCCGGGCGGCCAAGGAGGGCATCGTCATGAAGTCCGCCGGCTCGCTGGAGACCCTCGCCCGCGTGCGCACGGCCGTCTTCGACAAGACCGGCACGCTGACAAGCGGGATGCCCGAGCTGGTGCGCGTCGAGCTCGCCGGCGAGCTCTCCGAGCGGGAGCTCCTCGGGCTGGTCGGCGCCGCCGAGCGCGCCTCCAGTCACGTGCTGGCGCAGGCGCTCCGTGCGGCGATCGCGGCGCGCGGCATCGCCGAGCCGCCGGTCGGCGAGGCGGAGGAGGTCGCGACGACCGGGGTGCGGGCGATCGTCGGCGGCCGCACGGTCCTCGTTGGCAAGCCCGCCTTCGTGGCGGAGAGCGTCGTAGGCCTGGAGCGGGCGACCCTCGAGCCCGGCGAGGCGGCTGTCTACGTCGGCGTCGACGGCACGTTCGCGGGGGCCGTCATTCTGCGCGACCGGCCGCGACCCGAGGCGCGGGAGACGCTGGCCACGCTGGCGGCGCTCGGCATCCAACGCACCCTCGTCGTCACCGGCGATGTGAGCGACACCGCCGAGTCGATCGCCGCCGAGGTCGGCATCGGGGAGGTGCACGCGGAGTGCCGCCCCGAGGACAAGGTGCGGATCCTGCGGGAGCTTCCCGAGCGTCCCGTCATGATGACCGGCGACGGCGTCAACGATGCGCCGGTGCTCGCCGTCGCCGAGGTGGGCATCGCGCTGGGCGCGCGCGGCACGACCGTCGCGAGCGAGTCCGCCGACATCGTGCTGCTGCTCGACGACCTGCACGGCGTCGCGCGCGCCGTCGCGATCGGCCAGCGCACCGTGTCGATCGCGCTGCAGAGCATCTGGATCGGCATCGCGATCAGCATCGGGCTCATGCTGTTCGCGCTCACCGGCTCGCTGCCCGCGATCGTCGGGGCGGGGCTCCAGGAGGTCGTCGACCTCGTCGCCATCCTGGCGGCGCTGCGCGCCCTGCGACCCGGACAGCGCGAGAAGTCAGTAGCCCAGGAACACGTCCGTGCGGGGGTGTCGGACACCCGCGCGATGGAGGGTGCGGCGCAGGGCTCCCACGAGTGACGGCGGGCCCGACAGGTACGCGGTGCGCGCGGGGGCGTCGGGCACGGCGGCCAGAATCGCCTCGGCGCTCAGGCGATCCGGGCCGATCCAGCTCCACCCCGGCCGCAGCTCGGCGGGCTCGTCGGGGGAGGCGATGACGACGCGCGCGCCGCTGCGCTCCAGCTCGGGCAGGTAGGCGAGCTCCGCGCTGTCGGAGACCGCGTAGACCACGACGACGTCCGGCGCGACACCGCGCGCCCGACCGTCGGCCGCCAGCTGCTCCAGGTGTCCGATGAACGGCGTGATGCCGATCCCGCCCGCGACCAGCAGCAGGGGCGCGGCGGGGTCGCGGGGCAGCACGAAGTCGCCGCCGACCGAGGTCGCGCCGAGGCGCGCGCCCGGTTCGAGCGCGAGCAGGCGCTGCTTGAAGCTGGAGGCGGGCGGCGTCACGCGCACGCCGATCTTGAGCCGATCGTCCGCGGCGGAGGCGATGCTGAACATCCGTCGATCGCCGCGACCGTCGGCCCGCCGATGCGGCAGAGCGAGCTCGATGAACTGACCCGCCGTGAAGCGCACCGGCGCGAGCGGCCGCAGCTCGAACTCCCAGCTCGTCGGGGTCAGCTGGCGCTTGGACAGGAGCTCCAGGCGGATTCCGCGGCGCTGGCCGAGCAGGAACGAGACGGCGTTGCCGACGATCAGCGCGAACTCCGGCGTCGAGCTGATCGGGCCGAGCGTGAGCGCTCCGAGCTCGAGCGAGCCCGTCGAGAAGGGCACGCTCAGGATCACGGCGACCAGCGCGCCGATGACGACCTGCTGGCGCCGCCGCGGCGGCAGCGTGAGCGGCTCGCTCAGCATGAAGCCGACGAAGAAGATCAGGGGCGACGAGGCGAGCGCGAAGCCGAGCGCGGTGCCGAGGTCCGAGCCGGCGCTGAGGTACCGGGTCAGCAGGATCGCGGTGGCGACCGCCACGGCGACCGCGCCGAGGGGCAGATGGCGCGTCCGGAACAGGATGAGCGCCGCCGCAATCGCGACGAGCGGCAGCAGCGGCGGCGTGCCTACCCACCAGGTCGCCGTCGTGAGCCCGAACACGCCGGCGATGAAGACGCCCGTCGCGGCGGGGTTGAACAGGTGACGCCCGCGCACCGCCAGCAGGTACTTGCTGGACGCGGCGATCACCCCGGCGCCCGCGCTCGCCGCCAGGCTCCACGGGTCCAGGCTCGCCGGAAGGATGAAGAACACCAGCAGGGCCGTGATCGTCGACGAGTCGTAGTGCGGGCTCACGCGCGCGATGCGGGCGGCGGCGAGGTTGGCGGCGTGGGTGGCGACGAGCAGCACCGCGAGCGAGCCGAGCAGTTCGAGCGGCGTGAAGGCGAGCTCGCCGAACGCGGCGAGTCCGAGCGCCGCGATCACGAGCACGCTGAGGCTCGCGATCACCAGCCGGTAGGTCGTCAGGTGGCCGAGAAGTCGATCGAGGGGGGTGATCACAGGAAGAGCTCTCCGGGGAAGTCGGCGGAGACGTCGAAGCGTCCGTCGGCGAACAGTCTGACGTGTTCCACGCGGTGGCGCCGGAGGAAGTCCGGGTCGACGTCGAAGAACAGCGCGGTGGCGGCGCCGTCGGCGACGAGCGCCGAATCGGCGATCGCCCAGGTCGCCACGACGTGCGGGGTCGGCAGGCCCGTGATCGCGTCCAGCACGTGATGGTTCACGTCGGCCCAGCGCCGACGATTGGTGGCGCTGGCGCACAGCGCGCGGCGGCCGGGCTCCGCGACGCCGACCGCGCGCCGCGGATCGGCGGGGTGCTCGAGGGCGATCCGCAGCTCGAGGTCGCCGCGGCCGCGCAGGTCGCCGCTGGCGTCGATCAGGTACTCGGCGATGTCGGCGAGGTCCAGCAGCTCGGCCACCAGGTCGACGAGGTAGCCCTTGCCGGCGGCGCCGACATCCAGCAGCGCGCCCGCCGCGGTCTCCAGGTGCTCGCCGTCCCAGGCGAGGACGTCATCCCAGGCGGGCACGGCGGTCTCCGCTGCCAGGCGCAGCTCGGAGCTGGCGCCGTAGCCGAGCCGGTCGAGCTGCCGGGCCACGAGCGGCGACACCCGCCCCGCGGTGGCCTCGTACAGCTCGCGGTAGAGGCCGATCAGCGGCGGTGCGTCGGCGGGCAGCCGGTAGCGGCCGGCGGCGGTCGCGATCCGGTGCACGAGCGAGTCCATCCGGAACCGCGACCAGTCGCGATCGAACCGGTCGATGCGCGTCGACACCGCGGCGGCGAGCGTCTCCGGGAGCGGCGCGCGCGTGTCGATGCGCCACGCCGTGCCGATCGCCTCGAACCGCCAGGCGACGGGGAGCGGGTCGACGATCAGCTGTCGAGCGCTTCCGACTTGATGGCGTCCAGGGCCGTCATGAAGCCCTCGGTCGTGAGGGAGGCGCCGGCCACCCGCGAGACGGAGATCTCGTCGAGGGCGACGCCGACGACCTCGCTCGCGATGCCCGCGGCGAACTGCGATTGGAACTCCTCGGCCTGCGGGTCTGTCGCGTCGCCGGTCACGTTGACCGCGGTCACCACATCGTCCAACAGCGACACCGTGACGACGATCGACTCGGCGCCGCTGGGAGCCTGGTAGTCGCCGGTCGCCGTGTACTCGCCGTCGGCATAGCCGCCGGACCCGGTCGTCGTGGCCGCGTCGCTGGCGGTCGCGCATCCGCTGAGGGCGACGGTGATGCCGAGGCCGGCGACGCCGACGGATGCGAGACGGGGGTGGGAGGTCATCGGGGCTCCTGGGGTGGTCGGGGGCTCTGGTGTACGGGCACCAGCCTTTCAGTCCGGCGCCCCGGTTCGCTGTGCGGAGGCCGCGAGGCTGTTATGGGCTGCCGATGAATCCGGCGGCGAGGTCAGGCGGGGATGCGCTCCCCGCGCGCCCAGACCGCGTCGACATTCCAGTCCTCGTCCAGCACCACCAGATCGGCGGCGAATCCGGGGGCGAGGCGTCCCAGGGTGCCGTCCAGACCGAGCACGCGCGCGGGGGTCGAGGTAAGCGCGGCGACCGCATCGGCGGGAGGCACCTGCGCGGCGGTGATGGCGGTGCGCAGGGCGACATCGAGCGTCAGCGTCGAGCCGGCGAGCGTGTCGGTGCCGTTGAGGACGGCCCGGCCGTCCTTGACCACGACGTTGAGCGACCCGATCGAGTAGAACCCGTCGGCGCTGCCCGCGGCCGCCATCGCGTCGGTGACGAGCACGATCCGCTCGGGGGCGGCGCGGAAGGTCATCTCGAGCACCCCGGGGTGCACGTGGATGCCGTCGGCGACGAGTTCGATCGCCACGTTCGGGTCGTCGAAGGCGGCCACCAGAGGTCCGGGCTCGCGGTGGTGGATCCCGGGCATCGCGTTGAAGGCGTGCGTCAGCAGTCGCGCCCCGTGCGCGAACGACTGGCGCGCGGTCTCGTAGTCGACCTCGGTGTGGCCGATCGCGACCACGGTGCCGGCCGCGGTGAAGCGGTCGATCGACTCGAGGGCGCCGGGGAGCTCGGGCGCGATCGTGATCTGGCGCAGCGTCCCCTGGGCGGCGTTGATCAGCCGAGCGTCCACCTCGGGGTCCGGCGGGATGAGGAACTCCTGCGCGTGGGCGCCGCGGCGCCGCACCGCCAGGTACGGGCCCTCGAGGTGCGAGCCGAGGATGAGCGGATCCTGCGCCGCGAGCTCGGCGACCGTGCGCAGGCTGGTGGTCAGGGTGTCGAGCGGATTCGCAACGAGCGAGATCACGCTCCGCGTCGTGCCGTGGGCGCGATGCGTGGCGAGCGCGGTGCGAATCGACTTGGGCCCGTCGTCGAAGGCGTACCCGCCGCCGCCGTGCCCGTGGAGGTCGATGAAGCCGGGCGTCAGCCAGGCGCCGCCGACGTTGACGCGCTCGACGCCGGCGACCATGTCATCGTCCGGCGGTGCGCCGGCTCCGGTGGCGGTGATCGTCTCGTCGTTGATCAGCAGCCAGCCCCGGCGCTCGCCGTCGAGGTCGAGCAGTCGGGCGTTCTCGAAGAGCAGGGGCATGCGTTCCTCCCGGAGGTCAGCGGAAGATGATCGTCCGCGCGCCGTCGAGCAGCACGCGATCCTCACTGAACCACTTGACGGCCTGGGTGAGGGTTCGGCTCTCCTCGTCCTGCCCGATGGCGACGAGTTCGGAGACGGTCCGGGTGTGGTCGACCCGGACGATGTTCTGCTCGATGATCGGGCCCTCGTCGAGGTCGCTCGTCACGAAGTGCGCCGTGGCGCCGATGATCTTCACCCCGCGGGCGTGCGCCTGCTTGTACGGGTTGGCGCCCTTGAAGCCGGGGAGGAAGGAGTGGTGGATGTTGATCACCCGACCGGCGAGCGCCTCGCACAGCTCGGGCGAGAGAATCTGCATGTAGCGCGCCAGCACGACGAGCTCGATGTCGTGCTCCTCGACGACCTCAAGGACGCGCTGCTCGAAGGCGAGCTTCTGGCCCGGGCTCACGACCGGGTGCGACTCGAACGGCACCCCGTAGAACGAGGCGAGCTCGCCCAGATCGGGGTGATTGCTGAGGACGAGCGGGATGTCGACGGCGAGCTGGCCGGCGCGCTGGCGGAACAGCAGATCGTTGAGGCAGTGGCCGGACTTCGAGGCCAGCACGAGCGTGCGCAGCGGACGGCCGACGACGTCGAGCTGCCACTGCATCTGGTAGTGCTCGGTCACCGGCGCGAGGGCCGCCTCGAACTCGTCACGGCTGGCCGCGGACTCGACCTGGAGTCGCATGAAGAACGTGCCCGTGTCGTCGCTGGAGAACTGCTGCGACTCGGTGATGTTCCCCGCGGCCGCGACGATGGCGCCGCTGATCGCGTGGACGATGCCGGGCTTGTCTTCGCAGACGAGTGTCAGGATCCAGTGGGTCGGGGTGGTCACGCTTCCAGCGTAGGGCAGGCGTTCGGCCGGGTCGTGCAGAGATCGACGTGTCCGGCCGCGGCGCGGCAGGGAGTCGGACGAGCGCAAACGGCGACGACTACATAGACTCGTCCGGAGCCCGCGTCACGCGCGCTCCCGCGGCCGGCGATACGCGCCACCCCCTCGTTCTCGAGAGTTCTGTTATGTCGACTTCTGCTGCGCCCACCACGGCCACGGCACCCTTCCCGCTCGGGCGGCTGCTCGTCCTGACCGGCGCCATCTTCGTCTCGGTGTCGAGCGAGTTCCTGCCGACCGGTCTGCTGCCCGATATGGCGCGCGATCTCGACGTCTCCGAGTCCCGCGTCGGCCTGCTGGTCACGATCTTCGCGCTCACGGTCGTCGTCAGCACCGCCCCGCTCGCGGCGATCACCCACAAGTACTCGCGCAAGTGGCTGATGGTCGTCCTGCTCGGGATCTTCGCGGTGGCGAACGTGCTGGCCGGCATCGCGCCGAGCTACGAGCTCCTGGTCGGAGCGCGCATCCTGGGAGGTCTCGCCCACGGGCTGTTCTGGGCCGTCACCGGGCCCTACGCCTCCCGGCTCGTTCCGCGCACGCAGCTCGCCAAGGCGATCTCGATCACCAACGCCGGCGGCACGGCTGCGTTCATCCTCGGGGTGCCGGTCGGCACGGCGCTCGGCCACGCACTCGGCTGGCGCGCCGCGTTCATCGTGATGGCGCTCGTCGTGGTGGTCTTCGCGGCGCTCGTCGTGCTCTACCTTCCGCCGGTCGAGCACCGCGTACCGCTGGCCACCGGCGAGATCGCGACGTCGGCGCGCAAGGATCCGACGCTGCCCGGCATCGTCATCGTCTGCCTCACCGTCGTGCTCGTGGTCACCGGCTACAACGTGTTCTCCACCTACATCGCGCCATGGTCGATCGAGGTCGCGGGGGTCGTGCCGGACCTGGTCCCGGTCATCCTGCTGGTCAATGGGATCGGCGGGGCGCTCGGACTCGCGCTCGCCGCGGCGTTCGGCGACCGCGCGCCGCAGGCGACGCTCATCGCGATGCTCATCGGCGTGGGCGCGAGCATGGCGGCCGTCTCCATCTGGGGCAACGGCTTCGTTGCCGCCATGATCCTGCTGGCAGTGTGGAGCGTCTCGTTCGGCGGCATCCCCGCCATCATGCACGCGCGCATCCTGCACACGGCCTCACTGCGGCTGCGCGACATCGGGGCGGCGTGGCTCACGACCGCGTTCAACGTCGCGATCGCCGTGGGGGCGCTCGTCGGCGGCCTGCTGCTCGACGAGGTCGGCATCGAGGTGCTGCCGTGGGCTGCGGTGCTGCTGTTCGTCGGCGCCCTCGTCTTCGTGCTGCTCACCGATCGGATCCGTCTGGCTCCGCATTCGGGTGAGCAGCGCAGCGTCGCGTAGACTGGGGCGCGTCGCGACTGGCGTTCGGATGGGTCACCATCGGGGAGCGACGATCACGTGAACGGCGGCCGTACGCCTGGGCCGCCCCTGCATCAACCAGGTAGTTTTCTCGTGAACGTTAGGAGCGCCCGTGTCCATCCCCTCCACTTTCAATTCGCCGCTGTCTGAGGTCGACCCGGAGGTCGCCGAGGCCCTCGAGCTCGAGCTGGCCCGCCAGCGCTCGACGCTCGAGATGATCGCGAGCGAGAACTTCGTGCCGCGCGCCATCCTCGAGGCGCAGGGCTCGGTGCTCACCAACAAGTACGCCGAGGGCTACCCCGGTCGTCGCTACTACGGCGGCTGCGAGTTCGTCGACATCGTCGAGACTCTCGCCATCGAGCGCGCCAAGGCGCTGTTCGGCGCCGAGTTCGCCAACGTGCAGCCCCACTCGGGCGCGAGCGCGAACGCCGCGGTGCTGAGCGCGATCGCGCAGCCCGGCGACCGCATCCTGGGCCTCGAGCTGGCGCACGGCGGTCACCTCACCCACGGCATGCGCCTCAACTTCTCGGGCAAGCTCTACGAGGCGCACGCCTACGGCGTCGACCCCGAGACGATGAAGATCGACATGGCGACGGTGCGCGAGAAGGCGCTCGAGGTGAAGCCGCAGGTGATCATCGCCGGCTGGTCGGCCTACCCGCGCCAGCTCGACTTCGCCGCGTTCCGCGCGATCGCCGACGAGGTGGGCGCCAAGCTCTGGGTCGACATGGCGCACTTCGCCGGTCTGGTGGCCGCGGGCCTGCACCCCTCGCCGGTGCCGCACGCGCACATCGTCTCCTCGACGGTGCACAAGACGATCGGCGGCCCGCGCTCGGGCTTCATCCTCACCAACGACGCCGACATCGCCAAGAAGATGAACTCCAACGTCTTCCCCGGCCAGCAGGGCGGCCCGCTCATGCACGTGATCGCGGCGAAGGCGACCGCGTTCAAGCTGGCGGCCGAGCCGGAGTTCCGCGACCGCCAGGAGCGCACCATGCGCGGCGCGGCGATCCTCGCCGACCGCCTCACCCAGCCGGATGCGAAGGCCGCCGGCATCGACGTCCTCTCCGGCGGCACCGACGTGCACCTCGTGCTGGTCGACCTCCGCCACTCGGAGATGACCGGCCAGGACGCCGAGAACCGTCTGCACGAGGTCGGCGTCACCGTCAACAAGAACTCGGTGCCGAACGACCCGCGCCCGCCGATGGTGACCAGCGGCGTCCGCATCGGCACGCCCGCACTCGCGACCCGCGGCTTCGGCGACGCCGAGTTCACCGAGGTGGCCGACATCATCGCGCTGACCCTGATCCCGGGCTCGGACCTGGGGGCGCTCCGCACCCGCGTCGAGACCCTCGCGAACGCCTTCCCGCTGTACGAGGGCCTCTCCTCGCCGGGCACCTGGCGATGACCGCGATCCGGCTCGACGGCGTCGCGACCGCGACCGCGATCAAGGCGGAGCTCGCGGAGCGGGTGGCGGCGCTGCGCACGGCGGGCATCGTGCCCGGACTCGGAACGCTGCTGGTCGGCAGCGACCCCGGATCCGTCTCCTACGTCGGCGGCAAGCACCGCGACTCCGCCGAGGTCGGCATCGAGTCGATCCGGGTGGACCTTCCCGAGACGGCGAGCGAGGCCGAGGTTCGCGCCGCGATCGCCGGGCTGAACGCCGACCCCGCCGTCACCGGCTACATCGTGCAGCTGCCGCTGCCGAAGGGCATCGACGAGAACGCGATGCTCGAGCTGATCGATCCGGCGAAGGACGCCGACGGCCTGCACCCGACCAACCTGGGCCGGCTCGTGCTCGGCGTGGCGAGCGAGATGAACTCGCCGCTGCCGTGCACCCCGGCGGGCGTCGTCGAGCTGCTGCGCCGCCACGACGTGCCGATCGCGGGCAAGCACGTCACGATCATCGGCCGCGGCCTCACGGTCGGCCGTCCGCTCGGGCTCGTCTTCACCCGCAAGGGCGTGGATGCGACCGTGACGCTCACGCACTCGCGCACGGTCGACCTGGCCGCCGAGGTGCGCCGCGCCGACATCGTCGTGGCGGCGCTCGGCATTCCGCACTTCGTGCAGCCGGACTGGATCAAGCCCGGCGCGGCGGTGCTGGACGTCGGGGTCACCCGCGTCGGCACCACCGACTCGGGGCGCGCCCGCCTGCACGGCGACGTGCACCCGGACGTGGCCGAGGTGGCGGGCTGGCTGTCGCCGAACCCCGGCGGGGTCGGGCCGATGACGCGCGCGCTGCTGCTGCAGAACGTGGTCGAGGCGGCCGAGCGGCTCTGAACCGCGGCCGGTTCGGCTGGCGTCAGGCGGCGCCGGTGGCGAGGGTGAAGCGCACCGGCTGACCCGGGCGCAGCGCGCGAGGGCGTCGAGGTCGGACTCCGTGACGACCGCGATCACCGGGTAGCCGCCGGTCGCCGGGTGGTCGGGGCCGAGGATCGTCGGAGCGCCGTCGGGGGAGACCTGGATGGCGCCGGGCAGCATCCCCTCGCTCGGCAGCTCGCGGTCGTCGACCCGGGTGAGCGCGGGACCGTCCAGGCGGATGCCGGTGCGGTCGGCGCGCGCGGACACCACCCACCCCTCGGCGAACAGCGCCTGCCACGCGGCGGCGGTGAACCAGGACTGCCGGGGTCCCGGGCGCAGGGCGATCGCGCGCGCCTCCGGGCTCGGCGGGTCGACGGGAACGAAGTCGATCGCGGGGATCGGGGCGTCAGGCTCCGGGCCGAGCGGCAGCACGTCGCCGGCGGCCAGCGGCTCCGGGCCGAGCGCGGCCAGGGTGTCGCGCGAGCGAGAGCCGAGCACGGGGTGCGCCGCGACCCCGCCGCGCATCGCAAGGTAGCCGCGCACGCCGTGCGTGGCGACCCCGAGCCGGAGCTCGGCCCCCGCCTCGGCGTGCGTCGCGGTGTGCGGTTCGACGCGCACCCCGTCCAGGTCGGCGTCGAGCCAGGCGCCGGTCAGGGCGAACCAGGTCGGAGTCGTGAAGCGCAGGCGTGCCCCGCCGAGCAGGAGCTCGAGACCCGCGGCGCTCGCCGGGTTGCCGAGCAGTCGGTTGCCGAGCGCAAGAGCGCCGCGGTCCATGGCGCCGGAGACGCCCACCCCGTCCCGGAGGTGACCGGGCCGGCCGCGGTCCTGCACGAGGGCGAGCGGCCCCGGATCGAGGATCTGAAGGCTCATGGCACCGCCTCGAAGCGGACGCGGGTGCCCGGGGTGAGCAGGGCGGCGGGCTCGCGCTCGGCATCCCACAGCACCGCGTCGGTGCTGCCGATCAGCTGCCAGCCGCCGGGGGAGGCGCGCGGGTAGACGCCCGAGAACTCCGCCGCGAGCGCCACCGAGCCGGGGGCGACGCGCGGGCGGGAGGTGGCGCGGCGGGGCAGTTCGAGGCCGAAGTCGGGCGAGACGAGGTAGCCGAAGCCGGGCGCGAAGCCGGTGAACGCGCACACCCACGTGCTCGACGCGTGGCGCTCCGCGAGCTCCTCGGCGGAGAGCCCGACGGCTGCGGCCGCCTCGGCGAGGTCCGGCCCGTCGTAGCGCACCGGGATCGCGACGAGGGGCGCGTCCTCGCCGCCGGGCGCCGGTTCCGGATCGCCGACCTCCCGCAGCCAGGTCTCGATCGCGCGCAGCGACGCCCCCGGCGTCACCCGCACGAGCACCGTCCGGGCCGCCGGAACGAGCTCCACGACCGCGGGCGGCGCGGTGCGCTGAAGCCGCTGCGTCGCGGCCATCGTGTGCTCGAGCGTGTCGTACTCGGCGAGCAGCGCGCGGTCGCCGAACGGCAGGATCCTCACGTGAATGCCCGCAGGCCGATGCCCTCGGCTTCGAGGGCGGCGCGCACCGCGCGGGCCAGCCTCGCAGCGCCGGGGGTGTCGCCGTGCACGCAGAGCGAGGCCGCATCGATCAGCACCTCGGTGCCGTCGAGGGCGGTGACCACGTGCTCCCGCGCCAGGCGCACGGCCCGGCGGGCGACCTCGTCCGGGTCGGTGAGCACCGCGCCGGGCTCCCCGCGCGGGGCGAGTCGTCCATCCGGAAGGTAGCCGCGGTCGGCGAACGCCTCGGGCACGAAGCGCACCCCGCGCCGATCGGCGGCCGTTTCGATCGCGCTCCCGGGAAGGCCGACGAGCGGCAGCCCCGCGGCGGCCGCGATGCGCGCCACCACCTCGGCCTGTCCGGGATCGACCGCGATGCGGTTGTACAAGGCCCCGTGGGGCTTCAGGTAGCGCACCTTGACCCGCGCCTCGGCGGCCACCTCGATCAGGGCGGCGATCTGCAGCTCCAGGTCGGCCCGCAGCTCGGCGGGCGAGGGGTTCATCGGGCTGCGGCCGAAGTTCTCGCGATCCCGGTAGGAGGGATGCGCGCCGACGGACACCCGGTGCTCGCGCGCCCGGCGCACGGTGACCGCCATCGTCTCGACATCGCCGGCATGGAAGCCGCAGGCGACGTTGGCGCTGGTGACCTGGGCGGTGAGCTCGGCGTCCTCGCTCATGCCCTCGCCGAGATCGGCGTTGAGGTCGATCGGTGCCATGCGCGCCAGTCTAGGCAGGCGCGGAGCGGTGTCGCCGAGCCGCCGGCCGGGTCCGGAGCGGCGCGGATTCGCGCCGTTCGGAAAAGGGGCTTGCGCCCTGTTTTCGTGCGACATATAGTTAGGCGTGAAATAAGCGTGATGAGTTCACGCTCCCCGCAACCGAAGCGATCGACGATGACCGAATCCCGGGTAGCAGCCCTCCTCGCCACGGAGCCCTCCGTGGGAGACATTGATGCGTTCCCTGACGGGTTCAGGTGGGGTCTCGCGACGGCGGCCTATCAGATCGAGGGCGCGGCGCGAGATGGAGGCCGGGGGCCGAGCATCTGGGACACTTTTGCCACCACGCCGGGGTTGACCCTCCACGGCGACACCGGTGACGTTGCCTGCAACCACTATCACTTGTGGCAGTCAGATCTCGATCTGCTCAGTGAGCTCGGCGTGAGCGACTACCGGTTGTCGGTCTCCTGGTCTCGACTGCAGCCGCGCGGGGAGGGCGACCTCAACCCGGAGGCGGTGGCTTTCTACCGCAACGTCCTGTCCGGTCTTCGCGCACGCGGCATCCGTTCGCTCGTCACCCTCTATCACTGGGATCTGCCGCAGCCACTCGAAGACGCGGGCGGTTGGCCGAGCCGGGCGACGGCGACCAGATTTGCCGACTACGCGCGTCGAACCGTCCGCGCGCTCGGCGACCTCGCCGACGAGTGGATCACTCTCAACGAACCGTGGTGCAGTGCGACCCTGGGCTATGGCACCGGCGCACACGCGCCGGGGCGTCGCGACGAACGCGCGGCGCTCGCCGCGGCACACCACCTCAACCTGGCCCACGGCCTCGCCCTCGCCGAGATTCGAACCGAGCGACCCTCCGCAATCGTCGGAATCACCAACATCGTCACCGACATCGTGCCCCGTTCCGGCTCCGAGGCCGATCGAGCCGCCGCGGAGCGGCTGGACGCGAGCAGCAACCGCCTGTTCCTGGATCCTGTCTATCGCGGGGAGTACTCCTCCGCCGTGCATGCCGCGTTCGACGAGCTGGGCTTGCGGTCCCTGATCCATGCCGGTGACCTTGAGCTCATCGGGGCGCCCACCGACTTTGCCGGCGTCAACCACTACCAGCGCGTGGTGGCATGGCACGATCCGGACGGTGGGCGCCTGCGGGTCGGCGAGTGCCCGGCGGACCCGGCGACGACCTCGTTCGGCTGGTCGGTAATCCCCGACTCGTTGGCGGCAGTGCTGAAGCGAGTGGCGAGCGTGACCGCGCTTCCGGTTTACGTCACCGAGAACGGAGCGAGCTACGACGACTATGTCGATCCGAACGGGGACGTCGTCGATTTGGAACGGGTCGCCTACCTGCGCGGGTACTTGACCGCGGCAGCCACCGCGATCCGTGCTGGCGTTGATCTGCGCGGCTACTACGCGTGGTCGTTTCTTGACAATTTTGAGTGGGCCGAGGGCTACAGCAAGCGCTTTGGCCTCGTCTACGTCGACTACCGCACTCAGGAGCGCATTCCGAAACTGAGCGCGCACTGGTATCGGCGCCTGGTCGCCGAGCACCGCACCGCGTCGCGTCTCCTTGACGCCGCGACGTGACCACAATGGGAGTCGGTTGTTCGCGACCCGCTCCCCGCACCTCCGCGAATCACACCAGCAAAGAAAAGAGATCTCAATGAAGAGAACAGCCACGACGGCACTCGCCGTCCTTACCTCGGCGGGGCTTGTCGCTGGCCTCGCCGGCTGCGCCGCCGACACCGGCGCCACGGATGGCGGCCCCTTGACGGTCTGGATCATGGGCGACTCGGGCGCCAACTTCGAACAACTGGTCGCGCCGTACGTCGACGAGAGCGGCACCGAAGTCGAGGTCGTCGCAATTCCCTGGGACTCGATCGATGAACGCCTCACCACAGCCGTCGCGTCGGGCTCGGGCCCGGATCTGATTCAGGTTGGCTTGTCGAAGCTCCGCACGTTCGCGGATGCGGGGGCCCTGTTGGTTCTCGACGACCACCTCGCCGACTACCCCGCGCTTGACCCGTCGAACTTCCCGGACGGCGTCGGCGGTGCGTTGACGGCGGTCGGCGGCGAGATCGTCAGCGTTCCCTGGGTGAGCGACACGCGCGTCCTGTTCACGCGGACGGATATCCTCGCGGAGCACGGGATCGATGCCCCGCCCGCAACCTGGGATGAACTTCGGGCGGATGCCAAGGTGCTGTCGGCACGGGGCGACGACCTGTACGGCTACTACATTCCGCAGTGGGACAGCCCCCTGCCGGTGATCATGACCTGGTCGCATGGTGGGGACATCATCGATGCTGACGGGAACGTCGACTTCGACACTGCGGCGTTCGCGGACGCCGTCGACCTCTACACCGGGCTCTACGCCGACGGAAGCGTGCCGACCAACGGCGACTTCGATCAGGCGCAGGGCTTCATCTCCGGTGTCGCGCCGATGCTGATCAGCGGCCCGTACCTGGCTCGCGCGATTGCGGACGCCGCGCCGGAACTCGAGGGGCAGTGGGCAGTGTCGACGGTGCCGAGCGCCGAGGGCGCCGTATCGTTGTTCGCTGGCTCCAACATGGCGGTCTGGCACAACACCGATCAGGTGGACGCCTCGCTCGACCTCTTGGCGTTCCTGTCGACGCCCGAGACTCAGGTTGAGTGGTTCGCGATCAACGGTGAGCTGCCGTCCGCGTCCGCGGCGCTGGCTGACCCCGCACTCACGAGTGACCCGCTGGTCCAGGTCTACGCCTCACAGCTCGCGACCTCGCGAGTCCTCCCGATGGTGCCCAACTGGGACGGGGGCACCGGTTCCGACCTGCTCACGGCGCTCAACTCGATCGTGCTGCAGGGCATGGACCGCGACGCGGCGATTGCCGAGCTGATCGCCAAGACTGCCGGCGTGTCAATCAACTAGCCCGTATCGGGGGTGCCGGCGCGCTGCGCCGGCACCCCTTCCCGAGGCGCCCCAACGGTGCCGACTCCCATCAACCAGGAAGGACGCGTCGGGTGCGCCGAACTCGTCTTGCTCCGTACGTGCTTGCTGCGCCCGCGCTCGTGCTCCTCGTCGCCTTCGGCGTCTTCCCCATCGTGGTCGCGGCGCTCGTCAGCCTCACCGACATGAACATCTCGGGGCTCGCCAACTGGTCGAATGTCACGTTCGTCGGCGGCGCCAACTACGCGGCCCTCGCGGCCGATCCCGATTTCTGGCGCGCACTCGGCAACACCGGCGTGTTCGTGGTTGTCGGCGTGCCCGCGATCGTCGTGCTCTCCCTCGCGGTCGCGCTGCTGCTGAACCGAAGCGAAGGACGTTTCGCGCGCGCACTGCGGACCTTCTACTTCGTCCCGGCGATCACCGGAATCGTCGCCATCTCGTTGGTGTGGGGTTACCTCTACAACACGCAGTTCGGCTTGTTCAACTGGCTGCTTTCGCTGATCGGTGTCGATCAGGTGCAGTGGCTGTCGGATCCGGTCCTCGCCAAGTTCTCCGTCGCGCTCGTCGCGATCTGGCGTGGCACGGGCCTCAACATCATCATCTTCCTCGCGGCGCTGCAGGGGATTCCGCGCGAATACCAGGAGGCGGCGGCGATCGATGGGGCGGGTGAATGGCGGATGACGCGGTCGATCATTCTGCCGCTGCTCGGGTTCGCCATCTTCTTCGTCAGTGTGACGACGACGATCGCCTGGCTGCAGTTCTTCGACGAGCCGTTCGTCCTGACGGACGGCGGTCCGTTGGGGGCCACGGCCTCGATGTCGATCTTCCTCTACAAGGAGGGATTCCGCCTCAACCAGTTCGGCTACGCCAGCGCCGGATCGCTCGTGCTGTTCATCATCATCGCGATCGTGACGGTCGTCCAATTGCGCGTCCGAAGGAGCGACGATGAGTACTGAGTTCACGCGTCAGGCGCGCCGGTCGCGTCCCACGACGCCCGAGTCGCGCCGCTCCGCGCGCCGCGCCGTGTCCGCTCTTGTGATGGTCGCGTTGAGCGCGGGGGCCGTCGCGACCGCGTTTCCGCTCTATTGGATGCTCAGCGGAGCCTTCAAGCCGCAGCGCGAGTCGCTCGACTTTCCGCCGACGCTCCTTCCGCAGGAGCCGACGCTCGACAACTTCGCCCGGCTGTTCACGGAGCTCGACTTCGGCCGTTACCTCGTCAATACGGTGATCGTTGTGCTGATCGGCGCGGTCGGCCTGCTGCTGATGGCGATGGCCGGATACGCCTTCGCCAAATTCGACTTCCGCGGCAAACGAGTGATGTTCTTTCTCGTGCTCGCGACACTCATGATTCCGGTCCAGGTCACGATGATCCCGACCTACCTCATCCTGAACGGCATGAAGCTGACGAACACGCTGCTCGGGATCGCGCTTCCGACCCTGGTCAGCGGGTTCGGCATCTTCCTGTTCCGGCAGTTCATGTCGACGATTCCGACCGAGATGCTGGAGGCGGCGCGACTGGATGGTGCGGGAGAGTTCCGGACGTTCTGGCGGATCGTGCTGCCCATGTCCAAGCCGATCCTTGCCGTGCAGGCCGTCCTGGCGTTCATCACCGGGTGGAACAGCTTCCTGTGGCCGCTCATCATCGCGAGCGACCAGAAGCTCTACACACTGTCGGTGGGGTTGTCGCTTCTCAATCAGCAGATCACCGTCAATCCGTCGCTGCAGATGGCGGCGGCGAGCGTCATGGTGATCCCGACGCTGCTTGTTTTCATCGCGTTCCAACGCTTCGTCGTTCAAGGCTTCGCCCTGTCGGGGCTGAAATGACCGACGCGCCACTCAGCACCGGGAGAGACTTCGTGACCACCAGCCCGACCACCTCGACGTTTGCGCCGCGACCGGCGAATTTCGACGGATACGTACGAGCCGAGGCGGGGCGCCTCGTTGACGGTTCTGGACGCGAGCTGCTGCTGCGCGGTGTGGGCCTCGGCAACTGGCTGCTGCCGGAGGGCTACATGTGGCGTTTCGGTCCGGGCGGAGAGTCGCCTCGCGAGATCGAGGCGCTCGTCGCGCGACTCGCGGGTGCGAAGTACGCGGCCGATTTCTGGCCGCGATTCCGTGATGCGTTCATCACGGAGGCGGACATCGAACGGATCGCGGCGAGCGGCTTCGATCACGTCCGGCTTCCGATCAACTCCCGCGTCGTCCAGGACGAGTTCGGGGGCCCGATCGAGGAAGGCTATGCCCTGATCGATCGCCTCATCTCCTGGTGCCGGACGCACCGTCTCTGGGTCCTCTTGGATCTGCATGGCGCGCCCGGGGGGCAGACCGGCACGAACATTGACGACTCACCGCACGGCCGCCCCGACCTTTTCCTGGACGCCAGGTACCGCGAACTCACAGTGGCGCTTTGGGCCGAATTGGCGCGGCGGTACCGCGATGAAACAGTTGTGCTCGGCTACGACCTGCTCAACGAGCCGCTCCCCAACGAATGGCAGCACGCGTATCGCGACGACCTCGGAGCCCTGTATCGCGACCTCACCGCGGCGGTCCGGGCCGAAGACCCGCACCACCTGATCATGTACGAAGGTGCGCACTGGGCGACCAACTGGGATGTCTTCACCGAGGTGTGGGACGCGAACTCGGCGCTGCAGTTTCACAAGTACTGGTCTCCCGCGGATCGCGCGAGCATTACCGGATTCCTCGAGGCGCGCGAGCGGTTGGGGCTGCCGATCTACATGGGGGAAGGCGGCGAGAACACCTGCGAGTGGCTCTACGCAGCGTTCCGGCTCTACGAATCGCACGACATCGGCTGGAACTTCTGGCCGTGGAAGAAGGTCGACACCCGCACTTCGCCTGTTTCGGTGGCGGTGCCGCCGCATTGGGACCGGGTGATCGAAAGCCTCGACGGTTCGACGCGTCTGAGCCGTGACGAGGCCCGTGCCAGCTTCGACGCGCTGCTGGACAACATCCGGATCGAGAACGCGCGCTGGCAGCCCGAGATCGTCGAAGCGATCACGGCGGTATCGCCGTCGGTCATTCCCGCATGGGGCTTTGGATTTCGTGGGCCGGGAGAGTCGTCCGGCGGGGGGTCGGGGATCTCGACGACGCCGGAGGGATTTCGCGAGGGAGACGGCGTCACCGTGCGCTTCGCGCATCCGGGTGCCAACCCGATCAATCCGTTCGAGCAGGCCGACGGTCGCCCCTATCGGCCCGAGGAGCGACTCATCGTCGAGCTGCAGCCGGGCCAGTGGCTCGAGTTCGAACTCGATGCCGGCGCGGACCGCGAGCGGATGGTGGCGCTCGACGGCGAGGGTCAGCGGGCACCGGTGCGAATCGAGCCGAGCGCGCGCGGCGTGCGCGTCACGGCGGAGTCTCCAGCGTGGGTCGCGGTGCTGCGCCGAGTCCGCGACGTGATTGGTATCGTCAGAGCACCATGACCACTGGCGCGTCCCGCATCGGGACCGGATCCGCTCCCGAATCAGCGACGGTGAGCTCGCTCCGGCAGCGCAATCGCGCGGTCGTGCTGACCGAGATCATCCTGGCGCAGCAGACGAACCGCTCCCAGATCGCCCGCGCTACGGGGCTCTCGCTGGCCTCCGTGACGAAGATCGTCGTTGATCTGATGGCCGAAGGTCTCGTGCGGGAAGCGGGCCTGGTCGCCTCGCGGGGCGGCCGCCCCATCGCAGTGCTTGAACCTCGTCCCGAGGGCGCCTACGTCATCGGTGCGGACGTCGGCGAGCGAGGCGTCGCGGTCGAGCTCTTCGACCTTCGGCTGAAGCTGATCGACCGTGAGTTTCGTGGCGGCCGCGCAAAGGAGACTCCGGAGCTGCTTCGCGACGACCTGGACGGCGCCCTCGATGCGTTGGGCGCACGCAATCCCCACGCCTGGCCCAACCTGCTCGGGGTCGGCCTGGGGCTTCCTGGCATCGTCGAGACCGAGGACGATGGTCGGCAGATCCTGTACGCGCAGAGCCAGGGGTGGCCCGCGACGCCGATCACAGAGCTCGTCACCCACTCGGTTGCCGTGTTCGCCGAGAACGGCGCGAAGGCGCTGGCCAGGGCGGAGCTCTGGTTCGGTGCGGCGCGCGGCGTTGATCATGCGGTGATCGCGCTCTTGGGCCGCGGCGTCGGCCTCGCGCTCGTGACCCACGGCGAAGTGCAGCGCGGCGCGACAAGCAGCGCGGGGGAGTGGGGGCACACCAAGATCGAACGTGCCGGCCGGCTGTGCCGCTGCGGCGGGCGAGGGTGCATCGAGGCCTACATCGGCGCCGATGCGATCCTCGCCTCGTGGTCTGCCGCGGGCGGCGTGTTCGAGGGCACGGGATGGGGAGCCCTTGGCGAGCTCCTGAGCGCCGCCGAGGCCGGCGATCCGGTCGCGGCAGGCGTCGTTGATGACATCGTTCTCACCCTCGGTGCGGGACTCGGCGGCCTCGTCAACCTCACCAATCCGCGTCGCGTCATCGTCGGCGGCTGGGTCGGGCTTCGATTGATGGAGACGCTCGGCCCGCGAATCGCCGCCGCGATTCGCGCGAACGCTCTCGACCGGCCAGCGGGGCAATTCGAGTTGCTTCCGACGCGTTTCGGGGGAGACTCGGTCGCGCTCGGAGCGGCCATTCTGCCGCTGGAGACGCTCATCCGCGAGCCGCGCGGAGCCGCCGCCGTCTCGGCGGAGTAACGCTGCGACCCCGCGCCGCCGGCAGAATTGCGCGTCGAGGCGCAAGAAACCGGCGACACGCCGAAATCACAACATCTAGGTAATTACATCAGTGGAATTCCCGGTATATAGTGAAGGACCAACTCACCGGTCGAGGCTTTTCCAGCTCCGGACGGCGTAGGGGAACCGCTGAAATGAGGAGGCTCACATGAACGACGTCGACACCGTTGGTGGTTACGCTGTCCCGGTCGATCCGATGGACGACCTGCAGTGTGAGAGCTGCCAGTAAGGCACACCACTGACCCCGGCCACGGCCGGGAACGAGAATTCCGAAGCCTCGGGCGCCGCAGGGCCCCGGGGCTTCGGTCGTTCCCGCCGGGCCGCCGGCCTCCGAACCGTGCGGCGCGCGCCGGTAGGCTGTGACGCGTGTCCGTGAACCCCGAAATCCAGGGTCGCAGCTACCCGACGACCGAGCCGTACCTGGTCGGTCGCGAGAAGGTGCGCGAGTTCGCTCGCGCCGTGCTGTCGACGAGTCCGATCAACCTCGACCCCGAGGCCGCGCGTGCGGCCGGCTACGCCGACGTGGTGGCGCCGCCCACCTTCCCGGTGGTGGTGCAGGAGCACACGCTCGCGCAGCTGCTCGCCGACGAGGACGCGGGCATCGACTTCTCGCGCGTCGTGCACGGCGACCAGCGCTTCAGCTACACGCGCCCCGTCGTCGCCGGGGATGAGCTGCGCGCCACCATGACGGTGACGAGCGTCAAGTCGCTCGGCGGCAACAGCATGGTGACCGCGTCATCCGAGATCGTGGATGCCGAGGGCGAGCACGTCGTCACGGCCATCTCGACGCTCGTCGTCCGAGGAGATGAGTCATGAGCGCCCTGCCCGATCGTTCCGCCCTCGCCGTCGGCGATGTCGTCGCCGAGTCGAGCTTCGGCCTCACCCGCGACAACCTGGTGCGCTACGCCGGGGCCTCCGGCGACTTCAACCCGATCCACTACCGCGACGACGTCGCCGCGAGCGTCGGGCTTCCCGGGGTTCTCGCCCACGGGATGCTCACCATGGGCTTCGCGGTGCAGCCCGTCGTCGAGTGGCTCGGCGGCGACAGCGGCAAGATCCTCGACTACCAGGTGCGCTTCACCCGCCCGGTCGTCGTGGATCCGGAGACCGGCGCCGTCGTCAGCGTCAGCGCCAAGGTGGGCGCCCTCCATGACGCCGGAGTGCGCATCGACCTCACGGTGAGCTACAACGGCCAGACCGTGCTCGGCAAGGCCCAGGCCGTCGTCGCCCTGCCCGCGTGACCGCCGACGTGACCGAGCTCGCCGCGCTGACCACCCTCGGGGTCGGCGGCGCGGCCGCGCAGCTGGTCACGCCCGCGACCCGCGCCGAGCTGCTCGACGCCGTGCAGTCCGCGTGGTCGGAGCCGGAGGACTGGCTGCTGCTCGGCGGCGGCTCCAACGTGGTCATCGCCGATGACGGCTTCGACGGAACCGTGGTACGGGTCGCCAGCCGCGGCATCGAACGGCTCCCCGGCGAACCGCCGCGGCTGCGCGAGCCCGGCGCCCCCGAGCACCACGCCGGTGACGGGGCGCGCGAGCGCACCGTGCGGCTGCGGGTGGAGGCGGGCGAGAGCTGGGACGACGTCGTCGCGCACACCGTCGGGCAGGGCTGGGCGGGCATCGAGGCGCTCTCCGGCATCCCCGGCAGTGCGGGGGCCGCGCCGGTGCAGAACATCGGCGCGTACGGGCAGGAGCTCGCCTCCAGCCTGACCGCGATCGAGTTCCTCGACTTCGAGACCGGCGAGCTGTCGCGGATCCCCGCGGCGGCGCTCGGCCTCGGCTACCGCACGAGCGCGCTCAAGCGCGGACGGCTGGGGCTGGTGGTCTCCCTCGAGCTCGCGCTCTTCGAGCCGGCGCCCGGGCAGGCGGCGCTCTCGCAGCCGATCGCCTACCCGCAGCTTGCCGACGCCCTCGGCGTGCGCCTCGGCGACCGCATCCCGGTGCGCGAGGTGCGCTCCGCGGTGCTCGAGCTGCGGGCGAGCAAGGGAATGCTCTGGAACCCGAGCGACCTCGACTCGCGCAGCGCCGGGTCGTTCTTCACGAACCCGGTCGTGAGCGAGCACTTCGCGCGCGGCCTGCCGAGCGACGCGCCGCGCTGGCCGACCGCACCGGAGGAGCCGGATCGCGTGCTGCCGCTCGGCGCCGAGGTGCCGAGCCTGGCGAAGCCGGCCTCGGGCGAGTACCTGGTCAAGCTCTCCGCCGCCTGGCTGATCGAGCGGGCCGGCGTGACGCGCGGGTTCGCGCTGCCGGGCTCCCGGGCGGCGATCTCGAGCAAGCACACCCTGGCGATCGTCAACCGCGGAGGCGCCACCGCGGCCGAGATCGTGCAGCTGGCGAGCTACGTCCAGACGCGCGTGCTCTCGCAGTTCGGCGTGGTGCTGCATCCCGAGCCGGTGCTCGTCGGCGTGCACCTCTAGTCCCGCTACGCTCGAACAATGCCTCACATCGCCGTGCTCGGAAGCGCCAATCTCGACTTCGTGGTGACCCAGCCGCGACTCGCGAAACCGGGGGAGACGATCTTCGGCCACGACTTCGTCACCGTCCCCGGCGGCAAGGGCCTCAACCAGGCCGTCGCGGCGGCCCGCGCCGGCGGCGATGTCACCTTCCTCGGCGCGGTCGGCGCCGACGACGCGGGTCGCGTGCTTCGCGAGTGCCTCGCGGGTGAGGGCATTGACCTGGCCGGGCTCCTCGAGGTCTCCGGCCCCACCGGCACCGCCCACATCGCGGTCGTCGACGACGGCGAGAACTCGATCGTCGTGGTCCCGGGCGCGAACGCCGCCGTCACGGAGCTCGACGACACGACGCGCTCGCACATCGCCGGGGCCGCCGCGCTCGTGCTCCAGTTGGAGCGCCCGCTGGAGCTTGTCGCGGAGGCGCTCGCCTTCGCCCGCGCGGCCGGGGTGCGCACCGTCCTCACCCCGGCGCCGGCGCGCCCGCTGACGGCCGAGCTGCTCGGTCTCGTCGACATCCTGGTTCCGAACGCCGGGGAGGCGTGCGAACTGGCGGGCGTCGACGACGAGCTCGCCGCGGCGCGCGCCCTGAGCCAGCAGGCGGCGACCGTGATCATGACGCGCGGCGAGCACGGCTCCGTGATCGCGCGGGCCGGCGAGATCGTGGCCGAGGTTCCGGCGCGGAAGGTGACCCCGGTCGACACGACCGCGGCGGGCGACACCTTCGTCGGGGCCCTGGTGGCCCGGCTGGTGGCCGGGGATGAGCTCGAGGAGGCGGTCGGCACGGCCACCGTGGCCGCCTCCATCGCGGTGACGCGACCCGGCGCCACCAGCTCCATCCCCACCTGGGACGAGGTCGCGGCCGCGCTCTGAGCGCGGGGCGCTACAGGATCCCGAGCTCCATCGCGCGCGTGACGGCGCGCGTGCGATCGGCGACGTCGAGCTTTGCGAACGCGTGCAGCAGGTGCGTCTTCACGGTCGACTCGCCGACGAACAGCCGCTCGCCGATCGCGCGATTGCTGAGGCCGTCGGCGACGAGCCGCAGCACGTCGAGCTCGCGCGGGCTGAGCGCCGCGGCCGGTTCGGCCGGACGCGAGACCCGGGTGACGAGCATGGCGGCGACGCGCGGCGCGAGGGCGACCTCGCCGGCGGCGACCGCGCGCAACCCGGCCAGCAGCTCCTGCTCGGGGGCGGCCTTCAGCAGGTAGCCGCTGGCGCCCGCCTCGACACCCGCCAGGATCGCGTCGTCCGACTCGTAGGTGGTGAGGATGACGACCTTCACCTCGGGGGCGCCGGCCCGGATCTTGGCCGTCGCGGCGTCGCCGTCGAGCTCCGGCATCCGCAGATCCATCAGCACCACATCGGGTCGCGTCGCCAGCGCCTGCTCGACCGCTTCGACGCCCGTCGTCGCGGTGCCGACGATCTCGATGTCGTCCTCGGCCTCCAGCAGGGCGACCAGGCCCGCGCGCACGATCGGGTGGTCGTCGGCGACCAGGATGCGGATCATGAGGCGGCTCCCAGCGGGACGCGCGCCGTGAGCGTCGTGGCGCCCGGGGTTCCGTTGACGGAAACCGTGCCGCCGACGAGCTCGACTCGGGCGGTGAGCCCGTCGAGGCCGAAGCCGGCGCCGCGGCGCACGGTCGGGTCGAAGCCGACGCCGTCGTCGATGACGCGCACCCGGGCGGCGCCGTCGTCGATGCTCAGCTCGATGCGGGCGTGCGAGGCCGCGGAGTGCTTGCGCACGTTCGCCAGCCCCTCTTGCGCGCAGCGCAGCACCACCACCTCGACGTCGCGGTCCAGCGCGATGCCCTCGGCGGCCTCGATGGTGACGGTCATCCCCGTCTCGCGCTCGAAGCGCACGGCGAGCCGGGCGAGGGCGGCGGCGATCCCGCCGCCGAGGTCGACCGGGGCGGTGCCGGCCACGAGCGAGCGGGTCTCGGTCAGGGTGTCGCGCGCCGCGGTCTCGAGCAGCTCGAGCGTCGCGTCGTCGAGGCGTCCGGTGCGGAACTCGCGGCGGGCCCGCTGCGTCAGCAGCACGAGGCCGGTGAGGCTCTGCGCGATCGTGTCGTGCAGCTCGCGCGCGAAGCGCTCGCGCTCGGCGGTCACCCCGCGGTCGCGGTGCAGCACCTCCAACTCGCGCTGCGCGTCGGTGAGCTGTTCGAGCAGGCGCGCCTTCTCCTCGCCGAACTGCGCGATCCGGGTGATCCAGAGGCCGAGGGCGAGGCTGAAGGCGAGCGATGCCGAGACGGTCACCGCGGTCTGCAGCAGCATGCCCGGACTCGCGCCGAGGCTGACGATGAACCCGGCGCCGACCGAGAGCGCGATCCCGAAGTTGGCGATGACCGAGCGCCGCGTCGACGGGGCGAGCGCCCAGACGATCGGGTAGGCGATGCACTGGCTGAGCGCGAGCGTCGGGTGGACGGCGGTCAGCCCGCCCGCGACGAGCACGGTGACCGCCATGAACAGCGACAGCTGCGCATAGCTTTCGCGACGATACGCGGGGCGCCCGATCGCGAGCCAGGCGGCCGCGAAGGCGACGAGGATCAGGAATCCGACCAGCTGCCGAGGACCCGCGGGGGCGGCGAACGCGACGATCACGGCGAGCACAGCGCTCGTGCCGAGGATCGCGAGATCCCACCACCGCGGGTTGTTCATGTCAGCTATCTTTCCGGATCCAGCGGAAGGTGAGGCGCGCGAGCACCAGACCGACGACGAGCCAGATGCCCGTGGCGAGCGCGACGCCGACCAGGTTCCAGCTCTCACCCGGTTCGAAGGCCTCGAAGTTCTCCGGCAGGAACACGGCGCGCATGCCCTGAGCCAGCCACTTCAGCGGGAACACGCTCGCGACGTTCTGCAGCCAGTCCGGCAGGTCGCTGAACCGCAGGTAGACGCCGGAGATGAACTGCAGGATGAGCACGATCGGGATGATGACGGCGGTGGCGCTCTTGCCACTGCGCGGCAGGCTCGCCAGCCCGATGCCGAGGATCGCCGAGGTGGCGACGCCGAGGAAGAACACCCAGGCGAAGGTCGCCCAGCTCTCCGCATCCGTCGGCAGCGGCACCTGGAACGCGACGCCGGCGACGAGGATCAGCAGCGCCGCCTGCAGGATGCCGGTGACGAGCACCTGGCCGATCTTGCCGACGAAGTAGCTCATCATCGGCAGCGGCGTGCCGGCGAGGCGCTTGAGCGTGCCGTCGCTGCGCTCCATGGCGATGTCGATGGACATGTTCTGCAGCCCCGACAGCAGCACTCCCGCGGCGAGCATGCCGGGCAGGTAGTAGGCGGCCGCGGTGACGGACTCGCCGTCCGGGTCGAGCCCGAAGCTGGCTTCGCTGAACGCGACCGAGAAGATCGTGAGCATCACGAGCGGGAACAGGAACGTGAAGAAGACGGTGTCGCCCTGGCGGAAGTACATGGCGATCTCGTAGCGGATGCGCGCGAGTCCCAGCGGGACGGTGCGACCCGGGTGAAGCGGTGCGGTGGCGATGGTCATGCGAGGGCCTCTTCCTGCAGCGCGGTCTCGCCGACGAGACCGAGATAGATGTCTTCCAGACTGGGACGGATCACTTCGAGACGGTCCGGCTCGGCGCCGCCGTTGGCGGCGACGATCTCGGCCACGCGCGAGGCGGGACGGTCGGTGTGCTCCTCGCGCACCTGGCCGTGCTCCATCCAGCGCACGATCGGCACGCGCGCCTCGGCGCCGCCGAGCTCGTCGATGCGGCCGAGCGCGACGAGGCGCCCGCCCGCGACGATCCCGGCCCGGTCGCCGAGCTGGGCGGCCTCGTCGAGGTAGTGGGTGGTGAGCAGGATCGTGGTGCCCTCGCGCTTGAGGTCGCGGATGAGCTCCCAGAACTGGCGGCGCGCCTCGGGGTCGAATCCGGTGGTCGGCTCGTCCAGGAACAGCAGCTCGGGGCGCCCGATCACGCCGAGGGCGACGTTGACGCGGCGGCGCTGGCCGCCGGAGAGCTTCTTGATCCGCACATCCGCCTTCGACTCGAGGCCGACGGCGGCGATCACCTGCTCGACGTCGCGCGGGTTCGGGTACATCCCGGCGAACAGCCGCAGCTGCTCGCGCACGGTCGCGTTGCCGGTCTCGCCGCTGCTCTGCAGCACGATGCCGAGGCGGGCCTTCCAGGCGAGCCCGCCGTGCTGCGGGTCGACGCCCAGCACGCGCGCCTCCCCGCCGGTGCGGTCGCGGTAGCCCTCGAGGATCTCGATGGTCGTGCTCTTGCCGGCCCCGTTCGGGCCGAGCAGCGCGAAGGTCTCGCCGCGATGAATGTCGAAATCGAGGCCGCGCAGCGCGACCGCGCCGCCGCGATACACCTTGCGGAGATCGCGCACCTCCACCACTGTGTCCGTTGTCATGCCTCCACTCTGCTCGCAGAGCGCAGCGCCGACAACGACGGACCGGTGGGTTCTCACCTCCACCGATCGGTGGATGCGCGGTCTAGCCGAAGAGCTCCTGCAGGCGCGCGACGCCCTCGGCGATGTCGGCGTCGCCGAGCGCGTAGCTGAAGCGCAGGTAGCCGCTGGGTCCGAAGGCCTCACCGGGGACGGCGGCGACCTCCGCCTTCTCCAGGATCAGGTCGGCGAGCTCGAGGCTCGTGGTCGGCGTGACGCCGGACCATTCGCGGCCGAGCAGACCCGAGACATCCGGATACACGTAGAAGGCGCCCTGCGGGAGCGGAACGGTGACGCCGTTGATCGCGCCGAGCCCGGCGACGATCGCGCGGCGACGGCGGTCGAACGCCAGGCGCATCTCGTCCACCGCGTCCTGCGGCCCGGTGAGGGCGGCGAGCGCGGCGCGCTGGGAGATGTTGGAGACGTTCGAGCTGAGGTGCGACTGCAGGTTCGCCGCCGCGGTGATCGCGTCCTTCGGTCCGACCATCCAGCCGAGCCGCCAGCCGGTCATCGCGTAGGTCTTGGCGACGCCGTTGACGAGGATGGTGCGGTCGGCGAGCGCGGGCGTCGCCTCCACGATCGAGGCGGCGCGCACGCCGTCGTAGACGAGGTTCTGGTAGATCTCGTCGCTGATCACCCAGAGCCCGTGCTCTTCGGCCCAGGCGCCGATCGCGGCCGCCTGCTCGGGCGAGTAGACGGAGCCGGTCGGGTTCGACGGCGAGACGAACAGCAGCACCTTGGTGCGGGGGGTGCGCGCGGCTTCGAGCTGCTCGACGGTCACCAGGTAGTTCTGGTCGGCTCCCGCGAACACCTCGACCGGCACGCCGCCGGCCAGCGCGATCGCCTCCGGATAGGTGGTCCAGTACGGCGCCGGAAGCAGCACCTCGTCGCCCGGATCGAGCAGCGTGGCGAAGGCCTGGTACACGGCCTGCTTGCCGCCGTTGGTGACGATCACCTGCGAGGGGTCCACCTCGAGGGAGGAGTCGCGCAGCGTCTTGGCGGCGATCGCCTCGCGCAGCTCGGGCAGACCTGCCGCGGGCGTGTAGCGGTGGTTCTTGGGGTCGCGTGCGGCGGCGATGGCCGCCTCGACGACGTGCTCGGGCGTGGGGAAGTCGGGTTCACCCGCCGCGAAGCTGATGACGGGCCGACCGGCGGCCTTGAGCTGCTTGGCCTTGGCGTTGACCTTGAGGGTCGCGGACTCGGCGATGGATCCGATGCGGTGAGAGACGCGCTGCACGAGGCCCAGCCTACTCGGCTGGGCCTCGCTGGGGGGAGCGGAGCCGGAGCCGCCTACCCCCAGGCGACTCCGGCTCCGTGGTTCCCGACGCTCGTTTGGATCAGCCGAGCGCCGCACCGCCGTGGGTCCGACGGTGGTGTGCGATCAGCAGCGCGCTGCCGACGATGAGGAGGCCGAGGATGATCGACACGAGGAGCGCGATCCCGACGCCGGTGAGCGCGAGGCTCGCGAGTCCGCCGCCGAGCGGGAGGCTCTCGAGGTCGGTGTCGTCATCGCCACCACCGCCACCACCGCCGCCGCCGTTGCCGCAGTCGGTGAGGCAGCCCGGGTCGCCGGTGCTGCCGGTGTACGGACCGACCGTCGCCGTGCCGAGGCTCAGCGAGAGCAGGTCGCCGCCGTCCAGCACCCCGACGCGCACGGCGGTCTGGGTGAAGTACGGGTCGTCCGCGGGCGCCGTTCCGGCCTCCCCGGTCAGCGAGGTCTCCTGCACGTTGATCATGATCGACACGACGCCGGTCAGCAGGTCCTGCACCGACGAGGAGTCGTCGAGCAGCGCGTCGAGGGCCGGGTCCACCAGGTTCAGCTCGAGAGCATCGAGGAGGTCGGAGATCGCGCCGTCGCCGAGAAGGCGATCGCTCAGGAGGTCTCCGATGGCGCCGATGAAGAGATCGGCGTTCACCCGGATCGGCACGCTCAGCACCTGGGCGGAGACGTTGGCGTCAACGCCCACCCCGCTGATGAGCTCGTCGACGGTCGCGGAGATGTCCAGAACGAGGCTCGTCTTGAGCGGGTCGAGCAGCGTCGTCTCATCGCGGCAGACGAGCTCCTGCACGATCTTGTCGACGGTGCCGGTGACGGTGCCGAGAAGGCCTCCGAGCACGGGCACCTGGATCACACGCTCGACGGTCGTGCAGACCTCTTTCACGACGGGGGCCTGCGCGACGTTGACGACGAGGTCGGCGTGCACGTCGACCTCGAGATCGCGGATGACGTCCTCCACCTTGGCGACGACGTCGTCGGCGAGACCCTCGACGGTGTCGGTGATGGTGTGCAGGACTCGCGAGATCACGACGTCGGTGAGCAGTTCGGTGTTGACCGGGAGGTTGTTGAGGCTCCCGACGTAGTGCTCGAGGTCGACGGAGACGACTCCGGTCTCGAGGTTGAACGAGACGCCGCCGTCGCCGTATGCGGCGGTCAGGATCGCGGACACCGCGCTGCGCAGCTGGCTCGAGTCGATCGTCGCCGAGACGTTGGCGTTCGTGCCGACGAGGTTGAGCGCCGGGTTCAGGTCGGCGACGAGGGCCGAGACCAGCGCGAGCAGGTCGCCGTCATCTCCGCTGAGGCTGTCGATCTCGTCGATGACGACATCGAGCGAGCGGTTGACCTTCTCGGTCAGCCGCGCGATGGCGGGGCTCGAGAAGTTGAGCGTTGCGCCGGCGAGGTAGTAGTCGCCGCTCGCGTCGGTGCCGTCGCGCTCGGCGCGGGCGGCGATGGCCTCGAGCTCGAGGCTGAGGTCGGCGATCGTCTCGGCGAAGGCCGGGCCGATGAGCGCCTGCAGGTCGATCGTGGCCGAACCGCTGGGGAGGGAGGCGTCGGAGCCGAGCCCGAGCCCGCCGTCGCTGGTGATGGCACCGGAGGCGCCCACGGCCGCACCAGGCTCCGCGAGCGCGAACTGCGACACGGCGCCGAGCTCGACGGCCTCGCCGAGCGGGACGGTGACGGGCGTTCCGGTCCCGACCGTCACGGCGCTGAGTGCGGTGACGGAGAGGGGGTGCAGCTCCGTGCGCGTTCGACTCGGTGCCGTCGTTGAACGCCTGGGCGCCGTTGACGCTGACCACGCTGTCCAATGAGATGCCGGCGAGGGTGCCGGTCAGGAACTGACCTTCGGCGAACGTGGCGTTGACGTGGCTGTCGAGGTGCGCAGCGTTGGCCGCGGACCCGCTGAGAACGAGCGCGCCCGTGAGCACAAGGGTGGCGACCCCTGCGGCTGCGCGGGGGGTGCGCGAGTGGTGTGTGGTGAACACGATGTGTGCCTTCCTGATCCAAGGAGTGGACTCGGAAGCATCAATCGCGGCGGGGTCGCCAACGAAGGCCCCCGGGGAGGACGAGCCTCCCCCGGGGGGTCTTCATTGGGCGAACGACCTCTGCCTGATCTCAGCTTCGTTTCGCCCGGTTCGGTATTGCGTTGTGGTTGGCGGAGTTGGTGGCTCCGCCGTTACAGGAAGAGACAGACCAGTCCACCCGTCATGACGCCGGTTGGGGATTTTTTTCGCGCGACTTTTCGCGGCGTTCCGTCGCCCCCACGAAAGCCCCGGACGGGATGCCGTACACTGGTCGCGGTGGTGGAAATCGCCAAGCTTCGTCATGCCCGGGAACGGTCGCGACGGGCGGTGATTCCCGACACTGTAGGGCGGTAGCTCAATTGGCAGAGCAGCGGTCTCCAAAACCGCAGGTTGCAGGTTCGATTCCTGTCCGCCCTGCGAGATCTCGGGTCTTCCCCGGGATTCAGCGGCCGAAAGGTGGAGAAAAGTGGCACGCAAGGTGGTCGACGATCCGAGTGAGGACCTCGTCGCGAGTGCCAAGCGGGATCGCGCCGAACGGCGAGGGCCGTTTGCGCGCGTCGCACTCTTCATCCGTCAGGTCATCAACGAACTCAAGAAGGTCGTCACCCCGACGCGACGCGAGTTGATCAGCTTCACCGGAGTCGTTCTGGTGTTCGTCGTCATCATGATGGGGATCATCTACGGACTCGACTACGGCTTCGGCTGGCTCGTGTCCTGGGTGTTCGGCGACGGCAGCTACTTCGGCTGATCTGTCGTCTCGACCTAATTTCAAGGAAAGAAGCACCGTGAGCCAAGAAGAGCGCCGCGACATTGATCTCGCGACGGCCGCCGAGCAGTCGTCCGAGGAGGACGAGGCCCAGGAGGGCAACGTTCTCGAGCAGGAGGAGCACTCCGTCGACGCCGCCGAACACACGGCGATCCATGTCGTCGAGGATGAGGACGTCGAGTCCGACCTCGAGAGTCTCCTTGACGCGCTCGACGCGGCCGCCGACCCCGAGGCTGACGCCATCGTGGACGACGCGCTCGACATCGACTCCGCCGACGAGGCCGACGCCGCCGTCGAGGCGACCGATGACGAGGCCAGCGACGACACGGACGCCGAGGCCGAGGAGGAGACCGAGGTCGACCCCTACGAGGAGTTCCGCGCCGAGCTGCGCTCCAAGCCGGGCAAGTGGTACGTCATCCACTCCTACGCGGGCTTCGAGAAGCGCGTCAAGCAGAACATCGAGTCGCGCCGTCAGTCGATGGGCATGGAGGACTTCGTCTTCGAGGTCCAGGTGCCGATGGAGGACGTCGTCGAGATCAAGAACGGGCAGCGCAAGCTCGTGACTCGCGTGCGCATCCCCGGCTACGTGCTCGTGCGCATGTTCCTCAACGAGGACAGCTGGTCCGTCGTGCGCCACACCCCCGGGGTCACCGGCTTCGTCGGCAACAGCCACAACCCGACGCCGCTGCGCTTCGAGGAGGCCTTCAACATGCTGAAGAGCCTCGTCCAGGTCGTCGAGGCCCCGACCAAGCCGGGTGCCGCCGCCAAGGGCGGTCAGCCCGCCGCGCGCGTTATCCCCGCCGAGGTCGACTTCGAGATCGGCGAGACGATCACGATCAAGGAGGGCTCGTTCGCGGGTCTTCCCGGCACGATCAGCGAGATCAAGCCCGAGAGCGGCAAGCTCACGGTGCTCGTGTCGCTGTTCGAGCGCGAGACGCCGGTCGAGCTCAGCTTCGACCAGGTGACGAAGCTCTGAGCCGCGCGACCTCGCTCGCGGGCGTCGGCATCGACGTCGTTCGCGGGGCGCTCATCGGAACGGCGGAAGTCGTTCCGGGCGTCAGCGGCGGCACGATCGCGCTCATCGTGGGCGTCTACGACCGGCTCATCGGCTCGGCCGCGGCCGTGGTCCGCGGAACGCTGTCCGCCGTCAGCGACGTGCCCTCGGGTCGCGGACTCGCGCGCGCACGCGGTCACTTCGCCGACGTCAGCTGGCGCGTCATCCTTCCCGTCCTCGCCGGCATGGCGGCGGCGGTGCTGGTGGCCTCCGCGCTGCTGGCTCCCGCGATCGAGTCGTTCCCGGTCGAGACGCGCGCCGTGTTCGTCGGCCTCATCCTCGCCTCGCTCATCGTGCCGATCCGCATGGTCGGACGGTGGGGTGCGCGCGAGGTGCTGCTCGCGGCCCTCGCGGCGGTCGTCGCCTTCGTGCTGACCGGTCTTCCGGCCGCGGGGGAGGCGGAGCCGCAGCTGTGGTTCGTGGCGGTCGCCGCCGCGATCGCGGTGTGCGCGCTCGTTCTTCCGGGTGTCTCCGGCTCGTTCCTGCTGCTCGCGATGGGGCTCTACGCTCCGACGCTGGCCGCCGTGAACGACCGCGACCTCGTCTACCTCGGCGTCTTCGCCCTGGGCGCGATCCTCGGGCTGGGGAGCTTCGCGCCGCTGCTGCAGTGGCTGCTGGAGCGCCGGCGCCAGGTGACGCTCGCCGTCATGACCGGCCTGATGCTCGGCTCGCTGCGCGCGCTGTGGCCGTGGCAGACGGAGGACGGCGGCGTGCTCGCCCCCGTGGCCGAGCAGCTGCCGCTCGTGATCGCGCTGGTGTTCGCCGGCGCCGCACTCGTCGTCGCGCTGCTGGTGGCGGAGTCCCGTCTGGTGCGTCGTCACGTGGCGAGCGGCCCGGACGTGCTGGCCGAGAGCTCGGTCGGCAGCCCGACCGAGTAGCGCTCGCGCCTCGCGGCGCCCGCCGGATTCCGGTATGCTGACCTGTCGGCTGTGTCGTTCTCGACGCATGCCGTCAATCCCTCACCCCACTCCAGGTTCGCTGGCGTGGCGGGAGCGCGTCCGTCGGACGCTCGACAGAAAGAAGAACAATGGCACCGAAGAAGAAGGTGACCGGCCTGATCAAGCTCCAGATCAACGCCGGCGCCGCGAACCCCGCGCCGCCCATCGGCCCCGCGCTGGGTCAGCACGGCGTGAACATCATGGAGTTCTGCAAGGCCTACAACGCGGCGACCGAGTCGCAGCGCGGCAACGTCATCCCGGTTGAGATCACCGTGTACGAGGACCGCTCGTTCACGTTCATCCTCAAGACCCCGCCCGCCGCCGAGCTCATCAAGAAGGCTGCCGGCGTTGCGAAGGGCTCCGGCACGCCGCACACCGTCAAGGTGGCGAAGCTCACCAAGGACCAGGTTCGCGCGATCGCCGAGCAGAAGCAGGCTGACCTCAACGCGAACGACGTCGAGGCGGCCATGAAGATCATCGCGGGCACCGCCCGTTCGATGGGAATCACGGTGGAGGCGTAATCATGGCGAAGAATTCCAAGGCCTACCGCGCCGCCCTCGACAAGCTCGAGCCCGGCAAGTTCTACGGTCCCGACGAGGCTGTTGCCGTCGTCCGCGAGACCGGTTCCGCGAAGTTCAACTCGACCGTCGAGGTCGCGATGAAGCTCGGCGTCGACCCGCGCAAGGCGGACCAGATGGTCCGCGGCACGGTCATCCTGCCGCACGGCACGGGCAAGACCGCGCGCGTCATCGTGTTCGCGACCGGTGCGGCCGCCGAAGCGGCGATCGCCGCGGGCGCCGACGAGGTCGGCGGTGCCGAGCTCATCGAGAAGGTCGCCGCTGGCTACACCAGCTTCGACTCCGCGGTCTCGACCCCCGAGCTCATGGGTCAGGTCGGTCGTCTCGGCAAGGTGCTCGGTCCGCGTGGCCTGATGCCGAACCCGAAGACCGGCACCGTGACCCCCGACACGGCCAAGGCCGTCTCGGAGATCAAGGGCGGAAAGATCGAGTTCCGTGTCGACAAGCACTCCAACGTGCACTTCGTGATCGGCAAGGCCGCGTTCACCACCGAGCAGCTCGCGGCGAACTTCCACGCCGCGCTCGAGGAGATCCAGCGGATCAAGCCGAGCTCGTCGAAGGGTCGCTATATCCAGAAGGCGTCGCTCTCGACGACATTCGGTCCCGGGGTTCCGCTCGACGTCAGCGCGCTCTAGCTCGCTCGTCGGGCGACACGACCTGTTGTCACCCGCACCACAGCAAACGCACCACCGGAAGGGGTCCGCACTCGCGGGCCCCTTCCGTGCATTCCCGGAGAGGATCCGATGACCGTCACGGTCCGTCCCGCCCGCGCGAGCGACGCGGATGCTCTCGCGGTGCTCGCCGCGATCACCTTCCCGCTTGCGTGTCCGCCGCACACCACCGAGGCCTCGAAGCGGGCCTTCATCGCGCAGCACCTGAGCCGCACGAGCTTCGAGGGCTACCTCGCCGACCCGGAGCGGCAGCTGTTCGTCGCCGAATCCGACGGCGCGCTGCTCGGCTACACGATGCTCGTGGCGGGCGAGCCGAGCGACGCCGACGTGGCGGCGGCGGTGGCGGCCCGGCCGACGGTGGAGCTGTCCAAGTGCTACGTGCATCCCGACGCGCACGGCGGCGGCATCGCCGCCGAGCTGATGCGCGCGAGCCTCGCGGCGGCCGCCGAGCAGCCGGCGAGATCGGTGTGGCTGGGCGTCAACCAGGAGAACGCGCGAGCGCAGCGCTTCTACGGCAAGCACGGCTTCGCGGTCGTGGGAGCCAAGCGGTTCCGGGTTGGCGACCGCGACGAGAACGACTTCGTGATGGAGCTCGAGCTCAGCTGACGACGAGCTTGCGGATGCTCTGCCGCACCGTCCACTCCGTGCGGTCGCCCGCGGTGAGCTGCACGAGCACGCCCGGGGCGAGCTCGACGCTCGGACGCCCGTCCTCGAACGCGACGGTGGCCTGCCCGGCGAGCACGACAAAGACCTCATCGACCTCGACGTCGCGCATCCCGCCGGTCGTCATCTCCCACACGCCGAGCTCCGCCTCGCCGAGCGTGCCGAGCACCGCGTAGCCGGTCGCCGGCTCGCCCGCGGTGCGCTGCGCCGCCGGCACGCGCTCGAACTCGAGCGGCAGCGCCGCCAGGTCGACCGCGACACCCGCCGGGAGCTCCGGCACGGGCGCGCTCACGAGTCGAATCCGAGGCCGAGCGCATCGAGCGTGCGCAGCAGCAGGTTGCGGCGGCCGCCGCGGTGGTCGGCCTGGTCCAGCGACCAGCGGGTCGCCTGGATGCCCATGCTCGCGATCGGCTCCGGCGGGAACGGCGGCGGCAGCTCGCGCATCATGCGCGTCTCGGTGCGCTCGGTCTGGAGCCCGTCGAGCCGGTCGAGCATGACCTCGGCGGCGAAGCGGCTCGCGCCGACCCCGAGGCCGGTGAAGCCGAGCGCCGCGGCGACGCGTCCGCCGCGCGCGAGCCGCACGTAGGCGCAGAACCGCGTGGAGGTGTCGATCGGTCCGGCCCAGCGGTGCGCGAACCGCACATCCTCCAGCTGCGGGAAGGTGGTGAGGAAATGGCTGGCGAGCTTGCGGAAGCTCGCGGGGCGGTCCTCGTAGGATTCGCGGATCCGGCCGCCGGCGAAGTAGACGGCGTCGTAGCCGCCGAACAGGATGCGGTTGTCGCTCGTCAGCCGGTAGTAGTGGAACTGGTTGGCGACGTCGCCGAGCCCCTGTCGGCCCTGCCAGCCGATCGACTCGCGCTGCGCGGCGGTGAGCGGCTCCGTCATGAGCACGTAGTCGTAGACGGGGACGGTCATCAGCCGGTCGCGCACGAGCAGGCTGGGGAAGGCGTTGGTGGCGAGCGCCACCCGGTCGGCGGTGACGCTGCCGTGCGCCGTTCGCACGACCATCCGGTCGCCGTCGGCGTCCAGCCCCGTCGCGGGGCTGTGCTCGAAGATCTCGACGCCGACCTCTTCCGCGGCGCGGGCGAGGCCCTCCGACAGCTTCCCCGGGTGCACGAGGGCGAGCGAGTCGCCGCTCGTCACGACGCCGCCGAGGTAGGTGGGCGAGTCGACGAGCGCCCGCGCGCCGAGCGCCGTCACCCGCTGGCGTCCGGGCTCGTTCGCCATCTCGTCGAGCCACTCGAGCTGGTGCTCCTCGGTGGCGACGTCGAGCCCGCCGACCCGCTCGAACTCGGCGTCGACGTTCAGCTCCTCCAGGTCGCGCTCGAAGCCGGCGAGATTCTCGAGGCCGAGCCGTTCGAGGGTCTCGAACTCCTCCGGCCAGCGCGAGCGACCGTTGTCGGCGCCGTGGGTGAGGCTCGCGTCGCAGAAGCCGCCGTTCCGACCGGATGCGGCCCAGCCGATCCGCTTCGCCTCCAGCAGCACGACACGGCGCCCCGGGTCGCGCCGCTTGGCGCGCACCGCGGTCCACAGTCCGGTGAGCCCGCCGCCGACGACGACGAGGTCGGTCTGCACGGCGCTGCGCAGCCGGGGCCGCTCGGCGCGCGCGCCGAGATCCTCGATCCACGGCACGGCCTGGCGGGAGGGGGCCAGTGCCGCGTCGAGCAGCGAGTCCGGCCAGGTGGTGCGGTCGAACACCGTCGGGCTGTGGCGTGTCATGCCTGAACTGTAATGCGCGGCCGTCAGTTCTCGGCGACCTGCAGCACGATCTTGCCGCGGGTGTGTCCGGTCTCGATCTGGCGGTGCGCCGCGGCGGCCTCCGCCAGGTCGAAGACCTGCTCGACCGCGACGCGCACGTCGCCCGAGTCGAGCAGCCGCGAGATGACGGCGAGCGTGGCGCCGTTCGGCGAGACGCGGTAGCCGGTGCCGCGCACGCCGGCCGCCTCGCAGTCCTCGGCGAGGGTCGGCCAGCTTCCGGTCGGACCGTTGACGATGATGCCGCCGGGCCGCAGCACCTTCAGCGAGCGGGTCGCGGTGTCGTCGCTGACGTTGCCGATCAGGTCGATGACCGCGTCCACCGGGGCGAGCTCCTCCTCGAAGCGCACCGCGGTGTAGTCGATCACCTCGGCGGCGCCGAGGCTGCGCAGCCAGTCCGCGTTGTGGGCAGAGCCGGTCGCGATGACGTGGGCGCCGAAGTAGGAGGCGAACTGCACGGCGAAGTGCCCGACGCCACCGGCTCCCGCATGGATCAGCATGCGCTGGCCCTCGTGCGCCCGAGCGGTCTCGACGACCATGCCCCAGGCGGTGAGGGCGGCCAGCGGCACCGCCGCGGCCTCGACGTGCGAGAGAGTCGCGGGCTTCCGCACCAGGCTGAGCTCGCTGACGCTGAGGTACTCCGCGTAGGCGCCCTGCACGCGCGGCACGGTGGTCATGCCGTACACCTCGGTGCCGGGCTGCAGCGGATGCGCCTCGTAGGGCGCCTCGACGACGACGCCGCTGAAGTCGTTGCCGAGCACGACCGGGAAGTTCTGGATGGCGGGGAATCCGCCGCGACCGGCGCGCGTCTTCGCGTCGATCGGGTTGACACCGGCGGCGACCACCTGGACCAGAACTTCAGCGTTCGTCCGGACCGGTCGTGCGAGTTCGGCGAGCTCGAGCACGTCAGCGTCCCCCGACTGGGACATCGTCATCGCGCGCATCGTTGAAGGCTTTGTGTCGTGCATGGTAGACAACAGTCAAGTTTGTCGATGATTCCGTGATGTTTCGGACATGTCACGGTGTCGGAAATGTTCGTCGCGGGGGCACCGCGCTACGCTCGACGCGGGCGCGGGGGTCGCGCCGGGGGAGGAACGCACCGATGCGCATCGCATTCACCGTCATCCGAGCGCTCGCCGCGGCGGCGATCGCGGCGGCGATCATCGGCCAGCTGGTCACGTTCGATCGACTTCTGGAATCAGGATCCGGCCGCCGACATCCCGTTCCTGCTGCTCGGCTTCTTCAGCTTCTTCACGATCGAGTCGAACGTGCTCAGCGTCGTCGTGCTCGGAATCGGCGCGGTGCTGCTGCTGGTGCGCCGCGGGGAGGACCCGCGCTGGTTCGCTCTGATTCGCGTCTCGGTCGTCACCTACATGGCGGTGACCGGGATCGTCTACAACCTGCTGCTGCGCGGCGTCGAACTGCCGCAGGGCAGCACGCTCGGCTGGTCGAACGAGATCCTGCACGTGGTCGGCCCGCTCTACCTCGTGCTCGACTGGCTGTTCGCGCCGGGGCGCGCGCCGCTGCCGTGGTCGACCGTGCGCACGATCATCGTGTTCCCGATCGTCTGGGCCGCCTACACCCTGCTGCGCGGGCCCTTCGCGATCGACGGTCGCACCGGGGAGCCGTGGTACCCGTACCCGTTCCTCAACCCGTCCCTGTCGGCCAACGGCTACTTCTCGGTCGCCTTCTACGTCGTCATGATCGCGGTCATCATCGCGGTGACCGGCGCGGGCGCCGTGTGGGTCTCGCGGCGGGGGATCGCGACGTCAGGCGCGGAGCGCGTCAAGTAGCTCGTCGGCGAGCTCGACGAGGGCGCGGATCTGCGTCTCGTCGCGGTCGACCCACCGGCACTGCGGCTCACGGCCGACCGGCACGAAGTCGCGGTGCTGCTCCCACACGACGAGGGTGCGCTCGGCTCCGAGCACGTACTGCTGCCACCACACCTGTCGCAGGTACGAGCGCGGAATCGTCGTCCAGGCGCTGCTGGTCGTCTTGATCTCGCACAGCTCAACGCGTCCATCGCGCTCGCGCAGGCCGTCCGGCGTCGCGAGGTGCAGCGGGTTGCCGGCCGCATGGAACAGCGAGGCGCTCGCCGTCATCTGGTAGACCCGCGCCGCCCAGGCGGCGATCTCGGGCTCGCGGCGACGCCCGTGCTCGGTGTAGGCGTTGCCGCGGAACCCCGATCCGGAGGTCTTCTCGCGGGCGAGCGCCGCGATCGCGCGACGGCTGCCGAGGCGGGCCGCATCGCTCGCGGTCACCCCGCGCGAGCGGGCGCGGAACCAGGCCACGCGGTCCCGTCCATCGGTGACGACGCGGTCGCGGTGGTGCGGCGCAGGCTCGTCCCACAGCGACAGGACGGGATGCGAAGCGGACACCACCCCATTGTGACCCCCGTCCGGCGCGCCGAGAGCGTCGCACGCCGCGCGCCGAGGGGGAGGTAACGTCAGATTCAGCCCGAAGACCCGGAACCAAGGACTGACATGCGCGCCTTCCCTCCCGCGACCGCGATGGCGGCGCGCCGCCTGACGGTCGGCGTCGCACTGCTGGCGGCGGCGCTCACGGCAGGCCCGGTGGCGGCCACCGCGGCGCCCGGCGCGGCGGGGAGTCTCGGATCGGTGCCCGACGAGGTCGAGGAGTACATCACCGAGGGCGACCTGCTGGCCGACCTGCGCGACGTGTACGGCTTGGATGCGAGCGGCGAGCGCGGCACCGACTTCACCGATGAGACGGAGACCGGCGAGATCACCCGCGTGTTCGCGTGGACCGATGATTACCTCGCCGGGGTCGACACCGAGGACGTCGTGCGACTGCTGAACCAGTGGATCGTCCCGGTCCTCGTCGACGAGGAGCCGGTGGGGCTGGCCACCGTGTGGATCCAGCCGGAGACGGTGCTCCCCGAGCTCGCGGCCTTCGTTCCCGATCCGGAGCTCGCGACCGCGCTCTCGGAGGTGCCCGCCAAGGCCTCGCTCGTGCACGACGAGGGCGCCGACGCGTGGTTCGCGCTGGAGGGCGACACCCTGACGCCGCTGGTGCCGGGGCGCTCCGGGCTGGAGAGCCCGGCACCGCTGGACGTCGTGGCGATCGTGCCGCCGGTCGAGGAGGCGGCGCCGGAGGCGACCGGCACGGGCATTCCGATCGCGGCAGGCGCCGTGGTGCTGCTGCTCGCGGCGATCGCGATCGCGCTGCTGCTGCCGAAGCGGCTGAGCCCGACGCGCCGCACCGGCCGCTCCGATGCCGAGGGATCCGACGCGCGCTCGCCGGCGCTGGCCGCAGGCGACGCGACGGTGCTCCGGCCCCAGCAGAGCCTCGCGCGAACGGGGCGGGCGATCCAACGCGCCGCGGAGCGCGACGAGGCCGCCGCCGCCCGACCGCCCGCGAAACCGCACACCCCGCGCCTCGGTCGCGAGCTGAAGCAGCGCCGCAGCTAGGCCTGCCGGGGCGGGCCTGAATCCGCCGCCGACTCCGGTTTGCGCCGCAGGGTCGCGTCCCGTAGTCTTGCGGAGGCCGAAGACCGCTGGTCTCCGTTGCGTCGTGAAAGCGATGCACCGGACGAAGTCCTCCCCGTGAGGGTCCCGCGCAGGTGTGTGAAGCAAGTCCCGATCTCTTTCGGGCCCCAGCTCCGTGCGCTCGCGCCGGAGCTTTTTTCTGCGGGTTCCCTTCTTCGTCTCGGCCGAGGCATCCACCCGGATGCCGGCAATGCATACGAGAACCACAGGAGCGCCATGGCGAACAAGGAAGCAACGGTCGCCGAGCTGACGGAGAACTTCCGCAGCTCGAACGCGGTCGTGCTCACCGAGTATCGCGGACTCACGGTCGCGCAGCTGAAGACGCTGCGGAAGTCGATCAGTGAGCACGCGACCTATGCCGTGGTGAAGAACACGCTGACCAAGATTGCGGCCAACGAGGCCGGAATCACGTCGTTCGACGATGACCTTGTCGGTCCGTCGGCGATCGCATTCGTGCACGGTGACACGGTCGCCGTCGCGAAGGCGCTGCGTGACTTCGCCAAGGCGAACCCTCTGCTCGTGGTCAAGGGGGGCTATTTCGATGGCGCCCCGCTGACCGCCGCCGAGGTGGGCAAGCTCGCCGATCTGGAGAGCCGTGAGGTGCTGCTGGCCAAGCTGGCCGGTGCCTTCAAGGCTTCGCTGTTCGGAGCCGCCTACATGTTCAACGCACCGCTCGCGCAGGCCGTTCGCACGGTCGACGCGCTGCGCGCGAAGCAGGAGACCGCGGCCTAGTCCGCGGCAGTGACCCACAGAAACAACCAAGGAGAAATCATGGCTAAGCTCAGCACCGACGAGCTGCTCGAGGCGTTCAAGGAGCTCTCGCTCATCGAGCTCAGCGAGTTCGTCAAGAAGTTCGAGGAGACCTTCGAGGTCACCGCCGCCGCTCCGGTCGCCGTTGCGGCCGCGGGTGCCCCCGCCGGTGGCGCGGGCGCCGAAGAGGTCGAAGAGAAGGACGCGTTCGACGTCGTGATCGAGGCCGCTGGCGACAAGAAGATCCAGGTCATCAAGGAGGTCCGCGCGCTCACGAGCCTCGGCCTCGGCGAGGCCAAGGCGCTCGTGGACGGCGCTCCGGCGACCGTCCTCGAGGGTGCCAACAAGGAGACGGCCGAGAAGGCCAAGGCTCAGCTCGAAGAGGCTGGCGCCACCGTCGTCCTCAAGTAATTCCCCGCGACCTCTGGTCGCACGAACGGGCGTCACCTTCGGGTGGCGCCCGTTCTCGTTGTGGCGGGGGCGCCGTCAGTCGGGCTGGGGGGCGCTCGTGCTGGACCGGACGCGCAGCGTGAGCGGCAGCTGCAGGTCGTGGCTCCTGATCTCGCCCGCGTTGATCGACGCCATGATCATGCCGACGGCGTCGCGCCCCTGCGCCCGCGGCACCTGACGCACGGTCGTCAGCCCGAACATCTCGGCGAGGTCGTGGTCGTCGATCCCGACGACGGAGAGATCGCGCGGCACCTGGATGCCGAGCTGGCGCGCCGCGAGGATCACCCCGATGGCGATCTCGTCGCTCGCCGCGACGATCGCGCTCGGACGGGTGGCCGGGTTGCCGAGCACGCGCAGGCCGGTCGCGAAGCCGCCCGCGATGGTGAACTCCGTCGCTGCCGCGAAGTCGTCGCCGGGGCGGTGCCCCGCGGTGGCCATCGCCTGTCGGAATCCGGCGAGGCGCTGGGCGTGGACGTGGAAGTCCATGCGCTCCTCCTGGTCGCCGCCGACGTGCAGGATGCGCTGGTGCCCGAGGCTGAGCAGGTGCTCGGTCGCGAGGCGGCTGGCGGCGACGTCGTCGATCCGCAGACTGCTCATCCCCGCGATTCCGCCGCCGATGCCGACGACGGGCTTGCCGAGCGCGGCGAGAGCCTGGATCTCCTCCGGGCTCAGCGCGACGCAGACGGTGATGACGGCGTCGACGCGCTTGCGCACCAGGAAGTAGTCGAACACCCGCTGCCGCAGGTCCGGATCCTCCTGCACGCGGAACAGGGTGAGGTCGTAGCCGGCGTCGATGAGCGCCTCTTCGATTCCCTCGATGACCTCGCCGAAGAACCAGCGGCTGATGAACGGCGTGACGACGCCGACGTTGCGGGTGCGGCCGGTGACGAGGCTCGCGGCGCTCGTCGAGGCGACGAAACCGAGCTCCGCGGCGGAGGCGGCGACGCGGGCGCGGGTGGCGTCGGAGACGTGGGCCGCGCCGCTGAGGGCGCGCGAGGCGGTGGCCTTGGAGACGCCGGCATGGCGTGCGACCTCGGCGAGCGAACTCACGCGGACCCCTCCTCGGATGCATTGATGAACCCCGGAACCGGTTCCAACATCCTAGGGCCATCGGCGCGAACGGCGCGACCGAGGAGGTCGCGCAACCTGACGGATCATTGAGTCACGAAATGGTGTCGGCCTGATTCGGTGCTTGCACCTGGTCGTGGGAGCGCTTAGCGTTGAGACTGGAACCGGTTCCGCAACGCGGCGAGATCTCGGCGCTCTGCGGTCTGCGCTCCGACCTGCACCACCACACGACGCCCGCCCCAGGCGGGCACACGACCCTCAACGAGGAGGACCACAGTGCGTTCACTCACCAAACGTCGCTTGCTGGCGACGGTCTCGGCAGCCGGGATCGCGGGCCTCGCCCTCGCCGGTTGCACGGCGGCCACCGACAGCGGCACGGGCGACACCGACTGCTCGGCCTACGAGCAGTACGGCACGTTCGACGGCGAGTCCGTCGAGCTCTACACGACGATTCAGGGCGTCGAGCTCGACCAGCTGGTCGAGAGCATCACCGACTTCGAGACCTGCACCGGCATCACGGTCGACACGGTCGGCACCCAGGAGGCGGAGACGCAGATCAACGTGCGCGCCGCCGCCGGTGACGCCCCCGAGCTCATGATCATTCCGCAGCCCGGCCTCCTGCAGCGCCTGGTCGGCGACGGGTACGTGCTGCCCGCCGCCTCCACCGTCGAAGACAACGTCGACGAATTCTGGTCGGAGAGCTGGAAGGGCTACGGCACCGTCGACGGCACCTTCTACGCGGCGCCGCTGATGGCGAGCGTCAAGGGCTGGGTCTGGTATTCGCCCGCCGAGTTCGAGGCCAACGGCTACGAGGTTCCCACCACCTGGGACGAGCTGATGGCTCTCACCGAGGACATGTCGGCCAACAACACCGCGACCTACAAGCCGTGGTGCGTCGGATTCGGATCCGGTGACGCGACCGGCTGGCCGGGCACCGACTGGATCGAGGACCTCGTCCTGCGGACCGCGGGCGCCGACGCCTACAACGAGTGGGTCGCGGGCGACCTGAAGTTCGACTCGCCCGAGATCCGTGAAGCCTTCGACCTCGTCGGAGCGATCATCCTCAACCCGGACTACGTCAACGGCGGTTTCGGCGGCGTGGAGTCGATCGTGTCGACCACCTTCAACGACGGTGGTCTGCCGATCCTCGACGGCAACTGCTCGCTCCACCACCAGGCCTCGTTCTACGAGGCGCAGTGGCCGGAGGGTACGACCGTTGCTCCCGACGGTGACATCTGGGCGTTCATCACCCCGAAGACCGACCCCACCGCGGGTGACTCGGTCACCGGTGGTGGCGAGTTCGTCGCCAAGTTCGTCGAGGGCGAAGCCGTCGACGCGCTGCAGACCTACCTCGCCAGCGACACCTGGGCGAACAACCGGGTGGCTCTCGGCGGCGTGATCAGCGCCAACAAGGGTCTTGACGCCTCGCTCGCGGGCTCCGCGCTCGGCCGTGCGTTCGATCGAGATCCTGCAGGGTGAAGACACCGTGTTCGCCTTCGACGCCTCGGACCTGATGCCGGCCGCGGTCGGAACCAGCTCGTTCTGGACCGGCATGGTCGACTGGGTGGTCGGAACGAAGAGCACCGACGAGGTGCTGACGTTCATCGACAGCACATTCCCGTAAGTCGAGATTGATCAGTTGAACCGTGGTCGGCCCACCGGGCTTCTTGCTCGGTGGGCCGACTGCTCGGTAGCGTTCACATACCAAAGGGAGGAACTGGCGTGTCAACGATGATGATGCCGGGGATGTTGGCCGGAGCCGTGCCGTTCGCCGCCCGGGGCGACTTCTGGGGCTCGGTCTGGGAGAAATTCGGAGTCTTCGCGATCGGCCTCACCGCGTTCGCCGCGGTCGTCGGTCTCGTGCTGTTCCTCGCCGATCGGGCGCCGAAACGGGGGCGTGACTTCCTGCAGCTGCTGGCGTTCGTCGCCCCCGCGCTGATCCTCCTGGGGGTCGGGCTCGTCTATCCGGCGGTGCGCACCACCTACCTCGCCTTCACCAACCGCACGGGCGAGTTCATCGGCATCGACAACTTCGTCTGGATGTTCACGCAGCCGGACATCGTCACCACCCTCGGCAACACGCTCCTCTGGGTCGCGCTGGTGCCGACCGTCTCGACCGCCGTCGGCCTCGCGTACGCGGTGTTCATCGACAAGTCGCGCGGCGAGAAGGTGCTCAAGTCGCTGGTGTTCATGCCGATGGCGATCTCGTTCGTCGGCGCCGGCATCATCTGGCGCTTCGTCTACGAGTACCGCGCCACCGGCTTTGAGCAGATCGGCCTGCTCAACCAGGTGCTCGTCTGGCTGGGGCTCGAGCCCCAGCAGTTCCTGATCAACTCGCCCTGGAACAACCTGTTCCTGATCGTCGTGATGGTCTGGATCCAGACCGGATTCGCGATGGTGCTGCTCTCGGCCGCGATCAAGGGCGTGCCGATCGAGCGGATCGAGGCGGCTCGTCTCGACGGTGCCAACGCCTGGCAGCAGTTCACCAACGTCACCATCCCCGAGATCCGGGGAAGCCTCGTCGTGGTCGTCACCACGATCACCATCGCCACCCTGAAGGTCTTCGACATCGTCCGCACGATGACCGGCGGAAACTTCGACACCAGCGTCATCGCCAACGAGATGTACACGCAGGCGTTCAACCGCGGCGAGTTCGGTCAGGGCTCGGCGCTCGCGCTGGTCCTGTTCATCATGGTTCTGCCGATTGTGATCTACAACGTGAGAGTCATGCGCAAGCAGAAGGAGATCCGATGAGCGGCGTGGCAGCCACCGTAGGCGTGGCAGAACCGGACCCCTCGGGCAACGGACCCAAGCTGAAGCGAGTCAAGCAGCGGCTGACCTCGCGCGGCGCGACCGCCGCCGCGGTCATCATCGCGGTGGTGTGGACGATCCCGACCTTCGGGCTGTTCGTCAACTCGTTCCGCCCGGCGGTCGACATCCGCACCAGCGGGTGGTGGACGATCTTCACCAACCCGAGCTTCAGCCTCGAGAACTACGGCGACGTGCTGTTCTCGGGCGGGGCCTCCTCGGCGAACCTCGGCTCGTACTTCATCAACTCGATCATCGTCGCGGTGCCGAGCGCCCTGTTCCCGATCGTGCTCGCCTCGATGGCCGCGTACGCCTTCGCCTGGATCAAGTTCCCCGGCAGCAACGCGGTGTTCATCCTGGTGTTCGCGCTGCAGATCGTGCCGCTGCAGATGGCGCTCATCCCGCTGCTGCAGATCTTCTCCCAGGTGCTCGGCATCAGCGGAACCTTCCCCGCGGTGTGGATCGCGCACACGATCTTCGGACTGCCGCTGTGCATCTTCCTGCTGCACAACTTCATCTCCGAGATCCCCGGTGACGTGATCGAGGCTGCGCGCGTCGACGGCGCCAACCACACGCAGATGTTCTTCCGGATCATCCTGCCGCTGTCGGTGCCGGCGCTCGCGAGCATCGCGATCTTCCAGTTCCTCTGGGTCTGGAACGACCTGCTGGTCGCGCTCGTGTTCTCCGGCGGCACGGTCGACGTGGCGCCGCTGACGCAGCGACTCGCCGAGCTGGTCGGCAACTTCGGTCGCAACACCCAGCTGCTGCCGGCGGGCGCGTTCCTCGCGCTCATCGTGCCGCTGATCGTGTTCTTCTCGCTGCAGCGCTACTTCGTGCGCGGACTTCTCGCGGGATCCACGAAGGGCTGATCACACCCCGGCCGACGCCGGGTGGCGAGCTCCACGGACTCGCCACCCGGCGCTTCGGTGCGCGAGCGGAATAGGCTCACAGGGTGAGCATGGGCGGACGAGGCGAGGGCAGCGTCGGCCGCTACGGCAAGCTGCGCGGCCGGGTGAGTGCGGCGGATGCGGAGGCGCAGCGCGCCGAGAACGCCGCGGCCCCGCGCATCCCGAACCTGCTGCCGCGCATCGGGGAGCTGTTCCGCCCGTATCGGCGACCGCTCACCGTCACCATCGCGCTCGTGCTGGTCAGCGCCGCGATCAGCGTGCTGCCGCCGCTGCTGACCCAGCAGGCCTTCGACCGCGGCCTGTTCCCGCCCGAGGGGACCCCGAACGTCCCCGTGCTCGTCGAGCTCGTGGCGCTGATGGTGCTGCTCTGGCTGGCCTCCGCCGGCATCGGCGTCGGCCAGGCGTACCTGACGGCGAAGGTCGGCAACAGCGTCATGGGCGAGCTGCGCGTGCGCCTGTTCTCGCACCTGCAGGCGATGGAGCTCGGCTTCTTCACGCGCACCAAGACCGGCGTGATCCAGTCGCGTCTGCAGAACGACGTCGGCGGCGTCGCCGGGGTGCTCAGCAACACCATTCAGAGCGTGATCGGCAACACCGTCACCGTGATCGCCGCGCTCGTGGCGATGATCGTGCTGAGCTGGCAGATGACCATCGTCGCCGTCATCCTGCTGCCGGTGCTCGTGATCGCGCAGCGCAAGGTCGGCCAGGTGCGCGCTCGCATCGCCACCAAGACGCAGGAGTCGCTGTCCGAGATGACGGCGATCACGCAGGAGACGCTGAGCGTCTCCGGGGTGCTGCTGGCCAAGAGCTTCTCGCGCCAGGAGTGGGAGGTCGACCGCTACCGCGACGAGAACCGGAACCAGATCCGGCTGCAGGTGCAGCAGGCGATGAGCGGGCAGTGGTTCTTCGCGATCGTCAACGTGTTCCTCTCGGTGATCCCGGCGATCATCTACCTGGTCGCGGCGTGGCTGATCTTCCAGGATGTAATGGTCACCGCCGGAACGGTGGTCGCGTTCACCACCGTGCAGGCGCGCCTCAGCTGGCCGCTGCTCGGGCTCATGCGGGTGGCGCTCGACCTGCAGACCTCGCAGGCGCTGTTCGCGCGGATCTTCGAGTACCTCGACCTCACCCCGACGATCACCGACCGCCCGGACGCGCACCCGGTCAACCCCGAGCAGCTGGGGGTCGTCGAGTTCGACGACGTGACCTTCCGCTATCCGGATGCCGGAGACGACACCCCGCCGACGCTCGACCGGGTGTCGTTCCGCATCGAACCCGGCCAGTACGCGGCCTTCGTCGGGCCGTCCGGCGCCGGCAAGACGACCGTGTCGTATCTGATCCCGCGCCTGCATGACGTGAGCTCGGGGCGGGTGCTGTTCGCCGGCGACGACGTGCGCGACCTGCGGCAGGTGGAGCTGCTGGACGCGATCGGCATCGTCAGCCAGGAGACGTACCTGTTCCACGCCTCCATCGCCGAGAACCTGCGCTACGCCCGGCCGGGCGCGAGCGACGCCGAGCTGGAGTCCGCGGCGCGGGCCGCCAACATCCACGACACGATCTCCCGCTTCCCCGAGGGCTACGACACGATCGTCGGCGAGCGCGGGTATCGCCTGTCCGGCGGTGAGAAGCAGCGCGTCGCCATCGCGCGCGTGCTACTGAAGGACCCGGCGGTGCTCGTGCTCGACGAGGCCACCAGCGCGCTCGACGCGGTCTCGGAGCGCGTCGTGCAGACGGCGCTCGACGATGCGGCGCGCGGCCGCACCACCATCGCGATCGCCCACCGGCTCTCGACCGTGGTGCATGCCGACGTCATCTTCGTCGTCGACGGCGGGCGCATCGTCGAACGCGGCACCCACGCCGAGCTGCTCGAGGTCGGCGGGGTGTACGCCCGCCTGTTCGAACGGCAGCGGCTCGGCGGGGCATCCGGCTCGGGCTCCGGCGCCGACTCCGCCGCGGACTCCGCCGCGGACGAACGCCGGTAACACGGGGTGCGGCGGAAGTAGGCTCGTGGCATGCATTACGCCGCAACCGTCCTGGATCTGGTCGGGAACACGCCGCTCGTCAAGCTGAACTCGGTCACCGAGGGGATCCAGGCGACCGTGCTCGCCAAGATCGAATACCTCAACCCGGGCGGCTCGTCCAAGGACCGCATCGCCACGCGGATCATCGACGCGGCCGAACGCGAGGGCAAGCTCGCCCCCGGCGGCACGATCGTCGAGCCGACGAGCGGCAACACCGGCATCGGCCTCGCCCTCGTCGCCCAACAGCGCGGCTACAAGTGCGTGTTCGTCTGCCCCGACAAGGTGAGCGAAGACAAGCGCAACGTGCTGAAGGCCTACGGCGCCGAGGTCGTGGTGTGCCCGACGAACGTCGCGCCCGAGGACCCGCGCTCGTACTACAACGTCAGCGACCGGCTCGCGCGCGAGCTCCCCGGCGCCTTCAAGCCCGACCAGTACTCGAACCCCAACGGGCCGCTCAGCCACCACGAGTCGACCGGTCCCGAGATCTGGCGCGACACGGAGGGCAAGATCACCCACTTCGTGGCGGGCGTCGGCACCGGCGGCACCATCTCGGGTGTGGCCAAGTACCTCAAGGAGCAGAACCCGGGCGTGCGCATCATCGGCGCCGACCCGGAGGGCTCGGTGTACTCCGGCGGCACCGGGCAGCCGTATCTGGTCGAAGGCGTCGGCGAGGACTTCTGGCCCACCGCCTACGACGCGAGCCTCGTCGACGAGATCATCGCCTCCAGCGACGCCGAGAGCTTCGAGTTCACCCGGCGCCTGGCGCGCGAGGAGGGGCTGCTGGTCGGCGGATCGAGCGGTCTCGCGATCGCGAGCGGACTCAAGGCGGCCCGCGACCTCGGACCGGACGACGTCATGGTGATCCTGCTTCCCGACGGCGGCCGCGGCTACCTCGGCAAGGTGTTCAGCGACACCTGGATGGACCGGCACGGCTTCGGCGTCGCAGGCGAGGGGCGCACCGTCGCCGACGTGCTCGGCACGGTCGACGCGGCGGCGCTCCCGCACGTGCGTCCCGGCGCGACGGTCGCCGAGGCGGTCGCGGCGCTGCGCGCGGCCGACACCCCGGCGCTGCCCGTCCTCAAAGCCGACACCCCGGTCGTGCTCGGCGAGGTCGCCGGCACCGTCACCGAGCGCGCCCTCGTGGATGCGCTCCTCGCCGGCGACGTGACCCCGGCCGATCCGATCGACGACCTCCTCGGCGACGTGCTCCCGCTCGTCGGCCTGGCCCAGCCGCTCGACGTCGCGCGCGACGCGCTCGCCGACACCGGCGCCGCGCTCGTGCTCGAGCAGGGCAAGCCCGTCGCCCTCCTGACTCGCGGTGCGCTCGCGCGCGCCCTCGCCTCCTGATCAAGAAGAGAACCCCATGAACTCCGAGAACGACTTCACCACTCGCGCCATCCACGCCGGTCAGGACTTCGACCCGACGACCGGCGCCGTCATCCCGCCGATCTACTTCACGACCACGTTCGTGCAGGACGGCATCGGCGGCTTCCGCGGCGGCTACGAGTACACCCGCGGCGGCAACCCGACCCGCACCGCGCTCGAGACCCTGCTCGCGTCCCTCGAGGGCGGCGACCGCGCCTACAGCTTCGCCTCCGGCCTCGCCGCCGAGGACACGCTGCTGCGGGCCGCGCTGCAGCCCGGCGACCACATCCTGATGGGCAACGACGTCTACGGCGGCACGCACCGGCTGGTGAGCCGCGTGCACGTGCCGTGGGGCGTGTCGCTGTCGACCGTCGAGATGGGCGACCTGGATGCGGTCGAGAAGGCGCTGCGCCCCGACGCCACCAAGGTCGTCTGGCTCGAGACCCCGAGCAACCCGCTGATGAAGATCACCGACATCGCCGCGGTCGCCGAGCTCGCGCACCGCGTCGGCGCGATCGTCGTCGTCGACAACACCTTCGCCTCGCCGTACCTGCAGCAGCCGCTGTCGTTCGGCGCCGACGTCGTCGTGCACTCGACCACCAAGTACCTCGGCGGTCACAGCGACGTGCTCGGCGGCGCGGTCGTGCTGAAGGACGAGACGCTCGTGCGGGGCGAGTCGCTCGCCGACCAGGTCGGATTCCTGCAGTTCGGCGTCGGCGCCGTCTCCGGCCCGATGGACGCCTGGCTCACGATGCGCGGGATCAAGACCCTCGGGGTGCGCATGGACCGGCACTCCTCGAACGCGCAGCGCATCGCGGAGGCGCTCGTCGGCCACGAGAAGCTGGAGCGCGTCTACTACCCGGGCCTGCCCGAGCACCCCGGCCACGAGCTCGCGGCGACGCAGATGCGCAGCTTCGGCGGCATGATCTCGGTCGCCGTGCGCGGCGGGGGCGAGGCCGCGCGGCGCTTCGCCGAGTCGATGGAGCTGTTCCAGCTGGCGGAGTCGCTCGGCGGCGTCGAGTCGCTCGTCTGCTACCCGAGCGAGATGACCCACGCCTCCGTGAAGGGCACCCAGCTCGAGGTGCCCGAGAACGTGGTGCGCCTCTCGGTCGGCATCGAGTCCGCCGACGACCTCCTCGCCGACGTCCTCTCCGCCCTCACCCGCCTGTAGCGTTGGCGCGGCAGGGATGCATCCCTGCCGCCAGCGCGTGAGGCGTGCGGCACGCGGTGGGGGCGCGGGTCACGCGGTTGCGGGTGTTTCGTGCGCGCCGAGCGGACGCGCGCGAGCGCGGGCGGGATCGTCGGAGCCTCAGTCAGCGGATGCGGCGCGCGCGGCGTACTGCTCGCGGATGACCGGGTGCAGATCGGGCGCGGGCGTCGCCGCAGTCGACACCGGCCACGCCGGACGCTCCCCGGACAGCGCCCACGCCGCCTGCACGGCCGCGCCGAGCGCGACGTACTCGGCCGGCTCGGGCACGACCACCGGCGCGTCGAACACCTGCGCGGCGATCGTCGCCACCGCCGTGCTCTGCGCCGCGCCGCCGATCAGCAGCACCCGTTCGGCCGTGACGCCGTGCACGCGCACGGCATCGAGCCCGTCCGCCAGGCCGCACAGCATGCCCTCGATCGCGGCCCGCGCCAGGTTCTCGCGGGTCGTGCTCGCCAGGGTCATGCCGAACAGGGTCGCCGTCGCGTCGGGCAGGTTCGGGGTGCGCTCGCCCTCGAAGTAGGGCTGCAGCACGAGCCCCGCAGCGCCCGGCTCGGCACCCAGGGCGAGTCGCCCCAACTCGTCGTGGTGCACACCGAGGAGCCGTGCCGTCGCGTCGAGGATGCGGGCCGCGTTGAGCGTGGCGACGAGCGGGAGGTAGGCGCCGGAGGCATCCGCGAATCCGGCGACCGCGCCGGTCTCGTCGCGCACCGGCTGCTCGCTCACCGCGAACACGGTGCCGCTGGTGCCGATCGAGACGACGACGTCGCCGGGGCGGGCGCCGAGGCCCAGCGCCGCTCCCGCGTTGTCGCCCGCGCCGGGGCCGACGACGACCCCCGCCGGCACCGTGCCGTGAGCCGTCGTGGTTCCGGCGGTCTCGGCCGGGCCGAGCACTCGCGGCAGGGTCGCGTCGTGCCCGAGCGCGGCGATGAGCAGTTCGCGGTCGTACTCGCCGTCGGCCGGGCTCCAATAGGTGGTGCCGCTCGCATCGGAGCGGTCGGTGGTCAGCGCGGCGAGGTCGGGACCGAGCGGACTCGAGCCTGCCGGGCCGTAGCCGAGCAGTCGCCAGGTGAGCCAGTCATGGGGGAGCGCGACGGCGGCGACGCGCGCGGCGTGCTTCGGTTCGGCGTCGCGCAGCCAGCGCAGCTTGGTGGCGGTGAAGCTGGCGACCGGCACGCTGCCCGTGCACCGCGCGAGCTCGGCGGCGCCGAACTCGGCGATCAGGGCGGATGCCGCCCCGGCGCTGCGCGTGTCGTTCCACAGCAGAGCGGGCCGGATCACCTCGCCCGCAGCGTCGAGCACGACCATGCCGTGCTGCTGACCGCCGACCGAGATCGCGGCGACGTCATCGAGGCCGCCCGCGTCGGCGATCGCGGCCTGAAGGGCGGTCCACCAGGCATCCGGATGCACCTCGGTGCCGTCGGGATGCCCGGCGCGCCCCGTCCGCACCACGGCTCCGGTTTCCAGGTCGCGAATCACGACCTTGCAGCTCTGGGTGGAGGAGTCGACCCCCGCGACGAGCCTCACAGCTCACCCCAACCGCGTGACCCGCGCCCCGACCGCGTGCCGCACGCGGCACTCGCTGGGGCCCGGGATGCATCCCTGCCGCACACCAGGAGCATTAGCGGGCGTTGAGGAGGTGCTCGGTGGCGAGCTGCTGCAGGCGCACGAAGCCGAAGCCCTTGCCGCCGAGGTAGGCGTCGGCGTCAAAGTCCTCGAAGGCGCTCGCGTCGGCCAGCAGGTCGTCGTACGTCTCACCCGCCGAGAGCGTCGGCACCGCCAGCTCGGGCACGCGCGAGGCGATGAGCGCCTCCTGCACCTCGGGGTCGGCGCGGAAGGCCGCGGCTCGCTCCTTGAGCAGCAGATAGGTGCGCATGTTCGCGGCGGCCGAGTCCCAGACGCCGGTCTCGTCCTCGGTGCGGCTCGGCTTGTAGTCGAAGTGGCGCGGGCCATCGTAGGAGGGGCCGCCGTTCGGGCCGCCGTTCTCGAGCAGGTCGACGAGCGAGAACGCGTTGTGCAGGTCGCCGTGCCCGAACACGAGGTCCTGGTCGTACTTGATGCCGCGCTGGCCGTTGAGGTCGATGTGGAACAGCTTGCCCTGGTAGAGCGCCTGCGCGATGCCGGCCGTGAAGTTGAGACCCGCCATCTGCTCGTGCCCGACCTCGGGGTTCAGGCCGAACAGCTCGGGGCGCTCGAGCGTCTCGATGAACGCCATCGCGTGCCCGACGGTGGGCAGCAGGATGTCTCCGCGCGGCTCGTTCGGCTTCGGCTCGATCGCGAAGCGGATGTCGTAGCCCTTGTCGGTGACGTAGTCGCCGAACACGTTGAGCGCCTCGCGATACCGCTCGAGCGCACTGCGCACATCCTTCGCCGCGTCGTACTCGGCGCCTTCGCGGCCGCCCCACATGACGAAGGTGGTGGCGCCGAGCTCGACGCCGAGCTCGAGCTGGCGCATCGCCTTGCGCATCGCGAAGCGACGCACCTCGCGGTCGTTGGAGGTGAAGCCGCCGTCCTTGAAGACGGGCGCGCTGAACAGGTTGGTGGTGACCATCGGCACCTTGAGGCCGGTGGCAGCGAGGGCGCCCTTGAGGCGCTCGATCTCCTTCTCGCGCTCGGCGGGCGTCGACCCGAACGCGAACAGGTCGTCGTCGTGGAAGGTGAGGCCAAAGGCGCCGAGCTCGGCGAGCTTCTCGACGGCGTGGACGACGTCGAGGGGCTTGCGGGTGGGGCCGCCGAACGGGTCGGTGCCGTTGTACCCGATGGTCCAGAGTCCGAAGGTGAACTTGTCGGCGGGGGTGGGCGTGAGGGCCATGATGCTCCTGGTTCGACGGTGAACGCAAAATGTTGCGTGCTCCAACTTATAGCATGAGGAGCGCGGAGAGAAGAGCGCGCGGTCACGAACCTCGGCGCGGATATGGTGAACGGATGGTCAGCGTGAAGGACGGAACGGACGGGGTCCGCCGCCGCAATCTCGCGGCCGTGCTGGCGCGCGTCCACCGCGGCGGTCCCGTCTCGCGCGCGACCCTGACCGCTGAGATCGGCCTGAACCGCTCCACCATCGGCGCGCTGGTCGGCGAGCTGGAGAGCCTGGGTCTCGTCGAAGAGGGCGATGCCCCGGCTCCCCGCCGCGTCGGCCGCCCCTCGCCGGTCGTGCGCCCGCATTCGCGTCCGGCCGTGGTGGCCGTGAACCCGGAGCTCGACGCCGTCACCGTCGCGATCGTCGGGCTCGGCGCCCGCGTCGAGCACCGCGTGCGGCGCGAGGTCGACCACCCGGTCACCGCGCTCGAGACCGTCGAGATCGTGGCGGAGGCGGTCGACGCGTATCGCGCCGCGGCCGCCGTTGAACCCCGCCTGCTCGGCGTCGGCCTCGCCGTGCCGGGCCTGGTGCGCGCGAGCGACGGCGTGGTGCGCTGGGCCCCGCACCTGGGCTGGCGGGACGAGCCGATTGCCGAGCTCGTCGCCGCACGGCTGGGCCTCCCGACCGTTGTCGACAACGATGCGAGCCTCGGCGCGCTCGCCGAGCGCATCTTCGGCGCCGGCCGCGGCGTCGAGGAGCTGGTCTATCTGAACGGCGGCGCGAGCGGCATCGGCGGCGGCGTCATCGTGCGCGGCCAGCTGCTCGGCGGCGCGAACGGCTACGCGGGGGAGTTCGGGCAGAATCGCCCGGGTCTCACGGACGCCGCCGACCGCGTGACCGAGCACGGCACGCTCGAAGACGAGGTGAGCCGCGCCCGGCTGCTCGCGACGCTCGGGCTCACGAGCGCCGACGAGCCGCAGCTGGAACGGGCGCTGCTCGCCGCCGACGACCCGACGGTCGCCGCCGAGGTCGCCCGGCAGCAGCGCGTGCTGGCGGTTGCGCTCGGCAACGCGATCAACGTCGTCAACCCGGAGCGGGTGGTGCTCGGCGGATTCCTGGCGAGCCTGCTGGCCTGCGACCCGGTCGAGCTGGAGCGCACCGTCGCCGCGACCACGGTGCCGGCCGCGTTCGAGGGGGTGCGCATCCAGCCGGCCGCGCTCGGCGAGGATCGGCTCCTGATCGGGGCCGCCGAACTGGCCTGGCAGCCGATCCTGACCGACCCGGCGTCGGCAGGCTCTCCCTCGGCGTAGGCTCCGTCAGATGAACGCCCCGTCGCCGCTGCAGACCTGGTCCGGCACCCACCGATTCACCGCTCCGCGCCTCGTCGAGGCGCGCTCGATCGACGAGGTTCAGGCGGCCGTGCGCGCGCTCGGCACGGTGCGCGCGCTCGGCACCCGGCACTCGATCCACGACCTCGCCGACACGACCGGAACACTGGTGACGGTGCTCGACGTCGACCCCGATCCGGTGCTCGACGAGACGGCCCGCGAGGTGACGGTCGGCGCCGGGACGCGGTACGGCGTGCTGGCGGGATGGCTCGAGCGGCACGGCTGGGCGCTGCACAATCTGGGCTCGCTGCCGCACATCTCGATCGGCGGCGCGATCGCGACCGGAACCCACGGCTCCGGCAACGGCAACGGCGTGCTCGCGACGGCGGTGCGCGGGATCGAATACGTGGATGCCTCGGGCGAGCTCCGCTCGGTGCGGCGCGGCGCCCCCGACTTCGATGCCCTTGTGGTCTCGCTCGGCGCCGTCGGCATCACGGTGCGGGTGACGCTCGCGGTCGAGCCGAGCTACCGGGTGCGTCAGGACGTGTTCGTCGGCCTCAGCTGGAACTCCCTGCTGGCCGAGCTGGAGGCGGTGACCGGAGCCGGCTACAGCGTGAGCGTGTTCTCGAACTGGCTCGGCGAGGGCGCCGGCGACATCTGGCTGAAGTCCCGCATCGAGGGCGCGGGCGACGGTGACGGCGAGGTGCCGGAGCGCCTGTTCGACGCCTCCCGCGCCGGCGGGGTCACCCCGATCTTCGAGACGGGGGAGAACCTGACCACGCAGGGCGGGGTTCCGGGGCCGTGGCTGGAGCGACTGCCGCACTTCCGCCTCGACGCGACGCCGAGCAACGGCGATGAGATCCAGACCGAGTACTTCGTCGACCGCGCCACCGGTGCCCCGGCGCTCGCCGCGGTGCGCGAACTGCGCGACGACATCGCGCCGCTGCTGCTGGCCACTGAGCTGCGCACCGCGAAGGCGGATTCGCTGTGGCTCTCGGGCGCGTTCGAGCGCGACGTGCTGGCGATTCACTTCACCTGGAAGAACGAGCCCGAGCCGGTGCGCGCCCTGCTGCCGCGCATCGAGGCAGCGCTCGCCCCGTTCGACGCGCGCCCGCACTGGGGCAAATGGCACGCCGTCGACGCCGAGCGGATCGCCGCGGTGACGCCAAAGCTCGCCGAGGCGCGGGCGGTGTTCGAGCGGCTCGACCCGGAGGGCCGGTTCTCGAACGCGCACCTGGAGCGACTCGGGGTGCGCGCGCCGCGCGCGTAGCGCCGCACAGGAACCCGCCACACGGCGACCTCACCGAACGCCCTCGTGCGCCAGGATGGAGACACGGCTCGCGGGCATGGCCGCCCCGAGCTCCACCACCACTGCAGGAAAGGCCGTGCCCTCATGGCGTCCACCGGTTCCCCCGACTACCGCGACGGCGGACTCGCGTTCGCCCCCGACTTCGTGTTCGGCTCCGCGACGGCGAGCTACCAGATCGAGGGCGCCGCCCACGAGGACGGCCGCGGCCCGAGCATCTGGGACACCTTCAGCCACACCCCCGGCAAGACCTGGAACGGCGACACCGGCGACGTGGCCGACGACCACTATCACCGCCTCGACGCCGACCTCGACCTGATGAAAGAGCTGGGGCTGGAGGCCTACCGCTTCTCGATCGCCTGGCCGCGCATCCAGCCGACCGGCTCGGGCTCGTTCAACCGGAAGGGCGTCGAGTTCTACTCGCGGCTCGTCGACGGGCTGCTGGCCCGCGGCATCCGTCCGGTGGCGACGCTGTACCACTGGGATCTGCCGCAGCCGCTCGAGGATGCAGGCGGCTGGCCGAACCGTGACACCGCGTACCGCTTCGAGGAGTACGCCGCGCGCACGGTGGAGGCGCTCGGGGACCGCGTGCACACCTGGACGACGTTCAACGAGCCGTGGTGCTCGGCCTACCTCGGCTACGGCTCGGGCGCCCACGCGCCGGGCCGCACCAACGGGGCCGACGCGCTCGCCGCGGTGCACCACCTGAACCTGGCGCACGGCCTCGCCGTGCCGGAGATCCGGCGGGCGGCGACGAACGACCCCGAACTGTCGATCACCCTCAATTTCCATGTCATCCGCGGTGATGACGAGACCAGTCCGGAGGCGATCCGCCGCATTGATGCGCTCGCCAACCGCGCGTTCACGAGCCCGCTGCTGCGCGGCCGCTACGACGACGACCTGCTCGCCGACACCGCCGAGGTGACCGACTGGTCGTTCGTGCGCGACGGCGACTTGGCGCAGATCAACCAGCCGATCGACGTGCTCGGCGTGAACTACTACTCGACCGTGACGGTGAAGATGTGGGACGGCGTGTCCCCTCGCACGAACAACGACGGTCACAAGGACATGGGCGGATCCGCGTGGCCGGGCAGCCGCAACGTCGAGTTCCTGAAGCAGGCGGGCCCGTACACCGACATGGGCTGGAACATCGCCCCCGACGGGCTGGAGGAGCTGCTCGTGCACCTGCACGAGGAGTTCCCGGATCAGCCGCTGATGGTCACCGAGAACGGCGCCGCGTTCCCCGACCGCGTGGTCGAGACCGAGCACGGAACGCGGGTTCCGGATGCCGACCGCATCGACTACCTGAACCGCCACTTCACGGCGGCGCACCGCGCGATCGCGCGCGGGGTGGACCTGCGCGGCTACTTCGTCTGGTCGCTGCTCGACAACTTCGAGTGGGGCTACGGCTACTCGAAGCGCTTCGGCATCGTGCGCGTGGACTACGAGACGCAGGAGCGGATTCCGAAGGACTCCGCCCGCTGGTTCGCCGAGGTCATCCGCGAGCACCGCACCCCCGACCTGGGCTAGCGTCGCTTCGTGAGTTCTGAGATCAGCGTCGAGGCGCACCCGCCGACCAAGCCGATCATCCTCCACCCCGGTGACTCGCTCACCAAGCGTCAGCGTCTCGTCTACGTGCTGGTGCTGGGGGCCCTGGTCGCGCTCGGTCCGTTCACGATCGACCTCTACCTGCCCGCGTTCCCGGCGATCGCCACGGTGTTCGACGCGAGCGATGCGGCGATCCAGCTGACGCTGACCGCGACCACGGTCGGGTTCGGCCTGGGGCAGCTGTTCGTCGGCCCGTGGAGCGACAAGGTGGGGCGCCGCACGCCGCTGCTCGTGGCGACGACGCTGCACATCGCCGCGAGCCTCGGCGTCGCGCTCGCCCCCGACCTGGGCCTGATCGGCTTCTTCCGCGTGCTGCAGGGCATCGGCGCCGCGGGCGGCAGCGTGGTGGCGATGGCGATGGTGCGCGACCTGTTCGGCGGGCATCCGCTCGTGCGGATGCTGGCCCGGCTCGCCCTGGTGACGGGCCTCGCGCCGATCCTGGCCCCGGTGATCGGCTCGCAGCTGCTGCAGGTGATGGAGTGGCGCGGCATCTTCTGGGTGCTGATGGGCTACGGCGTCGTGGTGCTGGCGCTCGCCTGGTTCTTCATCATCGAGACGCTGCCGCCGGCGCGCCGCCGCGACGTCGGCCACAGCACGGCGCGCGACCGCTACCGGGCGCTGTTCACCGACCGCGTGTTCGTCGGCGTCGCGATCGTCGGCGCGATGAACTTCTCGTCGCTGTTCGCCTACCTGGCGGCATCGTCGTTCCTGTTCCAGGACGTGTACGGGATGGATGCGCAGCAGTTCGGCCTGCTGTTCGGCGTCAACTCGCTCGGTCTGGCGGTGTGCTCGCAGATCTCGTCGCGCGTGATGCGCCGGGTGGGTCCGCAGTGGGTGATCGCGGTGACACTCACCGGGATGTTCCTCGCGGCGGCAACGATCGCCGTGTTCGCGCTGCTGGGCGGCGGGCTGTGGACGGTGCTCATCCCGCTGTTCGTGCTCATCTCGCTCACCGGGGCGACGTTCCCGGCGATCCAGGTGACGGCACTGGCCCACCACGGCAAGGAGGCGGGCACGGCGGCGTCGCTGCTGGGGGCGGTCAACTTCGGCCTCGCCGGTCTGATCTCGCCGATCGTCGGCTGGCTGGGGATCGGCTCGGCGCTGCCGATGGCGAGCGTGCAGCTGGCCACGCTGGGGATCGCGATCCTGGTGCTGTGGATCGTGGTGCGTCCGCGCACGGTGCCGTCGATCGCGGGAACATAGGGGGATGACCTCCCCGCGTCGCCGCCGCATCTCGCGCCGCGGCGCGACCCTGCTCGCGAGCGCCGCGGCGGTGCTGACGATCGTGGCGGTCGGCGGCCTGTTCGCGCTGCGTCTGGTGGAGGGCCCCAGCGCGCTCGATCTGGCCTGGGTCGATGAGCTGCGCGAGAACCCGGGCCCGTGGTTCGAGCTGCCGGCGCGGCTGCTCGACTTCCTGGGCGGCGGCTGGGCCGGGGTGCTGGTGATTCCGCTGGCCCTCGCGATCGCGTTCCTCGTCGAGCGCCGTCCGGTTGCGGCCCTCACCTTCGTGACGGCGTCGGCGGCGAGCGCCCTCGTGGTGCAGGCGGTCAAGCTGCTGGCCGATCGCGATCGCCCGCTGGAGGCGCTGCTGCAGCTGGAGTCGGCGTCATTCCCTTCGGGGCATGTCGCGAACGCGGCCACGATGGCGGTGCTGCTCACGCTGCTGGTGCGGCGCTGGAGCGTGGGGATCGCCGGGGCGATCTGGGTGCTAGCGATGGCGTTCGCGCGCACCTACCTCGGCGTGCACTGGCTCACCGACACGCTCGCCGGGGCGGTCGTCGGCGCCGGGGTCGCGGTGTTCGTGTGGGCGCTGTGGGCCCCGAGGCTCGGAGCGCGAGGAACGACGCCGCCGCTGAGGCGCGACCCGGCTCGGGCGGTCGCTCAGTCCAGCTGAGAGATCAGCGCCACGCCCCACGCGGGCAGGGTCAGCTCCGCCTCGAGTCCGGCCTCGCCGGCGACGAGCTCGGCGACGTCGAGCGCCTCGGCGGCGGCCCGAATGGCCGCGACGTCCTCGCGGCTCGGGTTCACGGGCGAGCCGAGCGCATCCCAGGCGGCGATCGCGTTGCCGGCCTGCGGTGACAGGGTCTCGACGCGGAAGCGCGTACCGGCCGGCACCCCGGCGACGTGCACCCGCACGGTGCGCTCGCGGCCGGTCGCGAGCGTGCGGTCGGCGTGCTCGCGGGTGTCGATGGAGGCGGGAACGGTGAGGGTGACCTCGGCGGGGTAGTGGTAGACGATGCCGGTGACGCGTCCGGTGACGCCGTCGCGGGTCAGCGCCCCGACGTCGGTGCGCGCGAGCAGCTCGTCGCCGAGCTCGGTGAGGAACCGGTAGCCGTGATAGGTCGGCTTCGGGATGCCGTGCGCGGTGAGCATGCCGAATCCGCCGTGGAAGGGCAGCTGCCCGCCGCCGGCCTCCTCGAAGATGTCGGTGAACGTCCAGTACGACATCGAGTCGACGAGTCCGATGCTGTCGAGGTTGGCTTTGACGATGAAGGTCGCCGCCTGCGGGTAGTCGTGGGTGCGGTCGCGCGAGCTCGAGGATGAGGACCACTCGGTGAGGTGGATCTCGGCCTCGGGGAACGCGCTGGCGTTGACGAGGTCGCGCAGCACGCGCAGGTCGCGAGCGGTGGCGTTGACGCCGCGGGTCAGGCGCGAGCCGTTGCCGTGCTCGTCGAAGGCCCAGTCGGTCGGGTAGGGGTGGCTGGAGACGAAGTCGACGGGCAGCTTCTCGCGTGCGGCGATCTCGAGGAACTCCTTCACCCAGACCGGCTGCCAGTCGAGCGCGTCGAGGTCCTCGGCCGCGAGCGTGTCCGCCTGCGCGGAGGTGTCCTCCTTCTCCCCGTCGAAGCGGGTGTCGGGCACGAAGTTGCTGGTGGCGGGCCCGCCGACGCGCAACTCCGCATCCACCGCCTTCACCGCGCGCGCGGCACGGCGGTACATGTCGATGTACTGCGACTTGGTGCCGGTGAAGAACGGGCGCAGGTTGGGTTCGTTCCACACCTCGAAGTACCAGGTGCGGATCTCGTCGATGCCGTAGCGGTCGCGCCAGTGCTCGACGGTGCGGGCGATCAGCTGCTCCCACTTGTCGCTGTCGGTGGGAGGCGAGCCGTGGGCGCCCCACCAGAACGCGGTCTCGGTGTCGGTGGCGAGCTCGCGCGGCATGAACCCGAACTCGACGAAGGGGCGGATGCCGGTGTCCAGCAGCGCGTCGAACAGCACGTCGACGTACTGGAACGACGGTTCGACCTCGCCGGCAGCGTTCTCGCGGTAGACGAACATGTCGTCGTGGAACAGCCCGTGGAAGCGGACGTACCGGAAGCCGTGCGTCTCGACGACGTCGCGGAGGTGGTGCTGCCAGTCGGCGCGGAGGCCCTCGTTGGCGCGGCCGGCGCCGACGACGAGGTTCCAGTGGTGGGCGAAGCTGTCGCCCGCACGCCGCGCATCTGCGCTGAGTTCGCTCATCGTGTCGCTCCTCTTCGAGTCCAAAACATCCTATGGCGCCAAGGTGGAAAACGCATTCCTTTTCACTTCAAGGGGTTTTGTGCTCTAGGACATCCCATGTCTACGATGTGAGCATGGCCCCCGCTTCCGCGGCGCAGCGACGCGCGCGCCCCCATGTCGTCCTGATCTTCATGGACGACATGACCCACTGGTCGCTGCGCAGCGCCCAGGTGGCGACGCCGAACCTGGACCGTCTGCGCGCCCGGGGGGCCACGTTCACGCAGGCGGTCAACCAGGGCTCGCTGCAGCAGGCGGTGTGCGTTCCCGCGCGACGGATGCTCCTGACCGGACTGACCCTGTTCGAGTGCGAGCCCCGTTTCATGGAGGTCACCCGCCTCGGCGCGGCCCTCACCGAGGCGGGCTACGACACCTTCTTCACCGGCAAATGGCACAACGAGACCGAGGCGCTCGACGCCGACTACGAGACCGTCGGCCCCTGGGCGGGCGGCATGCTCGGCTCGCTGTCGGATGAGGACGACGCCTACCGCCGGCCGCGCGACAACGATCGCTGGAACCCGGCCGACGAGACCCGCGGCGGGCACTGGATGACCCTGCCCGACGGCAGCGTCCAGCACTCCTCGGAGCGCTGGACCGACGCGGCCGTTGGCTTCCTGCAGCGGCGCAGCGACGACCGACCCCGCTTCCTGCACGTGGCCTACCACGCCCCGCACGACCCGAAGCAGGCCCCGCAGGAGTTCCTCGACCGCTACCCGCAGGAGTCGATCGCCGTTCCGCCGAACGCGCTGCCCGAGCATCCCTTCGACAACGGCTCGCTGGGCATCCGCGACGAGCTGCTCGCCCCGCATCCGCGCACCGAGGACGCGGTGCGGCTGCACCGGCGCGAGTACTTCGCGATGATCACCCACGTCGACGAGCAGATCGGCCGGCTGCTCGCCGAGGTCGAGCGACTCGAGGCCGACACAGGGCGTGAGGCGCTCGTCGTGTTCTCGGGCGACCACGGGCTGGCGCTCGGCGAGCACGGCCTGTGGGGCAAGCAGAGCCTCTACGAGCACAGCATTCGCGTGCCGCTCGTGATCGCGGGGGCGGGCGTGCCCGCCGGGGCGGTGCGCGACCAGCCGGTGTACTCCGGCAGCATCTACGCCACGATCTGCGCGTGGGCCGGAGTGCCCGCGCCGGAGCATCTGCAGTTCCCGTCGCTCGCGACCGCGATCACCGACGACGCTCCGGTCGAATCCGAGATCTTCACCGCCTACCAGGCGGAGCAGCGCTCCCTGCGCCGCGGCGCGTGGAAGCTGATCTGCTACTCCGCGCCCGGTCACGACCAGCTCTTCAACCTCGAGGCCGACCCCTGGGAGCTCGACAACCTGATCGACCGGCCCGAGCTGGCCGAGCGGGTGGCGGAGCTGCGCGCCGCCCTGCGGCACGCCGAAGCCGAGCTCGGCGACCCCACACCGCTCGGCGCGGCCCCCGGCCCCGCCGCCCCTTGACGCACAGACATCCCATTTTTAGGCTCGATCTGCTCCGCTGAGGGGCAAGTGAGGAACAACACCATGGGTCACGACCCGTCCCCGATGACCGCCCCCGACGCCGCGTACGTCGCGCGGCGCTCCGTCCACCTCGACTTCCACACCTCGCCGCTGATCACGCCGATCGCCGACAGCTTCGATCGCGCCGAGTTCGCCGACCGCTTCGTGCGCCTCGGGGTGGACTCGGTCACCCTGTTCGCGAAGTGCCACCACGGGCAGCTGTACTACCAGACCGATCGCGACGAGGTGCACCCCGGGCTCGGCGGACGAGACCTGCTGCGGGAGCAGCTGGAGGCGCTGCGCGAGGTCGGGATCCGCAGCCCCATCTACCTGAGCATCCTGTTCGACGAGTACGCGGCGGCGACGCACCCGGAGTGGATCGCGCAGGACGACGCCGGCCAGCCGATCCGCGTCGACTCGCACGGGGTTCCCGGCTGGCGCGTCATGGACATGACGAGCCCGTACCGCGAGTTCCTGGCCGAGCAGACCACCGACGTGCTCGAGCACTTCCCCGACGCCGACGGGTTCTTCTTCGACATCTGCTTCGACCAGCCCGGGTTCAGCGACACCTTCCAGGCCGCCGCGCGGGCCAGCGGATTCGACCCCGAGACCGAGGCGGGACGGCGCGAGACCGCGCGGGCGGTGTCGCACGACTACATGGCGCGGTTCCGCGACATGGTCGACGGGGGTACGCGCGACGGCTACCGGCGCAGCGTCTTCTTCAACTCGCGCCCGCGACTGCGGCTCGCCGAAGAGCTCGAGTTCAGCACCCACGACGAGATCGAGGCCCTGCCGACCGGCGGCTGGGGCTACGCCTACGCGCCGTACGTCGCGCGCAACGTGCTGCCGCTGCAGCCGCGCGCGCTGGGCATGACCGGCCGCTTCTTCGGCAGCTGGGGCGACAGCGCGAGCCTGCACCCGGCCCCCGCGCTGGACTACGAGGCGCTGCAGATGGTGAGCATGGGGCTCGGCATCTGCATCGGCGACTCGCTGCCCGCCTCGGGACGCTCGCACGACGCCGTCACCGGGCTGCTCGAGTCGACCTTCTCCCGCGTCGAGGCGGTGCAGCAGGTCACCGCCGGTGCGAGCCGGGTCGCCGAGGTCGCGGTGATCCGTCGTCCGATCGCCTCGGATGCGAGCGTCATCCACGCCGACGCCCCCGGCCCGGGTGAACTGGGTGCGCTGCGTCTGCTGACCGAGCTCGGTCTCGCTTTCGACTTCCTGTCGCCCGACTCCGACTTCAGCGCCTACCGCGCGGTCGTCTTCCTCGACGGCGTCGAGGTGGATGACGAGGTCGGCGCCAGGGTCTCGGCGTTCCTCGCGGCCGGCGGCTCGGTGTTCTTCTCCGGGCTTCCCGAGGGGGCGGCCGCGGCGACGATCCTCGGCGTCGAGGCGACCGGCGACCCGGCGCTCGAGCGCGAGTTCGTCCGCCCGGTGCCCGAGGCGACCGGGCTGCCCGACTTCGATTTCGTCGTGCCGGGCGGCATCCGCCGGGTGCGCGCTGGCGACGGCTCGCGGGTCTACGCGACCGTCACCGAGCCGTTCTTCGACCGCACGCCGGAGCGCTTCAGCGGCCACGAGTACACGCCCGCGGGCGTGGCGACCGACTTCCCCGCGCTCGTGGTGCGCGACCGCGTCGCGGTGGCCGCCTTCGGGCTGATGGAGGCCTACGGCGACACCGGGGTGCCGCAGCTGGGCGCGCTCGCCGCGGCCGCGCTGCGCGAGGTGTTCCCCGAGCCGGCCGCGCGGGTGAGCGGCCCGAGCCACCTTGAGGTGGCGCTCGAGCGCACCGAGCAGCAGACCTTCGTGCACCTGCTGAGCTACCTGCCCTCGCGGCGGTCGCTGTCGGAGGTCGAGACGGTGAGCGATCCGTTCCCCGTCGAGGGGGCCGAGGTCGCCGTGCGCTGCGAGCAGCCGCCGCGCCGTGTATCGCGTCCTCTTGAGGGTGTCGAGGTGCCGTTCACCCACGAGGACGGATACGTTCGGTTCACGGTGTCATTCGCCTCGGGGCACACCCTCATCACCGTCGAATAGAGAGTCCCATGTCGCAGACCAACAACGCGATCGCCGCGATCAAGCAGATGCTGGAGACCGGTGAGCTGAAGCCGGGCGACCGGCTTCCTCCGGAGCGCGAGCTCGGCGAGGCGCTCGGGATCTCGCGCAACTCGCTGCGCGAGGCCGTGAAGTCGCTCGAGGCGATTCGCGTGCTCGATGTCCGTCGCGGCGACGGAACCTACGTCACGAGCCTCGACCCCAGCGTGCTGCTGGAGGGCATCTCGTTCGTCGTCGACATCCACGACGATGCGACGCTGCTGGAGATGTTCGGGGTGCGCCGCATCCTGGAGGCGGCGGCGGCGAGTGCGGCGGCCGCGCGGCGCAGCCCCGAGCTGGTCGCCCGCCTCGAGTCGATCGCCGAGATCGCTGCCGAGGACTCCACCGTGGATGCCCTCGTGCAGCACGACATCGACTTCCACCGCGAGCTGGCCACAGCCGCCGACAACCGCTACCTGTCGGGGATCCTCGACACCCTCTCCAGCAGCACCGTGCGGGCACGCGTGTGGCGCGGGCTGAGCGAGCTGGGGGCGGTGGAGCGCACGCTCACCGAGCACGCCAACATCCTCGCCGCGGTGCGCGCGGGTGACCCGGAGCTGGCGGCGGCGCTGATGACCGCGCACGTCGCGGGGGTGGAGCTGTGGCTCAAGGGTGCCGCGGGGGCCGCGGATGAGGACGATACGGAGCCGGCCGGCATCTGAGCCCGGTCCGCTCTTCCCGCGGTGCGGCCCCGCGCGATAGCGTCAGCGCATGAGGATCCTGCTGGTCGGCGCGGGCGGTGTCGGCGATGCGATCGCCAAGATCGCCGCGCGACGTGACTTCTTCGAGCTGCTCGTGGTCAGCGACTACGACCGGAGCCGCGCCGAGCGCACCGTCGCCTGGATCGCCGAGAAGCACGGCGCCGACGTCGCCGCGCGCTTCGCGGCGGCCCACGTCGACGCGTCGAGCCCCGACTCGGTCGCCGACCTGGCGCGGGAGCACGGCGCGACGCACGTGATGAACGCGGTGGAGCCGAAGTTCGTGCCGACCATCTTCGCGGGGGCGCTCGCCGCGGGCGCCGGCTATCTGGACATGGCGATGAGCCTGTCGGAGCCGCATCCGGAGGAGCCGTACGCGCTCACCCACGTGAAGCTCGGCGACGACCAGTTCGCGCAGTCGCCCGACTGGGAGAAGGCCGGACAGCTGGCCCTGGTTGGCATGGGCGTCGAGCCGGGGCTGAGCGACGTGTTCGCCCGCTATGCGAGCGACGAGCTGTTCGACGAGATCGACGAGCTGGGCACGCGCGACGGCGCCAACCTGGTGGTGCGCGACGAGGCGGGCAACGAGATCTTCGCCCCCAGCTTCTCGATCTGGACGACGATCGAGGAGTGCCTGAACCCGCCGGTGGTGTGGGAGAAGGAGGCCGGCTGGTACACGACGGCGCCGTTCAGCGAGCCGGAGGTGTTCGAGTTCCCGGAGGGCATCGGCCCGGTCGAGTGCGTGAATGTCGAGCACGAAGAGGTGCTGCTGATGCCGCGCTGGCTCGACGCGAAGCGCGTCACCTTCAAGTACGGGCTCGGCGACGAGTTCATCGGCGTGCTGAAGACGCTGAACCTGCTCGGGCTCGACAAGACCACGCCGCTGCGGGTGCGCAGCGCCGACGGCCCGGTGGAGGTCGCCCCGCGCGACGTCGTGGCGGCGGCGCTTCCGGACCCGGCGAGTATCGGACCGCGGATGACCGGCAAGACCTGCGCTGGCGTCTACGTCACCGGCACCGGCAAGGACGGCGCCCCGCGCGCCGTGTACCTGTACCACGTGAGCGACAACGAGTGGACGATGGCCGAGTACGAGGCACAGTGCGTCGTCTGGCAGACCGCGCTGAACCCGGTGATCGCGCTCGAACTGCTCGCCGGCGGCGTGTGGTCAGGGGTCGGTGTGCTCGGCCCGGAGGCCTTCCCGGCGGCCCCGTTCCTCGAGCTGATGGCGAAGCCGGAGGCCGAGGGCGGCTACGGCCAGGCGTGGGGCCTGGAGGAGCGCACCCCGGTCTGAGTTCGCCGCGCGCGGCTAGGCTGACCGCCATGAACGCTCCGAAGAACGTCGGGCCGCTCGACGCCGCCGCGGTCGAGACCATTCGCGCCGGGTACGCCTTCGAGGCGCCCGCGCTGGAGATGGGCGCCCTCGTCAACGGGGAGGCGCTCGCGGAGGTGCCGGTGCGCATCCCGATCGCGATGACGAACCGTCACGGCCTCGTCGCGGGGGCGACGGGAACCGGAAAGACGAAGACGCTGCAGGTGCTCGCCGAGCAGCTGTCGGCGGCCGGCGTGCCGGTCTTCGCCGCCGACATCAAGGGCGACCTGTCGGGCATCGCGAGCGAGGGCACCTCGAGCGAGAAGCTGCTGGAGCGCACCGAGAGCATCGGGCAGGCCTGGCAGCCGGCGGCCAGCCCGACCGAGTTCTTCTCCCTCGGCGGGCTCGGCTCGGGGGTGCCGATCCGGGCGAGCATCGACAGCTTCGGACCGCTGCTGCTGAGCAAGGTGCTGGGCCTGAACAGCACGCAGGAATCGAGCCTTGGCCTCGTCTTCCACTACGCCAAGAAGGCCGAGCTGCCGCTCGTCGACCTCGCCGACCTGCGCGCCGTGGTGAGCCACCTGGTCAGCGCCGAGGGCAAGGCCGAGCTGGCCGAGCTTGGCGGACTGTCGAAGGCGACCGCGGGCGTGATCCTGCGCGAGCTGATCATGTTCGCCGATCAGGGCGCCGACGTGTTCTTCGGCCAGCCGCAGATCGACGTGGCGGAGTTCATGCGCACCAACCCCGACGGGCGCGGCATCGTCAGCCTGCTCGAGGTGCCGAGCGTGCACGACAAGCCGGCCCTGTTCTCGACGTTCCTGATGTGGCTGCTCGCCGAGCTGTACTCGACCCTGCCCGAGGTGGGCGACCTGCCGCAGCCGAAGCTGGTGTTCTTCTTCGACGAGGCGCACCTGCTGTTCAAGGACGCCTCCAAGGACTTCCTCGACCAGGTCACGCGCGTGGTGCGCCTGATCCGCTCGAAGGGCGTCGGCATCTTCTTCGTCACGCAGACCCCGAAGGACGTGCCCTCGGATGTGCTCGCCCAGCTGGGCAGTCGCGTCCAGCACCAGCTGCGGGCGCACACGCCCGACGACGCGAAGGCGCTGCGGGCGACGGTCTCGACCTACCCGAACTCGGGCTACGAGCTCGACGAGGTGCTCACGAACCTCGCCACCGGCGAGGCGATCGTGACGGTGATGAACGAGAAGGGCGCGCCCTCGCCGGTCGCGTGGACGCGGCTGCGCGCGCCGCAGGGCTCGATGAGCCCCACCGACCCCGCGGTGATCGCCGCGGCGGTCGACGCCTCGCCGCTCACCGCGAAGTACGGGGTCGCGATCGACCCGAGCTCGGCGCGGGAGAAGCTGACGACGAAGGCGGCCGAGGCGGAGCAGGCGCGCGCCGAGGCGGCGGAGGCGACGGCCACGGCGGCCGCGCTGGAGCGTCAGCTCGTCGCCGAGCAGAAGGCCGTCGAGAAGCGCATGAAGGAAGCGCAGCGCGAGGCGGAGAAGCGCGCCAAGGCGGCCGAGCGCGCCGAGGCGAAGCGGGCGCGCGAGCAGGCGGCGCGGGACGAGCGCCGGCTGAAGCAGACCGTCAACGCGGGCGTCAAGGTCGCGCGCGTGCTGGTCAACACGATCTTCGGCTCGACGCGCAAGCGCTGAGCGGGCGCGCTAGATTCCGGGGATTGAGAAGCCGAGCACGCTCGTCACGAGCGCGATCACGCCGGCCAGCGCGATGAGGCCCGCGGCCGCCGCGGCGGCCTTCAGCCCCGGCCGGTTCTCGAACCAGTAGACGCTGCCGGGGTACTCCTCGAAGAACTCGGTCATGCTGAGCGGGCCGGCGACGCGCGTCACCGAGACCGGCAGCGCGGCGACCAGCGCTTCGAGGTCGTGGTCGTGCCAGAAGTTGCCGCGCATCCGGAAGAGGGTGTGCCCGTCCATGTCGCGGGCGATCAGCTGGGTGACGGTGTCGGGCGACGGCCCGACGTGCGTCTCGACCAGCAGCACGTCTTCAATGTCGTCGAGCTCGACGCGGATCGTCGGCGAGAAGATGCCGTTGCCGGTCAGCTCGGTGTCGGTGACGACCGCCCGCACCTGAAGCTGGCGCAGCAGCACGCCGGCGCCGAGGGCGAGCACGATCGCCTGCACCACGCACACCGGCACGATCGCGTCGCGCGTGCTGGCGAACCAGTAGAGCACCCCGAAGATCGGCAGCATCGCGGCGAGGAACGACAGCACGGCCGTCACCATCAGCGAGCGACGGGGGCGGATCGTGACGCGGTGGCTCGACACACGCCCCCCTTCGAGCGGCACAGGTGATGTGGTGCGGAGTTCGTGGTGGTGGTAGTTCAACAGCGGAGGATGGGGGATTCGAACCCCCGAGGGCTTTCACCCAACACGCTTTCCAAGCGTGCGCCATAGGCCACTAGGCGAATCCTCCTGGCAGGACTCCCCGCGCACCCGCCAGAGCCCGGTTACCCTTGCTGCGTTTCCGCCCTGGGGGAGTTGGCCTGGTTGGCGCCACGCGGGGAGCCGCGGCAATACTATCCCACCCGCCTGTCGGAGGCGGAACCGCACTCAGCCCGCCCGGTCGCGGTGGTGCCGACTACGCTGGGCGAGTGGTTACCGCCCTGTATCGCCGCTACCGGCCCGAGACCTTTGCCGAGCTCATCGGTCAGTCGCAGGTGACCGATCCGCTGCGGACGGCGCTGCGCACCGATCGGGTGAATCACGCCTACCTGTTCAGCGGTCCGCGCGGCTGCGGCAAGACGACCAGCGCACGCATCCTGGCCCGCTGCCTGAACTGCGCCGAAGGGCCGACCGACACCCCGTGCGGCGTGTGCCCCTCGTGCGTGGAGCTCAGCCGCGACGGCTCCGGCTCGCTCGACGTCGTCGAGATCGACGCCGCCTCGCACAACGGCGTGGATGACGCCCGCGACCTGCGCGAGCGCGCCGCCTTCGCCCCCGCGCGCGACCGTTTCAAGATCTTCATCCTCGACGAGGCGCACATGGTGACGCCGCAGGGCTTCAACGCGCTGCTGAAGATCGTCGAAGAGCCGCCCGAGCACGTGAAGTTCATCTTCGCCACCACCGAGCCCGACAAGGTGATCGGCACGATTCGCAGCCGCACCCACCACTACCCGTTCCGGCTCGTGCCGCCCGCGCAGATGCTCGACTACGTGCAGCAGCTGAGCGGGACCGAGGGCGTCGAGGTCGAGGCGGGCGTGCTGCCGCTCGTCGTGCGCGCCGGCGGCGGGTCGGTGCGCGACACGCTGTCGCTGCTCGATCAGCTGATCGCCGGCTCCGAGGGCGACCGGGTCGACTACGAGCGCGCGGTCGCGCTGCTCGGCTACACGCACGCCGCCCTGCTCGACGAGGTGGTGGAGGCGATCGGCGACCGCGACGCCCCGGCGCTGTTCGCGGCGATCGACCGGGTCATCCAGACCGGGCAGGATCCGCGCCGCTTCGTGGACGACCTGCTGGAGCGCCTGCGCGACCTGATCGTCGTGGCCGCCACCGGTGAGGGCGCCGCGGCTGTGCTGCGCGGCATCCCCGCCGACGAGGTGGAGCGGATGCGCGTGCAGGCCACCGCCTTCGGCACCGCCGAGCTGTCGCGCGCCGCCGATCTGGTGAACGCGGCCCTCAGCGAGATGTCGGGCGCGACCTCGCCCCGCCTGCACCTGGAGCTGCTCGCCGCCCGGCTGCTGGTTCCCGCGATGGACGACGCCGAGCGCGGCGCGCTCGCCCGCGTCGAGCGCCTCGAGCGCCGCATCGGCATCGAGGGCGCCGCGCCGGCGCCAGCTGCTGCTCCTGCTGCCGCGCCCGCCGCATCCGCTCCCACTCCCGCTCGCGCTGCCGCTCCCGCGCCTGCCGCCGCGCCCGCTGCCGCTCCCGCCGCATCCGCTCCTGCTGCCGCGCCCGCCGCTCCCGCGGAGCGTGCCGCTTCTCCGGAGGCTTCGCCGGCCGCTCCTGCGGTTCCGGGGGCATCCGCTGCCGCGGAGCCGAGAACTCCGGAGAAGCGACCCACTGAGTCGCCTGCCGCCGCCGCGAAGCCGGCGCCCGTCGGCCCGGTCACGTTCCAGCAGATCAAGGACGCCTGGCCCGAGATCCTCGAGGCGGTCAAGAAGGCGAAGCGCAACTCGTGGCTCGTGGTGTTCGCCGCGACCCCGCGCGCGTACGCCGACGAGGTGCTGACGCTCTCGTTCCGCAGCGACAACGACGTGAACGACTTCCGCCCGAAGCAGAAGCCGGGCGACAACGTCAGCGACCACCTGCGCGTCGCGATCGAGCAGGTGCTCGGCGTGCGCGTCAAGTTCCTGCCGCGCGTCGAGGCGACCGCCCCGGCCGCCGCGCAGCGCAGCGCTTCTCCGGAGAATTCGCCGGCCGCCCCTGGAAACACGGCGGATGCGGCCCGCACCGCGCCGAAACCTCCGGAGAAACGTCCCAGTCGGCAGGCGGCGGCACCGAGCGCCGAGCCGGTGCCCGAGCCCGACGACGTCCCCGACCCGGAAGCGGAACCGCCGCGCCCCGACGACGCCGACGGCTGGAACGTCGTCTCGATCCCCGGCGCCGCCCCCGCCGCCCCGACCCCCAGCGGCCCGAGCACCCCCGCCAGCGGGTTGAGTAGCCGCGCCAGCGGCGTATCGAAACCCGACCCCGCCGCCCCGAGCGGGTTGAGCAGCCGCGCCAGCGGCGTATCGAAACCCGACGCCGCCAAGCCCGCGGCGGAGCCCACCGCTTCGCAGCCCGCCAAGCCCGCCGACACCCCCGCCCACCCCTCCGCTCGCGCGGCCGCCCCGCGCGAGCGCTACGGCGAGGCGGTCGTGCGCGAGCTGCTCGGCGCGAACTTCATCGGCGAGCACTCGCTGGCGCCCGCCCCGGCCTCCGCGTCGGCAGAGGGCGGTGCCCCGACTGCTGCCCCGAGTGCCGCCCCGGGCGCCGCCCCCGCTGACCCGGCCGGGAGCTAGCCATGTACGAAGGAATCATCCAGGACCTGATCGATGAGCTCGGTCGCCTGCCCGGCATCGGCCCGAAGTCGGCGCAGCGCATCGCGTTCCACATCGTGCAGACCGAGAGCTTCGACACGCAGCGGCTGGCGCAGATCCTCACCGACATCCGGGAGAAGATCCGCTTCTGCTCGATCTGCGGCAACGTCTCCGAGCTCGACACCTGCGCGGTCTGCCGCGATCCGCGCCGCAGCCCCGCCTCGATCTGCGTGGTCGAGGAGGCGAAGGATGTGGTGGCGATCGAGCGCACCCGCGAGTTCCGCGGGCTGTACCACGTGCTCGGCGGCGCGATCAGCCCGATCGACGGCATCGGCCCCGACGACCTGCGCATCGCGCAGCTGCTGTCGCGCCTGGCCGACGGCACCGTCACCGAGGTGATCATCGCGACCGACCCGAACCTGGAGGGGGAGGCCACCGCGACCTACCTCAGCCGCCTGCTGCAGGCGCAGCCGGGGCTGCGCGTCTCGCGTCTGGCCTCGGGTCTGCCGGTCGGCGGCGACCTGGAGTATGCCGACGAGGTGACGCTCGGGCGTGCCTTCGAGGGCCGCCGCTTCGTCCAGAACTGAGACCGGCGCGAAACACCGGCGTGCAAGAATCTGATCCCGTGACCACAGCCACTCCCGCCACCGCGCGCCTCGTCGCCTTCGACCTGGACGACACGCTCGCCGCGTCGAAGTCCCCGCTCGACCCGCGCATGGCGACGCTCATCGTCGAGCTGCTCGGCGCGGTCGAGGTGTGCGTGATCTCGGGCGGCAACTTCGCCCAGTTCGAGCTGCAGCTGGTCGACAACCTGCCGCTGGATCACCCGGATGCCCTGGCCCGCCTGCACCTGATGCCCACCTGCGGCACCCAGTACTTCCTGTTCCAGAAGGGCGGCTGGGTCGCCCAGTACGCCGAGAACCTGAGCGACGAGCAGAAGGCCGCAGCGCTCGCCGCCGTGGAGCAGGAGGCGAAGCGTCTCGGCTTCTGGGAGAGCGAGACCTGGGGCCCGATCCTGGAGGACCGCGGTTCGCAGATCACGTTTTCGGCGCTCGGTCAGGCCGCGCCGGTCGACGCCAAGAAGGCGTGGGATCCGTCCGGCGAGAAGAAGAACGCGCTGCGCGCGGCCGTGCAGGAGCGGCTGCCCGAGCTGGAGGTGCGCTCGGGCGGGTCGACGAGCGTCGACATCACGCGCCGCGGCATCGACAAGGCCTACGGCATGGCGAAGCTCGCCGAGCTGACCGGCATTCCGCTCGACGACATGCTGTTCGTCGGCGACCGCCTCGACCCGGATGGCAACGACTATCCGGTGAAGGCGATGGGCGTCGAATGCGTCGCCGTGGAGGGCTGGGAGGACACCGCGGCCTTCATCGAGAAGTTCCTCGCCGCGCGCCCGTAGAATCGTCCGTTATGAGCACTTCCGCAGGAGTCCACCTCGGCGTTGTCGGCGCCACCGGTCAGGTCGGCGCCGTCGTGCGTCGCCTTCTCGCCGAGCGCGACTTTCCGATCGCCAGCATCCGTTTCTTCGCCAGCGCCCGCAGCGCCGGCACCACGATCGACTTCCGCGGGGAGCCGATCACCGTTGAGGATGCGTCGGTCGCCGACCCGAGCGGCCTCGACATCGCGATCTTCAGCGCCGGCGCCACGATGAGCCGGGTGCAGGCGCCGCGGTTCGCGGAGGCGGGCGTGCTCGTCATCGACAACTCGAGCGCCTGGCGCATGGACCCGGAGGTTCCGCTCGTGGTGAGCGAGGTGAACCCGCACGCCATGGATCAGGCCGTGAAGGGCATCGTCGCGAACCCGAACTGCACCACCATGGCCGCGATGCCGGTGATGAAGGTCCTGGATGCCGAGGCGGGCCTGGAGCGCCTGACCGTCAGCACGTACCAGGCGGTCAGCGGCGCGGGACTGGCCGGCGGCGAGGAGCTGCTGGAGCAGGCGACCGCCGCGGTCGCGCAAGACGCGATCGGCCTGGTGCACGACGGCGGCGCCGTGGAGCTGCCGGAGCCGAACAAGTTCCCCAAGAACATCGCGTTCAACGTGGTGCCGCTCGCCGGCAGCATCGTCAACGACGGCCTCAACGAGACCGACGAAGAGAAGAAGCTGCGCAACGAGAGCCGCAAGATCCTCGAGCTGCCGGAGCTGCGGGTCAGCGGCACCTGCGTGCGCGTGCCCGTGTTCACCGGTCACTCGCTGTCGATCAACGCCGAGTTCGCCCGCCCGCTCAGCCCCGAGCGCGCCCGTGAGCTGCTCGACGGCGCCCCGGGCGTCCAGCTGATGGATGTGCCGACCCCGCTCGACGCGGCCGGTGCCGACCCGAGCCTGGTGGGCCGCATCCGCACCGACGAGGGAGCCCCGGAGGGCCGCGGGCTTGCGCTGTTCATCTCGAACGACAACCTGCGCAAGGGCGCCGCGCTGAACGCGGTGCAGCTGGCCGAGCTGGCGGCCGCGAAGGTGATGGCGGCCCAGCCCGCCTAGACGGCAGTCCGGACGCATCTCGCGTCTGGCTGAGGGCCTACGGCTCGGCGAAGATCCGTTCGCGGAGCACGTCCGTCATCTCGAGGGCGAACGTCGCGCTGATGTGGTGGGCGTCGCGGAACACGAGCGTGTTGCCCTGGATCACGGGGCAGATCGTGTCGTCGCAGAAGTAGTCGACGAAGTCGATCCAGACGTCTCCGAGGTCGGCCTCCGCGTCGCGGGTCGTGAGATCCACCGCCTCGGCGCGCACCAAGTCGCACGGCGCCGTGTCGGTGAGGTTCGACGACAGGCAGATCGCGGGGGTCGAGGTGGTGTGCGGGGTGTCCGCGATGATGACGGTTCTCGAGCTGCTCGGCAGCGCGTCGAGGAAGGCGGACACCGCCTCCCGCCACTCCGACTCCGGGTCGTCGGCTGCGCTCATGTACTGATCGCCGTAGCTCGAGATGATCACGATGTCCGGGGGCGAGTCATTGAGTCGGGCGATGACAGCGTCACGCCAGATGTCGCAGTTCTCGTAGTCGGGGAGCGTGAACTGCGCCGCCGGGCAGTCGCTCTTCGTGTTCGAGTCGAGCCGAAGCGTGCCCTCTTCGGCAAGTTCCGCGAGCGCCGGGTACCACTGCGCCGCGTGCGAGTCGCCGAAGAGCACGACCAGCGGGGCGTCCGTCTCGGTTCCGACGAGGCACCCCGAGGGGTCGATGTTGCTGCGCTTGCGGTGACAGCCGTTCTGGTAGATCGCCGGGTTGTCGGCCTTGGCGTTCTCGAGATCCGGGGTCAGGTTGGCGGGGACGAAGGCGGTGCCCACCACCTGGGTGCCGACCGGGGTGGCGTCGACCGATCTCGCCGTTGCGGGGGGTTCCGGCGTCGCCACCTGTGCCCCGGCGAGTCCCACGCCGGCCACGACGGCCGAGGCGATGAGCGCCGCCGTGAGGGTCCGGCGTGGCCGTGCCGAGGCGAAGAAGCGGGCGCTGCGGCCGGGGGTCTCGATGAACCGGTAGCTGAGCCAGGCGAGCGGCACCGCGAGCGCGCCCAGGGCGAGCGTGGCCCGCAGCGGCAGCGGCTGCTCGAGCCCGACGCCGGCTTGCGGGATGACGAGCAGCGGCCAGTGCACCAGGTAGAGCGAGTACGAGATCGCGCCGAAGAACAGGGCGGGCCGGACCGACAGCAGCCGTGCGGGCCCGACGCCGTGATCTCCGAAGCCGGAGGCGATCACGAGCGCGGTGCCGAGGACCGGGATCGCGGCGAGCCAGCCCGGGAACAGCGACTCGGAGGTCAGCACGAGGCTCGCGCCGAGGATGCCCGCCAGCCCGAGCCACCCCGCGGCGCCGACCAGCTTCGACTGAAGCCACTCCGGTCGCCGCACGGTGACGAGGGCCAGCAGGGCGCCGACCCCGAGCTCCCACGCGCGCGTCGGCAGCAGGAAGAAGGCGAGCGGCTGCGACACGGGCGTGGCCATGACCGACAGCGCGAACGAGGCGGCGACCGCGAGGGCGGTGACGATCGTGAGCCCTCGCAGCGACTTCCGGGTGAGGGCGAGCGCGACGACGAGGAACAGCGGCCACAGCAGATAGAACTGCTCCTCGATGCCGAGCGACCAGAAGTGCTGGAACACCGACGGGGCGGTCTCAGCAAGGTAGTCGGTTCCGCGAACGGCGAACACCACGTTGGGCAGGTACAGCGCGGTGGCGACCGCATCCGTGAAGGTCGACTCGAGCTGGAGCGGCGGAACCCAGATCGCCGCCGCGATCAGCGACAGCGCGAGCACCGCGAACGAGGCCGGCAGGATGCGGCGGGCGCGCCGCGCGTAGAAGGCGGCGAAGCCGAGCCGGCCGGTGCGCGCGATCTCCGACCAGATGTGGGAGGTGATCAGGAATCCGGAGATGACGAAGAAGACGTCGACGCCCACGTAGCCGCCGCTGAGCACCTGGACGCCACTGTGATACAGCACGACGAGCAGGACGGCGAGCGCACGAAGGCCCTGAATGTCGCCGCGGAACTGCGAACTCACGAGTCTGGCTGGGTCCTTCCGAGGCCGCGGCGCGGGCGTTGTCGTGGGTGTTAAGGTCTCTGGATCTTAATACGGAACGGCGGCCGCCCCCGACGGCGGCGTGGGGCCCCGGGTTCTAGGATGGATGTCGTGCCTGAACCCGTTGACGTTGCCCTCATCGGTGGCGGCATCATGAGCGCGACGCTCGGTGCCCTCATCTCGGAACTCGAACCCGACTGGTCGATCACGATTCTGGAGGGACTCGGCGATGTCGCGCTCGAGAGCTCGAACGCGTGGAACAACGCCGGCACGGGCCACGCGGCCCTGTGCGAGCTGAACTACTCGCCCGAGCGCCCCGACGGCACGGTCGATGTGAGCAAGGCGATCGACATCAACGAGCAGTTCCAGGTATCGCGCCAGTTCTGGAGCTTCCTGGTCGAGCAGGGTGTCATCCCGGAGCCGGAGCGCTTCATCAACTCGGTGCCGCACCTCAGCTTCGTCTGGGGTGAGGACAACGTCGCCTACCTGCGCAAGCGCTTCGAGGCGCTGAAAGATCACCCGCTCTTCGCCGGGCTGGAGTACACCGAGGATGCGCGCACGATCCGCGAGTGGGCCCCGCTGCTGATCCCGGGCCGCGCCAAGTCGCAGCCGATCGCGGCGACGCGCATCACGTCCGGCACCGACGTCGACTTCGGCGCCCTCACCCACGATCTGATCGATCACCTGGGGGCGCGCGGCGCCGACCTGCGACTCAGCCACCGCGTGACGGGGCTGAAGAAGAAGGGCGACGTCTGGCGCATCCGGGGCCGCCGCGAGGTGGGCCTGACGGCGTTCGAGCTGAACGCCCGGTTCGTGTTCGTCGGCGCGGGCGGCGGCGCGCTGACGCTGCTGCGAGCGCTCGGGCATCCGCGAGATCCGGGGCTACGGCGGCTTCCCGATCAGCGGCCAGTTCCTGCGCACCGACGAGCCGAGCGTGGTGGAGCGACACCACGGCAAGGTCTACGGCAAGGCCTCGGTGGGGGCCCCGCCGATGTCGGTGCCGCACCTCGACACCCGTGTGGTCAACGGCAGCAAGAGCCTCCTGTTCGGTCCGTACGCGGGATTCACCCCCAAGTTCCTGAAGACCGGCACCTGGTGGGATCTGTTCGGCTCGATCCGCTGGCACAACCTCGGCACGATGGTCGGCGCGGGGCTGCGCAACCTCGACCTCGTCAAGTACCTGGTGGGGGAGCTGCTCGCCTCGCGGGCGGCGAAGCACCGCGTGCTGCAGGAGTTCGCCCCGACCGCGAAGCGCGGCGACTGGCGCCTGATCACGGCCGGCCAGCGCGTGCAGATCATGAAGCGGGATGCGAACGGCACCCCGGTCATCCAGCTCGGCACCGAGGTGGTGGCGGCCGGCGACGGCTCGATCGCCGGTCTGCTGGGCGCATCGCCCGGCGCCTCGACGGCGGTGCCGATCATGCTGGGGCTGCTGGAGCGCTGCTTCCCGGAGCGCTTCGAGGGCTGGCGTCCGGGTCTTCAGTCGATGATCCCGAGCCTCGGCTCGAAGCTGTCGGACGACGAGAAGGCGGCGGCGCGCACGCTGACGTCGACCGCGGCGAAGCTCGAGCTGACAGCGGCCGCGCCGCACTAGCTCACCGCGACGCCGCACCGCCGGTTTCAGTCACGGCGGCGCGGGCGTCTAGAATTGTGCGTCTGCACCCGCGATCCAGGAGCCAAACCCCGTGAGCCTCATCGTCCAGAAGTACGGCGGTTCGTCCGTCGCCGACGCCGAGAGCATCAAGCGGGTGGCCAAGCGCATCGTCGAGACCCGCAAGGCGGGCAACGAGGTCGTCGTCGCCGTGTCGGCGATGGGCGACACCACCGACGAGCTGATCGACCTCGCGCACGAGGTCGCACCGATCCCCGAGCCGCGCGAGCTCGACATGCTGCTCACCACGGGGGAGCGCATCTCGATGGCGCTGCTCGCGATGGCGATCAAGAGCATGGGCTATGAGGCGCGCTCGTACACGGGCAGCCAGGCCGGCATGATCACCGACTCGCGGCACGGCTCGGCGCGCATCGTCAACGTGACCCCGGGCCGCGTGCGTGAGGCGCTCGACGACGGCGCGATCGCGATCGTCGCGGGCTTCCAGGGCTTCAACCGCGACAGCCGCGACATCACGACGCTGGGTCGCGGCGGATCCGACACCACCGCGGTGGCGCTGGCGGCGGCGCTCAAGGCGGATGTCTGCGAGATCTACACCGACGTCGACGGCGTCTTCACGGCCGACCCGCGGGTCGTGCCGAAGGCGCACAAGATCGAGCACGTCACGAGCGAGGAGATGCTCGAACTGGCGGCCGCGGGGGCGAAGGTCCTGTACATTCGCGCGGTCGAGTACGCGCGGCGCCACGGTGTCACGCTGCACGTGCGCTCGTCGTTCAACAACAACGAGGGCACCTGGGTCGTCAACGGCAATAGAGGAGAGACGATGGAAGAGCCCATCATCACGGGAGTCGCGGGCGATCTGAGCGAGGCGAAGATCACCGTCGTCGGCGTGCCCGACGTGCCCGGCAAGGCGGCCGAGATCTTCACGATCGTGGCGCAGACCGGCGCCAACATCGACATGATCGTGCAGAACGTCTCGGCGGCCGCCACCGGCGTCACCGACATCTCGTTCACGCTGCCGAAGGCGGAAGGCGAGAAGGTGCTCACCGCGCTGCGCGTGGCGCAGGAGGGTGCCGGCTTCGAGTCACTGCAGTACGACGACCAGATCGGCAAGCTCTCCGTCGTCGGTGCGGGCATGCGCACCAGCGCCGGAGTCTCGGCGCAGCTGTTCACGTCGCTGTCGGATGCGGGCATCAACATCGAGATGATCTCGACCTCGGAGATCCGCATCTCGGTCGTCACGCGCGCCGACACGCTCGCCGACGCCATGCGCATCGTCCACAACGCCTTCGGTCTCGACGGCGAGGTCAACGCGGTCGTGCACGCGGGCACCGGCCGCTGAGTCGCAGACTGCCGTGCTCGCGCCTCACCCGCCCGCCGCTGGCGGCCCCCGCGGGCGCACGCGCCCGGCGTCGGCCTCTATGCTGAAAAGGTGACACCAGGCGAGGCTCAGCCGACGACGACCGACTCCGCTCGTCTTTCGCGCGTCCCGAGCGTGGGCATCGTCGCCGCGGATGAGCGGGTGCGTGCCGAACTGGAGCAGGGGCTTCAGCTGGCCGGCCTCGCCGAATCCGTCGCCGTCTCGGTCGGCACCTGGATGGAGACCGTCTCCCACGAGGCCTTCCCCACCCAGGCCGTCGTCTTCGACGCCGACGACGACAGCGCGACCCCGTCGGTCGAAGCGCGGGTGCGCGCCAGCCGCGCCGCCAGCGCCCGCGTGATCGCCGTCACCCGCGACCTCGAGGGCGCCTTCGCCGAGCGCTGGAAGGCCGCCGGCGCCGCCGACATCGTCACGCGCGAGCAGCTCGCCGACGCCGTGCGCGCCCTCGCCGGCTCCGAACCCGGCATCGCCGCCGAGTGGCACCAGGACGCCCTGCAGCGGGCGAACCGTCCGAAGCTCAGCCCCGGCGAGACGCAGGCGCTCAAGCTGTACTGCAGCGGCCTCTCGACCATCGAGGTCGGGCGCGAGATGAACGTGCAGTACGAGACCGCCAAGACCTACCTGCGCCGCGTGCGCGAGAAGTACGCCAAGGTGGGCCGGCCGGCCAGCAAGAAGATCGAGCTCATCCGTCGCGCGACGGAAGACGGCATTCTGGAGGAGGAGTAGGTGGCGAAGCTCTACTTCCGCTACGGCGCGATGAACAGCGGCAAGAGCACGGCGCTCCTGCAGGCGGCCTACAACTACGAGGAGCGCGGCCAGCGGGTGCTGCTGGCCAAGCCCGCCATCGACTCCAAAGGCGAGAACTCGATCGTCTCGCGGCTGGGTGTCGCGCGGCCCGTCGACTTCACCATCGGCCCCAGCGCCGACCTTGCGGCGCTGTTCGTCTCCGAGCGCGCCCGGCTGGTGCGGGAGAGCGGACAGGATCTGAGCTGCCTGCTCGTCGACGAAGCCCAGTTCCTCGACGAGCAGCAGGTGGATGACCTGCTGCGGATCGCCATCCAGCAGGATGTCCCGGTGCTCGCCTACGGCATCCGCACCGACTTCCAGACCGTCGCCTTCCCCGGAAGCCGCCGGCTGCTCGAAGTGGCGCACTCGCTCGAAGAGCTGAAGACCATCTGCCGGTGCGGACGCAAGGCCGTCTTCAACGCGCGCACCATCAACGGCGACTTCGTGTTCGACGGCAACCAGGTCGCCATCGAGGACGGCGCCGAGGTCGTCTACGAGTCGCTGTGCGGCGCCTGCTACCTCGACGAGAGCGGCGGGACCCTCAACCGCGGCTGGCGGCCCCGCATCGACTTCAGCTACACCAGCGGACCCGACGCCGACTTCGCCTGAGTCTCCTGAGTCTCCTGAGTCTTCGGAGGTCGGGGTAACAGGATTTGTCCCCTACTGGCTCCCCCAACCGCGCTTCGCGCGCCCGGGGCCCCTCGCCAGCGGGGGCCCACCTGCTCGCAGGTGCGAACCACTCCGCGCAACCAATGCAAAGAGGGACCGAATAAATCCGGTCCCTCTTTGCATTGGTCGGGGTAACAGGATTTGAACCTGCGGCCTCGTCGTCCCGAACGACGCGCGCTACCAAGCTGCGCCATACCCCGGTGATGCACTTGCCGTGAACGGCAACCTGTCAAGGATAGCCGATTTCTGCGGGCATCTCGGTCAAGGTCAGCACAACGGCCTCCGGCGGGCACGCGAAGCGCACCGGCGCGTAGATCGAGGTGCCCAGGCCCGCCGACACGTTCAGCAGCGCCGCGCCGCGCGCGTGCCGCCAGACGCTCAGCCCCTGCGCCTGCTCGCGCGGAATGTCGCAGTTCGTGACCAGCGCCGGCATGCCCGGCACGCGCACCTGGCCGCCGTGCGTGTGCCCGGCGAACAGCAGCGAGGCGCCCTCCGTCACGAAGTCATCGAGCACCCGCTGGTAGGGGGCGTGCGTCACGCCGACCGTCAGCGGCGGCAGCGCCACCTTGTCGGTCCACTCCACGTTCTCGCGCACCGCCTCCAGGTTCGCCGGGATCGAGCCGAGGTCGTCCCAGCCGCGGTGCGCATCCGCCGTGCCGACGAACTCGAACGCGGTGCCCTTCAGCTCGATCGCGGCGGCGCGATTGTTCAGGTCCGACCAGCCGTGACCCTCGACGAACAGGTGCTCCAGGGCGGCGGTGTCGAGCTTCGCACCCTCGCTGTGCGACTTCGACGGGCCGCTGAAATAGCGGAACGGGTTCTTGAAGGTCGGGCCGACGTAGTCGTTCGACCCGTGCACAAAGACACCGGGCACGTCGCGGAACGGCTCCAGAGCCTCCGCCACGGCCGGGATCGCGTCCCGGTGGCCCAGGTTGTCGCCGGTGTTGACGATCAGGTCGGGTTCCACCCGCGCGAGCGAGCGCACGAAGTCGATCTTCGAGCGCTGCCACGGGGCCAGGTGCAGGTCGCTCAGGTGCAGGATCGTGATCGGACGCGAGCCGGGCGCGAGGATCGGCAGCGTCTCCTCGCGCACCGTCCAGCGCACCCGCTCGACGAGCGCGCCGTAGGCGAACGCGGCCGCGCCGAGCGCCGCGACGGCGCCGATTCCGGCGCCGACGCGGCGAAGCTCAGCACTCACGCGCAGGCGACTTCTCGAACCGTCAGCGTGATCGCCGAGTTCTTGTTCTTCACCGAACCCGCCTCGGGGTTCTGGGCGACAACGGTGCCGATCGAGGCGGGCGGGTCATCCACGGTGGCGACGACACACGCCTCCATCACGTTCGTGAACCCGGCGTCGATCAGCACCGTCTCGGCGGTCGAGTAGTCATAGCCCTGCGTCGAGACGTCGGGGATCACCGCCGACTTGCCGTTCGAGGTATAGACCTTCACCTCGGTGCCACGCGGCACCGACGAGCCCTCGCTCGGCGAGATCTTCGCCACGGTGCCCTCGGGCAGGTCGGAGTCGACCTCCCCGGCGTCCTTGTACGTCAGCTCCGCCAGCTCGATCGCGGACTTCGCCGCCTGCGGCGTGCCGCCGATGAGGCCGTCCGGGACGGTCACCGGGTTGCCGGTCAGCAGACCCGGGTCAGGATCGGCGAACGCCGAGCCCGGGAAGCGCTTGTCGATCTCCAGCGCGATCGGCTTGAAGATCGTGTGACGCAGCACGGCAGCCTGGATGCCGTTGATGTAGATGCTTCGCAGCGCCTGCGTCCCCACGATGTTGCCGACCCAGACGGCCGTCGCGACGCGGGTCGAGGTGCCGACCATCCAGGTGTGCACCGAGGCATCCGTCGTTCCGGTCTTGCCGATGTACGGGGTGCCGTCGTACGGGTTCGACGCCGCCGCGGTGCCCGTCATCACGGACGCCATCGCGTAGGCGGCCGTGTTCGCGACCTCTGGCGAGACGAGCGACTGGCCGCAGACCTGCGGCTGACCCTGCACCTCGGTGCCGTCCGGCTGGATGACCGTGTCGATGATGATCGGCTCGCAGTACACGCCCTCGTTGGCGATCGCCGCGTAGGCCGCGGCCTGCGTCAGCGGCGCGATGTTGTTCTCGCAGCCACCGATCGCACACGAGGGATTCGTCGCCAGGTCGGAGCCGTCTGTCGCGCCATCGCCGCGGTGCACGCCGATCGACGCAGCGAGCTCGGCGATGCGAGCCTGGTCGACATCGGCGGCCATCTGCATGAACACCGAGTTGACCGAGCCGGCGGTGCCGCGGACGACCGTGTACGACCCCTTCTCGCCCGCGTCGTTTCGCACCTTGAAGGTCGTGCCGCCGTAGGTTCCGCCGATGTTCGAGTCGAAGAACTCGGCGTAGTTGAACTCGGTGATGCCGGCGTCGAAGGCCTCGTTCACGCCGTGGCCCGCATCCAGGAACGCGAGCAGCACGTAGGGCTTGTACGTCGACCCGGGCTGGAAGCCGCTGCCGCCGCCGCCCGCGAGGTCGGTGTTGAAGTTGACGGCGGTCGTCGAATCGCCTCCGCCGTCGAGTGTGTTGTCGAAGGTCTTGTTCTGCGCCATCACGATGATGCGGCCGGTGCCCACCTCGACGCTCGACACGGCGGCGCCCAACTCGAACCGATCCTCATCGGCCGGGGCGTACTTCTTCACCGTCGAGTTGGCGGTCTTGGCAAGGCTCGGGTTGATCGTGAGCACGAGCGTGTAGCCGCCCTGCTTCCAGTTCTCGGCGCGCTCCTCCTCGGTGGTGCCGAGGCTGGCCAGGGTCTCCACCTGGCGCGTGGCGTAGTCGCACGCGAAGCGGTACTGCGTCTTCGCCGCGAGGCAGCCGTTCTTCGGCGCCGAGTAGTCGACGAACTCCTCATCCACCGGGATCGCGAGCGCCTCGTCGCGCTCCTCGAGCGTGATGTAGCCCTCCTCGTGCATCGCCGTCAGGATCACGTCGCGGCGCTCCTGGTTGGCCGCGTAGTTGTCGGGCGTCGCCAGGCTGCGGGCGTTCGGGTACTGCACGATCGCGATGAGGCTCGCGGCCTCGGCGATCGTCAGGTTCGCGGCGCTCTTCGAGAAGTACTGCTCGGCGGCGGCCTGCACGCCGTAGGTGTTGCCGCCGAAACCGGCGATGTTCAGGTATCCGGTGAGGATCTCTTCCTTCGTGTACCGCTGCTCCAGCCCGATGGCGAGCTTCATCTCACGCAGCTTGCGGTCGATCGAGGGGTCGAGGGCCTCCGCGATCAGCTCCGTCTGGGTTTCGACGTCGTAGTCGGGGTTGTTGACGATCTGGGTGACGATGATGTTGCGCACCGTCTGCATCGTGAGCGTCGAGGCTCCACCCGCATCTGCGCCGGTCGCCTGGCCGAGCGCCGCACGGATGACCGAGGGCAGGTCGACACCGCCGTGCTCGTAGAAGCGGCGGTCCTCACCCGCGATGGCCGCCTGCGCCAGGTAGGGGCTCATCTCCTCGAGGCTGATCTGCTCACGGTTCTGGTAGAACACCGTCGCGATGTTGACGACGTCGCCGTCGTCGGCGATGGCGACGATCTGGTTCTGCTGCGAACCCTCGTCGAGCTCGATGTAGTCGGGAAGACTGTCGAAGATCCCGATGGTGCTGCTGGCGGTGACACCGGTCACGGCGATGGCAGGGGCGACCATGACGGTCACAAGCAGTCCGGCGAGCGCGCTCAGGCCAAGCGTTCCGAAGATCGCACCGAGCACCCCGCCAGCCGTCAGATTCTGGGCAGGCATAGTCTTTAGGGTACGGGACGACTCCGAACTTCAAGCTGAACGGAAGCACAAAGATGACCAGGTGGGAATACCTGACCACACCGCTCATGATCCACAACACCGCCGCGATCCTCAACAACTGGGGCAGCGAGGGCTGGGAGCTCGTGCAGGTGGTGACCGGTCCCGAAGGCGGACTCGTGGCCTACCTGAAGCGCCCGGTCGCCTCGGAGGCGTCCGCGTGAGCGCCGTTGCCGCGCGTCTGGCCGAGCTCGGCCTGACCCTGCCCGCCGTCGCGAAGCCCGTCGCCGCCTACATTCCCTCGATCGTCTCCGGCGATCTCGTCTACACCGCGGGGCAGCTTCCCCTTCATCGACGGGGCGCTCCCCGCGACCGGCAAGGTCGGCGGCGAGGTCACGCCCGAGGACGCCGCCGGATACGCCCGCATCTGCGCCCTCAACGCGCTCGCCGCTGCCGAGGACGCGATCGGATCGCTGGACCGCGTCACGCGCGTCGTCAAGGCGGTCGTGTTCGTGGCATCCACCCCCGACTTCACCGGCCAGCCCGCCGTCGCCAACGGCGCGTCGCAGCTGCTCGGCGAGGTCTTCGGCGAGGCCGGCCAGCACGTGCGCAGCGCGGTCGGAGTGGCCGTGCTGCCACTCGACTCGCCCGTCGAGGTCGAGCTCGTCCTCGAGTTCCACTAGACGCTGTGCGCGCGCGGGCGCAGGCCCGCGCGCGCCTCAGGCGCCGCCGAGCTTGTCCGAGATGACCTGCATCACGCTGGTGTCGGCGAGGGTCGTCGTATCGCCGACCTCGCGCCCCTCAGCCACGTCGCGCAGCAGTCGCCGCATGATCTTGCCCGAGCGGGTCTTGGGCAGCTCGGCCACGATGTAGATGTCGCGCGGGCGCGCGATCGCGCCGATCTGCTGGGCGACGTGCGAGCGCAGCAGCACCGGGGCATCCACCGCCATCTCGTCGGCGAACTCCTGCCGCAGAATGACGAAGGCCACCACGGCCTGGCCGGTCGTCTCATCGGAGGCGCCCACGACCGCCGCTTCGGCGACGGAGGGGTGCGCGACGAGCGCCGACTCGATCTCGGCGGTCGAGAGTCGGTGGCCCGACACGTTCATCACGTCGTCGACGCGGCCGAGCAGCCAGACGTCGCCGTCCTCGTCGTAGTGCGCGCCGTCGCCGGCGAAGTACATCGGCCCGCCCTCGACCTCGGCGAACTTCGACCAGTAGGTCTCACGGAACCGCTCCGGGTCGCCCCAGATGCCGCGCAGCATCGCCGGCCACGGCTCGGTCGCGACCAGGAGTCCGCCGCTGCCGTGCGGCACCGGCGTGCCGTCCTCGTCGAGGATTCCGATCGAGACTCCCGGCACCGGGCACTGCGCGCTTCCGGGCTTCAGCTCCGTGATCCCGGGCAGCGCGGACACCATGATCGCGCCGGTCTCGGTCTGCCACCAGGTGTCGACGATCGGGGCGCTGCCGCCGCCGATCACGTCTCGGTACCAGATCCACGCCTCCGGGTTGATCGGCTCGCCGACGCTGCCCAGCACGCGAATGCTCGACAGGTCGAAGCGATCCGGGATCTCGCGCCCCAGCTTCATGAACGAGCGGATCGCGGTCGGCGCCGTGTAGAAGATCGACACCTTGTACTTCTCGATCAGCTCCCACCAGCGGCCGGGGTGCGGCGTGTCGGGGGTGCCCTCGTACATGACCTGCGTGGCGCCGTTGGCGAGCGGGCCGTAGACGACGTAGCTGTGCCCGGTGACCCAGCCGACGTCGGCGGTGCACCAGTAGACATCCGTCTCGGGGTGCAGGTCGAACACGTTCTTGTGGGTGTACGCGACCTGGGTCAGGTATCCGCCGCTGGTGTGCAGGATGCCCTTCGGCTTCCCGGTGGTGCCGGAGGTGTAGAGGATGAAAAGCGGGTTCTCGGCCTCGAAGCCGCGCGGCTCGTGCTCGGCATCCGCCGCCTCGAGCGCGTCGTGCCACCAGACGTCGCGGCCCTCGGTCCAGTCGACCTCGTTCTCGCCGCGGCGCACCACGAGCACGTGCTGCACGGTGCTCGGGTTGCCGTCGATGGCGTCGGCGGCCAGCGCCGTGTCGACGGTGCCCTTGAGTCCGAACACGCGGCCCTTGCGCCAGCCGCCGTCGGCGGTGATGACGAGCTTCGCCTCCGCGTCGTCGATGCGGGCGCGCAGGCTCTCGGCGCTGAACCCGCCGAAGACAACGGAGTGCACGGCGCCGAGGCGCGCGACGGCGAGCATGGCGATGACGGCCTCCGGGATGACCGGCAGGTAGATCGCGACGCGGTCGCCCTGGCCGATGCCGAGCGCTTCGAGCGCGTTGGCGGCGCGCTTCACCTCGGCGGTGAGCTCGGCGTAGGTGAGGCTGCGGGTGTCGCCCGGCTCGCCCTCCCAGTGGATGGCGACCCGGTCGCCGTTGCCGGCGGCGACGTGCCGGTCGAGGCAGTTCTCGGCGACGTTCAGCTTGCCGTCGCCGAACCAGCGCGCAAACGGCGGGTTCGACCAGTCGAGGGTCTCGGTGAACGGGGTCTGCCAATGCAGGAGCTGCCGGGACTGCTCGGCCCAGAACCCCAGCCGGTCGGCCGTGGCGGCCTCGGCGAGTTCGGTCGAGCCGATCGCGTTCGCGGCGAACTCGGCGCTCGGCGCGAACCGGCGGTTCTCGTGCATCAGGCTGTCAATCGAATTCATGGACGTCGTTATCCTCGCTCGACCCGCGACCGTGCCTGGCGATCGCGTGGAATCATCTGGTGAACGCGACGATCCTATCGGGCGCGGCGGACCGGGCCGCGGGGCGTGTGACGTCGTGTTTCGCGTCCGAACGGCGCCTCGGAACAACATCGTCACCGAGTTGTCATCAACATCAGCGTTTTCTCGGGGAATCTCCGTTGCGGTGTCCTCCTTTTGGAGTACACTCAAGCCATCCGGGCGCAAGCTCGGCATGCGGCGCACAAGATTCCCCCCAATCCTGCGCTGCTGTGGCGGCGCCCGTTCCCCCCAATGGGCGCCGCCCCTCTGTTTAACCGGCACGTCTTGCGGTCGCGCTTCGCGGGACCGGTTCCCGGACTTCGCCGACGCGGAGCCCAGACGCCGCCGATTCGGCGCATCGCCTCGTTCCCCGCCGCTTTTCGGGGGAGAAGCCCACGATTCCGCGCGATTCCAGCGCGCGTCTGCTCGCATTCGGGCACCGTGACGACATGGATGCGCGCGCGGGCGAGCCGGGGGAGCGCTTCGTCGCGCGTCCGATGCTCGCTCCCGCCGAGGCGCCGCGCGCGCGTGAGGCGCCCCAGCCCGCCGTCTGGGGGCCGCTGGCGAGCCTGTTGGACCCGGAGGTGACCGACGTCTTCGTCAATCCTGACGGCAGCGTGTGGGTCGATCGGGGTACAGGCGCCGATCTCGTGCCGGGACTGCATCTCGCGCCGCGCGAGGCCCGCGAACTCGCCACCCGTCTGCTCGCGCAGGGCGATCGGCACGTCGACGAGGCGACGCCGTGCGCTGATGTGGCGCTCGATGGCCACCGGCGCGTGCACGCCGTGCTGCCGCCGATCAGCGCCGGCGGCGCGGCGCTCTCGATTCGCCAGGCCCGGCCGGAGCGCTGGAGCCTGACCCAGCTCGCCGAGCGAGACGTCGTCGACGAGGTGCGCCTCGACCGGCTGCGCGAACTGGTGTCGCGCCGCGCGAACCTGCTGATCACCGGCGCCGCGGGCACCGGAAAGACGACGCTGCTCGCCGCGCTGCTGGCCGAGGCGCCGCCGGGCGAGCGCATCGTCGTCGTGGAGGACGTCGCCGAACTGCGGGTCGCGCATCCGCACGTCGTCGCGCTGTCGGCGCGTCAGCCGAACCTGGAGGGGCGGGGCGCGATCGGGCTCGACCGGCTGGTGCGGGAGGCGCTCCGGATGCGACCGGACCGACTCGTCGTGGGCGAGTGTCGTGGCCCCGAGTTCCGTGAGCTGCTGATGGCCCTCAACACGGGGCACGACGGCGGCGCTGGCACGCTGCACGCGAATTCTCCCGCCGACGTGCCGGCCCGGCTGGAGGCGCTCGGCGCGCTCGCCGGGTGGGGGCCGTCGGCGCTGGCGCGTCAGACGGTGAGCGCGTTCGACGCCGTGATCCACCTTGGGCGGGGGGACGACGGCGCCCGCCGGATCGAGGCGCTCGGCCGCCTTCGGCTGGGCGCACGCGACCGGCTCGCGGTGGAGCAGTGGTGACGGAGGCGGGCGCGACGGTGGATGCGCACGCCGAGCTGGTGGAGCGCCTCGCCGTGCTGCTCGAGGCGGGGCTTGCCCCCGGCGCCGCCTGGCGGGAGCTGGCCGTCGACGCACCCGACACGTTCGCCGGACTGGTCGCCGCGGGCGGGGCGGAGGCGAGCGCCGACCGGGTGCTCGCCGTGCTCGACGAGCGTCCGAGCGCCGAGCGCGACAGCCTGCGCGCGCTCGCCGCCGTGTGGCGCGTCGCGACAGAGGCGGGCGCCCCGCTCGCGCCGACCCTGGCGCGGCTGGCGGAGGTGCTGCGCGAACTCGCGCAGGGTGAGCGCGAACTCGAGACGGCGCTCGCCGGCCCGCGCGCCACCTCGCGCATCGTGCTGGCGCTGCCGCCGCTCGGTCTGCTGCTCGGCGGAATTCTCGGCATCGACGGGCTCGGCGCCCTGGTCGGCAGCGGCCTCGGCTGGGGGTGCCTCGTGGTCGGCGCAAGCCTGCTCGTGCTCGCCGGCCGCTGGAATCGTCGGCTCTGGCGGGCGGCGTCGGCACGCAGCCCGGCGCCGGGGCTCGCACTTGACCTGCTCGCGGTGGCGCTGGGCGGGGGAGCTTCGCCCGCGCGGGCGCGTCGTTGGGTGCTCGACGCGCTCGCCGAGGTGCACCTGCCGGCGGAGGCGGCCGAGCTCGACCGCCAGCTCGCCTCCGCGACGCGGGCGGGCATTCCCGTCGGCGCGCTGGCCCGCAGCGCCGCCGTCGCCGAGCGCCGCCGCGCCCGTGCCGCCGACGCCCGGCGCGCCGCAGAGTTCGCCACCCGGCTCGTGCTGCCGCTCGGGCTGTGCATCCTGCCGGCGTTCGTGCTACTCGGGGTGGTGCCGATCGGGATCGCGATCATCTCCTCCACCGAGCTGCTCGGCTAGCGCCGTCGTTCTTCGCCGACACCGAGCGTTCACTTCCGATTCACGCGCGCGCTCGACACTCCGCAGATGCGATCTCGCTTTCCTGTCCTCCGCGGCGCCATCGCCGGGCTGGGGCTCATCGCGGCGGTCACCGCGTCGCAGGTGCACGCTCCGCCGGCTCATGCCCATCCGACCGGCAGCAGCGCCCTGCTGATCGAGTTCACTGACGCCGGTCTCGACATCGAACTCCAGGTTCCCCTCGATGACTTCGAAGGCGCGACGGGGGTGCGGGTCGACCCGAGCAGTGCGAACGGCGACGCGGTCGCGGACGTCATTGTCCGCCAGCTGCAGTTCCACGACTCCGACGGCGTGCCCTTCGACACGGCCATCGACAGCGTGGTCATCGAGACCGTGAACGGCCTCGAGACGGCGGTCGCCTCCGGCTCCGCGACGGCACCCGGCTTCCCGTCGCCCGTCACCGTCACCGCGACGCTCGTCGTCGAGGACGATGACCGCCACGCGATCTACGTCTCGGCGCTTCGCGACTCCGGCAACCGCGAGCTGGTCGGCATCCTCACCGGAGCCAGCGCCACGGTGACGATCGCGGCGGCGGCCGCCTCGGCCACCGTCGCCGACATGCTCGCGTACGGCATGCAGCACATCGCCGACGGATACGACCACCTGCTGTTTCTCGCGCTCCTGCTCCTCGTCGCCCCGCTCTCGCTTTCTCGAGCCCCGACCCGCTGGGTTCGCGACCCGAGGCAGACGTCGCGCGGGACGCTGGTGCGCGTCGTCCAGACCGTGACCGCGTTCACGCTGGGGCACTCTATGACGCTCGTGGTGGTGGGGCTCGGCTGGGTGGCACTGCCCGTGCGCCTCGTCGAGTCGGCCGTCGCGGCGACGATCGCTCTGATGGCGATTCACTGCGTCCGCCCGATCCTTGGTCGGAGGGAGGCCGTCCTGGCGGGCGTCGTCGGGCTCGTCCACGGCTCCGCGTTCGCGACCACGATTGTGGAGCTGGATCTCCCGGTGTGGGATGCGGTGCTGGCGATGCTCGGTTTCAACCTCGGGATCGAACTCGCCCAACTCATCGGGGTCGTGCTGACGGTGCCGTTCCTGGCTGCCGCGGCAGCGAGCCCGGCATACATGGTGCTGCGCATCGTGGTCGGCGTGGTCGGCGTCGCGGCGGGGCTTGCGTGGTTCGCGGCGCTGCAGGTGGACGCCGATTCGATCCTGGAGCCCGCGTTCGGGCTGATCTCGGCCGCCCCGATCGTCGCGTACGGGCTGTTCCTGGTGGTGATGCTCGCGCTCGCGTGGCCGCGGCGGACATCCGGTGATGCGATGCGCGGGGCCGCTGCATGAGCGCGCGGGGGAGCGGGCTCCGTGCTCTCGCAGCGGGCGCGATCGTCGTCGCATCGGTGGCGCTCGCCGGCCCGGCGGCCGCGCATCCCGAGGGGCCGCCCCAGACGGTTCTCATCTCGACGGCGGGCGCGACCGTGACGCTGCACTGGACGAGCGCGGTCGACGACCTGAGCGCTCTGGGATTCCGGCTGGGGGCAATCGATGCTGAGAGCACGTTTGTCTACGACGAGACCGGCACGCTGATCGCCGAAGAGTCGGACGTTGACGACATGACCGTGCTCGGGGCGGATCCTGTCTTCGCCGAGTACCTACTCGACACGCTGCAGGTCGTGCAGGCCGGGGCGCCGTGCGCCGGAGTGGTGGGCGACACGTCCGCGCTGGGGTCGGCCGGGGTCTCGGTGCGCTTCGAGTGCGCGAACGACATCGCCGATGGCTCCGAGGTGGAGATCACCGCGACCCTTCTGATGGATCTCGATCCCCGCTACGAGGTGCTCGCGACGAGCGAGGGCGGGGAGAGCTTCATCTACACCGAGGCGGATGACGTCCACACCTGGCAGCTCGCATCGCCGGTGGCGACGGCCGGCGGTGGCGACGAGGTGCCGTGGGCGGGGGCGGCGGTGGGAGCGCTGTGGGTGGCGGGTCTGGTCATTCTCGGTCTCGTGATCCCGCGGATTCGCGAACGCGGACGCCCGCTGCTCTGAGTTGTTGAGCTTCCGTTCACTCGGCATCCAGGTTCGGGACATGAGGGATCAGCACGATCGGGCGAGCTTGCCCGTTCGATCCCCCTGACGAAAGGCCCCCCCGTGTTCCACTCCCTTCGCCGCTCTCTTCACCGAGGGGCTGCGCTCGTTCTCGCGGTCACGGTGCTCGGCCTCGGCCTCGGTGTCGCGGCCGCCGACTCCTCCGAACCCGCGGCCGCGGCCGGCGAGGTCGTTCCCGGCGGCAAGGTGACGATGGAGGTCACGAGCTACGACCTGCAGTGGTCGTACTCGCTGTCGGTGAACGGTGCGGACGTCTCGATGCCGAGCGTGCAGTCGGCGGGCGTGGGTTCGACGCCGACGCTCATCGAGAGCGCCTCGTTCGCGGCGGGGACGCTCGAGGAGGGGGCGAACACGATCGTGTTCACGCCCGGCATGAACGGGTCGGGCGTTCCGGATCGGGTCTATCTGACCAACATCAAGGTGGTGCTCGACGACGGTCGCGTCTTCGAGGATTCGGGTTCGGCTGGCACGATCATCAACGTCGGCTACGACCGGGTGCCGCACGAGTTCTCATACAGCTTCGACGTCGATGTGACTGCCGCGGACGCCGTTCCCGGCGGCAAGGTCACGATGGAGGTCACGAGCTACGACCGGCAGTGGACCTACTCGCTGTCGGTGAACGGCTCGACCGTCGCGCTGCCCTCCGTGCAGTCGACCGCGGCAGGCTCGACGCCGACGTTGATTGAGAGCGAGTCGTTCGCGGCGGGCACGCTGGACGAGGGTGTCAACACGATCGTCTTCACCCCGGGCATGAACGGCTCGGGTCTGCCCGACCGGGTCTATCTGACCAACATCAAGGTGGTGCTCGACGACGGTCGCGTCTTCGAGGATTCGGGTTCGGCTGGCACGATCATCAACGTCGGCTACGACCGGGTGCCGCACGAGTTCTCATACAGCTTCGACGTCGATGTGACTGCCGCGGACGCCGTTCCCGGCGGCAAGGTCACGATGGAGGTCACGAGCTACGACCGGCAGTGGACCTACTCGCTGTCGGTGAACGGCTCGACCGTCGCGCTGCCCTCCGTGCAGTCGACCGCGGCAGGCTCGACGCCGACGTTGATTGAGAGCGAGTCGTTCGCGGCGGGCACGCTGGACGAGGGTGTCAACACGATCGTCTTCACCCCGGGCATGAACGGCTCGGGTCTGCCCGACCGCGTCTATCTGACGAATATCAAGGTCGTGCTCGACGACGGCCGCGAGTTCGTCGATGCCGTCTCGGCCGGGACGATCATCAACGTCGGCTATGACCGCGATCCGCACGAGTTCTCCTACAGCTTCGACATCAACGTGACCGCCGCCGGCGGGCCGGGCAGCAGCGGCGAACTGTCGCTGTCGCTCGCCGAGGGCGAGCTGGTCTCCGGGTCGATCCCGGTCGTGGTTGACGGCGCCGCGCCCGTGACGCTGGTGATCGACGGCACCGAGCGGTCGCTGGAGCCCGCGATCAGCGGCGGCAAGCTTCTCGTCGACGTCAATAGCTACGACGGCGGCAAGACCGACTACAGCATCCTCGTCAACGGCGTCGAATTCCCGATGCCTGCGGTCGATGCGGCACCGGGCGGCGGCGGGGTCGGCGCCTTCGTCACGCTCGAGAGCTCGGCCTTCCCGACCGGAACGCTGAGCCCCGGCAGCAACACCGTCTCGTTCGTCTCCGGACCCAACTCGTCGGGGGTCCCCGATCGCGTCTACCTCCGCAACCTGAAGATCGTGCTCGACGACGGCACCGTCTACACCGACGCGTTATCGGCCGCCGAACGGATCAACGTCGGCTACGACCGGAACCCGTACGAGGAGGCGTATCCGTTCACGTTCACCGCCGCGGCGCCCGACGCCTCGTCCCGCCTGCACTACGCGTGGGACACGACGACGACACCCGACGGAATCCGCACGGTCACGGTGAGCGATGCGGCGGGGGAGATCTCGGCCGATGTGGTCGTCGACAACACCGCGCCCGCGCTCGAGCTGCGTCGCCCGGCTGCGGGAGTCACGTATTCGATCTTCGACGAGCTCCTCGTCGACGTCACCGGCTCCGACGCCACCGACGGGTCGGTGCCCGTGGCGATCACGGTCGACGGACTCGCCGTCGAGAACGGCGCGTCGCTCGCCGGTCTGCTGGAGCTCGGCTCGCACGAACTGACCGCGACCGCGGAGGATGCAGCAGGCCACCGCACGAGCGAGACGATCAGTTTCGAGCTCGGCACGTATGTCGCCACGGACCCGGCGCCTGCCGCACACGCCGCGAGCGTGTCGCCAAGTGACGTGGAACTGAGCGTCACGGTGTCGACGCCCGGCGCCGATGTCGACGTCCGCTTCGCCGAGGCCGAGGTGGTCTCCGGCGTGGAGGCGGGCCACATCGACGCCCGCGGCGGAACGACCACGGACGGCAGCCCGTCGCCCGGCGCCGGCGCCGAACTCGACGCGGGCGTTCTGGGGCGGCTCGACAGCATCGACGCCGAGACCGTCGAACAGGGCTCGACGGCGGCCTATCCCTTCCAGCAGTTCGAGATCGCCATGCCGGAGGGGACAACGTCCGACAGTGTGGTCGAGATCTTCTGGCGCGGTGACGCCCCGACCGGCCAGCGCGTCGTGCTGTCGGCCTGGGACTTCGCGTCCGAGGAGTGGGTGACGGTCGACGAGGCGCCCGACGGCGGCGCGTACACGAACCTCGAGGGCTCGGTCCCCGCGGCCGACGTCGTCCGCGACGGTCGCGCGATCGCCCTGGTTCAGGTGCGCCCGGGCTACATCGCGCCGACCACCGACGGAGTCGTCAACTTCGCCTGGGTCACCGACACGCAGTACTACTCGTCGCGTGACGCGGCGTCGTACGCGGCCATCACCCAGTGGATCGCCGACAACAGTGATGCGGACAAGATCGCGTACACGGTGCACACCGGCGACATCGTCGACATCCCGTCGAGCGACCCGCAGTGGGTGAACGCGGACGCCGCCATGAGCATCCTGGATGAGGCGGGCGTTCCGTATGGCGTCGTCTCGGGCAACCACGACTACGAGAGCGGCTACGCCCACTACCGCGAGTACTTCGGCGAGCATCGATTCGCCGACAACGCCTGGTACGGCGGCACCATCAGCGACAACGTCCAGCACTACGACTACGTGTCGACCCCGGAGGCCGACTACCTCTTCGTCTACCTCACCTGGTCGGCGACCGACGAGGAGTGGGAGTGGGTCAAGGACGTCATCCGCACGCATCCGGATGCGAACGTCATCATCGGGACGCACGAGCAGTTCAGCGATACTGGGGTGCTGCTGGGTCAGGGTGAACGCTTCATGAGCGAGATCATCCAGCCGTTCCCGAACGTGCGCGCGATTCTGTCCGGCCACAAGAAGACCTCGTACGTCTGGGTGCATCGCCTCGACGACGGTCGTGTCGTGCTGCAGGTGCAGGGCAACTACCAGCACGTCGACAACGAGTACTCGACCGAGGGTGGCGGCTACATGCGCTACCTCAAGCTGGATCCGGCCGCGCAGACCTTCACCAACGAGACGTTCACCGTCTTCGACACGGCGAACACCCACGCGTGGGACGAACTCGGCTGCGAATCCCGCTCCGAGGCGCCGGACGTCGAGATCGAGATGACGGAGGCCTGCATCGGCGCGGAGAACTTCGTGCGTGACATCACCCTCGAGCCGACCGAGCGCTCGGTGGCGACGGACTTCGTCGCGGCGACGGTGCGCACCGGTGCCGAACTCGGCACGGTGCACGATGTCGAGCCCGGAACGCGGGTGTCGGTGCCGGTGGGCGATGTGCCCGTCGACGGATCCCTGCACTGGTATGTCGACATGACCGACGCGGCGGGCAACACCGTCTCGTCGCTGGTGTGGTCGTTCACCACGTCGGCCGCGGGAGGCTCGGACGGGTCTGCGGGCGTGCCGCCGACCGGAACGCCCGATCCGATCGCGGATGACGAACTCGCCGGAGACAGCGGCGACGTGACGCTGTCGCTTGATGGGCGAAAGGTTACGATCACCCTGCCGGCGGAGTACGCCGACTCGTGGGTCGGGATGTTCGTCCATTCGACGCCGCAGTTCCTGGGCTGGCACGAGACCGACGCGACGGCGACGGCGACGGCGACGCTGCCCGACGATCTCGAACCGGGCGTGCACCGTGTCGTGGTGGTCGATCGCTCCGGGGAGCTGATCGGCTGGGCCAGCTTCACCGTCGACAGCCACGGCAACGTCCTCGCCACCACGGGGCAGACGGTGTTCCTGCCGCTGCTGGTGGTGGCGGCGGTGCTGCTGCTCGCCGGGGGCGCGGCGGTGCGTCTGCGCGGTCGCAGCGCGGTGTAGCTCGGCGATGCCGATGAGGAGGTGCTCCGGACGGGGCGCCTCCTCATCGGCTCCGCTGCACCGTTCCTCCCCAGCGGAGCTCGGAGTGGGACCATGCCCGCACTGAACGCGTCACACCTCGTCGCGTGATCACGGTGGGCAGGCTGGTCTCACTCGTGCCGCCGACCCGACCTGGAGGTTCGAATGTACGACCACCCGCTCCCCGCAACCCGCGGCACCCGCGGCACCCGACTCGCCAGCGCGCGCTGGCGAGTCCTCCGCGACGACGACCGCGGCGCCGCGACCGCCGAGTATGCGATCACGATCATGGCCGCCGTCGGCTTCGCCGGCCTTCTGGTGGTGATCCTGCGCTCCGGCGAGGTGCAGCAGATCCTCACCGACCTGGTGCGCAATGCGCTCACCGTGGCGGGCTGACCGCGGCAGCGTCGTCGCCGAGTTCGCGGTCGCTCTGCCCGCGGTGCTGCTGGTGTTCCTCGCGCTCATGTCGGGCATTCAGTTCGGGGCGCTCGCGGTTCGGCTGAACGACGCGGCGGCGGATGCGGCGCGCGGGTTCGCGCGCGGCGACGCCACGGCGTCGGTGACGGGGCGTCTCGCCGCGCAGGTGCCGGGGGCGAGCCTTCAGCGCCGAGCGGACGGGGACCTCGTGTGCGCCGAGCTGGCGCTGACGCCGAGCGGAGCGGGCGGGCTGCTCGGCATCCGCCTGGAGGCGCGCAGCTGTGCGCTGGCGGGTGGGCTGTGAGGCGATTCGGTGACGCGGCCGTCGCATCCGACACGGGCGCGGGCTCGGTGCTCGGCCTCGCGCTGCTGGGCGCCCTGGTGGTGCTGGCGCTCGCCGCGGTCGGCCTGGGCGGGGCGCTCGCCGAGCGGCAGCGCGTCATCGGCGCCGCCGACAACGCCGCCCTCGCGGCGGCGGATGCGGCCCGCGGTTTGGCGCCCGGCTCGCCCTGCCCGGTCGCCGAGCGGGTGGCGGTGGCCAATCGGGCGCAGCTGCGCTCATGCGAGGTCGACGGCTACGTCGTCACCGTCGAGGTCGGGGCCAGTGTCGCGGGAGTGCTGCTGCGGGCGCGCGCGACGGCGGGACCGCCGCGCCGCCGTCCATGCTCGCGGCACCCCGCCGGGACTGGACTCAGGCGTTCGTGCGGCGCCGCAGAAGCACGAGGGCGATTCCGGCGGCCACGAGGAGGCCCGCGATGCCGAGCAGGAGCTCTCCGCCGACCCCGGTCGCGGCGAGCACGGCCACCCACGTGGCGCTGAGGGTGATCGGCGCGGTGACCGGTGTGGTGACGTCGTAGGAGCTGCCGTCGAGCATCCAGCCGGCGAAGGCGTAGCCGTCGCGGCTCGGGTCAGCCGCTGCAGTGAGGGTGTCGCCGTCGTTGATGGTCACACTGCTCGGGCCGCTGCCTCCGGCGGCGTCGAAGGTCACGAGGTAGTGGAACTGCAGGTCGAGCCGTCCTCCCGTGCCGACCGTCGAGGTGACCGCCGAGTACCCGACGCCGGCCGGGGCGATCGAGGTGGTGATCGGAGCCGCGCTCGGGCCTGCGCCGTCGGTCGCGGCGCCCGCATCCGCGGTTCCATGGGCGTCGAGGGTTCCCGCAGCACCGCTGTTGCCGCCGCCGATGCCGGCCGCGCCGTCGCCGCCGGTGGCGGAGGTGTGACCGCCGGAGAGCGTGACGGTGCCGCCGTCGCCGAAGCGCCCGCCGCCGATGCCGGCGCCGCGCACGCCGCCGGTGGCGTCCACGCTCCCGCCGGTGACGGTGACGGTGCCGCCCGCGCCCGAGTTGCCGCCGCCGATGCCAGCCCCCTCGTCGCCGCCAGTGGCGGTGACGGTGCCGCCGCGGATGGTGGTGATCCCGCCGTCGCCGAACACGCCGCCGCCGCCGATCCCGGCAGCCCAGTAGCCGCCGATCGCGGTGACGGTGCCGCCGCTGATCGTCGTGGTGCCTCCCGCGCCGTTGCTGCCGCCGCCGATGCCGGCGCCACGCTCGTCGCCGGTCGCGGAGACCGTGCCGCCGCTGATGGTGGTGGTGCCGCCCGCGGCGTTCTGTCCGCCGCCGATGCCCGCAGCCCACCGTCCGCCGGTGGCAAAGACGGTGCCGCCGCTGATGGTGACGGTGCCGCCGCTGCCGTTGGCTCCGCCGCCGATTCCCGCGCCGTACGCGCCGCTCGACGCGGTGACGGTGCCTCCGGAGATGGTGATAACGCCGCCCGCGCCTCCGTCGCCGCCGCCGCCGATTCCCGCCGCATACGTGCCTCCGGTCGCCGTGATGGTGCCGCTCGAGATGTTCACCGTGCCCGCGCCGTCGGCGCCGTTGCCGCCGATCCCGGCCGCGAAGACGGCGCCGGTCGCGGTGAGAGTGCCGCCGCCGGTGGCCTGGATGGTGAGGGTGGCGGTGCTGGGCACGCGAACCGCCGCCGTCTCGGAGGCGGGCCCGGTCACCGTGAGGGCGTGGCCGCCGAGGTCGAGCGTGATCGCCTCGCCCGCGTCGACGGCCAGCGACTCGCCCGCCGGGGCGGTGATGTCGGCGCCGAGCACGACGGTGTCGCCGTCGTTGCCGAACGCGGTCTGCAGATCGCCCCAGGTGGTGACGGTGACCGTGGCCGCGGAGGCGGGGGCTCCGGCGGCGAGCGCCAGTGTGAGGGCGAGCCCGGCAGTGAGCGCGGCGTTGCGGACGGCGGGGCGAGCGAGCAAGGGGGTCTCCGGTTCGTGCGAGCGGTATGACGGGCTCGCAGAGCCCCGTCACCAGCCGTTCGACCGTAGCAGTGGAACGTGTTGTCTACCGAAGGCCGGGGGCGTTGCGCGGAACGAGTCGGCGCCGCACTGCGAGGAGGAGGAGGAGGAAACCGCCGACAAGCAGGATGCCCGCGCCGCCGAGCAGGAACTCCGCGCCGACACCGGTCGCCGCGAGCGCACTGGCCCAGCTGGCGGTGAGCGTGATGGGCCCGGTGACGGCGGTGGCGAAGTCGTAAGCGCTGCCGTCGAGCGTCCATCCGTCGAACGCGTAGCCGTCGCGGCTCGGGTCGGTCGGCGCGGCGAGGGTGTCGCCGTCGTTGACGGTCACGCTGCTGGGGCCGCTGCCGCCGGCCGTGTCGAAGGTGACGAGGTAGTGGAAGCCGACGATGACCTGCCCGCCGGAGCTGACGGTCGCGGTGACGGCCGAGTATCCGACGCCCGCCGGTTCGACGCTGTTGGTGATCGTGGCGGCGTTCGGGTCGCCGCCGTCGGTCGCGGCGCCCGCATCCGGGGTGCCCTGGATGTCGAGCAGGCCGATCCACGTCGGATCCTCGCCGCCGCCGATGCCCGCGCCACCCGCGCCGCCGGTCGCCGAGATCCTGCCGCCGGTGAGGATCACGGTGCCGCCGTCGCTCTCGTAGCTGCCGCCGATGCCGGCGCCGAATTCGCCGCCGGTGGAGGTCACGTCGCCGCCGGTGATGGTGATGGTGCCGCCGGCGCCCAGGTAACCGCCGCCGATCCCCGCGGCGAAGTCGCCGCCGGTGGAGGTCACGTTGCCGGCGGTGATGGTGATGGTGCCGCCGTCGCCCCGGTAGCCGCCGCCGATGCCGGTGCCGGCTTCGTCTCCGGCGGCCGTCACAGCGCCGCCGTTGATGGTGATGGTGCCTCCGCTGCCGTTGTTGCCGCCGCCGATCCCGGCGCCGGCTTCGTCGCTGGTGGCCGTCACGTCGCCGCCGTTGATCGTGATGGTGCCTCCGCTGCCCTGGTCGCCTCCGCCGATGCCCGCACCGTTCCCCTCGGAGAACGCGGTGATGGTGCCACCGTTGATCGTGATCACGCCGCCGTCGCCGGACCCTCCGAAGCCGCCGTCGCCGCCGCCGATGCCCGCGCCGTACGATCCCTCGGCGAGCACGGTGCCGCCGTTGATGATCGTGATGCCGCCGTCGCCGGCCTCGCCGCCGCCGATACCCGCGGCCGAGGGCCCGCCGATGGCGACGATGATGCCGCTGTTGATGATGATCGTGCCGCCGTCTTCGCCGTCGCCGCCGCCGATCCCCGCAGCCGAGGGCGCGCCCTCCGCGTCGAGGAGGCTTCCGGGTTCGTCGCCCTCGATCGTGAGTGCGGTGCCGCTCGGAACGCCGATGGCAGCGAGCCCGGTGGCGGGGCTGACGATGTCGAGCTCGTGCCCGTTCAGATCGAGCGTGATGTCCTGCCCCGCAGCGACGCTGACCGATTCGCCGGCATCAGCGTTGATGTCGTCGCCGAGTTGGATCACGTCGCCGGTGACAGCGGTGGCGAACGCGGTCTTCAGCTCACCCCACGTGCCAGCGGTAAGGGTCGCCGCGCTTGCGGGGGCAGCCAGCGCGAGAGCGAACGGGAAGGCGAGAGCGGTGGCGAGCGCAGCGGTGCGCACGACATGGCGTGTGGTCACGAAAGAACTCCGTCATCATGGGGCGGCAACGGAGTGCACGCCGGGGCGTCCGTCGACCGTAGCAGGGGGATCCTCAGACACCGGACGATTTGGGGATGTTTCACCCCTCGCGGACGGCGGCGCGGCAAGCGCGAGTTCGTGGGTTCGCACGAACGGCACAGCAGAGCATCGGCGCCCGCTTTCCGCCCCCGTGGCCGGAGCTCGGGCGTCAGCGCGCCGTGCGTCGCCGCGCCATCACGAGACCGGCTCCGACCAGCAGCAGGATGCCCGCGACTGCGATCACCGCGGTTGCGTCGACCCCGGTCGCGGCCAGTGTGGCGTCGGCGTCGGCGTCGGCGTCGGGTTCGGTCGCGGTGGGCGGGTCAGCCCAGTCAGCGACCAGCGTCATCGCCCCGGTCGCGAAGGTGGGCAGGTCGAAGGGGCTGCCATCGAGGGTCCAGCCCGTGAAGACGTAGCCATCGCGCGTCGGCTCCGTCGGTGCGGTGAGCATGTCGCCGTCGCTGACCGTCACCTCCGCGGTGGGGCTGCCGTCGGCCGTGTCGAAGGTGATGAGGTAGTGGAACCGGAGGATGAGCCGCCCGCCCGCGCTGACCGTTGAGGTCGCCGCCGCATAGCCGACCCCGGCTGGCGTGGTGGGGTTGCTGATCGGCGCGGCGTTCGGCGGGCCTCCGCTGGTTGCCGCTCCGGCATCCGCAACACCGTGAACGTCGAGGCTTCCGACGGCGCCCGCGACGCCGCCGCCGATGCCAGCGCCGCCCGCCCCGCCGGTGGCGGTGACGGTGCCGCCGGTGAGGGTCACGTCGCCGCCGTCGCCGTCGACGCCGCCCCCGATTCCGGCTGCCGAGGCGCCGCCGCTGGCGGTGACGCTGCCGCCGGAAACCGTCGTGATGCCGCCGTGACGATCGCCGCCGCCTCCTCCGCCGATGCCAGCTGCGTCCTCGCCGCCGGTGGCGGTGACGCTGCCGCCAGACACTGTGGTGGTGCCGCCGTGGCCGACGCTGCCTCCGCCGATGCCGGCGCCGGCCCCGCCACCCGTGGCGGTGACCGTGCCGCCGGTGATGGTGGTGACACCGCCCTCGCCGACGGTGCCGCCGCCGATGCCGGCCGCATGGTCGCCGCCGGTGGCGGTCACGCTGCCGCCGCTGATCGTGGTCGCGCCGCCGCCCGCGTAGCCGCCCGCGCCGATGCCCGGCCCGCCTTCCCCGCCGGTGGCGGTCACGCGGCCGCCGGTGATCGTGACGGTGCCTCCGACGGCGACGACTCCGCTGCCGATTCCTGCCGCGTAGTCGCCGCCGGTGGCGTTGACGGTGCCGCCGTCGACGATGACGGTGCCGGCAGCTTGGGCCGCGTTGCCGCCGATGCCGGCCGCATACTGCGCTCCGGTGGCGTTGAGGGCTCCGCCGCCCGTCGCGGTGATGGTGAGGGTCGCGGTGGCAGGCACGCTGATCGCCGCTGAATCCTCCGGCGCGTTCGAGATCGTGAGGGTGTGGCCGCCCAGGTCAAGGGTGATCGTCTCGCCGGCGTCGACGGCGAGTGATTCGTCGGCGGGGGCGGCGATGTCGGCGCCGAGCACCACGGTGTCGCCGTCGCTCGCGAAGGCGGTCTGCAGGTCACCCCAGGTGCTCACGGTGACGGTGGCCGCCGAGGCGGGAGCTCCGGCGGCGAGTGCCATGGTGAGAGCGACGGCGCCGGCGAGAGCGGAGTTCCGGACAACAGGGCGAGCAATCACAGGGGGATCTCCGGTTCGTGCGAGGCACGACAGGGTCACAGGTCCCCGTCTCGAGCCCCTCGACCGTAGCAGTGGAACGCTCTGTCCACTGAAGGGAGGGCGCGCGGTACGGAGAGGGCGCGGGTACGGCGTGACCGTCCGCGAGTCCTCACGCGGATCTAGGGTGCGCCGCGACGCCGGATTGCGAGGAGGGCGACCCCCACGGCCACGGCCGCGCCCAGCACGAGCAGCGCCAGGAGCAGCGGCGTCGCCTCGTTCGCGTCGGCGGCGTTGTGGGCGTCGGAGCTCGCCGAGGGGGTTTCATCGGTCGCGTCTTGTGGCTCGGTGTCGCCATCGGAGCCGGGCCCGCCGTCTGAGGTGCCGGCGACCGGGTCGCTCGCCGAGTTGTCGCTCTGGCCCGTGATCTCGGATTCGTCGGATTTCCCGGAGCTCTCGGAACTGCCGAACTCACCGGAGCCACCGGAGCCACCCGAGCTGTCGGACTCACTGGAGCCACCGGAGCTGCCGGACTCACCGGAGCCACCGGAGCCACCGGAGCTGCCGGAGCTGTCGGACTCACCGGAGCTCCCCGACTCACCGGAGCCACCGGAGCTGGTGTCGTCACTCGGGTCGTCGGGGGCCGGAAGCGCCTCCCAGGTTGCCGTGAGGGTCAACGGCTCGGTCACCGCCGTTCCGAAGTCGTAGGCGGCGCCAGAGACCGTCCAACCGGTGAAGGTGTACGAGGCACGGGTCGGATCGGCGGGGGTGGGGATCGTGTCGCCGTGGTCGACGGTCACGCTGGGTGTGCCGCTCCCGCCCGCCAGCTCGAACGTCACGAGGTAGTGGAAGCCGATCGCGACCTGACCGCCGCCGGACGCGGTCGATGTCACCGCCGAGTAGCCGACACCGGCGGGGGTGGCGGAGTTGGTGATCTCAGACCCGCCCGGGTTTCCGCCGTGGGTGGCCGCGCCGGCATCTGGGGTCCCCTGCACGTCGAGACCGCCCGCTACTCCGGTGTCGCCTGCGCCGATGCCGGCTGCCTGGATGCCCCCGGCGGCGGTGGCGGTGCCGCCCGTGATGGTGGTGGCGCCGCCGTCGCCGTTGGCACCGCCGCCGATTCCTGCTCCATAGAGCCCGCCGGTGGCGGTGACGCTGCCGCCGGCGATGGTGGTCGTGCCCCCGTCGCCGCCCCAGCCGCCGCCGATTCCTGCGCCGCAGAACCCGCCGGTGGCGGTGATGCTGCCGCCGGTGATGGTGGTCGTGTCCCCGTCGCCGTTGCGGCCGCCTCCGATTCCCGCCCCGTACTCTCCGCCGGTCGCGGCGAGGCTGCCGCCGGTGATGGTGGTGTCGGCCGCGGAGCCGCCCCAGCCGCCGCCGATCCCGGCTGCCGAGTCGCCGCCCGTGGTGGTGACGGTGCCGCCGGTGATCATGACCGTGCCGGCGTCGCCCGTGTAGCCTCCGCCGATCCCTGCTCCGTCGTCGCCGCCCGTCGCGGTGACGATGCCGCCGCCGATCGTGACCGTGCCGCCGCCGCCGTACAGACTGCCGCCGATTCCTGCAGCGGAGTCGCCGCCGGTCGCGGTGATGGTGCCGCCCGTGATCGTGATGGCGCTTCCCTCGCCATACGCACCGTTGCCGACTCCTGCCGCGTGGCGGCCTCCCGTCGCGGTGACGGCGCCGCCCTCGATGATGATCGTTCCGGACGCCTCGTCGTAGTTGCCGCCGATTCCGGCTCCGGCGTATCCGCCGGTCGCGGTCAGCGTGCCGTCGCCGCTGGCCGTGATGGTCAGGATTGCGCCGTCGGGGACGCCGATCGCGGCGAACTCACTCGCGGGGTCGTCGATCGTCAGCGCCGCGTCGCCCAGGTCGAGGGTGATCTCTTCGCCTGATTCGATCTCGAGGGATTCGCCGGACGGGGCGGCGATGTCAGCTCCCAGGACGATCGTGTTTCCGTCGATCAGGAACGCGGCCTTCAGTTCGTCCCAGCCGGTCACGGTCCCGGTCGCCGCCGACGCAGGGCCGGTTGCCGCGAGTGCGAGGGGGAGTGCGAGTGCGGTTGCGAGCGCAACGCGGCGCATGAGCGTCGAGACGGTCACAGGTGATCTCCGGGGTCCTGGGCGCGAGAAAGCGTCACGCCCGTTGAGCTTCACTCGAACCTAACAGGTGTCGATGTCCGACCCGGAAACGAGGCGCGACCGGCCGCCAGCCGCCCGCGGTGCGGCGAGTCGGCCGCTACAGCGCGGCGCGGCGCCGCGCTGCGAGGAGGAGGAAACCGCCGACAAGCAGGATGCCCGCTCCGCCGAGCAGGGGCAGTGCGTCGATGCCGGTGGCGGCCAGCGCGGTCGCCCAGGTGGCGGTGAGCGTGATCGGTCCGGTCACCGGGGTGGTGAAGTCGTAGGCGCTGCCGTCGAGCGTCCAGCCAGCGAAGGCGTAGCCGTCGCGGCTCGGGTCGGTCGGCGCGGTGAGGGTGTCGCCGTCGTTGACGGTCACGCCGCTGGGGCCGCTGCCGCCAGCTGCGTCGAAGGTGACGAGGTAGTGGAAGCCGACGGTGATCTGCCCGCCGGTGCCGACCGTGGCGGTTGCGGCCGAGTAGCCGACGCCCGCCGGCTCGACGCTGTTGGTGATCGCGGCCGCGTTCGGGCTGCCGCCGTCGGTCGCGGCCGCCGCATCCGGTGTGCCGTGAATGTCGAGAGTGCCGGGTGCGCCCGGGGGGCTGCCCGCACTGGGGGCGGCTGTCGTGCCGCCTCCGCCGATTCCGGCGGCGTCGGCGCCGCCGGTTGCGGTGATGTTCCCACCGGTGAGGGTGATGGCGCCGCCGTCGCCGTAGTCGCCGCCGCCGATGCCGGCGCCGGAGAATCCGCCGGTTGCGGTGGTGTCGCCGCCGGAGATCGTGACACTGCCGCCGTCGCCGTTCCAGCCGCCGCCGATGCCCGCGCCGAAGCCCGCGCCGAGCGCGGTGACGTCGCCGCCGGAGATGGTGATGGTGCCGCCGTCGCCGCTCCAGCCGCCGCCGATGCCCGCGGCGTTGCCGCCGCTCTGCGACACGACGGTGCCGCCCGTGATGGTGATCGTGCCGGCATCGCCGGAGTAGCCGCCGCCGATGCCAGCTCCGAAGTCGCCGCCAATACCGGCGCCGAAGGAACCGGGCGTGACGGTGACGGTGCCTCCGGTGATCTCGATGGCGCCGCCGTTGCCGTTCTGGCCGCCGCCGATCCCCGCGGCATAGTCGCCGCCGGTGGCCGTGATGGTGCCGCCGTTGATGACGATCGTGCCGCCGTGCTCCCCGTCGCTGCCGCCGATTCCCGCAGCGAAGCGCTTGCCGACCGCGGTGATCTCGCCGGTGCCGTCGCCGTGGTCATCGATGGTGAGCGAGGCGGTGCCCGCCACGTGGATGGCTGCCGTGTCAGTCGCGGGATCGTCCACCGTGAGCGTGTGCCCGTTGAGGTCGAGGCTGATCGACTCGCCCGCGTCGACGGAGAGGTTCGAGCCCGCGGGGGCGGTGAGATCGGCGCCGAGCACGACGGTGTCGCCGTTGACGGCGAACGCGGTCTGCAGGTCACCCCAGGTCGTGACGGTGACCGTGGCCGCCGTGGCGGGAGCCGCCGTCAACAGAGCGAGCGGAAGCGCGAGGGCTGCGGCGAGGGTCGCGCGGCGCGCGAGTGTCGAGGGGGTCACGAGCGGGCTCCCGGTTCCCGGACGCGGGGAGGGCGCCCGTCGAGTCTTCCCCGAAGATAGCAAGGGGCCCTCACATTCACGAGGCGGGCTCGCGGCGACGGAGGCGCACGAGGGTCGCTCCGGCCGCGAGCAGCAGTGCGGCGCCGCCGAGCAGCGGCCACGCCGTCACGCCGGTCGCGGCGAGGACGGCGGCCCAGGTTGCGGTCAGGGTGACGGGCTCGGTGACGGCGGTGCGGAAGTCGTAGGGCTCGCCAGCCAAGCTCCAGCCGGTGAACTCGAAGCCGTCGCGGGTCGGCGCGACGGGTTCGGCGAGCGAGTCGCCGTCGTTCACGGTGACGCCGGCGGGGCCGCTGCCGCCCGCTGCGTCGAAGGTGACCCAGTAGTGGAACTGGATCGTGACGGAGCCGCCGGTGCCGACCCGCGAGGTGCTGGCGGAATAGCCGCGCCCCGTCGGGATGGTCGCGGGGTTCGTGATCGGCGCCGCGCGACCCGCAACGTCGCCGTCGCCGCCGTCGGTGGCCGCGGAGGCGTCCGGGGTGCCGCTCACCAGCAGGGTGCCGCGAGAACCGGAGGAGCCGCCTGACGCGCCGATGCCGGGACTGAGGTGGCCGCCGGTGGCGGTCACCCGACCGCCGGAGATCGTCACATCGCCGCCGGGTTCTCCGGCGCCGCTGCCGATTCCCGCTGCAGGGCCGGGGCCCGCGATCGCCGTCACGGTACCGCCCGTGACGGTCAGCGTTCCGCCAGCGCCGCCGGATGCGGCGGACCTCCCGCCGCCGCCGATTCCCGCCGCCCAACTCGCGCCGGTCGCGGTCACGGTTCCGCCGTGGACGGTCGTCGTGCCCCCGGATCCGAAGCCGCTGCCGCCGATTCCGGCACCACCCGAAATGTCGAGGCGACCGGTTGCGGTGACGTCGCCGTCGTGGATGGTGGTCGTCCCGCCGTCGCCGTCGGCGCCGCCGCCGATGCCGGCGCCGCCACGCCCTCCAGTCGCGCGAACCGTGCCGCTGTACACCGTCGTCGTTCCGCCGTCGGCACTCAACCCGCCGCCGATTCCGGCCGCGAGCTCGCCCCCAGTCGCGACGATCGTTCCGCCGTCGATGCTGAGCGATCCCATGGTGCCGAGGCGGTCGCCGCCGATTCCGGCGGCGTGGAGGCCGCCGAGCGCGGTGAGCTCGCCGCCGCCCGTCGCGCGGATGGCAAGGGTCGAACCGACCGGAACGCCGAGCGCCGCGCGATGTGCCGCCGGCGACGCGATCGTGACCGTGTAGCCGTTCAAGTCGAGGGTGATCGTCTCGCCGGGGTCGACCGCGAGGTTCTCGTTCGCGGGAGCGGTGATGTCGGCGCCGAGCACGACGGTGTCGCCGTTGGCGGCGAACGCGGTCTGCAGGTCGCCCCAGGTCGTGACGGTGGCGGTCGCGGCGGAGGCGGGGGCGGCCGTGACCAGGGCGAGGGGCAGCGCGAGGGCGGCGGCGAGCGCGGCGCGGCGCACGAGCATCGGGTGGGTCACGAGCGCGCTCCGGAATCCCGGGCCGAGGCTGCTCCGCCCGTTGAGGTTCCCTCGAACGTAGCAGGAAGCGACACCTATATAAGGGGAATCAGCGCGCGGACCGTCGATCGCCGCCGTGCGGCGCGGAGCAGAGCCTCGGCGCGAATGTGTATGGTGTGCCTCGGACGGAAGGAGTCCGGTGTCAGACAGCAGGAAGCTTGTCATCGTCGAGTCGCCCGCAAAAGCGATGACGATCGCGCAGTACCTCGGCGAGGGATATGAGGTACAGGCCTCGGTGGGTCACATCCGCGACCTGATCGAGCCCAAGAACCTGCCGCCGGAGCTCAAGAAGGGGTCGCTCGGCAAGTTCTCGATCGACGTCGAGGGCGGATTCCTTCCCTATTACGTGGTCAGCGACGCCAAGAAGCGCACCGTCACCGATCTGAAGAAGGCGCTCAAGGAAGCCGACGAGCTCTACCTCGCCACTGATGAGGACCGCGAAGGGGAGGCCATCGCCTGGCACCTGCTCGAGGTGCTGAAGCCGAAGGTGCCCGTCAAGCGCATGGTGTTCCACGAGATCACCAAGGAGGCGATCGAGGCCGCCCGCAACAACCCGCGCGAACTCGACACCGCCCTCGTCGACGCGCAGGAGACCCGTCGCATCCTCGACCGCCTGTTCGGCTTCGAGATCTCCCCGGTGCTGTGGCGCAAGGTCGGTCCGGGCCTCTCGGCGGGCCGTGTGCAGTCCGCCGCGACGCGCCTCGTCGTCGACCGTGAGCGCGAACGACTCGCCTTCATCTCGGCCTCCTACTGGGACCTGACGGCGGGACTCGCCCCCGGCGCCGACGCCGAGCAGGCCGGCAAGCGCTTCGACGCCCGCCTCGTGCGGCTCGACGGTCGCCGCGTCGCCAGCGGTCGCGACTTCACCGACCGCGGCGCCCTGAAGGGCGAGGCGGTCGCGCTCGACGAGAAGGCCGCCGAGGCGCTCTCGGCCGCCCTGAAGAAGGACGACGCGCGATTCACCGTGCTGAGCGTCGAGTCGAAGCCGTACACGCGTCGACCCGCCGCCCCGTTCACCACCTCGACCCTGCAGCAGGAGGCCGGCCGCAAGCTGCGCTTCACCGCGCGTCAGACCATGTCGGTCGCGCAGAGCCTGTACGAGAACGGGTACATCACCTATATGCGAACCGACTCGCCCGCGCTCTCGCAGCAGGCGATCCAGGCGGCTCGCGCTCAGGCCTCCGAGCTCTATGGCGCCGACTCGATTCCCGAGAAGCCCCGCGTCTACACCGGCAAGTCGAAGAACGCGCAGGAGGCGCACGAGGCGGTGCGCCCCTCGGGCGACGTGTTCCGCACGCCGTCCGAGCTGGCCAGCACGCTGCGCGGCAACGACTTCAAGCTGTACGACCTGATCTGGAAGCGCACCGTCGCCTCGCAGATGGCGGATGCCCGCGGCCAGACCGCGACCGTCACCATCGAGGGCCGACCGGCCGACGCCGCCGAGGCCGGAGCGAGCGCCGCCGAGTTCACCGCATCCGGAACCGTCATCACCTTCCGCGGCTTCCTCGCCGCGTACGAGGAGGGCCGTGACGAGGAGCGCGACGAGGCGGAGGCCGCCGCCGAGCGCGAGACCACGCTGCCGCCGATGACCGAGGGCCAGGTGCTCACGCTCGCCGAACTCGAGGCGAAGGGCCACGAGACCAGCCCGCCCGCGCGCTACACCGAGGCCAGCCTGGTCAAGAAGCTCGAAGAGCTCGGCATCGGGCGCCCCTCCACCTACGCGAGCATCATCTCGACCATCATCGACCGCGGCTACATCAGCCCGCGCGGCAGCGCCCTGGTGCCGAACTGGATCGCGTTCAGCGTCGTGCGCCTGCTGGAGGAGAACTTCGGCGAGCTCGTCGAATACGACTTCACCGCCGAGATGGAAGAGGACCTCGACCGGATCGCCGGCGGCGAGCAGGACCGCGTCGAGTGGCTCAAGGAGTTCTACTTCGGCGGGGGAGAGCACCGCGGTCTGCGCGACACGGTCGAGAACCTCGGCGAGATCGACGCGCGCGAGATCAACTCGGTGCGCATCTCCGACGACATCACCCTGCGGATCGGCAAGTACGGCCCCTACCTCGAGGTTCCCGCCGGCGAGGGCGAGACGCCGCGCCGGGTCAACGTGCCCGAGGAGCTGGCCCCCGACGAGCTGACCGCCGAGAAGGCGCAGGAGCTCATCGACGCGCCCGTCGCGGGCGACCGCGAGCTCGGCGTGAACCCCGAGACCGGCAAGATGATCGTCGCCAAGGACGGCCGCTACGGCCCCTACGTGACCGAGCTGGAGCCCGAGCCGCCCGCCGCCGAGCCGGTCGTCGACCCGGCCACCGGCGAGGTGCTCGAAGAGAAGCCGAAGCCCAAGAAGAAGGCCGCTGCGCCCAAGCCGCGCACCGCATCCCTGTTCAAGGACATGGATCCGGCGACCGTCGACCTGGAGACGGCGCTCAAGCTGCTGAGCCTGCCCCGCATCGTCGGCCAGGACCCGGAGAGCGGCGAAGACATCACCGCGCAGAACGGCCGCTACGGCCCGTACCTGAAGAAGGGCACCGACAGCCGTTCGCTCGAGAGCGAAGACCAGATCTTCTCGATCGAGCTGCCGGGCGCGCTGGAGATCTTCGCGCAGCCGAAGTACGGCGCTCGTCGCCCCTCGAGTGCGCTCAAGGAGTTCGAGGCGGACCCGGTCAGCGGCAAGCTGATCAAGGTGCGCGATGGACGCTTCGGCCCGTACGTGACCGACGGCGAGACCAACGCGACCATTCCGCGCGGGGAGGACGTCGAGGCGATCGACTTCGACCGTGCCGTGCAGCTGCTCGCCGACAAGCGGGCGAAGGGACCGGCGAAGAAGCCCGCGAAGCGCAAGCCCGCGGCCAAGCGCGCCCCGGCGAAGAAGAAGAGCTGAGGTGCGCGGGCTCTTCCTCACCTTCGAAGGTGGCGACGGATCCGGCAAGTCGACGCAGGCCGCGCTCCTGGAGGAGCACCTCGTCGGCCTCGGCCGCGAGGTGGTGCGCACCCGCGAGCCGGGCGGCACCGCCCTCGGCGTCGAGCTGCGCGAGATCGTGCTGCACCGGCGGGGTGAGATGGAGCCGCGCGCCGAGGCGCTGATCTACGCCGCCGACCGCGCGCACCACATCGCGACGCTCGTGCGCCCGGCGCTTGAGCGCGGTGCGATCGTGCTGCAGGATCGCTACCTCGACTCCTCCGTCGCCTACCAGGGCGCGGGGCGGGTGCTGGATGCGACCGAGATCCGCGACCTGTCGCTGTGGGCCACCGGCGGGCTGCTGCCCGACGTGACGGTGCTGCTCGACCTCGACGAGACGGTCGGGCGGGAGCGCCTCGACGGCGCCCGCACCCGGTACGACCGGCTCGAGGCCGAGGCGAGCGACTTCCACGCCCGGGTGCGCTCCGCGTACCTCGAACTCGCCGCCGCCGAGCCCGGGCGCTTCCTGGTGCTGGACGCGACCCGCCCCGTCGACGAACTCGCCGCGGCAATCCGCGACCGAGTGTCGGACCTCCTCGACTAGCGTGGAGTGGTGTTCGACGAGGTGACGGGGCAGCCCGAGGCGATCGCGACCGTGCGCGCCGCGGCCGCCGGCGACGGCCTCGCCCACTCCTGGCTGATCACCGGCCCGCCCGGATCCGGGCGCTCCACCCTCGCCTACGCCTTCGCGGCCGCCCTGCTGGCGCGCCCGGGCGACGAGGAGGCGACCGCCGCGCAGGTGGCGGCCCGCACGCATCCCGACCTCGCGGTGCTCGCCACCGAGAACGTGATCATCAAGATCGACGACGTGCGCCGACTCGTGACCGCGAGCCAGTTCTCGCCCTCGGCCGGGCGCTACCGCGTGATGATCATCGAAGACGCCGACCGCATGACCGAGCGCACCTCCAACGTGCTGCTGAAAGCGCTCGAGGAGCCGCCGCCGCGCACCATCTGGATTTTGTGCGCCCCGAGCGAAGCCGACCTGCTGCCCACCGTGCGCTCGCGGGTGCGCATGCTGCGCCTGCGCGTGCCCACGATCGACGAGGTCGCCGAACTGCTCGAACGCCGCGACGGGGTCGCGCGCCCCGAGGCGCTGCGCGCGGCGCGCGAGGCGCAGTCGCACATCGGCATGGCGCACCGCCTGGCGACCAGCGACGAGGCGCGCAGCCGCCGGGCGCGCACGCTCGAGGTGGCGCTCGGCATCCGCTCGGTGTCCGGAGCCGTGCTGGCCGCGGCCGAGCTTCTCGACGTGGCCAAGGCCGACGCCGAGGCGATCACCGCCGAACGGGACGCCGAGGAGCGCGATCAGGCGCTGCGCTCGCTCGGCATCGAGCCGGGCGGGACGGTGCCGCCCGGGCTGCGTGTCCAGCTCAAGGCCCTCGACGAGGATCAGAAGCGGCGCGCCACGCGCAGCCTGCGCGACGGCATCGACCGCATCCTCGTCGACCTCCAGTCGCTGTACCGCGACGTGCTGCTGCGTCAGCTCGGCGCCGAGCTGGAGCCGGTCAACCTGGCGATCATGGCCGAGCTGGAGCGCGCCGCCGCCGAGGCGACGCCCGCCGAGACGCTCGCCACCCTCGACGCGATCGCCGAGGCCCGACACCGCATCGAAGGCAACGTCGCGCCCGCGCTCGCCCTGGAAGCCATGCTGGTCAGCGCCGTGCGCGCGCCCCGGCACGAAAGGACCGCATGATCCGCCGTCGTTCCCCGTGGGTCGTCGCCGTCGCGCTGGCGACCGTCGCCGTGCTGACCGGATGCGTGAGCTGGTTCCAGCCGCCCTCGCCCGAGGTGACCTCGACGCCGACCGGTGAAGACGTCGCGGCCGAACTCGTGCCGTATTACCACCAGGTGCTCACCTGGGAGTCGTGCGGCACCGGACTGCAGTGCACGACGGCGACCGCGCCGCTCGACTGGGACGACCCGGCGGCCGACTCCATCGAGCTCGCGCTCATCCGCCAGCCGGCCACCGGCAGCAAGCTCGGCTCGCTGCTGATCAACCCGGGCGGCCCGGGCGGCTCCGGCTACGAGTTCGTGCGCGACAGCATCGACTACGCCACCAGCGCCCGACTGCAGTCCAGCTACGACATCGTCGGCTTCGATCCGCGCGGGGTCGGGCACTCCTCGGCGATCAACTGCTACGACGACCCGTCCGAGCTCGACGAGTACAACTACGGCATCATCCCGGGCGTCGAGGGCAGCGACGAGTGGATCGCCGCCGTGCGCGCGGCCAACGCCGCCTGGGGCCAGGCCTGCCTCGAGCACACCGGCGCGCTGCTCGGGTTCGTCGACACGACGAGCGCCGCCCGAGACCTCGACCTGCTTCGGGCCGTGCTCGGCGACGAGAAGCTCAACTTCCTCGGCTACTCCTACGGCACATTCCTCGGCGCTACCTTCGCCGAGCTCTACCCCGACACCGCCGGCCGGCTCGTGCTCGACGGCGCCGTCGACCCCGCAACGAGCGAATTCGAGGTGACCCTCACCCAGGCGGTCGGCTTCGAGAGCGCCTTCCGCGCCTACCTCGAGGACTGCTTCACGCGCAGCGACTGCCCCTTCGGCGGCACCGTCGATCAGGCGATGGAGTACACCGGCGATCTGCTCGACCTGCTGGTCGCGAGTCCGCTCACGCACAGCGACGGGCGGCAGCTCGGCGCCGACACGATGTTCATCGCGATCATCCTGCCGCTCTACAGCCAGGAGAACTGGCCCTACCTCGACATCCTGTTCAGCGAGGTGTCGCAGGGCCTCACCGACACCGCGTTCCTGCTCGCCGACAGCTACAACGAGCGGAACCCGGACGGCAGCTACTCCTCCAACTCGACGGAGGCGTTCACGGCGATCAACTGCCTCGACTACCCGAGCGAGAGTGACATCGACACGATGCGCGAGCAGGCGGCCGAGCTGCAGGCCGCCGCGCCGATCTTCGGACCGCGGATGTCCTACGGCGGTACCGGCTGCGCCGACTGGCCGTTCCCCTCAACGCGGGAGCGCGGTGAGATCGCTGCGCCCGGTTCGCCCGACATCCTGGTGATCGGCACGACCAACGACCCGGCCACGCCGTACGTGTGGGCGCAGAACCTGGCGAGCCAGCTCGAGAGCGGGCACCTCATCACCTACAACGGCGAGGGCCACACGGCGTACAACAAGTCGAACTCGTGCGTGAACGACGCCGTCGACGACTTCTTCATCGACGGAACGGTGCCGGCGAGCGACCCGAACTGCTGAGCGGCACGAGAGCCCTCGGCAATCGACTATGATCGGAGGTCGTGCCGCGCATCTTGTGCGCGGCCCGGCCGCCTTAGCTCAGTTGGCAGAGCGATTCACTCGTAATGAATAGGTCGTGGGTTCGATTCCCACAGGTGGCTCCACACATTCCGCCGGTTGAGTAGCCGCCGCAGGCGGCGATCGAGCGGGTTGAGTAGCCGCCCCTGGCGGCGTATCGAAACCGCAAGGCTCTGCGGGTTGAGTAGCCGCGTCAGCGGCGTATCGAAACCGCGGTCGAGCGGGTTGAGTAGCCGCCAATGGCGGCGTATCGAACCCGCAAGGCTCTGCGGGTTGAGTAGCCGCGTGAGCGGCGTATCGAAACCGCAAGGCCCTGCGGGTTGAGTAGCCGCGTGAGCGGCGTATCGAAACCCAAGAACCCCGCCCCAACCTGGGAAAACCTCCACTTGCCCCCGTCCCCCCAGTCCGGGGGCAAACTCCCCGTTTGGGCCCAAATCGGCTTGCCGCCGGTGCGCGGCAGGGCATAGCCTCCCAATCACAGCGCCGCTCTGAGGGGGGATGGCGACTTCGAGATCTCGGGGGGGATCGCGTGGCTATTGGGCGACCAGTTGTACTCGGTGCGGTCTTCACGACCGTCATGACCGTCGCGTTGCCGTTTCTCGGCGGCGGCGGTCCGGCGTTGACCCAGTCGGCGCAGGCATCCGCGATCGGCGCGGTTCCGATCGCGTCGACCTCGCTCGTCGTGCAGGGGCAGAGCGCTGCCAATCCGGCGGCCGCGCTGGCCGCGGTCACGCAGCCGGTGGCAAGCATCCTCGAAGTCGACAAGCCGAAGATCGACCTCAGCGTCGACGTCGAGCACATCGCGCAGAAGCCGGTTCCGCCGCCTCCGCCGCCCGTCGTCGTGAGCGCCGCGAGCGCCGCCAGCGGCACCGCGCAGCGCCAGGCCGCACTGGCCGCGAAGGGCGCCTCGTGCCCGTCCAATGTGGGCGGCTCCACGGGTTCGGCTCCCGGACGCACCAGCTCCGAAGGCGTCGCCGGCACCACCACCAGCGACATCGCCTCGTTCGCCGCGGCGTACAACGCGATCCGCGTCGCCAACTGCCTGAACCCGGTTCCGATGGCGAACTTCCGCTACGACTCCTGCATGGAGACCCGCCTGTTCTGGATGGCGGAGGACCCGAGCACCAACCCGTCGAGCGCGTGGGGTCACACCAACACAGCCAAGCGCAGCGACGGCAAGAAGATCGAAGGCTGCGACGGGAACCTCGCGGGCGGCTCGGGCAACACCGGCGCCACCGTGGCCCAGAAGTGGTGGAACTCCACCGCGCACCGCAACTCGCTCTACCGGCCCACCTACACCGGAGGCACCGGCGGCGTGTGCATCTACCTCGCCATGACGCACGGTGGCGTTCCGAACGAGCCCTACAGCTTCACGCGGGCCGCCGCCCGCTGGGGGAGCTGCTAGGACCGCCCAAGACCCGCCGGGGCGCGCATCTCAGCGCGCGCCCCGGCGTTGGCGTTCCCGCGGATACTTGCGCGCCCGGTTCGGGACGCGCCCCTCAGTAGGGTGAAGGCATGAGCGAACGGCTGCGGTGGGGCATTCTCGGACCGGGCGGCATCGCTGCCTCGATGACGAAGGACCTGCAGCTGGTGGGTGCCCCGGTCGTCGCCGTGGGCTCGCGTTCGTTCGAGCGTGCGACCGAGTTCGCCGAGCGCTTCGGCATTCCGAACCGTCACGGCAGCTACGAGGAGCTCGTCGCCGACCCCGAGGTCGACGTGATCTACGTCGCGACCACGCAGAACGCCCACGCAGAGCACGCCATCCTCGCCCTCAACGCGGGCAAGCACGTGCTGCTCGAAAAGCCGTACACGATCACCGCGGAGGAGGCGCAGGCGGTCGTCGACGCTGCCGCGGTCAACGGCGTCACTGTGCTCGAGGCGATGTGGACCCGGTTCCTGCCGCACATGGTGCGCATCCGAGAGGTGATCGCGGCGGGCACCATCGGCGAGGTGCGCTCGCTCACCGCCACTCATGACCAGCAGCTCGCGAATCGGCCCGGCAGTCGTCTGCTGGACCCGGCGCGCGGCGGCGGTGCGCTCCTGGACCTCGGCATCTACCCGGTGGCGCTGGCGTGGGACGTGTTCGGGGCGCCCGAATCGACGACCGCGGTCGGAACCCTCAACGACGACGGGCTCGACCTCCAGACCTCCATCATCTACCGCTACGCCGGCGGGGCGCACGCGGTGCTGCACACGCAGATGGACGGGGCCGGATCGAACCGCGCGACCATCGTCGGCTCCGAGGGGCGGATCGAGATCGACCGCGTCTGGTACATGCCGAGCACCGCCACCGTGGTCGCGAACGATGGCGAGGTGATCGAGCGCATCGAGATCGCCGTCGAGGGACGTGGGATGCAGTTCCAGGCGCTCGCCATGGAGAGCATGGTCGCCTCCGCACGCACGGAGACGCCGGAGCTCAGCCCCGCTGAGTCGGTCGCGATCATGGCGAGCCTCGACGAGATCCGCGCGCAGATCGGGCTGCGGTTTCCCGGGGAGTGAGGCGGCGCGCGCGGTGACGGCGGGACTGTGGCCGACTACGCGCGGACCGTCGCGCGAGAGAACCTCGTGACCTCGTCGCCTATCATGGCCGAGTGAGCGACGAGCCCCCGATCAGCCGCCGAGCGGCACGAGAGGCCGCCGGGCGCCGAGGCGGATCCGCCGAGACGCCGGGCAGCGAACTGGCGACCGTCGTGCTGCCGACGGATGCGGCTCAGGCGGAGCCGGAGCCCCGGGTGGGGCTCGTCGGCGGCATTCTCGGAGCGATCCGCTCGCATCCGACGACCTGGTTGATCTCGGCCATCGTGGTCGCGTTCGTCGGCCTCGGCACCGGCGCGGTGTTCACCGGAATCGCGGTCGCCTCCAACGTCGAGGTGCCGGTCGTGATCGAGACCGAGGAGCCCATCGCCGAGCGGGAGCTGCCCGCCGAGATCGCCGACTCCGTGCTGCTGCGGACCTGCTCGGTGGCCGATCAGGTGAGCGACGACCGGCTCAAGAAGGTCTACATCTCGGCGACACTGATCGACTCGAGCGACTCCGTCGAGATGCTGGCGCGTCGCAGCGGCACCGCCGTGCGCGTGGGCAGCGTCATGAAGGTGTACACGGCGGCCGCCGCGATCGCCGTCCTCGGTCCCGACTACACGCTGAAGACGCAGGTCGTCGACGGCAACGTGCCCGGCACGATCGTGCTCGTCGGGCGCGGCGACGCCACGCTGAGCGCCCTGCCGGAAGGCTCCGAGAGCTACTATCCGGGTGCGGCCAAGCTCTCCGACCTCGCGGCGCAGGCGATCGCCAAGTACCAGACCGAGCATCCCGAAGTTCCGATCACGCAGGTGATTCTCGACGCCACCTACTGGAATCCGGCCGACAACTGGGACTCCAGCTGGGCGCGCAGCGAGCAGACCACGGGCTATCACTCGGAGGTCACGGCGCTGCAGGTGGACGGCGACCGCGCCGACCCGACCAAGTCGGTCAGCCCGCGCGGCACGGATCCCGTCGCGACCGCCGGCGCGGCGTTCCTCAGCGCCCTCCGTGCGGCCGACCCGGGCGGTGTTCTCGCCGAGACCGTCACCACCTCGAGCGGTTCGGCGCTGTCCGGCGCGACCCTGCTCGGTGAAGTGGCGTCGCAGCCGGTCTCGGTCCTGATCAAGCAGATGCTGCTCGACAGCGACAACACGCTCGCCGAGGTGCTCGCCCGCGTGGTGTCCAAGAACTCCGGACTCGACGGATCCGCGTCGTCGCTGCGCTCCGCGATCCCGAGCGCCGTCGGATCCTTCGGCGCCGACACCAGCGGCATGGTCGTGGCCGACGGGTCAGGACTGAGTGCCAACAACGCGGTCAGCATGACCCAGGTCGCCGAATTCATGGCGCTCGTCTGGGAGGGCAATGACGGGCTCAGCTACGTGCGCGACGGCCTGTCGCTGGCGGGGGTCACCGGTTCGCTGCGGGATCGCTTCGGCGGCGACAACGCGGATGCCCGCGGCAACGTCTACGGCAAGACCGGCTGGATCACCACCGCCTACAGCCTCGCCGGCATCGTCGAGGCCAAGGACGGCTCGCTGATCGCGTACTCGGTGTCGGCGGTGCGCGACGGAATCAGCGCCGACGCGAAAGACGCCATCGACAGTCTGGTGGCGGGCTTCTATCGTTGCGGAAGCAACCTCGCCAACTACTAGGAGGCCCTCATGCGCGCGCTGTTCATCATCGACGTTCAGAACGACTTCACCGAGGGTGGTGCTCTCGGGGTGGACGGCGGCGCGGCGGTCGCCGCGGGGATCACGGAGCACCTGGAGGCTCATCCGGAGCGCTACGGCGTCGTGATCGCCTCGCGCGACTGGCACCACGGCGACGACGACAACGGCGGGCATTTCGCCGTCGGCGCGGAGCCCGACTTCGTCACCACCTGGCCGGTGCACTGCGTGGCGGGCACGCCGGGCGCGGAGTATCACCCGGCGCTCGACGTGTCGCTGATCGACGTGCACATCAAGAAGGGCCAGGGCGTTCCCGCCTATTCGATCTTCGAAGGCACCACCGACGACGGGCAGACGGTGCCCCAGGTGCTCGACGCCCACGAGATCACCGACATCGACGTCGTCGGGATCGCCACCGACTACTGCGTGCGCGCCTCCGCGCTCGATGCGATCGACGGCGGCTGGCGCGTTCGCGTGATCACCGACCTGGTGGCGGGGGTCGCGCTCGCGTCCAGTGCCGCGGCGCTGGAGGAGCTGGAGGCCGCGGGGGCCGAGCTCGCGGTCGTTCGCTGAGCCGCGAGTCGCGGGTGAGTCGCGCATCCGCCTGGCGGGGTGGGATGCTGGAGGCATGATCGCCCGCATCCTTCTTCCTCTCGCCGTGCTCGGCGCGCTCGCGCTCGCCGTCGCCTTCGTGTTCGTCGTCTTCGTCTGACGTGCCCGTCGTTGAGCTGTCGGAGCTCAGCGACCCGCGGCTGAACGACTTCGCGCGCCACACCGATGTCGAGCTGCGCGGGGCGCGCGGCACCGAGAACGGGATCTTCCTCGTCGAGTCGCTGCTCGTGCTGGAGCGCGCTCTGCGGGCGGGGCATGTGCCGCGCGCGGTGCTGTCGCTCGCCTCATCGGTCGAGGAATCGCTCGCACTGCTGGGCGCGCACGCGGCGACGGTGCCGGTGTTCACGGGGGAGCCGGAACTGCTGGCCGAGCTGACCGGGTATCAGGTGCATCGCGGCGTCGTCGCCTCCCTCGAGCGCCCCGCGCTGCCGTCGCCGGAGTCGCTGCTGGCGGGCGCCCGCCGGGTGGTCGTGATCGAGGACGTCGTCGACCCGACCAATGTGGGGGCGATCTTCCGCTCGGTGGCCGGCATCGGGGCGGATGCCGTGTTCGTGACGCCGCGCTGTGCGGATCCGTTCTACCGTCGCTCGCTGCGCGTCAGCATGGGGACCGTGCTGCAGGTGCCGTGGACGCGGCTGCCGTCGTGGGAGCTCGCGGCGCCGGTGCTGCGCGAGGCCGGCTTCGAGGTCGCGGCGCTGGCGCTCACCCCCGAGGCGGTGGCGCTGCGCGACTACGCCGCGCGGGCGCCGGAGCGGGTGGCGCTGCTGCTCGGCACGGAGGGCGCGGGCCTGTCGCCCGAGGCGCTCGCCCACGCCGACGTGCACGTGCAGATCCCGATGCACCACGGCATCGACTCCCTCAACGTCGCCGCCGCCTCCGCCGTGGCCCTCTACGCCCTCGTCTAGAACACGTTCGGGATGCATCCCCGACGCAACCGAGTGACGCGCGCGGCACTCCTCGGCGCGCGGGATGCATCCCAGCGGCTCTTAGACGAGGAGTTGGTGGTGGGCTAGGTCGCGGTACAAGGGGGTGGAGGCCACCAGCTCGGGGTGGGTGCCGGTGCCGACGACGCGGCCGTGGTCGAGCACCACGATGCGATCCGAATCCACCACCGTCGACAGGCGGTGCGCGATCACCAGCAGGGTGCGGCTGGTCGCCGCCGCGTTGATCGCATCCCGCAGCAGCTGCTCGTTGGTGCCGTCCAGGGATGCGGTCGCCTCATCCAGCAGCAGGATCGGCGCTTTCGTCAGCAGCGCCCGCGCGATCGCGAGTCGCTGCCGCTCGCCGCCGGAGAGCATCACGCCGTCCTCGCCGACCGCCGCATCCAGCCCCGCCGGGTCGCGGTCGAGCACCTCGCCGAGGTTGACGGTGCGCAGCACCTCGATGCACTCATCGTCGCTGGCGTCCGGCGAGGCGAGCGTCAGGTTGTCGCGGAGGCTCCCGGCGAGCACCGGCGCGTCCTGCTCCACGTAGCCGATCTGCGCCCGCAGCTCCAGCCGGTCGAGCGCCCGCACGTCGACGCCGCCGAGGCGCACCACGCCGCCGGTCGGGTCGTAGAACCGCTCGATGAGCGACAGGATCGTGCTCTTGCCCGCCCCCGACGGCCCGACGAGCGCCACCCGCGCCCCGCGCGGCACCTCGAACGACACACCGTGCAGCACCTCGCGGTCGGTCTCGGCTCCCTCGATCTCGGCGAGGCCGTCCTCGCCGATCACCTCGGCGATCGCCTTCTCGCGCTCCGACTTGTGCGCCTGCTCCGGGTAGCGGAACCGCACCTCCTCGAACGAGATCGCGGGCGCCGCGGCCAGGTCGGCCAGGTCGGCGGCGGGCGTGAGCGCCGCATCCCCCTCGTCCTCGCTCGGCAGCCCGATGACCTCCTGGATGCGCCCGAGCGCCCCGAGCGCCTGGTTGACGGAGTTGATCGCGCCGAAGGCCTGCCCGAGCGGCATGATCATCAGGAACAGGAACAGGATGAACGCCACCAGGTCCGCGACCGTGAGCTCGCCGCTGGCCACCCGGAAGCCGCCGACGCCGAGCACCACCAGGAACGACACCTGCATCGCGATGCCGGCGACCGGCACGACGAGCGCCGAGATCTTGGCCAGCTTGACGCCGGCGCGGTAGGCGCCGCGGGCGTCCTCTTCGACCGCTACCGTTTCGCGCTCGGTCGCGTTCGAGGCGCGCACCGTGCGGATGGCGCTGATGCCGCGCTCCACGGCGGCCGCCAGGTCGCCGACCTTCTCCTGCTGCTGCTTGCTGGCGACCCGGATGCGCTTGCCGAGCAGCGTGACCGTCGTCACCGCGATCGCCACCACGAGCACCGTGAGCCCGAGCAGCACCGGGTCGATGATGAGCATCGCGATGAGCGCGCCGAGGAACAGCACGGCACCGCCGACCGCATCCAGGAGCCCCTGGGTCATCACCGCGTAGAGCAGGGTGGTGTCGCTGCCGACGCGCGAGACGAGGTCGCCGGTGCGGCGCTGGTCGAATTCGGCGATCGGCAGGCGCAGCATCCGGCGCACCAGCTGCCGCCGGGCGGAGAACACGACGCTCGTGCCGGTGCGCTGCAGCAGGTAGTGCTGGAAGCCGTTGATGAGGCCGGACGCGACGACCAGCCCGACGAGCGCCCAGACCAGGATGCCGAGGGCGCCGCCCGATTCGACGATGCCGATCACCTGGCTGACCAGCAGCGGCTGCGCGAGCGAGGCGGCCGCGCCGAGCAGGCTCAGCACGACGACGACGGCGAGCACCGCGCGGTGCTCGGTCAGATAGGGGAGCAGCTGGCCGAAGCTGGCGCGCGGACCGGTCTCGTCGGTTCCGGGGCGCCGCATCAGTCCGCGGCGTGCGGGGGCGGGGGAGGACATGGTGACTTCTTCCGAGAGGGGCGGGCCGGGCGACGGGCCGTGATTCGCCGGAACGAGCCTAACCCGGCGCATCCGGCTTTCGCCGCCGCGTCGGCCGGGTGACATAGGCTCTGGTTTCGTGTCAGCACCTGTGATCCGCGCTTCGGCCCTCGTCAAGAAGTACGGCGATTTCGCCGCCGTCGACGGCATCGATTTCGAGGTCGCCCCGGGCGAGAGCTTCGGCCTGCTCGGCCCGAACGGCGCGGGCAAGTCGACGACGATGCGGATGGTCGGGGCGGTCTCGACGCGCACCGGCGGCGAGCTGGAGATCCTGGGCCTCGACCCCAATGAGCACGGCCCCGAGATCCGCGCCCGGCTGGGGGTGGTGCCGCAGCAGGACAACCTCGACACCGACCTGCGGGTGCGCGACAACCTGCTCGTCTACGGTCGCTACTTCGGGCTGCCGCGCGCTCAGGTGGCGGCGCGCGCCGATGAGCTGCTCGCCTTCGCCCAGCTCGGCGAGAAGGTCACGGCGAAGGTCGACGACCTCTCCGGCGGCATGAAGCGGCGCCTCACGATCGCGCGCTCCCTGATCAACGACCCGTTCGATCCTGCTGCTCGATGAGCCCACCACGGGGCTCGACCCGCAGGCCCGGCACATCCTCTGGGACCGGCTGTTCCAGCTGAAGGAGCGGGGCACCACGCTCGTGCTGACGACGCACTACATGGACGAGGCGGAGCAGCTCTGCGATCGTCTCGTCGTGGTCGACCAGGGCCGCATCATGGCCGAGGGGAGCCCGGCGGCGCTGATCCGCCAGCACTCCAGCCGTGAGGTGCTGGAGGTGCGCTTCGGCTCGCAGCGGAACGCGGAGGCGGCGACGAGGCTCGCGGGCATCGGCGACCGGATCGAGGTGCTTCCCGACCGCATCCTGATCTACTCCTCCAGCGGCGAGGAGGCTCTCGTCGAGCTGACGCACCGCGGCCTGGACCCGATCACGAGCCTGGTGCGCCGCTCGAGCCTGGAGGACGTGTTCCTGCGCCTCACCGGGCGGAGTCTGATCGAATGACCACCGTGACCGAGCAGGCGATCGCCTCGGCGGTGAAGCCGCGGCGCTTCGGCGCCTGGTACATCACCGAGCACAAACTGCGGGCGATGCGCGCCTACCGCTGGACGATCCTTGCGACCGGGATCGGCACGCCCCTGTTCTACGTGTTCGCGTTCGGCGTGGGCCTGGCCGTGCTGGTGGGCGCGAACGCCGGCCCGAGCGGCGTCGACGGCGTCTCCTACCTCGTGTTCGTGGCCCCCGCGCTGATGGCGATGGCCGCGGTGCCGGTCGCGCTCGACGAGTTCATGTTCGGCATCTTCCTCGGCTTCAAATGGAACCCGATCTTCACCGGCATGAACGCCGCGCCCATCACGGGGCGGCAGATCATCGACGGCATCTTCCTGTTCGTCACGATCCGCCTGGCGATGACGAGCACGCTCTACTACCTGGTGCTGCTGCTGTTCGGCGCGGTGCAGCTCGGGTGGAGCGTGCTCATCATCCCGGTGGCGATGCTCACCGGGCTGGCCTTCAGCCCGATCGCCGCCCTGACCGCCTCGTTCCGCGAGGACCGCAGCCAGTTCGCGATCATCCAGCGCGTGGTGATCATGCCGCTGACCCTGTTCAGCGGCACGGTCTTCCCGCTCACCCAGCTGCCGATCTTCCTGCAGTGGATCGGCTGGCTCTCGCCGCTCTGGCACGGCTCCGAGCTCGGCCGCGAGCTCAGCTACGGACCGAGCGAGCCGATCTGGCTGACCGCCACCCATCTGGCGTTCCTGTTCGCGATCGCGATCGCCGGCTGGCAGGCCTGCGTGCGGATCTCGGTGCGGAGGCTCGACAAGTGAGCGCCCTGACGAGGCCCCAGCCGAAGCCCGGCGTGCGCGCGCTCTACGCGGGCAACGCCCGCTCGGTGATGGCGCGCGGCCTGCTCGCCACCCGCTCCACCAACTGGGTGATCGTGCTGTCGGGCGTTTTCGAGCCGATCTTCTACCTGCTGGCACTCGGCATCGGCCTGGGCTCCTACATCGGCGATGTGACGGATGCGCAGGGCACCCCGGTCTCCTACGCCGCGTTCATCGCGCCCGCGCTGCTGGCCGTCGCGGCGATGAACGGCGCCGTGTACGACTCGACGTGGAACGTGTTCTTCAAGATGCACTTCGGCAAGCTGTATCAGGGCATGCTCGCCACGAGCCTCGGCCCGCTCGATGTGGCGCTCGGCGAGGTGGCGCTGGCGCTGCTGCGCGGCGCCGCCTACGGCACCGCGTTCCTGCTGGTGATGCAGGTGCTCGGGCTGAACCTCGCCTGGACGGCGATCCTCGCCCTGCCGGCGCTGCTGCTGATCGCGTTCGGCTTCGCGAGCCTCGGCATGGCGATCACGAGCTACCTGAAGACGTTCCAGCAGATGGACTGGGTGCAGTTCGCCCTGCTGCCGATGTTCCTGTTCTCGGCGACGTTCTTCCCGATCACGGTGTACCCGGAGGCGATCCAGTGGTTCATCATGGCGCTGCCGCTCTGGCACGGCGTCGAACTGGTGCGGGGCCTCACGACGGGCGCGGTCGGGCCGGAGCTGCTCATCCATGTCGGGTACTACCTCGCCATGGTCGGCATCGGCCTGGTGTTCACGACGCGGCGGCTGCGGGCCCTGTTCCTCGACTGAGGGCCGCTGCCGCCGCGCCGTGAGCGCGACCTAGGGGAGCGGCAGCGGCTCCTCGACGAGCACGTCCTCGCCGACCTCATCCATCGAGATGTCCTTCGTCTCCCGCGTGAGCAGCAGCGCGATGAGCGTGAGCCCGGCCGCCCCGCTCAGGTAGACGCCGACCCAGAACGGGCTGCCGCCGCCGGCCGTCCACAGCGCCACGGCGATGAACGGGGCGAGCGCGGCGCCGATGATCGAGGCCACGTTGTAGGAGATTCCCGAGCCGGTGTAGCGCACGCTCGTCGGGAACAGCTCCGGCAGCAGCGCCCCCATCGGCCCGAAGGTGGCGCCCATCAGGATGAAGCCGACGATCAGCCACGCCTGCACGCCGACGAAGCCGGCGGCGAGGAACGGCACCCAGAGCAGGCCGAACACGATGATCGCGACGGTCACGACGATGAGGGTGCGGCGGCGACCGAAGCGGTCGGCCCAGGGGCCCGAGACGAGGGTGAAGATGCCGAAGAACACCACGCCGACGATCATCATCAGCACGAAGCTGGTGTAGTCGTAGCCGAGGCCGGGCAGGCCCGCCTCGGGGGCGATCGGCGCGCGGCCGTAGCTGAGCGAGAACGTCGTCATCAGGTAGAAGAGCACGTAGGTCGCGAGCATGATGAAGGTGCCGAGCAGCAGTTCGCGCCAGTGCGAGCGGAACACGGTCGCGAGCGGCAGACGCTGCAGCGTGCCCGCCGCCTTGCTGCGCGAGAACACGGCGCTCTCCACCAGGCGCAGACGCACCCACAGGCCGACGACGACCATCACGGCCGAGAACAGGAACGGGATGCGCCAGCCCCACTCGAGGAACGCCTCGCTGGGCATGCTGGGGTCGCTCGACGGCAGCAGTGCGGCGATGATCAGGAACAGCCCGTTGGCGAGGATGAAGCCGAGCGGGGCGCCCAGCTGCGGGAAGGTGCCGTACCAGGCGCGCTTGCCCGCCGGGGCGTTCTCGGTCGCGACGAGGGCCGCACCGCTCCACTCGCCGCCGAGCGCGAAGCCCTGGCCGATGCGAAGGATGACGAGCAGCAGAGGCGCGAGCCAGCCGACTACGGCGTAGGTCGGCAGCACGCCGATCAGGAAGGTCGCGATTCCCATTGTCAGCAGCGCGCCGACCAGGGTCGCCTTGCGCCCGTGGCGGTCGCCCAGGTGGCCGAAGACGATCGAGCCGAGCGGGCGGGCCACCATCGCGGCGCCGAACACGGCGAACGACGACAGCAGCGACGTCGTCGGGTCATCCGAGGGGAAGAACAGGTGCGGGAAGACGAGAACCGCCGCGGTGGCGTAGACGTAGAAGTCGTAGAACTCGATCGTGGTGCCGATGAGGCTGGCGAAGATGACCCGCGAGCGCGGGTTGGCGGGCGCGGACGGCGCCGACGTGCTGGTCACTGTGCAGTACTCCGAGAGTTGTGCGGAACGCGTCTGACCGGTCGGAGTTCGCGGGGTGCGGCGGACGCTCCGTGGTGCGCGTCGTCGCAGGCGAAAGTTCGGGCCGCTAGTGGCAGCCCCGACGAGTGTACGCCGTTGGTCCGCCCGGCCGTTAGCCGCGCAGCTCGCGCAGCGTCAGCGCGGTCGTGATCGCCGCGTGCGCGGCCTCCGCGCCCTTGTCCTCCTTCGAGCCGGCAAGGCCCGCCCGGTCGAGACCCTGCTGCTCGTCGTCGAGGGTGAGCACGCCGAAGCCGACCGGCTTGCCGGTGTCGAGCGCGACCCGGGTCAGCCCGTCCGTGGCGGCGGCGCTCACGTACTCGAAGTGCGGGGTGCCACCGCGGATGATCACGCCGAGGGCGACCACCGCATCCGCTCCCGCGTTGAGGGCGACCTTCGCCGCCACCGGCAGCTCGAAGCTGCCCGGCACGCGCACCTCGGTGACGTCGGCGTTCGCGGCGGCGAGCACGCGGTGCGCGCCCGCGAGCAGTCCGTCGGCGATCGCGTGGTGCCACAGGCCCGAGACGATCGTCACCTTCAGTCCGGTCGCGTCCGGGATCGCCGAGGTTTCGAGGGAGGGGGCGCCGTGTCCGGCCATGATCAGTCCAATCCGTTCGTGAGGTGGGCGGGCAGCGAGTGGCCCATGCGGTCGCGCTTGACGTCGAGGTAGGAGGTGTTGAGTGCGCCGACGCCGACGACGAGCGGCACCAGTTCGGTGACCGCGACGCCGCGTTCGGCGAGCTGGCGGGCCTTCTCCGGGTTGTTGCTGAGCAGGCGCACGCGGTCGATGCCGAGGTCGTGCAGGATCGCGGTCGCGGCGCCGTAGTCGCGCGCGTCGGCGGGAAGGCCGAGCGCCACGTTCGCGTCGAGGGTGTCGAGCCCATCCTCCTGCAGGCGGTACGCCTTGAGCTTGTTCACCAGGCCGATGCCGCGGCCCTCGTGACCGCGCAGGTACACGACGACGCCGCCCTCCGCCTCCACGCGCTCGAGGGAGGCCTGCAGCTGCGGACCGCACTCGCACTTGAGCGAGCCGAACGCCTCACCGGTCAGGCACTCGGAGTGGATCCGGACGAGAGGGGGGCTCTCGCTGCCGGCGGGATCGCCGGAGATCCACGCGACGTGGTCGGCGCCGGTCGAGCGGTCGCGGTAGGCCCGCACCCGGAACGCGCCGTGCGTCGTGGGGATGGTCGTCTCCACCTCGAAGTCGACGCGGGAGGTCTCCGGGATCTCGGGGATCGCCTCCGGGTCGCCCTCGCAGCGCTGCTCCTCGAGGAACCGGATCAGCTCCTCGATCGTGATGACCGGCACGCCCTCGCGCTCGCCGAGTCGGATCAGGTTCGGCAGGCGCATCATCTCGCCGTCCTCGTCGACGATCTCCGAGATCGCGCCGACCGGTCGCAGCCCCGCGAGCTTCATCAGGTCGACGGCGGCCTCGGTGTGGCCGTCGCGTTCGCGCACGCCGCCATCGACGGCGCGCAACGGCAGGATGTGGCCGGGTCGCAGCACGCTCCCCGGCGTCGAATCCGGGTTCGCCAGCACGCGCAGCGTGTGGGCGCGGTCGCCCGCGCTGATGCCGGTGCTGAGGCGATCCGCCGCGTCCACGCTCACCGTGTAGGCGGTGCCGCGCGGATCCTCGTTCATGCTGACCATCATCGGCAGGTTCAGCGCGTCGGCGATCTCGTTCGTCATCGGGGCGCAGATGAAGCCGGAGGAGTTCTTGACCATCCAGGCCACCCACTCCTGGCTGGCGCTCTCCGCGGCGAGGATGACGTCGCCCTCGTTCTCGCGACCCTCATCGTCGGCGACGATGATGGGACGGCCGGCGCGCAGTGCGGCCACCGCCTCGGGAATGGTTGAGAGGCTCATGCCTGCACCTTCGATCGGAGGGACTCGACGGCGAGCAGCCGTTCGACGTGGCGAGCGAGGATGTCGCTCTCGAGATTGACGGGGGTGCCGGGCTTCGCGGCGCCGAGCGTGGTGGCGGTGAGGGTCTCCGGGATGAGGCTGACCTCGAACCACGGCTCCGGCTCACCGGCGTCGCTCACCGCGCTGACGGTGAGCGAGATGCCGTCGATCGCGATCGAGCCCTTGCGGGTGACCAGCGCCTCCAGCTCCGCGGGGAGGGCGACGCGGACGACGCTCCAGCGCTCGCCGGGGGTGACGCTCACGACCGTGCTGGTGGCATCCACGTGACCCTGCACGATGTGGCCGCCGAGGCGCGAGTTGACGGCCGCGGCGCGCTCCAGGTTGACGCGGGAGCCGGGGGCGATGCGCGACAGGGTCGTCTGCGCGATCGACTCGGCCATCACGTCGGCGGTGAACCAGTCGGGGCCCTGATCGATCACCGTCAGACAGACGCCGCTGACCGCGATCGAGTCGCCGTGGCGCGCATCCGAGGCGGCGAGCGGGGCCTTCACGGTCATCCGGGCGGCGTCGGCGCTCGGCTCCCAGGCGAGAACCTCGCCCTGCTCTTCGATGATTCCGGTGAACATGTCAGTGCTCCTTGGGGGTGGCCGCGCGCGGCGTTGCCGAGATGAACAGGTCGTCGCCGAGCTGCTCGACGGTGGTGATGTGCAGGCGGCGTGCGTCGCCGATGGTCGGGATGCCGAGGTCGCCCAGGGCGAGCTTGTCGCCGCCGAGCAGGGCCGGGGCGAGGTAGATCGAGAACTCGTCGGCGAGGCCCGCCGCGATCAGCGCGCTCGCGAGCGTCGGGCCGCCCTCGACGTAGACGCGCCGGATCTCGCGCTCGTGCAGCTGTCGCAGCACCGCGTGCGGGTCGCGGGTGCCGGTCTCGAGCAGTCCGGCGGGGTGGGCGTGCAGCTTCGCCGTGCTCGGGATGCGCCGCTCGCCGACCACGACCGGAAGCGGCTGGTGCGCCAGCAGTTCGCCGCCGTCGCCGCGGGCGGTCAGGCTCGGGTCGTCGGCGAGCACCGTGCCGGTGCCGACCAGGATCGCGTCGGCGGCGGCGCGCTCCTCGTGCACCCGCTGGCGCGCGGTCGTGCCGGTGATCCACTGGCTGCTGCCGTCGGCGGCGGCCGCGCGGCCATCCAGGGTGGATGCCCACTTGACGATCACCCAGGGACGTCCGCGACGCACCGCGGTGAGCCACGGATGCAGCAGCGCCTCGCCCTCGGCCGTTCGCGGGCCGTGGGTCGCCGGCACGCCCGCGGCGCTGAGGTGGGCCGCGCCGCCGCTCGACGCGTCGCCCGGGTCGGCGACGGCGTAGTGCACCGCGCCGATGCCGGCGGCGAGCAGCGCCTCGCTGCACGGGCCGGTGCGCCCGGTGTGGTTGCAGGGCTCCAGGGTGACGACGGCGGTGAGGCCCCGGGTGTCGATCCCGCGCGCCCGCGCGTCGTACAGCGCGGCCACCTCGGCGTGCGGCGTGCCCGCGCCGCGGTGCCAGCCCTCCGCGACGATGTCGCCGCGGGAGTCCATGAGCACGCAGCCGACCTGCGGGTTCGGGCCGACCGCGGGGCCGCGGCGGGCGAGCTCCAGCGCGCGCCGCATGGCGGCATCCAGCGTGGTGCTGGGGGTGCTCTCGGTGTTCCGCATCCGGTCCTCGGTCTGTTCTCAGACAGTTCCGGGGGTGCCGAGAGGTCGGCGGCTCGCGGATGCGACGGGCGCACCTGCGAACTCGTGCATCCTCCCATCCGGACTTTCACCGTCGGTACTGGAGTTCCACCAGTTCGGCCCGCCGAGTTGCCTCGACGAGTTCGCGGACTTTGACCGCCGGCGCGGAATTTCACCGCCCCCGGAGCACGTGCTTCGTGTTCACAGCCTACAACGCGGCCTGCGCGCGCCGCATTCCCGCGCCCGCCGCGCTGTCGCCCGCACCCCGCGCCGCCGCCCCTGCCCGCGCCCCTGCACGTTTCTCCGGAGGTTTCGCGCGCATCCCCCGGAGTTCCGGGCCAGTCGCCGCGCTGCGGGACGAAAACTCCGGAGAAACGACACACTGCGCGCGCCGCGCCGCGCCGCTCAACGCTGGTGCGGCACCTACGCGAGCAGTGCGGGCAGCTCGTCGAGCGAGCGGATGACCGGCACGCCCGCCGCGGACGCCTCGGCTCGCTGCTCCGTCGTCGCGATGCCGGGGCGATCCAGCCAGACGCCGAGCAGCCCCGCCCGCGCCGCCCCGATCGCGTCGGTGTGCAGTCGATCGCCGATGTACGCCGCCTGCGCGGGCGCCACCTCGAACAGATCGCACGCGTGCTCGAAGATCCGCGCGTCGGGCTTCGCGACGCCGACCGCCCCGCTGGCCACGAAGTGCTCGAACGCTCCCTCGAGGCCGATCGCGCGGAGCTTCGCCGTCTGGAACGGCACCTCGCCGTTGGTGATGATGCCGAGGCGCCGATCCGCGAGCGCGGTGAGGCAGTCATCCACGTCCTCGTGGCGGGTCCACGAGCGTTCATACTGCAGAAGGTATGCGTCGAACCAGGCGAGGGCGGCCTCGTCGTCGAGCATCACGCCGTGCGGCTCGAGGAAGCCGCGGGCGCGGGCGCGACGCTGCTCATGGAAGTCGATCTCGCCGGAGAGGTAGCGGTGGTAATGCCGCTCCTCGAGGTCATTCCACCGGGTGAACTCGACGTCGGGCTCGGCGGTCGCGATCGCCGCGCCGAGGGTCGCGCGGTGCGCGTGCAGGCCGAGCTCCACCGAACGGCGGTGCGCGAAGAGGGTGTCGTCGAGATCGAACAGGACGACCGAGACGGGTCCGCCGCTCACGCGGGCCACCCCGGTTTGATGCTCCGGTCATCCGTCGCGGTGAGCACCGCGTGCCAGCCGTCGGGGCGCGTTGTGCCGTCGCGGAGCGGCATGCTCAGCGGGGCGCTGCCGGTGAAGGTGAAGCCGGCGGCGCGCGCGGTGCGCGCCGAAGCGTCGTTGCCGATGACGCACTCCCAGCCGACCGCATCCGCTTGGCCCTCGTGGAACACCCAGTCGACGACCGCGGTGAGTGCTTCGCTCATGATCCTGCGGCCGCGGTGGGGAGCACCCAGCCAGTAGCCGATCATCGACCCGGGCCGGCGCCAGCCGATCACGCCGAGCAGCTTGCCTTCCCCATCCGCACCGCCCGCGGCGCCACGAATCGCCCAGGTGCACTCCTCGTCGGACTCCCAGCCGCTGGGCACGTACTCGCGCACGAACCCCTCGGCGTGCTCGCGCCGGTACGGCCACGGCGTCGTCACGAAACGTTCGAACAGCGGATCCTGGCAGTGCTCGGTGATCGTGTCGACATCACGATCGCCCGGCTGATTCAGCAGCAGCCGGGCGGTGGTGAGCTCGACCGGCATCATGCGCGGCGCAGGAACCCGATCGCGTCGTAGACGCGCGACAGCGTCGCGTCGGCGATCGCCTCGGCGCGCTCGGCGTTGCCGGCGAGCACGCGGTCGAGCTCGGCGGGGTCGTCGAGCAGCTCCAGCGTGCGAGTGCGGATCGGGTCGAACGCCGCCACGACCGCCTCGGCCGTCGCGCCCTTCAGGTCGCCGTAGCCCTTGCCGTCGAACTCGCTCTCCAGCGACGCGATGCTCGAGCCGCCCAGCACCGAGAGCAGCGTCAGCAGGTTGGAGACGCCCGGCTTCTCGGTCGGGTCGAAGCGGATCTCGCGGTCGGCATCCGTGACCGCCGACTTGATCTTCTTGGTGAGCACCTTCGGCTCGTCGAGCAGCCACAGGATGCCCTGCGGGCTCTCGCCCGACTTCGACATCTTCGAGCCCGGGTTCTGCAGGTCGTAGACCTTCGCCGTCTCCTTCAGGATCGACACCTCCGGCACCACGAAGGTCTTCCCGAAGCGCGAGTTGAAGCGCTGCGCGAGGTCGCGGGTGAGCTCGATGTGCTGGCGCTGGTCTTCGCCGACCGGCACCACGGCGGCGTCGTAGAGCAGGATGTCGGCCGCCTGCAGGACCGGGTAGGTGAACAGGCCGACGCTGGCCGCATCCGCGCCTTGCTTCTGCGACTTGTCCTTGAACTGGGTCATGCGGCTGGCCTCGCCGAAGCCGGTGATGGTGTTCAGCACCCAGGCGAGCTCGGCGTGCGCGGCGACGTGCGACTGCACGAACAGCGTGGAGGCGCTGGGGTCGATCCCCGCGGCGATGTACTGCGCGGCCGTGCGGCGGGTCTGCTCGCGCAGGTCGGCCGGGTTCTGCGGCACGGTGATCGCGTGCAGGTCGACGACGCAGAACACGGCGTCATGCGTGGTCTGCAGCTGCTTCCACTGCAGGAGCGCTCCGATGTAGTTGCCCGCGTGGAGCGAGTCGGCGGACGGCTGCATGCCGGAGAACAGACGCGGAAGGCTCATTCCCCCATCCTCCCATCCCCCACGAGCGCTGCCGAAACTCACGAGCGCCACCGGAGCTCCGGCAGCGCTGGCAAGTTCGGTAGCGCTCGGCGGAGGGCTAGAGGGCGTAGTCGACGACGACGGGGGCGTGGTCGGACCAGCGGGTGTCGTAGGCGGAGGCGCGGTCGATCGCGTAGGAGACGGCGGTCTCCGCGAGGGCGGGCGTGGCGAGCTGGTAGTCGATGCGCCAGCCGGTGTCGGTGTCGAAGGCCTTGCCGCGCTGCGACCACCAGGTGTACGGGCCCGGCACCTCCGGGTGGAACCGGCGGTGCACGTCGACCCAGCCGAAGCCGGCGCCGCGGTTGTAGTCGGCATCGCCCTCGGCGCCGAGGAAGCGGTCGAAGTAGGCGCGCTCCTCGGGCAGGAATCCGGCGTTCTTGATGTTGCCCTTCCAGTTCTTGATGTCGAGCGTGCGGTGCCCGACGTTGAGGTCGCCGACGACCACCGTGCGCGGGTTGTGCTCGGCAAGCTGCGGCAGGCGCTCGGCCATCGCGTCGAGGAACTTGTACTTCTCGACCTGCTTGGGGGTGTCGACGGCGCCCGAGTGCACGTACGTCGACACGACGGTGACGAGCGTGCCGTCGACGTCGAAGTCGGCCTCCAGCCAGCGCCCGGCCGAGTCGAAGTCGTCGGCGCCGAAGCTCACCCGGTGGATGTCGGCGGCGCGCCGGCTGGCGATCGCGACCCCGGCGCGGCCCTTCGCGGTGGCCGCGTCGTGCAGCACGTTCCACTCCGGTCCGAGCAGCTCGGTGATGTGCTCGGTCTCGGCGCGCACCTCCTGCAGGGCGAGGATGTCGACGTCGCGCGCGGCGAGCCAGTCGCCCATGCCCTTCCGGTAGGCGGCGCGGATTCCGTTGACGTTGACTGAGGCGAGGCGAAGCGGTTGAGGCATGCCTCCGAGCCTAGTTCTGCTCGCTGACCTGCCGACGGCTCCGACGCCGCGCCAGCCAGCGCACCGCCCGCGGCAGTGCGGCCTCCAGCTCGGCGCGCACCTCCTCTTCGATCTCGAGACGCAGCCGCGCCTCCAGCTCGCGGCGCTCGCGCTCGCCGACCGGGTCGAGCGGCACGCCGTCGTCGGTCGCCGTGACGACGAGCCAGGCGGCGGCGATGAGGATCACCTGGCAGATCAGGTTGAACCAGATCAGCAGACCGATGATGACGGCGAAGGAGGCCAGCAGCGGGTTCGAGGAGGCCCCGCCGAGCAGCGTCGTTCCGAGGATCTTCAGCACCGCGAGGCCCGCCGCCCCGATCAGGGCCCCCTGCATGAGCGGGCGGGGCGGGATCTTCACGCCGGCGAGGATCCGGTACAGCGTCGCGAGGATCGCCGCGTCGAGCGCGAACATCAGGGTCAGACCGATGATGCGGGCGGCGATCGCGGCGATCCGCGAGTCGGTGTCGACGCCGATCGCGGGGAAGATCCATTCCAGCGCCTGGGTGCTGGCGAACAGCAGCGCCGCCGAGAGCAGCACGGCGGCGCCGAAGGCGAGGGCGAGGCCGAGGTCGCGCAGCTTCAGCAGCAGGAAGTTCGCCGGGGGCGAGGGCAGCTGCGCGATCTCGCGCACGGCGTTGCGGGCGGAGCCGAGCCACGCGATCGCGGTGAACAGCGCGCCGACCAGGGCGAGGGCGCCGGTCCAGCCGATCGCGGCCGCGTCCAGCAGTTCGTCGGGATCGATCGCGCCGCCGTTGCCGAGGTCGAGCAGCCCGGGCACCGAGAGCCGGATCACGCGGAACAGCGAATCACGCAGTTCGGCATCGGCGCCCAGCACGAGTCCGATGATCGAGAACCCGACCCAGACGGCGGCGAACACGGAGAAGATGGCCTGGAAGGACAGCCCGTTCGCCAGGAGCGCCCCGCGCTGCTCGCCGAAGTGCTTGAGCACCCGAACCGGCTTCCACTCCTGGGCTTTCTCGGCGAACGCCTTCGCGCGCTCAAGCGTTCGCTGGCCCCAGGCTTTGACGCGGTGGGGGAGCCCGGCCTCAGCCGCATCCTCCGAATCGGTCATGCATCGACCCTATCGAGGCCCGTCCGCGGCGTGCCGGAACCTCTCCGTTTCCCGGGTGTTCGGAATTTGAGGATGTTTTTTCGCCGACTGGCGTCATATCCTGCTGGGAGGCCCGTCTCTCTGGGCATGGAGATGCAAGAGGACCGTCGTCACGGCGATCTTGCGTGTGTTCCATTCCCGGGAGGCTTCAGAGGGGCCGGGGGAGTGGTTCAGGGGGATGAACAGCCACAACGCGAAGGCATTGACTTCGGACGGCGAGTACATCGAGCGAGCGCGCGCGGGGGATACGAGCGCGTTCGCCGAACTTTGGCGCCGTCACTATCGTTCTGCTGTTCGCGTCGCCCGCCAGTTCACGTCGATCGACGCCGATGACCTCGTTTCCGAGGCCTATGTGCGCATCTATCAACGTGTTCTGGCGGGTGGCGGACCGACCGGCGCGTTCCGGCCGTACCTGTACACGACGATCCGAAATCTCGCGAGCAGCTGGGGGGCCGCGTCGCGGGATGTCCAGGTCGACATGATCGAGGACTTCCAGGACGAGCGGATCCCGGAGGATCCGGCCGTGTGGGCGCTCGATCGCACGCTGACGGCGACGGCCTTCCGCACGCTGCCGGAGCGCTGGCAGACGGTGCTCTGGTACACCGAGGTCGAGGGGATGGACCCGCACGAGGTCGCGCCCATCATGGGGATGAGCGCGAACGGCGTCGCGGCGCTGTCGTATCGGGCCCGCGAGGGCCTGCGCAAGGCGTGGCTGCAGGCCCACATCAGCGACGAGGGGCTCTCGGATGAGTGCCGCTGGGCGATGGCGAAGCTGGGCGAGAACGCCCGCAACGGCCTGGGCAAGCGCGAGAAGGCTCGCCTGGATGCCCACCTTCCCGGCTGCACCCGCTGCTCGATCGTGTCCGACGAGGTCGATGAGGTCGGCTCGCGGCTCGCGCTCGTGCTGCTGCCGATGATGCTCGGCGGGGTGGCCGGCGGCTCGCTGCTCGCGGCGCTCGCCTCGAGCTCCGCGCCGGTGAGCGATCTGGCGATTCCGCCGATGCCGGAGGCGGTGGACGCGGTCGTGCAGTCGTCGCTCGCCGCGGCGCCCGTCGTCGGCGGTGTGGCCCTGGGGGCCGGCGCCAGCGCGGGCCCCGGTGCGCTGGTCAGCGGCATCGCGGTCGTCGCCGTGCTCGGCGGTGGGCTCGTGCTCACGGGCTCGACGCCGACCGACGCGGACCCGGCGCCGCCGACGTCGAGTTCGTCCGCGGACGCGTCGACGCCGGCCCCGGGGGAGGACATCCTGGCGTCTCTGGAGGTCGAGGAGCCCGACGACGAACCGGTCGACCCGAGCGACATCGGCACGGTCGAGGCGAGCACCGGAGGCGTCTCGCAGACCGTCGACAACGTCGCCAGCGGCGTCGGAGAGGTGGTCGGCGGCGTCGGAGAGGTCGTCGGCGAGGTGGTCGGCGGCGTCAGCGAGGTCGTCAGCGAGGTGGTGACCGCCGATGTCACGCTGAACCTGTCGGGCACTGCGACCCCGGGTGCCACGGTGTCGCTGACCGCGGCGGGCAGCATCCTCGCCACGACGACGGTCGCCGCCAACGGAACCTTCCAGCTCTCGGTGAGCGGACTTCCCGGCGATACGGCGGGACTCACGCTGTCGCAGAGCGTCGACCGCGGCTACCTGGAGTCGCTGCTCGGCTCGCGCGGCATCCTCGGCAGTCTGCTGCGCCCGCTCGACTCGCTGGTGAACGACCTGATCGCGCCGCTGCGGTTGAACTCCGCCCCGGCGCTGCCGGTCACGCTGACCACCAGCTGACTCGCGAAGATTTCTCGCTCAATCGGCGTCATAGCGCCGACGGGTGTCGGTCTCTTTCACGGAAGGCCGTTCGGCCTTCGCCTCCGGATCCCTACGGAGGCGCAACGGAGTGGCCGGTCTCGCAGCAATCCCAGCAGCTGCGGGCCGGTCCCTCTGCGCGGACCGCGCGGGCGAGCTACGCCTTGCCGCGCAGGACCGCCTGCTTGACCTCGGCGATCGCCTTGGTCACCTCGATGCCGCGCGGGCACGCCTCCGAGCAGTTGAAGGTGGTGCGGCAGCGCCAGACCCCCTCCTTGTCGTTGAGGATGTCGAGGCGCACCTGCGACCCCTCGTCACGGCTGTCGAAGATGAAGCGGTGCGCGTTGACGATCGCGGCGGGGCCGAAGTACTGGCCGTCCGTCCAGAACACCGGGCAGGAGCTCGTGCACGCGGCGCACAGGATGCACTTGGTCGTGTCGTCGAAGCGCTCGCGCTGCGCGACCGACTGGATGCGCTCCTTGCCGCCCTTCGGCTTCGAGTCGGCGATGAGGAACGGCTGGATCTGCTTGTACGACTCGAAGAACGGCTCCATGTCGACGATGAGGTCCTTCTCCAGCGGAAGGCCCTTGATCGCCTCGACGTAGATCGGCTGCGAGATGTCGAGATCCTTGATCAGGGTCTTGCAGGCCAGCCGGTTGCGGCCGTTGATCCGCATCGCGTCGGAGCCGCAGATCCCGTGCGCGCAGGAGCGACGGAAGGTGAGCGTGCCGTCCTGCTCCCACTTGATCTTGTGCAGGGCATCCAGCACGCGGTCGGTCGGGAACATCTCGACGTCGAAGTCCTGCCAGATCGGCTCCTCCATCGTCTCCGGGTCGAAGCGGCGGATGATGAGCGTGACCGTGAACGACTGGATCGGCGCCTCGGGAGCGGGTGCGGGAGCCTCGGCGGTTGCGGTGGCCATCAGTACTTCCTCTCCATGGGCTGGTAGTTGGTGATGACCACCGGTTTCCAGTCGAGCGTGATGTGGTCCGAGGCGTCGGGCGAGTGCGGGTCGCCGGTGAGGTACGCCATCGTGTGCTTCATGTAGGTGGCGTCGTCGCGGTCCGGGTAGTCGTCGCGCATGTGGCCGCCGCGGCTCTCCTTGCGGTTGCGCGCCGAGTAGACGACGACCTCCGCCAGGTCGAGCAGGAAGCCCAGCTCGATCGCCTCGAGCAGGTCGGTGTTGAAGCGCCGGCCCTTGTCGTGGATGCCGATGTTCTTGTAGCGCTCGCGCAGCTCGAAGATCGTGTGGGTGACCTTCTCGAGCGACTCGTCGGTGCGGAACACCTGCGCGTTCTTGTCCATCTCGTCCTGCAGCTCCTTGCGGATCGCGGCGATCCGCTCGGTGCCGGTCGAGTTGCGCAGCTGCTCGACGAGGTCGCTGACGAAGCTGGCCGGGTTCTCCGGCAGCGGCACGAAGTCGGCGGTCTTCGCGTACTCGACGGCGTAGTTGCCCGCGCGCTTGCCGAAGACGTTGATGTCGAGCAGCGAGTTGGTGCCGAGCCGGTTCGAGCCGTGCACCGAGACGCAGGCGCACTCGCCGGCGGCGTAGAGGCCGGGCACGACGGTGTCGTTGTCGCTCAGCACCTCGGCCTTGATGTTGGTCGGGATGCCGCCCATCGCGTAGTGCGCGGTCGGCATGACCGGCACCGGCTCGTGCACCGGGTCGACGCCGAGGTAGGTGCGCGCGAACTCGGTGATGTCGGGGAGCTTCGTCTCGAGGACCTCGGCGCCCAGGTGGGTGCAGTCCAGCAGCACGTAGTCCTTGTGCGGTCCGGCGCCGCGGCCCTCCGCGACCTCCTGCACCATGCAGCGCGAGACGATGTCGCGCGGTGCGAGGTCCTTGATGGTGGGGGCGTAGCGCTCCATGAAGCGCTCACCGGAGGCGTTGCGCAGGATCGCGCCCTCACCGCGGGCGCCCTCCGTGAGCAGGATGCCGAGGCCGGCGAGACCGGTCGGGTGGAACTGGAAGAACTCCATGTCCTCCAGCGGCAGGCCCTTGCGCCAGATGATCCCGACGCCGTCACCGGTGAGGGTGTGCGCGTTCGAGGTGGTCTTGTAGATCTTGCCGAAGCCGCCGGTCGCGAACACGATCGACTTGGCCTGGAAGACGTGGATCTCACCGGTCGCCAGCTCGTAGGCGACGACACCGGCGGGCTTGCCGTCGTTCATCACCAGGTCGAGCGCGTAGTACTCGTTGAAGAAGTTGACGCCGAGCTTGACGCAGTTCTGGAACAGCGTCTGCAGGATCATGTGGCCGGTGCGGTCGGCGGCGTAGCAGGCGCGGCGCACCGGGGCCTTGCCGTGGTCGCGCGTGTGGCCGCCGAAGCGGCGCTGGTCGATCTTGCCCTCGGGGGTGCGGTTGAACGGCAGACCCATGTTCTCAAGGTCGAGAACCGCGTCGATCGCTTCCTTGGCGAGCACCTCGGCCGCATCCTGGTCGACGAGGTAGTCGCCGCCCTTCACGGTGTCGAAGGTGTGCCACTCCCAGCTGTCCTCCTCGACGTTGGCGAGGGCGGCGGCCATGCCGCCCTGTGCCGCGCCGGTGTGCGAGCGGGTCGGGTAGAGCTTGGTGATGACCGCGGTCTTGGCCTTCGGGCCGGCCTCGATGGCCGCGCGCATCCCGGCGCCGCCGGCACCGATGATGACGACGTCGAACTGGTGGTAGTGGACGCCGTCAATGACGTCACCGTCGGTGAACTCCATGTCTTACTGTGCCTCGCAGAGCTCTTGGAGACCGGTCGACGCGGGGTCGCCGATGCAGGGGTCGAAGGTGGTCAGCACGAGCGTGCCGAGAACGAGCAGCACGATCGTCGAGACGAGAAGCGCGACGAGCAGCACCTTCCGCAGGCGGCCGTGCGCGTAGTCGTTGACGAGCGTGCGCATGCCGTTGGAGCCGTGGATGAGCGCCAGCCAGAGCAGCAGCAGATCCCAGACGATCCAGAACGGATCCGCGAGCTTGCCGGCGACGAAGGCGAAGTCGATCGCCTTGACGCCCTCGCCGAGGAACAGGTTGACGAGCAGGTGGCCGAAGATCAGCACGACGAGCAGAACGCCCGAGACGCGCATGTAGAGCCAGCCCCACTTCTCCCAGTTGACGCCGCGACGCGGCGGTCGGGAGTTGGGCAGAGGTACCGCGGTCATCACTCGCCTCCGAAGACGTGCATCAGGTGGCGCGGGGCGAAGCCGACGAGCAGCAGCACCCACAGCGCGATGACGATCCAGAACATCAGGCGCTGGTGGCGGGTGCCCCAGGAGAAGAAGTCGATCGCGATGATGCGCAGGCCGTTCAGCGCGTGCAGGCCGATCGCGGCGACGAGACCGAGCTCGCCGATGCCCATGATCGGCGTCTTGTAGGCGCCGATGACCGCGTCGTACGCGTGCGGGTCGATGCGGATCAGTGCGGTGTCGAGAATGTGCACCAGCAGGAAGAAGAAGATCGCGGTCCCGGTGATGCGGTGCAGCACCCACGACCACATTCCTTCGCGGCCGCGATACAGCGTCCCAGCAGGACGTCGCGGGGCGGGAACGGGGACAGTGGGAGCCGCCGCGGGACGCGCAGCGGAACTCGACACGGACTCCTCCTCGGGGTCTCCGTCGCGGTCGACGGGTGGCACGCCGGTCGCATTGCTTCGGACACGGCCAGTCTAGTGCGCTCGCACCGACGGCCGCTTCTGAGGTCGACCTTACTTTGTCTTGATGTCGAGAGATGTGGCGGCGGCGCCGCGGCGTGCCGCGATCACCTCGTCGTAGTGGCCCAGCAGCTCGTCGCAGAGGCGGCCCCAGGTGCGTCCGATGACCTTCCGGCGCCCCGCCTCGCCCCAGCGGGCGCGCAGCTCGGCGTCGGCGACGAGCGGGCGCACGGCGGCCTCGAGGGCTCCGTCCGCCGTCGGGTCGTACAGCACCCCGTCGACCTGGTCCTCGATCAGGTCGATCGGTCCGCCCGCGCGCGGCGCGACGACGGCGAGCCCGCTGGCGTGCGCCTCCTGCAGCGTCTGGCCGAACGTCTCCTCGGTGCCGGTGTGCACGAAGACGTCGAAGCTCGCGTAGGCGGCCGACAGCTCCTCGCCGCGCAGCTCGCCGAGATAGGTCACCGGCATCCCCTCGAGGGCGCGGGTGACGCTCGGCATCGCCGGGCCGCCGCCGACGATCACGATGCGGATGCCCGGGATGCCGGCCAGCTCGGCGAGCCGCTCGAGGCTCTTCTCCGGGGCGATGCGCCCCACGTAGCCGAGGATGACCTCGCCGTTCGGGGCGAGCTCGGCGCGCAGTTCGCGGGCGCGGGCCGTGAACCGGTGCCCCGGGTGGTAGCGGTCGGTGTCGACGCCGCGTCCCCAGCGCTCCAGGCGCGGAACGCCCGCCTCCTCCAGTGCGGCGATCGACGTCGAGGACGGGGCGAGGGTGAGGTCGGCGCCCTCGTGGATCCAGCGCACGATCCGCCAGGCGAAGTTGGAGGCGACGGCGAGACGGTTGCGGCGCGCGTAGCCGGAGACATCCGTCTGGTAGATCGCCACCGTCGGCACATCGAGGCGGTTGGCCGCCGCGATCGACTGGGCGCCGAGCAGGAACGGCGAGGCGACGTGCACCACGTCGGGGCGGAAGCGCGTCAGCAGTCCGCTGATCTGCGAGTTGGGCAGACCCACCGGGAACTGCCGGTACGCGAGAGCGGGAACCTCGTGCACGGGGAACCCGGCGAACTGCCGCGGCGACCCCGCCGCCGGCACGATCAGCATCGCCTCGTCGCCGCGATCGGCGAGGTGCTCCAGCAGCTTGATGACGCTCGTCGTCACGCCGTTGAGGGTCGGAAGGAAGCTCTCGCTGACGACCGCGACTCGACGTCCCATGATCCACCTCCCGGCTTTCCTTGACGTTAAGGAGCGCGGGTAACGAGAGGGTGTACGCACCGTGTCGAATTGCGTTAACACAAGGTGCGTAGGGTGGGGCGCATGGCTGAGCGAGCGTCGGCGTTGGACCGGTTCTACAGTGTGATCCCCGCGGGCGGAGTGGGCTCGCGCCTGTGGCCGCTCTCGCGCGCGGATGCGCCCAAGTTCCTGCACGATCTCACCGGCTCGGGCCAGACCCTGCTCCGGGCGACCTGGGAGCGGCTGGCGCCGATCTCGGGCCCGCAGCGGGTCATGGTGGTCACCGGTCGCGCGCACCGGGCCGCGGTCGAGGAGCAGATCCCCGAGCTGGCCGACCCGAACGTGGTCCTGGAGAGCGAGCCGAAGGATTCGACCGCCGCGATCGGGCTGGCCGCCGCCATCCTGCGTCGCCGCGAACCGGACGTCATCATCGGCTCCTTCGCCGCCGATCACGTCATCCACGAGCCGGCGAAGTTCCGCGCCGCCGTCGAGCAGGCGGTGATGGCCGCCGACGCCGGGTACATCGCGACGATCGGCATCACCCCGAACGAGCCCGCGGTGGGCTTCGGCTACATCCACTGCGGCGAGGCCCTCGCGATCGACGGCGCGCCCGATGCGCTGCGCGTCGAGAGCTTCGTCGAGAAGCCCGACCTCGAGACCGCGCGCCGGTACGTGGGCGAAGGCCATCACCTGTGGAACGCGGGCATGTTCATCGCGCGCGCCGACCGGCTCTTGGAGGAGATCGGCGCGACCCAGCCCGAGCTGCTCGCGGGGCTGGAGGAGCTGGCGGAGGCCTGGGACGAGCCGGCGCGCCGCGGTCCGGTGGTCGACCGGGTCTGGCCGAAGCTCACCAAGATCGCGATCGACTACTCGGTCGCCGAGCCCGCGGCGGAGGCCGGCCGCCTCGCGGTCATCCCCGGTCGCTTCGGCTGGGACGACGTCGGCGATTTTGCGTCGATCGCCAAGCTGCACTCCGGCGGGCGGCCGGCCAACCTGGCGATCCTGGGCGAGAACGCCCGCGTGCTGTCGGACTCGGCCAGCGGGATCGTCATCTCGACCACCGACCGGATCATCTCCCTCATCGGCGTGCAGGACATCGTCGTCGTCGACACGCCGGACGCACTGCTGGTGACGACGAGCGAGCACGCGCAGCGCGTGAAGAGCGTCGTCGACGCCCTCAAGCTGTCGGGTCGCGACGGCGTCCTGTAGCGCACGAATCCGCCGTTTCGAGCCGGAAAACTGTGTTGACGGGCTCAACATTTCGGAATCGTTTCGCCACAATCCCAGGTTTGTAACGCTTCGGTCATCACTCGGTGCAGGCGGTCGGCAGACGGCCGCGAATTGGGTAACGTGAGGAAAACGCTCGGCATCCTGCCGTGCGCGCATTCTTGGAGGACACCGTGACAATCACTTTCCGCAAGACCGGTCTCGCCGGTCTCGCCGTGCTCGGCACGAGCGCGCTCGTGCTCACCGGCTGTGCGTCGGCACCCGAAGACGGCGGCGACACCGACGGCGCGATCGACTACCTGCCCTGCATCGTCTCCGACTTCGGCGGCTTCGACGACAACTCGTTCAACGAGCTGTCGCTCGGCGGCATCGAGACGGCGACCGAGGAGCTCGGAGCCGACTACATCGCGGTCGAGTCCAACACCGACGCCGACTACCTGCCGAACATCGAGAACCTCGTCGCCGAGGGCTGCGACCTGGTCGTGACGGTCGGCTTCAACCTCTCGGCGGCCACCTCGGAGGCGGCGCTCGCCAACCCCGACGTCAGCTTCGCGATCATCGACGACTTCGGCGACGCCGACTTCGACGGTGCCACCGACTCCGACAACATCAAGCCGATCCTGTTCGACACCGCCGGTGCGGCGTTCCTCGCGGGCTACGTTGCCGCGAGCTACACCACGAGCGGCGTCGTCGGAACCTTCGGCGGAATGAACTTCCCGACGGTCTCCATCTTCATGGACGGCTTCGCCCAGGGTGTTGACTACTACAACTCCGAGAAGGGCGCCTCGGTCGAGGTGCTCGGCTGGGACCGCGACGCTCAGGACGGAACCTTCATCGGCTCGTTCGAGGCCGGAACGGATGCGCGCAACGCCGCGCAGAACCTCATCGACCAGGGCGCCGACGTGCTGCTCCCGGTCGGCGGACCGATCTACCTCAGCGCCGTCGAGGCCGTCCGTGACTCGGGCGAGTCGATCGTCATGATCGGCGTCGACGCGGACCTCACCGTGACCGACCCCGACAACGCGGACCTGTTCCTGACCTCGATCCTCAAGCAGATCTCGGTCGCGACGGCTGACGTCGTCACGGCGGTCGGCGAGGGCTCGTTCGACGCGACGCCGTACGTCGGCACGCTGGAGAACGGTGGCATCGGCATCGCGCCGTTCCACGACTACGAGAGCCAGGTTGACAGCGAGCTCGCTGCCGAGATCGAACGCGCTCATCGCGGGGATCATCGCCGGCGACATCGAGGTCACCTCGTACCTCGCGGGCTAACTCGCACCACGGAGCGGGGAGGTCGGCCTTCGGGTCGGCTTCCCCGCTCCTGTTCTCCCCAACTTTTTCGGCTCCGGATACGCTGGGCTCGGCACTGCCGCCGCACCGCGACGAAAGGACATCGACGTGAAACTCGAGTTGCGAGGAATCACCAAGCGCTTCGGCGCACTCGTCGCGAACGACCACATCGACCTGGAGGTCCAGGCGGGTGAGATCCACGCGCTGCTCGGCGAGAACGGCGCCGGCAAGTCGACCCTGATGAACGTGCTGTACGGGCTCTACCGTGCGGACGAGGGCGAGATCCTCCTCGACGACAAGGTGCAGCACTTCGCCGGCCCCGGTGACGCCATGGCCGCCGGCATCGGAATGGTCCACCAGCACTTCATGCTGATCCCCGTCTTCACCGTCGCCGAGAACGTGATGCTCGGCCACGAGACCACGCGCTGGGGCGGACGGCTGGATCTGGACGGCGCGCGGGCGAAGGTGCGGGAGCTGGCGGAGCGATTCGGCTTCGACATCGACCCGGATGCGCTCGTCGAAGATCTCCCCGTGGGCGTGCAGCAGCGGGTCGAGATCATCAAGGCGCTGTCGCAGGACGCGCGCGTGCTCGTCTTCGATGAGCCGACCGCGGTGCTCACGCCGCAGGAGACCGACGAGCTGATGGCGATCATGCGCCAGCTCAAGGAGGGCGGCGCCTCCATCGTCTTCATCACTCACAAGCTCCGCGAGGTGCGCGAGGTCGCCGACCGCATCACGGTCATCCGACTCGGCAAGGTGGTCGGCGAGGCCGCCCCCACCGCCACGAACGCCGAACTCGCCTCGCTCATGGTCGGGCGCGCCGTCGACCTGACGGTCGACAAGGAGCCGCCGACGCTGCGCGACGAGTCGTTCGTCGTGAACGGGCTCACCGTCGTCGACGCGCGCGGACACCGTGTCGTCGACAACCTCGACCTCGAGGTGCGCGGCGGCGAGATCGTTGCGATCGCCGGGGTGCAGGGCAACGGGCAGACCGAGTTCACCGAAGCGATCATGGGTCTTCAGCCGCGGCTGCGCGGGTCGATCCTGCTGAACGGGGTCGAGCTGGTCGGACGCCACGTCAGCGAGGTCCTCGAGGCCGGCGTCGGCTTCATCCCCGAGGACCGCAAGGTCGACGGGCTCGTCGCCGAGTTCACCATCGCCGAGAACCTCATGCTCGACCGCTCCGACGGGGCCCCGTTCGTCGAGCGGGGAAGCCTGAAGCTGGACTACCTCGCCACGTTCGCCGACGAGAAGATCGCGGAGTTCGACATCCGCGCCCCCGGCCGGCAGACGCCGGTCGGCCGGCTCTCCGGCGGAAACCAGCAGAAGGTCGTGCTGGCGCGCGAGCTGAGTCGCGAGCTCAAGCTGCTCGTCGCCGCCCAGCCGACGCGCGGACTCGACGTCGGCTCGATCGAATTCGTGCACGAGCAGATCGTGTCGGCGCGCGACGCGGGAATCCCGGTCGTGGTGGTGTCGACGGAACTCGATGAGGTGACCGCGCTCGCCGACCGCATCGCGGTCATGTACAAGGGCGGGATCGTCGGCATCGTGCCGGCGGACACCCCGCGCGAGAAGCTCGGTCTGATGATGGCGGGCGAGAAGGCGGAGGACGCGGCATGACGACGACGGAACAGGCGCCGGGGGCGCCCGCCGAGACGAACCGGTGGCGGCGAGCCCTCACCGAGATCACCACGGGAAACGCGCTGCTGTCGCTGCTGGCGATCCTGCTCGCGATTCTGATCGGCGGCATCCTGATCGCCATCACCGACCCTGATGTGCAGGAGGCCGCGGGCTACTTCTTCAGCCGGCCGGCCGACACCTTCGGCGCGATCTGGCAGTCGATCAGCGGCGCGTACGTCGCCCTGTTCCAGGGAGCGATCTACGACGCGCGTCGCGACGACCTGCTGCTCGCCATCCGGCCGATCACGCAGACGCTGGTGTTCGCCACCCCGCTCATCGCCGCCGGACTCGGCGTCGCGATCGCCTTCCGGGTCGGCCTGTTCAACATCGGCGGCCGCGGCCAGATCATCATCGGCGCCGCGTTCGCCGGATACGCGAGCTTCGCGTTCGACCTGCCGGTCGGCGTCCACCTCGTCGTCGCGGTGCTGCTCGGCATCATCGGCGGCGCGCTCTGGGGCGGCATCGCCGGATTCCTCAAGGCGCGCACCGGCGCCCACGAGGTGATCGTGACGATCATGCTGAACTACGTCGCGTTCTACCTGGTCTCCTACCTGCTGCGCACCCCGGTGCTGCAGAACCCGGCGTCGAACAACCCGAAGTCGCCGCCCGCGGCCGAGACGGCCGTGCTGCCGGCGATCTTCGGCTCGCCCTTCAACCTGCACTGGGGCTTCGTCCTTGTTGTCGCCTCCACCGTCCTGGCCTGGTGGCTGCTCGAGCGCTCGAGCCTCGGCTTCAAGTTCCGCGCCGTCGGGTTCAACCCGGATGCGGCGCGCACCGCGGGCATCAAGGTCGAGCGCATGTACCTCTACGTGATGCTCATCGCGGGCGGCTACGCCGGACTCGCGGCATCGACCGAGGTGCTGGGCACGGTCACGAGCGGCTTCACGAGCGCGGTGGATGCGGGAATCGGCTTCGACGCCATCACCGTCGCGCTGCTCGGCCGCTCCCGACCGTGGGGCGTGTTCGCCGCCGGAATCCTGTTCGGCGCGTTCAAGACCGGCGGCTTCACGATGCAGGCCTCGCAGGGCGTCCCGATCGACATCGTGCTGGTCGTCCAGTCGCTCATCGTCCTGTTCATCGCGGCGCCGCCGCTCGTGCGGGCGATCTTCCGCCTCCCCGGTGCCAAAACCGGCGCCGAGTCGAAGGCGGTGGCCGCGTGACCAAGCTCGCACCCGAAAGCACCGCGGCCACGGGCGTCGCCCAGAAGGGCCGATGGAAGGTCCCGATCGCGTTCGCCGGACTCGCCGTCGTCGCCTTCGTGCTCTTCGTGCTCCTGGCCGAGGACGCCCCGACGCGCTTCAACTTCTCGGCGCGAACCGACCTGCTGCAGCTGCCGGTCGCCGAGTTCCCGGCGCTCGCCTCGGGCATCGTCGTGACGATCCTCACCGCGGGCGTCGCCGTCTGGTCGGCGCTGCTCGTTCGGCGCGGCCAGCGCGTTCCGAGCTGGATGCCGATCGCGGGCGCTGCCGTGCTGCTCATCGGCTTCCTCGCCTGGGCCGCAGCCGGCAGCACCCTGCAGGTGCCCGGTCTGCTGACCGGCACCATCGCGCTGTCGGTGCCGCTGATCTTCGGCGCCATGGGCGGCGTGATCTCCGAGCGCGGCGGCGTGATCAACATCGCCATCGAGGGTCAGCTGCTCGCGGGCGCCTTCGTGTCGGCCGTCGTCGGCAGCATCACCGGGATCCCGCTCGCCGGGCTCGTGGCGGCCGCCGTCGCCGGGATGCTCGTCTCGTTCATCCTCGCCACCTTCGCGATCCGCTACCTCGTCAACCAGGTGATCGTCGGCGTCGTCATCAACGTGCTGATCTCCGGACTCACGGGCTTCCTGTTCTCCAAGTGGCTGAGCGAAGACAGCTCCACCTTCAACTCGCCCGACCGCTTCGAGACGATCGCCATCCCGCTGCTCAGCGAGATCCCGCTGATCGGTCCGGCGCTGTTCCGCCAGACGGTCATCGTGTACCTGATGTACGTGATCGTCGCCCTGGTGGCCTACGGGCTCTACAAGACCCGGTGGGGACTGCGTCTGCGCTCGGTCGGCGAGCACCCGACCGCCGCCGACACCGTCGGCATCAACGTCAACCGCACGCGGTTCTGGAACGTGTCGCTCGCGGGCGCGATCGCCGGTCTCGGCGGCGCGTTCATCACTCTCGGATCCGTCGGCGCGTTCAACAAGGACATGACCGCGGGTGCGGGCTTCATCGCCCTCGCCGCCGTGATCTTCGGACGCTGGGATCCGATCCGCGCCGTGCTCGCGGCACTGCTGTTCGGGTTCGCCTCCAACCTGCAGAACGCGCTCAGCGTGATCGGGTCGCCGGTGCCGAGCGAGTTCATGCTGATGCTGCCGTACCTGGTGACCATCTTCGCGGTCGCCGGCCTGGTCGGGCGGTCACGTCCTCCCGCCGCCGACGGCCAGCCGTACGTCAAGAGCTGACGATGTCCGAGATCGACTGGGATGCGCTGCGCGCCGAGGCGCGCGCCGCGCTGGTGCATGCCTACGTTCCCTACTCGAACTTCCCGGTCGGGGTCGCGGCGATCGTCGACGACGGGCGCGTCATCACCGGCGCGAACGTCGAGAATGCCTCCTACGGGGTCACGCTCTGCGCCGAATGCTCGCTGGTGTCGGCGCTCTGGATGTCGGGCGGCGGCAAGCTGGTCGCCTTCACCTGCGTCGACGGGCACGGCAACGCGCTGATGCCCTGCGGACGCTGCCGGCAGCTGCTGTTCGAGCACTCCGCCGAGGGCATGCTGCTCGACACCGTCTCGGGCATCCGGACCATCGATGAGGTGCTGCCCGACGCCTTCGGGCCCCGAACCCTGCAGGAGTATCGAGAATCATGAGCGTCGAGCCTTTTGACGTCGTCGACCTGATCCGCACCAAGCGCGACGGCGGCGAGCTGTCGACGCCGCAGATCGACTGGCTCGTCAACGCCTACACGCGTGGCTACGTCGCCGACGAGCAGATGTCGGCCATGACGATGGCGATCTTCCTCAACGGGATGGGCCGCGATGAGATCCGCGACCTCACCCTGGCGATGATCGCGAGCGGCGAGCGGCTCGACTTCTCGGGCCTGAGCAAGCGCACCACCGACAAGCATTCGACCGGGGGAGTGGGCGACAAGATCACCCTGCCGCTCGCGCCGCTCGTGGCCTCCTTCGGCGTCGCCGTGCCGCAGCTCTCCGGGCGCGGGCTCGGCCACACCGGCGGCACGCTCGACAAGCTCGAGTCGATCCCCGGCTGGCGGGCCGCGCTCTCCAACGAGGAGTTCATGGCGCAGCTCGAAGAGGTCGGCGCCGTCATCTGCGCCGCCGGATCCGGGCTCGCCCCGGCCGACGGCAAGCTGTATGCGCTGCGCGACATCACCGGCACCGTCGAGTCGATTCCGCTCATCGCCTCCTCGATCATGAGCAAGAAGATCGCCGAAGGCACCGCCGCTCTGGTGCTCGACGTGAAGTTCGGCTCCGGCGCCTTCCTGCAGGATCCGGCGCGCAGTCGCGAGCTCGCCGAGACGATGGTGCGCCTCGGCACCGACGCGGGCGTGGCGACCCGGGCGCTGCTGACCAACATGAACGTGCCGCTCGGCCTTGCGATCGGCAACGCCAACGAGGTGCGCGAGTCGGTCGAGGTGCTCGCCGGCGGCGGTCCCGCCGACGTGCGCGAGCTGACGCTCGCCCTCGCCCGCGAGATGCTCGACCTGGCGGGCGTCCCCGACGCCGACGTCGAGGGGCAGCTCGCCTCCGGCAAGGCGATGGACACCTGGCGCTCCATGATCCAGGCCCAGGGCGGCGACCCCGACGCGGCGCTGCCGAGCCCGCGCGAGACCCACATGGTGCGGGCCGAGCGCGACGGCGTGCTCGTCGAGCAGCAGGCGCTCCCGTTCGGGATCGCGGCCTGGCGGCTCGGGGCGGGTCGGGCGCGCCAGCAGGACCCGGTCATCCATTCGGCGGGCATCGACCTGCATAAGAAGCCGGGCGACGAGGTGCGCGTCGGCGACCCGCTGTTCACCCTCGGCGCCGAGGACGCGGCGCGCTTCGACCGCGCCCTGGAGGCCCTCGACGGCGCCTACCGCATCGGCGACCCCGGCGACGAGATCCTCACCGGCGGCCCCCTCATCGCCGACCGCATCGCCTAGCCCCCGCCGCCCCGCTCGGCGATCGACGGCGGGGTCGGTAGGGTGACGGCATGAGCTGGCGTGGAGTTGCTCTCACGTTGACCGTCGGGGCGCTGCTGACCGGATGCGTCGGGGCACCCGCGCCCACGGAGACCGAACGCGCCGACGATGGCGCGTCCGAGCATCCGATCCAGATCATCGACGGGGCATTCGTCGACACGCGCACCGGGCGGCCCTTCGCCGTGCGCGGAACGAACTACTTCAACATCGTGCCCGCGGCTGGCGGACTGCAGGACCGGTTCTTCTCGCCCGGCATCTTCGACGCCGGCCAGGTGCGCTCCGACTTCGACGGCCTCGCCGCGCGCGGCTACACCACGGTGCGCATCTTCCTGGACACCTGCACGGTCGGCCCGGTCTGCATCGCCGAAGCCGGCGCCGAGGGGCTCAACCCGGAGTTCCTGGACAACATCGCAGAGACGCTGCGGATCGCGCGCGATGCGGGCATCTTCCTCGTGCTGACCTCGAACGACCTCCCCGACGGTGGCCCGTACACGGCGATCGCCGACCGCGGCTCCTCCGCGGAGTTCGCGGGCTACCGCAACACGGTGTTCCTGACCGCCGAGGGTGCGGAAGCGGCATCCCGCTACTGGGCCGACCTGTTGACCGGGCTGCTCGAGCGCTCCGCGCCGTTGGACGCGGTCCTCGCCTGGTCGATCGTCAACGAGCAGTGGGTGTTCTCGGCCCAGCCGCCGCTGTCGCTCGACGAGGGGGAGGTCACCGGCGCCGACGGGCGCGTCTACGACCTCGAGGACGCCGAGCAGAAGCGGGCGCTCGTCATCGCGGGCGTCACGAACTACCTCAACACGGCGTCGGCGACGATCCGCGAGCACGACCCGACCGCGCTCGTCACCTCCGGCTTCTTCGCCCCGAAGTTCCCCAACCCCACCTCGATCGGCGGCGACTGGTACGTCGACACCGCGCCGCTGCTCACCGCGGCCGACCTGGACTTCTTCGACTTCCACGCCTACCCCGCATCCGACATCTCGATCGCGCAGATCGCCGAGAACTTCGGGATGCCGGACGCCCCCGACGTTCCGGTCATCATGGGCGAGGTGGGCGCGTTCGTCGCCGACTACGACTCGGCCGCGGAGGCCGCCCTCGCCCTGCAGGAGTGGACCGCCGACTCGTGCGCGGCGGGCTTCGACGGCTGGCTGCAGTGGGGCTACCTGCGCGCGCCGATCGCGATCGGCGATGCCGCCTGGGGGCTGCGCGACGACTCCGACCACCTGCTAGACGCGCTCGCGCCGGCGGCATGGCCTGACCCGTGCACGCCGGTGCTGGTCGACCCGGATCTCGCGCGCACGGGGGCCGCAACCGCGTCACGGGACCTGCCCGATGAGCCGGCGGCGGCCGCGATCGAACGGGGAGCCGAACACCCAGTGGGGGTCGGGGGCGGATGCGCCGCAGTGGATCGAGGTGACGCTCGCCGAGCCGGCGACGGTCGGCCTCGTCCGGCTGCGGGTGGCCCAATATCCGGAGGGGCGGACGGTGCACGTCGTGGAGGTGCGCGGGGCCGACGGCGCCTGGCGCGAGGTCGGGGTGCTGGATGGCGAGACCCGCGACGGCGACGTGCTCGAACTCGAGTTCGCTCCCGTCCCGGATGCGACGGGGGTGCGCGTCACGACCCGCACGAGCCCGTCCTGGGTCTCCTGGCGCTCCGTCGAGATCCTCGCCGACTGACCCGCCCCGCCCCGCCTGGCCCCGCGCGGCGGGTCAGCCGATGCGGCGGAGGGCGGAGACCACGAGGGACCAGAAGCGCTCCTGGTCGAGGCCGAGCGAGACCTGCGTGCGGCAGTCAGCGGGCGCCGGCATCCGCAGGTCGGCGACCGTCATGCCGAGCGTGAGCGTTCCCGACAGCTCGACGTCGAGCGGCGCCTTCACGACGTGCAGCACGCTCGGGTCGATCACATACGCGACCGCGACCGGGTCGTGCACCGGCGGATACGTGAAGCCCTGCTCGCGACGGTAGGTGTCGGCGAAGAAGTCCAGCAGCTCGAGGGTGAACCGGCCCGGCACGGTGTCGAGCTCGGTGATCGCGTCGCGGACGGCATCCGTCGCGAGCGCCTGGTGCGTCACATCGAGGCCGACCATGGTGAGCGGCCAGTCCTCGTTGAAGACGATGTGCGCGGCCTCGGGATCGATGACGATGTTGAACTCGCTCGTCGCGTTCCAGTTGCCGACGTGCACGCCGCCGCCCATCAGCACGACCTCGCGCACGCGCGGCACGATGCGCGGCTCGAGCCGGGCCGCGAGGGCGATGTTGGTCAGCGCCCCCGTCGGGACCAGCGTGATCTCACCGGGCTCGTGCGCCATCACCAGGTCGATGATCAGCTGCGCCGCCGAGCGCGGGTCCAGCTCGATCTCGGGTTCGGGCAGCTCCGGCCCGTCGAGCCCCGAGTCGCCGTGGATGGTCGGCGCGAACTCGGTGCGCCGCACGAGCGGGCGCGCGGCCCCGGCAGCAAACGGGATGCCGGTGATCCCCGCGATGCGCGCCACCGACAGCGCGTTGCGGGTCACGTTCGCGAGCGACGCGTTGCCGGCGACCGTGGTCACGGCCACCAGCTCGACCTCGGGGCTGCCGTGCGCCAGCAGCATCGCGATCGCGTCGTCGTGACCGGGATCGCAGTCGAGGATGATCTTTCGTGCCGTCATGGTTTGAGCGTAATCCTCTTCGGATCCGGGGGAATTTCCAGGCGACTCCCAACTACGCTGGTAGGCATGAGCGATGTCGCGGAACCGTCTGTCCTGAAGGCCCTTCCGAAGGTGTCATTGCACGATCACCTCGATGGCGGCCTGCGCCCGGCGACGATCCTGGAGCTCGCCGATGCGCACGGCATCGAGCTGCCGGGCGGCGCGCCCGTGGACGACGCGGAGGCGCTCGGCGCCTGGTTCGCCGAGAAGAGCGACTCGGGTTCGCTCGTCGAGTACCTGAAGACCTTCGACGTCACCACCTCGGTGATGCAGACCGCCGACGGCCTGGAGCGGGTCGCGCGCGAGTTCGTCGCCGACCTCGCCGATGACGGCGTCGTGTGGGGCGAGATCCGCTGGGCGCCGGAGCAGCACGTGAGCGCGGGTCTCAGCCTCGACGCGGCCGTCGAGGCCGTGCAGGCGGGGCTGGATGCCGGTGTCGCCGCGGCACGCGCCGCCGGATCGCACATCCGCGTCGGCCAGCTCGTGAGCGCGATGCGCCACCTGGATCGGGGCCTCGAGATCGCCGAACTGGCGCTGCGCCACCGCGATCGCGGCGTGGTCGGCTTCGACATCGCCGGCCCCGAGGCGGGCTTCCCGCCGTCGCGCATGAGCGACGCCTTCGACCTGCTGGCCCGCGAGATGTTCCCCGCCACCATTCACGCCGGCGAGGCGGACGGCCCGGACAGCATCCGGAGTGCCCTCGTCGACGGCCACGCGCTGCGGCTGGGCCACGGCGTCCGCGTCGCCGACGACATCACGGTGGAGTCGCGCGACGACGACAACGACTACGTCTCGCTCGGCCGCGTCGCCCAGTGGGTGCGCGACCGCAGCATCGCGCTGGAGACCAGCCCGAGCTCGAACCTGCAGACCGGTGCGATCGCAGACCTGGGGCACCGAGATGTCGGCGCACCCGTTCGACACGCTCTACCAGCTCGGCTTCCGGGTGACCGTCAACACCGACAACCGCCTGATGAGCGCCACCACGCTCACCCGCGAGCTCGGACTGCTCGTCGACGCCTTCGGCTACGACCTGCAGGATCTGCTCGCCTTCCAGCTCAACGCCGCCGAGGCCGCGTTCCTGCCGCTCGACGAGCGCCAGGAGCTCATCGAGCTGATCGAGGGGGGCTTCGAGGCCGCGTGATGTCGCTCCCTCCGCTTCCGGATGCGGCGGTCGCGCTCGGCGCGGCTGCCGCCGATTGGCGTGCCGCGGTCGCGGTCGTCGGCGCGGGTCTCGTGGCGACGGGGGCGGCGAAGCCGGAGTACACGGAGTCGATGGTGCGCATGATCGAGGAGCACGGGCCCTACGTCGTGATCGCGCCGGGCCTGGCGCTCGCGCACGCGCGTCCCGGCCCCGAGGTGCTCGCCGACGGCTTCGCGGTGGCGACGCTGGCCGAGCCGGTCGCGTTCGGCCACCCGCACAACGACCCGGTTCGGGTGGTGCTCGGCCTCGCCGTGACGGCGAACGATCGGCACATCGGATTCGTCGCCCAGTTGGCCAACACCTTCAACGACACGGATGCCGTCGAGCGCATCGCCGAGGCGACGACCGCCGACGAGGTGCGGTCGATTCTGAGTGTGCCGCCGGTCGACGCCGGTCGCGCCGCCGGGCGGGAGGCAGCCATGAAGATCGTCGCCATCTGCGGTGCGGGCGTGGGCACGAGCGGCATCCTCAAGGTGAACGCCGAGCGCGTGCTGGGTCGTCTCGGCATCGAGGCGACCGTGGTCGCCACCGACCTGAACTCGCTGCACGCCGAAGCGGACGACGCGCAGGTGATTCTCACCAGCCCGGAGTTCGTGACCGCGATCGGCAAGACGTACGCCGACGTGGTCGTCGTCGAGAACTACTTCGACACCGCCGAGCTCACCGCGAAGCTCGAGAAGGCGCTCGGCTGACGCGACCGAAGTCGGGGCGCGGCGCTGCGATTGATCAGGGCATCACAGCGCCGCGCGCATCCGGTTACCAGCCAGACGCGTCCCAAGTCCAGAAGACTTGGGAATGCTCTAAGGTAACCCGGATTTCCGGCGATGTTCGCCAAATCAACACCCCCACATGGCGGGGGTCGGTTTCGGCGTCATAGCGGCCGCGGTCGAGTGTCTCTCAACTGGGCGGCGCTCGCCCTTTCCGGCAGAATGGCTCGACATGCCTCACACCCCTCCGGCATCGCGCTCGTCTCGTGCGAACGCGGTTCGACTCCTGCTCGCACTGGTGCGGCCGATTCTGCGCGCCCACCTGGCGCAGTACCGGCGTGACGTGCTGACCGCCCCGTTCCCCCGCGACGAGCCGGCGACCGCCATCGAGGGAGCGTCCCCGCGCCGTCTGCTCTTCATGGGGGATGTCGGCGCCGGCGGCTACGGCGTGCTGCGGCACGGCATGGCGGTCCCGGCACGTGCCGCCTCGGCGATCGCGGGAGAGACCTCCGCCGGTGTCCGGTGGCAGACGATCGCCTCGCCCGACCTGACGGCGGCGGGAGCCGCCAGCGCGGCGGCGGCGCTCGAGCTCTCCGAACTCGACGCGGCGATCCTCATGCTCGGCGTTCCCGACGTGCTGCTGGCGACCTCGGGGGAGAACTGGAACGCGGACCTGACGCGTGCGATCGCCGCGATCCGGGAGAACGCGGGGCGCGAGTGCCCGGTCATCCTCGCCGGCATCCCCCCGATCAGCGACTTCCGGCCCGTTCCGGAGCCGGCGCGCGCGATCCTCGACAAGCAGGCGCTCGCGCTGGATCGAGCGAGCGTGCGACTCGCGGCGACGATCCCCGGCGTCAGCTTCGTTCCGTTCCCGGACCTGCGCCTCGGGCGGGCGCTCGTCGAGGAGTCCATCTCGTGGCCGGACCTGCATCGCATCTGGGCCGACGTGCTCGCGCGCGCGACCGTGGCCGCACTCGGACGGCTGGATCGCTCGCCGCGTTAGCTCTCGGCGGTCAACGGAGCAGTTCGCGCATCCCCGCGTCGAGGCGGTCCAGTGTCGCCTGCGCCGCCGCCAGACGCTCCGCGCCGTCGCCCTCGTGCGAGACGGCATCCAGGTAGCACTTGAGCTTCGGCTCGGTTCCGCTCGGACGCACGATCACCCGACCGCCCCCGGCGAGCCGGAAGCGCAGGATGTCGCTGCGCGGATAGTCGCCCACGCCGGCAAGGAAATCCTCGACGACGGTGACCTCGATGCCGCCGATCTCGCGCGGCGGGTTCTCCCGGAGCGCCGCACTGAGCCGCGAGATCTCGCTGAGATCGGTCACACGGATCGAGATCTGGCCGGAGGCGTAGCCGCCGAACTCGGCGGCGAACTGCTCCAGCCGGTCCGCCAGCGTCTCGCCGCGGCCGCGCAGCTCCGCCGCGAGAGACAGCACCGCGAGCGCGGCCGAGATGCCGTCCTTGTCGCGGACGGTGTCCGGGTTGACGAGATAGCCGAGCGCCTCCTCGTAGCCGAAGACGATGTCGGGGGCACGGGAGATCCACTTGAAGCCGGTGAGCGTCTCCGCGTGCTCGAGCCCGTAGCGCTCGGCGACGGCCCCGAGCGCGGGGGAGGAGACGAGCGAGTTGGCGAGCGTGCCGCTGTCGGCGGCCCGGGCCGCCTCCCAGCCGAGCAGCCAGCCGACCTCGTTGCCGCTGAGACGCTGCCAGCCGTTCGAGGTGGGGATGCCGACGGCGACGCGGTCCGCATCCGGATCGTTGGCGATCGCCAGGTCGGCGCCGACCTCGGCGGCCCGCGCGAGCACCAGGTCCATCGCGCCCGGCTCCTCCGGGTTCGGGAAGGCGACGGTGGGGAAGTCGGGATCGGGCTGCGCCTGCTCCGCGACCACCTCGGCGGCGGGGAACCCCGCCGCGGCGAGCGTGCTCTCGAAGGTCTCCAGGCCGACGCCGTGCATCGGGGTGTAGGCGATCGTCAGCGGGGCGATGTGGCGTGCGGCGTGCGCGGTGCGCTCCACGTAGGCGGCGATCACCGACTCGGGGGCCGTCGCATACTCCGACGATCGGGTCAGGTTCGCGATCGAGCCGCTCGCGACCCGATCGATCTCCGCGGCGATCAGCCCGTCCGCGGGCGGAACGATCTGGGAGCCGCCATCGGCCCCGCCGAGGTACACCTTGTAGCCGTTGTCGGCGGCCGGGTTGTGCGACGCCGTCACCATGATGCCGGCGCTGGTGCGCAGCTCGCGCACCGCGAACGCCAGCACCGGCGTCGGGAGCATCCGGGGCAGGACGGTCGCGGCCACCCCGAGGCCCTGCAGGATCTCGGCCGAATCCTCCGCGAACACGCGCGAGTTGTGGCGTCCGTCGTAGCCGATCACGACCGAGGGGTTCGGCTCGCGCGTCTTCAGGAAGAACCCGAGCCCCGCGGCGGCCTGCGCCACGACGACGCGGTTCATGCGCTGCGGGCCCGCCCCCATCGCCCCGCGAAGACCGGCGGTGCCGAACTGCAGACGTCCCGAGAAGCGCTCGGCGAGATCCGCCGCCGCCTGCTCGCTGCCGGTGTCGACGAGGGCGAGGAGCGCATCCAGCTCGGCGCGCGTCGCCTCGTCCGGGTCCTGCGCCATCCACTCACGGGCCCGCGCGATGAGCTCCGCGCGCTCGCTCACAGCTGCTCCACGATGCGCGCCAGCAGCTGCGTGATCACCGGCTCGGCGTCCTTGCCTGCCTGCAGCACCTCGGCGTGGCTGAGCGCCTCGGCGGAGATGCCGGCGGCGAGGTTCGTAATGAGGGACATCCCGAGCACCTCCATGCCCGCCTCGCGTGCCGCGATCGCCTCCAGCGCCGTCGACATGCCGACGATGTGGCCGCCGATCGTCTTCGCCATCTGCACCTCGGCCGGGGTCTCGTAGTGCGGACCGCGGAACTGGCAGTAGACGCCCTCGTCGAGGCTCGCATCCACCTCGTGCGCGATCGCGCGCAGCCGCGTCGAGTACAGGTCGGTGAGGTCGACGAAGGTGGCGCCCTCAAGCGGCGAGTCGGCGGTCAGGTTGATGTGGTCGCTGATCAGCACCGGGGTGCCGGGCGTCCAGTGGTCCTTGATGCCGCCCGCGCCGTTGGTGAGCACCATGACCTTCGCGCCGGCCGCCGCGGCGGTGCGCACCGAGTGGACGACGCGGCGCACGCCGTGACCCTCGTAGTAGTGGGTGCGCGCGCCGATCACCAGGGCGTGCTTTCCGGAAGCCAGGCGGATGCTGCGGAGCGTGCCCGAATGCCCGGCGACGCCCGAGGTGCTGAAGCCGACGATCGCGGTCGCCGGGACCTGCGCGACGGTCTCGCCGAGGAGCTCCGCGGCGGCACCCCACCCGCTGCCGAGGGTGAGCGCGATGTCGTGGCGCTCGACGCCCGTGGCGGCGGCCAGTTGCTCGGCGGCGAGGCGGGCGATCTCGAACGGGTCGGCGGCCGGGTCGTCGAGGGGATTCGTGGTGGGTCGTGCAGACATGACACTCACTTTACGGTGGCTCGGGGCATCCGATCAATGCACAAGAATGGGGGCATGTCGTCCCATTTCGAGCGTACTCAGCGGATCGCGATTCTCGGCGGCGGTCCGGGCGGATTCGAGGCAGCCCTGGCCGGGGCGCAGCTCGGCGGGGAGGTGACGCTGGTGGAGCGCGTCGGGGTCGGCGGATCCGCCGTGCTGACCGACGTCGTGCCCTCCAAGACGCTCATCGCGACCGCCGAGGCGGCCAGCGCGATCGGCGAGGCGGCCGACCTGGGCGTGCAGTTCTTCACCCGGACGGATGCCGGCCGCGCCGTGCGTCCCGAGGTCACCGTCAACCTGGCGGCGGTCAACCAGCGGCTGCTGATGCTCGCGCGCCAGCAGTCGGAGGACATGCGGGCGCAGCTGATCCGGGCGGGCGTCAAGATCGTCGCCGGCGACGGGCGGCTCGACGGCCCGAACCGGATCGTCGTCTCCACCGGCAAGGGCAAGGCGCGCACCGACTTCGACTCGATTGACGCCGACACGATCGTGGTGGCGGTCGGGGCGAGCCCGCGTGAGCTGCCGACCGCGAAGCCCGACGGCGAGCGGATCTTCACCTGGAAGCAGCTGTACTCGCTCGACGTCGTGCCCGAGCACCTGATCGTCGTGGGCTCCGGTGTCACCGGCGCCGAGTTCGCCTCCGCCTACCGGGCCCTGGGTGCGCGCGTCACGCTGATCTCGAGCCGCGACCAGGTGCTGCCCGGTGAGGACGCCGACGCGGCCGCGGTGATCGAGAAGGTCTTCACGCGCAACGGCATGACGGTGCTCTCCAAGTCGCGCGCCGACCACATCGACCGCACCGAGGACGGCGGCGTGCTGGTGACGCTCTCCGACGGCCGCACCGTCGAGGGCTCGCACTGTCTGATGGCGGTCGGCGCGATCCCCAACACGGCGGGGATCGGGCTCGAGGAGGCGGGCGTTCAGCTGACCGAGTCGGGTCACATCCGCGTCAACCGGGTGGCGCGCACCTCGATGCCGTCGGTGTACGCGGCGGGCGACTGCAGCGACTTCCTGCCGCTCGCCTCGGTCGCCTCCATGCAGGGACGCAGCGCGATCTTCCACGCGATGGGGGATGCGGTGTCGCCGACCGAGCTGCGCAACGTCACCTCGAACATCTTCACCCAGCCGGAGGTCGCGACCGTCGGCTGGAGCCAGAAGCAGATCGAGGACGGGATCGCGCAGGGCGAGATCTACAAGCTCGATCTGCCGTCGAACCCGCGCGCGAAGATGATGGGGATCAAGGACGGCTTCGTGAAGCTGTTCGCGCGCACCGGCTCGGGAACGGTGATCGGCGGGGTGATCGTGGGGCCGAAGGCATCCGATCTGATTCTGCCGATCGCGCTGGCCGTCGAGCACCGGCTGACGGTCGACCAGCTGGCGAGCGCGTTCAGCGTCTACCCCTCCCTCTCGGGCAGCATCACCGACGCCGCCCGCGCCATGCACATCGTCGACTGACTCCCGTTTTCAGGAGTTTGTGTGACGGATGAGGTGGGAGTTGTGTCGTTGGTCGACTCTGGCCCCACCGGTCACACCAACTCCTGAAAAAGGAAGGGGCGACGGGTCGTTCACAGCGGGTCAGCTTGCACAGGTTGGCGGACGGCGGGGCACGCGCCGCGACGTGACGCCACCATCAACGGGTGACGTCGGCGACCGAGATCATCACGGGGCTCGGCGGGGTTGCCACTCGTCAGCAGCTGATCCACGGCGGATGTGACGGTTTTGCGATCACCGCGGCCGTCCGTGCCAACCAGATTCGCCGCGTCCGTCGCGCGCACTACGCGACGCACGACGCCCCGTGGGACGCGATCCTCGCCGCGCGAGTCGGCGGCCGCCTGGCGGGGGTGAGCGCCGCCCGCAGCTACCTGCTCTGGTCGGGCTTCGATCGTCGCCTGCACGTCGCGGTTGCACCGAACGCATCGAGGCTTCGGATCCGCGACCCGCGCCTCGCTGCGGCGAGAACGCCGGACATCGCCGATCGGGAGCTCGCACTGCACTGGGTGGATGCGCCGGCGGCTCGCGAGTGCTGGAGGGTGCCGCTGCCGACCTGCCTGGTCCAGGTCGCGCAGTGGGCTGATCATGAGACGGCGATCGCGTGCGTTGAGACAGCCGTGTGGCGCTACGGGCTCGACCCGAGTCGACTGGTCGAATCGCTCGGTGCGACGACGTCGCTCGCGACGGTTCGGTTGGCCAGTATCCGCTCGGGAACGCAGGAAGGGCAGGAGTCGCTCATCTCGCAACGACTCGAGCGACTCGGGCTGGTGGTCGATCGTCAGGTCGCGGTGCCCGGCGTCGGCCGAGTGGACGCGTGGATCCGCGGCACCCGCGTGATCATCGAGACCGATGGCTGGGAGTTCCACTCCCGACGCGAGGCGTTCGAGCGCGACCGGGCGCGCGATCGTGCCCTGGCTGCGCGGGGCTTCGTCGTCATCCGGCTCACCTATGGCCAGATCACCACCGATTGGCCGACCTGCGCGCGAGAGATCCTCGCCGCGGTCGACCGTTTTCAGGAGATTTCGTGAGCAGCGTGGCGGTTGAACGCAATCGAGGCGTCACGCGTCACTCCAGTCACACAAACTCCTGAAAACGGGAGGGGTCAGTCGTTGATGGAGAGGAGGACGTGGCCGGCGGAGACGGTGGTGCCGACGGCGGCGTCGATCTTGCCGACCGTGCCGTCGCGGTGCGCCGTCAGCGGCTGCTCCATCTTCATCGCCTCAAGCACGGCCACGAGGTCGCCCTTGACGACGGTGTCGCCCTCGGCGACGGCGATCTTGATGATCGTCGCCTGCATGGGCGCCTTCACGGCGTTGCCGGTCGCGGTCACGAGTCCGCCGCCGCCCGCACGCCGCTTGGGCGCAGGCGCCGCGGAGACGGATCCAGCGGTCGGCAGCAGCTGCGTCGGCAGCGACACCGACACGCGCTTGCCCTCGACCTCGACGACGACGCTGTGGCGCTTCTCGGGCGCGGCCGCGTCGGCGAGGATGCCGCCCCACGGCTCCAGGTCGTTGTCGAACTCGGTCTCGATCCAGCGCGTGTAGACGCCGAAGTGGCCGTCCGGCGCGGTGAAGGCCGGATCGCGCACGATCTTGCGGTGGAACGGCAGCACCGTGGGCAGTCCCGCGACCTCGAACTCGTCGAGGGCGCGGCGGGCGCGCTCGAGCGCGTCCTCACGCGTGTGGCCGGTGACGATCAGCTTGGCGAGCAGCGAGTCGAAGGCGCCCGAGATGACGTCGCCGGTGGTGACGCCGGAGTCGACGCGCACGCCGGGGCCGCCGGGGAAGCGCAGCACGTGCACGGGCCCGGGCATCGGCAGGAAGCCGCGTCCTGGGTCTTCGCCGTTGATGCGGAACTCGATCGAGTGGCCGTGCGTCTCGGGGTCGTCGTAGTCGAGGATGCCGCCCTCGGCGATGCGGAACTGCTCGCGCACCAGGTCGATGCCGGTGACCTCCTCCGAGACGGGGTGCTCGACCTGCAGTCGCGTGTTCACCTCGAGGAAGGAGACGGTGCCGTCCTTGCCGATCAGGAACTCGCAGGTGCCGGCGCCCAGGTAGCCGACCTCTTTGAGGATCGCCTTCGAGGAGGAGTAGAGCAGGTCGCGCTGCTCGTCGGTGAGGAACGGCGCGGGGGCCTCCTCGACGAGCTTCTGGTGGCGGCGCTGCAGCGAGCAGTCGCGCGTCGAGACGACGACGACATTGCCAGCGGAGTCGGCGAGGCACTGGGTTTCGACGTGGCGCGGCTCGTCGAGGTACTTCTCGACGAAGCACTCGCCCCGGCCGAACGCGGCGACCGCTTCGCGGGTCGCCGACTCGAACAGCTCGGGCACCTCCTCGCGGGTGCGGGCGACCTTGAGGCCGCGTCCGCCGCCGCCGAAGGCGGCCTTGATTGCGACCGGCAGGCCGACCTGGTCGACGAACTCGAGCACCTCGGCCGCGTCCGAGACGGGGTTGAGCGTGCCGGGGGCGAGCGGGGCGCCGACCTTCTCGGCGACGTGCCGCGCGCTGACCTTGTCGCCGAGCCGCTCGATCGAGTCGGGCGAGGGGCCGATCCAGATGAGGCCCGCGTCGATGACGGCGCGCGCGAAGTCGGCGTTCTCGGCGAGGAAGCCGTAGCCGGGGTGCACGGCGTTCGCCCCGGAGCGACGGGCGACCGAGAGCAGCTTCTCGATGACGAGGTAGGTCTCGGCCGAGGTGGCGCCGTCGAGCGCGTAGGCCTCGTCGGCCAGCTTGACGTGCCGGGCATCCCGATCCTGGTCGGCGTAGACGGCGACCGTAGCGATACCGGAGTCGCGGGCGGCGCGGATGACGCGCACGGCGATTTCCCCCCGGTTCGCGATGAGGACCTTCGAAATGCGAGCCATAGTTCTTCAGCCTATTGTGCGCGGCGCCCCTCGCCGTTGTCCGGTGGGAACAAAAACGGCGTGATCCGCGCTAGCGATTCCACAAGTCGTGCCAGGAGTACCCGAGTTCGCGCACCAGCGTGCGCAGCAGCGGGATGCTCAGACCGACCACCGCGTGCGGGTCGCCGTCGATGCGCTCGATGTAACCGGCGCCTTTGGAATCGATCGTGAACGCCCCGGCGACGGCGAGCGGCTCGCCGGTGGCGACGTAGGCCTCCAGCTCGTCGTCGTCGATGTCGGAGGCGAACTGGACGCGCGCCACGGCCGAGGCGCCGACGGCGGCGACGGCAGTGCCCTCGCGCATCTCGATGAGCCAGTGGCCGGAGTGCAGGTCCCCGGAGCTGCCGCGCTGCGCTCGCCAGCGCTCGAGCGCCACCTCGGGGTGGTGCGGCTTGCCGTGGATCTGGCCGCCGATCTCGAACGCCGAGTCCCCGCCGAGGACGAGGCCGCTCAGCGGGACGCCAGCCGCATCGACCGTGCGCTCGGCGACCGCTTCGGCCTTGAGGCGCGCGAGCAGCTGCACCATGTCGGGAGCCGCCAGCGGACCGCCGCGCGACGCCTCGGCGGCGCTCACGGCGGCCTCCTCGTCGACCCCCGGCGCGAGGGCGATCGGCTCGATCCCGACGGCGCGCAGCGTGGCGAGTCGGGCGGGGGAGGTGGAGGCGAGGTAGAGCCGGAGGGGCGCGCTCAGGGATCCGGACACCGCGACTCCTATGCTCATGGAATGAGTTCCCCACGATCGACGACGGCCACCCACGACTCGGCACCGCCCCGGGAGGTCGAGCTCGACGTTACCAACATCGCGCACGGCGGCGTCGCGGTGGCCCGCCACGAGGGCCGGGTGGTGTTCGTCGCGGACGCGATCCCCGGCGAGCGCGTGCTGGCGCGCATCACCGACGACTCGAAGGACAAGTTCTGGCGCGCCGACACGGTGCGCGTGCTGGAGGCGAGCCCGCACCGGCAGGCGCACGTCTGGCCGGAGGCCGACATCGATCGCGATCCGGCGATCCGCCCCGGCGGCGCGGAGTTCGGGCACATCACGCTCGCCCACCAGCGCGAGCTGAAGGCCTCGGTGCTGCGCGAGGCGCTGGCCCGCATGGCGAAGCTCTCCCGCGACGTCGAGGTGGAGGCGCTGCCCGGCAACCCGGACGGCACCGGATGGCGCACGCGCGTGCGCCTGCATGTCGCCTCCGACGGCACGGTCGGTCCGTTCGCGTCCCGGTCGCACCGCGTCATCCGGGTGGGCTCGCTGCCGCTGGCCACCGAGGCGGTGCGCGAGGTGGCGCCGCTCGACGAGCGCTACCCGGAGCTCGGCGCCGCGCCCGCGCCGAAGCCGCGCGGTCGGCGACGCGGCCCGGCGAGCGATGAGGCCCACATCAACGTGCTCGCGCCGAGCGTCGGCGGCGCGCGCCTGATCATCGGCAAGCAGGCGCGCAGCGTGATCCGCGAGCGCGTCGGCGACCGCGAGTTCCGCGTCGACGATGCCGGTTTCTGGCAGGTGCACGAGGCGGCCCCGCAGGCGCTCACCGAGGCGGTGCAGTCGGGGATCGTCGAGGACCTGTTCGACCCGAAGGCGGCCAACCTCGACCTGTACGGCGGGGTGGGGCTGCTGGCGGCCGCGGTCGGCGACAAGTTCGGCAGCACACTGCGCATCACGAGCGTCGAATCGGATGAGCGCGCCACCGAGCACGCCGCCGAGAACCTCGCCGACTGGATCGGCGCCCACACCGTGACGGCGCGCGTCGAGCAGTGGGTGCGCTCGCTGGGGGACGCCTCGGCGGCGGAGCGGGCCCGCCTCTCGGCGGCCACGGTCGTGCTCGATCCGCCGCGCAGCGGCGCCGGCCGGGCCGTCCTCGACGCCCTGACCGAGCTGCGTCCGGCGCAGTTCGTCTACGTCGCCTGCGACCCGGTGGCGTTCGCCCGCGACGTCGCGACGCTGCAGGACTCCGGCTACCGCCTGGACCGCCTGCGGGCCTTCGACCTGTTCCCGCACACCCACCACGTGGAGGCGGTAGGCACGCTCGTGCGCGTGTAACCCGGCCGGGGGCCACTGCGCCCGCGGAGCATCGGGGTACGATAGCGCGACGAGCGATGCGTCGTTCAGGAAGGCTGGGAACCGTATGGACGTCTCGAAGACGATCGAGCGCGAAGACGGCGGAGCCTCGACGGCACCGGTTCGGGTGGCCGTCGTCGATGACCACGAGGCCGTGCGCCTCGGGCTGAAGGCCGCGTTCCTGGATGAGGGCCACGACTTCGTGCTGGCCGCCGCCACGGTCGCCGAGCTCGTCGAGGGCCTGGCCGGCCGTGAGGTCAACGTCGTGGTGCTCGACCTGTCGCTCGGCGACGGCTCGGTTGTCACCGAGAACGTCAAGGCGGCGCAGGGTCTGGGCGCGGCAGTGCTGGTGCACAGCATCGCCGACCGCGTCACCCTGGTGCGCGAGGCGCTCGCCGCGGGGGCCGCGGGCGTGATCCCGAAGGCCTCGTCGATGCGCACCGTCATCACCGCGGCGGCGACCGTCGCGCGCGGCGAGGTGCTCAACAACCTGGAGTGGGCGACGGCGATCGAACGCCGACCGCGACTTCGCGAAGGCGCAGCTGGGTCGACGCGAGCGCGAGATCCTGCACCTGTACGCGTCGGGCCTGCCGCTCAAGCTGGCGGCCGAGAAGCTCGGCATCGGCTACTCGACGGCGCGCGAGTACCTGGACCGCATCCGTGTGAAGTACGTGGAGGTCGGGCGTCCCGCCCCCACGAAGGTCGACCTGCTGCGTCGCGCGGTCGAAGACGGCATCCTGCCGGGGCTGGATGCCGACGGCGGCGATGCCCGCTAGTCGGGCTCCGAGCGAGGTACTTGGCGGACCTCCCAGCCGGCAGGTTCGCAATCCGCTGAGTCGGGTGCGCGTGGAGCGCGCGATCGCGCGCTCGGCGGCCGGATTCGGCGTCGCGTTCTTCCTGCAGTCGATCGGCGCGATCGTCGATCAGGCTCCGAACCTGTCGCGCGTGTGGCTGTTCGCGATCGTCTCCGCGCTGGTCGCGAGCCTGCTGATCGCGGGGATCGCCTCGATTCGAGGTCGGGCCCTGGCCTCGTCGAACGCGCTGTTCCCGTTCGTGTACCTGGTGGCGCTGATCAGCTGGCCGTTCGCCGTCATCGATGCGGAGGCGGCGCCGAGTTCGAGCTTCTGGCTGTACTTCCTGCTGACGGTGGCGACCGTCATGGCGACGCTCGCGCTGCCGCTGCTGTGGGCGACGGTGTACCTGTTCGCGGTGCCGGTGCTCTACGGCGTCGTGCGCATGACCCCGGCGGGCGGCGCGGTGTCGCTCGATCTGGCGCTGCTCGACTCGATCTACGCGATTCTGCTCGGCGGCTTCGTGACGATCGTGACGACGATCCTGCGGGATGCGGCGCGCACGGTCGACCGGGCCCAGTCCACCGCGCTCGAGCGCTACGGGCACGCGGTGCGCGAGCACGCGACGGAGGCGGAGCGGATCCAGGTGGACGCGATCGTGCACGACAGCGTGCTGACGACGCTGCTCACCGCGGCGCGCGCCTACACGGCCGAGTCGAAGGCGCTGGCGGCGACGATGGCGGGCAACGCGATCGGGTTCCTGCGCGACGCGGTCGCGGTCGGTCGCGACGCGGAGGCGCTGGTCAGCGGCCCGGCGCTGGCCAGCCGCATCGAGGCGGCCGCGTCGAAGATGTCGGCGTCGATCCGGATCGCCGTCGAGGACGTGCGGGCGAGTTCGGTTCCGCTGACCGCCGCGGAGGCGCTGTTCAGTGCCGCGATGCAGGCGGTCGTCAACAGCCTGCAGCACGCGGGCGAGGACGCGTCACGGTGGATCGGCATCCGCGGTGACGGCTCGGGCGCGGTGGCGGTGGAGGTCGGCGACTCCGGTCCGGGGTTCGTGCTGGATGACGTCCCCACCGAGCGCCTGGGCGTCCGGGTCTCGATCCTGGAGCGCGTGACGAGCGCGGGCGGTTTCGCCGAGATCGTCTCCGCGCCGGGGGAGGGCACCCGCGTGCGCCTGCTCTGGCCGGATCCTCGGGGCGCATCGGACGTCAACGGGGCTCCGGCGCCGGATGAGGCCGAGGAGGTCGCCCCGTGATCGGCGTTCCCCGGTATCTGATCGTCGCGCTGGCGGCGCTGTTCTCCACGTACCACGTCGTGCTGGCGCTCTATTCGCTGACGGGGAGCTTCGCGAGCGATGCGGCCCCGGTGTTCGTGGCGATGGGGCTGTATGCGCTGGCCACCGTGGTGACGCTGGCTCCGGGTCGTTCGGCGGCGCTGCCACTCTGGGCCGCCGCGTTCGCGGTCGCGGTGTCGCTCTCGGTTCCGGTGCTCGTCGCGTCGGTGCTCGATCCGAACCGGCCCGGCGGCAACGGCTACGCGACCTGGTACGTGGCGGCAGTCGGAACGCTGATGGCGATCGTGGCGGTGCGGCGGCGTCCCGGCTTCGCCTGGGTGGGCGTCGGCCTGCTGGTGGTGCAGACGCTGCTGTGGAGCGGCCCCGGCGGCCTGGTGAGCCTCGGCGTCGTCGGCAGCGTGAGCTGGGTGGCGGTCGCGCACATCATCACGAGCACGCTCGCGAAGGCGGCCCGGGACTCGCAGCGGTTCGCGCGCGCCGAGCGCGAGGCGACCGAGTGGCAGGCCGCCCAGGAGGCGCACCTGAACGAGCGGCAGTTCCGGCTCGGCCAGACGAGCCTGATGGCGCTGCCGATGCTGCGGATCATCCAGCGCTCGGGCGGAGAGCTGACGCCGGAGCAGCGCGCCGAGTGCCTGCACCTGGAGGGCGCGATCCGCGACGAGATCCGCGGCCGGCGCCTTCTGAGCGATGCGGTGCGGGAGCAGGTGATGCTCGCCCGACGGCGTGGCACGACGGTGACGCTGCTGGATGAGGGCGGCATCAACGATCTGCCCGAGGTGGAGCTCACGCGCGTGCTCGAGGAGCTCGCGCGGGCCCTGCGCTCGGTCTCGGCCGACAAGGTCGTGATCCGGACGGTCCCCGAAGGCTCGGACATCGCGGTCACGGTCGTGGGGCTGCGGACGAGCGACGACGGCAGCGCGAGCCTGCTGGCGCAGGACTCCCTGGAGGACGACGAGATCGCGCTCTGGCTGGAGATTCCGCGCGTCGCCCCGGAGGCGGTCGAAGCAGCCGAGTAGCGGCGCTGCGTCGGCCCGGCACGGCCGGCCGAACGCGGCGGACCCGGCGCAGGCGGACCCGGCGCCGGCAGACCCGGCGTCGGCGGCATGCCGCCCGAAATGGAGTCGAGGGCCGGACACTCCGTCCGACCCTCGCTCACGTCCGAGTCAGGACGACAACCCGAATGTCGTCCTGACTCGCCCCCATTCCTTCGGCGCCTTACCCTAGAGCGCCGACGGAGTGTGATGTATCAGCATGGATACACCGTGTGATCCCATCCTGGTTTCGGCGCGACGGAATCGGTAGTCGCCATTTCGGCTGACTTTCGGGGTACATTTTCGGCCGCTCCCCTGGTTTTCCGGGCTTCTGTCGCGCGCGAGCGGTCGAACCTGGGGGCAACTCCTCAAAAACCAGGATCGCACGCAACGGAAAACGTGGCGAAACGTCAACCCTGCAACGGATTCCGTTGATTCAGCGCCGGGGGAACTGCTTCCACTCGCCCCGCGTCAGCGGGCGACGCAGGCCGCGCTGCGAGCGCTGCCAGCCGTTCAGGCCCGTCTCGACGGGGCGATCCTCGCCCGCGAGCTGCTCGAGGGCGGCGCTGAGCACGGCGGTGACCGCCGCGACCTGCTCGGGGGAGGGGTTGCCTCCCGTGATGCGGATCTGCGGCGCCGTGCCCTCGTTCTCGCTCACAGCGGGATGTTCCCGTGCTTCTTCGGGGGAAGCTCCGCGCGCTTGGTGCGCAGAGCCCGCAGCGCCTTGACGACCACGATGCGTGTCGCCGCGGGTTCGATGATGCCGTCGAGCTCGCCGCGCTCGGCGGCGAGGTACGGAGAGGCCACGTTGTAGGTGTACTCGTTGGCGAGGCGGGTGCGCACCGCGTTGACGTCCTCGCCGGCCTCCTCGGCCTTCTTGAGGTCGCCGCGGTAGAGGATGTTGACCGCGCCCTGGCCGCCCATCACGGCGATCTCGGCCGTCGGCCAGGCGTAGTTCAGGTCGGCGCCCATCTGCTTGGAGCCCATGACGATGTAGGCGCCGCCGTAGGCCTTGCGGGTGATGACCGTGACCAGCGGCACGGTCGCCTCCGCGTAGGCATAGAGCAGCTTGGCGCCGCGGCGGATGACGCCCGTCCACTCCTGGTCGGTGCCGGGCAGGTAGCCGGGCACATCCACGAGCGTGAGGATCGGGATCGAGAACGCGTCGCAGAACCGGACGAATCGCGCGGCCTTCTCGCCGGCGTCGATGTTGAGCGTGCCGGCCATCTGCTGCGGCTGGTTCGCGATGATGCCGATCGAGCGGCCCTCGACGCGCGCGAAGCCGATCACGATGTTCGGGGCGAACAGCGCCTGGATCTCGAGGAAGTCCTCGTTGTCGACGATGTGCTCGATGATCTCGCGCACGTCGTACGGCTGGTTCGGCGAGTCGGGGATGATCGTGTTCAGTCGACGGTCGGCGTCGGTGATCTCGAGCTCGACCTCGCTCTCGTAGACCGGAAGCTCCGCGAGGTTGTTGTCGGGAAGGAACGAGACGAGGGCGCGCGCGAAGTCGAGCGCATCCGTCTCGTCGTCGGCGAGGTAGTGCGAGACGCCGGTGCGCTGGCTGTGCGTGTAGGCGCCGCCGAGCTCGTCCATGCCGACGTCCTCGCCGGTGACCGTCTTGATGACGTCGGGGCCGGTGACGAACATCTGGCTGGTCTTGTCGACCATGATCACGAAGTCGGTGAGCGCGGGGCCGTAGACCGCGCCACCGGCGGCCGGGCCCATGATGATCGAGATCTGCGGGATGACGCCCGAGCTGGCCGTGTTGAGGCGGAAGATTTCGCCGTACTTGCCGAGCGCGACCACGCCCTCCTGGATGCGCGCGCCGCCGGAGTCGAGCATGCCGATGATCGGCACGCCGGTGCGCAGCGCGAGCTCCATCACCTTGATGATCTTCTCGCCGGCCACCTCGCCGAGCGAGCCGCCGAAGATGGTGAAGTCCTGCGCGTACACGGCGACCTGGCGGCCGTGGATGGTGCCCGTGCCGGTGACGACCGCGTCGCCGTAGGGGCGCTTGTTCTCCATGCCGAAGGCGTGGGTGCGGTGGCGCACGAACTCGTCGAGCTCCACGAACGATCCCTGGTCGAGCAGTTCGGTGATCCGCTCGCGCGCCGTCTTCTTGCCCTTGGCGTGCTGTTTGGCGATGGCGGCTTCGCCGCTCGCGGTCACCGCCTCGTGGTATCGGGCCTTGAGATCGGCGAGCTTGCCTGCAGTCGTGTACAGGTCGGGGGTCTGATCGTCGGCGCTCACGCCGTTCAGCCTAGCGAGCGCCGCCGGGGGCGTCGCCTTGAGGGAATCCCCCAAGTGTCGGCCGATTCCTGGTGACCTTTCCACGGATGCCCCGCCCGAGCATGCGCGCGAGCCCCCAGCCGGTGACCCGCCACACCGCCTCGAGCACGATTCGGGCGTTCATCTTGGAGGCGCCGTGCACGCGATCGTGGAACGTGATCGGCACCTCGGCGAGCCCGAAACCGGCCGCATCGACGCGGCGGGCGAGGTCGATCTGGAAGCAGTAGCCGTGCGACTGCACGACGTCGTCCACGGCGGCGTGCAGCGCGGCGGCGCGGTAGGCGCGGAAGCCGGCGGTCGAGTCGCGGACCGTGAGCCCGAGGAGAACACGCGCGTAGGTGTTCCCGGCACGGCTGAGGACGCTGCGGTAGCGCGGCCAGTCGGCGATGCCGCCGCCGGGGATCCAGCGCGAGCCGATCACCAGGCCGAGCGTCTCGTCGGCGAGCAGGCGGTCGCGCAGCGCCGGGAGCGCGCTGGCCGGGTGCGAGCCGTCGGCATCCATCTCGATGATCACGTCGGCGGCGAGCGCCGGATCGCGGAACACGGCGGCGAACCCGGCGAGGTAGGCGGCCCCGAGACCCTCGCGGCCGCTGCGATGCAGCACGTGGATGCGGGTGTCGGCGGCGGCGAGCTCGTCGGCGAGTCGTCCGGTGCCGTCGGGGCTGGCGTCGTCGACGACGAGCAGCTGCGCCTGGGGGAGCGCGTCGAGCGCCGCGCCCGCTACCGCGGCGAGGTTCTCGGCCTCGTTGAAGGTGGGCATGACGATGACGACGCGCGCGGGCGCGTCGGAGGCAGGCGAAGCCGTCATGGTTCGTCAACTTTACGCGGGGGCGCGCGGCTCCTCGTGCGCGCGGGATGTCGCTCTAGGCTGGCGGCATGACGAGTTGGCGCGCGAGTCGCGAAGTCGTGCCGGAGCTGCTCTGGCGCGACGAGAGCGCGTCGACGAACGCCGACCTCGTGACGCTGGCGACCGCGACCGAGCTGGCCGAGTTCACGACGCTGCTCACCGACACGCAGACGGCCGGACGCGGGCGTCTCGGCCGCAGCTGGGTGGCGCCGGCGGGAGCCTCGCTCGCGATCTCGATCTATCTGCGCCCGCGGGACTCTCACGGCGCGCCGCTCGGGCTGGAGCGCTTCAGCTGGATTCCGCTGGCGGCGGGCGTCGCCATGCACGATGCGCTCGCCGCGGTGGTTCCCGACCTGGAGGCCGGACTCAAGTGGCCGAACGACGTGCTCGTCAACGGCCGAAAGCTGTGTGGGATCCTCGCCGAGCTCGTCCCGAGCGGCGACGCCGCCGTGCTCGGTCTGGGCATCAACACGAGCATGACGACCGCGCAGCTGCCGGTGCCGACCGCCACGTCGCTCGACGTGCTCGGGGTGGCGGCGGACGACAACCTTCTCGACGCGCTCGTGGCGGAGTACCTGCGCGGGCTCCGCACCCTCGTCGAGAGCTACGCGCTCGCCGACGGCGACGCCGAGGCGAGCGGACTCGCCGAGCGGGCGACCGCGGTCTGCACGACGCTCGGGCGCGCGGTCCGCGTCGAACTGCCCGGGGGCGAGCTGCTCGAGGGCACCGCCGTCGGCCTCGACGCGGCGGGGCGGCTGCGCGTCGCCCCCGCGGCCGGCGGAGCGATCGTCGCGGTCGCCGCGGGCGACGTGACCCACGTGAGGCACCCGTCGTGAACACCGCCGAGCCCGAGGTCGTCGTCGCGCGGCTGCGCTCGCACGGCCGCGCGCTGTTCTGGCCGAGCCTGCTGCTGGTCGTCGTCGCCGGGGCCACGAGCTACTTCGCGGGCAACCTGCCGGAGCCGTGGTACGACACCGTGCTATTCGCCGTCGCCGGCGTTCTCGTCGTCTTCGGGGTGCTCGCGCCGGTGGTCTCCTGGCTCAATCACAGCTACGTGGTGACCACACGGCGTATCGTGGCGCGTCGCGGCGTCGTCGTGCGCACGCGCCAAGAGCTTCTGCATTCGCGCAGCTACGACGTCACGGTCCGGCAGGCGGGGCTGCAGTTCGTCTTCGGCAGCGGCGACGTGCGCATCAACACCGGGTTGGAGCATCCGTTCGTGCTGCACGACGTGCCGCACGCGGCGGTCGTGCAGTCAGCGCTGCACGACCTCATGGAGGAGAGCCTCAACCCCATCGCGGCGAGGCGTCAGCAGGGCGAAGCGGGCTGAGATCCGGCTGGTCATCAGGGTCCGAGTGGTCGGGCAGAATAGGGCATTGTGAAGCTTTCGGTTATTGGTTGCGGTTATCTCGGCGCCGTTCATGCGGCAAGCATGGCGTCGCTCGGTCACACGGTCGTCGGCGTGGATGTCAACGTCAAGAAGATCGAGATGCTCGCGAGCGGCACGGTGCCGTTCTACGAGCCCGGCTTCGACGACCTGCTCCGCGAGCAGCTCGCCTCGGGCCGCTTGACGTTCTCGACCGACTTCGCGGCGATCGCCGACGCTGAGGTGCACTTCCTCGCGGTCGGCACCCCGCAGCGCGCCGACGGTCACGGCGCCAACCTGACCTATGTCGACGCGGCCTTCGAGTCGGTGCTGCCCCACCTCGCCGACGGCGCGCTCATCGCGGGCAAGTCGACGGTTCCGGTCGGCACCGCGGCACGCCTTGACGCGATCGTGCGCGAGAAGGCGCCGCACGCGGCGCTCGCCTGGAACCCGGAGTTCCTCCGCGAGGGCTTCGCGGTCGAGGACACGCTGCGCCCCGACCGTCTGGTGTACGGCGTCCGCCCGGGCGACGAGGGCGCATCCGCCGTCGCGCAGCTCGACGAGGTCTACGCGAGCGCGATCGAGGGCGGCATCCCGCGTCTGGTGATGGACTTCGCCACCGCCGAGCTCGTCAAGGTCAGCGCCAACGCCTTCCTCGCGACCAAGATCTCGTTCATCAACGCGATGGCCGAGATCGCCGAGGTGACCGGTGCCGACGTCACGCAGCTCGCCGACGCGATCGGCCACGATGCGCGCATCGGCCGCCGCTTCCTGAACGCCGGCATCGGCTTCGGCGGCGGTTGCCTGCCCAAAGACATCCGCGCCTTCTCGGCCCGCGCCGAAGAGCTCGGCGTCGGGCGCGCGGTCGGGTTCCTGCGTGAGGTCGACGAGATCAACATGCGCCGCCGCGATCGCGTGATCGAGCTCGCGCTGAACGCCTTCGACGGAGACATGACCGGTCGCAAGGTCGCGGTGCTCGGTCTCGCCTTCAAGCCCGACTCGGACGACGTGCGCGATGCGCCGGCGCTCGACGTGGCGTACCGGCTGCACGACCTCGGCGCCGACGTGCGCGCGACCGACCCCGAGGCGATCGAGACGGCGCGCCGCGTGCACCCCGAGCTGAACTACGTCGCCGAGATCGACGACGCGCTGGACGGCGCCGAACTGGTCATCGTGGCGACCGAGTGGCGGAACTTCCGCGAGCTGGATGCGGCGGCGTCAGCCTCACGCGTCGCGCGGCCCCACATGATCGACGCCCGCAACTGCCTCGAGCCCGCGACGTGGCGCGCGGCCGGCTGGACCTTCCAGAGCCTCGGCCGTCCGTAGCGCGGTCTCGCGCGGCTCGGACTCGGGCCGCGCGGGCGCGCCGTACTCGGCCTGGTCGGGGAACAGCGCCGGCGCCGTGTCGGTGCGGTGCGGCGCGAACACCCACGCGCGGTAGAGCGTGAAGCGGAACGCCGTGCCGAGGCCGAGGCCCACGACGTTGCTGGCGATGTTGTCGGCGAGCACGCTCGTGAAGCCCAGCGCGTAGTGCGAGACCCACAGGCAGGCCAGCCCGATCAGCATGCCGCCGACGCTGACCAGCGCGAATTCGACGCCCTCGCGCACGAGCTGGCGACCGCGGTGCTCGCGGAAGGTCCACAGCCGGTTGCCGACCCAGTTCGCCGCGATCGCGATCGTCGTGGAGATGATCTTGGCCAGCACGGGACCCTCGTGCAGCTCATCCGGGCTCAGCACGGTCAGGCGCAGCAGGTTGAAGAGGCCGATGTCGATGACGAGCCCGATCGCGCCCACGAGGCCGAAGCGCGTGAACTGTCCGAACAGCTTTCGCACGCGGCATTCCTCGCTTCGGGGTTGGCGCCCGATGCGGGCAACTAGGGTCGTAGAGGCGGCAGTCTAACCGGACTGCGTGGGGCGATCCTGGAGGAGTATCGGTGAGAGTCGGCGTGATCGGCGGCGGGCAGCTCGCCCGCATGATGGTGCCCCCGGCGGTGGCGCTCGGGATCGACATCCGGGTGCTGGCGGAGGCTCCGGGCATGTCGGCCGAGATCGCCGCGACGGCGGTCGGCGACTATCGGGATGCCGAGACGGTGCTGGCCTTCGCGGCCGAGGTCGACGTCATCACCTTCGACCACGAGCACGTGCCGCAGCCGGTGCTGGCCGCGCTGCTGGAGCGCGGGGTGTCGGTGCACCCGGGCCCGGTTCCGCTCGCCGTCGCGCAGGACAAGCTCTGGATGCGCGAGCGGCTGAGCGAGCTGGGCGCCCCGGTTCCCGACTGGACCGCCGTGCACGACGAGGCGGAGCTGGCCGAGTTCCTGGAGGCGCACGGCGGCGCCGCGGTCGTGAAGACGCCCCGTGGCGGCTACGACGGCAAGGGCGTGCGCGTGGTGCGCAGCGCCGACGCGGTCGCCGACTGGTTCGCGGTGGTCGACGAGCACGCCTCCGGCGGGGCGCTGCTGGTGGAGGAGCTGGTCGACTTCCGGCGCGAGCTCGCGCAGCTGGTGGCGCGTCGCCCGAGCGGCGAGCTCGCGTCGTGGCCGCTGGTCGAGACGGTGCAGCGCGATGGGGTGTGCGCGGAGGTCACCGCGCCGGCCCCCGGCGCCTCGGCCGAGCTCATCGCCGAGGCCGCCGCACTCGCGGAGACGATCGCCACCGGGCTCGGCGTCACCGGCGTGCTCGCCGTGGAGCTCTTCGAGACCGCCGACGGCCGACTGCTGGTCAACGAGCTCGCCATGCGCCCGCACAACACCGGCCACTGGACGATCGACGGCTGCGTGACCAGCCAGTTCGAGCAGCACCTGCGCGCGGTGCTCGATCAACCGCTCGGCGACACCCGCCCGCACGCGGCGTGGAGCGTCATGGTCAACGTGCTCGGCGGTCCCGTCGGATCCTCGATGCCGGAGCGCTACGGGGCGGCGCTCGCCGCCGAACCGGCCGTCAAGTTCCACTCCTACGGCAAGCCGTCCCGTCCCGGACGCAAGGTGGGGCACGTCACGGCGGTGGGCGACGACCTGGAGGCCGTCCGCGCCGGTGCGCGCGCCGCAGCAGGGTTCTTCGAGGGCTGAGTCGTAGCATGGGCGACGTGCCAGAAGTCAAGCCGCTCGTTGCCGTCGTCATGGGGTCCGACTCGGACTGGAACGTGATGAAGGATGCCGCCGCGGCGCTCGCCGAATTCGACATCCCGCACGAGGTGGAGGTCGTCTCGGCGCACCGCACCCCGCACCGCATGATCGAGTTCGGCACGGAGGCGGCGGACCGCGGCCTGCGCGCGATCATCGCGGGTGCCGGCGGTGCCGCGCACCTGCCGGGCATGCTCGCCTCGGTGACGACGCTGCCGGTGATCGGAGTGCCGGTGCCGCTGGCGAAGCTCGACGGTCTCGACTCGCTGCTGTCGATCGTGCAGATGCCCGCGGGGATCCCGGTGGCGACGGTGTCGATCGGCGGCGCGCGCAACGCGGGCCTGCTGGCCGCCCGCATGCTCGGGGCGACAGATGCGGCGCTGGCCGCCCGACTCGCCGAGTACGCCGCGAGCCTGGAGACCCTCGTCGCCGAGAAGAACGCGAAGCTCCAGCGCGAGCTGTGACGCGGACCCCGGCGTGAGCACCACCAGCCCCGTCCGCAACCCGGACCTCCGCTCCCCGGAGATCATGACGCGCCGCGCGTGGTGGCTCGTCGGGCTGAACCTTCTCGTGCCCGGCTCAGCGCAGGTTCTCGCGGGCAGTCGCCGCCTCGGCCGTTTCGGCCTCGCCGCCACGATCGTGTCCTGGGGGATCGCGCTCGTCGTCGTGGCGGCCGCTCTGCTCGACCGGTCGATCCTGATCCGGGCCGTCACCAATCCGGTCGTGCTCGCGGTGCTCATCGGGGTGCTGGCGTTCTACGCGACGCTGTGGGTGGTGCTGACGCTCGACACGCTGCGACTCGTGCGCTTCGTGCGGGTCTCGGGTCTGGCCCGCGCCGGGGTCGCGCTGCTGGCTGTCAGCGGTCTTGTCATCGCGAGCGGCGGGGCCGGGTTCGCGGCCGTGAACGCCGTCTCGGCGATGTCGCTGCTGACCGGCACGTTCTCGAACGCCGAGATCGCCGAGCCGGTCGACGGCCGGTACAACATCCTGCTGCTCGGCGGCGATGCGGGGCCGGACCGGGTGGGGCTGCGCCCCGACAGCATCTCGGTTGTCAGCATCAACGCTGCCAGCGGCGCGGTGACCATCTTCGGCGTTCCCCGCAACCTCGAGAACGCGCAGTTCTCGGCCGACTCCCCGATGCTCGAGGCCTTTCCCGAGGGCTACAACTGCGGCGTCGAGTGCCTGATCAGCTACCTCTACACCTACGGGCAGGAGCACCCGGAGCTGTATCCGGATGCCGAGGCCGCCGGCAGCAACGCCGGCATCGAGGCGATGCGCGACGCCGTGTCCGGAACGCTCGGCCTCTCGCTGCAGTACTACGTGCTGATCGACATGGAGGGCTTCGAGGAGCTGATCGATGCGCTCGGCGGCATCGACATCGACGTCGCCGAGCGACTGCCGATCGGCGCGAACACCTTCGATGACGGCACGCCCGCCGACCCGATCGGGTACATCGAGGCCGGGCTTCAGCACATGGATGGCGAGACGGCGCTCTGGTACGCGCGCACGCGGTACGGCTCCAACGACTACGAGCGCATGGAGCGGCAGCGCCAGGTGCAGGAGGCGATCCTGGCGCAGGCGAACCCCGCCAACGTGATCGTGAACTTCCGGGCGATCGCCGAGGCCGGCGGTGATGTGGTGTCGACCGACATTCCCTCCGCGATGCTGAGCTTCTTCGCCGAACTCGCCGAGCAGTCGCGCGAGCAGCCGATCGCCACCGTGGACTTCGTTCCGCCGGAGTTCGATCCGGACGCCCCCGACATCGAGGCGATCCGGGAGCGCGTGGCCGAGGCTCTCGCCCCGGCGACGCCCGCGCCGGAGGAGTGACCCGCGGGTCGCACGAGGCTCAGACGGGGAAGGTGCCGGCGCGCACCGCGGCCTCGAGCGCGTCACGCCACGGGCGCGGGGCCGCCAGCCCGGCCGCGGCCCAGGCATCGTGCCCGAGCACCGAGTACGCCGGTCGGGGTGCGGGGCGCGGGAACGCGGAGCTGTCGGTCGGCAGCACGCGGGCGGGATCGAGTCCGTGGAGCTCGAACACGGCCCGGGCCAGGTCGAACCAGCTCGCCTGACCGGAGTTGGTGCCGTGGTAGATGCCGGCGGGGGCCTCCGCGTCGATGAGCGCGACGATCGCGTCGGCCAGATCGCGGGTCCAGGTGGGCTGGCCGAGCTGGTCGGTCACGACGCTGACGGTCTCGCGGTCAGCGGCCAGGCGCAGCATCGTGGCGGGGAAGCTGGCGCCGTGACGGCCGTAGAGCCACGCCGTGCGCACGAGGTGGGCGGCGGGGTGATGCTCCTCGACGACCTCTTCCCCGCGCGCCTTGGTGCGGCCGTAGGCGCTCTGCGGGTCGCGCGGCGCCGACTCGGGGTAGGGGCTACTCGCGTCACCGCGGAACACGTAGTCGGTGGACACCTGCACGAACCGGGCGCCGACCTCGGCCGCGGCGGCGGCCAGGTTGCCGGCGCCGGTGGCATTGATCGCGAACGCGGCGTCCTCGTCGCTCTCGGCGTCGTCGACGCGGGTGTAGGCGGCGGCGTTGACGACGACCTGGTGGCCGTCGACGGCGCGACGGCACGCCTCCACGTCGGTGATGTCGAGGTCAGTGCGCGTCGCGGGTGTGACGGAACGGCCTTCGAGGGTTGCCTGCAGATCGCGCCCGAGCATCCCGCCCGCGCCGGCGACGAACCACCGCACCGCCGAGCTCACTGGCCCTGCGCGCGGTAGCGGGCTTCGACGCCGTCCTTCTGCGGAGCCCACCAGTCCTCGTTGGCGCGGTACCACTCGATCGTCGCGGCGAGCCCGGCCTCGAAGTTGTCGAAGCGGGGCAGCCAGCCGAGCTCGGCGCGGAGCTTGCGGGAGTCGATCGCGTAGCGCAGGTCGTGGCCGGGGCGATCGGTGACCAGGTCGTAGGCGTCGGCGGGCTGGCCCATGAGCTCCAGGATCAGCTCGACGACCGTGCGGTTGTCCTTCTCGCCGTCGGCGCCGATCAGGTACGTCTCGCCGATGGCGCCGCGCTCCAGGATGGTGAGCACCGCCGCGGAGTGGTCTTCGGCGTGGATCCAGTCGCGCACGTTCTGTCCGGAGCCGTACAGCCGCGGGCGCTCGCCGCGGATCACGTTGGTGATCTGGCGCGGGATGAACTTCTCAACGTGCTGGTACGGCCCGTAGTTGTTGGAGCAGTTCGAGATGGTCGCCTCGATGCCGAAGGAGCGCACCCAGGCCCGCACCAGGAGGTCGCTGCCCGCCTTCGTCGACGAGTACGGGCTCGACGGGTTGTAGGGGGTCGACTCGGTGAAGCGCTCGGGGTCGTCGAGTTCGAGGTCGCCGAACACCTCGTCGGTGGAGATGTGGTGGAAGCGCGTGCCGTGGCGGCGCGCGGCCTCCAGCAGGGTGAAGGTGCCGACGATGTTGGTGTCGAGGAACGGCCGCGGGTCGTGCAGCGAGTTGTCGTTGTGGCTCTCGGCGGCGAAGTGGACGACGGCGTCGTGGCGCGGCATCAGCTCGTCAACGAGGGCCGCGTCGCCGATGTCGCCGAGCACGAACTCGAAGCGGTCCTCGGGCAGGCCGTCGAGCGAGGCGCGGCTGGCGGCGTAGGTCAGCTTGTCGAGCACCGTGACACGGTGATCGCTGTGCGCGAGCACATGGTGCACGAAGTTCGAGCCGATGAATCCGGCGCCACCGGTGACGAGCAATTTCACGGGTTCAGCCTACCGGCGGGGCTCAGAACCGGTTCGCCGCGAAGCCGACGTCAATGGCGACGAGCCCGCCGAGCATGTTGATCGCCGTCTGGTCGTGGGCGCCGAAGAAGAGCTGCTCGACCCGGTCGATGAGCTCCGGGCGCACCACGCGGCGGCCGCGAAGCCGGCGCATGCTCTCGCGCAGCATCGCCTGGAAGCCCGCGTTGTTGCGCGAGCAGCTGTAGGCGTCGAAGTGGTGCAGCGGGTTGCGGGGGAGCTCGACGCCGTCGGGCATCGCCACCAGCGGTTCGAAGCGCTTCAGCCCGTACATGCGGTCGCGGCGCGCGCGTCGCAGGAGCTTGCCGTCGAGTTCGGGATCGAGACCGACCAGGTCGGGGAAGAGGTCGGCGGGCAGCGAGCGCACCAGTCGCATCCAGCGATTCTGCCCGGCGAGCTCGTCGGGGGTGCGGTTGAACCAGTAGCCGAGCCAGCGCGGGTCCTCGTAGGGGGTCACGAAGGTGGCGGCGGCGGACGGCGTCGGCTTGAGCCGCGACTCCTGGCGGTATCCGAGGTCGATCTGGCGGTAGGTGTCGAGTTCGTACTCGTCGGAGACGGCCGCCGTGGGGACGAGGCTCCGAACGACGCGCGGCGCCATCAGCGACTGCAGCGAGAACCCGTCGTTGCGCAGGGCGAACGCATCCAGGGGGTCCTCGACCACGGCGCCGGGGCGCTTCTCGCGATTGTCGCCGGAGATCACGTCGTTGAGGTAGCCGTTGACGTCGCGACGCCCGGGGAGGCGCTCGTCGAAGAGGAGGCGCGTGATCGCCAGGGGCGTCAGCTGCAGGTTGACGCTGATCCGGGCGTAGTCGTCGAGCATGTCGAGACTCCACTCCCAGGTGTTGGTGTCGATCATCTCGATCTCGAGGCCGCTGTGCGCGCGCAGGTACTCGACCACGTCGTAGTCGATGTTGCCGTGCTGGCCGATGGAGTACATCGTCGTGCTCTCGCCGAGCTCACGCAGCGCGTAGGTCAGCGGGCGCGAGTCGAAGCCGCCGCTGATGCCCTGCGTCAGCGGACCGTCGCCCGAGGCCGCGAGCGCGTCGCGGACGACCGTCACCAGGAGCTCCGCGAGCTCGGCGTCGCTCAGGTCGTCGCCGCCGCGCGTGTGGGCCCAGTCGCGCCGTGCGGCATTGATCGCGGCGATCCCCGCGGACGCGGCTTCGTCGTCGGCGAAGAGGCCGAACGCGGCGAACCGCAGCAGGGACTCGTTCCGGGCGTGCTCGCCGATCAGGAACCACGGCGCATCGGAGCGAGACAGCCACGGGGTCCGAGGAAAGCGCTCGAGAGGATGGCGGCGGCTAGACATTGATCATCACGCGTCGAACCTACCGGCAGGTGGGCATCGAGCTCAGCGGCCATGGTGCGAAGGCTCGGGTCGCCGCGTCGGGCCGCGGCCAGATCGAAGGCGTGTCGAATCCCCACGCCCTCGCCGGCAGTCGGTTCCCGGGTGCAACCACTACGCCGGCAGCGACGCGGGCTCCTTCTCCTCGGCGCCGATCGCCTTCTTCTGCCACCGCCACTGCGCCCCGACGCTGGCGACGAGGGCGGCAAGGGCGAGCGGGAGCACCTGAATGATCATCCGGGTGAGGGAGTCTGCTTCGGCGAATCGGTACGCGGCGTCGCGGAGGTACGCGAGGAGGTACGCAAGCGGGATGAACGTCGTGACGGCGTAGCGGAGATACAGTCGCGAGGGCATCTTCGTCACCAGGATCACAACGGCAGCGAGCGCGATCGTGACGGCGAACGCGGGCCCCCACCCTCCGAGCATCACGTTCTGCCATGTCGCCTTGAGCGAGGCGGTGAGCACCTGCGGCTCGCGCACCGCCAGGCCGATCAGAGCGAGCCAGAGCAGAGCTTCAGTCGCGAGCAGCCAGACCTTGGCTCGCCCGTCCACCCAGTTGCGCCCGACCAGAGGGATCACGGCGAGCGCGACGACGCCTGCCGCGATCATGCCCATCATGGAACGCGTCAACTCGCCCGCGATGACGTACGTGACGCTGGCGAGCCAGATCTGCCAGACGAGGATGGCCACACCCAGAGCGCCGAGCAGGAGCCGTCGTTCGCGAGTTGAACGCGAGCTGTCGAGCAGCGTGGGAAGGAGCGCCAGCCCCGCAATGATCGAGCCTTCGGGGCGAGTGACGACCATCGCCGCGACCATCAGGGCCTGCACGACCGTGGCGGCGCGGCTGGAGATCATCGGCGATGAGGTTGCGACGAGCCACGAGAGCCCGGCGAGGACGAGAACGCAGAGGCCGAACAGCAGGTGGCCGTTGAGGTAGAACGCGTGGAACCACACTCGATTGATCGAGAGCAAGGCCGTCACGGTGGCGGTCGCCAGGACCACAGTCGCCCAGGTCGGGAAGCTCGCTCGGCGCGCGGACGCGACCGCGATCGCGACGAGCACGGCAACGCATCCCGCGGCGATCATCGGGGTGACGCTGACAAGGAAGTCCTCGCCGAGCAGGCCAGCGGGCGAGTGAAGGACTCCGAGCGCGAGCTGGCGCTTCTCGAGCTGGAAGAACGAAACGCCCTCGATCAGGCTGCCGTTCTGCAGCAGCAGACCGATGGTCAGGTACTCGAACGTGTCGGAGTGCACATTGATGCGGTCGATCGCGGCAAAGGCCGCGGCCAGGGCCGTGCCGGCTGCGACCACCAACGCGGCCGAACGAAGTTCGGGCGCTGAGATCGCGCGGCGGCGAGCAACAGCCGCGAACGCCGGGATGAACGATGTGAGGAGCAGGGTGGCGACGGGCCACTGCTGAAGGGTGAGGATCGCCTGTGCCGACCCGACTGTGATCATCACAGCGAGTCCGGTCGGGATGGTCAGTGCGATCAGCGCCAGCCGGCTGCGCACTCCCGCGGCGAGCAGCGTGAGCACCCCACCAGTGAGAATGGCGACCGCGGTCACGAGTTCGATGATCACAGGCCGTACTCCTCGGCTAGGGCGTCAGGGATCAGCCGACGATCGAACGAGAAGCCACTCGAACTCGGCGAGTTCAAGGAGCACGATCGTTTCGGGGTTGTCGTCCAGGACCGCAAGAACGTAGCTGCCTCGCCCATCCGCGTACGCCCCTTCTGCGGCGACGAACTCGTCGAGTTCGAGTTCAGCGGCGATCGCGACGGAGTCGTAATCGAACGACTCGAACGTCGAGGCGCGGGCGAGGCCGAGGATGCGACCGGTGATGTTCCCCTTGAACGGCGTGGGGCTCACGAATGCGGCGCCGGCGGCGTGCTCAGAAAGCGCAAAGTAGACGCCGTACCGGGCGGTTGAGAACGACGCGCGTTCGACGTCGCCGCCGTTGTCGACGAAGCCGGCCCGCCACGAGCTGTCGACGCGATCGTCGGCGGCGACGAATCCTGTCGCGTTCGCGACCGTTGCTCCGGCGAGGAGCGCAATCACGAGAACGGGGATCGCGCTCAGCACGCGCGGGGAAGTCGTCATACCAGTCTGCAGCTCTCCTCGATTGGACCAACCGCTACTGTAGCCGCCGCCGTGCGCGATCGTGGCTGCAAGGATGCCCGGTACGCTTGCATCCGGGGCAGGTAGCCCTCCTACAGCTTTTCAGAGGTGCGCCATGAAGGTCTTCGTGCAGGTCCCCTGCCTCAACGAGGAAGAGACTCTCCCGCTGGTTCTGTCCAGCATCCCTCGCGAGATCGAGGGCGTCGACGAGCTTCATCTTCTGGTGGTGGACGACGGGTCCAGCGATCGCACGGTGGAGGTCGCGCGCGAGCACGGCGTGACTCACTTCGTGCACCATGTTCGCAATCGCGGCCTTGCCCGCTCCTTTGCCGACGGCGCGAACTACGCACTCGCCCACGGCGCCGACATCCTGGTCAACACGGACGGCGACAACCAGTACCCACAGGATCGGATTCCTGACCTCATCGCGCCAGTGCTGCGCGGCGAAGCCGACATCGTGGTGGGCGACCGTCAGACCTCGACGATCGCCCACTTCTCGCCGCTGAAGAAGCTGCTGCAGCGGATGGGAAGCTGGGTCGTCAACAAGGCCGCCGGCACGAACGTGCCGGACGCCGCCAGCGGCTTCCGCGCGTACTCTCGCGAAGCGCTGTTCAAGCTCAACATCGTGACCGAGTTCAGCTACTGCATGGAGACCATCATCCAGGCTGGGCACAAGCGCCTCAAGGTGGCAAGCGTCCCGATCGTCACGAACCCGAAGACGCGCGAGTCGCGACTTTTCTCCTCGATGTGGCAGCACATCCTCGAGTCGGGTCGCGCCATCGTCCGCAGCTACCTGATGTTCCGCCCGCTGGCGTTCTTCGTGCCGCTCGGCGTGGTGTTCCTCATCGGCTCCGCGATCCCCTTCGTGCGCTACCTCGTGCTGTGGCTGAGCGACACGGCCGGCGACCACATCCAGTCGTTGATCCTCGGCAGCGCATTGCTTGTCGGGGGGCTGCTCAGCTTCGCACTCGGGCTCTTGGCGGACCTCCTGCGGATCAACCGCGTCCTGCTTGAAGACGGGCTCGAACGGTCGAAGCGCCTGCAGTACGACGCGCGCTGACCCGCGGGCGCTACGCGCGGGGTGAGCGGCGAGCCACCTCGGCGATCAGGTCTGCCTGAGACAGCGACAGCTCCTTGACCGAAGGCAGAGCGCCGGCGATCGCCGAGCGCACGTCGGCATCGTGCTCGGCGAGCCGGCCCAGCTCGGAGGTGATCTTGTCGGCCGAGAACTCGTCGCTGCCGAACGCCCACTCGCTGAGCCCGAAGAGGTCAAGGACCTCTTTGTACTTGTGGCTCCACCCGATCACGACGGTCGGGACCGCCATCGAGAGGCTCGAGATCATGGCGTGGAATCGGCTCGTGACGAAACGAGTGCACAGGCCGATCAGGTAGCGCAGCTGTTGGGAGCTCAGGTCATCCTCGACGAACAGCACGTTCTCGCTGACGCCGACCTGCTCCGCGATGACGCGGCACAGCGGCAGGTCGTTGTTGTGGGTCTTGTCGGTGTTCACCCGCACGCTGTGCGGGATGATGGCGACCCGGTGGCCCTTGGCGAGTTCGGCACGGATCGCCTCGACGATTCCGCCCACGTAGTCGCCGCCGCGGGCATCGACCTTCTTCTGCATGACGACGCTCGGCGAGAAACCGATGACCGGAGCCCCGGCCTCGAAAAAGCTCAGATCGACGAGGCGCTCGACCTCCGCCCGCTCAGTCCCGTCCAGCTCAAGCGAGAAGGCGTAGTCGGCCCCGCGGGCGGTATTCGTGAGCCCCAGGCCGTCCGCGAAGTCGTGCGTGATGGCGCCGCGCGTCACGATCAGCTCGGCCTTCGGGAGGAAGACCTTCGACACGGCGCGATTGAGCTTGCCCGTGAACGGGCCGATCGCCTGGGCGCACTTGATCACCGGCGTCTGCGTGTTGAGCGCAGGGAGGATGGAGGCCACGTTGTACAGCAGGAACTTCTCGCGACCATCCGAGAAGGTGATGCCGCCCTGGTCGAGCAGCGCCGCGGCACGCGTGAGGGCGCGGATCGACGCGGATCGCTTGCGGAGAAGCGGCCGAACCGGGGGAAGCACGCGGTAGGTCAGCGCGAGCAGGTTGATCGTCACTCCCAGTTGGCGCGGGGTGGCAGGAACGATTTCCACATTGTGGTTCCGGTTGAGTCGGGCGTCCTCGCGCGGGTACATGCTGAACAGCGTGAAGGTCGGGTCGTCGACGCGTTCGCTCAGCGTGGCGATCGAGCTCTCGAGCATGGCGGCGGCACCCTTGTTGCCCGCCAGGGCCGATCCGATAATGACGAAGTGGGTCATGCGGGTCTCTCTGGTGGTGGTCGTGGCGCCGACGCGGGCGCCCGTGAACAGATTAGGCCAGCTTCGGCGCCGACGTTTCCTCAGTCCGGTGTGGAGCTGCCTACCGGCGAAGCGCCGGGGGTGCGGGGCCGGAGAGCGAAGTACGCGGCCGCGACGAATCCGTCGGCGAGCGTCGCGTAGAGGCGCGCGAGGACGGACAGCACGATCGCATCCGCGACGGGAAGGTACTGCGACGCGATGAGGACGATGACAGCTTCTCGTACCCCGAGCCCGGACGGCACGAAGATCGCCAAGATCCCGATCGCGCCCGCCAGAACATACGCGGCGGCGAGCGGGAGAACTGCCTCCGCGGGCACGTCGGTGATGTCGGTGGCGATGAGGACGAAGCCCGCGCCGTTGAGCAATCTCGGGACCGTGTAGCCGGCGATGAGACCGAGAGTCCGTCCTGTTGGCAAGAACAGACCCGGATCGACATCGCGCCGGAGCACTCGCCGCGCCACCCACACCGTGAGCGGCCGGAATACCGGGCCGATGGCCACGATCGCGAGCGGGACGAGCACCAGAAGCGGCAGCACGAGCGTCACGGGGTTGTCAAGGAACAGCTCGCCGCCGAGCGACAGAAGAAGAATGATGACCGACGGAACGATCGACGCGATCTGCAGGAAGACGTTCTCGTAGATGAAGGACACGCTGACGAGCGCTCGGCTGATGCCGCGTTTGGTGGCCCACAGCACTTTGTTCGCGAACGAACCGAGCTGGCCCGGGATGTACTTGAGAACCCACGAGAGGCAGTGCGTGGCGATCGCGTCTCGGCTCGTGAACTCGGCGTTCGGATCCATCGCTCGCATCGTCGCGCCCCAGAGCCACCCGGAGACGAGCACCGCCGCCACCCAGATCGTCACTCCCAGGATGGTGGCGGGGCCGATCGTGATTTCGATGTCCTGGACACGGTCCCAATTGGCGATCAGCGAATTGGCGAAGAACCACACGACGACGCCGATGACGATCGCGCTGAGGGAGTACCGCAGCACGGAGCGCGCGTTGGCCGAGCGGAAGGCCACCACTCAGCCCAGTCGGTTGTAGTTGCGGATGGTGCCGAGCTCCTTCTTGACCGACCGCGGGATGACCCCCAGCGGGTCCGCGTAGCCGACCGCGATCAGCATCACCACGCGATCTGTTGTGCGCAGACCCAAGGTCTTCTCCATGCGACGTTCGAGAGGCTCGAAGTCGGGCCAGTTGATGACGCTCGACGAGAGCCCTTCCGTCTCAAGAGCCAGCATGAACGCCATCGCGGCGAGCGACGCATCGATGTAGATCGCGTGCCGGTCGCGCGGACTGAAGTAGGAGTCGAGCTTGCCGATGACGGTGATGATGACCGGGATGTTCTGCGAGTAGCCCGCAGCGCCGAACGGGATCCCTGCGACCTTTCGGACGAGTTCCGGCTCATCGAAGATGCGGAACTCGTACGGAAGTCGGTTGCATGCGGTTGGCGACTGGACTCCGACCTCGAGGGCCGCGTCGATCTTCTCGCGCTCGACGGGGCGCTGCTCGAACCAGCGCACCGAACGCCGTCGCATCGCCAACTGGCTCAGCTGCTCCAGGGTCACCGACGACTCGATGCTCTCCTGGCGAGTGAACGGCGCAAGCGCGTGCCCCTCGTGCTCGATCGGCGACAGACTGGCGAAGCGCGCGCGCGCATCGTCGAGCGCGGGAGCGGACCCGGTGCACGCGGCGAAGTAGGCGTCCAGGACATCGTGCGCCCACCTGAGCTCGCTGGAATCCATCTCCGAAGTCCCCAGGCGGCTCTGCTCGTGCGCGTGCTCGTAGAACTCGATCGTTTCACCGATGTAGTCCAGCGCGAAGACATCGCGCCGCGGCCGCATCGTCAGTCCCTTTTCCAAGCGGTGAATGTTTCGGCGGAGTTCGACGTTGCTTCGCCGGGAGCGGCTGCGCTTGTTCCGGTAGTAGTCGCGTCGACCGCGCACGACGGCGGCTTGCTCGCGATTGAAGCTCACCGGCCAGACGAAGTACAGCAGGTGTGTGAGCACGCGGCTCGAGCCGAAGACCTCAAGGGTGACAGTGTTCACGACTTCGTAGCTGCGGCGAATCCACGTGATTGCGAGCAAAGTCTTTGCGAGGTTTTTGAGACGACTGAGCATGAGGGGGTCCTTCGGCGCGATGACGGCGTGTGGCACGCACGACGTGCAGAGCCTAGCCGACGCGGGAACCGCGGTCCTCCTGCCCGAGGCGTCAACGCCGTAGGGTGAGAGCCATGTCGTCTCGTCGTTTTCAGCAGCTGCTCGCCGTCGCCGCCGTCGGGCTCGCGCTCGGCGCGGCAGCCGCGATCGCCGGGGGCGCTACCGGCTCTTCGCTCCTTCGCGCGCTCGGCTGGCTGGCGGTGGCGGCCGTGCTCGCGGGGCTCCTCGTCGTCGCAATCGTGATCGCCATTCGGGTCGAGTCGCGGGTGGCCGCGAACGCGCGCGGGGTCGAAATCCTTCAGGCCGATCTCAAGCGAGTTCGTCGCCTGCTGAGCAGTGAACCCGGCTCCCTTCAGAGCAGGCTTCGGCACGATGTGCTTCGCGACGCCTCGGCGCTGCGCACCCTGCACGACAGCTTTCCGAGCGAGGCGGAGCACGTCCCGCTCACGAGCTACTCCGCGCTTCCCGGCACGGCACTGCTGCTGACCGAGTACGTGCGCGAACTGCCATCCGGCTCCACGGTGCTCGAACTCGGGAGTGGCGCCACGACCCTCTGGATGGCGCTCGCCGCCGCTCGTCGCGGTGGCGATGTCCGAATCGTGTCGCTCGACACCTCGGAGGAGTGGGCCGAGGTGACACTGCGCGCGCTTGAGCGAAATGGCGTGGCTGACCGGGTTGAGCTCCGGATCGCCCAGCTGTCACCGGTGGCGACCGCCGAGGGGCAACAGCTCTGGTACGACGAATCCGGATGGGGTGACCTCACCGAGATCGCATTGCTGTTTGTTGATGGGCCTCCCGGTTCCACGGGGCCGCTCGCGCGGTACCCCGCTCTCGAGCTGCTCGGGAATCGGCTCGCTCCGGGTGCCACGATCGTCATCGACGATGTCGATCGCCCAGACGAGCGCGAGATGGTCGAACGCTGGCTGGCAGCCGAGCTTCCGGCGGGCACGGTCGTTGCGCGCGAGCAGCGGGAGCGCACCGCGAGCCTCACGTTGCGGGCCTGAACTAGGGGAGGCGTCGTGCGCACTGCCGAAGCGAGCGCGCCAGCGAGCGCGGTGCCGTCGGTTGTTAGGCTCCTGACGTGCTGATCACCCCGCTTTCGATTCCGGATGCCAAGCTCATCCAGCCGCGCATCTTCGGCGACGAGCGGGGGGCCTTCATGGAGTCCTTCCGCGCCGACCGGCTCGCCGAGGCGACCGGGCGCACGATGCCGGTCGTGCAGACCAACACCTCGGTGTCGGCGCGCGGCGTCGTGCGCGGCATCCACTTCGCCGAGGTGCCGCTCGGCCAGGCCAAGTACGTGACCGTCGCGCACGGCGCGATCATCGACTACGTCGTCGATCTGCGCGTCGGCTCGCCCACTTTCGGCCAGTCCGACTCGGCCGAGCTCTCCGCCGCCAACCGTGCCGCGCTGTTCGTTCCCGAGGGCTTCGGACACGCCTTCGTGGCGCTCGCCGACGACACCGTCGTCACCTACCTCGTGAGCGACGTGTTCCGTCCCGAGCGCGAGCACGGCATCACGCCGTTCGACCCCGAGATCGCTCTCGATCTGCGGTTCGAGCGCGAGGAGCTGCGAGCTCTCGCCGAAGGATCTCGACGCGCCGACGCTGGCCGAGGCGCGCGAGGCCGGCCTGCTGTCGACCTGGGACGACTGCCAGGCGCGCTACCGCGACCTCGCCCCCTGATGCGCGTCGCGTTCGTCAGCCATCAGTCGTCGGCGCACCTGGGGGGCGCCGAGCGATCGATGCTGGCGATCATCGACGCCTGGCGGGCCGCCGACCCCGAGCTCGAGCCGATCGTGATCGGCCCGGCGCCCGCGGCGGCGCTGGCGGACGAGGTGCGCCGGCGCGGGTGGGAATCGCTCGACGTGCCGATGACCGGCTGGGCGGTCTGGGACGTCAACGGCGGATCGGCGCAGCGCCGACTGCGCGACGCCGAGAACGCCGCCGCGACCGCCGCGATCCGGCGCCTGCTCACCGAGCGCGAGGTCCGGCTCGTCGTCACCAACACTCTCGTCGTGCCGTGGGGGGCGATCGCCGCCGCCGCGCTCGGCATCCCTCACGTCTGGTTCGTGCGCGAGTTCGGCGAACGCGTCCAGGGCTTCTTCTACCCGGGCGGCCGTGAGGCGGCCCTGCGCGAGATCGGGGAGCTCTCGCACGCCGTCGTCGCGAACTCGTTCGCGGTGAAGGCGATGCTCGACGAGCACATGCCGCCCGAGAAGGTCTCGGTCGTCTACCCGCCCGTCGATCTCGCCGCGGTGCGCTCGCGGGCACTCGACGTCAACGAGGCGACGCCGGAAGAGCCGTCGCCGGCGCTGCGGGTGTGCGTCCTCGGCCGGGTCACGCACAGCAAGGGGCAGTGGCGGGTCATCGAGGCGCTCGGCTCGACGACGCACGACCGCATCAACGTCACCTTCGTCGGCGAGGTTCTCGATCGTGGGGCGGATGCGGCGCTCATCCGGCGGGCGCAGACCATCGCGCCGACGGCGCGCGTGCGCTTCGCGGGGGAGCGGGAGAACCCGTTCCCGACGGTCGCAGCCGCCGACATCTGCGTGATCCCCTCCGAGAAGGAGGCGTTCGGGCGATCCACCCTCGAGTGCCTCGCCCTCGGACGGCCGGTCATCGCGACCAGCTCGGGGGCGGGCGCCGAGCTCATCGTCAACGGGGAGAGCGGGCGCCTGGTCGCGCCCGACGACATCGCAGCCCTCGCGCGCGCGCTCGATGACTACGCGGCGGATGCCGACCTGGTCGCGCGGCACGGCCGCGCCGCCGCCGTCCGCGCCGAGACGATCGCGTCCGGCCCCTTCACGCTTCCCGCCGCCATCAGCACCCTCACCGCGGCGCTCAGCGCGCATCCGGCACAGCTTCCGGCGCGCTGGCAGGACTGGTGTCGCGACCTCGACGACATCGCCGCGCCGCGCGGCACCGGCGCCCTGCGCGCGCGAGCGCGCGCTACGCGTCTGGTGCGCCGCGGACTGCGCGCGGTGCGACACCCGGTGCGTGCCGCACGGGCGCTGCGGGCGCTCCTCGCGCGCTGACTCACAGGCTGGTTCCCCGTGCGTCGATACGATGTCCGAATGGACTCTCGCGATCACCTGGCGATCCGCTGATGCGCGGCATCATTCTGGCGGGCGGCTCCGGCTCGCGGCTGTGGCCGATCACGCAGGGCATCTCCAAGCAGCTGATGCCGATCTACGACAAGCCGATGATCTACTACCCCCTGTCGACCCTGATGACGGCGGGGATCCGTGACGTGCTCGTCATCACCACCCCCGAGCACCGCGACCAGTTCGAGGCGCTGCTCGGCGACGGCTCGCGCCTCGGCATGACGATCGAGTACGCGGTGCAGCCGAGCCCCGACGGGCTCGCCCAGGCCTTCATCATCGGCGCCGACTTCATCGGCGACGACAGCGTCGCGCTCGTGCTCGGCGACAACATCTTCCACGGCGCCGACCTCGACCGCGCGCTCGACGCCAAGACCGAGCTCGTGGGCGGGCTGATCTTCGCCTACGAGGTGGCCGATCCGACCGCCTACGGCGTGGTCGAGTTCGACGTCGACATGAACGCGCTGTCGATCGAGGAGAAGCCGGTCGAGCCCAAGAGCAGCTACGCCGTTCCCGGTCTCTACTTCTACGACAACGACGTCATCGAGATCGCCCGCGGCATCACGCCGAGCGCGCGCGGCGAACTCGAGATCTCGTCGGTCAACGAGCACTACCTGCACGCCGGCCGCCTCGCCGTGCGCCCGCTCGCGCCCGGAACCGCGTGGCTCGACACCGGCACCATCCACTCGATGATGGAGGCGGCCGAGTACGTGCGCGTGATCGAAAGCCGTCAGGGCCACAAGATCGGCTGCATCGAGGAGATCGCCTGGCGGTCCGGCTGGATCAACGACCAGCAGCTGGCCGCACTGGCGGAACCGCTCCGCAAGAGCGGGTACGGCGTCTACCTGGAAAGGCTTCTGCACCGTGCGCGCTGAGATCAAGAAGCGACTGGCGCCGCTCTTCCGCTTCAGCCGCGCCGAGATCCTGACCATCCTGGCGCTCGCCGCGCAGCCGTTCGTGCTGATCCTGCTCGCGCTGGTGATCGCCGCGATCGAGTACCCCTGGCTGCTGCTGGTGTGGTTCCTGCAGCTGGTCGCGCTGGTCGTGATCGCGCTGGTGTTCCTGCGGCGCCGGCTCTCCACGCGCGTCGCCGTGCGGCACAACCCCCAGGTGACCGGGTTCCTCTCGGACGGTTTCCTCGATGACCCCACCGAGAGCGCGGTGCTCAGCGGCGCCCCCGCCGCGGCCCGCCGCTCGGTCAACCGGCTGATCGCCACCGCGACCCCCGACGAGCTGCTCGCCTACGCCCTGCACGCCGGCACGCGGCCCGTCATCGACGCGCTGGCCCTGCGCGCGACGAACGGTGCGCTCGATGTCGCGGCGCTGGTCGCGCTCGGCGGTCTCGCGGAGCCCGAGCGCTCGCGGGCGCTCGGCGCAGCCAATGCCGACCTGCTCGTCGGACTCGCCCGCGTCGGCCAGATCCACGACTTGGGGGAGTCGGCCGCCGCACGGCTGCTCGACCTGGCCGTCGATCGGAGCGCCGCCGCGAGCGACACCACGCGCGTTCGGCTCGCCGAGCTGTGCATCGGCGCCCGCCGCTGGGACGACGCCGCGCGGGTGCTCGACCTGGTGGAGTCCGACTCGTGGCACCGTCGCCTCCTGCTCGCCGACCTGGTGAACCCGGTCGCCCCCGGCGCCGGCCCCGAGCACGAGGCCGCCTGGCTCGCACTCGTCAACCCCTCGTTCGCCGCCTCGGGTCTCGAGCCGGTGGCGCTGTCGAACAACACCGGCGTCGCCTTCGACCGGCTGTCGGCGCCGACGGCGATCCCGTCCAGCGCCTCCGGCCCGCGCGTCACCGTGATCATGAGCGCGTTCCGGCCCAACGAGGACACCATCCACGCGGTCCGGGCGATCACGCACCAGACCTGGCGCGACTGGGAGCTGCTCGTCATGGACGACGCCTCGGGTCCCGAGTTCGACGACATCTTCGCGCGCATCGCGGCCCTCGACGAGCGAATCACGGTGGTGCGCTCCGAGGTCAACGGCGGCACCTACGTGCGGCGGAACGAGGCGCTGAACCTCGCCACCGGCGACTTCGTCACGATGCAGGACTCCGACGACTGGAGCCACCCGCGGCGACTCGAAGTCCAGGTGCAGCATCTGCTCGCGCACCCGCACGAGCCCGCGAACCTCACCTCGGCGCTGCGGGTGACCAGCGACCTGCTCTTCACGCAGGGCCGCGGCCTGTATCTGCGGCTGAGCGAGCCGTCGCTGATGTTCCGTCGCGAGCTGGTGGTCGGGCGCATCGGCTACTTCGATTCGACCCGCAAGTCGGCCGACTCCGAGTACCGCGTCCGCATCGGCGCGGCGTTCGGCCACGAGGTCCCGCACCTCACCACCCGCGGGCCGCTCATGTTCATGCGCTTCGATCTCGCCTCGCTGAGCGGATCCGATCTCGCCGACGGCTGGACGCATCCGGCCCGGGTCGCCTACCGCAGCTCGTACAAGAACTGGATCGAGTCCGGCGGCACCCGCCCGACCGGTCTTCGCATGCCGTTCCCGCTCGAGAAGCGTCTGTGCAGCGCCCCCACCCGCATCACCGGGGAGAGCCCCGACCGCGGCGAGGTCGATATGCTGCTCGTCGTCGACGCGCGGCGCGGCGGCACCCTCGACCACAACGGCGCGGCCGTCCGCGCGACCGTGCGCGCCCTGACCGGGAGCGGCCGACGTGTCGCGATCATGCATGCCCCCGGTTTCATGCACGGCGGGCAGGAGAAGCTCATGTGCGCGCACTACCACCGACTGGTCGAGGAGGACGGCGTCGTCGAGTTCATCTCGCGCGGCGAGACGATCCGCGCCCGCACCGTCGTCGTGCTCGGGCGCGGGGCCATGCTCGGGGTGCCGGAGAATGTGGGCGTGACCGCCGACGACACGGTGCTCATCACCGGCGTGGACGACCCGATCGTCACCGATCCCTTCGCGGCGCAGTTGTGCGCCGCCCGCTTCGGCCACACGCCGAAGCGGCTCAGCCCGGCCGAGTTCCGCGAGCGTCTCGCCCTGGGCGAGATCGAGGTCGCGAACTGACCGTGCACGGGCGACCCTCCGCGGTCGCCTACACTGTGACCTGACTTTTCGGCTGGCTGAAAGCGCACAATGAACTACCTCAAGGAGCTGCTCGCGACGCGCGAGCTCCTCATCAACCTCACCATGCGGGAGGTCAAGGGGCAGTACCGGCGCACCGTGTTCGGGCAGCTCTGGTCGCTCCTCAACCCGATCGCGACGATGCTCGTCTACACGGTCGTGTTCTCGGTGATCTTCCGCGCCCGCCCGGACCAGGGCGATCCCAGCGGCCTGGACATCTACCCGCTGTGGCTGATGTGCGGTCTGCTGCCGTGGCTCTACTTCAGTCGCGTCATCAACGGCGGACTCACCACGATGGTGACCAGCGCCAACCTCATCAAGAAGGTCTACTTCCCACGCGTGCACCTGCCGCTCTCGGTGATGCTGTCGGTCGGGTTCACCTGGCTCATCGAGATGGGCGTCCTGGTCGCCGCGCTGTGGGTGTTCGGCGCGTTCCCGCTGCCGTGGATCCCGGTCGCGCTGCTGTTCATGGCGCTGCTGGCGCTGATGGCGGTCGGCTTCTCGATGATCTTCGCGATCCTCAACGTGCACTTCCGCGACACCCAGCACTTCGTCACGATCATCCTGCAGATGTGGATGTATCTGACGCCGATCATCTACCCCGTCAGCCTGGTGGCGGATGTCGCCGCCGAGCGCGGCTCCTGGATCCTCACCGTCTACCAGCTGAACCCGATGGAGCGCTTCGTCCAGGTCTTCCGCAACCTGCTGTACGACAATCGGTTCCCGGAGCTTGCCGACACCCTGTACTGCGTGGGGGCGGCGGGGCTGGTGTTCACCCTCGGATTCCTGGTGTTCGCCAAGAACGAGAAACGATTGGCGGAACTGCTGTGAGTGAAGAACCTGCCGTCGTCGTCGACCACCTGTCGAAGCGATTCCGCCTCTACCGCGAGCGCAACCAGACGCTCAAGTCGGCGATCATGCGCGGCCGCAAGACCGTCGCCGACGAGTTCTGGGCCGTCAAGGATGTCTCCTTCACCGTTCCGCACGGGGAGACCTTCGGCATCATCGGCCGCAACGGCTCCGGCAAGTCGACCCTGCTCAAGACGCTCGCCCGCATCTACTACCCCGACAAGGGGTCGGTGAAAATGAACGGCAAGGCGGCGTCGATGCTCGAGGTCGGCTCCGGGTTCCACCCCGAGCTGAGCGGGCGCGAGAACGTGTTCCTCAACGGCTCGATCCTCGGGCTCAGCCGCAAGCAGGTCGCCGCGCGCTTCGATGAGATCGTCGAGTTCTCGGGGGTCGAGAAGTTCATCGACCAGCCGGTGAAGAACTACTCCTCCGGCATGTACGTGCGCCTCGGGTTCTCGGTCGCCGTGCACACGCAGCCCGACATCCTCGTCGTCGACGAGGTGCTCGCGGTGGGCGACGGGGCGTTCCGCGAGAAGTCGCGGCAGAAGTTCCTCGAGTTCACCGGCGAAGGGCGCACGGTCATCTTCGTCTCGCACTCGCTCACGCAGGTGCGCGAGATGTGCCAGAGCGTCGCCTGGCTGGACAAGGGCGAGCTGCGCGACATCGGACCGGCCGACGAGGTCACCGCACGCTACGAGAAGTCGCTCGAGGCCGACGCGGCCTGAGCCGGTTCAGCCGGTGCGCGACTGCTTCTGGGCGCGACGCGCGACCCAGGCGCTGCGCAGCGACAGCCCGACCGACAGCGCCGCCCGGACCGGCCACAGGTACCACCGCGAGTACTTCCGCGCCAGGAAGCGCCGGGCCGAGTCGTGGTGCGCGCGCACCATCGCCGCCGACTCGGTCGCCGTCGACTGGGCGCCCAGATGCATGACGGTGACGCCCGGCTCATACCGGTTGAGGTATCCGGCGAGCCCGAGCCGATAGCCCAGATCGACGTCCTCGAAGTACATGAAGTAGCCGTCGTCGAAGCCCGACACCGCGTCGAAGGCGGAGCGGCGCACCAGCAGGCACGACCCCGAGAGCCAGCCGGCGTTCCGCGCGGTCGGCGCGCCGGTCGTCTCGCTCCGGTACCGCCGCGTCCAGGGGTTCGCGTGCCAGAGGTTCGCGAACAGGGCATGCCCCACCCCGGTGCGCAGCGACGGGACGGAGCGGGCCGAGGGGTAGATGCTGCCGTCGGAGTTCAGCACGGCGGGACCGACGGCGCCGATCTTCGCGTCCGCCTCACCCGAGGCCCGCAGCGCGTCGACGACGCCCGCCGCGAGTTCGACGTCGGGGTTCGAGATCAGGATCCACTCGACCGAGGCCGGCAGGAGCGCGACGCCCGCGTTGATGGCCGCGCCGTAGCCGGGGTTCGAGGGCATCGGCACGTAGGTCGCGTGCGCCGCCTCGGTCAGCTCCCGCGTGCGGGGAACCGGGGTCGGGGAGTTGTCGACGACGATGCACGCCAGGTGCTCGCTCGAAGATCCGGGCAGCGTCTCGAGGAACGCCTTCAGCACCTCGTCGGCGCGGAAGGCCACGGTGACGACGCCGATCCGCGGCGACGTCGCATCCGGGAGCGGCGCGGGGGAAGACATCGTGGGGACGATTCTACTGGTGCGCCTCGCCTAGGCTGGCGTCGTGAATGCGGGCGACCTTGCGACGCTGCCGACGGTCTCGGTGGCCCTGTGCACGCACAACGGCTCCCGCTTCGTCGCCGAGCAGGTGCGCAGCATCCTCGCCCAGGTTCCGGCGCCCATCGAGATCGTGCTCGGCGACGACGACTCGAGCGATGACACCGTGGCGATCGTCGAGCGGATCTTCGCCGAGGCGCGCGCGACCGACCCCGCGTTCGCGACGGAGCTCGTGGTGCGGCGGCACGCGCCCGCGCTCGGCGTCGTCGGCAACTTCGCCGACGCGATCGCCGCCTGCCGAGGCGACCTGATCGCGCTGAGCGACCAGGACGACGTCTGGCACGCCGAGAAGCTGGGCACGATCGTGCCGCGCTTCGCGCGCGATGAGCTGCTGCGCTTCGTCCACTCGGATGCCCGACTCGTCGACGCCGACGGCCAGCCGCTCGGCCTCCGCCTTCTCGAGGCCCTCGAGGCGACCGCCGCGGAGCGCGACGGTCTGGCACGCGGCGACGCGTTCGGCGTGCTGCTGCGACGCAACCTGGTCACCGGGGCGACGGTCGTGTTCCGCCGCGAGCTCGCCGCGGCGGCCGCGCCGTTCCCGAAGAGCTGGGTGCACGACGAGTGGCTCGCCGCGATCGCCGCCGGGTCCAGCGCCGAGCCCGGCGCCCTGAGACTCGTCGAGGAGCCGCTCATCGACTACCGCCAGCACGGCGCGAACGAGATCGGCGCGCGGCGGCCGACGATGGCCGATCGCTGGGCCAAGCTGCGCGAGCCGCGGGACGAGCGCGCCCCCAAGCTGGCCGAGCGCACGCGGCTGCTCGCCGAGCGACTGGCGGCGCTGGGCGCGCCGCCGGAGCAGCTCGCCCGCGCCGAGGCGAAGCACCGCCACGAGGCGTGCCGTCGCGACCTGTCGCGCTGGCGCATCGCCCGGCTGCCCTACCTGATCGGCGGCGCGCTCTCGGGCCGCTACGCGCGCTACAGTCGCGGACCGATCGACATCCTGCGCGACCTGGTCCAACCGGCCCGCAGATCGGGTCGCCCCTAGGATGGAGCGGCGGCACATCCGGAAGGGGATTCGATGACGCGCGTCGTGATCCTGACCGGCGATCCGGTCGGCGAGCGCATGGCGGGGCCGGCGATTCGGGTCTGGAACATGGCGCGGGAGCTTCAGCGCCACGGGCACGAGGTGCGGATCGTCTCGACCGATCGCGTCGAAGCGTCGGAGGGTGCCGTTCCGGTCTTCGCCGTCGCGGCGGGCGATGATCGAGCCTTCCGCCCGCACGAGCGCTGGGCCGAGGTGATCGTCTTCCAGGGCTACGCGCTCGGCCAGTTCCCATCGCTGCGCTCCACAGACCGGTACCTGGTTGCGGACGTGTACGCGCCGATGCACCTGGAGACGCTGGAACAGGGCACCGGCCTCGCGCCCGCCACCTGGGACCTGCGGGTGGCGACGGCGCGCGACTCGCTCAGCGACCAGCTCGCCCGGGCCGATTTCATCGTCTGCGCCAGCGAGCGCCAGCGACAGTTCTACCTCGGCCACCTCGGTGCGCTCGGACGGATCTCCCCGGCGACGTACGCGGGTGACCGCGATCTGCGCGGGCTCCTGGATCTGGTTCCGTTCGGGCTCGAGCAGGCGCCGCCGACGGCGGGCCCGGCGCTGCGCGGGGTTCGGCCGGGGTTCGACGACGCGTCACAGGTCCTCATCTGGGGCGGCGGCGTCTACGACTGGTTCGATCCGCTGTCGCTGATCCGCGCGGTCGCGCGCGCGCACCAGCAGGTTCCCGACGTGCGGCTGCTCTTCCTCGGAACCCGTCACCCGAAGGTCGACGAGATGGGAATCGTCCGCGAGGCGGTCGACCTGGCGACGGAGCTCGGGGTCGAGGGAACCGCCGTCGTGTTCAACGACACCTGGGTGCCGTATGCCGAACGCGGCGCGTATCTGCTCGATGCCGACTGGGGTGTCAGCACGCACTTCTCGCACGTCGAGACCACCTTCGCGTTCCGCACCCGGATCCTGGACTACCTGTGGGCCGGGCTGCCCATGATCGTCACCGACGGCGACGCGTTCGCCGACCTGGTGCGCGACGAGGAGCTGGGCCTCGTGGTTCCCGCCGACGACGTCGACGCGCTGGCCGACGCGCTGCTGACCGCCTTCGGCGACGCCGAGGCGCGCGAGCGCTACCGCGCCAACGTCGCGCGCGTGCGGGAGCGCTTCGCCTGGTCGGTCGTGCTCGCCCCCCTCGTCGCGTTCGTCGACCACCCGCACCACGCGGCCGACTACCGCGCCGGCCGCGACCGGATGGGGCTCGGACGCGGCCGTGGGGGCCGCACCGCCGGGCCGCTGCACAACGTCCGCATGGCGCTGCACCACCTGAAGCACTCCGGCCCGCGCGAGGTGCTGCGCCGCATCCGAGCCCGCCGCGGGGCCGGTTCATGAGCGGAGCGCGAGGCGTCCCCCTCCGGCGCCGGCTGCTGGCGATCCTCGTACCGGTGCTCGCCGCGCTCTCCCTGCTGGCCTGGGTGTTCGCGTCGCCCGTCGGCAGCGCGCCCGACGACGACTACCACCTGACGAGCACCTGGTGCGCTTCGCCGGGCGCCGGCGAGTGGTGCGCCGAGCCGGCGAACGCGGAGCCCGGCGAGCGGACCGTGCCCGGCGCGCTCGCGGGGATCGCGTGCTACGCCTACGACCCGGAGGCGAGCGCCGGGTGCCAGGGCACGGAGTTCTCCTGGGCCATCACCGACACCGTCGAGACGCGCCGCAGCAACGTCGGCGGCGGGTACCCGCCGGGCTACTACGCGGTCAACGGCCTGCTCGCCTCGAGCGACATCCAGACCTCCGCGGTGCTGATGCGGGTGCTGTCGGCGGCGCTGTTCCTCGGGCTCGGCGCGGCGCTCTGGTTCTTGCTTCCCGCCTTCCGGCGCCCCGCCCTGGTGTGGGGCTGGCTCATCACCGTGGTTCCGCTGGGGCTGTTCCTGATCGCCTCCAACAACCCCAGCGCCTGGGCCGTGATCGGGGTCGGAACGAGCTGGCTCGCACTGCTCGGCTACGTCGAGAGCACGCGACGGTCGCACACCGTTCTGCTCGGCATCAGCTTCACGATCGCGGCGCTGATGGCGGCGGGCTCGCGCGGCGACGCGGCGCTCTACGTCGGCCTGGCGATCGCCGTCGTGGCGATCCTCACGGCCGAGCGCACGCGCCGCTGGGCGCTGCGGGCCGTCCTCCCGGCCATCGTCGGCTTGATCGCGCTGGTGCTGTTCGCCACCGCGCGCCAGTCGCTGAGCGGCCTGCAGGGATTCGGCGGCGCCCCGGCGCCGAGCGGCGGGCTCGACGCCGTCATCACCGGTCCCGCGCTGCTGGCCTACAACATCCTGCACCTGCCGTCGCTGTGGTCCGGCATGCTGACCGAGGGCGGGCTGGGGTGGCTCGACACCCCGATGCCGACCCTCGTCTCCTACGCCGCGGTGGGGGTGTTCCTGGCGCTCGTCTTCGTGGGGCTCTCCCGCATGTGGTCGCGCAAGGCGCTCGCGCTCGCGCTCGTCGGCGCCGTGCTGATCGCGCTTCCGCTGTACGTGCTCCAGGCCGGGGGAGATCGGGTCGGGCAGGAGGTGCAGCCGCGCTACCTGCTTCCGCTTGTCGTGCTCTTCGCGGGTGTCGCGCTGCTCACCCGAGCGGACGGGCGCGCGATCCGACTCACGCCGCTGCAGGCGTGGCTGCTCGCGGCGGCGCTCGCCGGCGCCAACTTCGTCGCGCTGCAGGTGACGATGCGGCGCTTCATCACCGGGATCGACGGGGCGAGCATCGACCTCGCCACGGGCGCCGAGTGGTGGTGGACGGGAGTCGTGAGCCCCAACGTCGTCTGGATCGCGGGCTCCCTCGCATTCGCGGGACTGATGGCTCTCGCCGTCCGGCTGCTGGTGACGCCCGCCGAGGAGCGGGCGCCGCAGGCCGACTAGCGGCTCGGCCGCGGGGCAGCCGGGCGCAGGCGCAGCGAGAGCAGCAGCATCGCGGCGACCCAGCGCAGCGGTGCATCCCGGCGCAGCTGGTCGCGCAGTCGCGGCGTCAGCATGACCGACACGGGGCGGAAGCGCCACCAGGCGTCGAGTGCGCCGCGGAGCGGCGGCGACGAGACCGGTTCGGCTCGAAGCAGCGCGCACAGTCGCGCGTCGCGGGAGGAGAGCGAGCGCTCGAAGCCGGGCGCGGCGTCCTCGGCAAGGGCGAGGAAGTCGGCCGCATCGCGGCAGGCGGCGGCGCGCAGCTCGTCGGTCGCCGCGGCCTTCGTGCGCAGCGCCAGCCCGGGCAGGAGGTGCACGCGGACGAACTTGGTCGCGATCAGGCGGCGGTCGGCGGCCTCAAGCCCGGCGAACCACTCGCCGCCCAGCAGCTCGCGCGTCGCGGCCATCTCCTCGACCAGCGGTCGCGGTGCGCGCGTGACCCGGTCCTGGGCGTCGTCGCCGAGAACGTAGGCCGGGGTGCGCGTGGCGAAGTGCACGGGGCGACCGGAGAACCAGTAGCCGAGCGTGAACGCGAGATCCGAGCCGTTGCCGGGCGCGGTCCCGAATCCGATGCTCAGCTCCTCGGCCGTGCGGCGGGAGAACAGCCCCCGCAGGGCGCTGCGATAGGGGAGACGGTCGCGTCGCGGATCGAGCGCGCCGCGGTGCCCGGGGCGCAGCGGCGGGTTGCGCACCGGGCGTCCGCTCGCGTGCCGCTCCGGGGCGATGATCGCCGCCGCGTCGTGCCGTTCCGCGAGCGCCAGCCACGACGTCAGGGCGCCCGGCTCCAGCCAGTCGTCGGAGTCGATGAAGCTGACGTAGCGCGCCTGCGATGCCGCCATCGCGTCGGCGCGGGGCCCCGCGGGGGTCGACCGGCCGTCGTGGCATTCGAGCAGGTGGACGTCGGCGCGCTCCTCCGGCGAGAGGGAGTCGGCGATCACCTTCGCCGCCACGTTGTGGCAGACCACCGTGATGCGAAGCCGCTCGCCGAGCGCCGCCGTGTCCGGGCGGAGTGAGCGCAACGTTCGCCCGAGCGGCCGGGAGGGGTCATGCACCGGAATGATGACCTCGACGGCGGGAGTGCGGCTCACGAGCGGTCAGCCCCGGTCGTCGAGCCGCGACTCGAGCTCGCGAATCCGATCGCGGAGCTTGGCGTCGGTGAGCGCCAGCTCGCGGGCGAGCTGCGTGTTGGCCTGCGAGAGCCGAACCGAGCGCTTGTACTCGTTGACCGCGTAGAGCAGCCCGCCGAGGATCGCGAGGTAGAACAGCAGGTCGGAGCCGCGACCGACGCCGGCCAGGCGCGCGAGCGAGGTCAGCAGGTCGGGCCAGATGATGGCGACGATGCCCGCCAGCAGTCCGGCGAGCATGACGAGGCGGCGAATCGCGAGCTGGCGCGGGCCGGGCGTCGAGCGCAGCAGGTATCCGGCGATCACGAGCAGCGCGACGACGAGGACGATCTGGAACCACATATGTCAGAGGTCTCTTTCGAGGTCGGGGGTCAGCTCGCGATGAGGTCGACGAGGATGTTCACGGAGTTGAGCAGCGACTGCCCCTTGGCCCGGGAGTAGTCGGTGTAGATGACGTGGACGGGGTGCTCGGCCCACGGCAGCCGCGTTCGGCCCAGCTGGACGACGATCTCGGTGGCGTGAGCCATGCGGTCCTGCACGAGGTTGATGCGCGCCGCCGCGTCGCGCCGCAGCACCCGCAGGCCGTTGTGGGCGTCGGTGAGCTTGAGCCCGGTGCTGACGTTGGTGATCGTGACGGCGGTCTTCAGGACGAGGGTCTTCAGCGCGCCCGGTTTGGTGCGCTGGTCCAGGAACCGCGATCCGAAGACGATCGCGAGGTCCTCCTCGCGTGCCCGCGCGACCATCGCGATCGCGTCATCGACGCGGTGCTGGCCGTCGGCGTCGAACGTGACGATGAACTCGGTGCTCGGCTCGCTCAGCGCGTAGCTGATGCCGGTCTGCAGGGCGGCGCCCTGACCGAGGTTGCGGGGGTGGCGGACGACCCGGGCGCCGGCGCGTGCCGCGGCCTCCGCGGACCCGTCGCTCGAGCCGTCATCCACGCACACGACGGCGCCGAAGTGCTCGAGGAGCTCGGTCACCACGTCGCCGATGATGGTCGCTTCGTTGTAGAGCGGGACGACCACCCACACCGCCGGATCCGGGGCGCGCTGGGGTGAGGAAGAGGTGCTGAGCATGGGTGCCATTCTGACAGAGGACGCTAGCCTGATCGGTGCCATGCGAATCCTGATTGCGACGAGGCTGTTCGTCCCCGAGACCGGCGTCGCAGCGGTGCGGCTCGCCGCCCTCGCGCGGGAGCTCGTCGAGCGAGGGCACACCGTCAACGTCGTCACCTCGCGGCCGCCGCGCGGACTCGCCGCGACGGACGAGCCTGGCATGACCATCCGGCGCTGGCCCGTGCTGCGGGATCGCAGCGGCGCCGTGCGCGGCTACGTCTCGTATCTCAGCTTCGACGTGCCGCTGTTCTTCCGCCTGCTGCGCGCCCCGCGCCCGGACGTCATCGTCGTGGAGCCGCCGCCGACCACCGGGACGGCCGTGCGCTGGGCGGCCGGGATTCGCCGGATCCCCTACGTCTACTACGCGGCGGACATCGTCTCGGATGCGGCCGCTCAGGCCGGGGTGCCCGGCGCCATCGTCGCCGCGGTGCGCTGGATGGAGTCCCGGGCGCTCCGGCACGCGGCTCGGGTGCTCGCGGTCTCCTCGGTGTTCGCCGAGCGGGTGCGCGAACTCGGCGCCGCGCCCGAGCGCGTCGTCGAGATCGGCAACGGCGCGGACACCTCGATCTTCCGCCCCGAGGGCCCGCGCCAGCACTCCGAGGTGCCCTACGCGCTCTACGCCGGCACCGCCTCGGACGCGCACGGGGCCGAGATCTTCGTCGACGCGATCGGCAGCGTCGACGGCCTGCGCCTCGTCTTTCTGGGCTCGGGTTCGCGCATCGAGGCGATCCGCGCGCAGGGGCGACGTCTGGATCCCGGCCTGGTGACGGTGCTCGCGCCGGTGCCGCCGGAGGAGGCCGCAAGCTGGCTGCGCGGGGCGGCGGTGGCGCTGTCGAGCGCCTCCCCGCCGTCCGGGAGTCGTGCCGCCTACCCGTTCTTCCCCGCGAAGCTGCACGCCGCGGTGGCCGCCGGCACGCCGGTGCTGCACGCCGGCGGAGGCGCCGGAGCCGCCTTCGCCGAGGCGGCCCCGCTCGGATCGGCCGTGCCCTACGACGCGACCGCGATCGCCGCAGAGCTGCGAGCGCCGAGCGCGTGGCCTCGCGAGCGAGGAGGACCGTGCCGCCCTTGCGGCGTGGGCGGCTCCCCGCGTCGCGCTCACGGCGGTGGCGAAGACCGCCGCCGATGCGGTCGAGAGCGCTACGCCGACCGCGACTGGCGGATGAGCTCCAGCACCTCGGGCGTGTAGGTCGCCTGCAGCTGCGGATCGTTGCCGCCCTGGCGCAGGTTCGTGGCGAACAGCGACACCTTCTGGCTGCCCGGGATCTCGGGGAAGTGGCGCGGCAGACGCGACAGCTGGTGGATCGACGCCCCTGAGGAGACCGAGGTGAAGTGCAGACCAGACATCGTCGCTGCGCGGGGCCGTTTTCAGGAAGGCCTCTCCCGCGGCGGTCAGGGCGTCGAGCACGTGCGGCGGGTAGAGCACCCCGGAGACGCCGGTCGGGAAGTGGTGCAGGCCCGGGCGGGTCGAGTAGCACAGCGGCCAAGTCGAGTACGAGGTCATGGCGGTGCCCTCGAACGTGAACTCGCGGGCGCGGTAGCAGTGCACCGCGTCGGGGGCGGTGCGATGCGCGGCGACCAGCCGCTTGAGCCACCAGCCCGGGTACAGGACGTCGTCGTCGGCCGTCACGAGGGACTCGCCGGGCTCGCGCAGGGCCAGCGTCGGATAGAACTTCTTGTACGGCCCGAGGTCGCGCGTCGCACGCACCTCCAGGCCGCGGTCGCGAAGGCGGCGAAGCTCCTCCGGCGGATCGGTCGCGGTCGACTCATCGTCGACCCACAGGATCAGCCGGCGCGGCCGCACCTGGCCGGCGGCGATCGACTCGATCGTGAGGTGCACCTTCGCCAGTCGCGCGCCGTAGGTGGTCAGGCTGACGACCACGGGCGCGGTTCCGGTGACGGGGGAGGTCGAGGATCGGTTCCGGCGCGCGAAGCGGCGGACCAGGCCCGGCGCGCGCAGCATCCCGAGCGCGCTCTCCGCCGTCGAGGCGAGACGCCAGAAGCGGGCGCCGAGGCTGAGTCGCGGGGTCGGGCGGGGGTCGGTCACGGGGTGGCCTTTCTGCGCAGCAGGTTGTTCAGCATCACACGGAGTTCGCGCAGGTCGTTCACTTGGAAGGCGTAGAACGACCGGATCGGCACGCCGAAGCGCCGGCGCAGGAACACCATGCACAGGTTTCCCGCGACGACATTGCCCGCGAGGGTGGCGAATGCGACGCCGAGAGCTCCGAACGGCGCCGCGAGGAGAGCCACCAGCACCACGTTCACGGTGACGGCGATCGCCAGCGCCGCGCTGCGCAGTTCCGGCTTGCCGCGCGAGCTCAAGGCCACGCCGGCGACGGAGCCCGGGTTGCCGAGCACGACGGCCAGCAGCAGGACCCACAGCACCGGAACCCCCGCGGCGAAGCCCTCGCCGAACAGCAGCGGGAACGCCCACGGCGAGACCACGGCGATCCCCAGCGCGATCGTGAAGGTGATGAGGGTCGACAGCCTCGACGCGAGGGCGATGCGGCGCTCCTGCGGGCTCTCGGATTCCGCGGAGAACAGCACCTCGCGGATGGCCGTGTTGAACACGAGCGCCACTTCGCTCACGCTCGCGGCCACCGCATACAGTCCGAGCTGCTCGAGCGTCGACAACGGCGTCATCACGACCTGATCGACCCGCGCCATCAGCGCGCCGGCCGCGGTTCCGAGCCAGATCCGGAATCCGTAGCTCACCACCGAGACGCGTTCGCCGCTCGCCTCGGGGAGCGGGGCGGCCGAGGCGGCACCGCGCCGCGGCCACAGGAACACGACTCCGCTCAGGAAGTTCGTCACCGCGAAGACGATCGTGGCAGTGAGGGGCGTGAGCAGTCCGGGGAGGAACAGCACCAGCACGCCGATGAAGCGGAGGACGGCGCCGAGGATGCGCTCGAAGGCGATCCGGTGCCACAGGTGGTGGCCGGCCGCGATTCCGCGCAGCCCGGAGACGAGGAGCGAGGGGATGATTCCGGCGCCGGCGATCGTGATCAGGGCGGCCAGGCCCTCCTCGTCCTGCGCGAGCACCGGCGCGAGCGCCGCCACGATCCCCGAACCGAGCACGCCCGCCAGGGCGAGCACGATGAATCCGCGCCGGACGAGCTGCCGGGCGCCTCCGACGCGGCGGGCGATGTAGTGGGTGAATGCGTCCGGCACCCCGAAGGTCAGGATCGCGGTGACGAGCATGAGCGGTGCCGTGGCGGCCGCGAGCTCGCCACGGCCGGAGACCCCGAGTCCCAGCGCGAGAAGGGGCTGCGTCGCGAGGGCCAGGACCGGCGGAATCAGCTTGCCCACCGTGTTGATCGCGATGCTGCGGCTGACTGACACCTCGAACCCATCCTGCGGGCTGCTCGGACGCCCCGCACAACTCTATCGACACGCCGGTGTACCCCGAAAAGGCGCCTGTTGGAAATGTGACACGTGGGGTTATTGTTGTTTCGGCAGTTCCGGAACCTGGGGAGGGGGCGACATGCTGCGTTATCGCTCGTCGTCTCGATCCCGTTTCTCTCCGGTGAAAGCCGTCGCCGGCGCCGCCTCGGCCGCGCTGCTGGGCACGCTGCTGACCGTCATCGGCCCGGGCGTCACCGAAGCCGAGGCCGCCGTCGCGAGCGAGTTCGACGCCGGCTACATCATCAGCGACGATCTGTTCTTCGACGACGACGCGATGACCGAATCGCAGATCCAGTCGTTCCTGGAAGCCAAGTCGGGCACCTGCAGCAACTCCTCGTGCCTCGACATCCTGCGCGTCGACACGAGCGACAAGTCGTCGAGCTGGGCGTGCAAGGCCTACTCGGGGGCCGACAACGAACGCGTCTCGACGATCCTGTACCGGATCCAGTCGCTGTGCGGGATCAGCGCGCGCGTGCTGCTCGTGACGCTCGAGAAGGAGCAGGGGCTCGTCTCCTCGCGCGCTCCCACCTCCGTTCAGCTGAAGATCGCGATGGGCTACGGCTGCCCCGACACCGCCCCGTGCGACACCGCCTATTACGGCATCGACAACCAGATCTACTGGGCCGGTCGCGCCTTCGGCTACTACCGCATCCACAACCCCAACGCCTCGGGCGAGTACCGCGGATCCGATGGGCACGAGGTCGGCACGCAGGCGGTGCGCTACCACCCCTCGGCCAGCTGCGGCTCGAAGACGGTCACCATCCGCAACGAGGCCACGGCCGCGCTCTACAACTACACGCCGTACACCCCGAACTCCGCGGCGCTCGACAACCTCTACGGCACCGGCAACTCGTGCTCCTCGTACGGCAACCGCAACTTCTGGCGGATCTACACGGACTGGTTCGGCAGCCCCACCGGGCAGCTCTCGTCGGACGTGACCGCGTCGCGCGTCTACGGCGACGACCGCTACGAGACCTCGGTTGCGGTCTCGCAGAGCGCCTATCCCGACCCGGAGTCGGTCTCCGTCGTCTTCGTCGCGAGCGGCGAGAACTTCCCGGACGGCCTCGCGGCCGGCCCCGCGGCGGCGATCGCCGGCGCTCCGCTGCTGCTGACCGAGAAGTCGTCGCTTCCCTCGGTGACTCGCGCCGAGATCGAGCGACTCGCGCCGGACATCATCTACGTCGTCGGCGGAACGCCCGCGGTCTCGTCCTCGGTCGCATCGAAACTGAATGCGATCGCACCCGTGACCCGGCTCTCGGGCGATGATCGCTACGCCACCGCGCGGGCGATCGCGCGCGCCGCGTTCCCGGACGGCGCCGATGAGGTCTTCATCGCCATCGGCAACAACTTCCCGGATGCCCTGGCGGCGAGCGCCGCGGCCGGCATGCTGGGCGCCCCGGTCATCCTGGTGCCGTCGTTGGCGAGCTCCGCGGATTCGGCCACCCGAAGCCTCATCGCCGACCTGGGGGCCACGCGCGTGGTCGCCGCGGGAAGCAAGAGCGTCATCAAGAGCAGCTATCTGACCTCGCTCAAGTCCGGCACCTCGGTCACGGAGCTGATCCGGCTCGGCGGCGACGACCGCTACGACACGGCCACGCTGATCAACGAGTACGCCTTCCCCGAGGCGACCGCCTCGTATCTGGCGTATGGCGTCAACTTCCCGGATGCGCTCTCGGCGGCGGCCGTGGCTGGCGCGCAGGGCGCCGCGCTGCACCTGTCGCCGGGCTCCTGCCTGACCTCGTCGTCGGTCGCGCACCTCACGTCCGCGGGCGTCGAGCAGCTCGTGTTCGTCGGCAGCAAGAAGGTTCTCACCTCCTCGGCGTACAGCTTCAAGCCCTGCTGAGTCGGTTAGTCTCGGCGTCGTGCGCGTTCTCGTCACCGGGGGATCCGGCTACATCGGGGCGCACGTCGTTCGCCTTCTCGCGGAGCGCGGCGACCAGCCGGTCATCGTCGACGACTTCGTCTCCGGCGTGCGCGACCGCGTCGCCGACTGGCCGCAGCTGGCGTGCGACCTCGCCGACGAGACGGCGACGGACGCCGTGTTCGAGTTCCTCGTCGAGCACCGGGTCGAGGCGATCATCCACTTCGCCGCGCGCAAGCGCGTCGACGAGTCGGTCGAGCGGCCCGACTGGTATCGCGCGCAGAACGTCGGAGGCCTGACTCACCTCCTCGCCGCCGCCGAGCGGGCGCGCGTGTCGCGCCTGGTGTTCTCGTCGACCGCCGCCGTCTACGCCTCTGCCGCGCGGCCGGTGCGCGAAGACGACGAGACGCGGCCGGCCAACCCCTACGGCGAGACGAAGCTCGAGGGCGAGCGCCGCGTCGCCGAGTTCGCGGAGCGCACGGGTGCGCGCGCCGTGAGCCTGCGCTATTTCAACGTCGCCGGGGCGGCCAGTCCCGACCTCGCCGATGTCGGCGCGTACAACCTCGTGCCGATGGTGTTCGATCGCCTCGACGCGGGGCAGCCGCCGCTGATCTTCGGCGACGACTACGACACCTCGGACGGCACCTGCGTCCGTGACTACATCCATGTCGCCGACCTCGCCGGGGCCCACCTCGTCGTGCTCGATGCGCTGGTCGGCGAGGCGCCGACCTCGCCGGTGTACAACGTCGGCACGGGGCGCGGCGCCAGCGTCCGCGAGATGGTCGACGCGATGCTGCGCGTGAGCGGATCGACGCTGGAGGCGGAGGTGCGCGATCGCCGTCCCGGCGATCCGGCGATCGTGGTGGCCGATCCGTCGCGCATCCGCGACGAGCTCGGCTGGACCGCGCGCTGGGGCGTCGACGACATCGTCGGCTCCGCCTGGGCGGCGCGTCAGGCCTGAGGGGTCAGGCCCGCGGGGTCAGGCCTGAGGGGTCAGGCCTGCGTGGTCAGGGCTGAGCGGTGGGAGCCGAGCTGAGCGCCGTGCGCCAGCTGAGCTCCTGCGAGGCCTTCATGCAGCAGACGACGAAGATCAGCCAGCCGAAGTCGACCAGGACGGTGCTCTCGGCGGCCGAGAGCACGATCAGCGCGACCAGCACCGTGGCGGGCCACGCGTAGACGACGCTGCGGCGGCGACCGGCCAGCAGCCAGGATCGCGCGGCGGCGAGCCCGACGAGTCCGGTGAACAGCGCCAGGCCCACGAGTCCCAGTTGGAACCAGACGTCGACGAACGCGTTGGAGGCCGACAGCGGGTCGTGCGCCGTCGGCGTGGTGATGGCGATGAACGGGACGAGTTCGCGATCCCAGCGCCCGATCCAGCCCCAGCCCTCGAGCGGGTTGATGTTCGACAGCGCCGAGACCTGACGCCACACGGTGAGGCGATAGTTGATCTCGCCGCTCGCGTAGAGCAGATCGACGACCCAGGAGCGCGACAGCCACGCGACGACCGCGAGCACCGCGCCGGCGCCGAGCACGGAGAGCTGCCAGGCGGGGCGTCGCTCCGGACGCACGCGGCGCACGAGATACACGGCGGCGGCGGCGAGCAGCACGATCGCCGCCGCGACGTAGATGATCGGCGACGCCGTGAGCCCCATCGTGAGCAGTGCGGCGGCGCTCGACAGGCCCCCGACCAGCGGCGTCACCGATCGGGTGCGCCACTCGATGACGAACGTCACCGCGCCGATGATCGCGAGCAGCCCGAGCTGATTGCGGGTGGAGGCGATCCCGGTGATCGGCCCCAGCTCGGCGATGCGGCCGTCGATCGCGAGGAACCTGATGGGGGCGTCGATGAGGATGCCGGAGAACACCTCCAGGATGAGCGAGGCGGCGAGCATGACGCGCAGCACGTCGCCGGTGGCGCGCACGATCTGGATGGTGTCGCGCGAGAGTGCGATGTACAGGGCCAGGAGCGTGAAGGCGCCCAGATATGCCAGCCCGCCGAGGGTCGCCCACTGGTACTCGCTCCAGATCAGCGACAGCACCGCCCAGCCGAGGAAGCCGAGCAGCGACAGCGGGAGCACGCCGCGCCACGCGATCTCGCGGCGGCGCGCGGCGAAGGAGGCGGCCATGAGCAGACCGAGCGTCACGAGGATCGCGACCAGCCCCGGCCAGCCGATCAGGCGACGCACGAGGAACGTCGAGGCGGCGACCCCGATCGCGGCGGTCGTCAGCGCGGCGGTGACCCGCGGCGACGCGGCGAAGGCGATCAGCGTCGGCGCGAGCCGTACGGGCCACCGCGGGGGCGTCACCGGGCGTCCACCCGCACTCGCGTCAGGCTCGAGGTGCCGAGCGCGACCACCACGAGCAGCGCCCAGCCGAGCTCCGTCAGCAGTCGGCTCTCGGCGAGGCTCTGCAGCAGCAGCGCCACCATCAGCAGCAGCGGCGCCAGCGCGACGGGTGCGGGCACCTCCGCGTCGATCGCGGTGAGCCAGGCCCGCAGCGTCGTCCAGGCGACGAGCCCGAGGAACGCGACGAGCCCGAGCACGCCGAGCTGCAGGAACACGTCGACCCAGGCGTTGTGCGCCTGGAGATAGGTGACGCCGCGGATGACGACCAGGTCGTTCAGCGGCTCGGCCCACGGGGCCCAGTAGCCGACCCATCCCCAGCCGGCGACGGGGCGCTCCAGCGCCAGCTGCGTGACGGACTCCCAGATGCCGAGACGGTTGGTGAGGTCCGGGCTCCGGCCGAGCAGCTCGAGCAGCGGCGCCCGGAACACGACGGCGGCCGCGGTGCCGAGCGCGGCGAGCGCGACGCCGGAGACGACCAGGATGCGGCGCGCCGTGCCGTGGCTGCGGCGCACGAGCAGCACGAAGACCGCGACGGCGGCCACGGCCACGCCGGCGAGGATGACCGTCGTCGACCGGGTGAGCGCCAGCGTGCCGAGCGCGACGAGACCCCACAGCACGAGCCACGCGGGGGAGGCCTCCCGGGCTGCCAGCTGCACGGCGAACACCACCACCGCGAGAAGCGCGATCATCGCCAGCAGGTTGGCGTTGCCGACGATGCCCTGGATGCGATCGCCCTCCAGGAGTGCGTTGCGCGACCAGTAGAACGCCGCCGGGATCTTCTCCAGTCCGGACCAGTCCACCCAGAACGGCAGCACGCGCTCGCGGATGACGGTCGCGACGACGACCTCGAACACGAGCGAGAGCCCGAGCACCCAGCGCAGCGCCGTCCCGAGCGCCGCCAGCGCATCCCGTCGCGGAAGCGCGGTCGCGACGAAGACCCCGAACGCGGCCGTGGCCAGCAGTGCGGCGACCCCCGCGGCGCTCGCCGACGGGTACGCCGACCAGGCGATCGAGACGGTGGCGAGGGCGACGAAGACGAGCAGCGTCGCCGGCAGGTCGCGCAGCCGGAGGCGCAGCCGGACCAGTTCGACCACCACGGCGATCAGGATCAGGGCGACGATCGCCCCCCAGCCCCACCACGACAGCAGGTTGCGCCAGAAGTCGCCGGCGGCGAGAGTGAAGAAGCCCAAGGTGGCGAGGATGCGGTGGTAGCTGCTCGCCTGTTCCATGGTGCTCAGGTTATCGGGGTGCGTCCCCCGCCGTGTCGCGGGCGACCATCCCGTCGAGCAGATCGGCGAAGTCCGACGACATCATCTGCGGCGTGCAGCGGCGCGCGTGATCCCGAGCGCTCCGGCGGGCGTGCCGCGATCGGTGGAAGCCGCTGCGCAGCAGTTCGGAGATGCTCGCATCCGCATCGTCGATGTCGTAGAACCGCACCCAGGCCTCGTTCGCGAACGCGTCGACGAGGTGCGGCAGTCGAGGAAGGATGCACGGCACCCCGTAGGTGGCCGCCAGCTCGACCGAGCCGGAGTTGAGGACGCGCCGGTACGGGACCACCATGACGTCGGCGGCCGAGAACCAGGTGGCGACCTCCTCGTCGGGGATCGAGGCAGGCACCACCGTGTGCGGGAAGGCGGCGCCCTCGAGGCGGCCGAGGATCCCGTCGAGGTCGACCTCGCGGCTCGGCTTCCCGGCGAGCAGGCGCTGGCCGCGATAGCCCTCGGTGCGCGCCCGCTCCATCGCCGAGAGGAGCAGTTCGACGCCCTTGTAGGGGCGGATCCGCCCGAAGAACAGCACCGCGTCGCGGAATGGCTTCGCGCCGAGTGCGCGCCGCGCCGCGGACCGCCGACGGCGCGGGCCGTAGACGCCGAGGTAGCTCGAGTGCGGGATCCGTGCGACGGCGCGCGGCGTTACGCCGGTCAGCGCCTCGACGACGTCGGGACGACCGAGGACGTGCACGACCGAGGCGAGCTCGCAGAGTTCGCGCTGGAGTCGCCGGGCGGCGTCGACAAACCGCGCGTCGTGCGGGTGCTCATTGTGGACCGTCCACACCACGTGGGCGCCGCGCTCACGCGCCTGCCGAAGCTCGGCGGCGACGAGCTCGGCACGGTGCAGCGCGTCGGCGTCGTCGGCGCCGCCTTCGGTGATCGGAGCCGTCGAGTGCACGTGGAGCACGGTCGTGGGCGAGGCGGCCCGGATCTCGTCCAGGAAGGCCTCGCAGAAGCGCGTTCCGCGGTTCTGCCAGCCCCGGTCGCGCGCCTCGGCGCTCAGCATTCGCTGGTACGGATTGCCCCGCCACTCGGGAAAGGTCACGAGCGTTCGCGGCGCGCTCGACTCGGCTTCGGGGGCTTCGCTGTGGGCAGGGCTCGTCACGCGAGAGGGTCTTCCGGGTCGTCGACAGCGTCGGCCCCAGTATGCGACATGTCCTCAGCGCCCGCCAGGCGAGCGGCCCCGACTACACGAAGGCGGCGGCTCCGGTGAGCGCGCGCCCGACGATGAGCGAGTTCATCTCCTTGGTGCCCTCGTAGCTGTAGAGCGCCTCGGCATCGGCGAAGTGGCGCGCGGCGCCGTAGTCGAGCACGATGCCGTTGCCGCCCATCGACTCGCGCGCCCAGGCGACGGTCTCGCGCATCCGGCTCGTGGCGTAGGCCTTCGCCAGGGCCGCGTGCTCATCCTTCTGGGTGCCCTCGTCCTGCATGATCGACACCCGCGTGCACATCGCGATCGAGGCGGTGATGTTGCCCATCATGTTGGCGAGGTGCTGCTGGATGAGCTGGTGCTGCGCGATCGGCTTGCCGAACTGCTCGCGCTCGGTGGAGTAGCGCAGCGCCGCCTCGAAGGCGCCGACCGACACCCCGACGGCAGCCCACGCGACCTCGGCGCGCGTGAGCCGCAGCACGGCCGCGGTGTCGCGGAAGGAGTTGGCGTTCTGCAGGCGCAGCTCCTCCGGCACGCGCACGTCGGTGAGGGTGATGTCGGCGTTCTGCACCATGCGCAGCGCGATCTTGTTCTCGATCTTGGTGGCGACGTAGCCGGGCGTCGAGGTCGGCACGAGGAACCCCTTGACCTGCCCGTCGGCGGTGTCCTTCGCCCAGATCACGGTGATGTCGCTGAACGTGGCGTTGCCGATCCAGCGCTTGGCGCCGTTCAGCACCCACTCGTCGCCCTCGCGCGTGGCCGTGGTGCGGAGCCCGCGCGCCGAGTCGGAGCCGGAGAGCGGCTCGGTGAGCCCGAACGCGCCGATCACCTCGCCGCGGGCGAGCCGGGGAAGCCACTCGGCCCGCTGCTCGGCGCTTCCGGCGACGCCGATCGAGCCCATCGCCAGGCCGTTCTGGACGCCGACGTAGGTCGAGATCGAGGCATCCACCCGCGACATCTCGAGCGCCGTCCACCCGCGATACAGCGCCGAGTTGTCGAAGCTCTTGGTCTCGTCCCACTGCATGCCGAACACCGGCTGGGTGTGGAAGGCGGGAAGGAGGTGACGCGGGAACTCGGCGCGCTCCCAGTGCTCGTCGACGATCGGGGCGACGTCGGCCTCGAGCCAGCGGCGCAGGCCGGCGAGCGCCTCCTTCTCCGGCGCGCTGAGCTGGTCCTCGAATCCGTAGAAGTCGCTCACGAGGGGACTGAATGTCATGGTGGCCTCCGCCGGTGTCGTCGTCGAACACCGGGAGCCTACGCGCGCGACCCGAGGCACCCAAAGGGGTTGGTACTTTGGTGCAACGCCACCCGCCCGAGGAGACCTTGTGTTCGTCGAAATCACCAACACCCCGCGCGACTACGCCTGGGGCTCGCGCACCGCGATCGCGGAGCTTCTGGGGCGCGAGCCGAGCGGGGGGCCCGAGGCCGAGCTGTGGCTCGGAACCCATCCCGGGTCTCCGGCGCGCATCGTGGGGGAGGACCGCACGCTCGCTGAGGCGGTCGACTCGCCGCTGCCGTTCCTGCTGAAGGTGCTCGCGGCGGGCGCGCCGCTGTCGCTGCAGGCGCATCCGACGCCGGAGCAGGCGCGCGCCGGTTTCGAGCGCGAGAACGCCGCGGGGGTGCCCGCGGACGCGCCGTTCCGCAACTACAAGGACGTGCACCACAAGCCCGAGCTGATCTTCGCGCTCTCGCCCGAGTTCCGCGCGCTGAGCGGCTTCCGCACCGTCGCCGAGACGCGATCCGTGCTCGCGCCCGTCGCCGACGACGCCCGGATCGCGCCGCTGATCGAACGGATCGGCGACGACGCCGCGCTGCGCGAGGTGTTCCAGTGGCTGATCTCGCGCGGGGAGGGGGTCGACGACCTGATCGCCGCCGTCGTCGAGGCGTCCGCCGTCTGCGAGGGGCCGTCCTGGCACACCGTGCGGAGTCTCGCCGAGCACTACCCGGGCGATCCGGGAATCGTGATCTCGCTGCTGCTGCACACCGTCGTGCTGAAGCGGGGCGAGGTGCTCTACCTGCCTGCCGGCAACATCCACGCCTACCTCGAGGGCCTCGGCATCGAGCTGATGGCCGCGAGCGACAACGTGCTGCGCGGCGGCCTCACGCCCAAGCACATTGACGTCCCCGAGCTGCTCAGCGTGCTCGACTTCCGGCCGCTGCCGGCGCCCTACCTCGACCCCGAGGAGCCGGAGCCGGGGGTGCGCGTGTTCCGGCCGGACGTGCCCGACTTCCGGCTCACGGTCGTCGATGCGACCGCGCTCCAGCGCGGCGTGGCGCTGCCGCTGGCGGGTCCGGCGATCGTCCTCGCCCTCGACGGCGAGGTCCGGCTGGGCGACCGCACGCTCGCCGCGGGCGCGAGCGCCTACCTGGAGGGCGAGCCGGGGCTGACCGCCACCGGCAGCGGCACGCTCATCGTCGCCTCCTGACGGCGATCGCGGCTCACGCGGAGGCGCGCTCGCCGAAGGCTCGGCGGTAGGCGGTCGGCGTCGTCTGAAGGGTCTTCAGAAAGTGGTGCCGCATCACGGCCGCCGTGCCGAAGCCGACCTTCTGGGCGATCTGCTCGAGCCCCTCGCCGCTGTGCTCGAGCAGTTCGCGGGCGCGCAGAATGCGCTGCGCGTTGACCCAGGCGGCGGGCGTCTCGCCCACCTCGGCCCGGAATCGGCGCGCGAAGGTCCGCGTCGACATCAGGGCACGTCGCGCGAGCTGGTCGATTGTCAGATCCTCGTCGAGGTGGCCGAGCATCCACTCGAGGACGCCCGCGAGCGAGTCGTCCGTGACCTCGGCGACGGGGGTCGGAATGTACTGGGCCTGCCCGCCGTCGCGCTGCGGGGGCACGACCATGCGGCGCGCGATCACGTTGGTGGCGGCCGCGCCGTGCTCGACGCGCACCACGTGCAGCGCGGCGTCGATGCCGGCCGCGGTTCCCGCTCCCGTGACGACCTTGCGGTCGTCGACGAAGAGCACGTCGGCGTCGACGGTCGTCGCCGGGAACTCGCGCTCCAGGCGATCCGAGTACATCCAGTGCGTCGTCGAGCGGCGCCCGTCGAGGATGCCCGCCTGGGCGAGCACGAAGGCGCCGCTGCACACGCTCAGCACCCAGGCGCCGCGCGCCTCGGCGGCGCGGATCACGTCCAGGTAGCGCTCATCGATCGGCCCGATCGCCTGCGCGGTGACCGCGACCAAGTCGGCGTCGGCGGCGGCCGAGAGGTCGTCGGTGACCACCATGTCGAATCCGAGGCTCGTGCGGACGGGCCCGGGGTCGGCGGTGGCGATCGTGAATCGGAACGCCGGGGCACCGCTGTCGCTGCGGTCGATGCCGAACACTTCGCAGATGACGCCGAACTCGAACGGCGCGACGCCGGGGATGGCGAGCAGGACGACCTTCTGCAGCACGACGCCTCCTGGCGGAAAATCGATGAACACTGGCAATCCTGCCACTCGCGGCACTTTCTCGCAATTCATAGATTTTCTGCCATGGCACTCATTCTCCTCTCCCTGCTCGGCGGCGCGGCGTTCGCTGCGACGATCGCCACGCTGGTCGTGGTCGCCCGCGACGGCTACCGTCCGATTCCCACGCGGACGCCCCGATAGCCTGAAGGCATGACCTGGCTTGTCACCGGCGGCGCCGGCTACATCGGCGCGCACGTCGCACGCGCGCTCCTCGACGCCGACATGGCGTGCGTGGTGCTCGACGACCTGTCCAGCGGTCGCGAGAGCTTCGTCCCCGCGGGCACGCCGTTCGTGCGCGGCAGCATCCTCGACGGCGGGCTCGTCGAGCGCGCCCTCGACGGCCACGAGGTGACCGGCATCATCCATCTCGCCGGGTTCAAGTACGCCGGGGTGTCCGTGCAGCGGCCCCTGCACACCTACGAGCAGAACGTGACCGGATTCGCCCGGCTGCTTGCCGCCGCCGTCGATCGCGGCGTCGAGCGGGTCGTCTTCTCGTCCAGCGCCGCCGTGTACGGCACACCCGACGTCGACCTCGTCACCGAGGACACCGCCAAGGCTCCCGAGTCGCCGTATGGCGAGTCGAAGCTCATCGGCGAGTGGATGCTGCGCGATCTCGAGATCTCGAACGGTCTGCGCCACACCAGCCTCCGCTACTTCAACGTCGTCGGCTCGGGCGATCCGACGGTCTACGACACGAGCCCGCACAACCTCTTCCCGCTGGTGTTCGACGCACTCGTCGACGGGCGCACGCCTCGGATCAACGGCGACGACTATCCGACCCCCGACGGCACGAACGTGCGCGACTACATCCACGTCGCCGACCTGGCGCTGGCCCACGTGGCCGCCGCCCGGCGTCTCGAGACGGGTGAGCCGATCGAGACCGCGTACAACCTCGGCAGCGGGGACGGCGTCTCGGTCCGGGAGATCATGACCGCCGTCGCGCGGGTGACCGGAATGGCATTCGAGCCCGAGATCGGTCCGCGTCGGGCGGGCGATCCCGCACGGATCGTGGCCGCCGGCGACCTCGCCGCGCGGGACCTCGGGTGGCGCATGCGGCACTCCCTGGAGGAGATGGTGGAGAGCGCGTGGCGCGCTCGGCTGACCGCAGCCGACACGCCCGGCGCGTCGTAACGGGCAAAACCCGCGCGACTAAATATGATGCGCGACTTGACGTGGGCTAATCACAACGGTGTAATTATCACCAACGACGCAGCGCCCGAACGGGAGCAACCATGGGGGGGCGTCGCGAGAGGAGGGTGACATGGCCGCGAACGAGTATCGCCCCAATGTCCCCAATGACTGGTTTGTCGATCCGGTGCGCCTGGGGGTGCCGGGCCTGCGACCGATCGCTGCCGACGACGACGAGAACGCCCTCTCCTGGCAGAGCGACGCGCTCTGCGCCCAGACCGATCCTGAGGCCTTCTTCCCGGAGAAGGGCGGCTCGACCCGTGACGCGAAGAAGATCTGCACCACCTGCGAGGTGAAGGCCGAGTGCCTCGAGTACGCCCTCGCCAACGACGAGCGCTTCGGCATCTGGGGCGGCCTCTCCGAGCGCGAGCGCCGTCGCCTTCGCCGCAGCCGCACCGCCTGATCCATCCCGGGATCCGGGGCCCGCGCGCTGAGTGATCGCCGGGCCGTGCGTGTCGTCCGGTCCGCGCGGCGCGCGCCCGCTTAGCCTTCACTCGATGCAACCCCGAGTCACCGCGATCCTGGTCGTCCGCCGCGACGATCGCGGCCTCGACCGCGCGCTCGCGGCGATCAGCGCCCAGACCCGACGGGTCGACGCCCTCATCACGGTGGATGCGGCGGTCGACCCGCATCTCACCGAATCGCTCGCGGCCGCCGCCCCCGCCCGCCAGGTCTCGGCGCGCGGCACCGGCATGGGCGATGTGCTGGCCCCGGCGCTGCGCGCCCTCGGGCCGGTCGAATCGCGCGACGAGTGGCTGTGGCTTCTCGCCGACGACAGCATCCCCGCACCCGACGCGCTCGAGCGCATGCTGGCCGCCGTCGAGATCGCGCCCTCGGTCGCCGTCGCCGGGCCCAAGCTCGTCGACCCCGACGATGCCGGCATGCTGCGCTCGTTCGGCGAGACGGTGTCCCCGTGGGGTGCGACCGTCCCGCTCGTCGAGGATGAGCTCGATCAGGCGCAGTACGACCGCGGCCCCGACGTCCTGGCCGTCCAGACCGCGGGCATGTTGGTGCGCCGTGCGGTCTTCGACGAGGTCGGCGGCTTCGATCCGGGGCTGCCCCAGGTGGATGCGGGACTCGACTTCTGCGTTCGCGTCCGTCTCGCCGGCCATCGCGTCATCCGCGTCGCGGGAGCACGCGTGGCGCGCGCCGTGCGACCGGAGGATGCGGCACGGCGCACGCCGGCCTCCGCTTCGACGCGTCGCCGGCTGGCCCGTGTCGCGCAGCTGCATCGCCGGCTGGTCTGGGCTCCGGGCTGGGCTCTGCCGTGGCTGTGGCTCGCCCTGGTGCCGACGGCGCTCGTGCGCGCCCTCGGCCAGCTGCTGGCCAAACGACCCGGCGCGGTGTTCGGCGAGATCGGCGCCGCGCTGCGTGCCGCCTTCGACGGCACGGTGCCGGGCGCCCGCATCCGGCTACGCCGCGGTCGCCGGGTCGGCTGGGCCGCGATCGCCCCGCTGCGCATGTCGTGGAGCGAGCTGCGCGAACGCCGTGCGGCCTCCCGCGAGCGCGAGCGCGAGGCGCGCGGGCAGTCGCTCGAGATCGTGCGCTCCGGCTTCGTGGCGGGCGGCGGGGTGGCGCTGCTGGTGGTGTTCGCCGTGCTCGGGACGGCGATGCTGTGGCGTCTCGTCGGCGCCGCGGCGCTCACCGGCGGAGCGCTGCGCCCCCTGAGCGCGACCGTCGAGCTCCTCTGGTCGAACGTCGTGGGGCGATCCGCCGACACCGTGCTCGGCTGGGCTCCCGCCGATCCCTTCACGGTCATGCTCGGCGTGCTCGGCTCGCTCATCTGGTGGGATCCGTCGCTCTCGCTCGTCGCCCTGTGGTTCGCGGCGATGCCGCTCGCCGCACTCGGGGCGTGGTGGTGCGCGACGCGCGTCAGCGAGCGGGTCGCACCGCCGCTCGTCGCCGCCGTGCTGTGGGGGCTCGCGCCCCCGCTCATCTTCGCGCTCGCCGACGGACGGCCCGGCGCGCTGCTCGCCCACGTGCTGATCCCGTGGCTGATCTTCGCCGGCATCGAGGCGGTGCGCTCGTGGAGCGCCGCCGCCGGGGCCGCGCTGCTGTTCGCGGCCGTCGCGGCCTGTGCGCCGTCCCTCGCCCCGGCGCTGCTGCTGCTGGTGCTGCTCGCCATCGCGCTCCGCCCGCGCTCCGTGCTGCGTCTGGTCGGCATCCCCGTGCTGGGCCTGGCGATGCTCGCGCCCCTCGCCGTGGTGCAGATCACGCGCGGCACGCCGTTCGGGATCTTCGCCGACCCGGGAGTGCCGACGGCGTTCGCGCAGCCGAGCGGCTGGGAGCTGCTGCTCGGGCATCCCGCCGCCGGTCTCGACGCCTGGGGAGCCGCGCTCGGCCTCGTCGGCGCGGATGGGTCGCTCGCCGCCGCCGCGAGCCTCGCTCTGCCGGCGCTGCTGCTGGTGCCGCTCGGACTGCTCGCCCTTCTCTCGGTCGTCCTGCCGGGCGCGCGCCGCGCGATTCCCGCGCTCGCGATCGCCGTCATCGGGCTGGCCACCGCCGTCGCCGCGGCCCACCTGACCGTCGCGACCGCCGGCGCCGAGGCGATGACGCCGTGGCCCGGCTCGGGACTCAGCCTCTACTGGTTCGGGATCGTCGCCGCGGCGGTGCTGGCGATCGACGCGCTCCGACCGATCTCGGTCGTGGCGACCAGCGTGCTGATCGCCCTCGCGGTCGTCGGGGTCGCGCCCGCCGTCGTCGCGGTGGCCCTCGACGATTCGCCGGTGGTGACCGCGGGGGAGCGCACCCTGCCCGCGCTCGTCGCCGCGGAGGCGGCGGGGGATCCGAGCCTCGGCACGCTCGTGATCGAGGCCCAGGCCGACGGGTCGATCGCCGTCCGCATCGAACGCGGCGCCGGCACGACGCTGGATGCCATCTCGACGCTCGACGCCACCGACCTGGCGAGCGACGCGACGGCGCGCACCGAGGAGGAGCTCCTGCTGGCGGAGCTGGCCGGCAACCTGGCCTCGTTCGGAGGCTTCGACCCCACCGCCGCGCTCGAGGAGTTCGGCATCGGGTACGTGCTGCTGCCGACCGTCGACGCGGACGCGACCGCCACCGCCCAGCGCGTCACGGAGGCCCTCGACGCGAACTCACGGCTCGTGGCGATCGGCGAGACGACGTCGGGTGCGCTGTGGCGCACCGAGGTTCCGCGAGCCACGACGTCGGAGTCGGAGGGCGTCGGCGTTATCGCGCGGGGCACGCTGGCGCTGCAGGCGGGCATCCTCCTGATCACGGTGCTGCTGGCCCTGCCGACGGGTCCGCGCCGTCGCGTGGTGAGCCCCGCCGCGCTCCCCGGCGAGGATCCCGCCGACACGTTCGCGGAGGACGACAATGCCTGAGCCGACGCAGTCCGACACGCCGCAGCCGGAGCCGACGCCGGGTTCCGACACGCGGCATGGGCCCGGAGCCGTCGGCCGCGCCGTCCGCGTCGGCGGACGCGTCGCCGCGGGGACCGTCGCTCTCGCCGTCGCGGCGGCGACGGTCGCGGCCGTCGGGCTCGTCTCGGTGCCGGACATCGGCGCGACCTCTGCCGGAATCGTGGTGACCCCGGAGCCGGCCGATCAGCTGCGCGTGTGCTCGGGCGGGCTCGTGCGCTTCGGCGATGAGACCGGCGGCAACGCAGAGACGGCGGTCGCGGTGTCGAGCGCGGAGCTGGTCGCGGCGGCGAGCGGCGCCTCCGCCAACGAGACCGTGCTCGCGGACCCGGGGGTCGATCTGAACGGTCTGGACGCCGCGCCGATCGTCGTCTCGGCGCCCGCGGGCGACGGCGTGCTGCTCGCCGGCGCCACCGCGCAGACGTCCGCCGTCTCCGCCTTCTCCGGACTCGCGGCCTCGCCGTGCGTCGAGCCGAGCGGCTCGACCTGGCTGGTCGGCGGCTCGCTGAGCCTGGGGCGCAGCACCGCCCTCGTGCTGAGCAACCCGAGCGACGTGGACGCCGAGGTGACGCTCCGGCTGTGGGGCGAGACCGGCGCGCTCACCGCGCCCGGGCTCAGCGGGATCTCCGTCCCGGCGGGGGCGCAGCGCGTCGTCTCGCTCGCCGGGTTCGCGCCCGGCGTCGCCTCGCCCGTGGTCGAGGTCGAGGCGCGCGGCGGGCGGATCACGGCAGCCCTCCAGCAGTCGATCGTGCGCGGTCTGGACGACGGCGGCGTCGAGATCATCGGCTCGACGGACGAGCCGGGCACCTCGCTCGTGATCCCCGGTGTGCGCATCGAGGACTCGCTGGGCGTCAGCCGGGCCAGCGCGCGCGAGGACTGGGGCGACGCGAGTGCGGCGATCCGGCTCCTGATCCCGGGCGACGAGGAGGGCTCGGTCACCGTGCGGGTCGTGGCGGAGCCGATCGACGGCGCCGCGGCCGAGGTGGTGTCGACCTTCGCGCTCGAACTCGAGCCGCAGCGCGTCGCCGAGGTCGATCTCGGCGCCGGGATCGATGCCGAAGCGCTGTCGGCCCTGCCGGACGGCATCTACACCGTCTACGTCGACGCCGAGGTCCCCGTGGTGGCCGCGGCGCGGGCGACGACGGCCGTCGACACGGGTTCGGATGATGACGCGGCGCTCGATCCCTTCGTGGCGGCGCCCGCGAGCGACTTCGCCTGGTTCGCCGCGGCGCCCGCGCTGCCCGCCGACCTCCTCGTCGCGGTCGCGAACGCGCCGCAGCCGATGATCACGCTCGTGAACCCGACGGACGCCGCTGTGAGCTTCGCCGTCGCGACCGTCGGGGGCGTGACCGCCGACTTCGTCGTGCCGGCGGGGTCGGCGATCTCGTCGGCCGTGACCGCCGGCGCCACCCTCCGGGTGAGCGGTGCCGCCGGGCTGCGGGCCTCGCTCAGCTACGCCGAGGCGGGCGAGCTCGCCTCCGGGGTGCTCCTCGGGTCGCGCCCGCTCGCCGACCCGATCACCGTCTACCCGTAGCGAGGCGCGCGCGCAGCCGGGGCGGACGACTCCACGCGGCTCAGAAGTGCCGGTAGCGCTCCGGCGCGATGTCCCAGGGGTCCTTGCCGAGCAGTTCGGCGACGGCCCGGAACACGCAGCTCTCGATGAGCGAGCGCCGGTGCCAGTCGTCGTCGCGGTGCAGCCGCGTCAGCCGTTCGATCGGGATGCGGTAGAGCACGATCGCGCGCGCCCGCCGATCAACATGCCAGCGATCCACACCGGAGGCGGCGAGCGGTCCGGTCGGCGCGTTGGCGATGTGCACCGTCACGTTCGCCAGCTCGTTCGGCCACAGGTCGCGCACGTATTCCAGCGACGATGAGACGCAGTTGTCGAAGAATCCGACCCGCGACCGCAGCAGCGGAAGATGGGGGCCGGTCACCGCGGAGCGCAGCCCGCGCCCGTGCCGGTCGCGGCCTCGACCGCGGGCGACCGAGTCGAGGGAGCGGGAGACCGGGCGGGGCATGTCGCCAGTGTACGACGCGGATCGAGGGGTAGCCTGGCACTCGTGACGAGTCGGCCGTGCAGCAAGGTCGCCTGCGGCGAGGACGCCGTGGCGACGCTCACCTATGACTACGCGGACGCGATGGCGGTGCTCGGTCCGCTCGCCGGTCGGCACGAACCGCACAGCTACGACCTGTGCGCGCGCCACGCGGAGCGGCTCTCGGCCCCGCAGGGCTGGCAGGTCGTGCGGCACTCGATCTCGCGCAACACGGTCGCCTGAGGAGCGGGCGCTACGGCTCGGGTCTGACCTCCGTTTCGAGCGTCGACGCATCGTGAACGGCGCCGAAGTCGAGCTCTGCGGACGACCGGGAGCTGCACGTCGTGAGGTTCGCGGCGGCGCTGCTGAGGACGGCCTTGCTCCCTGTCGAGATCATGACGAGACCGCCGGCCGAGCGCCAGGTGTCGATCGCATCGGCGCGCACGCACTCCTTCGACGCGAGGTAGACAGGCATATCGAACGCCGCGCCGATCGCCGAGGCAGCGAGCGCATCCGGGAACTTCTGTGACGAGCTGAGGAACGCGAAGTCGGCGAACGGGAAGATGCGCTCGTTGATGATCGCGGCGGTCTCCTCTCGGTTGTCACCTTCGAGGCGGATGACCTCTCGCATCTCCGAGATCGACCACAGGCTCTGTTCGAGCTGGTACGTGACCGCCGGGCGTCCGCCCGCGATGTAGACCTTGCGAACGCCCAACTCCTTCAGGAGCGCACGCGTCGCCGAGTCGATGCTCTTCGCGTCTCCGTCGACAAGGATGACGGGTCCTCCGACGTGCGCTGCCGCGGGGCCCGCCGCGAGAGCGTCGGGGTAGTTTCGGCCGGTGGCGATGAATGCGACATCGGCGCCGTCGGGGAAGCCGTAGCGTGCGATGGCCCGCGAGGTCGCGTACCGGTCCGCGCCTGACACGCGGGTGACGCTGTCCACGCCCGAAATCGCACGCAGCGAGGACTCCACCGATCTGCTGATCGCGGGAGGCCCGCCCACGATGACGATCTGGGATGCTCCGAGCCGTCGAATCTCGGACTTGACCGACGAGGGAAGCGAGGTGGGGGACGAGAGCAGCACCGGAGCGGCCAGGTCGCCGGCGACGGGCGCCGCCGAGAGGCCGTCGGGGTAGTTGTACGCGTTGGTGATGAAGACGGTGTCCGCGCTGTCGTATGCCCAGCGCGAGAGTTCGATCGCGGTGGCGATGCGATCCGCCCCGGCGACGCGGCCGACATAGAGCGCCTCGAACGGGTCGAGTTCCGCGTCGAACCCGGTCTGAGCGCTCCGCGGGGGAACCTCGATCAACTCGGCGTCGGCCCCGAAGCTGCCCTCCGGCCAGAACTGGTCTTGGAAGGCGGGGTCGGTCGCCTTCGAGTCGGCGAAGCGGAGCACGTAGTCGCCAGCAGGGAGGGCTCGGACGGTGAAGACGCTGCCCGTGCTGCTTGCGGTCACGGTGTGCGTGTAGGCCTCGACCGCGAGGCCATCCTCGACGCGATACGCGGTGGCACGGACGTAGTGTCCGGACGGCGCGGTGAACGGCACCGTGACCGTCCCCGCCAGCGACGAGCCCAGCGGGATCGTGATGTCGCGATGGCTGGTGTCGGTCGTCGCGACGATGACGGCGGCGTCGAGGCTGTCGGGGGAATCGCCGTACCACCAGGTGCGGTAGGTGTCGAGCGATGTGATGGGCGTTCCGAGGAGCGCGCGGAGCCGCCACTCGCCCGCCGGAACGGTGAGACTGAACTGCCCGGAACTGTCCGGCTTGGTGGTGTAGCGCCGTTCCGAGGTGTGGGCTTCCTGCGCCGAGATCGTGACGCCGCCAGCCATCGGCCCCGGTGTTCCGTCGGGCTGCTCGAAGTACACGGTGCCGGAGATCGTCACCATCGTCGTGGCCGCAGCGGCGGGGACCGCCGGCGACAGTGCCGTGGTCGCGACGAGCGCGGCGATTGCGGTGCCGATGAGATGCCGACGCACCGTGAACTGTGTGGATCGCATGGAATCCCGTCCTGAGAATTGCCGCGATTTGTCGCGCATTGCTCAAGTTAGTGGATCGGGTGTCGCCGAGCAACGCCGCGGACGTGATCAGGTAACACGGCGCAGATCCTTGCGAGAATAGGAGCATGACAACGCCCGCTGCCTCCACCCGTTCGCCGTACAAGGTCGCCGATCTCGGCCTCGCTGAGGCAGGACGTCACCAGCTCCGTCTCGCCGAGAACGAGATGCCCGGCCTCATGGCCCTGCGCGAGGAGTTCGCCGCGAGCGCGCCGCTCGCCGGGGCGCGCATCGCCGGCTCGCTGCACATGACCGTGCAGACCGCCGTGCTGATCGAGACGCTCGTGGCGCTCGGCGCGCAGGTGCGCTGGGCGAGCTGCAACATCTTCTCCACGCAGGACGAGGCCGCCGCCGCGGTCGCGGTCGGCCCGACGGGCACCGCCGAGGCGCCCGCGGGAATCCCGGTGTTCGCTTGGAAGGGCGAGAGCCTGGAGGAGTACTGGTGGGCGACCACGCAGATCTTCGACTGGAGCGCCGAGGCCGCCGCCGCGGGCGAGGACTTCGTCGGCCCGAACATGATCCTCGACGACGGCGGCGACGCCACGATGCTCGTGCTCAAGGGGCGCGAGTTCGAGCTCGCCGGCTCGGTTCCGCAGCCGGAGGCCGACGCGAGCGCCGAGTGGCGCGTGTTCCTGGAGACGGTGCGCCAGACGATCGAGGCGGAGCCGGGTCGGTGGACGCGCGTCGCGGACGAGATCCAGGGCGTCACCGAGGAGACCACCACGGGCGTGCACCGCCTCTACGAGCTGCACCGCGAGGGCGGGCTGCTCTTCCCCGCGATCAACGTCAACGACTCGGTCACCAAGTCGAAGTTCGACAACAAGTACGGGATCCGGCACTCGCTGCCCGACGGCCTGAACCGCGCCACCGATGTGCTGATGGGCGGCAAGGTCGCCTTCGTCGCCGGCTACGGTGACGTCGGCAAGGGCAGCGCCGAGGCGCTGCGCGGCCAGGGTGCGCGCGTCATCGTCAGCGAGATCGACCCGATCAACGCCCTTCAGGCGGCGATGGACGGCTTCCAGGTGGCGCGCCTGGAGAGCGTGATCGATCAGATCGACATCCTGGTGACCGCGACCGGCAACAAGGACGTCGTGACCCTCGACCACCTGCTGGGGCTCAAGCACCAGGCGATCGTCGCGAACGTCGGCCACTTCGACAACGAGATCGACATGGCCGGTCTGGAGTCGCTGCCGGGCGCGGAGCGCATCCAGATCAAGCCGCAGGTCGACGAGTGGCGACTGCCGCACGGTCGCAGCATCCTCGTGCTGAGCGAGGGCCGACTGATGAACCTCGGCAACGCCACTGGCCACCCGTCGTTCGTGATGTCGAACTCGTTCACCAACCAGGTGCTGGCGCAGATCGAGCTCTACACGCGCGGCGAGGAGTACCCGGTGGGCGTGTACGTGCTGCCGAAGCACCTGGACGAGAAGGTGGCCCGGCTTCACCTGGATGCCCTGGGCGTCGAGCTGACTCGCCTCACCCCCTCGCAGGCCGCCTACATCGGCGTCGAGGTCGAGGGTCCGTACAAGGTCGACCACTACCGCTACTAGGCGGCGCGGCGGCGAGACTCAGCCGCGCTCGGGGAAGCCGTGCGGGCGGTCCCGCAGCGCGGCGTCGAGGCGGTGCAGGCGCTCGGCCTCGAGCGCGAGGGCAGCGCTCTCGCGCTCGCGCCGCACGACGGTGATCCCGGCGAGCAGCAGCTCCGGGTCGACGTGCGGAATCGGCGAGACGTACACGGCTGCTTCGGCGGCGAGGCCCTGGGCGACGGCGGTCCGCCGTTCCGGCGTGAACTTGCCCGCGTGCGCGAGGAACTGCGCGATGCGCCGCGAGAGCGCGTCCGGCAGTCGCGCGACGTCGGCCGTGCTCGCCCACGCGGCGAGCTCCGCCGGCACCCCGAACACCGGAGCCTCGGCGCGGTCGACCCGCTCGTACTGGGCGTAGGTGCCAGCGAGCAGGTCGCCGAGCCGCTTGCTGCGCTCGCTCATGAGCCCGACGATGGCGGCGAGCCCGCCGAAGGTCATGTAGATCTCGAGCACGCCGACGAGAGCGCGGATGGCGGCGTGGCGGAACCCGATCGCGCCGCCGTCGTCGCGCACGATTCGGGCGCCGACGGCGAGCTTGCCGAGTGACTTGCCTCGGCTGAGGGTCTCGACGAGCACCGGGATGATGACGATGCAGAGCACGAGCGAGGCGATCGCGATGATCGTGAACACGGCCTCCTCAGCTCCGGATTCCGCGGCGAGGAAGGCCAGGCCGAGCCACAGCGCGACATAGAGCAGCACGAGCGCGACGAAGTCGATGATGGCGCCCGCCGCCCGCAGGGCGAAGCCGGCCGGTCGCAGGTCGAGGCCCACCGCCTCGCCGGTCAGCAGCTCGCGGCGGTCAACGTCATCGACGGACTCGTCGGAACCAAGGTGAGTCGGTGTCACCGCACGTTCCATGTGGTTATCCTGACAGCAGATGGACCTCGACGCCTACTCTGCCGCCCACCGTGCGGACTGGGACCGGCTTGCCCAGGTGGCCAAGCAGCGGCACCTCGACGGGGCCGAGGCGGATGAGCTGATCGAGCTCTACCAGTCCGGGGCGACGCAGCTGTCGGCGATGAAGACGACGGTGGGCGAATCCGTCCCCGCGACGCGGCTGTCGTTGGCGCTGTCCAGCGCGCGGCTGCGGTTCACCGGGGCCCCGAGCAACCCGCTGGAGCAGGTGACCCGCTTCTTCGCACTGCAGCTGCCCGCGGCGCTCTACCGGATCCGCTGGGCGACCCTCGCGGTCGCGGTCGCGACCGTCGCGATCGCGGCGGCCTACGCCGTCTGGGTGGCGAACGATCCCGCCGTGTTCGCCTCGCTCGGCCCCGAGGCGACGCTGCGGCGCTACGCCGAGCAGGAGTTCGTCGCCTACTACTCGAACAACTCCGAGGCGGCCTTCGCCGGGCAGGTCTGGACGAACAACGCGTGGATCGCGGCCCAGTGCATCATGTTCGGAATCGTCGGCGTCTGGGTGCCCTACGTGATCTTCAGCAACGCGCAGGGCCTCGGCATCACCGCCGCGATCATGGACCACTACGACCGGCTGGACCACTTCTTCCTCTACATCGCCCCGCACGGTCAGCTCGAGCTGTACGCGATCTTCCTCGCGGCTGCCGCGGGGCTGCTGATCTTCTGGTCGTGGGTCGCCCCCGGCGGTCGCACCCGCGCGCAGGCGCTCGCCGAGGACGGCCGCGCCTTCTTCACGATCGTCGTGGGGACCGCGCTGGCCCTGCTCATCTCGGGCGTCATCGAGGGCTACGTCACGCGCCAGGACTGGCCCTGGGCGATCAAGATCGGCATCGGCACGGTCGCCCTGCTCGCCGTCGTCGGCTACCAGTGGGGCGTCGGTCGTCGTGCCGTGCGCGCGGGGGAGACGGGCGATCTCACCGAGTTCGAGTCCGGATCCCGCGAGATCGTCAGCGCCTGAACGATTCGTTGTTTTGAGTCATTCACGATAGGCTCGCGGCATGGCACGCACCGAGCACCCCGACCGGCTTCGCTCGGCCGGGCTGCGCGTGACCGAGCCGCGACTCGCCGTGCTGGCCGCCGTAGAGGCTCACCCGCACTCCGACGCCGACACGATTCGGCGGTTCGCGACCTCGGCCGGGCTTGTGCTGTCCGTGCAATCGGTTCACAACGTCCTGCGTGATCTCACCGAGCACGCGGTTCTCCGACGAATCGAACCCGCGGACTCAGCGGCGCTCTACGAGACACGGGTCGGTGACAACCATCACCACGTCGTGTGCCGAGGCTGCTCCGCCATCAGCGACGTCGCCTGCGTCGCCGGCCATGCTCCGTGCCTGACCCCTTCCGACGCGGGCGGCTTCGAGATCGACCTTGCCGAGGTCGTCTTCTGGGGCCTGTGCCCCGACTGCCGCGCGCGCGGAGTTCACACCCCTGACCCCATCGAATCACCGAGGAGAAACCATGTCTGATACCGAAGCCCCGATCGTCACCGGCGAGGAAGAGCCGGCGGAGGGCTGCCCGGTCGTCCACGGTGAGCAGCCGCACCCGACCCGGGGATCCGCCAATGCCACCTGGTGGCCGGAGCGTCTGAACCTTCGGATCCTGGCCAAGAACCCGGAGGTCGGAAACCCGCTCGGCGGCGACTTCGACTACCGGGCCGCGTTCGCCAGCCTCGACCTCGACGCCGTCAAGGCCGACATCGATGCCGCCCTCACGACCTCGCAGCCGTGGTGGCCTGCCGACTTCGGCAACTACGGACCGCTCATGATCCGCATGGCCTGGCACAGCGCAGGCACCTACCGCGCGGTCGATGGCCGCGGTGGAGGCGGCACCGGACAGCAGCGGTTCGCGCCCCTCAACAGCTGGCCCGACAACGTCAGCCTCGACAAGGCGCGCCGTCTGCTCTGGCCCGTCAAGAAGAAGTACGGCCAGAGCATCTCCTGGGGCGACCTGATGATTCTCGCCGGCAACGTCGCGCTGGAGAACATGGGGCTGAAGACCGTCGGGTTCGGCGGCGGCCGACCCGACGTGTGGGAGCCGGATGACGACGTGTACTGGGGCGCGGAGACGGCATGGCTCGGCAGCGACAAGCGCTTCGGTCGCGACCGTGAGCTCGAGCGCCCGCTCGCAGCGACCCACATGGGCCTCATCTACGTCAACCCGGAAGGCCCGGAAGGGGTTCCGGACCCCATCGCAGCCGCGCACGACATCCGCCACACCTTCGCGCGGATGGGCATGAACGACGAGGAGACGGTCGCGCTGATCGCCGGCGGTCACACCTTCGGCAAGACGCACGGCGCCGCCTCCGACGAGCACGTCGGAGCCGACCCGGAAGCGGCAGACATGGAGAGCCAGGGCCTCGGCTGGGCGAACTCCCATGGCACCGGACACGGCGACGACACCATCACCTCGGGCCTCGAGGTGACCTGGACCTACCACCCGACGCGCTGGGACAACGAGTTCTTCGAGATCCTCTTCGCCTACGAGTGGGAGCTCATGGAGAGCCCCGCGGGGGCGAAGCAGTGGCGGCCGAAGGGCGGCGCAGGCTCCGGAACCGTGCCGCTCGCGCACTCCGCGGGAACGCGTGAGCCGCGCATGCTCACGACCGACCTTTCGCTGCGGTTCGATCCCGAGTACGAGAAGATCTCCCGCCGCTTCGCTGAAGACCAGGACGCCTTCTCGGACGCGTTCGCCCGAGCCTGGTTCAAGCTCACCCACCGCGACATGGGCCCGGTGGACCGCTACCTGGGTGCCGAGGTGCCGGCGGAGCGCTTCAGCTGGCAAGACCCGCTTCCCGCCCCCGTCGCGGAGCCCATCACGGCCGCTGACGCGGCAACGCTCAAGCAGCGCGTGCTCGCCTCCGGGCTGAGCGTCTCCGAGCTGGTCTCGACCGCCTGGGCGGCGGCCTCGACGTTCCGCGGCGGCGACAAGCGCGGCGGCGCGAACGGCGCGCGCATCCGACTCGAGCCGCAGAAGAACTGGGCGGTCAACAACCCGGCCCAGCTCGCGAAGGTGCTCGACACCCTCGAGGGCATTCAGGCGGCGTTCAACGCCGAGGGCGGCGCCCACGTGTCGATCGCGGACCTTATCGTGCTCGCCGGCAACGCCGCGGTCGAGAAGGCCGCCGCCGACGCGGGTCACCCGATCGAGGTGCCGTTCCGTGCGGGCCGCGTCGATGCCAGCCAGGAGGACACCGACATCGACTCGTTCGCCTACCTGGAGCCGATCGCCGACGGCTTCCGCAACTACACCGGCCCCGACGCCACGCTGAAGGCCGAATACCTGCTCGTCGACAAGGCGAACCTGCTGACCCTCAGCGCACCGGAGATGACCGTGCTCGTCGGCGGTCTTCGCGTGCTCGGGGCGAACTGGGACGGCTCCGCCTACGGCGTGCTCACCGAGCGGCCGGGGGTGCTCAGCAACGACTTCTTCGTCCGGCTGCTGGACCTCGGCACGACGTGGAAGCCCCTGGACCCGGGCAAGCACGCCTTCGAGGCGACCTCGGATGCCACCGGGGAGGTCCTCGGTCGCGGCACGCGCGTCGACCTGGTGTTCGGCTCGAACTCGGAGCTGCGCGCGCTCGCCGAGGTGTACGCGAGCGACGACGCGACCGCCAAGTTCGTGGCCGACTTCGTCTCGGCCTGGACCAAGGTGATGGAGCTGGATCGCTTCGACCTGGTCTGATCGGGCTCACCGCGGACGGCGGGCCGGCTCTCAGAGTCGGCCCGCCGCCTTCAGCTCCAGGTAGCGGTCGGCGACGGCCGGCGGCAACTCGGCAGGGGTCGAGGTGACGACCTCGGCGCCCGATTGGCGGATGGCGCTGGCCACCCGGGCGGCGTCGAGCAGCGCGCGCTCGGCGGCCGCGGCGCGATACACCTCGCTTCGGTTCCCACGCTGCGCCGTCGCCGCCTGGATCTCGGGGTCGGTGACCGAGGCCACCAGCACGGTGTGGTGGCGGGTGAGCTGCGGGAGCGCCGACAGCAGGGCTCGCGAGGAGCCCGGCGTGTCGATCGAGGTGAGCAGCACGACCAGGGCGCGGTGCGGGGTGATGTGCCGCACCAGACCGGGCACGGCGCTCCAGTCGGTCTCGATCAGGTCGGGTTCGATCGGCGCCATCGCGTCGACCATGCGCGACAGCAGCTCCGGTCCCGTCGCGCCCTGAACCCGCCCGCGCACGCGGCGGTCGAAGACGACCAGGTCGACATGATCGCCCGCGCGGCTTGCCAGCGCGGCCAGCAGGAGGCTCGACTCGAACGCCGTGTCGAGGCGCGGCTCACGGTCGATCCGGGCCGCGGAGGTGCGACCGGAGTCGACCACGATGACGACCCGGCGGTCGCGCTCGGGACGCCAGGTGCGCACCACGAGCTGAAGCCCGCCGCCCGCGGGGTCGCGTCGCCGGGCCGTCGCGCGCCAGTCGATCGAGCGCACGTCGTCGCCGCGCACGTATTCGCGCAGCGAGTCGAACTCGGTGCCCTGCCCGCGCAGCATGACGCTGGTGCGACCGTCCAGTTCGCGCAGCCGGGCGAGGCGCGAGGGAAGGTGGCGACGCGAGTGGAACGGCGGCAGAACGCGGATCGCGCCGGGAGCCGCCAGCGTGGCCTGGCGGGCGGCGAGTCGCAGCGGCCCGAACGCGCGGACGGTGACGTGCGCGGCACGGCGCTCCCCGCGGCGGGTCGGCGTCAGCGTCGTCGTCAGCGCGCGGCGCTCGCCGGCGGGGAGCACGATCCGCTGGCGGGCGGGGGAAGCCCGCGCGGAGGGCTGCCAGGCATCGCGCACGACGCCGTGGACCGCGCGCCGGCCCTCGTTGGCGATCAGCAGGCGCGAGGGGGCCGACTCGCCGAGTCGAACGCGGGCGGGAGTCTCGCGCGAGATCCGCAGCTCCCGCGGCGACCCCGCCGCGAGCAGGTCCACGGCGGCGAGCGCGCCGCAGAGCGTGAGCCAGCCGAGCAGGCCCCAGGGGCCCCCGACCGCGATCGTGGGAACCGCTCCCAGCGCGAGGAGCGCGACGAACCATCCGGAGAGAGCCATGCGCGCCTAGATCGGAACCTGGACCTGCTGCAGGATCGAGCGCAGCACGGAGTCGGCGGCGACGCCCTCCAGCTCGGCCTCGGGTCGCAGCTGGATGCGGTGGCGCAGCACCGGGATCGCCATCGCCTGGATGTGATCCGGCGTCACGCCGCTGGAGCCGGTCAGCCACGCCCAGGCGCGAGCGGCGGCGAGCAGCGCCGTGGTGCCGCGCGGGCTGACCCCCAGCCGCACCGAGGGGCTCTGGCGCGTCGCGCGCGCCAGGTCGACGGCGTAGCCGAGCACCTCGGGGGCGACCGTGACGGTGCGCACATCGGCCTGGGCGGCGGCGAGCCCGGCGGCGTCCAGGACCGGCCGCACGCCCGCGGCGTCGAGGTCGCGCGGGTTGAACCCGGCGGCGTGGCGCGCGAGCATCTCCGTCTCGTGGTCGCGCTCGGGAAGCTCGAGCACGAGCTTCACCAGGAACCGGTCGAGCTGCGCCTCGGGCAGCGTGTAGGTGCCCTCGTACTCGATCGGGTTCTGGGTGGCGGCCACCAGGAACGGCTCGGGCAGGGCCCGCGTCACGCCGTCGGTCGAGACCTGGCGCTCCTCCATCGCCTCCAGCAGCGCCGACTGCGTCTTCGGCGGGGTGCGGTTGATCTCGTCGGCGAGCAGGATGTTGGTGAACACCGGCCCCTCGCGGAACTCGAACTCGCCCGACTTCGGGTCGAACACGACCGAGCCGGTGATGTCTCCCGGCATCAGGTCCGGGGTGAACTGCACGCGTCGGGTCTGCAGGTTCAGGGTCTGACTGAGGGTGCGCACGAGCAGGGTCTTGGCGACTCCCGGCACCCCCTCCAGGAGCACGTGGCCCCCCGCGAGAAGCGCGATCAGGATGCCGGTGACGGCGCCGTCCTGACCGACGACGGCCTTGCCGACCTCGGTTCGAACCTGGGCGAAGGCGTCGCGGAGCGGAGCGGAGTCGGTCATGGTCCTCATTCTCTCGGGGTCGTGGTCGTTTGCGGCGGTGGGTCCGGTGTCAGCGCGTCGGCGGGGCGCCGGTGACCCGGGCGACGTCGTGCTCGAGGCGGCTCAGCTCGTCGGAGAGCCGAAGCAGCTCGGCATCGGAGTACGGGAGCGCGCCGACGAGCAGTTCGCCGAGCTCGGAGCGGCTGCGGCCGGTCAGGGCCGCGACGGCGGCGACGATCTCGTCGACGCTCGCGGTGCGCGACAGGCCGACACGCGTGGCGAGGCGCCCCAGGGCCGCCATGCGCAGCGCATCCAGCGCGTGCAGGCGCGCGTTGGCGCGCTCGTACAGCCGGGCGCGCCCCTCCATCGTCTCGCTCGAGCGCACGATCACCGGCAGGCGCTCGCGCACCAGCGGGCCGAACCGGCGGCCGCGCCAGATGCCCGCGGCGATCGTGACGAGCAGCGCCAGACTCGCCAGCGGGGTGACCCAGGTCGCCGTGAGGTCGAGGATCGAGGGGAGCTCCTCGCCCGCCCGCAGATCGTCCACCCCCGGCACGTACCAGACCAGCGTGGCGTCCTCGCCGAGCAGGTTGAGGGCCAGGGCCGCGTTGCCCGCGAGCGCGATCTCGTCGTTGGTCAGCAGCGAGGTCGCCCCCAGCAGGATGAGCCCGCGGTCCTCGTGGGGAACCTCCACGACGGCGACGATGTCGTCCTCATTCGCGAAGCATCCGACGGCGCCGCTCGACGCGTCGAGGATGCGGTAGCCGAATCCGCTGCCGCGGATCTCGTCCGCGCGCTGAGCCGCCGGCAGGGAGCAGTCGGCCGCCAGTCGCTCCTCGGAGTCGAGCGCATTGCCGGCCAGCCCGACCGCGGGGGCGAGATCGGCGGTGGCGGCGAGTCCGGGTTCGAGCACGACGAGCCGGGCGGTGGTGCGCAGAAAGCGCGCGCGCTGTTCCTCATCGAGCACGGCGTCGCGATCGTGCAGCACCACCGTGGCGCTGGCGGCCGCGTTGACGAGGCGCCGCATCTGGTTGAAGCTCGTCGCGACGTGCACCTCCACGCCCTGCTCGCGCAGCACCTCCACCAGCGCCCGCGTGCCGTCCGGGGCGGCGCTGTCCGGATCGAGCCAGTTCGCCGCGGTGCTGGCGCCGCGTTCGGTGGCGAGCGCCACGACGCCGACCAGCACGATCAGGGCGATGCCGATGATCCAGAACCGGGCGCGCGCGCCCGTGGCGCGAAGTGTGGGGGTGAGCACCTCCGGTGCCGCGGTGACGCTCACGTGCTCGACCCCGCCGTCTCGGGTGCGGCGACACGGGTGGCGCGCAGCTCGCTTTCGAGCGCGCGCAGCGCCTCCCACTGCGCATGCGTGCCCGCCTCGTCGAGGTAGCGCACCGCGTCGAAGTCGCTCGCGCTCGACTCGAGGCGGTCTCGCGCGGCGGGGAACACCACCCCGGCCTCGCGGGCGAAGCCGTGCGCCGTGGTGCCGGGAAACAGCGACACCAGGGTGCGCTCGCTCAGGCCGCGCGCGAGCGCCCTGTAGAGCTCGGTGACGGCGAGGGTGAAGTCGCCCCGCGCGGCGGCCTGCTCGGCGGCGCGGCGGAGGGCGGCGGAATCTCGCGTGTCATCGTCGCCGAACAGCGACTCCGCGGCGGCGCTGCGCCGGTTCCGCCGAGGCGCCCCGTAGATCCAGAACGCCACCAGCACGACCAGCACCACGATGCCGAGCAGGATCACCAGCCACCACGGGAAGCCGCCCTCGCCGGGCGTGAAGCGCAGCGACTCGAACCACTCGAGCACGCGCTGGGCGAGCAGGTCGAACCAGGTCGGGCGCGCCGCCTCGTACTCGGGGTTCGCGAGCTCGCGCACCAGCCAGTCGCGCGCTTCCGGCGCGTCCGGATCGACGGGGACCTCCCTCGGCCACACGCCCCGCAGTCGGTGCATGCCTCAGCTCGCGGCCGGGGAGCCGGGCGACGGCGAACCCGCAGCGGGCGCGGCGTACGGGTCCGCGACGCTCTCGCCTCGCTGGCGTGCCTCGACCGTCCGCGCCAGCTCGAGGTCGAGTCCTTCCGTGCGGAAGCGCAGATCGAGGTAGAGCAGCGACGAGGTCGCGGTCTGCACCACGAGCGTGATCGCGCCGACGACCGCCGAGACCAGGAACAGCACGAGGTAGCTGATGATGGTCATCGCGATGAAGCCCGACTCGTCCATGCCGGACGGGGTGAGGAACGCCGTGCCCAGTCCGAACAGCAGACTCACCGGAGTCGTGACGACCTGACCGGCGATCGAGAGCATGACGGCGACCAGCAGCACGATGCCGAACACGCGCCAGAACGAACCTCGGATCAGCGTCCACGACCGGCCGATCGCGGCGCCGAGGGTGCGCCGCTCCAGCACGAGGGCAGCCGGGACGAACAGCAGCTTCGTCGACAGCCACGCGACGAGAACGGCTCCGCCGAGCATCGCGAAGACGGCGACCAGCACGCTGAGGATGACACCCGCCTCGCCGAGCAGGCTCAGGCCCGCGATGAGGAGGATCACGATCAGCATCGCGACGGCGAGAGCCGCCGCCAGCACGAACGCCCAGCCGATGAGCGCGCCGAGTCGACCCCGCAGGTGCGCCCAGAGGGCGCGGAAGCCGAGCTTCTCGCCGAGCGTGGCGCGGGCGACCTCCGCGACGATGATGCCCTGCAGCACGGCCGTCCCGACGATCGAGAGCAGCGCCGCGAGCAGCACGCCGACCGCGCCGAGGGCGAAGCCGCCCGCCAGCAGCGCGTCCTGGTCGGCCGCGGACTGCGCCGACTCGATGCGGCCGATCGACCACGCGGTCACCGCCCCGGTCACCAGCAGCGTGAGGAGCACGGTCGCCAGCGAGATCAGCAGCGCCGGCCCGAGCGTCGGCTTCGGGTTGCGGCGCAGCACCTGGAACGAGGCGCCCAGAATCGTGCCGAGGGTCATCGGGCGCAGCGGCACGAGTCCCGGCTTCGGCGGCGGAGCCCAGCCGTTCGCGCTCGCGGGAGTCCCCGCCGGCGTCGCGCCGTTCGCGGCGCTCGGCCCGGGGGCCGCGTGATACGGCGACGCCGCGGGCTCCCGCGGCGCGTCCGGGGCATGCCACTGATGGTCGTCGGTCACGGCGGTCCCTCCCGTGGGCAGAATCCCGGCTGATGCGGGCAACACTCACGTTCATGTTCTCACGCTCGACTACGCTGGAGCGAAAGTTCAACGCGATCCGAAATCCCGGGTCGCCTTGGGAATCGGCGAGGTTCATGAGCGCGCGCATCCTGGTGGTCGACGACGACCCGGCGATTGCCGAGATGATCGGCATCGTGCTGCGGGGCGAAGGCTTCGAGCCGTCGTTCGCGGCCGACGGCACCTCGGCGCTGAGCCGCTTCCAGGAGCTGCGCCCCGACCTCGTCCTGCTCGACCTGATGCTGCCGGGCATCGACGGCATCGAGGTGTGCTCGCGCATCCGCGCCGAGAGCGGCGTGCCCATCATCATGCTCACGGCGAAGGGCGAGCCGACGGATGTGGTGGTCGGCCTCGAGAGCGGCGCCGACGACTACGTCGTGAAGCCCTTCAACCCCAAGGAGCTCGTCGCGCGCATCCGCACCCGGCTGCGTCCGACGCTGCCGACGACGAGCGAGACGGTGGAGATCGGCGACCTCACGATCGACGTCGCCGCGCACGAGGTGCGCCGCGGCGACGAGAAGCTGTCGCTGACGCCGCTCGAGTTCCAGCTGCTGCTGGCGCTCGCCGCGAAGCCCCAGCAGGTGTTCACGCGCGAGATGCTGCTCGAGCAGGTCTGGGGCTACCACTACAAGGCCGACACCCGGCTCGTGAACGTGCACGTGCAGCGGCTGCGCGCCAAGGTCGAACACGATCCCGACAACCCCCGCATCGTCACCACCGTTCGCGGCGTCGGCTACCGCGCGGGCGCCGTGAGCTAGGCAGACCTCCGTGCGGTTCGACGGGCGCGAATGGCTCGAGCGACTGGGGCGGCGCTGGCGCGGCTCCCTGCAGCTGCGCACGATCTTCCTGACGGTGGCGCTGTCGACCCTGGCCGTCACCATCATCGGGCTGTTCGTCACGGCGAGCGTCCGCTCGAACCTGTTCGAGTCGCGGCGCGACCTGCTCCTGGATGAGGCGGGGCGCGCGACGCTGCTGGCGCAGCAGGAGTTCACGCAGGCGGGGGAGTCGACGAGCGACGGCGACCTGGTCGGCGCGCAGGAGTCCGCGATCCTGGCCGTGCGCAACACCGTCTCGACCGACCCGCTGATCGCCTTCCTGCGGGTGCCCGACCAGGAGGGTCCCGTCCTGCTGGAGGGAGCGCAGAGCCCGAACTTCAGCGAGACGCTGGTCTCGACCGAGCTGGCCGAGAGCACGACCGCCTCGGCGGGCACCCAGCTCTCCTGGCAGTCGATCGTGATCGCCGACGGGGTCGGCGACGACACCGCGCCCGGCATCATCGTCGGCAGCCTGCTCACGGTGCCGCAGGCCGGGCTGTACCAGCTCTACATCGTCTACGACCTCTCGGATGTGCAGGGCACGCTCGACTTTGTGCAGCTCACCCTCGTCGTCGGCGGCATCGCCCTCGTGGTGCTCATCGGGCTGGTGAGCTACCTCGTGGTGCGGCTGGTGGTCGGGCCGGTGCGCGTCGCCGCCGCCACCAGCGAGAAGCTCGCCGACGGCCAGCTCGAGGAGCGGCTGCCGGAGCGCGGCCAGGACGAGCTCGCGACGCTGGCGCGCTCGTTCAACCGCATGGCCGACAGCCTCCAGCGCCAGATCCGCCAGCTGGCCGAGCTCTCGCGACTTCAGCAGCGCTTCGTGAGCGACGTCTCGCACGAGCTGCGCACCCCGCTGACGACGATCCGGCTGGCTGGCGACGTGCTCTACGACAAGCGCGCCGCGTTCGAGCCGGCGACCGCCCGCACCGCCGAGCTGCTGCACGCGCAGACGGAGCGGTTCGAGGTGCTGCTGGCCGATCTGCTCGAGATGAGCCGCTACGACGCGGGGGCGGTCACCCTGGAGACCGAGCCGACGAACCTGGTGCGCCTCGTCGAGGACGCGATCGAGGCGATGGCGCCGCTCGCAGCGGAGCACGGCAGCGACATCCGCCTGGTCGCGCCCGGCGGCTACTTCGAGGCCGAAGTGGATGCGCGGCGCATCCGCCGCATCCTGCAGAACCTGCTCGGCAATGCGATCGATCACGGCGAGGGGCGGCCGATCGTCGCCTACGTCGACAGCGACGCGACCGCGATCGCCATCGCGGTGCGCGACTACGGGGTCGGCATGGAGGGGGAGCAGCTCGACCGGGTCTTCGATCGCTTCTGGCGCGCCGATCCCTCACGGCAGCGACGCACCGGCGGCACCGGCCTCGGTCTCGCGATCTCGCTCGAGGACGCGGTGCTGCACGACGGCGTCCTCGAGGTGTGGAGCGAACCGGGGCAGGGCACCTGCTTCCGCCTCACGCTGCCGCGCACCCCGGGCGACCGCGTGCTCGGCTCGCCGCTGGATCTTCCGCCGGACGACTCGGTCGAGCTGCGACCGACCGATGGACTGGAGGCGCCGAAGTGAGCCGGACCCGTTCACGCTGGTGGTGGCGCGCGCTCGCGGCGCTCGCCGTCGTCGGCGTGCTCAGCGGATGCGTCCGCATCCCCGATTCGAGCGGCGTCAGCACGGTCGCGATTCCCGATGAGGGGGACACCGAGGCCCTGCTCCCGGTGCCGGAAGGGCCGACGGTCGGCGCGACCCCGCGTGAGATCCTGATCGGCTTCCTGCGCGCCGGGCGCGGCCCGCAGAACAGCTACGCCGTCGCCACCGAGTATCTGACGGATGCCTTCGCGGCCGAGTGGCGGCCGAACGCCGGTGTGCTCGTCAGCACCTCGGCGGTCGTCCCGACCGAGACCGAGACCGGGCTTCAGGTGAGCCTCGAGGTGACCGCGGAGGTCGACTCCTCGGGGCACTACGACCTCGCCGGCGCGGGGTCGAGCCGCCAACTGAGCTTCGAGTTCACGCAGGAGGACGGCGAGTGGCGGATCTCGGCGGCGCCCGACGGGACGGTGCTGTCGCCGACGTTCTTCGACCTGCTGTTCGAGCCGGTCGAGCTGTACTACTTCTCGCCCGACTTCGAGTTCCTGGTTCCCGAGCTCCGCTGGTTCCTGGTGTCGCGGACCATCTCGAACCGCATCGTCGATGAGCTCATCGCCGGGCAGTCGCCGCTGCTCGAATCCGGCGTGCTGATCACGGCCGTCCCGAACGGGCTGGAGCGCCTCGAGAGCGTCGACATCGAGTCGGGCACCGCCACGGTCACCCTCAGCTCCGACATCCTGGCGGTCTCCAGCGCGACCCAGTGGCGCATTCTGCAGCAGCTCACGGCGAGCCTCGGCTCGCTGAGCGATGTGCACAGCGCCGCCGTCATCTCCGGGGGCTTCCCCGCCGACATCTCCGAGGTCGGCGGCACCGCCGACCGCTTCCTGCAGGTGGACCCCATTCCGGTGGGGATGCTGGCGGGCGAATTCGGCTCGATCGGCGAGTCGGAGGTGCGGCCGCTGGACGAGATCGGCACCGCGATCGACGCGCTCGGAGCGACCGCCGCCAGCGTGAGCCGCGACCGGTCGACGGTCGCCGTGCTCACCGCGGAGGGGGTCAGCCGTGTGACAGCCGACGGGGTCGAACTCGCCGCCGCGGGGACGGATCTCATCGCGCCCACGATCGACCCGTGGGGCTACATCTGGACGGGGCCCGAAGACCAGCTGGAGCAGCTGTTCGCGGTCTCGCCCGACGGCACCCCGCTGCCGATCGGCATCGGAATCGAGGGCCGTGTGATCGGCGTGACGGTGTCGCGCGACGGCACCCGCGTGGTCTTCGCGGTCGCGACGGACGACGGATCGCGACTGGTCGTGGCCGGCATCGTCCGGGATGCCAGCGGCGCCCCGATCGCGATCGTCGAGTCGACGCTCGTCTCGATCGGGGCGGGCGAGCTACTTGACCTGAGCTGGGTCGACGGCACGACGATCGCGCTGCTGCTGCGCTCGGGGCAGTCCACCACGGTCTCCACGGCGACCCTCGGCGGACGCCTGGAGAGCCTCGGCGCGCTCGAGAACGGCGAGCAGATCGTCGGCGGCAACGGGGTGGAGGGCATCCGCGTGCTCGACGCCGACGGCGTCGTGCATCGGCCGAGCGGAGATTCGAGCTGGCTCGACACGGGGCTGCGCGCCTCCTTCCTCGCGACGCAGCAGTAGCGGTCTCCCCACCTGCCCCGCGCGGCGTCGCCGACGTTCGACCGCGCGAGGACACTGGGGGCATGACGGCACGGCACCGCGGGGCGTGGCTCGGTGAGGTGCTGCTCGACGCGGTCGCGCTGGTCCTGCCGGTGGAGTGCGCCGGCTGCGGCCTGCCCGACCGCGACCTGTGTCCGGACTGTCGCGAGGCGCTGCGTCCGCAGACCCTGGTGCTGCCCGGCGAGTTCCCGGTCGTCGCCGGGGCGCGCTACGAGCGGGAGCTGCGTGCCGTCATCCTCGCGTTCAAGGACGGCGACCGACCCGGGCTGGCGCGCGCTCTCGCCCCGCCGTTCGCGGCGGCGCTGGAGGGCGCGCTGCGGCTGGCACGGGCGAGCGGCGGCGACGACGCGCTCGCGCTGTGCCCGATTCCCTCCCGCGCACGGGCGGTGCGGCGGCGCGGGTTCCGCCCGGTGGAGCGTCTCGCCGCGGCCGTCGGGGTGCGCGGGGAGCGCCTGCTCGTGCCGGTGCCGAACGCCCGGCGCGGCACCCAGAAGTCGTTCGGCGCGAGCGAGCGGGCCGAGAACACCCGCGGCGCCTTCCGCGCGACCGGGCGGGCGCGAGGGCGCCGCGTGGTGCTCCTCGACGACGTCGTGACCACCGGTGCGACGCTGCGCGAGGCCGCGCGCGAGCTCGAGCGCGCGGGAGCGATCGTGGTCGCGGCGGCCGTGGTGGCAGCCACGCCGCGGCGCATTCCGAATCGAAAGGAGACGCCCACCGAACTCCCACCGAGTCCCTCGTGACAACCCGCGCGCACGGGACTACGGTGGGGCCAAAGGCGCTCAAACGCCTGACGGGAGAAGCGCCAAGCAAGACACGGGGCTCCCCCTGGTGCCCCGGTCTTAACGGGTCGCACGAGTCCGTGCGACCCGAGTGACAACTGACTGGAGGGTCCCATGGACATCACGATCACCGGCCGCGGAGTCGACGTTCCCGATCGATTCGAGGACTACGCGACGGAGAAGTCCGAGAAGATCGAGAAGCTCGCCGAGCGAGCCCTCGCCCTCGAGATCAAGCTGGTCCGCCACCACGAATCGCGGGGCCAGTCGGGCGATGATCGTGTGGAGCTCACCCTGATCGGCCCGGGTCCGCTGGTGCGGGCCGAGGCCGCCGCCGCCGACAAGTACGCGGCCTTCGACCTCGCGTTCGACAAGCTCGTCGAGCGCATCCGCCAGGCCAAGGACCGCAAGAAGGTCCACCGCGGCCAGCACCGCCCGCCGTCGTTCCAGGAGGCGATGAGCGCCGGCCGGGTCGGCGACGTGGTGCCCGCCAGCGTGGCGACGCTCGAGCGCGTGGCGACCGGCGCCATCCCGACGGTCGAGCCGGAGGAGGCCGAGGACTGGAGCCCGGTGGTCATCCGCCGCAAGGTCTTCCCCGCCGAGCGGATGACCTCCGCCGACGCGCTGGACCGCATGGAGCTGGTCGGGCACGACTTCTTCCTCTTCATCGACGCCGAGACCGACCGCGCAAGTGTCGTCTACCGGCGCACCGGCTGGGACTACGGCGTGATCGCCCTCGACGAGGAGTCCGACAGCACCGATGAGCTGGCGAAGGCGCGGGCGCGACGGCGGTAGGTTTTCCGCCGCTCCGCACACAGCCGAGCCTCAGGCGCCCGCCGCACTACCATTGCTAGAGTTACGCGCTGGTAACGGCGGGCGCCGTCGTGCCCCGCACGAGGAGTGGAGTCATCCGTGGCAAATGTGCTGGAGAGAGTTCTCCGCGTCGGTGAGGGGCGCACGCTGCGTCGCCTCAAGAACTACGCCGAGGCGGTCAACCACCTCGAGGAGGCGTTCGCCGAGTTGACGGACGACGAGCTCCGCAACGAGACGGCGGAGCTGCGCGAGCGCTACTCCGACGGCGAGTCGCTCGACGATCTGCTCCCGGAGGCGTTCGCCGCCGTCCGTGAGGCGGCGAAGCGCACGCTGGGCTTCCGTCCCTTCGACGTGCAGGTGCAGGGTGGTGCGGCGCTCCACCTCGGCAACATCGCCGAGATGAAGACCGGTGAGGGCAAGACGCTCACCGCGGTGCTGCCCGCCTACCTCAACGCGATCACCTCGCGCGGCGTGCACATCATCACGGTCAACGACTACCTGGCCAGCTACCAGTCCGAGATCATGGGGCGCATCTTCCGCGCCCTCGGCATGACGACCGGATGCATCCTGAGCGGTCAGACGCCGGAGCAGCGTCGCGAGCAGTACGCGGCCGACGTCACGTACGGCACCAACAACGAATTCGGATTCGACTACCTGCGCGACAACATGGCGTGGCAGGCGAGCGACATGGTCCAGCGCGGCCACCACTTCGCGATCGTCGACGAGGTCGACTCGATCCTCATCGACGAGGCGCGCACGCCGCTCATCATCTCGGGTCAGGCCTCGGGCGAGGCCAACCGCTGGTTCGGCGAGTTCGCGAACATCGCCAAGCGGCTGGTCGAGGGCGAGGACTACGAGGTCGACGAGAAGAAGCGCACCGTCGGCGTGCTCGAGTCGGGCATCGAGAAGGTCGAGGACTACCTCGGCATCGACAACCTGTACGAGTCGGCCAACACCCCCCTCATCTCGTTCCTCAACAACTCGATCAAGGCCCGGGCCCTGTTCAAGCGCGACAAGGACTACGTCGTGATGAACGGCGAGGTGCTCATCGTCGACGAGCACACCGGCCGCATCCTGGTCGGGCGTCGCTACAACGAGGGCATCCACCAGGCGATCGAGGCGAAGGAGGGCGTGCAGGTCAAGGCCGAGAACCAGACCCTCGCGACCGTCACGCTGCAGAACTACTTCCGGCTCTACTCGAAGCTCTCCGGCATGACCGGTACCGCCGAGACCGAGGCCGCCGAGTTCATGGCGACCTACAAGCTCGGCGTCGTCGCGATCGAGACCAACCGTCCGATGATCCGCAAGGACCAGGCGGACCTGGTCTACGCGAGCGAGACCGACAAGTTCGACCAGGTCGTCGAGGACATCGTCGAGCGCCACCGCGCCGGCCAGCCGGTGCTGGTGGGAACGACCAGCGTCGAGAAGAGCGAGTACCTTTCGCGCCTGCTCGCCAAGCGCGGCGTCAAGCACGAGGTGCTCAACGCGAAGAACCACGCGCGTGAGGCCTCGATCATCGCGCAGGCCGGACGGCTCGGCGCGGTCACCGTCGCCACCAACATGGCCGGTCGCGGTACCGACATCATGCTCGGCGGCAACGCGGAGCACATCGCCGTCGCGCGGATGCACGACAAGGGCCTGAGCCCGATCGACACCCCCGAGGAGTACGAGGCCGAGTGGGATGCCGTCTTCGAGACGGTCCGCGACGAGGTCGAGTCCGAGGCGGAGAAGGTGCGCGAGGCGGGCGGGCTGTACGTGCTCGGCACCGAGCGCCACGAGTCGCGCCGCATCGACAACCAGCTGCGCGGCCGCTCCGGCCGTCAGGGAGACCCCGGCGAGAGCCGCTTCTACCTGTCGCTGCAGGACGACCTGATGCGCCTGTTCAACGCGGGCGCGGCCGAGGCGCTCATGGCGCGCGCGCCCAAGGGCACCGCCATCGAGTCGAAGACCGTGTCGCGCGCGATCCGCTCCGCGCAGTCGCAGGTCGAGAGCCGCAACGCCGAGATCCGCAAGAACGTCCTCAAGTACGACGACGTCCTGAACCGGCAGCGCGAGGCGATCTACGCCGACCGCCGGCACATTCTCGAGGGTGACGACCTGCACGAGCGCGTGCAGAGCTTCCTCAGCACGGTGCTCGACGAGGTCATCGACGAGTACACCGTCGAGGGCACGAGCGACGACTGGGATCTCGAGGCGCTGTGGACGGAGCTCAAGACGCTCTACCCGGTGTCGATCACGATCGACGAGGTTCTGAGCGAGGCCGGCAGCAAGGGCCGCCTGAGCGTCAAGGACCTCCGCGCCGAGATCATGTCGGATGCGACCCTCGCCTACCAGCGCCGCGAGGAGCAGCTCGGGTCACCCGCGATGCGCGAACTGGAGCGCCGCGTGGTGCTGAGCGTCATCGACCGCCGCTGGCGCGACCACCTCTACGAGATGGACTACCTGAAGGACGGAATCGGCCTGCGGGCGATGGCCCAGCGCGATCCGCTCGTCGAGTACCAGCGCGAAGGCTTCTCGCTGTACCAGAACATGATGGGCCAGATCCGCGAGGAGACGGTCGGGTTCCTGTTCAACCTCGAGGTCGAGGTGACCTCCGCCGACGGAACGGCGCGCGTCGCCGCGAAGGGGCTGGGAGGTCAGGCGGCTCCGGCGCAGGGGCTTCAGTACTCCGCGCCGACCGCCGATGGCGAGGTCGAGGTGCGCAACCAGCGCGGACAGCTGCAGCAGGCCGCCACGGCGCGTGCGCAGCGGCAGCAGGCGGCGTCCGCGCAGCCGGCGCGTCCGCCGCAGGCGCCGCAGCAGGCGGCCCCCGCGACCCCCGCCGCGCGCGGGGCGTTCGGGCAGCGCACCGACGACGGCAAGGGCGCCGAGGCGCCCCTCAACCGCGCCCAGCGACGAGCACAGGACAAGCGCCGCTAGAGCACGTGGATGGCGCTCGCGCGCCAGCGGTGGTCCAGGCCTTCGAGCCGGATCGCCACGGCGCGCGTGCGCGCGCGTCCGCGCACGATCACGGTGGCTTCGATGACGCCGTCGCGCGGCTCGCAGATGCGGGTGGTGCCGATGGCGAAGGTGGGCCGCACCACGGTCTCGCCGCGCGCCTGGCGTGCCCGCGTGGAGAGCACGACGCGCTTCAGCAGGTGGCGGTAGACGTCGTCGGTCACCCACCGGGCGATCTGCTCGAGTTCGCGGGCGCCCGCGAGGATCTCGACGACGCAGCGCGTCAGGTTCTCCAGCAGCGGGGCGGGGTCCGGAAGCGCCGTGGTCGGCGTGGGCTGACGGCCGAAGAAGTCCTCGGGATCGAATCGCAAGCGCGCGGCGCGGGAGGCTGCGTCGGAGGGCAGGTGATCGGTCGCGACATCGCTCATCGTCGGTGACTCCCCGGGGGATCGGAGCAGGAGTTGACCCCCATCCGGGGGTAGGCACACTCAATCACGCACCCGTCGCCGTGTCTAGAGTTTTTGTCGATTGTGGATAACCGGCGTCATCTGTCGAGTGCGCGGTTAGCGTCTCGCCATGCGCTGGGACCGGCTCTTCGACGACCTCGAGTCTCAACTGGAGCACGAGCTCGACGCCGAGGAGACCGACCTGGTGGCGGAGGAGGAGCGGCTCCGCCTCGCACGGCTGACCCTGCGTGAGCGGGTGCTCGCCATGGCGTCGCCGGAGCAGGCCGACCGCGAGCCGATCGTTCTCGAGCTGACGACCGGCGCCGCCTGCGTGCTGCGCGCGAGCGCGCTCGGCCGGGACTGGATCGCCGGCGAGCTCGTCGCCGACGCCGGGCCGCGGGCATCTGCGGTGATCCCCTTGGCGTCGATCGCCGCCGTGCGCCCGAGCCCCACCCAGCTCGCGCGCGGTCTGGAGGCCGAGGCGGTCCCGGCCACGGCGGCATCGCTCTCGGCGCGGCTCGGGCTCGCCTTCGTGGCGCGCGATCTCTGCCGTCGCCGGGTCCCCGTGGAGCTGGTCACGGCGCGCGGCTCGCACTTCGGCACCCTCGATCGTGTCGCGCGCGATCACCTCGACCTCGCCGAGCACGAGCCGGGTGAGCCGCGCCGGGCCTCCGCGGTGCGCGGGGTGCGCCTCGTGCCGTTCGGCCAGCTCGTCGTGATCCGCTACTGAGTGCGTTCCGGGGCGAACAGCTCGGCGACGTCGGCGAAGTTCGCCTGGCGCCAGCGCGCGAGGTGCCGTGACTCCTCATACTTGGCGGCGATGTAGCTGTCGAGCATGGCGCGTTCCACTCGCCAAGCTCCGCGGGCGCCGATCTGGATCGCCGGCAGCTCGCCCGAGCGCACGAGCGAATAGGCCTGGCGCGGCGAGATGTTGAGGATCTCGGCGGTGTCCGCGAGGGTCAGGAAACGACCCACGTCAGGGGTGTCGGACGTCGTCATGCCTCGATTATCCAGCGCGGCCCCGGGCCCGGACGGTGATGTGGATAAGTCGCCGCGGGAGCCGGGTCGAGCGGTCAGCATGGCACCGTCCGATCCGCCTCGAACCACAGGAGAGGAGTCGCGATGCCGAGCCAGCCGCGACGCCGTGCCGCCGACCCGCGGCTGTTCATCGGCCTCGCCCTCGTGACGGTGTCGGTGCTCGGCGTGGTGGGGATCGTGTCCGCATTCGACCAGCGATCGAGCGTCTACGTGGCGAGCGGGGCGCTGCAGCCGGGCGACCGGATCCTCGCGACCGACCTGGTGGAGCGTCGTGTCGACCTCGACGGCGGTGAGGGGCTCTACCTCGCCGTCGGCCAGATCCCCGAGCAGGGCCTCGTCGCGACGGAGCCCATCCGCGCGGGCGAGCTGCTGAGCCTCTCGGCTCTCGGTGACGCGAGCGCGATCGAGTCGACGGCGCTCGTGCTGACGCTCGCCGCGCCCGTGAGCCGCTCCCTGGAGCCGGGGAGCCGGGTCGACGTCTGGATGGCCGCGGCCGTGACCGACGGCGCGGCCGTTCCGCCCGCCGTGCTGGTGGCGGACGCGGTGCTCGTCGAAGTGCGCGAAAGCGACGGGTTCGTCGCCTCGGAGCAGGGGGCGACGGTGGAGGTTCTCGTGCCGCGGGCGCGCGTCGCGCGCATCCTGCAGGCGATCGCGGACGATGTGGACCTCGCGCTGGTTCCCGCGGGCCTCGCCTGGACGGCACCGTGAGCGAGCCGGTCGACCCGGCCCCGCGCGGCGGCGGGGTGGCGCTGTGTCTGCCCCTCGACGACGAGCAGCGACTCGACGCGAGCGCGCGACGGCACGGCGTGCGCGTGGTCGCGCGCTGCTCCGGCGCGAGCGAGCTGGCCGCGCGGATCCCGGCGCTGCGCCCGGACGCGGTCGTGACGGCGGCGCAGCCGCAGTACCTCGACGCGGCGCTCGTGGCCGCGTGCGACGAGCACGGGGCGAAGCTGATCGTGGTGGCGCTCACGCGGGACGAGCAGCGGCTGGCGGCCGATCTCGGCGTCATCGACACGCTCGCGGCGCCGTTCGAGTGGGATGCGCAGACCGAGCCGGCACCCCGCGGGCCCGCGCCCGCAGCAGCCGCCCCCGAACCCGCGGCGGCGACTCCGGCGCGGGGTGAGGTGATCGCGGTGTGGGGTCCGGCCGGGGCGCCGGGTCGCACCAGCATCGCGGTGGCGCTCGCCGCCGAGCTCGCCGCGCGCGGGGGAGTCGTCGGCCTCGCCGACGCCGACACGCACGCCGCCGCGGTCGCGCCGTCGCTCGGGCTCCTCGACGAGGCACCGGGGTTCGCGGCCGCGTGTCGGCTCGCCGGCCACGACGCCCTCACCCGCGACGAGTTCGAGCGGGTCGCCGAGTGGGTTCCGCTGTCGCGCGGGGGCATGTCGGTGCTCACGGGGCTCGGCCGCGCGAGCCGCTGGCCCGAGCTCACCGCCGAGCGGGTGACGGCGACGATCACAGCCGCGCGCTCCTGGGTGTCGACCCTCGTGCTCGACACCGCCGCGAGCCTCGAGCACGACGAGGAGATCTCCAGCGACCTGCATGCCCCGCGCCGCAACGCCGCCGCGCTCGCGGCGGTGCGCGCCGCCGACCGGGTGGCCCTCGTCGGCGCGGCCGACGCGATCGGCCTCACGAGGCTGGTGCGCGCCCGCCTGGAGCTGCTCGAGCACGTGCCGCCGGAGCGTGTCACCGTCGTCGTCAACAAGGTGCGCGCGAGCGCGATCGGCGTCAACCCGGAGGCGCAGGTGCGCCAGTCGCTCGCCCGCTTCGCCGGCATCGACGATCCGGTGCTGATCCCGTGGGACCCGCGCGGATTCGATGCGGCCCTGCTTGCCGGCCGGCCGCTCGGCGAGGCGGCCCCGCGGTCCGCGGCGCGCGCCGCTCTCGGGGCGCTGGTCGATGAGCGCATCCTCGAATCCTCGGCGACGCGTCCCGGCCGACGCGGATTCTTCACCCGGGAGAGGCGACTAGCCTGAGAGCATGTCGACGCTCACCGACCTCGTTCAGGCCCAGGGACGATCGTCCGAGGCGGACGCCGAGTGGCTCGAGCTTCTCGTCGGCGACGGTCAGCTGATCGCCGACCTGGCCTTCGCCGACGTGGTCGTGTGGGTGCCCACCGAGGACGACGGCTTCCTCGCCGTCGCCCACTCGCGTCCCAGCTCCGCGGCCACGATCTTCTATCGCGACATCGTCGGGCAGCAGATCAAGCCCGAGTGGCGGGCCCAGGTGACCGAGGCGTTCACGACCGGCAAGATCGTCGACACCGCGAACCCCGACTGGTACGAGGAGACGCCGACGCGCGTGCGCGCGGTGCCCGTGCTGCGGCGCCTGTCGCCGTCGGGCGCCCAGACGACCGAGCACCCGATCGCCGTGCTCACCCGGCACAGCAACCTGAGCGAGGCCCGCACGCCGGGACGTCAGGAGCTGACCTTCAACCAGTGCGCGAACGACCTGTTCGGCATGATCGCCTCCGGCGACTTCCCCGACCTGGCAGCCCCGTCCGGCCCACGCCGCGGCGCCCCGCGCGCCGCCGACGGCCTGATCCGTCTCGACCCGGGCGGCATCGTCACCTTCGCCAGCCCCAACGCGCTCTCCGCGTTCAACCGCGCCGGGTTCTCGGGCGAGCTCGAGGGGGAGTCGCTCGCCGACGTCACGACGCAGATCCTCGCCGGCCGACTCGAGGTGGATGAGTCCCTCCCGCTCGTGGTGACCGGGCGTGCCCCGTGGCTCGCTGACATCGAGGCGCGCGGCGTGACCGTCACCCTGCGCACCATCCCGATCCGCGAACGGGGCACCCGCACCGGCGCGATCGTGCTCGTGCGCGACGTGACCGAGGTGCGGCACCAGGAGCAGGAGCTGATCACCAAGAACGCGACGATTCGCGAGATCCACCACCGCGTCAAGAACAACCTGCAGACCGTGGCGAGCCTGCTGCGCATCCAGGCGCGGCGCGCGCACAGCGACGCCTCGCGCGATGCGCTCACCCAGGCGATGCGGCGCGTGGCGGCGATCGCGGTCGTGCACGACACGCTCTCGGGCGGTCTCGACCAGAACGTCGACTTCGACGACGTGTTCGATCGGGTGCTGCAGCTCGTCGCCGAGGTGGCCTCGACCCACAACACGACGGTGCGGCCGAAGAAGACCGGCTCGTTCGGCGTCCTGCCCAGCGAGTACGCGACGCCGCTGTCGCTGGCGCTCACCGAGCTGGTGACGAACGCGGTCGAGCACGGTCTGGCCGGACGCGACGGCGAGGTCGAGATCTCGGCCCGCCGTCAGGATGGCGAGCTGAGCGTGCGCGTGCGCGACGACGGCGTGGGCCTGGCCGAGGGCAAGGTCGGCGCGGGGCTCGGCACGCAGATCGTGCGCACGCTGATTCAGGGGGAGTTGGGCGGCACCATCGACTGGCACACGCTGGAGGGGGAAGGGACCGAGGTGACGATCAAGGTTCCCCTGCAGTGGCTGCGCGCGGAGCGCTAGCCGGTGCTGCGGGGGAGCGCGTCAGGAGGCGCGGCGGGCGCGCGCGGCGCGACGCTTCAGGGCGCGGCGCTCATCTTCGCTGAGGCCGCCCCAGACGCCGGAGTCCTGGTTGGTCTCGAGGGCGTACTGCAGGCACATCTCGGTCACCGTGCATCGACCGCACACCGCCTTCGCCTTGTCGATCTGGTCGACGGCGGGTCCGGTGTTGCCGACCGGGAAGAACAATTCCGGGTCAACGGTCAGACAGGCGGCTTTGTCACGCCAATCCATAGTGGTGCTCCTTCGAGTGGTGCTGGACGCGGTCGCACCGCGGATCTCCGAGGAGAACCGCGCGCGCGCGGTCGAGAGTGACCGAAAAGGCAATGGGGTGTGGGATTTCGGGACTCGCCAACCTCGATGTCGGCGTCACATCAACCGTGGACAAGGTTTACACAGATGTAACGTGGAATCAATAGTTTTGAATGGGATGACCCTGTGAGTTCTCGACCTCGTCCGGCCGCCGTCTGGACCCTTCTGTCTATCCTGCTCGCGGAGTTCGCGCTCGTCGCGGGCTACACCGTGTTCCTGGTGTTCGAGCTGCTCGTGGATCGGCCGGATTCCCTGTCGTCCGCGATCGCCCTCACGGTCGTCGTCGCGATCGCCGCGATCTGGGTCGGCGCGATCGTCGTCGGCATGTGGCGCGGCGCCGGCTGGAGCCGTTCGGCCGCCCTCGTCTGGCAGGTGCTGCAGTTCGCGGTCGGCGTCGGCGCGCTGCAGGGCGCCTTCGCCCAGCCGGGCTGGGGCTGGCCCCTCGTGATCGCCTCGGTGCTCGGGTTCCTGCTGCTGATGTCGCCCGTGACCGGGCGCTGGCTCGCCCCTCGGGGCTGAGCGCCGCGCTACGCGGCCAGGCCGAGCTTCTTGCGGAGCATGTTCACGTGCCCCGTGGCCTTGACGTTGTAGAGCGCCAGCTCGATGACGCCCGCCTCGTCGAGCACGAAGGTCGAGCGGATCGCCCCGGTCACCGTCTTGCCGTAGAGCTGCTTCTCGCCGAAGGTGCCGTACAGGTCGTGCACGGCGTGGTCGGGGTCGCTCAGCAGTGGGAAGGTGAGGTGCTCCTCGCGGGCGAAGCGCTCCAGCTTGGCGACCGCATCCCGGGAGATCCCGATCACTCGGTAGCCGGCCCCGGCGAGGTCGCCGAGGCTGTCGCGGAAGTCGCAGGCCTGCGTCGTGCAGCCCGGGGTCATCGCCTCGCCGTAGAAGTAGAGGATCGTCTTCTGCCCGCGCAGCTCGCTCAGGGTGACGCTCGCGCCCTCGTGATCGGTCAGCGTGAAGTCGGGGGCGAGGGTTCCGGGTTCGAGGCGGAGCGGAGCGGTCACGGGGGCCTTTCGGTGCGGGGAGACGGCGCGTTCGCGAGGCCGTCCTGGAGGTGCTATCGTAGTCCCTCGGTCCGGTCTTTCCGGATCGCGCACCTCTAGCTCAATTGGCAGAGCAACTGACTCTTAATCAGTGGGTTCCGGGTTCAAGTCCCGGGGGGTGTACGGAAAACCCCGGCTATCTCTCGCCAGATGCCGGGGTTTTTTGCCGTCCAGACGCGGTTCGGCGAGCTACTTCGTGTCGTCGGGCTGCGGCGCGTCCAGCAGCACGATGAGGAGCCGCGACGGCTCGGCGGCGGAGACCGCGTGCGGGACTCGGGCGGCGACGTGGAGGATCCCGCCCGGGCCGAGCTCGACGCGGCGTCCGGCGGCATCGACGGTGAACCGGCCGGCGATCGCCTGCAGCAGGATCGGAACCTGTGCGATGTGCTCGCGGAGCTCCTGACCCGTGTCGAAGGCGAGGTGCATGATGCGCGCGCGATCAGCGGTGAGAAGGCGCGTCGGCGCGACGCGATCCGCCACGATCGGATGCGACTCGATGATTTCGTCGAGCGAGGTCGCGACGACCGTCAGTTCAGCGCGGTCGGGGGGCGTGGTCATGTCGGGACTCCTTCGTCATCGGGAACCGTGCGGTCAGCCGGCGCTGGCCAGGAATGCCGCGATGGATGCGGCGATCGCGGCGCGCACCTCCGCATCCGTCGTGGTCGCCTCGCCGTCGCCCGGCTGCTCGCCGTAGTCGCCGAACTGGGCGTGCGTCGCACCGCGGATCTCGACGAACTCGGTGTCGGCCGGCAGCAGGTCCGCGGCGTCGGCGATCTTCTCGGCGGTGCTCAGCCCGTCGTTCTCGCCGGCCAGGCTCAGCACGTCGAGGCCGGAGCCCGCGAGGTCGCTCGCGCAGTACGACCCGAACAGGATGAGCCCGGCCACCCGGTCGAGGCTGTCGGCCGCGTGCTGGCAGGCGCGCACGCCGCCGAGCGAATGCCCGCCGAGGTACCAGGTGTCGACCGTGGGGGCGCTCGCGGTGAGCGCGTCGAGGTCGCGCGTCTCGAGGATCGCGAAGTTCAGCGGCACCTCGGCGATGACCACCGTGACGCCGTCGTCGGCGAGGGCGGAGAGCTTGAACTCGTAGGCGGCGGGCGCCACGCGCGCGCCGGGCAGGAACACCAGGCCGATGCCGGACGGCTCGGCGGGGTCGAGCACGATGACGCCGTCGCCGTCGATCACGGTGAGCGACGGGTCCGCCGCGACCGCGGCGAGCGGCTCGGGCTCGGCGGGCATCGGGTTGGCGGCCCAGATCACGGCTCCGCCGAGGGCGGCGACGCCGAGCGCGAGGGCGATCAGACCGGTGCGGCGCACGATGCGACGGAGGCGCGGCGCGCGGGAGTCAGAAGTCACGCTCGCACTCTACGGGGCGAGCCGTGCGGGGCGGGCTCTCCGGGACGGGCTCGATCAGACGAGCGAGGCCGTCAGGCTCAGGTCAGCCCCAGGCGCTTGCCGGCGCCGTCACGACCGGCACCTCGACGTAGCTCCAGTGGGCGCCGTCGTTGTAGTGCCCGGTCGCCCAGGGGCCGAACCAGATCTCGTTCTCGATCTCCGCGGCGGAGGCGCCCCGCTCGAAGGCGGCGCGCATCCCCGCGTAGCCGGCGTAGGTGGTCAGCGCGTTGGCGACATCCTGCGCGGCGTCCACCAGATCGGGGTTGCCGCCGAGGAAGGTCCCGCCCTCCGCGCCCCAGCCGTTGTTGAGCGGGTTGTTGCGCAGCCACCAGTTGTCGACGTAGTTCTCCTGGCGCATCCAGCGCGTGATGACGGTGACGCTGTCCTCGGTGACCGGGAAGTCGGCGAACAGCAGCACCATCGTCGCCCAGTCGTAGTTGGTGCCGCTCGCCTTCAGGGTCTCGATGCCCGGGGTCGCGTCGTAGCTGTCGCGCACGATCTCGGGCGTCTCGACGGTCGACGGCACGGTGAGCGACTGCCCCCAGCGGTCGTTGTAGGCGGCGATCAGCTGCGCATCGGTGGCCGGCGCGGGCGGAGCGTTCACGACGATCATCGCCAGGCCGAGGATGGCGGCGACGGGCGCCAGCAGCAGGGGCAGGCGGAAGCGCGTGCGCGGCGAGTGCCGCTGCACGCGCGCGACGTAGTGGGGGCGAAAGAAGGTGGCCATAGGCGAAGGGCGTTCGCGCTCACGATGAGTGCGAACTGGGCGACGGTAGCAACCGACGCTGGGATGTTTCTGGGGCTTCGCTGCGCCCTCGTCGCCCTCGGGCGCGCGCGGGCCTAGTACTCGTCGAGCTCGTGCTCGCGGCTCGACTCGACGACCGTGCCGACGGCGATCGCGACCGAGATGGCCCAGCTGATCCACATCAGGATCAGCCGCCAGTCGCGCGGGCCGTCCTTCGTCTGCTTGGCGATGCCCACAGCACCGAAGACCGAACTCAACACGCTCGTGTTGAAGAGAAACTTGCGCATCGACGCCTCCTGACTGTTACTCCACGCTATCGCGCATCGCCTGTGGGCGGGACCTCGGCGTCGAACTCATCGCGTCGGCGCCTCCCGAAGCGCGGGGCGGCGCCGGTCAGCAGCGGCTCGCGCGTGGCGTGCTCCTGGCCGAGGTGGTGCTTCGCGAACGCGACCGTCTCGATCAGCTGGGCGAGGCGCTTGGCGTCGCTCGTCAACGTCGCGGGCTTCACCTCGGCGACCACCGATCCCGACCAGCCGGTGCTCGCGAGCCAGTCGAGGGTCTCGCCGACCGGCTGGGTGCCGCGCCCGGGCAGCAGGTGCTCGTCGAAGACCGTGCCGTCCTCGACGGAGCCGCGCCCGTCGCAGAGGTGAAGGTGGCGCAGGCGGTCGCCCATCGCCATCGCGATCTCGAGCGAGTCGCGCCCGGCGAGGGAGGCGTGCGAGAAGTCGAGCGTCATCGCGTCGACGTCGAGGTCGAGCGGGTCGGGGCTCGGCGCGTAGGCGGTGAGCTGTCGGCCCGCGACCTTCCACGGGAACATGTTCTCGACCGCGATCTCGACCCCCGCATCGGCGGCCGTGCGGCGCACGATCCGCTCGAAGTCGGTGGCGTAGCCGGACTGCCAGCGGAAGGGCGGATGCACCACGACGCTCGGCGCGCCGAGCGTGGCCGCGAGCTCGGCCGAGCGCTCGAGCTTCACCGCGGGGTTCCGGCCCCAGACGAACGGGGTCAGCAGCAGCACCGGGGCGTGGATGGCGAGGATCGGAAGCTCGTACCGCTCGCTGAGCGCGCGCAGGGCGGCGGCATCCCGGGTGACGGCGTCGCTCGTGACCATGACCTCGATGCCGTCGAAGCCCGCAAGCCGGGCCAGGCGAAACGCCTGCTCGACCCCGAGGGGGAAGACGCACGAGGTGCTCATTCCGATGGCGATCATGGCGGCACGCTACCCAGCGAAGATGTCGCCGATGTGTCGTCCATGCAAAGGTTTGCGACCGCGGCGCCGTCGTCGGACCCGGGGACTTCTCGGGTTTCGGGCAGGGGCCGGCTGATACCGTATCGGCATGGACGATGAACTGTATTCCTTTGTTGTCGTCTCGAATCGTCTCCCCGTCGACCGCGTCGTCGACGAGTCCGGTGCGACGACCTGGAGGCAGTCTCCCGGCGGTCTGGTGACGGCCCTCGAGCCCGTGATGCGCGCCGCCGACGGCGCCTGGGTCGGCTGGGCCGGTCAGCCCGATCTCGAGCTGGCGCCCTTCGACAACGACGGAATCCGCATCGTGCCGGTTCCTCTGTCGGTGACCGACATCGAGCTCTACTACGAGGGCTTCAGCAACGACACCATCTGGCCGCTGTACCACGACGTCATCGCCCAGCCGAGCTACCACCGCGAGTGGTGGGACCGCTACGTGCACGTCAACCGCCGCTTCGCTGAGGCGACCGCCGCGGTGTCGGCGGAGGGGGCGACGGTCTGGGTGCAGGACTACCAGCTGCAGCTCGTCCCGCGCATGCTGCGCGAGTTGCGGCCCGACCTGACGATCGGCTTCTTCAACCACATTCCGTTCCCCGCATACGGCATCTACTCGCAGCTGCCCTGGCGTCGGCAGATCATCGAGGGCCTTCTCGGCGCCGATGTGATCGGATTCCAGCGCGTCGCCGATGCGGGCAACTTCACCCGGGCGGTGCGCCGGCTCTTCGCCTACAAGACGAGCTCGACCTCGATCGAGGTGCCGAAGACCGACGACGGCGAGAAGCGCCAGGTGATCGCCAAGGCGTTCCCGATCTCGATCGACGCCACCGCGTTCGAAGAGCTCGCCCAGCGCCCCGAGGTGCAGGAGCGCGCGGCGCAGATCCGACGCGACCTCGGCAACCCGACCACGATCATGCTCGGCGTCGACCGGCTCGACTACACCAAGGGCATCCGGCACCGCATGAAGGCCTTCGGCGAGCTGCTCAGCGAGCAGCGGATGTCGGTGGAGGAGGTCGCCCTGGTGCAGGTGGCGAGCCCCAGCCGCGAGCGGGTCGAGGCCTACATGCAGCTGCGCGACGAGATCGAGCTGATGGTCGGGCGCATCAACGGCGACTTCGGCACGATCAGCCACCAGCCGATCCACTACCTGTACCACGGCTACCCGCGCGAGGAGATGGCGGCGCTCTACCTCGCCGCCGACATCATGCTCGTCACCGCACTGCGCGACGGCATGAACCTGGTGGCCAAGGAGTACGTCGCTGCCCGCAAGGACGAGGACGGCGTGCTCGTGCTGAGCGAGTTCGCCGGCGCCGCCGACGAGCTGAAGAGCGCGCTGCTGGTCAACCCGCACGACATCGAGGGGCTGAAGGACACGATCATGCGCGCCGCCGCGATGCCGCGGGCAGACCGCCGCAAGCGGATGCGCGCCATGCGGCGCCGCGTCAACGAGAACGACGTCGCCAACTGGTCGGCGAAGTTCCTGCGGGTGCTGGAGGCGACGAAGGGGCGCGACGCCGCCGACGCCGCCCCGGCCCAGGTCGCGGCACCGTGAGCACCGAGGTGACCCCCGCACTGCGCGACGCTCTGCGCGCGATCGCCGGGGTGCCCCGCCTGCTGGTGGCGCTCGACTTCGACGGCACGCTCGCGCCCGAGGTCGACTCGCCCGAGGACGCCCGCGCGATTCCGGCCGCCCAGGCCGCCGTCGAGCGGCTGCTGGCGCTGCCCGAGACGCGGGTCGCGTTCATCTCCGGGCGCGCGCTCGGAAGCCTGCAGCACGTGACCGGTGCCACCCCCGAGACCCTCCTGGTCGGCTCGCACGGTGTCGAGTACCGGCTCGACGCCGACGGGGACGGCGACCCGCTGGAGCCGCACGAGCTGGAGCGCGTCCAGGTGCTGCACGACGTGCTCGAGGCCGCCGTCGCCGACATCGATCAGGTCTGGCTCGAGCACAAGCCCGCCGGCTTCGCGGTGCACAGCCGACTCGCGACGCCCGACGACGCCGAGCGCGCCCAGCGCGAGACGCGCGCGCGGGCCGAGGAGCGCCTCGACGGGCTCACCGTGCGCGGCGGCAAGAACGTGCTCGAGTTCTCGGTGCGCTCAGCGAACAAGGGCGAAGCGGTCCAGCACCTGCGCCGCTACACCCACGCCGACGCCGTGTTCTTCGCCGGCGACGATGTGACCGACGAGGATGCGTTCCGCGTACTCGGCGACGCGGACCTCGGTCTCAAGAGCGGACCGGGCGACACGGCGGCGAGCTTCCGCGTCGGGGGCCCCGACGAGGTCGCCCAGGTGCTCGATGAGCTGGCGACCCTGCGGAGGGCCGCTCGCACCTGAGCGCGGCTTCTTCACAGTTTTCTCTCAGTAATCTGGAATCCGGCGGCGCGGAAGGGACGGGATGCTCTCCATCTTTCTTGCGTTCATCGGCGCCGCAGTCGTGCTGCCCGCCCTTGCACGTTGGATCGGCCGGGGGGTGTTTCCGCTCGCGGCGCTCGTGGCCGCCGCCGGATTCGTCCAGGCGCTCGTGCGCGCCCCCGAGGTCGCCGCGGGCGGGGTGCTCGTCGAGTCGATGGTCTGGATCGACCAGCTCGACCTGAGCGTCTCCTTCGTCGTGGATCCGCTGGGTCTGCTGCTCGCGCTCGTCGTGACCGGCGTCGGCGCGCTCGTGCTGCTCTACTGCACGCGGTACTTCCGCGGAGATGACGCCCGCATCGGGGTGTTCGCGGGAACCTTCATGGCCTTCGCCGGTGCCATGTACGGCCTCGTCCTGGCCGACGACGTCTACCTGCTCTTCATCTTCTGGGAGGCGACCAGCGTCTTCTCCTACCTGCTGATCGGCCACTCGCACCAGAAGCGCGCGAGCCGAAGCGGCGCGCTGCAGGCGCTGCTGGTGACCACGCTCGGCGGGCTCGTCATGCTGGTCGGCTTCGTGCTGCTGGTCGCCGAGGGCGGCACGACCTCGCTGCGCGAGCTGATCGCCGCGTCCCCGAGCGGTCCCGTCGTGACCGTCGCGATCATGCTGGTGCTGGTCGGCGCGCTCTCCAAGTCGGCGATCTTCCCGTTCCACTTCTGGCTGCCCGGCGCGATGGCCGCCCCGACCCCGGTCAGCGCCTACCTGCACGCCGCGGCGATGGTGAAGGCGGGCGTGTACCTGGTGCTGCGCCTCGGCCCGGGCTTCGCCGAGACGCCCGGGTGGAGCGAAGTGCTCGTGACGCTGGGTCTCGTCACGCTGCTGCTCGGCGGCATCCAGGCGCTGCGGCAGACCGACCTCAAGCAGGTGCTCGCCCACGGCACGGTCAGCCAGTTGGGCATGCTCATCGCGATCGCCGGCTTCGGCACGGCCGAGGCGGCGCTCGCCGGCATCGTGCTGCTGCTCGCGCACGCGCTGTTCAAGTCGGCGCTGTTCCTCATCGTCGGCATCGTCGATCAGCGGATGGGGACGCGCGACCTGCGCGAGATCACCGGGCTCGGGCGGCGCGCTCCGGTCCTCGCAGCGGCCGCGATCATCGCGGTCGCCTCGATGGCCGGGCTTCCGCCGCTGTTCGGGTTCGTGGCGAAGGAGGCCGTGTTCGCCGCGGTTCTCGAGGTCGCCGAAGCCGGCGACCCGGTGGCGTGGCTCGTGCTGGCCGCGCTCGTTGCCGGGGCGGTGCTGACGCTCGCCTACGGCATCCGCTTCGTCTGGGGCGCGTTCGGCGACAAGCGGCCCGAGCGGGTGGTCCCGCGCGACACCGGCGGCATCCGCACGATGCGAGTGCCGAGCGGCTCCGAGCGCGGCTTCATGGTCGGGCCCGCCGTCGTGCTCGTCGTGCTCACCCTCGCGCTCGGCCCGTTCGCCGCGGTCGTCGACCCGCTCGCGACGGCGACCATCGCCGGATACGCGGATGCCGCCGAGGCGCCGCACGTCGAGTTCTGGCACGGCGTCGGGCTCGCGCTCGCCGCCTCCGGCGTCAGCATCGCGCTCGGCCTCGGCCTCGCCGCCGTGCTGCGGCGACGCGAAGAGCGCGGCCCGCGGGCCCCGCTCGCCGAGCGGGTGTACCGCGCCATCGTCGGTGCGACCGACCGGGTGGCGGCGTGGCTGACCGCGCAGCTGCGAGCGCGGATCGCTGCCGTTCTATCTCGGCGTGATCTACCTGGTGGTGGCGCTCGCGCTCGTCGGCGCGCTGCTGAACGTCGAATCCTGGTCGCAGAACTGGGAGCTCGCGCAGGGGCCGGTGCAGTTCGCCGCGGGCCTGGTCATGATCGTCGGCGCGCTCGCGGCGGCACGTGCCCAGAAGCGCTTCGCGGGGGCGATCCTCGTCGGGGTCACCGGCACCGGCATGGCCGCCATCTTCGCCACGCAGGGAGCGCCGGATCTGGCGCTCACCCAGCTCCTCGTCGAGGTCGTCACGCTCGTCGCCTTCGTGCTCGTCCTGCGCCGGCTGCCGGCGCGGCTCGGCGAGCACAACGGCAGCACCAACCGCGTTCCGCGCGCGCTGCTCGGCGTGACCGTGGGGCTCGCGATGGCCTCCGTCGCGATCGTGGCGACCGGGGTGCGGGTCGACGAGCCCATCTCGCTCGCCTGGCCCGAGCTCGCCTACGTGCAGGGTCACGGACGCAACGTCGTCAACGTGGCGCTCGTCGACATCCGAGCCTGGGACACGCTGGGTGAGCTGTCGGTCGTGATCGCCGCGGCGACCGGTGTCGCCAGCCTGATCTTCGTGAGCTCGCGCCGCGACGACCTGCCGCGCGTCGGGCGGCGGGCCGCGCGCGCGTCGGTCCGCAAGCGCCGCGCGCAGCAGGAGGAGCCGCTGCACGTGCCGGTCGCCCGCGGATCGTGGCTGCTGGCGGGGCGCACGCTGTCGCCCGAGAACCGCTCGATCCTGCTCGAAGTGGTCGTCCGGCTGATCTTCCACGCGCTCATCGTCGTCTCGGTGTACCTGCTGCTGGTGGGGCACAACGCTCCCGGCGGCGGCTTCGCGGGCGGACTCGTGGTCGGCCTCGCACTCACCGCGCGCTACCTCGCGGGCGGCCGCCGTGAACTGGGGGCCGCCGCGCCGTTCGACGCGGGCGTCATCCTCGGGGTCGGGCTGCTCACCGCGGCCGCCACCGCGGTGATCCCGCTGTTCTTCGGCGTCGACGCGCTCACCTCCACCTGGTTCACCCTGTCGCTCGGGGTCTTCGGCGAGATCGACCTGGTCACCTCGATGTTCTTCGACATCGGCGTGTACCTCGTGGTCGTCGGGCTCGCCCTCGACGTGCTGCGCAGCCTCGGCGCCGAGGTCGACCGCCAGAGCGAGGACGCCGAGGCGGGGACGGCGAGCCGACGCGCATCCGGGGAGGTATCGGTATGAGCGTCTCACTCGTGCTGCTGGTCGTGATGGCCGTGCTCTACGCCTGCGGCGTGTACCTGCTGCTGGAGCGCAGCATGACGCGCGTGCTGTTCGGCTTCCTGCTGGTCGGCAACGCCACCAACCTCCTCATCCTCATCGTCGCCGGACGCCCGGGAGCGGCCCCGATCTACGACGAGGAGAGCACCGAGGCGATCAGCGACCCGCTGCCGCAGGCGCTCATCCTCACCGCGATCGTGATCACCTTCGCCGTCTCGGCGTTCCTGCTCGCGCTCATCTACCGGTCGTGGCTGCTCTCCCGCGCCGACACGCTCTCCGACGACGCCGACGACCTGGCGATGCGCGCCGGAACCGCGTCGACGGCGGGAGAGCACACCGAGTACAGCGACGACGTCGCGGGCGAGTCGAGCGAGTTCGGCGACGGCGAGCCCGAGACCCCGCCGAGCACCGAGACGGAGGTCGCGCGATGAACGCCCCCGTGGCGCTGGTGCCCCTCGTGGTGCTGCTCCCGCTGATCGGCGCCGGAGCCGCGCTCGCCCTCGGTCGGCGCGCCCGGGCGCAGCGCGTGCTCGCCGTGGCCGCGCTGGTCGGCATGCTCGCCGTGAGCATCGTCATGCTCGTCGCGGCTGACACCGGCGGTCCGCTCGTGATGGAGGTCGGGGGCTGGGCCGCGCCGTACGGCATCGTCCTCGTCGTCGACCGGCTCGCCGCGCTGCTGCTCGCGATCTCGGCCATCGTGCTGCTCGCGGTCCTGCTGTTCTCCGTCGGCCAGGGTCTCGCCGACGGCGACGCCGAGACTCCCGTCACGATCTACTACCCGACCTATCTGATCCTGGCCGCGGGGGTCGCGATCGCGTTCATCGCCGGCGACCTGTTCAACCTCTACGTCGGCTTCGAGGTGCTGCTGGTCTCCAGCTACGTGCTCATCACCATCGGCGGAACGACCGAGCGCATCCGCGCCGGCACCACCTACATCGTCGTCAGCCTGGTGTCGTCGGCGCTGTTCCTCGGCTCGATCGCGATGATCTACGGGGCCACCGGCACCGTGAACATGGCGCAGATCGCCGACCGGCTCGAATCCATCCCCACCGACGTGCAGATCCTGCTGCACGTGATGCTGCTGCTCGGCTTCGGCATCAAGGCCGCCGTGTTCCCGCTGTCGTTCTGGCTGCCCGACTCCTACCCGACGGCGCCCGCGCCGGTCACCGCCGTGTTCGCCGGATTGCTGACCAAGGTCGGCGTCTACGCCATCATCCGCACCGAGACGCTGCTGTTCCCCGGGCCCGAGCTGAACCCGCTGCTCCTGACCGTCGCGACGATCACCATGGTGGTGGGCGTGCTCGGCGCCGTCGCGCAGAGCGACATCAAACGACTGCTGAGCTTCACGCTCGTCAGCCACATCGGCTACATGATCCTCGGCATCGGGCTCGGAACCGTCGCAGGAACGACGGCGACGATCTACTACGTCGTGCACCACATCGTGGTGCAGACGACGCTGTTCCTCGCGGCGGGACTCATCGAACGGCGCGCCGGCAGCACCTCGCTGCCGAAGCTCGGCGGACTGCTCGCGATCTCGCCGCTGGTCGCCGGGATCTTCCTGATCCCCGCGCTGAACCTCGGCGGCATCCCGCCGTTCTCCGGATTCCTCGGCAAGATCGGCCTGTTCACCGCGGCCGTCGAGGCGGGCGAGCCGCTCGCGCTGGTCGGGGTCGCGGCCGGCGCGCTCGTCTCCCTGCTCACCCTGTACGCGCTCATCCGCGTCTGGAACGCCGCGTTCTGGCGCCCCGCGCCCGAGCTCCTCGACGCCCCGGTGGACGAGGAGACGGCGCCGACCGGCGCGGTCATCACGGCGCCGGTCGCCACCACGACCCCGCGCATCATGACCGGCGTCACCATCGCGATGGTCGGCGTGGGGCTCGCGCTCACCGTCTTCGCCGGACCGCTCTACGACCTGAGCGAGCGGGCCGGACAGAACCTCGAAGGCGACTTCTATCAGGACGCCGTCTTCCCGGAGGGCCTCGATGAGTGAGCCTGAGGAGATGACCCCGCACACCGTGACCCGCAAGGCGGTGCGGTTCCGGCTGCTCCAGCAGCTTCCGCTGCTCGTCACGCTCGTCGTGCTGTGGATGCTGCTGTGGGGCACCGTGTCGTGGCTCAGCCTGGTCAGCGGCGTCCTCGTCGCGATCGCTGCGACCCAGTTCTTCTACCTGCCGCCGGTCGAGCTCTCGGGGCGCTTCAACCCGTTCTGGCTGATCGTGTTCCTCGCCCATTTCGGTGCCGAGCTGTTCGTGGCCTCCTTCGCGGTCGCCGCGCGGGCCTTCGGGCCGCCGATCCGCAGCAACGCGATCATCGAGGTGGATCTGCGCTCGCACTCCGACTTCGTCGTCACCCTGACCGCCACCGCGATCTCGCTCGTGCCCGGGTCGCTCGTGATCGAGATCGACCGCGACCGCGCGGCGCTGTTCGTGCACGTGCTCGGCGCGCGCACCGAGCGCGACCTCGACCGGGCGCGCCGGACGGTGCTCGACACGGAGGCGCGTCTCGTGCGCGCCGTCGGATCGCGCGAAGACCTGGAGAGGTGCCGAGCCTCATGACCGTGCTGATCGCCATTGCGGGCGTGATCTTCGCCCTCTCCGCCGCCCTCGCTGTCATCCGGGTCGTGCTCGGTCCGACGGTGCTCGACCGCATGATCGCGGCCGACGTGCTGCTCACGATCGTGCTGCTCGTCGTCGGCGCCGAGATGGTCGTCTCCGGCCACACCCGCAACCTCGTCGTCATGCTCGTCATCGCGGTGTCGGCGAGCATCGCCACGATCGCCGTGTCGCGCTTCGTCTCGCAGCGCCCCGTCGAATCGCAGCCCGGCGAGCAGCAGGAGGCCGACCGATGATCGATCTCGATGTCATCCTCGACCTCGCGGCGGGCGTCTGCCTCGTGCTCGCCTCGCTCCTGTCGCTGGGTGCCGCCGTCGGCCTGCTGCGCTTCCCCGACTCGCTGAGTCGGCTGCACGCCGGAACCAAGCCGCAGATCCTCGGCCTGATCCTCGTGATCATCGCCATCGCGCTCGCCACCCGCACCTGGGCGACGCTCCTCGCGCTCGTGCCGATCGCGATCTTCCAGCTGTTCACCGCGCCCGTCGCCGCCCACATGATCGGTCGCGCCGGCTACCGCAGCAAGAACGTGCGCCGCGACCTGCTGATGCGCGACGAGCTCGTCGACGACGTCTCGCGGGCCGAGGAGCGGGATGCGGCGGCGGAGGGCCAGCCCCCAGCGTCGTGACCCGCGCCGCCCTTCTATGGCGCGACACGCACTACGAAGGCCTTGCCTCGTGCGCCTGACACGTCGAAGCTGATCTTCGTCGTCGGCGACAGCTGAGTGACTGTGGCACCGGCCGACGCGCTGACGGTCGCGGTCGAGCTCACGAACAGCTCGAGCGAGATCGTTCCTGTGTTCGTCTGGGTCGGATCGACGACGGTGATGACGGTGTCGCCGCCGTCACTCTCGATCGTCACGGATGCGATCGCATCGCTGGCGAGATACGTCGAGCCATCGCGAATCACGCTGCCGCTGGCCCAGAACGCGGCCGCGACGGCGCCGGTCGACGACTCATCCACGGCGCTCACGGAGCTCGAGTTCTCGAGGATGCGAACGTCAGGACTCGCGGCGTAGGCCGAGGTCGAAGCCGAACTCGCGTTCGGCAGCACGATGTACGAGTAGTCGGCGGCGGCGGGGGAGGTGCCGTGATCGAACCAGAGCGAGGCGAACTCGTTCGTCCGCGTGGTCGCGGTGCCGCTGGCCTGGTTGATGGAGTACCAGTTGCCGCTGCGCACCTCGCGCTCAACGTCGATATCGGCGCCGTCGGGGAACACATAGCCGATCGTGCTCCCGTCACTCGTCAGATGCGCCCAGTCGGCCCCGGCATGACTCGCCGCGACTCCGTCGGTCAGCGCGGTGGGCGAGCCATTGACGAGCAACGACACCGTGCCGGAGTCCACGCGACGGTTGTCGATCGTGGTCTCGATTCGTCGCGGCGCGCCATCCCAGCCGTTGCCGCTCTGGGTGGCGCTGATGCCGTTTCCCAGAGCGACGTACTCATCGTCGAAGAAGAACCATGCCTTGTTCGCTTCGAGGTCGCTTCCGTAGGCGTCGAGCGTCATCTGCGCGACCGCCGCATGGCCAGCATCTCCGGCGGCCCCGCCCGAGAACTCGCCGGTCGGGCGACTCGATGCTCCAGAGGTGTTCGTTCTGGCCACCGTATCGACGGTGGTTCCGGCGAGGCGGTATCGATTGACCGTCGCCCAGAAATCGTCGCTGTACTGATCGACATCGGAATCCAAGTACAGGTAAGTCATTCCGTCGGCGGTGTACCAGGACCGGTAGTTCTCCTGATTGATCGACTCATACGTCGCGATCCGCGGATTGGACATCGCGACTACCGCCGCATAGGACCCGCGGTGGCTCACCGACCTTGCCATCGCGTTGAAGGCCCAATCGCCGTCGAGCTGAGCGCCGACGCTTCCGTCGGTCGCGGAATCGGCGAGCTCCAGGACGAACAGCGAGCCGCCGCCCCAGAAGCCGGGGTTGTCGCCGGAGTCGAGATGCCGCGCGACGACACCTCGGATCTCGTCCCGTGTGCCCGCTGGGGCGCTTTCGGCAATCGTCAGCATCGCGCGAAGAGCAGTCGCGCCGGAGACATCGTCCTGGTTGTGCTCGCGTGAGATCTCTCGTCCTCGAACCGAGTCCATCATCACGCCGTTGCGCATGACCGGATCGAATGCCTCGGTCACCCAGTCGTAGACGTGCGAGACATCCGAGTCGACAACCTCCCAGGGCGAGTCGTCGAGCAGCAGAAGCAACTGGCCGATATTGGTCGCGAGGGAGACACCGTACCCACCTGTGTACGGATAGTAGTTGTGCTGCAGGAAAGAGCCGTCGCGGTGGAAGCCATCTCCGCTCGTCACGTAGTCGAAGACGTTGCTGAGGCCATTGCGCGCCGAGTTGAGCTTGGCCGCGTCCTCGACGATGACGCCACGGACACCGACCACCATGGCCTTCCAGACTCGGTTGGCTCCGGTCATCGAGACCCACGGGCTGAAGTCGTTGACCGCATCCATCGCGTTGTCGATGGTCGACGGCGAGAGCTCTTCGAAGAGCAGGACGACGATCGAGTTGACCTCAAGGGGGAAGCCGATCTCGGGAAACCACCAGTTGCTGCCCTGCGGCATGCCGTCGTAGTAGCGATGAGACAGCATCCACTCGAAGGCGGTGATGGTGTCGTCGCGGAAGTCGTCGTCACCGTAGACGGCGCTGCCCGGAGTCGCCCACGCTGTCGCCATCAGCGTGAGGCGCCGGAAGGCGGCCAACGCGTCCGACTGGTTCGATGTGCTGAGGTCAGCCCAAGGCTCGGTCTCCGCAGCGAGATCGAGCGCGTCGCGGTAGGCACTCGCGTCCGTGTCGAGACCCGCGATCACGGATGCGTACGGCTCGATCGAAGGATCGATCGCCGCGGTGCCGACGAGGATCGTGCGCCACTTCTCGCGGGCCGACTCGTACGGGTCCTCCGGTGTGGTGCTGGTGCCGTAGCCGCAGTCGGCGAGTTCGGTGGCGTTGGGGCTGAAGCGGAACCAATCGAACTCGGCGTCGATCTCGGCGCCCGCGCTGGAGGTCCCGCGGCCGGCGTACGGGCCGACATGGGTGGGACCGAAGCTTCCGCCGGCTGAGACGGTGGAGCCGACCGGGGTGAACGTCTCGCCATCGGTGGAGTAGGCGCCGGTGTAGGTGCTTCCGTCAGCGGCGATGCGGAACCAGAAGGTGTCGCCGACTCCGCCCGAAAGCACCGCGTAGCCGGCGTTCGATCCGCTGTGGTTGAACTGGACGCGACGCTCGCCACTGGAGTAGTAGACGTCGAGCACGATCCATTCGCTGGAGTTCTCCCAGAGAATGAGTCCGCCTTGCTGGTAGCTCGCGACGGGTTCCACCGTCACTTTCGTGGTGGCCTCCCAGATGCTCCCGGGCAGGGGCTGCTGGATGAGTGAGGCGGTTGCGGGGGAGACCAGCTCGGTCGGAAGGACGAGATGGCCGGCTGCGAAGGAGTGCGCGACCGGAGCGTTCACGGTGCTGGACCAGGTGGCGGTGTCCAGGGTGGCGCCGTCGAACTCGTCCGATCCTGCCGCCGCACAGAACTCATACATCGGCCCATCGCAGTCGGCGAGTTGGGTGGCGGTGGGGCTGAGGCGGAACCAGTCGAACTCGGCGTCGATTTCGGCGCCGGCGCTGGAGGTGCCGCGGCCGGCGTACGGGCCGATGTGGGTGGGGGCGAAGCTCCCGCCGGTGGCGGCGGGGGTGCCGATCGGGGTGAAGGTGCTGCCGTCGGTGGAGTAGGCGCCGGAGACTGTGGTGCCGTCGGCGGTCATGCGGAACCAGAAGATGTCTCCGGTTGCAACCGGCAGGACGGCGTATCCGGGGTTGGATCCGCTGTGGTTGAACTGGATGCGACGTTCGCCACTGGAGTAGTAGACGTCGAGCACGATCCATTCGCTGGAGTTCTCCCAGAGGATGAGCCCGCCTTGCTGGTAGCTCGCGACGGGGGCGACGGTGACTTTGGTCGTTGCCTCCCAGACGCTTCCGGGCAGGGGCTGCTGGATCAGCGATGCCGTGGAGGGGGCGACGAGCTCGGTCGGGAGGACCAGGTGGCCGCCGGTCACGGTGTGGTTAACGGGCCCGTTCACGCTGCTGGACCACGTGGCGGTATCGAGCGTCGCGCCCGTGAACTCATCCGAACCCGGCGCAGCGCAGGTCGCGTAGGTCGGATCACTCGGCGGAGCCTGGAAACCTGTTCCCGCCGCGAGCATGTGGGACGACACCGGAGACCCGACCGCCATGCCAGGTGTCTTTGCTGCGGCCGTTCCCGGAGTCGCCGCCAACAGAGCTGTGGCGAGTACTGCGGCCGCGAGTTGCCGCAGCAGAGAGCGATGAATCGTCACGTGAATCCCCTTCGATTCCGTCGCGACAACGTTCGCTGTGTCGCGTGCGAACCGAAGCTACGGCAGACACGAGAACTGTCAACCTCGACCTGGGGCCGCAGGCTCAGGTGCGACTGGCTCGCACCGGGACGCGGTCGGACATCGCCGCTGGCCATTGACCGTCATGTGGCGGTGTGCCGAAGCGCCCGACCTTGACCGCTTCCTTGGCCAGACGAAGAAACGCGGTGGTGGCCGGGGTGGGTCTCGTCGCGGGGTAGGCGACGAACAGCTCGGTCACCATGTCGTCTTCGCCCAACGGCATCGCGACGACGCCCGCACGCTGCAGATTCGCGTTGGACGCGGCCTGGAAGGAGATCCCGAGGCCCGCGGCGACGAGTGAGAGCTGAGCCTCCGTGGTGTATCCGGTGGCGGGCCCGGTGGGGCTGAAGCCCGCGGCAAGGCAGTATCTCGTGATCGAGTCGTGGAACTCGGGGCCGAGCTCGCGGGGCCACGTCACGAAGCGCTCGCTGGCGAGTTGCGCCAGTTTGAGCGGCTGCTCCGATCGCGCGAGCGGATGACCGCTCGGCAGGTAGACGATGAACGATTCCTTGTAGAGAAGCTCGGTTGTCACCGCGCTGTGCGGGCGCGCCGTTCTCAGGATCCCGACGTCGATCGTTCGGTCGGCGATCGCCTGCACCTGGTGCAGGCTCGAGGAATCCTGGCGAAGGGTGACCTGCAGGTTCGGAAGCTCGACCTGGAGTCGGCGCAGAACCGGGGCGAGGATGCCGTTGAATCCTGCCCCGACCGAGCCGATCGTCAGGCGCCCCGTGCGCCCGGCCGCCACGTCACGCGTCGTGGCGAACACGCGGTCCATCTCCACGAGCACCGATCGCGCCCCGTCAGCGAGCGCTCGTCCTGCTTGCGTCACCTCGACCCGCCGGCTCCTGCGCTCCAGCAGCACGACGCCCATCTCTTCTTCGAGCGCGCGGATCTGCGCGCTCAGCGACGGCTGGGTCATCCCCATCCGCCGCGCCGCGCGGCCGAAGTGCAGCTCGTCGACCACGGCCAGAAAGCACTCGAGCCTGCGTTGATTCATCGAAATTTCCCATCGATTGATAGGCCAGGTGGCCTCTCGACGGGGCGAAAAGGCGCACCGGCGCTGGTGCGACTTCAGGTTCTCGCGTGACGCGGGGCAACGGCGTGACGATAGCAAGATCCTATCGATTGATAGACCCCGAAGGGTACTTCGACTCGATCAACCGGGCTACCGTCGATCGAGCGCCGATGTGGGACTGACGACATCGACGTACCCCTGCACCACTCGATCAGCCAGTCATGAGGCTGGCAGAACAAAGGAGTTCTCGAATGCACTTGTCGCGATCCATCGCGGTGCCCGGCCTGTTGGTCGCCGCACTTGCGCTCACCGGCTGCGCCAGCGGCGCCGCCACCGGGGGCAGCTCTGACGGCTCCAGCGGGTTGACCGTGGGCATCACCTCGTCCATCCAGTCGCTGAAGCCGTACCCGATCGGCGACCCGCAGCAGGCCGTCAAGCGGTCGCTGTTCGACACCCTGATCACGCTCACGGAGGGCCTCGAGCCCGAACCGCAGATCGCCGAGTCGTGGGAGATCGACGACGCCTCGACCGCGCTCACGCTCACCCTTCGTGATGATGTGGTGTTCTCCGACGGCACGAGCGTCGACGCCGACGCGGTCGTGTGGAACCTGGAGTACGCGCAGGACCCGGAGACCGGTCTCCAGGGCGCCGGCGTGCTGGGGGGTGCCGAGTTCTCCGCCGTCGACGAGTCGACGGTCGAGATCGCGCTCGCCTCGTCGACGCCGCAGATCTTCTCCCTGCTCAACAACATCGTGATCATCTCGCCCGAGTCGTTCGACGTGATCGACAGCGCTCCGATCGGCACCGGCCCCTACATCATCGACACGTTCGACCCGGGGAGCGCGCTGAGCCTCGTGCCGAACGAGTCGTACTGGGGCGAGGCGCCGCTCGCCAGCGAGATCGACTTCCGCACCTACCCGGACTCCAGTGCGCTTGTCGCTGCCGTGCAGAGCGGTGGTGTGGACGTGGCCTACCAGGTGCCGTTCAGCGACGTGAGCCGGCTGAGCGAAGGCACGACCAAGACCCTGATCGTCCCCGGTGCCGGAAACTTCAACATCATGGTGCAGTCGGCGGAGGGCCCGACGGCCGACCCGCGGGTGCGCCAGGCACTCGGCTACGCGCTCGACCGCGAGCGCTTCGCCGACACCTTCCTGAACGGCGTGACGGCGTCCAGCTGCATCATGTGGCCCGCCAGCAGCCCGGCCTACGACGCCGCGATGGAGACCTGCGAGTTCGACCTGGACAAGGCCGCAGCCCTCCTCGCCGAGGCCGGCTACGCGGACGGGTTCGATATCGAGTTCGTCATCAACCGTGCCACTGTCAGCGAGCTCGCGGACTTCGCGCAGGTCTACCAGGCCGACCTGGCCACCATCGGCGTCAACCTCACGATCAGCGAGGTGGAGGAGACGGAGATCATCCGCACCGCCATCGCCGCCGACTTCACCGGCATGGTCGGACATCGCTACGGCTTCGCGAACCAGGACCCGGCGTTCGCCTTCGGCGCGCTGCCCTTCCGCGGCACCGAGAACCCGACGCGCTTCGACTCGGATGAGTGGCGCGGCTTCATCTCGGACGGCCAGCTCAGCACCACGCGTGAAGAGCGGATGGAGGCCTACCGCGCCGCGGCTGCGTTCCTCGCCGAGCAGGCGTTCAACCTGCCGATGGCCAACCAGCCGCGAGCCCTGGCGATGGCTGCCGACCTTGAGGGTCTGACCCTCGGCAACGGCGATCTCGCGCTCAACCTCACCAGCGCAAGCAAGTAGCGGAGAAGGGCACAACGCCATGTTTCGATTCGTCATCAGTCGAGTGGGCAGGGGCATCCCCGTCCTCTTGATTGCGAGCGTGGCGTTGTTCGCCCTGATCCGGGCGATCCCGGGGGATCCGGCGCTGGCGTTGGGGGGACCCGACGCCAGCCCGGAGACCATCGCGGCGATTCGCGAGACTCTCGCGCTCGACGCGCCGCTGTGGCAGCAGTACCTCACCTGGATTGGCCAGCTGCTGCAGTTCGACCTCGGCACCTCACTCATCTCGAAGCAGCCGGTCATCGAGCTGGTCGGCTACCGATTCAGCGCGACGCTCGCTCTGGTCTTGGCGGCCTTGTTCGTCGCGATCGTCGTCGGCATCGGCCTCGGCGTGCTCGCCGGACTGCGTCGCGGCACCGTTCTTGACAACGTGCTGTCCGCGCTCACGGCCACCATGATGGGCATCGCGCCGTTCTGGCTCGGCTATCTGCTGATCCTGCTGTTCGCGGTCACCCTCGGGTGGCTGCCCTCCGGCGGCTACGTGCCGTTCGCGGAAGACCCGGGCCGGGCCTTGCAGACGCTCGCCCTTCCGGCGCTGTGCCTCGGCATCACGCAGGCCGGTGTTCTCGCCCGGTTCACCCGTGCATCCGTCGTGGAGGTGCGCGAGGAGCTGTACGTGACGACGGCCGCGTCGAAGGGCGTCGATCCGAGCAGGGTCGTGTTCAGCCACATTCTGCGCAACGCTCTCATCCCGATCCTGACGATCTTCGCGATCCAGATCGGCAACCTCCTCGGCGGCGCCGTCGTGATCGAAAGCATGTTCTCGTGGCCCGGAGTCGGCCGTCAGCTGCTCGAAGCCGTCTCGGCGCGCGACTACCCCGTCATCCAAGCGATTCTGATGCTGTCTTTGGTGGTGTTCGTGGTTCTCAACATCTTGACCGACCTGCTGTACGGCGTCTTCGACCCGCGGCTGCGAAGCGAGGTGAAAGCGTAATGGCGCTCGACCTCGAGGCGCGCGAGCGCGCCGCCCGTCGCATCGGGAGGCCCGAGTGGCGTGACCGCTTCGCCCGCGGACTCGCCTGGCTTCCGCGGCCCCGCGCGAACTTCCAACTGACTCTGGGACTGTCGCTCGCCGCGATGTTCGTGATTCTTGCGGTGTTCGCGCCGCTCATCTCGCCGCATGACCCCATTCAGCAGTACCGCGGCGATGAGCTGGTGGGCCCGTCCTGGACGTACTGGTTCGGAACCGACCAACTCGGTCGGGACATCTTCAGCCGCGTGGTCTTCGGCACCCGCGCGTCCTTCGAGATCGGCGTCATCGCCGTCTCGCTCGGCGCGAGTCTCGGGGCCGCCGGCGGCATCCTTGCGGGCTACTTCCAGCGCGCGACCGAGGCGATCATCATGCGATTCGCCGAGGCGCTGTTCGCCTTCCCGGCGCTTGTCCTCGGGATCGCCTTCGCGGCGGTGTTCGGCTCCTCGAGCACGGTCGCGGCGATCGCGATCGGCATCGCGACGGTCCCGAGCTTCGCCCGTGTCAGCCGCGCCTCGACGCTCACGGTGCGATCCAAGGACTACGTGATCGCGGCACGGATGGCCGGGGCCTCGCACCTCAAGGTGATCGCGCGACACGTGGTTCCCAATATCTCCGGCCCGCTGCTGGTGCAGCTCGCGATCTCGATGGGGGCAGCCGTCCTCATCGCGGCCGGTCTGAGCTTCATCGGCCTGGGCACCCAGCCGCCGATGCCCTCGTGGGGGCAGATGCTCAACGAGAGCCTGCGGTTCTCAAGCCAGGCCCCGTGGTACGGCCTGTTCCCCGGAATCGCCCTGACGCTCATGGTCTTGGGGCTGAACTCCCTCGCCGATGGCCTTCACACGAAGTTGGATGCACGATGACCGATATTCAGGACCGCACCGACCGGCGCGACCGAACGGATGGCGACGCAGTGCCGCTTCTTCAGGTCCGCGATCTGCGAGTCGCGGTGATGCTCCGCAGCGGACGCGAAGATGCCGTTCGAGGCGTCAATCTGACGCTGCACAGGGGAGAGACCCTCGCGATCGTCGGCGAGTCGGGCTCCGGCAAGAGCCTCACCGCGCTCGCGATCGCGGGGCTGCTCCCGCGCGGAGTCGACGCGCGCGGCGCGGTCGAGTTCAACGGCACGAATCTGCTCGACCTGTCACCGCGTGCGATGCGCGGGGTGCGGGCGAAGGAGATCGGGTTCGTCTTCCAGGACCCGCTCGCGGCGCTCAACCCGACCATGACCGTCGGGGCGCAGGTGGGTGAGGCCCGTCGAGGCCGTTTCGCCGGCGAGTCGCGTCGCGACCGCCGCGGCGGCGTGATCGAAGCACTCGAATCGGTGCAGGTTCCCGATCCTGATCTGCGCGCCGACCAGTACCCGCACGAGTTCTCCGGCGGCATGCGGCAGCGCGCCATGATCGCCACCGCGCGCACCAAACGACCGAGCCTGCTCATCGCCGACGAGCCGACCACCGCCCTCGACGTCACCGTGCAGGCGCAGGTGCTGAAGCTCATCGCCGATGCGAAGACCGAGGACGGGGTCGCCACCGTCTTCATCTCGCACGACCTGGCGCTCGTCTCGCAGATCGCCGACCGGGTGGCCGTGATGTACGGCGGCCGGATCGTCGAGGAGGGAACGGTCGAGGAGCTGTTCACGAACCCGAAGCATCCGTACACGATCGGTCTGCTCGGAAGCATCGCTCGTCTGGATCTGGTGCGCGAACGCCTCGTCTCGATTCCCGGTTCGCCGCCCGCGCTCGGGAGCATCACCGTGGGGTGCCGTTTCGCGCCGCGGTGCGAGCGTCGACAGGGGCGGGACTCCTGCGTCGAGGTGGAGCCGAGCCTGCGCAATGTGGGAGCGCCCGAGGAGCGCACCGGGCATCGAAGTGCCTGCCACTTCAACGACGAAGCGCCGCGAGTGGCCGACGCGGATCAAGGGGAAGCCGTCTGATGGGAAATGCAACGACGAAGGCCGAGAGCGCTGACGGCACCGATGCGGTGCTCTCCGCCCGCGACGTCACTCGGCACTTCCCGGTGATGCGGAAGGGGCGCCGCCTCACCGTTCGCGCTCTCGATGACGTGAACCTGGAGATCGGCGCGGGCGAGGTGCTCGGACTGGTGGGCGAGTCGGGGTGCGGCAAGTCGACGTTCTCGCGCATCGCGACCATGATCGATGCCCCGACCTCGGGCACGATCGAGATCGAACGGAATCAACCCGGCAACCGCCGACCGCCAACGGTCGCGCGAGCTGCGCGCCAAGGTCCAGATGGTGTTCCAGGACCCGAACAGCTCCCTCGATCCTCGGATGAGCGTGGGCGCGTCGATTGCCGAGCCGATGAAACTCGCCGGGACCTTCCGGGAGCGAGGCGGGAAAGACGCCGTGCTTCAGCTTCTGGACGAAGTGGGGCTCGGCATGGTCGACCCGCGTCGGCACCCGCGCGATCTGTCGGGTGGACAGAAGCAGCGTGTCGCGATCGCCCGAGCTCTCTCGATCAGCCCGCGCCTTCTCGTGCTCGACGAGCCAGTGTCGGCGCTCGACGTGAGCGTGCAGGCGCAGATTGTGAACCTCTTCGACGACCTGAAGGAGCGGCTCGGGCTGTCGTATCTGTTCGTCGCTCATGACCTTGCGGTGGTCCGCCACATCAGCGACGTCGTTGCCGTGATGTACCTCGGTCAGATCGTGGAGAAGGGCCCCGCCGCCCAGGTCTTCAGCGCACCTCGCCACCCGTACACGCGGGCCCTGCTGGACGCGGCTCCCGAGCCGAATCTGCGTGGCAAGCCGGTGTCGGTGCCCCTGTCGGGCGAGGTGCCGAGTCCGCTGCGCGTCCCGTCCGGATGCCGGTTCAGCAACCGATGCCCGCTGCGTGCAGCACTCGGAAACCCCGAGATCTGCACCACCGTGAACCCGGATCTCGCCGTGGTCGCGCCGGGCCAGGAGGCGCGGTGCCACTTCTCCGAGCAGATGGTGTCGGCTGCCCCGACGGCGGCAGCGGGGGCGCGCGCATGACACGCCCCAACATCATCCAGATCGTCGTCGACGACATGGGCTACGGCGATCTGTCGAGCGTCAACTTCGGCGCATCGTCGACGCCGGTGCTCGACCAGCTCTCGACGAATGGCGTCAGCCTGACCCAGCACTACTCGGCGTCTCCCGTCTGCGCGCCGGCGCGTGCCGCGCTGCTGACCGGGCAGTACCCGCAGCGCGGGGGAGTCATCGACACGCTCGAGGCCTACGGCACGGACCGGCTGTCGACAGCGCGTCGAACCATCGCCGACTACCTCGGCGCCGCCGGCTACGCAACCGGGCTCGTGGGCAAATGGCACAACGGCGCGTTCGACGACCGCTATCACCCGCTCAACCGGGGCTTCGGCGAGTTCCTCGGATTCCGCGGAGGGTGGCAGGACTACTGGGAGTGGACCCTGGAACGGGACCGCGCCCCGTTCGCCGCCGACGGGCGCTACCTGACGGACGTGTTCACCAGCGGGGCAATCGACTACATCGAGCGCCACCAGAACGAGCCGTTCTTCCTGCACCTCGCCTACAACGCGCCGCACTTCCCGTTCCAGGCGCCCGAAGCCGAGATCGACCAGTTCCTGAAGCCGGGAGTGAGTCGCCGAGTGGCAACGATCTACGCGATGATTCAGCGCGTCGATCTCGGCATCGGTCGCATTCTGCAGACGCTGGAGGAGCGCGGCCTCGCCGACAACACCATCGTCATGTTCATGAGTGACAATGGGCCACAGCTCGACGGCGAAGGCGAGGAGTCGACGGTGCGCTACAACGCGGGCCTGCGGGGAGCGAAGCAGACCGTCTGGGAAGGGGGCATCCGTGTTCCCTTCATCATGCGGTGGCCCGACGGGATCGAAGGCCGGACATCCCTCGACTCGCTCGTGCACTTCACCGATTGGCTCCCGACCCTGCTCGACGCCGCAGGCGTTCGCTACGACCCGGAGAGCTTCGACGGCCGAAGCGCTCTGCCCGTGCTTCAAGGCAGCACGCGGGCGGCGGAGTCGACGCGCTTCTGGCAGTGGACGCGCTACGAACCGCTCGCGACGTCGAATGCGGCGATGCGCGACGGCGACTGGAAGCTGCTGTGGCCCGCGTGGCCGCTCTCCCTGGACGCCACGCCGGCCGATGATCGCCTCGACGAAGCGATCAAGCGAGACCCGGGCCTGTTCAACCCGGAGACCGTCGGCGCTCGCCCCACCCTGGCCACGGCGCCCGCCAACGCGGCACCGATGCTCTTCAACCTCCGATCCGATCCGGCCGAGGCGTCTGATCTCGCCGAGTCGCAGCCCAAACGCGTCGCCTCGATGACGCGCCAGCTCGCGAAGTGGTTTGCCGACGTCGAAGACGACCGCCGCGCGGCCGTGCAGGCGGACCGTCGCCCCGTCGCGCCGTGAGGTCACGGCACCGCGTCTACGCGGCAGAGCTGCCCTGGCGGGGAGGGGCGCTCCCGCGCGCTGTCGAGGATCGCAGCGCCGTCGAGTTCCGGCGGCTGCCCGACGCCGCGACGGACGCGGTCGCTGACGACCAGTTCCTGACACAGGTGCGCACGCCGGCAGGCGTGCATCTCTCGGTCTCCACGGAGGCGAGCCTGCTCGAGCTGGAGATCTGGATCTCAGAGCCCGCGTCGAGCCTCGACATCGTGGTCGATGGCTCCATCTGGGAGCGCGTCGCGCTCGCGGCAGGCTGGCAGACCGCCCGCATCCCGCTGCCCGGACGGCGCGTCGACCTCGTCGTCGCACTCCCGGTCGACACCCCGACGCGGCTGGGGGCGCTCGCGTTCGTCGGCGATCAGGATCCGGTGCCGACGGCCGAGTCGGGACCCCGCTGGCTGACGTACGGCAGCTCGATCACGCAAGGGATCGGTGCCAGCGGTCCGAGCGATGCCTGGCCGTGGAGGGTTGCGGCCTCGCGGGGATGGCGGCACACCAACCTCGGACTCGCCGGGCAGTGCCACCTGGATCCCGCGGTGGCGGATCACCTTCGAGCAACACCCGCCGACCTGATCAGCCTGTGTGTCGGGATCAACATCTACGGGAAGCGGACGTTCTCGGCTCGTTCGCTGGGACCCGCCATGACGGGGTTCGTGCGACGAGTGCGCGAGGGGCACCCGACGACGCCGCTCGTCGTCGTGACACCCATCGCGTGCCCGGACCGGGAGTCGACGCCCAATGCGGACGGACTCACGCTGCGCGAGATCCGCAGCATCGTCGCGGCGGCGACAGCGCGCGCGGCGGAGCTCGACGGCATTCCCATCACCATCGTCGACGGGCTGGAGATCCTCAACGAGAACGAGGCGCAGCGCTGCCCGATCGCCTCCATCCGAACAGCGAAGGCTATGAGCTGATGGCTCGACGTCTGGCGCCCCGACTGGCGGACGCGCTCGGCGGGGCGGCGCGCTGACGGGACCCCGAGCCCGGACGCCATGGGAACCGCGCCAACGCGATACCCTCGACACATGCCGGAAACATCTGCCGATTCGGGCGCGCCCGCAGTCGATCACAAGCCCCGTTCACGCACCGTCACCGATGGCATCGAAGCCACGACGAGCCGCGGCATGCTGCGCGCCGTCGGCATGGGCGACGCCGACTGGGACAAGTCGCAGATCGGCATCGCCAGCTCGTGGAACGAGATCACCCCCTGCAACCTGAGCCTCGCGCGTCTCGCGCAGGCGGCGAAGGAGGGCGTGCACTCCGGCGGCGGCTACCCGCTGCAGTTCGGCACCGTCTCCGTCTCCGACGGCATCTCGATGGGCCACGAGGGAATGCACTTCTCGCTCGTCTCGCGTGAGGTCATCGCCGACAGCGTCGAGACCGTCATGCAGGCGGAGCGCCTCGACGGCTCGGTGCTGCTCGCCGGCTGCGACAAGTCGATCCCCGGCATGCTGATGGCGGCGGCGCGACTCGACCTCGCCTCCGTCTTCCTCTACGCCGGATCGATCGCCCCCGGCTGGGTGAAGCTCTCGGACGGCACCGAGAAGGACATCACGATCATCGACTCCTTCGAGGCGGTCGGCGCCGTCAAGGCCGGCAAGATGAGCGAGGCCGACGCCAAGCGCATCGAGTGCGCCTTCGCGCCCGGCGAGGGCGCCTGCGGCGGCATGTACACCGCCAACACGATGGCGTCCGTCGCCGAAGCGCTCGGCCTCTCGCTGCCCGGCAGTGCGAGCCCGGCCGCCGCCGACGCGCGTCGCGACTACTTCGCCCACCGCTCCGGTGAGGCCGTCACCAACCTGCTGCGCCTCGGCATCACCGCGCGCGACATCCTCACCAAGAAGGCGTTCGAGAACGCGATCGCGGTCGGCATGGCGCTCGGCGGCTCGACCAACATCGTGCTGCACCTGCTCGCGATCGCACACGAGGCCGAGGTCGACCTCACCCTCGACGACTTCAACCGCATCGGCTCGAAGGTGCCGCACATCGGCGACCTGAAGCCCTTCGGCCAGTACGTCATGAACGACGTCGACCGCCACGGCGGCCTGCCGACGCTGATGAAGGCCCTCATGGATGCCGGACTCATGCACGGCGACGCCCTCACCGTCACCGGCAAGACCCTCGCCGAGAACCTCGCGGAGATGGACATCGAGCCGCTCGACGGCAAGGTGCTGCGCGCGCTCGACAACCCGATCCACGCCACCGGAGGCCTGACGATCCTGAACGGCTCGCTCGCCCCCGAGGGCGCGGTCGTGAAGACCGCCGGCTTCGACGCCGAGACCTTCGAGGGCCCCGCGCGCGTGTTCGAGCGTGAGCGTGCCGCCATGGATGCGCTCACCAACGGCGAGATCACCGCCGGCGACGTCGTCGTCATCCGCTTCGAAGGCCCCAAGGGCGGTCCCGGCATGCGCGAGATGCTCGCCATCACCGCCGCCATCAAGGGGGCAGGCCTCGGAAAAGATGTACTACTCTTGACCGACGGCAGATTCTCAGGCGGCACAACCGGCCTGTGCATCGGCCACGTCGCTCCCGAAGCGGTGGACGCAGGTCCGATCGCATTCGTCCGCGACGGTGATCTGATACGGGTCGATATCGCCGCCCGGTCCATTGACCTACTGGTCGACGAGGCCGAGCTGGCAGCCCGCCGAGACGGCTGGGCTCCACTTCCTCCGCGCTATACCCGTGGCGTTCTCGCGAAGTACTCGAAGCTCGTGCATTCCGCTGCGGAAGGCGCGGTCACCGGGTAGCTTGCGCTCCCGATCTGCCGGCCGGCGGATCGATCAGACACTTTTCGAAGGACCTCATCCATGACTGCGGACTCCGCACCGGCCCCGGCAGCGCCGGGCAAGGCCGGCCCGCCCGAGCTCACCGGCTCGGGGCAGATCCTCGCCTCGCTCGAAAAGCTCGGCATCACCGACGTCTTCGGTCTTCCCGGCGGCGCCATCATGCCGTTCTACGACGAGCTGATGGCCTCCACCGCGATCCGGCACATCCTGGTGCGCCACGAGCAGGGCGCCGGCCACGCGGCCGAGGGCTACGCCTCCGCCTCCGGCAAGCTCGGCGTCTGCATCGCCACCTCCGGCCCGGGCGCCACCAACCTGGTGACGGCGATCGCCGACGCCTACATGGACTCGGTGCCGCTGCTGGCGATCACCGGCCAGGTGTTCTCGACCTCGATGGGAACGGATGCGTTCCAGGAGGTCGACATCGTCGGCATCACGATGCCGATCACCAAGCATTCGTTCCTGGTGACCAAGCCCGAAGACGTGCCCGGCGTGCTCGCCGCCGCCGTCGAGATCGCCACCACCGGCCGCCCCGGCCCGGTGCTCGTGGACATCACCAAGGACGCGCAGCAGAAGACGGCCCCGTTCATCTGGCCGCCCAAGGTCGAGCTGCTCGGCTACCGCCCGGTGACGAAGGCGCACGGCAAGCAGATCGTCGCCGCGGGTGAGATGCTCGCCGCCGCGAAGAAGCCGATCCTGTACGTCGGCGGCGGAGTGATCCGCGGCGCCGCCGAGAAGGAGCTGCTGAAGCTCGCCGAGAAGACCGGCACGCCCGTCGTGACCACCCTGATGGCGCGCGGCGCGTTCCCCGACTCGCACCCGCAGCACCTCGGCATGCCCGGCATGCACGGCACGGTGCCCGCGGTGCTCGGCCTGCAGGAGAGCGACCTGATCATCGCGCTCGGCGCGCGGTTCGACGACCGCGTCACCGGCAAGGTGGCCGACTTCGCCCCCGAGGCGAAGGTCGTGCACGTCGACATCGACCCGGCCGAGATCGGCAAGATCCGCACCGCCGATGTGCCGATCGTCGGCGACGTGAAGGAGGTGCTGCCCGAGCTGCTGGCGGCCTTCACCACCGCGTCGAAGAACGTCACCCCCGACTACTCGGAGTGGTGGACGCGTCTCAACCAGCTGAAGGCGAACTTCCCGCTCGGCTTCGTCGACGACCCCGACGACGGGCTGCTCGCGCCGCAGGCGATCATCCAGCGCATCGGCGAGCTCTCCGGACCCGAAGCGGTCTACGCCGCGGGCGTCGGCCAGCACCAGATGTGGGCCGCGCAGTTCATCAAGTACGAACGGCCCATGTCGTGGCTGAACTCCGGCGGCGCCGGAACGATGGGCTACTCGGTGCCCGCCGCGATGGGCGCCAAGGTGGCCCAGCCCGACCGCCTGGTGTGGGCGATCGACGGCGACGGTTGCTTCCAGATGACCAATCAGGAGCTCGCCACCTGCACGATCAACGACATCCCGATCAAGGTCGCGATCATCAACAACTCGAGCCTCGGCATGGTGCGCCAGTGGCAGACGCTGTTCTACGACGGCCGCCACTCGTTCACCGACCTCAACACCGGCTCGACCTCGGCCACCGAGCAGACCCGCATGGTGCCCGACTTCGTGAAGCTCGCCGAGGCGTACGGCGCCCTGGGCATCCGCGTCACGAAGCCCGAAGAGGTCGACGCGGCGATCAAGCTCGCGATCGAGACCAACGACCGGCCCGTCGTCATCGACTTCGTGGTCAGCCGCGACGCGATGGTGTGGCCGATGGTCCCGCAGGGCGTCGGCAACTCGCAGGTGCAGTACGCCCGAGATCACGCTCCCGAGTGGGAGGAGGAGTAAGCCATGTCGCGTCACGTTCTCTCCCTGCTCGTCGAAGACAAGCCCGGTCTGCTGACCCGCGTCGCCGGACTGTTCGCCCGCCGCGGCTTCAACATCGAGTCGCTCGCGGTCGGCCACTCCGAGCTGGAGGGCCTCAGCCGCATCACCGTCGTGGTGGATGTGGACGCCCTTCCGCTGGAGCAGGTCACCAAGCAGCTGAACAAGCTGATCAACGTGGTCAAGATCGTCGAGCTCGACCCGACCCAGGCGGTCGAGCGCGAGCACCTGCTGATCAAGGTGCGCGTCGACAACACGACCCGCTCGCAGATCCTCGAGGCGGTGAACCTGTTCCGCGCGCGCGTCGTCGACGTGGCACCGGATGCGCTCGTCATCGAGGTCACGGGCGACTCGGGCAAGGTGCAGGCCTTCCTGCGCGTGCTCGAGCCCTACGGGATCAAGGAGCTCGCGCAGTCGGGCCTCCTCGCGATCGGTCGCGGTGCGAAGAGCATCAGCGAGCGCGTGCTCAAGAACTGAACAAACCCGCTGGTTGAGGAGCGGCCGAAGGCCGCATATCGAAACCAGCACCCCGTACGACGGGTTCCGATACGCCCGTTCGCGGGCTGCTCGACCCACACAAGAAGAAAGAGAAACCCCCTCATGGCAGAGCTCTACTACGACAAGGACGCCGACCTCTCCCTCATCCAGGGCAAGAAGGTCGCGATCGTCGGCTACGGATCGCAGGGCCACGCCCACGCGATGAACCTCCGCGACTCGGGCGTCGAGGTCAAGATCGGTCTGAAGGACGGCTCGAAGTCGGCCCCCAAGGCCACCGAAGAGGGCTTCGAGGTGCTCAGCGTCGCCGACGCCGCCGAGTGGGCCGACGTCATCATGATCCTCGCGCCGGACCAGCACCAGCGCGCGATCTACAACGAGAGCATCAAGGACAAGCTGACCGCGGGCAAGACCCTCGCCTTCGCGCACGGCTTCAACATCCGCTTCGGCTACATCGAGGCGCCGTCCGACGTCGACGTCATCCTCGTCGCCCCGAAGGCCCCGGGCCACACGGTGCGTCGCGAGTACGTCGCCGGCCGTGGCATCCCGGACATCATCGCGGTCGAGAACGATGCCTCGGGCCAGGCCTGGGACCTCGCGAAGTCGTACGCGAAGGCGATCGGCGGCACCCGCGCCGGCGTCATCAAGACGACCTTCACCGAAGAGACCGAGTCGGACCTGTTCGGCGAGCAGGCCGTGCTCTGCGGCGGCACCTCGCAGCTCGTGCAGTACGGCTTCGAGACCCTCGTCGAGGCGGGCTACCAGCCCGAGATCGCCTACTTCGAGGTGCTTCACGAGCTGAAGCTCATCGTCGACCTGATGTGGGAGGGCGGCATCGCCAAGCAGCGCTGGTCGGTCTCCGACACGGCCGAGTACGGCGACTACGTCTCCGGCCCGCGCGTCATCGACCCGAGCGTCAAGGAGAACATGCAGGCTGTTCTCGCCGACATCCAGTCCGGTGCGTTCGCGAAGCGCTTCATCGACGACCAGGACGCCGGCGCGCCCGAGTTCATGTCGCTGCGCGAGAAGGGTGCCCAGCACCCGATCGAGAAGACCGGCAAGGACCTCCGTGCCCTCTTCGCGTGGAAGCAGCAGGACGCCGACTACACCGACGGCTCCGCCGCCCGCTAGTTCTTCGGCGGCAGGGATGCATCCCTGACGTAAGGGAGTGCCGCGCGCGGCACTCCCTTGCGTCATTTCGGCGTCCGTTGGGCGCCCGCCCGGCGTGCGGGTGCGGTGCGCGCTCGGCGTGCATGGCGAGCATTGTCAGGACGGGCGACCGTAGGCTGGAGGCATGACTTCTCTGGGGCTCGGGATGCCGGCCGTGCGCCGCGACCCGAGCGCTGCCCCGTCGACGGCGGGACGCCCCGACACGGATGCGCTGATCGACCGCTTCGGACGCATCGCGCACGACCTCCGCGTCTCGATCACCTCCGCCTGCTCGCTGCGCTGCACCTACTGCATGCCCGCCGAGGGCCTGCCGGTGATCCCGAAGAACGAGCTGCTCAGCGCCCCCGAGATCGCCCGACTGGTCGGCATCGCGGCGCGCGACCTGGGCGTGCACGACGTGCGCTTCACGGGCGGTGAGCCGCTGACCCGCGCCGACCTGGTCGAGATCATCGCACTCTCGCGCGAGGCCGCACCCGAGGCGTCGCTCGCGATGACGACGAACGCGATCGGCCTCGACAAGCGCGCGGCGGCGCTGCGCGACGCCGGCCTCGACCGCATCAACGTCTCCCTCGACACGATCGACCGCGCCCACTTCGAGCGGCTCACCCGACGCGACCGGCTTCCCGCGGTGCTGCGCGGCATCGCGGCGGCGTACGCGGCGGGACTCGGCCCGTTGAAGGTGAACGCGGTGCTGATGCGCGAGACGCTCGGCGACGCCCCCGCGCTGCTCGACTGGGCGATCGAGCACGGCGCCCGCCTGCGCTTCATCGAGCAGATGCCGCTCGACGCCGACGAGGCCTGGCAGCGCGCCAACATGGTGCCCGCCGCCGAGCTGCTCGACGTGCTCGGCGCCCGCTTCCGGCTCACGGAGGTGGGGCGCGAGGATCCGTCCGCCCCCGCCGAGGAATGGCAGGTGGATGACGGACCGGCCACCGTCGGCATCATCGCCTCGGTCACGCGCTCCTTCTGCGCCGCCTGCGACCGCACCCGACTGACCGCGGAGGGCACCGTCCGCTCCTGCCTGTTCGGCGACGACGAGACCGACCTGCGCGCGCTGCTGCGCGGCGGCGCGAGCGACGAGGAGATCGCCGACCGCTGGCGCGCCGCGATGTGGGGCAAGCAGGCCGGACACGGCATCGACGCGGCGGACTTCGCGCGCCCGGTGCGATCCATGGGGGCGATCGGGGGATGACTGCCGTGCGTTCGATTGCCGTTCGCTATTTCGCGGCGGCCGCTGACGTCGCCGGTCGCGAGGACGAGACGCTGATGCTGCCGGCCGCGGCCACCGTCGGGCATCTTCGCGCCGCGCTGCGCGAGCGCTACGGCGCCGAGATGGATCGGGTCATGACGTCCGGGTCGTTCCTCGTCGACGGGGTCGTCTCGCGCGACGACGCCCGCGCGCTGGGCGCCGCGGTTGACGTGCTGCCGCCGTTTGCGGGCGGCTGAGCCGGTCTAGCTCTCGATGCCGAGCAGCTTGTGGCCGGCGGCGATCTCCTCGCCGGAGACACCGCCCGCCGCCACCGAGGTGAGGAACACGATCAGCGACGCGACCTCGGCGTAGCTCGACTCGCCGGGTCGCCCCCGCTCGGGCGCCGGGTGCTGCGTCTCATCGAGCACAGGACCAGGGTTGACGACGTTGATCGTCACGCCGGTGCCGGCGGCGGAGTCCGCGAGCGTCTTGGCGATCGTGTTGAGGGTGCCGTTGCGCACGGAGCCGGCGAGGGTCGTCGTCATGCGGGCGATCTGTCCGCTGACGCCGACGATGCGTCCGAAGCCCGCGCTCGTCATGTGCGGCAGGAGCGCGGTGGCCACACGGAGGAACCCGAGGGACTTGCCGTCGATGGCTTCGAGCAGGTGCGCCGCCTCGAGGTCGCGCGCCGGGTCGAGCGTCGAGACCGGCGGCGCCGCGGTCAGCACGGCGACGTCGATGCGCCCGTGCCGGGCGAGCACCTCGTCGATCGCGGATGTCACCGAGGCGTCGTCGGCGGCGTCGAGCACGACTGAGTCGACGCCGAGCTCGGTCGCGAGTGCGGAGAGCTTCTCGGTGTTGCGGGCCGCCAGCACCACCGTCGCCCCTTCGGCGAAGAGCTGGCGCGCGGTGGCCGCGCCGATGCGGCCGGTCCCGCCGACGACGAGGGCGACACGATTCTGCAGTCCGAGATCCATGCGCCCATTCTGCCGTGCGCATGCCCGCGATGGCGGGTGCCGCCTAGAGTCCGACCCACTCCGAGACGCCGTCGGTGAGGTGCTGGCGCTTCCAGATCGGCACGCGCTCCTTGATCAGGTCGACCAGGCGCGAGCAGGCGGCGAAGGCCTCGGCGCGGTGCGGCGCGGCGACCGCGGCGATGAGGGCGGCATCCCCGATCTCGAGGCGTCCGACCCGGTGCACGGCGGCCACCCGCAGGCCCGTCTCGGCCGCGATCTCGGCGCACGTCTCACGCAGGAAGCGCTCCGCCTCGGGGTGGGCACGGTAGTCGAGGGCGAGCACGCCGTCGCCGTGATCGTGATTGCGGATCACTCCGGCGAAGCAGACCACGGCACCGTCAGCGGCGGTCACCACCGAGTCCTCGATCCGGGCGCGGTCGAGCACGTCCTCGGTGACCTGCGCGAGCGCGACGAGCCCGGGTGCGTCGTCGGTCGCGGGCGCGTCGTCACTCATGGTCGCCGCCGGCGAGCTGATCGAGCAGGTGCGGCAGCAGCGGTTCGAGCACGGCGAGGCCGTCGCGCACGCCGCCGGTGGAGCCGGGCAGGTTCACGATGAGGGTGGAGCCCGCGATCCCCGCGAGGGCGCGGCTGAGCGCGGCGGTCGGGGTGGCGGCGCGGCCGGCGGCGCGCAGGGCCTCGGCGATGCCGGGGAGTTCGCGGTCGAGCACCGCGGCGGTCGCCTCAGGGGTGCGGTCGGTGGGCGAGATGCCGGTGCCGCCGGTGGTGAGGATGAGGGCCGGCTTCTCGGCCAGCGCCTCGGCGAGGGCGGCCGGGAGGTCGGCGTCGGCGACGACGCGCGGGGAAGCGGCGGTGAAGCCGTGGGCGTCGAGCCAGGCGGCGATCGCCGGGCCGGTGGTGTCGTCGCGGGTGCCGGCCGCGGCGCGGGTGGAGGAGACGAGGGTGAGGGCGGTGGGGGCCGCTGGTCGAGTAGCCGACGCAGTCGGCGTATCGAGGCCCCGGGACGCGTCGAGCGGTTTCGATACGCGATCCTGCGGATCGCTACTCAACCCGCTGGTCGCGCTCGACCCGCCTTCGGCGCTCAACCCGCTGGTCGCGCTCAACCCGCTCGACTCGCGGGTCCAGTGGCCGTGCTTGCCGCCGGTCTTCTCCAGCAGTCGGATCTCGCCGAGCTCGGCGAGCGGGTCGACCGCCTTGATCATGTCGTGCAGGGTGAGGCCCGCGACGGCGACCGCCGTCAGCGCCTCCATCTCGACGCCTGTGCGGCCGGTGACGGCGGCGGTGGCGCGGATCTGAATCTCGCGCTCGCCGAGCTCGAAGTCGACGTCGACGGAGTCGAGTCCGAGCGAGTGGGCGAGCGGGATCAGCTCGTCGACGCGCTTGGCGCCCTGGATGCCCGCCAGCCGCGCGGTCGCCAGCACGTCGCCCTTCGGCATCCCCTCGCCGCGGATCAGGTCGATCACCTGGGGGCTGGTCAGCAGCCGCCCGCCCGCGAGCGCGACGCGACGGGTGATCGGCTTGGCGCCGACGTCGACCATGTGCGCCTGACCGGCGGCGTCGAGGTGGGTGAGCTTCGGCTTGGTCATAGTTCGACAGTCTCCACGATGTCGCCGGGGTCCAGGTGGGTCACGTGCTCGGGCACGACGATCAGCAGCTCGGCGGCGGCCAGCGCGGCCACCAGGTGCGAGCCGGGGCCCGCGACGGTCGCGACCCCGGCGGCGCCTCGGACCCCGCGCAGGTACTGGCGCTTGCCAGCGACCGAGTCGAGTGCGTGCGCGAGCGGCTCGCGGCCGTGCACGGCAGCCGGCAGCGCCGCGATCTCGCGCAGCACGGTCGCGGCGAACAGCTCGAACGACAGCAGCGAGCTGACCGGGTTGCCGGGGAAGCACAGCACGGGGATGCCCTCCCACTCCGCGGTGCCCTGCGGTCCGCCCGGCTGCATCGCGACGCTTCCGACGAGGGCGCCGCGCGGCTCGAGCACCTCGCGCACCACCTCGTGCTCGCCCATGGAGACGCCGCCGCTCGTGACGATCAGCTCGGCGCCGGCGTCGCGGGCGGCGTCGAGCAGCGCGGCGAAGTCGTCGGCCTGGTCGCGCACCCGACCGCTCAGCACCACCTCGGCGCCGACGCTGCGGGCGGCCGCGACGAGCGCCGGTCCGTTCGCGTCGAACAGCTCACCGGGGCCGGCCTCAGTCCCGGGGGCGACCAGTTCGCTTCCGGTCGAGATGATCGCGACGCGCACCGGCGTCTGCACGTCGACGTGGGTGAGTCCCGCGGCGGCGAGGGCGGCGAGGTGGCGCGAGCGCAGGCGGCGCCCGGCGGGCACCAGCTCGGCTCCTGCGGCCAGGTCGGAGCCCGCCTCGCGCACGTACAGGCCGGGCGAGGGGGCGACGAGGATGGCGACCTCGGTGCCGCGATCCTCGGTGTCTTCGACGCGCACCACCGCATCCGCTCCCGCTGGCACGGGCGCACCGGTCATGATGCGCACCGCCGTGCCGGGGACCAGCGGCGCCGGCTCGCCGGGGGCGGCCGCGACCTCGCCGACGAGGGGCAGCAGCACCGGGGTCTCGGCCGTCGCGGCGGAGAGCTCGGCGGCCCGGACGGCGATGCCGTCCATCTGCGAGTTGCGGAACAGCGGCAGCGCGACCGGGGAGGTCACCGCGTGGGCGGTCACGCGATCCAGCGCGTCCTCCAGCGACACGCTTTCGGCCGCGCGCTCCCGCAGCGGGGCGAGGAGGGCCCGGACGACGTCGCGGTGCTCCGGCGCGGTGCGGCGGAAGGCGGCGGAGCCGGGCATCGTCAGTACCTCGGCATCGCGGGGTCGACGGCGCGGGCGTAGGCGTCGATGCCGCCGGTGAGGTGGCGCACGCGCGTGAAGCCGAGCGTCTGCATCGAGGCGAGCGCCTGCCCGGAGCGCACGCCGTGGTGGCAGTAGAGCACGATGTCGGCGTCGCGGTCGAGCGGGTCGACCCCCGCGAGGATGTCGCGCAGCGGGATGAGCGTCGAGTCCGGCAGTGCGACGAAGGAGTGCTCGTGCGGCTCGCGCACGTCGATCAGCATCGGGGGGCGGTCGCCGGCGAGTTCCGCGGCGAGGGCGGGGGAGTCGATCGAGGTCGAGCCGTCGAGTTCGCGCTCGGCGGTGCGCTCCTCGATCGAGCCGGGACGCACGACTCCCGGCTCGCGCTCGTAGCGCACCTCGCGCATGCTGCCGCTGCGCGCGTCGAAGATCGCGACGCGGCCGAGCAGCGGCTCGCCGATGCCGGTGAGCAGCTTGATCGCCTCCGCCGCCATGACCCCGCCGATGACGGTGCAGACCGGGGGCAGCACGCCGACCAGTTCGCAGGAAAGGCTCTCGGCATCCGGCGCTTCGGGGAAGAGGTCGCGGTAGTCGACGCCGCGCTCGTCCCAGGCGACCCCGGCCTGGCCGGTGTAGCGGACCGCCGACCCCCACACCAGCGGGATGCCGCGCACCGCCGCGATGTCGTTGCAGAGGTAGCGGGTGGGCGCGTTGTCGCTGCCGTCGATCAGCAGGTCGGCGTCGAGCAGCAGGTCGAGCGCGTTGCGTCCGGTGAAGCGCTCCGCGACCGGGCGGATGACGGTGTCGGGCGACATCGCGCGCAGCGCCTCGGTCGCCGATTCGACCTTCAATCGCCCGACGTCCTCGGCGCGGTGCAGAGTCTGGCGGTGCAGGTTGCTCGCGTCGACGGTGTCATCGTCGACGATCGTGATCGTGCCGACCCCGGCGCCGACGATCGCGGGCAGCACGGCCGAGCCGAGTCCGCCCGCGCCGACCACGACGACGTGCGCGGCGGCGAGCCGTTCCTGCGCGCTCGCGCCGAATCCGTCGAGGACACGCTGGCGCGCGAAGCGGGGTGCGGCGGGGTCGAGGGGCATGGACTGATTCTTCCAGGTCGGGGATGCCGGCACCGGGTTGGTGCGGTCGTGACGGCGGGCGCGGCGTTGTCCGCGCTCCGCTCGGGTGTGCGTCCCGGCGCTCCTTGTCCGAAAGTCGGAGATCTGGCATTCATGTCCACGAGTCGTGGACCGCCGGCCCGAATCTCCGAGTTTGCGTTCGGGGGTCGGGGGTCGGGTGGCGGGGGACGCGGTGCGGGTGTCGGGGTGCGGGTGGCGGGTGGCCGGGCCGCGGTGCGGGCGGGGGAGCCGGAGGCCGAGGCAAGCCAGTGCGTTCCAGCAGATGCGGATAGATTTGACCGATAGAACCGCAGATGCGGGTGATTGAACGAGGAGGCGCGCGATGAGCGAGTTCCGGGTGAGCGAGGCCGCGGCCCTGCTCGGGGTCAGCGATGACACCGTGCGCCGCTGGGGCGAGAGCGGACGTCTGCCGATCCGGCGGGGCGAGAACGGCCGCCAGGTGATCGACGGCGCCGACCTTGCGCCGCTCATGTCGGAACTGGCCGCCGAGTCGCCGCTCGCGGATGCCTTCCCCGCAGCCCGTGTCTCCGCCCGCAACCGCTTCACCGGCATCGTCACCGCGGTGACGCGCGACGGGGTGATGGCGCAGGTCGACATTCAGGCGGGGCCGTTCCGGGTGGTCTCGCTGATGAGCCGCGAGGCCGCCGACGAGCTCGGGCTCGAGGTGGGCGTGCTGGCGGTTGCGAGCGCGAAGGCGACCGTGGTGACGGTGGAGCGTCCCGAGGAGCGCGCGTGACCGACTCAACCGGCGCCACCTGCGTGGCCAGCGCGACACGCGTAACCCGCGGGCGCAAGGCAGCCCGAGCCCGCTTCGCCCCCGCCCTCGGCCTGGGAGCGGTCAGCGCTCTGCTGCTCGCGGGATGCGCCGCGCCCGCCGAGACCGACGCCGACGAGGGCGCGCTCGGCGGACCCCTGACCGTCCTCGCCGCGGCCTCGCTCACCGAGGTCTTCGACGAGATGGCCGACGCGTTCGAGGCCGAGCATCCGGACGTTGACGTGATCGTGAGCGCCGGCGGCAGCGGCGCCCTCGCCGAGCAGATCCTCGCCGGGGCACCCGCCGACGTGTTCGCCGCCGCGAACGAGTCCGCGATGGCGCGCGTGGTCGACGCGGGGCTGGCGAGCGAGACGCCGATCCTCGCGACGAACACCCTCGAACTCGTCGTGCCGGCCGGCAATCCCGGCGAGGTGGACAGCCTGGCCGATCTCGCCCGCCCTGAGCTGGCGATCGCCCTGTGCGACGAGGCGGTGCCCTGCGGCGCCGCGAGTACCGAGCTGCTCGCGCTCGCCGGAGTGACCGCCGCGCCCGACACCCTCGAATCCGACGTCAAGGCGGTGCTCACCAAGGTGCTGCTCGGCGAGGCGGATGCCGGACTCGTCTACCGCACCGACGTTCAGGCGGCAGGCTCCGCGGTCGTCGGCATCAAGATTCCGGACGCGGCCGCGGTGGTCAACCGCTACCCGATCGCCGCGCTCACCGAGCCGCCGAACCCGGATGCCGCCGCCGCGTTCGTGGCCTTCGTTTTGTCGGAGGCGGGGCAGGCGCTCCTGGAGGAGGCGGGTTTCGGTGTCTCCTGAGATGTCGCGTCGGAACACTCGCCCGGCGGCCCGGCGCCGCGCGCTCCCGCTCCTCGTCGTGGTCGGCGCCGGGCTCGCGCTCGCGCTGCTGGTGTTGCCGCTCGTCGCGCTCGTGCTGCGCGCGCCGTGGGATCGCGCGGTCGAGATCGTCACGGGCGAGGTGGTCGGGCCCGCCCTGGCGCTGTCGCTCGGCACCGCCGCGCTCTCGACGTTGATCTCTCTGCTGCTCGGGGTCCCGCTCGCGATGGTGCTGGCGCGCTCGCACGGCTGGCCGGTCATGCCGCGACGTCTGCTGCGCGCGGCGATCACGATCCCGCTGGTGCTCCCGCCGGTGGTCGGCGGCATCGCCCTGCTGCTGCTGCTCGGCCGCAGCGGTGTGCTCGGCGGGGTGCTCGGTGAGCTGGGCATCGGCATCCCGTACACGACGGGCGCGGTCGTGATCGCCCAGGTGTTCGTCGCGATGCCCTTCCTGGTGTTCGCCGTGGAGGGCGCGCTGCTCTCGGCCGACCGGCGCACGGAGCTCGCCGCCGCGACGCTCGGCGCCAGTCGCGCGCAGGCGTTCCGACTGGTGACCCTCCCGCTCGTCGGGCCCGGGGTGGCCGCCGGTGCGGTGCTCTGCTTCGCCCGCGCGCTCGGCGAGTTCGGCGCGACGATCACCTTCGCCGGCAGCCTGCCCGGGGTCACCCGCACGCTGCCGATCGCGAGCTACCTGGCGCTGCAGTCCGACCCGGATGCGGCGATCGTGCTGGCGCTGGTACTGCTCGCCGTGGCGCTCGCCGTCATCCTGGCGCTGCGCGACCGGTGGATGCCGGGGGTGCGCGCGTGAGCGCGGCAACGTCAGCGGGCGGGCTCCTCGCGCACCTCGAGGCGCACCGCGGCGACGTCGACCTGCGCCTCGACCTGACGGCGACGCCGGGCCGTCCGGTCGCGCTGGTCGGGCCGAACGGGGCGGGCAAGTCGACGACGCTCGCCGTGCTGGCGGGCACCCATCCGCTGGAGGGTGGCGCCATCGAGCTCGCCGGGCGCGTGCTGGCGGGCGAGGGCGTCGACCTGCCGCCGGAGCGACGAGGCATCGGGCTGGTGTTCCAGGACTACGTGCTGTTTCCGCACCTGAGTGTGCGCGACAACATCGGCTTCGCCGCGCGGGTGCGCAGCGGGCGCGCCGCCGGTCGTGCGGCGGCGGAGCCGTGGTTGGAGCGCTTCGGACTCACGGCGCTCGCCGAGCGGCTCCCGGCCGAGCTCTCGGGCGGCCAGGCGCAGCGGGTGGCGCTCGCGCGGGCGCTCGCCGCCGAGCCCGGCCTGTTGCTGCTCGACGAGCCGATGGCCGCGCTCGACGTGGAGGTGCGCGCGGAGGTGCGCGCCGAACTGGGCGAGCTGCTGCGCGGACTGCCCATCCCCTCGGTGATCGTCACGCACTCGCGCGCCGATGTGGAGGCGCTCGGCGACGAGGTGCTGGTGCTTGAAGCAGGCACGGTCACGCAGCGCGGAACGGTGGCCGAGCTGCGCGCGCATCCGGCGACCCCGTACGTCGCCCGGCTGTTCAGCGCCCCGCCCGAGTGAGCCCCCGCCCGAGTGACGTGCGGCCGCGAGCGCGTCCAGTGTGCCGTTTCTCCGGAGATTCCGCGCTCTCGGCGGGAACGCATCCCGGAGACACGGATGCGGTCGTGGAGAACTCCGGAGAAGCGACGCACCGCGCGTCGTAGTCTGGGCTGATGCTTGAGATTCTGCAGCCGGGGGTCGGCCCGCACGGGGATGGGCCGTATCTTCCGGCCGACCCGCGCCACGTGTTCTGGGGCGTGCTGCCCTGCGAGGCCGATCGGCCGGTGCTGTCGATCGACTCGGGCGACGAGGTCACCATCGACACCCTCAGCCACGAGGGGCTTCTCGACGACCAGGGCTCCGACCCGGCCGCCTTCTTCGCCAGCCACGGGGTTCCGCGCGAGCAGGTGCTCGACGACGCGGTCGCGCTGGTCGCGACGCGCCAGCGCGGCGCCGACGACGGCCCGCACGTGGTCACCGGCCCGATCGAGGTGCGCGGTGCCGAGCCCGGCGAGCTGCTCGCGATCAACGTGCTCGAGACGATCCCGCGCGTGCCCTACGGCGTCATCTCGAACCGGCACGGGCGCGGGGCGCTGCCGGGCGAGTTCCCGCGCGGCGAGAAGAACGTCAGCGTGTTCGCCGCCGCCCGCGACGGCCAGGGCTGGGTTCCGCGGGTCGCCGGCGGTGAGGCCGACGTGCACTTTCCGCTCGACCCGTTCCTCGGCATCATGGGCGTCGCCGTCGCAGGCGACACCCGCCCGCACTCGGTACCGCCCGGCCGCCACGGCGGCAACATCAACGTCAAGCTGCTGACCGTCGGCAGCACGCTCTACCTGCCGGTGCAGGTTGCGGGCGCGCTCGCCTTCGTCGGCGACCCGCACTTCGCGCAGGGCGATGGCGAGGTCGCACTCACCGCGCTGGAGGCCTCGCTGCGCGTGCGCCTGCGGTTCCGGCGGGTGCACTCCGGGCATCCGCTCGCCCGCGTCGCACGCCGCCACGGCCCGATCATCGAGACCCCCGAGTTCCTGGTGCCGACCGGCATGGACGCCGACCTCGGCGAGGCGAACCGGGCTGCCGTGCGCGCGGCGATCGACCTGCTCGGCGAGGTGCACGGCATGGACCCCGAGCACGCCTTCGCCTACCTCAGCGCGGCGACCGACTTCAACATCTCGCAGGTGGTGGATCGCGTCACCGGCGTGCACGCGCGCATTCGAAAGGCGGACTTCCAATGACGGTGTCGGTGAGCCTCCCGCAGGGTGGCGAGGAGCCGGAAGGGCTCGTGGATGCGGTGCTCGCCTACGAGACCGCCCTCATGTCGGACGACGTGGCGGCCCTCGACGCCGCCTTCGCGCCCGGCTCGAGCACGCTGCGCGGCGACGCCACCGGGCTGCTGGTCGGACACGACGCGATCGCGGCGTTCCGACGCGGTCGCGGGGGAGCCCCGCAGCGTCACCTGCTCGCGCTGCACGTGCGCCCGGTCAACGCCGACAACGCGCTCGTCGTGGCGGAGGTCGCGGCACGCCGCGGCGGACGCGGGCTGCAGACTCAGCTCTGGCGTCGCGACGCCGAACTCGGCTGGGTGGTGTCGGCGGCGCACGTGAGCGCGCCCGCCCCGGCGGTCAATGCGCGCATCTGGCGCACTGTCGGCACTCCGCTGGTGGCCCCGCACGGCGACGGGGTGCTGGACGGGGTCGGCATCGCGGTGAAAGACCTGTTCGAGGTGACGGGCCTCGCGCTCGGCGTCGGGAATCCGACGTTTCTGGAGGCCGCGAAGCCGGCGAAGCGCACCGCTCCGGCGCTGCAGGCGCTGCTTGACGCCGGCGCCCACGTGACCGGCATCGCGCAGACCGACGAGTTCGCCTACTCGATCGCGGGCGCCAACGCGCACTACGGCACCCCGCCGAACGCCGCCGTGCCCGGCGCGCTTCCGGGCGGCTCCTCGAGCGGCCCCGCCTCGGCGGTCGCAAGCGGGCAGGCGGATCTGGGGCTCGGCACCGACACGGCCGGCTCGATCCGCGTTCCCGCCTCGTACCAGGGGCTGTGGGGGCTGCGGCCCACCCACGACGCGGTCTCGCTCGACGGCGTCTGGCCGCTCGCGCCCACCTTCGACACGGTCGGCTGGCTGACCCGCGACCCGGCGACCCTGCACAACGCGGTCGAGGCGACGCTCGGCGCGACCGAGCAGCGGCTCGCCCCCGAGTTCGTCGTGGCCCCGTCGCTGCGCCGCGACCTCGACGCCGAGGTGCTGGAGGCCTTCGACGCGAGCGTGGCGCGCTTCTCACCCACCGAGGTCGAGATCCCCGAGCCCGACGAGCTGCTGACGATCTTCCGCACCATCCAGCCCGCCGAGGCCTGGAAGAGCGACGGCGAGTGGGTGACGGCGAACCCCGGCACGCTCGGGCCGGGCGTGCGCGAGCGCTTCGAGATCGCCGAGGGGATGAGTGCCACCAGCGAGGCGGCCGCCCGCGAGGCGATGGCGGTGGCGCGCGAGCGTCTCGACTCGATCCTCGGGGATCGCATCCTGCTGCTGCCCTCGACGTCGTCGGCCGCGCCGAGCGCGCTGGCCTCCGCCGAGGAGCTGGAGGCGGTGCGCGGTGCGACGCTGCGGCTGTGCAGCGTGGCGGGCGTCGCCGGCCGACCCGCGCTGAGCGTGCCCGTGCTGAGCGCGACCGGCCCGACCGGCCGTCCCGCGCCGCTGGGGCTGTGCCTGGTGGGGCCGCGAGGCAGCGATCTCGCGCTCGTGGAGCTGGCGGCGGACCTGTTCGGTTGATTCGAATGTTGCTCTGATCAACATCCCCGAAACATTCCCTTCCTAAGATGGGGCAGTGACCACTGCCTTGCCGATCAACCCGCCCGCCCGCCTCCTGATGGGCCCCGGCCCGATCACGGCCGACCCGCGCGTGCTGCGCGCCATGAGCGCCCAGCTCGTCGGGCAGTACGATCCGGCGATGACGGCCTACATGGCCGAGACGCAGGAGCTCTACCGCGGCGTCTTCGCGACCCGCAACGACGCCACCCTGCTCGTCAACGGCACCAGCCGCGCCGGCATCGAGGCGGCAATGGTGTCGCTGCTGGAGCCGGGCGACAAGGTGCTCGTGCCGATCTTCGGACGCTTCGGTCACCTGCTGCGCGAGATCGCGGAACGCTGCGGCGCCGAGGTGCACGTCATCGAGCGCGAGTGGGGCACCGTCTTCACCAGCGCCGAGATCGAGAAGGCGCTCATCGAGGTCAAGCCGAAGCTGCTCGCCGTGGTGCACGGCGACACCTCCACCACGGTCGCGCAGCCCTTCGACGAACTCGGCGCGCTCGCCCACAAGCACGGCGCGCTGCTCTACAGCGACACCACGGCAAGCCTCGGCGGCAACACCTTCCTCACCGACGAATGGGAGGTGGATGTGGTGAGCGCGGGCCTGCAGAAGTGCCTCGCCGGCCCCTCCGGCTCTGCCCCCATCACGATCTCGGATGCGGCGCGCGCCGTCATCGAGGCCCGCAAGTCGATCGAGGCGGGCATCCGCAGCGAGGGCGACCCGGTGCTGGCGAACCCGATCCGCTCCAACTACCTCGACCTGGCTCAGATCCTCGACTACTGGGGCCCGAAGCGACTCAACCACCACACCGAGGCCACCACGATGCTGTACGGGGCGCGCGAGTGCGCCCGCATCATCCTCGAGGAGGGGCTGGAGAGCACCGTCGAGCGGCACCGCCTGCACGGCGGCGCAATGGCGGCGGGCCTCGCCGGGCTCGGCTTCGAGATCTTCGGCGACCAGAGCGTGCGCATGAACAACGTGATCGGCGTGCACATCCCCGAGGGGATCGACGGCGACGCGGCGCGCGCGGCGATGCTCACCGACTACGGCATCGAGATCGGCACGAGCTTCGGCCCGCTGCACGGCAAGGTGTGGCGCATCGGCGTGATGGGCTACAACGCCCGCCGCGACACGGTGCTGACGACCCTCGCGGCGCTCGAGCAGCTGTTGCGCCGCGGCGGCGTGACCGTTCCGGTCGGCGGCGGCGTGGATGCGGCGCTCGACGCGTACGGGAGTGCCGCGTGACCCACGGACTCGACGGAACCCCCGCGATCGACTCGCTGCCCGCCGCGGAGCGCGTGCTGGCGCGCGCCGACGAGCTGGCACGCCACTCCTCGATGGAGGACGGCATCGAGCGCGTCTACCTCAGCCCCGAGCACGCCCGCGTGAACGCGATCGCCGCCTCGTGGATGCGCGAGGCCGGCATGCACTCCTGGCAGGACGCCGCCGGCAATCAGTGCGGTCGCCGCTCCGACGACCCGGAGGACATGCCCGCGCTGGTGCTCGGCTCGCACCTGGACACGGTGCCGGGCGCGGGGCGCTACGACGGCATCCTCGGGGTGCTGGTGGCGATCGAGGTCGCCGAGCGGCTGGAGCACGTCGACCTGCCGTTCGCGCTCGAGGTGGTCGCCTTCGCCGACGAGGAGGGCACCCGCTTCGGTGCGACCCTTCTCGGCTCGCGCGCCTTCTCCGGCGGCTGGAAGTCGGAGTGGAACGAGCTGCAGGATGCCGAGGGCACGACGCTGCACGACGCGGCGCTCGCCTTCGGGCTCGACCCGGAGCGCATCCCGCTCGCCGCACGCAAGCCGGAGGACGTGGTCGCCTACCTGGAGGCGCACATCGAGCAGGGTCCGAGCCTGGAGCGGCTCGACCGCGCGCTCGGTGTCGTGACCTCGATCGCCGCCGCCGAGCGTCGGCTGATCCGCGTGGTGGGGGAGTCCCGGCACTGCGCGACGCCGTGGGAGATCCGCCGCGACGCGCTGCAGGGCGCCAGCGAGATGATCCTCGCGATCGACCAGATCGCGCGCGACCACAACAGCCCGGCGACGATCGGCCACATCTCGGTCGAACCGGATGCGGTGAACGTCATCCCCGGTCTCGCCGAGTTCAGCCTCGACCTGCGCGACGCCACCGCGGAGGGGCGCGACATGACGTGGGAGGCGATCCGCCGCCGCATCCGCGAGATCGCGCTCGACCGCAGCCTGTCGCTCGAGGTCGAGTCGACGCACGCCGCACCCGAGATGGTGTGCGCGCCGCACCTGCGGGAGTCGATCGCGGCGGGCATCCGCTCGACCGGCGACGAGACGCCGCTGGACCTGTTCAGCGTGGCCGGCCATGACGCGATGGCGGTCGGCGAGCTCACCGATGTGGCGATGCTGTTCGTGCGCTGCGCCGGGGGCATCAGCCACCACAAAGACGAGTCGGTGCGGCTGGACGACGTGGCGGCCTCGATCAACGCGATGCACGCGGCGGTGCTCGACGTGGCGCTGCGCTACTCGGCGGGCGACGCGGATGCGCCGGGGCTGGTGCCGTAGGGCTGCACCGCTCGGTCTAGTTCTGTTGCGCGGGCGGACCCAGACCTAGACTCCGCCCATGACGAAGGATCCCGTGGTCACGAACCCGGATCACTACCGGGTGATTTTCGAGAACGACGCGGTGCGCGTCCTGTCCTATTCGGACATGCCGGGCGACAAGACCACGCCGCACGAGCACCCCAACAGCGTGATGTACACGCTGGGGCCGTTCCGGCGCCGACTGACCTCGGGCGACACCCAGCGCGAGGTGGAACTGCCGGGCGGTGTCGCGCTGTGGCTCGACGCGCAGGAGCACCGAGGCGAGAACATCGGCGACACTCCGACGAACGTGGTCTTCGTTGAGCTGAAGGACGGGTCGCTCGGTGGGGCGGCGGGCGGTCTGGGTCCTCAGCTCGACTGAGGAGTCATCCGCGACCCGGCGTCACGCCTCGACGCGCGCGCGGAGCGCCTCCACGATCTGCTCCTGTGTCGGCAGCCCGGCGAGCCCCGTCGGCCTGCGGTAGACGCGGCACGCGAGGTCGTTGGTCGCACCGTCGGAGGGGAACAGGTCGGTGCCGTCGACCTCGATCGTCGGCGAGCCGGCGAAGGCGGTGCCGACGGTGTCCTCCGGCGTCGCGAGCAGCTCCACAGCGACGGCGGTGTCGGAGAGGCCGAGCTCATCGAGGGCCGCGCGCAGTCGCACCTCGGCATCGGCCCAGTTCGGGCACTCGTCGATGCGCAGCAGCCGGACTCGCACGAGCTACACCGCGATCCGTCGCGCGATGACGACCGAGTCGAGCAGAACGGCGGACTCGCCGTCGGGGCCGGTGGCCGGGCGCTCGCGCACCTCGGCGGCGATGGTCTGCCAGTCATCCGCCGGCAGGTCGAGCGCCGCGAGCTCCTCGGCCGGGGTCGGCATCTCGGCGTGGAAGTGCTTCGCCCACGGCGGCGGGGCCGCGTGCGCCACGACGAGCAGGTGCCCGCCCGGGGCGACGAGGGTGGCGGCGCGGCGCAGGATCTCCTCGCGCGAGAGCGTCACGTTCGACTGCAGGAAGCAGGCGCTCACCAGGTCGAAGCGCTGCTCGGTGGTCCAGGTCTCCAGGTCGGCCGCGACCCAGGTGTTGCGGTCGGCGGGGATGCCGCGCCGGGCCGCCTCGTCGGCGCCGCGGCGCACGGCGGTCGGCGAGATGTCGACGCCGGTGACGCGCCAGCCCTGTTCGGCCAGCCACAGACTGTCGCCGCCCTCGCCGCATCCGAGATCCAGTGCGGTGCCCGGCGTCAGCTCGCTCGCGACGGCGACGACGGAGGCGTTGGCGCGGCCCGACCACACCTGGGTGGCCGTCGAGTAGCGCTCTTCCCAGTACTGGGCGGCTTCGTTCTGAGACATGACGTTGAGAATACGCGTGACGACGCTTCCCGGCTGGCACAGTGAAGTGCATGCGACCACCGGAATGCGCCGTCTGCGGCGAGCTGCTGGCGGAGCCCGCCGGAGGGCTGGTGCGCTTCCAGCCCACCGACGAGTCGCGCGCCTGGCGGGAGCGCGCCGAGGCCGAGGGATTCGTCGGTCACCCGCCCGATGAGGAGTGGTTCTGCGCGGCGCACGTCGCCTCTGCCCGCGACCTCGCCGCCACACACACCCGCCCCGCTGCCCTGCGGCGGATCGCCTTCGACGCGCGCCGCGCCGCGAACAGATCGCGGCCGGTCGTGACTCGGGCGATCAGGCCCCTCGATATCGACGAGCTCGGGCAGGCGTTTCGCGGGCTGGTTCCGGCCCTCGCCGAACTTGTCGGGGTGCCGGCGCCCCGGTTGGAGCGGGCGAGCACGCGCACCTGGCATCCAATGGATGGCGCCGTCGCCCCGGACTGCCCCTACGTCGACGACATCCGGTGGACCGATGCCGACGCCCCCATCGCGCTCAGCGCCGACCGCGCGTGGTGGAACGAGAGCGACCTCGGGCGGGGGAGCGAGACCCTGTCGGTCAGGGTGCCCCGGCGCGGCATCGACGTGAGCGTCGTGGGCGCGATCCCCGCCGACGGCTCAACACGGCAGGTCAGCGAGCTGATGATTCTCCGCGAGCTGCCGGACGACGTCGCGGCGCTGCTGGACGCCGCCGTGCCGCCGGCGCCCTAGCCCCCGGCGGGGTCGCAGAGTAGCGTCGAATCAACGACGGAGGAGACGGCGATGAGCGGAAGCGGCACCAAAGACGAGCCCTGGGAGCTGACCACCGCGCCCGGGTCGAGCGCGTACACGATGTACCGCGACTTCGACGCCGACCCGCCCGCCCTCGTCTGCCAGGTCGGCTCGACGAAGCTCTAGTACCACGTGAGCGCGATCGACGACCTCTACGCGTGGCTGCGTGAGCAGGGAGACTGGGTCGACCTCGGGGCGGCCGACGAGAAGAAGGAGCCTGCCCCCGGCACGGTCGAGGCGTGGGGCCGTGACGCATCCAATCCGGTCGGCGGCTGGTACGGCCTCCGCAAGGGCTACCGCGGGCGCTTCGGCATGTACCTGCCCCCGCTTCTCGAGGCGCTCGGCCTCGCCGAGCTGACCCACGAGGCCCGCAACAACCGAGTGCGCGCGATCTGACGCGCGCAGCCCGGGGCGGTCCGTCGCCCCGAGCTGCGCGTCGCACGGCTAAATGCAGCTCTCGTACTCGGCTGCGGTCGGCGAGAACCGCACCCACGAGAAGCTCGTGTCGATCTCGGGTGCGCTCGTGGTGCCGCGGAATGCGTACGGACCGACGTGCGTGAACGCCGCGCTCGCCACCGCGATGTCGCGACCGTAGTCATCGAACTCGATGCCGTCATACGACACCGACGCGCGAATGCTCGTGCCGTCGCTCGTGTAGCGCAGCCAGATCTCGGTCGCGCCCGCAACCTGCGGGGCGGCCGTGTCCTGCCGGTTGCTGCTGCCGTTCTTGTAGACCAGCTCGACCGTTCGGCCCGGCGTCGCGTGCCCCAGATCGAGCTTCGCGTAATGCGTGTCGCTCGCGTAGAGCAGCAGCCCCGCCTGCTGGTAGCTCTGGGTCGGATCGATCTGCACGTGCGTCGTGAACTGCCACGCGCCCGTCGGCAGCTCTTGCTGCAGCAACGGCGCCTGCGCGACACCGCCGATCGAGGTCGGCATCGTCAGCGTCCCACCGGCGACGACGCTCGTCGCCATCGGGCGCAGCTCGCGATCCCAGACACCGCTGGCGAGCGACGTGCCCTCGAACTCGTCACTGCCGTCCGCGGCGCACTGAGCGAACACCGGATTCGCGGGATCCTCCGGGAACCCGCCGAAGCCCGTGCCCGGCGTCGGATCGGTGGTCGCGGCGCCGTCCTTCGCCCACGCGACCGTCGCCCCGAGCCGGTCGCCCGACTCGTAGAACAGATAGGTCTCGCCGCCGAAGGTGACGATCTCGGGGGAGGCGACGCGGCCGACGTCGTCACCGACGCCGCTCGCCTGGTGCAGCACGATCGGCTCGGTGCCGACGATTCGCAGGGTCTCGTCGATCGTGCGGGCGTAGCTCTTGCCGCTCGACGCGTGGTAGGTCACGTACAGCTGCCCGTTCCACTCCCACAGATTGGCGCCCGAGACGTTCTGGCCCTCCTCGGAACCTGGAACGACCACGTAGTTCGGGTCGACCGTCCAGGTGACGCCGTCGACCGATTCCGCGAGTCGAATGCGCCGGATGTTGTCGGCCTGGTTGCTCATGTAGAACATCCCGTACTCGTACGGCGAAGCCGGGTCGGGGTGCTCGAACACGCGGGCATAGCTGGTTTCGGTGGTGCCGTACCCGCCCATCGAGTTCGAGACGACGGTCGTGCCGTAGGTGAAGTTCACCCCGTCGGTGCTGTGCGCGTAGCGGGTCTTGTCGTTCGCGCCGTGGAAGTACAGGAACACCTCGCCGGCGGCCTCGTTCCAGATCGCGTCGGGACTCGACACGTGATTGACGCTGTAGTGCGGCGACCAGCTGCTCGCGATGATCGGGTTCGCGGCATACTCCGTCCACGGACCTTCGAGGCTGTCGGCGTACATCAAGATGATGCCCGCGGGGGCGTCGTGGGGTGCCGCATAGAGGTACCACTCGCCGAGCGGGTCGGTCAGGTGCGCCCCAGCGTGGAACACGCTTGGAAAGATGTACTCGTTCGTCGGGTTGTAGATCATCTCGTCTTTGTCGGTGATCACCCCTTGGTAGCCGAACGACGGCCAGCCGGCCGGTGGGGGTGCGACCGCCTGCGCGGCCGTGGATGCTTCGGGTGCCGCGACGGCGCCCGGCCCGGTGATCACGCCGGCGGCCACGAGGGCCACTGCGGTCACAAGAGCGGGAAGAGCTCGTCGCGCGCGATGCGCTGAGATCGTCATCGATTCCTCCTTGCGTCGTTGGCGCGGCGGCTTCGTTGCCGCCGTTGTCGCCGGCAGTTGACACGACGCCGTGTCGTCTGCGTATACTCACCCGCAGTGCTAATGCGCATTAGCAGGTGAATGCCACGATGCTAATGCGCATGAGCGCCTCGGCTCTAGAAATATCTGCTCATCAGGTGCACGCCTGATCGGCGCGAGCCGACCGCACCACCGGCATCGCCGCCGAACAGAACGAGGACCTCGATGACGAACCCGCAGAACGGCTCGCAGCGCGTCACCCAGCGCCGCATCGCCGAGCTCGCTGGCGTGAGCCAGTCCACGGTGTCGCTGGTGCTCAACGGCAAGGCGGATGCGCTCAGCCGCATCCCCGCCGAGACGCGCGAGCGCGTGCTGCGGGTCATCAAGGAGGCCGAGTACGTCGCCGATCCCGCCGCGCGCCGTCTCGCCGGCGTCGGCAACCGGCTCATCGGCGTCTTCACCTACGAGCCCGCCTTCCCGAGCGCCAGCCTCGACTTCTACGCCGCCCTGCTCACCGGCATCGAGTCCGAGGCCGAGCAGCTCGGCTACGACCTGCTCCTGTTCACCAGCGCCCCCGTCAGCGGCGGGCGGCGCAGCCTGTTCCACGAGAGCAACCGACTCCGTCTCGCCGACGGCTGCCTGCTGCTCGGTCAGGAGATGGACGGCATCGAGCTCGAGCGGCTCGTCGAGAGCGGATTCCCGTTCGTCGCGATCGGTCGACGCGACGCCGCCGGCGTTCCCTACGTGGCCGCCGACTACGTCACCGGAACGGCCGAGCTGGTCGCCCGCAGCTGGGAGCTCGGCCATCGCCGCGTCGCGATGCTGCACCTCGACAGCACCGGCGAGTCGGTGCTCGACCGCCGCGCTGGACTCGTTGAGGAGCTCGCCCGCCGCGGCACCGAACCGGTGCTCCTGCGCGCCAGCGACGGGCACGACCTCGACGCCGACTGGGCGGCCCTCCGCGGCTCCGGCGCCACCGTTCTCTTCGTCGAAGCACCCGCCCACGCGCTCGCGATCTCCCGCCGCGCCGAGGCGGAGGGCCTCCAGATCCCGCGAGACCTCTCGATCATCGCGCTCGCCGACCCCTCGCGCGGCACCGAGATCGGCCCCGATTTCACCCGACTGAGCCCGCCGCGCACGCAGCTCGGCTCCGAAGCTCTCGCCCTGCTCGGGCGCATCCTCGACCCCCGCACGGAGGTGCCCGCAGACGAGCTGCGCATCACCTTGCCGTGCGCCATCACCGACGGCGCCACGCTGGCGGCGCCTCGAACGGAGACCACTCGATGACCACCGAAACCGGACTGGGCGCCCCGGCGCGCGGCGGACACCGTGATGAGCTCGCCTGCGACATCCTCGTCGTCGGGGGAGGGCTCGGCGGCGTCGCCGCGGCGATCGCCGCCCTCGACGCCGGCCGCACGGTCGTGCTCACCGAGGAGTACCGCTGGCTCGGCGGACAGCTCACCAGCCAGGGCGTTCCCGCGGACGAGCACAGCTGGGTCGAGCAGTTCGGCGTGACCGCACGGTTCCGCGCGCTGCGCGACGGCATCCGCGACTACTACCGTCGCCACTACCCGCTGACGGCGGCGGCACGCGCGCTGCCGACCCTGAACCCGGGCAACGGACTCGTCGGCCGGGTCTGCGCCGAGCCGCTCGCGAGCGTCGCCGTCCTCGACGAGATGCTGGCGCCGTATCGCGCCACCGGCCGCCTCATCGTGCTGCAGCCGGCCGTGCCGGTCGCCGCCTCCGTCACGGATGACCGGGTCGACTCGGTCACCGTGCGTCTCACCGACGACGACCGCGACGTCACGATCACGGCGGGCTTCGTGCTCGACGCCACCGAGCTCGGCGACCTGCTGCCGCTCGCCGGAGCCGAGCACGTCACCGGCTTCGAATCCCGCGCCGACACCGGGGAGCCGAGCGCCCCCGACGAGGCCCAGCCGCTCAACCAGCAGGCCTTCAGCTGGTGCTTCATCGTCGACCACGTCGAGGGCGATCACCCCATCGACAAGCCCGCCAACTACGACTACTGGCGCGCGCGGCAGCCCGAGTTCTGGGGCGCCCCGATGATCTCGCTCACCGGGCCCGACCCGCGCACCCTCGAGATCTTCACCCGCACCTTCACGCCGAACCCGGCGCCCCTCGGCGACCTCGTCGCCGACCAGGGCAAGGATGCGGGCGACCGCGAGCTGTGGACCTTCCGCCGCATCATCGACCGCACCAACTTCGTCGACGGCGCCTACCCGAGCGATGTCGTGCTCGTGAACTGGCCGATGATCGACCACATCAACGCGCCGCTGGTCGGCCCCGGCGTCACCGCCGAGGACGCCGAGCGAGCCATGCAGTCCGCCCGCGAGCAGTCGCTCGCGATGCTCTACTGGCTGCAGACCGAGGCGCCGCGCGCCGACGGCGGCACCGGACTGCCGGGGCTGCGCCTGCGCGGCGACCTCGGCCAGGGCCCCGACGGCCTGATGATGGCGCCGTACATCCGCGAGTCGCGCCGCATGCTCACCGTCGGGCGCCTCACCGAGAACGAGCTCTCGATCGCCGCATCCGGGCAGTCCGGGCCGTACACCACCGACGACAGCGTCGGCGTGGGCATGTACCGCATCGACCTGCACCCGACCACGGGCGGCGACAACTACCTCGACATGGAAAGTCGACCCTTTGAGATTCCGCTGGGCATTCTCATCCCGCAACGGATGACGAACCTGCTTCCCGCGGGAAAGAACGTCGGTACCACCCACATCACCAACGGGGCCCTGCGGCTCCACCCGGTGGAGTGGAACATCGGCGAGGCGGCAGGAACGCTAGCAGCCTTCTGCCTGGATCGCGCGGTTGGCCCCCGCGCGGTCCACACCGCTCCCGCGCTGCTGCGGGAGTTCCAAACCCTGCTCACCCAAGGAGGCGTCGAGCTGCACTGGCCCGACGTCACCGGTTACTAGGAGAACACCAATGAGATCAGCAAGGAAGCTGACGGGGGTCACCCTGCTAGCAGCGAGCGCGCTCGCACTGACGGCCTGCACGAGTGCCGGCCCGGCCGAACCCACCGAGGACATCGACCTCCGGATGACCATCTGGTCGTCGAACGAGGCGCACCTCGAGCTCTTCAACGGGATCGCCGACGCCTACATGGCAGACCACCCGGAGATCGCGTTCGATCACCTTCGACCCGCTGCCCTTCGACGGCTACACCAGCACCATCACCACCCAGATCGCAGGCGGCAACGCCCCCGACCTGGCGTGGGTGCTGGAGAACGCCGCGCCCGACTTCGTCGCGAGCGGTGCGCTGCTGCCGCTCACCGAGACGCTGCAGAGCGTCGAGGGCTACGAGTACGACGACATCTCGCCGAGCGCCGCGGGCCTCTGGATGAGCGGCGACGACCTCGTCGCCTACCCGTTCAGCACCTCGCCGTTCGTCGTGTTCGTCAACGACGATCTGCTCGCCGAAGCCGGACAGCCCTCGGGCGCCGAGCTGCTGGCAAGCGGCGACTGGAACTGGGAGACGGTCAGTGAGATCGGGTCCGCGGTGAACGACGCGACCGGCAAGGCCGGCTTCGTCATCCGCGACTTCGAGTACCTCAACTGGGACTACCTCAGCACCGTCTGGAACGGCTGGGGTGCCGCGCCGTGGAGCGACGACGGCGCCCAGTGCACCTTCGACTCGCCCGAGATGGTGGAGGCGTTCGAGTTCCTGCACGCCGCCGCGTTCGAGCAGAACTCGATGCCCGGCCCGGGAACGACCGCCGACTTCTTCGCGGGTGAGGCGGCCTTCACGGTCACCCAGATCTCGCGGGCGAGTCTGCTCGCCGACGGCGGCTTCGGGTGGGACCTGCTCCCGCTTCCGGAAGGCCCCGAGGGGGAGTACTCGGTGACCGGCCAGGCCGGCATCGGCGTGCTCTCGCAGAGCGCCAACACCCAGGCCGCGGCCGAGTTCCTGGCGTTCTTCACGAACCCCGAGAACTCGAAGCAGCTCGCAGCCTACTTCCCGCCGCCGCGCGAGTCGCAGCTCAACGCCGAGACCCTCTCGGCTGCGAACCCGTTGCTCACGCCGGAGCAGATCGAGAACGTCGTCGTGCCCGGCATCGCGACCGGTGAGGTGCGGCCCAGCCACACCGACTCGGCCGAGATCAGCCAGCAGGTGCGCGCCGCACTCGACGCCATCTGGACGGCCGATGCCGACATCGCGTCCGTGCTGGCGACGACCTGTGGCGACATCGAGTCGCTTCTCGCGGGCTGATGACCGCATCCACCCCTTCGGTGCTTCCGGCTCGGGCTTCGGCCCGGGCCGGGGGCGCCCCCGGCCGGCGGCGGTTGGGTCACCGTCAGCGTGACGCGCTCGTCGGCTACCTCTTCGTCGCCCCGCAGCTCATCGGCATCACGCTGTTCGTGCTGGTGCCGCTCGGGCTGATCTTCTACTACGCCTTCCACGAGTGGAACGTGCTCGCGGGCACCTTCACCTTCGTCGGGCTCGACAACGTCGAGAAGCTGTTCACCGATCCGCGCCTCGGCCCGGTGCTGCAGGCTACCGGCATCTTCTCGGGCGGTCTCGTGGTGCTGAACCTCGGGCTCGCGCTGCTGCTCGCCGTGCTGCTCAACCGCCGCTGGCGGGGGATCACCGCCTTCCGCACCATCTTCTTCTCGCCCGTCGTCGTCTCCCTGGTCGCCTGGACGATCGTGTGGGGCTTCCTGCTGCAGGACAACGGAGGCATCAACGGCCTGCTCGCCGTCATCGGCGTCGACGGACCGAACTGGCTGCGCGAGGGGTGGACGGCGATGCTGGCCGTCATCATCGTGCAGGTCTTCAAGAACGTCGGACTCAACATGGTGCTCTTCCTCGCCGCCCTGCAGGGCGTTCCGCAGGAGCTGCAGGAGGCGGCCCGGGTCGACGGGGCCGGACGCGCCACGATCTTCGGGCGGATCATCCTCCCGCTCATCTCGCCCACCATCCTGCTCACCCTGATCATCACGATCGTCGGATCGCTGCAGGTCTTCGCGCAGATCGCCGTGCTCACGCAGGGCGGCCCGGGCATCTCCACGACCGTGCTCGTCTACTACCTCGTGCAGCAGGCCTTCGACTTCCATCAGTTCGGCTACGGGTCCGCGCTCGCGATCCTGCTGTTCCTGATCGTGCTCGTGCTGACGATCGTGCAGTGGCAGCTGCGCAAGAAATGGGTCTTCCATGAGAACTGAGCTCGCACCCGCCCCGGCAGCCGAGGCGCTGCCGGTCGCGACGCGGGTCCCGCCGACCCGGCGCGTCACCGTCGCGCCTGCCCGCCGTGTCGTCTTCTACGGCGTGCTCAGCATCCTGGCGGTGCCATTCGTCTTCCCGACCTGGTGGATGATCACCTCCTCGTTCAAGCCGGTCGGCGAGATCTTCGCGTTCCCGCCGACGCTGTGGCCCGCGAACCCGACCCTGCAGGCCTACGTGGATGCGTTCACGCTGCAGCCCTTCGCGCAGCAGTACTTCAACAGCCTCTACATCGCCGCGTTCGTGACGCTCGGCACGATGCTCATCTCGTCGCTCGCCGGCTACGCGTTCGCGCGGATCACCTTCCCCGGCCAGAACGCGCTGTTCCTCGTGGTGCTGACAGGTCTGCTGATCCCGAGCGAAGTGACGATCGTGCCGCTGTTCCAGATCTTCAACACCTGGGGTCTGATCAACACGCACTGGCCGCTGCTGCTGGTGACCACCTTCGGCGCGCCGAGCGTGCTGGCGACGTTCATCATGCGGCAGTTCTTCATCACGCTGCCGGTGGAGCTCGAAGAGGCCGCGCGCCTCGACGGACTGGGGCGCTTGGCGATCTGGTGGCGGATCGCCATGCCGCTGGCGCGCACGGCGCTCGCCGCGGTGGCGATCTTCACGTTCCTGAACGTGTGGAACCTGTACCTGGAGCCGACCGTGTATCTGCTCTTGCCGGAGCTGTTCACGCTGCCGCAGGCGCTCACGCGCTACACGGACGCCTACGGCGGAGAGATGTGGAACGTGCAGCTTGCGGCGGCCACCATGACCGCGCTGCCCGTGCTCGTGGTCTTCGTCTTCGCGCAGAAGCAGTTCGTCGAGGGCCTGGCCCAGACCGGACTCAAGGGCTGACCCCCACGGCCGCGCCCCGCCCGCCAGGCGGGGCGCGGCGGGGCGGGGCGGGCTCAGGCGGCGCGGCCCGCCCGAGCGGCCTCGGCGTTGTCGAACTCGGCTGTCACCAGCGCGGCGTTGATCGCGGCGCCCGCCGTCACTCCCGCGGCGCTCGAGATCGCCAAGTTGGCGCCGGGGTTCGCGACATTGCCCGCCGCCCAGACGTGGGCGTTGCTCGTCTGGCCCGTCGCATCCACCCTCAGGAAGCTGCCCACCGGGGTGTCGGTCCGCGCGAGGTCGAGCCCCGCGACGCTCGCGTCGAGCGGCGTCATCGGCGCGCCGACGAACAGAGCGTCGAGCTCGTGCTCGGCGCCGTCGGCGGTGTGCACGCGCATCGGCGCATCGGCATCCGAGGCGCCGCCGATCGCGGTCACCGGGCTGTCGACGATCGTGATGTCGCGCGCGGCGAAGCGACGGCGCGTGCCCTCGTCGAGCGAGTCGGATCCTCCCGTGAACACCGTGAGGCGCTCGCTCAACTGGCGCACGAGCTGCGCCTGGTGAACCGCCATCGGCGAGAGCAGCAGCACGCCGAGCCGTGACTCGCGCACCTCCCAGCCATGGCAGTACGGGCAGTGCAGCACGGTGCGGCCCCAGCGCTCGGCGAGCCCCGGGATGTCCGGAAGTTCGTCTCGGAGCCCGGTCGCCAGCAGCACGGTGCGGGCGGCGACGGCTGCGCCGGTATCGAGCTCGACGGCGAGAGCGGCTCCGGCGTCGCGCACGGTGCGCACGGTTCCGGCGGCGAACTCGACGCCGTAGCTCTCGGCTTCGACGCGGCCGCGCGCGAGCAGTTCGCGCGGCGCGATGCCGTCGTGGCCGAGCAGGGTGTGGGCGTGCGGCGAGGTGCGGTTGCGCGGTTCGCCCGCATCCAGCACGAGCACGCGACGCCGGGAGCGCCCGAGCGTCTGAGCGGCGGCGAGACCTGCAACGCCTCCGCCGATGATGATGGTGTCCCAAGAATCGGTCATGCTCGATCCAACCGCGGTCGGCGGGATTCGCATCCCAACTTGCAGAATCGGCAAGTACGGTGGTGGCATGGTGAACGAACTCGACGGCCTCGGAGCACGACTGCGCGACGCACGGCACGCCCGCGGCTGGACCCTCGACGAGCTGGCCGCTCGCGTCGGCATGTCGGCGAGCACGCTGTCGCGGCTCGAGGGCGGCAAACGCCAGGCCAGCCTCGAGCTGCTCATCCCGTTGACGCGCCAGCTCGGCATCCGCGTCGACGATCTGCTTGCCGCGCCGGCGAGCGATCCGCGGGTGCACCGCACCGCGACCCGGCTCCCGGGCCGCATCGTCGCCCCGCTCACGCGCGAGAGCTCGAACGTGCTCGCCTTCAAGATCACGCTCGCCCCGCAGGCGGAACCGCACACCCCGCGAACCCACGACGGATTCGAGTGGTTCTATGTGCTCAGCGGCAAGGTGCGGCTGGTGCTCGGGGAGCAGGAACTGGTGATCTCCCGCGGCGAAGCGGCCGAATTCGACACCCGCACCCCGCACTCGATCAGCGCCGTCGGCGCGCGCCCGGCCGAGGTGATCAGCATCTTCGACGAGTCCGGCGCGCGCCTGCACACCCACGCCTCCCCGTAGCCCCGCCCCTTCCGTCGGGGCTGGCGGGAGGTCAGGGCAGGGGCGGGGTGTCGAGGTCGGCGCCGGTCCAGAGGTCGGCGCAGTCGACCTCGAGCGCGGCGTGGGCGCGCAGGTAGGGGCCCGCGCCGCGGTCGCCGTGCGCCTCCGCGGCGACGGCGGCCCAGTGATCCCGACCGAGGAGCACCGGATGCCCGGGGCGCCCCTCGAACACCGCGCGAGCGAGCGCGCCCGCGCCCGGCTCCACGCTAGTGAGCACGCGCGACACCACCCCGGCGGGAAGCCCCGGCAGGTCGACGAGGGTGATGAGGGCGGCCGAAGCTGCGGAGCTCTCGAGGGCGCGCAGACCCGCGCGCAGCGAGGCGGAGAGCCCCTGCTCCCAATCCTCAGCGACGACGACCGCGACCCCCTCCGGCACGAGAGCGCGCGCCTCGGCGGCGTCCGCCCCGAGCACGACGGCGACGTCGGCGCATCCGCCCGCCCGCAGCGCGGTCACAGCGAGGTGCAGCCACGGGGTGCCCGCCTCATCGCGCCGCAGCGCCTTCGGCCCGCCCGCGCGGGTGCCTGCGCCGGCGGCGAGCACGAGACCGGACACGCGCGCGAAATCCACCATGACTACAGTTGAGCACATGAGCGGTGCACGCCTGATCGGCGAAGACGAAGACGCGCTGCGCGCCGGATTGACGGCGGCGCTCGGCGTGCGGCGCTGGGTGGATGAGGTCGCCTCGGCGGCTCCGTTCGCCGACCTGGCCGAGCTGCGCTCGGTCGCCTCCGCGGCGGGAGCCGACCTGAGCGATCGCGAGATCGAGGAGGCGCTCGCGCACCACCCGCGCATCGGCGAGAAGCCGGTCGGCGAGGGGGCGGCGCAGGCGTTCAGCCGCCGCGAGCAGGCCTCCGTCGACGCCGATGACGCCGAGATCAACGAGCGGATCGCCGCCGGCAACGCCGCCTACGAGGCCCGCTTCGACCGGGTGTTCCTGATTCGCGCGGCGGGACGCTCGCGGGCCGAGATCCTCGCCGAACTCGACCGCCGCATCGCGCTCGACCACGAGTCGGAGCTGCAGAACGTGCGCGAGCAGCTGCTCGAGATCGCTCTGCTGCGCCTTGACCAGATGTTCCACGAGGGAGTGCTCGGATGAGCCGCATCACCACCCATGTTCTCGACACCGCCCACGGGATGCCCGCCGCCGGCGTGCCGGTGCGCCTGCTCGACGGCGACGGCGCCACGATCGGCACCGGCCACACCGACGCCGATGGGCGCGTCAAGGAGCTCGGCCCCGAGGATCTCGCGGCGGGCATCTACACGCTCGTCTTCGACACGCAGCGCTACTTCGACCTGATCGAGGTGGAGGCGTTCTACCCGAGCGTCACCATCGCGTTCCACGTGCGCGACCCCGACGAGCACTTCCACGTGCCGCTGCTGCTGAACCCGTTCGGCTTCAGCACCTACCGCGGGAGCTGATGCGCGACGCCGCGTGATGTCGGTGGTCTCCGAGACGCTGTGAGTACGAGCGAGAGGAGCACCGGCATGAGGCAGATGGCGCAGGATGCACCGGACGTCGCCGTCGTCGGCGCGCCCGTCACGAGCCAGCTCGCCGAGCTGGAACTGCAACTCAGTCGCGAGCTCGCGCCGCAGCCCGCCGAGCCGGTGCTGTGGAGCAAGCCCGCCGGCACTCCCGTCTCGGACGTCTCGCACCTGGCCGAGCTGATGGGGCGGCTGGCCGCTCAGAAATTCGGCTTCGCGATCGGCGGCGTCTCCACCGGAGAGCGCTGGGGGCAGGTCTTCAACGTGGCAGAGCGCGGGGAGGCGTCGACGTACATCGTCGAGGTGCACAACGGCGGCAGCAACGACTTCGCCCAGCGCGTGTTCCGCGGCGACCGCGCGAGCGACTATCCGGCCGCGGCATCGGGCGACCGGCCGCTGCACGACGTCGAGCTGTTCACGGCGACCGCGGCCGCGCGGGTCGTGTGGGACTGGATCCACGTCGGGCTTCCCGCCGGAATGCTGCGCACCCTGCGCCACCTCGACGCCGCGCAGCACCGTCAGTACGGGCTCGACTGACGCCTCAGCCGCCCACGGCGAGGCGTCGGCGCTGCAGGTGGCGTCGCTCGGCCGGATTCGCCACGAGCGCGAGCGCCCGATCGAACGCCTCGGCGGCGCCCGCCGCATCGCCGGAGCGTGCGCGCAGCTCGCCCCGGGTGGCGTGGAACAGGTGGTAGCTCTCCAGACCGGTGATCGACTCGAGCAGCGCGAGCCCCGCGTGCGGCCCGTCCGCCATGGCCACCGCGACCGCGCGATTGAGGGTGACCACCGGCGACGGCTGGATGCGTTCGAGCATCGCGTACAGATCCGCAATCTGCGCCCAATCGGTGTCGGCCGCGGTCGGCGCGTTCGCGTGCAGCGAGGCGATCAGCGCCTGCAGCTGCCAGGGGCCGAGACGACCGTGGGAGGCCGCCTCGCGCATCGCGTCGTTGCCGCGCGCGATGAGCTCGGCATCCCACCGCGTGCGGTCCTGCCGATCCAGCACCACCAGGTCTCCCGCGGCGTCGGTGCGCGCCGCCTCGCGTGAGCGGGCGTAGCGTTCCAGCGCCAGCAGGCCGCCGAGCTCCGGGTGCTCCGGCAGCAGCCGCACCGCGGCCTCCGTCAAGCGGATCGCCTGATCGGCCAGCTCGGCCCGGGTCAGCCCCGCGGCGCTCTCGGTGCGGGCCACGTAGCCCTCGTTGAAGATCAGACCCAGCACCGTGGCGAGCACGGCCACGCGCTCGTCGAGGCGCGCCGGGATGCTGAGCGGAATGCCCGCCGCGCGGATCTTGCGCTTCGCCCGCACGATCCGCTGGGCGAGGGTCTTCTCGTCGACGAGGAACGCCGCCGCGATCTCGGGCGTCGTCAGGCCGCCCGCGAGGCGGAGCGTGAGCGCGACCTGCGCGTCGCGGTTCAGCGCCGGGTGGCAGCACAGCAGCATCAGCCGCAGCTGCTCGTCGCCGACCTCCGACTCCTCCACGATCTCCACCTCCTCCGGTTCGTGCCCCGGCCACGACGGGTCGCTCGCGGGCGCCCGCGTCAGCTCGTGCGCGGACTTCTCGCGCCGCCGCGACTCCGCCGCCTCGCGACGCAGGCGATCGATGGCGCGGTTCTTCGCCACCGTGAACAGCCACGCGGCCGGGTTCGCGGGAATCCCGTCCGCGGCCCAGGTCTCGACCGCTTGCACGAGCGCGTCCTGGACGCACTCGTCGGCGAGGTCGAGGTCGCCGAACCGGCCCGCGAGGAGGGCGAGCACACGCCCGCCCTCCTCCCGAGACAGCCGCGTGATCGCGGCGTTGACGTCGATGCGAGTTCCCGCGCTCAGAAGCCCGCGTCGATCAGGCGTTCGCCGGCGTGGGGGCGCCGTCCGCATCCGGCATCTGGTCGATCGGTCGCACCTCGACCGCGCCCGCCGGGATCGGGATGCGCGTGGCCCACTCGAGCGCCGCATCCAGATCGGCCACCTCGATGCGGTAGTAGCCGCCGAGCTGCTCCTTCGTCTCGGCGAACGGACCGTCGATGATCGTCGGCTCGGCGCCCGCGGTGCGGCGCACCGTCGTCGCCGTGTCGACCGGCTGCAGTCCGGCCCCGTCGACGAAGACCCCCGCCGACATCAGCTCGCGGGTGAACTCGCCCCACGCGCCGACGAACTCCTCGAACCCCGCCTCGCCCGGCTTCGGCTCCCGCATGTCGCGATCCGTCGCGATGATGAGCATGTATTCCATGACGTGCGTCTCCTCTGGGTTCTCTCGGCTCAGCCGAGCAGTCCGATGATGACAGCCGCGAGCACCAGGACGGTGGCATCGTGGCCGATGTAGATCAGGAACAGCGGTCGGGGCATGTCCTGGAACAGCGCGATCGCGGCGTGGCGGGGAACCAGCACCCCGAGCCACAGCACGCCCGCCGCCGCGAAGGCGGCCGCCAGCACCGGGATGCCGAACGCGGCCGAGACGACCGACGTCGCCACGGCGAGAGTCAGCACGAACACCGCCGTTCCGAGCAGCGCCGCGATGTAGACGATCGGCGACGGCGCGTCGGCGTTGGGGCCGAACGAGGCCATCCGACGCCACGGGCGACCGAAGACGGGCTTCGCGAACCAGACCACGCCGACGCCCATGCCGACGACCGTGGCGATCGCGATCGCGACCCAGTTGAGTTGGAGTTCCATTCCTGCGTTCCTCTCGAAGAAGCGGAACCGTTCCGCACTCTCGAGAACATGACGCACGCGGATGACCGGATCGACACCTCCGCGGAAACTTTTTTCAGTAGTCGGTGCGGGCCTCGTTGGCGCGCCAGGCGTCGAACGGGGCGACGGCGTCCTCGGTGCGCACCTCATCGACGCTCGGGTGCTGCCACTCGGAGCTCGGCTGCTCGAACATCGCGTAGAACGCGGAGTCGTCGAATCCGCCCTCGGCGGCGTCGTGCCGGTTCGCGGTGAACACCACGCGATCCAGGCGCGACCAGAGCGCCGCCGAGAGGCACAGCGGGCACGGCTCGCAGCTCGTGTAGAGGGTGGCGCCCGCGAGCGAGAAGTCGCCGACCGTCTGGCAGGCGGCGCGGATCGCCATCACCTCGGCGTGCGCGGTCGGGTCGAGGTCGCGCGTGACGCGGTTCTGACCCTCGCCGATCACGGTGCCGTCGGCGGCCACGATGAGGGCGCCGAAGGGGCCGCCGCCGGCGGCGACGTTCTCGGTGGCGAGGGTGACGGCGCGGGCGAGGTGGTCGGCGTCGGCAGGGGGTTTCGATACGCCGCTGTCGCGGCTACTCAACCCACTCATGCGAGGCCTGCCGAGTGGCGCCAGGCGCTGCCCGCATCCGGGGCGTCGTCGCGCGCGATGGTCGCCTCGATGAGACCGTAGGGCCGGTCGTCGGCGTGGAACACCTCGTTGTTGTTCTCGAGGCCGAACGGCGCCAGGTCGACGACGAAGTGGTGCTTGTTCGGGGCCACCAGGTGGATCTCGACCAGCTCGGGGAAGGTCTCCAGCACCGCCTTGCCCATGTGCCACAGCGTCTGCTGCAGGGCGAGGGACTGCAGGGTCGCGAACTCGCGGATCATGACCGCCTTCACGCCCGGGTAGAGGGCTTCCCAGTCGACGCTGTCCACCGCGGCCGGGTCGACCCGCCACTTCGCGGTCAGCGAGGTCGCCATCACGCGGTCGGTGGTCGGCTGCAGGGTCGTGTACTCGTCCAGCAGGAAGTCGTGGAACTCGGAACCGGTCGACTTCAGGATGATGAAGTCCTTCAGGCCGCCGATCACGTGCGTGACCGTCTCGCCAGCCTCGCCCGGTTCGATCGTGATCGCGGCGGTGCGCACCTCGGGGCCGGTGCGGGTCCAGGTGTGGGTGTGCTCGACGCCCTCGATCACGGCGCGCTGCCAGGTGAACTCCTCGATCTCGACGCGCGCGCCGACGACTGGCTCGACGTCGTCGACGAAGTGGCGGGCGAGCGTGACGCCGTAGGCCTCGGGGGAGGCCACCCCGTGCTTCTTCGCGAAGGCGTAGGCGGTGTTCTTCTGGGTGTCGGTCGGCAGCACGAGCGACTGGTCGCCGGTCAGATACGCCTCGTCGAACGGGCCGCGCAGCGCCGTCGACACGTTGAGGTCGCGGATCTCGTGACGGGCCGTGTCGCGGACGATGCGCACGAGGTGCGTCTCGGCCTTGCCGTACTGGTGGTTCGTGAGGGAGATGGCCATGGGTGAATCCTCTCAGGCTGTGGGGGATGTGTCGGGGGCCGGGCGCTCGAGCATGACGCCCGCACCCGCCGCCGGGGCGACGCCGCCGACCCAGGTGCGGCGGACCTCGCCGCGCACCTCCAGGCCGTCGTAGGCGGTCACCGGGTTCTTGTGGAGCAGCTCGCCCGCATCCACGACGCGCCAGGCGTCGGGGGCGAAGACCGCCAGGTCGGCGTCGGCGCCCACCGCGAGCCGCCCCTTGCGCTCGAGTCGGGCGAAGTCGGCGGTGGCGCGCGCCATCAGGTCGACGACCTTCGACAGCGGCACCCCGGCCACCGACGCGGCGGTCCACACGGCGGACAGCCCCAGCTGCAGCCCGGCGATGCCGCCCCAGGCCTGACCGAAGTCGCCGTCGCCCGTGAACTTCAGCTCGGCCGTCGAGGGGGAGTGGTCGGTGACGATGATGTCGATGGTGCCGTCGATCAGCGCCTCCCAGAGGGCGTCGCGGTTGGCGGCGTCGCGGATCGGCGGGGCGCACTTGAAGCTGGTCGCCGCATCCGGCACCTGCTCGCTGGTGAGCGACAGGTAGTGCGGGCAGGTCTCCACCGTCAGCGGCAGGCCCTCGGCCTTGGCGGCGCGGATCGCCGGCAGCGCCGCAGCGCTCGACAGGTGCAGGATGTGCGCCCGGCAGCCCGTCTCGCGCACCCCCGCGATCACGCCTTCGATCGCCGAGACCTCGGCGTCGTCGGGGCGACTCGCGACGTAGTCGGCGTAGTGGGCTCCGCCGGCGTTCTCGTGGTCGTGCAGCACGTGCGGGTCCTCGGCGTGCACGATCAGCAGGCCGTCGAAGGCGGCGATCTCGACCATGGCGGCGCGCAGCTGCTCGGCGTCGAGATGCTCGAACTCGGGCACGCCGCTCGGGGCGAGGAAGCACTTGAAGCCGAAGACCCCGGCGTCGTGCAGTTCGCGCAGGTGGCCCAGGTTCTGCGGCACGGCGCCGCCCCAGAAGCCGACGTTGACGCTCAGCTGGCCGTCGGCCGCCGCGCGTTTGGTCGCCAGGTTCTCGGGCGTCGTGGTCGGCGGAACCGAGTTCAGCGGCATGTCGATCACGGTGGTGACTCCGCCTGCGGCGGCCGCGGCGGTCGCGCTCAGGAAGCCTTCCCACTCGGTGCGGCCCGGCTCGTTGATGTGCACGTGGGTGTCGACGAGGCCCGGCAGCAGCACCTCGTCGGCGGCCAGGGTGACCGTCTCGGTGCCCGACAGGACCGGGGCATCCGGGGCGTGCTCGGCGATCGCGACGATCGTGCCGTCGGTGACGCCGATCTCGACATCGGTGAACGCGCCGTCGATGAGACCGCGTCCGCGGATCACCAGGTCGTAGCTCGTCATGCCGCCACCCCGATCCGGTCGGAGATCTCGGCGAGAGCCTCGGCGAAGGAGAGCTCCTGGCCGGGGCCGGCGCCTCCGGAGAGGTCGACGCCGACGACGCCTTCCAGCTCGAGGAAGCGCGCCGACAGCTCGGCCGCCGCCGCGATGCCCGCCTCGCGCGGGTCGTCCGCCGCCAGGATGCCGTCGAGGTAGCCCTCGGGCAGGGCGAGCGAGGTGAAGCCGCGAATGAGCTCCGCGCTGCCGCGGTCGACGATGATGGGCACGCACGGAATGTACCCGACGGAGACGTCAAGAGCCCGAGCCGACGCGATGAACTCGCGCACCGGCTCGACGCCGCCCGCGTGGTTCACGAAGCAGATGTCGGCGCCCGCGTGCTGCTTCTGCAGCAGCCGAGCGGGTCGCTGATCGGTCGGCGGCGAGAGCGGGGCCTCGGCCACCGACACGAGGTGTCCGGCGCGCTTCGCGAGGGCGGCGATCTCGGTCGAGTCGAGGTCGAAGACGGGTGCCGCGTCGGGGCGTGATCCGATGCGCGGGTGGTCGCCCGTGACGGAGTGCACGCCCGCGGCGCCCGCGTGAGCGAGGGCGGCGAGCTCGGCCTCGAGCGCGACGCGGTTGCGGTCGCGCGCGTTGACGCCCATCCAGGCCGCCAGGCCCTCGGCCTGGATCAGGGATGCCCGGTACGCGGGCGGGAACTGCACCCGGGCGGTGCCCGAGTCGCCGGCGAGCACCACGTCAACGTGCCCGCGGAGGGTGCGTGCGCAGTCGCGCAGCGAGTCGGGGTCGAGGGCCCGCGCCGGGAAGTCGGCGATCACGATCGGGCGGCTCGCGATCAGTTCGCGCATCGCCTCGCCGCCCGCGGAGGGGACCGGATCGGGCACCGGGTCGGCCATCATGCGCGGGGGTTCGCGGAGTGCGGGGGCGATGCCGCGCCAGGTGACGGTGGCGGCGTCGACGAATACGCAGGCGTGGTCGGCGACCTCGCAGGTGCCGTCAAACTCGACGCCGCCGCAGGGGCCGTACTCCATGCTCTTCGGGCACGCGAACCCCGCGGGTTGAGTAGTCGGCGCAGCCGACGTATCGAAACCGGGGGAGTGCTGAGCGGGTTGAGTAGTCGACGGAGTCGACGTCTCGAAACCGGCGGGGTCTCGATACGCGCCTGCGGCGCTACTCGACCGGCTCACGCTTGCGGGTTGAGTAGTCGACGGAGTCGACGTATCGAAACCGGCGGGGTCTCGATACGCCGCTTCGCGGCTACTCGACCGGCTCAGATCGTCAGCCGGCAAGGAGCTTCACCGTCCACTGCGTGTCGGTGACGCTCGCGCGCGTGTAGTCGACGCGGCGGCTCGCCGTCTCGGCGCTGCCGATCCAGAAGCTCAGGCGCAGCGGGCGGACCAGGTGACCGATCCAGGTCGGGGGCTGCCCGATCCCGTCGGCGTGCGCGGCCTTGAACGCCGCCCACGACTCGATGCGATCCTCCTGCGGCAGGCTCGCGAACTCGATCGTGTTCTGCCACGCCAGCTGCTGCAGGTACTCGGAGCGGTTCGCGTAGGCGCGCGCCTGCTCCTCCGCGGAGGCGACCTCGGCAAGACCCTGGATGACAAGCTGGCGAGCCTCGTCAGGGAAGCGCGCGACGATCGCGGCGCCCGGGTTCGCGGCCAGCTGGGCGACCTTGCGCGAGCGCGAGTCCTCGTGGATGTAGAAGCCGTGCTCGTCGTACTCGCTCAGAAGCTGCGTGCGTGCGTCGGGGATGCCGTCCAGGCCGATGGTCGCCACCGTGACGACCGGGCGCTCCGGGTTCTCGTTCGAGGGCAGCCACTCGTGGAGCAGCTCCCACGGGTCGGCGGGAACGTTGTGCAGCTTGAGGTTCATCGCGACGCTCCGGGGAAGAAGCGCGAGACCTCGTCGAGCGCGGCGACGCCGTCGGCGACGAGCTGCGCCGCGACGCGTGCACCCACCTCGGCGCTCGAGCCGGTCGGGTCTCCGACGACGCCGGCGGAGTCGAAGTCGTCGCTCAGCCAGCCGAACTGCACCGGCTTGCCGGCGAAGCCGATCCGGGTGAAGTCGGCGATCTGGTCGGGGACGGCGCGCTCGGCGAGCTCGAGCGACACCAGGTCGGGGCGCAGGTGCATGACGAGCGAGGTCTCGCCCCAGCCGCCGTGGATGCCGAAGCCGCGTTCGTCGGGACCGTCGACCCCGTCACCGGCGGGAACCGCCACGTTGATGAGGAAGGTGCGAAGCCCGTGCAGGCGGCGAAGCTCACGCAGTGCCACCTGGAGCAGCGCCACGTTGCCGCCGTGCCCGTTGTAGAACACGAGCGTCTTCGCGCGGGTGTTGGCGATCGAGGCGCCGATCTCGCGCAGGGTGGCGAGCAGGGTGTCGGCGCCGATCCAGGCGGTGCCGGGAGCCCAGTGGTGCTCGTCCGATTTGGTGTAGGCCAGCGGAGGCATCCGCCAGACATCCAGGCCCGTCTCGACGGCGGCATCCACGACGCGCGCCGACATCTCGTCGGCCATCAGCAGGTCGGTGACGAGCGGCAGGTGGGCGCCGTGGTGCTCGATCGAGCCGACCGGCAGCACCATGATCGAGTCGGCGGTGAGGGTGGTCGCCAGCGCCGGGCCGGAGAGCTCGGCGAGTTCGCGCGTGCTGCCGCTCACAGCTGGCTGCCGGTGGCGACGGGCGCCGCGCGCTCGCAGCTTGCCCGGGTTGAGCAGGCCCTGCGGGTCGGTCGTCTCGGCGAGCTCGGCGGTGCGCACGGGCTCATAGTCGACGAACCACTGGTGAGGGTTGTGGTACCCGATGCCGAGCGCCTCGAGCTTCGCGAAGCCCGCGTAGACGTCCTCCGCGCTCGTGTATCGCCCGGCGAGCATGCCGATCGGGCGATCCTTCTGGCCCTCGATGTGCAGCATCCCGCCCTCGTAGACGGCGTGCACCTCGTCGATGCGGGTGGTGAGCGCGTCGCCGGCGACCTCGACGTGGAAGTAGGTGTTCGGGTACGCCTTCTGCAGCCACTCGATCGGGTGGTTGTAGCTGGTCATGCTGAGCTTGACGGTGGCCTGGGCGCCCTCACGGACATCCTCGACCCGGCCGCCCGCGGCCTCGACGAGCGCGCGCGCCTCGTCGACGGAGGCGACGTCGAGGATCGCGCGCAGGCTGGCGCGGCCGGCGGGGATCGCCGGGTCCTTCGGCAGCGCCTCGGCGAGGGTGGCGAGGTCGCCGGAGACCAGGCGCGGGGTCGGCTCCAGCTTCGAGAACGGGGTGATCAGGTCGAGCACCTGCTGGAAGTCGTCGAAGCTGGCGAGGAACGCGCGCCACTCCTGCCGCGGCTCCAGCCGCAGCGTGATGCGCGCGAGGATGCCGGCGGTGCCGTAGTTGTGGATGTACGGCTCGGTCGCCTCACCCTCCAGGTGCACGAGCTGCGCGTCGGGCACCGCGTGCACCACGTCGAGCGCGGTGACGAAGCCGGTGTGCAGCATGCCGTTCTTGATCGACCCGGTGCCGCCGGAGCCGCCCGAGACGAAGCCGCCGAGCGTGGACTGTGCGGTCGACGGGTACATCGGCAGCTGCTGGCCGGTCTTGGCCGCGGCCTGCTCCAGCGCGATCATCGTCGCGCCGGCATCCGCGATCAGGTAGCCATCGCCCACCTCGATGATCGAGCGCGCCTTCGAGGTGTCGAGCACCAGGCCGCCGGACATCGGGATGCCCTGGCCGTAGTTCCCGGTGCCCTTTCCGCGAGGCGTGATCGGCACGCCGTGGCGCACGGCGGCGCCGACGACCTCGGCGATCTGCTCGGCCGTGGTCGGGAACGCCACCAGCTGGGCGCGACCCAGCGGCAACTGCTCGCCGATCACCGGCGAGAGGTGCGAGCCGTCGATGGAGGCGCGCTCGAGGCTCGCGTCTTCGCTGCTCACGCCGAGCTCGCCCAGCAGGGTGCGCAGTTCGGCGGCGAGAGCGTCGACGCGGGCCGGGTCGACGGCGGGGAGGGTGCTCATCAGGGTGGATCCTTTCGGTGGTGCTAGTGCATCACCATGCCGCCCGTGACGTTCAGGGCTTGGCCGGTGAGGTAGGAGGCCTCGGAGGAGGCGAGGAAGAGCGCGAGGCTCGCAACGTCGTCGGGCACGCCGAGCCGGCCGAGCGGCGAGTAGCTCGTCCATTCGGCGATCTGCTCGTCGGTGCGCGTGGCGGCGCCCATTTCGGTGAGGATGTAGCCGGGGCAGATCGAGTTCGCGCGGATGCCGTGCTCGCCCCATTCGAGGGCGGCGGCGCGCGTGAGCGCGACGACCGCGGCCTTCGACGCGGCGTAGTGGCCCTCCATGGCGCCGCCCTTCTTGGCGGCCATGCTGGCGAGGTTGATGATCGATCCGCCGGTGCCGGCGTTGATCATGCTGCGCGCGGCCGACTGCATCGTCGTGAGCATCGCACGCGTGTTGATCGAGAACATGGTGTTCCAGTCCTCGACGGTGATGTCGAGGAGCGGAATCAGCTTGAAGATGCCGGCGCTGTTGACGAGCACGTCGACGCCGCCGAGCGAGGTGAGGGCCTCATCCATCGCCCGCGTGATGTCGTCGGGCTTGAGGAGGTCGACCTCGATGAAGCGCCCGCCGATCGCGGCGGCGTGCGCGGTGCCCTCCGGCACCAGCCGGTCGAGGATGCAGACGTCTGCACCCTCGACCGCGAGGCGGGCCGCGATGGCACCGCCGATGCCACGGGCTCCCCCGGTGACGACGACTCGGGATCCCGAGAGTCGGGGAGTGGTCGTCACCGAGGGAGCGTTCATGGCGTTGTGCTGTGTTTCTTGTTCGGTGGAGCTCAGAAGCCGATCGACGGGTCGATGAACGAGTCGTCGAACATGACATCCGCCGTCAGGTCGGTGACGATGCCCTTCTCCTCGTCAGCGCCGTACATCTCGGTGGCGATGTCGATGAGCGACTGCAGACGCTCGGGGTCGATGTTGCCGATGATGTCGTCGTGGCCGTTGCCCGCAAGACCGAGGTCGAGCTGAGCGGCGACCGAGTACTCGGCGACGTCCGCGCTGTAGATCCAGAAGGTGTTGTAGGCCTCCACCGCTTCGATGATGAGCGCGTTGGTCTCAACCGGGTCGGCGTAGTAGTCGAGCGCGGCCTGCTGCAGCACCGGCACGAGGGCGGTGAGGCAGTCGGCGTACTCGGTGATCGTCTCCGGCTTCACCGAGACGACGGCCGGGTACTTCGGGTAGCCCGCGTCGTTGATCAGCTCGAACGCGATCGGCTTGCCCCAGGCAGCGATCTCGTTCTCGTAGATGTACGGCTCGGCCGAGGCGAAGCCCTGCTGCGCGATCGTTCCGCCAGCGCCGACGAACACGTCCGGTGCGCCGTCGTAGGTGGAGTCGATCTGCTCAGCCGAGAAGACGCCGGTCGACACGAAGTAGTCGATGTAGTAGCCGCCGGGGAAGACGCGCACGGGCACGTCCGCCTCGCCGAGGTCAGCGATCGTCTCGACGTCCGGGAGGGTCTCCGGGTCCCACATGATCATCTGCGGGTCCTTCTCGAGCGGCGCGAAGACGCCGACCGTCGGGTAGGTGCCCGAGTGGACGACGGCCTCATCCGAGCCGACGTAGCCGGCGAAGATGTCATCCTCGGCGTACAGCATGCCGTCGGGCTGGAGGAAGTCGGGACGCGCCGATCCGCCGGAGACGATCGTGATGTCGACGCCGGTGTACTCGCCACTGGCCATCAGCGGGCCGGTGACCGAGTACTCGCTGGCCGCCTCGAAGGTCGGGTTCTCACCGACGAGCTCGTACAGGTGTCCGTGCTCGGCCTCGGGGAACCAGTCGGTCGCGATCTTGATGTCGGCGGGGCAGTTGGCCGCAGCGAGGTCGATCGAGCCGATGGTGAGTTCGGTCGTCTCCTCCGCGGGGGTCGCCTCGGTCGCGCAGCCGGCAAGGGCAAGCGACGAGATGGCGACTCCGGCGACAACGACACCGCGGGTGCGGGTGATTCGCATGGGTACTCCTTCGAGATGTGGTGTGGTGCAGTGGATGGTGCGGGGTGGTGCAGAGACTTCGGGATCAGCCGAAGTCGTACCATCGGCCGACCGCGAGCCGCGCGATCAGACCGAAGACTAGGAAGACGACGACGCCGAGCAGCGACGCGAGCAGCACCGAGGCGAAGAGCTCATCGGTCTGCAGTCGTGCCTGGTATCGACGGATCAGGGCGCCGATGCCGATGACGCCCTGCTGGAAGAAGAAGTCGCCGACGACCGCGCCGACGACCGAGAGCCCGGCCGAGATCCGCAGACCGGCGAAGATCGCGGGGGAGGCGGCGGGCAGCTGCAGCTTGGTCAGCACGACCCAGCGCGTCGCCTTCTGCAGCTGGAACAGCTCACGGTGGCTGCGGTCGACCGACTGCAGGCCGAAGTAGGTGTTCGACACCATCGGGAACAGCGCGATCAGCAGGCAGACCACGCTGCGGGCGTAGAAGCCGTCCTCGACCCAGAAGGCGATCAGCGGCGTGATGGCGAGAATCGGGATGCTCTGCAACACCACCGCGTACGGGTAGGTCGAGCGCTCGATCCACTTCGCCTGGCTCATCGCGATCGCCCACACGATGCCGATCACGGCGGCGAGGAGAAGACCGAAAAGCGTCGTCTGCAGCGTGACCCCGAGCCCGGCGAAGATCTCTTCGCGGGTCGAGTCGCGGAGGAAGACGCCGAGCACCTGATGCGGCGGCGGCAGGATGAAGCTGCGCTGGCCGAGCGAGGCCGAGATGGCGTACCAGAGGCCCAGCACCCCGGCGAAGACCAGGACGGGCGGACCCCAGATGCCGATCTTGGCGGGGCCGGCGCCGCGGCCGGAGGTGATGCGCGGGGCGACCGCGGTGGATTCGGCGCTCATGAGTGTGCTCCTCGGAGTGCGTGAGAGACCTTGCCGACGAGTTCGGCGAATTCGCCCGTGAACCGGATCTCCGGGTCGCGCGGCATGTCGAAGGGGACCTCGAACTCGTCGACGATCGTGCCGGGGCGGCCCGACATGACGATGACGCGGGTCGAGAGGTACACGGCCTCGGAGACCGAGTGGGTGATGAACAGGCCGCCGAACTGCTTCTCGGCGAAGAGCTTGATGAGCTCGTCGTTGAGGCGCTCGCGGGTGATCTCGTCGAGCGCGCCGAACGGCTCATCGAAGAGGAACAGCTCCGGGTCGAGGGTGAGCGAGCGGGCGAGCGAGGTGCGCATCCGCATGCCACCGGAGAGCTGCTTCGGCAGGTGCTTCTCGAAGCCGCTCAGGCCGACCAGGTCGATCGCCTCCTGCGCCTTCTTGCGCCGAACCGCCATCGTGTCCCACTGCAGCTCGGCGAGCAGCTCCACGTTCGCCATGACGTTGCGCCACGGCAGCAGCGTCGCGTCCTGGAAGACGTAGCCGATGCGGTCGGTCGCCAGCGACGCGGTTCCGTCACTCGCGCTCTCCAGCCCCGAGGCGATGCGCAGCAGCGTGCTCTTGCCGCAGCCCGAGGGGCCGACGACCGTGACGAACTCGCCACGGCGAACCTTCAGGTCGACCGAGTGCAGGGCGACCGTGCCGTTCGGGAACGTCATCTCGACGTTCTCGAAGTCGAGCAGCGGCTCGCCCGTCGCGCTCGGTGTTGTTGTCGGACTGACTTCTGTCTGCGCCATGGCTATCGCGCTCCCGTCGGGGTGAGGTGGGCAGTGGGGACGGCAACGTCGGAGGAGACCGTGGTGCGCGCGACGAGTCGGCCGCGGTGGATCACGAGGCGCTCGGCGGAGGCCTCGGCGACGACCTCGGGCAGGCTCGCGCCGCGCACGGCCAGCAGTTCGGCGGCGGCGCCGACGGTGACGCCCGCGGTCGGCAGCGCGAGCACCTCGCGGGCGCCGTCGCTCACCGCCGTCCAGGCTTCGTCGACGGTGAGGTGACCGGCGGTCACGAGCAGCATCGCCGTCTCGAACGGGTCGGAGCGGCCGAGCGGGTTGAAGGGGTCGCGCACGTTGTCGGCGCCGGCGGCGAAGCGGGCCTTCGCGTCCACCAGGGCGCGCACGGCGGTGAGGCCGCGCGGGGTGGCGACGTCGTCGCCCCAGCCCTGCAGGTAGAGGTTCGTGATCGGGTTGGCGATGACGCCGATGCCGGCCGCGACGACCGCGCTGACCAGCCCGTCGCGCTCGGCGGCCGGCAGCGTGCCGAGGCGCACGCAGTGACCGGCGGAGGTGTTCTGCGTCCAGGTCGCCACGATGCGGGCGTACTCGCCCAACGTGACGGCGCCGTCGAGGCTCTCGTCGGTGTGCAGGTCGACCGGCAGGCCGCGGCGCTCGGCGATCTCCAGCAGGCGGCGCAGGTCATCCAGCGGCTCGGGCGCCAGGTGCGGGGCACCGCCGACGACGTCGACTCCCGCATCCAGTGCGGCTTCGACGGCCGCGCTGTCGATGTCGGGTCCCGGCAGAGCGACGATCTCGATGTCGATCAGGTCGGCGAGCTCGTCGCGCACCTGCAGCAGCGCGTGCACTCCGCGCAGCGGCTCGTCGCCGAGCAGGATGTCGACGTGGGTGCGGATCGCGGTCGTGCCCTTGGCGAGCATCGCGAGCGCCTGGGCGCGGGCGCGCTCGGCCACATCCTCGACCGTCATGGTGGCCGCGTAGGCGCGCCAGGATTCGATGGCCAGCTCCAGGTCGCCCATCGGCGGACGGATCGCATCCCACGAGCGCGTCTTGTCGAGGTGGGCGTGCGGCTCGGCCGCGGCCGTGACGAGGAGGTAGCCGTCGAGGTCCAAGACGGTGGAGGCATCGGCCGGAAGAGCGGCGGTGCCCGCGGGGAGGATGTCGGCGACCGTGTCGCCCTCGATCACGACGTCGACCCGTTGGCCGTCCGCAAGGCGCGCGTGTCGCAGCAGCGCGATCGAGGCAGGCAACAGGGTCACGGGTGGGTCTCCTCGGGGGGAAAGCGGAGGCCGCTGCGGCGCCGGTGACGAGCGGGTGAATGTTGATAGTTTCAACATGCTTCAAGTTAGGGACGGTGCGTTTCCGTTGCGTAACACGGCAGTTTCGCCGTATTAACTCAGGCGGTCCCGGTTCGTCGCGGCGTTGTCGGCTGTGGTACCCCTTGCTGGAGCAGAGAGGAGGGACCATGTCGCCGATCGAGACCGCGTCGGTGTCCGGGCCGGACGTTCAGGCCGAGCGAATCGGGGCGCGCATCCGCCAATTGCGCCACGCGCGCGGCATGACGCTCGTCCAGCTCGCCGACAAGGCGGCGCTCTCGCATCCGTTCCTCTCGCAGCTCGAGCGCGGCCGCGCCCGCCCGAGCATCTCCTCGCTCGAGAAGATCGCCCGCGCGCTCGGCTCCAGTCAGGTCGAGCTCCTCGCCGGGGCGGGTGGCGCCGACGGCGACGCGGACGCCCCCGTGTCGCTCGTGCGCTCTGTCGGCGGCACGCGCGGGCACTACGCCGAAGGCGAGGCTCGGATGCTCGTCGCCGGCGACTCCGCACGCTTCCACCCGATGATGGTCACCGGCTCCAACCCCGACTTCGGGGATGCCTTCGAGCACGCCGAAGACGAGTTCCTGCACGTCGTCGAGGGGCGCATCGAGATCGACCTGGGCGATCGCGGCGTCTTCCAGCTCAGCGCGGGAGACTCCCTGTACTACGTCGGCGGAACGCCGCACCGCTGGCGATCGCTCGCCGACGGCGGCTACCGCCTGTTCATCGTGAAAGAGCACCCCGCGACGCTCTGAGTCGCCGCACGATCGCACCACCGCACACCCCTGAGAGGCACCCATGTCACGCCCCCGCGCCGCCGACGCCGAGGTCACCGTTGTTTCCCGAATCGCCGCGACCGACACGGTCACGATGCTCGAGCTGGCGTCCCTCGACGGCGCTCCGCTTCCGGCGTGGGAGCCGGGTGCCCACATCGACGTGCTGATGCCCTCGGGGCTCGTGCGGCAGTACTCGCTGTGCGGCGACCCGACCGCGGCGAACTGGCGCATCGCGGTGCTGCGGGAGGAGGTCAGTCGGGGCGGGTCCGAGTGGATCTGCTCCTCTGTCGAGGAGGGCGCCGCGCTGCGCCTCGCCGGGCCGCGCAACCACTTCTTCTTCGCACCGACCGCGGACGCTCCGGTGCTGTTCTTCGCGGCCGGCATCGGCGTCACCCCGATCGCGCCGATGGCGGCGGCCGCGGCGGCGGCGGGGCTCGACTACCAGGTGCACTACTCGGGTCGCGCCCGCGAGCGGATGGCGCTGCTCGACGAGCTCGAGGGGCTGCATGGCGAGCGGCTCGTCGCGCACGTCTCGGGCGAGGGAACGCGTGTCGATCTCGCGGCCGTCCTCGGCTCGGCGTCGGCCGGCACCGTCGTCTACGCCTGCGGGCCGGGGGAGTACCTCGACGCCGTCTCGGCCGCCGCCGAGGCAGCCGGACTCGAACTGCACCTGGAGCACTTCGAGGCCGTCGAGGCCGCCGCTCCCGTGTGGGACGGCGCCTTCGAGGTCGAACTGGCCCTCACCGGGGTGACCGTCGAGGTGCCGCCGGGGCGCAGCATCCTGGAGGTCGCGGAGGAGAACGGGGCCTTCGTGCTCTCCTCGTGCACCGAGGGCACGTGCGGAACCTGCGAGACGCCGGTCATCGAGGGCGAGGTCGACCACCGCGACTCGATCCTCACCCCGCAGGAGCGCGAGCGGGGCGACGTGATGTACGTCTGCGTCTCGCGGGCGGCCTGCCCGAAGCTCGTGCTCGAGCTCTAGGCCCCGTTCTCGGCGCCCGCCGCCGCTCAGCGCCGCGCGCTGGCACCTTGCGGCCGCTCAGCGCGGCTCAGTGCGTCGTTTCTCCGGAGATAGTGCCGTGCGCTCACGTCGAGGCCGCGTGCTTCCGGGGCGGGCGCGTGGAATCTCCGGAGAAACGACACAGTGTGGGGGCGGATACGGCGCCGGGCGGTGTGCGAGATCGGCAGCGGGACGGCTCAGGCGACGAACTCGCGCACGGACGCGGCGAGGGCCGCCGCGTCACCGGTGACCAGCTCGTAGTCGCGCACCACGACGCGTCCGGCGACGATCACGTGGCGCGGCCGACGGCCGGGGTTCGCCCACAGCAGGCCGGCGACCGGATCGGCGACCCCGGCATCCGCGACGCCCGAGACATCCCACACGCAGAGATCCGCGGCGGCGCCCGGGCGAAGGTGCCCGAGCTCGTCGCGCCCGAGGCCGGTGGCGGATCCGGCGGTCGCCATCCCGATCACCTCGCGGGCGGGAAGCTGGTCGCCGACCAGCCCCGAGACCTGCATCGCCAGGCGCGCGTCGGCGAGCAGGTGCCCCGCGTCGTTCGAGCCGCCGCCGCTGGTGCCCAAGCCGACGGTGATGCCCGCGGCCCGCAGTGCGGCGACGGGGGCGATGCCCCAGCCCATCGGCACGTCGCAGCCGGGGGCATGCGTGGCGGTGACGCCCGCCGCGGCGAGTCGCGCGATCTCGTCATCGGTCACATCGCACAGGTGCGCGAGCGTGACGTCGGGGCCGAGCCAGCCCCACTCCTCGAGCAGGTCCAGCGGACGCTTGCCGTACTTCTCGAGCGCGATCGCCACGTCGACCTGCTCGTTCGACTGGGTGCGGCGCCGGAGGCCGTGGCGTGCGGCGACCTCACCGAGCAGCGCGAAGCTCTCGCGCGGATCGCTGTGCACCCCCGCCGGTCCGACCGCGAGTTGCAGCATGCCGTCTTCCGACACACCGCCGGATGCCCCGGGCAGCAGCGCCTGCACGATCGCCTCCGCGCTCGCCGCCGCCTCGTTCGGGTCGTCGCGCGCGGCGCCGCGTACGAAGGCGAGGCGTCCGCCCAGTTCGCGCGCCGCCTCCGCGGTCGCGCGAGCGAGCTCGACCGAGGCCTCGGCGGGCAGCCCGGTGGGCCAGCTCAGGTGGTGATCGGCGACCGTCGTCACCCCGAACAGCAGCCCCTCGGCGACCCCGACCGAGGCCGCGGCGCGCATCAGCTCAGGGCTGATGCCGACACGGGAATATGCCGCGGCCATGGTCGGCAGCCACTCGGCCATCGGAACCCCGCGCGTGCCCGGCAGCGTGCGGAAAGCGGACTGCATCAGGTGGTGGTGCGCGTTGACCAGGCCGGGCGTGACGACGCATCCGGAGACGTCGAGCGACTCGCCAGTGGGCTCGGCTCCCGGTTCGGCGACGACCGCGCCGTCCAGAACGAGCTCGCCGCTCGACTCGGTGGCGGCGTCGTGCAGGATCGCGGTCGCGTTGCTCAGAATCACGAAACGATCCTGACATCCGAATGTGTCACGCTGATGTCGTGCTTGAGCTCGCGGATCGCCTCCTCGCCCGGCTGCACGCCGGTCGCGAGCTCGTCGTGGCGACCGTGATCGGCGTCGACGGGTCCGCCCCGCGCACCCTCGGCACCTCGATGGCGTGGGACGGCGAGCGGGTCATCGGCTCGATCGCCGGCGGATGCGTCGAAGGCGCCGTGCTCGACGTCGCCGACCGCGTCCTCGACGACGGCGTGACACGCGTGATCGAGTTCGGCGTCCCCGATGACGGCGCGGCGGGGGAACTGGCGCTCGAGGCCGGTCTCAGCTGCGGCGGCGCGCTCACCCTGCACCTGGCGCTGCTGCGTCCGGCGGATGCGGCGCTCGCCGCCCTCGAACGCGCGTCCGCGGGCGGGTCGTCCCGCATCCGACTGACCGAGGCGGGGTTCGCCATCGATGAGTGCGACAGCCTCTTCGTCGACGAGAAGGTGCCGCCCGCGCGTCTGATCATCGTCGGCGCGATGGAGTTCTCGGTCGCCCTGGCGGCGGCGGCGCAGCCGCTCGGCTACGCCGTGACCGTGTGCGACCCGCGCGCCGTGTTCATGACCCCGGAGCGCTTCCCGGGCGCCGAGCTCGTCGTGCAGTGGCCGACCGAGTTCGTGCGCGACACCGAACTCGATGAGCGCAGCGTTATCTGCCTGCTGAGCCACGACGACCGCTTCGACGCCGAGGCCCTGCTGCTCGCCCTGCGCTCGCCCGCGCGCTACGTCGGCGCGATGGGCTCGCGGCGCACGGATGCGCGTCGCCGCGCGCGACTCGCGGAGCTCGGAGCCGGCAGCGAGGAGCTCGCTCGACTGCACTCGCCGATCGGGCTCGACCTGGGGGCATCCACCCCCGAGGAGACAGCGGTCTCGATCCTCGCCGAGGTGCTGCAAGAGCGCGCCGCCGCAAGCGCCCGCCCGCTCGCCGACCTCGACGGCGCCATCCACGCGCGCCCCGCCCGTCCCGCCCGCTGACCCGCGCCCCGCGCTGACCCGCGCCGCACACTGACCCGCGCCCCTCCCCGCGCCGTGCCCCGCGCTGACCCGCGCCCCGCTTTCCCGCGCCAACCCTCACCCCCACCCCCGGCGAGCGTTGCCAAAAGTGGGGTGTGGGCCCGCGGGATCGCACGTTTGGCACCGCTCGCGGGGTGCCAGGGTTTGCTGGGGGCCGCGGGTGCGCTCGGCGCACCCGCGCGCGGCGCCCGGCGCGGCTGCCCCGCGCGGAGTGCGAGTGTGCGCACGCCGCCCGCTGGTGCACGGCGTCATGGGCGCGAGCGGTGCCAAAAGCGCGGTGTGGGGGCGTGGGATCGCATGTTTCGCACCGCTCGCGGGGTGTCAGGGGTTGCTGGGGGCTCTCGCGTGCGCGCAGCGCGCTCGCGCGCGGCGCCCGGCGCGGCTGCCCCGCGCGGGGTGCGAGTGTACGCACGCCGCCCGCTGGTGCACGGCGTCATGGGCGCGAGCGGTGCGAAAAGCGGGGTGTGGGCGCGCGGGATCGCACGTTTGGCACCGCTCGCGGGGGTGTGGGGTGCGCGCGCGGCCCGCGCTCTGCGCGGCGTGCATGCGCGTGCCAGGTGCGCGCGGCGCGGGCCCTAGGCGCGGGCCCTACGCGCAGCGCGAGCGCGCGGGCCCTACGCGCGACCCGCGGCGAGGCGCCAGACGCGGTCGCGTGACATCGGGATCTCGACCGGGCGCACGCCCAGCGCATCCCGGATCGCGTTGGCGACGGCCGGGGCGACCGGGTTGTACGGCGCCTCCGACATCGACTTGGCACCGAGCGGGCCGAGGTCCGAGTGCGTCTCGGCGAAGAGCACCTCGGTGCGCGGCAGGTCGGCGAACTGGGGGATGTGGTAGTTCCGGAACACGTCGGTGGTGATCCGTCCTTCCTCCAGCATGACCTCCTCGTAGAGCGCCGAGCCGTAGGCCTGCGCCGCACCGCCCTCGATCTGGCCGCGCAGCTGCTCCGGGTTCAGTACCGTGCCGGCATCCGCGGCCTGGATGGAGCGCAGGATGCGCACCTCACCGCTGCCGGGATCGACGGCGACGCGCACCCCGTGCACGTTGAACGCGACGGTGCGCGGCGTTCCGTCGTGCGTGGCGGTGGCGACCCGCTCCCCGCCCTTGGCGAGCTGCGCGGCGAGCGCCGTCGCGGCAGCGAAGACCGCCTTGCCGGCGACGACGACGCCGGTGGAGCCGTAGGCCCCGGTGTCGTGCCGCGCCCCGGCCACTGCGGTGTCGGACTGGCGGATGCGCACCCGCTCCGGCGTCGTCCCGAGCGCCGTGGCGGCGAGCTGCGCGTGCACCGTGGTGGTGCCGTTGCCGAACTCGGCGGTGCCGACCTGGACCTCGTAGAGCGCGCCGTCCGGCTGCTCCCCGTCGAGAGCCCGCACGGTCGCCTCGGCGAAGTGCCCGCGCGGCGGGATCGTGGCGATCATGGCGAGGGCGACGCCGTCGCCGATCCGCCAGTCGCGGCCCGCGTCGAGCGAGCGCATGCCGCGGCCCAGCTGGCCGAGTTCGGGTCCGTCCTGATCGAGCGCCGCCTCGACGAGGTCGAGGCACTGGCGAAGTCCGTCGGCGCCGTCGTAGGCGATGTCGCCGGAGTCCTCCTCGATGGTGCGGATCGGATCACCGGGTCGCACGCCGTTGCGTCGGCGCAGCTCGAACGGGGAGATGCCGAGCTCGCGGGCGAGCTCATCCATCGCCGATTCGATCGCGAAGATCACCTGGCCGAGGCCGTAGCCGCGGAACGCGCCCGAGGGCGGGTTGTTCGTGTAGACGGACTGCGCATCCACCCGCACGTTGTCGCAGCGGTAGGTCGCGACCGACTCGTGGACGGAGTGGTACATGACGCCGACGCCGTGGTTGCCGTAGGCGCCGGTGTCCATGATCTGGTCGATGGCGAGTGCGGTGAGGGTGCCGTCGCGGCGGGCGCCGAGGGTGACGCCGACCCGCATCGGATGCCGCCCCGGCGCGATGCGGAACTCGTCGGTGCGCGTGAACTCGTACTGCACCGCGCGCCCGGTCTTGAGCACGGCGAGCGTCACCAGGTCTTCGGTCAGCAGCTCCTGCTTGCCGCCGAAGCCGCCGCCGACGCGGGTGGCGAAGACGCGCACCTTCTCGCGCTCGAGGTCGAAGATGCGGGCGACTTCGTCGCGGATCAGGTACGGCACCTGGGTGGAGGTGCGCAGCACGAGCGTGCCGGTGCGGTCCAGCCAGCCGCGGGTGGCGTGGGTCTCGAGGGCGGCGTGCGCCACCCGCGAGGTGAAGAACCGATCCGAGACGGTGACGTCGGCCTCGGCGAGGGCCGCCGTGACGTCGCCGCGCTCGCCGTGCACCTCGGCGACGGTGTTGCGGGCGGCGTCGGCGATGCGCGACGACGCGGGCTTCTCGGCGTGCAGCAGCGGGGCGCCGGGGGAGCGCGCGTCCTCGGGGTCGAAGACGGCGGGCAGGAGCTCGTACTCGACATCGATGAGGTCGAGCGCGCGCGTGGCGACGCCGACCGTGTCGGCGACGACCGCGGCGACGCGCTGCCCGTAGTGCCGCACCACGGTGTCGAGCACGAGCGTGTCGTCGGGATCGTCGGTGCGCGCCTCGTGGCGGCCGGTGGAGAACAGCGTCTGCGGCGAGTCCTCGTGGGTGAGCACGGCGTGCACGCCGTCGAGCGCGAGCGCGCGGCGGGCGTCGATCGACAGGATGCGTGCGTGCGCGTGCGGCGAGCCCAGCACCGCGAGGTGCAGCAGTCCGGTCGTCGTGGTGGCGGCGTCGGCCGGGTCGGCGGTCACGCCGATGGCGGCGTCGAGCGTGTACGCCTCGCGACCGCTGACGACGCGGCGCGCGGCGGGCGGGGCGACGGATCGCCCGGCGGCGGCGCCGCTCGTCACGGTCTCGGTGTTGGCCGTGCCGCAGACGGCATCCTCGATCGCGCGGTAGCCGGTGCAGCGGCACAGGTTGCCCTTGAGCGCGTTCGGAAGGTCGGCGCGCTGCTCGTCGGTGAGGGCGGAGGCGGTGACCACGAATCCGGCGGTGCAGAATCCGCACTGGAAGCCGCCCGCGGCCACGAAGGCCTCCTGCACGGGGTGCGGATGCTCGGGCGTTCCGAGCCCGGCCGCGGTGGTGACGGTGGTGCCGTCGGCGCGGTGGGCCGGGGTGATGCAGGAGTGCATCGGGGTGCCGTCGACGAGCACGCTGCACGCCCCGCAGTCGCCCGCATCGCAGCCCTTCTTGACGCTGAACACGTCGGCCTCGCGCAGCAGGGTGCGCAGCACCTGCCCGGGGCGCGGCTCCAGCTCGCGCTGCTCGCCGTCGACCACGACTCGGATGCTCACCGCGCCTCCTCCGCTGTCAGTTCGAGGCGCAGCTCTTCCGCCATCGCCAGGGTGCGTGCGCGGCGCCAGTCGGGGGCGCCGTGCGCGTCGTCGTACCAGCCGTCGCCCGCGGCGACGCTCGCCTCGATCGCCTCGCGCAGCTCGTCGGCGGTCGGGGGCGCGGCGAACCAGACGCGGTGCGGGCGCGTGGTGGCGGCGGTGACGGTGGCGACGAAGCTGCCGGCGGCATCCCGCCGGGCGATCACGATCGCGCCGGAGCGTCCGAGCGGGGCGAGGGCGGAGCGCCGGAATCCGACGCGGGCACGCAGCGCGTGCGCGGGCAGGTCGATGCGGCGCAGCACCTCGCCCGGGCTGAGCGCGGTCGTGCGCACGCCGGTCACGAATTCGGTGATCGGGAGGCGGCGCTCGCCGCCGTCGGCCTGCCAGATGAGCGCCTCGCCGTCGAGCGCGGAGGTCAGGCTGGTCATGGCGCCCGCGGGCAGGGCCATGCAGACGTTGCCGCCGACGGTGGCGGCATTCCAGATCTTCCACGAGGCGACGAGCGACTCGGCGGCCCGGCGAAACAGCGGCGCGACGCCGGGGCCCCAGGCGGGGTCGGCGGGATGCGCGAGCAGCTGCGCGATCGTGCACGTCGCGGCGATGCGGAGCCCGCCCGCCTCCTCGGCGTCGACGGGCGTCCAGCCGAGGGTCATCAGGTCGACGAGCTCCTCGAGGCCGGGCTGCGGTTCGGAGTACAGCCACGTGCCGCCCGCGAGCGGGCGGACGTGCTCGTTCACGCGCAGGTCGTCGCGCGTGCGGGCGGCGCGCAGGGCGCGCACCTCGATCAGGTCCATGTTCATACAGTCAACATCACGTGTGTGTCGGATATGTAACGCCGGACCGTGACAATGGGACGGTGAGCACGCGCGATTCCGCCCCCGCCGAGGGACCCGACGATCCGGACGACGAGGCCCTGAGCTGGGCCGGCGACGAGGACCGCGGGGGAGTCGCACCGCGCCGCTCCGGCACGACGGCGACCGACCCCGCGAGCGACGCCGTCGCGGCGGATCCGATGGACGCGGAGACGGGCGACGAGCCGGATGCCGAGGCAGCCGCGCCCACGCCGAGCAGCCCCGCGCGCACCGCCGCCACCGCCGTCTTCGCGGCGCTCTACCTCGCGATCGTGCTCGGCTGGGTGCTGTCGGTGCAGTCCACCTCCTCCGGATCGACGGAGCTGTTCGTCGACGTCACCTGGCAGTTCGGCGAGTTCATGGCGCTGGTCGCGGGCATGCTGTGGTTCGGCGCCGTGTTCACCCTCACCCGCACGCGATCGACGCTCGAGCGCGTCGGCTGGTGGGCGCTCGGCACGGCGATTCTGGTGCCGTGGCCACTCGTCTTCGTCGTGATCGCGGAGGCCTCCGCATGATCGCCGTGGTGCTCGTCTTCGCGCTGCTGTTCGGTCTCGCCGAGTTCACGGCGATCTCGAACCTGCTGGTGCTGCCCGCCTACTACGAGCTGCTCGGGATCGGCGCGGCCACCCCGTGGCCCCTCCTCATCGCCGGGGTGGTGATTCCGCCGCTGTTCTTCGGGCTCGCGCTGCTCGCGGGGCGCCGGTGCGTCACCGTGTTCGATCGCGCGCTGATCCTCGCCGTGGCGCTCGCCGCGACCCACGCGCTCGCGCTCAGCGCGGTGTCGTTCGCCAGCGCGATCCAGCCCGCGATCGGCTGAGCGAGCCCGGCACCGCGCCTCCGCTGCGGTTTCGGAGCGAGGTCGGAGCGCGGTCGGTGTGCGCACCGTCGTCGCGGGCGGCCCGCGTCCACTAAACTCGGTACCGCCGCGCCCGCCACCGCCGAGGCGCACTCTTGCGGCCCTCTGGCCGCCGAACCCCGAGGAACGACCACGTGGCCAAGCCGATCGTCCTGATCGCCGAAGAACTTTCACCCGCAACCGTCGAGGCTCTCGGCCCCGACTTCGAGATCCGCTCCGTTGACGGCACCGACCGTCCGGCGCTGCTCTCGGCGCTCGCCGAGGCGCACGCGATCCTGATCCGCTCGGCGACGCAGGTCGACGCCGAGGCGATCGCCGCGGCGCGTCAGCTGAAGGTCGTCGCCCGCGCCGGCGTCGGACTCGACAACGTCGACATCAAGGCCGCGACCGAGGCCGGCGTCATGGTCGTCAACGCGCCGACGTCGAACATCATCAGCGCCGCCGAGCTCACGGTCGGGCACATCCTGAGTCTGGCGCGCCACATCCCGGCCGCGCACGCGAGTCTCGCGGCGGGGGAGTGGAAGCGCTCCAAGTACACCGGCACCGAGCTGTACGAGAAGACGGTCGGCATCATCGGCCTCGGCCGCATCGGCGCGCTCATCGCGGCGCGCCTCCAGGCTTTCGGCGTCGAGATCGTCGCCTACGACCCCTACGTCACGGCCGCTCGCGCCCAGCAGCTGGGCGTGCGCCTTGTGGAGCTCGACGAGCTCATCTCGACGGCCGACTTCGTCACGATCCACATGCCGAAGACCCCCGAGACCACCGGCATGATCGGCGAGGCGCAGCTCAAGGCGATGAAGCCGACCGCGTACGTCGTGAACGTCGCGCGCGGTGGCCTCATCGACGAGGCGGCGCTCGCCCAGGCTCTCCGCGACGGGGAGATCGCCGGCGCCGGCATCGACGTCTTCACGAGCGAGCCGCCCACCGACGACCTGCTCACCAGCGCTCCGAACATCGTTGTCACCCCGCACCTCGGCGCCTCCACGGCGGAGGCGCAGGAGAAGGCGGGCGTGTCGGTCGCCAAGAGCGTGCGCCTCGCCCTCAGCGGCGAGCTCGTTCCGGATGCGGTCAACGTCGCCGGCGGCGTCATCGACCCGCAGGTGCGCCCGGGCATCCCGCTCATGGAGAAGCTCGGCCAGGTCTTCGCCGGTCTCGCCGACGACCCGCTCGCCTCGATCGACGTCGAGGTGCGCGGTGAGATCGCCGACCTCGAGGTCGGCGTGCTCAAGCTCGCGGCGCTCAAGGGCGTCTTCACGAACGCGGTGACCGAGCACGTCAGCTACGTGAACGCGCCGCTGCTCGCGGAGCAGCGCGGCATCGCGGTGCGCCTCATCACGGATCCGGTGAGCGAGGAGTACCGCAACGTGCTCACGATCCGCGGCGCCACGAGCGACGGAACGCAGCTCTCGGTGAGCGGAACGCTGACCGGCACGAAGCAGATCGAGAAGATCGTCGAGATCAACGGCTACGACGTCGAGGTGCCGCTCGCCGAGCACTTCGTCGTGATGCTCTACACCGACCGGCCCGGCATCGTCGCGGTGTACGGCCAGCAGTTCGGCGACGCGGGCATCAACATCGCCGGCATGCAGATCGCACGTCACCACGCGGGCGGCGAGGCGCTCAGCGTGCTGACGATCGACTCGCCGGCGCCCGAGGGGCTGCTCGAGTCGGTGCGCGAGGCGATCAACGCCACCCTGCTGCGCGAGATCGACGTCGTCTCCGACTAGTTTCCCCTGATCAACCGGCAGTCTCCGCCTCGTCGGGGTGAACAGATCTGTCGATTGTGACGATTCCTCTGTTGCGTTAGCGTGAGCTGACGCGAGCATGCCTGCACCCGAAATCCCGGCGGCTCGCGGCCCCCATGCTCGCCTTCCCCCGGAGGAACACCCATGCTCCTTGCTGAGCCGTCTTCCCGTTCACTGACCCCGAGACGCCGGCTCGCCGCCGTCTCGCTCGCCGCCGGCGCGATGGCGCTGCTGGCCTCGCCGATCGCCGCTCACGCGGCGACGAGCGACGCCTACGACGCGATCCCGGACACGCTCGCGCCGTCCTACGTCAGCCTGGGCTATCAGGCGACGCAGACCGCGGAGTTCGGCGACCTCGTGGAGCTGTCCGGCACCGACCGCGACCTCGAGGCGGTCACGATCGTGATGGTCAACTGGGCGTGCGAGACGGGGAGCGGCACGACCTGCGAGACGACGCCGGGTTCGAGCTTCAGCCACCCGGTCACGGTGAACATCTACGCCGAGGGCGCGGACCCGCTCCCCGGCGCGCTGCTCGCGACGGTGACGCAGGACGTCGACGTGCCGTTCCGTCCGTCCGCGGATGCCGTCAACTGCAGCGACGGCCGCTGGTACCACGAGGCGACCGGGAACTGCTCCAACGGCTTCGCGTTCGAGGTTCCGTTCGACTTCTCGAGCCTCGCGGTGACGCTGCCGGATCGGGTCGTCGTCTCGGTCGCCTACAACACCCAGAGCTACGGGGCCGCGCCGCTCGGCGTCGGGGGCCCGCACAACTCGCTGAACGTGGCGCTGGCCACGACCGCCCCCGCCGTCGGCACCGACGTCGACCCGGCGACGACCTACTGGAACACGCTGAAGGCCGACTGGTATGGCGACGGCGGTGCTGGCGGTTCGGGCATTCTCCGCAACGACAGCGGCGGACTGGGCGGCACCTACGGGCTGCTGTTCTCGATCACCGCGTCGACGCCCGAGGTCGAGCTTCCGACGCTTCCGCTGGAGGACGGCGAGGCGGCACCGGCCGAGCTGGCGGCCACGGGCACGTCCGACTCGCTGATCGCGGCGGCCGTGCTCGGCGCCGGGGCGGTGCTCGCGGGCGCCGTCGCGCTCGCAGTGCTCGCGATGCGCCGCTCGACGCGGCACCGCACGCGCTGAGGCTTGGTCGCGGCGGGGTCGGCCCTAGCGGTCGACCTCGTCGCGGTGCGGCGTCTCGTCGTGGACGACGGTCGTGCGACGCCGCGAGAACAGCACGATGCCGATGATCGTGGTGACCGCTCCGGCTCCCATCAGCAGATAGCCGACGAGCGTCAGGTCGATCCAGTCGAGGCCGACGTTGAGCGCGAAAGCCAGGATGGCTCCCACGACGAACAGAAAGATTCCGAATCCGATACTCAAGGTGATTCCCCTTTCCTCAGAAATGCGGGCAGCCTTGTGAGGCCCGGCACCGTCTCGACGCTAGCGGCGGGTTCTCGACGGAGGGCAAGCGCGCCCGCAGCGGCCCGGCGACGCGGCTAGGCTGGGAGGGCTGGAAACCCCCGGAATGCTGGGCGACGTCGCCTTTTCTGGGAGTAATCCGGGAACAACCTGGACGTCCCTGAACTTTGGAGCTTGAGTGACCCGCACCCTGGACCTGGCCGTGATCGCTGGCGATGGCATCGGCCCCGAGGTCATGACCGAGGCGGTGCGTGTTCTGACCGCCGCCGTCGGCGACGAGGTGACGGTCGCGACCACGCCCTACCCGTTCAGCGCCGCGCACTACCTGGAGACGGGCCGCATCCTCGAAGCCGAGGACATGGAGGCGCTCGCCACGCACGAGGCGATCCTGCTGGGAGCCGTCGGCGGCGACCCGCGCGATCCGCGGCTCGCGGGCGGCATCATCGAGCGCGGGCTGCTGCTCAAGCTGCGCTTCGCCTTCGACCACTACGTCAACCTGCGTCCCTCGAAGCTGCTGCCGGGCGTCGTCAGCCCGCTCGCGAACCCCGGCGAGGTCGACTTCGTCGTCGTGCGCGAGGGCACCGAGGGGCCCTACGTCGGCAACGGCGGCGCGATTCGCGTCGGCACGGATGCGGAGATCGCCAACGAGGTGAGCATCAACACCGCGTACGGCATCGACCGGGTGGTGCGCTTCGCCTTCGCCCAGGCCGAGAAGCGCCGCAAGAAGCTCACCCTCGTGCACAAGACGAACGTGCTGACCTTCTCGGGCTCGCTCTGGGCGCGCACCGTCGAGCGCCACGCGGCCAATCACCCCGACGTGGCCTGGGACTACCTGCACGTGGATGCGGCGACCATCTTCCTGGTGACCGATCCTGCTAGATTCGACGTCATCGTCACCGACAATCTCTTCGGCGACATCCTCACCGACCTGGCCGGCGCCATCAGCGGCGGCATCGGACTGGCAGCCTCGGGAAACATCAACCCCGACGGCACCTTCCCCTCGATGTTCGAGCCCGTGCACGGGTCGGCTCCCGACATCGCGGGACAGCAGAAGGCCGATCCCACGGCGGCCATCCTGTCGACGGCCCTGCTGCTCGACCACCTCGGACTCGAGGAGGCGGCGCGGCGGGTCGAGGCAGCGGTCGCCGCGGACGTCGCCGCGCGAGGCACCGCGCCCCGCCGCACCGACGAGATCGGCGCCGCCATCGCCGCGGCGGTGGCCGCTCCCTAGCGGTCGTCCCCTCTCCGGCGCAGACTAGTTCCACTCCGACAGATCGGCCAGCGATATGCAACTTCTCCCGATGGCGAACCAGGACCTCGCATTCCAGGTGACCCCGAACCCCGCCGCCCTCCCCGCCGACGAGCGTGAGGCGATCCTCGCCAACCCCGGATTCGGGCAGAAGTTCACCGACCACATGGTCGACATCTGCTGGTCCGAGCGCGGCGGCTGGCACCGGCCGCGGGTCCAGGCCTACGGCCCCATCCAGCTCGACCCCGCGGCGGCCGTGCTGCACTACGCGCAGGAGATCTTCGAGGGTCTGAAGGCGTACCGGCACGCGGACGGCTCGATCTGGTCGTTCCGCCCCGAGAAGAACGCCGAGCGGCTGCGAGCGCTCCGCGCGTCGCATGGCGCTGCCGGAACTGCCGACGGAGTACTTCCTCGATTCCCTGCGCCAGCTCATCGCGCTCGACGGCGCGTGGGTGCCCTCGGCCCCGGAGACGAGCCTGTACCTGCGGCCGTTCATGTTCGCCAAGGAGGCCTTCCTCGGCGTGCGTCCGGCCAAGAAGGTCAACTACTACCTGATCGCGAGCCCCGCAGGGGCCTACTTCCAGGGCGGCGTCGCGCCGGTGTCGATCTGGCTGTCGACCACCTACGCCCGCGCGGGCAAGGGCGGCACGGGTGCCGCGAAGACGGGCGGCAACTACGCCTCGTCGCTGATCGCGCAGCAGGAGGCGTACGACCAGGGCTGCCAGCAGGTGCTGTTCCTCGACTCCGCGGAGGAGCAGTACCTCGAAGAGCTCGGCGGCATGAACGTCGTGCTCGTCTACCGCGACGGCACGCTCGTCACGCCGCAGAGCGAGTCGATTCTCGAGGGCATCACCCGGGACTCGATCCTGCAGCTCGCCGAGGATGCCGGCCACACGGTCGAGCGTCGCCAGGTCTCGATCGACGAGTGGCGCGAGGGCGCCGCCTCGGGGGAGATCGTGGAGGCGTTCGCCTGCGGCACCGCCGCGGTGCTCACCCCGATCGGCACGCTGAAGGCCGCCGACTTCACCATCGACATGCCGACGCCGGAGGATGGTGTCGCCCTGGCGCTGCGCCGGGCGCTCACCGACATCCAGTACGGCCGCGCCGAGGACCGTCATGGCTGGATGATGCGACTCGACGCCGAGGCGTCCGAGTAGGCCCGGGATGAAGGTCGCACGCTTCAGCTCAGCGGGGGAGGACCCCCGGTACGGCATCGTCGACGACGAAGAGATCGTGGTGCTCGCAGGAGACCCGATGTTCGCGGGGTTCCAGCCGACCGGGGAGCGCGTCGCGCTCGCCGACGCTCGCCTGCTGGCCCCCGTCATCCCGCGCTCGAAGGTCGTCTGCGTCGGCCTCAACTACGCCGCGCACCGCGGCGACATGGCGAACATCGACGCGCCCGAGAACCCCCTGATCTTCCTCAAGCCGAACACCGCCGTGATCGGCCCGGGCGACGCGATCAAGATCCCGCCGGTCGAGGGGCGCATCACGCACGAGAGCGAACTGGTCGTCGTCATCGGACGCATCGCCAAGCAGGTGCGCGAGGAGGACTGGGCCGACTACGTCTTCGGCTACACGGTCGGCAACGACGTGTCGGCACGCGACCAGATGTTCGCCGACGGGCAGTGGGCGCGCGCCAAGGGCTACGACACCTTCGCCCCGATCGGCCCGTGGATTGAGACCGAGCTCGACCCGTCGAATCTCGAGATCCACAGCTGGGTCGACGGTGAGGCCCGCCGGCACGGCAACACCTCCGAGCTGCTGCACTCCATCCCGAAGCTCATCGCCTACATCTCGGATGTCTGGACGCTGCTGCCGGGAGACATCATCATGACCGGCACGCCGTCGGGCCTCGGCGGATTCGTCGCCGGGCAGACCGTCGACATCGAGATCGAGGGCATCGGGCGCCTGACGAACCCCGCCGAAGCGCGCGACGCCACGCCCGGCGCATGACCGTTCCGGCCGGCGGCTCGCCGCTGCTGAGCGACGAGCAGGTCCGGCGCGCGCAGAGCCGTACGCGGGCGGTGCTCATCGCGGGGCAGGTGCTCGCCGGGATCGGAATGGGCTCGACGCTGTCGGCCGGGGCCCTGCTCGTCACCCAGGTGAGCGGGTCGCCCGCCTGGTCGGGCATGGCGGCCACGATGACCACCGTCGGCGCCGCGCTCGCCTCGGTCCCGCTGGCCCGACTCGCGCGCCGGGCCGGCCGCGCACCGGCGCTCGCGACGGGCGCGATCACCGCGGCGCTCGGCGCCGTGGTCGGCATTCTCGCCGCGGTGCTCGTCTCGCTTCCGCTGCTGCTCGTGGCGCTGGCGCTCATCGGCGTCGGCACCGCCGTGAACCTGCAGTCGCGCTTCGCGGCGACCGACCTGTCGGAGCCCCGGCATCGGGGTCGCGACCTGGCGCTTGTCGTCTGGGCGACCACCGTCGGGGCGATCGCGGGTCCGAATCTGATCGCGCCCGCCGACGCGGTCGGCATCGCGGTGGGCCTGCCCGAGCTGTCGGGCCCGTTCCTGTTCACCCTGGCGGCGCAGACGATCGCGGGCATCCTGTACCTCGTCGCGCTGCGACCGGACCCGCTCAAGATGGCGGAGCGACTGCGCCTCGAGCGGCCGGTCTCGGCCGTGATCGAGAGCGTCGCCGATGCGAACGGGGTGCGCACCGGGCTCATCGCGCTGGCGCTCAGCCACGCGACGATGGTGGCGGTCATGTCGATGACCCCCGTGCATCTGGTCGCGCACGGCGCCACGCTCGTCGTCGTCGGCGTGACGATCAGCCTGCACGTCGCGGGGATGTTCGCCCTCGCGCCGCTGTTCGGCATCCTCTCCGATCGGCTCGGGCGAGGACGCACGATCGCGATCGGCCAGGCAATGCTGCTGGCGAGCCTGCTGACGACCGCGCTCGGCGCCGAGTCGCAGGCGGCCGTCGTGGTGGGGCTCGTGCTGCTCGGCCTCGGCTGGAGCGCCGCCACCGTGTCGGCCTCGGCGCTCATCTCCGAGTCCGCCCCGGCCGAGCGGCGCACGATCGTCCAGGGCCGCTCCGACCTGCTGATGAGCGCGACCGGGGCCGTCGGCGGCGCGCTCGCCGGGCCCGTGCTCGCCCTCGTCGGCTATGCGGGTCTCGCGCTCAGCGCGCTGCTGCTCGTCGTCGTGGTCCTGGTCGCGCTCACCTGGCGAGCAGTTCGCCGCACCCCCGCCGCGCGCAACTAGACTCGATCCCGATGTCGCTCCCGTTCTCTGCCGCCTCGGGCTCCGAGGTTCGCGTTCGCTTCTGCCCCTCGCCCACCGGCACCCCGCACGTCGGCCTGGTGCGCACCGCCCTGTTCAATTGGGCCTACGCCCGCCACACCGGCGGCAAGCTGGTGTTCCGCATCGAAGACACCGACGCCGCCCGCGACAGCGAGGAGAGCTACCAGCAGCTGCTCGACGCGATGCGCTGGCTCGGCCTCGACTGGGATGAGGGCGTCGAGACGGGCGGACCGCACGAGCCGTACCGGCAGTCGCAGCGCGGTGAGATCTACCAGGAGCTCATCCAGAAGCTCACCGAGGCCGGCTACCTCTACGAGAGCTTCGTCACGCCCGAGGAGATGGAGGCGCGCAACCTTGCGAACGGTCGCGACCCCAAGCAGGGCTACGACAACTTCGAGCGCGAGCTGACCGAGGCCGAGCGCGCCGCGTTCCGCGCCGAGGGCCGCCAGCCCGCGCTGCGGCTTCGGGTGCCCGACGACGACCTCAGCTTCGACGACCTGGTGCGCGGCGAGATCACCTTCCCCGCGGGCAGCTTCACCGACTTCGTGGTGGTGCGCCCGAACGGCGCCCCGCTCTACACCTTCGTGAACCCCGTCGACGACGCACTGATGGGCATCACGCACGTGCTCCGCGGCGAGGACCTGCTCTCGAGCACCCCGCGCCAGATCGCGCTCTACGCAGCGCTCATCGCGATCGGCGTCACCGACAGTGTTCCGCGCTTCGGCCACCTGCCCTACGTGATGGGCGAGGGCAACAAGAAGCTCAGCAAGCGCGACCCCGAGTCGAACCTGTTCCACCACCGCGACCGCGGCTTCGTGCCGGAGGGGCTGCTCAACTACCTCTCGCTGCTCGGCTGGTCGATCGCCGCCGACCGCGACGTGTTCTCCCGCGACGAGCTCGTCGCCGCGTTCGACGTCGAGAGCGTCAACCCGAACCCGGCCCGCTTCGACTTGAAGAAGGCCGAGTCGATCAACGGCGACCACATCCGCCTTCTCGGCGCGGACGACTTCGCGGCGCGGATCGTGCCCTACCTGGAGGGGCTCGTCAGCGATCCGCCGACGCCCGCCGAGCAGGCGATCCTGCGCGAGGCGGCCCCGCTCGTGCAGGAGCGCATCAACCTGCTGGGCGAGGCGCACGGCATGCTGGCGTTCCTGTTCACCCCCGACGACCAGATCGAGTTCGAGGCCGACGCGCTGCCGAAGCCGAACGCGGTCGACGAGGCGCGACTGGTGCTGGATGCGGCGGAGGCCGCGCTGTCGCCGCTGACCGAGTTCGGCCGCGTCGAGATCGAGGCGGCGCTGCGCGCGGCGCTCACCGACCCGGTCGAGGACGGCGGCGCCGGGCTCAAGCCGCGGGTCGCCTTCGGCGCCCTGCGCACCGCCGTCAGCGGCCGTCGGGTCAGCCCTCCGCTGTTCGAGTCGATGGAGATCCTCGGCAAGGCCTCCACGCTCGCGCGGCTCGAGCGGCTTCGCACGCACCTGGCGTAGCGGCGGCCTAGCGGACGGTGCTGCCGAGCAGGGCGATCTTCTTCTGCACCGGCACCCGAAGCACCACCCAGGCGACCAGCATCACCACGAGCGACCCGGCGAAGACGAGCGCGCCGAGCCAGGAGTCGTCGTTGCGACCGGCGTACATGGTGTTGAGGTTCCGCAGCGCCCCGGTGGTGAGGACCAGGCCGACGTGCACGATCGTGAACGCGATGAAGTACACCAGCACCGCGAAGTGCAGCGATCGCGCGAGGCTCTCGGTGAGCAGCCGGTTGACGCGCCACTCGTGCTTCCAGACCGGCGACAGCCGAAGCCCGGTGAGCAGGGCGAGCGGCCCCGCCAGGAACACCGTCGCGAAGTAGCTCAGCAGCTGCAGCGCGTTGTAGTGAACCCAGCCCTCGTGCGCCGGCCAGTCCAGCGAGAGGTAGTGCACCCCGGCCGTGACGGCGTTCGGGATGACATCCCAGCCGAGCGGAACGACGCGCACCCACTGCCCGCTGGCGAACAGCAGCACGACGTACACGATGCCGTTCAGCACCCACAGCGTGTCGACGACGAGGTGCCACCAGACGTGGATGCTCAGCCGCCGCGGGGCGCCCTTCGTGCGGATCAGCCCGTCGTTGCGTCGGGTGACGAAGGCGGGCGGGCGCTGCCTGCCGCGGATCAGGAGCGCGGAGCGCACGATGAACAGCAGGAAGAACGAGTTGAGGAAGTGCTGCCAGCCCAGCCACGCGGGGAAGCCCACGGGGGAGCCGGCGGGAAGCTCGGTCGTGCCCGGGAAGCTCGCGGCGAAGTCGAGCCAGCCGGGGGTCTCACGCAGCCAGCGCGCGGCGAGCACGAGCAGCGCCAGCAGCACGAGCGCCGCCGGGATGAGCCAGACGAGCGGAAACCAGCGTCGCTCGCGAAGTCGTGTCACGCTCCTACGCTAGCGGCCCCGGGGAGTGATCAATCGCGACTCGGCTCGGGTCCGCGCACGAAGGCGCGGCCGCTCACCGACTCCGGGTGGATGCGCACCCAGCGGTACTTGAGCGTGGGAACCCACGGCTCCAGGCCCAGCTGCTCGGCGGCGTCCATCTCGGACTGCAGCTCGACGCGCTCGGCGCGGCCCTTGACCACGACGCTCATCGCATCGGTGTCGCTCACGCGATCGATCTCGAGCGCGACGTGCTCATTGATGCTGAGCTCGAGCAGCTTGGTGCCGGGCGCGGTGCGCAGGTAGATCACGTTGTCGGCGTCGACGACGAAGTTGATCGGGAAGATGTCGATCTCGCCGGCCACGCACAGCGCGAGCCGCCCGAGCGATGTTCGACGCAGTTCCTGCCAGCACTCCTCGGGGTCGAGTTCGCGAACCGGGTCGTCGGTCATGATGATTCTCCTTGCACTCGCAGCTGGTTGTGGACGAAGTGGACGCCGCGGATGCGCTCCACGCGGTGGCGCAGGCGCTGCAGACGTGGGCCGGTCGGGAACCGTGCCGGTCAAGGTCACCACGTGCTGCTGCACCGTCACCTCGACGTTCGCGGCCGCCGCAGGCTCGCGCGCGAGCGCCCACCGCACGGAGCGGGCGATCGCGTCGTCGCTGCGTCGCCAGCCGGTGGCGACGGGGGCGACGACGAGCTCATCCACGACCCGTGAGACGCCGTCGACCTCGCACGCGAGCGCTCGGGCGAGCACCCGTGCCGAGTGGGCCCGGACCGCGCCGCGCAGGTGCACGACGTTGTCTTCGATGACGACGCGGATGCGCGTGGCATCCAGATCCGGACAGGCCTTCAGCGCGCGACGCACGCGAGCGGCGCGTTCGCGCTCTCGGCTCCTCGTCACCATCGCCGATCCCTCCGTTTCCGCCAGTGTGCGCGCGGATCGCGGAAATCGCGAGGGCCGAAGGTCCCGCTAGGGCTCGATGTCGCGCTTGACCGCGTACACGGCCGCCTGGGTGCGCCGTTCGAGGCCGAGCTTGGCGAGGAGCCCCGACACGTAGTTCTTGACGGTCTTCTCGGCGAGCTCGAGCCGCTCGCCGATCTGACGGTTGGTGAGGCCCGCGCCGATCAGGTCGAGCACCTGGCGCTCGCGCAGCGTGAGCTCCGGCCCGCCCTGCGCCTCGGCCGGAGCCAGGCGGGACACGACGCGCTCGGAGACGGAGCGGGTGATGAGGCTCCCGCCGCCGGCCACGAGCCGGATGCCGTCGATCAGGTTCTTGCCGCGGATGTCCTTCAGCACGTAGCCGGACGCCCCGGCCAGCACCGCCGCCTCGCTCGCCTCGTCGTCGTCGAAGGCGGTGAGCATGAGGCAGGCGATGTCGGGGTGCTCCGAGCGGATGGCGCGGCACACGTCGATGCCGGAGCCGTCGGGCAGTCGCACATCGAGCACCACAACGTCGGGCCGGGTGGCCCCGACGCGGCCGCGCGCCTGCCCGGCGGTGCCGCACTCGCCGACCACCTCCAGATCGCGTTCGGCATCCACGATGTCGGCGATGCCGCGACGCACCAGCTCGTGGTCGTCCACCAGAAAGACTCGAATCACGCGTCGGCTCCGTTCGGGGTCGTCGACAACGGTACCGACCAGGTCGCGACCGTGCCGTGCGGGTCAGCGTCGGCGACCTCGAACGTGCCGCCGCGCTGCCGCGCGCGCACGCCCAGGTTGTCGAGACCGCTGCGGCGGGTGACCGCGCCGAGGCCCTGGCCGTCGTCCTCGACGCGCAGGGTCAGCTCGGCGTCGGTGACGCGCAGATCCAGGGCGCAGGTCGCCGCCTGCGCGTGGCGCACCACGTTGCTGAGGAGCTCCCGCGCCACCGCCACGACATCGTCGGCCAGATCCTCGGCGACGAGCAGGTCGACGGCGCCGCCGAAGGTGAGTCGCGGAGCCGACTCGAGGCTCTCGGTGACCTCGCCGACCAGGTCGAGCACGCGATGACGGAGGGAGGGAGCGCGCGACGCGGAGCGGGTGCGCAGGGTGAACACGGCGGTGCGGATCTCGGAGATCGCATCGTCGATCGCCTCCACCTGGCGCTCCAGGATCGTGCGCTCCGGACCGCCCGCCGAGGCGGCGACGCTCTGCAGCGTCAGGCCGGTGGCGAAGAGCTGCTGGATGACGTGGTCGTGCAGATCGCGCGCGATCCGGTTGCGGTCCTCGATCAGCTCGAGCTTGCGCGAGTCGGCCTGCATGCGCGCCAGTTCCAGGGCGACGCTCGCCTGCGTCGCGAACTCGGAGGCCATCTCGAGGTCCGCCTCGGTGAAGCGCAGCGATCCGCGTCGGCGGCAGAGGGTCAGCACGCCCAGCGGCTTCCCGGAGGCGGCGAGCGGAACCGCGATCACCGGACCGACGTCGACGGCACCGCCGAACATCACCCCGTCGTCGCTGTCGTCGGTGGCGATCGCGCGGCCGCTCTCGACCGCGCGCGCGGAGATCGAGCCGGCGGCCGGGAAGCGCAGCGCGGTGAGCGCCTCGGCGCCCTCGCCGCGGGCGGTGTCGACGAGGAAGGCCTCCCCGTCGTCGCTCGGGATGACGACCGAGACGAGGTCGGCGTCGACGAGCGAGGCGACCCGGTCGGCGACGACATGGAGCATGTTCTCCGAGCTCCCCGAGAGCAGGGCCGAGCTGACCTCGGCGAGGGCCGCGCTCCAGCGCTGTCGACGGCGCGTCTCGCCGAACAGTCGGGCGTTCTCGATCGCGATGCCGGCGGTCGCGGCGAGCGCCGTCACGAGCTCCTGGTCCTCCGAACTGAACGGGCCGCTCGACCGGTTGGCGAGGTACAGGTTGCCGAAGACCTCGTCGCGCACGCGGATCGGGACGCCGAGGAACGAGTCCATCGGCGGGTGATGGGCGGGGAAGCCCACCGAGCGAGAGTCGTCGTGCAGGTCCTCGAGGCGGATCGGGGCCCCGGTGTCGATGACCGCGCCGAGAAGGCCGTGACCTTCCGGCAGGTGCCCGATCGCCTCGGCATCCGCTTCCGACATCCCGACGTGGATGAACTGCTCGAGGGTGCCGTCCGGGGCGATCACGCCGAGCGCGCCGTAGCGGGCATCCACCAGGGCGACGGCGACCTCGGCGATGCGGCGCAGCACCTGGGAGAGCTCGAGCTCCTCGACGACGATCGTCGTCGCGGCCAGCAGGTGACGCAGCCGGCCCTCGGTGTCGAGCACGCGCTGCGCGTGCTCGAGCATCTCGCCGATCGAGCGCTCGAGTTCGGAACGCGGGGCATCCGGAAACCCGAGGTTTCCGGGAGCGGGCGCGGGTCGTGACTTCTGGTCATCCGGCACGCCGCGAGTTTATCGCCGCGCTTGGGACCTTCGGCACTACTCGTCCACTGCCGTGTGGCGTGGAATCGAGGCAGACCACAGGAGTTGAGGCTGACATGACGGATTTCGAGCCGCGGGGGCGCATCGTCGTCGGGATCGACGGCACGGCGCCGAGCCAGGCCGCCCTGCGCTGGGCGCTGCGTCGTGCGGAGCGCGACGGCAACGAGCTGGTCCTCGCCCACGTCGTCGATGACGACTTCGGCGAGATGGGCTCGACCTACGGCGCCGACGCGCGGAATGCCGCGCGAGAGCTGCTGGATCGCACCCGGGCCGAGGTCGCCGTCGACCACGCGCACGTCAAGATCTCCAGCGTCCTGACCGACGGCAGCGTCGCGTGGGCGCTCGCGCACGCGGTGCGCCCCGAGGACCTTCTCGTGATCGGAACGCACAAGACCGGCTATCTGCACGGTCGGGTGCTCGGGTCGCGGAGCGTTCAGATCGCGACCGCGGCGCCGTGCGACGTGGCCGTCATCCCCGATGTGGAGCTTCGGTTCCGTCGCGGCGTGGTCGCCGGGATCGATCGGGCCGTGACCGCCTCCTCGGTCGCGCGCGCGGCGGCGCTCGAGGCCGCCGGGCTCGGCGACGAGGTGCTGTTCCTGCACGCGACGCCCCGGATCCCGGGGGCCGCGGTCGAGACCGTGCGCGCCGACACCGCGCAGAACGACGTGGTGACCACCGCGGTGCGCGCCGCACGGCAGGTCCAGCCGCAGCTGGAGATCCGGGCGCGCATCGCGCACCGTGATCCGGCCGAGGTTCTGCTCGACGCGGCGCGCGACCGCGCGCTGCTGGTGCTCGGCCCGGGCTCGCTCGAGCCGACGCGCTCGCCGATCGGCTCGGTGCTGCACGACGTGCTGCTGAACGTCAACGCGCCGGTGCTCATCGCGCGCACCGGTCACGGCCCCGCCGTTCTCGACGCCGACGCTCATGTCGGGGCGACCACTCGATGACCCAGCGCACGTCGATGGACGACTACTCCGGCCTGCCCGGCTGGCTTCCCGGGGCGGCGGATGCCGCGAACGCTCCGGGCCCGCGCGAGGTTCCCGTGCGCGTCTGGCGCCGGCTCAAGGCCCACACGGCGAGCAACCTGCAGCGCATGCAGCCGCCGATCGACCGCGTCGAGCCGCCCGAGTACTTCGACTAGCGGAGCGTCCTCGCGGCCGCGGCAGCAGGAGTGAGGGACTCTGACGCCGCAGCCCGCGCAAACTCGGACATCCGGCGCGGATGTCCACGGCTCGTGGACGAGGCGGGCGGTTCTCCGACGTTGCGTGCGCCGGCCTAGTCGACGAACGCCGCCGACTGCTCCGCGATCTCGCGCTCCTCGTCGGTCGGCACGACGAGCACCGCGACGGGCGCGTCGTCGGGGGAGATGCGCCGGGCCCCGCGGGCGCCCGACTCGTTGAGCGCGTCGTCGACGAACAGCCCCAGGAAGCCGAGCCGGTCGACGGCGCGGCGGCGCAGGTCGGCGTCGTTCTCGCCGACGCCGGCGGTGAACACCAGGGCGTCCAAGCCGCCGAGTTGGGCGGCGTAGGCGCCGATGTAGTGCCGCAGGCGGTGCACCACGATGTCGAGGGTCGTGCGGGCGGCCTCGTCGCCCGCATCCGCCGCCGCGTGCACGTCGCGCATGTCGGCGTGGCCGGAGAGCCCGAGCAGGCCGCTCTCGCGGTTGAGCATCGTGTCGAGCTCGTCGATCGTGAAGCCCTCGGTGCGCGCCAGGTGCACGAGCACCGCCGGATCGATGTCGCCCGAGCGGGTGCCCATCACCAGACCCTGCAGCGGGGTCATGCCCATCGAGGTGTCGATCGAGCGGCCCCCGGAGACGGCGGCCGCCGACGCGCCGTTGCCGAGGTGCAGGATCACCATGCGCAGCTCGTCGAGTGGCCGGTCGAGGAGCGCCGCGGCCTGCCGCGACACGATCTGGTACGAGGTGCCGTGGAAGCCGTAGCGGCGCACGCCGGCGCGCGCGGCGAGTTCGCGATCGATCGCGTACTCGCGCGCCTCCACCGGCAGGGTCGCGTGGAAGGCGGTGTCGAAGACGGCGACGTGGGGGACATCCGGAAACGCGGTGCGCGCCCCGCGGATGCCGAGGAGAGCGGGCGGGTTGTGCAGGGGCGCGAGCACCGCAAGCCGTTCGATCGCCGCCTCCACCTCGTCGTCGATGAGGGCCGGGCCGTCGAAGATGGCGCCGCCGTGCACGACGCGGTGGCCGATGACGTCCACCGGGACGTCGCCGAGCTCCTCGCGGATGCGGCGCAGCGCCTCGCTGTGATCGGCGACCCCGGAGCCGGGAACGCCGATCCGCTCGATCATGCCCGAGGCGAGCACCTCGCCGCTCGGAAGCTCCAGCAGTCGGTACTTGATCGACGAGGAGCCGGTGTTGACAACGAAGACGTGGGTCACGCGGGCTCGCTTCCGTGCTGGGCCTGGATGGCGGTGATCGCGATCGTGTTGACGATGTCGCGCACGAGGGCGCCGCGGGAGAGGTCGTTGATGGGCTTGTTGAGACCCTGCAGCACGGGACCGATGGCGAGGGCGCCGGCGCTGCGCTGCACCGCCTTGTAGGTGTTGTTGCCGGTGTTCAGGTCCGGGAAGACGAACACCGTCGCGCGTCCCGCGACATCGGAGCCCGGCATCTTGGAGGCGCCGACGGTGGGGTCGGCGGCGGCGTCGTACTGGATCGGCCCGGCGACGGGCAGCTGCGGTTCGCGCTCCCGCACGAGGGCGGTGGCGGCGCGCACGCGGTCGACCTCGGCGCCCGAGCCGGACTCGCCGGTCGAGTAGCTGAGCATGGCGACGCGCGGGTCGATGCCGAAGGTGCGCGCGGTGTGGGCCGCCGAGATCGCGATGTCGGCGAGCTGCTCGGTCGTCGGCTCGGGGATCACGGCGCAGTCGCCGTAGACGAGCACCCGGTCGGCGAGCGCCATCAGGAACACGCTCGAGACGACCGAGACGCCCGGAGCCGTCTTGACGAACTCGAAGGCGGGGCGGATGGTGTGCGCGGTCGTGTGGGCGGCGCCCGAGACCATCCCGTCGGCGAGCCCCAGGTGCACCATCATGGTGCCGAAATAGGAGACGTCGGTCATGGTGTCGCGCGCCTGCTCGAGTGCGATGCCCTTGTGGGCGCGCAGGCGCGTGTACTCGAGCGCGAACTGCTCGTGCAGCTCCGAATCGTTCGTCGAGATGATCGCGGTGTCGCCGAGGTCGACCCCGAGTTCGGCGGCGCGGGCGCGGATGCTGCGCTCGTCGCCGAGAATCGTGAGCCTCGCGATGCCGCGCGCCACGACCAGTCCGGCGGCGCGCAGGATGCGGTCGTCGCCGCCCTCCGGCAGCACGATGTGGCGCTGCTGGGCCCGGGCGCGCTCGAGCAGCGAGTACTCGAAGCGCACCGGGGTCATCACGGCGGTCGGCGCGAGGCTCAGCGCGCTCACCAGCGCCTCGGAGTCGACGTGCCCGTCGAAGAGCGCGAGCGCGCGCGCGTACTTCTGCGGGGAGTCGGCGGCCAGGCGGCTGTGGGCGTTCGTGATGCGCATCGCGGTGTCGTAGGTGCCGAGCGGCGTGCGGGCGATGGGGAGCGAGGAGTCCAGACCCGCGAGCAGCGTCTCGATCGAGGGCGCCACCGGGAATCCGCCGTTCAGCACGACCCCCGACAGCGACGGGAAGGTCTCGGAGAGGTGGGCCACGACCGCGCCGACGAGCACATCGGAACGGTCGCCCGGGACGACGATCACGGCGCCCTCGAGGAGCCGGGGCAGCACGTTCTCGAGCGTCATGCCGGCGACGACGACGTCGAGCACGGGGCGATCCAGAAGTTCGGGGTCGCCGCGCAGCAATTCGGCCTCGGCGGCGTGCAGCACGGTGCGCAGCAGCGGGGCGACCAGTTCGGGATCCTCCGGGATCGCCCAGGTCGGTAGGTCGTGGTTGCGGGTCGAGCGGCGCACCGCCGACACCACGTCGTCGAGACGCTCCGGGTCGGCCCGGTTGACGACGATCGCGAGAACGTCGGCGTGCTCCGAGTGCAGCTCGCCCGCGGCGATCGCCGCGACCTCCGCGATGTCCTCGGGGGAGCGGGCCTCGTCGCTGTCGGCGCGGCGACCGCCGACGACCAGCAGGACGCTGGCGGCCAGGTTGGCGGCGATCCGGCCGTTGACGCCCAGCTCGGTCGGGGTGCCGACGTCGGTGTAGTCCGAGCCGAGGATGACGACGGCGTCGCAGCGCTCCTCGATGCGGGCGAAGCGCTCCACGATGCGGGCGAGCGCCGCATCCGGGTCGTCGTGCACCTGGCCGTAGGTGGTGCCGAGGCACTCCTCGTACTGCAGGTCGGCGCTCGCGTGCTCGAGCAGCATCTCGAGGATGTAGTCCGGCTCGGTCGTGGAGCGCGCGATCGGCCGGAACACCCCGACCCGCTCGACGCTGCGCCCGAGGGTGGCGACGAGCCCCACCGCCACGGTCGACTTTCCGGTGCCGCCTTCGGCGGAGCTCAGGTAGATCCGAGTAGCCACGTCGCCCACGCTACGCGACTAGATGAACAGAGTCGTCGTGGACTCGGCGGCTTCGCCGAGGAACGTGGCGACACCGCCCAGCTCGACGTCGTCGATGAGGTCCGACTCGGCGATGCCGAGCAGGTCCATCGTCATGGTGCAGCCGATCAGGCGGGCGCCGCCGGCCTGTGCGGAGGCGATCAGCTCGGGCAGCGAGTGCACGCCGTTCTTCTTCATGACGTTCTTGATCATCGCCGTGCCCGCGCCCATCATGTGCATCTGCGACAGGGTGAGCTTCTCGGCGCCGCGCGGCATCATGGCGCCGAACATCTTGTCCATGGCGCTGCGGTCCCGCTTCGGCGGATCCTCCCGGCGCAGGGCGTTGAGGCCCCAGAAGGTGAAGAACATCGACACCTGCTCGCCCATCGCGACGGCGCCGTTGGCGATGATGAAGGCCGCGATCATCTTGTCGAGGTCGCCCGAGAACACGACGAACGACAGCTTCGGCGCGGTCGGCGCCGCGGTGACGAGCTGGCCGGCGGCGGGTGCCGCCCCGCCCTTGCGGATCGTCGCGACGTAGCCGGGACCCTCCGGGGTGATGTCGACGAGCTCGTGCCCGTTGCGTCGCACCCAGGCCGGCGCATCCAGGGCGAAGCCCGGGTCGGAGACGTGCACGACGACCTCGTCGCCCGCGTTGAGCGTCTTCACCTGGTCGGCGAGCTTCATGATCGGGCCGGGGCAGGCGAGCCCCGTGCAGTCGAGGTCGACCGAGATGCCGCTGCCCTCGGCGACGATCTTCGCCTGCGCGATCGCGGCGTGGAGCTCGGCGGATTCGGCGTAGGGCATGAGGGCCGGGGTCGGCTCGGCCGTGTCCGGGGCGAGCTCGTGCCAGGAGCGGAACGTCTCCGAGCCGCCGGAGAGGGTCTTGACGTCGGTGAAGCCGCGCTGCACGAGGGAGCGGTGCGCGAGGTAGCTGCGGAAGCCGACCGCGCAGTAGAGGCGGATCGGCGTCGCCCGATCCCATCCCTCGGAATCCTCGCGGATCGTCGCGAGCGGCACGTTCTCGGCGCCGGGGAGGTGCCAGATGGAGAACTCCTCGGGCGTGCGCACGTCGATCACCCGGGCGCCCTCGACCGCCTCCGGGTAGTCCTGGGCGTACCAGAGCTCGAAGTCGCCGAGGAGGACGTTGCCGGCGACGAACCCGGCCATGTTGACCGGGTCCTTCGCGGAGCCGAACGGCGGCGCGTAGGCGAGTTCGAGCTCCTGCAGATCCCACACCGTGAGCCCGGCACGCAGGGCCGTCGCGAAGACGTCGAGGCGCTTGTCGACGCCGTCGAAGCCGGCGACCTGAGCACCGAGGATGCGTCCGTCGCTCGGCGCGAACAGCAGCTTCATGTTCATCATCGCCGTGCCGGGGTAGTAGCCGGCGTGGCCCGAGGGATGCACGTGGACGGCCCGGTAGTCGACGCCGTCGGCGATCAGCTGGCGCTCGGTCGCGCCCGTGCCTCCGGCCACCATGTCGAACACCTTCACGATCGAGGTGCCCTGTGTGGAGCGGTACTCGGTCGTGCGTCCGCAGATGTTCTCGGCGGCGACGCGGGCCTCGCGGTTGGCGGGTCCGGCCAGGGGGGCGAGGAAGCTGCCGGGCAGCACGGTGTGCGGCGTCTCGACGCTGTCGCCGGCCGCCCAGATGTGCGGGTCGGAGGTGCGCATGTGCGTGTCGACGGCGATGCCGCCGTGCGCTCCGAGTTCGAGGCCCGCCGCCACGGCGAGCTGGGTGGACGGGCGCACGCCGGCCGAGAGGATGACGAGGTCGGCGGGCAGGAACACGGAGCTGTTCAGTTCGACCGTGAGCGAGCCGTCGTCGTTCGGGGTGAACGCGGCGGCCGCCGTCTTCAGGTGCAGGCCGATGCCGCGACTGCGGGCGTGACGCTCCAACGGCACCGAGATCTCGTGATCCAGGGGCGGGAGGATCTGGTCGGCCATCTCGACGACCTCGACGAGCGCGCCGCGGTGCTTCAGGTTCTCGGCCATCTCGAGGCCGATGTAGCCGGCGCCGATCACGACGCAGCGCACGGGGCCGCGGTCGCCCGCCTCCGCGGCGGCGAGCGCGGCGTCGAGCTGGGCCTTGATCTGGTCCATGTCGCCGATGCGGCGCAGCACGTGGATGCCGGGGAGGTCGATTCCCGGCAGCGGGGGCCGAATCGGCTCGGCGCCGACGCACAGCGCGAGGGCGTCGTAGCTCTCGGTGTATTCGCGCCCGGTCTCCAGTTCGTGCACCGTGACCGTCTTCGCCTCACGGTCGATCGCGGTCACGTCGCTGGCGACGCGCACGTCGATGTCGAGCGACTCGCGCAGGCTCTCCGGCGTCTGCAGCAGCAGTCGGGAGCGATCCGTGATGACTTCGCCGATGTGGTACGGCAGGCCGCAGTTGGCGAACGAGACGTGGTGGCCGCGCTCCAGCACGATGATCTCGGCGTCCTCATCGAGACGACGCGCACGGGCTGCCACGGATGCTCCGGCGGCGACCCCGCCGACAACGACCAGCTTCACGATGTTCCTCCGCCTTCCGGGGAGCCGGCGTCCGCGCCTGTCGCGAGCCGACTCACCCCAGTCAAGGGCGGTCGCGGGCACGTCGACAGTGCCGAAGGTCCCTCAGTGCGGGCGCACCCGAGCGAGGCGGCTGGCCAGCCGGCGCGGTGCGGGCGCCGCCCCGGTCAGCAGGGGGTGCCGAAGACCTGGGCCCAATAGACGGTGCCGTCGCTGCCGGTGGCCGTGGCGAGACCCATCTCGGTGTTGCCGCTCAGGATGTTGGCGCGGTGGCCGGAGGAGTTCATCCAGCCGCTGTGCACCGCCGACGCCGAGGTGTATCCGGCGGCGACGTTCTCCGCGACGGCGCACCACGCGTAGCCCGTCGCGCTCACGCGTGCGCCGAGGCCGCCGCCCCCGTCGTGGGTCATCTGCTGGCTGCTGGCCTGATGCACGGCCTGCGCACCGGCGGCGGACGACAGCTTCGAGTTGATCGTCATCGGGGGCAGTCCCGCGTCGGCGCGCGCCGAGTTCACGAGCGCCAGCGCGGCCTTCTGGTCGGAGAAGTCGGCCGTCGGGCCCGAGGGTGCCGCGCTTCCGGAGTCCGGGGTCGACGGTGTGCTCGGCTCGTCGGCCGCAGCCGGACCCTCCGGAGCCGTCGAGCCGTCGCCGGCGTCCTCCGCGTTGTCGGCGTCCGCGTCGTCGTCCGCGGCACGCAGGATCGCGTCGCGATCGACCCCGTATCCGGTGAACCGGAAGGCGCTGGTCGTCGGTGACGAGCTCGGGGTCTCGGCGCCGGGCGCCGCGGCTGTGTCGTCCGAGCCGGGGGCGAGCAGGAAGATGCTGCCGACGACCAGCATGCTCGCGCCCACCGCGGTGGCGGTGGAGAGGAGGACGCGTCGCAACATGGGGGCATGTCTAACACGGGGTTTCTGCGAGTTCCGTCACATCGCGGCGCGCGGGCTCTCGCCCGCGGGGCTCGGCGGCGCGCGGGGCGGTGACGCGAGCTAGCCGACGAGTCGGCGCACCCGATCGGCGGATCGACCGGAGCGACGGCGATGGTCGAGGTCGATCACCCCGTCTCCGCGCGCATCCGCCACCGCGAGGATCGCGCGGGCGAGCACCTCGTCGCTGGCGGTGCGGCGGGCGCGGTCGTCGGCGAGGATCTCGACCAGCACCGCCACCTCGGATTCGGCGCGCACGGCAATCGGAAACCACGGCAGGGCGCTGCGCCAGGCGCGGAATGCGAGCAGCAGCAGATCGTGACGCTGTTCGACGTGCGCGCGCTCATGGGCGATCACGGCCGAGAGCTCGGCCGGGCTCAGTCGGTCGAGCAGCCCCTGCGAGAGCACGGTGAGCGAGCCGACCCCGCGCGGCAGGCAGTAGGCCACGGGGGCGGAGTCGTCCAGCACGCGGGTCTGGGCGCGGGTGGGGTGCGGCGAGGTCAGCAGGTCGAGCAGAGCATGGTGGCGCCGTCGCTGCCGCGTGACGATGACGACGGTGGCGACGAGGTGCCCGAGCAGGTAGCCGGCGAGCGCGAGCGCGGCGCCGAACGCGATCCCGGCGCCGATGCGTGACGCGGGGAGGATGCCGTAGCCGAATGCGATGAACGCGCCGATCATCGAGAAGCCGCCGGCCAGGCCGATCGCCTGCCACAGCAGCAGGGCGCGCACCGGCGCGCCGCTCGGCCAGGCGGCGCGCGCGAGCGCGATCGGCACGGGCACCGCGAGCGCCACCGCGAACAGCGCCAGGCCGATCGACAGGGCGAAGAGCATCGGACTCAGCTGCTGCCCGCCAGCAGCCGGCGCAGCACGGCCGCGTCGTCGTCGGACACCCCGCCGATGAAGCGCTCCAGCACGGCGCCGCGGTCGGCGGCATCGCCCAGCACCTCGTGCATCAGCTCGGCGACGTGGTCGGCGCGCGAGGCGGTCGCGCTGTAGCGGTGCGGGCGGGCGGAGCGGTCGCTCGCGACGAAGCCCTTCTTCTCCAGCCGTGAGAGCACGGTGAGGATGGTGGTGGCGGCCAACGGGCGGCCGGAGTCTCCGGCCTCGAGGCGCTCGAGAATGTCGTAGGCGGTGACGGGGACGGGCGAAGCCCAGACCGCATCCATCACCGATCGCTCAAGCTGCCCCAGTCCTGCCATGTGTCGATTCTACGCCGCGTCGAACTACTTCTACAGCATGTAGAAAAACGGGTATCGTGGAGGTGGAGCAGCGGACGGGACCTTCGGCCCTAGGTGAGGACACCGCGTGCCGCCAATCTTGCTCAGGGCCGTGAGGCACGGACCCGTCGTACGAGAAGGAGCAGACCCCGCGTGGATCCCCTAGATATCGCCCGCTGGCAATTCGGAATCACGACGGTCTACCACTTCCTGATGGTGCCGCTCACGATCGGGCTGGGAGCAACGGTCGCGATCATGCACACCGCGTGGGTGCGCACCGACAACCCGCAGTACCTGCGCATGACGAAGTTCTGGGGCAAGCTCTACCTGATCAACTTCATCGTCGGCGTCGCGACCGGCATCGTGCAGGAGTTCCAGTTCGGCATGGCCTGGAGCGAGTACTCGCGCTTCGTCGGCGACGTCTTCGGCGCCCCGCTCGCCATGGAGGGCCTGCTCGCGTTCTTCGTCGAGTCGACGTTCCTCGGCCTCTGGATCTTCGGCTGGGGCCGCCTGCCCAAGAAGCTGCACCTGGCGACCCTGTGGGCCGCCGTCATCGGCTCGTGGCTCTCGGCGTACTTCATCATCGCCGCCAACTCGTGGATGCAGCACCCGGTCGGCGTCGAGCTGATCGACGGTCGGCCCGTGCTCGTCGACATCTGGGCCGTGCTCGGCAACAACACCGCCGTCGCCGCCTACACCCACACCCTCGCCGGCTCCCTCGCCGTCGCCGGCGGATTCCTGCTCGGCATCTCCTGGTACCAGCTCTGGCAGCGCCGCAAGGACGGCATCGACACGGTGGATGCCACCGGCCGCGTCGTCGTCGGCGAGGCTCCCGAGATCCCCGGCCGCGACCGCGCCGACCACAAGGTGTGGATCACGTCGCTGCGCCTCGGCGCCCTCGTCGCGATCATCGGCTTCGGGGCCGTCGCCATCAGCGGTGACTTCCAGGCGAAGCTCATGTACCAGCAGCAGCCGATGAAGATGGCCGCCGCCGAAGGCGCCTGCCACACCGGCACCAGCTTCTCGATCCTGACCCTCGGCGATGTCGGCGCGACCGACTGCTCGAGCGTCACCACGCTGATCGAGGTGCCCGGCGTGCTCTCGTTCCTCGCCAACGGCGACTTCGTCACCGACATGCCCGGCATCACCGACCTGCTGCCGTACTACCAGGAGACTTACGGCGCGACGCTCGTCGGCGACGGCCTCTACGGCGAGCACGCGGGCAGCGAGATCCAGTACGTGCCGCTGCTCTGGGTCACCTATTGGGGCTTCCGCATGATGATCGGCTTCGGCGCGATCGCCGCCTTCGCCGCAGTGGTGGCGCTGTGGCTGACGCGCAAGGGAACCGTGCCGCGCTCGCCGTGGATCATGCGCCTCGCGGTGCTCGGCATCCTCGCCCCGTTCGCCGCCAACTCGGCCGGCTGGATCTTCACCGAGCTCGGCCGCCAGCCCTTCGTGGTGGCGCCGAACCCGGACCCGAGCGGCATCGACGGCGTGTTCATGTTCACCGCCGCCGCCGTCTCGCCGGGAGTGACCGCGGGGGAGCTGCTGTTCTCCACGATTTCGCTCACCCTCGTCTACGCCGTGCTCCTCGCCGTCGAACTGTGGCTGCTCGTCAAGTACGTGCGCGGCGGTGTCGCCTCGGCGATGCCCGAACTCGCGCCGCACGATGACGATCCCGATGACCCGGACAAGCGCTCCGACGTCCTCTCGTTCGCCTACTGACCCGGAAACCGGAAGACACTGACATGGACGTTCTGCCCACCATCTGGTTCATCGCCATCGCCGCGCTCTGGATCGGCTACCTGCTGCTGGAAGGCTTCGACCTCGGCGTCGGCATGCACATGCTCGTCGGCGTGCGCGGCGACGCGGCCGAGAAGAACCGCCAGCGCCGCGTCATGCTCAACACGATCGGCCCGGTCTGGGACGGCAACGAGGTGTGGCTGCTGACCGCCGGTGCCGCCACCTTCGCCGCCTTCCCGTTCTGGTACGCCTCGCTCTTCTCGACGCTGTACGTGCCGCTCACGCTCGTGCTGCTCGGCCTGATCTTCCGCGCCGTCGCGATCGAGTTCCGCGGCAAGCACCACACCGCCCGCTGGGCACAGGTGTGGGACTGGGCGATCGGCCTCGGCTCCTTCGTCAGCGCCTTCGGCATCGGCGCGGGTCTCGCCCTCACCACGACGGGGCTGCCGATCGACGCCAACGGCGACCGCGTCGGCGGACCGTTCGTGTTCCTCACCCCGATCGCCGTGCTCGGCGGACTGGCCGTCGTCGGCTTCGCTCTCGTGCACGCCGCGACCTTCCTCGCGCTCAAGAGCGACGGCCCGGTGCGCGAGCGCGCCGGTCGCTTCGTCAGCGGATGGGGCATCCTCGCGCTCGTGCCGATCGTCGGCTGGGTGCTCGTGGTGCAGTTCCAGAGCGGCGGGGTCGCCTCCTGGACGCTCGTCGCCGTCGCCGTCGTCGCCGTGCTGCTCGGCTACGTCGCCGCGCGGGCCGGACGCGAGGGTCGTGCCTTCCTCGGCATCGCGGTGTTCCTGGTCGCCGGGGCGGCCTCGATCTTCACCGCCGCCTACCCGGTGGTGCTGCCGTCGACGATCGACACCGCCTTCAGCCTGACGATCTCCAACGCCTCCAGCGGCGACTACACGCTCGGCGTGATGACGGTCGTGACAGCGGTCGCGCTGCCCGTCGTGCTCGTCTACCAGGCGTGGAGCTACTGGGTGTTCCGCAAGCGCATCTCGGGGGAGCACATCCCCGCGGTGCACGAGATCCTTCCGGCGGTGCGCCAGCCGTGAGCCGGATGCGCGCGCGACTCGGCCAGCTGAGAGCGCGGTTCGAGGAGGCGGGCCTGGGCGTTGGGGGGCCAGGCCCGCTCGTCGGGCTGACGGTGCTGGCCGTGCTGCGCGCGGTCGCGCTGGTCGTGATCGCCGAGTCGATCGCGATCGGCGTGACGGCCCTCGCCGACGGGACGGACGCGTGGCGAGACGCCTCGGTGTTCGGGGCGGCCGCCGTGCTCGCCCGGGCGGCGCTCGGCTGGGCCTCGCAGACCGTGGCCGCGCGCCTGGCGATCCGCTCCACGCAGCGGCTCCGTCGCGACGTCGTCGAGCGCGCGCTCGACGCACCGGGCGAGACCGGCGGCGGCACCGTCGTGCTCGCCACCAGCGGTCTCGACGAACTCGACGCGTACTACCGCCAGGTGGTGCCCGCGGCCGTCTCGGCGGCCGTCGTGCCGCTCGTGATCGGCCTGCGCATCCTCGGCACCGACTGGCTGAGCGCCCTCATCATCGCCCTCACCCTGCCGCTGGTGCCGCTGTTCATGGCGCTCATCGGCATGCACACCCGCGACCGCGTCGACCGGGCCACCGGCGCGCTCGAGCGTCTCGGCGACCACCTGGTCGAACTCGCGCGCGGACTGCCGGTGCTCGTCGGACTCGGCCGGGTGGGCGAGCAGACCCGCGCCCTCGCTCGCATTCAGGATGAGTACCGGGAGCGCACGCTCGCCACGCTGCGCGTCGCGTTCCTCTCGGCGCTCGCCCTGGAGCTGATCGGCACCATCTCGGTCGCGCTCGTCGCCGTCGCCATCGGGCTGCGACTCGTCGAGGGCCAGCTGGGCCTCGAGATCGGGCTCGCGGCGCTGATCCTGGCGCCCGAGGTCTACGCCGCCGTGCGCGAGGTGGGGGTCGCCTTCCACGCCGCGCAGGGGGGACTCGGCGCGCTCCGCCGTGCCCACGAGGTGGTGCGCGAGCCCGCGGACGCCGACTGGCGGCGCGTCGGCGGCGCCGATGCGCACGTCGACGCGCTCGCGGTGCGCTACCCGGGTCGCGACGGTGCCGCCGTCGACGGCGTCACCGCGGCCTTCCCCGCGGGCAGCGTCACGGCGCTCACCGGCCCGAGCGGCGCCGGCAAGTCGACCGTGCTCGCCGCGCTCGTCGGCGCGCTCACCGCCGAGGCCGAGGTGCACGGGGCCATCCGGGTGCCGCGCGGCCCGATCGCCTACGCAGCGCAGGCGCCGCGGCTGGTCGCCGCGTCCGCGGCCGAGGAACTTGCCCTCACGGGGGCCTCGGCCCGGGAGGTCGAACGGATGCTCGCGGTGCTCGACCTCGGCGCGGTCGCCGGGCGGCATCCGGCGCTGCTGAGCCCGGGGGAGAGGCGCCGCGTCGCTGTCGCGCGCGCCCTGCTGCTGGCGCCTGGCGCCGTGCTCGTCGTGCTCGACGAGCCGACCGCGCACCTGGATGCGGCACACGCCGAGCTGGTGCGTCTCGAGATCAGCCGCCTGCGCACCGAAGCTCCGATCGTGCTCGTCTCGCACGAGCCCGCGACGGTCGCTCTCGCCGACATTCGCATCCCGATCGCGCCGCCCGCCGTGCCCGCGCACCCCGCCGCGCCCGCCGCGCCCGCCGCCGTCGACCCGGTCGCAGCGGTTCGCTTCTCCGGAGATTCTGCCGATGAGCGCCGTGCTGACCCCGTGGTTTCGGCGCACCGCGCCGAAACCTCCGGAGAAACGACACACTCGGAGTCGAGCACGGGGCCGAGCACGGCGAGCACGCCGAGCGCGGCGGGTGCGGAGTCCGCGCGCGAAGCGAGCGTCGAACCCGCCCGGATGCCGATCCTCGCCCGCGCCTCCCTCGCCATCCTGCTGGGTGTGGCCGCCACCGGCTTCGGCATGGCGCTCTCCGCCGTCTCCGGCTGGCTGATCGTGCGCGCGAGCGAGCAGCCCGACCTGATGTACCTGCTGGTCGCGATCGTCGGCGTGCGCTTCTTCGGCATCGGCCGCGCGGTCGCCCGCTACGCCGAGCGTCTCGTCACCCACGACGCCGTGTTCCGCGCCAGCGATGCGCTGCGCCTGCGGGTGTGGCGCGCGATCGCCGCCCGCGGGGCGGCGTCGGCGCGGCTGCGCGAGGGCGGCACCGCGGTCGACTACCTCGTCACCCTCGTGCACGAGGTGCGCGATCTGGCACCGCGCGTCATCGCCCCGATCGTCGTCGGCGTGCTGAGTGTGATCGGGGTCGTCATCACGACCGCCTTCGTGCTGCCCGAGTTGACGCTCGTGGTCGCGCTCGCGCTCGTCATCGGGGTGGGGCTGGCGGTGCTGGCGACCGCGCTCACCGACCGTCGCGGCGCCGCCCCGCGGCTCGAGGCGCGCTCGGCCCACACCGCGGCCCTTGCCGCGCTGCTGCGCGGTGCCGACGAGGTGCGGGCGTCGGGTCTTGCGCCCGCGGCCCTGGCCGAGCTCGACCGTCTGGCCGACCGCTCGTCGCGCCTCGCGCGGCGCGCCGCCCGCGCCGAGGGCGCCGGGGCGGCGGTCGTCGTCGTCGCCCTGGTGGGGCTTGCCGTCGCCGTCCCGAGCCTCGCGGCCCCGCTGGTCGCGGCCGGAGCGACCAGCGCGCCGACCGTCGCCGTCATCGCCCTGCTCGCGCTGGCCACGCTCGACCCGGCGCTCGCGCTCGTGGAGGCGACGCGGCTGTCGCCGCGCCTGCTCGTCTCCTGGCGCCGGCTCTCGGCGCTGCGCGCCCCGGTGGCAGACGCTGCGGCGGCTCCCGCCGAGGCGCCGCCCGCGGACGCCGCGCGCGGCCTCGTCCTCAGCGACCTCGCCGCCCGGTGGCCCGGCGCCGACGAGCTCGTGTTCGAGCACGTCAGCGCGCACGTCGATCGGGGCGAGTGGCTGCAGGTGAGCGGCCCCTCGGGGGCGGGCAAGTCGACGCTGCTGACCGTGCTGCTCGGCGGGCTGCGTCCTACATCCGGCGCGGTCCGTCTCGACGGGGCGCCGATCGAGGTGCCGGCCGACGACGCGATCGCGGGGGAGGAGCGTCGCCGGGTGGCGTGGTGCCCGCAGGATGCGCTGCTGTTCTCGTCAACGATTCGGGCGAACCTGCGCATCGCCCGGCCGCGCGGCCAGGAGCCGAGCGACGAGAGCATCCGCGAGATGCTCGACCGCGTGGGGCTTCGGCGTCTGCTCGCCAGCATGCCCGCCGGCCTTGACACGCGGGTCGGTGCGGGCGGTGCGGCGCTGTCCGGCGGCGAGCGTCAGCGACTCGCCGTCGCCCGCGCGCTCCTCACCGATGCCGAGGTGGTTCTGCTCGACGAGCCGACCGCCCACCTGGATGCCGATGGGGCCGCCGCGCTGATCTCCGACCTGCGGCGGGCGACCGCCGATCGCATCGTCGTGCTGGTCTCGCACCGGGCCGCCGACGCGGAGTCGGGGGATGCGCGCATCCTGCTCGGCCGGGCCGGAGAGGGTCCGTCGGTACCGCCGATGACCGCTCGATTCGAACCCCTCGCGTCCGTACGGTAGAGTGACTCCTCGGCCCCACTGCGGTGAGGCCATTGGGGTATGGTGTAATTGGCAACACGGCTGATTCTGGTTCAGTTGTTCTTGGTTCGAGTCCAGGTACCCCAGCTTTCACCCCCGAGTTTCTGCGGAAACCGGGGGTTTTCGCTTGCCGCTCAGGCGCGAACGTAGAGCTCCGCGGGCTTGCCGCGCGCTCCCTTTCGCCACTGCCCGGTCGCGCGGAGGCTCGGCAGCATGGCGCGGCGGAACGTGTCGGCGTTGAACCGCTCGCCGAGCACCGTCTCGTGGAGGCGGCGGAGTTCGAGGATCGTGACGGCGCCCGCGGGCTCGCCCGTCCAGGCATCCGGGAGAAGGTGCGCCGGGTCGGGCAGCCGACGGTATTCGGCGCGCAGCTCGGCGGCGGCCGCCTCGACGATCTGCTCGTGGTCGTACTCGAGATCACCGACCTCGTCGAGGGGCACGAGACGCGTGCGCTCGGTGGCGGGGATGCGGTCGACGCGCACCGCGGCGAGGTGGGCCACCGACAGCACCCAGCCGCGGTCGTCGCGGTCCGGCTCGTCGAAGACGCGCAGCTGTCGCGGGGCGATGCCCTGGATGCCCGCCTTCTCGGCGAGCGAGCGGCGCACGGCGTCGGCGAGCCGTTCCCCCTCGTGCAGGAAGGTGCCGGGCAGGCGCCACTCCGGTGATCCGGCCCCGCGCGCCGCGTCGTTGGTCAGGGTCAGCAGCACCGAGAGCTGACCGTCGGCGACCGTCAGCACGGCGGTGTCGACGGCGACGGAGGGGCGCGGGTAGTCGGTCAGCGACTTCCCGGAGGAGTCGCGATACGGAGTCGTGAGGTGCGCCATGCCACCACTTTAGACGAATATTCGCCAAATGTCGGCGGGATCGGGCATACTGGAGCCGCACGAGGAAATAGACGAAAAATGAGCCAAAGCGAATCGGGTGGTCGACACGACCGCGAACGGGTCGCGACGGAGGACGGAAGGCAGCAGATGAGCAAGAAGATCCTGTACATCGACATGGACGGCGTCATCGTCGACTTCGAGTCGGCATTCCCGCGACTCGACGAGACCGTGCGCGAGCAGTACCGAGGCGATGAGGACAAGATCCCCGGGCTGTTCGCCCTGATGGACCCGATGCCCGGCGCGATCGAGGCGGTCACCGAGCTGACCGAGATCTTCGACACCTACGTCCTCTCGACGGTGCCGTGGGGCAACATGTCGGGAGCGAGCCAGAAGATCGAGTGGATCCAGCGCCACTTCGGTCAGGAGGAGGGCACGCCGCTGTGGAAGCGGGTCATCCTGTCGCACCACAAGCACCTAAACCGCGGCGACTTCCTGATCGACGACCGGGATCGCAACGGGGCGGCCGAGTTCCCCGAGCACAACCCCGGCGGCGAGTGGATCCACTTCGGCAGCGACCGCTTCGCCGACTGGTCCGCCGTCGTCGACTACCTGAAGGAGCGCGTCTGATGCCCGCCGCCCAGCCCAACGCCTGGATCGACCGCACCGGCCAGCTGATCAGCTCGCCGAAGATCAGCGCCCTGGCGCCGGGGGAGATCTTCGTCTTCGGCTCCAACGGCGCCGGCCATCATGAGGGAGGCGCGGCCGCGTTCGCGCACGCCCGCTTCGGCGCCGTCTGGGGCGAGGGCCACGGCCTCCACGGCCACAGCTACGCGATCGACACGATGAGCGGGCGGGGCGTGCTGCTCGGCGAGATCGCCGCGTTCCTGGCCTTCGCGCGCGTGCATCCGGAGCTCACCTTCCTCGTCACCGAGATCGGATGCGGCATCGCCGGGTACACCCCGGGTCAGGTCGCCCCGGCGTTCGCCGGCGCCCCGGGAAACGTCGCCCTGCCCGCGGCCTTCGCGCAGCTGATCGGCGGCGCGCGATGACCGCCCTCGCCGACCTCGAGGAGCTGGCCGTTTGACAACTTCACCATCACCCCCGCCTTTCCGGTCTGAAGGAGGCCCCATGAAACCCACCGCACAGCAGCTCGATCGCGCCGCCGGCGCGATCGTCGGCATGGCCATCGGCGATGCGCTCGGATCGCAGTACGAGTTCGGCCCCTCGCACCCCGATGACTTCGTTCCCGAGTTCGGCATCAGCGTCTTCGGGCATGCCGTCGGGGAGTGGACGGACGACACCGCCATGGCGCTGCCGATCCTCGACGCGATCGCGCGCGGCGACTCGCTGCGCGACCCCGTGACCCTGGGGCGCATCGTCGGCGAATGGGACGGCTGGTCGCGCACGGCGAAAGACGTCGGCTCGCAGACCCGCGCGGTACTCGCCGGGATCGGCGGCGCCTCCACGGAGGAGGAGGCGCGCACCGCCGCCCAGCGCTTCCATGAGCGGTCGGGGCGCAGTGCCGGGAACGGCTCGCTGATGCGCACCGCCCCGGTCGCGCTCGCGTACCTGCACGACGGCGGCGAGCGGCACCTCGTGGAGGCCGCGGCGCGCATCGCGCAGCTGACCCACTGGGAGCCCAGCAACGGCGAGGCCGTGGCGCTGTGGAGCCTGCTCATTCGGCAGGCGATCCGCACCGGCGGCTTCGACCCGGGGGAGCAGAGCGCCTTCCTCGACGGGCTGGAGACCAGCGCGGATCGCGCCGCCCTTCTCGAGCTGACGCCCGGGCGGCACCCCCGTGAGCTCCGCGCGCAGAACGGCTGGGTGGTGCGGGCCTTCCAGGCGGCGCACGCCGCCGTCAGCGGGGCGAGCGACTTCCGCAGCGCGGTCTGCCGTGCCATCCAGGGCGGCGGCGACACCGACACGGTCGCCGCGATCGCCGGCTCGCTCGCGGGCGCCCGGTGGGGGCTCAGCCAGATCCCGCTCTCCTGGCAGCGCCGCATCCACGGCTGGCCCGGCTACGACGTCCACGACCTCGTCCGGCTCGCGATCCTGGCGGCCCGCCGCGGGGAGTCGGACGGGCAGGGGTGGCCGGCGGGAGACTCGGTGCTGAACCCCGCGTTCCGCCACACCGCGCCGGTGCGCCACCCCGACGATCCGGGGGTCTGGCTCGGCTCGCAGAGCGCGCTCTCCGCGCTGCCCGAGTCGGTGGGCGCGGTCGTCTCGCTCGGCCGTCTCGGCGCCCGCGAGGTGCCCGAGGGGATCGAGTCCGTTCGGGTCTGGCTGATCGACACCGACGGGCAGAACCTCAACCTCGACATCACGCTCGCCGATGCCGCCGATGCGATCGCGGAGCTCCGCGCCGAGGGAACCGAGGTCTTCGTGCACTGCGCCGAGGCGAGGTCTCGCACCTCGGCGGTGGCGGCGCTCTACGCGGTGCGGCACCGCGGCGCGGAGCTCGACGCGGCGTGGAGCGGCGTCGAGCGCGCGCTGCCGTACTTCGCGCCGGCGCGCTTCCTCCGCGAGGCGGTGGCGCGCATCGTCGCGAACGGGGGCACCCCGAATCGCCCCTAGGGTGAAGGGAGTCTTTTCTTCTTCCCAACCCCGCAGGATGCCTTCATGACGACCGATTCCGCCACCCCTTCGCCCGTGCGCCGCTATCTGGCGCTCGCCCTGGTGGGGGTGATCGGCGGTGCGCTCTCCGGCGCCTTCGGCGTCGGCGGCGGCATCGTGATGGTGCCGCTGCTGATCTGGCTGGCGGGGCTCGACCAGCGTCACGCGGCCGCCACCTCGCTCGTGGCGATCCTGCCGACCGCGATCGCGGGTGCGGCCAGCTACTTCGCGCAGGGCGAGGTCAACGTTCTCGCCGGTCTGCTGATCGCCGCCGGCGGCATCGTCGGCTCGATCATCGGCACCCGCCTGCTCAAGAAGCTGCCGATCGGCTGGCTGCGCTGGCTGTTCATCGCTCTGCTGCTCGTGGTCGCCGTGCAGACGATCCTCGAGCCGCCGGCCCGCGGCGTCGACCTCGAGCTCACGACCTGGACGATCGTCGGCCTCGTGGGCCTCGGCGTCGCGATGGGAATCGCGGCGGGGCTGTTCGGCATCGGCGGCGGCGTCATCGCCGTTCCGGTCCTGATCGCACTCTTCGGGATGGGCGACCTGGTCGCCAAGGGCACCTCGCTGCTGGCGATGATTCCGACCGCGACCACCGGCTCGATCGCGAACCTCCGCAACCGGCTCGTGCGGCTCTCCGATGGGCTGATCGTCGGCGTCTTCGCGACCGGCGCGAGCTTCGGCGGCGTCGCCCTCGCGTTCTGGATGGAGCCGCGCATCGCCGCGATCCTGTTCGCTCTGCTGGTGCTCTTCGCCTCGGTGCAGCTCTCGATCCGCGCGATCAAGGCGCACCGCGCCGCCCGCAACGACAAGCCCGACACCGACGCGTAGTCGCGCGGGCAGGGCCCGCCTGCGCGGGGCCGCGGCCCCGCAGTGTGTCCGTTCTCCGGAGAATCCGCACACTCCGTGGGCTGCGCCCCCGAAAGTGCGGGGTGCGTCGCGGAAACCCCCGGAGAAACGACTCACTTGCGCCGGATGGGCGCCGGATGCCCGCCGGATGCCCGCCGGATGGGGATGCGGATGCGAGCGCGCGCCGCAGCGCTAGAGGACGGTCGATTCCCCCGGTTCGAGCACGACGAACTCGCCGCCGTTCTGGGTCGTCGCCCACTCGAGGCGCGCCCGGTGCATCCGCAGCCCCGCGACCGAGAGGGTCATCTCGTGGATCGGGAAGACCCGCGTCGCGCCGACGGCGAGCACGTAGTCCATCGCCTCGCCGATCTTCAGCCACGGCGCCCCGACCGGGGCCGCCAGGGTCGCGACCGGCACATCGGGCACGGTGTACGAATCGCCCGGGTGGAACAGCTCATCGTCGATCAGCACGCCCAGGTTGTCGATGACCGGAATCGAGGAGTGGATGACGTTGTGGCGTCCGCCGAAGAACCGCAGGGTGAAGGCCCCGACCTCGACGCTCTGCCCGGCGGTCACCACTTCGACCTCGAACTCGCTGGCCGCATCCGCGACGCCCTGCGGTCCGAAGATGCGGGCCTCGGGACTGTCCTCCAGGATCCGGCGGAGCTGCTCGGGAGTCCAGTGGTCGGCGTGCTCGTGCGTGATGACGACGGCGACCGTGCCGTGGAAGTCGGGTGGAGTCAGAAAGGAGCCGGGATCGATCACGAGCAGGTCGTCGGCGCGCTCGATCAGCAGGGTGGAGTGTTCGTACTTCGTCACCTTCACACGGCGAGCGTACCCGCGCCGCTATCGTGGCGTTGTGTTTTCCGACCTTCCCGAAGCCCAGCTGCGTGAGTACCAGAGCTCGCAGATCGCCCCCGATGATTTCGACGAGTTCTGGGCTCGCACGATCTCGGAGGCGCGGGCCGCGGGCGGCGAGGTCACGCTCACCCCGGTCGACACCGGGCTGGTGACGGTCGAGGTCTTCGACGTCACGTTCCCGGGCTTCGGCGGGGAGCCGATCAAGGCCTGGCTGCGGCTGCCGGCGCAGCGCAGCGGGCCGCTTCCGACGGTGGTCGAGTACGTCGGCTACGGCGGAGGCCGCGGGCGCCCCACCGAGAACCTGCTCTACGCCTCGGCGGGCTTCGCGCACTTCCACATGGACACCCGCGGCCAGGGCTCGACCTGGTCGCCCGGCGCGACCGCCGACTCGGCGGCGGCAGGGCCCCAGATTCCCGGCTTCATGTCGCGCGGCGTCGACAGCCGTGAGACCTACTACTACCGCCGGGTGTTCACGGATGCGGTGCGCGCCGTCAACGCGGCCCGCTCGCTCGACACGGTGGACTCCTCCCGCGTCGCGGTCGTCGGCGGCAGCCAGGGCGGCGGAATCGCACTCGCGGTGTCGGGGCTCGTCGACGGGCTCGTCGCGGCGGTGCCGGACGTGCCGTTCCTGTGCGACTTCCCGCGGGCGATCACGATCCACGACTCGGAGCCGTACCACGAGCTCGTGCGCTACCTGCGGACGCACCGGGAGAAGGTCGAGACGGTGCTCGAGACCCTCTCCTACTTCGACGGGGTGAACTTCGCCACGCGCGCGAGCGCTCCCTCTTGGTTCTCGGTGGCCCTCATGGACGAGACCTGCAAGCCCTCGACGATCTTCGGCGCGTTCAACGCCTACGCCGGCGCGAAGCAGATCACGGTCTGGCCGTTCAACGGCCACGAGAGCGGCGGCGCCGATGGGCTCGCCCGCACCATGAAGGTCCTGCACGGGGTGTTCGGCACTGCCTGAGTATTCCGTGGCAATTGCCGGCGATTGATACCCCCTAGGGGTACTATCAACGTGTGATCGAGGACATCAAGAAGCGCGCCCTGCACCGCACGAAGATCCTGCAGGGACAGCTGCGCGGCGTCGAGAAGATGATCGAGAACGAGGACTACTGCGTCGACATCATCACGCAGTCGCTCGCGATCCAGAGCTCGCTGCGCAGCCTCAACAAGCTCCTCGTCGAGAATCACCTGCGCACCCACGTCGGCGAGATGTTCGACGCGGGCGCCGAATCGCGCGACGCGGCCGTCGCCGAGCTGCTGACGGTCTTCGAGCTGCAGAACAACCGAGGGAACTGACATGGCACGCAGCACTGCCACGAACGAGCACGAGCACCACGACCACCACGAGACGGCCGAGAACGGCGCCGTCGAGCACGACGCGCACACCCACGACGCGCACGAGCACGGCAGCCACGACCACGGTGCCCACGACCACGGTGCGCACGACCACAGTGCGCATGACCACAGCGCGCACGACCCGGCGCGGTTCAAGCGGCTGTTCTGGATCACGCTCGTCCTGACCATCCCGACGCTCGTCTTCTCGACCGGCCTGCAGGACATCCTGGGGCTCTCCGGTCCGCGCTTCCCGGGCAGCCAGTTCATCCCCGCCGCCTTCGGCCTCGCGATCTTCGTCATCGGCGGCCGCATCTTCCTGCAGGGCGCCTGGCACGAGCTGCGCGCCAAGTCGCCGGGCATGATGACCCTCATCTCGCTCGCGCTCGTCGTCGCCTTCGGCTACTCGGCCGCGGTCACCCTCGGCTTCGAGGGCATGGACTTCTGGTGGGAGCTGTCGACCCTGGTGGTCATCATGCTGCTCGGGCACTGGATCGAGATGAGCGCCGTCATGGGCGCCCAGAACGCGCTCGGCGAGCTCGCCAAGCTCGTGCCCGACACCGCGGAGCGCGTGCGCGATGCCGAGCATGCGGCGCCGGATGCCGAGAGCGAGCGGGTGCCGACCGCGGAGCTCCGTGTCGGCGACCTGCTGATCGTGCGCCCGGGGGAGCGCGTTCCCGCCGACGGCGAGATCATCGACGGCGAGGCCGAGCTCGACGAGTCGCTGCTCACCGGCGAATCCGCTGCCGTGGCGAAGAGCGCCGGCGACGCGGTCATCGGCGGCAGCGTCGTCGCGGGCGGCGCCCTCGTGATCAAGGTCACCAAGCTCGGCGACGACACGGCGCTCGCCGGCATCATGCGGCTTGTCTCGGATGCGCAGTCCAGCAAATCGGGGCAGCAGCTTCTCGCCGACCGGGCGGCCGCGCTGCTGTTCTACGTCGCCGTCGCGGCGGCGGTCATCACGCTCCTCGTCTGGTACCTGCTGATGCCGGACGACCCGGCCTTCGTCATCAACCGCGTCGTCACGGTGCTCGTGATCGCCTGCCCGCACGCGCTGGGGCTCGCCATCCCGCTGGTCGCGCAGCTGTCGACCTCCATCGGGGCGCAGCGAGGCATCCTGATCCGGGAGCGCGCGGCGCTCGAGACGGCGCGCGAGATCAACGTCGTCGTCTTCGACAAGACCGGCACGCTGACCCGCGGCGAACTCGCGCTCTCGCGCTGGGTGCCGTCGCCCGGGCAGGACGAGCAGGCGATCCTTCGGCTCGCCGGCGCCGTCGAGTCGCGCTCGGAGCATCCGATCGCCCGCGCGCTCGTGACCGCGGCGCGCTCCCGGCGGCTCAAGCTCGGCCGGCCCAAGGGCTTCAAGGCGCTGGCGGGTCGCGGCGCGAGCGCCATCGTCGACGGACGCGAGCTGCGCGTCGTCAGCGGACGCCAGATCACGGCCGCCGGCCTGCGGCTCGAGAACGGGATGGTCAACGAGCAGCGCGAACTCGCAGCCAAGGGCCACACCCTCGTCTACCTCGTCGAGGACGACCAGGTGCTGGGCCTCTTCGCGCTCGCCGACGCGGTGCGCGACGAGTCGGCCGAGGCCGTGAAGCTGCTGAAGCAGCGCGGCATCCGGGTCGCGATGATGACGGGCGACTCGCACGCCGTCGCCGACTGGGTGGCGGCCGAGCTCGGCATCGACGAGGTCTACGCCGAGGTGCTGCCCGAGCAGAAGGCGGCGACCGTGGCGCGCATCCAGAACGGCGGGATACACAGGGTGGCGATGGTGGGCGACGGCGTCAACGACGCCCCGGCGCTCGCGACCGCCGACCTCGGAATCGCGATTGGCGCCGGCACCGACGTGGCGATCGAGTCGGCGGGCATCGTGCTCGCCTCCAGTGACCCGCGGGGCGTTGCCGACGCGATCGCGCTCAGCCGCGCCACCTACCGCAAGATGCTGCAGAACCTGGGCTGGGCGGCCGGCTACAACGTCGTCGGGCTGCCGCTCGCGGCGGGCGTGCTCGCCGGGATCGGCTTCCTGATGCCGCCCGCGGTCGGCGCGATCGTGATGAGCGCATCCACCGTCGTGGTGGCGCTCAACGCGCAGCGCTGCGCGCCGTGCGCTTCGCGCGGTAGCCCGCGCGCGCTGGCATACTCGGGGGATGGCGACGACGCAGGCGAAGCACCTCATCGTCGCCATCAACCCCTCCGCCTCGTTCGGCTCCACCCGGGGCGTCGGGCCGCGGGTCGTCGAGGCGCTGCGGAAGCTCGGCCACACCGTCACCGCGCTGACCGAGCCGGATGCGGAGTCCCTGCTCGCGGCCGCCCGCGCCGCCGTCGCCACCCACCCCGACGCGCTCATCGTCGTCGGCGGTGACGGCATGGTGAACCTGGGGGCGAACCTCGTGGCGGGCACTGAGGTGCCGCTCGGCATCATCCCCTCCGGAACCGGCAACGACATGTCGCGGGGCCTCGGCATCCCGCTGGACGACCCGGAGCGCGCGATCGAGACGCTCGTCGCCGCGCTGCAGAAGCCCGCGCGCGTGATCGACGCGATGCGGGTGAGCTGGCGCGCGACGGATGGCGAACCGGCGGGGGAGCGCTGGTCCGCCGGGTCGATGAGCGCCGGCTTCGACGCCATCGTCAACGAGCGCGCCAACTCGATGCGGCACCCGAAAGGCCCCAGCCGCTACATCCTCGCCCTGCTCGTCGAACTCGTCCGACTCGCCCCGATCCGCTACCGGCTGACGCTCGACGACGAGGTGCTCGAGATCGATGCGCTCATGGTCTCGGTGGGCAACAACGCCTCGCTCGGCGGTGGCATGAAGATCACCCCCGACGCGAAGTTCGACGACGGCCTGCTCGACGTGATGATCGTGACGCCGCTGTCGCGGCTCGCGTTCCTGCGCATCTTCCCGCGCGTTTTCGAGGGCACGCACGTCACCGATCCGCGGGTCATCATGCGTCAGGCGCAGCGCATCCGGATCGAGGCGAAGGGCATCGTCGCCTACGGCGATGGTGAGCGTTTCGCACCTCTGCCGCTCGACCTCGAGGTCGTTCCCGGCGCGCTCAAGGTGCTCGCCTGAGCCGATTTGGGAGAGCCGCAGATGCTGTGGCATACTCGTACGGTTGTCATCCGGCCCCATCGTATAGCGGCCTAGTACGCCGCCCTCTCACGGCGGTAACGCGGGTTCGAATCCCGCTGGGGTCACCAACACAAAAAACCCTCGGTTCGCCGAGGGTTTTTTCTTTGCCGGAGTTCCTGGGCGCGACGTCGGCCGCACGCGGCAGACTGTCGGTATGTGCGCGAGCTACGGTTTGCAGGTCACCGCCGACGAACTCCACGACGCCTTCGGCACGCTCGATGAGCGCGGCAGCGCCCCGGCTCTCTCAGCCTGGCTTGAGCAGTACGCCGAGAAGCCCGCCAAGCCGACCGGCGTGCACGCGCTGAACCTCAACCCGATCGTGCGCGAGCGGGAGCGCGAGGGGGAGCGTCGGCGCACGATCGACCTCGCCTGGTGGAAGCTCTGGGTCGGCGGGCAGCCGGCGAAGTTCCCCGCGATCAATGCCCGGGTCGAGAAGCTGCTCTCCTCCGGCGCGTGGTCGGGGCCGACGAAGTCGCGGCGCGCGCTCGTTCCGGTGACCTCGTACCTGGAGAAGGGCCGGTCGTTCGAGCTGGCCGAGGGCCTGTTCGCGCTCGCCGGCATCTACAACGTCACCCAGCGGCCCGACGAGAGCTGGATGGTCTCCTACGCGATCGTCACGCGGCCGGCCGCACCGAACGTCACCGAGATCCACGACCGGATGCCGCTGATCGTGCGCCCGGAACTCTACGACGAGTGGCTCGACCCGACCAGGGTCGGCGACCACGGGCTGGTCGACGAGGTGCTCGCCGCCAGCGACGACCCGTCGCGGCGGCTCGAGGTGGTCTGAGGCAGGCCTACGGCTTGCGCTTGGTCATCTTCGCGACCTCGGCGTCGATGTCGGCCTCGGTGATGTGGCGGCGGGTGATGCCGAAGGCATCCAGCCCCACGAACACGGCCGCGATCGACATGCCGAAGATCGGCCAGATCGGCCAGAAGTAGGAGTTCGGGCCGCTGGAGAAGTACCAGACGGCGATCAGGATCAGCACGACGACGCCGAAGATGGCGAGCATCGTCCAGAAGTCGTTGCGGGCCTTCAGCCGCTTCCGCGCCTCGGCGCGGATCTCGTCGTCACTGTGCAGGACACCGTCATTGCTCATTCTTCGAGTTTATTCCCGTAGAGTGGGCGACGCGAAGGGGAGTATCCCACCTCATCGCGGCCGTCATCACGGGTTGCAGCGTTGGAACCCCGGTCGCGATCGCGAGCACTCCACGGAGTGACCGCGCGGGAGAGACGTTCGAGGCATCGCTGTCTCCTCCCTCGTGAAAGGTCCCCCGTGGAACTCGCTCTTCCCCTCTGGTTCGAAGTCGGATCACTCATCGCGCTCACGCTGATCCTCGGCTTCGACGTGTTCCTCGCATTCCGACGCCCGCACATCCCGTCGACGCGCGAGTCGGCGCTCTGGATCGGCTTCTACGTCGCGCTCGCGATCGTCTTCGCGCTGCTGATGCTGTGGCTCGGCGACGCCGAGCACGCGGGGCAGTTCGTCGCCGGTTGGCTCACCGAGTACAGCCTGTCGATCGACAACCTGTTCGTGTTCCTGATCATCATGGGCCGCTTCTCGGTGCCGCGGAAGTACCAGCAGGAGCTGCTGATGATCGGCATCATCCTGGCGCTGCTGTTCCGCGGAATCTTCATCCTGCTGGGCGCGGCGCTCATCGAGAACTTCTCCTGGATCTTCTACATCTTCGGCGCCTTCCTGATCTACACCGCCTTCAACCAGGCCTTCACCGGGCACGAGGACGAGGCCGAGACGGAGAACCAGCTGATCGCATTCTTCCGTCGGCGCATCGCGATCACCGAGGAGTTCGACGGCGCCAAGATGCGCACGACGATCGACGGCAAGCGCGTCTTCACCCCGGTGATCATCGTGCTGATCGCGCTCGGCACCACCGACGTGGTATTCGCGCTCGACTCGATCCCGGCGATCTTCGGCATCACGCAGAGTCCGTTCATCGTGTTCACCGCGAACGTGTTCGCGCTGATGGGCCTGCGCCAGCTCTACTTCCTGCTCGGCGACCTCGTCGACAAGCTCGTGTACCTCAAGTACGGCATCGCGTTCATCCTCGCCTTCATCGGCGTGAAGCTCGTGCTGCACGCGCTGCACGAGAACGAGCTGCCGTTCATCAACGGCGGTCAGCACCTGGACGCGGTGCCCGAGATCGGCACCTTCACCTCGCTCGCCGTCATCGTCGCGGCGATGGCGATCGCGGTCATCGCGAGCCTGGTCAAGATCCGCATCGACCACGGCCGGATTCCGGAGCCGCACATCCCGGGCGCCAACGGCAACGGCGACGCCGAGCTGCCGGTGGACACCGACGCGAAGGGCTAGCTCGCGACGTGCTCCCGACGCGTGCGCGTCGTGAGGCTGCCGTTGGCCACGACGGTCAGCTGCCAGGTCTCGGCGCCGCCGCTCAGGCGCACGGTCATCATGCCGTCGGGCTGGCTGTCGAGCACCTCGGCGGCCTCGGCGAGCCCGTCGGAGAGCCACTCGTCGGGGGCGGGGGCGGCCGCATCGTCGAGCAGCAGCACGGTGATGCCGCGGCGGCGGGCCGCATCCACCGAGGCGCGGAGACGGGGCGCTTCGAGGGCGCGTCCTCGGATGCGGTCACGCAGCCGTGCCTCGAGCACCAGCAGATCGGTCGGGGAGGGTGTCGTCACACCGTCGGCGATGTCGCGCAGCGGCTCGGCGACGATGGCGCGCACGCGGGCGAGCTCGTGCTCGCGTTCGTCGGCGCGCGCCTCGTCCGCGGCGGACTCGACGGCGCGCCGGTGCTCGACCTCCTGCAGGCGCGTGATGGTCTGCGCGGTGCGCCGCATGCCGATCGCGAAGAACGTCACCGGCACGTTGATCGCGAGGTGCATGTACGAGAGCTCGAAGCCGAGCACGGGGGACCCGGCCGTGATCGTGCTCCAGCTGATCGCCACGGCGGACATGATCACGACGCCCGCCCACGACCAGAGGATGCGACCGCGGAAGGCGACCCCGATCATGACGAGCGCCGTCATGCCGAAGTTCCACGACGCCCAACCCGGCCATTCGCCGGGCGCGAACTGCCAGGTCATCGCCGCATTGCAGTAGGTGGTGAGCGCCAGGATCGCGGCGATGCGCCCCGGCGAGAGGGTGTCGGGTCCCGGCGCGATGCAGAGACCAGCGGCCGCGATGAGGGCCGCCGCGGCGGTGAGCCCACACACGGTCTGGCTCGCCGGGCCCGTGTTGACGACGAAGGCCAGCATGGTGATCGAGAAGAGCGCGAAGATCGACCAGCCGGCAAGCCGGTCGACGTCGAGCAGACGCGTCGGATCGCCCGGCGCCGCTCCGCGAGGTACGGCCGGCGCCTCCGCAGCCGTGCGCGCTCGGGCGCCCGTCATGCCGGACCCCACTCGAGACGCACGCGGGTTCCGACCCCCGGCTGCGAGGCGATCCGCGCAGCGCCGCCGACCGCGGCCATCCGGTCGATCACGCTGACCCGGATGCCGAGGCGATGCGCGGGGACCTGCTGCGGGTCGAATCCCGCGCCGTCGTCGACGATCTCGACCCGGATGCGGCCGTCGTCCCCTCTGATCATCACGACGCGCTGCGCCGCGACACCCGCGTAGTCGCGGCTGTTGCGCAGCACCTCGGCGCTCGCCTCACGCAGCGCCGCGCCCGCCTCCGGCGGCAGCGCGTGATCCAGCTCGCCCGAGATGACGACCTCGGCGGCAGGCGTGATCTCGGTGGCCGCGGCCTGAATCCGCCACGCCGTGTCACGGAAAGTCTGCGCTGCGTCTCGGTCCGCATCCTCGGCCTCCAGCGCGGCGAGAGCCCGGCGCGCCAGGGGAGCGGCCGCATCCGCCTGCCCGGGCTCCGCTCGGGCCGCGCTCAGCAAGGCGACCAGCACCGTGTCGTGCACGAGGGCTCCGACGCGCGCCGTCTCGCGCGCACGGGAGTCGGCGCGCGCCGCGCTCGCCGTCTCGGCCGCGGCCGTGTCGAAGCTCTCGTCGAGGGTGCGGGCGCGTCGTCGCAGCGCGAGCGCGAGCGCGACGAACACCCCGTTGAACAGCAATGTGTAGGCGGTGTCGATGAGCAGGAAGCCCGGATCGAAGTGAGGCCGTCCGAGGGTCGTGCGCACCCCCTCCACGGCGATCACGGTCGCCAGCAGGTACGCGATGGCGAATGACGGGCGCCACCAGACGGCCGCGATCGACGAGGCGAGAGCCGAGATGGTGAGCGGCCACGGCGTGCCGAGCACGTCGACCGAGGTGCCCTCGGGGATGGCGAGCAGGACTGTCGCCCCGGCAGCGAGAAAGCTCAGCGCGCTGACGTTCGCGAGCACGGCGGCGACGCGCAGCCCGAGGAACGGAGTCAGCGTCAGCGCGGCCGCGGGAAGGATGAACCCGGCTGCCGCCAGGACTGTCCACCAGGTGGCCATCGTCGCCGCCTGATCGAGCGCGAGCGGTGCGCGGATGAACCCGAAGACGAGCCCGGCCGAGCCGACGCCGGCCGACATGGCAACGTAGACGGGCGTCGCAAGCGTGCCCTTCATCGCGGTGCGCCGCCGGACGTGTCGGCGAGATCGGTGAACGGCAGGAAGTCGTCGTCGAGGGCGCGGGCGAACAGGTCGCTGCGGCCGGCCGGCGCCTGGAGACGCGCGTACTTGTCTCGCAGCGTCGCGACGGCCTCGTCGACCTGAGCCGCAGACAGCTCGAGAACGCCCACGATGTCGTCGCGGCCGAACCCGGCGGCGAAGAGCTCGCAGCACCTCGCGCTCCTCCGCGCGGAGTCCCGCCTCGGCCAGACGCGGATCCGCGTCGATCGCGGCCGCCCAGTCGGTGGACATGACCGTCGCCCCCTCGGCGCACGCCCGCATCGTGTCGAACAGTACGGCGACCGGCTCCGACTTGCGGACGACCCCGACCACCGCGCTTCCCGCGATCATCCGGAGGTATTCGGGGTTCTCGCCGGAGGTGTAGACGACGACCCTCGTTCCCGCGTTGGCGAGCCGTTCGACGTTGCGCCGCGGGGAGGACCCGTCGGCGAGCCGCAGATCGAGCAGCACCAGGTCGACCGACTGGCCGGCGGCGAGCAGCTCGTCGACCGTCTCGACGCTCGTCACGAGCTCGAGGTCCTGGTGCGGGGCGAGCGCCTGAGCCAGGGCCAGCCCGATCGCTTCGTGGTCGTCAACGACGGCAACGCGATACGGCATCCGAACCTCGACTTTCGGCGATACCTGAGCGTATCCCAACACTTCGCCGTGAGGCGGTCGGCGACGGCGGCGTCCAGCCACCCGGTGCTACCCTGATCGAATGCTGTTCGATCGGCTTCTTCTCCTTCGTCGCCGCGACGAGGCCTAGTCACCCACCGGCCTCCCTCGTCGCGGAGACCGTCACGCCCTGACATCCGGCCGATTCGACATCCAGCGAAGAAGGAACCGATACAGCTATGAGCGCAAAGACCCTTGCCGAGAAGGTCTGGGCCGACCACCTCGTCACCCGCGGTGAGAACGGCGAGCCGGACCTCATCTACATCGACCTGCACCTCGTGCACGAGGTCACCAGCCCGCAGGCCTTCGACGGACTGCGGACGGCCGGGCGCCCGGTGCGTCGGCCCGATCTGACGATCGCGACCGAGGACCACAACACCCCGACGATCAACATCGACAAGCAGATCGCCGACCTCACCAGTCGCACCCAGATCGAGACGCTGCGCAACAACGCCAAGGAGTTCGGCATCCGTCTGCACTCGCTCGGCGACAAGGACCAGGGCATCGTGCACGTCGTCGGCCCGCAGCTCGGGCTCACCGTGCCCGGCAGCACCGTCGTCTGCGGCGACAGCCACACCTCGACGCACGGCGCGTTCGGCGCGATGGCCTTCGGCATCGGCACGAGCGAGGTCGAGCACGTGCTCGCCACCCAGACCCTGCCGCTGAAGCCCTTCAAGACGATGGCGATCACCGTCGAGGGCGAGCTGCGACCGGGCGTGACGGCGAAGGACATCATCCTCGCGGTGATCGCGAAGATCGGGACCGGCGGCGGCCAGGGCTACGTGCTCGAGTACCGCGGCAGCGCGATCCGCTCGCTGTCGATGGACGGCCGCATGACGATCTGCAACATGTCGATCGAGGCGGGCGCGCGCGCCGGCATGGTCGCCCCCGACCAGACCACCTACGACTACCTGAAGGGGCGTCCGCACGCGCCCGAGGGCGCCGACTGGGATGCGGCGGTCGCCTACTGGGAGACCCTGCGCACCGACGACGACGCGGTCTTCGACGCCGAGGTGTACCTCGACGCGAACGAGCTCGAGCCCTTCGTGACCTGGGGAACCAACCCCGGTCAGGGCGTCTCGCTCTCGGAGACGGTGCCGGACCCGGCGACGATCGCCGACCACAACGAGCGCGCCGCGGCCGAGCGTGCGCTCGAGTACATGGACCTCGCCGCGGGCACCCCGATGAAGGAGATCGCGGTCGACGCGGTCTTCATGGGCTCGTGCACGAACAGCCGGATCGAGGACCTGCGGGCCTTCGCCTCCGTCATCAAGGGCAACAAGAAGGCCGACGGCGTGCGCGTCATGGTCGTGCCCGGTTCGGCGCGGGTGCGTCTCGAGGCCGAGGCCGAGGGGCTCGACAAGGTGTTCGAGGAGTTCGGGGCCGAGTGGCGCTTCGCGGGCTGCTCGATGTGCCTGGGCATGAACCCCGACCAGCTGGCACCGGGGGAGCGCTGCGCCTCCACCTCGAACCGCAACTTCGAGGGTCGGCAGGGCAAGGGCGGTCGCACCCACCTGGTGTCTCCGCTGGTCGCTGCCGCCACCGCCATCCGCGGCACCCTCTCCTCCCCCTGGGACCTCGAGGCCGACGCGCGGGATGCATCCCTGACGCCGGCGAGTGCCGCGCGCGGCACGCGCTCGGGTCACCAGGCACTCGCTGACGACGGGCAGAGCGCCCACGACGGAGAACTGGCCCACGACGAGACGGGAGCCCGCTGATGGAGAAGATCACCCAGGTGACCGGCGTCGCCGTGCCGTTCCGCCGCTCCAACGTCGACACTGACCAGATCATCCCGGCGGTGTTCCTCAAGCGCGTCACCAAGACCGGCTTCGATGACGCGCTGTTCCACTCCTGGCGCCAGGACGAGAGCTTCATCCTCAACCAGCCCTCCTACCAGGGGGCGCGCGTCCTGTTCGCCGGACCCGACTTCGGCACCGGCTCCAGCCGCGAGCACGCCGTCTGGGCGCTGCGCGACTTCGGCTTCGCCGCCGTCATCAGCCCGCGCTTCGGCGACATCTTCCGCGGCAACTCCGGCAAGCAGGGCCTGCTCACCGGCACGATCACCGAGGAGCAGATCACCACGATCTGGGAGATGCTCGAGGCGAACCCCGGCATGGAGGCGACCGTCGACCTCGTCGAGCGCACCGTCACGGTCGGCGACTTCACGGTTCCGTTCGACATCGACGACTACACTCGCTGGAGGCTCCTGGAGGGGCTGGACGACATCGGGCTGACGCTCCGCAACGAAGAGCGCATCACCGAATTCGAGGCCTCTCGCGCGTCGTGGCGACCGACGACTCTCCCGGCGAAGACCGCCTCCTAGCCGTCGGTGCCTGCAACAGAAAGAAGCAAAGTGGTGGATTCGATCGCGACGAACGACCTCGCGAATGATGCCCGCAAAGCGGGCGAGCGCGTCGGTCTGACGGGTGACACCATCGTCATCCGCGGTGGCAAGCCGCTGCGCGGCACGGTCAACGTGCGCGGGGCCAAGAACCTCGCCACGAAGGCGATGGTGGCGGCGCTGCTCGGCGAGACCCCGAGCATCCTGCAGGACGTCCCGGCGATCAGCGACGTGCAGATCGTCTCGCGCATGCTCGAGGCGTACGGCGTCGCCGTGACCAGCCCCGAGGATGGCGTGCTGGTGCTCGACCCGGTGAACGTCGCCCGCGCGCACTTCGCCGAGATCGACGCGCTCGCCGGCAGCAGCCGCATTCCGATCCTGTTCTGCGGCCCGCTCCTGCACTCGCTCGGCGAGGCGCTCATCCCGGACCTCGGCGGATGCCGCATCGGCGACCGTCCGATCGACTTCCACCTGGATGCGCTGCGCGCCTTCGGCGCCGTCGTCGACAAGAGCTACGAGGGCATCCGCATCACCGCCCCCGACGGGCTGAGCGGTGCGAACATCGAACTGCCCTACCCGAGCGTCGGCGCCACCGAGCAGGTGCTGCTGACGGCGGTGCGGGCCAGCGGTGTGACCGAGCTGAAGAACGCGGCCATCGAGCCGGAGATCATGGACCTGATCGCGATCCTCCAGAAGATGGGCGCGATCATCTGGACCGAGCCGAACCGCACGATCTTCATCGAGGGCGTCGAGCACCTGAAGGGCTACACGCACCGTGCGATCTTCGACCGCAACGAGGCCGCCAGCTGGGCCTCGGCCGCGCTTGTCACCGGCGGCGACATCTTCGTCAAGGGCGCCAAGCAGCTTGAGCTGATGACGTTCCTGAACGTGTACCGGAAGGCCGGCGGCGAGTTCGAGGTGGCCGAGGACGGGATCCGCTTCTGGCACCCGGGCGGCGCGCTCAAGGCCGTGCAGGTGGAGACGGATGTGCACCCCGGCTTCATGACCGACTGGCAGCAGCCGCTCATCGTCGCCCTGACCCAGGCCGAGGGCATCTCGACCGTGCACGAGACGGTGTACGAGAACCGCTTCGGATTCACCGAGGCGCTCGTCGAGATGGGCGCGAACATCGTCGTGCACCAGGACGGACTCGAGTCGCTCACCCGCCGCGTCCCGCGACGCAAGCTCGAGCAGGCCGCCGTGATCACCGGGCCGACGCCGCTGCACGCGGCCGACGTCCGCATCCCCGACCTGCGGGGCGGCTTCAGCTACCTGATCGCCGCGCTCGCCGCCGAGGGCACCTCGCGCGTGAGCAACCTGGGGCTGATCAGTCGCGGCTATGAGCACTTCGTCGACAAGCTGACGGACCTCGGCGCCGACTTCACCGTCGAGGCCTAGGCGTGGCGCGCACGCGGTCGGAGAAGTCCTTCGGGTGGCGGGTCATCGCGGCGTTCGTGCTGCCCCTGCTGCTGCTGCTGGCGCGCTACCGGATCCGCAATCCGGAGCGCATTCCGAAGTCGGGCGCGTTCGTGCTCGCCCCGAACCACGTCACCAACTTCGACCCGCTGGTGACCGCCTACCTGCTCTGGAAGCTCGGACGCGTGCCGCGCTTCCTCGCGAAAGCCGGACTGTTCGACATTCCGATCATCGGCGGGCTGCTGCGCTACACCGGCCAGATTCCCGTGGAGCGTCAGGGGCGCGGCACCGCGGACCCGCTCTCGGCCGCCTCTCGGCTGGTCGACGACGGTCTCGCCGTGATCGTCTACCCGGAGGGCTCGCTGACGCGTGACCCGGAGCTGTGGCCGATGCGCGGCAAATTCGGTGCGGCCCGGCTGGCGCTCGCGCACGGGGTCCCCGTGATCCCGGTCGCGCACTGGGGTGCGCAGCAGGTGCTGCCGCGCTACTCGAAGAAGCTGAGCCTGTTCCCGCGCAAGACGATCGAGCTGAACGTCGGCGAGCCGGTGGATCTCTCCGCCTGGGAGGGCCGCGCGGCCGATCCGACGGCGCTCGCCGAGGCGACCGCCGAGATCATGCGCCGTGTGACGCTGCTCTTGGAGGAGCTGCGCGGGGAGACCGCGCCCGCCGAGCGCTGGGACCCGGCCCGCAAGGGGCAGTCCGAGATCGGCCGCTTCGACGACCGCACCTAGGTCGCACCGCCGCGCCCCGCGGCCCCGCGCGCCAGCGCACCCCGCGAGATTGCGGAGCGCGCCCCAAACTCACATGCGCGCCCCGTTCGTCAGTCGCGCTCGGGTGCTTCGGCAGTGTTCGCCGCGGGGGAGGCCGAGGGCGAGGGGGAGTCGTCTTCGCCGAGCACGTCGCGCACGAGCAGGATCGCGCCAGCGGCGGCCGCCGGCATCGCGATGATCGCGCCGAACGGGATGAGGAAGCAGGCCTGCACGGCGACGCCGAATCCGAAGCTGCGGGCGCGGCGCCGGCGCAGCGCCGCCCGGCCCTCGCGGCCGACGAGTCCGCGGGTGCCGAACGGGGCGAGCGTCAGCTCCCAGCTGAGCGCCCGCGCGGTGGCGAGAAAGCCGAGCACCGCGGCGCCGACCGTGCCGATCACGGGGATCACGCCGACGAGGGCGACCACGATGCTGGCGCCGATCGACAGCAGCACCAGCACGACCGTGTCGCCGATCGTGCGCCAGACGCCGGGGGAGCGATCCGGCGGCACGACGCCGCGCGACTGGTCGGCGGCCCGCTGGATGCGGTCGTAGAACGGCGCGCCGATCAGCAGCGTGAGCGCGGTGAAGACGCGCGCCGCGAGGGCGAGGGTCGCGATGATGAGCGCGATCGCGATCACCACCTGAAGCGCACCGCGCCAGCCTGAGTCCCAGGTCTCGGCGAAGAAGGTGGCCGCGCGGGTGATCGGCTGCAGGAAGGTCCCGAGCAGCACGATCACGGTGATGAGGCCCGCGCCGACGAGCACGGCGGGAAGGAGCCCGAGCGCCATCAGCCCGGGCCGAACCGACCAGAACGCGAAGCCGCGCCCGAGCAGGGCCACGCCGCGGAAGAACTCGGGCACCGCGCGTAGCGGTCGCGTTGCGGCGGCGGCGACCCGGTTGCTCACCCCTCCAGGGTAGGCGGGATGCGGGCGCTTGCGATCGGACACGGCAGAATGGGGGCGGTGGTCTCGCGAGGGCGAGACCCGGAAGGCGGATGCGTGACCCAGACTCAGGCCGATGGCGCCACGGCATACCCCCGGACCACGCCGTTGCCGGTCGTCCCGCCGGGGACGCGCCGCGTCGCGGTGCTCGGCGCCGGCTCGTGGGGCACGACCTTCGCGAAGATCCTCGCCGACGGCGGCTCGAGCGTGTCGATCTGGGCGCGCCGTCCCGAGCTTGCGCGCGAGATCACGCAGTCGCGCCGCAACTCCGACTACCTGCCCGGGGTGAACCTGCCGCGTGGAATGTGGTCGAGCTCCCGCCTGCCCGACGTGCTGGAGGGCGCCGAGCACGTGTACCTCAGCGTGCCGAGCCAGTCGCTGCGCGAGAACCTGCGCATCGTGCGCGAGCTCATCCCCGACGGGGTGCCGGTCGTCTCACTCATGAAGGGGGTCGAGCGGGCGACGCGCCAGCGGATGAGCGAGGTCATCCAGCAGGAGCTGGAGATCTCGCCCGACCGCATCGCCGTGGTGTCGGGGCCGAACCTGGCGCTCGAGATCGCGAAGGAGCAGCCGACGGCGGCGGTCGTCTCCTCGACCAGCCTCGCGACGGCGACGGAGGTCGCCAAGGCGGCGACGAACCGCTACTTCCGCTCCTTCGTCAACACGGATGTCATCGGCACCGAATTCGGCGGCGTTCTGAAGAACCTGATCGCCGTCGCGATCGGCATCGTGGACGGCGTCGGCTACGGCGAGAACACGAAGGCGTCGATCATCACCCGCGGGCTCGTCGAGATGACCGATTTCGCGGTCGCCTTCGGTGCCCGCCCGGAGACCCTGGCGGGCCTCGCCGGGCTCGGCGATCTGATCGCCACCTGCGAGTCGCCGCTCAGCCGCAACAATACGGCGGGGCGTCTGCTCGGGCAGGGCTACGACTACCACGAGGTGATCGCGCAGATGAACCAGACGGCCGAGGGCATCGGCTCGGTTGCGCCCGTGCTGGAGCTCGCCGCCGAGCGCGGCGTCGACATGCCGATCGTCTCGCAGGTGGCGGAGGTGCTCGCGGGCACTCTCGCCCCGCAGGACATCGCACCGCACCTGACGACCGACGGCGGCGAACCGGAGGGCGAGTGATGGCCAGCTCACGCATCCGCGTCGCCCTGCTGTTCGGCGGTCGTTCGAGCGAGCACGCGATCAGTTGCGCGACCGCGGGTGGGGTGCTCGGCGCGATCGATCGCGAGCGGTTCGAGGTGATCCCGGTGGGGATCACGCGCGAGGGCGCCTGGACGCTTCACCCCGACGATGCGGCCTCGCTCACCCTGCACGGGCTGCCCGAGGTCGCCGACGACGGGTCGCGGGTTCACCTGCCGGATTCGGCGGCCAGTCGCGAGTGGACGGTCACCGACGCCGAGGGCGTCACCCGCTCGCTCGGCGAGGTGGATGTCGCCTTCCCGATCCTGCACGGTCCGTTCGGCGAGGACGGCACGATCCAGGGCGCCCTGGAGCTGCTCGGGGTGCCCTATGTCGGCAACGGCGTGCTCGCGTCGTCGCTGGCGATGAACAAGCACTTCACCAAGAGCGTGCTGCTCGCCGCGGGCGTCAGCGTCGCGCCGTGGGTGACCTTGACGCGGGCGGCGCTCGCCGCCGACGCGGAGCTCTGGGGCCAGCGCGTGCGCGAGCTCGGCCTGCCGGTGTTCGTGAAGCCCGCGCGCGCCGGCTCGAGCGTGGGCGTCACGAAGGTGTCGGACTGGGATGCGCTCGACGCGGCGCTGGATGTCGCGTTCGCGGAGGACCACCACGTGCTCGTCGAGCAGGCGATCGTCGGCCGGGAGCTCGAGTGCGCCGTGCTGGAAGGCCGCCAGGGTGCCCCCACCCGGGTCAGCGTCGCCGGTGAGATCGTGGTGACCGGCCGCGCCTTCTACGATTTCGACGCCAAATACCGCGATGTGCCCGGTGTCGAGCTGATCTGTCCGGCACCGCTCGGCGAGAGCGAACTGGCCGAGATGCAGCGGATCGCCGCGCGCGCCTTCGAGGCGCTCGGCGGCTCGGGACTCGCGCGGGTGGACTTCTTCTTCACCGGCACCGACTTCGTGGTCAACGAGGTCAACACGATGCCCGGGTTCACCCCGATCTCGATGTTCCCGAAGTGCTGGCTGGCGAGCGGTCTGAGCTACCCGGAGCTGATCGACGAGCTCATCGGCCTCGGACTCGAGACCGCACGGTAGCTCGCCGGTCTACGGCGTGGGCGCGGGTGTCGGTTCGACGTCCGGATCGGCGTCGAGATCGTCACCGGTCACCGTGTCGGCGAAGCCGGTGCACTCCCGGCCGTTCAGCGGGGTGAACGAGACCGCGTTGGCGAGGTCGTCGAGGGCGACGCCCGCGCTGATGATCTCGGTGTTGACGGCGACGGAGACAGCGGGGTCGCGCCCGTAACTCGTGTAGCGGTAGTTGGGGGCGTCGGTGTCGTCGAGCAGCCACGAGATGCCCGTGCCGGGGATCTCGATGCACAGCTGCGTCGACGGGCCCGGCACCTCGACGCCGCAGCGCAGGATGACGGCGACCGGATCCCCCCAGGCGCCGGTCGCCTGGGCGTCGGTCTCGAGCGCGTCCAGCGTGCCGACCGTGTCGGGCAGGCGGACCGTGACGTTGGCGCAGTCGGGGTTGTTCGCGTCCGGGGCCGCGTCGAGGCTGACGGTGGTGGCGCATCCGCTCAGCACGGCGAGCAGCGGAAGAAGGAGCGCGAAACCGAGCGCGCGAGAGCGGCGTGAAGACATCCCGTTCAGGCTAGCGTGGGCAGATGGACACTCTCGGCTCGATCGGCGAGATCGCGGTGCTGCAGCGCCTGTTCCCGCGCCTGCCCGAGGCGGAGTCGACCCTGGTCGGGCCGGGCGATGACGCCGCCGTGCTCGCGGTGCCGGACGGGCGCATCGTCATCACCACCGACACGATGGTGCAGGGGCCGGACTTCCGCCGCGCCTGGTCGAGCCCGTACCAGCTGGGCTGGAAGGCGGCGGTGACGAACCTGTCCGATGTCGCGGCGATGGGCGCGCGTCCGACGGCGCTGCTGGTGGCGCTCATCGCGCCCGCCGACACCCCCGTGACCGATCTGGAGGAGCTGGCCGATGGCTTCCGGGAGGCGTGCGACGCGCTCGCGCCCGGCTGCGGGGTCGTCGGCGGAGACCTCTCGGTCGCGGATTCGCTGACGCTCGCGATCACCGCCTTCGGCAGTCTCGACGGGCGCGCGCCGGTGCTGCGCTCGGGGGCGCGTCCGGGCGATGTGGTCGCGGTGAGCGGCGCGCTGGGGCTCGCCGGGGCGGGCATCCGGCTGCTGTTCGAGCGCGGTGTGGATGCGGAGGGCGAGCCCAGTTCCGTCGCGGCGGCCGCGCTGCGCCCCGAATTCGATGCGGTGCTGGATGCGCAGCTCGCCCCGCGCTCGCCGATCGGCGACGGCGCGCTTGCGGCGGACGCTGGCGCGACGGCGATGCTGGACGTGAGCGACGGCCTCGTGCTCGACGCGCGCCGCATCGCGCGCGCCTCCGGGGTGCGAATCGACTTTCGCGCCGCCGATCTCGACACCGGAGTGGTGGCGCTGGAGCGAGTCCTCCACGGCGGCGAGGATCACGCGCTGCTGGCGACGTTCCCTGCGGGCGCGCGCCTGCCCGGCGGGTTCCGCGCGATCGGCTCCGTCGTCGACGGCGACGGCGTCACTCTCGACGGCGAGGTGCTCGACGAGCGCGGCGGATGGGACCCGTACGCGGACTGGGACGGCGCGTCCGGCTAGGCCCTCACGCGCTCGTGGCGGCGACCCAGTACAGCGTCGTCTCGCCGTAGGCCTTCTGCCGTTCGAGCTCGAAGCCGTCCGGCCACGCCGGCTCCGGGTCGCGGGTCGAGCGCTCGACGACGACGGTCGCGTCGGGCGCCAGGCGCGGCGCGAGCAGTTCGAGGTCGTGTCGCAGGGCCGCGTTGTCGAGCTCGTACGGCGGGTCGATGAACACCAGGTCGAAGGACCCCGCCGCGCCGACCAGGTAGGCGGTGACCGACTGGCTCGACACCGTGATCTCGGGGCTCTCGCCGCGCGGCGCGGCCCGCGTGATGGTCGCCGCGTTGGCCCGCATCACGCGCGTCGCGGCGGGGGACTTGTCGACGAGCACGACGCGGCGGGCGCCGCGGCTGGCGGCCTCGAGGCCGAGCGCGCCGGAGCCCGCGAACAGGTCGAGCACCTGGGCGCCGCGGAGGGCATCCCGAGCCTCGAGCGCCGAGAAGATCGCCTCGCGCACCCGGTCGCTGGTGGGGCGGGTGCCGCTCGTCGGAACCGTGAGCCGGAGGCTCCCCGCGAACCCCGCGATGATGCGCGTCATGCCCCCACGCTACCGGCGCGGCCCCCTCCCTTTTCGATGGTGCCAATTCAGCTTGGCGCCAAGCTCAATTGGCACCATGTTTTCGGGGGTGCGGGTCGGCGGGCGCCGGTAGCCTCGAAGCGTGGATGCGTCGGGAGCGGACCCGCTCGAGCAGCGGCTGGTGGCGGTGCTCGGCGACCGCACCGCGAAGGCGCTCGAGAAGGCGTTCGGCTACCGCACGGTCGGCGAGTTCCTGGCCCACTACCCGCGCCGCTACGCCCGCCGCGGCGAGCTCACCGCGATCAGCGAGCTCGCCCTCGACGAGGCCGTCACGATCGTGGCCGAGGTGCGCAGCGTGCAGGAGCGCTCGATGCGCAATCGCAAGGGCAGCATCCTCGAGGTCGTGATCAGCGACGGTCGCAGCCACCTCACCCTCACGTTCTTCAACCAGGGCTGGCGCGCGAAGGAGCTGCAGCCCGGCGCGCGCGGCATCTTCGCCGGCAAGGTGGGGGAGTACCGCGGCGCGCGGCAGCTCGCTCACCCCGACTACGAGCTGTTCGACGAGGCGGATGCCGCCGGCGGCGCGCTCGCCTCGACGACCGCGGGCGCCGAGCAGCACGCGCGCGCGTGGGCGGAGCAGCCGATCCCGCTGTATCCGGCGACCTCGACGCTCGCGAGCTGGCAGCTGCAGCGCGCGATCGGGGTCATCCTCGACACGCTGCCCGAGCTCGACGACCCGGTGCCGGCGTCGGTGCGCGAGTCCCGCAGGCTGTTGACCTTCCGGCGGGCGCTCGAGCTGGTGCACCGGCCGAGCACCGACTCCGAGTGGCGTGCGGCGCAGGATGCGCTGCGCTTCCAGGAGGCCTTCGTGCTGCAGGCGGCGCTGCTCGCCCAGCGCGCCGAGAGGCGAGCCGAGGCGGCGACCCCGCGCGAGCCGGGGCCGCGGGTGGCCGAGTTCGAGGCGGCGCTGCCGTTCGAGCTGACCGGGGACCAGCGCGCCGTCGGCGCGGAGATCCAGGCGGAGCTGGCGGCGGGCATCCCGATGAATCGTCTCGTGCAGGGCGAGGTCGGCTCCGGCAAGACGCTGGTGGCGCTGCGGGCGATGCTGACCGTGGTCGACGCGGGCGGGCAGGCGGCGTTCCTCGCTCCGACGGAGGTGCTCGCGGCGCAGCATCTCCGCTCGATTGTGGCGAGCCTGGGACCCGACCTCGCGGCCCGGGTGCGGCCGGTCCTGCTGACCGGCCAGCTGCCCGCCGCCGACCGCAAGCGCGCGCTGCTGGCCGCGGCCTCCGGAAGTGCCGGGATCGTCGTGGGCACGCACGCGCTGATCGGCGACACCGTGCAGTTCGCCGACCTCGGTCTCGTGGTGGTCGATGAGCAGCACCGCTTCGGGGTCGACCAGCGCGAGGCGCTGCGCCTGAAGGGACGCAGTCCGCACGTGCTCGTGCTGACGGCGACGCCGATTCCCCGCACCGTGGCGATGACGGTGTTCGGCGACCTCGACGTCTCGACGATCCGCGAGCTCCCGGCGGGGCGCACCCCGATCGCGAGTCATCTGGTGGCGCTCGCCGAGCACCCGCAGTGGGAGCAGCGCATCTGGCAGAGGCTCGCCGAGGAGCTCGAGCAGGGACGGCAGGGCTTCGTCGTGTGCCCGGCGATCAACGCGACCGCGGTCGAGGAGCAATCGGCGGAGGCGGAGGCGCAGGCCGCCGCGGAGGGAGCCTCGCCGCGCCCGCCCGCCGCCGTCGAGACGGTGCTGGCGGAGCTGCGGGCGCATCCGGCGCTGGCGGGGCGCCGCATCGAGCCGCTGCACGGTCGCATGTCGAGCGAGCAGAAGGATGCGACGATGCGCGCCTTCGCCGCGGGGGAGATCGATGTGCTCGTCGCGACCACGGTGATCGAGGTCGGCGTCAACGTGCCCAACGCCTCGACGATGGTGGTGCTCGACGCCGACCGCTTCGGGGTCGCGCAGCTGGACCAGCCGCGTGGCCGGGTGGGTCGCGGCGGGGTGCCCGGACTCGCGCTTTTCGTCACGCACGCCGAGCCGGAATCGCTCGCGCTGGAGCGCGTCGCGGCGGTCGCCGCGACGCTCGACGGCTTCGACCTCGCGCAGGTCGACCTCGAGCTGCGCCGCGAGGGCGATGTGCTCGGGCGGGCGCAGTCCGGCGGACGCTCGTCGCTGAAGCTGCTGCGGGTCGCGCGCGACGGCGATCTCATCGCCGAGGCGCGCGAGCTCGCATCCGAGGTGCTGGAGGCGGACCCGGCGCTGCGAGAGCAGCCGGCGCTCGCCGCGGCGCTCGCGCGACGGCTCGACGATGCCGAGCGCGCGTTCCTCGCCAAGTCGTAGTGGGTCACAGCCAGGTCACGGCGACCGGCTAAGGTGTGACGCATGAAGCGCATCGCGGTGGTCCCGGGCTCGTTCGATCCGGTCACTCTGGGACACATCGACGTCATCGAGCGCGCGGCGAACATGTTCGACGAGGTGCACGTGCTCGTCGTGCACAACCCCGACAAGGCGGCCCTGCTGCCGATCGCGCAGCGCGTCTCCCTGATCCAGGAGTCGATCGCCGAGGCCGAGCTGTCGGGCAACATCCTCGTCACCAGCTGGAGCGTCGGGCTGCTCGTCGACTACTGCACGGATGTCGGCGCGAGCGTGCTGGTGAAGGGCATCCGCTCGCAGGTCGACGTCGCATACGAGACGCCGATGGCGATCGTCAACCGCAACCTCGCCGGCGTCGAGACGGTGTTCCTGCTGCCCGACCCCGCCCACGCGCACGTGTCGAGCTCGCTCGTGCGCCAGGTGGCGGCGCTCGGCGGCAATGTTGCGCCCTACGTGCCGCGCGCGGTCGCCGACTTCCTGCAGGCCGAGCGCGAGTAGCGCCCGCGGCGGCTAGGCCGAGGCCGGGTCGACCCAGTCGAAGGTGCGGGTGACCGCCTTGTGCCATTCGGCGAGGCGACGCGCGCGCTCGGGCTCCTCCATGGCCGGCTCCCAGCGCTTGTCCTCCTGCCAGAGCGACCGAAGCTCGTCGAGGTCCTTCCAGAACTCGACCGCCAGCCCGGCCGCGTAGGCGGCACCGAGGGCGGTGGTCTCGGCGACCACCGGACGGATCACCGGAACGCCCAGGATGTCCGCCTGGAACTGCATCAGCGCCTCGTTCGCGACCATGCCGCCGTCGACCTTCAGCTCGGTCAGCGGAACCCCGGTGTCGGCGTTGGCGGCGTCGAGCACCTCGCGGGTCTGGAACCCGGTCGCCTCGAGCGCGGCGCGCGCGATGTGGCCCTTGTTGACGTAGCGGGTGAGTCCGACGATCGCACCGCGGGCGTCCGGACGCCAGTAGGGAGCGAACAGCCCGGAGAAGGCGGGCACGAAGTACACGCCGCCGTTGTCCTCGACGCTGGCCGCGAGCGTCTCCACCTCCGGCGCGGAGGAGATGAGCCCCAGGTTGTCGCGCAGCCACTGCACGAGCGAGCCGGTCACGGCGATCGACCCTTCGAGGGCGTAGCGCGGGGCCTCGTCGCCGAGACGGTAGGCGACCGTCGTAATGAGTCCGTGCGTCGAGTTGACGATCTCGTCGCCGGTGCCGACGATCAGGAAGTTGCCGGTGCCGTAGGTGTTCTTCGACTCACCGCGCTCGAACGCCGCCTGACCGAAGGTGGCGGCCTGCTGATCGCCCAGGATGCCGGCGATCGGCACCCCGCGCAGCAGGCTGGACTCCTCCACGTCGCCGTACACCTCGGAGGAGGAGCGGATCTCGGGCAGCATCGCCCGCGGGATGTCGAAGGCCTCGAGCAGCTCGTCGCTCCAGGAGAGCGTCTCGAGATCCATCAGGAGCGTGCGGCTGGCGTTCGTCACGTCGGTCGCGTGCACGCCGCCGTCGGGGCCGCCGGTGAGGTTCCAGAGCAGCCAGCTGTCGGTCGTGCCGAAGAGCAGCTCGCCGGTCGCGGCGCGCTCGCGGGCGCCCTCGACGTGGTCGAGGATCCAGGCGATCTTGGTCGCCGAGAAATAGGTGGCCAGGGGCAGCCCGGTCTGCTTCTTGAAGCGGTCGGTGCCTCCGTTCGCGGCGAGGGCATCCACGAGGTCCTGGGTGCGGGTGTCCTGCCAGACGATCGCGTTGTGGATCGGCTTGCCCGTCTTGCGCTCCCAGACGACGGCGGTCTCGCGCTGGTTGGTGATGCCGACCGCGGAGATGTCGTGGCGCGTGATGTCGGCCTTGGAGAGCGCGATGCCGATGACCTCGCGGGTGTTGGTCCAGATCTCGGTGGCGTCGTGCTCGACCCAGCCAGCCTGCGGGAAGATCTGCTCGTGCTCGCGCTGACCGCTGGAGACGACGCGACCGGCGTGATCGAACACGATGGCGCGCGTGCTCGTGGTGCCCTGATCGAGAGCGACGATGTACGACATGCGGCGAGAACTCCTTTGTCTGCGGGTGCTGGCGCGAGCGCGCGCTGGGGCCAAACTACCCAGGTCGGAATCCGTGCACCACCTGATGCACGGATGTGCAGGAACTACGCCGTACTGACCAGGCGACGGGCCAGGCCCTCGTCGATGACCAGGTCGGTCATCAGCTGCGCGGCGAGCGCCCCGCGCAGGCTCGCGAGCTTCTGCGAGCCGGAGACCACGCACACGCGCCGCGCGACGCGGCGCAGCCGGTCGAAGTGCACGCCGGTGCCGCGGGCGTTGAGGGCGACGTCCTTCCAGCTGCCGTCCTGCCGGAAGAACACGGTGGCGACGTCGCCCACCACCTTGTCGGCGCTGAGCGAGCGGTAGTCCTGCGCATCCAGGTAGCCGCCGATGTAGACGTGGCTCGGCACCTCGGCGAACGGCGAGCCGAGGCCGAATACCGCGACGTCCATGCGGGACTGGATCTCGAGCACGCGCTTGGTGCTGCGCTCGCGCCAGAGCGCATCCTTGGTCTGCGGGTCGTCGAAGAAGGCCGGCACCGGGAACTGCTGGATCTGCGCCGAAAAGGTCGCGCCGAAGCGCTGCAGGATCTCGCTCGCGTAGTCGATGCCCGTGGTCTGCGTGTTGCCGGCGCCGTTCAGCTGCACGATCACCGTGTTGTGCGTGTCCTTGCGCACGAGGTGCCGGCTGATCGCGCTCAGTGTGGAGCCCCAGGCGACGCCGACCGTCATGTTGGAGTCGACGTAGCGGCCGAGGAGCCGGGCGGCGGTCATGCCGACGCGCTCGAGACGGTCGACGTCGCTCGTGGTCTCGGGGATCGGCACGACGTGGGTCGTCACCTTGAAGCGCCGCGCGATCTCCTGCTCGAGCTGCCCGCCGCGCTCCAGCGGCGAGTTGATCTGGATGTCGACGAGGCCGGTGTCCCGGGCGTGGGCGAGCAGACGGGAGACCGAGGATCGCGAGGTCTTCAGCTCGCGGGCGATGGCATCCATCGTGAGGTTCTGCAGGTAGTACATCTGGGCCGCGGTGAGCGCGGCGCGCACCTTGAGGTCCTCCGCCGACTGTGCTGGCATGGCGATCCTTCCCGAATCTGCACATCCGTTCACGCGGCTTGCGCGAATGTGCCCGGCTTCCCACGATAGACGACGACAGTGCCCACACTCCGAGGACGAGGATCGCAATGAAGCACGTGCCCACACCCGAACGCTCCGCCGTGACGTCCCTGCGAGCCGCGGGCCGCACGAGCGTGCTGATCGTCGGGGGCGGCATCAACGGGATCGCGACCTTCCGCGATCTGGCGATGCAGGGAGTCGACGTCGTGCTCGTCGAGCGCTCCGACTTCGCCTCCGGAGCCACCGCCGCGTCGAGCCACATGATCCACGGCGGGGTGCGCTACCTCGAGAACGGCGAGTTCCGCCTCGTGCGCGAATCGGTGCAGGAGCGCAACTCGCTGCTGAAGATCGCGCCCCACTTCGTGCGACCGCTGCAGACCACGATCCCGATCTTCTCGACCTTCTCGGGCATCCTCTCGGCGCCGCTGCGCTTCCTGCGTCACGGCTCCGGTCGCCCGCAGGAGCGCGGGGCCGCGCTCATCAAGATCGGGATGATGATCTACGACCTGTTCTCCCGCGACGGCGGAAGCGTGCCGCGCCACAGGTTCCTCGGCCGGGACGCCTCGCGTGCCGCGTTCCCCGAACTCGACCCCCGCGTCAAGTACACCGCGAGCTACTACGACGCCTCGGTGCACGACCCGGAGCGGCTCGCGCTCGACGTGCTGCTCGACGGCCTCGCCGCGAACAAGCGCGCCCATGCCGTGAACTACGTCGAGGCGATCGGCATGGAGGCCAACGGCGTTCGGCTCCGCGATCAGGAGACCGGCGAGGAGTTCACGGTCGCCGCCGACGTCGTCGTCAACGCCTCGGGACCGTGGACCGACCTGACCAACGGCGCCTTCGGGCGCTCGACCGAGCTGATGGGCGGCACCAAGGGCTCGCACATCGTGCTCGACAATCCGGAGCTGCTCGCCGCCACCCACGGCAACGAGATCTTCTTCGAGCACTCCGACGGACGCATCGTGCTGATCTACCCGCTCAAGGGCCGCGTGCTCGTCGGCACGACCGACATCGAGGCGGATCCGCGGGAGCGCGCCGTGTGCACCGAGGAGGAGGTCGACTACTTCTTCGACCTGATCGGGCACGTGTTCCCCGGCGTCGCGGTGGACCGCTCCGACATCGTCTTCCGCTACTCCGGCATCCGTCCGCTTCCCAACCACGGCGACCTGGCTCCGGGATTCGTCTCCCGCGACTACCACGTGGCCCTCGACCAGGCCGAGAACCGGCCGCCCGTGCTGAGCCTGGTCGGCGGCAAGTGGACGACGTTCCGCGCCCTCGGCGCCGAACTCGCCGACCGCGCCCTCGAGGTGATCGATCGCCCGCGCTCCGGCTCGACGGTGGGCGTGCCGATCGGGGGAGGGGCGGACTACCCGGCCTCGCCCGAGGCGCGTCGTGAGTGGCTGAGTCGCAACCTGCCGCGCCTCGACTCGGTGCGGCGCGAGCTGCTCTTCGAGCGCTACGGCACCCGGGCCGCCGCCGTGGCCGCGTTCATGGACGCGGGCACCGACAGCCTTCTCGTCGGCGGTGTGCTCTCGACCCGCGAGCTCGAGTACCTGGTGCGGCGTGAGCACGTCGTGCACCTGACCGACGTCGTGCTGCGCCGCACGAGCCTGGCGTTCACCGGCGGCGCGACCGCCGCCGTGCTCGACGAGCTCGGACGGGCACTCGCCCCGATCCTCGGCTGGGACGACTTCGCGCTCGATCACGAGATCGAGCAGTGCGCGGCCGAGCTCGAGCGCTACCACGGCGTCGCCGTGCACGCGGCGACCGCTCCGTAGCCCCCCAGACCCCGCGAGGCGTGCACGTTCGTGCAACTTCGCTGAAATGATGTCCGGCCCGCCGTCCCGCGGCAATAACCTGCCGCAGGACGGTCGGAGCTGAACACCGGAACGCACGCGCGGAGCACCCCGCCGCGAACCGGAACACCCCAACCGCCGACGCGAGCGTGATCGCGTCATCCATAACAAGGGAGTTAGAGACCTATGAAACAAGGGCTGCTGAAGCGCAACAGCTTCTGGCTTGCACTGTCGCTCGTGGTCATGCTGGTGTCGGCGATCGTCGCCTCCGCCGTGCAGACCGCCGGCGGCAGCGTCGCCGTCAAGGACCTGCAGTGGGAGACCTCGTCCGGACGCACGCTCAACGCGCTGCTGTTCAAGCCGGGCACGGCCACGGCGGACAACCAGGCACCGGCGATCGTCGTCAGCCACGGCTGGTGGAACAACCGCGAGATGCAGGACGCCAACTACGTCGAGCTCGCGCGCCGCGGCTACGTCGTCATGTCGATCGACATGTACGGCCACGGCAACTCGGACCCGCTGCCCGCGGACGAGCTCGCGGTGAACGGCACCGGCATGTACGACGCGGTCAAGCTCATCGCCGACCTGCCGTACGTCGATGTCGACCGCATCGGCGTCTCCGGCCACTCGAACGGCGCCCGCGCCGCGAACTGGTCGGTGCCGATCGATGACGCGGCCGAGCAGCAGCTCATCGCCGCCGTGCTCCTGGTCGACAACGACCCGGTGTACTGGGATGCCGACTTCGCGTACACGAACATCTACGGCTCGCGTGATGTGGGCGTCATCGCCGCGCAGTACGACGAGTTCTTCTTCCGCAGCTACAGCCCCGAAGGGGCCGTGCTGACCCCGCCGCGGGAGTACCTGTCGACCGCCAACGCGCAGTCGTTCCTGCACTTCGGAACCGACCCGGCCGAGGCTGGCGACGTCCGCGAGGCCGGCGAGGTCTACACCGAGACGATCGACGGCGAAGAGGCGATGCGCGTCATCTACTCGATGCCGCAGACCCACCCCTGGTCGACGATCTCGTCGGGCGCGGTCGGGCACCTCCTCGACTTCTTCGACGAGTCGCTCGGCGCTCCGGAGGACATCGACTCGGGCTCGCAGGTCTGGCAGGTCAAGGAGTTCTTCACCGCTCTCGGCCTCGTCGGCTTCGGGATCTTCCTGGTCGCCTTCACGCGGGCCATGCTGTTCACGCGTGCCTTCGCGGCGCTCAAGGTCAGCGAAGCTCCGGCGATCACCGCGCCGACCCGCAAGGGACTCGCGTGGTTCTGGGGCGGCCTCGCCGTCTCGGCCGTCATCTCGGGCGTCAGCTACGTGTGGCTCAGCCAGCAGACGTGGCTCTACGGCACGTTCTTCAACTCGGCTCCGTCGATCTTCCCGCAGGGCGCGGTGTTCTTCATCGCCTTGTGGGCCGCGATCAACGGCGTGCTGGGCGCGATCATCATGGCGATCTCCTACTTCGCCTTCGGTCGCAAGAACGGCCTGAACCTGCGCGAGGCCGGCATGCTGCCGGGCTGGGGCAAGTTCTTCCACGGCGTCGGCCTCGCCGCGCTCACCGTGACCGCCGCCTTCGGTGTGGTCTTCGTTCTTGACTACTTCTTCAAGACCGACTTCCGCCTCTGGGTCATGGCGATCAAGTGGTTCCCCGCGGACAAGATCGGCTACGCGCTCATCGTGCTGCCGCTGTTCCTGATCTACTTCGTGGCGAACTCGATCGCGATCAACGTGTTCAACCGCATGACGCTGCGCGGCAAGGAGTGGCTCAACACGCTCCTGCTGGGTGTGTTCAACTCGCTCGCCCCGATCGTGCTCGTCGTGGCGCAGTACACGACCTTCGCGATCACCGGCTACACGATCGACGGCTTCGGCGGGATCTTCAGCATCTGGCTGTTCCCCGTCATCGTCATCCTGTTCGTGACGGCGGTCATCTCGCGCAAGATCTACCGCGCGACCGGCAACCCGTACATCGCGGGCATCATCAACGCGACCGTGGTCGCGCTGATGTCGGCGTCGAACACGCTGGTCACCACCTTCTAACTGAATAGCTCCGGTGGTGGCACCGGAGAGAAGGCCCCGGGCGCGCGAGCGTCCGGGGCCTTCGTGCGTCGCGGGCGGGCATTGCGTGCGACGGCCGCTCGTCCTACGGTTCAAACAGGCCGTCGAAGGAGCAAACGATGCGATTCATGATGTTCGTCTGCCCGCGCCCCGACTTCCAGCCGAACGACGACCTCGGGCGCCGAACGGACGAGTGGGTGGCGCGATTCGACGCGAGCGGACAGCGTGTGGCCGGCGACATTCTGGCGGGCGAGGCGGATGGCGCGATCGTCGGCGACGGACCGCCCGATGCGACGGTGCACATCGCGGGCTTCGACATCCTGGAGTGCACCAGCCTCGCCGAGGCGACCGACGTCGCGCAGGCGCATCCGATGGCCGAAGCCGGCTCGATCGTGGTCCGACCGTTCTGGGGCGACTGAGCGCGCCCGCGGGCTAGTAGCCCTCGGGCTCGGTGGCGACGCCGTCAAGATATGCCGGGAAGGACATGAGGTCGACTCTAGGTGCGGGGCTCGAGCCACACCAGGGGGATCTCGCGCCGCGTCCTCGACTGGTAGCCGGCGTAGTTGCGGTGGTCTCTCGTCACGATCGGCCACAGCTCCGCGCGCTCGGCGGGCGTGGCGACGCGGGCGTGCATCGTCTGGGGCTCCCCGCCCGTGAACACGACCTCGACCTCGGGGTTCTCGACGAGGTTGAGGTACCAGGCCGGATGCCGGTCGTCGCCGCCGCGGGAGGCGACGACGAGGATCGCGCCGCCGCGCTGCAGCGGCGAGCTCAGCATGGTCGAGCGCCGCTGCCCGCTCGAGCGGCCGATCGTCGTGAGCTCGAGCATCGGCATCCCGCTCGCCCGCCAGCCGAGGCGGCCGCCGGTGATCGCGAGCAGGAGGCGGTGCATCCGATTCATCAGATGCAGTGAACGATCGGCTGGCATGAGGATCCTTCCGCGGGGCGACTCTGCGAGACTAGAGGTTCGACCTGTTCGGAAAGGAACGCCATGGCTCCGCTCACCCTCGGCTACAAGGCCTCGGCCGAACAATTCGGTCCTCGCGAGCTGGTGGAGATCGCCGTCGCGGCCGAAGCGCACGGCATGGAGAGCGTCGCCGTGAGCGACCACTTCCAGCCGTGGCGGCACGAAGGCGGGCATGCGCCGTTCTCGCTCAGCTGGATGGCGGCGGTCGGGGAGCGCACCTCGAAGATCCGCATCGGCACGAGCGTGATGACGCCGACGTTCCGCTACAACCCGGCCGTGCTGGCGCAGGCGTTCGCCACGATGGGCGTGCTCTACCCGGAGCGCATCTTCCTCGGGGTCGGCTCGGGGGAGGCGCTCAACGAGATCGCCACCGGATTCCGCGGCGCGGGCGAGCAGGACTGGCCCGAGTTCAAGGAGCGCTTCGCGCGCCTGCGCGAGGCCGTCGACCTGATGCGCGAGCTCTGGACGGGCGACCGGGTCAACTTCGCGGGCGAGTACTACTCGACGCACGACGCCTCGATCTACGACGTGCCCGAGGGTGGCATCCCCGTCTACATCGCGGCGGGCGGCCCGATGGTGGCGCGCTACGCCGGTCGCGCCGGCGACGGCTTCATCTGCACCTCCGGCAAGGGGATGGACCTCTATACCGAGCAGCTCATCCCGGCCGTCAAGGAGGGGGCCGCGAAGGCCGAGCGCTCCTTCGATGACATCGACCGGATGATCGAGATCAAGCTCTCGTACGACACCGACTACGACACCGCGTTGAACAACACGCGCTTCTGGGCGCCGCTGGCGCTCAGCAAGGAGCAGAAGCACGACATCACCGACCCGATGGAGATGGAGAAGGCGGCGGATGCGCTGCCGATCGAGCAGATCGCGTCGCGCTGGATCGTCGGCAACGACCCCGATGCGGTGGTCGCCGAGATCGCGCAGTACGTCGACGCCGGGCTCAACCACCTGGTCTTCCACGCCCCGGGTCACGACCAGCGCCGCTTCCTCGAGCTGTTCGAGCGCGACCTGGCGCCGCGCCTGCGCGCGCTCGGCTAGGCGACCGGCCGCGCGCGCTCGGTCGAGCTCGCGCGGCTACTCGGCGTGCTCCGCGTCGTACCGTTCGCGGTTGGCTTCGAGTTCGTCGATGTGGGTGAACGCCCAGCGCACGAGGCCGAGCGCCGCAGGGATGAGCGTGGCGCCGAGCGGGGTCACGGTGTATTCCACGCGTGGCGGGATCTGCGGGTAGCTGATCCGTGAGACGAGCCCGTCGCGTTCGAGCGTCCGCAGGGTGAGGGTCAGCATGCGCTGCGAGATGCCCGGAATCGCTCGGTGCAGCTCGGTGAAGCGCATCGTGCCGGGTTCGAGGGTCGCGATCACGAGCAGGCTCCACTTGTCACTCAGGCGGTCGAGCACGGCGCGCACGGGGGCGCTGTCGCGCGGCTCCCGGCCGCAGACCTGCTCCATGTCGATCTCGCGGGCGTCGCTCTCGGTGGCCGTCGGCTCGGCGTTCGGCTGTTCGGCCATTTCTTACCTCCGTGTGCGTCAGGCACCCTGCAGTGCGGTGAGGGTGTCGTGTAGGAATGTCTTTCGTTACTAACCGTAACTGACTCACGAAACGTAAGGAAACCCCGCATGGAAATCGCCGCCTGGATCGCCTCCGGACTGCTCGCCGCCCTCTTCCTCATGGCCGGAGCCAAGAAGATCACCACCCCCTACGAGACGCTGTCGACCCAGATGACCTGGGTGGCGCGCGGGAACAAGCCGCTCGTGCGGTTCGTCGCCGTCATGGAGATTCTGGGAGCGATCGGGCTGATTCTGCCGCGCCTGACAGGCATCCTGCCGTGGCTCTCCGTGGCCGCGGCCGTGGGGCTGGCGCTCGTCCAGGTGCTCGCGATCATCGAGCACGTCCGCTACAAGGAGTACAAGCTCCTGCGGACGAACTTCATCCTGTTGGCGGTCGCGGTCTTCACCGCCATCGCGCTGATCGTGGTGCTCTAGACCGCGCTCAACTCAGTTCGAGCGCGTAGTAGTAGGCGCGCTCGCCGGTCACCGGCTCGACGCCGTGGAAGCCGTGGCGCTCGTAGAAGCGCTGCGCGTCCAGGTCGGGGGCATCGACCAGGATCTCGATCGCCGCGACGCGTGCGGCGGAGGCATCGGCCAGGATGCGCTCGATGAGCGCGCCGCCGATGCCCTCGCCGCGCACCTCCGGCTCGACGTACAGATCGTCGAGCAGCCAGACCGGGGTCGCATACCAGACGTTCGGGCGGCTCGTGAGAAGAGCGACGCCGCGGGCGGGCTCGCCTCCGAGGTAGGCGAGCGTGCGGTCGGTCGCCAGCATCTCGGTGAGCCGCTCGGTCAGCACCGGGATGCCCGGACTCTCGGTATCGAACTCGGTATTGAAGTCGTGCAGGAGCTTCGCGACGGTCGCGGCCTCGGCGGGAGCCGCGCGCTGGACGGGGTACGGCGTCATTGCCATGCCCCCAGGGTACGTCGCACCCGCCGGTTGAGCCGGGAGCGCGGGTTGAGCCTGTCGAAACCCGCCCGCACCGCGCACCGCGCCGCGCAACGCGCCAGAATGGAGCAATGCCCCCCGAGACCGGCGCGTCAAGCCGCGCCGCGAGCCCCCGCCCCCACATCGGCTACGCCGCGCAGCTGGAGCAGTTCGCGCCCGCCGAGGCGGTCGCGCTCGCCGCGCTCGCCGAACAGCACGGATTCACCGGCACCTCGGCATCCGACCACTTCCAGCCCTGGACCCCGCAGCAGGGCCAGGCCGGGTTCGTCTGGAACGTGCTCACCGCCGCCGCGGAGCGCACCGCCGGCGACATCGGCACGGGGGTGACTGCCCCGACCTTCCGCTATCACCCGGCGATGGTCGCCCAGGCCTCCGCGACGCTCGCCGCGATGTACCCGGGCCGGCACTGGCTCGGCGTGGGCAGCGGCGAGGCGCTCAATGAGCACATCGTCGGCCAGTACTGGCCCGAGGCCCCCGACCGGATCAACCGGATGTTCGAGGCGGTCGACGTCATCAAGAAGCTGTTCTCTGCCTCCGCCGCCGGCCGCGACGTGAAGCACGCGGGGGAGTTCTTCACCCTCGAGTCGACGCGGCTCTGGACGATGCCCGAGCAGGCGCCGCCGATCTATGTCGCCACCGCGGGGCCGCTGACCGCGCGCCGGGCCGGCCGTACCGTCGACGGGCTGATCACGGTCGGCTCGCCGGCGGAGAAGATCGCGCTGCTGTTCGAGCGCTTCGCCCAGGGCGCGCGCGAGGCGGGCCGCGATCCGGCGACGATGCCGCGCATCCTGCAGCTGCACGTCTCGTGGGCCGAGACCGACGAGCAGGCGATGGCCAACGCGCTGACCGAGTGGCCCAACGGCGCGATGCCGTTCGGCAAGAGCGATGTGCGCTCGCCGTACGAGTTCATCCAGATCGCCCGGCTCGTGCGCCCGGAGGACTTCGAGGGGCGGATGCTCGTGAGCTCCGATCCGGACGTGCACCGTGCGCACCTGCAGCGCTACCTCGATCTCGGCTTCGATCGCATCTACCTGCACAACGTCGGGCGCAACCAGCGCGAGTTCCTCGAGGTCTTCGGCCGTGAGGTCCTGCCGGGGCTGAGCCGATGAGCGACATGCGGCTGGAGGTATGGGGGCTGCCCGGGATCCCCGAGATCACGGCGGGCGACGATCTCGCGGCGATCATCGGCGACGCCGTGGATGCCGCGGGCGGCATGCAGGACGGCGACATTCTGGCGGTCACCTCGAAGGTCGTCTCGAAGGCCGAGGGCCGCGCGATCGCGGCGGCCGATCGCGAGGACGCGATCACCGCGCAGACGGTGCGCCTCGTCGCCTCGCGCCCGCACGCGAAGGGCGTGACGCGCATCGTCGAGAACCCGCTCGGGCTCGTCATGGCCGCCGCCGGCGTCGACGGCTCGAACGCCCCCGACGGGGTGGTGCTGCTGCTGCCGGAGGACCCGGACGCCTCCGCGCGCGCGCTCTGCGCCGCGCTGCGGGAGCGATTCGGGGTGGCGCTCGGCATCGTGATCACCGACACGCTCGGACGGGCCTGGCGCATCGGCCAGACGGATGCGGCGATCGGCGCGGCCGGGCTCCGCGTCGTCGAGGACTGGCGAGGCCGCACCGACGCGAACGGGGTCGCCTTGGAGGCGACGATCGTCGCGGTCGCCGACGAGATCGCGGCCGCGGCCGACCTGGTCAAGGGCAAGGCGTCGGCGGTGCCGGTCGCGGTGGTGCGCGGCCTCGGGCACCTGGTGGGGGCCCTCGACGAGCCGGGCGCGCGGGCGCTGGTGCGTCCCGCCGAGGAGGACCTGTTCCGCGTCGGCTCCGACGAGGCCTGGAACGAGGGCTACGCGGCGGGTGTTCGCGACGCCGAGGGGCATCCGGTCGAGGAGTAGTCCCTCGCTCGCGACGGACCGGGATGCGCGTCGTCTCCTCCACACGATCGAATTCGAGAACCTGTTCGAAACACTCGAACATATCTTCGAAGAATGAGAAAATGGGGTCATGTCCGGCTCCCCGTCCTCGGTTCTTGCGGCACCGCGCGTCCTGCGGGTGCCGCCCACTGAGGCGCTCGGCCGGCTCACCGATCCGGAGCTGCTGGAACGTCAGCGCGAGTTCGCGGCGCTGCGGCGCGAGATCGATGCCGGAGCCGCGCGGGTGGCCGCCGAGGTGGCCCGCCGCTCGGCGCGTGAGCTCGGCTACCAGGGGCTCGCCCAGCGGGAAGGGGCGCGCTCGCCCGAGCAGCTGCTTGAGCGTCTCGCCGGGGTGACGGCGGGGGAGGCGCGAGCCTTGGTGCGCGTCGGCGAGCTGATGGTGGCCTCGCAGGAGGCCGACAGCGCGCCGCCCATCATCGCGGCCGTCGACGCGGGGGAGCTGTCGGTGCGGGCGGCGGACGCGATCCGCTCCGGGCTCGGCGCGCCGGGCGACGCTGTCGATGCCGAGCGGCTGGCGGAAGCCGAAGCGCTGCTGGTCACCGTCGCCCCGGAGCTCTCGGTGCGTCAGCTCGCCACGGAGGCGCGCGCGATGCGCGACGCGCTCGACGCGGACGGGGTGTCGAACCGCGAAGAGGCGCTGCGGCGGCAGCGGTTTCTGCGTCTGAGTCCGCAGAACGACGGCATGACCAAGCTGTCGGGGCTGCTCGACCCGGAATCGGCCGCGCTCGTCACCGAGGCCTTCGACCTGGTGACGGCGCCGCGCCGCGGCGGGCCGCGATTCGTCGAGCCCGAGGCGGTCGCGCGCGCTGAGGCGGTCGTGCGCGATCCGCGCAGCACGAGCCAGTTGATGCTCGACGCCTTCGTCGACATGGTGCGAATCGCGGGCGCCGCCGACCGCGGACGGGTGTTCGCCCAGCGGAGGCCCGGGGTGAGCATCCACGTTGACCATCAGGCGCTGGTCTCCGGCGTCGGCGCCGCCGCGCTGGAGGGCAGCCGAGCGCGGGTCTCGATCGCCACCGCGCAGCGGGTCGCGTGCGCGTCCGGCGCCGTCCCCATCGCCTTCGACGGCGACCGCGTCCTCGACGTGGGCCGCACCCAGCGGCTGTTCACCGAACGGCAGCGAGTCGCGCTCGCCGCGCGAGACGGCGGATGCCGCTTCCCCGGCTGCGACCGACCGCCGTCGTGGTGTGAGGCCCATCACCTCGACGGCTGGGCAGGCGGCGGGCGAACCGACGTCGATCGGGGCGTGCTGCTGTGCCGATTCCATCACCTCCTCGTGCACAACCAGGGGTGGCGGATCGACGAGCGACCTCGCGCGGGAGGGCGGCCGGGCGAGCGAGAGCTTGTCGCGATGCCGCCACCGGAACGGCGGGAGCCGCCCCTGCCGATGCCGCGACGGTAGCGGCGCGCGGACGGGCTCCGTCGCCGCGCCCGCCGCTGTGCCGCGTAACTGCGCCCCCGTCGCCGCGCCAGAGTCGCTACCCGAGTCGCTGCACCCACGGGCGTCGGTCAGGGCCGGTGCGCGAGGAATGGTCACAGAATTTGCCGAGTATCCACCCAGATTCGTTGTTCGCACCAGAGCGCGATGGCAGACTCGCGAGGGTGAGAACCGAGCCGAAGGAGTCGGGTCGCGCGCGCAACGCAGCCGCGGACGACCGCTATTCCAACCCGCGCGCCGCCGTCGCCCACGAAGTGGTGCCCGGGTCGGCGACCGACGAAGATGCGCCCGTCGGCGTCGCCGAGTTCGCGCTCGACGGCCGCGCGGTGATGGACGCGATCGAGACGGTCGTCGACGGCAAGCGGGAGGTCATCGAACTCGCGGTGACCGTGCTGCTCGCGGAAGGGCACCTGCTGGTCGAGGACGTCCCCGGGGTCGGCAAGACGATGCTCGCCCGCGCACTCGCGAAGAGCGTCGACGGCACCATCTCGCGCATCCAGTTCACGCCCGACCTGCTCCCCTCCGACATCACGGGTGTCTCGATCTACGACCAGTCGCGCCACGAGTTCGAGTTCAAGCCCGGCCCGATCTTCGCCAACCTCGTCATCGGCGACGAGATCAACCGCGCGAGCCCGAAGACGCAGTCCGCCCTGCTGGAGAGCATGGAGGAGCGCCAGGTGAGCATCGACGGCACCAGCCGCGAGCTGCCGGACCCGTTCATCGTGATCGCCACCCAGAACCCGATCGAGATGGAGGGCACCTACGCCCTCCCCGAGGCGCAGCGCGACCGCTTCATGGCTCGCGTGACCATGGGGTATCCGGATGCCGCGAGCGAGGCGGCGATGCTGCGGCACCGCGCGACGCACAGCCCGCTCGCCGACCTGCAGCCGGTGATCTCGCTCGCGCACCTGCGGCACATGGTCGAGACGGCACGCCGGGTGTTCGTGAGCCCCGCGATCCGCCACTATGCGGTCGCCCTGGTGTCGGCCACCCGCGACGACCGCGAGATGCGCCTCGGCGCGAGCCCCCGCGCGACCCTGCAGCTGGCGCGCGCGGCCAAGGCCCGCGCGGCGCTCAACGGCCGCGACTTCGTCCTGCCGGACGACATCGACGCGCTCGCCGCCCCCGTGCTCGCGCACCGGCTGGTGCTCAGTCGCAGCACGGGCGCCGACCGCGGCGCCCAGACGGCGATCGAGATCATGCAGCGTCTTGTCGCCACCACCCCCGTTCCGCTGGGCGGCGGAAGCTGACGGTCGGGCGACGATGACCGCCCGACGACCCGGCCGCTCGCGGGGCCTGCGCCGGCAGCTCTCCATCCGGCTGACGACGCGCGCCGTCGTGACCCTCGCCCTCGTCGGCGCCGCCACCGCCGCGGGCTACGCGACCGGGCGCGCCGAATTCCTGACCATCGCCGCCGCCGGAAGCGCGCTGCTGATCGGGGCCCTGGTGTATCTGCGGGTGCGTCGGCCGAGGCTGCAGATCGAGCGCGAGACCGATCCCGCGATCGCCGTCGCGGGCGACACGGTGCAGGTCACCGTCCTGCTGCACAACACCGCCGCGGCCCCCGCGCCGACCCTGGACTGCGAGGACGCGGTGCCGTGGGACGACGACCTCGTCGCCGTCCTGGTTCCGTCGATTCCGACCGGGTCGCCCGAGCGGCGCGTGCGGCGGATGCGCTACCGCGCGCGCCCGCCACGGCGAGGTCACTTCGAGCTCGGCCCGCTCATCGTCGAGTACGGCGACCCGTTCGGCATGGTGCGCGCGGTGGTGGCGACGACGGGGACCCATCCGCTCGTGGTGGTGCCCGACGTGGCGGAGCTGCCCGCCGGCGGTCCCGCCTTCGCGGAGGGGGAGGGCAGCGCCCAGCTCGCCCAGCACCGCGCCCAGGGCAGCCACGACGATCTGACGACCCGCGAATACCGCTCGGGTGACGCGATGCGCCGGGTGCACTGGCGCGCCTCGGCGCGGCACGGCGAGCTCATGGTGCGCCACGAGGAGCAGCGCAGCCACCCCGATGTGCGGCTGGTGCTCGACACCCAGCGCGACGGCTACCCCGACGCGCTTCCCGATGGCGACCCGGCGCACGACGAGGCCACGAGCGAGTCGTTCGAGTGGGCGGTCCGGATGCTCGCCTCCGTCGCCATCCACCTCGACGAGGAGGGCTTCACCGTCGCGATCGAGGAGACCACCGCGGCGCAGCTGGCGCCGATCGGATCCCGCTGGGAGGGGCGCGGCCGGATCGACGACTTCCTCGTCAGCCTCGCGGGCGTCGAGACGCGCTCCGGGCAGGGCCACCGGCCGTCCGCCGACGCGGAGGCGCGCGGCCCCGTGATCGCCGTGCTGGGCAACCCGAACCTCCACACCGTCGACTGGCTCCTCCGGCGGCGCTCGCCGCGGGATGCCGGGGTCGCCGTGCTGCTGGAACCGGCCGAGACCGTGCTGCTGAGGCTGCGCGAGGCGGGCTGGGCGACGGTCGTCGCGCGCATCGCCGACGACCCGGCGGAGGTCTGGGCTCGCGTGAGCGGCACGGTGGAGTTCGCCGATGTCGACGACTGAGCGGCGGCCCGCGCGGCCGACCGTGCGACGCGCCCCGCGGGGCTCGCGCGTCGTCGTCTCGCGCGTGGCGCTGGTGAGCGCGACCCTGCTTGTCGCGGTCGGCGGTCTGCATCCGCTGCTGCAGGGACTCGGCTGGTTCTTCGCCGTGGCCTCCCTCATGCTCGTGCCGATCATCGTCGCGACCCTCGCGCGGGCGATCGGGGTTCCGACCGGCGTGGCGCCCCTGCTGGCCCTGCTCGCGGCGGGTTTCGCGCTGGTCGCCGGATTCGCCCCCGAAACGGCCGTGCTCGGCGTCATTCCGACCGATGAGACCTGGCGGCAGCTCGGCGCGCTGCCGGGCGAGGGCGCCGCCTCGATCGCCTCCCAGCGGGTGCCGGCCGAGGCCGACGCCGGGATCGTCTTCGTGCTCGCGCTGCTCGGCGTCAGCGTCGCCGTCACCACCGAGAGCATCGCCCTCGGGCTTCGCCGACCCGCGTTCACCGTCGTGCCCGTCGTCGGAATCCTGGCGATCCCGGTAATCGTCGGCTCGGGGCTCGCGGACCCGGTGGTGTTCGTCCTGGCCGCGGCCGGCGCGCTGGCGCTGCTGCGGCTTCCGACGCCGCGAAGCACCGTCGTCGCGACAACGACGATCGGAGCGGTGGCCGTCGTGGCGGCGCTCGTTGTGCCGCCGGTCGCGCTCGCCGAATCGGGGACCCGCGGCTCGGTGGTCGGCTACGCGACCGGCATCAACCCGCTCATCTCGCTCGGCCGCGATCTGCGCCGGGCCGATCCGGTGGAGGCGGTCGTCTACTGGACCGACACCGGGGCGGGGGCGTATCTGCGGCTCACCACCCTGGCGGTGTTCTCGGGCGGCGACTGGCTCGTCGGGGATGTCTCCGACGCGATCGAGGAGATCGACGGCGCGCTTCCCGGCCCCGACGGCCAGAGCGAGGAGGTGCGCACCGCGCTGCGCGCGGGCACCTTCACGGTCGGGGAGATCAGCAGCCGCTGGGTGCCGGTGCCGTACCCGGTGACCGAGATCGAAGGGCTCGAGGGCACCTGGCTGGTGGAGACCGGCGGGCTGTCGATCCGCACCTCCTCCGGCAACGCCTACCAGCAGACCTACGAGCTGGACTACCTCGACGTGCTCGCGACGAGCTCGCAGCTGCGCGACGCCGCCGAGCCCGGGCCCGAGCTGGAACGGCAGCTCGCGCTGCCGGATGAGGTGCCGGCGAACATCGTCGAGACGGCGCTCGAGGTCACGGACCGAGCCGAGACCGACTACGACGCGGCGGTGGCGCTGCAGAACTACCTGCGCGGTCCCGACTTCGAGTACTCGACCGAGACGCCGCTGGAGCGCGGCGGCGACGGAGCGAGCCTCGAGGTCGTGTCGGCGTTCCTCGACGAGCGGTCCGGCTACTGCGTGCACTTCGCCTCGACGATGGCGATCATGGCGCGCACGCTCGGGATCCCGTCCCGGCTCGTGGTGGGCTTCCAGCCCGGCAGCGAGACGCTCATCACGCTGGAGGACGGTCGCGAGCGGCTCGCCTACGTCGTGACGACGCACGATCTGCACGCCTGGCCGGAGCTCTACTTCGAGGGAGTCGGTTGGACGCGCTTCGAGCCCACCCCGAGCCGGGGATCGGTGCCGAGCTACCCGGAGACGCTGCCGAGCGAGGCCGTGACGGTGCCGGGAACCGGGCCCACCAATCCACGTGATGGGCAGGATGCGACCCGGCCGACGCTCAATCCGCGCGACGACGGGTTCGACGTCGACGACCCGGCCGCCGCGACCGTCGACGACGGACTCGCGGCGCTCCCGGCGATCACGACCGTCGTGCTCGTCATCCTGGCTGCGGCGGCGGTCACCCCGATGGCCTGGCGCGCGCTGCGCCGGTGGCGGCGGCTTCGACGTGTTCGTCGCGGCGACGGGGCGGCGCAGGCGGCGTGGGATGAGCTGCGCGACACCGCCCGCGACGTCGGCTGGTCGGCACCCGATTCGGAGACGCCCCGGGCCTTCGCGGCGCGGCTCGGCATCGTGCTGGCGAGCGAGCGCGAGGTTCTCGACCGGGTGCGCGACGACGTGGAGCGGGTCGCGTTCGCGCCGGAGTCGACCGCCCCGCTCGACGACCGGGCTGTGCTCGAGGTGCGGCGCGCCATCCTCGCCTCGGCCGATGCGCGACAGCGCGCGAGGGCGCTGCTGCTGCCGCCGTCGCTGATCGGCGGGGCCGCCCGGGAGGGTTCGGAGTCCGACGCCGAAATGCGGGCGCCGGCCTAGCCGGTGGCCCGCCCGCGTGCCGCGCCGACGGTGCGAGTCGCGGCGTGGGTGGTCGCAGCGTCGCTGTTCGCAGCGCCGCTGTTCGCAGCATCGCTGTTCGCAAGGTCGTTGCGGGGAATGTCGTGGTCCTCGGCCGGCGCCACGGCGAGCAGCGGGCGTCCGGTGAGCGGATTGTCCAGCCAGACGGCGCGCACCCCGTAGACCTCGCGCACCAGTTCGGGGGCGAGGGTGGCGCGCGTCGGCCCCTCGGCGACGACGCGCCCGTGCTGCACGATCACGACATGGTCGGCGAAGGCGGCGGCGAGGCTCAGGTCGTGGAGGGCGGCGACGACCGTCATCCCGTTCGCGCTGAGGCGCTCCAGCAGCGTCAGCACCTCCAGCGCCGCGGCGACGTCCAGGTGGTTCGTCGGCTCGTCGAGCAGGAGCAGTCGCGGATCCTGGGCGAGAGCCCGGGCGAGGAATGCCCGCTGCCGCTCGCCGCCGGAGAGGCTCGGCACCGTGCGGTCGGCGAAGGCGTGCGCGCCCGACAGGCGGAGTGCTTCGTTGACGATCTCGACCGCGTCCGGGTCGTCGCCGCCGAGCCACGACTCGTGCGGGGTGCGCCCCAGCCGCGCCGTCTCGCGCACGGTGACGGCGAGATCGGTTGAGGAATCCTGCTCGACGAGCGCGACCCGTCGCGCTCGCGCGCGGCGGCCGAGCGCGGCGAGGTCGTCGCCCTCGAAGCGGATCTCGCCCGCATCGGGACGCTCGACGCCGGCAACGGCCCGCAGCAGCGTCGACTTGCCCGCGCCGTTCGGTCCGAGAAGGGCCGTGAGGGCGCCCGCGGGGGCGCGGAACGAGACGTCCGTCAGCAGCGTCGTGTGATCGCGCACGACCGTGATGCCGCGCGCGTCGAGTCCGGGGCCGGTGGCCCCCTGCGCGCTCATGCCTCCGACCTCCGGCGCGCCAGCAGCAGCGCGAACACGGGCGCGCCGATCAGCGCGGTGACGATGCCGACGGGCAGTTCGCGCGGGTCGAACGCGGTGCGGGCGAGCGTGTCGGCCCACACCAGGAAGATGCCGCCGGTGAGCGCCGAGAGCGGCAGCAGCGCGCGGTGCCCGGGCCCGGTGAGCAGCCGCACGGCGTGCGGGAGCACCAGGCCGACGAAGCCGATCGAGCCGGAGACCGCGACGAGCGCGCCGGTGAGCAGGGCGGAGGCCGCCAGGAGCGTCCAGCGCAGCCGCTGCACCGGGATGCCGAGTGAGGCCGCCGTGGCGTCGCCGAAGACGAAGGCGTCGAGCAGGCGTCCCGTGAGCATCAGCGGGATCCCGATCACGATGAGAGCGGTGCCCGCGATCGCGACCGAGGACCAGCGCGCACCGGCGAGCGAGCCGAGCAGCCAGTTCAGGATCTCGCGGTAGGAGTCGCCGGTCACCGACCAGAAGATGACGAAACTGGTCAGGGCGCCCGCGAGCGCCGAGACGGCGAGCCCGGCGAGCACCGTGCGGGTGGGTGTGATGCGTCCCAGCGAGTTGGCGAGCGCGAGGGTCGCCCCCAGAGCGAGCAGGGCGCCGGCGAAGGCGGCGAGCGGCAGCACGATGGCCGCCCCGAGCAGCAGCACGCTGACCGCCCCGAGCGAGGCTCCCGATGACAGACCCAGCAGGTACGGATCGGCGAGCTGGTTGCGGGTGAGGGCCTGCATCACGGCGCCGCAGAGGGCGAGGCCCGCGCCGACGGCCGCCGCCGTCAGCACGCGCGGAAACCGCAGCTCCCACACGATCGCGTCGCGCGTCACGCTGAGCCCCGAGTCGCCGCCGGTCAGATGGGCGCCGACCGCGGCCGCGACCTCCGCGAGGGAGAGCTCCGCCGGGCCGATCGTCACGGCGACCGCGATCGAGGCGAGCAGGCCCGCGCCCAGGATCGTCGTCACGAGCAGCAGGCGCAGGCGTCCCGCCGTGCGCGCAGCGGGGCGGCGAGCGTCTCCCCGGGACGAACTGCGAAGGGTTCGTCCCGGGGAGAGTCGCTCGACGCCCGGACTCACGGTGCCGTCAGACCAGCCAGCTGCGCAGACAGGTCGCTCGCCGCGGAGACGCTGCGCACCCCCGCCTCGCTCGCCGCGAACGGCACGATCAGGTAGCGCTGGCCGAGCACCGCCGTCAGCTGCGCGGTCGCGGGGTTGCCCTCGAGCTGCGCGATCTTCTTCTCGGCGCTGCCCCAGTCGGACTCCACGAGCACGATGACGCTCGGGTCCGCCTCGATGACGGCCTCCCAACTGAGCGCGGTCCAGCCGCCCTCGATGTCGCCCGCGATGTTCCGCAGCCCGATCGCGTCCAGCACCATCTGCGGGGCACCCGTCCCGGCGCCCACGTAGGGGGTGTCGGAGCCGGAGGAGTACCAGAGCGCGGTCAGCCCGCGCGAGTCGGGCACGATCGCGTCGAGCTCGGCGCGCTGGGCCTCGATCAGCTCGCTCGCATCGACGTCGAAGATCGCGGCGACCTCGGCGATCTCGCGGAAGACCTCCTCGAAGTCGAGCTCGGCGGGCACGTCGGCGCTGCGGCATGCGGCGGGGGAGACGTAGGTGTCGATGCCGAGGGCGGCGAGCTCGGCGCGCTCACCGACGCCGTCGGCGGAGAAGTTCGACTCCCAGCCGGCGTAGATGAAGTCCGGTTCCAGTTCGAGGACGGCCTCCTCGCCCGGCACCCGGTCGCTCACCAGGGGCAGGTCGGCGGCGGCATCCGCCCACTCCTCGGGCACGGGGCCGTCGGGGAACGCGGTGCCGATGATGCGGTCGCCGAGTCCCAGCGCGAGCAGCATCTCGGTCGACGTCGACTTGATCGTGATGACGCGCTCCGGGGGCGCGTTCGATCGTGACGGGGACCCCGCAGTTCGAGAGCTCAAGTGCCGTGGCGGCGCTTCCCTCGTCGGGGTCGACGCCGGACGCGGGTTCGGGCGCGCAGCCGGCGAGCGTCAGCGCGCCGAGGGCGACCAGGGCGGACGCCATGAGAGGTCGCGACGCACGGCGAGCCCGCGGCTCGAGGGCGGGGCCGGTCGTCGGCGAAGAGGTGGGGGTGTGAGGCATGGGATTCCCGGGGGTCGAGGTGGTCGGCAGGGCGCAGAAAGAGGCTGCGCGGGCCGTGCCGCCCGAAAGCCCCGGGCGACGCACCGGGGCAAGAGTGCCCCGGGGGTCCGTCTGTCCATCGTAGCCGGGCGCGCTCCTCAGCTGCGCGCTGCGGTCGCGAGCACGGCGGCGACATCCTGCGCGGTCTCGACCGGCACCACCCCCGCCGTCACCCGCAGCCGCGGCAGCGGGTCGCCCGCCTGGAACGGCGAGCCGGGGGCCACCTGGATGCCCGCCGCCGCCAGGTGCACCATCGCCTGGCGCTCGTTGTCGACCTCGAGCCAGATGTTGATGCCGTCGGCGGCGGATGCCTCGACGCCGTGCCGGGCGAGCCCGGCCGAGAGCGCCGCCTGCCGCGCCGCGTAGCTCTCGCGGGCGATGTCGAGCTGCGCGATCGATTCGGGGTCGGTGAGCAGCTCGAAGAGCAGCGCCTGCACCATGCGCGAGGTCCAGCCCGGCCCGAGGAGTCGCCGCGCGACCACGCGGTCGATGAGGGTGCGCGGGCCGCCGAGGGCGCCGATCCGCAGGTCGGGCCCGTGCGACTTGGAGAAGCTGCGCACGTGCAGCACCCGCTCGGGAAGCCAGCGGGCCAGCGACACGTCGGGGGAGCGGGAGATCATCGAGGAGTGGTCGTCCTCGATGATGACGGTGCGCTCCGCCATGCGGCTGCGGCGCACCAGCGAGGCCAGCCGCTCGGCGCGCTCCGCGCTCATCGAGGCTCCGGTCGGGTTGTGTGCGCGCGGCTGCAGCAGCACGAGCGCCGGGCCGCGCGCCAGGGCGCGCGCGAACTCCTCCGGTCGCATGCCCTCGGCGTTGACGGGAACCGGGATCGCCTCCAGGCCGTACAGCTCGACGAGGTCCAGGAACGGGGGAAAGGTGGGGTCTTCGAGCACGATCCGGTCGCCCAAGCGCACGAGCGCACCGAGCGCCCGGTCGATTGCGTCGAGGGCGCCGTTGGTCACCGTGAGGGATTCGACGGGGGCCGGCCAGGTCGCCCGCAGGAGGTCGTGGAGCTCGGGGATGTCGGGCTTCGACTGATAGCTGACCGGGGAGGCGCGGTCCGAGACCCGGGCGAGCGCGGGGCCGAGCTCGGGCAGCAGCTCCGGGTCGGGGGTGCCGCGCGAGAGGTCGAGCCGCGCCGCGTCGCCGCCCTCGAGCCCGCGGTAGCGGGTCGGCAGCCACTCGCGCGGGGCGGAGCGCACGAAGCTGCCGCTGCGCCCCCGGCTCGTGATCAGCCCGGCGGCGGCGAGGGTCTGCCAGGCGTGGCTGACGGTGGCGGGGCTGACGCCGAGCTCGGCGGCGAGGTCGCGCACCGTCGGAAGCCGATCACCCGGCGCCAGATCGCCGCTCGTGATGAGCCGGGCGAGGGCGGCCGCGATGCCGCGCGGAGTGCGCTCGTCGAGCTCGAGGGCTACCAAGTTGATGCGTCCCGTCGTAGATTGCGAATGAGGCCGAATACCCAATGCTGAGTTTTACGCCGCTGTCACGTGCAGAAACGTCAGAGAAATGTTTTCGGCGAACAATAACAAAAGCACGACCGAGGGAGCCAGCATGTCGATCATTCGAGCCGCGATCACCCAAACCACCTGGACCGGTGACAAAGAGTCCATGCTGGCCAAGCATGAGGGCTTCGCCCGCGAGGCCGCGGCGCAGGGTGCGCAGGTCGTCTGCTTCCAGGAGCTGTTCTACGGGCCGTACTTCGGCATCACCGAAGACAAGAAGTACTACGCGTTCGCCGAGCCGGCCGATGGCCCGATCGTGCAGCGCTTCGCGGCGCTCGCCAAGGAGCTCGGCGTCGTCATGATCCTCCCGATCTACGAGGAGGACATGACCGGCGTGTACTACAACACGGCGGTCGTGGTGGATGCCGACGGCACCATCCTCGGCAAGTACCGCAAGCACCACATCCCGCACCTCGACCGCTTCTGGGAGAAGTTCTACTTCCGTCCCGGCAACGGCGGCTACCCCGTCTTCGACACCGCCGTCGGCAAGATCGGCGTCTACATCTGCTACGACCGGCACTTCCCGGAGGGCTGGCGCGAGCTGGGCCTGAACGGCGCCCACATGGTCTTCAACCCGAACGCCACCAAGCCGGGGCTCTCGAACCGGCTCTGGGAGGTGGAGGGACCGGCGGCCGCCGTGGCCAACGGCTACTTCGTGCTCCAGCCGAACCGCGTCGGTCGCGAAGACAACGAGTACGGCGACCTGGCGGTCGACTTCTACGGCACCAGCCAGGTCATCGACCCGCGCGGCAACTTCGTCGGCGAGCGCGGCTCGGGCGAGCACGAGGAGGTCCTCATCCGCGACCTCGACCTCGACATGGTCAAGCAGATGCGCGACGATTGGCAGTTCTACCGGGACCGTCGTCCGGAGTCCTACACGTCGATCCCCCAGCCGTAGTCCGGACTCCCGGGAGGACATCATGAAGACCCTCATCATCAACGGCACGGTCGTCTCGGCCACGGGCCGGACCCCCGCCAACGTTCTCATCGACGGCGAGACCATCGTCGCGGTGCTGCAGCCGGGTTCGACCGCCCTCGGCGTCGACCTGGAGAACAGCGTCGACACGGTCATCGACGCGAAGGGGAAGTACGTCATCCCCGGCGGCGTGGATGCGCACACCCACATGGAGCTGCCCTTCGGCGGCACGGCCGCCTCCGACACCTTCGAGACCGGCACCCGCGCCGCCGCGCACGGCGGCACCACGACGATCATCGACTTCGCCGTGCAGACCTACGGCCAGCGCGTCTTCGACGGGCTCGAGGCCTGGCACACCAAGGCCGCCGGCAACTGCGCGATCGACTACGCGTTCCACCAGATCATCGGCGGCGTCGACGAGGACTCGCTCGCCGCGATGCCGAAGCTCGTCGACGAGGGCATCTCCAGCTTCAAGCTGTTCATGGCCTACCCGGGCGTCTTCTACTCCGACGACGCGCAGGTGCTGAAGGCCATGCAGGTCGCGCGCGACACCGGCATGCTCACGATGATGCACGCCGAGAACGGTCCCGCGATCGACGTGCTCGCCGAGCAGCTCGTCGCGCAGGGCAAGACCGACCCGTACTACCACGGCATCGCGCGCGCCTGGCAGATGGAGGAAGAGGCCACGCACCGCGCGATCATGCTCGCCAACCTCACCGGCGCCCCGCTCTACGTGGTGCACGTGAGCGCCAAGCAGGCGGTCGAGCAGCTCGCCTGGGCGCGCGACAAGGGGCAGAACGTGTTCGGCGAGACCTGCCCGCAGTACCTCTACCTCTCCTTGGAGGAGCAGCTCGGCGCCTCCAGCGACGAGGCCGGCGCGTTCGAGGGGGCCAAGTGGGTGTGCTCCACGCCGCTGCGCTCGCGTGCCGAAGGCCACCAGGACTCGATGTGGCAGGCGCTGCGCACCAACGACCTGCAGATGGTCTCGACCGACCACTGCCCGTTCTGCATGAAGGATCAGAAGGAGCTCGGCCTGGGCGACTTCCGCAAGATCCCGAACGGCATCGGCTCCGTCGAGCACCGCATGGACCTCATGTACCAGGGCGTCGTCACCGGCGAGATCACGCTCGAGCGCTGGGTCGAGCTGACCAGCACCACGCCCGCGCGCATGTTCGGGCTGTACGGCAAGAAGGGCGTCATCCAGCCGGGTGCCGACGCCGACATCGTGATCTACGACCCGAACGGCCACACCAGCATCGGCTACGAGAAGAAGCACCACATGAACATGGACCACTCGGCGTGGGAGGGCTTCGAGATCGACGGTCGTGTCGACACGGTGCTCAGCCGCGGCAAGGTGATCGTCGACGACGACACCTATCTCGGAACGAAGGGCGACGGACGCTACCTCAAGCGCGGCCTGTCGCAGTACCTGGTGTAGACGATGGACTTCGGAGCAGTACTTCAGACCAACCCGCCGGCCAGCCGGACGGTTCACCTCGCCAAGCTCGCCGAGCAGTACGGATTCAGCCACGTCTGGACCTTCGACTCGCACCTGCTGTGGCAGGAGCCGTACGTGATCTACAGCCAGATCCTCGCCGAGACCCGCCGGGTCACGGTCGGGCCGTTCGTCACCAACCCGGCGACGCGCGACTGGACGGTCACCGCCTCGGTGTTCGCCACGCTGAACGAGATGTACGGCAACCGCACGGTCGTCGGCATCGGACGCGGCGACTCGGCGGTGCGGGTCACCAACGGCAAGCCGACGACGCTCAAGGAGCTGCGCGAGTCGATCCACGTCATCCGCGAGCTCGGCAACAGCCGCGAGGTCGAGTACAACGGCTCCCAGCTGCGCTTCCCGTGGAGCGTCGGCAGCGAGCTCGAGGTGTGGGTGGCCGCGTACGGCCCGCTCGCGCTCAAGCTCACCGGGGAGGTCGGCGACGGCTTCATCCTGCAGCTGGCGGATGTCGACATCGCCAAGTGGATGATCGCGGTCGTGCGCGACGCCGCCGAGAAGGCGGGCCGCAACCCCGACGACATCACGTTCTGCGTCGCGGCGCCGTTCTACATCACCGACGGCACCGACGAAGGTCTGGTGCACGCCCGTGAGCAGTCGCGCTGGTTCGGCGGCATGGTCGGCAACCACATCGCCGACATCGTCGCCAAGTACGGCGACTCGGGTGCCGTGCCGCAGGCCCTCACCGACTACATCAAGGGCCGCGAGGGCTACGACTACAACACCCACGGCAAGGCCGACAACGACCACGTCGACTTCGTGCCCGACGAGATCGTCGACCGGTTCTGCGTGCTCGGCACCGCCGAGGAGCACATCGCCAAGCTCGAAGAGCTGAAGGCGATCGGGGTGCACCAGTTCGCCGGCTATCTGCAGCACGACAACAAGGAAGAGACACTGCGTGTCTATGGCGAGACCGTGATCCCGGCACTCCAGGATCACCTCACGGCCAAGGCATGAGTCGCTCCCGGAGCTCCGCGCGTCGGGGAATCGCCGCGCTCTGGGGAGCGCTGGGCGTCCTCGCGGTCGGCCTGCTCTGGGAGGGCTACAAGTTCCTCGGCCCCGCCGAGGGCGTGACCATCGGCGCCGTCGAGGGCGAGACCGGCTCGGGCGTCATGATCCTGCCGCGCACGCACGATCGTGCGATGCCGCACATCTCCGACATGTTCACGCGGCTGTTCGAGTCGACCAGCGGGGGAGACACGCCGCCGCTCATCGTCCCGGTCATCACGGCCGCGCTCACCACGCTCGGGATCGCCGCCGTCGGCTGGCTGATCGGGGTCGCCGTGGGCGCCCTTCTCGGGGCGCTCATGCAGCGCTGGCGGGTCGTCGAGTGGGGCCTTCTGCCGTGGATCGTCGTCAGCCAGACGGTGCCGCTCATCGCCTTCGCCCCCGTGATGAACAGCATCGGGCTGCAGATCGACCGCGACGTGATGCCGTGGCCGCAGTGGCTCTCGGTCGCCGTGATCGCCTCCTATCTGGCCTTCTTCCCGGTCGCCGTCGGGATGCTGCGCGGACTGGAGGCGCCCGACCGCATCCATGTCGACCTGATGCGCAGCTACGCGGCCGGCTACTGGCCGACGCTGCTGCGTCTGCGCCTGCCGGCCGCCGTGCCGCACCTGCTGCCGGCCCTGCGCCTCGCGGCGGCCAACGCCGTGCTCGGCGCCGTCGTCGCGGAGGTCTCGATCGGCATGCGCGGCGGCATCGGACGCATGCTCATCCAGCTCGCCGGGCAGGCCTCCAGCGACCCGGCCGCACCATGGGGACCGACCTTCGGCTCGATCGCGCTGGGCCTCATCGCCGCCGGCTCGGTCGCCCTGGTCGGACTCGGACTCAAGAACTACCGCAGGGGAGAAGCCGCCGCATGACCACCACAGAAACTCCCCAGGCCTCCGCGCCCGCCGTCCGCGCCGCGGGGGTCGGGCGGGTGTTCCCGACCGCCTCCGGCGACGTGATCGCGCTCGGCGGGGTCGAGCTCGAGGTCGCGGCGGGCGAGTTCGTCTCCCTGATCGGCCCCTCGGGATGCGGCAAGTCGACCCTGCTGCGGCTGATCGCCGACCTCGACCAGGCCTCCAGCGGCGAGCTCGAGATCTTCGGCAAGCCGGCCGCGCGCGCCCGGATCGACCAGGACTACGGGATCGTCTTCCAGCAGGCGGGCCTGCTGCCCTGGCGCACAGTCGGGGCGAACATCGCGCTGCCGCTCGAGCTGCACAAGGTCGACAAGGCCGAGCGCGAGGCGCGGGTCGCCGAACTCGCGGAGCTCGTCGGCCTCACCGAGTTCATCGACCGCTACCCCGACCAGCTCTCGGGCGGCATGCAGCAGCGCGTCGCGATCGCCCGCGCCCTCGCCGCGCGCCCGCGCCTGCTCCTCATGGACGAGCCCTTCGGAGCGCTCGACGAGATGACGCGCGAATACCTGCAGTCGGAGCTCACCCGCATCGCCGCCGAGACAGGCGCCGCGGTCGTATTCGTCACGCACTCGATCCCCGAGGCGGCGTTCCTCTCGGACCGCGTCGTCGTCATGAGCCCGCGCCCCGGCCGCATCACCGAGGTGCTCGCGACCGGCTTCGGCGACGTGGTGCGCGACGAGGCGCTGCGCGAGTCGCCCGCCTACTTCGAGCGCGTCACCGCGGTGCGCGAGGCGCTGCACGGCGCCCCCGTCGAGAGAGCGAACGAACGGTGACCGCGCGCGTGCTGCCCTCCTGGCTGCGGGTCGCCGCGCCCATCGCCGTGGGCGTCGTCGGGGTGGCCGCGTGGATCGTCTACGTCGACGTGCTCGGCGCCGCGCCGCGCATGCTGCCGAGCCCCGCGGCGATCGGCGCCGAGATCGTCGAGCGCTGGGGCATCATCAGCGACGCGATGCTGATCACGGCGACGAACGCCCTCATCGGCCTGGTCATCGGGGCGGTCGTGGCGGTCGTGTTCGCCGCACTCGCGGCCGCCGTGAAGCCGATCGACGGGATGCTGGCTCCGATCGTGGCGGCGATCGCCGTCGTGCCGATCGTGGCCCTCACCCCTATCCTCAACACGATGTTCGGCGCCTCGAGCCAGTTCGGACGGCAGGCGGTCGCGGCGCTCGCCGCCTTCGTGCCGGTCTTCGTCAACGTGCTGCGCGGCCTTCGCCAGACCACGCCGGTGCATCGCGACCTGCTGCGCGCCTCCGCCGCCAGCCCCGGCCAGACGTTCCGCGTGCTCACCCTGCCGACGGCGCTGCCGTACCTCATGACGGGGCTCCGCATCGCGAGCTCGCTCGCGGTCATCGCCGCCCTCGTCGCCGAGTACTTCGGCGGACCCGCAGACGGCATCGGCACCGCGATCGCGACCTACGCCAAGTCGGGGCGCGCCGCGCTGGCCTGGGCGTTCGTCGCGGGAGGCATCCTGATCGGCCTCGTCTTCTTCCTCGTCACCTCGCTTCTGGAGAAGCTGGCGACGAGGCGCCCGCCGGTCTGACCGGCGGGAACCCCCTGCACCACCCGGCACCACCCACCTGAAAGGAACACCATGAGACACAGCACTCGCCGCGGCCTCGCGGCCGTCGCCGCTGCGGCCGTCACGGCGCTCACCCTCGCCGCGTGTACCACCGCCGAGACCGACACGACCGACTCGGGAGAGTTCGAGCCGATCACCTCGGTCAAGCTGCAGTTGCAGTGGCTTCCGCAGGCGCAGTTCGCGGGCTACTACGTCGCCCTCGACCAGGGCTACTTCGAGGAGGAGGGCTTCGACAGCGTCGAGGTCGTCCCGTCCGGTGGCGACATCGTTCCGCAGGATGCGCTCGTCGCCGGTGACGTCGACTTCGCCATCGCGTGGGTTCCGAAGGTGCTCGGCACCCTCGAGGCCACCGGTGTCGAGCTGACCAACATCGCGCAGGTCTTCCAGAAGTCCGGCACGCTGCAGGTCTCGTGGGCCGACAGCGGCATCAGCTCGGTCGCCGACTTCGAGGACAAGCGCATCGGCTCGTGGGGCTTCGGCAACGAGTGGGAGATCTTCGCGGCCATGGCCGACGAGGGCCTCGACTCGACCAGCGTGTCGATCACGACCCAGGACTTCAGCATGAACGCGCTACTGGACCGGGATGTCGACGCCGCGCAGGCGATGACCTACAACGAGTGGGCGCAGATCCTCGAGGTCGTGAACCCCGACACCGGCGAGCTGTACCAGCCGGAGGACTTCAACGTCGTCTCGTACGAGGACACGGCCGGAGCGATGCTCCAGGACGCGATCTGGGCCGACACCGAGCGCCTTGAGGACCCGGCCTACGCCGACGCCGCGGTGCGCTTCCTGAAGGCCGTCACCAAGGGCTGGATCTTCGCCCGGGACAACCCGGAGGAGGCCGCGGCGATCACCTACGACGCCGCGATCAACGCCGAGGCGGCCTTCCCGGTCGGCCCGACGCACCAGCTGTGGCAGATGAACGAGGTCAACAAGCTGATCTGGGCCGGTGGCGACTTCGGTCTCATCGACTCGGCGGCCTGGGACAAGACCGTCACCGGCGCCCTCGCGGCGGTCAACCAGGACGGCCTGAACCTCATCACCACCGAGCCCGCGGCCTCCGCGTACTCGAACATCTACATCCAGCAGGCGCTGGACGCGCTCGCGGAGGAGGGCGTCGTCGTCGGCGGCGACTACACGCCGCTCGACGTCGTCCTCACCGAGGGCGGTCAGTAAGCACCACCTTGCCGGTCGAGTAGCCCGCAGGGCCACCTTGCCGGTCGAGTAGCCCGCAGGGCCACCTTGCCGGTCGAGTAGCCCGCAGGGCCACCTTGCCGGTCGAGTAGCCCGCAGGGCGTATCGAGACCCCACCACCGAGGTCTCGATACGCCGCTCCGCGGCTACTCGACCGGCTCGGCTGACGAGGTCTCGATACGCCGCGCAGCGGCTGCTCGACCGGCTCGGCTCGGCGGGTCTCGATACGCCGCGGCGCGGCTACTTGACCGGCTCGCACGACTCAGCTGGTCGAGTAGCCCGCAGGGCGTATCGAGACCGTATTCTGACCACGAGGCACCGCAACGCGGCTCCTCGCCCAGCTCCACCACCCGGTCGCCATCGACCCCCTTCACTCGCAAGGACGCACCATGACCACGCACCTCGACCCCTCCGACGGCACTCGCGCACACGACCTCGATCGGGCGCACGTCTTCCACTCCTGGTCGGCGCAGGGCGCACTCAACCCGCTGGTCATCGCGGGCGCCTCGGGCAGCGAGGTCTGGGACTTCGAGGGCACGCGCTACCTCGACTTCTCCAGCCAGCTGGTCAACGTCAACATCGGGCACACGCATCCGAAGGTCGTGGCGGCGATCCAGGAGCAGGCCGCGATCCTGCCGACGATCGCGCCGCCGCACGCCAACCTCACGCGCGGCGAGGCCGCGAAGCGCATCGTCGAGAAGGCCGGTCCCGGCTTCGAGAAGGTGTTCTTCACCAACGGCGGCGCCGACGCCAACGAGAACGCGATCCGCATGGCGCGGCAGTTCACCGGGCGCGACAAGGTGCTGAGCACCTACCGCAGCTACCACGGCAACACCGGCGCGGCGGTCGTCGCCACCGGCGATTGGCGCCGCATCCCCAACGAATTCGCCCGCGGTCACGTGCACTTCTTCGGACCGTTCGCCTACCGCAGCGAGTTCTGGTCCGAGTCGGTGGAGCAGGAGTCCGAGCGCGCGCTGCAGCACTTGAAGCGCGTCATCCAGTCGGAGGGCCCCGGCTCGATCGCCGCGATCATCCTCGAAGGCATTCCCGGAACCGCCGGCGTCCTGGTGCCGCCGCCCGGCTACCTCTCCGGGGTGCGCGAGCTGGCCGACGAGCACGGCATCGTGCTGATCTTCGACGAGGTGATGTCGGGCTTCGGCCGCACCGGCGACTGGTTCGCCTGGCAGAACACGACGGTGAACCCGGACGGCATCGTTCCCGACCTCATCACCTTCGCCAAGGGCGTCAACTCCGGCTACGTGCCCGCGGGCGGCGTGATCATCTCGCCCGCGATCGCCCACAGCTTCGACGAGAAGGTCTTCCCCGGCGGGCTCACCTACTCGGGTCACCCGCTCGCGATGGCCTCGATCGTCGCCACGATCGACGCGATGGAGGAGGAGGGCATCCTCGAGAACGCCGCCCGCATCGGCCGCGACCTCCTCGGGCCGGGCCTGCGCGCGCTCGCCGAGAAGCACGAGATGATCGGCGAGGTGCGGGGTCTGGGCGTGTTCTGGGCCCTCGACCTGGTGGCCGACCCGGCGACGCGCGAACCCGTTCCGGCCTCCGTGATCGGCGCGCTGAAGGCGGAGCTGCTCGCCCGCGGACTGCTTCCCTTCGTCGCCGACAACCGCGTGCACGTGGTGCCGCCGTGCGTCGTCACGGACGACGAGGTCGCCCGCGCCCTCGCGATCTACGACGAGGCGTTCGCCGCCGTCTCCGCGTGACCGGATCTTCCGCCCGCCGCGCGGGCGGGAGCGCCGTCGGGCGCGTAGAATCGGCGACCGTGGCCACCCCTGCATCCCCGTTCCTGATCCCCGTCCATGAGCTCATGCACCGCCCCGGCGCGATGCGCGAGCTGGACCTGGATCTCACCGCGCCCGAGCAGCTCGGCGCCGGCGCCGCGTACGTGCGCGAAGGCGACTCGGTCGAGCTCGACCTGCGCCTGGAGGGCCTGCACGACGGCATCCTCGTCAGCGCGGACATCCGCACGACCGTCTCGGGGGAGTGCGTTCGCTGCCTCGACCCGGTGAGCCTGGACCTCGAAGTCGAATTCCAGGAGCTTTTCGCGTACTCTGAGGACGAAGCTTTCGACTTCCAGGTTCAAGAAGATCACGTGAATCTTGAACCGGTCGTGCGGGATGCGGTGGTCTTGGCACTGCCCTTCCAGCCGGTCTGTCGTGAGGACTGTCCAGGACTTGACCCGGAAACGGGCGAAAAGCGGACCTCCTCGTCCGAAGGACCAGCGCGCGAGGAAGTCGACCCCAGGTGGGCCGCCCTCGAAGGCTTCCAGACCGAAGAGTGAGGCTCGCGAGAGCCACCCAGACGTGTGCGGTGCGACCGCGCGCCGCGAAGAAAGAAGAAACCCATGCCGGTTCCCAAGCGCAAGCAATCGCGTTCCAACACGCGCAGCCGTCGTTCGCAGTGGAAGGCCGAGGTCCCCACGCTGGTCAAGACCGTCGAGAACGGCAAGACCGTCTACAGCCTGCCGCACCGCGCCAAGGTCGTCGAGGACTCCGCGGGCACCCCGCTGTTCCTCGAGTACAAGGGCCGCAAGGTCGCTGACGTCTGAGTCGTTCGCACGCCTTCGGGCGACGCGAATGAGTCGTGGGCATGAGTAGCTCTGTCGGTGCGAGCGCGCCTTCGGATCCCGACGCGTCGGTCGTCGTGAGCGAATCCGCGGATGCGCTGCGCGCCCGACTGGTCGACGAGCTCGGCCTCGAGATCGAGCCCGGGCTGATCGAGCTCGCGCTCACGCACCGCTCGTTCGCCTACGAGAACGGCGGGATCGCCCACAACGAGCGACTCGAGTTCCTGGGGGATTCGATCCTCGGGCAGTCGGTCACGGTGATGCTCTACCGCGACTTCCCGCACCTCGACGAGGGCGAGCTCGCGAAGCGTCGCGCCTCGCTCGTCAGCGCGGTGGCGCTGGCCGAGGTCGCGCAGAACATCGGACTCGGCGCGCACGTGCGCCTGGGCCGCGGCGAAGAGCTCACCGGCGGCCGCGAGAAGGGGTCGATTCTCGCTGACGCCGTCGAGGCGATCATCGGCGCGGCCTACCTCTCGGCGGGTCAGGATGCGGCCAACACGCTCGTGCTGCGCCTGATCGCCCCGCTGCTGGATGATCCGGATCGCTTCGGCGCCGCGATGGACCCGAAGACGAGCCTGCAGGAGCTGTCGACCCGCCTCGGCAAGGGACTGCCGAGCTACGTCGTCGCCGACAGCGGCCCCGACCACTCGAAGCGCTTCCACGCCACCGTCGTCGTCGCCGGCGACAGCGTCGCCACGGGCGAGGGGTCGAGCAAGAAGCAGGCCGAGATGGCCGCCGCGCTCGAAGCCTGGACGCGCCTGCAGCCGCGCAAGCGCTGAGCCGACATGCCGGAACTGCCCGAGGTCGAGGTGGTTCGCCTGGGGCTCGTCCCGGCGGTCACCGCGTCGCTCGTCCGCGCCGTCACGGTGCTCGACGAGCGCTCCCTGCGCCGCCATGAGGGTCCGAGCGAGGACTTCGTCGACCGCGTCACCGGCGCGCGCCTGAACGCCCCCGAGCGTCGCGGCAAGTTCCTCTGGATCCCGCTCGCCGCGGAGCGCGCCGACGAGGCCGTGGTGGTGCATCTCGGCATGAGCGGCCAGGTCCTGCTGCGCTCACCCGAGGCTCCCCGGGACCGGCTCACCCGCATCGTGCTCGACCTCGAGCATCCCGAGCACGGCCCGCTGCGCGTCGACTTCGTCGATCAGCGCATCTTCGGATCGATGGCGCTCGATGATCGGGTGCCGACGCGCGACCGACCCGAGCAGCGCATCCCGAGCCAGGTGGTGCACATCGCCCGCGACCCGCTCGACCCGGACTTCTCCGAGCGCGCCTTCTTCGCCGCGCTCGCCCGCAAGCGCACCACGATCAAGCGCGCCCTGCTCGACCAGACGCTCGTGAGCGGCATCGGCAACATCTATGCCGACGAGGCGCTGTGGGCGGCGCGCATCCACTACGAGCAGCCGACCGAGACGCTGTCGCGGCCGCGCGCACGGCGCCTGCTCGACGAGGTGCGCGTGGTGCTCGCCAAGGCCCTCGCCGAGGGCGGTACGAGCTTCGACGCCCAGTACGTCAACGTGAACGGCGCGAGTGGCTACTTCTCGCACTCGCTGAACGCCTACGGGCGGCACGGCGAACCGTGCCCGCGCTGCGGGCGGCCGATCGTCCGCGAGGTGTTCATGAACCGCGGATCGCACTTCTGCCCGAGCTGCCAGCGCCTCCGCGCGGTCCGCCGCTGATCAGAGCTTCCGGGCCTGCACCGTCCAGGTGAGGGGCAGTCGCGGGCGGTCGTCGCGCATCCGGAACTCGCCGTCGGGGCCCGGCCCCGTCATGTGCCCCGGCAGCGCGAGCCACGGCACGCTGTCGTGCTCGGCGATCGCCTCCAGCTGCAGTCCCTCGTCGAGGAGCGCCTGCACCGTCTCGGCGAGGCCGTGGTTCCACTCCATCGTGCGGGTGGCCGTGATGGTGCCGGTCGTCTCCACGTAGGTCTCGGCGCTGTCGAAGACGAGGGGCTCGTCGTGCTCGAAGTAGACGAAGCGGGTGCTCAGCCGCTGTTCGTCGCTCTCGTCGAGCGTCCACATCAGCGGATGCCCCTCCCGCATGAAGAACCGGCCGCCGGGCTTCAGCAGCGCCGCGACGACGGCCGCCCAGGGGCGGATCCTCGGCAGCCAGCCGATCGCGCCGATTCCCGTGTAGACGAGGTCGAACGTGCCCGGCTCGAGCACCTCCGCCGCGCGGTGCACGTCCGCCTCGACGAAGTCGATCTCGGCGCCCGCGTCGGCGGCGAGGCGCCGGGCCTCGGCGAGCGAGGCGGGGGAGAAGTCGAGGCCGGTGACGTGCGCGCCGAGCCGGTGCAGCGACAGCGTGTCGGTGCCGATGTGGCACTGCAGGTGGACGGTCCGGAGCCCGGCGATGTCGCCGAGCCGCGGCAGGTCGAAGCGCACCACGTCGGAGAGGTGGGCCGGGTCGGCGCGGAAGGCGTCGAGACGGTAGTCGGGCGAGGCGGCGTGCAGCGGCGCGCGCGCATCCCAGTTCGCTCGATTCACCTCGAGGTAGTTCGCGCCCTCGGTCATGTCAGGTCCTTCCGCCATGCGCCCTCGAACGCGATCGGCGTGAAGCCGACCGCCTCGTTGACGTCGAGCATGAAGCGGTTCTCCTCCGCGTTGAAGGTGATGATCGACGGGTGGCCCGGGAAACGGTGCTGCAGCTCGCGGATGTTGGCCACTTTGAGCAGCATGCCCAGCCGGTGCCCCCGGTGCTCGCGCAGCACCAGGGTGTCGTCCTGGTCGACCGGGCGGGCGAGCGAGGGCGGAACGATCAGCAGCGAGTAGCCCACGAGCGTGGCCGTCGGCACGTGCTCGACGACGGCCATCAGCTGGCGCCGCGGATCCTTCGCCCAGCGCTCCTCGGCGTCGAGCAGTCGCTGCACGGTCCAGACGTCGGCGGGCTCCTCCATGCCGGCGCTCGGGGCATCGGTGCTCATCCGCGTCATGAGCATCGCCCGGTCGGCCCGCCAGCGCTCCGGGGTGCGATCCACCCAGTGGTGAACGCGGTACTCGGCGCCCGCGTGCTCTTCGGCGTCACGGCGTCGCGCGGTGAGGAGGTCGTCGTCGACCGGAAGCGCCAGCCGACTGCCGCGCTCGACCTGCTCCAGGCGGAAGCCGCGGGAGAGCAGGAACCGCACCTCCGCGTTCCCGGCCGGGACGGAGCCATGGCCGGTGGGCGACTCCAGGCGCGGCCCGGGCGCCGGCGGCGATGCCGCCCAGCCGAGGATGCGGCGCTTGCCCTCCGAGCGCGCCAGGCCCTCCAGGTGCGCGGCCAGCGCGGTGCCGATGCCCCGACTGCGGAACTCCGGCAGCACGCGCACGTTCTGCCACGCCGTGTCGACGCCGTCGCCCTCCGGCTGGCTCTGATGGAAGGCGTGCGCCACGATCCGGCCGTTGACGCGCACCGCGAACGATCGGCGGCGTGTGTAGACCTGATCGAGCCAGCCGGGAAGCTCCTCCTCGGCCGGATAGGCGAAGTCGGCGCTGCCGAAGCTGAGGGTGTCGACCGTGTTGCGCACCTCGGCGCAGGCGAGGAAGTCCCGCGCCGCGCCCGAGTCATCCAGCTCCCGGGGAATCTCCAACTCCTCGACGGTGACCATGGCAGCCCTTTCCGCCGCCGACAGGGCAGCCGATCAGCCTACTGCTCCCCGGATTGAGCGCAACCCTCGGGTACCGTAGTCCCAGCACGCCGAGCGGAGCCGGAAAGGGGAGCAGGTGTATCTGAAGAGCCTGACCCTCAAGGGCTTCAAGTCGTTCGCCCAGCCCACGACCTTCGCCTTCGAACCCGGCGTCACCTGTGTCGTCGGCCCCAACGGCTCCGGCAAGTCGAACGTCGTGGATGCGCTGGCCTGGGTCATGGGCGAGCAGGGCGCCAAGACGCTGCGCGGCGGCAAGATGGACGACGTCATCTTCGCCGGCACCTCGACCCGCGGGCCGCTCGGCCGCGCCGAGGTCAGCCTCACGATCGACAACAGCGACGGGGCGCTGCCGATCGAGTACACCGAGGTCACGATCACCCGCACGCTGTTCCGCAACGGCGGCAGCGAGTACGCGATCAACGGCGAGCAGTGCCGCCTGCTGGATGTGCAGGAGCTGCTCTCCGACTCCGGCCTCGGCCGCGAGATGCACGTCATCGTCGGGCAGGGCCAGCTCGACCAGGTGCTGCGGGCCACCCCCGAAGAGCGCCGCGGCTTCATCGAGGAGGCGGCGGGCATCCTCAAGCACCGGCGTCGCAAAGAGAAGACCGTGCGCAAGCTCGAGGCGATGCAGACCAACCTGACGCGACTGAACGACCTCGCGGGGGAGCTGCGGCGCCAGCTCAAGCCGCTGGGGCATCAGGCGGAGATCGCGCGCGAGGCGCAGTCGATCGCGGCGATCGTGCGCGACGCGAAGTCGCGCCTGCTCGCCGACGAGGTCGTGCAGCTGCGGGCGGCGATCGCCGATGTGGGGCGCAGCGAGAGCGAGCGCAAGACCGAACGGCTGGTGCTGCAGGAGCAGCTTGACCAGTCGAAGCTGCGGCAGGCCCGGCTGGAGCAGTCGCAGAACTCGGAGGGCGTGGATGAGGCGCGGCGCGTGGCGTTCGCGCTGGAGCAGGTGCAGGATCACCTGCGCTCGCTGTTCACCCTCGCCAACCAGCGCCTGACGCTGCTGAGCCAGCAGGCCGAGCTGCCGGGCATGTCGACGACGATCTCGCCGCGCATGGTCGAGGAGGCCCGCGAGGAGGCGGTCCGGCTGCAGGCCGGCGTCGCCGAGACGGAGGCGGAGCTCGGCCGGGTCAGCGCCGCGACGGCCACCGCGCGGGCGAGCCTCGATGCCCTCGACGAGGAGATCAGCGCGCAGAGCGCGCTCGTCTCGCAGCACGACCTCGAGAAGGGGCGACTGCAGGGTGTCGTCGCGGCCGCCGAGTCGCGCCTCACCGCCACCCGCACCGAGCTGGAGCGCCAGCGCACCGCGCTCGCCGAGGCGGAGCAGCGCCGCGAGGCGGCGCGCGCCGAGCTGCTCGAGGTCGAGGGCGACTCCGAGGCGGATGACGACAACGCGGGGCTGCAAACCGCGGTGGTCGCCGCCGAGGAGGCCGTGCGCGAGCGTCAGGCCGAGGTCGAGACGCTGCGCGAAGAGCTGCACACCGCCGAGCGCGAGCGCGACGCGCTCGCCGCCCGCACGAGCGCCCTCAGCATGGCGGTCGACCAGCGCGACGGCTCCGCGTTGATCGCGACGGCCAAGGGCATCCTGGGTCGCGTGGCCGAGCAGATCAAGGTGACGCCGGGCTTCGAGGCCGCGATTGCGGCGGCGCTCGGCACGCTCGCCGACGCGGTGCTCGCCTCGACGCGCGATGCCGCCAGCGACGCGCTCGTGGTCGCACGCGACGCCGACGTCGGTCGGGTCGAGATCGTGGTGGCCGAGGCGCGCGAGCCCGAGCTGCTCGCCGCTCTGCCGGCCGGAGTCACCGCCGCCACCGATCTGGTGACCGGTCCCGCGGGGGTGCGCGGGCTGCTCGCCCGCGTGGTCGTCGTCGATGATCTCGCCGCGGCGCGGGCCGCCTGGCCGAAGCTGCGCGAGTTCGACGCGCTCACCATGATCACGCGCGACGGCGACGTGCTCACCGAGTACGTGCTGCGCGGCGGTGCCGGGGGTGCGCGCAGCATGCTCGAGCTGGTCGCCGAGCGCGATGCGGCGCAGGAGCGTCTCGTCGAGGTCACCACCTCGATCGAGCGCGGCCGTTTCGCGCTCGCCGAGAAGCGCGAAGCGCTCGACGTGGCGCAGATCGATCTGGCGCAGGCGCAGACCGCCCTCAAGGAGTTCGATGCCCGGCTCGCCGAGCGCAGCGAGGCGCTGGGGCGCTCGCGCGTTCAGCTGGAAGCGGCATCGGGCGAGGGCGAGCGTCTCGCCGCCGCCGTCCGCGAGCTCGAGCAGTCGGTCGCGACCGCCGAGGCCGCGTTCGACCGCGCCGTGAATGAGCGCGACGGCCACGCGGCGACCCCGCGGCCCATTCTCGACGTCTCCGCGCGCGACGAGCTGTTCGCCGAGCTGGAGTCGGCGCGTCAGGCGGAGGTGCAGGCGCGCATCGGCCTCGAGACGGCGCGCGAGCGCGTGCGCGCCCAGCTCGCCCAGGCCGACACCCTGCAGCGTCAGCTGGAGGCGGAGCGGGCGGCGGCCGAGGAAGCCGCGCGTCGCGCCGTGATCCGCGAGCACCAGGTGGCGGCCGCGACCCGCGTCATCGAGGCGCTTCCCGCGGTGCTCGACACCGCCGACCGCTCGCTGTCCGAGGCGCGCGTGCAGCTGTCGGCGGCGGAGGCCGAGCGCACCAAGCACAACGAGGAGCTCTCGGAGCTGCGCCGCACCGAGGCGAGCCTGCGCGAACGGCTCGCCGCCCTCAACGAGAACGTGCACGGGCTCGAGATGCAGTCCTACGAGAAGAAGCTGCACCTCTCGACGCTGCTGGAGCGCGCCGCCGAGGAGCTCGGGCTCGACGAGGACGTCCTCGTCGCCGAGTACGGCCCCGACGTGCCCGTCCCGCTGGACGAGGCCACCCCGCCCGCCCCCGCGCGCGACGAAATGCAGGAGATCTCGGCGCCGGATGCCGGAATCTCGGGCGAGAGCGCGTCGCCGGAGGCATCCGATCCTGCATTTGGTGAAAGTGCGGCGGCGGATGCGGCGGCGGATGCGGCGGACGCGGCGGACTCGGACGAGGCGGGGGAGACGGCCGCGGAGGCGCGACCGACGGAGCCCTTCGACCGGAAGCGCCAGGAGACGCGGCTCGCGCGCGCCGAGCGCAAGTACGCGCAGCTGGGGCGGGTCAACCCTCTCGCGCTGGAGGAGTTCGCCGCACTCGAGCAGCGCCACAAGTTCCTCACCGAGCAGCTCACCGACCTCGCCGCGACCCGCAAGGATCTGCTGACGATCATCGACGAACTCGACGCGAAGATGCAGGACATCTTCGGCAGCGCCTTCGAGGACACCAAGGCCGCATTCAACCAGGTCTTCCCGATCCTGTTCCCGGGCGGCACCGGCAGCCTGCACCTGACCGATCCCGAGAACCTGCTCACCACCGGCATCGAGGTGACGGTCAAGCCCGCCGGCAAGAAGATCGAGCGGCTCTCGCTGCTCTCCGGCGGGGAGCGCTCGCTCGCCGCGGTGGCCCTGCTGATCGCCATCTTCAAGGCGCGCCCCAGCCCGTTCTACATCATGGACGAGGTGGAGGCGGCGCTCGACGACGCCAACCTGGGGCGTCTGCTCACGATCATGAAGGACCTGCGGCAGAACTCGCAGCTCATCGTCATCACCCACCAGAAGCGCACGATGGAGATCGCGGATGCGCTCTACGGCGTCTCGATGCGCCAGGACGGCGTGAGCGCCGTCGTGGGCCAGCGCGTGGTGGCGGAGGAGGAGCGCGCGAGCTGAGTCGCGCCTACAGCCGTCCGAGCGTGTAGGTCTGGATCGCCAGGACGGCCGCGCCCCGGCACCACTCGGTGTCGTCGCCGGAGGTGCTCACGAGCGGGACGGCGTGCGTTCGGGGATCCCGGTCGAGGCGGATTCCCTCCTGCACGGCCTCGGCCGCGACCTCGGCGAGTCGGACGCCTTCGCCGCCGAGTACGATCAGCTCGGGGACGGTGAGGTTCGACACGGCGGCGATGAGGCGGCCGAGTCCGCGTCCGGCGTCGTCGACGATGCGACGCGCCGCGGGCTCGCCCTCGGCGGCGAGGTCGAGGGCTTCGGTGTAGTCGACATCGCGCCCGGCGGCGGCGGAAACAGCGGAGACGATGGCGGTCTGGGTCAGCACCGCTTGCGCGCAGCCTCGATGACCGGAGGCGCACACCGAGCCGAACGGATCGAGCGGCCAGTGGCCGACGAGCCCGATGCCGGAGTCAGGTCCGACGACGATCTCGCCTCCGACGACGAGACCGTAGCCGATGCCCGCGCCCATGGTGATGACGGCGAATCGGTCGACGGTGCGCGCCGCCCCGAACCAGTTCTCGTACTCGGTGAACGCGGTGAGGTCGTTGTCGATCACGACCGGGCGACCGCAGCGCGCTTCGAGGAGTTCGCCGAGGGGGACATCCGACCAGCCGAGGAACGGGGCGCTGGCGATCCGCCCGCCGTCGCCGACGAGCGCGCCGACGCCGACGCCGACTGCTTCGATCGCGGGCACCTGTGCGGAGAGCTCGGCGATGACCTCGCATGCGACGGCGACGACCGCGTCCGGTTCGCGCGAGCTCAGGCGGCGCGAGGCGGTGGCGATGAGCGTGGCGCGCAGATCGGTGAGCGCGCCGAGCACCATGTCTCCGGTGATCTTGAGCCCGACGAAGTGGCGTGAGCTCGGCACGACGTCGAGCAGCCGTGAGGGGCGGCCGGCGCGACCGTCGGTGCGCTCGCCCGCTTCGACGAGCAGTCCCGACTCGATGAGCGGGGCGCTGAGGCGCGTCAGCGAGCCCGCCGAGAGGTCGAGTCGTCGCGCGATCTCGGTGCGCGAGATGGGGCCGTTGATCAGCACCTCGAGCGCGACAGCGTGTGCCGCTCCCGTCTCGGGAGTCCATCGGGGGGCACTCTGTGTCACGACGGTCCTTTCGGGGAGAGAGCCCACCCGGTTGCTTTCGTGGCTGAACTAAAAAAAGCATATCACCGGGAAATTGCCGATGCTTGACACGGAATTACTTTTGGCATAGAAATAATCCAGCACCGCGACAGAACCCTGCTCGCGAACGATGAAGTTCAGAGTGAAAGGCACCTACGTGAGAACACGCCTCAACCCCCTGCTCGCGACCCTCGGGGTCGCGTCGCTTGCCCTGGCCGGCTGCACGGCCGCCGACGCGAGCGCCGGATCTGAGATCGGCGCGCCCGGCGCGACCGACATCTCCGGCACCGTGACCTTCTGGCACGCCTACAGCGCCGACTCGCCCGAGGTGGCGACGCTCGACACCGTCGTCATCCCCGCCTTCGAGGCGAAGTTCCCGGATGTGACCGTCGAGTCGGTTCCCGTGCCGTACGACGACCTGCACCAGAAGCTGATCACGGCGGTCGCCGGTGACCAGCTTCCCGACCTCGTGCGCGCCGACATCGGCTGGGTGCCCGAACTCGCCGATCTCGGCGTCCTCGTTCCGCTGAGCGAAGAGATGCCCGACTTCCAGGAGCTCGCTGACGGGACCTACCCGGGAACGCTCGCGACGAACAAGTGGAAGGACGCCTACTACGGGCTTCCGCTCGACACCAACACCCGCGTCCTGATGTACAACCAGGCGGCGCTGGATGCGGCGGGCGTCGGCGTGCCGGCCACGGTCGACGAGCTTCTGGACGCCGCCCCGGCGCTGAAGGAGGCGGGCTCGTTCGCCTTCGCCGACAACGGCGCGAGCGGCTGGAACGTCCTGCCGTGGATCTGGAGCGCGGGCGGCGACCTGACCGACCCCGACGTCACCGTCGCCTCGGGATACATCAACAGCCCCGAGTCGATCGCCGGCGTTCAGGCGCTCGTCGACCTCTACTCGGGCGGACACCTGCCGGGCATCATCCTCGGCGACTCCGGCGGACTCGCCACGAGCGACGGGCTCGCCCAGGGCGACTACGCGATGATCCTCGACGGACCGTGGATGTTCCCGATCTTCGCCGGTCAGTACCCCGACTTCGAGCTGAAGACCGCGCTCGTTCCGGCGGGCGCAGGCGGCAGCATCTCCGTCGTCGGCGGTGAGGACATCGTGCTCACGCAGTCCTCGACGAACAAGGCGGCCGCAGCCGAGTTCCTGCGTCACCTGCTGTCGCCCGAGGTGCAGCTCGCCATGGCCGAGGTCGGTCAGATGCCGGTCCTCACGTCGCTCGGCGACCAGCTGACCGAGGTGAACGCCTACTACGGCACGTTCGCCGAGCAGCTGCAGACCGCGAAGCCGCGGCCGGTGACGCCCGCCTGGGCGAAGATCGACTCGATCCTCCAGGACGAGATCCGCGCCGCGATCGCGGGCGAGAAATCGGTCAAGGAGGCGCTCGACTCGGTCGCAGTCCAGGCGGACGAGCTGCTGGCGAAGTACGCCGGATAGCCTCAGCTTCGCCGCACACGCAGGGTCGCGTGTCACGCCCACGCCGGCACGCGACCCTGCCCCGACTCTGGAAAGCGAGACCGAGTGACCACCTCGAATCCCGCCGCGACCTGGCGGATCGCCTGGCCGCGCGCACGGCGCAAGGCCGCCACCGGCACGATGACGCGCACGGCGCTCGCGGGCTACAGCTTCGTGCTGCCCGGCTTCCTGATCTACGCCGTCATCATCCTGTACCCGGCCGTTCAGACCTTCCTGCTGAGCCTCCGCGAGTGGCGGATCACCCCCGGCGCCGAGAGCCCGTGGGTGGGGCTCGACAACTACGTTCGAGCCTTCGGCGACCCGGCGTTCCTCGACTCGCTCGTCAACGCCCTTGTCTACACGCTCGCGACCGTGCCGCTGCAGATCGCCATCGGGCTGTTCCTGGCGGTGCTGCTCGACAGCCGGCTGCCGGGCCGCGTCGCGTTCCGCGTCCTGTTCTACCTGCCCGTCGTGACGAGCTGGGTCGTCGTGTCGCTGCTGTTCCAGTACATCTTCAGCTCCGGCGATGGCCTTGCGAACCTGGTCGTCGTCGACATCCTGCATCTCTCCGACGACAACATCGCGTGGTTCCAGAACCGCTGGACGAGCTACGTGGCGATCTCGGCGCTCGGAGTCTGGAAGGGCCTGGGCTGGGCGATGCTGATCTTCCTCGCCGCGCTGACCGCCGTGCCGCGCGAGCTGCATGAAGCGGCTGCGATCGACGGCGCGGGCGCGTTCTCGCGGTTCCGCTACGTCTCGCTCCCGGCGATCCGCGTCGCGCTCGCGAGCGTGGTCATCCTGCTGGTGATCGGCGGATTCAACGCGTTCACCTCGATCCTGCTGATGACCGGCGGCGAGAACGACACCCAGGTTCCGCTGACCTACATGTACGACCAGGCATTCAAGTTCCTGGAGTTCGGCTACGGAAGCGCGGTGTCGTTCAGCCTGACGGCGATCGTGCTCGCGATCTCGGCGTTCCAGTACTGGTGGACGCGCCGCGGAATGAGGGACTGATGGAACTGACCATGTCGCGACGCGCGCGTCGCATCTCGTACGCGGTCCGGTACGGGCTGCTCGGGATCGCCTCCGTGCTGCTCGTCTACCCGTTCCTCTACATGGTGTCGACGTCGTTCAAGACGCGGTCGCTCATGCTGGGAGACCCGACCGCGCTGATTCCGGACGAGCCGACGCTCGAGAACTACGCGCACGTGCTCGGGGTCAACGACTTCCTGAGGTACTTCCTGAACTCGGCGGGCGTCGCCATCGTGAGCACATTCCTGATCGTGCTGCTCGCGTTGATGATGGCCTACGGATTCACGCGACTGGCGTTCCCGGGGAAGCGGCTGCTGTTCGTGCTGATCATGGTGGGTCTCACGATCCCCACGATGATGCTCATCATCCCGCAGTTCCTGCTGGCGCGAGATCTGCACCTGCTCAACTCGCTGCCCGGGCTGGTGCCGTTCTACGTCGGCACGGCGCTGGCGTTCAATACGTTCCTGCTGGCGGGGTTCTTCGAGACCATTCCGCGTGAGCTCGACGAGGCGATGACGATCGACGGGGCCGGACCGTGGAGGCGCTATTGGAGTCTCGCGATTCCGATGGCGAAGCCCGGGCTCGCGACCTGCGTGATCTTCGCCTTCCTCGGCACCTGGGATGAGTTCGCCTGGGCCCTGACGGTGCTCAACGACGTCGACCAGCGCACCCTGCCGATCGCGATCGCCCTGTTCCAGGGACAGCACAGCACGAGCTGGGGACTCGTGTTCGCGGCATCGCTGCTGGCCATCGTCCCCGTCCTCATCGTCTACATCATCTTCCAGCGGTACTTCGTCGCTGGCATCGCAACGGGAGCATTGAAGAGCTAATGACCATCACCACCACCCCCGCGCCGACGCTGATCGAGTCGAGCGTGGCCATCCTGCTCGCCGGTCAGTCCGAGAGCGGCGCCCTCGTGGCGAGTCCCGCCTTCCCCGAATACCACTTCGCGTGGCTGCGAGACGGGGCGTACTGCGCGCTCGCGCTCGACGCCGTGGGCCGACGTGCGGAAGCCGGGGCCTTCCACGGTTGGGCTGCTCGCACCATCGTGGCGCAAGGCGAGCGGATCGAGCACCTGATCGCGGTGCTTGAGGCCGGGGAGAAGCCCGCCCCCGACGACATGCTCCCGACGCGCTACACCCTCGATGGCCACCCGGAGCCGCTGACCGGCGAGAACTGGCCGAACTTCCAGCTCGACGGCTACGGCACCTGGATGTTCGCGCTGCTGCAGCACCGACCGGAGGCACTGACGGAGGAGCTCCGTGCCGCCGTCAGTGCGGCGGCGCGCTACCTCGAGGCGGCCTGGCAGCTGCCGTGCTTCGACTACTGGGAGGAGGCGGGCGACCGTCAGCACACTTCGACGCTCGCCGCGATCGCGGCCGGCCTGCGCGCGGCGGCGCGGCTGCTCGACGAGCCGCGGTTCGATGCCGTCGCCGAGCGCGTGCTGGGCTTCATCGATGCGCGCTGCGTCGCCGACGGCGCATTCGTCAAGAGCCCCGGGGACGCGCGCGTCGACGCGAGCCTCGTCTCGCTCGCGACGCCGTTCGGACTGGTCGCCGCCGACGACCCGCGGATGCGGCTGACCACCGAACGGATTCGCAGCGAGCTGCGCGCGGAGTCCGGTGGCATCCGCCGCTACCAGGGTGACTCCTACTACGGCGGCAACCCCTGGGTGCTGCTGACTGCGTGGCTCGGCTGGCACGATCGGCTCGCCGGCAACGAGGCCGAAGCGGAGTTCGCTCGACGCTGGGTTCTGGAGCACGCCTCCGATCGGGGAACGCTCGCCGAGCAGCTGATCGGCGAACCGCAGGCGCCGCTGCTCGAGCAGCCGTGGATTGCCCGCTGGGGTGTCGTCGCCGACCCGCTGCTGTGGTCGCATGCGAAGTTCCTGCTGCTGGAGTCCGGCGCCCCCGCGGCGGTGTGGTCGTGACCGTGCTCATTCCGGATCGCGGCTGGTACGCGCCCGGCGCCGAGATCGCGATCGACATCGAGCCTCCCCTCGAGGTCGCCGCCGAGCTGGAGGTGCACCACCTCCACGACGTCGTGCGTCGAGTCCCGGTCGCGGCCCGGACGTCGCGGGTCAGCCTCGGCTCGCTGCCGCACGGCGGCTACGGGATCCGGCTCGGCGACGCCCGCACCGCGGTCGACGTGCTCGCGGACGGTTTCGAGCGGCCCCGCTACGGCTTCGTCGCGCGTCTCACCGACGAACTCGATGTCGGCGACACGGTGCGCTTCGCCCGCCGGCTGCATCTCACCGCCTCTCAGCTGTACGACTGGGCCTACCGCCATTCCACGCTCGTGCCGCCCGAGCGGCACTACGTCGACCCGCTCGGGCAGCAGCGCGACCTGGAGTTCGTCAACCGGCTCTCGCGGGAGTTCGCCGCCGCCGGCATCGATGCGCTCGGCTACTCGGCGGTGTACGCGATCGCGAGCGATGAACTCGAGCAGTGGCGCGACTCCGTCATCGTGCGCTCCGACGACGAGCCGTACCGGCTGGGGGAGGACTTCCTCGTCCTCGTCGACCCCGCCGAGCCGGGCTGGCAGGCGCACTACCTGGAGCAGCTTGCCGCGGTGGTCGAGAAGACCGAGATCCGCGGCTTCCATCTCGATCAGTACGGCTGGCCGAAGTTCGCGCGCCGCATCGACGGCACCCGCGTGGATCTGGCCGAGTCGTTCCGTGAGCTGCTGGTCGCGATCCGGGATCGGCTTCCGCACGTGCCGTTCATGTTCAACAACGTCAACGACTTCCCGACCGCGGTGACCGCGCTCACCGGCCAGAACGCCAGCTACATCGAGGTGTGGGACCCGCACTCGGAGCTCGGCGACCTGGCTGCGCTCGCGACGGCGACGCGCGCGGTCGAACCGGGGCGCCCGCCGATCCTGTCGGCGTATCTGCCGTGCTACGGCCGGGACGAGGAGCCCCGCGCGAACGCGGCGGCGGAGCTGGTCATGGCGACGGCCTTCTCGCACGGGGCCGTCCATCTGCTTCTCGGTGAGGACGGCGCGGCGTTGACCGGGCCGTACTACCCCGACCACCACGCGCTCGCGCCGAGCAGCCAGGAGGGGTTCGTCCGCTGGTACGACTTCGCGGTGCGGTACGGCGATCTGCTCTTCGATCCGGAGGCCGGCGACGTCACGGAGACGTTCACCGGGGGCATCAACGGCGACCTCGAGTTCTCGGGCGCGGACGGCGCGACGTTCTCGACGAAGGCGGTCGCGGGCACGGTGTGGACGCGCGTGGTGCGCACCCGGCGGGGACTGGTGGTGCACCTGATCGACCTGCGCGACCAGTCAGAGACGCGGTGGGATGCAGGCAAGCAGCCCGCCCGCCCCGTGCGAGGCGTCGTCGTCGACATCGCGCCGCTCGACGCAGGTGCGCGGATCTACGCCGCGCACGTCAGTGAGCCGGAGATGGTTGCGCTCGGCGCGATGGGCACCGCCCGCTCCACGCACGCGGATGCGCTGACGGCCAGCCAATCGGCTACCCGGTTCGCGGTGCCCGAGTTCACGACGTGGGGGGTCCTGTGGATCCCCGCTGAGGAGCTCTGGAGCTCGAGCTAGCGCTCCACCGCCAGCGTCGCGCCGTTGACGGCGAGCACGCGCCACTCGCTGGCCTCGAGCGCGACGCGGGAGATCGCGCCGTTGCTGATGGTCTCGAGTTGGCGCCCGGCGATCGATTCGAGCGTGTAGCGGATGATCGAGCCGTGGCTGACGATGATGACCTCGCGCTCGCCGTACTCGGCGGCGATCGCGTCGAGGGCGCGGCGGCCGCGGTCGGTGACGGCGGCGAAGCTCTCCGATCCGGGGTAGTCGCGCTCGGGGTAGCGGCGACGGCACTCGGCATCGTCGAGGCCTTCGACCTCGCCGTAGTCGCGCTCGACCAGGTCGGGGTAGGCGGGGCCGAGTTCGAGCCCGAGGTCGGTCGCGATGATCTGCGCGGTCTCGCGGGCGCGCTGCAGCGGTGAGCTGACGATTACCTCGCACCGTTCGTCGGCGAGCCGCGCGGCCGCCTCGTGCGCCTGCGCGCGACCGGTGTCGTTGAGGGGGATGTCGCTGGATCCCTGGATGCGTCCGTGGAGGTTCCAGTCGGTCTGGCCGTGGCGGATGAAGGCATAGGTCACCCCTCCAACCTAGGCGGCGGCGCGCCCCCGCTCGTACGGCGGCTGGCGGCGTGCGGGCCTCGCGCCGCGAACGGGGGGCGCGTGACACGGGGCACTTCCTTTACATTCTTTGCGGGGGTACATCGTGAAAAAGCAGGTTCGAGGCGCCACGGCGCTGCTCGTGGGCGCCGCCGTCGCGATGTCGGGGGCGCTGTCAGCGGCGCTTCCGGCGGTCGCACGCACACCCGATCCGCTCGACGATCTGCCCCGCATGAGCACTCCGGATGCGCGCGATTTCGAGGCGGCCGCGGAGCTGCTTCCCGAGGGCCTGGTCGAGGCCGTGGAGCGCGACCTCGGCATCGAGGCGACCGACTATCTGGCCTCGGCGGAGGCGGCGGTCGACGCGACGGTGGTCGTCGACGCGCTCGCGGAGGCGGGCATCGAGGTCGCCGGCTCCGAGATCGATGGCACCGAGTTGACGGTGTGGGTGCGCGACGACGCGGACGCCGCCGTCGTGGAGTCGGTGGGGGCAACCGCGATCGTCGGCGAGCAGATTCTGCCCGACGTGAGCGACGTCGTGTTCGAGGCGGCCGACGACCTGTACGGCGGCGCCGGCTGGGCCTACGAGACCAGCACCAGCGGGTCTTACGTGACCTGTTCGCTCGGATTCTCGGGCTACGACGCCGCGGGCGCCGACGTCATGGTGACGGCGGGGCACTGCTTCGACAGCTACAGCAGCCGCGGCGACGATCCGCTCGCGGTCAACTGGACCAAGCCGAAGGAGTACGGCGGCAACGCCTCGCTCGGCGGCGACATCGGCCTTCGGGTGTCCGGCTCCTCCCAGTACGGCGACGGCTACGACGTCGGCCTGGTGAAGGCGAGCGCCTCGGGCGCCGTCGCGCGCCCCTCGGTGCTGTCGTGGGGCAGCGACGGCCGGAGCGCGCCGCTGTCGCAGAGCCCGGTGACGATGACCGGCGCGACCGCGGCCACCGTGGGCGCCCCGATCTGCAAGAGCGGTGCGACCTCGGGCTGGACCTGCGGCGAGGTCACCCACGTCGATCAGCTCGTCATGGTCAGCGACGAACTGGTGAATGTCATCATCTCGGATGCCTGCATGCTCCCCGGCGACAGCGGCGGCGCGGCGGTCATCGGCACGGCTGCCGCGGGCATCAACTCCGGCTCCTCGTTCCCCAGCACTGCCGGGGACGACTGCGAAGCCACGGGCGAGAGCTCGGTCTTCTTCCCGATGGTCTCCGCCGGGGGCTACGAGAGCGTCGAGGAGCGCTACGGCGCGAGCTGGACGCTGTGCACCGGTCCGGTCCCCGTGGTGACCTCCGAGCCCGGCGGCTACTACGCCGCCCCCGACCCGCTCGCCGGAACCCTGCCGTGCGCCTTCGCGGGCACCTCGCCGACGATGGCGCTGTACGTGGACGGCGCGCTGACGCCGACGGCGTTGACGAGCCCCGCCACCTCCAACTCCGCCTGGAGCTTCTCGCTCGACGGCCTCGAGCTCGGCTCCCACGACTACGTCGTGAAGGCGCTCTGGAGCACCGAGGAGTCGGTCGCCGCGACCGGGAGCTTCACGATCACCGACGTGCCCTCGCTGCCGGGTCGCATCGCGGGTGACGACCGCTACGAGACCGCGGTCGCGATCGCCGAGGTGTGGGATCAGAGCTTCGACGCCGACGTGGTGTTCATCGCCACCGGCGAGAACTACCCGGACGCGTTGAGCGCCGCGGCCGCCGCGGCACGCCTGGGCGCTCCCGTGCTGCTCACCCCGAAGAGCTCGCTGCCCTCCAGCGTGCGGGCGGAGCTGCTCGAACTCGATCCGGATCGTGTGGTGGTGCTCGGCAGCTCGGCGGCGATCTCGTCGTCGGTCTACAACACGCTGAAGTCGATGTTCGGCTCGTCCAACGTCAGCCGAATCGGCGGAGCGGACCGCTACGACACGATGCGCAAGATCGTCGAGTACGCGTGGGACGACGGACTGGGGGGCCTCGACCAGGCCGCGACGGTCGTGGTCGCGACGGGCCGCAACTTCCCGGACGCGCTCTCGGCCGGGCCCGCGGTGGCGACCGACGGCGGCGCGGTCATCCTCGTCGACGGCGACGCGTCGAAGATCCCTTCGTCGACGCTCGCGCTCATCGAGGACCTGGCGCCCGAGAAGGTCATCGTCGCCGGAAGCTCGAGCGTGCTCTCCAGCGGCATCTACAACCAGCTGAAGAGCACCTTCGGCTCGTCGAACGTCGCGCGCGTCGCGGGCTCGGACCGCTACGAGACCAGCTGGCGCCTTGTGGACTACTTCTTCGAGGAGGCGGACGCGGCGTTCTTCGCGACCGGCGCGAACTTCCCGGACGCGCTCGCGGGAGCCGCGCTCGCCGGCGGCCTGTCGGAGCCGCTGCTGGTGACGGCCAAGTCGTGCGTCTCCTCCGGAACCAAGTCCACGGTGGTGGCGCTCGGCGCCGACGACCGGGTTCTGCTGGGCAGCACGGTCGTGCTCTCGTCGAAGGTCGCCAGCTTGAAGACCTGCTGACGCGGCTCGACATTCCCGCGGTGTGATCTTTCGTCGCTTTTGCTAGGCTCAGCGCGACAGAAGCGGGGAGCGATGGGGTTGCGTACTGTTCGGCGGATCGGCATCGCTCTGATCCTGGGTCTCGCCGCCTCGGCGCTGACGCCGCTCGGCGCGTCGGCGCAGGTCTCCTCGCTGCCGGCTCCGAAGACCGCGGCCGCGGTCGCGGCGGCAGGCTCGTTCGCCTCGATTCCGGGGCGGCTCGCGGGTGACGACCGGTACGAGACCGCGGTCAAGGCCGCGCAGGTCTGGGATGACTTCTTCACCGCCGAGATCGTCTTCCTGGCGACGGGCGAGAACTTCCCGGACGCGCTGAGCGCGAGCGCGGCAGCCGCGCGCCTCGGCGCGCCCGTCCTGCTCACGCAGAAGCGGTCCCTGCCGACCAGCGTGCGGAACGAGCTGCGGGCGCTGGATCCCGACCTGGTCGTCGTGCTCGGCAGCACCGCGGCGATCTCCTCCTCGGTCGCCCGCGCGGTCGGCGACATCGTCGGCGCCTCGAACGTGCTGCGCATCGCGGGCGAGGACCGCTACGACACGATGCGGCAGGTGATCGAGTTCGCCTGGTACGACCCGGTGTACGGGCTCGCCCAGGCGCCCACCGTCGTCATTGCGACCGGGCGCAACTTCCCCGACGCTCTCGCGGCGGGGCCCGGTGTCGCCCTCGACGGCGGTGCCGTCGTGCTCGTTGACGGCTCGTCGTCGAAGGTGCCGGCGGCGACGATGGCGCTGCTGCGCGATCTGCGCCCTTGGGAAATCGTGATCGCCGGCAGCGCGTCGCGGTGTCCAACGGCATCGAACGCGCGCTCGAGCGGGAGTTCGGCGAGAGGACGGTCGTCCGTGTGGCCGGCTCCGACCGCTACGAGACGTCGCGCAAGCTGAACATCCGGCTGTTCGAGGGCCGGCTCGCGACCCACGTCTTCCTCGCCACCGGCGAGAACTTCCCGGATGCGCTCTCCGGCGCCGCACTCGCCGGGAGCCTCGGGGCGGCCCTGTTCACGACGCCGGGAGACTGCATGTCGCGGCGGCTCGGCATGACCGTGAGCCTCGGGGACTCGTTCTTCGCGGGTGAGAGAACGCTGCTGGGGAGCAAGGCGGTTCTGAGCTACCAGCGTGACGGCTGGCCCGGGTGCGAGTGAGCGAGCAGGGGCGCGCTCGGTAGGCTTGCCGCATGGCAGCATCCTGGTCTCTCGGTGGCGCGCTCCGCGGCATGTTCCAGCGCGCGACGATCGACGAGACGACGTGGGAGCAGCTGGAGGACGCCCTGATCGGCGCCGACTTCGGACCTGACCTCGCCGATCAGCTCGTCGAAGAGCTGCGCGGTCAGGTGGCGAAGTTCCGCACGACCGACCCGGCCGACCTGCAGCGGATGCTCCGGGAGGCGCTCGAGGAGCGCTTCGCCCGGCTCGACCCGACGCTGACCCTGAGCGCGCGCCCCGCGGTGGTGCTCGTGGTCGGCGTCAACGGCGTCGGCAAGACGACGACGATCGGCAAGTTCGCCAAGTTCCTGACCAACCACGGCCGCAGCGTGCTCGTGGGCGCGCCGACACCTTCCGCGCCGCCGCGGTGGAGCAGCTGGCCACCTGGGCCGAGCGCGCCGGCGCCACGATCGTGCGGCCGCAGCAGCAGGGTCAGGATCCGGCCTCCGTCGCCTTCCAGGCGGTCGAGGCCGCCCAGCGCGACGGCATCGAGATCGTGCTGATCGACACCGCCGGGCGTCTGCAGACCAAGAGCGGGCTGATGGATGAGCTCTCGAAGGTGCGGCGCGTGGTCGAGAAGCTCTCGCCGATCGCCGAGGTGCTGCTCGTGCTGGACGCGACGACCGGCCAGAACGGTCTCGCCCAGGCGGAGGCGTTCATCGAGCACGCGGGGGTCACCGGGCTCGTGCTCACCAAGCTCGACGGCAGCGCCAAGGGCGGTTTCGTGCTGGCCGTGCAGGAGAAGACCGGCATCCCGATCAAGCTGGTCGGCCAGGGCGAGGGCATCAGCGACCTCACCGGCTTCAACCCGACCGCGTTCGTCGCCCAGCTCGTCGGGTAGCTAGGTCGCGGTGGCGACCGACACCAGGTAGCCGATCGCGGCCGCCAGGGCGAGCGTGATCGCCAGCGCCGTGATGACGACGGTGCGGATCGGGTGCTCCATGGCGATCGGCAGGGCGCCGGGGTGCGTCGCGATGATCTCCTCCACCTTGGCGCGCTCGTAGCGCGCGAGCGCCGCGTGGGGGAGCGCGGCGATCACGGCGGCGAGCTGATCCTCCGACCACCGGTCGCCGCGCAGGGCGAGGGCGAGTCGGCCCTCGCGGTCGATGGCGCTGACGAGCCGTCGCCGCACCGGCGGATGCTCGGGGTCCCACCAGGGCGGCTCGACGCGCTCGACGTCGACCACGTCGACGAGGTCGACGAGGCGCCAGGTCGTGGTGACCCCCCACGAGGTGCGGAACTCGAGCGTGTCGGTGCGGATCCGGATGCGCGGCACGAGGACGTGCAGGCACGCGAGCGCCCCGAGCCCCGCCACCACGAGCAGCGGCGGCACGGCCAGGACGGGCTCTCCCGTGCCGATCGCCCCGATCACGCCGAACACCAGCACCGCGCCGAGTCCGAGCGCGAGGCCCAGCCAGCGGGAGTCCTGGTTGACCGCGGTGCGGAGCGTCCGCCACCGTGGTCGCAGCTCGGTCATGGCGTCGCTATCCCTCCCCGGACGTGCTCTCCGAGGCGTAGACGGCCGCGCGCTCGACGTAGCGCTCCGAGTTGCCGTGCAGGCCCGCGACCTCCTCGTCGCTCAGTTCGCGGCGCACCTTCGCCGGCACGCCCGCGACGAGCGAGCGCGGCGGCACGATCGTGCCCTCGAGCACGACGGCTCCGGCCGCGACGAGCGAGTCGGCGCCGACGACGGCGCCGTTCAGCACGGTCGCGTTCATGCCGATGAGGCAGCCGTCCTCGATGCGGCTGCCGTGCACGACGGCCCCGTGGCCGACGCTCACCCCCGCGCCGATGATGGTCGGGGAGCCGAGCTCGGTGTGCACGACGACGTTGTCCTGCAGGTTGCTGCCGGGGCCGAGCACGATCTCGTCGATGTCGCCGCGCAGCACCGCGCCGAACCAGACGCTCGCGGAATGCTCGACGCGGACGTTGCCGATCAGGGTGGCGCTATCGGCCAGCCAGGCGTTCGCGTCGACGCTCGGGGTGGTGCCTTGGAAGGGAATGAGAGGCATGTCTTCAGGGTAGACCCGCGTCCCGGTGAACAACCGGCGCGCCGCCGGTGGCCACCCCCTAGACTGCGGGCAACGAGCACACGATGCGCCGTCGTGCCGTGCGAGCCACGCTGGGAGGGACGCGATGACCGAGACCTCAACGGAACGCGAGCAGGCGCCGCTGCTTCCGCCGCTCGCGGCCATTCTTCTCGCGGTGATCGGCACCTCCACGATGCTGTGGACCTTCGTCGAGATCATCGATCTCGCGCTCGGCGGCGGCGGCACGCTCGGACTCTCGATCCTGTTCTTCCTCGGCGCCGGAATCGACCTGGTCGCGCTCGTGATCGCCGTCATCGGCATCGTGCGCGGACGCCGCCGCGGGCTCTCATTCATCGCACTCGGCTTCGCGCTCGTGCCGGTCGCGCTGGTGGCGCTCACCGCCGTCGCCGCCAACGCCACCGTCTGAGCGGTTAAGCTGGGTCAGTCATGGCCACTTTCGGTACTCTCTCGGATCGCCTCACCGCGACCTTCCGCAATCTCCGCACCAAGGGCAAGCTCACCCCGGCGGACGTCGACGGAACGGTGCGCGAGATTCGTCGCGCCCTGCTCGACGCCGACGTCGCGCTCGAGGTCGTCAAGGCCTTCACGGGTCGCGTGCGCGAGCGCGCCCTCGGCGACGAGGTCAACAAGGCGCTCAACCCCGCCCAGCAGGTCGTCCAGATCGTCAACGAGGAGCTGGTGCAGATCCTCGGCGGGCAGCAGCGTCGCCTCGAGTTCGCCAAGAAGCCGCCGACCGTGATCATGCTTGCCGGCCTCCAGGGTGCCGGCAAGACGACCCTCGCCGGCAAGCTCGCCAAGCACCTCAAGAAGGAGGGGCACACGCCGCTGCTGGTCGCCTCCGACCTTCAGCGCCCCAACGCGGTCACCCAGCTGCAGGTGGTCGGTGAGCAGGCGGGCGTGCCCGTCTTCGCCCCCGAGCCCGGCAACGGCGTCGGCGACCCGGTCAAGGTCGCCAAGAACGGCGTCAAGGAGGCCGAGCGCAAGCAGTACGACACCGTCATCGTCGACACCGCGGGCCGTCTCGGCATCGACGCCGAGATGATGAAGCAGGCCTCCGCCATCCGCAAGGCGGTCAGCCCCGACGAGGTCCTGTTCGTCATCGACGCGATGATCGGCCAGGACGCCGTCACGACGGCGCGCGCCTTCCAGGACGGCGTCGACTTCACCGGCGTCGTGCTCTCCAAGCTCGACGGCGACGCCCGCGGTGGCGCGGCGCTCAGCGTCGCGAGCATCACGGAGCGCCCCATCATGTTCGCCTCGACGGGGGAGGGGCTCGACGACTTCGAGCCGTTCCACCCCGATCGCATGGCCAGCCGCATCCTCGACCTCGGTGACATCCTCACCCTCATCGAGCAGGCGCAGTCCGCGTTCGACGAGGAGACCGCGGCCCAGACCGCGGAGAAGTTCGCCACCGACAGCTTCACGCTCGAGGACTTCCTCCAGCAGATGCAGCAGCTCAAGAACATGGGCTCGCTCAAGGGCATGCTCGGCATGCTGCCCGGCGCGCGCGGCATGAAGGACCAGCTCGAGAACTTCGACGAGCGCGAGATCGTGCGCACCGAGGCGATCATCCAGTCGATGACGCCCGCGGAGCGCCGCACGCCGAAGCTGCTGAACGGCTCCCGCCGGCTGCGCATCGCGAAGGGCTCCGGCGTCACCGTCACCGAGGTGAACCAGCTCGTCATGCGCTTCGAGCAGGCAGCCAAGATGATGAAGACGGTCGCCAAGGGCGGGGTGCCGCAGGTGCCCGGCATGGGACCGATCCCCGGCGGAAGCTACGGCGGCGGCAAGCGCGCGGCGCAGGCCAAGAAGAAGAAGGGCTCGCGCAGCGGCAACCCCGCCAAGCGCGCCGCGGAGGAGGCGGCCCGCGCGAGCGGCGGCACCCCGGCGACCTCGGGCGGCAGCGGCTTCGGCCTGGGTGCGCAGGGCGCGCCGGGCGGTCCGAGCGCCGAAGAGCTCGAATCGCTGCAGAAGTTCCTCGGGCGCTGATGTCGCGCCAGCGTGCGGCCCTCGCCGCGCGATAGCGTCGAGCAATGACTTCTCGCCCCGTCCGACTCGGCGTGCAAATGGCGCCGCAGCACACCCTCTACCCGCACATCCGTGACACCGTCCTCGAGCTGGAGCAGCTCGGCGTCGACGTGCTGTTCAACTGGGACCACTTCTTCCCGCTCTCCGGCGACCGCGAGGGCCTGCACTTCGAGTCGTGGACGGAGCTGGCCGCCTGGGCGGAGCTGACCAGCCGGGTCGAGTTCGGCGCGCTGGTGAACTGCAACAGCTACCGCAACCCCGACCTGCAGGCCGACATGGCCCGCACGATCGACCACATCAGCGCCAAGGACGGCACCGGCCGCTTCATCTTCGGCACCGGCTCGGGCTGGTTCGAGCGGGACTACGTCGAGTACGGCTACGAGTTCGGCACGGCCGGCTCGCGCCTGAACGACCTCGCGGCGGCGATGCCGCGCATCGAGGAGCGCTGGGCGAAGCTGAACCCGCCGCCCACGCGCAAGATCCCCGTGCTCATCGGCGGCGGCGGCGAGAAGAAGACGCTGCGGATCGTGGCCCAGCACGCCGACATCTGGCACAGCTTCGCGGCCCCGGCCGACCTGCAGCGCAAGCTCGGCATCCTGGCCGAGCACGGTGCCGCGGTCGGGCGCGACGTCTCCGAGATCGAGATCTCGAACGAGCTGCGGAACCGCGACGAGCACGAGGCGGACGCGCTGCGCGAACTGGGCGTCAGCCTGTTCACGATCGGGATCACCGGTCCCGACTACGACGTGCAGACGGTGCGCCGCTGGCTCGCCTGGCGCGACGCCGCGAACGCGCAGCGCTAGCCGGCCGCGGCGTCGAGGCTGCCGCGGCCGCGGCGCTCGGACCGATCGACGGTGACGTCGAAGAGCGTCTCGAGTGCCGCATCCACGCGCTCCGCCTCGCCCGCCCGGGCGTGCTCGCGGGCCCGCACCGTCGGCTCGTGCAGCAGCACCCCGGCGAGGTGGCGCAGCGCGGCCGCGACCTCGGGCCCTTCGCCGCGCGCGGCGGAGCGGGCGAGCTCGGCATCCAGGATGCCCGCCATGTGACGGTGCAGTGCCGAGATCGCGGGCACCGCGTCGAGTTCGCGGGACTCGGCGGCGAAGCTGTCGGTCGCGTGCGAGACGAGCGCGCGGGCGTCGTCGGAGACGGCGAACTCGTCGAGTCCGGCGTGCAGGCGCACCGTCTCGAGGTCGAGCAGGGTGATCTCGGCCAGGGTCGAGATCGCCGGGTCGACGTTTCGCGGCAGCCCCAGGTCGACGATGAGCTGCGGGTGGCGCTGGGCGAAGCGGTCGCGCGTGCCGGCGTGCTCCGCCGCCTCGACCACGATGTCTCCGGTCGAGCAGGTGACGATCACGTCGGCGGCCGCGAGCGCGGCGGGCGCCTCCTCGTGCTCGAGCGGGGTGAGCCCGCGCGGGATCCCGAAGGCGGCGGCGCGGCCCGAGCGCGAGTGCACCGCGATGTCGCGCGCCCCGCGACGTCGCAGCGCGGCGACCGCGACGCGCGCGTACTGCCCGGTGCCGATCAGCACCACGCGTGCCGTCTCCCAGGAGTCGATGCGGCTCGAGGCCAGCTCGAGCGCGAGCTCGGCGAGCGAGCGGCCGACGGTCTCCAGCCCGGTCGCGGCGCGCACGCCGCGCGAGGTCTGCGAGGCCTGCTGGAAGGCGCGCTCCAGATCGCGTGAGGTCGTTCCGGCGCGGCGGGCCTGCTCCAGCGCGGTGCGCACCTGCCCGGCGATCTCCGTCTCGCCGACGACGACCGACTCGAGGCCCGAGGCCACGGCGAACAGGTGCTCGACCGCGCGCATCCCGGTGTGCACCTGCAGCGAGGGCTCCAGATCGGCCAACGGCACCCCGCTGCGCTCGCTGAGCTGCTCCAGCACGATCTCGAAGCCGATCTCGCTCGCCGGGCTGAGCGGCTCCTCGAGGTCCAGATAGGCCTCGAAGCGGTTGCAGGTCGCCACCACGATCGCGCCGTTGACGCAGTCGAACTCGGCGACCAGCTGCTCGGCGATGCCGTCGTGGTCGCTCGCGAGCTTCTCGAGAATGGGGAGAGGCGTCACACGGTGATGGGCGGTAACGCAGGCGAGCACCGGCAAAGTCTAAGTCACGGGATGCGAGACTTTACTGATGCCATCCGACGCCCTGCCTCCGACCCATCCGCTGCGCTCCGGAGTCGTCGCCGACTCCCCGCTGCTCGCCGCGATGCGGGGCACCCGCCCCGAGACCCTGCCCGTCTGGTTCATGCGCCAGGCCGGACGCTCGCTGCCCGAGTACCGCGAGCTGCGCGTGGGCCACGCGATGCTCGACGCCTGCCTCACCCCGGAGCTCGCCGCCGAGATCACCCTGCAGCCCGTGCGTCGGCACGGCGTGGACGCGGGCATCTTCTTCAGCGACATCGTGGTGCCGCTCAAGCTCGCCGGGCTCGACGTCGAGATCGTCGCCGGACGCGGGCCGGTGTTCGCCACCCCGGTGACGAGCCGCGCGCAGATCGACGCGCTGCCGGACCCCGAGGGCGTCGACATGGCGCCCATCGCGGCCGCCGTCGCGCTCACCGTCGCCGAGCTGGAGGCGACGCCCCTCATCGGCTTCGCCGGCGCCCCGTTCACCCTGGCCGCCTATCTCGTCGCGGGCGGCCCGGATCGCGATCAGCTGCAGGCCCGGCGGCTCATGCACGCCGAGCCGGAGACCTGGGATGCGCTCGTCGACTGGCTCGCGCGTCTCACCGGGCGCTTCCTTCAGACGCAGGTGCAGGCGGGAGCCAGCGCGCTGCGGCTCTTCGACTCCTGGGCGGGCGGGCTCTCGCTCGCCGACTATGAGCGCTTCGCCGCTCCCGCCTCGCGCCGCGCGCTCGACGTCGTGCGCCCCGCGCTCGGCGAGGGGGCGGATCGGGCGCCGCTCGTGCACTTCGCGACCGGCAGCTTCGAGCCGCTGCCCGCGATGCGCGATGCGGGGGTCGACGTCGTCGGCATCGACCACCGCATCCCGCTCGACGTCGCGGTCTCGCGCCTCGGCGCGGGCGTGCCGGTGCAGGGCAACATCGATCCGGCGCTGCTGACGGCCCCGTGGGAGGTGCTCGAGGCGCACGTGCGCGACGTCGTGCGGCGCGGTCAGGCGGCGCCGGCGCACGTCGTGAACCTCGGCCACGGCGTTCCCGCCGACACCGACCCGACGGTGCTCACGCGCATCGTCGAGCTGGTGCACTCGCTCTGACATGCCGCACGCGAGAGTCATCGGGGGCGGCATCGCGGGCCTGGTCGCGGCGCGCGAGCTCGCCGAACGCGGCTGGCAGGTCACCCTGCACGAGGCGAGCGACCGGGTGGGCGGCACGATCCACGCGATCCCGGTTCCGGACGGGCTCGGCGGCGAGGTTCTGCTGGATGTCGGCGCCGAGAGCTTCGCGACTCGGCAGGGCACGGTCGCGGCGCTGCTCGACGAGCTGGGGCTCGCCTCCCGCATCGTCGCGCCGTCTCCGCGCAGCGCCTGGCTGAGCGGGCCCGCGGGCGATCTGCCGCTGCCGGCGACGGGCGTGCTCGGCATCCCGCAGAGCGTGCTCTCGCGCGACGTGCGCCGCGTCATCGGGCTTCGCGGCGTGCTGCGCGCGCTCGGCGACGCCGTCGTGCCGTTGGGCGAGGTGAGCGGCGACGAGACCGTGGATGCGCTGGTGCGACGCCGGGTCGGCGCGCGCATCGCCGACCGGCTCGTCGCGCCCATCGCCGAGGGCGTGTACTCGCGCTCGCCGGATCAGCTGCGTGTGCGCGACGTGCTGCCCGAGATCCTGACCCAGGGGCGCACGCGCTCGCTGCGCGCGGCCGTGCGCCGGATCCGCGAGAACCGCCCCGCGGGCGCCGCCGTCGCCGGGCTCGACGGCGGCATCAACGTGCTGGTGCAGAGCCTCGAGGCGCGCCTGCGCGAGCTCGGCGCGAAGATCCGACTCGACGACGCACGCGAGGCGGGGGAGCCGGGCGACGATCTCGTCATCGACGCGCGCCCGGGACCCGCCGCCAGCCGCACCACGGTCGTCACGCTCGTTCTCGACGCCCCCGAACTCGACGCGGCGCCCCGCGGCACCGGCGTGCTCGTCACTCGCTCCGGCGGCGACGTGCCGCGCGCGCTCACCCACTCCAGCGCCAAGTGGCCGTGGCTCGCCGCCCGGCTCGTGCCGCACCGCCACGCGCTGCGCGTCAGCTACGACGGCCACCGCGCCGACGACGCCGCGCTGCGCGCCCGGGCGCTCGCCGACGCGTCGCGGCTGCTCGGCCTCGACCTCGCGAGCCGCGAACCGGTCGTCGCGCACGTCGCGCACTGGAGCCAGTCCGAACGCGTGACGCCCCCGGAATCCGCCGCCGTGCTGCGCGTCGGCGCAGCGGTCGCCGGGTCGGGACTCGCGCGCGTCATCGCGCACGCGCGAGCCGTCGTCGCCGCCCGCGCCGGCTGAGGCATCCGCCGTCGCCCCCGCTCACCGTCACCGCCCACCTCGCCATGAAAGAATCGCCCCCATGTCGTCACCGTCATCGTCGTCCTCCGGCTTCGCGCTCTGGGCGGTGTTCCAGCGTCCGCCGCTCACCGCGCCGGACGTCTCCGATCCCGCCGAGGTCGCGGAGCGCCTCGATTCCGCCGTGCGGGATCTCGCCGCGGCCGAGGTCGTGACCCGCGGCATCTACGACGTCTCCGGGCTCCGCGCCGACGCCGACCTGATGGTCTGGCTGCACGGCCCGAGCGCCGAGGGCCTGCAGCGGTCCCTGCGCGAGCTGCGCCGCCGCACCGTCCTGGGTGAGCTGCTCCCGGTGTGGAACGCGATGGGCGTGCACCGCGACGCCGAGTTCAACCGGGCGCACGTGCCCGGCTTCCTGCGCGGCGAGCACGCCCGCGAATGGCTCACCGTCTACCCCTTCGTGCGCAGCTACGAGTGGTACCTGCTGCCCGAGGCCGAGCGTCGCACCATGCTCGCCGAGCACGGCCGCGCCGGCGCCGCGTTCACGAGCGTCGTCGCCAACACCGTCGCGTCGTTCGCGCTGGGCGACTGGGAGTGGATCCTGCCGATGGAGTCCGACTCGCTCACCGACCTGGTCGACATGATGCGCGACCTGCGCGCCACGGATGCGCGCCGCCACGTGCGCGAGGAGGTGCCGTTCTACACCGGACGCCGCATCGCCTCGACCGAGCTGGCGGAGGTGCTCGCGTGAGCGCCGAGAACCTCGGATCCACGGGCGCCCCGCCGCGAGTGCTCGCCGCGAGCCAGCCGGCGGCCGACGGCCCCGAGCACGTCGCGACGCCGGTCGCCTACGACGCGATCCTGCTCGCCGGGTTCGGCGGACCGGAGGGCCAGGACGACGTGATCCCGTTCCTGAAGAACGTGACCCGCGGGCGCGGAATCCCCGAGGAGCGCCTCGAGGAGGTGGCCCACCACTACCGCCACTTCGGAGGGGTGAGCCCGATCAACGACCAGAACCGCGAGCTGAAGGCGGCGCTCGAGGCCGAGCTCGCCCGGCGCGGCATCGACCTGCCCGTGTACTGGGGCAACCGCAACTGGGACCCGTACCTCGCCGACGCCGTCCAGGCGGCGCACGACGACGGGCACCGCACGCTGCTCGGCATCGCGACGAGCGCCTACAGCTCGTTCTCGAGCTGCCGCCAGTACCGCGAGGACTTCGCCCTCGCGCTCGAGGCCACGGGCCTCCACGGCGAGGTGACGATCGACAAGGTGCGCCAGTACTTCGACCACCCCGGATTCGTGGAGCCCTTCATCGAGGCCCTCACGAACGGCGTGCGCGACCTGCTCGCACAGCTGGGTGACGGCGCCGATGCCGCCCGCGACATCCGCGTGCTGTTCGCCACCCACTCGATCCCGACCTCCGATGCCGAGCGCAGCGGTCCCCGCGACCGCGACTTCGGCGAGGGCGGCGCCTACGCGGCGCAGCACCTGGCCGTGAGCGAGATCGTGGCGGCCGAGGCCGCCCGCGCGCTGGGCCTCGACCGACTGAACTGGGAGCTCGTCTACCAGTCGCGCTCGGGCCCGCCCACGCAGCCGTGGCTGGAGCCGGACATCAACGACCGCATCGCCGAGCTGCCCGCCGAGGGCGTGCGAGCCGTGGCGATCGTGCCGGTCGGGTTCCTCTCCGACCACATGGAGGTGCTCTGGGATCTCGACAACGAGGCGACCGAGTCGGCCGAGGAGGCCGGGCTGCTGTCGGTCCGCGTCGCGACCCCCGGGTCGCACGCCGCCTTCGTGCGCGGCCTCGTCGACCTCGTTCTCGAGCGGCGCGACGGCACCCCGCCCGCCGAGCGCCCCGCGCTGACGGAGCTCGGGCCGTGGTTCGACGTGTGCCGCCCCGGCTGCTGCGAGAACGTCCGCGCCGGATTCAAACCGGCGGTCTCCGGGGTCGCCCCGTGACCTCCGCGCGCATCGGAACGCGGGGCAGCCAGCTCGCGCTCGCGCAGAGCGGCCAGGTCGCCGAGACGCTCGCCGGCGTGCTCGGCACCCCCGTTCCGCTCGTTCCGCTGCGCAGCGAGGGCGACGACCTTCGCGGACCGCTCACCGGCCTCGGCACGACCGGGGTCTTCGCGACCCGGCTGCGTGAGGCGCTGCTCGACGGCGCGTGCGAGCTGCTCGTGCACTCCTTCAAGGACCTGCCGGTCGCCGCGTACCCGGGTCTGCGGGTCGTCGCGGTGCCCGAGCGGGCGGATGCGCGCGACGCGCTCTGCACGCGCGAGGGGCGGACGCTCGCGGAGCTGCCGCCGAACGCGCGCGTCGGCACCGGCTCTCCGCGCCGCGCCGCCGCGCTGCTGCGTCTGCGTCCCGACCTGCGGATCGAGGCGATCCGCGGCAACGTCGACACTCGGCTCGGCAAGCTCGACGAGGGGCTGGATGCCGTCGTGCTCGCCGCCGCGGGGCTGGCCCGCCTGGGCCGCCAGGACGCCGTCGCCGAGTTCTTCGACCTCGACGCCCTGATGCCCGCTCCCGCGCAGGGCGCGCTCGCGCTCGAGGTGCGGGAGGACGCCCCTCCGGCGCTGCTGGCGGCCCTCGACGCTGTCAACGATCCGGCGGCGCACGCCTCGGCCGTCGCCGAGCGTGCCGTGCTCGCCGAGCTGGAGGCCGGCTGCTCGGCCCCGATCTCGGCCTGGGCCGAGGTCGCGGACGACCGCCTGCGGCTGCGGGCGCGGGTGATCAGCCCCGACGGGGCGGCGCTCGCCGACGCCGCCGGCGACGCGGAATGGGGCTCCGGAGTCCCCGGCGCCCCCGCGGAGCAGCTCGACGTCGCCCTCGCCCTCGGACACCGCGTGGGTGCCGAGCTTCGCGAGCGCATGCGCGCCGACGCGGCCCTCGACGGGCTGGTGGCGTCATGACCGGGGCACTCGATGGCCGCCGCGTCCTGATCGCCGGCTCGCCGCAGTTCGGGCAGGAGCTCGCCGCCGAGCTCGAGGCGCGCGGCGCGCATCCGGAGCTCGCCCCGTTCATCCGCACCGCGACCGCCGCCGCCCAGCCGTGGCGCGACGCCGTGACCCAGCTCGTCTCCGGCGGATTCGACTGGGTGATCGTGACCAGCCAGGCGACCGTGCGTGAGCTGGCCGCGCTCGATCTCGACATCCCCGAGAGCACGCGCGTCGCCGCCGTCGGCCCCGCCACCGCGCGCGCGCTCACCGCCACCGGTCTGACCGTGTCGCTCGTGCCGGCCGAGCATTCGGCGCGCGGACTCCTCGCCGACCCGAGTTTCGCCGCGACCACGGGGCGACGCATCCTGGTGCCGCAGTCCGAGCTCGCCGCCCCGCTGCTCGCCGAGGGCCTCGCCGATCTCGGGCACGAGGTCACCGCGCTCGTCGCCTACCGGATCGAGGCGGTCCCCGCTCCACCGCGGCTCGTCGAGCGGATCCGCGCGGGCGAGTTCGACGCCCTCGTCGTCAGCTCCGGCAGCGTCGGCCACGAGGTGCAGAGCCAGTGCGCGCCGCTGCCCGAGACGACGCACCTGATCGCGATGGGCCCGGCGACCGCCGAGGCCACGCGCGACGTCGGACTCCGCGTCGACGGCTTCGCGCTCGACCGCACCCCCACGGCGCTCGCCGACGCGGTCGAGCAGGTGCTCGCGGGGCGCTGGTCGCCGCCCGCGGCGGGCGAGCGTCGACCCGCCCACGACCGAGAGGACGACTCCGCATGAGCGGACCCACGATCCGACCGCGCCGACTGCGCCGCACGCCCGCCGTGCGCGCCCTCGCGCGCGAGACCCACCTCACGCCGTCGCAGCTCGTGCTGCCGGTGTTCGTGCGCGAAGGCATCACCGAGGCCCAGCCGATCCTCTCGATGCCGGGCGTCGTCCAGCATCCGCTCTCCGAGGTCGGCCGGGTGGCCGCCCGCGTGGCCGAGGCCGGGCTCGGCGGCATCATGCTGTTCGGGGTGCCCGAGACCCGCGACGCGACCGGATCGGGGATCCTCGACCCGAAGGGCATCCTCAACCGCGCGATCCGCGCCGCCGTCGTCGAGGTCGGCGACGCCACGGTGATCCAGGCGGATCTGTGCCTCGACGAGTTCACCAACCACGGCCACTGCGGCGTGCTCGACGCCCACGGCGCGGTCGACAACGACGCCACCCTGGAGGTCTACGCGCAGGCCGCCGTCGCCCAGGCCGAGGCCGGGGCCCACCTGCTCGGACTGTCCGGGATGATGGACGGCCAGACGGCGGTCGCCCGTCACGCGCTCGACGCCGCCGGACACGCCGACGTCGCGCTGCTGGCGTACTCGGCGAAGTACGCCTCCGCGCTCTACGGCCCCTTCCGCGACGCCGTCGACTCGCAGCTGCGCGGCGACCGTCGCAGCTACCAGCTCGACCCCGCCAACGGCCGCGAAGGGCTGCGCGAGGCGGCGCTCGACGTCGCCGAAGGCGCCGACATCGTCATGGTCAAGCCGGCCAGCTTCTACCTGGATGTGCTCGCCGAGGTCGCGGCGGAGAGCCCCGTCCCGGTGTGGGCGTATCAGGTCTCGGGGGAGTACGCGATGATCGAAGCCGCCTCCGCGAACGGCTGGATCGACCGCCGTCGGGCGATCGAGGAGTCGGTGATCTCGATCCGCCGCGCCGGCGCCGACGCCGTGCTCAGCTACTGGGCGCTCGAGCTGGCGGAGTGGGCGAAGTGACCGCCCGCGAGCCCTCGCGCTCCGAGCAGCTGTTCGACCGCGCGCGTCGCATCCTCCCCGGCGGGGTCGACTCGCCCGTGCGCGCTTTCGGCTCGGTCGGCGGAACTCCGCGCTTCCTCGCCTCCGCGCACGGCGCGTACGTCGTGGATGCCGACGGCACCGAACTCGTCGACCTGGTCGGCTCCTGGGGTCCGGCGCTGCTCGGGCACGCGCATCCCGAGGTCGTCGACGCGGTGCAGCGCGCCGCCGCCCGCGCGCTGTCGTTCGGCGCGCCCACCGAGGGCGAGGTCGAGCTCGCCGAGCTGATCGCCGAGCGGTTCGCGCGCACCGGCCCCGATGGGGTGCGGCTCGCCCCGATCGAGCGGCTGCGACTGGTCTCGACCGGCACCGAGGCGACGATGACGGCGATCCGCCTGGTGCGCGGCGCCACCGGACGCGACCTGGTGATCAAGTTCGCGGGCCACTACCACGGCCACTCCGACGGACTGCTGGCCGAGGCGGGCTCGGGGCTGGCGACGCAGGCGCTCCCGGGCTCGGCGGGCGTCACCGCCGCGACCGCGAGCCAGACGATCGTGCTGCCCTACAACGACCTCGACGCCGTGCGCGCCGCGTTCGCCCAGCATCCGGATCAGATCGCCGGGATCATCGTCGAATCGGCGGGTGCCAACATGGGCGTCGTCGCGCCGGTGCCCGGTTTCACCCGCGCGCTGCGGGATGTCTGCCACGAGCACGGCGCTCTGCTCATCGTCGACGAGGTGCTGACCGGCTTCCGCGCGGGGCCCGCCGGCTACTGGGGCATCGAGGTCGACGCGGGCGAGGGATACCTGCCCGACCTGGTCTGCTTCGGCAAGGTGATCGGCGGCGGGCTGCCCGTCGCCGCGATCGGCGGGCGCGCCGACCTGCTCGAGCTGCTCGCACCGCTGGGGCCGGTCTACCAGGCGGGAACGCTGAGCGGCAATCCGGTCGCGGTCGCCGCGGGGCTCGCGACGCTGCGCCTCGCCGACGACGCCGCCTACGCGCGCCTCGCGGCGGCCGCGGATGCCGTCGCCACGGGGGTCTCCGCCGCGCTGGCGGCGGAGGGGGTCGAGCACGTGGTGCCGCGGGCCGGGACCCTGTTCTCGTTCGCCTTCCGGGCTGAGCTGCCGCGCACCTACCGCGAGGTGCAGGACCAGCGCGCCGAGCGGTATCCGGCGCTGTTCCACGCCTTCCTGGACCAGGGTGTGATGCCGCCGCCGAGCGTGTTCGAGGCGTGGTTCGTCTCCGCCTCGCACGACGAGCTCGCGATCGGCCGCATCCTCGACGCGGCCCCGGCCGCGGCGCGCGCCGCGGCCGCCGTCTGAGCGGGACGGCGAGCCCGCCACAGCCACCGAGAATGTCTCAACTCTGAGGTAGGCTCGCCGCATGGGCTTCGCCACCACCGAGCGCCTCCGAATCGGCGTTCAGCTCACCCCGCAGCACACCGGGTACGGCGCGATCCGCGACGCCGTGCTGCGGTTCGAGGACCTCGGGGTCGACGCGATCTTCAACTGGGATCACTTCTTCCCGCTCACCGGCGACCCTGCGGGCGCGCACTTCGAGGCGTGGACCACGCTCGCCGCGATCGCGGAGCAGACGTCGCGCGTCGAATTCGGCCCGCTCGTCAACTGCTCCGCCTTCCGGAACCCCGACCTGCAGGCCGATATGGCGCGAACGATCGACCACATCAGCGCCAAAGACGGCCCCGGGCGCTTCATCTTCGGAACCGGCTCCGGCTGGTTCGAACGGGACTTCGTCGGGTACGGCTACCCGTTCGGAACGCCCGGCGGCCGCCTGGATGCGCTCGCCGAGGACCTGGTGCGGATCCGCTCGCGCTGGGGCCAGGTGAACCCGGCGCCCACGCGGCGCATCCCGATCCTCATCGGCGGGGGCGGAGAGCAGAAGACGCTGCGAATCGCCGCGGAGCACGCCGACATCTGGCACAGCTTCGCCGACCCGGACGCGCTGGTGCGCAAGCTCGGGGTGCTTCGGCACTGGTGCGAGGTCGTCGGTCGGGACCCCGCCGAGATCGTGGTCGCCAGCGGCACCAGCACGCGCGGGCTCGGATCTTTGGACACGGCCGTCCTCGAGGCGCAGCTTCAGCTCGGGGTGCGGTTCTTCATCGCCGCCATCGACGGGCCCGACTTCGACCCGGCGCCGATCCGCCGCCTGCTCGCGTGGCGCGAATCGGTCGAGGGCTGACCGGATTCCGGCGGACGCACCGTCGCCGTAGCCGTAGCGTGGGGGCGTGAACCACGCTGCCCGCTCCGCGCCCCGCGAGCATCTCCTCGTGCTCGCCGCCATCGCGGTCACCCTGCTGGCCTGGGCGAGCGCGTTCGTCGTCATCCGCGATGTCGCGCCCGAGATCGGCGGCGGCGCCCTCGCGCTCGGGCGGCTGCTGGTCGGCACGCTGGCGCTCGGGCTGCTCGTCGCGGTGCGCCGCACCTGGGTGCGCCCGACCGGCCGCGAATGGCTGCTGCTCGCGCTCTACGGCGTCGCGTGGTTCGGCGCCTACAACGTGGCGCTCAACCTCGCCGAGCACACGCTCGATGCGGGCACCACGGCGATGATCGTCAACATCGGGCCGATCCTCATCGCGCTCGGCGCGGGCGTGCTGCTGGGGGAGGGCGTCCCGCGCTGGCTCGTGATCGGCGCGCTGGTCGCTTTCCTCGGCGTCGTCGTCATCGGCCTCGCCTCGAGCGTCGCGGTGCCCGGCCGAGAGATCGACCTCGTCGGCATGCTCTGGGCGCTCCTCGCCGCCGTCACCTACGCCGCCGGGGTGCTCGCGCAGAAACCGGTCTCGCGCCGGATCCCCGCGATTCAGACCACGTTCGTCGGCTGCGTCGTCGGGGCGCTCGCCACGCTGCCCTTCGTGAGCCAACTGGCGGCGGAGGCGCGGGACGCGAGCGCGCTCGCGATCGTCGGCGTCGTCTACCTCGGGATCGTGCCCACCGCGCTCGCCTTCACCACGTGGGGCTACGCCCTCGCGCGGATGCCCGCGGGGCGGCTCGGCGTCTCCACCTACATCGTGCCGCCGCTCGTCATCCTGCTCGCCTGGATCGTGCTCGGCGAGATCCCCGCGATCCTCGCCGTCCTCGGCGGGGCGATCTGCCTGCTCGGCGTCGCGCTGAGCCGACGGCGCTCGCGCCCACCGACCGCGTCGCCGCCGGCACCCGCCGTCGCGCCTCCCGCCGCCACCTGATCCTGCGCATCCGCCGACCTGTTCACAGTTCGCGGCGAAATCTGCCAGAATAGTTCTTTGGGTCCCCGCTGCCCGACCCTCTATCCGGTCGCGGACGATCCCCCTTCAGAACTTTCCTGCCGAGTGTGCCCCACGCGCACGGGAGCAGTTCGACCTTCATTCAACGTTTCAGGAGAATCGTGGCTGTCAAGATCCGCCTCAAGCGCCTCGGAAAGATCCGTGCGCCGTACTACCGAATCGTCGTTGCCGACTCGCGCACCAAGCGCGACGGTCGCGTCATCGAAGAGATCGGGAAGTACCACCCGACCGAGGAGCCCTCGTTCATCGAGATCGACTCCGAGCGCGCCCAGTACTGGCTGAGCGTCGGCGCGCAGCCGACCGAGCAGGTCGCGGCCCTCCTCAAGCTCTCGGGCGACTGGGGCATCTTCAAGGGCGAGAAGGGTGCCAAGAGCACCATCAAGACCAAGGAAGCGCCCGTCGCGTTCGTCGTCGACGAGAAGAAGAAGCCGGTTCTCAAGCCCAAGGCGGAGAAGAAGGCCGAGGCCAAGGCTGAGGCTGCTGCCGAGGAGGCCGCTGCCGAGGCTCCCGCCGACGAGACACCCGCCGAGGCTCCGGCCGACGCCGACCAGGCGTAGTCATCATGCTGGCATCCGCTCTGAAGCATCTCGTCACGGGGATCGTCGAGCATCCCGACGATGTTCAGGTGGATTCCTCGAGCTCTGCTCGTGGGGAGGTCCTCGAGGTGCGCGTGCACCCCGAGGACCTCGGCCGCGTGATCGGCCGCGCCGGTCGCACGGCCAAGGCACTGCGCACGCTCGTCAACGCCCTCGCCGACGGTCGACGCGTTCGCGTTGACGTCGTCGACACCGACGAGGCGTGAGCCCCACAACTCCCCGACCCGGTGGAGGGTCCGGTCCGCGCGCCGGCGTCACGCAGCTCCGAGTCGGACGCCTGACGAAAGCACACGGCCTCAAGGGCGCGCTGAAGATCGAGCTCTACACCGACGACCCGGATCGCCGGTTCGCACCGGGATCGAGCTTCTCGCTGCAGGTTCCGTCCTCGTCGCCGTGGCACGGCAAGACGCTCGAACTCGTCGAGCTGCGCTGGTACAACGCGCAGCCGGTCGGATTCTTCGTCGGCGTCGACGACCGCACGGCCGCCGAGACGCTCGTCAAGGCGATCCTCTGGGTCGACCAGGAGACGGCCGAGCTGCCCGAAGAGAAGGACGCCTGGTACGACCACCAGCTCGTCGGCCTCAAGGCCTTCCGCGACGGCGTCGAGATCGGGCGCGTCGTGCGTGTCGACCACTTCCCGGCGCAGGATCTGCTCGCCATTCGCACCGCCGAGCGCGAGGTGCTCGTCCCGTTCGTGGCCGCGATCGTCCCCGAGGTCGACGTCGCTGCGGGCCGTGTCACCGTGACGCCGCCCGCGGGTCTGTTCGAAGACCTGCCCGACGAGCCCGAGCCGACCGCGTCGCCCGCGTCGACCGACGCCGCTGCCTCCGTTGACGACTCCGCTGACGACTCCGCTGCCGCTGACGCACGTGCGCCCGGCGCTGACGCCTGCGCCCGACGTTGCCGCGGCTGCGCCCGACGACGCCGACGCCGAGGCGAAGCCCGACGCGAAGCCCGACGCCGCCGAGTAGCGTCGCGCGCCGAGGTGGCTAGGCTCAACGGGTGCGCATCGACATCGTCACGATCTTCCCGGAGTTCTTCTCCGTGCTCGACGTCTCCCTGCTCGGCAAGGCGCGGGCGACCGGCCTGATCGACGTCCGCGTGCACGACCTGCGCGACTTCACGCACGACCGCCACCGCACCGTCGACGACACCCCCGCGGGCGGCGGCGCCGGCATGGTCATGAAGCCGGAGCCGTGGGGCGAGGCGCTCGATGCCGTGCTCACCGGCGCCCAGGATGCCGTCGTCATCTTCCCGAGCCCGGCCGGTTCGCTGTTCACCCAGGCCGCCGCGCGCGAACTGAGCGACACCGCGCATCTGGTGTTCTGCTGCGGCCGCTACGAGGGCATCGATCAGCGGGTGATCGAGCACGCTCGCACCCGTCCCGAGGTGGCCGAGGTGCGCGAGGTCAGCCTCGGCGACTACGTGCTGAACGGCGGCGAGGTCGCCGTGATGGCGATGGTCGAGGCGATCGGCCGTCTCGTGCCGGGCGTCGTCGGAAACCCCGAGAGCCTCGTCGAGGAGAGCCACGAGGACGGCCTGCTCGAATACCCCAGCTACACCAAGCCCGCCGTCTGGCGGGGCCTGGAGACGCCGCCGATCCTGCTCAGCGGCAACCACGCTGCGATCGCCGCCTGGCGTCACGAGCAGCAGGTGGAGCGCACCCGCCGCGTGCGGCCGGAGCTGCTTCCGCCGGCGGAGTCCTAGCTCGAGCGCTGGGTCAGGATGACGGGGCCGTCGTCCGTGACCGCGATCGTGTGCTCCGCGTGCGCGCCGCGGGAGCCGTCGCGCGAGCGCAGCGTCCAGCCGTCTGCATCCGTGTAGATCTTGTTGGTGGTGTGCAGGAACCACGGCTCGATCGCGAACACCAGGCCGGCGCGCAGCGGCAGGCCGCGTCCGCGGCGGCCGTCGTTCGGGATGTGCGGGTCGCCGTGCATGATGCGGCCGACGCCATGCCCGCCGAAGTCGAGGTTGATCTTCAGCCGGTTCGCCTTGGCGACCTCGCCGATGGCGCCGGAGATGTCGCCCACCTTGTTGCCGACGACGGCGGCCGCGATGCCCGCCTCGAGTGCCTTCTCGGTGATCTCGATGAGGCGCAGGTCCTCCTCGCGGGGCGTGCCGACGGCGATCGTCAAGGCGGAGTCGGAGACCCAGCCGTTGAGGCCGGCGGCGAAGTCGAGCGTGAGCAGGTCGCCGTCCTGCAGCGTGTAGTCGTGGGGGAGGCCGTGCAGCACGCCGTCGTTCACCGAGGTGCAGATGACCTTGCCGAACGGCGAACCGCCGAACGAGGGGTGGTAGTCGATGTAGCAGGACTCGGCACCCGCGGAGCGGATCATGTCGTGTGCGAGCGCGTCGAGCTCGAGCAGGTTGACGCCGACCGCGGCGGCATCGCGCGTGGCTTCCAGAACGCTCGCCACGAACGCGCCCGCCGCGCGCATCTCATCGATTTCGGCCGGGGTGCGCAATTCAATCACCGCACGAGCCTAGCCACTTCGGGCGGTGCGAGCACGGCCCGACGCCGGCCGGTTTTCTGAGCGGCCCCGAATATGGCAGAATAAGCGTTTGTGCCCGGCGCGACTCTGCCATAGGGGAGTCGCGGTTCTGCCGAACAGCACAACTTTTCTTCTTCATCACCGATACCCCGCGTCCCGACCTGTGGCGAACGCAGAGAGCGAACTGACATGCACATTCTCGACTCCGTCGATGCAGCCAACCTGCGCAGCGACATCCCCGACTTCCGTCCGGGCGACACCGTCAAGGTGCACGTCAACATCGTCGAAGGTTCGCGCTCGCGTATCCAGGTCTTCCAGGGCGTCGTCATCGGCCGCTCGAACGAGGGCATCCGCGAGACCTTCACGGTCCGCAAGATCAGCTTCCAGGTGGGCGTCGAGCGCACCTTCCCGGTGCACTCCCCGGTGATCGATCACATCGAGATCGTCACCCGCGGTGACGTGCGTCGCGCGAAGCTCTACTACCTCCGCAACCTGCGCGGCAAGAAGGCCAAGATCAAGGAGAAGCGCGAGAACTGAGTTCTCGAGCTGTCCCGCTCGAATCCCGGCCCGGTCCTCCGGCGCCGGGATTCGTCTTTTCACGGTCAGTGAACCGTGAGCGTAACTCGACACACGCGGTGCGCACTACCGCCGCGTGAGCGCAGTTGCAACCTATGCTTGCTTCGAGCCAACCGAGGTGCAATGTATTCACAACGACCGCGATCCGAGCGATCCCTTCCCCTGGCGCCTCCCGCGGAGGCCCCGGGGCCCGAGCGACCGCGTCGCGGCTCCGGCGTGCTCCGCTTCCTACGCGACGTGCTCGTCATCCTCGTCGCCGCGGTCGTCATCTCGTTCCTGATCAAGACCTTCCTGATCCGCTCGTTCTACATCCCGTCGGAGTCGATGGAGTCGACGCTGCTGGTCAACGACCGCATCATCGTCAACGAGCTCGTGCCCGGGGTCGTGCCGATCTCGCGCGGCGACGTCGTCGTGTTCCAGGACCCGGGCGGCTGGCTCGTGCCGCAGCCGACCGTCGAGCAGGAGCCGCTCGCGGCCGCCTTCGACTGGGTGCTGTCGTTCGTCGGCCTCACCGCCCCGGACAGCAACGACCACCTCATCAAGCGCGTCATCGGCCTGCCGGGCGATGTCGTGACCTGCTGTGACGAGTACGGACGCCTGTCGATCAACGGCATCCCGATCGACGAGCCCTACGTCCTGCTTCCGGACGGGGTGACGAAGGTCTCCCGCGACGACTTCACCGTCACGGTGCCGGAGGACTCGCTGTGGGTGATGGGCGACAACCGCTACGAGTCCGCCGACTCCCGCTACAACCGTGACAAGCCGGGCAACGGCTTCGTTCCCTACGACAATGTCGTGGGGCGCGCGTTCCTGATCTCGTGGCCGGTGGACCGCTGGACCTGGCTCGACAACCACGAGTTCGCCTTCTCCGGCGTCGATGACGCGGTCGCGACGCCGTCCGGCGAGGACGAGACGGATGAGGTCGGGACTCCGAGCCCGCAGGCCACGACGGGCGGCGAGTGATCCGCCGCGATGGCTGTCGCTGAACCGACCCTGGAACGGGAGCGCGCCCTGTTCGCCGACGGGGCTGCACTCGTCATCGGCTGCGACGAGGTGGGCCGCGGCGCGATCGCCGGTCCGGTCGCGGTGGGGGTCTCGGCGGCGTCGCTCGACGAACTCGATGCGGCCCCGGTGCCCGCGGGGCTTCGCGACTCGAAGCTGCTGAGCGAGAAGCGCCGCGACGCGCTCGAACCGCTCGCCCGCGCCTGGCTGCCGCGCTCCGCGGTGGGGCTGGCGAGCCCCGCCGAGGTGGAGGCGCGCGGGATCATCGCGGCGCTCGGCCTCGCGGCGAGCCGCGCGCTCGGGGAGCTGCACGCCTCCGGCGTCGACTTCCAGGGCGCCGTCGTGCTGCTGGACGGCTCGCACGACTGGCTCACGGCCGCCCTGCCGCGGCGCAGCGTGCTGCCGCGGGTCATCACCCAGGTGAAGGCCGACCGCGACTGCGCCGTCGTGGCGGCCGCCTCCGTGCTCGCCAAGGTGCACCGCGATCGCCTGATGATCGCGGCGCACGAGGAGGCTCCCGAGTTCGGCTGGGCGAGCAACAAGGGCTACGCGAGCGCCGCGCACTACGCCGCGGTGGAGGCGCGCGGTCCGCATCCGCTGCACCGCCGCTCCTGGCTGCGCGAACCCACCCTGGATGTCGCGGTCGAGTCGCCGGGCGCCTGACGAACTAGACTCGCAGCCGTGGATGACGACGAGTTTGAGGACTACGACCGTGAGGTCGAGTTGGCCCTCTACCGCGAGTACCGCGACGTGGTGGGACAGTTCAAGTACGTGGTCGAGACGGAGCGCCGCTTCTACCTCGCGAACGAGGTGTCGCTCGAGCGCAAGGACACCGAGCACGACTTCTATTTCGAGCTGACGATGAACGACGTCTGGGTGTGGGATGTCTACCGCGCCGACCGCTTCGTGAAGAGCGTGCGCGTGCTCACCTTCAAGGACGTCAACGTCGAGGTGCGCGGCGACAAGGACCTGGAGCTCCCCAAGGAGCTCGCGCTCGACGAGTAGGCATCCCATGGATCTCTACCTCCCGATCGTGCTGACGGTCACCCTGGTGATGGTCGGCCTCGTGATCGGCATCACCTGGGCGCTGACGCGCGCCGCGCAGCGGCGGCGGCGGGAGCTCGAGGAGTCCGGAGACCTCGGCTCGCCCGAGTAGCCGCGCGGCGGGCGGTCGGCGCGGTCTCGCGATGCGGTGACCTCGACTCCTCCGCAGCGCTCGATTCGCGGCGCAGTGCGCCGATCGGATGCGGGCTCGTTCGCGCCCGGGGCCGAGCGCGCATCCTCGGTGCATGGCGGCCAAAGACGAACTCGGACGGCGCGGCGAGCGCATCGCCGAGCACCACCTCACCGAGCGCGGACTCGTGGTGCTCGATCGCAACTGGCGCTGCCCGAGCGGCGAGATCGACCTGGTGCTGCGCGACGGCGACGAGACGGTGTTCGTCGAGGTGAAGACGCGGGCGGGCCTCGGCTACGGGCATCCGCTGGAGGCGATCACCATGGTCAAGCTCGCGCGGCTGCGACGGCTCGCGGGGGAGTGGTGCGAGCATCGGCGCGCGGCCGGGCAGCCCGTGGGTCGGATCCGCATCGACGCGGTCGGCGTGATCGCGCCGGTTGACGCACCTGCGCGCATCGACCACCTCGAGGGCGTGTTCTGATGCCGGTCGGGCGCGCTCACGCGATCGCGCTCCTCGGCATCGACGGCGCCGTGGTCGAGATCGAGGCCGACATCTCGCAGCAGCTTCCGGCCTTCGTCCTGATCGGTCTGCCCGATGCGGCGCTCGGCGAGGCGCGCGATCGCGTGCGCGCGGCGGCCCAGAACTCAGGGATCCCGCTGCCCTCACGCAAGCTCACGATCAACCTGTCGCCTGCGGCGCTGCCCAAGCACGGCTCCGGCTTCGACCTCGCGATCGCCATGGCCGCCTTCGCGGCCGACGGCGCCGTCTCCGCCGACTCGGTCGCGGGGGTGGTGCACGTCGGCGAACTCGGGCTCGACGGGCGGCTCCGGCCGCTGCCGGGAGTGCTGCCCGCGGTGCTGGCGGCCCGGCGCGCCGGCTTCGCGACCGTGCTGGTGCCGGCGGGCAACGCGGCGGAGGCGGGGCTGGTCCCGGACATCCGCGTCGTGTCGATCGCCAGCCTGCGCGACGCGGCGATCTGGCACGGCGCCGAGCTGGAGCCCGTCGAGGTCGAGCCGCTCGCGCGGGGGCCGATCGCGCCCGACCACACCGAGGAGCGGGCGGGCGACCTCTCCGAGATCCTCGGCAACCGGGACGCGGTTGAGGCGCTGCAGGTGGCCGCCGCGGGCGGACACCACATGTTCCTGTTGGGGCCGCCCGGTGCGGGCAAGACGATGCTCGCGGCGCGGCTTCCCGGCATCCTCCCCGACCTGGAGCCGGCGGAGGCGCTCGAGGTCTCCTGCATCCGCTCGCTCGCGGGGCTGCCGGTCGCGGGGGAGCTGCCCTCCCGCCCGCCGCTGGAGGCCCCGCACCACACCGCGAGTGCGGCGGCGATCGTCGGGGGCGGCAGCGACGCTGATCCGCCCCGGGGCGGCGGCGCGGGCGGCGCACGGGGTGCTGTTTCTCGACGAGGCTCCCGAGTTCGCGCCCGGTGCGCTGGATGCGCTGCGACAGCCACTGGAGTCGGGGGTCATCCGCATCGCGCGCGCCAACGCGACGGCGCAGTTTCCCGCCCGGTTTCAGCTGCTGCTCGCGGCGAACCCGTGCCCGTGCGGCAACGCGGGCGCCCGCGACCTGATCTGCACCTGCACCGCCATGGCCCGGCGACGCTATCTCGGCCGGCTCAGCGGGCCGCTGCTGGATCGCGTCGACATCCAGCTCCGGATTCCGCGGATGACGGCGGCCCAGCTGCGACTGGCGGGGTCCGAGGCGACCGACTCGACCCGGGCGCGGGCCCGCGTCGCTGAGGCGCGTGAGCGGGCCCGGAGCCGGCTTCGGGGCACCCCGTGGCGACTCAACGTGCACGTGCCCGGGGCCTGGCTTCGCACCGAGGCCGGCCGCCCCTCACCCGGCGCCACCGGCGTGCTGGACCGGGCGCTCGAGCGCGGGGCGATCACGATGCGCGGATTCGACCGCATCGTCCGCGTCGCGTGGACCCTCGCCGACCTCGACGGCGTCGACCGACCCGGCTCCGACCAGGTGGGTCGGGCACTTCTGCTTCGAAAGGCGGCGGCATGAGCATCGCAGGTGTGGACGACGACGTGGCGGGCCCGCTCGTCCGCGCGGTGAGCGCGCCGGGAGCCGCGGCGGCACCGGACGAGACGGCGGAGCGGTTCGCGCGCGCCGCGTGGAGCCACCTCGCCGAACCGGGGGATGCGCTGAGCGGCCTGCTCGTGCAGGCCTTCGGTGCGCCCGGAGCCCTCGAACGGCTCGTGCGGCTCGGCGACGACGAGAAGCGCGCCGCGCGGGAGCTCTCCGCAGAGCTGACGGAGGCGACGGGGGACTCGCCCGGCGTCGAGCTGCTGCGGGAGGCGGTGCTGCGGTGGCGACCGCGCCGCTCCTCCCACCAGGTCATCCGCGCCCTCAGCCAGGCGCAGCGCTTCGGCGTGCAGCTGGTGGTGCCGAGCGATCCGGAGTGGCCGGCGCTGCTCGGCGACCTGGGAGCCCACGCCCCGCATGCGCTGTGGCTGCGCGGCCGGCGCGAGGCGCTGCACGCGCTCGAGAACTCGATCGCGATCGTGGGCGCGCGCGCCGCCACCGGCTACGGCGAGCACGTGGCGGTCGAGCTGGCGAGCGGCCTCGCCGACCGCGGCTTCGCGATCGTCTCGGGTGCCGCCTACGGCATCGACGGCATCGCGCATCGCTCGGCGCTCGCGAGCGCGGGCGACACCATCGCGGTGCTCGCGGGCGGGCTCGACCGGTTCTACCCGAGCGGACACGAGGCCCTGCTGACCCGCGTCGTCGAGCGCGGCGCCGCGATCGCGGAGGTGCCGTGCGGAACCGCCCCCACGCGCTGGAGATTTCTGCAGCGCAACAGGTTGATCGCCGCGGCCACCCGCGCGACGGTCGTCGTGGAGGCGGGCTGGCGCTCCGGCTCGCTCAACACCGCCCATCACGCGCTCGCGCTGGGACGTCCGGTCGGCGTGGTCCCCGGACCGGTGACCAGCTCGGCGTCGGCGGGCTGCCACCGGCTGCTGCGGGAGGCGCCGGTGGTGTGCGTCACGAATCCGGGCGAGGCGGCCGAGCTGGTGGCGGACGAGAACTCCGGTGCGGCCCGCGGCGCGCCAGGCGCGCCGAACTCGTCGGCTGCGTCCGAGGCCGCGTCCGACTCGAGCGGTGTCGCGTCGCGGGTGCTCGACGCCCTCAGCGAGCGGAGCCCCCGCACGATCGACAACGTCGCCGCGGCGGCCGGGCTCGCGGTCGACGAGGTGCGCGCGACGCTCGGCCTGCTCGACCTCGACGGGTGGGTGCGCGAGCGCCCCACCGGATGGCTCAAGGCCGCGGCGAACCGCCGGGAGGTCGCCCGTGCCGACTAGAGTTCCCCCGAGTGCACGCGAGGGCGGGAGGCATTCGCAGCGCGCTAGGTCCGCATCCGGGTGTGCACGGGGGCAATCGCGAAGCGGTCTACGCGAGGCACTCGGTCGTCTCTCGCGAACACGCGGGTACTCGCCACCCTTGTAACGTCAACTGCCTCCGCAATCGGCTTGTGCGCCCTGGAACTCATCGGGCGACGCTCGGTTCGAAGGCTTCGCCACGGCGGCGGCGCTCCGGCATCGCTCGGCTACGAGTCGCACCAGTTCGTGGTGGTACTGAAGCCCGATACCGACCCTGCGCTGCCAGGGTCGATCGGGGCGTTCCGTCAACGTGGGAGTGGGGGTCGGCGTATGCCAGCTCGACCTCCGTCCGAGCCCCGGGTGTCACCGTCGATCGAGTCGCGACGCGGCACCGGTACCGGTACCGGTACCGATACGCTTCAACCGAAATCGAAAGGAAGTTTTGCTCATGGTCAAAGGGAACCCGTACCGAACTGGACTAGCCGTGATCGCGTGGATCTCGGCTGTCGTCGGCGTGATTGCTGCAATCAGCGGATCGGTTGAGCAGCGGGAAGCGCGGTACTCGTACTTCGCGACGGGGGCGGAAGGGCTCGGCGCGTTCTCGTTGTCGAACTGGGCGTTTTCCGTGGCTGTGGTCGCGTTGTTGCTCTGGCTCACTGTTAGCGCGATTGCCTGGGGGGCGTTGGTCGCTGCCGGAAAGATCGAGCCGGCGGCTGCGAAGCCGACTGCGAGTTGACGTTTCGAGCCACGGCCGTTGATCACGCTTCCGTGGACGTGATCGGGTCTGCTGTACTGCGACGGTAGCGACGCGCGGCGATGATGCCGTGCGACTGGTCCCTGCACGTGGGCAGTGCGAGCGGAACGGCCGGGCTCGCGGTCGACGAAGTGCGCGCGACGCTCGGCCTGCTCGACCTCGACGGGTGGGTGCGCGAGCGCCCCACCGGATGGCTCAAGGCCGCGGCGAACCGCCGGGAGGTCGCCCGTGCCGACTAGAGTTCCCCCGAGTGCACGCGAGGGCGGGAGGCAACATGGTGGCATCCGAGGCGCCGGGATTCGTCCAGCTGGGTCACTATCCGGCTCCGCGGCACACGCTCGTGCACGTCAGCGACACGCACTTCCTCGCCGGCCACGCGCCCCTGTACGGCGCCGTCGACACCGACCTCGCGCTGGGCCGGGCCTTCGAGCAGCTGGAGCGATCCGGGGTGCGCCCCTCCGGGATCGTCATCACGGGTGATCTCGCCGACCTCGCCGAGCCGGATGCCTACCGGCGGCTGCGCGCCCTCATCGAACCGGCCGCGCAGCGACTCGGGGCCGAGATCATCTGGGTGATGGGCAACCACGACGAGCGCGGCCCGTTCGCCGCCGAACTGCTCGACGAAGCCAACGGCGGCGAACCGCTGGACCGCGTGCACCAGCTCGGCGGACTCCGCGTCGTCGTGCTCGACTCGACCGTGCCCGGATTCCACCACGGCGACATCACCGACGAGCAGCTCGACTGGCTGCGCCGGGTGCTCGCCACCCCGGCTCCGGACGGCACCATCCTCGCCCTGCACCACCCGCCGCTGCCCAGCCCCGTCGAGCTGATGGCGATCCTCGAACTCGACAACCAGCCGCAGCTTGCCGACGTGCTGCGCGGCAGCGATGTGCGCGCGATCCTCGCCGGCCACCTGCACCACTCGACGCACGGCACCTTCGCGGGAATCCCCGTCTCGGTGGCCGCCGCCACCTGCTACACGATCGACGTCAGCGCGCCGCGCGGCACGCTGCGTGGCATTGACGCGGCGCAGTCGGTCAACGTCGTCAACGTCTACGACTCCGGCGTCGTGCACTCGATCGTGCCCATCACCGACGCGCCGCAGGTCGCGGGCTTCTCCGACGCCGTGCTGGGGCGGCTCGCGGCGATGACCCCGGAGGAGCGCCGCGCCGCGTTCTCGGACAAGTCCTCCACCTTCAACGTCGCCGACGCCGACGCCTCGGGCGGCACGACGGCCGGCTGAGCCGCAGAACCGCACAGCGGCGTGGCCGCACCCCATCAGCGCCGGCGCGCGCGACGATGGAACCCATGCAGGTGTCCGCTGCGATCGACCGCTTCGCCCGCTCCCTCGAGACCGAGCGGGGCCTGTCGGCGCACACGGTGCGCGGCTACCGCACCGACCTGACGGAGCTGGCCGAGGTGGCGGCGGAGCGCGCGGTCACCGAGGTCGACGGCCTCGACCTGGAGCTGCTGCGCGAGTGGCTCTGGCTCTCGGCGCAGCGCGGCCTCGCCAGCGCGACCCTGGCGCGGCGCACGGCCGCGGTGCGCGCGTTCACCGGCTGGCTCGTCGACCACGGGCATCTGGCGGCGGATCCGGCGGCGCGGCTGCGCGCCCCGCGCCCGGACCAGCACCTGCCGCGCGTCCTGACGCGGGCGCAGATGGACGACCTCTTCTCGGGGCTCGCCGCCCGGGCTGCGACGGATGACGCCGTCGCGATCCGCGACCTGGCGATCGTCGAGCTGCTCTACGCGTCCGCCATCCGGGTGAGCGAGCTCGCCGCGCTCCGTCCGGGGTCGCTCGACCCCGCCGGGCGCACCGTGCGGGTGCTCGGAAAGGGCGGCAAGGAGCGCGTGGTGCCCTACGGGGGACCCGCCGCGCGCGCCCTCGACGACTATCAACGACGGTCGAGACCCGAGCTCGTGAAGAGCCGCACCGATCCCGGTGTGCTGTTCGTCGGGGTGCGCGGCCGCGCGATCGACACCCGCTCGGTGTACCAGGTCATCGCGCGGCTGCTCGCCGACCTGCCCGGCTCCGGCCCGTCCGGCCCGCACACGCTGCGACACACCGCGGCGACCCACCTGCTGGACGGGGGCGCCGATCTGCGCGCCGTGCAGGAGCTGCTCGGGCACTCGAGCCTGTCGACGACGCAGATCTACACGCACGTCTCGACCGAGCGGCTGCGCGAGAGCTACCGGCTCGCGCACCCGCGGGCCTGAGGCGGCCCCACCGGGCCGCGCCTACTCGAGCTGCGCGCGGTACACGTCGAGCACGCGCGCGAGGTAGCGCGTGACGGTCTCCTGCTCCTCGGGGCTGAACTCGTCGAGCACCCGGTCGATCCCCATGAACATCGGCATGATCGCCGCCATCGCGCGTTGCACCGAGGCCGGGTTCGGCACGACGACCACCCCGCGGCGGTCGGTCGGGTGGGGCTCGCGGGTCGCGTGGCCGACCGCGACGAGCCGATCCACCACGGTCGTGACCGCGGCGGTGGACATGCCGAGTCGTCGAGCCAGCTCGGTGGGGGAGAGGTTCCCGTGCATGACGAGGTGCTCCATCGCCTGCATGTCGGTGTGGTTCACCTCGAGCTGCTTCCCCACGTGGGACTCGAAGTCGGCGCTCACCTCGAGGATCTCGCGCACATGCATCGTCGCGTCGCGCACGCCGACACGGGGCGCGCCATCGCGTGGCGCGGCGTCCCGGGCGCGGGGTCGAGTGCTTGGCATGGAGTGAGTTTATCGCTATGTTGTTCGAAGTCCTAGTAATTAGATGATCAAATGAGAGATATGCACGCCGTCACGCGCTTCATCACCTCCCGTCGCACCTCCTGGATCGTTCTCGTCGTCGCCGGCCTGCTCGCCGGCGGGCTGTTCGCGATGGGGAGCGGGTCCGAGGGCGAGCTCTCGCCGGGGGTCGGCCTTCCCGACTCCGCCGAGTCCGCGCGGGCGGCGGCACTGCAGGACACGCTCGCCGGCGCCGACTCGACGAGCGCGCTGCTCGTGTTCTCGCGCGACGGCGAGGAGCTCGATCAGGCGGACATCGCGGCGGTCGTCGAGCGCAGCGCCGAGCTCGCCGAGCTCTCGAGCGGCGGTTTCGTGCCGCCGCCGACCGTGGCCGACGACAGCACGGCGGCGCTCCTGGTGGTCCCGCTTGACGTTTTGGAGGACGCGGGCGAGCAGGCGGAGCGCGCCGACGAGCTGCGCGAGATCGCGAACGCCGACCTGCCCTCGGGGCTCGACGCGCTCCTCACCGGGCCGGAGGGCTTCGCGGTCGACATCGCCGCGGTCTTCGAAGGCGCCGACTTCACGCTCCTGCTGACGACGGTGATCGTCGTGGCGGTGCTGCTGCTCGTCACCTACCGCAGCCCGTGGCTGTGGCTCGTGCCGCTCGTCGTCGTCGGCACCGCCGACGGCCTCGCCGGCGTGGTCGCCACCCGCGTCTCGGCGGTCTTCGGCATCGCCCTGGACGCTTCGGTCACCGGCATCCTCTCGGTGCTCGTGTTTGGCGCCGGCACCAACTACGCCCTGCTGCTGATCGCGCGCTACCGCGACGAGCTGCGCGTGTTCGAGGACCGCCGTGAAGCGATGGCGCGCGCCCTGCGCGGAGCCGGCCCCGCGATCATCGCGAGCGGCGGCACCGTCGTGCTGAGCCTCCTCACGCTCGTCTTCGCCGAGCTCGCGGGCAACCGCGCCCTCGGCATCGCGTGCGCCACCGGTGTCGTGATCGCCATGATCTTCGCCACCGTCGTGCTTCCGGCCGCGCTCGTCCAGTTCGGGCGCGGGCTGTTCTGGCCCTACATCCCGCGCGTCGGCAGCGAAGGCAGCATGAACCGCGGTCTCTGGCGCGGACTCGGCGTGCGGGTCGCGCGCAAGCCGGCCGTCGTCGCGACGATCGGCGTGCTGCTGCTCGGCGCGCTCGCCCTGGGCGGCACGCAGCTGCGGGTCGGCCTCGCGCAGACCGAGCAGTTCACGGCCGTTCCGGAGGCGGTCGTCGGCCAGGAGATCATCGCGGATGCCTTCTCCGCCGGCAGCGGATCGCCGGTGGTCGTGATCGCCGAGGCGGACGCGGCCGACCGCGTCGCCGAGGTCACCGAGGGGACCGACGGGGTCGAGGCGGTCACCGTGGGCGAGACCGACGGCGAGATCACGCAGCTCAGCGTGGTGCTGGACGCCGCCGCCGAGACGCCGGAATCCTTCGCGACGGTCGAGGCGCTGCGCGCCGCCTTCGCCGACCTGGTCGGCACGAGTGTCGACGGCGACGCGATCGACGACGCGGTCGCGCTCGTCGGCGGCCTGGACGCCCAGGCCCTCGACGTCAGCGAAGCGCAGCAGCGCGATCAGGCGCTCGTCATCCCGCTGATCCTGGGACTCGTCTTCCTCGTGCTGGTGATCCTGCTCCGCGCGCTCGTCGCTCCGGTGCTGCTGCTCGCCACGGTCGTCGCCTCGTTCTTCGCGAGCCTCGGCGCGAGCTGGCTGCTGTTCGACAGCCTGTTCGGGTTCCCCGCGGTCGACACGAACGTCGTGCTGTTCAGCTTCCTGTTCCTGGTGGCGCTCGGCGTGGACTACAACATCTTCCTGGTCACGAGAGCGCGGGAGGAGGCCTTCGCGCACGGGACGCGCGAGGGCATGATCCGCGCGCTCGCCGCGACCGGCGGCGTGATCACGAGCGCCGGCATCCTGCTCGCCGCCGTCTTCGCCGTGCTGGGGGTGCTTCCGCTCATCACGCTCACCCAGATCGGCATCATCGTCTGCATCGGCGTGCTGCTCGACACCCTGCTGGTGCGCACCGTGATCGTCCCGGCGCTCGCGTTCCTCACCGGCGAACGGTTCTGGTGGCCGGGGCGCGCGATCTCGGCCGAGCTCAAGGTGGTGCCCTCGTCGGCAACAACACGGATCGGGGGAGACCCCCGAGGAACAGCAGCGGGTTGACGTAGCCGCCGTCGACGCGCGCTCCCAGGTGAAGGCAGGGGAGTGCGCAGTGGCCGGGCTCCAGGTGGCCGATCAGCTGCCCGCGCCGCACCGGGTCTCCGGCGGCCACGACCGCGACGACCGGTTCGAAGCTCGAGATGACGCCGTCCGCATGCCGGATCGACAGCACCGGCCGGTCGACGACGACACCCGCGAAGTGCACGACGCCGTCGGCGGGGGATCGGATCTCGGCCCCCTCGGCCGCGTGCAGGTCGACCCCGCGGTGGCCCGCCGCGTAGGGCGTGGCGGGCGCCACGTAGGGGCGCGCGATCACGATCGGATCCGCGACCGGCCAGGCCCACACCGCGAGCGTCAGCAGGGCCGCCGCCGCGCGGGAGGCGCGGGCCGGAACGGGGATCATCACTCGAGTCTCGCGAGCCGAGACGCGGCGCGCGGCGCGCGCCCGGGGGCGGGGGAGACCGGCGCCTCGGCGCCCTCTGGGGAGGCGGAGTTCGCAGTGCTACACTCGTCCCAGCATCTCGCCTCGGCGAGGTGACTTCGCGTGCCCATCCGCGCTCCGCCGAACTCGGCGAAACGCTGGCCGCCGCATCCATCAGTCCTCACCCCGGTTTTCCGGCGCGAGGTGGATGTCTGGCCAGGGCACCAGGGCTCGCTCCCAACCGGGTGCGACACACAACTGAGAACCGCAGGCCGCGGCATGCCGCGCCTGCCAGAAAAGGAGCACGGCCATGGCCGTCGTCACGATTCGCCAGCTGCTCGACAGCGGCGTTCACTTTGGACACCAGACCCGTCGGTGGAACCCGAAGGTCAAGCGCTTCATCCTGACCGAGCGCAGCGGCATTCACATCATCGACCTGCAGCAGTCGCTGGCCTACATCGACAAGGCCTACGAGTTCGTCAAGGAGACGGTCGCCCACGGCGGCACCGTGCTCTTCGTCGGAACCAAGAAGCAGGCCCAGGAGGCCATCGCCGAGCAGGCGCAGCGCGTGGGCCAGCCCTACGTCAACCAGCGCTGGCTCGGTGGACTCCTCACCAACTTCCAGACGGTGTCGAAGCGTCTCGCGCGCATGAAGGAGCTCGAGGAGCTCGACTTCGAGGACACCACCAAGGGGTTCACCAAGAAGGAACTCCTCATCAAGAAGCGCGAGCTCGACAAGCTGCACAAGTCGCTGGGTGGTATCCGCAACCTCACCAAGACCCCGAGCGCCATGTGGGTCGTCGACCCCAAGCGCGAGCACCTCGCCATCGACGAGGCGCGCAAGCTCGGCATCCCGGTCATCGGCATCCTCGACACGAACGCCGACCCGGACGAGCTCGCCTACCCGATTCCGGGCAACGACGACGCGATCCGCTCGGTCAGCCTGCTGACCCGCATCATCGCGGACGCCGCGGCCGAGGGCCTCATCCAGAAGCACCAGAAGCCCGAGGCCGAGGGCAACGTCTCGGCCGTCGAGCCGCTCGCCGAGTGGGAGCGCGAGCTCCTCGAGGCCGGCAAGGCCGAGGAGGCCAAGGCCGAGGCGCCCGCCGAGGAAGCCAAGGCTGAGGAGCCCAAGGCTGAGGAGCCCAAGGCTGAGGAGCCCAAGGCCGAGGAAGCCAAGGCTGAGGCCCCCGCCGAGGAGCCCAAGGCCGAGGAGCCCGCCGCCGAGGAGGCCAAGGCTGAGGAGCCCGCCAAGAAGGCGCCCGCCAAGAAGGCTGCCGCGAAGACCGAGGCCGAGCCGGCCGAGGCCGCCGCCGAGTAATTCCGAGAGCCGGGCGGGCCCACGTCCGCCCGGCCTTCCCGGCGCAACCCGCCGTTCATCTGTTTCACACTCAAGCCAGTTAGGAAGCATCCATGGCCAACTTCAGCCTGGAAGACGTCAAGGCCCTGCGCGAGCGCCTGGGCACCGGAATGGTCGACACCAAGAACGCTCTCGTCGAGGCCGATGGCGACGTCGAGAAGGCCGTCGAGATCCTGCGTCTCAAGGGAGCCAAGGGCAACGCGAAGCGTGCCGACCGCTCCACGAGCGAGGGCCTCATCGCCGTCGTCGAGTCGGCCACGGCCGTCACGATGATCGAGCTCGCCTGCGAGACCGACTTCGTCGCCAAGAACGAGAAGTTCGTCGCGCTGGCCGAGAAGGTCGTCGCCGCGCTCGCCGACTCCGGCGCCGAGACGGTGGATGCCGCGCTCGCGGTGGCCGTCGACGGCGGCACGGTGGGCTCGCTCATCGAGGACCAGGCCGCGACGATCGGCGAGAAGGTCGAGCTCCGCCAGGTCTCGCGCATCGCCGGCGAGAAGTTCGCCGTCTACCTGCACCGCACCAGCAAGGACCTGCCGCCGCAGATCGGCGTCGTCGTCGCCTACACGGGTGACGACGCCGACACCGCGCGCAGCATCGCCCAGCACATCTCCTTCGCCGCGCCGGTGTACCTGTCGCGCGAGGACGTGCCCGAGGATGAGGTCGCCAACGAGCGTCGCATCGTCGAGCAGATCAGCCGCGAGGAGGGCAAGCCGGAGGCCGCCCTTCCGAAGATCGTCGAGGGTCGCCTGGGCGCCTTCTTCAAGCAGGTCGCGCTGTTCGAGCAGGACTACGCGCGCGACAACAAGCTGTCGATCAGCAAGGTTCTCGCCGACGCGGGCCTGACCGTGACGGGCTTCGCCCGCTTCAAGGTCGGCGCCTAGTCACCACGCATCATCGCCGCAGCGCCCCGCAGATCCTCGGATCGGCGGGGCGCTGTGCGTTGCGGCCGCCGCGGGCGATCCGGGCCTCCGGGCGTCAGACGACCGGGCTGGCGGCGCTCGCGGTCTCGGCGATGCCCCGCGCGGGGCGGAATCGCCCGGTCGCGATGAGAACGACCACGAAGAGCGCGGGCACGATCCAGCCGGACCAGCCGAGGATGGTGGCCTGCGTGGGGTCGACGATGTCGCCCGCGGCGCCCACGAGCAGCGAGAGCCCCGCCGCGGCGTTGAAGGCGCCGTGCGCGAGGGCGGCGGGCCAGACGGAGCCGGATCGGATCCGCAGCCAGCCGAATACGCCGCCGACGACGATGCACATGCCGCACATGCTGAGCACCGCCAGCCAGCCGGGCGCGGTCGGGTAGTTGTAGCCGAGCAGGATGAGCGGCGCGTGCCAGAGGCCCCAGATCACGCCCGAGATGAGGACGGCGGGAACGGCGCCGAGCGGCATCAGCTTCGGCATCAGCCAGCCGCGCCAGCCCAGCTCCTCGCCGAGCGCCGGGATCGTGTTCAGCAGCGCGGCGGGCACGATCGCGACCGCCTGCAGCAGGATGAGCAGCTCGAGGGGCATCGGCAGCGGGCCCGCTTCGGCGATGAGCGGTTCCAGGGCGGCGCGGAAGCCGGAGAAGCCGACCAGGTCGGCGCGGTACAGCCCGAAGGCGGCATTGGTCAGCAGCGCCGCCACGATCATGCCGATCGCGAGCACGAGGCCGAGGACGAGGAACAGCGCGAAGCGGCGGCCGGGGCCGGGGGCGCGGAGTCCGAGCGCGGTGCGCCAGTCGGGGTCGCGGTCCACGACACGCACCACGAGGATCGCAGCGATGGCGGGGGTGGCCATCATGGCGATCGCGAACGCGGTGAACCACGGGTTGGCGAGGCGCCCGGTGAACCAGAGCGGGAGCGCGACCAGCCACGCGCCGCCGAGCGCGAGCAGCGTGAAGACGAGGAGGGAGCGGAGGGGCAGTCGCATGGATCATCCTCACAGGCTTCAAGATTGTTCTAGCGAAACTATAACTAAGCGGCCTCCGGAGCGCGAGCCCGCGTCGCGCCGCTCCGGGATCGCGCCCGGCCCAGGTATCCTGAAATGGCATCCCCCACACTCTTGAGGAAGTCCCATGTCGAGTCGCCGCCGTGTCCTGCTCAAGCTCTCCGGTGAAGCGTTCGGCGGTGGACAGCTCGGGGTCAACCCGGACATCGTGAGCGCGATCGCCCGCGAGATCGCCGTCGCAGCGCCCAAGCACGAAGACGATCCCGAAGGGGTCGAGGTCGCGGTCGTCGTCGGCGGCGGCAACTTCTTCCGCGGCGCCGAACTCAGCCAGCGCGGCATGGACCGCGGCCGCGCCGACTACATGGGAATGCTCGGCACGGTCATGAACGCGCTCGCGCTTCAGGACTTCCTCGAGCAGGCGGGGGCGCAGGTCCGGGTGCAGTCGGCGATCGCCATGACCCAGGTCGCGGAGCCCTACATCCCGCTGCGCGCCGAGCGGCACCTGGAGAAGGGGCGCATCGTCATCTTCGGCGCCGGAGCGGGGCTGCCCTACTTCTCGACCGACACCGTGAGCGCCCAGCGCGCCCTCGAGATCGGCGCCGACGCGGTGCTGGTCGCCAAGAACGGCGTCGACGGCGTCTACACGGCCGACCCGCGCACCAGTCCCGACGCCGTGCGGCTCGAGGAGATCAGCTACCAGGAGGCGCTCGTGCAGGGCCTCAAGGTGGTCGACTCCACCGCATTCAGCCTCTGCATGGACAACGGGATGCCGATGCGCGTGTTCGGCATGGAGCCGGCGGGCAACGTCACGCGCGTGCTTCAGGGCGAGCACATCGGCACGCTCGTCCGCCCGTGACCGGACCGCGCGCCCGCAGCGTCTGGGACATCGCGCTGTCGATCCTGCTGCTGATCCTGACCGCCCTGATCGGCGTGTTCGGCGCGCTCCTGGCGACCGTGACCTTCGCCACGCTCGGCACCTGCGTCGGCGACTGCTCGCTCGACGGGGCCACGAGCGCGCTGTTCCTCGCCGGAGCGGCCGCGGTGATCGTGGTCGCCGCCGGCGTGATCGGCACGGTCGTCGCCCTGGTGCGTCGCCGCCGCGCCTGGTGGGTGGCGCTGCTCACCCTGGCGGGCGTCATCCTCGTCTGGGTGGCCGGCTTCCTGCTCTACGGCGTCGCGGTCAGTGGCTGACTTCGATCCCTACGGCGCGGACGTGCTCGCGGGGGACTGGCGCGGCCGGGGGAAGGTCAGCGTGCCCCGCGTGGCCGTCGAGCGCGGCCTCGTCGTGGAACTCGCCCCCGAGATCGACCCCGGCGGATGGGTCGGCGCGATCGTCGGGTTCGAGAAGGGCCGGGTCGCGCTCGAGGACCGCGCGGGCCGGGTGCGCTGGTTCCCGCTCGGCGGCGGGTACCTGATCGACGGCGCGCCCGTCGTGCTCGATCCGCCGCGTGCCGCACCCCGGGCCGCCGCGCGCACGGCCTCCGGCGCCCGCGTCGTCGAGGCCGAGAACCCGAATGCGGCACGTCGAGCGCGCGTGGCGCGCGCCAGTCGCATTCTCGTCGAGGGGCGCCACGACGCCGAACTGGTCGAGAAGGTCTGGGGCAGCGACCTGCGGGCCGAGGGCGTCGTCGTCGAATACCTCGGCGGCATCGACGATCTGGCGGCCGTCATCGGCGAACGCCAGCCCGGACCGGGCGCGCGGCTCGGGGTGCTCGTGGATCACCTCGTTCCCGGGTCCAAGGAGAGCCGGATCGCGCAGTCGATCCGGCATCCGCAGGTGCTCATCGTCGGGCATCCCTTCGTCGATGTGTGGCAGTCGGTCCGACCCGAGCGGCTCGGGCTGACCCGCTGGCCCGAGATCCCGCGGCACGTCGAGTGGAAGCACGGCATCTGCGAGGCGCTGGGCTGGCCGCACGCCGACCAGGCCGACATCGCGGCCGCCTGGCAGCGCATCCTGGGCTCCGTGCGCACCTATGCCGACCTCGAACCGAGCCTGCTCGGACGCGTCGAAGAGCTCATCGACTTCGTGACGACGCCGGACGGCGCCGCCTCGTAGGCCGTCCGCCGCGCGCCCGACTAAGCTGGACCAAGGCCGAAACGGTCGTCGTTGAAGGAGTGTGCCGTGATTAGTGACGTTCTCGCCGAGGCCAAGGAGAAGATGCACTCGGCTGTGGATTACGCGAAGAATGACTTCGCGACCGTGCGCACGGGGCGGGCGAACCCCGCGCTGTTCGAGAAGATCATGGTCGAGTACTACGGGACGCCGACGCCCCTGCAGCAGCTCGCGAGCCTGCAGAACCCCGAGGCGCGCACGCTCCTGATCACGCCGTACGACAAGACGGCGCTCAAGGAGATCGAGAAGGCGATCGTCAACTTCCCGAACCTCGGCGCGAACCCGTCGAACGACGGCGAGATCATTCGCGTGACGATGCCGGAGCTCACCGAGGAGCGCCGCAAGGAGTACGTCAAGATCGTCCGCACCAAGGGCGAAGACGCCAAGATCGCCATCCGCAACGTGCGCCGCAAGGCGAAGGACGACCTGGATGCGCTCAATGGCGAGGTCAGCGAAGATGACATCGCGCGCGGCGAGAAGGAACTCGACGCGCTGACGAAGGCGAACGTCGACGCGGTCGACGAGGCGCTCAAGCGCAAGGAAGCCGAGCTTCTCGAGGTCTGATGACGTCGCACTCCGATGACGAGCCGTCGGCGGAGCCCGGCCCTGCGGAGCCCGGCCCCGCCGAGCCGCACCACGCGCGCCGCCACCCCTCCCCGTTGAGCGAGTTCGAGGAGCGAGCGCACGCCGCTCGCCTCGACCTGGAGGAGCGCGCCACCGCGGCCCGCGCCGACATCGAGGAGCAGCTGCACCACGCGCGCGCCCAGTTCGACGCGACCAACGAGAAGATCCAGGCCCGCACGGGCCGCAACCTCCTGGCCGCCATCGGCATCGGCGTGCTGCTGGGCGGGGCGTTCCTGGCGAGCCTCATCGTGCTCAAGTGGGTGTTCATCCTCTTCGGCGCGGCGCTGATCGCGTTCACGACGCTCGAGCTCGCGCAGGCGCTGCGCCAGGCGGGTCGCACGATTCCGCGGGTCGTCTCGGCGGTCGTCGGCGTCGCGATCGCGCCGCTCGCGTTCTTCTTCGGCATCGAGGCGCTCTGGATCGCGCTCGTCGGCGCGATCACCGTGGTCACGCTGTGGCGCCTGGCGGAGCTCGTGCTGCCGTCCCACCGCGCCCCGACGCGGGAGGTGCTGCTGGACATCGGCGCGGGAGCGCTCGTCCAGATCTACGTCTCGCTCATGGCCGGGTTCTACCTCGTCGTGACCGGAAGCGAGGGCGGCGAGTGGTGGACACTCGCGGGCATCATCATCGTCGTCTCCACCGATGTCGGCGCCTACGCCGCCGGGCTCAGCTTCGGCAAGCACAAGCTCGCCCCCACGATCAGCCCCGGAAAGACCTGGGAGGGCTTCGCCGGGGCGGTCGCCGCCGCGCTCCTGGCCGGTGGCCTGCTCGGCGTCCTGATGCTCGGGCAGCCCTGGTGGGTGGGCCTGGCGCTCGGTGCCGTGCTCGTCGTCGTGGCGACGATGGGCGACCTCACCGAGTCGATGATCAAGCGCGACCTCGGCGTGAAGGACATCTCGAGCTGGCTTCCCGGCCACGGCGGATTCCTCGACCGGCTGGACTCGGTCCTGCCCTCGGCGATCGTCATCTACGCGTTCTTCCTGATCTTCGCGAGCTGAGCCGAGCGGTGTCGGACGCACAGCGAGTGTTCGTTAGAATCGCCGCGTGAGTACGACGTTCCCGCGCACGCGCGGCTCCCAGCGCGGTTACGACATCGATGAGGTCGAGGACTTCCTCGAGGATGCGCACCGCGCCTACGTCGGCGAGCCGACGTCGACGGTGATCACCTCCGAGAGCGTTCGTCGTGCCGCCTTCACGATGCGCCGCGGCGGCTACCAGCCGGACGCGGTCGACGCCGCGCTCGAACGGCTCGAGGACGTCTTCGCCCAGCGCGAGCGCGAGCAGGCGCTGAGCGAGCGCTCCGAGGAGTGGTACGCCGACGCGCGCGCCTCCGCCCAGGTGATCCTCGACCGCCTGGTGCGCCCGCGCGGCCAGCGCTTCCGCCGAGTGGGGATCTTCACCGGCGGCTACTCGGTCCGCGAGGTCGACGCGCTCGGCGACCGCATCACCCGCTACTTCCAGGAGGGCACCCCGATCGAGCTGGAGCAGCTGCGCACGGTCGCCTTCTCCGCCCAGCGCGGCGGCTACCTGGAATCGCAGGTCGACCTTCTGATCGATCGCGTCACGGAGGTCATGCTCGCGGTGCGCTGAGCGGCCCGCGTCGCTCGCCCGCGAGCGCCGGTCGACGCTCGCTCGCCTGCGAGCCCCGGTCGGCCCGCGCTCGCCCGCGAGCCCCGGTCGACACGCGATCGCTGCCGACTGCCTCCCCGAACTGGGGGCCGCGCGCGTCTCCCCGGACTCCCAGGGGGCGTCAGTAGACTGACGGAACTGTGAGCGGGTACCGGCGACGAGGTGTGACGGCTCGTCTGCACCCTCCGGTGCCGGCGCCAGAGCGGCATGCCCGCACGGCCCGTTCGCTCCCGATCTTCGCGGCCCTGGTGTCGCTCGCCTTCGTCTCGGTCGCCGGGGTTCCGCACGCCAGCAGCCAGACCCTCGACGATCCGGCGGCCGCCGCCGTGGCCGCTCCGGTGCAGGAGTTCGCGGTCAGCGATGCCGTCGAGTCGCGCGTGGAGCGCGACGGCTACGACGTGACCGATCCGCCGCCGCCCGCCGCCGCGACCGCGCCGGTGGTCGGAACCCCCGACCCGGGCAGCGCGCAGGCGATCGCCTACGACATGGTGCTCGCGCGCGGTTGGGACGAGAGCCAGTACTCGTGCCTGGTCGCGCTCTGGACGCGCGAGTCGAACTGGAACCTGTACGCCGAGAACCCCTCGAGCGGCGCGTACGGCATCCCGCAGGCGCTGCCGGGCAGCAAGATGGCGACCGCGGGTGCCGACTGGCAGACCAACGCCACGACGCAGATCACGTGGGGGCTCGGCTACATCGCGGGGCGCTACGGAACGCCGTGCGCCGCCTGGGAGTCGAGCGAGACGCGCGGCTGGTACTGATGCGCCGCGTCCGCTGACGTCGCGGCCGCGCCCTCGTCGCGACGGCATCCCCGCGGGGCCTCTTCTACAATCGAGGAATGGCTCGGTCTTCTCGTTCGCGCGCGCGTCGGCGCGACGTCGAGCCGGAGCCGCTCGATGTGGAGCGCATCCTCGCCGGGACGCGCCGAGTCGAGGCCAAGCGCGACGGCAGCTGGAACGTCCAGCCGCAGGCTGCCAACGCGGCGGTCAAGAGCTACGTGTGCCCCGGATGCGGTCTCGAGATCGCCCCGGGGACGGCGCACCTCGTCGCCTGGCGCGCCGACGGCCTGTTCGGCGAGGCCGACGATCTCGCGGCACGCCGACACTGGCACACGCACTGCTGGAAGACCCGAAGCTGAGGATCCCCGTGACCGAGCCCGCCCCCATCCGCATCTCGTCGAGCGTCATGCTGCCCGCCCGCCGGGAGGACATCGAGCTGCGCACCTCCGACGGGCTGCGCCTCGTGGGGGAGCTCTCGCTTCCCGAGTCGCGGCCCCCGGTCGCCACGCTCGTGTTCCTGCATCCGCTGCCGACGGCGGGCGGATTCATGGACTCCCACATCATCCGCAAGGCGGCCGCACGCCTGCCCGCCCTCGCCGACCTGGCGGTGCTGCGCTTCAACTTCCGCGGCGTCACATCGCCGCGCGGCACGTCGGAGGGCGCCTTCGGCGACGGCATCACCGAGGCGGAGGATCTCGCCGCGGCGATGGCGTTCGTCGCCGAGCGCGGGCTCCCGACGCCGTGGCTCGTCGGCTGGTCCTTCGGCACCGAGGTCGCCCTCAAGCACGGGCTGGAGCATCCGATCGCCGGCGCGATCCTGCTGTCGCCGCCGCTGCGGCGCACCACGAGCGACGAGCTCGCCCTCTGGGCGGGGCGGGGCGTGCCGCTCGTCGCGGTCGTGCCGGAGTTCGACGACTTCCTGCGCCCCGACGAGGCGCGCCAGCAGTTCGCGGTCGTTCCCGAGGTCGACTTCGTTGCCGTCGAGGAGGGCAGGCACCTCTGGGTGGGGGAGAAGCAGACCTTCCGCGTGCTGAGCGAGATCGTCGAGCGCGTGAACCCCGCGGCGCTGCCGCTGCCGACCGAGTGGACGCCGCCGGCGGCCTAGCCGAGTCGGCGCGCTACAGCTCGTTCTGCCGCGGCACGATGACCTGCTTGACGATGAGCAGGATCGAGGCGGCGACCGGGATCGCGATGAGCGCCCCGAGGATGCCGAGCAGCGTGCCGCCCGCCAGGGCCGCCACCACGACCACGGCGCCGGGGATCTTCACCGCGCGGTTCATGATGTTCGGGCTCAGCACGTAGGCCTCGACCTGCATGTAGACCAGGTACCAGATCCCGACCACGATCACGGCGGGGACGCCGTTGAACAGCCAGACGGCGAGCGTGATGATCACGGATCCGGAGATCGTTCCGACCAGCGGGACGAGCGAGAACAGGAACGCGATGAACGCGAGCAGCGCGGAGTACTGGATCGGCTCGCCGAGAATCAGGCCGAGCACGCTCAGGAAGATGAAGGTGAGCACGCCGTTGGAGAGGCCGAGGAGCGCCTGCCCGATGACGAAGCGACCCACCGACTTGGAGATCTGCTCGGCGAGGTCGATGAAGCGCTCGCGCTTGGAGGCCGGGACGAGCTGGTACAGGCCGCGCTTGATGCTCGCCAGCGAGGCGACGAAGTAGAGCGTGAGGATCAGCACGATCAGGATGCCGAAGGTGCCGGTCGCGATGCCGATCGCGGTGTTGAGCACGCCGCCGGTGATCGCGCCGATGTTCTCGGTGAAGAAGTCCTCGAGGTTGCCGACGACGTCGTCGAAGGCGAGCCAGGGGAGGGTCTGCGCCCACCAGTCCTGGATCACCTGGGTGTCCTGCACGGTGGTGACGATGTCCGGAATCGACTCGATCAGCTTGTTCACCTGGTCGACGATCACCGGGATGATCGCGAGCACGAGGCCCGCGACGACGGCGAGCACGCCGACGAGCACGATCAGGATCGCGAGCGGCCGCGAGACCTTGTGGCGCTGCAGCCAGGAGACGGCGGGGTCGATTCCGAGGGCGAGGAAGATCGCCGCGCCGATGTAGGTCAGGATCGTCGCCAGGTTCGCGACGGAGGCGCCGATGAGCAGCGCGACCAGGACGCCGAGACCGCCGAAGAGGCCGAGACTGAACGCGTTGTTGATCTTCACCGAGAAGGACCTTTCGACGTGACCGGAGGCGCATCGCCGGGGCGCCAGCGCGTGGCGGGCGCCCCCGGCGGTTGCAGCCGTTGAGCGAAGAGTACCGAACTCGGGCGACGCGCCGACTTAGGCGCTGTGCTCGTGTTCCGAGATCGCGGCGTTCTCGCCGCCGTCGATCGGGTCGTCATCGCGTTCGGTCGGGAAGTCGCTGTTCTCCTGCGCGACCGGAGCCGTGGTGGCGAGCACTCCGCGCAGGCCCTCGACGTAGCTCGCGATCGACTCGCGCTCCAGCCGCAGCTGCTCGAGTCGCTTCTCGGCGTCCCCGACGAGCTCCGCAGCGCGGGCCTCGGCATCGGAGACGAGAGCGGCGGCGCGCTTCTCGGCGTTGTCGAGCACCTCGGCGGCCTGGGTGCGGGCCCGCTCGGCGGCCTCCGATGCGGAGGCCTTCGCGTTCGCCTCGAGGGCATCCGCCTCGGCGCGCTTCGCGGCGGCGCGCTCGGTGGCCTCGGTGAGCTGCGCCTGCGCCTCGTCGAGGTAGCGCTGCGTGGCGGCGGCGGCCTCCTGGTGCTTGAGCTGGTACTCCTTCTCGGCGGCGTCACGGCGGGCCGTGATCTCCACCTCGAGGTCGGCGCGCGCCTGCTCGGCCGTGGTCACCAGGCTTGCGGCGAGCTCCTGCGTGTCGTGGGCGATGCGGGCGCGGGTGGACTCGACCTCTTGCGCGAGCTCGGCGCGCTGGGCGGCGACGTCGCGGGCCAGGTCGGTGCGCTGCTTCTCCAGGTCGGCGGCGACCGCGGCGCGCTGCTGCGCGAGCTCGTTCTCGGTCGCGGAGCGCAGCCCCGACAGCTCGGCGGCGAGGGACTCGCGTGCTCCGCGGACCTCGGCTTCCCACGCGGAGCGCGCCCCGGTGAGCTCCGACTCCTGGGCCGAGCGCGCGGCGTCGAGCTCGGTCGCGAGCGAGGTGCGCGCGGTCTCGAGCTCGCTCTCCAGCTCGGCGCGACGCGTCGTGATCTCGTTCTCGAGCTCGGCCCGGCGCGACGTCACCTCGTGCTCGAGCTCGCTGCGGGCGGTCGACAGCTCGGCCGCGAGGCGTGCGCGGGTGGCCGCGGTGCTCGCCTCGAGCTCGGCCGTGGCCTTCTCGGTGGCCGCCGCGAGCTCGGCGCGGCTCTGCTCGGTCTCGGCCGCGAGCGCGGCGTTGGCGGCCTCGGTGTCGGCCTCGAGGGAGGCGCGGGCCTGCGCCATGTCGCGCTCGAGGTTGGTGCGCGCCTCTTCGAGCTCTCGCTCGAGGTCCTCGCGTCGGCGGAGGCTCTCGGCCTCGAACTCGGCGCGGCTGCGCTCGGTGTCGCGGGCCAGCGCGGCCGCGGCCTCGCGAGCCTCGGCGACCTCGCGCTGGGCGACGACCTTGAGCTCGGCGATCTCCCGCTCGCCCTCGGCACGCAGTGCCGCGGCGTCGCGCTTGGCGGCGGCGCGCGCCTCGGCGGTCTCGGTCGCGACGGCGCCGCGGGTGGCGGCCGCTTCGCGCAGCGCATCCTGGATCGTGGTCTCGGCCTCGGCGGCAGCGCGCTCGGCGGTGCTCGTCGCCTCGGCACGGGCGTTGTCGACGATGTGGGCGGCGTCGGTGCGTGCCGTCTCCACCAGACGCTGCGCCTGCTCGGCGGCCTCGGCGCGCAGCGCCTGCACCTCCTCGGCGGCGGTGGCGCGCAGACGCTCGACATCGATATCGGCCTGGGCGATCAGCCGGGTGGCCTGCTCCTCGGCGACGCGAAGGGTGCTCTCCAGGCGCGTCCCGAGACCGGCGTAGGTCGGCCGGCCGACCTCGTCGAGCTCCGCCTGCAGGTCGTCGGTGACCGCCTGCAGTCGCTTGACGTCCTTGCTCAGGTCCGTCTTGGCCTGGTTCGCCTTGATCAGGTCGCGCCGAAGCTCGCCGAGAGCCTGGTCGACTTCGTCCTTCTTGTAGCCCCGGAGTTCGGTGCCGAATCCCGCGTCGTCTACCGCCACTGCGCTTGCTCCTCGATTGGTGTGGTCCCGGTTCGCGCACTCGGGCGCGAACGGGGTCTCAGGGAAAAGGGCCCCAGGAGGGGAAGATCGTTCCCGAGTCTAGGGCGTGACGCTCACCCGCGCACCGCGCGCCGGGGCTGCGCTGTACGGCGTTCTTTCGGACTTCGTCCAGCTTTCCCCGGGTTGTGGTGAGACCCGTCGGCTACTCTGAAATGTCTTGTCCGCAGTCTTGCGCCACGGATTTCGTGTCTGGATCACGAAGTCTCACCCGGCGGCGTGAGGTCCCCGCGGCCTGAGAGGAGTCATCCGTGCGTTTCGTCGTGGCGATCGTCCTGTTCGTCGTTGCCTTTGTCGGCATCGGCCTGGGCATCGCGCAGCGCACCGTCCTGGCCGGTCCCGACCACGTGACGGTCGAGACCACCACCAGCGGCACCGCGCCCGTCACCGTCATCGACGGCTCCATCCTCAACGCGCTTCCCGGCACGCAGACGATCGATGCCTCCGGCAGCGAGACCGTCTTCCTCGCCTACGGTCGCACCGCCGACGTCCTCGCGTGGGTCGGCGATGCCTCCTACAACCTGCTGGAGTGGGACACCGAGACGCAGACCCTCGGATCGAGCGTCCAGGCGGGCCTCGAGACCGCCGTTCCGGCGCCGTCCGGCTCGGATCTCTGGGTGCAGGAGTTCAGCGGCGTCGAGGAGCTCACCCGCAAGATCAACGTGCCCGCGGATGCCTCGATCCTGATCGTCGGCGACGGCGAGACGCCGGCTCCGAGCTCGATCTCGATCACCTGGCCGCTGGACAACAGCGCGCCGTGGTCCGGACCGCTGATCGTCGGCGGCGGGCTGGCCCTCCTGGCGGGCCTGGCCGCGTTCGTCTGGGCGCTGCTGCACGCGCGCCGCGCCCGCGGCCCGCGGCGCAAGCAGCCGAAGCTTCCCAAGCCGCCGAAGCCGCCGCAGCTGCGGCCGGCGAAGCAGCGCAAGGCCATCGAGGCGGCACCGCCGCGTGGTCGCCGCCGGCTCTTCGCCGCCTCCGGTGTCGCGGTCGTCGCGGCGCTCGCGCTCGGCGGCTGCACGTTCTCGGGCACTCCCGAGCTGTTCCCCGTCGAGACCCCGACCGCCAGCCCGACGCCCGGCGCCGCGGGAACCGAGGACCTCCCCGCTCCCGCGGTCACCCGTCCTCAGCTCGAGCGCATCATGGAGCGCATCGAGACGACGGTCGCCGAGGCCGACGCGGAAGGCGATGAGGACCTCGCCGAGACGCGTCTCGCCGGCCCCGCGCTCGAGCTGCGCGCGGCGAACTACGAGATCCTGAGCAGCGACTCGTCCCAGACCGCCGTGCCGGTGCTGCCGCAGGGCCCGGTCGAGGTGATCCTCCCGCAGCAGATCGACACCTGGCCGCGCACCGTCTTCGCCGTCATCAAGGACGAGAACGCCACTGTCGCCCCGGTGGCCGTGATGCTCATCCAGGAGACCCCGCGCGACAACTACAAGGCGCACTACGTGATCTCCCTCGGCCCGAGCACGACGCTGCCCGACATGGCGGCGACGGCGATCGGCGCCCCCCGGGTCGGAACCGACGTCGCCCTCGGCGTGCTGCAGCCGAGCGAGCTCGCGGCGGCCTACGGCGACATCCTGCTGAACGGCGACGAGAGCGAATACGCCGTGTTCTTCGACGCGGAGACCGACACCCTGCGCGAGCAGATCGGCGCCGAGTACAAGGAGAGCGTCAAGACCTCGCTTCCGGCCACGGCGAAGGTGACGTTCAGCAACGTCGCCGGCGACGAGGATCCGATCGCCTTCGGCACCAACGACGCCGGACTGCTGGTCGCGGTCGAGCTCGTCGAGGTCGAGAAGGTGACCCCCGTGGAGGCGGGCGCCGCGATCAACCCGCGCGATCGGGTGAAGGCGCTGCTCGGGCTCTCGCAGACGACGAAGGGCGTCGAGGCGCGCTACGGCGTCCAGCTGCTGTTCTACGTGCCGCCGGTCGCCGAGGAGGGTGCGCTCATCCAGCTCCTCGGATACTCGCAGGGCCTGATCAGCGCGACCGAGGTCGACTAGGCGCGGCGACGGCCTGCGCCGCGTGGCAAAGTAGAGACGTGACTTCCGTACCTCCCGGACCCAGCCTCCGCGGCGCCGTCGACCTGTCCTCGCTCGTGCAGCGCGCGTCAGCGAAGCCGGCCGGCGCCCCGACCGACGCGGCCTCGCCGACGACTCCCGCGAACGGGGCGGCGACGCCCGGCTCGCCGCTGGTCGTTCCCGCCAACGACGCCAACTTCACGCGTGTGCTGGAGCTGTCGTCGACGGTCCCGGTCGTCGTCGAGTTCATCGCTCCCGGGCTCGAGCCGGCGCTCGGCGCGATCATCGAGTCCTACGGCGGACGCCTGGTGCTCGCCGTGGTCGACGGCCAGGCGAACCCGCAGCTCGCGCAGGCCTTCCAGATCCGCGAGGTGCCCGCGGTCGCCGCGGTCGTCGGCGGACGCCCCGTCAACCTGTTCCTCGGCATGCCGCCCGAGACCGAGGTGCGCCAGGTGCTCGACGAGCTGCTGCAGCTCGCGGCGCAGAACGGCGTCACCGGCCAGGTGCCGGTGAACGGCGCGGGCGAGCAGGGCGACGCCGACGGCGGCGAGCCTGCCGCGCCCGAGGAGTCGCCGCTGCCGCCCCTGCACCAGGAGGCGTTCGACGCGATCTCGGAGGGCGACTTCGCGGCCGCCGTCGCCGCGTACGAGAAGGCGCTCACGCAGAACCCGCGCGATGCCGACGCGATCGCGGGTCGCGCGCAGGCCTCGCTGCTGCTTCGGCTGAAGGGCGCCGACGCGGAGACGATCCGCTCCGCCGCGGCCCACGCCCCGCAGAGCGTGGCCGCGCAGCTCGCCGTCGCCGACCTCGACGTGAGCGGGGGCCACCTGGAGGACGCGTTCGCGCGACTGCTCGAGCTTTTCCCCGCACTGGACGCCGACGGCAAGGCCGCGGTGCGAACGCGCTTGCTCGAGTACTTCGAGATCGCCGGCTCCGACGACGAGCGCGTCGCTGTGGCGCGGCGTCACCTCACCGGACTGCTCTACTAGGCGGGCTCCACTCGGCGGGCTCTACTCGGCGGGGTCCTCGCCGGGGCCCGCCGCGCTACGCGGAGGCGGGCGCGAGCCGCAGCCACACCGCCGCGAGCGGCGGCAGCGTCAGCTCGACGGAGGCCGGTCGGCCGTGCCGCGGGGTGTCGCCCGCGTCGACGCCGCCGAAGTTGCCCACGCCGGAGCCGCCGAACTCGAGCGCGTCGGTGTTGAGCACCTCGTCCCAGCGGCCCGCCGTCGGCAGCCCGACCCGGTAGGGGCCGACCGGGTTGCCGCCGAAGTTCACCAGGCACGCCATCGTCTCGCCCTCGCGTCCGCGACGGAGGAAGGCGACGATGTTGTGCTCCGGATCGTTCGCGATCCACTCGAAGCCCGCGGCCTCGTTGTCGACCGACCACAGGGCCGCGTTCTCGCGGTAGACGCGATTGAGCTGGCCCACGAGGCGCGCCAGGCCCTGGTGGGCGGGCTGGTCGAGAATCCACCAGTCGAGCCCGCGCTGCTCGCTCCACTCCGAGGGCTGCCCGAACTCGCTGCCCATGAACAGCAGCTGCTTGCCGGGGTGCGCCCACATGAAGGCGAGGTAGGCGCGCACGTTGGCGAGCTTCTGCCACTGATCGCCGGGCATCTTCGACAGCAGCGAGCCCTTGCCGTGCACGACCTCGTCGTGGCTGATCGGCAGCAGGAAGCTCTCGCTGAACGCGTAGAGGAAGCTGAAGGTGATGTCGTTGTGGTGGTGCGAGCGCCACATCGGGTCCTCGTGCATGTACTGCAGCGAGTCGTGCATCCACCCCATGTTCCACTTCAGGCCGAAGCCGAGCCCGCCGCTCTCGGTCGGCTTCGTGACGCCGGGCCACGAGGTCGACTCCTCGGCGATCATGACCACGCCGGGGTTGCGCCGGTAGGCGGTCGCGTTGACCTCCTGCAGGAACGAGATCGCTTCGAGGTTCTCGCGCCCGCCGTGGATGTTCGGCACCCACTGGCCGGGCTCGCGCGAGTAGTCCAGGTAGAGCATCGAGGCGACCGCGTCGACACGAAGCCCGTCGATGTGGAACTCCTCGAGCCAGTACAGCGCGTTCGCGACGAGGAAGTTGCGCACCTGCGAGTCGCCGAAGTTGAAGACGAGCGTGCCCCAGTCCGGGTGCTCGCCGATGCGCGGGTCCGAGTGCTCGTAGAGCGGCTCGCCGTCGAAGTTCGCGAGCGCCCACTCGTCCTTCGGGAAGTGCGCCGGCACCCAGTCGACGATGACGCCGATCGAGGCCTGGTGCAGTCGGTCGACCAGGTAGCGGAAGTCGTCGGGATGCCCGAAGCGGCTGGTCGGGGCGTAGTAGCCGGTGACCTGGTAGCCCCACGATCCGCCGAACGGGTGCTCGGCGACCGGGAGGAACTCGACGTGGGTGAAACCCAGTTCGTGCACGTACTCGATCAGCTGATCGGCGAGCTCGCGGTAGCCGAGTCCGGGGCGCCAGGAGCCGAGGTGCAGCTCGTAGATGCTCATCGCGGCGTTGTGCGCGTCGTGCGCGGCGCGCTGGGCCAGCCAGGTGGCGTCGCGCCAGGCGTACTGGCTGTGGCCGACGACGGAGGCGGTGGCGGGCGGGCGCTCGGTGTAGCGCGCCATCGGGTCGGCCCGCTTGACCCATTCGCCGCGCGCGGTCAGCAGCTCGAACTTGTAGGTCGTCCCCGGATCGAGCGCCGGGACGAACAGCTCCCAGACCCCGTTGTCGTCGAGTCGACGCAGGGCGTGCTGCTCGCCGCTCCAGTGGTTGAAGTCGCCCACGATGCGCACGGCGCGGGCGTGCGGCGCCCAGACCGAGAAGCTCGTGCCGGCGACGCCCTCGTGCTCCTTGACGTGGGCCCCCAGCCAGTGCCAGAGCTGCTCGTGGCGCCCCTCGCCCCAGAGGTAGAGGTCGATGTCCCCGACGCTCGGCACGAAGCGATACGGGTCATCCGCGGTCCAGGTCGGGCCGTCGCGGTAGGTCGTCTCGAGCCGGTAGGCCTGCCCGGCGCCGGGGGCGAAGCCCTGCCAGAGTCCCGTCGAGGCGTGCGCGAGAGCGATGCGCGAGCCGTCCGCGCGGATGGCGGTGACGGTCTCGGCGAGCGGGCGCACGGCGCGGATGACGTGGCCGTCGCCCGCCGGATGCTGACCGAGCCAGTCGTGCGGCCGCGGGTGCTGACCGGTGGCGAGTTCGGCAATGAGCGCCGCGTCGAGCGGGGGGAGGGTCTCCATCAGCGCACCTTCGAGTAGTCGACCGCGAGAATGTGCACCGGCTCGCGGAACGCGTCGAGTCGCACGTAGTTGTCGGCGCCCCACGCCCAGCGCTCGCCCGAGATCAGGTCGCGCACCTCGAACTGGGCGTCGGGAGCCAGCCCGAGCTGCCGCAGGTCCAGGTGCACGGTGGTCTCGCGCACCGAGTGCGGGTCGACGTTCGCGACGATGATCAGCCCGTCCGGCTTCCTGTCGCCGGTGAACTCGGCGGCGAGGTGCTTCGTGTAGACGAGCACGGCGTCGTCGTCGCTCCAGTGGATCCGCAGGTTGCGGAGCTGCCGCAGCGCCGGATGCGCCGCGCGGATCTCGTTGAGCCGCGTCAGGTAGGGGGCGAGCGTCCGGCCGGTGGCAGCCGCGCGCGCCCAGTCGCGCGCCTTGTACTCGTACTTCTCGTTGTCGATGTTCTCTTCGCTGCCCGGGCGGGCGACATCCTCGAAGAGCTCGTAGCCCGCGTAGATGCCCCAGGTCGGCGCGCCGGTGGCGGCGATCGCGGCGCGCACGCGGTAGGCGGCGGGCCCGCCGAACTGCAGGTACTCGGTGAGGATGTCGGGGGTGTTGACGAAGAGGTTGGGGCGCAGATAGTCGGCGCTGCGACCCGCCAGGCCGGCGAGGAACTCCTCGAGCTCCGCCTTGGTGTTGCGCCAGGTGAAGTACGTGTACGACTGGTGGAAGCCGGCGCCCGCGAGCGAGTGCAGCATCGCCGGCCGGGTGAAGGCCTCGGCGAGGAAGACGACCTCGGGGTGCTCGCGCGCGACCTCGGCGAGCAGCCACTCCCAGAAGTCCAGCGGCTTGGTGTGCGGGTTGTCGACGCGGAAGATCTTCACGCCGCGCGAGATCCAGAGCTCGACGATCCGCAGCACCTCCTCCCGGATGCCCTCGGGATCGTTGTCGAAGTTGATCGGGTAGATGTCCTGGTACTTCTTGGGCGGGTTCTCGGCGTACGCGATCGAGCCGTCGGGCCGGGTCGTGAACCAGTCGGGGTGCTCGGTCACCCAGGGGTGATCGGGGGAGCACTGCAGGGCCAGGTCGAGTGCGATCTCGAGACCGAGCCGGTCGGCCTCGGCGACGAAGGCGGCGAAGTCCTTCGCGGTGCCGAGGTCGGGGTGGATCGCGTCGTGGCCGCCGGGCGTGCCGTCGGCGAGCGGACCGCCGATCGCCCACGGGCTGCCCGGGTCGTTCGGGCCGGCCGTGGTCGAGTTGTTCGGCCCCTTGCGGTGGGCGACGCCGATCGGGTGGATCGGCGGGAGGTACACGACGTCGAAGCCCATCGCCGCCACCCCGGCGAGCCGGGCGGAGGCGGTGCGGAAGGTGCCGCTCGTCCAGGAGCCGTCGTCCCGCCGCGTCGCTCCTTCGGAGCGCGGGAAGAACTCGTACCAGGATCCGACGGCGGCACGATCGCGCTCGACGTGCAGCGGCTTCTGCTCGGAGACGCTGGAGAGCCAGGCGATCGGGCGCGTGCGGATGAGGCGCGTCAGGCGCGGCTCGCGCGCGGCGGCGAGGCGCTCCTCCGGGGCGAGGCTGGTGTCCAGGAGCGCCGCGCGCGCCTCGACGCACGCCTTGGCGGTGCGGCCGGCGAGCAGCTCCGCGCCCATCGCGAAGACCAGTTCCAGATCCTGGCCCGCCGCGACCTTGATCTCGGCGTTGTGCAGCCAGGTGGCCCAGTCGTCGGTCCACGCCTTCACGCGCCAGAGCCAGGTTCCTTCGGCATCGAGGCGCACCTCGGCGCGCCAGCGGTCGGTTCCGGGGGCGAGGCTGCGCATCCGATGGGTCTGCTGGCGGCCCTCCGGGTCGACGAGCACGAGTTCGACGCCGAGCTCGCCGTGGCCCTCGCGGAACGCGGTCGCCTCGAAGGGGACGACCTCGCCGCGGAACGACTTGGCGGGCCAGCGCTCTTCCGGCTGCGCGGGCGTGAGGTCGCGAATCGGGATGCGTCCGATGCGCGCGCGGGGGTGCCCGGGGGACGGAGTTGACGCCGCTGTTGCCACGTTTCCCACCGTAGTGCCGGAGCCTTGGGAATCACGGTGCAGGATTCACGAGCGGCGGGCGTGGCGCGCGGGGTGGTCATAGTTGTCTATCCCTCGAAAATATCCCGTGTACCCCGATTGCTCGCCCGCGATTTCATGAAAATGCCTGGTCAGAGACTCATGGAACGATCTGTTGCCCCCCGCTCTCGGGTCCCCCACAGTGGGGGCTGGTCGGGGGACAGATCCGAGTGCGTGCCGGGTCTAGCGTTCTGAGTGGGGGGAAACCTCGAGCGTTGTTCGGTTTCGCTGGACGGCGCATCAACCGAAAACCGAAACGTCTCGAGTACCGGGCGGCGCCGCGACCCTAGCGCGGTGTCGCCCGGCTTCCGGGCCACGAGTCCTGACCCGTGCTCCGGCCGGACTCAGTCGGATCGAACCCGAAAGGAACCCGAAATGAACAGCTTCGTCAAGGGCGGCATCGCCGCTGCGGCGGGACTCGCGCTCCTCCTGGGCGGCGCCGGCTCGCTGGCCTTCTGGAGCGACACCGAGTCGCTGAACGGCGGCACGGTCAACTCCGGAACGCTCGCGCTCGCCTCGAACGCGGACGGCGCGTGGGACGAGACCATCACGAACATCGTGCCGGGCGACGTCATCACCTACACCGAGACCTTCGAGATCGAGGCCGTCGGCGACAACCTCGAGGCCGAGCTCACCACCAACATCGACGACCTCACGGTCGGCATCACCGGCGTGGACGTCGCCGAGACCTTCACGCTGCTCGACTCCGGCTCCAACCCGGTCACCGCGACCGCGGGCGTCTACACGCTGAGCCCGGACACCTACACGCTGACGGTCCAGATCGTCGTCACCTTCCCGTGGGCGGAGACCGGCGGCATGGACTCGTCGCTCGACCTCGCCGACATCGAGATCGAGCTGACCCAGGTCTGACCCGATCGCACGGCACCAACTGTGGTGGGGAGTCGGCTCCCCGGCTCCCCACCACCCCGCTCCTCCAAGGTGGTGATCCCGATGTACACACCGCGCCCCTACTCCTGCCCGGTTCCCGGACAGGAATCGTCGCGCCGGGCGACGATGCGCATGCTGTGGGCCGCCACCCTCATCGTCGGCGTCGCGACCCTGAGCGGCGTCGGCCGCGCCGAGGGAACGCTCGCGGCCTGGACCGACGCCGAACCCGTTGCCTCCGGGGTCGTCACCTCCGGCAGCGCGGCGCTGTCGCTGAGCGGTTCGCTCAGCTCCGCCGGCTGGAGCAATCTGCTCGCCGGTGAATCGGTCCGCCAATCCATCTCGGTCACCAACACCGGAACCGTCGACCTGACACTCGATGCGAGTGCGACGCCGGCCACCGGCGTCGAGGTCCGCGTGGCGCGCGGGGCGTGCGGCGCCGCGCTCGGCGGAGCCACCGCCCAGTCGGCGCCCACGGCGCTCGGGGCGCTCGCCGCCGGAGCGAGCACCACGCTCTGCGTGCAGGTCACCATCCCGTCGAGCGCCTCGCCGGGAGCCAGCACCGGCTTCACGCTCACCGTTCGCGGAGTCCAGTCGTGATCGGCCGCCGAATCCGAGCGCTGCGGGGCCGCGCCGCGATCGTCGCGCTCGCCGTCGTGGGGCTGCTCGCCGCGGGCACGACCGGGGCGTCGGCGGTCTGGACGGTTCAGCAGCAGACGTCATTGACGGCCTCGACCGCCTCTCTGGGGCTCGCCCAGACCTGGCTCTCCGGATCGAGCCTCGACCACACCTACACGCCGACCGCGACCGCCGCCGTCGGCTCGGTGTCGCTCACCAACACGGGCTCGCGCGCCGGAACGGTCTCCGTCACGGTCGCGGTGACGTCGGGACCGACCGCGCTGCGCTCCGCGGTCGCCGTCCAGGTGGGGATCGCCGCAACCTGTTCGACCGGCGCCTCGTTCACGTCGTCGACCACCGGCACTCTGGCGGGCGGCGTCACCTTCAGCACGACGCTCGCCGCGGGGGCGAGCGTCACGGTGTGCACGCGCACCTCGATGACGTCCCTCGGCATCGTCGCGAACGCCGGCAGCACGGTCGCGGGAAGCGTCGCGGCGAGCATCCAGATGGGAACCTGGACCGCGAGCGCCACGCCCACCGCATTCAGCCAGACGGTGCTGCTGTCGCCGGCGACGGTCGACCCGACCGGCTGGTACTGGCTGTGGACGGAGCTCGACTCCACGCGCTGCATCGAGGCGCTCAATCCCGCGCAGCCGTCCATCCAGTCCTGCGCGGACCTCGGGGCGGCGACGCAGCCGCAGGAGCTCTGGCAGTTCGCCACGACGACCCCGGGGTACTTCAACGTCGTGGGGAAATCGGACACCACGCAGGCGTGGGCGTTCTCCACCGCGAAGGCGGGCCAGGCGCTCAAGCTCGACGACAAGACCCACAAGGTCGCCGAATTCAACTTCATCGCCCTCCTCGACGGCTCCGTGCAGCTCGAGGTGCATGACGCGCCAGGCCTGTGCCTCCAGGTGACCACGACCTCGCCCATCGCGGGATCGCTGCTGCACCTGGCGACCTGCGACTCGAGCGTCACCGCCCAGAAGTTCCGGCTCGCAGCGCTACATCGAGCTCATCAGCCTGTCCCGGTCGTCGGCGCCGAGCGATACCTCGAAATCGAGCCCGACCGCAGAGCCGACCGCCGAGCCGACCGCGGAGCCGACCGCAGCACCGACCGCAGCGCCGACGCCGGAGCCGACACCCGAGCCGACGCCGAAGCCGACCCCGGAGCCGATCGCGACACCGACGCCTCCGGCCGTCGACACCGCGTCGAGCTTCACCTGCAGTGCTCCGTCGACGAGCGAGGTGCGCTTCTCGTGGTCGAATCCGACCGCAGCGCCGAGCAGCATCGCGTACCGCGTGCTCCTCGACGGGGCCGCCACGACGCTCTACCGCGGCGGGACCCTGGCCGAACCGGCCGTGCGCTTCGCGGCCGCCGACCTTCTGCCCGAGCTCCCCGACGGCACCCACCGGGTCGAGGTGCAGCACTCGATCGACTCGGGTGCCTGGACGGCCACGGGCGCCGGGACGATGCTCAGCGACGCCGCCGCCGGTCGCGTGGCGTGCGGGTGAACATGATGCCGCTCACCCTGCCGTCTCGCAGCCCGCGCCGCGCGTTCCCGCGCGGCATGATCGCGGCTTTCGCCTTCGCCTTCGCCGTCGCCGTCGCCGTCGTGCTCACGCCGCTGGCTCCCGCGCCGGCGAGCGCGGCCCTGGCCGAGGCGCAGCTGGAGATCAGCATCGACGGCGGCGAGTTCGTCGCCGACGTCGACGGAGCGCTGTTCGCCGAGGTGCCGACCCTCGTGCCGCACACGCAGGCCGAGGCCGAGTTCAGCGTGCGCAACGCGTCCGATTCGGGCGGAGTGCTGTCGATCGAGCTGCGCGGCGCCCGGTGGAGCGACCTCGACTTCGCGCGCGAGCTTCGCGTCCAGGCGACGGCGGGGACCGTCTCCGGATCCGCGCCGCGCCTGAGCTCCGCGGCGGACTGCGTCGCCCTGGTCACGGGGATCCCGCTTCTGGCGGGCGCGACCGTGCCGGTGCTGATCGAGCTTCGACTGGGCGACCTGGAGAACCTCGTCGGGCAGGGCGCGAGCGCGACGTTCGACCTCGCGGTGACGCTGACCGGGGACGCGCGCGCCGACTCCGCGTGCGGGGCGGAACCGGACCTGGTCATCCCCGTCGTGCCGGATGAGACGGCCGACGGCGCGGCTGGCACCCCGAACGGCACCGCGATCGAGGCCGGGGTCGACGTCGTCGCCGATGGCCCCACCGTGCCGCGGGCGCCCCGGGAGGGTCGCGGCCTGCCGTGGTCGACGGTGGCGCTGAACACCATGGCCGACTGGTTCGCCCAGTTCATCGTCATCGCCGGGGGCACGTTCGCCGGGATCCTGCTGTGGATCGTCATTCGGCGGCGCCGCCGCCGCACCGAGGAGGCATCGTCATGACCGCAACTCTGGAACGTCCCGCGACGACGGGCTCGCCGCGCAGCGTCGCGCCCCGGCCCGCGCCCGAGCGCATCCCGCTCGGCGAGCGCAGCCTCGGCTCGCTCATCGTGCTCGGGCTGAGCGCCGGGTTCTTCGCGCTCGTCCTCCTGCTCGGCGTCGTCGCCGTCGGGGTGCCGGCGGTCACCGGCTCGACGCCGATGACGATCCTGACCGGATCGATGAACCCGACCTACCCGGCCGGCACGCTCGTGATCGTGCGACCCACCCCGGTCGACGACATCCGGATCGGCGACGCGCTCACCTACCAGCTGCGCTCCGGCGAGCCCGAGCTGGTGACGCACCGCGTGGTCGCGATCTCCCACTCCGGCGGCGAGATCCGCTTCACCACGCAGGGCGACGCGAACTCGGTGGCCGACCCGGAGCCGGTGCGCGAGGTGCAGATCCGAGGGACGGTCTGGTACAGCATCCCGTACCTCGGCTGGGTCAACACGCTCGTGAACGGGGAGCAGCGCGAGGTCATCGTCACGGTGCTCGCGCTGGGGCTGTTCGGCTACGCCGGCTATTCGATCGCCCGGGGGGCGGCCACGACCGTCCGCCGTCGACGCCTGCGGGGGGCAGGTTCCGCGTCGGCGGCGGACGGTCCATCTCGGCGGAACTGAGGCGTAACCGGGCCGACATGTCGCTCACCTAGAGTGACGCCGTGAAGGCCATCCGTCGGTTTACCGTTCGCACCGTCGTTCCCGAGTCGCTCGGCGCGCTCGACGAGCTCGCCGCCAATCTGCGCTGGTCGTGGCATCGGCCCACGCAGGCGCTGTTCCGCGACATCGCGCCGGACGTGTGGGAGAGCTCGCGGAAGGATCCGGTCGCCCTGCTCGGCGCGGTCGGCCGCGAACGGCTCGACGAGCTGGCCGCCGACGAGGCGTTCGTCTCCCGCGCGCGGGGCCTCGCCCAGGAGCTTCGCGACTACCTGACCGCGCCCCGCTGGTACCAGTCCCTCGGCGACGATCTGCCCGCGTCGATCGCCTACTTCTCGCCCGAGTTCGGCATCGCGGCGGCGCTCCCGCAGTACTCCGGAGGTCTCGGCATTCTGGCGGGCGACCATCTCAAGTCCGCCTCCGACCTCGGGGTGCCGATTCTCGGCGTCGGCCTGTTCTACCGGGCCGGCTACTTCCGCCAGTCGATCTCACGCGACGGCTGGCAGCAGGAGTCCTACCCGGTCTCCGACCCCGACGGGCTGCCGATGACGCTCATGCGCCGACCGGACGGGACGGCCGCGACGGTCACGCTCGCGCTGCCGGAGGGGCGCGTGCTCAACGCGAGGATCTGGCGCCTCGCGGTGGGGCGGGTGACCCTGCTGCTGCTGGACACCGACACCGCCGAGAACGAGCCCGAGCTGCGCGGGGTCACCGACCGGCTCTACGGCGGCGGCGGCGAGCACCGGCTGCTGCAGGAGCTGCTGCTCGGCATCGGGGGAGTCCGGGCGATCAAGCGCTACGCGGAGATCACCGGCGCGCCCCTGCCCGAGGTGTTCCACATGAACGAAGGGCACGCGGGCTTCCAAGGGCTGGAGCGCATCAGCGACCTCATCGGCGAGGGTCTGACCTTCGACGCCGCGCTCGAAGCGGCCCGTGCCGGCACGGTCTTCACCACTCACACTCCGGTGCCCGCCGGAATCGACCGCTTCGACGCGGGGCTGCTGGCCCGCTATCTGTCGAGCGAGCTGCTTCCCGGCGTCGACCCCGCCGCGGTGCTCGCGCTCGGCGCCGAGGAGAACGGTGCGGCGCCCGGCACCTTCAACATGGCGGTCATGGGGCTGCGGCTCGCGCAGCGGGCGAACGGCGTCTCCCAGCTGCACGGGGCCGTCAGCCGCGGAATGTTCGGGGCGCTCTGGCCCGACTTCGATGCGGCCGACGTGCCGATCGGCTCGGTCACCAACGGCGTGCACGCGCCCACCTGGACGGACCCGGCGGTGCGCGCGCTCGCCGAGTCGCGGCTCGGAACCGCCGACACGACCGCGTGCGACTGGGCGGGTCCGGCCGTCAGCGACGCCGAGCTCTGGGAGCTGCGCAATCAGCTGCGCGCGCAGCTCGTGGCGGACGCCCGGCGTCGGGTCGCGGCCGAGTGGGCCGAGCTCCATCCCGGCGCCGACGGGCCGAGCTGGCACGACACGCTGCTGAGTCCCGAGGTGCTCACGGTCGGGTTCGCGCGCCGGGTTCCCACCTACAAGCGGCTGACGCTGATGCTGCACGATCCGGAGCGGCTGCGGGCGCTGCTGACTCACCCGGAGCGCCCGATTCAGCTGGTCATCGCGGGCAAATCCCATCCGGCCGACGACGAGGGCAAGCGGCTGATCCAGCAGCTGGTCGAGTTCTCTCAGGATCCGGCGGTGCAGGGGCGCATCGTGTTCCTGCCCAACTACGACATCGGGATGGCGCAGCTGCTCTACCCGGGGTGCGACGTCTGGCTGAACAACCCGCTGCGGCCGCTGGAGGCGTGCGGCACCTCCGGGATGAAGGCGGCGCTCAACGGGGTGCTCAACCTGTCGATTCTCGACGGCTGGTGGAACGAGTTCTACGACGGCGACAACGGCTGGGCGATCCCCTCGGCGGACAGCACGGGGGATGCGGCCGAGCGCGACGCGCTCGAGGCGGCGGCGCTCTACGACCTGCTCGAGCACCAGATCGCGCCGCGGTTCTACGATCGCGGCCCCGAGGACGTGCCGACGAAGTGGGTCGGCGACATCCGCCACACCCTCGCGACGCTCTCGCCGGCGCTGTCGGCGGACCGGATGGTGCGCGAGTACGTCGAGTCGTACTATCTGCCCGCCGCGCGTGCCGAGCGCGCGGTGAGCGCGGACGGGTTCGGTCCGGCCGCCGAGCTCGCCGCGTGGAAGCGGCGCGTGCGCGCCGCCTGGCCGGGGGTCTCGGTGGTGCACGTCGAGTCGGGCGGGGTCGAGTCGAATCCGCACGTGGGCGAGACCCTGCAGGTGCGGGCGGCGGTCGCGCTCGGCGAGCTGAGCACCGACGACGTGAAGGTCGAGCTCATCTCCGGGCGCGCCCAGGAGGGCGATGAGCTGAGCGATACCTCGCGGCTGGCGCTGACGCTCGAGTCGGCGGCGCCCGGCGCGCCGTCGATCTGGACGGGGCGGATCGCCCTCGAGCGCGCGGGCAGCTTCGGCTACACGGTGCGCGTGGTGCCGCGCCACGCTCTGCTGGCGACTCCCGCGGAGCTCGGCGTGGTGGCGGTCGCCTAGGCGTGTCGGCGGGGTGAAGCCTTGTATCGTGGCGAGCGAGGGAGCGCTCCCTCGCTCTGTGCAGGGGATTCGCCCGGATCGCGCGATTTTCCCCAATGAATGGAGAAATTGTCCTAGGCTGGCGCACAACCAGCTCCGGATGTCCCGCTGTGGCGACATCGACGCGATTCCCGAGGGGTGGATGAAGTGCCAAGCGCGCGCAACCAGAACTCGCACCCCGCCGCCTCACGCCGCGGAACGAACCTCCCGGCGATGGGGGACTTCAACCAGTCGGTCATCCTCGACGCGATCCGGCGGGCCCGCACGGGGCTGAGCCGCGTCGAGCTCGCCGCCTCCACCGGGCTCTCCGCCCAGACCATCTCGAACATCTGCCGACGACTGCTGGAGCGGGGCCTCATCGAGGAGGCCGGCAAGGCGATCAGCGGCCCGGGAAAGCCGCGCACCATGCTGCGGCTGAACCCGACCGGGCGGTTCGCGCTCGGAGTCCACCTCGACCCGACCGTCACGACCTTCGTCATGCTCGACCTGACCGGCTCCATCGTGGCCCGGTCGCGCCGACCCACGCCGACCTCGAGCGACCCGGCCGTGATCATCGCGAGCCTCGTCGCGGAGCTGGATGAGCTCGTCGCGATCTCGGGCGTCGAACGCGAGCGGATCGCGGGGGTCGGGATCGCCGCTCCCGGCCCGATCGACACCGTGAACGGCGTCGTCGTCAATCCGCCCCACCTCGCCGGGTGGCGCGATGTCCCGCTGCGCGACGCGCTCGCCCGCGGCACCGGGCTTCCCGTCATCCTCGACAAGGACGTCACGGCCGCCGCCATCGCCGAGATGTGGGCGGGCGGCCCCAGCGGCTCCGGCAGCTTCATCTTCTTCTACATGGGCACCGGAATCGGCGCCGGCCTCGTCGTGCACGATGACGTGGTGCGGGGCAGCTCCGACAACGCGGGCGAGATCGGCCACATCGTCACCGACCCGGACGGACCGGAGTGCTTCTGCGGCCTGCGCGGCTGCGTCCTGGTCGCCTGCATGCCGCAGGCTCTGGTGCTGGAGGCGGAGCAGGCCGGGGTCTTCCCGCCGGCGACCGGCGGCCTGGACAACAACACCGTCGATGCGCGGTTCACTCAGCTGTGCGAGGCCTCCGCGGCGGGTGACGCGATCGCGCGGCAGATCCTCGACCGCTCGGCGGTGCGGATGACCACCGCGATCGCCGTGATCGCGAACCTCCTCGACGTCGACCACGTCGTCTTCGGCGGGCCGTTCTGGGAGCGGCTCTCGGAGCACTACATGCGCAGCGTTCCGGACCTGCTGGGCGAGCGCCTCGCCGCCCGCAGCGTTCATGATGTCGCCGTGATGGGCACCGGCATCGGCGAGGATGTCGCCGCCGTGGGGGCGGCGTGCCTGGTGCTCAACCAGGGGCTCGCCCCGAACCCGAAGGCGCTGATGCTCGCATGATCGGCGCGGCATCGTCCACCGTGGAGCGAAGGAGCACCATGCGAACCACCACACGACTCGGCGCCGCGGCGCTCGCGATCGGCTCCCTGCTCGGGGTCGCCGGCTGCACGCCCACCGCCGACGACGGCACCGCGGTCCTCAAGGTCACCTACATCAAGACCGACGCCTTCACGGCCCTGGACACGCTCTTCACCAACGTCAAGACCGAGTTCGAGGCCGCGCACGAGGGCGTCACGGTCGAGCTGCTCCCGGTGGCCGGAACCGACAGCGACTACACCACCAAGCTCGCGCTCTCGCACCGCTCCGCGGAGACCGCGCCCGACGTCTTCTACGAGGACACGATGGCGCTGCGGGCCGACGTCGACGCGGGATTCCTGCTGAACCTCGACGCGCACGTCGCGGGGTGGGACGACTGGGCCCAGTTCGATGACGCCGCCAAGGCGGCCGGCGCGGGCGACGACGGCAGCATCTACGCGGTGTCACTCGGAACCGACACGCGGGCCATCTGGTACCGAACCTCGGTCTTCGAGGCCGCCGGAATCGCCGTGCCGTGGGAGCCGACGTCCTGGCAGGACATCCTGGATGCCGCCGCCGCGATCAAGGCCAGCCAGCCGGACGTCGTGCCGTTCAACCTGTACGCGGGCACGGCCACGGGCGAAGGCTCCAACATGCAGGGCTTCTACCAGCTGCTCTACGGCACCGAGCTCGGCTCCGATGCGCTCTACGACCGGGCGAGCTCCCGCTGGGTGGTCGGCTCCGCCGGCTTCATCGACTCCCTCGAGTTCATCGAGACGCTCTACGACGAGGGCTACGCGCTGAGCGTCGCCGAGGCGCTCGACGGGAACATCTGGCAGGAGGTGTTCGGAACCATGTTCCCCGCCGGCACACTCGGGGCCACGGTCGAGGGCTCCTACACGCCGTCGTTCTGGATCGAGGGCGGCTCGTTCGAGTGGCCCGAGTACGCCGAGGAGATGGCGGCGGTCGCGTTCCCGACGCAGCACGGGCAGGCCCCCGGCGGCGTCAGCATGTCGGGCGGCTGGACGCTCGCGATCGGCGCGCAGACCGAGCACCCCGACCTGGCCTTCGAGTTCCTCACCATGGCGCTGAACTTCGAGAACTCGCTGGCCTACGTCAACGAGAACTCGCAGATCGCGGTGCGCGCCGACGTCGCCGCGGACCCCAGCTACACCGCGGCCAACCCCTTCGTCCAGGACGTCACCGACCTGGTGACGGTGACGCACTTCCGCCCCGCGACCGCCGAGTACGCTCAGATCTCGGTCGAGCTCCAGAAGGCGACCGAGGCCGTCATCACCGGCACCGCGACGCCCGCCGAGGCGGCGGCGGCGTACGACGCCGCGGTCGAATCGATCGTGGCCGCCGACCGCGTCATCAACCAGGGATAGGTCGCCACGGTCATCCGAGCGACCGCCCGCGAGCGATCAGAAAGAGCCGAATCGTGACGGTGGCACTCCGGCGCAGAGCGGTGCGGACGCTTCCGCTCGTGCCCGCAGTGATCCTGATGGGCGTCTTCCTGCTGGGCCCGATCGTGTGGTCCCTCTACGGCTCGCTGACCGACGCGGCGCTCACCGGCCGCGCCGCGGCCGATCCGCAGTGGGTCGGACTCGAGAACTACGCGCGGCTGCTCTCGGACCCCGTCTTCCCGCAGTCCGTCGGGCTGACCGTGCTCTTCACCCTGGTGTCGGCGGTGCTCGCCCAGACGATCCTGGGCCTCGGGCTGGCGGTGATCATGACGCGCGCGAGCGCCCGGCTCGGCGCGGTCGTCGCGACGGTGATCGTGGCGGCGTGGATCCTGCCGGAGCTCGTCGCGGCGTTCGTCGCCTACGCGTTCTTCAGCCAGGACGGAACCCTCAACCAGATCCTCGCCCTGCTGGGGCTGGAAGGTCCGAACTGGCTGTTCGGCTTCCCGATGATCGCGGTCATCGTCGCCAACATCTGGCGGGGGACGGCGTTCTCGATGATGATCTACCAGGCCGCCCTCGACGACGTGCCGCCGGACATCATCGAGGCGGCGATGCTCGACGGCGCGAACGGGGCGAAGCGCCTGCTGCACGTGACGCTGCCGATGATCCGGCAGACGATCACGACCACCCTCATGCTGATCACCCTGCAGACGCTCTCGGTCTTCACGCTGATCTGGGTGATGACGGCGGGCGGTCCGGGCAGCGCCAGCACGACCCTGCCCCTCTACGCGTTCAAGGAGGCGTTCCGCTTCGGCAACATCGGCTACGGCACGGCCATCGCGACCGTGATGCTCGTCGTCGGGGCGATCTTCTCGGTCGTCTACATCCGGGCGCTGCGAGCCCCGAGGGAGCGCACCGCATGAGCGCCCCCGCCGCCGTGCGCCCTCCCGCCGAGCGCCGCCGCCCGACGTCCGGTCCTCGGCCGCGCTCCGTCGCCTCGCCGTCGAAGCGGACGGTCGCCTTCGTCGCGAACGCCTCGCTGCTGCTCGTCGCGCTCTGCTTCGCGCTCCCGCTGGCCTGGCTCCTCTTCGCCGCGTTCGACGGCGCGAGCACCTATCAGACGCGGCTGCCGACCGAGCTCACGCTCGACAACTTCACGGCCGTGCTGACGCCCGAGCGCACCTTCCTGCCGATGTGGAACAGCCTCATCATCTCCGTCTCCACGGCCGTGCTGACGGTGGTGCTGGCGCTGCTGGCGGCCTACCCGCTGTCGCGCTACCAGGCCCGCTTCACCCGGTCGTTCATGTATGTCGTGCTGTTCGGCACCTGCCTTCCGATCACCGCGATCATGGTGCCGGTGTACGCGCTGTTCGTCGCGCTGCATCTTCTGGACTCGATGGCGGGAACCGTGGCGTTCCTCGCCGCCTCGTCGCTGCCGGTGGCGATCTACATGGCCAAGAACTTCATGGACTCGGTTCCGATCGAACTCGAGGAGGCGGCCTGGATGGATGGCGCCTCGGCGATGCGCGCCCTGCGCACGATCGTGGTCCCGCTGATGCGTCCCGGCATCGCGGTGATCTCGATCTACGTGTTCTTCGCGGCCTGGGGCAACTTCTTCGTGCCCTTCGTCCTGCTGCTCTCGCCGAGCAAGCAGCCCGCCGCGATCAGCATCTACAGCTTCTTCGGGCAGTACGGCACGGTCGCCTACGGCCAACTCGCCGCGTTCTCGCTGATCTACGCGGTGCCCGTGATCTTCCTCTACGTTCTGGTCGCGCGCGGCATCGGCGGATCCTTCGCCCTCGCCGGCGCGGTGAAGGGCTGAGAGATGCACCGACACGTCCGCCGCCCGACCCTGACGCCCACCACCGGGAGCACCCATGCATGACAACCGAGGCCTCGTCGAGGCGCGAATCGAGCGCTTCACCCGGGAGCGGCTGATCCCGGCGCTCTACCGCGAACGCGCTCCGCTGACGATCTCGGCCTGGGAGGTGCCCGACGAGCCGGTGCCGTTCGCCGAGGCGCGCGAGCAGGAGTTCCGCGCGTTCGCCGTCGGGTCGTCGTGGGGACGACCGTGGAGCACCGCCTGGTTCCACGCCACGGGGGAGGTGCCCGCGGCGTGGACCGCCGACGGCACGCGAGCCGAGATCGTCGTCGACCTCGGCTACGACCGCACCACGCCCGGATTCCAGGCCGAGGGGATGGCCTACCGGCCGGACGGCTCGATCATCAAGGCGATCGAGCCGCTCAACAGCTACCTCCCGGCCGGTCCGGCCGGCGCTCCGATCGACGTCTATCTCGAGGCCGCGGCGAACCCGAACGTCGCCGGCGATTTCACGTTCGCGCCGACCCCCTTGGGCGACAAGTCGACGGCCGGGCCGGGGCACGCGTACGTGCTGCAGAGCCTCGAGCTCGCACTGCTCGATGTGACCGTCTGGGAGCTGATCCAAGACGTCTGGACGCTGACCGGGCTGATGCGCGAGCTTCCCGCCGAACTTCCCCGGCGCGCCGAGATCCTGCACGCGCTCGACCGGATGGTCGACGCGGTCGACCCGCACGACGTCGCCGGCACGGCTGCCGCGGGGCGTGCGGCCGTGGCCGCGGTGCTCGCGCGCCCCGCCTACGCGAGCGCGCACCGGCTCTCCGCGGTCGGGCATTCGCATCTGGACTCGGCCTGGCTGTGGCCGGTGCGCGAGACCGTGCGCAAGGCGGCCCGGACGTTCTCGAACGCGCTCTCGCTGATGGAGGAGGATCCGAGCTTCAGCTTCGTCGCCTCCAGTGCGCAGCAGTACGCCTGGGTGCAGGAGCACTACCCGGAGCTGTTCGAGCGGCTGAAGGCGCAGGTGGCGGCCGGCCGCTTCATCCCGGTCGGCGGCATGTGGGTCGAGTCCGATACCAACCTGCCGGGCGGCGAGGCGATGGCGCGCCAGTTCGTGGCCGGCAAGCGGTACTTCATGGAGCAGCTCGGCGTCGAGCCGCGCGAGGTCTGGCTGCCGGACTCGTTCGGCTACTCCGCATCCCTGCCGCAGATCGTCGCGGCCGCGGGCTCGCGGTGGTTCCTGACGCAGAAGATCTCGTGGAACGAGACCAACCGGATGCCCCACCACACGTTCTGGTGGGAGGGCATCGACGGAACACGGGTGTTCACGCACTTCCCGCCGGTCGACACCTACAACTCGGACATCTCCGGCGCCGAGCTCGCCAAGGCCTCGCGCCAGTACGCGGAGAAGGGCGTCGGCACGATGTCGCTGCTTCCCTACGGCTGGGGCGACGGCGGCGGCGGCCCGACCCGCGAGATGCTCGCGGCGATCGCCCGCACCGGCGACCTCGAGGGCTCGCCCCGGGTGAGCATCGCGACGCCACGGGAGTTCTTCGCCGCGGCCGAGGCCGAATACGCGGAGGCGCCGGTCTGGTCGGGCGAGCTCTACCTGGAGTTCCACCGCGGCACCTACACCTCGCAGGCGCGGACGAAGCGGGGCAACCGGCGCAGCGAGCACCTGCTGCGCGAGGCGGAGCTGTGGGCGACCGCGGCCTCCCTCGGCGGCCTCGACTACCCCTACGACGAGCTCGAGTCCGCGTGGCACACGGTGCTGCTGCAGCAGTTCCACGACATCCTCCCCGGCTCCTCCATCGCCTGGGTGCACGAGGAGGCCGAGCGGAACTACGCGGAGGTCGCGCGCGTGCTCGAGGCGATCATCGCGCGCTCGATCGCCGCGCTCGCGGGACAGGGCGATGTGCCGCTGACCTTCAACGCCGGGCCGTTCGCGCGCGACGGCGTGCCCGCGCACGGTGCCGCCGCGGCGGTCGTCGCCGATTCCGGCGCCGCGACACGCGTGGGAGACGAGCACGTGCTCGACAACGGACGCGTGCGCGTTCGCGTGGACTCGCGCGGACTCGTGACGTTCGATCCTCGACCTCGACGCCGAGCGCGAGGTCATCCCCGCGGGCGCGGCCGCGAACCTGCTGCAGCTGTTCCGCGACACCCCCAACCAGTGGGACGCCTGGGACATCGACGAGAGCTATCGACGCGGCGGGCGCGACCTGACCGAGGCGGACGCGATCGACGTCACCGAGGATGGCCGGGGCGTTCGCGTCGCGCGCTCCTTCGGGAGCTCGAGCGTGGTGCAGGAGCTGCGCCTGCTCGGCGACTCGACGACGCTCGAGATCGACACCGTGGTCGACTGGCACGAGACCCAGAAGCTGCTCAAACTCGCCTTCCCGCTCGACGTGCACGCCGACCGGGCGGCGTCCGAGATCCAGTTCGGCCACGTCCACCGCCCCACCCACGCCAACACGTCCTGGGATGCGGCGCGGTTCGAGACCGCGGCGCACCGCTGGGTGCACGTGGGGGAGCCGGGCTACGGCGTCGCGATCAGCAACGACGCCAGCTACGGCCACGACATCCGCCGCGCCGAGGCGCCGACCGGGGCCGCGACCAACGGCGGGACGGCCAGCGGCGGGACGGGCAGCGGAGCGACGGCCACGGTGGCGCGCGTGTCGCTGCTGCGGGCGCCGCTGTTCCCCGACCCGGGCGCCGATCAGGGGCGACACGAGTTCCGGGTCGCGGTGTCGGTGGGCGCGGGCATCCCGGATGCCGTCGAAGAGGGCTATCGCATCAACCTGCCGCTGCGCACCGTCCGCGGGGCGGCTCCCGTCGCCCCGCTCGTCTCGGTGAGCTCGCCGGCGATTGTCGTCGAGGCGGTCAAGCTCGCCGAGGACCGCTCCGGCGACGTGATCGTGCGGCTCTACGAGGCGCACGGCGGCCAGGCGCGCGGAGAGCTGCGCACCGGCTTCGACTGGGCCGAGGTCAGCGAGACCGACCTCCTCGAGCGGACCCTCGACGCGCGGGCGGTCAGCCCAGCTGCGGGGGGTGCGGCTGCGGAGGGTGCGGTGGCGCTCGCGCTGCGACCGTTCCAGCTCGTCACGCTGCGGTTCCACCGCCCGGCGAGCTCGGCGGCGAGCTCGCCGGCGAGCTAGGCGGCGCGCCGGGCGACGGGCGGCCAGCGCAGGCACTCAACCCGAGTTCTCAGTCCGAGTTCGCAGCGCGGGCGATCGGCGTGGACGGCGGGCGCAGGCGATCGGCGCAGACGCTCAGCGCGCGATGTCGGCGATCAGGGCGTTCGTGATCCGCTGCAGGTCGGCGGGGGCGAGCTCGATGTCGAAGCCGCGGCGCCCGCCGCTGACGAAGATCGTGTCGAACAGCTCCACCGTCTCGTCGAGGACGGTCGGCAGGGCGGTCTTCTGGCCCACCGGGCTGATCCCGCCGACCAGGTAGCCGGTCTTGCGCTCGGCGAGCGCGGGATCCGCCATCACCGCCTTCTTCCCGCCGAGCGCGGCGGCGAGCGCCTTCAGGTCGAGCTTGCCGCTGACCGGCACCACGGCGACGGCGAGACGCCCGTCGACCTCGGCGAGAAGGGTCTTGAACACCAGATCCGAATCGAGTCCGAGCTGCTCGGCGGCCTCGGTCCCGAAGTCGCGCGAGGCGGGATCGTGCGTGTACGGGTGCTCGCGGAACTCGATGCCGGCGGCGCGCAGTGCCACGGTGGCGGGAGTGCTCATGCCGGTCCTCAGCTCGCGCCGATGGTGGTCGGCAGCAGCGTCGTCAGGCCGACGACGAGCCAGATGAGCATCCACCCGAAGAAGCTGAGACCGCCGATCACGACGCCCGCGATCGCGATGCCGCGGCCGGTGCGCGCCGAACCCGCGGCGGCGAGTCGACGCGCTCGAGGAAGCGCCAGCAGCGACACGATGGCCCCCGCCAGGCTCAGCAGACCGAAGACGCTCATCACGATGCCGACCAGCGACATCACGAAGCCGACGGTGGCGAGCTGGTTCGGGTTGGCGGTGGCGGCCTGGCCGCCGAAGCCGGCCCCCGACGCGCCGCCCCAGGTCGTGCTGCGCGGACGCGTGCGCGCGCCCCACGGCGACCGGGTCGAGGTGCCGGCTCCGGCGCTCGAGCCGCTCGAGCGCGCGTACGGGTTCGGGCGGGGCGAGCGGGTCGGCGCCGCGATCACCGTGGGGGTCAGGTGCGGCGCGTCGTGGGGGCGGCGCTTGCTCGTCCAGGCATGGCCGTCCCACCAGCGATCGTGGCCGGCCCGGTCGGGGTCCGGGTACCAGCCCGCGCCGGTGGTCCCGGGGCCGTCAGTCATGCTTCGAGGGTACCGAGCGCGCGGCGCCGGCGCCTGTCAGCGCCCTCGGCGTCGGCGCATCCGCCGTCAGTCGTGCGCGCGGAACAGCTTCATCGAGGTGGGGCCGACCTCGAGGTCGTGGCCGGGCACGAACTCCTCCGCGCGATCGGCGACGTCCTCGTGGACGGAGTCCCAGAGCAGCGTGTAGCCGCTCACCCCGTCGTGCTCGGGCAGGGTGACCGTCACGTCGGTCTCGAGACCGTGCACGACCAGCAGGATGCGATTCGACGACTCGTGCTCGGGGGTGGACGCCGCCAGGTACTGCAGGGTGCGCTCGGCGGGGGAGTCCCAGTCCGCCTCGCTCATCGCGAGGCCCTGCTTGTTGTACCAGTCCATCTGCGAGGCGCTCGGCGTGGTCTCGCCCCAGCGGCCGAAGCGCACCGGGCGCAGCGCCGGGTTCTCGCGTCGCAGTCGCGTCAGCTCGCGCACCACGGCATGGAGCTCCTGCTGCCAGGGCTCTCGATCCCAGGCCATCCAGGTCAGCTCGCTGTCGTGGCAATAGGCGTTGTTGTTGCCGCGCTGGGTGCGCCCGAACTCGTCGCCCGCGGTGATCATCGGCACGCCCGCGCTCAGCAGCAGGGTGCCGAGCAGATTGCGGATCGCGCGGCGGCGCGTGCGCAGGATCTCCGGATCGCTCGTGCGGCCCTCGACGCCGTGGTTGAAGGACTTGTTGTCGTTCGAGCCGTCGCGGTTGTCTTCGCCGTTGCCCAGGTTGTGCTTGTCGTTGTAGGCGACCAGGTCGGCGGCGGTGAAGCCGTCGTGCGCGGTGATGAAGTTGACGCTCGCGAGCGGACCGCGCTCGATCGAGAAGACGTGATTCGATCCGGCGAGGCGGCGGGCGAGAGAGCCGATGCCCTCGCTCGGGAGGCCGTCGGTGTGGCGCGCGGCGGCGATGTCGCGCAGCCAGAAGTTGCGCATCCGGTCGCGGTAGCCGTCGTTCCACTCCGAGTAGCCGTCGGGGAAGTTGCCGACCTGCCAGCCGCCCAGCCCCACATCCCACGGTTCGGCGATCATCTTCACGTCGCGCAGCGCCGGGTCGTCGATGATCGCGGCCAGCAGCGGGTGGTCGCGCTGGAACTCGACGTCGCCGTCGCGGCCCAGGGTCGCGGCGAGGTCGAAGCGGAAGCCGTCGACCTGGACGTCGTTCGCCCAGTAGCGCAGCGAATCCAGCACCAGGCGCTGCGCGACCGGGTTCGAGAAGTCGAGGGTGTTGCCGCATCCGGTGACGTCGATGTAGTGACCGCGCTCGTCCTGCCGGTAGTAGCTGGAGTTGTCGAGACCGCGGAAGCTCGAGGTCGGGCCGCCCGGGCCCTCCTCGGCGGTGTGGTTGTAGACGACGTCGAGGATGACCTCGAGGCCGGCCTCGTGCAGTCGGCGCACCATGCCCTTGAACTCGCGCAGCACCGCACCCGCGCCGCCGGTCTGCGCCGAGCGCGAGGCGTAGCCGGCGTGCGGGGTGAAGAAGTTGAGGGTGTTGTAGCCCCAGTAGTTGACCAGGCCCATCTTCTGCAGGCGCTCTTCGCTCACCGACTGGTGCACCGGCAGCAGTTCGACGGCGGTGACGCCGAGATCCTTCAGGTAGGCGATCGTGCTGTCGTGGGCGAGGCCCGCGTAGGTGCCGCGCAGCTCCTCCGGGAGCTCCGGGTTCAGCTTGGTGAGGCCCTTGACGTGCGCCTCGTAGATCACGGTGTGGTCCATCGGCACGCGGGGCTTCGCCACGCCGCCCCAGTCGAAGTCCTCGTCGGTCACGAACGAGCGCCATTCGCCCCGCGTGCTGCGCGCGAGTCCCCGCGCGTACGGGTCGATCAGGTCGCGCCCGGCGTCGAAGGCGTGACGCGGGCCGCTCGGTCCCGTCGCCCGCACCGAGTAGTAGGTGCCCGTCGTCAGCTCGGGGCTCGTCGCGCTCCAGACGCCGTCCTCATCGCGCACCATCGGCACGGTCGAGGTCACCCAGTCGCGATCGGTCGCGTCGAACAGGCACAGCTCCAACGCGGTCGCATTCGCGCTCCAGACCCGAAGCTCGCCGCCGCCGTCGGCGCGCCGCACACCCAGGGGCGCCGGGGTCTCGTGGGGTGACATGCGTTCTAGGTTAGGACCCATGGGCATCTATCTTGACCACGCGGCAACCGCTCCCATGCCGCCCGAGGTGCGGGCCGTGCTCCTGGACGCGCTCGGCGAGGTCGGGAACCCGTCGTCGATCCACGCGGCGGGGCAGCACGCCCGCGATGTGCTGGAGCACGGGCGCGAGCGCGTCGCCGCGGCGATCGGCGCGGATGCGGTCGAGATCGTGTTCACCGGGGGCGGCACCGAGGCCGTCAATCTGGGCGTCAAGGGCCTCTACTGGGCGCGCGCGCCGCGCCGGCGCATCCTGACCACGCGGGCCGAGCACCACGCCACCCTCGACAGCGTGCAGTGGCTCGAGCAGCACGAGGGCGCCGAGCTCGAGTGGATCCCGGTCGACGAGGTCGGCCGCATCCGACTGGATGCGCTGGAGGCGGCGCTCGCGCGCGACCCCGAGACGATCGCGCTCGTCACGGCGCTGTGGGCCAACAATGAGGTCGGCACGCTGCAGCCGGTGGAGGAGATCGTGGCGCTCGCCGCGGCGCACAGCGTGCCGGTGCATCTCGACGCCATCGCCGCCTTCGGGCAGGTGCCGATCGACGTGCGCGCGGTGCCGGCCGCGGCCGTGAGCGTCTCGGCGCACAAGATCGGCGGACCGGTCGGCATCGGCGCCCTCTACGTCGCTCGCTCCACCGTGCTCGAGCCGCTGCAGCACGGCGGCAACCAGCAGCGGGCCCGTTCGGGCACCCAGGACGCCGCGGGTGCGGCCGCCTTCGGACTCGCCGCCGAGCTCGCCACCGCCGATCTCGGCTCGCGCGCCGCCGCGCTGGCGTCGCGACGCGATCGGCTGGTCGCGGGCATCCTCGACACCGTTCCCGGGGCCGCGCTGCGCGGCGACGCGGATCCCGCGAGCCGGCTGCCGGGCAACGCCCACCTCACCTTCGAGGGCTGCGAGGGCGACTCGCTGCTGTTCCTGCTCGACCTCGAAGGCATCCAGGTGTCGACCGGCTCGGCGTGCCAGGCGGGCGTTCCCGAGCCCTCGCACGTCGTGCTCGCGATGGGCTTCGATGAGTCGACCGCGCGCGGCGCGCTGCGCTTCACCCTCGGCGAGGAGACCACCGACGCCGACATCGATCGGGTGCTCGCCGTTCTTCCTCGCGTGGTCGCGCAGGCGCGCGAGGCGGGGCTCGCGGGGCGCGCCCCGCGCCTCGGCGGGCCGCCGCGCTGAGTTCGCCCCGGCCGCCCGCCGCGCTGAGTTCGCCCCGGCCACCTCGCTCGCGCCGACCCCGCGGCGCTCGCCGCGGCACCGCACCGGCACCGGCACCGCCCCGCCCCGGCCGGGCTCACCCGGTGCGTCCGGCCCGGCTCCCGTACCCTGGGGGCATGAAGGTTCTTGCGGCGATGAGCGGCGGCGTCGACAGCGCCGTGGCGGCCGCGCGCGCGGTCGACGCCGGGCACGAGGTCGTCGGCGTGCACCTCGCGCTCAGCCGGCAGCGCGGCACGCTGCGGACCGGCTCCCGCGGATGCTGCACCGTCGAGGACGCGCTCGACGCGCGTCGCGCCGCCAACCTGCTGGGCATCCCCTTCTACGTCTGGGACTTCTCGGAGCGCTTCGCCGAGGACGTCGTCGACGACTTCATCGCCGAGTATCAGGCCGGCCGCACCCCGAACCCCTGCATGCGCTGCAACGAGCGCATCAAGTTCGCCGCGGTGCTCGAGAAGGCGCTCGCGCTCGGCTTCGATGCGGTCGTCACCGGGCACTACGCCGACATCCGGGAGGACGCCGAGGGCCACCGCGAGCTGCACCGCGCCGCCACCTGGGCGAAGGACCAGTCCTACGTGCTCGGGGTGCTGACCGCCGAGCAGCTCGCCCACTCATGGTTCCCGCTGGGGGCGACCCCGTCGAAGGACGAGGTGCGCGCGGAGGCCGCTCAGCGCGGGCTGACCGTCGCCAACAAGCCCGACAGCCACGACATCTGCTTCATCCCCGACGGCGACACCCGGGGCTGGCTCGCCGACAAGGTCGGCGCCGAGGACGGCGACATCCTCGACCGCGAGGGCAACCGCCTGGGAACGCACGCGGGCGCGGCGGCCTTCACGGTCGGCCAGCGCAAGGGCCTCAACATCGGCTACCCGAGCCCGGACGGCCGTCCCCGCTTCGTACTCGAGGTGCGCCCGAAGACCAACGAGGTCGTGGTCGGCCCGAAGGAGGCGCTTGCGATCTCGGAGCTCGCCGGCGTCAAGCACACCTGGGCGGGGCAGCCGCCGGCGGATGCGGAGAGCTGGTTCGACTGCCAGGTGCAGGTGCGCGCGCACGGCGACCCGGTCGCGGCCGAGGCGCGCGTCGTGCGCCGCGACGGCGATGCTGCCGATGAGCTGGTGGTGCGGGTGCTCGAGCCGCTCGACGGCGTCGCCCCCGGGCAGACGGCGGTGCTCTACGTCGGCACCCGCGTGCTCGGGCAGTGCACGATCGATCGCACCGTGAGCGCGGTGCCGGTCGGCGCGGGCGCCCCCGCTTCCTAGGGCAGGGACCGCGCGAGCGTCGGCCCTCGGATCTAGGCTGTGAGCGTGGCAGACGAGCTGGAAACGACCGACGTCGAGAGTCTGAGCCTGGAGGCGGCGCGCGACGAGGCCGCCGAACTCACGGAGCGCATCCTGGCGCTGCGGGAGGACTACTACGCGCACGATGCGGCCGTCGCGAGCGACGCCGAGTACGACGCGCTCATGCACCGGCTCGAGGCGATCGAGCACGCCTTCCCCGAGCTGCAGGGGCAGGACAGCCCCACCCAGACGGTCGGCGGTCGGGCCCAGACCTCGCTGTTCGACCCGGTCACCCACGCCGAGCGCATGCTGAGCCTCGACAACGTGTTCAGCCGCGAGGAGTTCCTCGAGTGGGCGGCGCGCGTCGAGCGTCTCGCCGGTCGCGGCATCCGGTACCTCTGCGAGCTGAAGATCGACGGGCTCGCGCTTAACCTGCGCTACCAGAACGGGCGGCTGGTGAGCGCCGCCACCCGTGGCGACGGCGTCGTCGGCGAAGACGTCACCGAGAACGTGCGCTACATCGCGAGCATCCCGACCCGGCTCGACACCGACAGCCCGCCGCCGCTCGTCGAGGTGCGCGGCGAGGTGTTCTTCCCGGTCGAGGCGTTCGAGCAGCTCAACGCGGCCCAGGTCGAGGCGGGGGAGCGCGTGTTCGCCAATCCGCGCAACGCCGCCTCGGGGAGCCTGCGGCAGAAGGAGGAGGGCAAGAGCGCGGAGGCGCTCGAGCGGATGCGCGCCCGCATCGCCCGCCTGGAGCTTCTCGTGCACGGCATCGGCGCCTGGCCGGACCCGCGGGCCGATGACGGCAGCGCGGTGGGCAGCCAGAGCGAGGTGTACGCGCTGCTCGCGCGCTGGGGGCTGCCGACGAGCCGTCACTTCGAGGTGCGGGACACGGCCGAGGCCGCGGCCGACTTCATCGCGCACTACGGCGAGCACCGGCAGGGCACGAAGGAGCACCCGGTCGAGCACGAGATCGACGGCATCGTCGTCAAGGTCGACGAGCTCGCGCTGCACGACGAGCTGGGGGCGACCAGCCGGGCGCCGCGCTGGGCGATCGCCTACAAGTACCCGCCGGAGCAGGTCAACACGAAGCTGCTCGACATCGTCGTCAGCGTCGGGCGCACCGGCCGCGCGACGCCGTACGCGGTCATGGAGAAGGTGCGGGTCGCGGGCAGCGAGGTGCGCCAGGCGACCCTTCACAACCAGGACGTGGTCAAGCTCAAGGGCGTGCTGATCGGCGACACGGTCGTGCTGCGCAAGGCCGGCGACGTCATCCCCGAGGTGCTCGGCCCGGTGGTCGAACTGCGCGACGGCACCGAGCGCGAGTTCGTCATGCCCGCGAACTGCCCGGAGTGCGGCACGCCGCTCGCCCCGGCGAAGGAGGGCGACGTCGACCTGCGCTGCCCGAACGCCCGCACCTGCCCGGCGCAGGTGCGCGGTCGGGTCGAGCACATCGCCAGCCGCGGCGGCCTCGACATCGAGGCGATGGGCGAGGTCGCGGCCGCCGCGCTCACCCAGCCGCTGCACCCGTCCGCGCCGCCGCTGCCCACCGAGGCGGGGCTCTTCGACCTGCGGATCGATGACATCTTCCCGATCGAGGTCATCGTGCGCGACTCCGAGACGGGCCTGCCCAAGCAGGTGGACCCGGGGGAGCCGGGCCGCGACATCACGACCGCCGACGGGGTCGTGATCCGAGTCAAGACCGACACCCCGTTCCGGCGTCAGCGCAAGAAAGGCGGCAAGAGCGCCGACCCCGAGTTCGACCCGAGCGCCAGCGGCGACGACTGGTTCGGCGACGCCGAGTACGTGCCGTCGAAGGTCGCGGGCGAGATGCTCGCCAACATCCAGGCGGCGAAGTCGAAGGACCTCTGGCGCTTCCTCGTCTCGCTCAACATCCGGCACGTCGGGCCGGTCGCGGCGCGCGCGCTGGCCGGGTGGTTCGGCTCGCTCGACGCGATCCGGGCGGCCTCGCGCGAGGAGCTCGCGGCGGTCGACGGCGTGGGCGACATCATCGCCGAGGCCGTGCTCGCCTGGTTCGAGGTCGACTGGCACCGCGAGATCGTGGAGCGCTGGGCGGCCGCGGGTGTGCCGTTCGCGGTGCCCGGGCATCCGGGCCCCGGAAATGCCGCGTCGGCCGACGGGCCGCTGGCCGGTCTCACGGTGGTCGCGACGGGATCGCTCGACGGATTCACCCGCGAGGGGGCGCAGGAGGCGATCATTCGCGCCGGAGGCAAGGCCGCCTCGAGCGTGAGCAAGAAGACCGATTTCGTGGCGGCCGGGCCGGGCGCCGGCTCGAAGCTGCAGAAGGCGGAGGAGCTGGGCATCCGCGTCCTGGATGCCGCCCAGTTCGCGCTGCTGGTCGAAGGCGGCCCCGCGGCGCTCGACGAGGCCCCGTAGCCGAGGAGTCCCTCCTCCTTTCGGAGGACACCGGGCGCCCGACGGCGTGTCGCGTGGGGCAGTCTGACCAGGGATTCCCAGGCAAGACACGGTTTTCTGCCCCCCGTTTGGGGTACAAACGCGGGTATATCGAACAAATTCACAAATCGGACACATTCGGCCCCCATTCGGGGTGCATTCGGACCATAGAATGCACCCGTGCGGTCATAGAAGATTTCTAGGGACCCGACCGCACGCTGGGGCGAGGGGACAACCGTCTTGCTGGTGGAGATCACCGCAATCCTCACTACCTCGGCGGCCGTTACCGGCGTCGCCGAGGCATTCGGCATGCTCGACCGTGCCGCTGCCGCCTCCCCGGCATCCGCCGTCACCTCCGCGGTCGCCCCCGCCGCCTCGTCGGCCGACCGGCTCGCATTCGAGTCGATGCTGACCGGCGCCGCGCCCACCGCGGCCGGCGTCGGATCCGATTCGCCGTGGATCGGCTCGCCGGACCCGTTCATCGGACCGCGCGCGGTCGTCGGGGTCGGGCAGTCGACCTCGATCGCCAACCTGCGCGGGGTGGCCCTGCTGAGCCAGCTGTCCGCACTCCCCAAGGTCGAGCTTGAGCTGTTCGTCGCCGAGAACCCGACGGTCATCGCCGAGATGCTCGCCGCGCCCCCGCGCGCGAGCGAGGTGGTGCTCTGGTGGGAGTCGACCGCCGAGACGGAGCGCGCGGCGCTCATCGACGTCGCCCCCGAGCTGGTCGGAGGGCTCGACGGCATCGAATACGCGGCGCGCGACACCGCGAACCGCGCGCGGCTGAGCGCGGCCGTCGACGAGATCGAGACGCGCCTCGCCGAGCAGCCCGGTCGCGCGGAGGCCGCCGAGCTGGAGACCCGTCTTCACATGCTCGAGCAGATCGTCGCCGCGCTCGAACCCGGCGACTCGGGGCTGCCGCGCACGCTCATCCTCCTCGACACGATGGACGACGGCCGGGCCGCGATCGGCATCGGCTCGCTCGAGAGCGCCGACTACGTCAGCTACCTCGTCCCCGGCATGTTCTTCGGCGTCGACGCGCAGCTGGTGGCCTGGACCGAGATGGCGGATGCGCTGGCCGTCGAGCAGAACGAGTGGCTGTCGCGCCTCGCCGACTCGGGGAGCACCGCTGCCGAGGGCTCGGTCGACGCCTTCGTCGAGGGAGCCGGGCCTGTGCAGGAGGCCGCCACGATCTCCTGGATCGGCTACCGCACCCCGTCGCTGCTCAACGTGGCCTCCATGGATCTGGCCCGCGAAGGCCGCGACACGCTCACCTCGGCGCTTCAGGGCTTCGACGCACTGCGGCCGACCGGCGCGTTCGTCTCGGTGTTCGCGCACTCCTACGGTTCGACGGCGGCGCTGCTCGCGCTCGAGGAGAACGACGTCACGGTGGACGCACTGGCGCTGCTCGGCTCGCCGGGAAGCCCGGCGAAGACCGTCAGCGAGCTCCACGTGCGCAACGCGAACGTGTGGGTCGGCGTGGCGCCCTGGGACCCGATCCCGTCGACCGGAGTCTTCGGAAGTCAGCCCGCGAGCGAGGCGTACGGGGCGAACCACTTCGCCGTCGACGGCGCGACCGACCCGATCACCGGCGAGGCGCTCGGCAGCGCCTTCAGCCACAACGACTACTTCACCCCGGGCGGTGAGTCGTTCCGCAATCTCGCCCTCATCGGCATCGACCGCACCGATCTGGTGATCGCGGCCGGCTCCGATGGAACCGAGTACGCGGTCGGAAAGCAGGTCGGCTCGCTCTGAGCCCGGTCGGGCGCCGGTGAGGCGCGGCCGGCGGCGCGAGGCGCGCCCCGCGCCCGAATAGACTGGAGGCGTCCCGCAAAGCGCATCCGCCGTTGATCGTCCGGAGTTGTCTGTGTCTGAAATTACCCCCGAGGTGGTGCGCCATCTGGCCCACCTCGCCCGGATCGGCTTGACCGAAGACGAGATCGGTCACCTGACCGAAGAGCTCGGTGCGATCGTCGACTCGGTGGCCAAGGTCAGCGAGGTCGCCACGCCCGACGTGCCCGCCACGAGCCACCCGATCGCGCTCGGCATGGTCACGCGTCCCGACGTCGTCGGCGAGACGCTCACGACCGAGCAGGCTCTCTCCGGGGCACCCGCGCACGACGGATCCCGGTTCAAGGTCAGCGCGATCCTGGGAGAAGAGCAGTGAGCGCCGCCGATCTGACGCGCGCGACCGCCGCCGAGCTCGCGGGGATGCTGGCATCCGGTGAGGTGTCGAGCGTCGACGCCACCCAGGCCCACCTCGACCGGATCGCCGCCGTCGAGGGCGACGTGCACTCCTACCTGCACGTGAACGACGCCGCGCTCGAGACGGCCGCCGCGATCGACGCGCGCCGTGCCGCGGGGGAGACGCTGCCCGAGCTCGCTGGCGTGCCGGTGGCGATCAAGGACGTGCTCTGCACCCTCGACATGCCCTCCACCGCGGGCTCCAAGATCCTTGAGGGCTGGGTTCCGCCGTACGACGCCACGGTCGTCGCGCGCCTGCGCGCCGCCGGACTGGTGCCGCTCGGCAAGACCAACATGGACGAGTTCGCGATGGGCTCCTCGACCGAGCACTCCGCCTACGGGCCGACGCGCAACCCCTGGGATCTCGACCGGATCCCCGGCGGCTCCGGCGGCGGCTCGGCCGCGGCCGTCGCCGCCTTCGAGGCTCCGCTCGCGCTCGGCTCCGACACCGGCGGATCGATCCGTCAGCCGGGCGCCGTGACGGGAACCGTCGGCATGAAGCCCACCTACGGCGGAGTGTCGCGCTACGGCGCGATCGCGCTTGCCTCCTCGCTCGACCAGGTGGGTCCCGTGACCCGCACCGTGCTCGACGCCGGACTGCTGCACGACGTGATCGGCGGGCACGACCCGCGCGACTCGACGTCGATTCCGGATGCCTGGCCCTCGTTCGCCGACGCGGCGCGCGCCGGACACCGCGAGGGCGCCGTCAAGGGCCTGAAGATCGGCGTCTTGAAGGAGATGTCGCAGGAGTCGCAGGGCTTCCAGTCGGGTGTGCTGCAGCGCTTCCACGAGTCGCTCGCGGCGCTCGAGGCGCAGGGCGCCGAACTCGTCGAGGTGAGCGCTCCGAGCTTCGAGTACGCGATCTCGGCGTACTACCTGATCCTCCCGGCGGAGGCGTCGAGCAACCTCGCCAAGTTCGACTCGGTCCGTTTCGGCATGCGCGTCGAGGTGCCCGGAGGCACCGTCGAGGACGTGATGGCGGCGACGCGCGAGGCGGGCTTCGGCCCCGAGGTGAAGCGCCGCGTGATCCTCGGCACCTACGCGCTGAGCGCCGGCTACTACGACGCGTACTACGGCAGCGCGCAGAAGGTGCGCACGCTGATCCAGCGCGACTTCGACGCCGCCTTCGAGCAGTGCGACGTGCTGGCGACGCCGTCGGCGCCGACCACCGCGTTCAAACTGGGTGAGAAGCTCGACGACCCGCTCGCCATGTACCTGAACGACCTGACGACGATTCCGGCGAACCTGGCCGGCGTGCCCGGGATCTCGATCCCGGCCGGGCTCGCGCCCGAGGACGGGCTGCCGGTCGGCATCCAGTTCATGGCGCCGGCACGGCAGGACGCCCGCCTCTACACGGTCGGCGCGGCGCTCGAGCAGTCGCTCGTCGAGAGCTGGGGTGCGCCGCTGCTGAGTCGCGCGCCGAGCCTCGGCTAGCGGGTCCGCGAGCGCGGTCGGCGCACGGGTCGATGGCTGATCCCCGCCGCGGGAGCGGTCGGGTGCGCTGGGAGCCGCGGCTACCCGGCGACGGGCGCCGTCGTCTCGCGCACGATGAGCTCCACCGGCAGCACGACCGACTCCACCTCGGGCTCGCCCTCGAGCTGGGCGATCAGCAGCTTGCCCGCCTGACGGCCGGTCTCGACGAGGTCCTTGCGCACCGTGGTGAGGCCGGGGGAGACGAGCGAGGCCACGTCCACATCGTCGAACCCGACGACCGAGACGTCCTCCGGCACGCGCAGCCCCTCCTCGCGCAGGCGACGGATCGCCCCGAGGGCCATCAGGTCGTTGTGGGCGAAGATGCAGGTGAACGTGACCCCGTTGGCCAGCAGGTCCGACACGATCGCGTAGCCGGACTCGTGCTCGAAGTCGCCGTAGAGGGTCAGGGCGCGGGGGAAGAACTCGCGGAACGCGTCGCGACGCTCGACCGTGGAGGCGAGGCTCGGGTAGCCGGCGATGACGACCGCACGGGTGTGTCCGAGTGCCGCCAGGTGGGCCGCGGCGGTGCGCGCTCCCTCGGCGAGGGTCGAGCTCACCGAGGGCACCTCGCTGAGCGAGGGCACGGCTTCGTCGGCGAAGACCAGCGGAGCCGTCCGCGCGTGCCGCACCAGGTCGTCTATGTCGGTGTTCGAGCGGCTTGAGGTGTAGACGAGGCCGTCGGCGGCGCGCGTTCGCAGCAGGTTCACGTAGCGCTTCTCGCGGCGCGGATCCGCGTTGACGGTGGAGCAGACGATCAGGCCGTAGTCGGCGGCATCCGCGGCGAGTTCGACGCCGCGCGCGATGCGCCCGAAATACCAGTGGGCGATGTCCGGCACGGCGAGAGCGATCACGCCGCTTCGGCCGGACTGCAGTCGCACGGCGCCCGAGTTGGGAACGTACTCGAACTGCTCAATCAGCTGCCGCACGCGTGCCGCCGTCTCGGGGTTCACCGGGCGCTTGCCCGAGATCGTGTGCGACACGGTGGTGGTGCTGACGCCGGCGGCGTCAGCGATCTGCTGCATCGTCCAGCGTCTCGGGGTCGGGCTCTCCACGCTGCGAGATTACCGCAGCGCGAGGCGAGACTTGCCCAATTTGCAAAACGGTTTTGTATCAGCGAGGCTCATTTTACGCGCCGGAAACATTGAGAAATCTGGTCGACACGGCGGCGACATAGGTTCGGCGCAAGAACCACGCAACACGTTTTGCATCACACCCCTGACAATGTCCCCGATGACAAGGACCGTACGCATGACACACCGCACCTCTTCCCGACTTCGGCGCGCCGGGCTCGCCGCCGCCGCCGTCGTCTCCGCCACTGCCCTGCTTGCGGGCTGCGCGACCGCGACCGATGACGACGCCGAGCTCACCTCGCTCAGCTACCAGACCTCCTGGATTCCCATGGTCCAGTTCGGCGGCACCTACGTCGCCGCCGAGGAGGGCTACTTCGAGGCGGAGGGTGTCGACCTCGAGATCCTGCCCGGCGGCCCCGAGGTCGACGGCATGGCCCTGCTCGAGTCCGGCGCGGCCGACATCGCCGTGACCAACACCGACTTCGTGGCGCGTGCCAACGCGGCCGGCGCCGACCTCGTGATCGTCGCGGCCGGATTCCAGAAGAGCCCGCTGGCGCTCCTCTCGCTCGACAGCAACCCCGTCACCGAGCCCGACGACATCGCCGGCGCCCGCATCGGCGTGCCGCTCGGCGACACCGCCACCCACGACGCCTTCGTCGACGTGAACGGCATCGACGTCTCCGCCACCGAGATCGTGCCGATCGGCTTCGACGTCTCGCCGCTGCTCAGCGGTGAGGTCGACGCGCAGTACGTGTTCTACACCGAGCAGCCGATCGCGGTCGAAGAGGCGGGCCTCGTCCCCGAGACCATGCTGCTGGCCGACTACAACCTGAACATCTACGCGCAGGTGTACGTCGTCACCCGCGACACGCTCGAGACCAAGCGCGACGCGATCATCGGCTTCCTCACCGCCGAGATCAAGGGCTGGCAGGACTTCGTCGCCGACCCGACCCTCGCGGTCGAGCTCGCGGTCAACGAGTACGGTGCCGACACCGGCCTCACGATCGAGGCGCAGACCAAGCAGGCGATCCGCCAGTACGACATCCTCATCACTCCGGTGACCGAGGCGAACGGTCTGCTCTGGATGGGCGCCGAGGACATCGCATCGAACGTCGAGACCGTGCACGCGCTCGGCATCGAGATGGACGACAGCGTCTTCGACACCTCGCTGCTGGAAGAGATCTACGACGGCGCGTCGACCATCGAGTAGTCGCGTCGAGGCGGCGCGTCGACCCGGCGCGCCGCCTGACCCCGTCGAGTCGTCCGGCTTGACAGGTCGTCGCCCGACGACCACCGAATCACACCCCTGAACCGAGGAGGACCCCCGCGTGAACGAGAGCGGCTTCGAGCTGACCCAGCTCAGCAAGCGATTCACGAGTCGAAAGTCGGATGTGCTCGCACTCGACGACGTCTCGCTCTCCGTTCCGCGGGGGTCCTTCACGGTGCTCCTCGGCCCCTCCGGCTGCGGCAAGTCGACCATCCTGCGGATCCTCGCCGATCTCGAGCAGGAGTCCTCCGGCACCGCGACGATCCACGGCGAGACGCCGCACGCGATCCGCACCTCGCACCGCCTGGGGCTCGCCCTGCAGGACCCCTCGCTGCTGCCGTGGCGCTCGGTCCGCGACAACATCCGGCTGCCCGGACAGGTGATGGGCACCCCGATCTCCTCCGCCCGCGTGGATGCGCTCATCTCGCTCATCGGGCTGGACGACTTCGCGGATGCCCGCCCGGGTCAGCTCTCCGGCGGCATGCGCCAGCGCGTCGCGATCGCTCGCGCGCTGTCCACCTCGCCCGACATCCTTCTGCTCGACGAGCCCTTCGGCGCGCTCGACGAGATCACCCGGCAGCGCCTCAACGAGGAGCTGCAGCGGCTCTGGACGGCCACCTCGGCCACGACGCTGCTCGTCACCCACTCGATCTCCGAGGCCGCGTTCCTCGCCGACCGCGTCGTCGTCATGTCGCCGCGCCCCGGCCGGATCGTCGGCGAGGTCGAGATCGACTTCCCGCGGCCGCGTCGCCGCGAACTGCTCACCAGCCCCGAGTTCCACGAGGTGTGCGATCAGCTCAGCGTGATGCTGCACGGCGCCTCGAACGACTCTGCGGGGAGCGCGGCGTGAGCTCGAGCAGGCCCCGCGACGTGGCCGAGCCGGCGACGACGGATCCCGCTGCCGCCGGCATCGCGGGTTCGGCGCGCCGCTCGCCGCGACCGACCGGCCGCCGAGCGCCGTTCCCGCGCTGGGCCGCGACCGCCCTGATCAGTCTCGCGCTGCTCGTGGTGTGGGAGGCGGCCGCCCGCATGGGGCTCGCGCGCCTCGGCGTGCTCGCGCCGCCGACCGAGATCGTCGCCGAGTTCTTCGAGCGCCCCGAGCTGTATCTGCGCAACTTCGCCACCACGGCGTGGGTGGCGGTGCGCGGCTGGCTGTTCGGCAATCTTGCCGCGATCGTGGCCGGAATCCTGTTCGTGCAGTTCCGCGCGGCCGAGAACCTGTTCCTGCGTCTCGCGCTCACCATCCACGTGCTTCCGCTCGTCGCGGTGATGCCGCTGCTGCAGCTCAGCTTCGAGCCCGACCTCGCCAAGGTCATCCTGGCGGCGCTCGCGGTGTTCTTCACCACGCTCGTCGGCACCATGCTCGGGCTGCGCTCGGCCGAGGGCGGCTCGCTCACCATGGTGCGCGCCTGGGGCGGCGGCCTGTTCGCGGCGCTCCGCTTCGTGCGCCTGCCGTCCTCGGTTCCGGCGGTCATCACCGGCCTTCAGATCGGTGCCGCGGCCGCGACGCTCGGCGCGATCTTCGGCGAGTTCATCGGCTCCAGCAGCGGACTCGGCGTGGTGCTGATCAACGGCCTGCAGATGCTCAACCAGGCCCAGGTCTACGCGGTCGCCGTCGTGGCGACGCTCATGGCCGCCGTGCCGTATGCCCTGCTGGGCATGCTCGGTCGGGTGCTGGTGCCGTGGTCGACGAGTCTCACGGCATCGACGGCTGTGGCGAAGCCCGTGACCGGCACGCCCGTTCGCCGACTCGTGAACGCGGTCGCGTGGGTGCTCGGCTCGATCGTCGTCGTGCTGTCGGCCTGGTGGCTCTACCTGATCGTCTTCGACGTCTCCAATTTCGTCGGCAAGACCCCGGTCGACGTCTTCAACTACCTCGTCACGATCCCCGAGGCGGCCGCGAACCGCGACGTGCTCCTCACCGCTCTCGGCGAGACGCTGCTGCACGCGGGCGTCGGCTACATCGCCGGGCTGGTGCTCGGAGTCGGGGCCGCGATCCTGTTCGCGCTCTTCCCGCTTGTCGAGACGGTGTTCACGCCCGTCGCGGTCGCCCTGCGCTCGGTGCCCATCATCGCTCTGATCCCGGTGCTGATCCTCGCCTTCGGCCGCGGGCTCGGGGGAGTGGTCGTGATCACCGCGATCGTCACCTTCTTCCCGACCCTGGCCAACACGCGCTCGGGCCTCGACCGCGTGCCGCGCGACGCGATGCTGCTGCTGCGCAGCTACGACTCGTCGCGGCTCAGCACCCTGTGGCGCCTGCAGCTGCCGGCGACCCTGCCCGCGATCTTCGCCTCCGCGCGCATCGCCGCGCCGACCGCCGTGCTCGCCGCGACCCTCGCCGAATGGCTGGCGACCGGGGACGGTCTCGGCTACTACATCGTCGTCTCGCGCGTGTACTCCGACTACACCGGACTGTGGGCCGGCGCGGCCGTGCTCACCGCGGTCTCGCTCGTCTTCTACAGCCTCGTCAGTGTTGCCGAGCGCGCCGTGCTGGCGCGCTTCGCCCCCACTCAGCTCGCCTGAGCGCCCCATCGAAAGGAACACCCCATGCCTACTCCTCACATCGGCGCTGCCGACGGCGACTTCGCCCCCGACGTCCTCATGCCGGGCGACCCGCGCCGCGCGACCCTGATCGCCGAGCAGTACTTCGAGAACCCGCGCCTGGTCACCGAGGTGCGCGGCATCGTCGGCTACACCGGCACCTACCAGGGGCGCCCGATCTCGGTCATGGCCTCCGGTATGGGCATGCCGTCGATGACGATCTACGCGACCGAGCTGATCCGCCACTACGGCGTCAAGCGCATCGTGCGCGTCGGCACCATGGGCGGAGCGCAGGACTACCTGAAGCTCGGGGATGTGGTGGCCGCCTCCGCCGCTCACACCGACTCCGCGATGACCGCGGCGCGCATCCCGGGTGTGAACTTCAGCCACGCGCCGAGCTTCCCGCTGCTGCGCAAGGCCGTCGAATTCGGTGAGCGCGAGAGCACGCAGCTCTATGTGGGCCCGGTCTTCACGACGGATGCCTTCTACCAGCCCGACCCGGAGCTCGCCATCAAGCTGGCGGCGCACGGCACGGTCGCGGTCGAGATGGAAGCGGCGGCGCTCTACGCCGTGGCGGCGGCGGAAGGCGTCGAGGCGCTCATGCTCGGAACCGTCAGCGACCACGTGCTGAAGACTGAGGAGATGAGCGCGGAGGACCGCGAGAAGACCTTCCAGACCATGGTCGAGTTCGCGCTCGCCTCGCTCGCCTGATGAGCGACGCGTCCGCTCGCCTCAGTCCGCGCGACGTCGCCGCGCCCGCGGGCGGACGCGACCTGCTGATCCGCGACGCGACCGTCCTGGGTCATGCCGAGGGAAGCATCCGCTTCGATGAGCATCAGGACGTCGTCGTTCGCGACGGCGTGATCGTCGCCGTCGAGCCGACGGCCGGTGCCGAGATCGCCGCGGGCGCCGAGGCCGAGGCCGAGGTCATCGACGGGCGCGGGCGTCTCGTCATGCCCGGGTTCATCAACTGCCACAGCCATGCCCCGATGGTGATGTTCCGCGGGGTCGCCGAAGACGTGCCCGCCGAGCGCTGGTTCAACGAGCTGATCTGGCCGATGGAGGTCAACCTCACCCCGGACGACGTCGAGCTCGCCACCCGGCTGGCAGCGGCCGAGATGATCCGCGCCGGGGTGACGACGTTCGCCGACCACTACTTCTCGATGGACCGGATCGCGAAGGTCACCGCTGAGACGGGCCTGCGCGGGGTGCTCGGCGACACGTTCTTCTCGACCGACGGTCCCGCGGGGCTCGGAGCGCTCGCTCGACTTCGCGCTCGAGTGGCGCGGGGCAGCCGAGGGGCGCATCACGACGGCGCTCGCGCCGCACGCGCCGTACACGGTCGCCGATGAGGACCTCGCCGCGACCGCTCGCACCGCCATCGAGCACGACCTGCTCGTGCACGTGCACGCCGCCGAGAGCCGCGAGCAGACCCGGCACAGCCTGGAGCGCACCGGGCTCACCCCGATCCAGGTGCTCGAGCGCTCGGGACTGCTGGAGGCGCGCACGCTGATCGCGCACGGAATCGGGGTCGTCCCCGAGGATGTTCCGGCGCTGCGCGCGGCGGCAGAGGCCGGTCGCGTCGGCTTCGGCAGTGCGCCGAAGGGTTACCTGAAGCACGGCTTCGCCACCACGCCGGCGCGGCTGCTCGCGGCCGCCGGGGTGCCTGTGGGGCTTGCGACCGACGGTGCCGCGTCGAACAACACGCTCGACGTCTGGGAGAGCATGACGTACTTCGCGCTCGTGCAGAAGGCGACCGAGGCCGACCCCTCGTACCTGACCGCTCGTGCGGTGCTCGATCACGCGACCACGCAGAGCGCGGCCGCCGTCGGGCTCGCCGGGGTCGTCGGTCGTGTCGCGCCCGGCTACCGGGCCGACCTGCTCGTCGTCGATCTGGGGGCGCCGCGTCTGCAGCCGATCCACGACCTGGCGGCGGCGCTCGTCTACAGCGGACGCAGCGACGACATCGAGACGACGATCGTCGACGGACGCGTGCTGATGCGCGATCGCCAACTGCTCACCGTCGACGTCGAGGCGATCGTCGCCGAGCTGCAGCCGCGGCTCGCGCGCCTAACCGACCGCAGCCACGGCACGAGCATCCAGGACTATCAGGCGTGACGTCCGGCGGCGACTGGGTTCGGCCCGCTGCCGGCACGCCACCGCGCCACCCGGCGGGGCGCGGACTCACGTTCGACGGCGGCCGCTCACACCAACAGGCCAGCGCGCCAGAATCCTGGCCAGCGAGACGCGGGTCGACGTTCGGCGGCGACCGCGTGCGCCCGCGTGCCGGCACGCCCCCACGCCACCTGGCCGGCCCGCCCTCACGCCACCTGGACAGCCCGCCCCCACGCCACCTGGCCGGCGCGCCGCCACGTGACCGCGCGGGCCGTGGGCGTCACTGCCCCGTCGCGAGCGGGTCGCGCGCCGTCGCCGGTTGCCGAACCGGACGGCTCCGCGGCGCTCCGGCGCGGCTAGTCGTCGGCGAGGAGCCGTTCGATCTCGGCGGCGCAGCCGGCGACCGTGCCGGCGAGGATGTGCTCGCCCTTGGCCGCGCTCGAGTGGCTCGGATCGCCGAAGACGCCGGTCGTCGAGATCTCGTCGAGGCGAATCGGGCGCTGACCGAAGTCGTCGGGAAACTCCGGGTAGTCGGCGGCGTAGCGATCCGTGCGCACCGTCTCGGGGTCGAGCGCGAGCATCGTGCTCGTCTCGGCCTCTTCGGCGTGCGCGATCATCGGGTGCGCCGACGGGGCCTCGCGCACCTCGGCGATCGCCGCATCCATGCCCGGGTAGTCGAGCACGACGGCGCGGATGACGCCCTCGTCGGTGAGCGTGCGGGCGGCGGCGTGCAGCGGGGCGCGGTTGCCGAAATCGCCGTTGACGATCACGTACAGGCGCGCGCCGGTCGCGGCGAGCGAGCGCCCGATGTCGGTCGCGATCGCGGTGACGGTGTCGGGCGCCAGCGACACCGTGCCGGGATACCCGGAGGTCAGCCAGGTCTCGCCGTAGTGGACCGGCGGCAGCAGCACCGCATCGAACTGCTCGGCCAGACGTCGTGCGACCTCGAGGGCGGCGGCGGTGTCGGTTCCGAGCGGCAGGTGCGCGCCGTGCATCTCGAGCGCGCCGAACGGCAGCAGCGCCAGACCGTTTCCGGCGCGCAGGTGGGCGGCGACGTCGGTCCCGGGGGTGCGGTAGGCGTCGATCATCAGGGGAGCTCCAGTCCGGCGGTCGGGGTGTTCGCCCCGACGGTGCGGCGCGCTTCCAGAGTACCCAGCGCGGGTGATCGTGGCGGCGCCGTGGGGCGGGGGCTCTCGCGCCCGTCGTTCGCCGCACGTCCGTTGCTCGCCGCGCGTCCGTCGCTGGTCGTGCGCGCCGCGTTCGCCGCGTGTCCGTCGTTGGTCGCGCGCGCCGTCTTCGCTACGTGTCCGCTGCTGGTCGTGCGCCCCGTGTTCGCCGTGTGTTCGTCGCTGGCCGTGCGCCCCACCCTTGCCCGCGCGGAACACCGCGCCGTCGTCAACTGCCGGCCCGGACCCGGCCACGAGAGGATATGACTATGAGCAGCATGAAAACCCGCGACACCGCCCGCGAGACGACTGGCGCCCTCGACGGCGTTCACCTCTGGGACGGCACCACCTACCGCGGCGTGAATCGCGTCGGCTGGGAGTCGGGTCGGCTCACCGCGGTCGAGGCGTCCGCGGGGCCCGCGGAAGTCGAGGAGTCGGCGCTCACGGTCATCCCGGGGCTCATCGACACGCATGTGCACCTGGTCGGCAACGCCTCCGATCAGCCCGCCGACTTCCTCAGCTGGCCGCTCACGACGCGTCCGGAGGAGCAGGTGCTGCACGGGCTCGCCCACGCGCAGCGCGCCCTCCGCGGCGGCGTGACGACGGTGCGCGACCTGTCGGCCGACGAGGTTCAGTTCTCGCTCGCCCGCGCGCTGCGTGCGGGGCTCGTCACCGGACCGCGTGTGCTCGCGCACGGCATGGTCAGCATGACGGCGGGTCACGGCGACCTGTTCACGCCTCCCGCGGTCACGGACCGCAAGCCGGTCGCCGACGGTCCGGACGCCTGCCGCGCTCTCGTGCGCCACTGGGCGCGCGCCGGGGCTGACGGCATCAAGATCGCGACGAGCGGCGGGGTGCTCTCCGTGGGCGACAAGGCGGAATGGCGCAACCACACCGACGCCGAGCTCGAGGCGATCGTCGACGAAGCGCACGCCCTCGGCATGCGGGTCGCCGCCCACGCTCACACGGCGGCGGGCGTCGACCGCGCGCTGGATGCCGGTGTCGACTCGATCGAGCACGGCACGCTGCTGGAACCCGCGCAGTCATCCCGGCTGGTGGAGCTCGGCGTGACCGTCGCCCCGACGCTGCTGATCAACAACCGCATCGCGCAGGGTGTGGCGGCGAACGCCGAGCAGGCGGAGAAGGCGCAGGAACTCGTCGTGCGGCGCGACGCGCTGCTGCGGGCCGCGGCCGAATCCGGTGTCGATTTCGTACTCGGAACCGACGCCAACGGTGCTCACGTCGCGTTCGGCGATCAGATGGAGGAGATCCGGCGGATGACCGAGATCTTCGGCTGGTCGCCGGAGCGCGCCCTGCAGTCGGCGACCTCGCGGGCTGCCGCCGCCATCGGCTGGGGCGACACCGTCGGCACGCTGCGCGAGGGCGCGGCCGCCGACTTCGTGGTGCTGCGCGGTCGGCCGTGGGAGCGCATCGACGACCTGCACACGTCGAACATCGTCGCCGTCGTCGCGGCCGGTCAGGTCGTCGCGGGCACGCTGCCGGGCTAACGGCTAACGGCTAGCGGCCGAGCAGCCGAGCAGCCGAGCAGCCGAGCAGCCGAGCAGTCGAGCAGCGCCCGAGCGTATTCCGCTCGGGGCGCGCCCGGCCGCCGGCCCCCAGGCGGGGTCAGCCGATGTTGGCGCCGATCGCGCCGGCGAGGTACGGGATCAGCCAGATCGCCCAGACGACGACCGAGAACTTGTGGAAGCTCTGGCGCTCGTGGGGGCGGTTGCGCACGAGGACGACGATCGCCCAGACCAGGTGAACGGCCATCAGCAGGATCGCGATTGTGCCGGTGATCGCCATCACGGTGCCGAGCACGGCCGCGACGCCGGTGTCGGTGTCGGGGCTGCTGGCGGCGATCTGCGTCATCATCAGGGTCGCGGTGACGTCGCTGACGAGGCCGAGTCCGAAGAACACGGCGTGCCAGGGGCGGAGGTCGCGACGGATCCGCTCGGCCCAGACTCCGATCGAGTAGAAGATGAGCGCGGCGGTGATGAGCACAATGGCGGGAATCAGCATGAGCCCACTCTGAGGGACGCTCACCCTGTCGCATAGGGACCGAAGTCCCGCGGTGCGGCCCGCGGCCGTCATCTGCGCGCGCCTTAGGCGGCCGACCCGATCGCCACCCGCACGTCCGCCCGCGGTGGCAGCTCACCCGGCGGCACGGCGCGTGGCGGAGGTTCAGCCTGCGGGGCGGTAGATCAGCTCGCGAGGTGGGAGCTCACTCGGCTGGATGGTGCGCGGCGGAGACTCAGACCGCGGCGCGGCGGCTCAACCAGCGAGATCGCGACTCAGCGTGCGCGGCAGCACCTCACCCCGCGAGGCGGCGTGCGACGGGGCTGCGCGACGGCATCGGGATCGGGTGCTGGGCGGGGTCGAGTGTTCGTGGCGGGATCGCCGAGTAGTTCGCTCCGTCGCGCGTGATGCGCCAGCCGTTGTCGTGCACGAGCAGGTGATGGTGCCGGCACAGCAGAACACCGTCCGAGATGTCCGTCCGCCCGTGTTCTCGATGCCAGGGCACGATGTGATGCGCTTCGCACCAGGTGGGCGGTCTCTCGCATCCGGGGAATCGGCATCCGCCATCGCGCGCGGCAAGGCCGATGCGCTGTCGGGCGGTGAACAGCCGCTGATCGCGCCCGACGTTGACGACCTGGCCGCCGGAGTCGAAGTGGATCGGCACCGTGCCGTCGGCGCAGATGCGGCGTTCGACGGAGGGGATCGAGATCGGTGCGCTCTGCCCTTCGAGGTGTCCGGATCCGCGGCGGCGGGCCAGATCGGCGTCGGTGACGAGCACCCGCACGGCGGGGGTGCGAGCGCCGAGGACCGTGCCGTCGTCGGCCGTCGTTCCGAGACGAATCAGTTCGACGAGCGCGTCGAGTGCGATCTGGTCGGTCGCGCGAGGGTCGCGAACGAGCCGTTCGGCGCGCTCGGCCGCCGTGAGGTCAGAGGCGGTGGGTCCACTTGCGGTCGCCTCAGTCGCGGAGGCATCAGCGGCCGAGCGCTCTGAGCGCTCTGAATGCCCCCAGCCGCCATCTCGCCCGGCGCGGCGGGCAATCGAGGCGCTGTCGACGAAGCGCGGACCGCCGCGCCGGGGAGACGTGGCGGCATCGACCGAGGCGACGACGATCGCCGCCGACTCAGGGTCGAGCAGGCCGTGCACCCGTGTCATCCCGTCGGGCTGCGGCACGAACCGCAGGTACCGGCGCTCGCGGAGCTGTCTTTCGCGGTCTTGCACGCTCGCCTCGTCGAGCGCGGCCCGCGCATCGCGCGCACGCGCGGCGAGCTGTTCGGGGGTGAGGGTTCCTGCCTCGGCGATCAGCGCGGCCACGACGTCGTCGAGTGCCGCTGCGCTCACTTCGGGACCCGGCGCGCGAAGCGCGGTGCGGATCGCGTCGGCCGCGCCGACCGAGAGTCGCCCGGCGTTGACGGCGTGGGCCACCGGATGCAGCCACGGCGTCGGGGTCGAGCCTGAGCCGGAGCACCAACTCGAACCCGCGTCCGAGTCTGTGCCCGAGCCCGAGCCCGTGCCACCGTCGGCCGTCGGCTCCGCGTCGCCGAGCAGCCCGGATGGGCTCTCACCGTCGCCGGTGGGCCGCGACTCGAATTGCTCCGCGTCGGCGACCAGAGAACCGACCCGGACGAGCGCCGCGGCCTCGCGCGTTGACGCTCCGGTGACCCGTGCGATCAGCGCCTCGGGCGTCCGGGCGCCGAGGCGCTGTGCGAGTCCCTCGAATCCGAGGTCGTGCCGCGAGCGGCGGGCCAGCTCTCCGGCGACCGCCGACGACACCGCGTCCACGCGGCGCCGCAGCTCGCCGAGGGTGCGTTGCAGGTCGACCACCGCGTCGTCGCTCAGGTCGCCGAAGGACGAGGGCGTGGGGGCGACGAAGGGCACCGTCGGGTCCGCGAAGGCGGGGAAGGTGGTCGTCGTCATGCGGCAATTCTTCCAAGATTCGAAGATATGTACTAGTACAAGTTCTTCGGGAAACCGGGCCTGTGGAGGAGACGACGCGGCGGGGGATCGTGCCGTGACGGCTAGCTAGGGATCGTGCCGAGGTGCCGAGGTGGCGAGGTGGCGAGGTGGCGAGGTGGCGAGATGGCGAGGTGGCGAAGCGGCGAAGTAGTGACGGGAGGCAGCCCCTACGCCGCAACCCCTGCCACGAGCACCGCCTCGACTGGAAACCGCAGCACCGGCCCCAGGCCGGCCACCCGCTCCCGAAACGACCGCTCGATCGCCGCGCGTCCCGCATCCGTCGTTGCGACATACGCCTGCCCGATCGTGCCGAGCCCGGCCGCGACGCCCGCCCACAGGTCGTCCGCCGAAACGGTGAACTCCCACGACACCCGCCGCGCCTCCCGCACCGCGAACCCGCCGGCCGCGAGCAGCCCCGACACCCCGTCTTCGGTGCGCGCGAAGTCGCTCGCCTCCGGCATCACGAACCCGCCCGCAGGCTTCGTGCCGGTCTCGTCGATGATCGCCGCCCACAGCTGGTTCAGCTCGGTCGGTTGCCAGGGCCACACCGTGACCGCGATCGGCGCGCCAGGCCTGGCCACCCGCCGCAGCTCCGCGACACATCGATCCGGATGCCCCGCATGGTTCACCGCAAAGTTCGCCACCACCGCGGCGAACGTTTCATCCCCGTAGGGGAGCCGCGCCAGCTCACCCACCTCGAACCGCGCCCCGGGCACCCGCTCCCGCGCGAACGAGACCATGCTCTCTTCCGCATCCACGCCGGTGACCTGCAAGCCGCGAGCGACGGCTTCGGCGGCGGCGACGCCGGTGCCGCATCCCGCGTCGAGGAGAGCGTCCCCGGGACCGGCCGCAGCCCCCACCGCATCCAGCAGCGCCGGCACCGCGCCCGCGCACATCCGCCCGAACGAACGGTCGTAGTCGGCGGCGATCCCGGCCCAGCTGACGGTCATGCCTCGACGCTCGTGGGAGGGGCGTCCGGCGGAGGCGCCCGGCACTGACCCGCCCGGCACTGATTCGCCCCGCACTGACTCGCCCCGCACCGACTCATCCGCCACCGAGCCGATCCACTCCTCAAGCGCAGCCTCGAACCGCGCCCGCACCGGCGCACTGAGCGACGGCACCCGCAACCCGTTCCGCGCGATCGCCGCAATCCCCGCATCGTCGACACCCCACACCCGGCGCGCGGCCTTGTACTGGGCGGTGATGTCGGCGCCGAACCAGAGCGGGTCGTCGGCGTTGAGGGTGATCGGCACGCCCGCCGCGAGCATCGCGGGCGCGGGGTGAGTTTCGAGCGATGCGGCGACGCCGAGGGCGACGTTGGAGGTGGGGCAGACGTCGCACACGATGCCCTCGTCGGCGAGCCGGGCGAGCAGCTCGGAGTCGTGGATGGCGTGCACGCCGTGCGAGATCCGGGTGGCGCCGAGCACGTCGAGGGCCGCGCGAACGCTCGCCGGCCCGTTGACCGGACCGCCGGTCTGCCCGGCGTGGATGACCACCTGAAGTCCCGCATCCCGCGCGATGCCGGCGGCGCGCGCGAAGCGCTGCGGGCCGGTCGGGTCGTCCGGTCCGGCGGTGCCGAACGCGGTGATCCCGGCGCCGACGAACCGGGTGGCGAGCAGGGCGAGCTCTTCGGCGAGTGGCGCATCCAGCCCGGTGTTGACGGTCAGGTTGGCGCCCACCTCGATGCCGGTGTCGGCGGCCCCGCGCTGCAGCGCGTCGACGATGGTGCGAGTCACGGTGTCGAGGTCGCCGAGCCGCGGGCTGTAGAGCTGCGGCTCGATCGACGGTTCGAGGTAGAGCACCCCGGACTGCGCTTCGGCATGCACGAGGGCGACGCAGAGCGCGGCGAGGTCGTCGAGGTCGCGCACGAGGGCGGGCACGGTGCCGTAAGCGCTGAAGAACTCGCCCGCGTCGCGGAACCGCGCGGGCCGCTCGAACGAGCCGCCCTGCGCCCGCGCGAGCCGCTGCACGGCCGCCAGCGGGTAGCCGCCGTCGAGGTGCAGGTGGGTGTGCGCCTTCGGCAAGGCACGCAAGGCGCGCACGGCGCGCAGCGAGCTCGCGGCGGCGTCGGGATGCGACGGGTCGGTCACGCGGAACTCCTGTGCGGCGGGCGGTCGAGGTGAGGTCGTCCATCGGAAGCGTAGCCCCCGCGTCATCCAGCCCAAGCGTCATCCAGCCCCAGCGTCATCCAGCCCCAGCGTCATCCACCCCCGCGTCATCCAGCCCCCGCCCAGCCGCATCCCGATGATGGGAACATGACCGCCGCTCGCACCACCACCCGCATCCTGCTCGGCTCCGCCCTCGCGTTCGCGGGCGTCGCGCATCTGACGTTCGCCCGCCGCGAGTTCCAGGCGCAGGTGCCGCCGTGGGTTCCGCTCGACCCTGACACGACGGTGGTGGCATCCGGGGTGGCCGAGATCGCGCTCGGCAGCGCGCTGGTGGTCGCGCCGGCGCAGGCCCGCCCGTGGGTGGGCGCGGCGGTGGCGGCGTTCTTCGTGGCGATCTTCCCCGGCAACATCTCGCAGTGGGCGAACCGCCGTGACGGCTTCACTCTCGACACGGATGCCAAGCGCCTGGCGCGGCTGCCGTTCCAGCCGCTGTTCATCGCCGCGGCAATTTGGTCGACTCGCGCCAAATAGACTGGGGGCATGGCCAAGCCCGACCTCATGGACTACGACAAAGCTCTCGAGATGTTCGAGCCGGTGCTCGGCTTCGAGGTGCATGTCGAGCTCGGTACTCAGACGAAGATGTTCTCGGATGCGCCGAACCCGGCCGCCGCGGGTCGAGACAGCCACGACGAGACCCCGAACACGTACATCACGCCGGTCGACCTGGGGCTTCCGGGCAGCCTGCCGGTGGTGAACCAGACGGCGGTCGAGTACTCGATCAGCCTGGGGCTGGCGCTCGGCTGCGAGATCGCGCCGCGGTCCACGTTCAGCCGCAAGAACTACTTCTACCCCGACCTGGCGAAGAACTACCAGATCAGCCAGTACGACGAGCCGATCGCGATGGAGGGCAGCGTCGAGATCGAGCTGGAGGACGGCACCGTCTTCACCATCCCGATCGAGCGCGCGCACATGGAGGAGGATGCCGGCAAGCTGACCCACATGGGCGGCAGCACCGGACGCATCCAGGGCGCCGAGTATTCGCTCGTCGACTACAACCGGGCCGGCGTGCCGCTGGTGGAGATCGTGACGAAGCCGATCTTCGGCGCCGAGCACCGCGCGCCCGAGGTGGGCAAGGCGTACGTGTCGACGATCCGCGACATCGTGCGCGGCCTCGGCATCAGCGAGGCGCGCATGGAGCGCGGCAACCTGCGCTGCGACGCCAACGTGAGCCTGCGCCCGCGCGGTCAGGAGAAGCTCGGCACCCGCACCGAGACGAAGAACGTGAACTCGTTCCGTTCGGTGGAGCGCGCGGTGCGCTACGAGATCCAGCGTCAGGCGGCGATTCTCGCCAAGGGCGGCACGATCACGCAGGAGACCCGCCACTGGCACGAGGACACCGGCACGACGAGCGCGGGGCGCCCGAAGAGCGACGCGGATGACTACCGCTACTTCCCGGAGCCGGACCTGCTTCCGGTGGAGCCGTCCGCCGAGCTGATCGAGAGCCTGCGCGCCGCACTGCCCGAGCCGCCGGCCGCGAAGCGTCGCCGTCTGCGCGACTCGTGGGGGTTCACGCAGCTCGAGTTCCAGGACGTCTACAACGCAGGCCTCCTGGTCGAGGTCGAGGAGACGGTCGCCGCGGGCGCGTCCCCGGCGCAGGCCCGCAAGTGGTGGACGGGCGAGATCGCCCGTCTTGCGAACGCCGCGGATGCCGAGCCGGCATCCCTGATCTCGCCCACCCAGGTGGCGGGTGTGGTGGCGCTGGTCGATGAGGGCGTCGTGAACGACAAGCTCGCGCGCCAGGTCATTGAGGGTGTCATCGCGGGGGAGGGGACTCCTGCCGAGGTGGTGGAGAAGCGAGGTCTGAAGGTCGTCTCGGATGACGGCCCGCTGATCGCCGCGATCGATGAGGCGCTCGCCGCCCAGCCCGACGTGCTGGAGAAGATCCGCGACGGCAAGGTGCAGGCCGCCGGTGCCGTCATCGGCGCCGTCATGAAGGCGATGCGCGGCCAGGCCGACGCGGCCCGCGTGCGCGAGCTCGTGTTGGAGCGCGCCGGGCAGTAGCCAGAGCGTGGCAGCGCAGCGCAACGGTTGCGTCGTCGGGTCGACTTGGGCCCATCGGCCTATCTGAGCACTCGCAACGTTGCGCGCAAGAGCTGCAGGACTTGTGACTTCGATCTGACATCGAACTTCAGGTGTCGTGCGACACGAAGATACGTTGTTACAGCGACTTCGTCGGGGCCCGCGATCGCGGAGGCCCAATCTCGAGCTTCTGCCAGGAGAAGTAGATCGATCGGACAATCCGCGAGAAAACTCGGTTCGTACCATTGTTCGATGATTCGGTCGAGAGCATCGCTCTCGGCGAGGGGGCTGTGCGGGTGGAAGAGCAAGCCTAGCTCGAACGCCACGGGATCAGATGCGGCGAGGCCCGGGCCAGTGTAGGCAAAGTCGATCAGCACGGGGTTGCCATTAACGCCGACCAACACGTTGTCCCCGTGAAGGTCCCCATGAGAAATTGACCGTGTCAATGTCACGCAACGAGACTCGACATCTTCGAACTCTTCGCGGGTCAAGCCACTTGCGATGAGCGACTCGTCGTCGATCACCTCACGTCGAAGATCCCCCAAACTTGTTGTGTGTGACTGCCGCGATTGCGCCCACGGTTGAGTCGCCTCCCGAAGCTGAACTAGCGCTGCGCGAGCGGCCTGCGGCGAACTGCTGGCCAACTCGAACATCGTCCGGACGTCGGGCGCGTGTGTTGACACCAGGGCAGCGTGCTTGTTCAAGCCGAGTACGAGTGGTGGCTCCATCGGCGCAAAAGCCCCCGGGCTCAACCGGTGCGCAACATGGCTCCGGTATCGCTTGTACTCGTCGTCCATCCAGCGATGGGCTCCGACCTTTAAGAAGGCCGAGGAGTTTGGCAGTCCTTCGTGCGTCAAGTTCACCTGTGCTGACCTTGCGCCCGAGAGACCGTCGCGAGGCACAACTTCGACACGGTCAGCCTGCGATTGCCTGCCATACATTGCGGCAGCCCGACGTACCTCAGCCGCGGTTTCCGAGGGTGCGGCCACGAAATCATTCGCCATGAGTTGCGTGAAGGGGCCTGCGACCTTTTGGAATGCTTGAACGAACTCGCGGGGGTCCTCCTTGTTTGCGAGTTGGACGATCCCAGAATGCTCCAAGCCAAAGAGCAGACCGACCTCGCCATCCGCCAGCGCGGACCGAATGTTCTGCGTCGTTGCGTAGGCTGTCAAGAAGATCAATGGTGTGCCGGGTGCCGAGGCTCGCGCGTGGGCGTGGACGGCAAATCCGTGGTCTTCCGAAACGTTGATCGCGCCGTCGGTGGTGGGGATCCGCAGATCGCAGACGACGAGGTCGAACTCCGTAGTGCTGATCGCTGCAATCGCGGAATCTCGGCTCTCCCTGACCTCGACATCAGCCGACGCAAGGACTTCGCGTATCGACGCGAGAGCTCGATTCCTGCTGACATCTTCATCCTCAACGAGTAGAACTCTCACGCTACGATGCCTCGTTCATTACGTCCTTTTGCGGCCAGGTGATCTTGCACGCGGTCCCCTCGGGGGTTCGGGGCGAAAGCACCATTGTTCCCCCCAGGGACTGAATCGCGCGTGCTGCAATAGCGAGCCCCCAGCCGAAGTTCGTGGACTTCGACTTTGAAGTGCGTCCCGGCGTGAACGCAGCAGCAGGACCGCCAGGCGGTAGCCCGATGCCGTTGTCGAGCACCGAGACCCATGCCTCTGCAGGCGACGATCCACACGTAATCGTCACTGGTTGCGCACCTTTAGGGGTAGCTTCGACTGCGTTTCTGACGGCGTTGTCGACCGCCAGCCGCAACAAACCGGGGTCTCCGGTCACGACCTCCGGTTCACTTCTAATGACCTCGACGAGTCCGGCCACGCCCACATGTGCGGCCGACGAGGCGATGAGCTCAGTTAGATCGAATTCGTCGGACCTCGGCGACGCTGACGCTTCATTGAGACGTGCCAGCACCTCGAGGAACTCCCGAATGCGGACGATAGCAAGTCCGGTTGGCGTTGTTTCGAAGTCGAGGCCGAGATCGTCCTGCGCACCTGCGCCCAACTCGCCGATCAACGTGCGCAGCTCATGGAGAACGGTTTTCGTAACATGCTCGATCGCATCGGCACGAACATCTTCGATCGAGACATCGCCGAATTCCGCGGGCGAGAGCAGATCAATGCCAGCAAGGCTAGCGATCGAGGCGTCGAGCGCGCGACGTACCCATGAGTCGCCTTCTGTGCGCCTGGCCTCGTGAGCTAGTGGAAGTGCATCGGTTGGCGCAAGCTCGGCAACCAGTCGTGCTCCGCGGAGCCGATCGATCGCGCTCGGAGAACGCAGAAGACCCGTGACTTTTCCGATGTCAGGTTCTGTGGCGACCATAAAACTCCGCTCGGGCCGCGAAGGCGGCCGCGCCGCCTTCCATGATGCTGCTAACGGCGTCGACAATGTCGGGTTCGTCGAGTGAACCTGCACGCGAGACGTGTCCGGATTCCCCGTCCGACTTCATCACCACCACGCGGTCGGCGCCGCCTAAGACGGGGATGTTCGCGTTGTGGGAAGTGAATATGAACTGGTCGCCATCTAGCCGTTCGCGCAGCGTTTTGATCAGAGTTGATGTGATGTACGCGTTGTCCAGATGGTCTTCGGGCTGATCGATCAGGATCGGTTCGCTTCCGTGCTTGCTCAATAGAAGCGGCAAGACCACGGTGCATCGCTGACCTACCGAAAGCTGGTCAATTGACTTGTAGTCGGCTCCATCCAGCAGATCGAACCCTACGGTGTCTTCGATTGTGCTTGCGGCGATTTCGGCAACTCCGGATTGGCGGAGGGCGCCGAGGACCGCATACGCGCGGTCGCGAGTGATGCCGGCGGCTTTCGAGAGAGCCTCGGCATCATCCGATGCAACCCAGTTGACGAGTTCCAGTGGTGAAACGTTCTCGGCGACGGAAGCGGATATTGCGTTGTAGTGGAGCCCGCTTCCGCGAAGAGCGCCGACAATTGCGTCGGCGTAAGACGCATTCAGTGAGGATCTAGACACGGTCGCGCGTATCGTCGGCGACATCGCCTCATTTATGCCTTCAACAATCATTGAGCGCGATTCGAAGACCTGCGTTCTCAGATCGTCAAGTTCACGATACTTGGCGTCGCGGCTCGCAGAGACACGAGCGATTTGGTCGTCGAGTAGCACTCGCCTAGACACCAATGCGGTCAACTGTCCTGCGCGTTCTTGGACTTCAGCGACTCGTCGCGCGGCCGCACCGACTCCGGCTTGTTGCGCGTCCAGGCGCTGCCGGAGTTCGCGGCTTGCCGCATTGAACGTCGGACCGCCGCTGGCTGTTCGATTTCGCAACGGTGGCGAGTTGGGTTTGAAGCTGCGCGGCGGCAGATTCGGCCTTCGCGAGGAGGTCGACAATCGTGTCTGTTTCCGTGCGCGCGCTCACGAGGATGTCCTCGCCCGACTCGGGCGGCCACGGCGGCACCAACTCGGCGGCCTCGGCCTTCAGATGCCCGAGAGCCGCTGTGAACTGCTCGAGCGCTTCGGTCGCAGCACCTGCGGTACTCTCTCGCACGCTCAGAATGCGCAGCGCTGTCTGCAGTTGAGCAAGGCGTTCTTGGTCCGAGATGTCCGTTTCGGCTGCATGGAGGAGTGCGGCTTGCACCTCCAAGGCCGCTTCGAGCTCGCCAGCGACGCCAGCATGTTCCTCGATAAGAGCCACCGCGCTGTCTCGGTCTCGGATCAGCGAATCCACTTCCTTTGACAACGACAGGACGTCTGCCTGCAACGCCTTCAACTGTGCCGACGCGAGCGTCCTATCCGCGCGCAGGCGATCGACCAGGTGCATGCGCCCGCGTGCCTGGTTTCCGACTGCCTCTACCTCATTTTGCGCGAGGACCGTGACCGTCGGCAATGTCGTTGCGGTGGTAACCACTGATCCTGAACTAGACCGAGTCAGCACGAGCCGTGAGTCCCCGTCACGGAAAGTGACAGTGACCGCGCCCCCTTCGAGCACCGCACGCGCCTGTTGCTCGCCTTTGCGCCCGGCCTCCTCCGTGAACGAATCCGCTGCGAGGCAGTATCGAATGACCTCCAGAAGTGACGTTTTCCCGGTGCCGCGCGCGCCGATAATGACGTTGAGGCCCGCGTCGAAACTTACGTCGAGCCCGGACAGAAACCCTTCCGCTTCAACTTGGACTCGTTCTATGTGCATCAAGGGCTCCGTTCAGTTTCCTCAATAGTTGCACCGTCGTCTGACATCATCGCGGAACGACGCCGTTAGCGGACACATACGGACGATGAAGCGGCCCGTCGCAGCCGGTCGGTGTTCGCAGCTACGGCTCAGTGTGCGGTCTTGCGCGGGAAGCGCGCGCCGGTGGCCGCGGCCCTACCTCAGGCTCCTGCCGGAGCGTGGGTCTCTGAGTGATTCGTCGAGTTGCAGCGGCGTGCTGCGCTGGCCTCGCTGGACGCGACTACGGAGATCGGACGCGAGGATACGCTCGTGTTCGTCGGTCGCGGGCTTCCATACATCGAAGAAAACGGCGCTCAATCGACGTACTCAAGCAATGTCGTCATCGACGGAGTCGACGCGTTGTGAGGTGGGCGCTGAAGATCGAACTGACGTCAACATGCCCGGAGAGATGAAGATTGGCGGCGCGCAACGCTGGAAGGCCCAAGCGTCTTGCGCGGTCCCAACCCGAGCATCGGGGAGCGGCGCGTCCGATCGCGAACACGATCTCGAGGCAATGCGCGTCCGTTCGGGTCCAACATGCACTGATTCGAAACCGCCAAAGTCCTGCGAGCCTAAACGCCCCCACCGCATGTGCCGCTGATTCGCGAGTCAGCAACCCAAGCGCGCCCGCGTCAAGTCGAATCAGCGCTGCCAATCGGATGCTGCGTTCGCGGCCCCTTGTCCGTGTTGGAGGCGGTTCGCTGGTTTGTGTCACGCTTCGTCGGAGGTTGAGCCCGGCCTTCAACAGCGGAGCGCATGAAGCCCTCGTCGACTACCGGCTGAAGCCGCGTAGCTCGATGGCGTCCGACTGATTCCGGGGTGCATGGCAGCGAGCGCGCCAGCAACGACGCCCGGCTGCGGGTGGTCCGTCTCGCGCCTTCGCGGTGGCCTCGCTGAAGCGGGCTCGCCCATGCGGGTGATCTCCAGGCTTGCGTCTGCGCCGGCCAACGACAGTTCGGGACGATCGGGATCGCGGGGCGTGCAATGAGTGGTAGTTATGCACGCGCATCCGTGTGTGAGACCTCACGGCCACAGTGCGTGCAAGCCCATCGCGGGCGGAGTTCTGAACTCAGACCTCTAGGGGCCCGATCGGAGGCCCCGGCGATGTGGTCGATTGGTCGCCCCGGAGCTCACGGTTGCAGCAATCGGGAGAGCGCCGCTTCCGAGATAACCGGAATCGTCAACTGTCGCGCCCGCTCCGCTTTGCCCGACCGCGTCTCTACGTCTGCAGCCGCGACGAGCTTCACCTTCTTGGAGACATTGTTGGCGACTCGGATGCCGCGGCTTTCAAGCAGGGCAACCCACTCAGCCCGCGGCTTGGTCATGTCACCCGTGAGAACCACGATGTCGCCTTGGGCGAGCGAGAGTGCCGACGCGGATGTCTCGGTAGCAGTCGTGCTCTCCTCCGCTGCGAGTATCGCGCTCCCGACGAGATCGTCGAGGCTGTCGCTGATTCCGAGTGCGCGCGCCACATCGAGAATCTGGCTGTGTTCGTCCGGTGTGAGGACTCCGTCGGACCACGCGGCGGCGGCAAGCTCCTCCAGATAGGCGCGATTCAGGCGCCCGACCGCCGTTCGATCAAGCCCGAGGTCTGCTGCGGCTGCGACGAGATCGTCCTGCTCGAGGCCAGATAGGTAGCCATCGACGAGGGCGACGTCGAGAGTCCCCAGGTACGCACGTTCGGCGCCCTCGGCCGGGATCGCATCCACGGAAGCCGCAATGCGTTCAACGAAGTGAGGCGCGGGATTCCGTGCATTCCCGCGGGGATGCCAGTCAGCCGTGTGTGCTTCGTCGAAGCTCCAACGGCGGGCGGCGGTGAGCAGATCGGGCCAGTATCGGCTCTCGCGTGAGCGACTGACGTAGTGTCCGATGAGCTGCGCCGTCGCGAGCGCATCCGACACTGCGCGATGCGAGCCAGTTTGCGGTATCCCTGCCGCTTCGCAGCATGCGGCGAGCGAACGCGCGCGCCCGGGGAAGAAATCCGACGCGAGCTGCATCGTGCAGACAGCCGTGAAGTCGATTCGACCTTCCCATTCGATCGCAAGCTCGGGGTCGACTTTGGCGAGTTCAGCGAACAGGAACCTCTGATCGAACGCGAGGTTGTGTGCGGCCAGCACGCGCCCGGAAAGCAGGTTCAGCACGCGCGGCGCAATGCTTTCGAACGCAGGCGCACGTGCGACGTCGGTCGCCGAGATGCCGTGGATGCGCGTCGGGCCGACGTCGCGGCGAGGGTTGACCAATGTCTCCCATCGGCCTTCGATCTCCCCGAGTGGGGAGACGTGCACGATTCCGATCTCGACGATGCGGTCGCCTTTCGCGGGGGAGAATCCGGTCGTTTCCACGTTGACCACGGCGAAGCCGGGGCCGCTCATGCGTGTGTCTCCAGACGCCACTGCGGCCGCGGCGTCGATCGTTTGCTGCTCGTCACTCGTGCGCCCAATCTCTGCTCTCGTTGCGGTTCTTCTCGAGCCACCGGTGGTGGTCCCGCATGCCGCGCGCGACGGCGACCCTCACGACCCCGTAAAGCAGCAGAAGTGCCAGGGCGACGCCGACCACGACGTACGCGACCGACATGGCCAGGAGTGCTTCCGCCGTCAGATTAAGTGAGGGATAGTCCATGGTGCGATTGTCACACGCGTGGGCGACATTGCATGCCTCGACTGCGGAGTCTGGTGACGCAAGGTGCGCCGCGCTACAGCTCCCCATCCGCCGGCCGCACCCGCCGCTGCCGCACCGCCTCGACTCCGCCCGCCGCCTCCAGCAGCGCGGCGAGCGCGCGCTTGGCTGCGGCCAGGTCTCCCGCCTCGGCGGCGACTCGGGCATCCAGGTCTCTGCGGATCCGGCGGGAGGCCTCCAGCAGAGCTTCGCCGTGCGCGGTGAGGGCGACGCGGCGCACGCGGCTGTCGCGGGCATCCGCCTCGCGGTGGGCGATGCCGAGCGTTTCCAGCTCGGTGACGGTCTTCGAGATCGCCTGCTGTGTTACGCCGAGGCGGGCGGCGAGCTCGCCGACGCTCGGGCGTTCGTCGACGAGCGCCTGCAGGAGGTAGCCGTGCGCCGCGCGCACCCCGGTGAAGCCGGAGGCGTGCAGCTGGTCGAGCAGGTGCGCGTTGGCCGCCGAGGCAGTGAGGGCGGCGACGGTCGGCATGTCAAGCTCAGCGGCGTCGAGCGCGCCTCAGAATCCCGGAGGGTTCGCTGTGCGGGCTACCCGAACACCACGTCGTGGTTGAGCTCGAAGGGGCTGGGCCCGAAGGCAATTCAAGGACGACGAGCGCGTCGCGCCCGCGCGCCGAGAACGAGCGCACCGATCAGCGCCAGAAGCGCCGCCAGGGCGAGAATCATCGGCGCCCACGACGGGTGCGATGACCCGTGCTCGAGGCCGTCCGCGGAGACGTACTCGCAGACGAGACCTGGAGGCAGAACCGAGATGTGCCCCGCGGAGGTGTAGGTCTCCGGGCTGCTCGCGAGCACGTTCGGCGGCACGTTCACCCCGAGGGCGCAGGCCGTGTCGGGGCCCCCGCCGATATGGATCAAGGGGTACAACGACGCGGCAACCAGAAGGAAGCTGACCAGCGCCGCGACAACGGCAAAAGCAGCCAGCATCGCCACGCCGAGCTCACTCGCGCCGTATTTGCGAAGCTTCATCGCCCGCATCCCACACCTTCACAATTGCCCACGCGGTCGCCGCGATCGGCACCGAGAGCACCGCGCCGACGATGCCGCCGAGGATGGTGCCCGCGCTCAGCGCGAGCAGGATCACCAGCGGGTGCAGCTTGAGGGACTGCGCCATGACGACCGGCTGCAGCAGGTTTCCTTCCAGCTGGTTGACGCCGATGACGACGAGGATCACGATCAGCGCCACCACGGGCCCGTTGGCGACGAGGGCGACGAGGGCGGCCAGCGCTCCGGCGACCGTCGCACCGACGATCGGCACGAACGCGGCGACGAACACGATGACGGCGAGCGGCAGCGCGAGCGGCACCTGCATGATCGCCAGCGCGATCCCGATGGCGATGGCGTCAACCGCGGCGATGATCGCCGTGCCGCGCACGTAGCCACCGAGAGTCGTCACCGCGGTGCGGCCGATGCGTTCGCCGCGGTCGCGCCCGTGACGGTCGAACGGGCGCATCAGGAAGCGCCAGATCGCATCCCCGTCTTTGAGGAAGAAGAACAGGATGACGATGAACAGCAGGAACCCGGCGACGAACTCGCCGACGGCGACCGCGCTCGACACGGCACCGGTGCCGAACTGCGAACTGGTGACGAAGTCGATGACGTCGGTCTGGAGTCCCTCGAAGTCGAACTCGTCGAGCGGCAGCGGCAGCGTCTGAAGCCACTCGAGCAGCTGATCGAAGCCGGACTGCGCCTGCTCCCAGAGCGAATCCCACTGGCTGCGCACGGCGAACACGATCGCGGTGATGACGCCCCCGAGCACGAGCAGCGAGCCGATGAGGGCGATCCACGCGGCGAGCATCGAGGGCACGCCGCGGCGCCGCATCCACATGACGAGCGGGCTGAACGCGGCGGCGATGATCACCGCCAGCAGCACCGGAATGACGGCGATCCGCAGCTGCACGAGCGCGTACACGACGATCGTGGCGAGGGCGATGGCGATCAGCACCTGCAGGCTTCGGGTGCTCACCACACCGAGGCGGTCGGTCCAGAGCTTCTCGACCTTCGGAACCACCTGTGTGGTCAACGCGGATTCGGGCTTGGCGCGGCGGCGCGAGAACATGGCTGGCTCCTTGGATGCGCGGAAGTGCGGGTTCGAGCATTTCACGGACTCGCGCGCCGGTCGAGTGGCGGCGAACCCGCGTATCGAGACCCCGCCGCTGTCGCCGCACCAACCTGATTGGTAAAATCGCTCACATTTGACGAAAGGAATCTCAATGCTCATCGGTCGTTCCATCGCTCTCGCTGCCACCGCGGTCTTTCTGGGCGCCGCGCTGACCGGCTGCGCCTCGACGGACGGTGGATCAGATTCGACCGATTCGGGTGGCGAGAGCGCCAACGTGGACTCGGGCAGCGCCGATGCGGGCAACGGCGGCAGCGGCGAAGGTTCGGCGGTCGTCACCGTCGACGGCGTGACGTGGGAGTACTCGAGCTACCTTTGCGCGTTCGGATACGACGAGACCGAGAGTGATGTGTACTCGTTCAGTTCGACCTCGTTCTCGACGGCCGACGGCGAGAGAATTCAGATCCTCGTCAATGTGCGCGACGAGAGCGGCCAGGACCGTGTTGCAGGCGACGGCGTCGTGTACGAAATCACGCTGGTCGATGCGGGCAACATCGCCGACCCGTCGATCAACATCTCGGCGAGCGGCACCGACGGGGTGACGATCTCGGGTGACTCCGTGCAGGTCGACGGCACGTTCTCCAGCTTCGACGGTGCCACGTACGACATTCGGGTCGACGCCACCTGCGGCTAGGCATTGATGTCGCCGCGCACTGACGGCGTTGCGGTCGCCGGCGGGGGGCAGGCATGAACGGAGCGAGCGCCACAGTCCGTTGACTGGCCCTGATGCCGCCGGCCTGTTCCTGTCAGACTCGCTCCGTGACCGCCGAACCCCCGCTGACCGATCGCGCCCGCGCTCGCGCGGCCACGCGCGCCGGTATCCGGGATGCGGCGCTGATCATTCTCGGCTACGTCCCGTTCGGGCTGGCGGCCGGAGCCGCGATGGCGCAGACCGGGGTCGACCCGCTGTGGTCGATCCTGTCGAGCCCGATCATCCTGGCCGGGGCCTCGCAGCTGATCGCGGTGCAGCTGCTCGGCTCGGGGGCCGGGGTCGCGCTCGTCGTCTTCACCGTGTTCATCATCAACGCCCGGCACCTGCTCTACAGCGCGTCGCTGCAGCCGCATCTCGCCGACTGGAGCCGCGGGCAACGGCTCGCCGGAGCGTTCATGCTGGCCGACCCGGTCTACGCGCTCGCCATCTCACGCTTCGAACGGCCGGGCGGGGCGGGCGCGCGCTCCGAGCAGCTCGGCTACTACTTCGGGGCCGCCATCACCGCCGTGGTCGGATGGACATCCCTCATCGCATTCGGGGTGCTGCTCGGCGGTCTCGTCCCCGGCTGGGTGCCGCTCGAGCTGGCGATCCCGCTCACGTTCGTGCTGCTCGCGCTGCCGCTCATCAAAGACAGCGCAGGTCTCGTTGCGGCATCCGTCGGGGGAATCGCCGCCCTCATCGCGGATCCGCTGCCGTTCGGCGCGGGAATCATCGTGGGCGCGGTCGTCGGGCTCATTGCCGGCGGCATCGTGCTCGCGAGAAAAGCGCCGCCAGCATCGTCCGCGCCCGAGGAGGTGATCGCCGATGCTTGACGGCCTCGCGATCCTGCTCTCGGGCCTCGTCACCTACCTGACGCGGGTGCTGTTTCTGGTGACCAAGAAGGTGCGGCCGCCGAAACGCCTGCTCCGGTTCCTGCCGCTCGTGGGCCCCGCCGTGCTCGGCGCGATCGCGGTGCCCGGCCTGCTCGCCCCGCGCGGTGAGATCTCGCTCGTCGAGACCGTCCCGGCGCTCATCGCCGCCGTTGCGGCGACGCTGCTCTGGCGGTGGAAGCGCGAGATGGCCTTCGGGCTGCTCGGCGGCCTGCTGGTGTGGTGGGCGATCGTGTTCGCCCTGGTGCAGCTCGGGCTGCGCGCCTGACGCGCGCCACGCAGCCCGAGCCGTCGGCCGACTAGGGGAGGCGGTTCGCCGCCGCCGTGTTGGCGAGCATCTGCTGACGGGTCTGGCGGGTGCCATAGCCCGGACGGTCGCGCTCGAGGCGCCACGACTCGCTGAGCGGCCCGAGGTCGACGGTGTCGAAGCCGAGCTCGTCGTAGAGCTTCGCGGTGAAGGCGCTGGCCTCCGGATGGTCGCTCGCCGTGCCGAGCGCACGGCGGTTCGGCGTGCCCGCCGGGCTGCCGTCGGTGGTGATCTGGCTCCACACGATGTTGTTGAAGGCCTTGGCCACCTTCGAGGTGGGCAGGTGCTCCTGCAGCAGACCCGAGGTGGTGGCCTCGCCGCGATCGAGGGCGTTGACGTGGCCGTCGCGCTCGAAGTAGTAGTTGTTGGTGTCGAGCACGATCTTGCCGGCGAGCGGTGCGACCGGGACGTCGGCGAGAGCCTTGAGCGGAACCGTCACCACCGCGACCTCCGCGGCCTCGGCCGCCTCGACAGGGGTCGCGGCGCGGGCGTTCGGTCCGAGCTCGGAGACCAGCTCGGTGAGCGTCTCCGGGCCTCGCGAGTTCGAGATCACCACCTGGTGGCCCTGTCCGATGAGGGCCCGGGCGACCTGGCTGCCGATGTTGCCTGCTCCGATGATTCCGAAAGTTGTCATGTTCGAGGTCAACGCGTGCACCTCCGGCGTATTCCGGATGTCCGGAAAGCGACGACTGTCTGAGCGTTCGCCGACAATCTGACCGCTCGGTCAGTTCCTGACCGATCGGTCAATTACCGTCGAAGGCATGGCGACCTCCGACGAGCTGCGACGCATCGCGCTCGAACAGTTCTCGAGCTCCGGCTACCTCGCGACCTCGCTGCAGAACATCGCCGACGCGGCGGGCGTCTCCAAGGCCAGCGTGCTGTACCACTTCGCCAGCAAGGAGTCCCTGCTCGGCGACGCGCTCGCCCCCACGGTCGACGACCTGGAGGTGATCGTCGCCTCGCTCGAAGGCGTGGGCACCTCCACCGCGGCCCGTCGTGCGTTCCTCGCCGAGTTCGTCGACTTCCTGCTCGAGCACCGGCTCGGCGTGCACATCTTCGTCAACCAGGCCGAGGCGCTCGAAGACGTCGCCATCATCGAGCGCGCCAACACGCTGGTCGGACGGATCGCGGCGCACTTCGAACGCCAAGGCGGCTCCATGGAGGAGAAGATCCGCTTCGGGATCGCGCTCGCGGGAGCGGCGTACCTGCTTGCCGCCGCCGGCCGATTCGGCCAGGCCGGAGTGATCGAATCCGACCAGCTCCGCCCCATCCTGACCCGCATCCTCGGCGAGCTCATCGCCCGACCCGCCCGCTGACCGGAGTACCTCACTGTGGCTACCCTTCTCTTCCGTCTCGGACGCTTCGCCTACCGCCGCGCGTTCCTCGTCATCGTCGCCTGGCTGATCGCGACCGCGGCCGCGCTCGGCGGCGGACTGCTGCTCGGCGGCACGCTGCAGGACTCCTACGAGATCCCCGGCACCGAGTCGCAGGAGGCGATCGATCTGCTGGCGGCGGTGTTCCCGCAGACGGCGGGCGCCAGCGCCCAGATTGTGATCCACGACGCCGACGGCGCCGAGCTCGAGACGGTCGCCGCGGACGAGATCGAGAGCCTCGTCGACGACCTGAACGACATCGACGGCGTCGCCCAGGCGGTGTCGCCGTTCAGCGAGTTCGCGAGCGACGCGGTGAGCTCCGATGGTGACACGGTGCTCGTGCAGGTGCAGTTCGACAGCTCGATGGAGGATGTCACCTCCGCCTCGCTCACCGAGCTCCGCGCCGCGCCCGAGTCGCTGCAGGCGGACGGTTTCGAGATCGCCTTCGGCGGCAACGTCTTCGAGTCGTTCGACTTCGGCCTCACCATCGTCGAGGTCTTCGGCGTCATCTTCGCCGCGCTCGTGCTCATCGTCACCTTCGGCTCGTTCGTCGCCGCGGGCCTGCCGCTGCTCTCGGCCTTCCTCGGGCTCGGGGTGTCGCTCGGGGCCGTGCTCGTGACGGCCGCGTTCACGACGATCTCCACCACCACGCCGATGCTCGCGCTCATGATCGGGCTCGCGGTCGGCATCGACTACGCCCTGTTCATCCTCAACCGGCACCGACAGCAGCTGGCGAACGGCATGGATGCGGAGGAGTCCGCCGCCACCTCCGTCGCCACCGCGGGCGGCTCGGTCGTGTTCGCCGCGATCACCGTCGTCATCGCGCTCGCCGGGCTGCTGGTCGTCGGCATCCCGTTCCTCGGCGTGATGGGCGTTGCCGCCGCGCTGTCGGTCATTACGGCGATGCTGGCGGCCCTCACCCTGCTGCCCGCGGTGATGGGGCTGCTGAAGAACCGCCTCGCCCCGCGTCCGCGCTCGCGGGTCGCCGCACGGGCTCGCGCGGCGCTCGCGGAGTCCTCCGGCGAGGAGGTGCCGAACCACCAGCCGACGCTGGGGGAGCGCTGGGTCGCTCTCGTGGTGAAGGCGCCGATCGTCGCGATCCTGGCCGTCGTCGGCGTGCTCGGCACGCTCGCGATCCCCGCCTTCTCGCTGCAGCTCGCCCTGCCGACCGGAGCGCAGCAGCCCGAGGGCAGCGACATGCGCGTCGCCTACGACCTCATCGCCGAGGAGTTCGGCGAGGGCAGCAACGGCCCCCTCATCGTGACGGTCGACATCACGCAGACCACCGAGATCTTCGAGCAGCTGGAAGACATCTCTGACGAACTCGCCGAGCTCGACGGCGTCGCCTCGACGAGCGACGGCGTGCCGAACGAGACCCTCGACACCGGCATCATCCAGGTGATCCCCGAGACCGGTCCCGCCGACGCGGCGACCACCGAGCTGGTGAACGCGATCCGCGAGCTCGCTCCCGAGCTGGAGGAGCGCTACGACACCCAGATCTCGGTCACCGGCACCACCGCGGTGCAGATCGACATCTCGCAGCGACTCGACTCGGCGCTGCTGCCCTTCGGCATCATCGTCGTCGGTCTCTCGATCGTGCTGCTCACGATGGTGTTCCGGTCGATCCTGGTGCCGATCAAGGCCGCACTCGGCTACCTGCTCTCGCTGCTGGCCGGCATGGGGGCGAGCGTCGCCGTGTTCCAGTGGGGCTGGGGCGCCGAGCTGCTGCACGCGGAGGCCGGACCGATCCTGAGCTTCATGCCCGTGCTGCTGATGGCGATCCTCTTCGGCCTGGCGATGGACTACGAGCTGTTCCTGGTCTCGGGCATGCGCGAGTCCTACGTGCATCAGGTCGCCGGTCGGCACCTCACGCCGCGCCAGGAGAACCGCATCGCCCGCGACTCGGTGGTGCGCGGATTCGCCGGGGCGGCGCGCGTGGTCACGGCCGCCGCGCTCATCATGTTCTTCGTCTTCGCCGCCTTCGTGCCGGAGGGCAGCGACGTCATCAAGGTGATCGCCCTCGGCCTCGCGGTCGGCATCGCGGCCGACGCGTTCCTCGTGCGCATGACCCTGGTTCCCGCGGTGATGGCGCTCGCCGGCCGTTGGGCGTGGAAGATCCCGCGCTGGCTCGACCGCATCCTGCCCGACCTCGACGTCGAAGGGGCCAGCCTCGCGCAGCACCGCGAGGCGGTCGACTGGGCGCACGCGCGCCTGGCGCAGGGCGAGGCCGTCGCCCTCGACGACCTCACGATCGGGTCGGAGCGCGACGCCGCCGGCCCGTTCCGGCTCGCCGTGCCGCTCGGCGCGATCGCCCTGCTCGACACCGGGCGGGTGGATGCCGCCGAGCGTCGCCTGCTCGCGGCCACCATCGCGGGCCGCATCCCGCCGGTCTCGGGGCGCGCCCACGTGCTCGGGCATCCGCTGCCCTCGGAGTCGTCCCGCGCCGCCCGCCGTGTCGCCCTGAGCGACCTCGACGGCCCCGCCCGTGCCGACGTCGCGGCCGAGCTCGGCCCGCTGATCGTGGAGCGGATCCGCGTGACCGGCTCGCTGGGTCGGGCGATGCGCTCGCAGCAGACGGCCGAGGCCCGCATCGCGCGTCTCAACGCGGCGCTGCGCGAACTCGGACGCCGCGGCGGCCTCGATGCCACGACCTCGCTCGCCGAGCTGCCGCAGCTCGAGCGCGCCCTTGCCCTGGCGGCGGTCGCACTGGCCGAGGACGCGCCGCTGGTCATCCTCGACGCGATGGACCCCTTCGCCGAGCCCGGCGACGCGGTCGCATTCGTGCGGGGGCTGGACCGGCTCGCGCCGGCGTCGACGACCGTGATCGTCGGCGTGCCCGGCCTCGTGGTCGGCGCCGCCGCACCGGCCCGCGTCATCACCTCGGTTCCCCTTGCCGCGATTGAAGGAGTTGCGCGATGAGCGCCCTGGTTCCCGTGTCGGCGTCGCGCCGCATCCGCTCGTGGCGCATCGCCGCCGTCGTCGCGGTCGTTCTCGTTCCGCTCGCCTTCGCGGGCCTGTTCCTCGCCTCGGTCGGCGATCCGGAGGCGGGCCTCGAGCGGGTCCCGGTCGCGATCGTCAACGACGATGAGGCGATCATCCAGACCGGTGACGACGGCGAGGAGCAGTACATTCTCGCCGGGCGGCAGCTGGTGACCGAGCTGACCGGCTCCGATTCGCCCGCCGACCTGGACTGGCAGCTGACCAACGACTCCGACGCCGCCGAGATGCTCGCGGCGGGCGAGGTCTACGCGATCCTCACCGTGCCGGCGGACTTCTCCGAGGCGATCCTGTCGACCGGCGGTGACGACCCGCAGCAGGCGTCGATCGAGATTCGCACGGACGACGCTCACTCCTACGTTTCCGGTGCCGTGGCCTCCGCGCTCGGCGACGGCATGGTGCGCGCGTTCGGCAGCGAGATCACCGAGCAGTTCATCGTCGGCGTGTTCGACGAGGTCGGCAACTCGCTGATCGAGGCGGCGGATGCGGCACAGCAGCTGGCCGACGGTGCCGCCGAGGCGGCCTCCGGTGCGGTCGAGTTCGCCGACGGGGTCGGCTCGTACACGGGCGGGGTGGCGTCGCTGGCGAGCGGAGCGCGTGAGCTCGACGCGGGAGCCGAGGAGCTCGACACTCTTGTCTCCGGCACACAGGAGTACACGGCCGGGGTCGCGCAGCTCTCCGAGCAGATCGCCGCGACCACGTTGGCGCTGCAGTCCGACCCGACCAACCCGACCCTGCTCGGCACCCTCGCCTACCTCTCGGCACTCCTGGAGGACGCCGCCGACGGCGGCAGCGAGCTCGCCGCGGGCACGTCGAGCGCCGTCACCGGGATCCAGGGCGGCATCTCCGAGCTGGCCTCCGGGGCGACGACGCTCGCCGACAACGGCGCGCCGCTCGCGACCGGCGCCGACGAGCTGGCCGACGGCATCGGCGAGCTGGCCGACGGCTCGGACGAGTTCGCCGCCGGGCTCGACGAGGGCGCCGAGGCGTTCCTGGGGGAGGAGGGCTCGACCGAGGCGCTCGCGGCGGTCGCCGCCGACCCGGTCGGCTACGAGCTCGCCACCGACAACGAGGTGGAGGGCGCCATGCAGGCGATCGCCACGCCGCTCGTGCCGCTGGCGCTCTGGATCGGCGCGATCGTGAGCTTCCTCGCGCTCGCTCCGCTCACCCGCGGCATGCTCGGCTCGTCGGCTGCCTCGGGGCGCCTGCTGGCCACGACGCTGGTGCGCGCGAGCGCCGTCACGGCGGCGCAGGCGGCACTGCTCGTCGGGCTGCTGCACGTGGTCGCCGGTGTCTCGTGGACGCTGCTGCCCGCGACCCTCGTGTTCTCGCTGCTCGTGGCGCTGGCGTTCACCGCGTTCCACGCCGCCCTCACGATCGCGTTCGGGCGCCCCGGCCTGATCGGCTCGTTCATCGTGCTCGCGGTGCAGCTCGCGGCGCTCGGCATCGTGCCGACCGAGGCGCTCGCGCCGCCGTTCGCCGCGATCAGCCCGTACCTGCCGCTCACCTGGGCGACGACGGGACTGCAGCAGATCATCACGAGCGGCTCGGCCTCCGTCGTCGTGGGCATGGCCGTGGCGCTTCTCGCCTTCGGCGCGCTGAGCGTCGCGGTCGCGGCGGTCGCCCTCGGCCGCACGCGTCGCGCTGTGGCGCTCGGACTGCTGCCCGTGAACGCGTAGGGGAGGCGCGGCGGCCTCGTAGCATGGAGTCACGATGGTGACGGCAGACAACGACATGGTTCGGCTCGACGGCGGCACGTTCCGGATGGGATCCGAGGCGTTCTATCCGGAGGAAGGGCCGGTGGTCGAGGTCACGGTGAAGCCCTTTGAGATCGATCGGCACGCGGTCACCAACCGGCAGTTCGCCGAGTTCGTCGACGAGACCGGCTACGTCACGGTCGCCGAGCGTCCGCTCGACCCGGCCGAGTTCCCGGGCGCCGACCTGGCGAGCCTCGAACCCGGTTCGCTGGTGTTCACGCCGACCGACGGCCCGGTCGACCTTCGCAACTGGCGGCAGTGGTGGCGCTGGGTTCCTGGGGCGTCGTGGCGGCATCCGCAGGGCCCCGAGAGCACGATCGATGACCTGCTCGAGCATCCGGTGGTGCAGGTCGCCTACCCGGACGCCGCGAGCTACGCCGCCTGGGCGGGCAAGCGCCTGCCGACGGAGGCCGAGTGGGAGTTCGCCGCGCGCGGCGGCCTCGACGGCGCCACGTTCTCCTGGGGCGAGGAGGCGAACCAGCGCGAGGAGCCCTTCGCGAACACCTGGCAGGGCCGCTTCCCGTACCTCAACACGGGCGCGCGCGGCTGGGTCGGCACCGCGCCGGTGGGGTCGTTCCCGCCGAACGGCTTCGGACTCCACGAGATGACCGGCAACACCTGGGAGTGGACGGCGGATGCGTGGGAGGACACCCACACGACGCCCGCCGTCTCGTGCGGCTGCAGCCCGGCTGCCGCGGCGGTGAGCGACCGTCCCGATCCTCGTTCGCGTCGCGTCACCAAGGGCGGGTCGCACCTCTGCGCCCCCGAGTACTGTCTGCGCTACCGTCCGGCCGCGCGCTCGGCGCAGACGGAGGACTCGTCAACGACGCACCTCGGGTTCCGCTGCGCGCGCTGAACCATCGTGTCTCCCGTGCGGGAGATTTCGGCCGGTGCCCGCCGCCGTGGCCCTGATCCACGGGGCGGGCACCGCCTTTGCTCTGCGAAGACCGAGAACTGGGCTCGATGTCCGGCTAGATTCCTCACACCCCTGAGTCGGAATCCCATGCCGCGAGACCCAGGGTCCCGCAGAGTTCTTCGGGCGTCAGACCTTCCCTGAGGGGAAAGACCAACGCGAGTCGTGTTGACTTGGCGCAGGCCACCAGCGCGGGCACATCGCCGGTCGCGCTCGCGCTCGCGGGCGCGTGGGCCGAGCGGCTGAGCTCGCCCGACTCCCAGTGCTCGGCGCACAGCTCGATCGGCGACGTCTCGGTGAGCCGGTCGGCGACGCCGATGAACTGGGAGGCCGCGCGGGCATCGACGACCTGCACCGACCGTGACGCGAGATCGGGCGCCTCGTAGCACCACGCGGTCGTCGCGGCGTCGTAGTAGGCGTTGGCGACGCCGATGGCTCCTGCGGTCAGGGCCACCGCTGCCGAGACGGCCACGCCGACCGCGAGCAGGCGGCGGCGACGTCCGGGGAGGGGCAGGCCGACCAGCGTGTGCTCTGCCCGTGCCGACGCGAGCACGCGGGCGCGCACCGGGGCCAGTTGGCTCTGGATCTCGTTGTCGTTGGGGAGGCGGGTCACGACACGCTCTCCTCTGCGGCGACCGCGCGCTGCCGGCGCAGGCGCTCGCGACTGCGCTGCACGCGCTTGGTGACGTTGCTGACGGTGATCCCGAGTTCGTTGGCGGCTTCGCGGTAGGAGCGGCCCTCGTACAGGCACAGCTCGACGACGCGACGGTCGGTGGCGCTCAGTCGGTTGATCGCCTCGAACACCCACTCGAGCTCTTCCACGTGGGCGAGGTGCTCGCGGTTGAGCGACTCCGCCCCGCGGTTGGCGATGTGCTCATCGAGCGGGAGGCAGTCGTGCTTTGCCATGATGCGGCGCAGGTTCTGGGCGTGGTAGCGGCAGGTGACGAGGAGCCAGGGCAGCATCGAGGCGTCGATGAGCCGGATGTCGGACAGCTTCTTCCACGCCGTCACGAACGTCTCCTGAACGAGTTCCTGAGCGCTCACCACGTCGTGGGTCTGTGCGTATGCGAATCGGTACACAGCGATGGAATGCCGGTCGAACAGTTCGCCGAAAGCCCGATCGTCGTGCGCGAGCGCACGACGAATCAGGTCAACGTCGGGGTCCACGTCTTCACCTCCACTATGTAGTGTCCCGATTTCCGGAATCGTGACACCTCTGCAACAGAAATCTCCAAGAAGTCTCACAGATTTCATGATGGAACGTCATCAATTGCACAATTCGATTGACTAATTATGCCCCGTTTCACCGGAGCCCCCGGTCACGGCGGAAGTCGACCGTGATGGCGACGGCGGCGCCGGACGCGCACGGCACGTGTCAAGGCCCGTGATCGGGCTCGGTGCGGCAGGCACAGTTGATCCATAGACTTCTGCGCTTGGCTGTGCTCATGACACTTGCAGCACCCACCCTGCGGCACCCCGATGGCTCCCCGGTTCGCGCCCTCGTCGTCGACGACGAGGCGAGCCTGGGCGACCTGATGCGCATGGCGCTGCGCGCCGAGGGATGGGAGGCGCGCGCGGTCGAAGACGGCCACACCGCCCTGCGGGTCGCGCGCGAGTTCAACCCCGACGTCATCGTCCTCGACGTGATGATGCCCGGAATCGATGGGCTGCAGGTGCCTGCAGCGGCTTCGCGCATCCGGGAACGACGCGCCCGTGCTGTTCCTCACCGCGAAGGACGGCGTCGACGACCGCATCGCGGGACTCACCGCCGGCGGCGACGACTACGTGACGAAGCCGTTCAGCCTGGAGGAGGTCGTCGCCCGGCTTCGCGGCCTGGTGCGTCGCACGATGGTCGGCGCGACCGTCGACAACGGCCCCGAGATCCGCGTCGGCGACCTCGTGCTGAACGAGGAGAGCTACGAGGTGCGTCGCGGCGACGTCTCGATCGATCTCACCGCGACCGAGTTCGAGCTGCTGCGCTTCCTGATGCGCAACCCGCGGCGTGTGCTCAGCCGCGAGCAGATCCTCGATCGAGTGTGGAGCTACGACTTCGGCGGCAAGTCGAGCGTCGTGGAGCTCTACATCTCGTACCTCCGCAAGAAGATCGATGTGCTCGGTGAGCCGATGATCCACACCGTGCGCTCGGTCGGCTACGTGCTGAAGCCGGCCTCGTGACGACACGTCGACCCTGGTCGCTGCGGCGACGGCTGATCGCGGGGATCCTCGCGCTGATCGTGGCGCTCGGCGTCGCCATCGGCGGCGTCAGCACCGCGGTGCTCCAGAACAGCCTCATCGATCGTCTCGATCGCCAGCTCGACTCCTCGGTCGGGCGATCCGGCACCGCCCTGGGGCGCCCGGGCGGGGTCGAGGATCGCGACGAGCCGCCGCCCGTCGGGGGCTTCGTGCTCGGCGAAGCGGCGGGCGCCATCGGCGTGCTCGTCATGGATGGCGTGCTCGTGCAGGCCGGGTACCTGACCGAGACCGGCGACGACCAGTCGCTCACCGAGGCGCAGAGCCTCGACCTGCTGTCGATCCCGGTCGACGGCGAGCCGTACACCGTCGACCTCGGCGGCGACCTCGGGCGCTACCGTGTCATCGCCGAGCCGCTGAACGCCACGACCACCGTGATCGTCGGTCTCTCGCTCGACGACGTGGACGAGACCGTCACCCAGCTGGCGATCACGATCGCCTTCGTGACCGCGCTCGCGCTCGGCGCGGCGGCCGCTCTGGGGACTGTCGTCGTGCGGATCGCGCTGCGTCCGCTGGACCGCGTCGTCGCCACCGCGACCCGGGTCTCCGAGCTTCCGCTCGACGAGGGCGAGGTGCAGCTCGCGGAGCGCGTCCCCGAGTCGGCCACGGCCCCGGGCACCGAGGTCGGCCGTGTGGGCTCGGCGCTCAACCGACTGCTCGGCCGCGTCGAGACGGCGCTGACGGCGCGCCAGGAGAGCGAGGACAAGCTGCGCCGCTTCGTGGCGGATGCCTCCCACGAGCTGCGCACCCCCCTCGCCTCGATTCGCGGGTACTCCGAGTTCGTGCGGACGAAGGCACCGGATCTGGACCCCGACTTCGCCCGCTCGCTGGAGCGCATCGACTCGGAGTCCCAGCGCATGACCTCGCTCGTCGAGGACATGCTGCTGCTGGCACGCCTCGATGCGGGGCCGGTGCTGCACAGCAACCCGGTCGACCTCTCGCGGCTGCTCATCAATGCGGTCAGCGATGCGCACGCGGCGGGGCCGGAGCACCAGTGGGAGCTCGACCTGCCGGACGAGCCGGTGACGATTCCCGGCGACGCGGGGCGGCTGCACCAGGTGATGACCAACCTGCTGGCGAACGCCCGCATCCACACGCCTGAGGGCACCCGGGTCACGGTCTCGGCCGACGCCGACGATGAGTTCGCGCGCGTGCGCATCGCCGACGACGGCCCCGGGATCCCCGAGGCGATTCTGCCCACCCTGTTCGAGCGCTTCGTGCGCGGGGACGACTCGCGTGCCCGCGCGCGCCAGACGACCACGCCGGGCGGCTCCACGGGCCTCGGGCTCGCGATCGTCCGCGCGATCGTCGAGAGCCACGGCGGCAGCGTTCACGTCACCAGCTCGCCCGACGGCACCGAGTTCGTCGTCGAGCTGCCCCTCGGCTCCGCCTAGTCGCTGTCGGGCGAGGCGGCGGGCTTCCGCGCGCGTCGCGAACGGGTCGCCGGCTTGGCGGGCGGCTCCGGCTCGGCGGCCGGCGCCTCGCGCTTGCGCACGCTGCGCTGGCTGCCCTCCACCTTCACCTCGGCGATCTCCTCGTGCGCGAGCACGAAGTCGGTGAAGGTCTTGAAGCCGAGCAGCTTCTCGTTGAACGACGGGTTCATGCGCTTGATCTGGGACTTCACGGCCGAGGGGTTCAGCCACTCGACGTCCTTGGCGTGGCCGAGCTCGAGCGCGCGGTCGAGCAGGCGGGCGGCGGCGGCGGCGCTCAGCTCGCGCGACTCGCTCTCGCCCTCGGAGTCGCCGGCCGACTTCTCGGTGTCGGGCTCAGCGGACTTCGCCTCCGGGTTCTCGCTCTCCGCGGCCGGCTCCGACTTGCTCGACGACTTGCCGCCGCGACGGCGCGCCGGGGCGCTGGGGGCCGCCGGGGCCTTCTCGATGCCCGGAATCGCGTCGTACATCTCGTACTCGTCGCACGCGGCGATCAGCGCCGGACTGGTGCCTCCGGTGACGCCGATCCCGATCACGAAGCGCCCGAGGCGCTTGCAGCGCTGGGCGAGCGCGATGTAGTCCGAGTCGCCCGCGACGATCACCACGTGGGTCAGGTCCGGAAGTCGGAACAGGTCCTCGAGCACGTCGACCGAGAGGCGGATGTCGCCGCCGTTCTTGCCGGCCTTCGTGGTCTGGAACATCTGGGTCAGATCGACCGCGCGGTCGACGAGCTGGCTGCGGTAGCTCGCGTTGGCCGGAACGGACCAGTCGGCGTAGGCGCGGCTCAGCGCGACCGTGCCGAAGCTGGAGGCGTAGTCGAGGATCGCGCCGACGTCGACGGTGGCGGTGGTGAGCTTCGCGCTCAGCTCGCCCTTCTCGCCGGGGCGCGCGTCGCGCGCGTTCTCGTTGCGCCAGGCCCCCTTGCCGTGGAGCTGGTCGAAACGCGAAATGACGATGTTGTCGAAGTCGATGTAGACGGCGACGCGTGGATCAGTGGGGGAGGCCATGGCCTCAGTCTTGCCTCTTCCGGGGCACTATGCGACTCCGACCCACAGACCGTGTCGCGCTCGGGTCATCGCGACGTACAGTTCGCGGCGCTGGAACTCCCGCGTTTCGGCGGTGCCGTCGTCGCTGTCGGAGTCGGCGGGCTGGTCGAGCAGTTCGCCCGGCGCCTGCACGACGACGACCTCCGCGAACTCGAGGCCCTTGGCTCGCTTGATCGTGCCGACGTGGACCGCGTCGGTTCGCGCATCCGTCTCCTGGAGGTCCTGGGTGCGGATTCCCGCGGCCTCGAGTGCGACGACCGCCTCGCGGCTGCTCCATCGGGTGAGCGAGAGCACCGCGATGTCGCTCGCGCGAAGTCCGGTGTCGGCGTCCAGCAGCCCGCGAATGTGGCCGATGAACGAGACGTCGTGATCGGCGCGCGACGGGAACACGCGCAGGACCGGCGCCGGTCCGCGGCGTGCGAGTGCCGGCAGTTCGAGCGGGGCCGTCGTGAGCGCCCCGTCAATGTCGAGGTATTCGTCGCCGTCGATCAGCTCATGCGCCGCGGCGAGGATCTCGGAGGAATTGCGGTGGTTGCTGGTCAGGACGACTCCGCGCCCCGCGGTCGCGACTCCCGCCTCGGCGAGGGTGTACCCGCCCGGGTAGAGCGTCTGCTGGCCGTCGCCGACGAGGTGGAGGCCGTCCGGCCGGTCGCCCACGAGGGCGTGCAGCATGCGGACCATCGCGCACGAGAGGTCCTGGGCCTCGTCGATCAGCACCGCGCCGAACGCCGTGCTGGGCGTCGTGCGCAGCGACCGCTCGGCGTCCAGCACGAGGTCTTCGAAGTCGACGATGCCGTGGCGCTGCAGCGCGGCCTCGTAGGCGAGGGCCAGCTCCCACACCTCGCGGCGCAGGTCGATCCCGAGCGCGCGCCGGCGGCCGGTGCGCGCGAGCGCCGCGTACTCCTCCCAGACGCGAAGACCGCGGCCCTTGATCACGTACACGATCTCGTCGCGCCAGTAGACGGGGTTCGCATCCGCGCGCGCGAGGGCACCGGAGGCGCCCACCTCGGCCCAGGCCTCGTGGAACGCGTCCCGCGCGAGCTTGCCGTCGAGCCGCGGCCGCTGCCCGCGCTCGACCAGGAGACGGTAGGCGAACGAGTGGACGCTGTGGAACTCGACCTGCTCGGCCACATCGGGCGCCAGGGCGCGGAACTGCGCCGCCAGCACCTGCGGGAGCGTCTTGACGTAGGTGGTGACGAGCACGCGCTGCCCGGTCGTGCGAGCCAGGTACGCGGCCCGATGCAGGGTGACGAGCGTCTTGCCGGTGCCGGTCGCGCCGCGGATGCGGCTCGGCCCGGCGAAGCTGCGTCGGATGGCACGCGCCTGAGGCGGGTCCAGAAGGCCCACCCGCGGTGCCGCCGGCGGTGAGGACACCCCGGCCAGCAGATCCTCGAGCACCTGGTTGGGGGGCAGGCGCTGCTCGAGCTGCTGGCCGGGGCTGCTGGGGGTGTCGGCTCCGGGAGCCGACGATGACACGTCGAGCGTGTCAGCTTGGGGCCGGACGACGGGGATGGGCCCGGTCGTCAGGGAGGGGAAGTGCGCTTCGAGTTCGGTGCGCACGCGCGCGACCTCCTCGGCGCGGAGGACGCGGGGGAGCCGCGCGATGGTGCGCAGCGCGAGCGCATCGCCGCCGAGGATCCGCACGCCGAAGATCAGGGGGTCCACGTCGCCGGCGTCCGAGCCGACGAGGAGGCCGTGCACCGAGGTCGCGGGCAGGCCGATCTCGGCCAGCTGCTCCTGAAGCGAGTAGACCAGGTCGCCGGTCGTGGCGACGTGCTCGGTGACCTCGGTCTCGCCCGCCCATACCGTCTCGGCGACGCGGGTCACCGCGCGCCACGGCACGACGTCGATGACGACGACACCACCCGGGCCGACCAGGATCGCGTCCACGCTGCCGGCAGTTCGCACGGGCCACCGGCGCTGCGTGAGAAGGGTCCAGCCGAGCGGCTCGAGCTCGAGCAGGGCCTCGGTGAGGCGTGCCGGGCGGGACACTGCGGCGTCGAAGGCGCGCGAGATCTGCGCCGCGACGCCCGCGCAGCGTGCGCGCTCGTCGGGGCCGACTGTGCCGCCCCGCGCCGTCTCGACGGCAGATCAATGTCCCGCTGCCACGGTGTTCCCCCTCGTGTGCGGATGCGGGAGCCCCCCGGCTTGCATCCGTGCCCCCAGCATGGCGCGACCTGTCTACCCCCGCAATCCGCGCGTTCGGGGGGCAATCCGTTCTCTCGGCTCTCGCTCAGCCGCTCCACGAGACGCGCATAGCCGCGGACGGCTGAATGTCCTCATGAGCACGAACGACACTCGCCCCGACCGGTCCGACGCCTCCCGGACCGGCGGGCCGAGCCCCGCGGACCTCCGGTTCCACCGCGGCGTCCTTCGTCAGCTCATCGGCGCGATCGCGACCTTGGCTCTGATCGGCGGGCTCTCCGCCGGCGGGGTCGCCGCCGCCGCAACCGCGTCGACGACATCCAGCACGGTGCAGGAGCGGGATGTCGTCGAACGCGGAGCTCACCAGCACCCTCGAAGATGTGCTGGCGGAGCTCGACGCCGAACAGCTCGCGCGGCTCACCGACGCGGCCACCGGGATCCGCCTCGGCGATCTCGGGGCCGGTGAGCGCATGCAGATCCTGTCGCTGTTTCGTGCGGTGCTGAGCCCCGACGCCTACTCGCACCTGCTCGCCATGATGAACGCCGACGACGCGCTCGACGCGGCGGCCGGCGGCGGCACCGTCTGGAGCTCGGACGAGTACACGGTGACCGTGCTCTTCGACGACGCCTCGGGCAGCGTGTTCCTCCAGCTGTCCGGAACGCAGCTCGCGATCTCGGTCGTCGTCGCGGAGGACACCATCTTCGTCGAGCCGGAGGTGCTCGACGCCTGATTCAGGCAACTTCTGCCCCGCGCCCTAGGCTGTCGGCATGGCCGCACGCATCGAGAAGATCGATCTCCCCGGGATCGGCACCCGCCACGACCTCGTGACGGAGTCGGGAAGCCGGATCGGGGTCGTCTCGCAGCGCTCGGGAGAGCGCCAGCTCGCCATCTTCGATGGCGCCGACCCGGATGCCGCCCTCGGCACCGTGGACCTCACCGAGGCGGAGGCGGTCGGCCTCGCCGACATCCTGGGCGCCTCTGTCATGCTCGGCCAGCTGGCCGCGATCTCCACCCAGGTCGCCGGGCTGTTCACGGAGCAGCTGCGCTGCCGCCGACCTCGCCGTTCGCGGGAGGCGTGCTCGGCGACACGCAGGCGCGCACCCGCACCAAGACCTCCATCGTCGCGATCATCCGCGGCTCCGACATCATCGCCTCGCCGACGCCGGACACCCCCATCAAGGGAGGCGATACGATCATCGCCGTCGGCACGCGGTCCGGACTGGAATCCCTGGCGCGACTGCTCGACCGCGGCGCAGAGTAAGGCCCCACCGTGCACGAGTCGACCCTGCTCTTGATCGAAATCGGGGCGCTCCTGCTCGGTTTGAGCGTGCTGGCGCGCGTCGCCAACCGCTTCGGCTTCTCGGCCATCCCGCTCTATCTGATCGTCGGACTCCTGCTCGGCGACGGCGGAGTGCTGCCGATCCACGCCGGCGAGGAGTTCCTCGAGATCGGCAGCGAGCTCGGCGTCATCCTGCTGCTGCTGATGCTGGGGCTCGAATACACGGCGCCGGAACTCGTCGCCAGCCTCAAGCAGGCGCGCACCGCGGGCCTGCTCGACCTCGTGATGAACGCCGCTCCGGGCGCGATCCTGGCGTTCGCGCTCGGCTGGGGGCCGCTCGCGGCGCTCGCGCTCGCCGGGGCGACCTGGATCTCCTCGTCGGGGGTGATCGCGAAGGTCCTGCGCGATCTGCGGCGGCTCAGCAACCGCGAGACGCCGGTCATCCTCTCGGTGCTCGTGATCGAGGACCTCGCGATGGCGTTCTACCTCCCCGTGCTGTCGGCGCTGGTGATCGGCGCGGGCGTGCTGGCCGGGGCGACGGCGCTCGTGATCGCGGTCGTGGTCGTGCTGGTGATCCTGTTCGCCGCTCTCCGGCACGGGCGCAAGATCTCGGCGGCGTTCTCGTCGACCCACTCCGAGTCGCTGCTGCTCGGGGTGCTCGGCCTGACGATGCTCGTGGCGGGGCTCGCCCAGCAGGTCAACGTCTCGGCGGCGGTCGGGGCGTTCCTCGTCGGAATCGCCATCTCCGGCCAGGTGGCTGAGCGCGCCGAGGAGCTGCTCGCGCCGCTGCGCGACCTGTTCGCGGCGATCTTCTTCGTCTTCTTCGGTCTCTCCACCGACGCCGCCTCGATTCTGCCGCTCCTGCCGATCGCCGCCCTGCTCGCGCTGGTGACCATGGGCACCAAGGTGTTCAGCGGCTACCGCGGCGCGGCGATGGCGGGCATCGGGAAGCTCGGACGCTGGCGCACCGGTTTCGCGCTCGTGCCGCGTGGCGAGTTCTCGATCGTGATCGCGAGCCTGGCCGTCAGCGCGGGCATCGAACCGCAGCTCGCCCCGCTCGTCGCCGCCTACGTCCTGATCACCGTCATCGCCGGTCCGCTGTTGGCGCGCGTGCCGGATGCGGGCTGGTTCCGTCGCTGGGTCGCGCCGACGCCGCCGGCCGTCGCTGCGTCCGAGTCGCGCGGCTGAGGTCGCGCCCGAATTCGCTAGGCTGTGCGCATGAAGGTCTTCTGGTTCGTGGTGTCTTTTGCGCTGTTCGTCGGCTCGTTCGCCCTGTTCGGCTACGCATTCCTGGGTCAGGAGATCTTCGCGTCGCTGGGCGCCCCGGGCTTCCCCTTCGAGGCCACGCTGTTCATCCTCGGCGTCATCGTGTCGTCGATCGCCTTCGCGATCCCGTTCCACCTGCTCGAGAAGTTCGACTGACTCCGGCGCCGCTCAGGCGGCGTCGTCGAGCACGCGCGTCGTGAAGGCGTGCAGTCGCGCCTTCAGCGTCGCGGAGCGACGCGCGATCAGCACCTCGGGCTCGGGCTGGAGCTCGTAGGGCGGCGGTGCGATCCGGATCAGGATCGAGCACGCCAGGTCGGCGCAGATGTAGGTTCCGACGGTGTTGCCCGCGCGACCGGCATCTCCGGCGCGCGCGGCCGAGAACATCGTCACCTGGCCCGAGGGCTGGGCCGTCGCGCAGAGCGAGCACATCGCCGACCCGACGCGGCCGCGGTTCTCCGCCGCGCGCAGCACCAGTCCGACCGGCTCGTCGTCGCGCCAGACCACGAGGTACCCGCGCTGCGGCGCGCTGTGGTCGCGCCAGCCGAGGTACTCGCGGTCGTCCCAGACGACCTCGTGCAGCCCCGGCATCGGAACACGGTCGATCTCGCCTCGCGTGGCATTGACGAACGAGGCGCGGATCTCGGATGCGGTCAACGGCTTCATGTGCCCTCCACCCTAGGCGGCTCCTCGCGAGCGCGCGCGGTGTCGCGGGGTCAGCCGCCACCCAGTTGGCGTGGGGAGGATATGCATCGCCGCGCGATCGTGGCATCGTGAGCGCTGTACGCATCGATTCGGAAGGATCTGACCCATGCTGACCACCATCGGCGCCTTCTCCAGTTTCTCGGTCGACGACCTCGATGAGGCGCTCCGGTTCTATCGCGACCGGCTCGGTCTCGCGATCGTCGCAACGTCGATGGGGCTCGAACTGACGCTCCCCGGCGGCGGATCCGTCTTCATCTACGACAAGGGCGAGCAGCACGCCGCCGCGGGTTTCACGGTGCTGAACCTCGTGGTCGCGGACATGGATGCGGCCGTCGCCGAGCTAGCCGCCGCCGGAGTCGAACTGCTGCGCTATCCGGACTTCCCCGGTCAAGGCGAGGACGGCGTCGCGCGCTCGGACTCGCCCGAGGACGGTCCGACGATCGCCTGGATCGCCGACCCGGCGGGCAACGTCGTCGGGATCATCGAGGAGCGCGAGTGACGGAAACCCCAGGGACGGAGCGCCCGCGGCGCGGGCGGCGCTCGGCGCGCGCGCCGATCCGCGCGATGCGCCCGTTCCTCGAGTCGCGCTACCGGATCCTCGCCGTGGCGCTGGTCCTGTCTCTCGCCGGGACGGGCGTGTGGCTCGTCGCGTCGGTGTTCCAGATTCGCGAACTGGGCGGCGGCCCCGTCGACCTGTCGTATGTGGCGACGGCGAACGCGGTCGGCCTGCTGATCGCCGTGCTGTTCGGCGGCGCGGTCGCCGATCTGATCCCGCAGCAGCGCATCCTGCTCACGATCGAGCTCACGAAGGCCCTCGTGGCGGGCGCGATCGCGGCGCTGGCGCTGACCGGCACGCTGCAGATCTGGCACCTGGCGGTGGTCGGGTTCGTGCTCGGCGTCGCGGACGGCTTCTTCTATCCGGCCTACTCGGCGCTGCTTCCCGCGATTCTTCCCGCCGATGATCTCCTCGCGGCGAACGGCGTCGAGGGCACGCTGCGACCCACGATCATGCAGGCGGCGGGACCGGCGCTGGCCGGTGCCGTGATCGCGGCGGCATCGCCCGCGCTCGCCTTCGTCGTGGTCGCGGCGGCGCAGTTCGCGGGAGCCCTCGTGCTGACGCGCCTGAAGCCGACGCCGCTGCGGCGCTCCGAATCGGAACCCGGCGACGAGGCGGCGCTGGCCGCCGATGCCCCCGCGCCTCCGTCCGCGCGCAGCGCCGTGGGAAGCCTGCTGAGGGACATCGCCGAGGGCTTCCGCTACATGGTGCGCACCCCGTGGCTGCTGGCCACCCTCGTCTTCGCCTCGCTGCTCGTGCTGGTCATCATGGGGCCGATCGAGGTGCTGCTGCCCTTCGCCGTCACCGACCAGACCGGGGGCGGGGCGGGCTCCTTCGCGCTCGTGCTCGCCGCCTTCGGCATCGGCAGCGCGATCGCCTCGCTCGTCGTCGCCTCGCTGCCGCTGCCGCGGCGCTATCTGACGGTGATGAACCTGGCGTGGGGGCTCAGCTGTCTGCCGCTCGTCGTGATCGGGTTCACCGACCAGCTCTGGCTCATGGTGATCGCCGTGTTCATCGTCGGCGCCGGGTTCTCGGTCGGCCAGGTCATCTGGGGCACGCTGCTGCAGCGCCGCGTCCCGCCCGAGCTGCTCGGACGGATCTCGAGCCTCGACTTCTTCGTGTCGCTGCTGTTCATGCCGGTGTCGATGGCGATCGCGGGACCGATCGGCGAGTGGATCGGCTTCGGCCCCGCCTTCCTGATCGCGGGCCTCGTGCCGGCCGTCCTCGCCGTGCTCGTGATCGTGCTCGCGAAGCTGCCGCAGGACGAGCTGCGCCACCCGCTGGTTGCGGCGGGCGACGCTACCGATGAGGGCATGACCGGGCTCGGAGCCAGCGAGCTGCTCTCCCGCGAACCCGGTCCGCCGAGCGCGAGCTGAGCCGGTGGGACTCGGGTTGAATGGGGGGATGCACGCGCACCTTCTCGCCGCTCTGCGGACCGACCTCTCGACGGCGTCCTTCCGTGTCGACACGCTGCGGGAACTCTGGGGTCCGATGGCGGATGCGGCGCTCGGCCGCGGCGACCGAGTTCCGGCCGCCCGCGCGCTGGAGTCGCGGGACGAACCGGCGGCGGTTCTCGCGCGGCTGTTCGTGCTGGGGCTCGAGGTCAACGCCGCCGAGGTGGCCGCGGCGCTGCCGACGCTCGGTGTCGCGGGAGCCGTCGAGGCGGGGCTGATCGAACCGCACGGCGGGCTCTGCGTCGCGACCCTCGACCTGCGCCCCTACGACGTGATCGACGCGCGCGGGGCGGCCTGGTGGTGGCTCGCGAGCGACCTCGGCGAGATGGCGACCGGGGGCGCGCTCCGACCCGACCACGTGCTGGGCATCGGCGGCGCCTCGTCGACCCTCGCCGGGCTGCAGCTGCCGGGTCGCGTCGGCCGGGCCCTCGACCTGGGAACGGGCAGCGGCATCCAGGCGCTCCATCTGGCGCGCGAGGCCGAGGAGGTCGTCGCCACCGACATCTCGACGCGAGCCCTCGAGTTCGCCGCGATGACGGCCGGGCTGAACGAGGTGACGCTCGATCTGCGACTCGGCAGCCTGTTCGAGCCGGTCGCGGGGGAGCGATTCGATCGGATCGTCTCGAACCCGCCGTTCGTCATCACGCCGCGCCGGCCGGGCGTGCCCGAGTACGAGTACCGCGACGGCGGACGCGTGGGCGACGCGCTGCTCTCGGAGGTGGTGGCGGGGCTTGCCGATCACCTCGCCCCCGGCGGAATCGCGCAGCTGCTCGGCAACTGGGAGTACGGCGCGCGCGACGGGCTCGAACGAGCGGTGGAGTGGGCCGAGGAGGCGGGACTCGAGTACTGGATCATCGAACGCGAGACGCAGGATCCCGCCGCCTACGCCGAGACCTGGATCCGTGACGGCGGCACGCGACCCGGGCACCCCGACTACGAGCCCCTGGTGGATGCCTGGCTCGACGACTTCGAGGCGCGGGGCGTGCGCGCGATCGGCTTCGGCTATCTGCTGCTGCGTGCGCCGGGCCGCACAGCCTCGGCCCCGCCCGCTGCGCTGGCGCGCGCCGAACGGCTCGACGCGGCGCTGGGGGACGCGGCGGCCGGACTCGGTGGGCACCTTGCCGAGGCGCTCGCCGCCCACGACGCGATCGCGCCTCTCGACGACGACGGGCTCGCCGCACTCCACCTGGCGGTGGCGCCCGATGTGACGGAGGAGCGCCACTACTGGCCAGGCGATGAGCACCCGACGGTGATGACGCTGCGTCAGGGCGGCGGCTTCCGGCGCGAGTTCCGCGTCGGCACGGCGCTCGCCGCGGTCGTCGGCGCCTGCGACGGCGAACTGTCGCTCGGCAGCATCCTCGTCGCCGTCGCGGCGCTTCTCGACGTCGACGACGGCGCCCTGCGGGCCGAGATCCTGCCGGAGGTGCGGGAGCTGTGCCTCGGCGGGCTGCTCCGCGTCCACGCCGGGGCCGTCTCGTAACCACACCGTTATCACGCATACAGCGTCGTTTCAGCGCGCACCCAGACGGGGTTCGTAGCCTTGTCCCCGAAAGGACGGACATGGGACTCTTCGAACGGCTGTTCGGCGGCGTTGAGCAGTCGGCGGGATCTGCGTCACCCTCGCGTCGATCGCCGTCAACGGCGGATGAGCGGGCCATTGAGCGCTACCGCTACCTGATCCGCACCGCACCCCCCGAAACGATCGAGCAGGTGCATGTCGAGGCCTTCGGCAAGCTGAGCGATGAGCAGCGGGCCGTCATCTACGAAGAGCTCAGCCGCGGCGCCGGCACCGGCGAACGCCCCCTCTCCAGCGAGCCTGCGACGTTGGCGCGGGCCGCCACGCGCGCCGAGATGCGATCCCCGGGATCCCTCGAGAGCTCGCTGACCGCGTCGCAGTCGGCGCCCAGTTTCGGCTCGATGGTGGCGAGCACGCTGCTCGGCACGGTGGCCGGCTACGTGATCGGCTCGGCGCTCGTGAGCGCCTTCCTGCCGTGGGATGCCGCCTATGACGCGCAGGACGCGAGCGGCGGCGACGAGAGCGCCGCGGGGAGCGCTGACGAGGCCGCGTTCGACGACGGCTCGTTCGACAGCGCGTTCGGCGCCGACTTCGGCGGCTTCGACTTCTAGGTCGGGCTACGCCCGGGCCACGCGCTCGGCCGCCGTCTCCAGGTCGAGGCACTGGGCCACCTCGACCGCGGTGTTGTACACGGGCCCGCACAGCGCGACGTAGACGCGGCCCGCGCAGACGACGTAGCCGATGGTCTCGGTTTCGCGCTCGACGCGGTAGATGCCCTCGACCGCCTGCGTGACGAGCAGCTCTGCGCGTCGCGTGTCGTGCCCGATCGTGTCCTTCATGGTGCCTCCCGGCTCGTCATCGTGCCGGTGCGAAGTGTGGACTCCGCGCCGATCCGGAATCACTTCCATGACACACCCGGATGCGTCGAGGGGCAAGAGCCGTACCCGAGTATTTGCCGAGACTCCACCTGTGTGTCCACTCATGAGTCGTCCAGAGCCCGTCCAGGTTGATGTCGCACTATCAATGTGGGCCCAGCAGGGCGCGGTGCGACTCTTCCGCCGTGATCAGCCCGCGGCTGAGCCCCACACCCCCTCGTAGGACCGCCACAGATGGCTTCTCGGCGCACTTCGGTGCGCGTAGCGCACTGCGGTGCGCCCGATCGAAAGTGCTCTTCTTTGTTCCACTCCCACGTTCCGCCCGCCGTGCCCCTGCCCCATGACCCCGATCTGCTGCCCGATGTCGACATCAACGAGCACCACGTCTTCGGCGGCAAGCGCACCTTCCTCGACGTCAGCCGTCGCAAGCTCGCCGTCGGCGCCGCCGCGATCTGCATGATGAGCTTCGGCATCAACGAGCTCCCCGCCGCGGCGACCACCGTCCAGGCGGAAGAGGTGCAGGCGAGCCTCCAGACGTTCTCCACCGGCTACGTGGCGACACCGGAGATCGAGCGCAGCGGCTGGGCCGTCTCGACGTTCACCGTCGTGCAGTGGCCGATCAACCCCGGCACCACGGTCACCGACTACTTCGGATCCCGGGCGGCGCCGTGCGCCACCTGCTCGACCTATCACCTCGGCATCGACTGGGACGCCGAGTCCGGCAGCTCGGTCGGGGCGATCGCCGCGGGAACCGTCGTCGGCATCGACAGCATCTCCGGTGACCTCGGGGTCCACGTCGTCGTCGAGCACGACATCGACGGGCAGATCGTGCGGAGCGTCTACGCGCACCTGCTGTCCGGCAGCGTGCCGGTCTCGGTGGGCGACACCGTGGCGCCCGGCGACACCGTCGGAGGCGTCGGCAACACCGGACTCAGCACCGGCACGCACCTGCACTTCGCGATGATCAATGTCGACGGCACCTTCTTCGACCCGCTGTCGTGGCTGCAGTCGCACGTCAACGTCGAGTGGGGCCAGTAAGCGGCGAGTAGCCTGTCCCGGTGACTGAGCCGAGCATCCGCCCGTATTCGCCCGACGACCTCGACGCGCTGGTGGCGATCAACGATGCCGCCTACCCGGCCGTGCCGATCACCGGGCGAGACGAGCTGGCCGCGCTGGCCGAACTCGCCGCCCCGCGGCTCGTCGTCGACGACGGCGCCCCGGCGGGCTTCCTGCTCGCGCTGCCCCCGGGCTGCGACTACGACAGCGAGAACTACCGCTGGTTCAGCGCGCGGGCCGAGCAGACCGGTCGAGGGTTCCTCTACGTCGATCGCATCGTGCTGGCTGCCCGACTGCAGAGCCAGGGCTTCGGACCGCGGCTGTACGCGGCGGTCTTCGACGCGGCGCGGGCGCTCGGCCACGCCGAGGTGCTCTGCGAGGTCAACGTGCAGCCGCCGAATCCCGGCTCGCTCGCCTTCCACCGCCGCCTCGGCTTTCAGGAGGTCGGACGCCAGTCGACGAAGGGCGGAAGCGTCGAGGTCGCGCTGTTCGCCGCCGAGGTTCCCGCGGCATAGCATCAACTCATGACCACCCCCTCGCCCACGGTGTCGATCGTGATCCCCGCCTACAACGAGGAGGCCACGATCCGCGCCTGCGTCGTCGCGGCGATCGAGCAGACGGTGCCCGCCGACGAGATCCTCGTGATCGACAACAAGTCGACCGACGACACCCTCGCGCTTCTGCACGCGCTGACGCAGGAGTTCCCGGACGCGCCGCTGCGGGTGTTCTCGCAGGACGCCGAACAGGGGCTCATCCCCACCCGGAACTTCGGCATGGACCTGGCGCTCGGCGAGGTGATCGGCCGCATCGACGCCGACTCGGTGCTCGAGCCGGACTGGGTCGAGCAGGTCAAGGCGCTCTTCGCCGACCCGACCGTCGGTGCGGCGACCGGGCCGGTCATCTACTACGACATGCCGCTGCGGCGCTGGGGCCATCGCGCCGACGACACGCTGCGCCGCGGCATCCTGAAGCTGGCGCGCGACTACCACTTCGTGTTCGGCAGCAACATGGCGGTGCGCGCGACCGCCTGGCGCGACATCCGCGACGTCGTCTGCCGGGACGAGGCGGACGAGATGCACGAGGACATCGACATCAGCATCCACCTCTTCGACCGCGGGCACCGCGTCGTCTACGGCTCGAAGATGGTGGCGGGGATGTCGGCGCGCCGACTCGACGACAGCCCGCGTGACTACTTCTACTACGTGGGCCGCTTCGATCGCACCTACGACGCCCACGGGATCACCAACCCGGCGCTCCGAGCCCCGATGGTGATCTTCTCGGCGATCTACCCGCTGCTGCACGGGGTGCGCTGGTCGCGAGCCCGCCGGGCCGCCCTGCGCTGACGCCCCGAGGCGCACGCGCTATGCTCGGGGACGAACACGGGAGTCCGGTAGGCCGGGCTGAGAGGAAGCTCATCAAGCTTCGACCGTCGAACCTGATCCGGATCATGCCGGCGCAGGGAGGCATCTCTGGTTGATCGCCCATCGCGCGATTGATCGCCCGTGCACTTTCCTCAACGAAAGGGCACGATTCGTGACCACGCAATCCACTCTTCCCACCTCCGCGAAGCGGGCGATCGTCTGGCGCTGGCGCGTCGTCGACATCGTCGTGGCCGCCGTCATCGGCGTCGCCGCCGGAGTGGTGTTCTGGGCCTTCGGGCTCGCCTACTCGATCCCGGGCGACGCGCTCGGGGCGCTCCTCCCCGGGGCCCAGGGCCTGCTGTACGGCGTCTGGCTGTTCGCGGGTGTGCTCGGCGGCATCATCATCCGCAAGCCCGGCGCGGCGCTGTTCACAGAACTGGTCGCGGCGAGCGTCTCGGCGCTCATCGGCACCTACTGGGGGCCGCTCACGCTCGTCTCCGGCCTCGTGCAGGGTCTCGGCGCCGAACTGGTGCTGCTCGCCTTCCTCTACGCCAACTGGCGCGTCTACGTCGCGATGCTCGCCGGCGCGGGTGCCGGCCTCGCGGCGGCACTGAGCGAGTTCGTCATCTACTACGTCGGCGTCGAGCCGGCCTTCATGGTCGTCTACGCGATTTGCTTCGCGATCTCGGGCGCCGTGATCGCCGGACTCGGCTCGTGGCTGCTCATGCGGGCGCTCGCGGCGACCGGGGCGCTCAGCCGCTTCGCCGCCGGACGCGAGCGGACCGCCGAGGTCTAGGCACGCTCATGACCCCACCCGTGACGCACCCGGACACCGCGACGCACCTCGGTGCGCCCGCGCGTCTGAGCGCGCACGGGTGGGGCTGGCGGCACGCCGGGCGACGCGCTTGGGCGGTGCGCGCGCTCGACGTCAGCATCGAGCCGGGGGAGCGGGTGCTGCTGCTCGGTCCTTCGGGCTCCGGGAAGTCCACGCTGCTCGCGGGCCTCGCCGGGGTGCTCGGCGGTGCGGAGGAGGGCGAGACCGAGGGGACGCTGCGCGTCGACCGGGATCAGCCCGCCGCCGCGCGCGGGCGCGTCGGACTGGTGCTGCAGGATCCCGAATCCCACGCGGTCATGGCGCGCGTCGGAGACGACGTCGCGTTCGGTCCCGAGAACCTCGGGGTGCCGCGCGACGAGATCTGGTCGCGCGTGGACGCGGCGCTGGAGGCGGTCGGGCTCGACGTCGGACGCGCGCACTCCACGTCGGCGCTCTCGGGCGGGCAGAAGCAGCGCCTCGCGCTCGCCGGGGTGCTCGCCATGCGGCCGGGGGCGCTGCTGCTGGACGAGCCGACCGCGAATCTCGACCCGGCGGGTGCCCGGGAGGTTCGCGACGCGGTGGCCGAGGTGCTCGATCGCACCGGGGCGACGCTCCTCGTCGTGGAGCACCGAGTCGACCTGTGGCACGACCTCGTCGATCGCGTGCTGGTGCTCGGCGCCGACGGCTCGCTCATCGCCGACGGCACGCCGGCCCGGATTCTCGAGGAGCGCGGCGCGGAGCTGGCGGCCGGCGGAGTCTGGGTGCCGGGACGGGAGCCGCGACTCGCACCTCGGCCAGCCGGCGCGGCCGGGCCCGGGATGGTCTCGGCCGCGGCGCTGCGCGTGGCCCGGGAGCGCGGTCGTCCGCTGCCCTGGACGCTCGATGCCACGTTCTCCGCGGGCGAGACCGTGGCGCTGACTGGGCCGAACGGGGTGGGCAAGTCCACGCTCGCGCTCACCCTCGCGGGCCTCGTTCCCCCCGCCGGGGGACGGGTCGACGCGAGTCCGGAGCTGGCGGGCGGACTCGCCGGCGCCCCGCATCGCTGGCGCTCGCGCGAGCTGCTGACTCGCTTCGGAATAGTCTTCCAGGCGCCGGAGCACCAGTTCGTCGCGGCGACCGTGCGCCAGGAGCTCGCCATCGGTCCCCGGAGTCTGGGGCTGGCCGAGGCGGAGGTCGAGGCGCGCGTCGGCGGCCTGCTCGACCGACTCGGCCTGGCCGCGCTCGCCGGGGCGAACCCGTTCACGCTCTCGGGCGGGCAGAAGCGCCGACTTTCGGTCGGCACGGCCCTCGCGACGCGCCCGCGGGTGCTGATCCTCGACGAGCCGACCTTCGGACAGGATGCGCTGAGCTGGGCCTCGCTCGTCGAGCTCATCGACGAGGTGCGGGCCGAGGGAAGCGCGGTGATCGCCGCGTCGCACGATGAGCACTTCGTGCGTGAGGCCGCCACGATGCAGCTTCGGCTGACGGCATCGGGGGCGGAATCGTGACGGCGACGCTCGCGCCGGCGACCGGACTCGTCACGACGTCTCGGCTCGAACGGATCAACCCGGTCGCGCGGCTGCTCGCGGCTCTGATGCTCGCCGCGGTGCTCGTCATGTCGATCGACCCGGTCTCGGCGGGCGTGGCGCTCGTCCTCGAGATCCCGCTCGTGCTGATGAGCGGCCTCGGCTGGCGCGGCTTCTGGGCCCGCACCTGGCCGGTCTGGATCGCGGCGCCGTTCGCGGGGCTCACGGTGGCGCTGTACGGGCGCGCCGGGGGCACGGTGCTCTTCGAGTGGGCGCTGATCCGCATCAGCGAGGGCTCGCTCCTGCTCTCGCTCGCCACCGTGCTGCGCGTGCTGGCGATCGCGCTGCCCGGCATCGTGCTGTTCGCCCGTGTCGACCCGACCGACCTCGCCGACGGGCTGGCGCAGGTGCTGCGGCTGCCCAGCCGGTTCGTTCTCGGGGCCCTCGCCGCGTTCCGCCTGCTGGGGGTGCTCCGCGACGACTGGCGAGCCCTCGAACTGGCCCGGCGCGCGCGCGGAATCGCCGACCGCGGGCGGGTCCGGCGCTTCGCCGGCATGGCGTTCGCGCTCCTCGTGCTGTCGATCCGGCGGGGGAGCACCCTCGCCACCGCGATGGAGGCGCGCGGATTCGGCGGCGACACCCCCCGCACCTGGGCGCGCGAGTCCCGCTTCGGCGCGAACGGCTGGCTGCTGCTCGCGGCCACCGCGCTGGTGGCGGGCGCCGCCGTCGCTGTCGCCGTCCTGACCGGAGCGTGGACGTTCGTTGTCCAGTGACCCCGACGTGCTGAGCGCGCACCTGCTGTGCGAGGTGGCGCGCGCGTGCCTCGGCTCCGCGCGTCGACCCGTCGTCCTCATCGACGGCGGCTCCGGCGCCGGCAAGACCACCTTCGCGCGGCGCCTGGTCTCGCTCGTGGCGACGCCCTCCGGCGAGGCGCAGCTGGTCAGCCTCGACGACTTCTATCCGGGCTGGGACGGGCTGCGGGAGGGCAGCGAGATGGTGCACGCGGATGTGCTCCGCGCCCGTGACCCCGGCTGGCGAGGCTGGGACTGGGAGGCGAACCGGTCAGCCGAGTGGCATCCGCTCGACCCGCAGCGGCCGCTCGTCATCGAAGGCTGCGGGGCGCTGAGCGCCGCCAACCGCCGAGGTGCGAGCTTCGGGATCTGGCTGGAGCTGGAGGCGGAGGAGCGCAAGCGGCGGGCGCTGGGGCGCGACGGCAGCCTCTATGCCCCGCACTGGGATCGCTGGGCCGCGCAGGAGTCCGTTTTCCGCCTCGAGGAGCCCCCGGCGCCGCTCGCCGATCTGGTGATCGATCTGAACTCCTAGCCGCCTCGATTCTCGCTACTGTGGGGGAGATGGCGCGGGGGAGAGAACGTCGGCCGGCCCAGCTTGTGGTCGAACGGATTCGTGCGTCCACGCGCGGGCGCACCGTCGTTCTGATCAACGGGCCCTCCGCCGCCGGCAAGTCGACACTCGCGGGCGAGGTCGCCTACGAGCTCAATGCGCAGCTGCTCTCGATGACGGCGTTCCGTCCGGGTCCCGGCGGGCTCGAGGTGGCGAGCGCGCTCATCGCGGGGTCGGTGCTCGCCGAGGAATCGCCGGGCTATCACCGCTGGGACGAGGCCACCGGTCGGGTCGCCGAGTGGCACAAGATCAACCCGAAGCGCCATCTCGTGATCGAGGGCGCGGGCGCCCTGAGCGCCGCGAATCGCGAGCGCGCGAGCTACGGCGTGTGGGTGCACCTCCCGTTCGAGGAGCGCCGGCTGCGTCAGTTCCAGCGGGACGGATTCCACGATGCCGACCTCTGGGAGTACTGCACCCTGCAGGAGCGCGCCTTCTTCCAACGGGAACGGCCCGATCAGCTGGCCGACGTGATCTACGACAGCGGCGCCGACATCCTCGTCGACTAGGCCCAGCCGAGGCGGTGCAGCTCGGCGTCGTCGATGCCGTAGAAGTGGGCGATCTCGTGGACGAGCGTCACGTGGATCTCGTGGCGCAGCTCATCCAGGTCGTCGCAGATCGCGAGAAGCGGCTCGCGGAACAGCACGATCCGGTCGGGGAGCTCCCCGAAGCCGTACTGGTCGCGATCGGTGAGCGCGACGCCCTCGTAGACGCCCAGCAGGTCGAGCGAGCCGTCCTCGGGCCGCGCCTCGGTGACGAACACCAGGTTCTCGAGCCCCTCGACCATCTCGTCGGGGAGCGCATCGAGTTCGTCGACGACGATCGACTCGAACTCCTCCTCGCTCAGCTCGAGGCTCATCGCGGGCCCTCCGACGTCGCGTCGAGGGCTTCGACCAGATTCCACTGCAGCGCGCCCACCCAGTCGTACACCTCCGCCATCAGCCCCTCGCCCTGGTCTCCGTCGTGGTGGATGCCGAGACGCTCGGCGAGCACCATGCGCAGGTCGGTGAGCACCGGCAGCCACCGCTCGACGCTGTCGGCCGCGGCGCGCACCGCACTGCCGGCGTCGAGGGCGAGCAGCAGCGATGCCGCGGCCGAGGACTTCCGCTCCACGAGCCCGTCGCGGGTGTAGCGCGAGAACTCCGCGGCCGCCTCGGGGTCGTCGCGATAGCCGTCCGGGAATAGCCGTTGAACGGCGGGATCCTCCCCGCTCTCGTCGAGCACGAGGCTCATGTACTGCTCGACCAGGCTGCGCAGCAGCGCGAGCTCGGGCTCGCTGAGCCGCAGCTCCAGCTCGGCGCTCTCGCCGGTGCGGATCACGTGCACCTCGACGCTCATGCGTCCGCCTTCTGCACGCTCGCCCAGAGGCCGTACTCGTGCATCGCCTCGGTGTGCCGCTCCATCTCCTCGCGCGGTCCGGTGGCGACGACGGCGCGACCCTCATGATGCACGAGCAGCATGAGGCGCTCCGCTTCGGGCCGCGAGTAGCCGAAATACGTCATGAAGACACGGGTGACGTACGGCATCAGGTTCACCGGGTCATTCCAGACCACGGTGCACCAGGGCACATCCAGGGTGACGTCCGGGGCGAATTCTTCGACCAGGACGGAATCGGGGCGACCGACGGGACTCGAACCCGCGACATCCGGCACCACAAGCCAGCGCTCTACCAACTGAGCTACGACCGCCATATGCTGCTTACGCAACTCAACGATTCTAGGGCATCCGAGACGCCCACTCGTCCACGACCCTCGTCGAGGCGGTGAGAGCCTGTTCGCTCGTCGGTCCGGGAGCGGGAACGAAGACCGCTCGGCGGTAGTAATCGAGCTCGCGAATCGACTCCAGAATGTCGGCGAGAGCCCGGTGTCCGCCGTTCTTGGCGGGGGACTGGAAGTACACCCGCGGGTACCAGTGGCGTGACAGCTCCTTGATCGACGACACGTCGACGTTGCGGTAGTGCAGGTGCGTGTCGACGCGTGGCATGTACTTCGCCAGGAACATGCGGTCGGTGCCGATCGTGTTCCCGGCGAGGGGAGCGCTCTGGTGATCGGGAACGTACTTCAGGATGTACTCGAGCACCTGGTACTCGGCATCGGCGAGCGTGACGCCGTGCGGGATCTCCTCGATCAGCCCGCTCTCGCGGTGCATGTTCGTGACGAACTCGTTCATGTTGTCGAGCGCCGACTGGTCGGGCTTGATCACGATCGTGAATCCCGGATCGACCAGATTCAGGTCGTAGTCGGTGATGACGACGGCGACCTCGACGAGTTCGTCGACGTCGACATCGAGTCCCGTCATTTCGCAATCGATCCAGACGAGAAGATCCGATCCAGCAGCCACGCGCCGAGTCTAGTCGGCCCGACCGACGGGCTCCCGAGCCGAAGGGCTATGGGCGAGCGTCGACCGGCCGCGGCTCGGGCAGCTTCGGCCCCATTCCGTCGCCGCTGGACACGCGGCGGAGGCGTCGGCCGAGCCACGGCAGGCCGTGCCGGCGAACCCAGTCGAGTGTCGAGATCGGCACGCCCGCGCTGCTTCGCGCATCCGGGTGGCTCGGCATCGCGTCGACGCCGAGCTGCGTCGCCGCGGTGCGCGCGATCGCCAGATGCCCCAGCGTGGAGGGGTGGATGCGGTCCTCCGACCAGGCGGAGCGCTCTCGGAGCGCCTCGAGCCCCCACAGGTCGAGGAGCACGCAGCCATGGCGTGCGGCGATCGAGCCGAGGTGGGCGTTGAACAGCGCGGTGCGCTGGCGCAGCACGCGCAGCATGCGCGCGCGGCCCGGGTCGAACACGGTGGCGAGCAGCACCGTGGCGCCGTCGCGCCGCAGCTCGGCGATGCACGGCTCGAGGCTTGCGGCGAGCTCATCCGGGTCGATGCGGAACGACATGAGGTCGTTGCCGCCGACCTGGATCGAGACCAGATCGGCGCCCATCGCGCGCGCCGCCGGGGCCTGCTCCTCGACGACGTGACGCACGCGTCGCCCGCGCACGGCCAGATTCGCGAACTCGAGGCGGGGCCCGCCTGCGGCCCGGCTGTCGGCGTCGAGCGAGAGCGCCAAGCGGTCGGCCCAGCCGAACCACGGTGCTCCGTCGCCCACCACCGGGTCGCACCAGCCCTCGGTCACGGAGTCACCGAGGGCGATGAAGCGGGTCCAGGTCCGGGCTGCCACGATCACAGTGTCGCGAGGGGCAGGCCTGGTCGCCAGAGCGTCGAGTCAGGGTTTCTCGGAACGTCAACGAGAGTTCACGAAGCAGGCCGATTGTTCGAGAACGCGTCACCGTCACGTGGGCGTGTTCGGTCGATAGCATGACGGAATGACGACGGGATCCCGGCTCGGACGGTATGGCGCGGCGGGCGCGATCGCTCTTGCCCTCGCTCTTGCGGGATGTGCGCCGGGCGACGCCTCGAACCCGGTGGCCACCTTTCAGGTCGCCGGCGGGGAGACCTACCGAATCGAACTCGCAACGCCGGAACTCGTCGATCACGCCGAGCGGCTTCTCGCGGGCGAGCAGATCGCGGCCATTCCCCTCGGCACCGTCGTCCGAGACGACGCGGGGGTCAACGAACCGTGGTCGTGGCACATCGACCCGGCGACGTTGGAGTTCGCGGAGATCACGATCGAGGTCTGCGACGGACTGCCGAGCTACGTCGAGGACAGGACGATCACGAGCGACCAATTCTGCCCGTGGTCGGCCCAGGTGATCGCGGTCGAGCGATGAGGAAATGCGCAGCGGGCCGCGCGCGTTGAGAGTGCTGTGATCGTCGACCTCTACACCTCCGCCTTCTGCGGCTCGTGTCATGCGGCGCGCGCCACGCTCGCCGAGGCGGCACGGCTGGTGCCGCGCGCCTCCGTCGTGGAGCGCGATGTCGTCGCGTTCGCGGACGACGCCGAGCGGGAGGGGATCGTCGCGACGCCGACCGTGATCGTGCGCCGCGATGACGGAACCGAGGTGTTCCGCGCCGCGGGAGCGCCGCCGCTCGACGCGGTGCTGCGCGCGCTCACGCTCGCGGTCTGAGCGATCCCGGTCAACGGATGCCGGGGCGATAGGGCACGCTGTCGGGATGACGAGCTTCGAGAATCGACTGACGGCGATGTGCGGTCGGGTCAACGCGCGTGCCGATGTCAGCGAGCTGGCGGTGCGGGTGACCGACCGTTCCGGCGACATTGACGTCGCGTGGAGCGCTCCCGGGGCGCGGGCCACGCACTGCATCGCCAGCAGCACGAAGCCGTTCGCGGCCGCGCTCATCCTGCGGCGGGTCGCGTCGGGCGAGCTCGACCTCGCCCAGCCGCTCGTGAGCATCGTTCCCCGCGACGAGCTCGCGGGTCTCAACCGCGTCGGAGGCACCGACCGAGCCGACGAGCTGACGCTGCGCGACGTGCTCGCCCACACCTCGGGCATCCCGAACTACTACGCCGCGAAGGCGCTGGATCCGAACAGCGACATCGCCGCCGTGACCGCGGCGGATCCCGGGTGGAGCTACTCCGACGCCCTCGAGATCGCCCGCGGCATGGAGGCGAAGTTCGCTCCGCACAGCGGGCGAGCCGAGTACAGCTTCACGAACTACCAGCTGGTGACGCGCGTGATCGAGCTGGTGACCGGGGTCACGCTCGCCGCGGCGCTGGCGCGCGAGATCATCGAGCCGATGGGGCTTCGCGACACCGCGCTGCTGACGCCGGCCTCGCTGGAGCTGTTCGATGACGCATCGCCGATTCTGCATGGTCGGCAGTCGTATCGCGGCGCGCGTCGGCTCGCCTCGCTCGGAGCCGAAGGCGCCCTGGTGTCGAGCACGGCCGACACGATGCGGTTCCTGCGCGCGACGCTCGACGGCGAGGCCCTCGGCGACGGCATGCTGCAGCGTGCGCTCTCCGACCGGCTCCCGATCTTCCCCGGCGCGAGCTACGGCCTCGGCGTGATGGCGCTGACGCTGCCGCGACTGCTGACCGGTCTTCCGCGACCCGGGCAGCTCATCGGCCACGCGGGAATGACCGGGCACTTCATGTTCGGCGACCCGGTCAGCGGGCTGGCCGCCGTCGGCACGACCAACCAGCTCGCCGACCCGCGGCGTTCGATTCGGGTGCTGATCGGGGCGCTGCGCGCGGCCCGGTCGGTCAGTCGAGGCTGAGTCGCCGCCGGAACTCGTCAGTGAGCCGTCGGCGCTCCACCTTGCCCATGCGATTGCGGGGGATCGTGGCGACCCGCCCGAAGACGGTCGGATGCTTGCCCGGCATTCGCTGGCGCAGCATGCGGTCGAGTGCGCGCAGGTCGCCGTTCGCCTCGGCGACGACCGCGAGTCCCAGCTCCGGAACGCCGGCCCGTCGTTCGATGACGAAGGCTGCCGCGTCGGTCACGCCCGGGAAGCCCTCGATCACGGCGTCCACGCTCGCCGGGTCGATCTTCACCCCGCCCAGATTGATGAGCTCGGAGTCGCGGCCGTCGAGAACGAGGTGGCCGGATGCGTTCAGCATCCCGCGGTCGCCGGGGTGGAACCACCCCGCCCGGAAGGAGCTGTCGGATCCCTCGTTCAGATACCCCGACGCGAGACCCGGGCCGCGATAGCGGACCTCGCCCGAGGTGCCCGCGGCAACGCCGACGCCATCCGCGTCGACGATCTCGAGATCGATGCCCGGCAGCAGCGCCCCGGTGTCGGACGGATCGTCTCCCTCGGCCAGGAGCGTCATCGAGATCCCACCGCCCTCGGTCGACCCGTAGACGCTCTTGATGGGCACCCCGTGCTCCTGGGTGGCGGCCGCCACGAATCCGGGCGTCGGGGCGGCGCCCGCCGTGCGGATCTCCCGCAGCGTGGGCAGCGTGATCGCGTGTTCGCGCAGCAGCCCGAGCGCGTGGCCGACCTGGACGGGCGACCCGGCGAGCACGGCGATGCTCATCGCGGCGGCGGCGCGCAGCGTGCGCGGGTCGATCTGGTTCATCGCCAGGTAGGGGACGCCGTGGCGCAGCGCCGCGAGGGCCGTGTGGAAGCCGCCCGTCGTCGAGAGCGTCATGAGGTTCAGCTCGACCCGGCCATCGGTCCAGTAGCTGTCGAGGTTGCTGAGCCGGTGCTCGACGGCCGCGACCGAGAGCATCGCGGCGCGCGGCTCACCGGTGGTGCCGCTGGTCAGGATCAGTCGGCAGGTCGAGTCGGGGCGCGGGAAGTGCACCGCGGGCGGTCCGGGCTCTCCCCGGTCTCGGTACACGGACACGGCATCGTCCAGCCAGAGCCGGTCGATCGCCACGGTGAGCGGGGCGGTGGCCAGCATCCGAGCGGGGTCGGTGATCAGCACATCGGCGCCCAGGGTGATCGGCTCCACGAGTCCGCTCAGCGACAGCGAACGCGCGGCGAGGCGGAAGAGAGCGAGGGTGACGATCCAGTCGAGTGCGGGCTCGACGTCGATGGCGACGAGCTGGCGCGGGCGGATCCCCGCCTCGCGAAGCCGGGTCGCGGCGGCGGCAACGGCGACGTCCAGTTCGGCGAAGGTCCACTGCCGGTCGATCGCCACGAGCGCCAGGCCTTCGCTGTCGGCTTCGGCGTGGGCTCGCAGCTGATGCACGGAAGAAAACATGACGCTCCGGTCCTCGGGTGTCGCTGGTGTCCGCCCCCACTGTAGGGTGAACCGACTTGCCCGTGACTTGTCCCCCCGATTCACGGGTTCACCCCGACGCTCTGTGAGGAGCCCCCGTGGCCGAGGCTGTGCCCCCGACGACCGCTTTCGGACCTCTGGCGCGACGCCGCATATCACGGACGGCTGCTGCGGTCGCCTCCAGCGGGCTGCTGGTCGGCATCGGCGCCAGCCCGGCCTGGGCGGCGACCGCGGATGACTGCGACGTCGCGAACACGGTGACGGCTCCCGGGGAGGGGGCGGCCGAGATCCAGGCGCTGCTGGACGCGGACACCGCGACGGTCTGCCTGTCGGGAACGTTCACCCTGACGGCACCGCTGACCTTCGACCACGACCTGGTCATCTTCGGCCTCGACTCTGCGGTTCTGGACGGCGACGGGGCCACGAACATCCTGGAAGGCACGTCGGGCGCACGCCTCTCGGTGGGAAGCGTGTCCTTCATCAATGGGGTCGGCACCTCGGGCGGTGCCATCACCGTCGACGGCGACCTGGCCGTCGGCTCCTCGTCGTTCACCGGCAACCTGGCGACCGAGGGCGGCGGCGCGATCTTCGCGGATGGCGACGGCAGCCTGGAGGTTGAGATCTTCGACTCGACCTTCACGAACAACTCGACGGGGTCGAGCGACGCTCCCGGCGGCGCGGTCTTCGCCGATGGGGAGAGCACGGTCTACATCTTCGAATCGACCTTCGACGGCAATCAGGGGGGCGAGTTCGGCGGCGCGGTCGCCGGTTACGTGGTGCTGGCCGAGACCTCGACGTTCATCGACAACGAGGCGGAGTACGGCGGCGCGCTCTACGGCTTCGCCACCCTCACCGTCGCGTCGACGTTCGCCGAGAACGCCGCGGTGCAGGGAGGGGCGAACGCCTCCCTCTACTACGCCGCCGTGGTGGACTCGACCTTCGTCGACAACACCGCCGTCGAGATCGGTGGGGCGCTCGTCGCGGCCGACTTCGCCGTGATCCAGAACTCGACCTTCGTCGACAACGATGGGGGCGAGGTCGGCGGTGCGCTCGCAACGGCGGGCGGCTCGATCACGTTCACCACATTCCTCGGCAACGAGGCCGACCAGGCCGACGCCGTGATGATCTTCGAGGAGGGCTTCGGCTCCGGCGAGTTCGACGACCTGCAGCTCGGCGGCAACATCTTCGCCGGGACCAGCGGCAACGAGCAGCTCCGTCTCGACGCCCCCGGCAGCGAGTCCGCCGTGTTCACGGACCTCGGAGGCAACGTCTTCAGCACGTCTCGCGCCGTCGAGTCGCACCTCGAGCCGGTGCACGAGAGCTCGCTGTTCTCTCGTTCGGTGGAGGACATCTTCGGCCCGAATCCCGCGTTGGCCGACAACGGCGGCGCGACAGAGACGGTGGCGCTGATCGCGGGAAGCCCCGCGATCGACGCGGTCCCCGACATCGACGTCGACTGGATCTTCAGCGCCGACGAGGTGTTCTTGGAGGACTTCGCGGCGTCCAGCGATAGCTTCGACGCGGTCGACGACTACTTCGCGGCGGCCGATGAGAAGGAGACCTACGACCAGCGCGGAGTCGAGCGGACGGCTCTCGCCGATGCGGGCTCGTTCGAGTACGGCGTCGCGGAGCTGGCGTCGACGGGTCCCGAGAGCGCAGCGCAGACCACCTGGTTCGCCGCGGTGCTGGTCGCGCTCGGCTCGCTCGCGGTGCTCGTGGCACGCCGCAGCCGGCGCGTCTCCTAGTCGCCGGAATCCGGCGCTGCTCGGACGCGCGCGCGTCGGGGCGTGCGGGCCGAGCGGGGAGCCCTGCGATACCCTGGCGAGGCGCCCTCGTAGCTCAGCGGATAGAGCAGGAGCCTTCTAATCTCTTGGTCGCAGGTTCGATTCCTGCCGAGGGCACATCCCGAACGTCGGCCCAGTTGCGGACCGTGTCACGCCGCGCACCGCGATGCGGTGCGGGTTCGATTCCTGCCGAGGGCACATCCCGAACGTCGGCCCAGTTGCGGACCGTGTCACGCCGCGCACCGCGATGCGGTGCGGGTTCGATTCCTGCCGAGGGCACATCCCGAATGTCCGCCCAGTTGCGGACCCGAATGGGCTAGCGACCGGCGCCGTGCGGCTCCGGCTCGATCTCGCCTTCGAGCACGATGTCGCCGTGCTCGTCGCGCGAGGCGGCGGCCGTCTGCTCGGCGGCCCAGCGCTGCTGATCGGCGACGACCGGGTCGACCGCCTCCGTCTCGTACTTCCAGCGCTCGAGGTCGAGCCCGAACAGCTTCTTGGCGCGGCGCGGGTGCGCGACCCATTCGACGAGACGCTCGCGGTACTCGCGCAGGCTCTGCTCGGCCTGGAAGCTGAAGCTCACCGAGTTGACGCGCATGTCGGCGAGCTCGTGCGCGGCCCAGTCGGCCGCCATCGCGGCGCCGGAGATCGGGAGGAGTCGCACCTGGATGTCCGCGGCGGCGGCAAGCTGCTGGGAGTGATCCTTGGCGGCGGCGGACTGACTGTGCCAGGTGGCGGCATGCGTCGCCGAGGTGACCAGGGCGGCGACGGCCGCGGCACGTGTCTCGCGGTCGCGCTGGACCACGAGTCGTCGGGTCGCCGAGCGGCCGATGGCCGCTCCCATGAACCCCGCGACCAGGACGGCGAAGAACGGCAGGACCGTTCCCATCACGAGCTGCTGGCCGTCGGCCGACCAGAACCATTCCACGAAGCTGTTCCACCACTGCATGGCCGCACACTATCCCCGCAACGCGCCGCATCCCGGTTGATTCGCGTGAGCGCGTCGAACTCTCGGGGGGCGCCCAGCCACGGCTCACAGCGCGCGGGCGGCGTCAGCCGTAGCGCAGGGCGTCGATCGCCTCGTCGACGTCGTCGAACTCGCCGAGCTCGGTCAGCTGCGACGCCCCGCGCGCGAGGCGCTTGCTGACCCAGCGCGCGCCCGGCTCCGACGGCTCCCGGGGGTCGAGGTAGCCGAGGACCTCGCCCGAGCCGAGCACGACGCGGTGGAGCCCGCTCGCGAGCGCCACCACGCGGATCCCGTGGCGGAGGTGCCGGGGCGCGAGTTCGCCGAGCGACGGCATCCGTTCCCGCAGCAGGTTCATGGGCTCAGGCTAGGTCGAACCACCGACGATGGGGATGCTGGCCGTCGACGGGGGGAGCGCGAGATCCGCCGCCACCACGGTCTTGGCCGCGCGCGCTGTCTGCGCGAGGACGATGGCGATCAGCACGATCGCGGCGCCGAGCAGCTGGACGGCGTCGAGCGTCTCGCCGAGCCAGATCCAGGCGAAGAGGAACGCGAACAGCACCTCGCTGGAGGCGACCACGCCAGCGGCGGTCGCGGGGAGGTACTTGAGCGCCGTGAACGAGAGCAGGAATGTCACGAACGAGCCGCCGATCGCGGTGACGATCAGCGGGATCCACAACGGCAGCTCGAAGCTGCCGTGGGAGCCCCCGAGCTCGGTCGGCTGCACGAAGATCGACGGTTCGAGCTCCCACCAGCCGCTGAAGATCGCCCAGAAGAGCGTCGCGAAGGTGCCCGTCCAGAAGGCGACCGCGAGCGGCGAGGTTCGCGTGACCTGCCGCTCTCCGATCACGAAGTAGATGGTGAGGGATGCCGCCGCGCCGAGGCCGAAGAGCACCCCGAGCGGGTTGAGGGTGCTCGCCCAGACCTGGGCGACGAGGGCGAGCCCCGCGAGCACGAGGCCGATCGCGATCCACAGCCGTCGCCTGACCTTCTCGCGGAAGACGAAGAAGGCGACCAGGGCGACGAACAGCACCGCGAGGTACTCCAGCAGCAGCGTGATGCCGACCGGCAGCAGCGCGAGTGCCGCGGCGTAGCTCGCCTGCAGCAGGGCGAGGCCGAACACGCCGAGCACGGCCATGATCGCGAGGCCGCGCCAGCCGACGCGGAACCCGCGGGGGTTCACGATCAGCAGGGCGATGCCCGCGCTGAGGGCGATGCCGAGGGTGCGCAGCAGGGTGAGCTGGGGCGCGCTGAGATCCGTTTCCAGGATCAGCTTCGTCAGGCTGCCGTTGGCGCCGAACAGGACGGCCGCGAGCAGCGCGTAGACATAGCCCATCTAGACCCGGCCCGTGCCCTGCACGGCGAGCGGCTCGATCGCGGCGAGCTCGTCGGCGCTCAGCTCGAGGTTGTCGAGGGCGCCGAGGCTCGACTCGAGCTGCGCGACGCTGGACGCGCCGATCAGCGCGCTCGTCACCTGCGGATGGCGCAGCACCCAGGCCAGCGCCAGCTGCGCGAGCGACTGCCCGCGCGCCTCGGCGATGCCGTGCAGACCGCGCACCCGCTCCAGGTACTCCGGCGTGAGGTTCTTCTCCGTCAGCCAGCGTCCCTCGGCGGCGCGCGAGTCGGCCGGCACCCCGTTCAGGTAGCGGTCGGTGAGCAGGCCCTGGGCGAGCGGCGAGAACACGATGCTTCCGGCGCCGACCTCGTCGAGCACCGGAAGCAGGCCGTCCTCGACGGGGGCGCGGTCGAACATGTTGTAGCGCGGCTGGTGGATGAGCAGCGGGATGCCCTCGGCGGCGAGCGCGGCGGCGGCCGCGCGCGTCTGGTCCGGGGCGTAGTTGGAGATGCCCGCGTAGAGCGCCTTGCCGCTGCGCACGGCGTGCGCGAGTGCCCCCATCGTCTCCTCGATCGGCGTCTCCGGGTCGGGACGGTGGTGGTAGAAGATGTCGACGTAGTCGAGGCCCATGCGGGCGAGCGAGGCGTCGAGCGAGCTCAGCAGGTACTTGCGCGACCCCCACTCGCCGTAGGGCCCGGGGTGCATGTAGTACCCGGCCTTGCTCGAGATGATGAGCTCGTCGCGGTACGGCGCGAAGTCCTCGGCGAAGATGCGCCCGAAGTTGGCCTCGGCGCTGCCGGCGGGCGGGCCGTAGTTGTTGGCGAGGTCGAAGTGCGTGACCCCGAGGTCGAAGGCGCGGCGCAGGATCGCGCGCTGCGTCTCGATCGGGCGATCGTCGCCGAAGTTGTTCCAGAGCCCGAGCGAGATGCGGGGCAGCAGCGAGCCGCTGCGCCCGGAGCGGGCGTAGCTCATCGAGTCGTAGCGGGTGTCGTCGGCGACATAGGGGGGAGGCATCCTGAGCATGGTCTCAGCGTAGAACCAGCGGGGCGGAACGAATCGCGCTTCGTCGTTGTTGTTTCTGGATGTTCCACCATGTTCGGAAAGTAAGGTCACTTCATGCGCACATTCGTTCTTGCCGGTGGTTGCTTCTGGTGCCTCGACGCGGTCTACCGCACGCTCAAGGGCGTGCACGACGTCGTCTCCGGCTACACCGGCGGCGACCTGGCGAATCCCAGCTACGAGGCCGTCTGCACGGGCCAGACCGGCCACGCCGAGGCCGTCAAGGTGGTGTTCGACGAGGCTGTGATTCCGGCGGAGGTCATTCTCGACGTGTTCTTCACGCTGCACGACCCGCGGCAGCTGAACCGGCAGGGCAACGACGTCGGCACGCAGTACCGCTCGGCGATGTTCTACGCCGACGAGGCGCAGAAGGCCGAGTTCGAGGCGGCGCTCACGCGGGCCGCCGAGTACTGGGACGGCGGCATCGTGACCCAGCTCGAGCCGCTCGGCATCTGGTTCGACGCGGAGGAGTACCACCAGGACTTCTTCGCCAAGAACCCGACCCAGGGCTACTGCCTCGCGGTCGCCCTGCCGAAGGTCAACAAGGTGCGCCGCTCCTACGCGGAGTTCGTGCGGGCGTCCTAGTCGCGGCGCAGTATTCGCCGAGATCTGCCTGAGCGGCACCTTCGTATCGACGGGCAGTCGAGGGGCGCCTCTGGCGCGGCGCGACGGTTCGGCGTAGCGTGCGAAGTGCACCGGAAAGGAGCTCTTCAACGATGAATGACAAGATGATGACCGGTCAGCGCTGGGTCGCCTTCGGGCCCGCGGGAGCGGTCGGTTCGATCGAGCACACCGAGGACGGCTACACGGTCCGGATCTTGGAAGATGAGGAGCCGCGGGGCACCTACCCGACGCTTCAGGTCGCCAAGAGCGCGCTGCACGCCAGCATGACTCCGGGTTCCGACTGGCCGGAGTTCCACGAGCACTGAGCACCCATCCCGCGGGCGTTTCGTTCCCCGGGAGCACAGGCCCCGGTCCCTCCACATCGTGAGGCGGCCGGGGCCTGTGTCATGCGCGGCAGAGCCAGCATGGGCGCACGGATGCCGGGGTTCCCTCCGGCACGAACGGCACCCCGGCATCCGGTCGCTCTCGCACTCGCGAGGCGAACCGCGTCGAAGGAGCCGAACATGTCCGACCAGATCACCGTCACCGGCCTCGTGGCCACCATCCCGCGCCACCTCGTCACCGGCGAAGGGCTGCCCATCACCTCGTTCCGTCTGGCGAGCACGCAGCGTCGCTACGACCGCAGCCAGCAGCGCTGGGTGGACGGCGACACCAACTGGTTCACGATCACCTCGTTCCGCCAGATCGCGCTCAATGTGAACGCCTCCGTGCAGAAGGGGCAGCGGGTCGTGGTGACGGGCCGGCTGCGGGTGCGCGACTGGGAGAGCGGAGAGAAGGTCGGCACCACCGTCGACATCGACGTCGACGCGATCGGCCACGACCTCGCGTGGGGCACCGCCAGCTTCACCCGATCGGTGGCGAGCAGCGTCACCGCCGAAGCTACGGCCGATCCGCGCCCCGAGCCGGAATCGGGCGACGGGGACGGCGCGGCGGAGGGTGCGGAGGCGGAAGCGACGCGCGAGCCCGTCGCGACACCGTTCTAGGCGTCGCGACGGGGAGCGGACTCAGGAGTAGTAGGTGCCGGAGCCGGTGCCCGTGATCGCGATCGCGACGATCCACCACACGGTCGTCAGAACGATCAGGGCGATCGTGGCGTAGCCGAGGATGAACCCGGTGACGGCCATGCCCTTGCCGGTGCCGTCCATCGACTTCGACTTGGCGACGCCGATGTGCCCGAAGATCGCGGCCAGGACGGCGGGCAGGAAGGCCAGGAACGCCGCGACGAGTCCGACGATCGGGATGAGCGCCCAGATTCCGATCACGATCGCCGCGATCCCGAGCGCGAGCGCGGCGATGGCCATGCCGTTCGAGGGCTTGGCGGGAAGGGGAGTGTAGGCGGGCGGCGTCGGGGGCGTCGGAGTCGTCATGACCGAGAGCGTAGGGAAATTCGCCACGGAGGCCAAGCCCCGCAGCGGTGCGCCGGAGGCGAGCGTCGCTCTAGGCTGTGAGCATGACTTCGGCTGTTAGTACTCGTGTCGCGGCGGTGGCGGTGGCCGTGGGCCTCGCGTTCACCGTCGCCGCGTGCGCTGCCGACGAGCCCGCGCCGATCCCCACGGTGACGGCGAGCGCGCCGCCGACGGCGATCCCGAACCCCGATCCGACGCTGCGACCCGACGGGTCGGCGCTGCAGAACCTCGATTACTTCGAGTTCGTGCTGACGGCCGCGGTCGACGACGGCGCCGATTCGGGCGGGGCGTTCCTCGACGCGCTCGTCGAGGCCGGTTTCGAGCGCTCGGCGATGGAGGTCACCGCCGACCGCACCACCGTCAACCTCGACGCCGACAGCGTCCAGTTCTCGGTGCTGATCAACGACACCTGTCTCGTCGGCCAGTACGGCGACGACATGGGGCTGCACGTCGCGGCGTTCTCGGTGCTGGCGACGGGCACCTGCCTGGTCGGGGAGACCGAAGCCGTCGGCTGACCTCGCGCTCGGGCGTCAGGAGCAGGGCCTCGGCTTCCGTAGACTCGGGGCATGGCCGAATTTATTTACACGATGATCCGCGCCCGGAAGACGGTGGGCGAGAAGCTCATCCTCGACGACGTCACCATGTCGTTCTTCCCCGGCGCCAAGATCGGCATGGTCGGCCCGAACGGCGCAGGCAAGTCGACCATCCTCAAGATCATGGCGGGGCTCGACCAGCCCTCCAACGGCGAGGCGACCTTGAGCCCCGGCTACAGCGTCGGCATCCTGATGCAGGAGCCGGAGCTCGACGAGTCGAAGACCGTCCTCGAGAACGTCCAGGAGGGCGTCGGCGAGATCAAGGCCAAGGTCGACCGGTTCAACGAGATCTCGGCCGCGATGGCCGAGCCCGATGCCGACTTCGACGCGCTGCTGGCCGAGATGGGAACCCTGCAGGAGGCCATCGACGCCGCCGACGCCTGGGACCTCGACTCGCAGCTCGAGCAGGCGATGGATGCGCTGCGCACCCCGCCCGGCGACTGGCCGGTCTCGAACCTCTCCGGTGGTGAGAAGCGCCGCGTGGCGCTCTGCAAGCTGCTGCTGCAGAAGCCCGACCTGCTGCTGCTCGACGAGCCCACCAACCACCTCGACGCCGAGAGCGTGCTCTGGCTCGAGCAGCACCTGCAGAAGTACACCGGCGCTGTCATCGCGATCACCCACGATCGGTACTTCCTCGACAACGTCGCCCAGTGGATCGCGGAGGTCGACCGCGGTCGCCTCTACCCGTACGAGGGCAACTACTCCACCTACCTGGAGAAGAAGGCCCAGCGCCTCGAGGTGCAGGGCAAGAAGGACGCCAAGCTCGCCAAGCGCCTCGCCGAGGAGCTCGACTGGGTCCGCTCGAACGCGAAGGGCCGCCAGGCCAAGTCGAAGGCGCGTCTCGCGCGCTACGAGGAGATGGCGACCGAGGCCGAGCGCACGCGCAAGCTCGACTTCGAGGAGATCCAGATCCCCGCGGGTCCGCGTCTCGGCGCCGTTGTGATCGAGGCGAAGAACCTCAAGAAGGGCTTCGACGACCGCGTGCTGATCGACGGCCTGAGCTTCAGCCTGCCGCCGAACGGCATCATCGGCGTCATCGGCCCGAACGGCGTCGGCAAGACCACCCTGTTCAAGACGATCGTCGGCCTCGAGCCGGTCGACGGCGGCGAGCTGAAGATCGGCGAGACGGTCAAGATCAGCTACGTCGACCAGTCGCGCGCGAACATCGACCCGAACAAGAACCTCTGGGAGGTCGTCTCCGACGGCCTCGACATCATCACGGTCGGCAAGACCGAGATCCCGTCGCGCGCCTACGTCAGCAAGTTCGGCTTCAAGGGGCCGGACCAGCAGAAGAAGGCCGGCGTGCTCTCCGGTGGTGAGCGCAACCGCCTCAACCTGGCGCTGACGCTCAAGGAGGGCGGCAACCTGCTGCTGCTCGACGAGCCCACCAACGACCTCGACGTCGAGACCCTGCAGAGCCTCGAGAACGCGCTGCTCGAGTTCCCCGGCTGCGCCGTGGTCATCACCCACGACCGGTGGTTCCTCGACCGGGTCGCGACGCACATCCTCGCCTACGAGGGCACCGAGGAGAACCCGTCGAACTGGCACTGGTTCGAGGGCAACTTCGCCGCCTACGAAGAGGACAAGATCAAGCGCCTCGGCCCGGATGCGGCGAACCCGCACCGCTCGACCTACCGCAAGCTCACGCGCGACTAGACGCCCGTACGCCGAGACTCGTGCAGCGGTCCAGGGCCGCTGTGCGGGTCCATTCGGCGCGCCTCGACGCGCCCGCGCGCCCTGGGTATCGTGGCGGCATGACAGCGACGCCAGGCCCCCTCGACATCGAGTTCACCGCGACGATCGGGGTCGAGGTGAAGCAAGAACTCTGGTCCTGTGTCAGCGTGCCCGACTCCCGGGAGATCTTCGGCACCGGAAAGCCGGTCAAGGTCGTTGCCACGGTCGACGGCTTCGAGCTCAGCGCGACGCTCATGCCGGATGGCGCCGGCGGACACATGCTGTCGCTGTCCAAGCCCATTCGCGCCCGAATCGGCAAGGACATCGGCGACTCCGTCGCCGTCCGGTTGACGCAGCTCCGGTGAGTGAGCGCCGTCTCGGCGCACGAAAAAGGCCGCCCCGGGTTTCCCCGGAGCGGCCTTTCTCAGTTCATCGCGCGGCGCGAGCCGCGGTCACGAACGAACTGCGTCAGTTGGCGAGAAGGCCCTCGAACGCGTCGGGGTACTCCACGAGCCAAGCGTTGATCGCCTCGGCGTACTGGCCCTCGCCGTACTCGTTGACGACGAGGTTCTCGAGCGCGCCGTACTGAGCGTCATCGAGCTGGATGTTCGCGATCAGCTCGGCGGCCTCGGGGTGCTCCTCCGAGAAGCCGGCGGTGCCGAGGAAGTGCAGGCCCTCGGAGCCGCCCATGGCGCCTTCCGGGTCCTCGAGCGTCTTGATGTCGAAGGCCGCGTTGGCCCAGAACGGACGCCACAGCGTCACGACGATGTCCTCCTGCGCGTTCGATCGCGTTGCCGAGCTCGGTGAGCATGGCGGCGGTCGACGAGGTGACGAGCTCGTACTCGCCCTCCAGGCCGTAGGTCGGGATCATCGCGTCCTGCGTGATCGCGGTGAGGCCCGCGCCCGGCTCGATGCCGGTGATCTTGCCGTCGAACATGTCGCCGTTGCCGGCGAGCTCCGCGATCGAGTCGATCTCGGTGTAGGTCGGGACCGCGATCGTCAGGCTGGCGCCCGCGTAGTAGGTTCCGAGGTCCTCGATGTCGTCCCCGTACTCCTCCATGTAGGCGGCGTGGGTGACCTCGGACCATGCCGAGGGGTAGATGTCGACGTCGCCGCCGGCGAGGCCGATGTAGAGCGGAGCCGCCTCGGTGAGGGTCTCCATCTCGACGGTGTAGCCGAGCTTCTCGAGCTGGTCCTCCAGGAGGTACGCGGTGCTCAGGCCGTCGGTCCATCCGGGGATGAAGCCGAGGGTGATGGTTCCCATCGAGTCACCGTTGTCGGATCCGGCGTCGCCGGTCTCGGCGGTCGCGCAGCCGGCGAGGCCGACCGTGAGGGCGAGCGCACCTCCGATGACGGCGCTACGGCGCACAGTGTGTCCATTCAGCATGTGAATGTCCTTTCTCTGGTTGTTCCCGGCGATGCGGGCTTGGCAGCGCTCCACGGAAGCTCCGTCGAGCGCGGATTGGGGGAGCGGCGCCTAGCTGGCGCTGCGGGCCACGAGCTCGGCGCGCGCGCTGCGACGGCGCGCGGCGATGGCTCGCAGCGAGTGCGGGTGCTCGGCGGGGGTGCCCAGTGCCGAGGTCACGCGGTCGAGGAAGATCGCGAGGATCACCACACCGAGTCCGGCTTCGACGCCCATCGGGACGTTCAGGGTCGAGATCGCCGCAACGACGTCCTTTCCGAGGCCGTCGGCGCCCGCGATTCCGGCGATGACCGCCATCGAGAGCGACAGCATGATCACCTGGTTGATGCCGCCCATGATGGTGGGCGCCGCGAGGGGCAACTGGATGCCGCGCAGGATCTGTCCCGGCGTCGCACCGAAGGCCTGGCCGGCTTCGACGCGCTCGGCGTCGACTCCGCGGATGCCGAGCTCGGTGAAGCGCACCCCGGGCGGGAGCGAGAAGATGATCGTCGCCACGACACCGGGAACCACGCCGATGCCGAAGAAGATGATCGCGGGGATCAGGTACACGTAGGCCGGCATCGTCTGCATGAAGTCGAGCACCGGGCGCAGCACGGCGCGCGCCGCGGAGTTGCGCGCCATGAGGATGCCGAGCGGCACCGCGATCACGATGGCGATCAGAGCCGCCACGAGAACCAGCGCGAACGTCTGCATGGCCGAGGTCCAGACGTCCATGCCGAGGATCAGCAGGAACGAGATGACCGTTCCGACGGCGAGCTGCCACGAGCGCAGCGCCCAGCCGATCAGGGCGAAGACCGCGATCAGCACGAGCGCCGGAATCCAGAGCAGCACGTCGGTCAGCGAGGTGACCATCCAGTCGAAGCCGGTGTCGAGACCGTCGAACACGATCGCGAGGTTGTCTTTCGCCCAGTCCAGGCCGGTGTCGAACCATTCGCCGACGGGAATGCGGAACCAATCCATCAGCGGGTCTCCTTCGCTTCGGTTGCGGAGGCTTCGTCGGCGGCTCCCGGGGCAGTGGCGAGCAGCTCATCGATCTCCGCGGCGGGCACGGGGATGACGATCTCGCCGGTGGCGGCATCGCCGGGGCCGAGAGCGGCCAGCAGCGTCACGCGCGGGATCACGCCGACGAGGCGTCCGTCAGAGTTGACGACCGCCAACGGGAGCGGCGACTCCACCGAGGGAACGAAGAGGTCCATCAGGACCGCATCGACCTCGACGGACTGCGGCACGGGGCGGATCATGCTGGCGAGCGAGCGCTCGCCCTTCTGCACGAGCTTCATGGCGTCGCGGTCGCGCACCATGCCGAGCAGCTTGTGATCGCGGCCGGTCACGTAGACGGCGGAGGAGTAGCCCTCGCGCATCGCCTTGAGCGCGGTGCGCGGGCCCGCGGACTCCGAGACGGACAGCCGCGGCTTCTCCATCACGTTGCCGGCGGTGAGCACGCGCGCACGGTCGACGTCCTGCACGAACTGCTCGACGTAGTCGTTGGCGGGGTCGGTGAGGATGTCCTCCGGCGTGCCGATCTGAACGACGCGACCGTCGTGCATGACGGCGATGCGATCGCCGAGGAACATCGCCTCGTTGAGGTCGTGGGTGATGAAGATGATGGTCTTCTGCAGGGTCTCCTGCAGTTCGAGGAGCTGCTCCTGCATCTCGCGGCGGATCAGCGGGTCGAGGGCGCTGAACGCCTCGTCCATCAGCAGCACGTCGGTGTCGGCGGCGAGGGCGCGGCCGAGGCCCACGCGCTGCTGCATTCCACCGGAGAGCTCGGAGGGGTACTTGTCCTCCCAGCCGGCGAGACCGACCAGCGCGGTGGTCTTCCGGGCGCGCTCCAGGCGCTCCTCGCGCGGCATGCCCTGGATCTCGAGGCCGTAGGCCACGTTGTCGAGCACCGTGCGGTGGGGGAGCAGGGCGAAGTGCTGGAACACCATCGAGATCCGCTTGCGGCGGATCTGGCGCAGCTGCTCGGCGGAGATGCCGGTGATCGGGTCGCCGCCGATCGTCACGGTGCCGGCGGTCGCATCGAGCAGGCCGTTCAGCATCCGGATCAGGGTCGACTTGCCGGAGCCGGAGAGGCCCATCACGACGAAGATCTCGCCGCGCTTGACCTCGAAGCTCGCATCGATCACGGCGGCGGTGGTGCCGAGGGAGACCTCGTCGCGGTGCGCGCCGGTGCGGAGTCGTTCAACAGTTTCGGTCGTTCGGCGGCCGAAGACTTTGAAAAGTCCGTCCGCCTTCAGTGCAACAGTGTCGGTCACGTCATCCTGTGCCTGCGCGCGTCAGCGCCAGGTCTCGGGTTGCGGTCCGGGCACGCCATGCGGACGCCTGCGATCAACTGCAGGCGAGGGACATCACATCGAGTGATGTCGCGCATTGACATGCCATACGCTCGCCGCCACGGGGGGCGGCGATCGCGGCCTGGGTGTCAGGGCTCACTCCACGGTCGTGTCGGACGCGTCGCCGGGAGGCCGTCAACTAACGTAACAGAGCCGGGCGAGCCCTGGCCAACCGTGGGCGCCATCGAGTCCGGATCGAGACATGGCGTTCACTTCGCGTTTCGAACGGAGCCGTCCACCATGACCCGACTTCATGTGCCGATCGCCTTGCGCTGGGCCGACCTCGACGCCTACGGGCACGTCAACAACGCGGTCATGCTGCGGCTGCTCGAGGAGGCCCGCATCCAGGTGTTCTGGGCGGACAGCGCCGCGGGCCACGAGGCCAGCGATGTCCCCGCGACCGCGCTCATCGACAACGGCGACGGTGCGCAGACGCTCTCGCTGATCGCGCGGCAGGAGATCGAGTACCTTGCCCCGGTCCCGTACCTGCGCAAGCCCATCGATGTGCAGCTGTGGATCGGCCGACTCGGCGGCTCCAGCCTCGAGGTCTGCTACGAGGTCTGCTCGCCGGTCGGCGCGGAACCGCAGATCGTGTTCGCGCGGGCGAGCACGACGATCGTGCTCGTCAACGCGACCACGATGCGACCGCGCCGCCTGACCGACGCCGAGCGCGAGACCTGGTCCGCCCACGCGGAAGACCCGATCGAGTTCGCGAACCGGCGCTGAACCGTCGTCCGCCCGCGTGAGCAGAGCCGGCGCGCTCCCGGTCAGTTCAAGAACTCGGGCACGCGGATCATGCCCTCTTGCGCCACGCTCGCGGCGAGGACGCCGTCGCGCGAGTAGATCCGACCCTGGGCGAGCCCGCGCCCGCCGATCGCGGTGGGCGACTCCTGCACATAGAGCAGCCATTCGTCGGCGCGCGCGAAACGGTGCCACCACATGGCGTGGTCGAGGCTCGCGACCTTGAGGCCGGGGTTCGACCAGGCGACGCCGTGCTTGCGCAGCACCGGCTCGAGGATGGCGTAGTCGCTCGCGTAGGCGAGGGCGGCGCGGTGGATGTTCGGGTCGTCGGGCAGCGGATCCTGCGCGCGCATCCAGATCACCTGGTGCGCGGACTTCTCGCGGTCGGGCGTCAGGTAGATCGGCTCTTCGACGTGACGGATGTCGAAGGCCCGCCGGTTGGCCCAGGCGCGGGCGAGCGGGTGGTCGACGTCTTTGAGCAGCTCGGCGACCGTCGGCAGACTCTCGGGATCGGGGATGCCGGCGGGCATCTCCACCTGGTGGTCGAAGCCGGGGTCGACGTCCTGGAACGAGGCGATCATCGACAGAATCGGCTCACCCGACTGGTAGGCCTGCGTGCGACGGGTCGAGAACGAGCGGCCGTCGTGGATGCGGTCCACCGAGAACGTGATCGGCTGCGTCACATCGCCGGGCCGGAGGAAGTAGCCGTGCATCGAATGCACGAAACGGTCTTCCGGCGTCGTGCGAATCGCGGCCATGAGCGACTGGGCCAGAACCTGCCCGCCGAACACGCGCCCGTTGGGCATCCACTCGCTCGGTCCGGTGAAGATGTCCTCGCGCGTGCGGGCACCCGTGTCGGAAAGGTCGAGGGCGGCCAGGAGTCCCGACACAGCATCGCTCATGGGTTGTAGTTTAGGAGCAGATGAGCCGTTCCTTCACGCTGACAGACCTCCCCGCCCTCGACGATCTGCAGACCTTCCTGGCGCGCGCCGCGCGCATCGAGGACGGTTCCGTGCGCCTGGTCGCCGCCAACGGCGTGCTCGCGGTGTACGTCGCGATCTTCTACCCCGTCGGGCTGACTGACGATGCGCCCACGGTGCTGGGGCTGCGCGTCGCCCGGATCTCCGGCGACGACAGCTTCGACGCCGTCGTTCCGCTGGCCGCGCTGCGCCAGCGGCTGGAGAACGTGCAGGCGGACGCCGCGCGCGCCGCCAACCCCGAGCTGTTCACCGCGACCCTGACGCTGCCGATGGAGGCGCCGAGCGTCACCTGGGCCGCGATCTCGCCGCCGCGCGGCGGGTGGGCGCCGATCGGCACGATCGACGCCGGCGTGCTCGACGCCGCCGCGCGTGCCGGGATCGATCAGGTCGCCGAGGCGCTTCCCGACGGGGCCGGTGAGCAGATCGTGCGCACGGTGCGCACCGAGGTCTGGGGGCGCGAGATCGCGGGCGCGGAGCACATCCCGGCGGGCGCCGCCTTCGCCGCGCTCAGTCTCGGGTTCCTCGGCGGCGCGAGACTCGACGGGGCGGCGCCGATCGAGGTGTTCGAGACGGGCACCTGGACGCGGCTCAGCTCACCGCGCGGTCACGTGCTCGTGAAGCGTCGCGCCTGGACTCTCTCGCGCTAGCACGCGTCGCGCGAGACGGACCGGCTAGAGGTAGTAGTTCATCAGCTCGAACATGGTCGAGAAGACGATCGACATGATCACGATTCCGACGATCAACGACAGCGCGTGCACCGCGATCGTCGCCCAGAGGGGCGCGAGTCCGCCGCCGGTGCGTCGGCGCACCACGACCGAACGTCCGATCACGTAGACGAGGTTGCCGCCGGCGACGAACACGAACAGCATCCACGGCCAGGCGAAGGGCTGCGGGACGCCCCGCGCCTTCAGCTCCTTGTGGTCGAAGTAGGCGCCCGCGATCAGGACCGCGGTCGCGACGATGCCGAGAAGCACCGTGGCCAGGTAGCCCGGGTCAGTGAAGATCGCGAACTGCGCCGCCGGATCGCTGGGGTAGAGCAGGGACAGCGTCATGATCCCCCGCCAGTCGATGAACATCGCCGGAATGAGGCTCAGCAGCGGGGCGAGCGCGATCACCCAGATCCAGGGTGTGCTCGTGCTGGTGCCGGCGGGCGCGCGAAGCGCGGCGGTGGCGGAGGCGTTGACGGTGTACGGAGTCTGATCGGTCACGGGCCGAGCCTAGAGGTCACCGCGCGGAACCCGGGAGCGCACACGCGACGAGATCAGAGCTGCGCGGCGACCGTGCGGCCGGCGGTGCGGCCCGTGAACAGGCAGCCGCCGAGGAAGGTCCCCTCGAGCGAGCGGTAGCCGTGCATGCCGCCGCCGCCGAAACCGGCGGCCTCGCCCGCGGCGAACAGGCCCGGGATGGGCGTGCCGTCGGCGGTGAGCGCCTGACCGGTCAGGTCGGTCTGGATGCCGCCCAGGCTCTTGCGCGTCAGCACGTGCAGCTTCACGGCGATGAGCGGCCGGTGCCGGGCGTCGAGGATCTTGTGGGGCTTCGCGACGCGGATGAGGCGGTCGCCGCGGTAGCGCCGCGCACCGCGCGTGGCGGTCACCTGCGCATCCTTGCTGAACGGGTTGTCCAGCTCTCGGTCGCGCGCCTCGATCTCGCGTCGGATGGTCTTCGTGTCGAGCTTGATCCCGGGCGAGAGGCGCTTCATCCCGGCGAACAGCTCGTCGAGGGTGTCGGCGACGATGAAGTCCTCGCCCTGCTCCTTGAACGCCTCGACGGGGCCGGTGGCGCCCTTCGCGAGTCGCTGCCGGAGCAGCTCGAGGATGCTCTTGCCGGTGAGGTCGGGGTTCTGCTCGCTGCCGGAGAGCGCGAACTCCTTCTCGATGATCGACTGCGTCAGCACGAACCAGGAGTGGTCGTGCCCGGTCTGGCGCAGGTGCTCGAGCGTTCCGAGGGTGTCGAAGCCGGGGAACAGCGGCACCGGCAGGCGATTGCCGGTGGCGTCGAACCAGAGGCTCGACGGGCCGGGCAGGATCCGGATGCCGTGGTCGGCCCAGACCGGATCGAAGTTCGTGATGCCTTCGACGTAGTGCCACATGCGGTCGCCGTTGATCAGCCGCGCGCCGGCGTTCTCGGAGATCGCCAGCATGCGTCCGTCGACGTGGGCGGGGACTCCGCTGAGCATCTGCTTCGGGGGAGCGCCGAGCCATTCGGGCCACTGCGCGCGAACCAGGTCGTGGTTGCCGCCGATGCCACCGCTGGAGACGATCACGGCGCCGGCTTTGAACTCGAACGGGTCGATCTCGTCGCGATTGCTCGCCGCGCCTCGTGCCGCGTCGTCGTCGGCGAGGATCTGCCCGCGCACGCCCACCACGGCGCCGTCGCGGGTGATCAGCTCGTCGACGCGGTGACGGAAGCGCAGCTCGACGAGCCCCGCCTCGACGCCCTCGCGCACGGCGCGGATGAACGGCTCCAGGATGGCGGGGCCGGTGCCCCACGTGACGTGGAAGCGGGGAACCGAGTTGCCGTGCGCCGTCGCGGTGTAGCCGCCGCGCTCGGCCCATCCGACGACGGGGAAGAACGAGACGCCCTTCTCGCGCAGCCAGGCGCGCTTCTCGCCGGCGGCGAAGGCGAGGTAGGCCTCCGCCCAGCGGCGACCGTGCTCGTCCTCGTCGCGGTCGAATTCGGCGCTGGCGAACCAGTCCTGGCGGGCGAGCTCGTGGCTGTCGCGGATTCCCATCCGTCGCTGCTCGGGGCTGTCGATCAGGAAAAGGCCGCCGAAGGACCACCACGCCTGACCGCCGAGGCTGGCCTCGGGCTCCTGCTCGAGCACGATCACCTTCTTGCCGGCGGCGACCAGTTCGCTGGCGGCGACGAGTCCCGCGAGTCCGGCTCCGACAACGATCGCGTCTGCCTGATCGGTCACTCGCGAACCCCCCAATTCCTCGATGCGCGTTGGCGTTCCGAGACTACCGGGGCGAAACGCGGGGGAAGCTGGGCGCGCCTAGTCGGCGGCGATTGAGAGGTGGAGCGTGTCACCTTCGACCCGATCGAGTTCGGCCGGCGTGACGAAGAGATCGTGATGCAGGAGTCGGTGGACCCGGACGAAGCCGGCGCGGAGAAGGTGGTGGGCCTGTTCATCAGGGATCGCATCCCCGCCGAGGATGGAGCGCAGCTCGTTGAGCATGTCGAACGAGCACTCATCGAAGTGCTGGCCCTCGTCGGTGACCGCCTGCGGGTCGCCGATGCTGACCGCGCTGACCTTGCCCACACGCTCGCCGGTCATGTCGACGACGGTCATGCCCTCGCGCACCTGATCGATCGTGTTCACCGCGCTCACGTCCTTTCGGCCCGCAGTCGTGCGACTCCGCACGATGTCCTCACGATAGGCGGTGCGCATGATGTGCTCCGATCTTGACGGCCGCTCAGCAGGGGTTACTCAGCGCGCAATCAGATTAGCGGAGGAATTCTCAGGCGTCGAGCGTATTGACCATCGCGTGGGCGGCGCGCTCCAGATAGCTCCAGAGCGTCGCCTCGTGCAGCTGCGAGAGCTCGAGGCTCTTCATCGCCGTGTGCATGTGGGCGAGCCAGCGGTCGCGCGCATCCGGGTTGACCTTGAAGGCGGCGTGGCGCATGCGCAGGCGCGGGTGGCCGCGCTCCTCGCTGTAGGTCGTCGGCCCGCCCCAGTACTGCTCGAGGAATCCGGTGAGGCGCTGGATCGCGCCCTCGAGGTCCTCCTCGGGATACATCGGACGCAGCACCTCGTCGTCCTTCACGCCGACGTAGAAGGCGCGGACGAGCTTCTCGAACGTCGGCCGGCCGCCGACCTGCTCCCAGAAGTTGCCGCCGACGGCTTCGCCGCTCGGGCCGGATCGGAGGGTGACGGGGTTCTCGGTCATGATTCCTTCGAGGTCGAGCGGCGGCCGGGCGACGGGCGCGGGATCGGGACCTGGGCGGTCTTCGGCGGGCGAGCGCCCCGCACGGATGCGGCGCCCTCGTAGCCGGTGAGGATCGTGGTCGACAGCGCGGGCAGGCGAACACCGAGCTCGTCGAGCGAGCGCTTGAGCCGGGCGCGCAGCTCGCGGGCGACATCGTCCTTGCTGCCCGAGTGCGTCTTGACGACGAGGCGGACGACGATGCCGTCGCCGGAGATGGACTCGATGCCCCAGAGCTCGGGGCGCTCGAGGATGAGCCGCTTCCACTTGGGCTCCTCCGAGAGCCGGACGGCGGTGGCGAGCATGTGGTCCTCGACCGTGTCGATGTCGGCGTCGTAGGGTACCTGCAGATCGAGCACGACGCGGGACCAGCCCTGCGAGAGATTGCCGACCCGTGTGATCTCGCCGTTGCGCACGTACCAGAGCGTTCCGTTGACGTCGCGGATGCGCGTGACGCGGATCTCCACCGACTCGACGATGCCGGTCGCGGGGCCGAGATCGACGACGTCGCCGACCCCGAGCTGGTCCTCGGCGACGAGGAAGATGCCGCTCAGGATGTCGCGGACGAGGTTCTGGGCGCCGAAGCCGAGGCCCGCGCCGAGCGCCGCGGTGATCAGGGCGAAGGCTCCCGTGGCGTTCGGGTCGATGGCGGAGATGATCAGCACGAGGGCGACGATCACGATGACCGCGGTGATGATGCCGGTCAGGATGCCGCCGAGGGCGCGGGTGCGCTGCACGACGCGCGCGGCCGCGACGGGGGAGGCGGGAAGAAGCTGCGTGTCCTCGATGCCCTGGCTCTTCTTCACGCCGCTCACGACGCGGTGGACGACGCGCCGGATGACGAAGGTCAGGACAACACGCACGATGATGGAGCCGACGACGATCGCGACGATCGAGATGGGCGTGCCGAAGCGTCCGTCGAGGATGGCTTCGACGCTGGCCCAGAAGGCGCCCCAAGAACTGAAATCCATGTCGGGGCTCAGCCTAGTTCGCCGTGCCGCGAGTTGCTCCCGGATACCCCTGGGGGTATAGTCGAGCCATGACTTCGAATCGTGTGGTGATCATCGGCGGCGTCGCGGGCGGAATGTCGGCCGCGACGCGGATGCGTCGGCTCGACGAATCCGCCGAGATCATCGTGCTCGAGCGCGGGGGCGAGGTGTCGTTCGCGAACTGCGGGCTGCCCTACCACCTGAGCGGCGTCATCGCCGAGCGCTCCTCGCTCGTGCTGCAGACCCCGCGAGCCCTGGGCGCGCGATTCCGGCTCGACGTGCGGGTGCGCTCCACGGTGACCGCGATCGATCCCGTGACGCACACCGTCTCGGTGCTGCCCGCCGACGGTGCGGCGTACGAGCTGGGCTACGACAAGCTGATTCTCGCGACCGGCGCGTCGCCGATCCGCCCCGAGATCCCGGGCGCCGATCGGGCGCACGTGCTGCGCGACCTCGACGACCTCGACCGCATCGTGAGCGCCCTCGACGACGCTCCGCGCGCGGCGGTCGTGCTCGGCGCCGGCTACGTCGGGCTGGAGGTCGCCGAGAACCTCGCGCACCGCGGCGTCGCGACCTCGGTCGTCCAGCGCGACTCGCAGATCCTCACCAGCTTCGACCCCGAGATGGCGCAGCCCGTCGCGCGCCAGCTCGAGAGCAACGGGGTGCGGCTTCTCACCGGGGCCACCGCCGTTCGGATCGACGCCGACTCGGTCACGCTCGACGACGGCACCGAGGTGCCCGCCGAGCTCGTGATCTCGGCCATCGGCGTGCGCCCCGAGACCGACCTGGCCGTGCGCGCGGGTCTCGAGATCGGGCCGCGCGGCGGCGTCGCCGTCGATCACGAGCTGCGCACGAGCGACCGCGACATCTATGCGATCGGCGACGCGGCCGAGAAGGCGGATGCGATCTTCGGCGGGACGCGCCTGCTCGCGCTCGCCGGACCCGCCAACCGACACGGGCGGCTCGTGGCCGACTCGATCGCCGGACGCCCGATCTCGGCCCGCCCGTCCTTCGGCGTCGCCATCGTCTCGGTGTTCGGCCTGGCCGCCGCCTCCGTCGGGGCGAGCGAGAAGCAGCTGCGTGCGGCGGGGCGCGCCTACCGGGCGATCCACACGCATCCGCAGCAGCACACCGGGTACTACCCGGGGGCTCGTCCCATCTCGCTCAAGCTGCTCGTCGATCCGGTCGATGACGCGATCCTCGGTGCGCAGGCGGTGGGGATGGAGGGCGCCGACAAGCGCATCGACGTCATCGCGACCGCGATGTCGAGCGGTCGCACCGCCAGCGAGCTCGCGGAGCTCGAGCTGGCCTACGCGCCGCAGTTCGGCTCCGCCAAGGACCCGGTGAACATGCTCGGCTACGTCAACGAGAACCTGCGCGACGGGCTCGACCGCACGCTTCAGTGGCACGAGCTCGAGGGTGCGCTCGCCGCCGGAGCGCGACTGATCAACGTCCGGGCGCGGGGCCAGCTCTCGGAGGGCTCGATCCCCGGCAGCACCTGGATTCCGGTCGAGGAGCTCCGCGCGCGCGCCGACGACCTGCAGGGCGGCCCGATCGTGATCCACTGTCGTGTGGGTCAAAGCGCTCACACCGCCGTTCGGCTGCTGACCGAGCTCGGCGTCGACGCCGTCAACCTGGACGGCGGATACCTGACCTGGCGCGATGGAACCGCCGCGCGCGACGCCGCTGCGACCCTCGCGGCCGCCTGACCCCCTCGAGAGGACCACCCATGCAGAGCATCACCCCCACCGACCTCGCCGCGCTCGGCGACACCGCCACGATCGTGGATGTCCGCGAACGCGACGAATACGATGCGGCGCACGTGCCGGGCGTCATCCACGTCGCCCTCAGCGAGCTCACTAATCGCTTCGCCGAATTGCCCGACGACCGTACCCTGTACGTCATGTGCCTCTCCGGGGGACGCAGCGTGCAGGCGACCAACTTCCTGACCGCTCAGGGCCGCGACGCGGTCAACGTCCTCGGCGGCATCACCGAGTGGTACCACGCAGGACTGCCGATCGAGAGGAGTGCAGCATGAGTGACCAGGCCGACGCAACGCGGGCCATCGTGAATCGCCTGAAGCGTGCCGAAGGGCAGCTGCACGCGCTCGTGACCGCCGTCGAGAGCGGCGGCGACTGCCGCAGCGTCGTGACGCAGCTCTCGGCGGTGTCCTCGGCGCTGGATCGCGCCGGATTCGCGATCATCGCCTCGGCGCTGACGAACTGCGCGACGCTCGACGAGGAGGAACCCGGTCCCGACGGTCTGAGCCGGGCGGAGCTGGAGAAGCTCTTCCTCACGCTCGCCTGAGACCGGGTTCGTCCCGAACTACTGCGCCTGGCTGTCGCGCTCCTGCGCCTTCAGGGCGCGCTCGACGCCGGCGAGCTGCTCGATCACCAGACGACGCAGCGCGGGCACCTCGGGGTGCGCCTCCAGCCAGCGGTGGGTGGTGTCGACCAGCTCCTGGCTGACGATCGGCGGGTAGAAGCCCTGGATGATGTACGACGCGATCTGGTAGCTGCGGTTCGTCCAGACGTCGACGAGCGCGTCGAAGTAGGGCTCCATCAGACCCGCGAGATCGCTCATGTCGTTGACGTGCTGGTAGCCGACGCCGGAGCTGCGCAGCACGACGTTCGACATCGTCGCGTCCGAGATCGCCCCCTCCAGGGCGGCGCGCTTGCCGGCGAAGGTGGGCAGCGTCGCACGCGCGCGAGCCGCGGCCTGCTGGCCGTTCGCGGTGTTGTCCTTCTCCAGCGCCGCCGCGATCTCGTCCTCGCCGGCCTCGCCCACGAGCACGAGCCCCTCCAGGAGCTCCCACGCGAGGTCGGTGTCGATCTCGAGGTCATCCAGCGCGATCGACCCGTTCAGCAGGCCGCGCAGCGCCTCCGCGTGCTCGGCCGTCGAGGCGAGGTTCGCGAAGAACTTGACGAACTGGAACTGGGCGTCCGAGCCGGCATCCGCCTCGCTGGCGAGAGTCCACAGGGCGTCGCCGACCTGGCGGATCGTCTCGTCGCGGATCTCCGGCGCGACGTAGGCGCGCGCCGCGGTCGACAGCTGCGTGAGGGCGAGCCGCATCGTGGTCGACTCGGTCTCGGTCGCGATGTTGTTGAGCACCAGCTGCACGTAGTCGCGCGGAGCGGCCTCGGCGTCGCGGGTCGCATCCCACGCCGCGCCCCAGACGAGCGCGCGCGCGAGCGGGTCGTCGATGTCGGCCAGGTGCGCGATGGCGGTGTCGAGCGACTCGTCGTCGAGGCGGATCTTCGCGTAGGCGAGGTCGTCGTCGTTGAGCAGCACGAGGGCGGGCTTGCTCAGCCCGACCAGCTCGGCGACCTCGGTCTCGGCGACCGCGTCGAGGTCGAGCTCGACGCGGTGGGTGCGCACGAGCTTCGTGCCGGCGCCGGTCTTCTCGTAGAAGCCGACCGCGAGGCGGTGCGGGCGCAGCGTCGGGTAGTCCGGGTGCGCCGACTGAAGGATGCGGAAGCTCGTGATGCGGCCGTCGGCGTCGGTCTCGATCTCCGGCTTGATCGTGTTCACGCCGGCCGTCTCCAGCCACAGCTTCGACCAGGTCGTCAGCTCGCGTCCGCTCGTCGTCTCGAGCTCGCGCAGCAGGTCGGCGAGCTCGGTGTTGCCGTACTCGTGCTTGCGGAAGTAGGCGCCGACGCCGGCGAAGAACTCGTCGATGCCGACCCACGCGGCCAGCTGCTTGAGCACCGAGCCGCCCTTGGCGTAGGTGATGCCGTCGAAGTTGACCTGCACGTCTTCGAGGTCGTTGATGGTGGCCACGATCGGGTGCGTCGAGGGCAGCTGGTCCTGGCGGTAGGCCCAGCTCTTCTCCATCGCCTGGAAGGTGGTCCACGCCTCGGTCCACTCGGTGGCTTCGGCCGTCGCGATGGTCGAGGCCCACTCGGCGAACGACTCGTTCAGCCACAGGTCGTTCCACCAGCGCATGGTGACCAGGTCGCCGAACCACATGTGGGCCAGCTCGTGCAGGATCGTGACGACGCGGCGCTCGCGGATCGCATCCGTCACCTTCGAGCGGAAGATGTAGGTCTCGGTGAAGGTGACCGCGCCCGCGTTCTCCATCGCACCCGCGTTGAACTCGGGCACGAAGAGCTGGTCGTACTTCGCGAAGGGGTACGGGTAGCCGAACTTCTCCTCGAAGTAGGCGAAGCCCTTCTTCGTGATGTCGAAGACGTAGTGCGCGTCGAGGTACTGCATGAGCGACTTGCGGGCGTAGACGCCGAGCGGGATGGTGCGCCCGCTCGCGCTCTGCAGCTCGTCGTGGACGGACTCGTAGGGTCCCGCGATGAGCGCCGTGATGTAGCTCGAGATCCGCGGGGTGGGCTCGAAGGTCCAGGTGGCGGTCTCGCCCGCGACGACCGGCTCAGGGCTGGGGGAGTTGCTCACCACGCGCCAGGTGGAGGGGGCGGTCACGATGAACTGGAAGGTGGCCTTGAGGTCGGGCTGCTCGAAGACCGGGAAGACCCGACGGCTGTCGGGCACCTCGAACTGCGAGTAGAGGTACACCTCGCCGTCGACCGGGTCGACGAAGCGGTGCAGGCCCTCGCCGGTGTTGGTGTAGTTCATGTCGGCGACGACGCGCACGACGTTCTCGGCGGCGAGACCGTCGAGCTGGATGCGGGTGCCGTCGGCGGCGCTCGTCGCGATCGACTCGCCGTTGAGCTCGATCGAGTGCACCGCGGTGGTGATCGCGTCGAGGAAGGTGCTGGTTCCCTCGGTCGCGCGGAAGCGGATCGTGGTGTCGGCCCGGAACGTCTCGGCGCCGGTCGTCAGATCGAGGGCGATCTCATAGCTGTCGGTCTGCACCTGCGCGGCGCGTTCCTGGGCTTCGACTCGGGTGAGGTTGTCGGCGGGCACGCGGGACTCCTTCGGATGCGTTCAGGCGGCGCACATCGCGCCGACGATCCACCCTAATCGCGCAACCCGGGGAAGTCGTGACGATGCGTCAACGGTGCTTCGCGAGTTGCCCCTCCGCCGGCGTGACCGCGTCCTCCGCGTCGACCATCTCGTCGTCGTGTCCGCTCGCGAGCACGGCCTCGACGTCGTCGAGCGTGTCGTGCAGCATCGCGACGAGCCGCGTGTCGGCGTCGGGCACACAGGCCTCGGCGATGCCGAGCACCGAGGTGCGCACGATGGAGACGGCTCCGTGGCGTGCGAACTGAGCGCGGTTGACCCGCACCTGCGAGAGGTGGAAGTCCGCCCAGGAGCGCGCGTCCGGCACCGCGTCGAGCGCGGCCTCGGCCTCGTCGCGCACCTCGGCCGGGAGCTCTTCGCGCTCACCCAGCTCGCGCAGCAGCAGCAGGATGCCGACCGCCAGCGCGTGCTGCCGATCCATGCTGGCCACCGGGATCGCCGAGATCGCGGCGCGCAGAGCGATGCGAAGTCCGAGGACGTCGTCGCCGCGGGCGCCGACCACGCGGGGGATGTCGTGGATCAGCTGGGCGCGGTGCTCGTCGTCGACCAGATCGTTGACCCCGCGGGCCATGGCCGCCAGCACCGGATCGGTGCACTTGGGATGGTCGCTCCAGCGCTCGCCCGCCAGGAATGACGCGAATTCCATGAAGCAGGCGCCGGAACGCGGAGTGAAATGCCGACCGCGCGACAGATTCGGCAGCAGCTCGGGAACGAATTCGGTTCTACGCATGGGGTTCTCCCGTCGTCCGTGACTCGATTCTCCCCCCGCGCGGGGGCGCTGACAAGGGGGCCTTCGGCCCCGCCCTAGACTGAAAACAGCAACCGAAGGAGCAGGATGGCCGCCGACCAGCCGATTGTTGCCGAGCCCGTCGCGGAGTCGGGCCCGGAGCGTCGCCGGCGCTCGGCGCTGCCCTGGATCCTGCTCGCGGTGGGCGGAGCCCTGCTGCTCGCGCTCGGCATCGCGGTGGTCGCGTTCCTCCTGCCGACCGCCGTCGGCACCGCCAGCGATCCGACGGCGAGCGTCGAGCAGTTCGATCGCGCCTATGCGACGGTCGACTGCGACCTCTTCACCTCGGTGACGACGGAGGAGTTCCGCGAGATCTCCCACGGCAGCGACGACCACGGCATCTTCGACTGCACCACCTGGGAGGCGATCGCCGCCGAGTACACGGTCGACGGGGAGTACCTCTACGACCTCGAGGTGCTCGACGCCGCGACGGAAGCCGACCGGGCCATCGTGCACACCCACGAGACGGATCTGCGGGATGCCGCAGAGTACGACTACACCTACACCCTGGTGCCGAACGTCGACGGCGTCTGGGTGATCGACTCGATCGTTGAGACGGAGAACTGAGCGTGCGGATTCACATCGCCACCGACCATGCGGGGCTCGACTTCAGCCGGGAGCTGCAGGAGCACCTGCGCGCGCAGGGGCACGACGTGATCGACCACGGTCCGCAGAGCTACGACCCGCTGGACGACTACCCCTCGTTCTGCATCGGCGCGGCGCGCGGAGTCGTCCGCGACCAGACCGCGGGGGTCGAGGCGCTCGGGATCGTGTTCGGCGGTTCCGGCAACGGCGAGCAGATCGCGGCGAACAAGGTCGAGGGGGCGCGCGCGGCGCTCGTCTGGAACCAGTCCACCGCGCAGCTCGCGCGTGAGCACAACGACGCCAACGTCATCGCCATCGGGGCCCGTCAGCACGAGTTCGACGAGGTCGTCGCCCTGATCGACACGTTCATCTCGACCCCGTTCACGGGCGAGGAGCGCCACGCGCGCCGTATCGCGCAGCTCGCCGAGTTCGAGACCACGGGCGCGATCGCCGGGCACGAGATCTCCTAGCCGACCGTGCCCGAGGGCCACTCCGTCCACCGCATCGCGCGGCAGTTCGCGCGCCACTTCCTCGACGAGCCGGTCGCGGTCTCCTCTCCCCAGGGGCGCTTCGCCGCGGGCGCCGCGCAGCTCGACGGCCACACGATCGTGCAGTCGCGCGCGGTCGGCAAGCAGATGTTCCTGGAGTTCGAGCACGGGCTGTGGCTGCGCATCCACCTCGGCATGTACGGCGCGTGGGACTTCGCCGGCGAGATCAACGTCGACGACACGCTCGCCTCGGCGAACGGACGCATGGGGCAGACCAACCAGCGCGGCACGGTCGTCGGCAGTCACGAGGACTCGCCCTGGTCGATCGGGGCGCCGCGCCGGGCCCGGCTGCGCATGTCGGAGTCGGAGAAGCTCGGCGCCGAGCTCGAGACCTTCCCCCCGGAGCCGGTGGGGCAGGTGCGGGTGCGGCTGCTGACCTCCAACACGGTCGCCGACCTGCGCGGCCCGACCGCGTGCGAGGTGCTGACCGCCGAGGAGGTCGACCGGGTGCTCGCCAAGCTGGGCCCGGATCCGCTCGTCGACGACCTCGCCGAGGCCGAGGAGCGCTTCGTCGCCACGGTGCGCAAGAAGCCGACGGCGATCGCGCTGCTGCTGATGGATCAGTCGGTCGTCGCAGGGATCGGCAACGTCTACCGGGCCGAGCTGCTGTTCCGGGCGCGGCAGAGTCCGTTCACCCCCGGCCGCGACGTGCCGACGGACACCGTGCGGGCGCTCTGGCGCGACTGGGTGCACCTGCTGACGATCGGCGTCGAGACCGGCCAGATGCTCACCATGGACGGCCTCGACGACGAGGCGCACGCCCGAGCGCTCGCCAGCCGCGACGACCGGCACTGGGTGTACCACCGCACGGGGGAGCCGTGCCGCGTGTGCGGCACGCCGATCGCCATGCGCGAGCTCGGGGGACGCAAACTGTACTGGTGCCCCACCGACCAGGCCTGAGGAGTCTGCCGTGCGCTACACCCCGTATTACCTGATGACCGAGCCGGGTGAGGTCGCCCGTCTCGTGCGCGAGAACCCGTGGGCCACCTGGACCTCGCCGGCCGCGAACGGCCTCGTCGCCTCGCACTACCCGACGCTGCTCGACGAGGAGGCGACCGCCGCATCCGGCGAGCTCGTGCTGCTCACCCACTTCGGCCGCCCCGACGAGCGCGCCCACGAGCTCGGGCAGCACGAGGTGCTCGTGATCGTGCAGGGCCCGCACGGCTACATCTCGCCCAGCTGGTATCCCGACCCGAGCGACATGGTGCCCACCTGGAATCACGTCACCGCGCACCTCTGGGGCGTGCCCGAGATCCTCAGCGACGACGAGAACTTCGCGGTGCTCGGCCGGCTCGTCGACCACTTCGAGAAGCACGTGCCCGAGCCGCGTTCCCTGCAGCTTGACGAGGCCAGCGCGCGCCACATCGCCACCGGCACCATCGGCGTGCGCCTGCGCGTGACGCGCTTCGACGCGCGCGCCAAGCTCAGCCAGAACCGCACCGCCGAGGAGCGCGAGCGGATCACCGCCGAACTCCGCGGCGACGGACACTACGCGCATCCCGGCCTCGCCGACGAGATGGCGCGCCACGCATGACGCTGCTGCTGCGCCGTGCCCGCCTCGTCGGCGCCGGAGATGCGCTCGTCGACCTGCTCGTGCGGGAGGGGCGCATCGCGGCCCTCGCCCCGCGGGTGGAGGCCGATGCCGCGACCGAGGTGATCGATCTCGACGGGCGCTTCGTGCATCCGGGGCTCTGGGACGGCCACGTGCACTCCGGCCAGGTCTCGATGGCGGCCAGGCGGCTCGACGTCAGCGGAGCGGACTCGGCGGCGGAGGTGGTGGCGCTCGTGAAGGCCCGCCTCGACGTCGCTCCGCCGGCGCCGGGCGACGTGCTGCTCGGCTTCGGGTTCCGCGACGGGCTCTGGCCCGAGGAGCCGCAGCCCGAGGATCTCGAACTGGGGGAGCATGCCGTCTCGCTGGTGAGCGGCGACGTGCACACGGTGTGGAGCAACACCGCGGCGCTCGCCACCATCGGGCGGGGCCCGGATGACTGGTGGCTGCGCGAGCAGGACGCCTTCGACGCCAACATCGCCTTCTCGGTGGTGCCGGAGGCGGTGCTCGACCGCTGGGCGATCGAGGACGCGGGCGCGTGGGCGCGACGCGGCATCGTCGGCATCCACGACCTGGAGATGGAGGACGCCCCCGGAGCCTGGGCGCGGCGGGTCGCCGCCGGGTTCGGCGGGCTGCGGGTGCGCGCGGGGGTCTACCCGGCGGGGCTCGACGCGGCCGTCGGCGTGCGCACCGGGGTCGCGATCGAGGGCACGCGCGGTCTCGTCGAGGGCGGCAGCTTCAAGCTCTTCACCGACGGCTCGCTCAACACCCGCACCGCCTGGTGCGCCGAGCCCTACCCCGACCTCGAGGGCGCGGAGGCGTTCGGGCTGGCCACCTACGAGCTCGACGAACTGGTGGCGCTCGCTCGCGAGGGGCTCGCGCACGGTCTGGTGCCGACGATCCACGCGATCGGCGACCGCGCCGTCACGATGGCGCTCGACGTGTTCGCGGCGCTCGGTCCGCTGCCCGGCGGCGCGCGCGGACGGCTCGAGCACGCGCAGCTGGTCGCCGCCCGCGATCTGCCGCGCTTCGCCGAACTCGGGGTGGTGGCGAGCGTGCAGCCCGCGCACGCCCTCGACGACCGCGACGTCGCCGACCACTTCTGGGCGGGCCGCACCGACCGCGCGTTCCCGCTGCGGGCGCTGCTCGACGCCGGAGCCGAGCTCGCGCTCGGCTCGGATGCGCCGGTCGCCGCACTCGACCCGTGGCGGACGATCTCGGCGGCGGTGTCGCGCACCCGCGACGGGCTTGCGCCCTGGCACCCGGAGCAGCGCATCACGACGGCCGAGGCGCTCGCCGCCTCCGTCGGCGGCGGGCCGGCGCGCGTGGAGGTCGGGGGAGTCGCCGACCTGATCGTCCTGGAGGCCGACCCGCTCACCGCATCCGGCGAGCAGCTGGCGTCGATGACGGTCGCCGGCACCCTGCTCGGCGGAGACTGGACGCATCGCGCCCTCTGACCACCTGCACGGTGCCGCAACGACGAAGGCCGCACCCCGAGTGGGGCGCGGCCTTCGTGCGGGTGGGTGCTACTTGGTCGCGAGGTGCGCGAAGAGGAACCAGCGGTCCTTCTCGAGCCCGCGGGCGATCTCGATCGCCACATCCTGGCTGACCAGGTCGAGCTCGTCGAGCTCGTCGATCGCGGTGCGCACGGTCTTCAGCGTCGCGTCGATCGCGGCGATCACCTCGGCGATCGTGGCGTCCGCCTGCTGGAATCCGGCGCTCAGCTTCGGAGTGGTGGTCTTCGAGCCGACCGTCTGAACGCGCGCGTCCAGCGGCAGGCCGAGTGCGACGACACGCTCGGCGGCGTTGTCGGCGTACTCCTGCGCGTGCGTGACGACCACGTCGAGCAGCTCGTGCACGGCCTGGAAGTTGGCGCCGCGCACATGCCAGTGCGCCTGCTTGCCATCGATGGCGAGAGCCTGCAGATCGATGACGATCGGAGCGAGGAACTGGGCGACGCCCGACGACACGTCGGGGTCGATGGAACTTTCGGGGACTGCCTTCACGTCTGTCATGTTCGCTCCTTGTGGGTTGACGACAGATACAACGCTAGCCACCGCGGAAGATTCCGCAACGAAGGCAAGGCAGTCCTCAGCGGAGTTGCCGCACATTCCGAGCAATCGTCCGGACATTGTTCAGACGCTGCTCGTAGCGGATCGCGGCGGCGATGAGCAGCGCACCCGCGATCCCGACCCACACCCACCACGGCACCGCGTTGTAGACCAAAGTGAGCTGGTTCCAGAACTGGGTGACCAGATGCCACAGCAGCACGACGCCGCCGATCACGAACGGCGCCTGGAGCTTCGCGAACAGGCCGATGGCCAGCACGGCGAAGGAGACCACGCCGATGCCGATCACGCGCCACAGCGGGTCCTCGTCGTAGGCGGCCAGCAGCGATGGCACGAGCAGCACCGCCAGCCCCGCTCCGAGCTGCGGCCAGCTTCGGGACCCGGGTCGGCGGCGCAGGGCGATCGACCCGCGGATGAGCAGGGCCGCCGCGAGCGGAACGGTCACCCATTCGAGCGGATCCGCGACATCCGTCGTGATGAGGACGAGGCCGCCCAGCGCGCCGAGCCCGAACGCGGACCAGGAGAAGGCCCGAGCGCCGTGCGCGGGCGGCACGAGGAGGACGAGCAGCGAGATCGCGGCGAGCGCCGCCACCGAGGCGAGAGCGATCGGGTCGAGGACGGCCGGGGAGCTGCCGATCGCCCCCGCGAGCAGGGCGACGACGGTCGCCGTGCCGACGAGATAGCCGACGAACCGATCGGCGTGGGTGCCGATGCGCGACGAGTCGGCGCCGGAGACCGCCCCGAGGGCGAGCGCGGCGAGCGCGGCCAGTGCGACGACGAGCGTGCGCGCGGGCGACGCGTCGGTGGTGACGATCGCCGAGGGCACCAGCGCCAGCAGCAGCGCGGCAGCGATCAGATATGCGACGCTCGGCGGGGCGACGGCGGCGTCGCGCCTCGGTGCGTGCCAGTGGATCAGGGCGGCGACCAGCAGGATCGTGCCCGCGACCGGCAGCGCGTACGGCTCGACCTGCATGGTGTCGCTCTGCCACAGCCGCGACCAGAGCGCCGCGGCGCCGAGGGCCAGGGCGACCCAGCCGAGGTGCCTCCGCGGGGAGCGCGACTCGAACAGGCCGTCGGGCGAGATCGCGACAACCAGCGCGATGACGGCGGCGGGAAGCAGCACGATCCACGGGTCGACGCGCGGATCCGCGATCGGCGTCACCAGGGCCACGACCGCGATCGCGCCCGCGCCGAGGTCGGATGCGAGCCGGAGCCGGCCGTGCCCCGCGATCGCGAACGCGAGCCCGGCGATCACCGCGGCGAGCAGCGCGAATTCGACGCTCAGCGCGATGGCGCCCTCCGGAATGCGCGCGGCGGCGGCGAGCGGCCAGACGATCGCCGCCGCGATCCCGGGCAGCAGCAGCGCGGCGACGAAGCGCTCGGAGGCGAAGCGCGCGGTCCCGCGACGCGACACCCAGACGATCAGTCCGGTCAGCATCACGGCGCCCGCGACCGCCATCAGCCGCAGCCCGTTCGCATACTCGCGGCCCACGCCGCCGACGCCGGTGGTGACCATCATCGCGGCCAGGCCGGCGCCGGTGGCGACCCAGAACATGGCTCGCCGTTCGACGGTGCCGAGGATGCGATCCGGAAGCGTGGCGCACAGCACGACGGCGAGCGCCGCGACCGCGGCGACCGCGGCGGCCGTGGCCGTGTCGAGCACCGGGGCGGCGCGGAAATCGCCGAACTCGCGCACGAGCGCCCCGGCGAGCACCGCGCCGATCGCCAGCATCGCGGCGTCGGGAAGGACCCGCACGTCGCCTCGAATCAGCCCGCGGCCGACCGCGAGGGCGACCATCGCGAGCAGGCTGCTGGTGACCCACGCCTCCGGTGTCGTCCACGAGGCGAGGTAGGCGAGGGTCGCGCCGACGATCGCACCGCCTGCCAGCGAGATGCGGGCGCGCTCCGGATGCCCGCGGCGCACGACGAGAACCACGATCGATGCCCCGGCGATCAGCCACCACAGGAGCAGCACCAGGCCATGAATCAGGGCGAGCGGGGCGGCCAGGGCGGCGACCACGAGGGCGCCCGCGACGAGCGCGGCCCGGCGCCGGACGAGCACCCGGTCGATCAGCCACACCCCTGCGGCGATCACGACGGCGCCAGCCAGACCCAGGATGCTGGCGACGGACTCGCTCTCGACCGCATCCGCACGCGTGCCGAGGGCGACGCCCTCGCGGCCGAGGAGGGCGAACTGCGTGCCGGCGGCGAAGGCCGCGATCGTGAACGCGACGAGGGCGGCGAAGCTGCCGAGCCCGATCGCCACGAACATTCCCCCGGCGGCGACGCCGCGGCGCCCCGCGCGCACCCGGCGCAGAATCAGGTCGCCGGCGATGGCGAGCACGGCGGCGACCAGCAGCGGGCCCGAGAAGGCGAGGTCGAGGTTGTCGTCGCGCGCCGCGGCGTTGAGCGGGGCGACGATCAGCACCGCGACGGCGCCACCCACCGCGACGCCCGCCAGAACGCGCGTCGCCGGGTGCGCACCCCGCACGCTCAGCGCGGAGGCGGCGAGGGCCGCGAGGACGAGCGCGACCCCGGCGAGGGCGAGCGCGCCGACGAACTCGCGACCGGGCTCGTCGACCGCGACGAATCCGCCCGCGATCGCCGCGATGAGCCCGAGCAGCAGTGCGCCGATCATCATCAGGATGCGTTCGGCGACCCCGGCGCGGCCGCGCCGGCGCTCATCGCTCGGGATGAGCAGTCGGTGGGTGAGGGCCGCGAGGATTCCGGCCACGGCGGCGCCGAAGCCGCGGAGGGCGTCATCGTCGAGCGGCAGGATCTCGGTCGTCACCCCGAGACCGAAGACGAACACCGCCGGCGCCACGAGAGCGTGCCCGGCGATCGACGGCACGCGCAGCAGGGCGACGTGGCTCCACGCGATGAAGAACGCCGCGCACAGGGCGAGCGCGGATCCCCAGTACAGCGCCTCATCGCTCGCGGCGACGCCGAAGAAGTCGTTCTCGCGGATCGCCCAGGCGTCCAGCACCACGAGCAGCGCGCCGAGCGCGGCGATGCCCTCGGCGGTGCTGGTGAGACCGCGTCGGCGCAGCGTCGAGGCGACGATGATCGCGGCCACGGTGACGGCTCCCACGATGAGGGAGCGCGCGACGACCCCGTAGTTGATGAAGGCGTAGACGAGCCCGAACACCGCGAAGGTCGACAGCAGCGAGACGCCGATGACGACAAGCGTGATCTGCACGCTCGAGCGCCGCGGCCGTGCCGGGGCGAGTGGTGTCGGCGGGGTGGCTGCAGCGGGGTGCTCTGCCGCGGGTGCTGCTGCGGGCGCCTCCGTTGCCGGCTGGGGAGCCGTCGTCGGTTCGGCCGCCGCTGCAGGCTCGGCGGCAGCCGCGGGCGCGGAAGCAGCCGCGGGCGCGGAGGGTGCGGCGTCGCGGCGGGCGGCGCGCATCCGCCCGATGAGGGCCGCGCGCTTCTCGAGGGCCGCGGCGGCGTCCTCGGAGGCAGCCGCGAGCTCGTGCGCGAGCGGGTCGTCGAGGTTCAGCCCGCACCGGCCGCAGGTGAGCGAGGTGAGCGGCGTCAGGCACGCGGGGCATCGCCCCAGGTCGCGCAGTTCCCGCGCCCGGGTGCCCAGCTGCGACTCTCTCAGAGGTGAGGATGAGTTTGACTCGGTCATCACCGCTCACGTTAGCCCGCGTCGGGCGAAAGCGCGTCAGATTTCAGTCGCGCCGTCGCGGCACGGTCTGGCGGGGTGTGATCAGGCGGCGGTGTGGCGACCGGCGCGGCGATCCAGAGCGTCATTGATGTAGTCAATGCTCCAGGTCTGGATCTCGGCGCGGTCTTCCTGGATCCGGTTGGTCCAGGCCATGCCGTTCCACCAGCGTAGCTGGGGAATGCCGAGCGGGTCACGGTACCAGCCAGCGGGAATGGCGGGGCTGGACGGGGTAATCGTCGTCACGGGGGTGCTCCTTCGCGGGAGAAGCGGGGATGGAGTGTCCACGACGGGGATCGTGGTAATCCGCATGCTATACCCCCCACTACGGGGGGCGCGAGGGTTATTTGGGAATTTCTCAGCGCCGAGCGAACGTGACTCCGCGGCGGAGGTTACGCGACGGCGCCCGCGAGGTTGTGCGACCAGGTCTGGAACTCGGCGCGGTCTTCCTGGATGTGGTTCGTCCACGCGATGCCGTTCCACCAGCGCAGCTGGGGGATGCCGAGCGGGTCGCGGTACCAACCGGCGGGGGCGGCGGGCGTCTGGGGGGTGACGACAGTCATGAGGGTGCTCCGGGGGGACGGGCGCCACGCGATCTGGGGGGAGCGTGGCGAGGGGGGGTGAACGTCTTCGAAGTTACTCCGGGGGAGACAGAGTCCCCCATCCCCAGAGCGGGGGGCAAAAAGGGGGACGATTCGGGGTACAAAAGCGCCACGGGGTGCTGAATAGCCGAGAGAACCCCTGATTTTGCCGTGTTCCGTGGGACTTCCGTCCCTCGGATTCCGGGGCCAGTTCGACGACGATGGGGGCATGGCCGTCATCGAAAACTCCAAGCTCGCGATCGTCGGCGCGGGCGCCGTCGGGACCTCACTCGCGTTCTCTGCGCTGCTGCGGGGCAGCGCGCGCGAGGTCGCCCTCTACGACATCCGCACCGACAAGGTCGAAGCCGAGGTGCTCGACCTGGCGCACGGGACCGCGTTCACGGGGGCGTCGCGGATCACCGGCGGCTCCGACATCGGGGTCGTGCACGGCGCGAACGTCGTCGTCGTGACGGCGGGCGCGAAGCAGGAGCCGGGACAGTCGCGCCTCGACCTCGCCGGCGCCAACGTGGCGATCCTCCGTAACCTCATGCCGGCGCTCGTCGAGCAGGCACCGGACGCGATCTACATGCTCGTCACGAACCCGTGCGACGTTCTGACCGTCGCGGCGCACCGCTTCGGCGGGCTGCCCGCCAACCGCGTGTTCTCTTCGGGCACGGTGCTCGACTCCTCGCGCCTCAAGTGGCTGCTGGCCGAGCGGGTGGGCGTCGCCCCGTCGAGCGTGCACGCGATGATGGTGGGGGAGCACGGCGACTCGGAGTTCCCGCTCTGGTCGCAGGCCCGCATCGGGCCGATCCCGATCCGCGACTGGGCGCCCGCCGGCCGTCGGGCGCTGGACGGCGCCGAACTGGACCGCATCGCCGACGACGTCGTGCACGCCGCCTACAAGGTCATCGCGGGCAAGGGAGCCACCAACTACGCGATCGGCGTCTCCGGAGCGCGCATCGTCGAGGCGATCCTGCGCGACGAGCACGCGATCCTGCCGGTGAGCTCGATCCTGACCGACTACCACGGCGTCTCCGGCGTCGCGCTCTCGGTGCCGACGATCGTCGACTCGTCCGGCATCTCCGAGGTGCTGCCGCTGCCCTTCAGCGACGAGGAGACGGCGCGCTTCCAGGCGTCCGCGGAGGTCGTCGCGACGTCGATCCAGACGCTGGGGCTCGACTAGCGCCGACGCGCACGGAGCAGACGTCGCGAGGACTCCAGCACCGCCGCGGCGTCGGGGCGCCGCGCTGGCTGTCGCGCCGTCATGTCTCGAAGCAGGGGGCGCCAGGCGCGGGGCACGCCGCGTTCGACGACCGGATCGCGTTCGAGCCGAGCGGCCATCGACTCTCGGAACGGGCCCGGGAACTCACGACGCCCGGTGAAGAGCTCGAGCAGGACAAGGCCCAGCGAGTAGATGTCCGTCGGGGCGCCGACGCTCTGCCCCGTCGCCTGCTCCGGGCTGAGGTAGGCGGCTGTGCCGACCGCGACATCCGAGTCGCCGGGGGTCGATCCGCCGATCACCGCGATGCCGAAGTCCGTCAGTCGGGCTCGGCGCCGCAGCGACGGCGTCCCGTAGTCGACGAGCATGATGTTCGTCGGGGTGACGTCGCGGTGCACGACCCCGTGGGAGTGAATGTAGGCGAGCGTCTCCGCGACCTCGAACCCGAGCTCGCCGATGGCGCGCGTGCTCAGCCGGTGGGCCTGAGCGGCATCCTGCAGGGTCATTCCCGAGACGTACTCCATCACGAGGAACGGCCGCGGGTCTTCCCGCTGCGAGAGGTCGACGCCGGCGTCGATGATTCCGACGATCCCGTGGTGGGCGAGCCCGGCGAGCGCCCGAAGCTCGTCCCCGTGGCGTTCGAGTTCGCGTGCGGTGCCGGCGTGGAAGAGCTTGATCGCCACCGGGCGACCCAAGGTCTCGTCGACCCCGCGGAACACCGTGGCGCTGCCCCCGCGGCCGATCCGCTCCAGCGGACGGTAGCGGCCGAGCAGCAGCGGCGCGTCGAATGGCCCGGGCGCGTCAACGCGCTGGCTGAGGTCCTCGTGTGGCTCGCCGGCTCTCACCGATCGACTCACCCCCCCCAGCTCGACGTCGCGCCGCGCGAAACGCGAGGCGTCTTGGAAGACTAACTTCCTGAGACCGGGTCGACTAGTCTCGCGATGCGAAGGGGGAGCATCGTGTCAACAGCAGCAGCCGATGTTCGACGGCGCAACAATGTGCGGGTTCGCGGGCGGGCCGACGGGCGACCGATCGTCTTCGCGCACGGGTTCGGATGCGAGCCAGGAGATGTGGCGGCATGTCGAGGTGGCGTTCCGGGATCGGTTCACGACGGTGACCTTCGATCACGTCGGATCGGGCGGCTCAGACCTGAGCGCCTACGACCGGGGCAAATACGACTCGCTGCACGGCTACGCCGACGATCTGCTCGAGATCCTGGATGAGCTCGGACTCAACGACGTCGTGTTCGTCGGGCACTCGGTGAGCGCGATGATCGGCGTCCTCGCCGCGACCCGAGACCCCGCGCGGTTCGGTTCGCTCGTGCTCGTCGGCCCCAGCCCGCGGTACGTCGACGACGGCGACTACGTCGGCGGGTTCACCGAGTCCGACATCGACGGCATGCTGGACACCCTTGACGCCAACTATCTGGGCTGGTCGTCGGCGATCGCGCCGGTCATCATGGGCAATTCGGAGCGCCCCGAGCTCGGGGAGGAGCTGACGGCGAGCTTCTGCAGCGTCGACCCCGAGATCGCTCGGCACTTCGCCCGCGTCACCTTCCTGTCGGACAACCGGCTCGACCTCGCCGAGGTGACCACGCCGACCGTCGTGCTCCAGTGCACCGACGACGTGATCGCGCCGGACGCGGTCGGCGAGTACGTCGCGGACAACATCCCCGGTGCGCGGCTTGTCCGCCTGGATGCGCGCGGGCACTGCCCGAACCTCTCGGCGCCCGAGGAGCTTGCCGCCGCCATCGCCGAGTCGGTGGGATGAGCGAACGCGACGAGCCGACCGAGGTGTCGAGGTATCACCAGGCCCCGTGCGGGCTGATGTCGACCACGATCGACGGTGTCATCCTCGGAATGAACAGCACCCTTCGGGAGTGGCTGGGACTCGCACCCGACGACGTCGCGAGTCGCACCTTCTCGTCGCTGCTGACGGCCTCGGGCCAGCTTTTCTACGACACGCGATACCTTCCCGTGCTGCGCCTGCGCGGAGCGGTGAGCGAGGTCGCGCTGACGTTCGCCCGGTCTGACGGCTCGGAACTTCCCGCCTTCGTCTCTGCCCGGTGGTCGACAGCCGAGGGCGAGTCGTCGAGCGACGTGCAGGTGGCCGTCTTCGATGCGCGCGAGCGGCGCGACTACGAGCGCGAACTGCTGGCGGCGCGCCGCGCCGCCGAGTCGTCGGCGACGCGCGTGCGCGTGCTCCAGGAGGCAGGTGTCGTGATCGGCGACGCGCGCACCGCTGCGGAGGCGGGCGGCGCTCTGGCGGACGCGGTGCGACGGGCTTTCGACGCGACGGCGGTGACCATCTCGTCGGTCGGCGCGACGGGACTCGCGACGCTCGCCGGCGAGCGTCGCGTCGAGGAGCGGCTCGCGGTCGAGAGCGCGGCTCTCGGCACCGGGGCGCTGGCGGTTGCCCACGTCGCCGACGAGCGGGATCCGGCGACCGCGGCGGCGCTTCGCCGCGGGCGCGTCGAGACGGCCGTCGCGGCGCCGCTGGTCGGCGATGCCGAGACGCTCGGCATCACGACGATCTGCTTCGGTCGACGGCGCGACTGGAGTGATCAGGACGGCGAACTCCTGCAGGCGCTGGGGCGCATCGCCGTCAATGCGCTGGACCGCATCGCCCTGCACGAGCAGCTTCGTCACGGTGCCACGCACGATCAGCTCACGGGCCTTGCGAACCGACGGCTGCTCGCCGACGCGGTCGACGAGGTCGCGCAGCGCTCCCGCGACGCGCACGAGCCGTTCGCGGTGATCGTGGTCGATCTGAACGCCTTCAAGCAGGTGAACGACCGTCACGGTCATCTCGCCGGCGATGCCGTGCTGCAGGCCGCCGCCGTGCGCTTGCGTTCGGTGGTGCGCGACCACGATGTGGTCGCCCGGATCGGCGGCGACGAGTTCGTCATCGTCTGCGGCGGGGTCGACCTCGTCGAGGCCGAGCTGATCGCCGAACGGGCGCAGCGGGCGCTCGCCGAGTCCGTGGAGGCCGCTCCCGGAGTCGTACTCGGGGCGAGCGTCGGCGTCGCCGTGTGTTCGCCGAACGACACGCGCACGATCGAGGAGCTGTTTCGCGACGCGGACGCGGCGATGTACCGCGCGAAGACGAGGGCAGCGGGGCGGTCGGCGCCCACCGCGGAGAGCGCGACGGGAATCGAACCCGCGTAGCGAGTTGTCGGCGCTCGTGTCGATGATCCTCACCGGCGTCCCGGAGTTCCGTTTCCCCGACCGAACTGAGAGAATTGTCGCGATGCCGACGCACGGTCGGCCTCCCGGACGAGACGCGCCGTACCCGGACCGCACGACGACGCTCCCAGAGGGGGCCGTCATGCTCGACCAGATCGTCCAAATCGCCGGATCGCTGCTGGTTCTCACCGCATTCGTTGCGGCTCAGCGCGGCTGGCTCAACCCGCAGTCACGCCGGTACCTCGTGCTCAACCTCGTCGGCTCGGCCGTTCTCGCCGTCGAGGCGGCAATCGGCGGCCAGTGGGGGTTCCTGCTGCTGGAGGCGGTGTGGGCGGTCGTCTCGGCCGTCGCCCTGGTCAAGGCCGTGATCGGCGGCGCGCAGCGCAAGCGGGAGCGGTCGCTGGCATCGCTCTGAGTCGGGCTTCGGGTGGAGGGGATGACGGGAATCGAACCCGCGTCATCAGTTTGGAAGACGGAGGCACTCCCATCTCTACGACATCCGCACCGACACGGTCGAAGCCGAGGTGCTGCCGGTGCGGTTCGACGGCGACGAACTCGCGCGGTTCCGGGCCTCTGCCTACGTGGTCGCTCACGCGCTCGAGGCGGTCGGTCTGGGCTGAGCGCTGACGATCACTCGCAGCGGATCGAGATTGCGCCGGGAACGGGGTCTCCGGTCACCTGGCTGGTGAACGTGACGAGCGACAGGAGAAATCCATCGCCCGCCTCGACGCTGATCGGCGATCCGGTGACGCCGAACTGCGCGACCTCATCGCCGGTTCCGGCGACGTAGGCGAACTCTCGCGGGTACGCGAGGGTGATGAACTTGGGTTCGGCTCCGACGCTCACCACGAGGTGCGGTGCCCCTTCGTCAGGAACGCCGACGAGGTTGAGCTTGGCGTCGCCGAAGCCGGTTGCGGGGTCCATGATGCAGACGTCGAACACGCTGTCGCCTCGCTTGAACTCCATCCAGATGCCGTCGACGATCACGACGCCTGTGCCGGGTGCCAGCGTCGAGGGGTCCGGAATGTCGGCGGGGTCGGCGAGTTTGACGGCGGCATCGTCGCCGGTGTCGCTGCTGCCGTCCTCGTTGGCGCTGTCGGCCTGATCCGCGTCATTGTTCGCGGCGCTGAGCCCGGTCGGTCCTTCGGACGCGCAGGCGCTCACAAACGTCAACAGCGCGAGAGCCGCGCCGACGCGGGCGGAGACGGCGAGTGAGGTCATGGGTCGAGTCAACCGAGGGTGCCGTGGAGCCTGCAATGAGCAGTTCCCTTAGGTGGCTCGCGCGGGGGAAAACGGAGGGGATGACGGGAATCGAACCCGCGTAATCAGTTTGGAAGACTGAGGCTCTACCATTGAGCTACATCCCCGTCGGCCGTCGGAACGGCCGGGATTGAGTGTAGCGCAGGAGCGCGGCGCCCCCGTTCAGGACGGGTTGGCGTGGTCCATCCACCACTCGGTGAACGAGGTGGCCGTCTTGTCGGCGGCGAGCCGGATCAGCCAGAGGTTCGAGTAGGCGCGGCCGTCCGCGTAGCGGGTCACGCCTTCGACGATCGCGAGGTCGCCCTCGGTCGCGACGACGTCATGCTCGAAGGTCCACGAATCCGCCGCATCCTGACGGCGCAGCCATTCGGCGACGATGGCCTCGCGGCCGACCACCGGATCGCTGAAGGCGTCGAAGCGGTATTCGGCCTTCTCGGCGAAGAGCGCGCCGATCTCGGCGGGGTCGTTCGACTTCCAGGCCCGCAGGTATCCGGCGACCCAATCCTTGGCCGCACGTCGTGACTCGTCCATGAGTCAAGAATGCGCCTCGCAGTGGAGAAACAACACCCGCGACCCGCCGGGCGCCCGCCGGGCGCCCGTCGGTGCCGCTACCGGTGGCTCGCGACGATGTCCGCCGCGCGCTCCGCCAGATACGGTCCCAATGTGATGACGAAGGTGCGCGTCAAGTGCCCGCTGCTGCGGTAGGCGATCGCGTTGCCGATGATCGGCGTGCACGGGTCCCCGGGGCAGATGAGATCGTTGAGATCGATGACGGCGACGCGGTCGGCTGAGGTGGCCGCGACGGAGAGAGCGTCGATGTCAGAAAGCGCCTCCGTGCGATCGAGTGAGCACTGCTCGTTGATCGAGTCGCGATTGTCGTTCAAGCATGCGATGTACTCGTTGCGAGTCCGCGGCGGCGAGGCGATCGCGACGATCAGCGTCTCGTCGGAGGCGTGCCGCCGCCATGTCTCCTGGTATCCGGCGACGAGGGTGTCCGAGGCGGCGCGACCCGATGCCGTGGTGAAGATCACGTCGTACGGTTCGACCTCGTTGAGGTATTCGTCGATGAGATCATTCCACAGCAGGCATTCCTCGCTCCGGGATGCATTCGTCGGCGCCGAACTCCACGCACAGCTTCGGCGCGAGGCGATGTCGATTCGCCAGTTGTTGAGTTCCGCGGTGGTCTCGTAGGCGGCGACCAGTGCTCCGTTGAACGAATCCCCCAGCGCGAGAACACGAAGGTCGTAGCCCGAAGCCGGCCCGAGCGTGCACACGTTCACCGTGGGCGGCGAATCCCCGCTCCAGCACTCGGCTCGGTTCGAGTCGTCCGTGCGCAGCACCTCAAGCGGCGGAAGGACGGGGCCGTCCATGTCTGTCGGGCAGGACAGGGCGGGGTCGGCGGACCCGGCACCGAGGCACCCCAGATCGCCGGTCTCGAGCCTGTCGATGTAGGCGAGCAGTTCGTCTCGTTCTCGCTCGGTCACGGTGATCCCGGCCCACGCAACGCCGGCAACGAGAGACATCGCGGCGATCGCCGCGACGACGACCGTGCGCTTTCGCACGCGGAGAGAGCCAATGGCTGTCGCGAACCGGGCGGGATCTTCGATCGTCCGTTTCGTGAACCAGGCCAAGGCGAGCGTCCCCGTGATGATCACCGCCTTGGTGGTGATTCCCATCTGGTCGAGCTCACCGGGTGTGAACTGGATGATCGGCCAGTGCCACAGATAGATGCCGTACGAGATGCCGCCGGCCCACAGCACGGGGGCGAAGGAGGAGACCCGCCCGAACCATGACCGGTTCCCTGCCGCGATCACCGCCAGCGTGCCGACGACAGGAAGAAGAGCGATCCAGCCGGGAAACGGAGTCTCCTCGGTGATCAGGAACGCGGAGAGGACGATCGCGACGGCGCCGCCGACGGCGACGAGCGTCGACCATCGCTGCGGAACGCGAAGCGAGACGAACGCGGCGAGGCCTCCCGCAAGGAATTCCCAGAGGCGCAGCGGGGTCGCGAAGTACGCCGTGTCGGGAGCCGATGAAGAGAAGATCACGCTGGCAATGAAGCTCGCGGTGAAGAGCGTGACGAGGAGCACCAGGATCGCGTTGTCCCGCTGCCTGCTGAGGCGACCCGTCGCCACCACGACCAGCGCAAAAAGCACGGGGAGCAGAAGGTAGAACTGCTCTTCGACTCCGAGCGACCAGAACTGCTGCACCGGCGACGGGTCGTAGTCCGCACGGAGGTAGTCGATCGCGTTGTAGGCCAGAAGCCAGTTCTCCGAGAAGAACACCGCGGCGACGACTTCCTGCAGATACTGGATCCGGTTCTCACCTTGGGCAAGGAGCCAGGACGCGATCGCGGTCGTGAACAGGACAACGAGGGCGAGGGGCAGGATGCGGCGGATGCGGCGTGTCCAGAAGCCGGCGAGGTCGATGCGTCCGGTGTCGCGGAGCTGGCGCACGAGATGGCCGATGATCAGGTAGCCGGAGATCACGAAGAAGATGTCGACCCCGATGAATCCGCTTGGGATGCGTTCGGGCCAGAGGTGGAACGCGAAGACCAGGCCGACAGCGACGGCGCGGAGGCCCTGGATTTCGGGAAGGAGTCCGTCGCTCTTGCGCGCAATGGGCACAGTGGGGCGCTCAAGAGAAGTCGACACAGAGTCCATTATTGAGGGCACCGGCCGCGGTTCCGGCGCCGCTGCTCAGTTCGAGCACGCGCGCGGCGGCGCCCGCCGGCTCCGCAAAGAACACCCGCAGTCACTCTCGGCTAGACTTACCGCGGCCATTCGTCGGTGAGCCGTGCCCGCACGTCACTCACTGTGCCGCCCCGCCCGCCGCGAACATCGGCGGCGGGACGAAACATCCGGGGCGTAGCTCAGCTTGGCTAGAGCGCCCGCTTTGGGAGCGGGAGGTCGCAGGTTCAAATCCTGTCGCCCCGACGAAGCCCATCCAGACACCTTCAGGAGATACCAGACCTATGGTCAGCACGACCGTCGAGAAGCTTTCCCCCACGCGCGTCAAGCTCAGCATCACCGTGACGCCCGAGGAGCTCAAGCCCTCCATCGACCACGCCTACAAGCACATCGCCGAGTCGGTCAACATTCCCGGCTTCCGCAAGGGCAAGGTTCCGCCGCCCATCATCGACCAGCGCGTCGGCCGCGCCGAGGTGCTCAACCACGCGGTGAGCGAAGGCCTCGACCGCCTCTACCGCGAGGCAGCCCAGGAGGAGAAGCTCCGCCCGCTCGGGCGCCCCTCCGCCGACGTCACGCAGTGGCCGAGCGAGAAGGACTTCTCCGGCGACCTGCTCGTCGAGGTCGAGGTTGACGTTCGTCCCGACTTCGAGCTGCCCAAGTACGACGGCCTCAAGCTCGAGGTCGAGCCCGTCAGCGTCTCGCCCGACGACGTCGAGACCGAGCTCGAGAACCTCCGCACCCGCTTCGGCACCCTCGTCACCGTCGACCGTCCGGCCAAGAAGGGCGACTTCGTGTCGCTCGACCTGACCGCCACGATTGGCGGCAACGAGGTCGACACCGCCTCCGGCATCAGCTACGAGCTCGGCTCGGGTGAGCTGATCGACGGCATCGACGACGCCGTGGAGACCCTCACCGCGGGTGAGGAGACCACCTTCGAGTCGGAGCTGCTCGGCGGCGACAACGCCGGCGAGAAGGCGCAGATCGCCGTGACGGTGCTTGCCGTCAAGGAGCGCGAGCTGCCCGAGGCCGACGACGAGTTCGCTCAGATCGCCAGCCAGTTCGACACCATCGGCGAGCTGCGTGCCGACCTGCGCGAGCAGCTCGAGAAGTCGGCCACCTTCGGTCAGGGCGCCGCGGCGCGCGACAAGATCGTCGACGTTCTCCTTGAGAAGGTCGAGATCCCCGTCCCGCAGCAGCTCATCGATGACGAGGTGAACCGCCACCTTGAGAACGAGAACCGTCTCGAGGACGACGAGCACCGCGCCGAGGTCGCCGTCTCGAGCGAGAAGACGTTCCGCACCCAGATCCTCCTCGACGCGATCGCCGAGAAGGAAGAGGTGAAGGTCAGCCAGCAGGAGCTCACCAACTACCTCGTTCAGGCGTCGCAGCAGTACGGCATGGAGCCGGGCGAGTTCATCCAGGTGCTCGACCAGAACGGCCAGATCCCGGCCATGGTCGGCGAGGTCGCGCGCAGCAAGGTCCTCGCGGTCGTGCTCGGCAAGGCCAAGGTCGTCGACACCAAGGGCAAGGCCGTGGACGTCTCCGCGTTCACCGCTGCCGTGCTCGGTGAGGGTGACGACGAGTCGAACGCCGCCGACCTTCTGGCCGCCGCGGGCGCCGACGACGAGCACGCGGGTCACAACCACTAAGACAAACGTCTGAGCGGGGCGGCACACTGGGTTCATGACTCGGTGTGCCGCCCTTCTTCGTGGAGTGAACGTCGGCGGGGTGAAGATCCGCATGGCGGAGCTGGCCGAACTCGTCACGGGCCTGGGCTTCGCCGAGGTTCGCACCGTGCTCGCGAGCGGCAACGTGCTGTTCGAGACCGACGAAGAGACGGATGCCGCCGCAGCGCGACTCGAGACGGCGCTGCGCGACCGGTTCGGCTACGAGGCGTGGGTGCATGTGCTGCCGCTGGACGCGATCCGCCGGATCGTGGATGCCTACCCCTTCGAGCGCGGACGAGACGGCTGGCACGACTACGCGATCGTCGCCGTGCGGCCGGAGGTGCGCGAGGAACTCCTCGCCGTCGAACTCGACCCGGAGGCCGAACGAGCGGCGCCGGGGGCGGGCGTCATCTACTGGACGGTGCCGCAGGGATCCACGATCGACTCGCGGCTGGGCAAGGCGCAGGCGGCGGCGCGGATGAAGCCGTGGATCACGACCCGCAACCTCAACACGCTTGAGAAGCTGCTGCGCTGAGTCGTCAGTCTTGCCAGTCTCGTCAGTCTCGTCAGTCGAGCAGTTCGGTCGCGTAGGCCTCAACCGACGCCCGGTAGCTCGTGAGGTGCGGGGCGAGCGCGAGCAATGCCGCGGCCAGCGCCTCCGTCGGGCGGCCGAGCGACGCCAGCGACAGTGCCGCGAACGCCATCGCCTCGTCGGCCAGAGGATGGTCAGGACGGTCGGCGAACTCGGCGCGCAGCAGCTCCAGTGCCTCCTCCGCGCGGTCCAGGTTCCGGAGGGTGCTCGCCAACTGGATGACCGCCCGCCCGCGGCGCTCGTCGCCAAGACCTGCGGCGAGTGCTGCCCGATACAGCGGTTCGGCCGCAGCTTCGTTCCCGAGGAAGTCCTGCACGCTCGCTGCCTCGAAGAGCGCGGCCGTATCTCCGGGTGGACGTTCGGCGACCAGAGCATTGATCGCCGCCGCCACCTCGTCCTCGGTGCGGTGCGCCGCGTCGGCCCACGCCGCTGCTACCCGCGACTCCCAGTCGTCCTGCATCCTTCGACAGTAGACGTGCGCTCACGCCCACGGCGGCTGTGCCGCCTTTTGTTCGCCGTGCGCTCACGCCCACGGCGGCTGTGCCGCCTTTTGTTCGCCGTGCGCTCACGCCCACGGCGAACATGCCCAAGTCGAGGCGGGCTCGCCGGTAGATTCGAACTCGACACCACAGAACAGGAGTCCCTTCCATGGCTGAAACGGCATTCCCGCCGAGCGTCTTCGACCGCCTTCTCAAAGACCGCATCATCTGGCTCGGATCTGAGGTGCGCGACGACAACTCGAACGAGATCGCGGCGAAGCTCCTGCTGCTCGCGGCCGAGGACCCCGAGAAGGACATCTACCTCTACATCAACTCGCCCGGTGGCTCGATCACCGCGGGCATGGCGATCTACGACACGATGCAGTTCGTGCCGAACGACATCGTCACCGTCGGCATCGGCATGGCGGCCTCGATGGGGCAGCTGCTCCTCACGGCCGGCACCAAGGGCAAGCGCTACATCACCCCCAACGCGCGTGTGCTGCTGCACCAGCCGCACGGCGGGTTCGGCGGAACCAGCTCCGACATCCAGACGCAGGCCGCGCTCATCCTCGACATGAAGAAGCGCCTGGCCGAGATCACCGCCGAGGCGACCGGCAAGACCGTCGAGCAGGTCAATGCCGACGGCGACCGCGACCGCTGGTTCGACGCGCAGGAAGCGCTTGAGTACGGCTTCGTGGACCACATTCGCGAATCCGCCTCCGACGTCGTCGGTGGCGGCGGCACGAACGACAAGAAGTAGCCGGCGAGCCCGAGACGAAGGACAACAACTCAGATGGAAACCCCGAACTTCTCCGCGGCCGGCGACCTGGCGCAGCGGATGCCCGGCTCGCGCTACATCCTCCCCAGCTTCGAGGAGCGCACCGCCTACGGCTTCAAGCGTCAGGACCCCTACGCCAAGCTCTTCGAGGACCGCATCATCTTCCTCGGCGTGCAGGTGGATGACGCCTCCGCCGACGACGTGATGGCGCAGCTTCTCGTGCTCGAGAGCCAGGACCCGGACCGCGACATCGTCATGTACATCAACTCGCCCGGTGGATCCTTCACCGCGATGACGGCGATCTACGACACGATGCAGTACATCCGCCCGCAGGTGCAGACGGTGGTGCTCGGCCAGGCGGCCTCGGCCGCCGCGGTCATTCTCGCGGCGGGCACGCCCGGCAAGCGCCTCGCGCTTCCGAACGCGCGCGTGCTCATCCACCAGCCCGCCGTCGGCGAGGCCGGCCGCGGTCAGGCCTCCGACATCGAGATCCAGGCGGCCGAGGTGCTGCGTCTGCGCACCTGGCTGGAGGAGACGCTGTCGAAGCACTCCAACCGCACCGCCGAGCAGGTCAACACCGACATCGAGCGCGACAAGATCCTGTCGGCCGCCGAGGCGCTGGAGTACGGCCTCATCGACCAGGTGCTCACGAGCCGCAAGACGGGCAACGCGCTCGTCAAGTAGCACCGCTCGCATCACGCACGTGTGGCCCCGGACTCAGTCCGGGGCCACACGTCGTTTCTCAGAACGATGTCGCGGCTAGGCGCGGCGGCGCGTCAGCAGCACGGTGACGACGATGGTCGCCGCGACGGCGCCGACAGCGCCGAGGATCCACCACGCGTCCGAGCTGAGGGCGGATGCCTCCGCGTCGGAGGGCTCCTCGGGCGCGGCGTCCGTGGGCTCGGGGTCCGCCGGGGTCGGCGCGACTCCGCAGGTGGGAGCCGAGGCGCTTCCCGCCGACCCGACGAACTCGTCCGCCGGAGCCCACGTGAAGCCGTAGCTCCCGCTCACGGTGTGGCCGTCGGCCGAGACGAGCTGCCACGTGATCGTGTACTCGCCCGGATCGCCGATCGCCGCCGTCGTGAACATTGACGACCCCGAGATCCGCGTGCAGCCGTCGCCGTAGTAGAGGCCCGCCGCATCCTGCACCAGGAACGCGAAGCCGTTGCCGTCGCCGCCGAGGTCGAGCAGCGAGTCGCTCGTGCGGATCTCGAAGCTCTCCGGCAGCTCGGACACCACCTCACCCTCGGCGGGGTTGGTGAAGACGACCGAGTTGTGCGCGAGGGCGGGGGAGGCGAGGCCGAGCACGGCGGCGGCAGCGAGCGCTGCCACCGCCATGCCGGCACGAGTTGACCGGGTCATGATTCCGATCGGACGCCGCGGCGCGAGGCGATGGCGGCGACGATGCCGGCGGTGCCGACGACGAGGCCGCCGATGCCGAGCGCGCGGGCGAGCACGTCGGTCGACGACGCGGTGCCGGCCTCCGACGCCGTCATCTCCTCGTCGGCTGCGGCGTCGTGCTCGTCGCCGTCCTCGGTGTGCCCGTGCGCGTCCGCGACGGCGGCGCTGAGCGTCACGGTCGGGGTGTCCTCGCCCTCCCAGACAGTCTCGCCGACCTCGCAGGTCTGCGTGACCGGGAACGAGAGCGTGGTTCCCGCCTCCAGGTCGGGCAGCAGCGCCTGCACATCGAACTGCTGACGGTAGCCGTCGGGCAGTCCGCCGTCGGTCGCCGTGTAGACGACCTGCGCGACGCGCTCGGTCACCTCGTTGCCGTGGGCGTCGGTGGTGGCGGCGACCTCGACGGTCACCTTCGATGCCTCCCAGCCCGCGACGACGGTCGGGGTGGCGGCGGTGATCTCCTCGGGCCACTCGATCGAGATCGCGGTGGTCGGCGAGCCGTCGCAGCCGTGCGGCACGCTGAACGAGAGCAGAGCGTACGAGCCGGCTGCCGTGGTCGAGGCGCTGACGCCGACGTGGGCGCTCGCGGGCAGCGCGCCCGCGAGGGCGAGCAGGGTTCCGGCGCCGAGGGCGATGCCGGCCTTGGTGAGGGTGGTGTTCTTCATAGGGAAATCAGGTCCAATTCATCGTGGTGCGCACGCGCGCACGCAGCCGGGAACTCAGGTCACCGGCCAGAAACGAGGGAAGCGTGTACTCGGGACTAGCCGAGCGCGACGAGAACCGGAGGACCGCGCCGCTGCAGCCGGTGACGCAGGATCGCGAGCGGCGACGGCAGCGACGGTGCGCTCACCAGGCGCGGCGCGCGAGTCCGCGGAGCCACCGACGGCGCCGTGCGGAATGCGCGGATCAGGAGCTCGGCACCCGCCGATAGGGCCGAGAGGAGGAGGGCCCACCCGCCGCGCAGCAGACCGAAGCTCGCGAGAGCCGCGATCACGTGATGCGCGCCCATGCCGAGACCGACGGCCGAGGACTCGGCCCCGAGCGCGAAGGTCAGGATCGGGTCGTGGTGCGCGTGGGCGGCCCCGGGGAGCGCGGTGGCGGCCCCGACGGTCGCGAAGAGCACGTGGAAGACGAGCTGGTCGACCGCGACGGCGACGGCGACGCGCCAGCCGCGCATGTGGGTGTCGACCACCGGGGTGGTGAGGAACGTCGACAGCACGAGGGCGGCGATGAGGGTGACGGCGTTCGGCCAGCCACCGCCCGCGGTCGCGTGCGCCATGGCCGCGATCAGCGTCGACAGGCCCGCGATGAGCACCGCATGTCCGACGCGGCGCGCGCGGACGCGTTGCCGGGCAGTCGTATCGATGGGCGCAGTCGTCATGGCGATCACCTCCAGCCTATCCGGCACGATGACGGCGAATGACGGCGCGCCGAGCCGAAAACGGGCGTGGGACAGGCCAGCATCGCAGGATCGGGTTAGGCTCAAGACACGCTCATTGGGAGGAGTCAAGATGGCGCGCATCGGCGAGAGTGCCGACCTGCTCAAGTGCTCCTTCTGCGGGAAAAGCCAGAAGCAGGTCCAGCAGCTCATTGCGGGACCGGGCGTCTACATCTGCGACGAGTGCGTCGAGCTCTGCAACGAGATCATCGAGGAGCGACTCGCCGAGGCCGGCGAAGAGGCGACGAGCGAGTTCGATCTGCCAAAGCCGAAGGAGATCTTCTCGTTCCTCGAGGAGTACGTCATCGGGCAGGAGCCGGCGAAGCGCGCCCTGAGCGTCGCGGTCTACAACCACTACAAGCGCATCCGGGCCCGGTCGACGATCGCGTCGGCCGACACGCTCATCGACGACATCGACATCCAGAAGAGCAACATCCTGCTGATCGGTCCGACCGGATGCGGCAAGACCTACCTCGCGCAGACCCTCGCCAAGCGCCTCAACGTTCCGTTCGCGGTAGCGGATGCGACGGCGCTCACCGAGGCGGGCTACGTCGGCGAAGACGTCGAGAACATCCTGCTCAAGCTCATCCAGGCCGCCGACTACGACGTCAAGCGCGCCGAGACCGGCATCATCTACATCGACGAGGTCGACAAGATCGCCCGCAAGGCGGAGAACCCCTCCATCACGCGCGACGTCTCGGGGGAGGGCGTGCAGCAGGCGCTGCTCAAGATCCTCGAGGGCACGACGGCCTCGGTTCCGCCGCAGGGCGGACGCAAGCATCCGCACCAGGAGTTCATCCAGATCGACACGACGAACGTGCTGTTCATCGTCGCGGGCGCCTTCGCGGGGCTCGAGGAGATCATCTCCGCGCGCGTCGGACGCCGCGGGATCGGCTTCGGGGCGCCGCTGCACTCCAAGCGCGACGAGGCGGAGATCTTCAGCGAGGTGCTCCCCGAGGACCTGCACAAGTTCGGCTTGATCCCCGAGTTCATCGGTCGTCTGCCCGTCGTCACCACGGTGTCGCCACTCGATCAGCACGCGCTGATGCAGATCCTCACCGAGCCCAAGAACGCGCTCGTCAAGCAGTACCAGCGCATGTTCGAGCTCGACGATGTCGAGTTGGAGTTCGAGCTCGAGGCGCTCGAGGCGATCGCCGACCTTGCGGTGCTGCGTCAGACCGGTGCGCGCGGTCTGCGGGCGATTCTCGAAGAGGTGCTCGGGCCGATCATGTTCGAGGTGCCCTCCAGCGAGGAGGTCGCGCGCGTCGTGGTCACCCGTGACGCGGTCATCGACAATGCGGCGCCGACGATCGTCCCGCACGCGCCGCGGCGCGCCGAGAAGTCGGCGTAGCGAAGCGGACCGTCCGGGCGCTTAGCGCCGAGCCAGCGCGCGCATCGTCGTCGCGGTGACATCCGACAGTTCGCGCCACAGCGCGTACGCCTCGTCGTAGCGCTCCACGAGCGTCGGCTCCGGGTCGACCGTGTCGCCGGGAATCACGAACCGCTCGATCGCCGACCAGTCGTCGAGCGCGCCGACCCCGATCGCGGCGGCGACGGCCGCGGCAAGCGAGGCGCCCGGGTGCTGCTGCACCGTGCGCAGCGGGGTGCCGAGCACGCTCGCGTGGATCCGCTTCCAGAACAGCGAGGTGGCGCCGCCGTTCGTGACGGTCGCCGCGCTCAGCTCGATGCCGCGCTCGGCCAGCACGTCGGCGTTGTGGCGGAAGCCGAACGCGATGCCCTCCAGTGCGGCCCGGTACAGATCGAAGCGGTCGTGGCCGAGGTGCATGCCGGCGAAGACGCCGCGCAGGGAGGGGTCGTTCAGCGGCGACTTCTCGCCGAGGAAGTAGGGCAGGCACAGCACTTCGGCGGCGCCGCGCTGGTCGGCTTCGGCATCGAGGGCGGCCAGGTCGGTCTCGCGCAAGACGCCCTGCACCCAGCGCACGAGGCTGCCGCTCGTCGCCATGCATCCGTTCGGAAGCCACAGGCCGTCCACCGGGTGGTCGTCGAGGTAGAACCGCGCGTCGGTGATCGGCTCCGTGCTGACGGCGAGGATGTCGCCGGCGCCGCCGAGCTTGACGAGCCAGTCGCCTTGCTTCGAGAGCCCGGCGCCGACGGCCGAGAGCACGTGATCGGCCCCGCCGACCACGATCGGGATGCCCGCGGGCAGCCCGGTGACACCCGCGGCGGCCGCGCTCAGCTCGCCGACGACCTCGCCGGGGGCGGCGACCGGCGCGAGGCGCGAGTCGAGGCTGGCAGCCGCGATCGCCGGAGCGAACGGGGCGCCGTCGAGGTCGAACAGGCCCGACTCGATCGCCCAGTTGCGCTCGACGTGCGGCCGTGCGCCGAGCGCCATCGCGACGAAGTCGTAGGAGCCGACCAGCACGTGGCAGGCCGCCCACATCTCGGGCTCGTGCCGCGCCAGCCACAGCGCCGTCGGTCCGACGGACTGCTGGGTGACGGGGGAGCCGGTGAGCGCGATGACGTCGTGTTCGGCCAGCCGTGCCGCGACCTCCGACACCTCGGCGGTGGCGCGTGCGTCGTTCTGCAGGATCGCTCGGCGCAGCGGGACGCCCGAGGCGTCCAGGGCGACCACGGCCGGAACCATCCCGGTGGTGGCGATGCCCACGACACGCGCGGCATTCACCGCGGGGTGCGCGGCGAGGGCCGCGAGCACCGCGTGGCTGTTCTCGATCCACTGCGCGGGGTCGGCTTCGGCCCACCCGGCGTGCGGCGAGTGCAGCTCGTTCGACCGGCTCACCTGCGCGAGCAGGCCGCCCTCCAGATCGAGGGCAATGCCTTTCACCCCGGTGGTGCCGATGTCGAGCCCGAGGGTGATCGCGCTCACGACCGGGCGGCCTCCACGAAGCGGCGCGCGCGATCCGGGTCGACCGGGTTCCAGGTGTGACCGTCGACCTTGAGCGAGGAGCCGACGATGCAGCCATCGGCGATCGTCAGCATCTCGCCGATCGTGTCGGCGCGGGCGCCGGTGTTCAGCAGGACGGGCACATCGGAGGGGACCGCGTCGCGCACGCCCTTCAGGGTGCTCGTCAACGGGCCGGCCCCGGCCATCGGGCCGGAGACGAGGATCGCGTCGGCGAGGCTCGAGACGACGGTCGAGCGCGCGGTCTCCGCCGCATCGCGCCGTCCGATGGGGGAGGCGAACTCGGGGGTGATGTTCATGAAGATGGCGAGATCCTGCGCGTCGAGGCGGCGGCGCTCGCGCAGCGTGTGGGCGGCGTCCGTCGTCCAGAGGCCCATGTCGGACTCCCAGACGCCGGTGACGACCTCGCGGATGAAGCTCGCGCCGGTGGCGACGGCCGCGGCGAGGGCGATGCGCGAGTCCCAGAGGAAGTCGACGCCGAACGGGATCGAGGTGGGGCGGCACTCGGTGACGACGCGCGCCATCACGGCGGCGGACTCGGGGCCGGCGTGCAGCTCGTACGGGCGGTCGTTCTCGTTGCAGAACATGACCGCGTCGAAGCCCGCGTCGACGAGCAGCGCGACGTCGCTGCGCACCTGGTCGACGAGACCCTGGATGCCGGCCGTCTCGTCGTAGAGCGGGGTACCGGGAAGCGCCGGCACGTGCGCCATCGCGATGAGGGGCTTGTCGACGCCGGGGAAGATAGAGGCGAAACGGGTCATGGGGTGTTGTCTCCTGAGATGGTGCTGGGTGGAACGAGGACGACGTCGGCTCCGGCGGCGCGAGCGGCCGTGACAACGGGGTCTGAGGGGTCGCCGTCGGTGACGAGGACAGTCACGTCGGACAGCGGTGCGATCGTGACGAGGTGCACGCGGCCGAGCTTGGCGGAGTCGGCGCCGACGATCACGCGCCGCGAGGCGTCCAGGGCGGCCCGCTTCACGCTGGCTTCCTGGGGGTGGTATTCGGTGAGGCCGCGCTCGGCGTCGACGCCGGCGACGCCGATCACGAAGGTGTCGCAGTTGTAGCGCGCGAAGGCCTGCTCGGTCTCGGAGCCGATCAGGCTCAATTCGCCGGGCCGGACGGTCCCGCCGGTGAGGATGATCCGGGTGTCGGGTTCGTCGGCGAGCGTCGTGGCCACGGCGATGCTCGGGGTGACGACGGTCAGCCCGAGGTCGCGTCCGCGGATCGCTCGCGCGACGGAGGCGACCGTGCTGCCGCTGTCGAGCACGACCGTCTCGCCCGGCTTCAGCAGGGCGGCGATCTGCTCGCCGATGTGGTCCTTGCTCGCCGCGGACTGGCCGGCCCGCAGGCCATAGCTCGGTTCGAACGCCGTGCCGGTGATCGAGATCGCACCGCCGGAGACGCGTCGCACGACGCCCTGCGCCTGGAGCGCCTCGATGTCGCGACGCACCGTCATCTCCGACACGTCGAAGGCCTCGGCGAGTTCGCCGAACGAGACCTCGCCGGTCTTGATCACCCGCTCCTCAATGAGGGTGCGGCGTTCCGCAACGTCCATCAGACACTGTCCTCCTCGGCTGCCGCCGCGCGCATCCGCGACACCAGGGTGTCGTAGTCCCGCTGCTGCTGCGAGAGGGCGTCGGCGACGTCGAGTGTACGCACCTGACGATCTGTCATGAGCCACTGGCCGTCGACCATGGAGTGGCTGACCGATGCACCGGAGGTGCCGTAGACGATCGCGGCCTCCAAGGACTGGGCGCCGACGGGTCCTCGGGACACCTCGGAGAGCGGGATGGCGATGAGGTCGGCGACCGCCCCGGCCACCAGCTGGCCGTCGTCAGGTCCGCCGTCGAGTGCGCGCTGCCCGCCGCGCGTGGCGATGCCGAGGATCTCGCGCGGCGTGACGTGGTTGGGAGTGTGCGAGGCGAACGCGGCGAGCTTGCCGAGGATGCGCATCTCCTCGAACAGGTCGGTGTTGGTGTTGTTGCAGACGTTGTCGCTGCCGAGCGCGACGAGCACGCCGGCGTCGAGAGCTTCGCGCACCGGGGCGGCGGGCACGCCGCTCATCATCGCGACCGAGGGGATCACCGTGAGCGCGGCCTTCGTGCCGGCCAGCAGCGGAAGCTGATCCACGGGAACGGTGTTGCAGTGCGCCAGGATCGTGGGCACGTCGAGCATGCCGGTCTCGCGCAGCACCTCGAGTGCGGGCTTGCCGTACTCGGCCATGCACCAGTCGTCCTCCTCGCTGGAGGTCGAGAAGTGCACGTGCAGGCCGGTGCCGAGGCGCTTCGCGAGTGCGAGCTCGGCCTCCATCGCCTCCGGGGTGTTGTCGACGAAGTAGGCGTGCGGCCCGACCCAGCCTTGAACGCGCGTGCCCCCCGCCATGCTCTCGGCGAAGGCCGCGGCGGCGGCGAGTTCGCGGGCGCGGGCCGTGTCGTCGCCGAGTTCGACGATTCCCCAGCCGATGCGGGCCCGGAGTCCCGAGCGCTGCACCGTCGGGGCGATCTCGTCGGCGAAGAAGTACTGGTCGGCGAAGAACGTGGTGCCGTGCCGGATCATGTCGGCGCACGAGACCGCGACCGAGGCGGGGACGAGCTCGGGGGTGAGGTGCGCCTCATGGGTGCGCAGCACGGCGAGGAACCCCTCCATCGTCAGCAGCGAGTGCCCCTCGGCAACGCCGCGGATGAGCGACATCGGGGTGTGGGCGTGCGCGTTGACGAGTCCCGGCATCACGAGGCTCGCGCCGAGGTCGGTCACTCCCTCGCCGCTCGGGCGAGGGCCGGTGACGGGGGAGACCGAGTGGATGACGCCATCGACGACCTCGATGACGCCGGGAGCAAGCACCGTTCCGGCGTCGTCGTTGAGGTAGACCTGGTCGGCGACGATGATCTCGGTCACGGCGTCTTCTCCACTCCGCCAGCCATGAGCTGGCCAATCCGGTCGCGATCCACCTCGGATCGGTCGAAGGGTCCCAGCAGCTTTCCGTCGTACATCACGGCGATGCGGTCGGAGAGGGCGAGCACCTCGTCGAGCTCCGCGGAGACGAGCAGCACCGCGCTGCCCTCCGATCGCGCCTTCGACAGCGCCTTGTGCACGAATTCGATACTGCCGACGTCGAGACCGCGCGTCGGCTGATTCGCGAGCACGACGCGGGGGTCGCCCGACAGTTCGCGCCCGATGACGATCTTCTGCAGGTTGCCGCCGGACAGCGATTCGACGACGCGCGCCGGGGCGGCGCCGCGCACCTCGTAGTCGGCGATCACCTGCTCGGCGAAGCGGCGCCGGGCGCGACGCCGGATGATTCCGGCGCGGCTGAACCGGCGGCTGCGGAACGAGGTCGAGACCGCGTTCTCCTCCAGCGTCGCCTGCAGATTGAGCCCCACGTGCATGCGATCGGCCGCGATGTGGGCGACACCCGCCGCGCGCATGGCGGCAGGGGAGGCGCCGGTGAGGTCGGTGCCCGCGATGGAGATGCGACCCGCTTCGAGCCGACGGAGTCCGGCGACGGCCTCGACGAGCTCGTCCTGGCCGTTGCCGCTGACGCCTGCGATTCCGACGATCTCGCCCGCACGGACGGCGAGCGCCACGTCCGAGAGTCCGGTGCTGCCGTCGGCGCTCGGATCCGCCATCGCGCCCTCGACTTCGAGCAGGGTCTCGCCCGCCGCGCCGGAGCCGGGTTCGGCGGTGAGGAGCACGTCGCGACCGACCATCAGGCGGGCCAGCTCGGCGTCGGTGGCGCCGCCGCGGGGAACGTCGCCCACGACGCGGCCGCGGCGCATCACGACGATGCGGTCGGCGACGGCCTGGACCTCGGGAAGCTTGTGTGAGATGAACACGACCGAGCGGCCGCTCGCGGCGAGCTGGCGCACCATCGCGACCAGGTCATCCGCTTCGGCAGGGGTCAGGACCGCGGTGGGCTCATCGAGGATGAGCAGCTGTGCGTCCGCGGCGAGAGCCTTGAGGATCTCGACGCGCTGCTGGGCTCCGACCGGCAGGTCGGCGACCCGGCGCCGCGGATCGAGGTCGAGGTTGGCGTCGGCGATCAGCGCCGCCACCTGACGTTCAGCTGCGGCGTCATCGTAGAAGCCGCGGCGGGACGGTTCGCGTCCGAGCAGCACGTTCTGCGCCACGGTGAAGGAGGGCACGAGTTCGAAGTGCTGGTGCACCATTCCGAGCCCGTGGGAGATGGCGTCCTGCTGGCTGGAGATGTCGGCGCGAGCGCCGTCGATGTAGACCTCGCCGGCGTCGGGCTGATGCACGCCGAAGAGGAGGTTCATGAGCGTCGTCTTGCCGGTGCCGTTCTCACCGATCAGGGCGACGACTTCCCCCGCTCCGACCTCGAGCGAGACGTCGTCGACGGCGAGCACACCGGATGCTGCGAAGTACTTGCGCAGGCCGCGGATCTCGAGTCGGGGCGTCTCGCCCGAGGTGGGAGTCATGGGATCTCTTTCTGTGGTTCTTGCTTACCGGGTGGCGATCAGCTGGAGACGCCGAGCGCGACGCAGGCGTCGCTGGTCGGGTCGTTCAGCGCGTCGCAGATGGCGATCTCACCGGCGAGGATCTGCGCCTCGAGAGCCGCGACCTCCTCCATCAGACCGGCCACCAGCGCGGCCTTGTCGGCCGGGCCCTCGTCCTGGAAGACGGTCGAGCCGTCGCCCCACGACAGGCCGGTGACGCCGTCGGCGAGGCTCGCCGCCACGAAGCCGGACTCGAACTCGCCCGCGAGGGTCGACTTGATGAGGTTGTAGGTCGTCATGTCGACGCGCTTCATGACCGACACGATCACCGTTCCGGGGGCATCCCCGTCCTGGTTCGAGTCGACGCCGATCGCGAAGGTGCCCTCCTGCTCGGCGGCGCTGAACACGCCCTGGCCGCTGAGGCCGGCCACCGCGTAGATGATGTCGTTGCCGGCCTGGTACAGCGCGAGCGCGGCCTCCTGGCCGACGGTCGGGTCGCCGAACTCGCCGTTCAGGTAGCTCGGGGTGACGGTGCAATCGGGGCACGCGGCGAGCACGCCCTGCTTGTAGCCGAAGTAGAACTGGTTCAGCCCGGGGTTGTCGATGCCGAGAACGGCGCCGACCTTCTTGGTGGTGGTCATGCTTCCGGCGATGTAGCCGCCGAGGAAGCTCGACTCGTGCACGTTGATCGCGTAGGCCTGCACGTTGTCCGGGAGCTCCGAGACGAAGATGTCGCTCGGGACGCCGAACAGCTGGTCCGGGTTCTCGAGGGCGACCGCGAGCAGCGAGTCGGGGTCAAGACCGGGGGCCAGGATGATGTCGGGCTGGGTCGCGACGGTCGAGCGGATGACGCCCTCCTGCTGCGCAACCGACTCCGCCTCGACGACGCGACCGGTCACGCCGAAGTCGCTCTCCGCGAGGGTCGCACCGGCGACCGCCGAGTCGATGAAGCCGCCGTCGCCGGCGGATCCGGGGGTGATCAGGGCGTAGCTGAACGTGTCGTCGGCTTCCGCGGTCGTGGTGTCGGCCGAACAGCCGGCCAGCACGGTCAGCGTCGCGGCAGCAATGGCTGCGACGGCGATCTTTGAGGGGCGCATGGGTCTCCTAGGTGGGTGTGTTGTCGGACTTCAGGGAGGTGCGGGTGGTGCTGCGCGGTCGGAGGCGAATCCGACTGCTCTGTCGCCACAAGCGAGCGACGTTTCCGCGCGACTGGGCGCGAAGACCAACCAGCACGAGCGCGACGAAAGCTGCGCCCTGCGGGATGAACTGGGTGAGACTCGGCGGGACATCGAATGCCTGCAGGCGGATGCTCGCCGCGCTGGCGAAGCCGAAGACGGCCGCCGCGGGCACGATGAATGCCGGTCGGTTGAGCGCCAGCAGGGCGGCGGTGATGCCGATCCAGCCGCGGTCGGCGCTCATGTTGCGGGTGAAGATCCCGAGATCGCCCACCGAGAGGAACGCGCCGCCGATGCCGGCGATGGCGCCGGCGGTGACGAGGGCGATCAGCTGCGTGCGTCCGACGTTCAGGCCGGCGGACGCGGCGGCGATCGGGGCCTCGCCGACCGCCAGCAGGTGGCGGCCGCTGCGAGTGCGGAAGTACATCCCGACCAGGATCGCCAGCGTGAAGGCGAGATAGACGAGCGGGTTCAGTCGGTCGAGCAGCTGGCCGGCGAACGGCAGGTCGGCGAGGAACGGAATCTCGACCTCGTCGATGCGGTCGACGTCGGGGGAGTAGATGCCGACGCCGCCGAGGTAGGAGCGCATCAGGAAGACCGTCAGCTGCAGCACGAGGATGTTGAGCCCGATCGCGAGGATCACCAGGTCGACGCCGATGCGGTGCGCGGCGGCCATCAGCAATCCGATGAGTGCTCCGGCGGCGGCAGCGGCGAGAATGCCGAGCGTGTTGTCGCCGGTGATGGCGGCGACGAGGATCCCGACGAACGCGCCGGCGAGGACCTTGGATTCGATTCCGAGGTTCAGCACCCCCGCGCGCGCACTGATCAGCGAGGCGATGGCGGCGAACAGGATCGGAGTCGTCAGCCGGATGCCGCTGTTGAGGAAGTCGGCGACGACGTTCATGCGGTCCCCTTTTCGGCGGTCAGGTCAGCGGCGGCATCGTGCCTTCGGTTCGCTCGGCGCCGGTCGATCCATCTCTCCAGGCGCGTCAGCAGGGGCGCCTGGACGGCGATCAGCACGATCATGAGCGCCAGGACGGTGGAGCCGATCTCGCGGGGCACGCCCAGCACGATCTGGAGGCCGTTGACCGCGCCGACCGTGATGCCGGCGTAGAGCACGCCCGCGATCGCGGCGCCGATGGCGGTGGTGCCGCCGAGGATCGCGGCGGTGAGGCCGGTGAACCCGGTGCCGTCGGAGAAGCCTTCGATGACGCGGTAGTTGACGCCGAGCACCTGGACGCCGCCGCCGATGCCGGCGAGCGCGCCGCCGAGGAGTCCGGCGCGGAGCACGCTGCCGGTGCTCGACATGCCGGAGTAGCGCGCGAAGAGCGTCGCCTCGCCGGACATCCGCTGCTCGTAGCCCGCCGTCGTGCGGCTGAGGAAGAACCAGACGCCGATCACGGCGACGATCGCGATCAGGAACGAGACGCCGAACTTGGTCGAGATGTCGAAGAGGGGCAGGCGAGCGGTCTCGGCGACGACGTGCGTGTAGCCGACCGTGGACGCCTCGGCGCGCAGCGGGTAGTTGACGAGGAAGTCGACGAGGAGTCCGGCGATCGCGTTCAGCACGATCGTGATGATGAGCTCGTTCACCCCGAGGTAGATCTTCAGGATGGCGGGGATGACGCCCCAGATCGCCCCGACGGCGCCGGCGGCCGCGAGGCAGACGATCGGGTGGATGCCGGCGGGGAGCAGGATGCCGTAGCCGACGACGGCCGCGGCGAGGCCGCCGAGCGCGTACTGCCCTTCCTGGCCGATGCTGAACAGCCCGGTGCGGAGCGCGACGACGGCGCCGAGCGCGGTGAGGACGATCGGCGCCGCGAGGGTGAGGCTTCCGCCGACGTTGCAGTAGCCGGGGCTCCAGACTGAAGCCCGCCTGGATGACGGTCTGGGCGGCGGCGAGCGGCGACTGCCCGAGTGTGGCGACGAGAACGCCGCCGATGCCGAGCGCGACGATGGCCGCGGCGACGGGCAAGCCGATGCGGCGCAGTGTGCGCTCGATACTGTCGCGATCCATCGGGCCCCCGTCGGTGTGGTGCTGGGTGTGAGTGTGAACATCTTGCGCGCTCCGTGTTACAAATTCACAAGTCGCGTGTTTCCTGCGTGTTACAAATTCACATGACGGGTCCTCGGGTCTTGCCGCCGGCCCAGGGGTCGCGCCCCGCGCCCGCCCCGCCCCGACCGCGCGCCATGCGCCCGAGCCCTCGCGCATCCGCGCACTTCACGAAATGCAGGAGAATCGCGGCTCACGCGTCGTCGAACCCCCGGGATGACAGCGGATGCGTCGAGAAACTCCTGCATTTCGTCACTGGGGGAGGGCGGGGGTGGCGGCGTAGCATGAGCGCATGGCCGTCGACGAGGACGCGACACCCGGGGTGGTGCGAGGCGCGCGCCGCGCCGCGATCATCGCCGTGGTCGTCTCGCTCGTCATCGCCGCCGCGATCGGAATCATCGCTCTGGTCAGCGGGGACTTCGGCGAGCTGCAGGGCCGGGTCATCCTTTCGACGCTGACGGTCGCCGCCTTCGGCACGACCTCGCTGTGCCACCTGGCGATCGTGGCGCGCGCGGTGCGCGTGGTCGGGTTCGTCGGCATCGCCGCGAGTTTGTTCGCAGCCGTGAGCGCGTTCTTGCTGATCTGGACCGACTGGGACGAGCTCGTCAACGGTGACACCCTCGTCAAGGCGCTGCTTTCCTCCGCGATCCTGGCCGCGAGTCTCGCGCAGGCCAACTTGCTGCTTCTGCTGGCTCGTCAGCGCAACGTGCTCATCCGCCTCGGGCTCGGCGTCACCCTGGTCGCCGTCGCGACCGTCGTCGTCATGCTGTGGCTGACGATCTTCACCGACGGCGACATCCCCGGCGACGACGGCTCGGCGTACTGGCGCGCGCTGGGCGTCGTCGGCATCGTGGATGCGCTCGGCACCATCGCCCTGCCGATCGTGGCGCTCATTCTGCGCGCGCGCACATCGCCGCGTGCCGACACGAGCGAGGCTCTCGGCGCCGGGAGCTCGAGCGTGACGGTCCAGCTCACTCCGGAGCTTGCCTCGCGCCTCACCGCCGACGCGAGCGCACGAGGCGTGAGCGTCGAGGCGGCCGCGCGGGATGCGCTCGAGCGCGGGCTCTCCTAGGCGCTGAGGCCGACGTGCTTCGGTAGCAATGCGCACGTGGCCCGCGATATCCGGGTCGCCGCGGTGCGAGCCATGCGGCGAGATCCTGGTCGCTCTCGTGCGAGGAATCCGGTCGAAACGTGCCCGCTGAGCCGCGGTCGGTGCGGCCTCCTTGCCGTCGGCAGATGAAACTAATTCGTCTACCCCCTTGTGCGGGACGCCCTGACCGCGCTATTTTTAACTTAATACAGGCGTGAACAAAGGGGTTCTATGTATCTGTCAGTCTCGCGATCGCGTGCGATCTTGCGAATCATTCCGCTCGTGGCGATCTTGGCGCTTCTCGTCGCGCTGATGCCGGCGACCAAAGCCAGTGCCGCCGGTCTCGACGGGGTCTGGCACGATCCGTACGGCGCCGATGAGCTCTACTCCCAGGAGCAGACGGAGCGCGCGCCGCGCGACCCGATGGCCGGGGAGAGCGTGACGATCAACGCCACGACGTGGCCGATCGCCAGCGGCCAGACCGTGTGGGTCACCTGGAGCAAGAACGGAGTGGCGCAGACGCCGGTCGGCGCGAGCTGGGAATACAACGGCAGCAACAACAGCTACTGGAGCATCAGCCTCGGGTCGTTCGCGCGCGGTGACGTGGTGGAGTACACGGTCAACGCCGACGTGAACGGCGGCGGACAGAAGTCCGTCGGCCCGTTCGAGTTCGCGACCACCTCGTGGAGCACCGTCACCGACGTCGTCTCCTACACCGACAACGGGACCTCCGTCAATGTCGTCACCGGCGACAGCGCCGGCGACTTCACACCGAAGATCCGCTTCGCGTTCCCGCGGCTCGACGGTTTCGAGACGCAGATCGCGCCCAACGGCTCGGGCCTGGACCTCTCCGGACTCTCGAGCTACACCGTCACTGACTCGGCGTCGATCCTCGAGATCGCCACCAGCGAGCTGGTGCTCAAGATCCAGAAGTCGCCCTATCGCCTCTCCGTCTACGAAGGCGACGGCACGACGCTGATCACGCAGCAGTATGACCCCTCGACGTTCCGCAACATCGGCTGGGCGAGTGACGGGGCGACGACGGTCACCAAGATCGAAGACCACTACCTCACGCCGAGTGGGGAGCGCTTCGAAGGCTTCGGGGAGCGCTACGACCAGCTCGACCAGCGCGGCTCCGACGTGCACAACTACGTCTACAACCAGTACCAGGACCAAGGCACGACCGGTCGCACCTACTTCTCGGTCCCCTTCTTCTCGAACTCGGCCGGCTACGGCATCCACATCCCGGATACGCGGTACTCGATCTTCAACATCGGAACTCACTACTCCGACATGGCCGGCTTCACGGTCGACACGAGCGGCGATGTCAACGCGACCTTGACGTACTCGTTCTACTCGGGTGAGCAGGCCGACGTCCTCGACGACTACACCGAGGACACCGGTCAACCGCAGCTGCCGCCGAAGTGGGCCTTCGGCCTGTGGATGTCCGCCAACGAGTGGAACACCCAAGCCGAGGTCGAGGCAGAGCTCGATGAGGTCGACAGCTCGGGGATTCCGCACTCGGCGATCGTGCTCGAGCAGTGGAGCGATGAGGCGACCTTCTACCTCTGGATGGGGGCGACCTACACGCCGACCGACGGCAGCACGGCTCTCGACTACGCCGACCTGACCTTCCCCGGAGGCGGTCCGTGGACCGACCCGCAGTCGATGATCAGCGACGCGCACGACCAGGGCATCAAGGTGATCCTCTGGCAGATCCCGGTGTTCAAGGAGAACTTCTCGTCGAACCCGTCGAGCGCTCCGACGCAGCACGTCAACGACAAGACGTACGCCGAAAGCCAGGGCTACCTCGTCGAGGACGCGCTGGGCGACCCCTACCGGATCCCGTCCGGCCAGTGGTTCGGCGACAGCGCGATTCCGGACTTCACCAACGATGACGCCACGGACTGGTGGATGGAGAAGCGCGCGTACCTGATCGACGACCTCGGTGTCGACGGCTTCAAGACCGACGGCAGCGAAGCGATCTTCGGCCGCGACGTCGCGTTCAGCGACGGACGTCTGGGCGACGAGATGCACAATGCCTACCCGAACGAGTACACGAGCGCCTACAACGACTTCGTGCAGACCTCGACCAGCGGTGATGGACTGATCTTCAGCCGCGCGGGAACCTCGGGCGGGCAGGCCAACTCGATCTTCTGGGCGGGCGACCAGTCCTCGAGCTTCGGGGCGTTCCAGGACGCGGTCCGGGCCGGGCAGAGCGCCGGCCAGTCGGGCATCCCCTTCTGGGCCTGGGACATGGCGGGGTTCACGGGATCGTTCCCGAGCGCCGAGCTGTACCTGCGCTCGGCGGCTCAGGCGACGTTCTCGCCGATCATGCAGTACCACTCGGAGAAGGCGAACCCGGCTACGTCGGAGGCGCGCACCCCGTGGAACGTGCAGTCGCGCACGGGTGACTCGAGTGTCGTCCCGACCTTCACCACCTTCGCCAACGTGCGGATGAACCTGATTCCGTACCTCTACACGGAGGCGGACAAGAGCGCCGCGACCGGCGCCCCGATGATGCAGGCGATGAGCTACGCGTTCCCGGGAGATGCCACGGCGGCGGACTACGAGCAGCAGTACATGTTCGGTTCGCAGCTGCTGGTCGCGCCGATCACCACGGAGGGTCAGACCACGAAGACGCTCTACCTGCCCGAGGGCGAGTGGTACGACTTCTGGAATGGCGGACGTGCTGCCGGCGGCGGTGAGAAGGCGTACTACGCGGGGCTCGAGACCATTCCGGTCTACGCACCCGCGGGCGCGATCATCCCGCTCAACCTGAACTCGGACTACGAGGTCGGCGGCACGATCGATAACGACGTCGACAGCTACGACAACCTGGTGTTCCGGGTCTACCCGGTCGAGGGTGAGAGCTCCTACGTGTACTTCGAGGACTCGGCGAGTGCGCACCGCACGATCGAGGTCGACACCGACCGCTCCGCCGGCACGGTGGATGTGACGCTCCCGGCTCTGACCACCACCAGCACGCTGCAGGTGTCGGGCACGAAGCCGAGCGGGGTCACAGCCGGCGGCTCCGCGCTCACCGAGCGCGCATCGATCTCGGCGCTCTCGGCGGCCAGCACCGGCTGGTTCTGGGACGACGAGCAGCAGCTCACCTTCGTGAAGGTCGGATCCAGCGGATCGACCCGCACGATCGTGCTGAGCGATGTCGACAAGGCCGCGTATGAGGCCGAGTTCGCCGCCCAGGTCTCCACCACGACCAACACGAACCACACCGGCTTCACCGGCCTCGGGTTCGTCAACGGGTTCGAGACGAGCGGCGACGCGGTCGAGTTCACGGTCGTGGCCGAGGAAGCGGGCACTCACGCGCTCGACGTGCGCTATGCGAACGCCACCGGATCCTCGGCGACCCGCACGGTCATCGTGGATGGTTCGTCGATCGGCTCGGTGACGCTTCCGAGTCTCGCGAATTGGGACACCTGGGGCACCGCATCGATCTCGACCTCGCTGACGGCGGGGACGCACACCATCCGGATCGAGTACGGCGGCTCCAACACCGGAGCAATCAACCTCGACAACCTGACGTTGTCGCGACAGTGAGGCAGACGATGGAGACGACGATGTCGACGACTGGGCTCCGGTCCCGGATGTCCCGCGCAGCGCGCCTCGCGCTGGTCCCGATCGTGGTGGTCGCGGGCGCCACGATCGCGGCGCAGCCGGTGGCGGCCGCCCCGGTCAGCACCGTGCAACGAGTGGAGTTCACCTCCGGCAGCAGCTATCTCATCGTCGAGTTCCTCGACGACGACCTGGCGCACTTCGAGCTGTCGGGCGTGAGCACGAGTCCCGGAACCAGCAGTCCGCTGTTCACGACGCCGCAGGTGGCCAAGACCGACTATGACGGCCCGAGTGACTTCACTCAGACCGGCAACACGCTCGAGACGACCGACATGAAGGTCATCGTCGACGGCACCAGCCTGTGTGCGGAGGTCTACGACACCACGCGCAGCCCGGAGCTGCTGCTGCACGAGGTCTGCCCGGTCAACCTGACGCAGGCCTGGAAGGGCCTGAGCTTCTCGCAGGAGTCCATGGAGAACGCATACGGCCTCGGCCAGCAGTTCTTCATGGGCGGCAGCGCGGACGGTGACTGGGTCGGCCGGACGAAGTCGCCGGGCGGCACGTTCGGCAACGCCATGGTGTACGACACCGACAACGGTCCGGTTGGCAACACGCAGATCCCCGTGCTGTTCGCGACGGGTGATGACTACGAGAACTACGGCGTCTTCGTCGATCAGGTCTACAAGCAGGAGTGGAACCTGACGTCGGACCCGTGGACCGTCAACATGTGGGGCGACGAGATCCGCTGGTACACCATGACCGGCGCGGATCTCCCGGATCTTCGTGAGGACTACATGGAGCTCACCGGCACCCCGCCGGTGCCGCCGAAGAAGGCGTTCGGTCTGTGGGTCTCCGAGTTCGGGTACGACGACTGGAGCGAGATCAACGGGACCCTCTCGGGGCTTCGCGCCTCGGACTTCCCGGTCGACGGCTTCATGCTCGACGTGCAGTGGTTCGGGGGCGTGGACGCGGGATCTGATGACACCCCGATGGGAAGCCTCGACTGGGACACGACGGCGTTCCCGAGTCCGTTCGACGGCGCTCGCCGACTACGCGAGCGATGACGGCATCGGCTTCATTCCGATCGAGGAGTCCTACGTCGGCAAGAACCTCGACGAGCACGCCGACCTCGAGGCGGCCGGCTACTTGGTTCGTGCGGGCTGTTCGACGTGCTCTCCCGTCTACCTCACCTCGAATGACTGGTGGGGCAAGGGCGGCATGATCGACTGGACGCAGTCGGCGGCCGGGGAGTACTGGCACGACAACGAGCGCCAGCATCTGATCGACGACGGGGTGGTCGGGCACTGGCTCGACCTCGGCGAGCCGGAGATGTACGACTCGGGCGACTGGGTCGCGGGTGTCATTCCGGGGGACAACTCCCACGCGGGCTATCACAACATCTACGGCCTCGAGTGGGCCGCGAGCATCTCGGACGGCTACGCCGCGAACTCCGAGTCGGCGCGCCCCTTCCTGCTCGCCCGCGCGGGTGCTGGCGGAATCCAGCGCTACGGCGTGGCCATGTGGTCGGCCGACATCGGGTCGAAGCTCACCGCGCTCGCGGCGCAGCAGAACACCCAGATGCACATGTCGATGTCGGGGATCGACTACTACGGCTCGGATATCGGCGGCTTCCGGCGCGAGATGCTCGACTCGGATCTGGATGAGCTGTACACGCAGTGGTTCGCGAACAGTTCGTGGTTCGACGTTCCGGTGCGGCCGCACACCGAGAACCTCTGCAACTGCTTCGCGACGTCGCCGGACAGCATCGGCGACGAGGGCAGCAACCTGCAGAACATCCAGCAGCGCTACGAGCTGGCGCCGTACTACTACTCCCTGGCGCATCGGGCGTATCTGTACGGCGAACCGCTCGCTCCGCCGCTCGTGTACTACTACCAGACCGACGACAACGTTCGTGAAATGGGTCACGAGAAGATGATCGGCGAGGACGTGCTGGTGGCGATCGTCGCGGGGGAGGACGAGCGCGAGCGCGACGTCTATCTGCCGGCGGGCGACTGGATCAACTACCACACCAACGAGCGGATCAGCAGTTCGGGCCAGTGGGTGAACGACGTTCCGCTCTGGCGCAACGGCGAGTTCACGCTCCCGGTGTTCGTCAAGGCGGGGGCGATCCTGCCGAAGGCCTTCGTCGACGAGGACACGATGAACATCGTCGGCAAGCGCTCGGACGCGGAGGTCCACGACGAGCTGATCGCACGCGTCTACGCGGACGCGACCTCCAGCACGTTCACCGTGTTCGAGGACGACGGGGCAACGGTGGACTACCAGACCGGGGCCGTCCGAACCACGGACGTCACCCAGTCGGTGTCGGGAGGCGTGGCAACGGTGACCGTGGCGGCTTCCTCGGGCACCTACACCGGTGCGCCGTCCAGCCGCGACACGGTCGTGGAGCTCGTGACGGATGACACGCAGGCCTCGGCCGTCGCGCTCGGCGGCTCGGCGCTGACCGAGTACACCTCGAAGGCGAGCTTCGACGCGGCGTCGAGCGGGTGGTACAACGCCGGGGGGAACCTGGTGGTCGCCAAGTCGGGTGACCTGAGCGTCGGCACGGCGAAGACCTTCGCGTTCACCCTGGGGGAGACCCCGGTCTCGCTGGTGTTCGAGTGCACCAACGGGACGACGACGATGGGGCAGTCCGTCTACGTCGTCGGGAGTGCGCCGCAGCTGGGTGAGTGGTCGGTGGCGAGCGCGGTGAAGCTGTCGCCGACGAGCTACCCGACGTGGACTGGAACGATCTCGAACCTCCCGCCGAGCTCCACGATCGAGTGGAAGTGCATCAAGCGGCAGGAGGCGAATCACCCCGATACCGCGGATGCCTGGGAGCCCGGCGGCAATACGTCGGTGACGACGCCTGCGACCGGGTCGGGAGGAACCACCTCGGGGGCGTTCTAGCGGGGCGCTCGAGGCCTCGGCAGCGGGGCATCCACACGGCGGGGCCTGTCACCACGGTGACGGGCCCCGCCGCTTTTCTCGCCGCGGATATTGACAGCGACGCGAGACTCGGTAGAGTATCTTCAGTACTTCATAAACGAGGAAACAATGGTGATTCGCTCAAACGGTCGTGCCGACGTCAACCGGTCCGCAGTGCTCGCGCAGCTCGGCGCGCACGGGCCCGCGTCCCGCGCAGAACTGGCGCGACTCCTGCACGTCTCGCCGGCACTCATGACGCAGCTCTCGAAGCAGCTGCTCGCCGAGGGGCTCATCGTCGAACTCGATCACTCGCCCTCGCAGGGCGGCCGTCCGGCTCGGATGCTCGGCATCGCGGAGAGCGCGGGTCGCGTGATCGGCGTCAAGGTCGTGTCGGACCATGTCGCCTTCGTCGAGGTGGGTCTCGACGGCCTCGTGCGGCGATCCGCCAGTGAGCCGTTCGAGGCCGGCGGAACGACCTTCCTCTCCACCCTGACCGAGCTCATCCGCCGCTTCATCGCGGGAGGATCCTCGGCGCCCGTCCTCGGCGTCGGCGTCGGGGTGCCGGGATCGGTCGACCGGCAGGACACCGGCGTCGTCGACTCCCCGCAGCTCGGCTGGTCGCGGGTCCCGCTCGGCGAGGCGCTGCAGCGCGAGCTCGGCCTGCCGATCATCGTGGAGAACAACGTCAACGCGCTCGCCATGGCGGAGCGCCTGTACGGCGTCGGACGCCGTCATGAAAGCTTCCTCGTCGTCACGATCGGAACCGGAGTGGGCGCCGGGATCGTGGTCGACGGGGTCGTACTTCGCGGTGCCGCCGGCGGCGCGGGCGAGATCGGGCACACCCCCGTGCTCGAGAACGGCCCGCGCTGCATGTGCGGCAACCGCGGATGCCTCGAATCGCTCATCGGCGAGGCCGCGCTCGTGCGCATTGCGCGCGAACGCGGTGTGATCTCCGCGAGCGCCGGCATCGCCGCGCTGCGCACCGCCGCCGACGAGGGCGACGCGGGGGCGACGGCGATCTTCAGCGAGGCCGGTCACCTGCTCGGCCGCACGCTCGCCGGGCTCGTGCACACGCTCGACCCCGAGATCGTCATCCTCCTCGGTGAGGGCACCGTGTCGTGGCCGCACTGGTCGTACGGCTTCGAGCCGGCCTTCCGTGCGAGCCTGCTGCCCGCGCGCCGCGGCGTCGGCGTGGCCGTCGAGACCTGGCAGGACGCGAGCTGGGCGCAGGGCGCCGCGGCGCTCGTGCTGGCCACGCCGTTCGACGCCGACGGCGTCTCGGGGGACCAGGGCCAACTGGTGCGCGACCGGCTCGTCGCCGGCAGCGCCATCCAGGTCACCGAGGAAGGCGCGGACTCGTGAGCCTGCGCGCGCCCGAAGCGACGGCTCTGCCGCCGGCCGCCGAGGCACCCCGACCGTCGATCGCCGGTTCGTCTCGGCGCAGCCGCCGCGTGAAGTACGCCCTCACCGTGCTCGCCTTCATGCTGCCGAGCGCGATCCCGTTGACGCTGTTCGTGCTCGGGCCGATGGTCGGAGCCGCCTGGGTCAGCCTCACCGAGTGGAACCTGCTCTCGCCCGCCACGTTCGTCGGCTTCGACAACTACGTCAGCCTCTGGAACGACCCCGAGACGGCCGAGGTGTTCCTGCACACGATCTACTACATCGTCGGCTACCTCCCGCTCGTCTACATCGGCGGACTCGCCCTGGCGCTCGCGCTGAACGCCGGGCTCAAAGGCCGGTCGTTCCTGCGCGGCATCTACTTCCTGCCCGTGGTCACCAGCTGGATCGTCGTCGCCCTGGTGTGGCGCTGGCTGCTCAACCCGAGCACCGGTGTCGTCAACTCGGCGCTCGCGTGGTTCGGCATCGACGGCCCCGGCTGGTGGACCGACCCCACGTGGGCGATGCCGTCGATCATCATCGCCTCGGCCTGGAAGGACCTCGGCTTCGTCATGGTGATCCTGCTCGCGGGTCTGCAGGCGATCAACACCGAACTGCTCGACGCCGCTCGCGTCGACGGTGCTGGCTGGTGGCGGCGGCTGTTCAGCGTGGTGCTGCCGCTGCTGAGCCCGAGCACCTTCTTCGTCATCGTGATCTCGCTCATCAACGGCTTCCAGGTCTTCGACCAGGTCTACGCGATGACGGGCGGAGGTCCCGGCGGGGCCACCCAGGTCGTGGTGCAGCAGATCTACGACCTGACGTTCCGCTACGGGGCTGCGGGGGAGGCATCCGCACTCAGCTGGATGCTGTTCGCCGTGGTCCTCGGAGTCACGGTCATTCAAATCATTGGTCAGAGGAGGTGGGTGACGTATGGCTGAGCGCACCACGGCTCGAGCGCGACCCCGCCTCGGCATGCGGCCCGGGCTGACGGGACTGATCGTCCTGCACGTCGTCGTCATCCTCGGCGCGATCGCGATGTTCTTCCCGTTCCTGTGGACGATCATCACGTCGATCACGCCGGGGGCAGGCCTCACCGTCGCCCCGGCGCTGATCCCGGCCGACCCGTCGCTGGATGCCTACCGCCAGCTGTTCGAGGAGCGCCCGTTCGCGCGGGTCGCCCTCAACAGCATCGGGCTGGCCACCGTCACGACAGTGGTGCAGCTGTTCACCAGCGCCACCGCGGCGTACGCCTTCAGCCGTCTGCCGTTCCGGGGACGCGGCATCGTCTTCGCGGTGTACCTCGCGACGATGATGATCCCGCTGCAGGTGCTGATCGTTCCGCTCTTCGTCGAGCTGAAGGCGTTCGGGCTGATCAACACCTACCTGGGCGCGCTGCTGCCGACCTTCGCGAGCGCCTTCGGCATCTTCCTGCTGCGGCAGGCCGTCCATCAGGTTCCGCGTGAGCTGGATGAGGCCGCGACGCTCGATGGCGCCGGGCACTTCCGGATCTTCTTCTCGGTGATCCTGCCGAACATCCGCCCCGCGCTCGCGACGCTCACCGTGTTCGCGTTCATGGGCAGCTGGAACAACTTCCTCTGGCCGCTCGTCGTCCTGCGTTCGCCCGAGCTGCACACCCTCCCGGTGGCGCTCGCCGGGCTGCAGGGGCAGTACACGACGCAGTGGGACATCGTGATGGCCGGATCGGTCATCAGCGTGCTCCCCATGCTCGCCCTCTATCTGTTCGCCCAGAAGTACGTCATTCAGGGCGTCGCAAGCTCCGGACTCAAATGAGTTCGGTCGCCCACACCCTCGCACCAAACCCCATCGAAGGAGATAGGCACATCATGAAGCGCAATCTGATGACCGCAGTCGGCCTCGCCGGCGTCGCGGCATTGACCCTGGCGGGATGCACCGCGGCCGCCGACAGCGGCCCCGTGACCATCACGTACACCAACTTCATTTCCAACGGCGGAAACGAAGACAACCTGCAGGCGATCGTCGAGGCCTTCGAGGCCGAGAACCCGAACATCACGGTCGAGGTCACCACGCTGCCCTACGGCGACTACGGCACGGCCCTGCAGACGGACCTCGCCGCTGGCACCGAGAGCGACGTCTTCGACATCGAGTACTCGAACTACGCGCAGTACCAGGCGAACGGCGTTCTCGCGCCGATCGAGGTCGCCAACGCGGGCGCCTACAAGGCCTCGCTCCTCGAGGCCTACGCGACCGACGGCGTGCAGTACGCGCTGCCGAGCTCGTTCTCGGACGTCGTGCTCTACTTCAACAAGGAGCTCTTCGACGCGAACGGCCTCGACTACCCGACGCAGGACTGGACCTGGGCCGACGAGAAGGCCGCCGCTGAGGCGATCACCGACCAGGACGCCGGCATCTGGGGCGACCACCAGCCGGTCAGCTTCTACGAGTACTACAAGGCTCTCGCGCAGAACGGCGGCGAGTTCCTGAACGCCGACGGCACCGCGGTCGCCTTCAACTCGCCCGAGGGCATCGAGGCGGCGGAGTGGCTCGTGAACAAGAGCGGCACCGTCATGCCGACGATCGAGCAGGGCCAGGGCACGGCCGACTTCGACACGAACCTCTTCAAGGAGGGCAAGCTCGGCATGCTGCACAGCGGCATCTGGATCTTCGGAGCCCTCGCCGACGTCACCTTCGAGTGGGACATCGCGGTCGAGCCGGGCAACACCCAGCAGGCCAGCGCGGTCTTCTCGAACGCGATCGGCGTCAGCGCCAACTCGGAGAACGTCGAGGCCGCGGCCAAGTGGGTCGAGTTCATGACCTCTTCGGACACGATGGTTGACATCCGTCTCGACTCCGGCTGGGAGCTCCCGCCGATCTCGGATGACGAGAAGCTCGCCACCTACCTCGAGAAGGGCGCCCCGGCCAACCGCCAGGCGGTCTTCGACTCGCTCGACGGCATCGCGCTGCCGCCCGTTGTCGCCAACGGCCAGGCCGAGATGCAGGACATCCTGGGCGAGGAGCTCATCGAGGCGCAGGCCGGCCGCAAGTCGGTTGAGGAAGCCCTCGCGAGCGCCGAGGAGCGCATCAACGCCGTCATCGGCGGCTAGCAGTTCGCTGGTCGGGCAGCCGCGCGGCGAGCCCGCTGGTCGAGTAGCCGCGCAGCGGCTGCCCAGCTGGTCGAGTAGCCGCGCAGCGGCGTATCGAGACTGCAGACAGGTCTCGATACGCCGCCCGGGGCGGCTACTCGACCAGCACAGCCGCCGCCACGGGCGGCTGCTCGACCAGCACAAGCGCCGCCACGGGCGGCTGCTCGACCGGCCCACCCCGCACCACCGATTCACCCGTTCGACCGCCCACCTGATCCAAAGGATCCCCTCGTCATGACCAACGCCCCGGCTCTCGCCGACCGCGCCCACCTGGCCGCGATCGCCGAGCAGGGACGCGCTCTGATCCTCTCTCTGCAGGATGCGAGCGGCGCCTACCCCGCGAGCCCCACCTTCTCCGCCTATCGCGGCTACTCCTGGTTCCGGGACGGCGCCTTCATCGCCGACGCAATGTCGGCCGCCGGTGAGATCGCCTCGGCGTCCGCCTTCTTCGACTGGTGCGCGCGCATGCTCACCGAACGCGCCGACGACATCCAGCGCATCGTGGCCGCGGCCCACGCCGGAGTTCCGGTGCCGGACTCGGACATGCTCGCCACGCGCTTCACTCTCGACGGCCGCGAAGGCGACGACGAGTGGTGGGACTTCCAGCTGGACGGCTACGGCCTCTGGGTGTGGGCGCTCGCGGAGCATGTGCAGCGCCACGACCTCGACCCGGGACGCTGGATTCCCGCCGTCGAGCTCACCCTCGACTACCTCACGAGCTCGTGGCAGCGTCCCTGCTACGACTGGTGGGAAGAGCACTCCGAGCACGTCCATGTGTCGACGCTCGGATGCATCTCCGCCGGCCTGCACGCGGGCGCGGCGCTGACCGCCGATGACTCGGCCCGGTCGAGCGACGCCGCCGCGACGGCCGCCGCCATTGACGACTTCATCCGGTCGCACGGAGTCCGCGACGGCCACTTGGTCAAGTGGATCGGCACCGACGCCGTAGATGCGAGCCTCGGCTCGCTCATGGCTCCGCTCGGTGTCGTCAACGCCCGCGGGCCGCTCGGCGCCGCGACCATCGCCGAGCTCGACACCCAGTTGGTGGTCGACGGCGGCATGCACCGCTTCCGGGCGGACACCTACTTCGGCGGCGGCCAATGGCCCCTGCTGAGCTGCTTCCTCGGCCTCGCCTGGAACCGCGCGGGCAACACCGAGCGTGCGCTCGAGCTGCTGCGCTGGTCGGCGGGAACCGTGCGCGAGAGCGGCACCATGCCGGAGCAGGTCGCCGATCATCTGCTGGACGCGTCCTTCGTCGACGAGTGGATCGAACGATGGGGAACGAGCGCCGACCCGCTGCTCTGGTCCTACGCCATGTACCTTCGCCTCGCCCTCGAACTCGGAGTAATCGAATCATGATCCGTCACCGGCCTTTCGGCTCCGGTCACCCGTACTCGGTCGACACCGACCAGCGCCACCCGGTCGACCCGGTTGCGGGGGAGACCCTCAACCTGGGCGTGCGCAGCTCGGCCGGGGTCACCCGCGTCGACCTCGAACTCGTGCGCGACGGCGGAGCGCCCGCGGTGCTGCCGCTGGCCCCGGTGACTCGCCGCGACCGCGGGCAGGTCGTCGACGGCGGCCACCTGGCGTCCGCGCAGGCGCGTCTCGCGCGCGCGAGCGGCGGCTGGAACGCCGAGCTCGACGATCTGCGGGTCGGCGAGACGCTGCGCTACCGCTTCGTGGCTCCCGACGAGCGCACCCGCTGGTTCGAGACCACGGTGAGCGGCTGGACCGACGGGGCACCCGGACTCCACCAGGTCGGCGCGCCGCGGGTGGTCGAGGGGTCCGCGCGCTCGCTCGGCGACGGCTCGCGGGTGCACCGCATCCGCTTCGCCATTCCGCTGGCGCCCGGTGAGCGGGTCGCCGGGTTCGGCGAACGCTACGACGCGCTCAACCAGCGCGGCACGGAGCTCGACTCGGTCGTGTTCGAGCAGTACAAGAGCCAGGGCGCCGAGCGGAAGACCTACCTCCCGATGCCGTTCGCGCACGTGGTCGGCGGCAGCGGCTGGGGCTTCCACGTGCGCACCAGCCGTCGCGTCTGGTTCGACGTCGGCGCGAGCGACGAGAATCTGCTGTGGATCGAGGCCGAGACCGATGCGGCCGGCAGCCTCGAGATCGCGTTCTACGACGGCTCGCCCCGCGAGGTGCTGGCGGCGTTCCTGGCCGAGGTGGGGCACGCCGAGGAGCTTCCCTCCTGGGTGTTCCGGCTGTGGGCCAGCGGCAACGAGTGGAACACGCAGGCCGAGGTGATGCGCCAGATGGACGCGCACCGCGACCACGACATCCCGGTCGGCTCGGTCGTCATCGAGGCCTGGAGCGACGAGAGCACGTTCACCACCTGGCGCGATGCGAAGTCGGAGATCGTCGACGGCGCCCAGCCGAAGCGACTGGCCGACTTCGAGTTCCCGGAGGACGGCGCCTGGCCGGACCCGAAGGGGATGACCGACGAGCTGCACCGCCGCGATATTCGCCTGCACCTGTGGCAGATTCCGCTGCTCAAGATGCGTCCGCATCCGGCGGGTCAGCTGAAGGCCGACGCCGAGGCGGCGATCCGCGACGGCGTGCTCATTCAGGAGCCCGCGCCGGACGGGTCGCTCCGGCCCTACCGCAACCGCGGCTGGTGGTTCCCGCTCGGGCTCATGCCCGACCTCACCGACGATCGTGCCGCGCGGTGGTGGACCGAGAAGCGCCGCTACCTGGTCGAGGAGATCGGCGTCGACGGGTTCAAGACCGACGGCGGCGAGCACGCCTGGGGTCGTGAGCTGGTCTACCGCGACGGCCGGTTCGGCGACGAGAAGAACAACACCTTCCCGGTGCACTACGCCAAGGCCTACGGCGATCTGCTTCGCCGCAACGGCAAGGCGCCGGTCACCTTCAGCCGCGCCGGGTTCAGCGGCAGCCAGGCGCACGGCGCGTTCTGGGCGGGCGACGAGAACTCCACCTGGGAGGCGTTCCGCTGGTCGCTGTTCGCGGGCCTCAATGCCGCCTCGAGCGGCATCGTCTACTGGGGCTGGGATCTCGCCGGCTTCAGCGGCGACATCCCGACGGCGGAGCTGTACCTGCGCTCGACCGCGGCCGCCGCGTTCGTGCCGATCATGCAGTACCACTCCGAGTTCAACCACCACCGCACCCCGTCGCGGGACCGCACGCCCTGGAACATCGCCGAGCTGACCGGCGACGACCAGGTGATTCCGGTGTTCCGCCGCTTCGCGAAGCTGCGCGAGAAGCTGGTTCCCTATCTGGAGGCCGAGGCGCGACGCGCGGTCGAGGCCCGCGAGCCGCTCATGCGGCCGCTGTACTTCGACCTGCCGAACGACGAGGCGGCGTGGGTGCATCCGCTGCAGTGGATGCTCGGCGACGCGATCCTGGTCGCGCCCCTCGTCGAGGAGGGCGCCGAGACGGCCTCGGTCTTCCTGCCCGCGGGGAAGTGGGTGGATGCCTTCACCGGCATGCATGTCGACGGCGGTCGCGTGATCGAGCGGGCCACCCCGATCGACGAGCTCCCCGTCTACGTGCGGGCTGCCGACTGGCCTTCGCTCGCGGAGGTCTTCGCGAGCTAGGCCTCTCCGAGGCCGCGGCGCTCGAGCAGGGGTTCGATGACGGCGTCGCGGCCCCGGAGCTCCCGGTACGCCTCGAGCGGATCCTTCGAGCCGCCGACCCCGAGCACGAGCCGGCGGAACGTCTCGCCGTTGGCGCGGGTGAGCCCGTCGTTCTCGTGGAACCAGGCGACGGTGTCGGCGTCGAGCACCTCGCTCCAGATGTACGAGTAGTACCCCGCGTCGTAGCCGCCGGCGAAGATGTGGGCGAAGTAGGTGCTCGAGTAGCGCGGCGGGATCGCCGGGTGGTCGAGCCCCGCGGCGGCGAGGGCCTTCGCCTCGAACTCGGTGACATCGGTGACGGCGGCGGCCTCGTCGGGCGTCAGCGTGTGCCAGGCCTGGTCGAGCATCGCCGCGGCCAGGTACTCGCTCGTCGAGAAGCCCTCGTTGAACTGCTCCGAGGCGTGCAGCCGCTCGACGATCGCGGGGTCGATCGGCTCACCGGTCTCGTAGTGCTTGGCGTAGTTGTTCAGCACCTCGGGCCAGAGCATCCACATCTCGTTGACCTGGCTCGGGTACTCGACGAAGTCGCGGTAGACGTTGGTGCCCGCGAGCTTGGGGTAGGTGACGCGGGCGAACAGGCCGTGCAGGGCGTGCCCGAACTCGTGGAACAGCGTTGCGACCTCGTCGAAGGTGAGCAGCGTGGGCTCGCCCGCGGCGGGCTTGGGCACGTTGAGGTTGTTGGTGACGACGACCGGCTGCCCGAGCAGCGAGTTCTGCGAGACCAGGGAGTTCATCCAGGCGCCGCCGCGCTTGCTGTCGCGCGTGTAGAGGTCCAACACGTACAGGCCGACGGGGGAGGCGTCCTCGTTCTTGAGCTCGAAGATCCGGGCGTCGGGGTGGTAGTTCACCAGGTCGCGGCGCTCGTGGAAGGTGATGCCGTACAGCCGGGTCGCGGCGTAGAACACGCCGTCCTGCAGCACGCGCTCGGCCTCGAACCACGGCCGCAAAGCGGCGGTGTCGACGTCGTAGCGCTCCTGGCGCTCCTTCTCGGTCCAGTACGCCCAGTCGGCCGCGCCGACCTCGCCGCCGGCCTGGCGCTCGAGCGCGGCATGCTCCGCGGCGGCGTTGCGAGCGGCGGCCGGAGCCAGTCGACCGAGCATCTCGGCGACGGCTTCGGGCGAGCCGGCGGTCTCGTCGGAGGTGACCGCCGCGGCGTGGTTCTCGAAGCCGAGCAGCACGGCGCGCTCGGCGCGCAGCCGGACGATCTCGAGCACCAGGTCGCGCGTGTCGTGCTCACCGCCGCGCGTGCCGCGCGAGCGCGACGCCTCCATCAGGCGCGCGCGCACCGCGGGGTCGGTCAGCTCGGAGAGCGCGGGCTGACCGGTCGGCAGGATGAGGGTGAGCAGGTAGCCGTCGAGCCCCCGCGACTTGGCCGCCTCGGCGGCCGCCGAGATCTCGCCCGCCGACAGGCCGTCGAGGTCGCTCTCGGAGTCGAGGTGGACGGCGAGGTCGTTGGTGTCGGCGAGCAGGGCCTTCTCGAACCGCGTGGTGAGCGTCGAGATCTGCTGGTTGAGCTCGCGCAGACGGGTCTTGGCCTCCTCGTCGAGCCCGGCGCCGGCCTGCGTCATCTCGACGTGCCAGCGCTCGACCAGGTAGCGCTGCTCGTCGGTGAGCGACTCGTCGCTCTCGTGCACCGCCGTGATCCGCGTGTAGAGCGCGTGGTCGAGCATGATCGCGTCGTGGTGCTCGGCGAGCTTCGGGGCGAGATTCTCCTCGAGCGCGTTGGTGAAGTCGCTGGAGTGCGAGGAGCTGAGGTGGAAGAACACGTGCGAGACGCGAGCGAGGATCTGCCCGCTGCGCTCCAGAGGCTCGAGCGTGTTGGCGAAGGTCGCGGGCTCGGCGGTGTCGATGATCGCGGCGAGTTCGGCACGCTGCTCGGCCATGCCGAGTTCGAAGGCCGGTTCGAAATGCTCGTCCCGGATCTCGGCGAACGGCGGGAACGCGTAGGGCAGCAGGCTGGGCGCGACAAAGGGATTGCTCACGGTGTCAGCCTAGATGGCGAGCGCGAGACAGTGCAAAGAAAATCTTGCAAAGAACTCTCTGCAAAGGTATCTTTGCGTTATGACCACCGAACGGGCCCCGCGCACGCTGGACGTGAACGACCTCAAGGCGCTCGCGCATCCGCTGCGCGTGCAGCTCCTCGACGCGCTCTCGACGTACGGCGCGGCGACGGCGAGCGGTCTCGCCGACCGGCTCGGCGAGTCGAGCGGGGCGACCAGCTACCACCTGCGCCAACTGGAGAAGCACGGCTTCGTCCGCGAGCTGGAAGGCAAAGGCAGCGCGCGCGAGCGCTGGTGGGAGCGGGTGCCCGGGGGCATCATGCTCGACCCGAGTCGCTTCGACCGTGAGTCGCCCGAACGTGCGGCGACCGACCTGCTCCTCGCGGAGTGGGAGCACAACCGCCGCCGGCTTCTCAGCGACTTCCTGGCGCGCGGCGACTCCCTCGGCCTCGACTGGCTGGAGGCGAGCACGCTCACCACGACCAACCTGCGGATGACGCACGCGCAGACGGCGGATCTGAACGATGCGCTGACCGCGGTGATCCGCGACTACGTCGCCCGGTATCGCGATCAGGATGCGCCCGGCGCGCGCCCGGTGCAGCCGAGCTGAACCTGTTCCCCGTCGTCGACGGGGCTCCGACACCGGAGCACCCCGACGGCACCTCGGATCTCAGGAAGGAGGCACGGTCATGACGACCCAGCCGATCCCCGTCTTTGCCGCCGTCGCGCTGCGTTCGCCCCGCGTGCACCGGCCGGGCGCCCGCCGACTCGCGGTGCGTCTCGGTGTCGCCCTCGTCACCTGGGGGCGCCGCGACACGCGTCCCGTCACGCGCGAGCAGATCCTCGCCCAGCGCGCCGCCGAGCGTCAGCTCGAGGCGACCCGCGTGCAGGGCCTCCGGCTCGCCGCCGACCACGGGCCGCGCTGACCCCGGCGGGTCGGGCACTAGATTGTGGGCATGCAGACCCGTCCGCCATCCGGGGCGTCGATCCGGATGAGCGACCTGGGGCATCCGATCGCTGCCGGCGTCATCGCGGCCCTCACCGGCTTCGCCAGTTCGTTCACGCTGGTCATCGCGGGACTCGTCGCCGTCGGCGCCACGCCCGCGCAGGCCGCGTCGGGCCTCTTCGCCCTCTCGCTCGGCCAGGGCATCCTCTGCATCGCACTGAGCGTCGCCTTCCGGCTTCCGCTCGCCTTCGCCTGGTCGACGCCCGGCGCCGCCGTGATGATCGCCGCGGGCGGGCTCACCGGTGACTTCGCCAGCGCGATCGGCGCGTTCCTGGTGTGCGCCGCGCTGCTGCTGCTCACGGGAGCCTGGCCAACGCTTGCCCGCGCGATGACCCGCATCCCTCCGGCGATCGGCAGCGCGATGCTCGCCGGGATCCTGGTCCCGATCTGCCTGGCCCCGGTGCAGGCGGCCGTCGAGCTTCCCGCCCTGGCGCTGCCGGCCGTCATCGTCTGGGCGCTGCTGGCCCGGCTCGCTCCGCGCTGGGCGGTGGCGGGGGCGGTCGTCGCCACGATCACGGCGATCATCGTCTCGGGCCGCGCCAGCGGCTTCGGCGAGTACTCGCTCGCGCCGACGCTCGAGTTCGTGATGCCGCACTTCGATCCGCTCGTGATCGTCAGCCTGGGCGTGCCGCTGTACCTCGTCACGATGGCCGGGCAGAACGTGCCCGGATTCGCCGTGCTGCGCACGTTCGGCTATCACGAGCCGCCCGCGCGGGCGATCCTGCTGAGCACTGGGGCCGCCTCGGCGATCATCTCGCCGTTCGGCGGCTACGCGCTGAACCTCGCCGCGATCACGGCGGCCATGATGGCGGGTCCGGACGCGCACGCGGATGCGCGCCGCCGCTGGATCGCGACCCTCACCTGCGGCGTCGCCTACCTCGTTCTCGCGTTCGGGGCGAGCGCCGCGAGCGCGCTCGTCGCCGTCGCCCCGCCGATCCTGATCACGGCGGTCGCGGGCCTGGCGCTGTTCGGCGCCTTCGGGTCATCCATCGCCGATGCGCTCCGCGAGCCGGCGCACCGGGTGGTCGCGGTGCTGACGTTCCTGGTCGTCGTCTCGGGGGTCACGATCGCCGGGATCGGCTCCGCGTTCTGGGGCCTCGTGGTGGGTGGCGTCGCGTATCTCTGGCTGGTGCTCTCGCGCCGTCCGCGTCAGTCGGCGGACGACACCGTGGCCGCGTCGAGCACCGGGTCGTAGCGGATCGTCGTGCCGTCGTCGAGTTCGACGACGGGGCGCCCCTCGAGCCAGGTGAGGGTCCAGCGCCAGGCGCTCGTGTCGAACGCGGCGACCTCCGCCTCGACGGTGTCGATCGCCGCGATCACGGCGGCGGGAAGAGTGGCGGGGGCCGGCGCGCCGACCGCCCACCTCGTGCCGAGCTGCATCAGATGCCCTTCTCGTAGGTGACCCAGGTGGTTCGGGTCGCGATCCGGTCGTACACGCGCTGCGCGCGCTCGTTGTCGGCGGCGGTGATCCAGCGCAGCTTTCCGCCCTCGCTCGACTCGCGGGCGAGGGCGGTCAGCGCCTCGATGAGCGCCGTGGCGATGCCCGCGCCGCGGGCTGCCGGGTCGACATACAGGTCGTCGAGATACCAGTCGGACCCGCCCGTGAAGGTGTCGGGATGCCGGCGGTAGTGGGCGAACCCGACGAGGGTGCCGTCATCCTCGGCCACGATCGCGTCGACCCCGGAACCGGGCGTCAGCAGGATCCCGCCGACCCGGTCGAGCACGTCCTCGGAGAACTGCGTCTCGTAGAACACGCCGTAGGCGCGAAACAGCTCGCGCCAGGCGGCCAGGTCGTGCGCGGTGAGCTCGCGGATCTGCACGGCGATCAGGCCTCCGGCTGCTCCGCGAGCACGATCTCGGTCACGGCGACCTCCTCGGCCTCGACGAGCGTGAGCTCGGCGATGCGGCCCACGGCGCGGAGGTCGTCGACCGCCTCGGCCAGCAGCGCGGGGCCGGCGAGCACGGCCGAGACGACCTCGGTCTTCTGCGAGGCCTTCGCGTCGGTCTTGGCGCGGCGGATGCCGATCAGCGCGGCGCTCACCTCCGGCAGCAGCCCGCGGGCCGCGCCGAACTCGGCCAGCTCGGTCGCCTGCGGCCACCCGGCCGCGTGCACCGAGGTCGCGTGGGTCCAGCGCCACACCTCTTCGGTGGCGAAGGGGATGACCGGGGCGAGCAGACGCAGGAACACGTCGATCGCGAGGCGCAGCGCCGCCACGGCGCTGGCCTGCGGAGCGCCGGTGCCGGTGTAGGCGCGCTCCTTCACGAGCTCCAGGTAGTCGTCGCAGAAGGTCCAGAAGAACTGCTCGGTCACCTCGAGAGCGCGTGCGTGATCGAACTCGGTGTATGCCTTCGTCGCCAGGCGCACGACCTCGCCTAGCTCGGCGAGCATGTCGCGGTCGAGCGGCTCCGTGATGGCGCTGGTCTCGATGCGACCCTCGGGGCCGACTCGACCGGCATCCAGCGGGAACGAGTAGACGAACTTGGAGGCGTTCAGCACCTTGATCGCCAGGCGTCGGCCGATCTTCATCTGCTTCGGGTTCTGCGGGTCGAAGGCCGCGTCGGTGCCGAGGCGCGAGCTCGCCGCCCAGTAGCGCACCGCATCCGAGCCGTGCTCCTCGAGAAGCCCCGCGGGGGTGACGACGTTGCCCTTCGACTTCGACATCTTCTTGCGGTCGGGGTCGACGATGAAGCCGGAGATCCCGGCGTTCTTCCACGGCACCTGCCCGTGCTCGAGCTCGGCGCGCAGCACGGTCGAGAACAGCCAGGTGCGGATGATGTCCTGACCCTGCGAGCGCAGGGCGTAGGGGAACACCAGGTCGAACAGCTCTGGGTCGCGCTCCCAGCCGGCCGCGATCTGCGGCGTGAGGCTCGAGGTCGCCCAGGTGTCCATGATGTCGAGCTCGCCCTCGAAGCGAACGCCGCGGTCCGCCTCGGTGAAGCCGGGCGGGACATCGCTCGACGGGTCGATCGGGAGGGATGCCTCATCCGGCACGATGACGCCGGTGCGCTCGCCCTCGGCGTCCAGCTCGTACCAGACCGGCAGCGGCACCCCGAAGAAGCGCTGGCGCGAGATCAGCCAGTCGCCGGTGAGGCCGCCGACCCAGTTCTCATAGCGCACGCGCATGAAGTCGGGGTGGAAGTCGATGCTCGTGCCCGCCGCGAGCAGGCGCTCCTTGAGCGCCTCGTCGCGGGCGCCGTTCGAGATGTACCACTGGCGCGTCGAGACGATCTCGAGCGGCTTGTCGCCCTTCTCGAAGAACTTCACCGGGTGCGTGATCTTGCGCGGCTCGCCGTGCAGGTCGCCGGATTCGGCGAGCAGCTCGACCATGCGGGCCTTGGCGCTGAAGACGGTCTTGCCCGCGAGCTCGGCGTAGGCGGCGCGGCCGGCCTCGCTGAACAGCTCCTCGGCGGGGGCCTCCGCGATCAGGCGGCCGTCGCGGCCGATGACGGTGCGGTTCGGCAGGTCGAGCTCACGCCACCAGACGACGTCGGTGACGTCGCCGAAGGTGCAGATCATGGCGATGCCGGAGCCCTTGTCCTGCTGGGCCAGGCGGTGCGCGACAACCGGCACCTCGACGCCGAACACCGGCGTCGTCACCGTCGTGCCGAACAGGCCCTGGTAGCGCTCATCGTCCGGGTGCGCGACCAGCGCGACACACGCGGGCAGCAGCTCGGGGCGGGTGGTCTCGATCTCGACGGTGCCGCCGTCGGGCTTGTGGAACGACACCCGGTGGTAGGCCGCCGGCTGCTCCTTGTCCTCCAGCTCGGCCTGGGCGACCGCGGTGCGGAAGGTCACGTCCCACAGGGTGGGAGCATCCGCCTGGTATGCCTCGCCGCGGGCGAGGTTCCGCAGGAACGCGCGCTGCGCCGTCGCGCGCGAATGCTCGTCGATCGTGCGGTAGGTCAGCGACCAGTCGACGCTGAGTCCGAGGGTGCGCCAGAGGTCTTCGAACTGCTTCTCGTCCTCGACCGTGAGCCGCTCGCAGAGCTCGACGAAGTTGCGTCGGCTGATCGGCTGCTGATCGGCGGCCTTCGTGCTCGAGCCCTCGCCGCCGTCGTGCGGGGGAGTGAAGTCGGGGTCGTAGGGCAGCGTCGGGTCGCAGCGCACGCCGTAGTAGTTCTGCACTCGACGCTCGGTCGGCAGGCCGTTGTCGTCCCATCCCATCGGGTAGAACAGGTGCTTGCCGTTCATGCGCTGGAAGCGCGCCGCCAGGTCCATGTGCGTGTAGCTGAAGACGTGGCCGATGTGCAGGCTGCCGGAGGCGGTCGGCGGGGGCGTGTCGACGCTGAACACCGCATCCTTGCCCGCGGCGAGCGCCGCGGCACGATCGAACCGGTGGGTGCCGTCGACCTCCCAGGTCTCGCCCCACTTCGCTTCGAGGCCCTCGAGTGCGGGCTTGTCGGGAATGGGGGCGCTGGCGTTCACGCGGACTCCGGTTCGATTTCGGCGGCACCGAGTCAATGCCCCGAATCCGGGGCGAGGTGCCTGAGTGTGAGGTGTGATCTGAGTCTACCGACTCCATCCGGGAGTACGGTCGGGCCATGGCCGCCGTGACGCCTCCCGCTCGGTATGACGATCTGCATGCCGCGTTCGTGAACTGCACGCTCAAGCGCAGTCCCGAGATCAGCCACACCCACGGTCTGATGAAGCGCAGCATCGCGCTCATGCAATCGCAGGGCGTGTCCGTCGACCAGATCCGGCTCTCCGACCACGATGTCGCCGACGGGATCTACCCGGACATGCGCGAGCACGGCTGGGAGTTCGACGAGTGGGTCGACCTCTGGCCGCGGATCCGTGAGTCCGACATCCTCGTCGTCGGCACGCCGATCTGGCTGGGGGAGCCGTCCTCCGTGCTGCGCCGTTTCATCGAGCGGCTGTACTCGATGAGCGGGGAGCTCGCCGAGAACGGCCAGTACGTGTACTACGGCAAGACCGCCGGGGTGCTGGTCACCGGCAATGAGGACGGGGTGAAGCACTCGGCCATGTCGACGCTCTACAGCCTGCAGCACATCGGCTACACGATCCCGCCGGCCGCCGACGCCGGGTGGATCGGCGAGGTGGGGCCGGGGCCCAGCTACCTCGACGAGGGCTCGGGCGGTCCGCAGAACGACTTCACGAACCGCAACGTCACCTTCATGACCTGGAACCTGCTGCATCTGGCGCGCATGCTGAAGGACGCGGGCGGGATTCCGGCCTACGGCAACCAGCCCGAACGGTGGACGCGCGGCGAGCGCTGGGGGTACTCGGCGAACCCCGAGTACCGCTAGCGCTATTCGCTGACGAGGATCGTGTCGCGCGCGATGATCTCGGAGCCGAGGAAGACGGCGATCGAGTACTGCTGCCATCCGGTCGGCTGACCGCACTGGTAGTCGACGGTGATGGTGCCGACGGCGGGGAGGCCCGTCTCGTAGGGCTCGGCGTCGGCCGCCTCGGTCCCGATGCCGAACGACACCGTGGTGCCCGCCGTGTCCCAGGTGAAGGTCAGCGGAACGGAACCGCCTGCCGTGCAGTTCACCTCGGTGGTCGAGGACTCGAAGTTGCGGATCGGCGACGGCGGCAGCGTCGGCTCGGCGCTCGAGGTGGCGGTCGGCGTCGCACTCGGGGTGGCGCTCGCCGACGGGGTGGCGGTCGCGCTCGGCGTGGGTGTCGGCACGGGGGTGCTCGCGTCCCCGTCGTCGGTCATCAGCACGATGATGAGCGCGACGACGGCGACGAGGAGCAGGCTCGACGCGGCGAGCAGGGCGATCATGAGCCGCGAAGGCCGCCGTCGCTCGCCGAAATCGCTGTTCATCGAAGCCCGCCCGTGATCCGCCTCAGGACGTGGCGGGGCGCAGTCGCCCCGCCACGAGTTCTGAGCGTCACTCTAGGCTCCGCCGCCGCGCGCTTCAAGCGGCGGGGGCGTCGTCTCGGTCCACGCGGATGCGCTGCGCGATGAGCGCGCTCACGAGCGTCACGAGCGACAGCGTCGCGAGCACGAGCCCGGGGTGCCACCACGCCTGCTCGGTCGCGACGCCGAGGCCCGCCGTCACGGTGGGGATGAAGCCCGAGACCACGGCCGCGAGGGCGTAGGCGAACCCGAGAGCCGAGTAGCGGTAGCGCTCGTGGAACAGCTCGGTGAAGATGCCGCCGAGGGCGGCCCAGCTCATCGTCGGCAGGATCCCGCCGATGATCATCATCGCCACGAGGAACTCGAAGCTCGAGAACTGCAGCACGTAGTAGATCGGGAACGCGACGAGCAGGGTGCCCAGCGCGCCGATCGCGACGACGCGGGCCGAGCCGATGCGGGTCGCCCACCAGCCGAACAGGGGAATCGTGACGAGCTGCAGGAGCCCGCCCGCGGTTGTCGCGATGAGCAGCTGGTAGTAGTCGTAGCCGAGCACGCTCGCGCCGTAGTTCAGCGTGTAGGTGTTCATCAGCGAGTAGGAGCCGATGCCGAGCAGGGCGACGCCGATGGCGACGAGGATCGTGGCCGGCTGGGCGCGCAGCAGTGCCGCGATCGGCACCCGCGGGCGCAGCCCCTGCGCCTTCACCGCAGTGAAGACGGGGGTCTCGGTGATGGACAGGCGCAGGTAGAGCGAGATCGCGAGCAGCGGGATCGCGGTGAGGAACGGAATCCGCCAGGCCCACGCGGAGATCTCGGGGGCGCTGAGGGTCAGCGTGAGCCAGAGGAACGCGGTGGCGGCGAGGATCGAGCCGATCGGCGAGCCGAGCTGCGGCATCGCGGCGGCGAAGGCGCGCTTGGCGCGGCTCTCATGCTCGGTCGCGATGAGCACGGCGCCGCCCCACTCGCCTCCGAGCGAGACGCCCTGGGCGACACGGAGGGTCACCAGCAGGATCGCCCCGAACCAGCCGGCCTGGTCGAAGGTCGGCAGCACGCCGATGAGGCCGGTCGCCACGCCCATGATGGTCACGGTGACGATCAGGGTGGTGCGGCGGCCGAGCCGGTCGCCGAGGTGTCCGAACAGGATCGCGCCGAGCGGACGCACGACGAATGCGACGCCGATGGTGGCGAGCGCGGTGAGATTCGCGCCCACCGGTCCGAGCGGCTCGAAGAACAGCGGGCCGGCGAAGAAGGCCGAGAAGTAGGCGAACAGGTAGAAGTCGTAGGACTCCAGGGAGGTCCCGACCAGCGAGGCCCAGCGGGCCTTGCGTGCGGTGCGGGGGTCGGAGGGTGCGATCACGGAGGCACGGGTGCTGTCCGTGACCGACGGGGACGTGGTTGGCACTTTGCCACGAGTTTCGTAGGTCACAAGTCCAGAAGCGTAGTGGCGTGCGGACCGCCGCGCCCGGCGCGTCACAACTTGTTCTATAAGAAATAGAAATATAGGCTGTCGGCATGCTGTTTCGCCTCGACCCGACCTCGGCGGTTCCGCTGTTCGCGCAGCTCGCCGGGTCGGTGCGCGGTGCGCTCGCGCGCGGGGAGCTCCGCGAAGGCGATCGCCTTCCCAGCGCGCGCGAGGTCGCCACCGCGCTCGACATCAACATCCACACGGTGCTGCGCGCCTACCAGGAGCTTCGCGACGAGGGCGCCGTGGAACTCCGCCGCGGGCGCGGGGCCGTCGTCACGGCACAGGCGAGCACCCGCATCGACATCGCACCCGCGGTGCGCGACCTGGTCGCCGCCGCCCGGGAGGCCGGAATCGGTCGTGAAGCGCTTGTCTCGCTCATTCGAGAGGAATACCCGTCATGACCGCACGTTCCGCGACCTCGTACCGCGTCATCATCGTCGCCCTCGGCGTTCCGCTGGTGGTCACCGCCGTCGGACTCGTGCTGGTCTCGCTCTGGGCGCCCGAGCTGCCCAGCACGGTCGCCACCCACTGGGGGTTCGATGGCGTCGACGGCGTCGGCCCGCTCTGGACGATCCCGATCCTGCTCCTCGTCGTGGGCGTCGGCGTGCCCGGGATCCTGTACGGCGTGCTCGCGGCCGCGGGCGGGCGCGGCGAGTTCCTGCGCACGCACAAGCTGCTGGCCGTGGTCGCCGCGGCGGTGTCGGTCCTCGTCGTCACGATCGGCGTCGGGTCGCTGTGGCTGCAGCGCGGGCTCGTCTCCGCGCAGGACGCGGGCGACATCCTGCCGGTGATGGGCATCGCGGCGCTGCTGGCGCTCGCCGCAGGCGCGATCAGCTGGTTCGTGCTGCCCGCCGCCGCTCCGGTCACGGCGAGCGAGCTACGCGACGCGAGCCCGCTCGTGGTCGAGGATGGCGAGCGGCTCGCCTGGGTCGGCGGAACGCGCCTGAGCCGACCCTTGGCGTTCGCGGTCGTCGCCGCCGTGCTGTTCGCGGCGCTCGCCGTGGGGACCGCCGTCATCGCGAGCGACGGCGCCTCCGCCGCGCTCCTCGTCATCCCGCTCGTGCTGCTGCTCGCCGTGCTCGCCACGCTGCACTTCACGGTGCGCGTCGACCAGCGCGGCCTCACCGTCACCGGCGGCGTCGGCGTTCCGCGCTTCCGCGTCCCGCTCGAGGCGATCGAGCGGATCTCGGTGGTGCAGGTGAACCCGCTGGGGGAGTTCGGCGGGATCGGCATCCGCCTCGGTCTCGACGGGCGATTCGGCATCGTGCTCCAACGCGGTGCGGCGCTGCAGATCGAGCGACGCGGAGGTCGCACCTTCGTCGTCACCTGCGGCGACGCGGAGACGGCGGCGCGCGTGCTCGCCACCCTGCACGCGCGGTCGATCCGCTCGCACGGCTAGGGCGTCCGGACCGCGAACCGGGGCCGCGAAACCGCTACGATGAACCCATCGACTGCGATCCGGCCATCACCGGGGAGTCCTCGGAAGAACGCTTCTCGAAGCAACTAGAACCGAGCGGGTCAGCCCGTCACAGCGAGCAAGAGCGGCGGAGGCAGCCGTGGGTTGAGTAGCGGCAACGCCGCGTATCGAAACCCACCACGCGACGCCCCCGCAAGCGAGGTGGTACCGCGGTTCCTGTTCGATGCGAGCAGTCGCCGTCCTCGTGGAGATCGAACACCCGCCACGAGTTGAGGACCAGATGCCGTACCCCGCGATCCCCGCCTCTCCGGACTTCCCGGCCATCGAGCAGGGCATCCTCGCCTTCTGGAAGGGCGACGACACCTTCCGCGCCTCCGTCGAGCAGCGCGAGGGCTGCGACGAGTGGGTCTTCTACGACGGCCCGCCCTTCGCCAACGGCCTTCCGCACTACGGGCACCTGCTCACCGGCTACGCCAAGGACCTGTTCCCGCGCTACCAGACGATGCGCGGCAAGCAGGTGCACCGGCGCTTCGGCTGGGACACGCACGGTCTCCCGGCCGAACTCGAGGCGATGCGCCAGCTCGGCATCACCACCAAGGACGAGATCGAGGCGATGGGCATCGAGGCGTTCAACGCCAAGGCCCGCGAATCGGTGCTGCGCTACACCGGCGAGTGGGAGGAGTACGTCACCCGCCAGGCGCGCTGGGTCGACTTCGAGAACGACTACAAGACGCTCGACGTGAGCTTCATGGAGAGCGTCATCTGGGCGTTCAAGCAGCTGCACGAGAAGGGCCTCGCCTACGAGGGCTTCCGCGTGCTGCCGTACTGCTGGAACGACGAGACCCCGCTGTCGAACCACGAGCTGCGGATGGATGACGACGTCTACCAGATGCGTCAGGACCAGTCCGTGACCGTGACCTTCCCCCTTGTCGGGGAGAAGGCGGAGGTGCTGGGTCTCACCGGCGTCAACGCGCTCGCCTGGACGACCACCCCGTGGACGCTTCCCACGAACTCGGCGCTCGCCGTCGGTCCCGAGATCGAGTACGCGCTCGTGCGCAGCGCCGACGGAGCGCACGAGTACCTGCTGGCCGCCGACACCGTCGCCGCCTACGCCAAGGAGCTCGGCTATGCCTCCGCCGCCGAGGTCGAGGTCGAGCGCACCGTGCGCGGCGCGGAGCTCGACGGCGTGCAGTACGACCGGCTGTGGGACTTCTACGTCAACGTGCCCGGCATGGAGAACGCCTGGCAGATCCTCGTCGCCGAGTACGTCGCCACCGGCGAGGGAACCGGCATCGTGCATCAGGCCCCCGCCTACGGTGAGGACGACCAGATCGTCTGCGCCGCCGCGGGCATCCCCGTCGTGCTGTCGCTGACCGACAGCGGCCGCTTCCTGCCCGAGGTGGAGCCGGTCGCTGGCCAGCTGTGGTCCGACGCCAACAAGCCGCTCGTGCAGCTGCTGCGCGCCGAGGGGCGCCTGTTCCAGCTGAAGAGCTACGAGCACAGCTACCCGCACTGCTGGCGCTGCCGCAACCCGCTCATCTACAAGGCCGTGTCGAGCTGGTTCGTGCGCGTGCCCGAGTTCAAGGGGCGCATGGGCGAGCTCAACCAGCAGATCAACTGGGTGCCCGACAACGTCAAGGACGGCCAGTTCGGCAAGTGGGTGGCGGGCGCGCGCGACTGGTCGATCAGCCGCAACCGCTACTGGGGCAGCCCGATCCCGGTGTGGAAGAGCGACAACCCCGAGTACCCGCGCATCGACGTCTACGGCTCGCTCGCCGAGCTCGAGGCCGACTTCGGCACCCTGCCGAAGAACGACGCCGGCGAGCCCGACCTGCACCGTCCGTTCATCGACGAGCTGACCCGGCCGAACCCGGATGACCCGACCGGCCAGTCGACGATGCGCCGCATCGAGGACGTGCTGGATGTCTGGTTCGACTCCGGATCGATGCCCTTCGCGCAGGTGCACTACCCGTTCGAGAACGCCGAGTGGTTCGACTCGCACAACCCGGCCGACTTCATCGTCGAGTACATCGGGCAGACCCGCGGCTGGTTCTACACGATGCACACGCTCGCGACGGCGCTGTTCGACCGTCCCGCGTTCAAGAACGTGATCAGCCACGGCATCGTGCTCGGCAACGACGGGCAGAAGATGTCCAAGAGCCTGCGCAACTACCCCAACGTCTCCGAGGTCTTCGACCGCGACGGCGCCGACGCGATGCGTTGGTTCCTGATGTCGAGCTCGGTGATCCGCGGCGGCAACCTCATCGTCACGGAGGAGGGCATCCGCGCGGGCGTCCGCGAGCTGCTGCTGCCGCTCTGGAGCACGTACTACTTCTTCACCCTCTACGCGAACTCCGCCCCCGGCGGGTCGAGCGGGTTGAGTAGCGCCGAAGGCGCGTATCGAAACCGCGACGACGAGAGCGGGTTGAGCAGCGCCGAAGGCCTGAGCGGGTTGAGTAGCGCCGACGGCGCGTATCGAAACCCCGGATACACCGCAACCTGGCGCACCGACTCGACGAACGTCCTCGACCGCTACCTCCTGGCCAAGACCCGCCAGCTCATCGTCGACACCACGAACGACCTCGACGCGCTCGACAGCCCGTTCGCGGCCGCGCGCCTGCGCGACTTCGCCGACGTGCTGACCAACTGGTACGTGCGGCGCAGCCGCGACCGCTTCTGGGAGGGCACCGACACCGACGCCTTCGACACGCTGTTCACCGTGCTCGAGACGGTCACCCGCGTCGCCGCGCCGCTCATCCCGCTGGTCTCCGAGGAGATCTGGCGCGGGCTCACCGGCGGACGCAGCGTGCACCTGGAGGACTGGCCGGACGCCTCCGCCTTCCCCGAGGATGCGGCGCTCGTCGAGACCATGGACCGCGTGCGCGAGACCGCCTCCGCGGGCCTCGCGCTGCGCAAGGCGCGTCAGCTGCGCGTGCGACTGCCGCTGGCCCGGCTCACCGTGGTGAGCGATGCCGCGGCGGGACTGGCGGACTTCGCCGAGATCCTCGCCGACGAGCTCAACGTCAAGGATGTGACGCTCGAGCCGCTCGTCGAGTCGAGCCTCGCCGACTTCGGGATCACGCGCCGCCTCAGCGTCAACGCGCGCGCCGCAGGTCCGCGCCTCGGCAAGCAGGTGCAGCAGATCATCCAGGCCGCCAAGGCGGGGGACTGGTCGATCGACGGCGAGACGGTGACAGTCGGCGGCGTTCCGCTCGTGGCGGGCGAGTTCGAGCTCGAGCTCGAGGTCGCCGATGCGTCGAACGCGATCGCGTTCCTGCCCTCGGGAGGCTTCGCGCTGCTCGACACCAATGTGACGCCCGAACTGGCGGCCGAAGGCCTCGCCCGCGACGTGGTGCGCGCCGTCCAGCAGGCCCGCAAGGACGCCGGACTCGAGGTCAGCGATCGCATCACCCTGACGCTCGGCGCCGACGACTCGGCGCTCGCGGCGATCACCGCCCACCGCGACCTGATCGCGGCCGAGACGCTTGCCACCGCCGTCCAGACCAACCAGGCTGGAGACGGAACGATCGCCGTCGGCGAGGGTTCCCAGATCTCGATCGGAGTGGAGCGCGCGTGAGCGACGACACGGGCGGCGCGGCCGTCCCCGAAGACGACTTCGACGACGAGTTCGCCGATGACGCGGCGGAGGTGTACCGCGAGCTGCTCGGCCGCATCGGCGAGTCGAACCCGCAGCCGCGTCTCGAGCCGACCCGGCGCGCGGTCGAACTGCTCGGCGACCCGCACCGCGCGGCCCCGGTGATCCACGTCACCGGCACGAACGGCAAGACCTCGACGGTGCGCATGATCGAGTCGATCCTGCGCGCCTCGGGCCTGCGCACCGGACTGCTGACCAGTCCGCACCTGGTGCGCGTCAATGAGCGCATCGTGATCGACGGCCGACCGGTCTCCAACGAGGCGCTCGTGCGCAACTGGGCCGACATCGCCCCGTACCTGGTGATGGTCGATGCCGAGCTCGTCACGGCGGGCGAGGCGCCGCTCACCTACTTCGAGGCGCTCACCGTCCTCGCGTTCGCGATCTTCGCCGACGCGCCGGTCGACGTGATGGTGCTCGAGGTCGGCATGGGCGGCGAGTGGGATTCCACGAACGTCGCCGACGGGCAGGTCGCCGTCTTCGCCCCGATCGCCCTCGACCACCAGAATCGCCTCGGCGACACGGTCGCCGAGATCGCGCGCACCAAGGCGGGCATCATCAAGCCGGCGGCCTCGGTGGTGAGCGCCATGCAGTCGATCGAGGCGCTCGATGAGCTGCTCGCCGCGACCGAGCGCTTCGAGGCGACGCTCGCGGTGGAGCGCCGGGACTTCGCCGTCACCTCGACGACGGTGGCGGTCGGCGGTCAGCTCGTGAGCGTGCGCGGTCGCGCGGGCGAGTACAACGACCTGTTCCTGCCGCTCTACGGCGACCACCAGGCGCAGAACGCCGCGGTCGCGATCGCGGCGGTGGAGTCGTTCCTCGGCGACGCGACCGTCGCCCTGGACGCGGACATGCTCGCCGAGGGACTCGGCACCGTGACCTCTCCCGGTCGGTCTGCAGCTGGTCGGCGTCGAACCGACCGTCCTGGTGGATGCGGCGCACAACCCGCACGGCGCCGCGGCCCTGGCGGCCGCCCTGCGCGAGTACTTCGACTTCGACGAGTTCGGCATCGTGCTGGGCGTGCTCGGCGACAAGGACGTGCACGGCATCGTCGAGGAGCTCTCCCCGGTCTCGACCCGGTTCTTCGTGACCCGTTCGCACTCCGACCGGGCGATCTCGGTCAACGAGCTCGCCTCTCGGGTCGTCGCGGTCACCGGCCGCGAGGGCGTCACGACGCACGAGGAGCTCGGCGGAGCATTGGATGCCGCGCGCGGCTGGGCGAGCGAATCGCCCCGGCGCGCGGTCGTCGTCGCCGGCTCGATCACGCTCGTCGGCGAGGCGATCGACCTCGCCGAGACGGGACAGTGGAAGTGAGCGAGTCGAACCCCGCGCAGCCCACCCCGAGCGGGTCGAGCAGCGCGCAGCCGAACCCGAGCGGGTCGAGCAGCGGCCAGCCGAACCTGAGCGGGTCGAGTAGCGCGCAGCCGAACCCGAGCGGGTCGAGCAGCGGCCAGCCGAACCCGAGCGGGTCGAGTAGCGCGCAGCCGAACCCGAGCGGGTCGAGTAGCGCGCAGCGCGTATCGAGACCCCGCCGCACCCGCGGCGTCACCGAGGCCCTCCTCACGATCGTCCTCGGCCTCGAGGCATTCCTGATGTTCTTCGTGACGCTCGTGGTCTTCGGACTGCGCATCGTCGACCCCGTCGTCGCCTTCGTCGGCGGGGGAGCGTTCCTGGTGATCCTCGTCATCGTCGCGGGGCTCCAGCGCCACCGCGCCGGCGTGATCGCGGGCGCCGTCCTGCAGGTCGTCCTGATCGCCACCGGCTTCGTCTTCCCCGTGCTGTTCGCGCTCGGCGCGGTCTTCGCGGGGATCTGGCTGTGGGCGTTCCTGCGTGCGCGCGCCATCGAGAAGGCGCGCGCCGAATTCCTGGCCACCCATCCCGAATTCCCAACCTCCGAAGGAGACCCAACGTGAGCAGTGAGACCGTGCAAGAGACCCTCGTCCTGGTGAAGCCGGACGGAGTCGCGCGCAACCTGACCGGTGAGATCCTTCGCCGCATCGAGGCGAAGGGCTACCAGCTGGTCAACGTGCGCATGCTGACGCCCGACCGCGAGCTTCTCGCCGCGCACTACGCCGAGCACGAGGGCAAGCCGTTCTACGAGCCGCTCATCGAGTTCATGCAGTCCGGACCGGTCGTGGCGCTCCGCGTCGCCGGCAACCGGGTGATCGAGGGATTCCGCTCGCTGGCCGGTGCGACCGACCCGACGGCAGCCGCCCCCGGCACGATCCGCGGTGACCTCGGTCGCGACTGGGGTCTCAAGGTGCAGCAGAACCTGGTGCACGGCAGCGACGCGCCCGAGACCGCGGCGCGCGAGCTCGCGCTTTGGTTCGACTAGAACCTGACGACGCGCCGCTCGACGCCCCGCGCGCACTCCTGCCGGAGCGCACGCGCGGGTCGAGCGGGCGCGGGCCGCACCCGAGTGCCGCCCTCGCAAAGTCGGAGATTCGGCACGCTCGTCCACGGCTTGTGGGTCGGGCGCCCGAATCTCCGTTTGCGCGCGAGCGTTCGCGGGCGTGCGGCCGTTGCCGGACCGCGACGGCTGCTCGGCGCCTACTGCGCGTCGAGCAGCGCCAGCAGCTCGCCGTCGGTCGCGGGGTTCCAGCGCTCCCCGTCGATCACCACGGTCGGCGTGCCGAAGCCGCCGTTGTCGCCGGCGAGCTCCGCGCGCGACACGGTTGCGGCGGTGATCGCCGCCACCCAGTCCCGGAAGTCGCCGTTCTCGACGCAGCTGATGACGTCCGCGTCGGTGACGCCGATGATGCCGAGCAGCTCGACGAGCTGCGCGTCGTCGTAGCCGACGGTGCCCTCGTCGGGCTGCGCCGCGAAGAACCCGTACTGCACGGCGAGGAACGCGTCCGGCGCGTGCTCGGCGACGCAGGCCGCGACGTTCGCGGCGCGGCTCGAGTACTCGCTGTCGAGGAAGGCGCGATCGAGGATCGCCACCGGGTGGACCTCGAGCACGAGCTCCCCGGAGGCGACCCGGCTGGTCAGCTCCTCCGAGTAGGCGCCCTCGAAATCGCGGCAGATCGGGCACGACCAGTCGACGTACAGCTCGACCGCGGTCGTCGCGGCCTCGCCGTTCGGGTCGGCGACGACGAGGGCGCCGTCGACGCCCTCGAATCGGATCCCGCCGTCGGCCGTCATGCTCGCCGGAGCGCTCACCTCGAGGCTCTCGACGCTGGCGGGCTCCTCGCGCAGCGCGAAGATCACCGCGACGATCACCAGGATCGCGAGCGCCAGCAGGGCGCCGACCACGGTCGGCACCACCCACGGCGGCGTCGGACGAGGAGCCGGGGTGGTGTCGACCGGTTCGGTCATTACTCGGTGGTCTCGGTCTCGACCGGGAGCAGCCCGGCGAGGAACGTGGCGAACTCGGAGACGTCGCTGACGCTGCCCGTGTAGCGCTCACCGTTGGCGAACACCGTCGGGGTGCCGAAGTACCCGCTCGACGGGTTCACCAGGTCGGGATCGCTGGTCGCGCGGTCGGACGCGGCGGTCACCCACGACTTGAACGACTCGTCGTCGATGCAGCTGGCGACGGCCTCCGAGGTGATCCCGGCACCCTCGAAGAGGCCGATGATCTCGGAGTTGGAGAGGCCCGAGGTGCCCTCCTCCGGCTGGTTGGCGAACAGCGTCGAGTGCGCGGTCCAGAACGAGTCGGGCTCGTTCTCGGCGACGCACGCGACCGCGTTCGAGGCGCGCGAGGAGTAGCGGGTGCCCGCGGAGGCCCGGTCGAGGATCGAGACCGGGTGGACCTCGATCGAGGCCTGGCCGGTCGTCACGAGCGACTCGATCAGCTCGGCGTTGGCGTCTTCGAACGCGCCGCAGACGGGGCAGAGGTAGTCGACGTACATCACGATGTTCAGGTCGACGTCGAGGTCGGAGGTGTCCGTCTCGGTCGGCTCGCCGTCGGCCGGGATCGCGGCGGTCGGAACCGCCTCCATCTCCGCGCCGGCGAGCACGATGCCGTCGCTGGCCATGTTGAGCGGACCGGGGCCCGCCGGCTTCACCGAGTTGAAGATCACGAGTCCGACGATCGCGACAACCGCCACGATGCCGAGTGTGACGCCGCCGCGCACGAGCACCGAGTTGACGGTGTCACGTCGCTTCTGCTTGGCGCGGGCGATCCGCGCCGCTTCGCGCGCCGCCTCGCGGCGCTGGTCCTTGGTGAGTCGCTCTTGGGGCACTGGGAAACCTCGAAGTGTCGGGGCGGAATGGACGGAGTGAGTCTAGTGGGCACGCGCCGGGCGCTGCCTGGGCGTGCGCGTGGCTAGAGGTAGGCGATCACGTCGAGGCGCACCTGGGCGATGATCGCGATGATCGCGTAGCTCGCGATCGTGATCGGCACCACCCACGACCGCATCGTGGCTCCGAAGCGCCGCGGGCCCTCGCCGTAGACCCCTTCGGCGAGGTTGCGGAAGGTGAGCGACCACCAGAGCGGAATGGTGACGCTCCAGACGACCATGCACCACGGGCACAGGGTGAACAGCGCGAAGATCGACTGCGCGATCAGCCAGATGACGAAGGCGAGCGCGCCGGTGACGCCGATGTGGAAGGTGATCCAGAACCAGCGGTCGAATCGGGCGCCGGCCAGCAGGGCGACGCCGACCGCGATCGGGGCGACGAATCCGCCCAGCCCGAGGAGGGGGTTCGCGAAGCCGAACACCGACCCCTGCCACGACTCAAGGTTCTTGCCGCACTGCACGAGAATCGAGAAATCGCAGCCGAGAACCGCCTCCGGATTCTCGAGCAGGTGGATCTTCTCCAGCGTCAGCTGGAACGCGGCCCACCACCCGATGGCTCCGGCGAGGATGAAGAATCCGGCGAGGATCCAGGGGCGGCGTTCGGGCGCATCGGCGATGGTCACCCCGTGATTATGGCAAGCCCCAGGTGCGAAATACGGGTCTTTCGTCCCAACGTGCGATAATTTGAGCGAGTTGAGGCGGGCCGCGCTCGCATCAACGCCACAGAAGGCTTACCGGGCATACCGGGCCACGAGGTGCCGACGACCGTCGTCAGTCACCGTGTCGGATCGCCAGTTCCGAAATTGCGTCGTGAGAGGACGCCGAGCAGCCGGGCCCGCGGACCGCGGACGCTGCTCCCAACAGAAAAGGATTCGCGAGACACGCGATTTCGCGTCTCGCTCGAGAGTACCCGGCAGGTGGCGCGGCCATCTCGTCGGATGAGGAGCACACCAGCGATGGTGGATGACAACCCGAATAACGAAGCCGGACCCGAAAAAGCCCCCAAGGCACGACGCTGGCGACCTCTGAAGTCGAAGAAGGTCGAGGAGCCGGTGGCGGACGCGCCGGCGACCGAACCTGTCGCGGCGCAGACACCCGCCGCTGAGGTGCCAGCCGCTGCGGCGCCCGCGGCACCGGAGCCCATCGCGGAGCCCGCGACGGCGCCCGCTGCGGAGAAGTCGACCGCGGCGAAGAAGCCGCGTGCCGAGAAGCCGCCGGTCGACCAGCCGGTCGCCGAAGAGTCAACGTCGACGGAGCCCGCAGCCGGGGCCTCGACGCCGCGGAAGCGTCCTGCCAAGAAGGCATCCGGCACCGGGGCGTCTGCGGCGAAGTCGGGCGCGGCGGCGAAGGACTCCGCCGAGTCGGCCGCGCGTCCCGCGGTCGCGCCGACGACGGCGCTGCTGTTCCAGGCACCCGATCTGCCTCCGATGCCGGAGCGGCCCGCCGCGGCGGAGGAGCCGACCGCGGAGACCTCGCGTCGCCGTTCGCGTCGTCGCTCGAGCGACGCGCCGCGCGATGGCGACGACGCTCCTGGCACGACCGTGCGGGTGCGTCAGCCGCGCCCGAAGGAGGAGATCACCGAGCCGCAGCGGGTCAAGGGCTCCACGCGCCTCGAGGCGAAGAAGCAGCGCCGCCGCGACGGTCGCGACGCGGGCCGTCGCCGCCCCGTCGTCACCGAGGCCGAGTTCCTCGCTCGACGCGAGAGCGTCGACCGCGTGATGGTGGTGCGCAGCAAGTACGGGCGCATCCAGATCGGCGTCCTCGAAGACGGCGTGCTGGTCGAGCACTACGTGGCGCGGGCGCAGGACGCGAGCCTGATCGGCAACGTGTACCTCGGTCGTGTGCAGAACGTGCTGCCGAGCATGGAGGCGGCCTTCGTCGACATCGGTCGCGGACGCAACGCCGTGCTGTACTCCGGCGAGGTCGACTGGGAGGCCGCCGCGGCCGCCTCGGCGGCCGAGGGCGAGCCCGCGCCGAAGAACCAGGCCCGCCGCATCGAGCTGGCGCTCAAGCCCGGCGATCGCGTGCTGGTCCAGGTCACCAAGGATCCGGTGGGCCACAAGGGCGCCCGTCTCACGAGCCAGGTGAGCCTTCCGGGCCGCTTCCTCGTGTACGTCCCCGGTGGGTCGATGAACGGGATCTCGCGGAAGCTCCCCGACACCGAGCGCGCGCGGCTGAAGAAGATCCTCAAGGAGGTCCTCCCGGACGACGCGGGCGTCATCGTGCGCACCGCCGCGGAGGGCGCCACCGAGGAGCAGCTCACGCTCGACGTGCAGCGGCTCACCGCGCAGTGGGCGCACATCGCGAAGACGGTCGAGTCGGGCAACGCCCCGCAGCTCCTGCACAGCGAGCCCGATCTGCTGATCAAGATCGTGCGCGACGTGTTCAACGAGGACTTCCAGAAGCTCGTCGTCGAAGGCGATGACGCGATGGAGACCATCTCCGTCTACCTGGGCGCGGTCGCGCCCGACCTGATGGGACGCCTGGAGCGCTACACGGGCGAGGTCGACTCGTTCGATCACTACCGCATCGCGGAGCAGATCGAGAAGGCGCTCGAGCGCAAGGTCTGGCTGCCGTCGGGCGGCTCGCTCGTCATGGACCGCACCGAGGCGATGACGGTGATCAACGTCAACACCGGCAAGTTCGTCGGCTCCGGCGGAAACCTCGAAGAGACGGTCACGAAGAACAACCTCGAAGCGGCCGAGGAGATCGTGCGTCAGCTTCGCCTGCGCGACATCGGCGGCATCATCGTGGTCGACTTCATCGACATGGTGCTCGAATCCAACCGCGACCTCGTGCTGCGCCGCATGATCGAGTGCCTGAGCCGTGACCGCACGAAGCACCAGGTCGCCGAGGTCACCTCGCTGGGTCTGGTGCAGATGACGCGCAAGAAGCTGGGCCTCGGTCTCGTCGAGTCGTTCAGCGAGGCGTGCGACACCTGCGCCGGGCGCGGCATCGTCGTGCACCACGAGCCGGTGTTCAAGCACCGCGGCGGCGGCAACGACTCGTCGTCGCAGGGCGGCTCGAACTCGGGCGGCTCGTCGCGCCGCCGTGGCGGTCGCGGAGGCTCCGGCAACTCGGGCGGAAGCACCGCACCGAAGCAGAGCAGCGGTTCCAGCGGAACGCACGCGCTGACCGAGGATGTGCGCAACGCGATCGCGCAGGTCGCGAAGAGCACCGTCGCGCACGATCACGAGCACGAGACGAAGCCCGCCTCGGGGGAGACGACGTCGGCGCCGTCGATCACCAAGATCGAGCAGGCCGCCGAGGCCGCGGCCAACGCCGCCGTCAAGGTTCTCGACCTGCCGATCGAGAAGTCGCAGCGCTCGGGACGCCGGATGGATCCGCACGCCGCGGAGGAGATCCTGGGTTCGGTGCTCGAGGCTCTTCCCGAGCCGCCGGCACCCGGCGCGGGTCGTGCGCGCCGCTCGCGTCGCGCCTCGTCGAAGGGCGAGGTCGTGACCCCGAAGGACGGTCCCGCGAACTGATTTCGCGAGCGGTGGGGCTCACGTTCGGTGAGCCCCACCGCTTCTGCGGTCAGGCCGCGCCGCGCGCCGGGTAGTTCTGGTCCTGGGCCCAGCGAACGCCGGAGATGATGTCGTCGACCGCGGGCCGCGAGAACGGCATGCTGGCGACCGAGCTCCAGTAGACCGTCCCGTCGGCGTCGAGCAGGAACGCTCCCGGCTCGTTGAAGCGCGCCGGCTCGCTCTCCTTGATCGCGTCGGAGATGAACAGGCCCCACGAGCGCGCGTCGGCCTCACTCAGGCTGTGCGCCACCGGCAGTGCGCCGGTGCGCCACGTCTCCACGGTGGTGGCGGCGCGCTCGGCGTCGTTCATGCTGACGGCGACGACGCGGCCGACGCCGGCCTCGCGGAGGTCGTCGAGCCGACGATCCAGCTCGGCGAGCTGGCGGCGGCACGCGGGGCAGTGCAGTCCGCGGTAGAACACGACGAGCGAGAAGCGCCCGTCGGCGCCGGTTCCGAGTTCGAGGTCGTCGGTCGTGCGTCCGTCGACGAGGGGCAGGGACAGGCGAGGAGCGGGAGCTCCGGGAATCAACGTCATGCTGGTCCCAACGCGCAGCTGGCGGCGAGCATTCCGGCCCACCGGAGTCAATGCGGCATCCACTCTCGCGCCCGTCCGCCGCGCCGAGCAGTTCCCCGGTCGCGTGCTGGCAGAATGTGCGAATGCCGTCCCGCCTCCGAGTCGACTCGCGACCCGATCCGGCGGCCGTTCCGCGGAGCCGCCGCGGGGTGCTCCTCGCCGTGGCGCTGGGGCTCGTGATCGCGCTCGTGGTGGCGCGCATCGTGACGGCCGGGTGGGTGCCGGAGGGTGTGCTTCCCGATCAGGTCCAGGACCTGGTCACGCTGGCGACGAGCCTGCTCGTCGAGTCGCTGCCGTTCGTGGTGCTCGGCATCGCCCTGTCGGTGGTGGTTCGGGTGTGGCTCCCGGAGGGGCTGATCGTCCGCGTCCTGCCCCGCACGCCGGTGCTGCGCCGGGCGGCCCTCTCGCTCGTGGGCATGTTCCTGCCGGTCTGCGAGTGCGGCAACGTGCCGCTGGCTCGCGGCTTCGTGGTGCGCGGGCTGACCGTCGGCGAGTCGATGACGTTCCTGTTCGCGGCCCCGATCATCAACCCGATCACCATCGTGACGACGCATCAGGCGTTCGGCTTCGATGACGGCATCCTCGTCGCGCGGCTGCTGGGCGGCTTCCTGATCGCCAACCTGCTCGGCTGGCTGTTCAGTCGGCACCCTGACCCGTCGTCGCTGCTGACGTCGCGGTTCAACGCCGAGTGCGCGACGGCTGAGGGCGCGGCGACGTCGCGTTGGTCCGCGAGCGTGGATCTGTTCGTCCGCGAGTCGGCGACGCTCCTGCCGGCACTCACCGTCGGCGCGGTCGTCGCGGGCGCCGTGCAGACGGTCGTCCCGCGCTCCGTGCTCATCGCGCTCGGCTCCGACCCGCTCTGGTCGGTGCTGGCGCTCATGGCGCTCGCTTTGGTGATCTCGGTGTGCTCGAATGTGGATGCGTTCTTCATCCTGCCGTTCGCCAGCACCTTCATGCCGGGGTCGATCGTCGCCTTCCTGATCTTCGGCGCGCTCGTCGACATCAAGATGCTCGCGCTGCTGCGCACGACGTTCACCGTGCGCACCCTGCTGATCGTGACCGGCATCGTGGCGCTGGCGAGTGCCGCCATCGGGTGGGGGGTCGACCTTGTGGTCTGAACTGCAGAAGCTTCGCGGCGTGCTGATCGTGCTCGTGGTCGCGGTGCTGACCGTGTGGCTCGCCGCCACCGGGCAGCTCGCCCTCTACATCCATCCGCGCTACGACGCCTTCACGATCGCCATGGCCTCGGTCGCGATCGTGGGATGCGTCGCCGCGCTGGCCGCGGCACTCCACCGGCGTCGCACCGCGCGCGCGCCCGTCCAGCCCGATCCGGAGCACCGGCTTCAGCTGCCGCTGCTGGCCGACCACCACGGCCACGACCACGACCACGACGAGTCGGCGGCACCCGACTCGCGATTCACACGACTCGCGGGCGTGCTCGCCATCGTGGTCAGCGCGGGTCTCGCCCTCGCCATGATCGTGCTGCCGCCGGCCACGCTGTCGAGCGCCACGGCCATCCAGCGCGACATCACCGCCCAGACCGGATCGCTCGATCCCGAGGCGGATGCGGCCGCGGTCGCCGAGGCGCAGGCCGCTCCCGATGAGCTGTTCGCCGGCTTCACGGTGCGGGAGTGGGCGACGCTGCTGCGGCAGACCTCCGACCCGACGTTCTACGACGGCAAGCCCGTCGACGTGGTGGGCTTCATCACGGCCATCCCCGATCAGCCGGACGCGTTCTACGTCTCCCGCTTCGCGATCACCTGCTGCGCGGTCGACGCGCAGACCCTTCGGGGTCCCTGTGGTGCTGCCCGGGTGGCAGGCGCAGTTCAGCGCCGACGACTGGGTGCGGGTGACCGGCGAGTTCGTGGCGAGCGGATCGCTCGATGTCGGCGCGATCGTCCTCGACCCTGCGGAGGTGACCGGCGTCGATGAGCCTGACCAGCCGTATCTCTTCTGACTGGCGTCGTCGCCAGGCGCTGCGCGGCTATCGGATTCGCGTCATCGCCGTGTTCGCCGTGCTCTCGCTCGCGGCGGTGACGCTCGCGGCCCTGGCGAGCACGCAGGGACCGCGCGTCCAGTCGGCCCTCGTCGATCCGACTGCGCTCATCACCGCGCCGGGCGGAGTGGCCGAGCTCGTCTTCACGCGGCCGATCGCGCCGGTCGCCGAGGCCGACGTGCAGATCGAGCCCGCGGTGCCCTTCACGCTCGACGTCTCGGGGTCCACCCTCGTGCTGCGCTTCTCGACGGCGCTCCGCGCGGCGACCGATTACCGGGTCGTCATCGATTCGGTGCAGGGGGCGACCGGGGGAGCGCGCGGGGCCGCCGAGGCGAGCTTCCGCACGGCGGCGCTGACGGTCGACACGCTCACCACCTCCTCCGACGGGCAGCCGGTACCGGTGGTGAGCACGGAGCTCGGCGCGGGGAGCGGGCAGTCGCTGGTGGAGGGAGCCGGGATCCGGGAGTTCGTCCGCTTCGATGAGGTGGTCGCCCTGGTTCAGGATCTCGACCGTGAGCGCAGCACCCTCACCCTTCACGAGATGAGCGGTGCCGGCGTCCAGGAGTTCGTGCTGCCCGAGGACGGACGCATCGAGCAGCTCGGCCGCGTCGACACGGCACTGCTGTTCACGCTCAGCAGCGCGGACGCGGATCCGCTTCCGAACTTCGATTCCACCCTGCTGCGCAGCGACCTGGCCGGAGACCCGATCCCGACGGCCGTGCTCGGACTCGACGGGGAGCCGATCGCGACCCGCGCCTGGTTCCCGATCCCGAACACCGCCGAGATCCTGATCGCGGCGCGCGACGGCTCGGTGCTGCGCGGCGACCCCTCGGGTCTCACCCCCTTCGTGCCGCTCGGCAGCTACGTCAACGTCTACGGGCTCACGCCGGAGGGGACGGGATTCGTCGCCTCGGACGCGTTCGGCCCGGTCCTCGTCGACCTCGCCTCGGGGTCGTCCTCGCGCCTCACCGCCTCGCTCATCGACGGGGTCGAGCCGTACGTCGGCGCGGTCGCCATGGTCGATGCGGAGCGCCGGGTCGCGAAGGTCGCCATTCCCGATGCCGACGGCGGATTCGCGACCGGACTCGCGCTCGACGACGGCTCGACCTCGACGCTCATCGACCTGGGTGCTTCGGCGAGTTCGATCGCCGACTTCCGCGTCTCGCCCGCGGGACAGTACCTGTTCGTCGTGCTCGACCAGGGCGCCGCGGGGGAGTTGACCACCGGTCCGACGCTCGTCGTCGATCTGGACACCCTCACGGTGCTCGAGACGCTTCCGGGCATCGACCCGCAGTGGTGACGGGGCCCTGAGGGGCGCCTCAGCGGCGCCGGGCCCGCTCGGCCTTCTCGCGCTGCGTCACGCGCAGCCCGGCCTCCTGGAGCCGACGCAGCAGTTCGCGGCCGGTCACCGGTTCGGCGCCCTGCGCCACCAGCGCGTCCCAACGCTCGCGCGGCACGTCGTAGTGGTCGTGGTCGAAGCCGCGGGCGGGGATTCCCGCCTCGGCGGCGAAGGTGTGAAGCTCGTCGAGCGATGCGTCGCTCACGAGGTGCGCCCAGACCGTGCCGTGGGCCGGCCAGATAGGCTCGTCAATCAGCACGGTCATCTGGAGATCATAGGCGCGAGGGTGGACGCGATGTCGGGAAACGGGATGTCAGAGTCGATGCGGCGGGCGCTGCGGCGGCGCGGTGCGCTGCAGGCTCTTCTCGTGGCGGCCGGGGTGTTCGCCGCGCTTCTCGCGCAGGGCGTCGCGCTGGGCTTCATCGGCTCCCTCTCGCTGGTCGGGCTGCCCGGGCAGACGGGCGATTCGCTCGTGTACCTGTGGACCGGCCAGCTTCAGGGCTCGGTCTTCGGGACGCTGCCGCTCTCGATCGGCGTGTTCTTCGCGCTGTGGCAGCTCGCGCCGATCGTTCCGGAGCTGCGACTGGCGCACGTGCTCACGCGCGGAGCCCTGGCCACCGCGATCGGCATGCTGCTCATCATCGCGGTCGTCGTGATCTGGGAGGTCGCCGGGGCCCTGGTGGGGGCGACGTTCTTCGCCAACTCGTTCCCCGACCTCGCCGGCGCGTTCCGCGGCGCGTGGATCGCGATTCTGCAGGGCGTGACCGGCGCATTCCGGACCTTCGTGCTCGATGTTCCGATCGTGCTGCTGGCTGTCGTCCTGCTCTGGGGATGGCAGCAGCGACACCCGCCTCGACATGAACTCGGCGGCGCCCTCGATGACGTCTAGAATCGACGTGAGCGACACGGCCAGCCGCGTTTGACCGGATGGCCTTCTCTCGGGTATCGTTGCTCCTTGGTGTCCGCCGCCGTTGGCGTCGCGTTCGACACCGAGACTTCCCTCATACGTAAGGATTTTCCGTGGTTTACGCAGTTGTGCGCGCCGGTGGGCGGCAGGAGAAGGTCGAGGTCGGCTCGATCGTCGTCCTGGACCGTGTTCAGGCCGACAAGAACGGCAACATCGAGCTGGCGCCGGTGCTCTTGGTCGACGGTGACACCATCACCCACGACGCCAAGGCGCTCGCCAAGGTGAAGGTCACGGCCGAGGTCGTCGCCGACCTGCGCGGCCCGAAGATCACGATCCAGAAGTTCAAGAACAAGACCGGCTACAAGAAGCGCCAGGGCTTCCGTGCGGACCTCACGCGCGTGAAGATCACCGGGATCAAGTAAGGGCTGCAGGAATGGCACACAAAAAGGGCGCATCGTCCACCCGTAACGGACGCGACTCGAACCCCCAGTACCTCGGCGTGAAGCGCTTCGGCGGCCAGGTCGTCAAGGCTGGCGAGATCCTCGTCCGCCAGCGCGGCACGCACTTCCACCCCGGCGCCGGCGTCGGTCGCGGTGGCGACGACACGCTGTTCGCGCTTGAGGCGGGCTCCGTGCAGTTCGGCACCAAGGGCGGCCGCAAGGTCGTCAACATCGTCCCGGCGGCGTAACCCGCCCGACGACTCAATTCTCGACCAGGGCGGGCTTCGGCCCGCCCTTTTCGTTTGCTCACAACCCGAGACCAGAGGAGGCAGCGATGACGACGTTCGTCGACCGCGTCACGCTCCACCTGCGCGCCGGCCACGGCGGCAACGGCTGCGTCTCGGTGCGCCGTGAGAAGTTCAAGCCGCTCGCCGGCCCGGATGGCGGCAACGGCGGCAACGGCGGCGACATCGTGCTCGTCTCCGACCCCCAGGTGACGACGCTGCTGAGCTACCACCGCGGCCCGCACCGCTCCAGCGGCAACGGCGGTCCCGGCATGGGCGACCACCGATCCGGCTACCAGGGGGCCCCGCTCGAGCTGCCCGTTCCCGTCGGCACCGTCGTCTACTCCGCCGACGGCGAGCAGATCGCCGACCTGGACGAGCCCGGGATGCGCCTCATCGTGGCGCCCGGCGGGCAGGGCGGCCTCGGCAACGCCGCGCTCGCCAACACGAAGCGCAAGGCCCCCGGCTTCGCCCTGCTCGGAACGCCCGGCTGGGAGGGCGACGCCGTCCTCGAGCTGAAGACCGTCGCCGACGTCGCGCTGGTCGGCTACCCGAGCGCCGGCAAGTCGAGCCTCATCGCGGCGCTCAGCGCCGCCAAGCCGAAGATCGCGGACTACCCGTTCACGACCCTCCACCCGAACCTGGGCGTCGTCGAGGCGGGCGAGTTTCGCTACACGATCGCCGACGTTCCGGGTCTCATCGAGGGGGCGAGCGAGGGCAAGGGGCTCGGCCTCGAGTTCCTGCGTCACGTGGAGCGCTGCACCGCGCTGCTGCACGTGCTCGACTGCGGAACCCTGGAGCCGGGTCGCGACCCGCTCACCGACCTCGACATCATCCTGGGCGAACTCGCCGCGTATCCGGTGCCCGAGGGCCAGGTGCCGCTCCTGGAGCGCGCCCAGATCATCGCGCTCAACAAGATCGACGTGCCCGACGCCCGCGAGCTCGCCGAGTTCGTGCGCCCGCAGCTCGAGGAGCGCGGGTACCGCGTCTTCGAGGTCTCGGCGGTGAGCCGCGAGGGCCTGCGCGAGCTGTCATTCGCGCTGGCCGAGCTGGTGGAGGCCGACCGCGCCGCCAAGGCCGCGGCCGCCATCGCGAAGCCCCGCCTGGTGATGCGTCCGCGCGCTGTCAACGAGGCCGACTTCCGCATCGCCGTCGAGGGCGGCACCGAGACGATCTACCGCGTTCTCGGCGCCAAGCCGGAGCGTTGGGTCGCCCAGACCGACTTCGAGAACGACGAAGCGGTGGGCTACCTCGCCGATCGCCTGGCCAAGCTGGGTGTCGAGGACGCCCTCTTCGCCCACGGCGCCACCCCCGGCTCGGCGGTGGTGATCGGCGCGAACAGCTCGCGCGTGTTCGACTGGGAGCCGACGCTCACCTCGGCCGCCGAGCTGATGACGAGCCCGCGCGGAACCGACGCGCGACTCGACGAGAACCGACGCCTGACGCGCAACGAGCGTCGCGAGGCGTACTTCGAGCGCATGGATGCCAAGGCCGCCGCCCGCGCCGAGCTCGAGGCCGAGCGCGCGGCGGGCGTCTGGACCGAGCAGTGGGAATCCGACCACGAAGACGGCGAGGAAGCGGAGGAGCGGTGACGGGACCGCACGCGAGCGTGCTGGGCGCGAAGCGCATTGTTGTCAAGGTCGGCTCGTCGTCGATCAGCGGCGCCAATGCCGCGCAGATCACACCGCTGGTCGACGCCCTCGCGGCCGCGCACGGCCGCGGATGCGAGATCGTCCTCGTCTCCTCGGGCGCGATCGCGACCGGCATCCCCTTCCTCGAGCTGGATTCGCGACCCAACGACCTGGCGACGCAGCAGGCCGCGGCTGCGGTGGGGCAGAACGTGCTCATGTGGCGCTACCAGACCAGCCTCGACCGGTTCCCGATCATCGCCGGGCAGGTGCTCCTGACCGCCGGCGACCTCGACCACCCGACGCCGCGCGGCAACGCGCAGCGGGCGATGGAGCGTCTGCTGGATCTGCGCATCCTGCCGATCGTCAACGAGAACGACACGGTGGCGACGCACGAGATCCGCTTCGGTGACAACGACCGGCTCGCCGCGCTCGTCGCCGAGCTGATCGACGCCGACCTGCTGGTGCTGCTGAGCGACGTCGACGCCCTCTACACGCGACCCCCGCACGAGCCGGGCGCCCGTCCGATCCCGTTCGTCGCGCACAGCGACGACCTTGCGGGCGTCGAACTCGGCGATATCGGCGCCGCAGGAGTCGGGACCGGGGGAGCGGGGACGAAGATCGCCGCCGCCAAGCTCGCCGCATCGAGCGGGACTCCCGTGCTGCTGACCTCGACCAGCCGGGTCGGCGAGGCGCTCTCCGGCGTCGAGCTCGGCACCTGGTTCGAGGCGACCCCGCGCCCCTGAGCGCGCACCCCCGGCAGCACCCGGGCCGCGCGCAGTATTCTCGAGGCATGTCCGAGACGCTCACCGCCGCCCGTTCGCTCGAAGAGAAGCTGGTCGCCGCGCGGACGGCCTCCCGGGCGCTCGCCACCGCATCGACGGCCGAGAAGGACGCCGGACTTCTCGCGATCGCGCGGGCCGTCGAGGAGAACGCCGCGCGCATTCTGCCGGCGAACGAGCTGGACCTCGCGAACGGGCGCGAGAACGGACTCAGCGTCGGACTGCAGGACCGCCTGCGTCTCGACGAAGCGCGTCTGGCCGGACTCGCGACCGCGGTGCGTGACATCGTCGCCCTGCCCGACCCGGTCGGCGGCGTGGTGCGCGGATCGAATCTGCCGAACGGCCTCAAGCTCAGCCAGGTGCGCGTGCCGTTCGGGGTGATCGGCGCGATCTACGAGGCCCGCCCCAACGTCACGATCGACATCGCGGCGCTCGCGCTGAAGAGCGGCAACGCGGTCGTCCTGCGCGGCGGGAGCGCCGCCGAGAACACCAACCGGGTTCTGGTCGAGCTGCTGCAGGAAGCCCTCGCCAGCACGGGCCTGCCCGCCGACGCAGTGCAGACGATCGACGAGTTCGGGCGGGCGGGAGCCGCCGAGCTGATGCAGGCGCGCGGGTTCGTCAACGTGCTGATTCCGCGCGGCAGCGCGCAGCTCATCGAGACGGTCGTGAGCGAGTCGACGGTGCCGGTCATCGAGACCGGGGCCGGAATCGTCCACATGTTCCTCGATCAGGGTGCCGACGAGCAGATGGCGGTCGACCTCGCGGTGAACGCCAAGGTGCACCGCCCGAGCGTGTGCAACGCGCTCGAGACGCTGCTGGTCGATGCGCGGGACGCCGAGCGGCTGCTCCCGCCCGTGCTCGCCGCGATGCGCGAACAGGGCGTGACGATCCACGCCGACGATCGCGCTCGGGCGATCTTCGCCGATTCGGTGCCGGCCACCGACGAGGATTTCGCGACCGAGCACATGAGTCTCGACCTCTCGGTCGCGGTCGTCGACGACCTCGACGCCGCGCTGGAGCACATCCGCCGATTCTCGACGCATCACACCGAGTCGATCGTGACCAACGACATCGCGCGCGCCGAACGGTTCCTCGCCGAAGCGGACTCCGCGGTCGTCATGGTGAACGCCTCGACGCGCTTCACCGACGGCGGCGAGTTCGGCTTCGGCGCGGAGGTGGGGATCTCGACGCAGAAGCTGCATGCCCGCGGCCCCATGGGTCTGCCCGAGCTGACGAGCACCAAATGGATCGTGCGCGGCGCGGGTCAGGTGCGCGGCTGAAGGTCGCAGATCGATAGACTGACGACACGCCGTCGGGAGAGGACCCCATGCTGTACACCCTGTTGACCGAGACCGAGCACGAGCTTGCGCCGATCATCATGCACCCGTTCGCGTTTGCGGGGATCACGGCCGCGATCTTCATCGTCCTGGGTCTGGTCACCTGGAGCTACCGCGACGTGTCGAACCGTCACAGCCACAAGACCGACTCGGCTCCCGCCGACCACGGCCACCACTAGGCCTGACCTCTGTCGATCGTGCCGACCCCGACTGCCGACCGCGCGGGTGCGCCGGTGCGGCTGGGGGTCATGGGCGGCACCTTCGATCCCATCCATCACGGCCACCTGGTCGCCGCGAGCGAGGTCGCATCGCGCTTCGACCTCGACGAGGTCGTGTTCGTGCCCACAGGGCAGCCGTGGATGAAGGCGGACGTCTCGCCCGCCGAGCACCGCTACCTGATGACGGTCATCGCGACCGCGTCGAATCCGCGCTTCACGGTGAGCCGGGTCGACATCGACCGCGCCGGCCCCACCTACACGATCGACACTCTGCGCGACCTTCGCGCGGCGCGTCCCGAGGCGGAGCTGTTCTTCATCTCGGGCGCCGATGCGGTCGCGCAGATCCTGGAGTGGAAGGACGAAGCCGAACTCTGGGAACTTGCCCACTTTGTGGCGGTATCTCGCCCAGGACACCGCCTGAACGTTCGCGGATTGCCGAAGCAGGGCGTAAGCTCCCTTGAAGTGCCCGCGCTGGCGATCTCTTCGACCGACTGCCGGGCGCGTGTGGACCGGGGGGACCCGGTCTGGTACTTGGTCCCTGACGGTGTCGTGCAGTACATCTCCAAGTATCAGCTCTACCGGAGTTCGACATGACGACCTATCACGAGCCGCCGCTGCAATCGCGGCGTGCGGCGAGGGAGAGCGAGCGGGCGGAACGCCCCCCTCTCCCGCTTGTCGACCCCACGATCAGCGTGCCGCCGCTCGTGACGCCGCAGCCCGCGCCGGGTGCGGAAACACCACAGCCGGCACCGCAGTCTCGCGCCGAGGCTCGGGCGCGTCTCGCCGAGCAGCAGCGTGCGGAGCAGCAGCGGGCGGTCCCGCCGCAGGCACCGCCGCCGGCAGCAGCGCCGCAGCAGGCAGCCCCGCCGCAGGCGGTCCCGCAGCCCGCAGAGCAGCGCCCGGCCGAGCAGTCGACCGACGCGCCGGCTGCTGCGCTCCCCGAACCGTGGTCTCCGGCGGCACAGACGCCGAATCCCGTCGCCCCGGCGGCCTTCGCACCGCAGCAGTCCCGTCCGGCGGCCTTCGCGCCCGTCGAGCGCCCGCGCGTCGACGAGCCGCGCGCCGACGAGATCGATCCCGTCGAGCACACGCTCACCCGCCGCGAGCTCCGCGCCCTGCGCGAGCAGCAGGGGGCCGCCGCGCCCTCGCAGCAGCCGCAGCTGGGTGATCGCACCGCCAGCTACGCCGAACTCGACGCGCTCGTCGCCGACCGCCGAGCGGCCGCCGCCCCGCCGCCGCTCGTCGAGCCGCCGACCCCGCACGGTCGCCGTTCCGCCGAACCCGCCGCCGAGGCTCCGCCGGCAGCAGCGGCTCCGCTGGCAGCGGCAGCTCCGCCGGCAGCAGCTCCGCCGATGCCCGACTTCGTGGCGCCTCGGCGCGCCGAGGAGTCCCGTGTCGAGGCACCGAGCTCTCACGAACCTCCGGTGGCGCCGACACCCTGGATTCCCGCGCCGCCGCAGCCCGCGCCGACGGCGGCAACGCCTCCTCCGGCGGACGAGCAGCCGTCGGCTGCGCCGGTGCAACCCGCGCCCGTCGAGCCCGCACTGCCGGCCGAGCACATCGCCGCACCGCTGGCCGAGCCCGTTGCAGCGCCGTTCCCCGAGCGCACCATCGAGCGCACGCTGCCCGCGCCGGCACCGCGTGCCGAGCCGATGAGCTCGGGCGAGATCGCGACCGCGTCGAGTCGCGTGGGGCACTGGAGCACTCAGGCCGAGCTCGACGACAGTGAGCAGTCGGGGGCCAGCGGCGGTGGTCGCGGCGTCGGCGGCTACAGCCCGCTCACGACGAGCGCCCTGATCCTTCCTCCCGCCATGGACACCGGTCTCGGCGGTGCGATCTCCGACACCGGCGAGGTCTTCATCACCGGCTCGGTTCAGCTGCCGCGCAGCTACGCCTCCCACGGTGCGTATCCCGAGCAGCTTGAGTCGGCCGACCTCGACCATCTGCTGGACCCGAACGACCACCAGGTCACCATGACCGACTCGCAGCCCGTGCGGGCGATGCGCGCGGTCAGCACGCACACCGCGACCAGCACGGTCATGGCTGCGCAGCGCCCGCCGAGCAACCGCGGGCTCACCATTCTGATCATCGCTGCGGCCACCATGGCCGCGCTCGTCGGGACGATCTTCGTCGTCGCCATTGCCTCCGGGCAGCTGTGACGCACGCTCGACCCCGCATCACTCCCCGAAGGAACTCGTGACCGCCACTGAACGCGCCCGTGAACTGCTCGACATCGCCGCTGCGGCGGCCGATTCGAAACAAGCGGTCGACCTTGTGGCGCTCGACGTCTCGGGGCCGCTCCCGCTGACCGACGTCTTCCTCATCGCGAGCGGGCGCAACGAGCGCAACGTCATCGCCATCGCGGGCGAGATCGAAGACAAGCTGATCGAGCACGGCGTCAAGCCGCTGCGTCGCGAGGGTCGTGCCGAGGGTCGCTGGATCCTGCTCGACTTCGGCGACATCGTGGTGCACGTCTTCCACGAAGAAGACCGGATGTACTACTCGCTGGAGCGTCTGTGGAAGGACTGCCCCGTCATCCCGCTCACCGACCGCGAAGAAGCCACGGGCGCAGCGCCCGCGTGACGAACGGCAGCGCCAGGTAGGTCATCACCGGCGTGACGAGCACGACGGCGAGGAACACGCGCGCCCACAGGTCCCAGTCCGGGATCAGCCAGCCGAGCAGCGCGTTCGAGCCGAGGCTCAGCGGGTAGAAGACCAGGAAGATTGACACCATCTGCTTCCAGCGCGGGGGAGTCGGCTGCGGTGCGGGAAGAACCTCGACGCTCGCCGGCTCGTCGAACCAGCCTTCGATGCCGGTGCGGAGCTCCTGTCGGCCGTCCTCGACGATTCCCTGCGCGGAGGCGGCCCACCAGGCGCGCTCGGAGGAGCGCTGCCAGGTCTCCAGGCTCTCGGCATCCGCGAATCGGAAGAGCATGTGCCAGATCGGGCTCGTCGGATCGGGGCGCACCCATCCGGAGCCCAGATACCCGGGGCTTGCCGCGAGAAGGTCCTGGCCGGCGCGCGCCCACGCGGTGGCCTCCTTCTCCCGTTCGGGGTCGACACGGCGGGTGATCGAGATGGTGACGGGTTCGCTCATGGTCCTCCCAGTCTGCCCTCTGCAGAGCGCAGGAGCCGACGCGTTCGGCGACGGCTCCAGGATGTAGTAATCTAGACGGGTTGCTCTCCGGAGCAGTCAGGGTCTGTGGCGCAGCTGGTAGCGCACCTGCATGGCATGCAGGGGGTCAGGGGTTCGAGTCCCCTCAGATCCACTTCACGCGGGAGTTTCCGCGTCTTCTTCTCAACGGGATTCCTCCGCCTGGCGCGCTCGTGTGTGCGCCTTTCAGTCGCGATCTGATGCCCGAGGCGCCGACGGCTGCTTGAACTCGGGCGTGATCTGACGGATCACCTCGGTGATTCGCGCAATGTCGGCCGGATCGACCGCGTCGAGGACCCGTGAGCGCGCACTGGCTAGGTGGCTCGGCCACGCCTTCTGGAGGCGCTCGCGGCCGATGTCCGTCAGCACGACGTCGAATCCGCGACCGTCGGCAGCGGAGCGTCGGCGGTCGACGTACCCCTGCGCTTCGAGCCGCTTCACGGTGCGTGTCGCGCCGCCCTCGGTCATGCAGAGCGCGTCGGCCAGCTCGCCCATGCGCAGTCTGTCGTCGTGGGCCTCTGCGAGGTAGGTGAGCGCGAAGTAGTCCGTCAACGAGATCTGCTGATCGCGCATGAGGTCGGCATCGAGTGCGCGCGGAAGCGCCGTGACGAGCCGGGAGAGCGCGCGCATCAGCGCGACTTCCTGCCGGGTGAGGGTGAGTCGATGTGGCGCCATGATCCGATTGTACTTGACAGGTCAAGAAACTCACCTATAGTTACTTGAGTAGTCAAGGACATTGCGGATCGCGCAGATCTGCGCCCCTCCACGAAAGGCACGACAATGCAGGCAACCTCGAATCGGAACGCGGTGGTGTCAGGAGCCGCCAGCGGACTCGGCGAAGACATCTCCGCCGCCCTGGTGGCCGAGGGCTACCGGGTCTTCGGCACGACACTCGACGAGGATTCGGCGGGGGAGCGCGACGGCGTCGTGCTGTCCAAGGTCAATGTCTCGGATCCGGCGGCCGTGCGCGCCTGGGCGGCCGACGTCGCCGCGGCCACCGGCGGGTCGGTCGACCTGCTCATCAGCAACGCCGGCATCCTCACCCCGGGGCCGCTCGAGGTCATCCCGTTCGAGGACATCGTGCGCGAGTTCGAGGTGAACACCTTCGGCCCCCTCCACCTGGTCAACGCCTTCCTCCCGCAGCTCCGCGAAGCGCAGGGGCGCATCGTGCAGATCAGCTCGATCTCCGCCGTGTATCCCGTGCCGTTCAACGCGCCCTCCGCGGCGTCCAAGGCGGCCGCCGAGGCGCTGCTGATCGCCTACCGCGCCGAACTGTCCGGCATGGGAATCAACGTCACGATCATCCAGGCGGGAAGCATGCTCACCGGCGGTCCCGCCAAGTCCGCCGCAGCCCTCAGCGCCGTCGCCGAGGCCTTCACTCCCGAGCAGCGCGCACTGTACGGCGAGTCCTTCGCCCGCTTCACCGCTCGCTTCAATGGCGTCCAGGGGCTCGGAATGCCCTCCGCCGACGCCGCCCGGCAGGTCGTGGCGATTGCCCAGCAGCAGCCGGCACCCTCGGCGGCCCCGCTCGGCGACGACGCGGTCGCCGTGCTCGAGAGCGTTCGGACCTCCACGCCGGAGCAGCTCGACGCGTCCCGACTCGCCTTCATCTGACCCAACCCAACCCGCAACACCCAACCCAAGGAGAGAAACCATGATCGAGATCTTCGACCCCGCCGACGCCCGCGCCGTTCGCAACAAGGACAACCTGCTCGCGTTCTACAAGCGCGCCATCGACGACAAGCAGCCGATCGAGGCGGCCCGCGACCTCATCGCGGAGGACTACATCCAGCACAACCCCCAGCTTCCCGACGGCGCTGCGGGGCTCGGGATGGCCTTCAACGCCATCGCTCAGACCCGTGCCAACGCGCGCGTCGTCGTGCACCGCATCATCGCCTCGGGCGACTGGGTGTGGGCGCACGTCAACTTCCTGGGCCTCTACAACGACGACGCCGACGACCTCGGGGTCGCGGGCGTCGACATCTGGAAGATGAACGCCGACGGCATCGCGGTCGAGCACTGGGACACCCTGCAGCCCATCACGGCGGCCGTGAGTCCCGTCAACGGCCACGGAATGTTCTAAGCCCACTTCTCGCACCACGGAAGGACCCGCACATGCCCGATTACGGACACGATCTGCGCTTCGGCACGTTCATCACGCCGAGCAACTCCAACCCTCAGGCACCTGTCGCTCTGGCGCAGCTGTCCGAGCAGCTCGGCTTCGACCTCGCGACGTTCCAGGACCACCCCTATCAGGCGGCCTTCCTGGACGCGTGGACGCTGATGAGCTGGGTCGCAGCGCGGACGGACCGGATCCACATCGCGGGCAACGTCCTCAACCTTCCGCTGCGGCCCCCCGCCGTGCTGGCGCGCGCCGCCATCAGCCTCGACCTGCTGTCGGGGGGCCGCCTCGAACTCGGGCTGGGCGCCGGCGCCTTCTGGGACGCCGTCGCCAGCCTGGGGGTGCCCAAGCTCACCCCGGGTCAGAGCGTGACCGCGCTCAGCGAGGGCATCGACGTGATCCGGGGCATCTGGGATACCGAGAACCGCAGCCCCCTGCACCTGAACGGCGACCACTACTCCGTTCACGGGGCGAAGCGGGGGCCGCAGGCGGCGCACCGGATTCCGATCGTGCTCGGCGCCTTGAAGCCTCGCATGCTCAAGATGATCGGCACGAAAGCGGACGGCTGGCTTCCCTCGCTCGCGTACCTGCAGCCGGGGGACTTCGGCCGCGGCAACGAGGTCATCGACGCCGCGGCCGACGCCGCCGGACGGCGACCCGACGAGATCCGGCGTTGGGCCAACATCAACGGGGTGTTCTCCTCCGGGGCGGGATTCCTGCAGGGCAGCCCGCCGCAGTGGGCGGAGCAGCTCGCCGAACTCGCCCTGACCGACGGCCTGTCGACGATGGTGCTCGCCTCCGACGACCCGCGCATGATGCAGGTCTTCGCGGAGGAGGTCATCCCGGCCGTTCGCGAGACGGTGGCGACGGAGCGGGCCCGGCGCGGGACCGCTCCCGCTCCCGGCCGCTCGGCCGCGGCCCTGTCGCGCCGTGCCCCCGGGATCGACTACGACGCCATCCCCGCATCCCTTCGCCCTCGAGTGATCGAACCGGGCGACTTCGGCTACGCAGCCGTCAAGTCCACCTACATGCGCGGAGGACAGCCCGGCGCCGTGATCCAGGCCACGACCGCCGAGGAGGTCTCGGAGGCGATCGCGTTCGCGACCACGCAGGATGTGCCGCTCGGGATTCGCAGCGGCGGCCACGGCATCAGCGGGCGGTCGACCAATGACGGCGGCATCGTCATCGACCTGTCGCGCATGAACAGCATCGAGATCGTGGACGAAGCGGAGCGCCTCGTCCGGATCGGACCGGGCGCGCGCTGGCAGGACGTCGCGGCGAAGCTCGCCGAGCACGGCTGGGCGCTCACCTCCGGAGACTACGGCGGTGTCGGGGTCGGCGGTTTGGCGACCGCCGGCGGTGTGGGGTTCTTCGCCCGTGAGCACGGCCTGACGATCGACCACATCGAGTCCGTCAATGTCGTCACCGCGACCGGAGAGCGCGTGACGGCCAGCCGTGACGAGAACGCCGACCTGTTCTGGGCCATGCGCGGAGCCGGCGCGAACTTCGGGATCGCCACGTCGTTCCTGTTCCGCGTCGCCGAGGTCGGAGAGATCGGCTTCGCGATGCTGAGCTACGCCGTCGACGACGTGCCCGCGTTCCTCAGCGCGTGGGGCGAACTGGTGGAGCGCTCACCCCGTGAGGTGACCAGCTCGCTGCACTTCGGCAGCCCCCGCGGCGGCGTTCAGCAGGGCATGGCGGTGATCGTGGTCGATTCGGATGACACGACCCACGTGAGCGACATCCTCCAGGAATTCGCCAGCCTCGCCCCGATGATCGACGCCAAGGCGCACATGACGACCTACGACGTCGTGATCGCCAACGCGGCCGACGCGCCGCACCAGGGGAGCGGCGAGCCTGTGTCGCGCTCCGCACTGGTGGAGCACATCACGCCCGAACTCGCCCGCGCTGCGGCGCGACTGCTGGCGAGCGGCGGAAGCTCCTTCCTTCAGTTCCGCGCGGTCGGCGGAGCCGTCAGCGATGTCGCCGACGACGCGACGGCGTACGCGCACCGATCGGCCGCGTTCGCGGTCGCCGCGTTCGGGGCCTCGGACGCCACCATCGATCCGGGTTGGGCCGACATCCGAGCGGAGTCGATCGGCGCCTACCTGAGCTTCGAATCGGGAATGGCCGAGGCGCGCATCAACGATGCGTTCCCGCCGGCGACCCTGGAGCGACTGCGCGAGATCAAGGGCACGTGGGATCCCACCAACGTGTTCCGCGACAACTTCAACATCTGACCGGGCCGAGGAGCGTCCGAGGGGCGAGTCCCCTCGGACGCTCCCGTGCACGTTCGACCCCGCCACCGCGTCATGCCGCCCGGCGCGGCACCAGCACCGCGGCCGCGGGGATCGGTGCGCCGCCCTCGTGCGGGGCGCTTCCGCGTCGGGCGAAGACGATCGAGCGCTGCACCGCGAAGCTCACGATGTAGAGCGAGACCTCGGTCACGACCTTCGAGAGCAGCAGCGGAAGCCCCGCACCGACCAGCGTCGCGAGCCACACGTAGTTGGCGGCGAGCAGCACGAGGGCGAGCGCGACGTACCGGGGGACGGCGTGCCGCAGGGGAACCCGGTGCGCGCTGAACGCGCGCCGGTTGAGGGCGAAGTTGACCGTGCCGCTGACCACCCGGGCGACGACCACCGAGGCGATCAGCGAGTCGGTGAGCCAGAAGACCAGGGCGAGCAGTGCCGTGTCGATGGCGAAGGCGGTCAGCGAGGAGGCGCCGAAGCGCAGCACCGGCCGGAGCACCCGGGCAGAGTCGCGGATCGGGCGAAAGTGCGACGAGGCGTTGTGCTCGAGGTAGATCGTCGCGATCGGCTCCTCGACGACCTGCACCCCGGCGTCGCGGGCGCCGAGCAGGACCTCGAGCTCGTACTCGAAGCGCTCACCCGGCACCCGCGCGAGCCATTCGAGGGCGCTGGCAGGAAGCCCGCGCAGCCCGGTCTGGGTGTCGGTGACCGCGTAGCCGGCCGCGACCTTGAAGGCCGCGGCGGAGACGGCGTTGCCAAAGCGGCTGCGGGCGGGCACCTCGCCGTGGAAGTCGCGCGCGCCGAGGACGATCGCGTCGCTCTCGGAGCGGAGCCGGAACGCCACCCGCAGGATGTCATCGACCGTGTGCTGCCCGTCCGAGTCGGCGGTGACCACGTCGTGGCCGCGGTGGAAGGCGAGCACGTGGCGCAGGCCCGCCTTGAGGGCGACGCCTTTGCCCCGGTTCTGCGGGAAGGCGAGCAGCTCCGCGCCCAGGTTGAGCGTCTCCTCGAAGACGTCGGCGTAGGCGGGGCCGCTGCCGTCGTCGACGACGACGACCCGGATGTCGGGGGCGGCGGTCGTGAGCTCGCGCACCAGCTGCGGCAGTCGGTGGTTCGGCTCCAGGGCGGGAATGAGGACGATCATCACTGCTCCGATCCGGCGATGTAGAGGATGTCGGAGGTGCCGCGTTCGCCGCCGTTGGAGGGCGAGTTCACGACCTCTCCGTTGAAGTACAGGGTCGATGAGCCGCCGCCGTCGAGGTTGTAGGCGGTCTCGGCGCCCAGCGAGAGCATGATCTCGGCGAGCTCGGTCATGTCGACGCCGGCGCTGTAGCCGGTCTGGCGGCCGTCAACGACGACGAACACGAGATGGTTGTCGTCGATGACGCCGACGGCGGTGCGCGGCTGATCGCCTTGGATGGAGTGGTTGCCGATGTTGGTGTCGACCTCCACCTCGTCGATGCCGTCGAGGATCTCGCCGTCGTCGACGAGCGCGGGGCCGAAGCTCAGCGTGTTCCAGACCCCGTCGGCGAGCAGCTGCTCGGCGCTGGTGCTGGTCTCGTCGTAGACCTCGACGCTGCCGTCGAGGAAGAAAGCGAGGCCGTCGCGGGCTCCCTCGTCGCGGTAGATGACGCCGTTGCGGATCACGATCCCGGTGTCACGGAACCCGTAATAGTCGCCGTTGATGGCGAAGATGGCGTCATAGGCCTCCGCGATCTCGGAGGTCGTCTCGGTGATGTTCTCTCCGAACGTGTCTTCGGCGAAGGCGGACCGCAGCGCGGTCGCGTCGCTCAGCACGACGTCCGCGACGTAGTAGGTGACGGTGTCGTCGCCGCTGCCGGTTGTCACCGTGCTGATCGTGACGTCGGCGTAGTCGGAGTCGTACGAGGTCGCCGTGGTGACGGCGTTCGAGTCCTCGGTCGACACGCTCTCCACCGTGGAGTTCTCGGCCTCGTAGGCGGTCGCGCTCGCGATCTCGACGTGCGGGATCACGAACCGGTCGAGCGCCCACCAGGAGCCGCCGCCGACCACGAGCGCGAGGACACTGGTGCCGGCGATGACCGCCGTGCGGAGGCGGCGTCGGGGAGGTGTCGTTCGGTCCATGACCACACCGTGCGGGCGAACTCTATGAGCGCCGACTGCGCAGCCTGACAAACGCCCGAGGCGGACGGCCCTCGCGGCCAGCGCGTAGCGGAGGCATAGGAATCGCATAGCGAGCGGGTGCTGGATGGGGGCATTCGATCGAAAGGATTGACGATGCGCACACGACGCTTCCTCCTCCCCGCTGCGGCCTCCACCTTCCTGGTGGGAGCCGTCGTGCTCACCGGCTGCACCGTCGCCGACACCACCGCCTCCGTCGAGGTCGCCGCCGAGGAGGCGGAGTCCGAGGTGGTCCTGACCGCGGCGCTGGCCGCCGCCGACGAGATCCTCGCCGCGAACGAGAACTCGACGACGGTGAACCCGGACGAGTGGGATCCGGAGCCCGGAACGACGATCGCCCTCGCCGGCACCACCGCCACGGTGGACGGCAGCGGCGCGAGCGTCGCGGGGGACACGGTCACGATCACCGCGGCTGGCACCTACCTCGTCACCGGCGCGCTCGACGGCCAGCTGGTCGTCGACGCTCCGGAGGACGCCGTTGTCGCCCTCATCCTCGATGACGCCACGATCTCCTCGGCGACCTCCGCGGCGGTCTCGGTCGTGAGCGCGGATGACGTGGTCATCTCGCTCGAGGGCGACAGCTTCCTCAGCGACACGGCCTCCTATTCCGACGACGCCGATGTGAACGCCACGCTGTTCAGCGAGGCCGACCTGACCATCACGGGCGACGGCTCGCTCACCGTGGTCGGCAATGGCAACGACGGCATCACGAGCGAAGACGATCTCGTCATCCTGAGCGGCACGCTGACGGTCGACGCGGTCGACGACGGCGTGCGCGGCAAGGACTCGCTGACCATCGAGGGCGGAACCCTGGATGTGACGGCGGGCGGCGATGCGCTGAAGAGCGACAACGAGGATGAGGAGACGCGCGGCTACATCCACCTCGCGGGCGGCACCCTCGAGCTGGCGGCGGGGGATGACGGGGTCGACGCGACCACCGACATCGTCGTCACCGGCGGGGCGACCACGATCGACGCCGAGGGCGATGGTCTGAACGCCGAGACGGTGCTGTTCGTGGCCGAGGGCGTCATCGACGTCGTCGACTCCTACGAAGGCCTCGAGAGCGCCGCGCTCACCATCGCGGGCGGCACCGTCGACGTGGTCTCCTCCGATGACGGGCTCAACGGCTCCAACAGCGCCGCGACCGGCGGGCAAGGCGGCGGATCCGACGGGTCGACCGTCCTCGTCTCCGGGGGCACCGTCACGGTGTTCGCGGGCGGCGACGGGATCGACTCGAACGGCGATGCCGAGGTCACCGGCGGCACCGTGATCTCGACCTCCCCGTACTCCGGACCGGAGGCCGCGATGGACACCTCCGGCGACTTCTCGGGCAGCAGCTTCGTCTGGACGAACGTCGAGGCCGCGGTCGGCGATGTCGTGCAGGTGGTCGCCGAGGACGGCACGGTCGTCGTCGAGTACACGACCGTGCAGGAGACGGCGTCGATCTTCGTCGCCTCCCCGCAGATCGAGGCTGGCGCCAGCTACACGATCACGGTCGCCGGTTCCGAGGCGGTCTCGGTGACCGGCGATGAGGTGCTCGAGTTCGACGACAGCCGCGGCGGCGGCCAGCGTCCGTAGGACTCATGCAAGCGGTGCGCCGATCGGGACTCCCGGTCGGCGCAGCGCTCGCGCCAGCCGTGAGCGATCGACGTCATGGTCGAGAAGAGCATCGATTTCGCGGGGGGAGTGCCCGAAGCCTTGAACCGACGAGGTCGTGCGGGCTGCGGACGTCGTCGTGGTGGGTTGCGGGGAAGTCTGCCCCTCCTCGGCAAGCGCTACGAGGAGCGGGTGCTTTCCGGCCCTGATGGATGGGCCGCCAACGAGGCCGTTTTCGTGCGCAAGGAGATTGAGCGGCGCATGCCAAATGTGCTCGGCGAGCTCTCGATAGCCCCGGCGCGAGAAGTCCTTCGGCCGGCGCGAAAAGCGCACCTCACCCGCGCGGTGGTCTTAGGTGAACGATAAGTGCGTCGCGGCCCTGAATCCTCGGCCAGCGGACGCGAGAGCCCTTGCCGAACGGCACTGGCTCTCGCGTTCGCTACTAGACGGGCATCTTCGCACCCTTCGAGCGATTGCACCGCCAACAAAGAGTCTGGAGGTTCTCGGGCTCGCTGAGTCCCCCCTTGGATACGGGCACGATGTGATCGATTTCGAGCAGCAGATGCGGTTCAGCTGCGACGGAGATGCCACAAGTCACGCAACTGTGGTTGTCGCGATCCTTGATCCAGCCACGCAATCGAGCGGTCATGAGTGCACGTTGACCAGCCGCGGACTTCGCCCATCGGATCTTCTGCGCGAGTGTCTCAGACAGCGCATCGAGGGTGGGAGTGTCGAGCCGGATGTTCGTCACCTGGCCGCTGTTGCCGCCCGCCGATGTGTACTGGAACCTGTAGTTCGGATACGGAACCGTGATCGGTGAGAGGTGGACGCCGATCAGGTTCCAGAATTCTGCAGCGTATCGCTTGATGATGAATGCGGGCGGGTTGATCTTCGCCACGATCTCCGATTCTCGGCTCTGCACGTTCTCGACAGCTTCCTCCAGACGAGAAATATCGTCGGCGACGCGCTGGACCGCGGCAAGGGTCTCTTTGTCCGCCTTGATCGAGAAGTACTTCATCAAGTACTTGATCGGGTCCATGCTCGCGTTCCGGACAACCTGCAGCGACGCGTTGTGCACGTGGGGTGCGTACTCCGCGATGTTGCGATCCCTGCGGTTGTTCCAGGCGGACGTGTTGTCGAATGTCGCTAGGTGCGCGTACTGGCCGGTTGAAGAGGCTCCTAGATCGAACGAGCCTTGCGAGTGAATCTCCGCAACGTAGTTGACGACATCGTTGTGTTCGGCGACGACGGCCGCTACTTCTGAGCGCAACGTCTGGAACTGCTCCGACTTGAAGTAGCGATCCTTGCGAACCTTCCAGATGATCGGGTTCGCGATCAGGATCACTGCGATCGCGAGGAGTCCAACAGCGCCGCTCTCGGTGGCACCAATCAGAATGAAGGGAGCCGCGATCAGTAGCGTGATGAGGAGTGGCTTGGGCACATCCGGTCCTCTCGTGACCAAATTTCAGATGGAGCACCAGGATTGGTGAGGTATCCACGCTATCGGTGAGGCCCGACACCCGCTCCGCTCCTGTCGGCGCGTCGCGCGCCCTCGTTGCTGTCCCCCGCGTGAACGCGCCGAATCGTGCTGGCGCATAAGTCGCCATCTGCCGCGGGAGCGCCAACGCACGCTAGAGCAGCCTTGCTCTATGGCCCCACCAGCCCGACGATCGACGGGGTGCGCCCGGTGCGCGACGCGATCGAGCAGCGCGTGCTGAACCTGCTCGACGAGCTCTCGATCACACCCGCGCGCTAGGCCGGTCGGCGCAGCTCTCAGCGCCAGCCGAGGCCTGGCGCGACGTGCGTCAGGATCGACTCGAGCACGTGGGCGTTGTAGTCGACGCCCAGCTGGTTGGGGATCGTGAGCAGCAGCGTGTCAGCGGCGGCGATCGCCTCGTCGGCGCGCAGCTGCTCGATCAGCTTGTCGGGCTCGTCGGCGTAGCTGCGACCGAACACCGCCTTGAACCCGTCGAGGTTCGCGAAGGTGTCGGAGGCATCGCGTTCGCCGCCGACGAAGTAGCGTCGATCCTCGTCATTGGTGAGCGCGAAGATCGAGCGGCTCACCGAGACGCGCGGCTCGCGCTCGTGGCCCGCCTCGGCCCAGGCCGCGCGGTACCCCTCGATCTGCTTGCGCTGCTGCACGTGCAGCGGCTCGCCGGACTCGTCCTCCTTGAGGGTCGAGCTCATCAGGTTCATGCCGAGCTTCGCGGCCCAGACTGCGGTGGCATCCGAGGCGGCACCCCACCAGATCCGGTCGCGGAGTCCCGGTGACTGCGGTTCGATGCCGAGCGGCCCCGGGTGGGGATTCGGGAACATGGGGCGCGGATTCGGCTCGGCGAAGCGGGCGCCGTCGATCACCTTGAGGAACACCTCGGTGTTCTCGCGCGCCACATCCGCCATCGTCGAGCCCTCCGGTGCGGCGTAGCCGAAGTAGCGGGCGCCGTCGATCACCTGCTCGGGTGAGCCTCGGCTGATGCCGAGCTGCAGGCGGCCGTCCGAGATCAGGTCGGCGGCGCCGGCATCCTCTGCCATGTAGAGCGGGTTCTCGTAGCGCATGTCGATCACGCCGGTGCCGATCTCGATGCGGGAGGTGCGCGCTCCGATCGCCGCCAGCAGCGGGAAGGGCGAGGCGAGCTGCCGTGCGAAGTGGTGCACGCGGAAGTAGGCGCCGTCGGCGCCGAGCTCCTCGGCCGCCACGGCCAGGTCGATCGACTGGTGCAGCACGTCCGCGGCGCTCCGCGCGTGCGAGCCGGGGGAGGCCGACCAGTGGCCGAAGGAAAGGAATCCGATGCTCTTCACACCAGAGACAACGCGCGCTGGCGGCGCTGGTATTCCCTGTGACCCCGGCCTACGCTGGGGAGGCGAACGTCGTGAGGAGGACATCGTGGCGAGCAATCGAGGCAGAGTCGTCGAGCAGGCGGGCCCCTGGGGCTTCGTGTTCTTCCTGGCCTACATCGGCGCCGCGATCTACTTCATCTCGGAGTCGAACGGCAGCTTCTGGGGCGTCATCCTGGGGCTGCTGCAGGCGATCGTGTGGCCGGTCTATGTGATCTTCTGGGTGCTGACCGCGATCGGCGCCTAGCCGAGAATCGTGTGATCCCGCGGGAATGCGCCGGGCGCGATCCCGGTTGACCGTCATGATGCGAACGCATCGAATTGGATGCTTCGGCAGGATCGGTGACATGGACAACGTGCAATTCGGGCTCGATACCTTCGGCGACGTCACGGTCGACCTCGACGGGCAGCGGGTGCACGACGCGGTGGCGATCCGCCAGGTCGTCGAGCAGGCCGTTCTCGCCGACCAGGTCGGCGTCGACTTCTTCGGGGTGGGGGAGCACCACCGCGACGACTTCGCCGTCTCGGCCCCGGAACTCGTCCTCGCCGCCATCGCGGCGCGCACCGAGCGCATCCGGCTGGGCACCGCGGTGACGGTGCTGAGCTCCGACGATCCGGTCCGGGTGTACGAGAAGTTCGCCACGCTGGATGCGCTGTCCAACGGCCGCGCCGAGATCATCGCCGGTCGCGGCTCGTTCACCGAGTCGTTCCCGCTGTTCGGCTTCGACCTCGCGCAGTACGAGGTGCTCTTCGAGGAGAAGCTCGACCTGCTCACCCACCTGCTCGACGAGGGCGAGGTGTCGTGGAAGGGCACGACGCGCGCGCCGCTCATCCATCAGTCGGTGTATCCGAAGACAGAGTCCGGACGCATCCGCACCTGGGTGGGTGTCGGCGGGAGTCCCGAGTCGGTCGTGCGCGCCGCCCGCCACGCCCTTCCGCTCACGCTCGCGATCATCGGCGGCGCCCCGGAGAGGTTCGCACCCTACGTCGACCTGTTCCACCGCGCCGTCGCGCAGTTCGGACACGAGCCGCTGCCGGTCGCCGTGCACTCGCCCGGCTTCATCGCTGCCACCGATCAGGAGGCGGCCGACCTCTACTACCCGCACCACAAGGTGATGGCCGACCGCATCGGCGCCGAGCGGGGCTGGCCGCCCACGAGCCGGGCGCGCTTCGACGCGGAGCTGGTCGACGGCGCGCTGCACCTGGGCTCGCCCGAGACGGTGGCGCGGAAGATCGCGCACACCGTGCGCACGCTCGGCATCCAGCGTTTCGACCTGAAGTACTCGGCGGGCACGCTCCCGCACGAGCACATGATGACCGCGATCGAGCTGTACGGCCGTGAGGTGATCCCGCGGGTGCGCGAACTGCTCGCCGACGGCACGCCAGCCGGAAGCGCCGCCGAGGACTAGCCTGAGCGCGTGGCTGCCATGACCCGCGAACAGCGCCTGGTGCTCACGATCGCCGTCCTGGCGAGCTTCGTCTCGTTCCTCGACGGCACGATCGTGAACGTCGCGCTGCCCGCGATCATGCGCGAACTCGGCGGCGGGATCGCGACCCAGCAGTGGGTCGTGGACGCCTACCTGATCACGCTCGGCGCGCTCATCCTGGTCGCCGGGTCGATCAGCGATCTCTACGGCCGCATCCGTGTCATCCGCATCGGCCTGATCGGCTTCGGCCTCACCTCGGTCGCGATCGCGGCGGCACCCACCGCCGAACTGCTGATCGTGGCCCGGGCGCTGCAGGGCGTCGCCGGGGCGCTGCTGGTGCCGAGCTCGCTCGCCCTCATCACCTCCAACTTCCGCGGGGCGGCGCAGGGCCGCGCCATCGGGATCTGGACGGCGATGACGAGCGGTGCCATGATCGCCGGGCCGGTCATCGGCGGCGTGTTCGTCGATCTGCTCTCGTGGCGCTTCGCGTTCCTCATCAACGTGCTTCCCATCGCCGTCACGCTCGTGCTGCTGGTGATGCTCGAGCAGCGCGACGTGCGCCGACTGGGGGTGCGGATCGACTACCTCGGCGCGGTGCTCTGCACCCTGGGGCTCGGCGGGCCGGTGTTCGCGCTGATCGAGCACCAGAGCCTCGGGTGGGAGCATCCCGCGATCTGGCTCTCGATGTCGCTCGGCGGTGTCGCCTTCGTCGCATTCCTGCTGCGGCAGCGGGTCGCGGCCAACCCGATCATGCCCCTTGGGCTGTACCGGGTGCGCAACTTCTGGACCGGCAACGTGGCGACGGCGCTGATCTACGGCGCGCTCGCCCTCAACGGATTCGTGGTGAGCGTCTACCTCCAGCAGGGCGCCGGACTCCCGGCGACCCTCGCCGGACTCGCCAGCCTGCCGATCACGATCATCATGATCCTCGGCAGCTCCCGGGTGGGGGCGCTCGCGGGCCGGTCCGGGCCGCGCCTGTTCATGACGATCGGGCCGCTCGTGATGGCCCTCGGCGCGCTGCTGCTCTCGGTGAGCACCGAGTTCGACTACTGGTGGCAGGTGCTGCCGGGCATCCTCGTGTTCGGGATCGGCATCACGCTCACCGTCTCGCCGCTCACCTCGGCGATCCTGGGCGCGATCGAGCCGGAGCGCTCGGGCATCGCCTCCGCGGTCAACAACGCCGTCGCGCGCGTCGCGGGGCTGATCGTGATCGCCCTGCTCGCCGTCATCATCGGCGGGGAGCTCGACCTCGCCGGCTTCCACCGGGCGGCGATCGTGACGGCCGGGATGATGGCGGCCGGGGGCGTGATCAGCTGGCTCGGCATCCGCAACCCGGCGCGCCCGCGCGCCGACGAGGAGAGCGTCGAGGCTCCGGCGGCCTAGCTCGCGAGAAGAGCCTCTCCCGCGGTGATGAGGGCGACGACGATCACGAGCGCCGCGAGCATGATCAGCCGAAACGGCGCGCGCGTCCGTCCGCGTCCGAGGGGCGTCACGAGGCCGACCAGGCCCAGGGCCAGGGTGACCACGGCCGCGGCGACGCTCACCGGCGTGACACCCCAGCCGAGCAGGAGCACCACGATCGCCGCGGCGAGCCCGAGCCAGGTCAGCGCGATCGACCGTCGTCGGCCGAGGCGCTGCGGAAGGCCGCGGATGCCCTCCCGCACGTCGTCCTCGAGGTCCGGTGCCGCGTTGGCGAAGTGGGCGGCGGCGCCGAGCAGAGCTCCCACCGCCACGGCCCACCAGGAGGGCCAGGCGGGGTCGGCGCGTGCCAGGGTCGCGATCGCGGGGAGCGCTCCGAAGCCGACCAGGTAGGCGACCAGGGAGAGCGGAGTGGACTTCAGGCCCAGGTTGTAGCTCCAGCCGGCCGCCACGCTGACGGCGTTCGCGGCGAGCACCAGCGGCCCGAGCACGAGCGCCACTGCGAGGCTGACGATCAGCGACACGAGCGCGGCGGCTCGGACGGCCGAGACCGAGACATCGCCGCGCGCGACGGGCTTGTCGCTGCGACCGGCCCGGCGGTCACGCGCGGCGTCGAGCCAGTCGTTGGAGAGGCCCACCGAGAACTGGTTGAACAGCATGACGACGCCGACGAGCGCGACGCGCCCCGGATCGAGCCCGGCCGCGACGGCCAGCGCCACCGCGACCGTCGTGACGACCACGCTCGGGCCCGGATGCGTCGAGCCGAGCAGAGCGAGTCCACGGCGCACCATGGCACCACAGTACGGGAGCCGGGTACGATCGCGAGCGTGGCATCAACGCGCAACGCCCGAGTCGCGCTCGTCCTGACGGTGGCGACGGCGCTGTCGCTCAGCGCCTGCGCCGCGCCCAGCGTCACGCCGCCGGAGCCGTGGGATCCGCCGCCCGCCGCCCCCGCCGCCGACCCTCTCGCGAGCTACGCCGAGGCTCGCCTCGAGAGCATGACGTTGCGCGAGAAGGTCGCGAGCATGGTCATGATCCACGTCGCGGGCCTCGATGCGAGCGCGCTGCGCGCCCAACTGGAGCGCACCGACGCGGCGGGGCTCATCTACATGGGGGACAACGTTCCGTCCTCGGTTCCGCGGCTCGCGGAGACGACGGCCTCGCTGAGCGTCGACCCCGGTTTCCCGGTGCTGGTCGCGATCGATCAGGAGGGCGGCATCGTGCGGCGCCTGCCCGGCGATGACGCCGCGGCGCCGTCGCAGCTGCGCGACCTGCCTCCCGCCGCGGCGGAGGAGGCTTTCGCCGAGCGGGCGCAGCTGGTCGCCTCGGCGGGGGTCAGCATCAACTTCGGAATCGTCGCCGACGTCACGGCCAACCGGTCGGCATTCATCCACCCGCGCGTGCTCGGCGACACGGCGGAGGCGGCGGCGCCCCGGGTCGCGGCGGCCGTCGCGGGGGAGCGCGGGATCGTCCTGTCGACCCTCAAGCACTTCCCCGGCCACGGCGCGGTCGCCGGCGACTCCCACTCCAGCCTTCCGGCCACCTCGATGAGCGAGTCCGCGTGGCGGAAGACGCAGGCCCCGCCGTTCATCGCCGGAATCGAGGCGGGAGCCGAACTCGTCATGTTCGGCCACGTGCGCTACACGGCGATCGATCGCGAGCCGGCCACGCTCTCGCCCGAGTGGCATCGCGTCCTGCGCGACGAGCTGGGATTCGACGGCATCATCGTCACCGATGACATGGCGATGCTGCAGAACTCCGGTGTGCCGGAGTACGCGGATCCCATTCGGAACGCGGTCGCCGCGGTCGCGGCAGGCAATGACCTGCTGCTCTACGTCGGCCCGATCGATATCGACGCGGTGGCCGATGCCGTCGCCGAGGCGGTCGAGCGCGGAGAGATCGCGGAGTCGAGCATCGATGAGTCGGTGCTGCGCCTGATCGAGCTGCGGCGCGAGCTCTCCGGTCGCACCGGGCCGTTCATCACCTGCGACAGCGACTGCCGGGAGCTGGTGAGCTGACGAGTCAGCGGTCGGAGCTCAGCGTCGGAAGCTGCACGTCCCACTCTTCGCCGGTGTCGACCACGACGTAGGTGTTGCCGGTGGCCGGCGTCGCCTGCGCCGAGGTGGGCGAGAGGGCGAGCACGCCGCCCGCGGCGACTCCCACGACCCCGAGTGCCAGCGTTCCGGTCAGCAGTCCGCGTCCGACCGTGAGTCGCGAGCTGCGGTGCAGAGCCGTGAGCATCATCCCGAGGGCGACGAGCGCCGTGACGCCGACGGCGACCACGAGGGCGGCAGGGAACCCCGCGCTGACGACCTGGGGGGCGGCCGCGGCGAGAACAGCGGACATCGACTGTTCCTCTCGGGGGAGAGAACCGCATGTCTTGGGGGACATCGGCACTGGTGATGGGGTACACGGCGTCCGCAGAATGGGGGACTCGACGAACGCTTTCCTGAGAGTAGCGTGCCGCCGCAGGGGCAGCAACCACCTCGCGCACATTTCTACCCCACGTTCGGGGGTGGAGGCAAGAAAAACTCAGCGGGGCTGCGCGATGACCAGCCGCAGGCCGACGTCGAACTCGTCGAGCGTGCGGAAGCGGCCCCAGGTGGCGTCCCAGGCACCGGATTCCAGATCGGCGCCGAGCTCGCGCACATACCGGTCGACGACCGCCTGGTCCAGGAAGCTCCACGCCGACATGGCCCGGCGGATCTCCGGCTCGAGCGTCCGCTCGGGTCGGGCGAAGAACGCCTGCCCGAAGCCGTCGGTGCAGTCGGCCGGCACGGGCACCTTCTGCACCTCGACGGACCCGCCGAGGGCGGCGGCGATGCGCTCCATGCTCGGCATTCGGCGCCCCTCGACCTCGAAGAGCTCCGGAACATAGACCGGCTGCCACCACGGCTCGGGAACGACGGGGTCGAAGGTCAGGATGACCACCGGTCCGCGCGCCACGCGGCGCATCTCTCCGAGGCCCTTCTCGAGCTCGGGCCACTGGTGGATCGTCACGCTCGCCACCGCGGCGTCGAAGCTGTCGTCATCGAACGGAAGCGCCTCCGCCGTCGCGTCGATCGCGCGGGCGCGGTGCGGCGGTCGCTCGGCGCGCATCAACGCCGAAGGCTCCACCGCGGTGACCTCGAGATCGTCCGGCTCGTAGCTGCCGGCACCGGCGCCGACGTTGATCACGGTGCGGGCGTCGCCGAGCGCCGCGCGCACACGCGCCTCGATCCGCGGATCCGGCTGCCGGATGCTCGCGTAGCCACGGCCGATCTTGGCGTAGTTCGCGTCGCCCGCCGAGCCGTCTTCGAATCTCGTCACGCTGATCACGCTACCCGAGGGGAGTGAGGATTACGGGCGTGGATCCAGAAGCCCGAGACCGCGCAGCTGCGTGCTCAACCCCGCGCCGTCGGGGGCGAAGACCCACGGCGTGGTCTCGGTCTCCTGGTCGGGCCGTCGGCTGCGGCCACCGGCCAGGACGGCCTCGCCCGCGGTCAGCTGCCGGATCGCGATCGCGGCCACGTTCTGCGGGTATTCGGCCGCGAATGCGGCGTAGAGGTCTTCGTCGTGCTGACCGTCATCGCCGACCAGGAGCCAGCGGATGTCCGGGAACTCCTGCGCGAGGCGCGTCAGGCTCTCCTGCTTGTGCTGCTGGCCGCTGCGGAACCATCGATCGTGGGTCGGGCCCCAGTCGGTCAGCAGAAGGGGTCCTCGCGGATACAGATTGCGGTGGAGGAAGCGACTCAGGGTCGGGGCGACGTTCCACGCGCCCGTGGAGAGATAGAACACCGGGCAGCCGGGGTGGCGCTGCGCGAGTCGTTCATACAGGACGGCCATGCCCGGCACCGGGCGTCGCGCATGCTCGTCCAGCACGAAGGTGTTCCACGCCGCCAGGAACGGGCGGGGGAGCGCGGTGACCATCACGGTGTCGTCGATGTCGGACAGGATGCCGAAGCGGTGCTGTCCGCTCACCACGAAGATGGGCGCCTCGACCTCCTGGCCCCCGTCGACGCGAAGACGCACCGTGTTCCATCCCGCGGGAAGAGAGAGCTCGACATGCGCATCGAGAACTCCGCCGCGATCCGCGCGGAGCGCCTCCGAGTCGGTTCCGCTCCTCACCGTCACCTCGGCGTACGCCGCGTGCACGCTGGTGAAGCTCCGCCAGCCGCGCACGCGGCGCGACGGGTCGCTCGCGCGCTCCGGATCCTCGTAGACGACGCGTCCGAGAATGCGGACCCAGCCGTCGCCGCCGTACCCGGTGAAGGGAATGACGGTTGCGACGCGGCCGCGGCGACGGGCCCGGCGCGCGCGGCGCTCGTGGATCCAGTCCTCGATGCGCGCCGCGATGTGAAGAGTCGTCGATTCCGCGGGTCCGCCAGCGGGCTCAGAGCGGCTCGACGTCATCGTCCCAGTGTGTCACGGCGAACATCCGGGCTAGCCACAGTAACGGAAGGTATGCTCACCGAATCGAGAAGGAGAACCCCTGTGTCCCACATCAAACTCTCCGATCACCAAGTTGATCCCGCTGCATTGATCCGCAACGAGCCCGTGCAGGCGCGAAGTACCGCGCGCCTCGCGGCTCTGCTGGATGCGGCGGCCGACGTGATCGATGAAATCGGCTACGAGCGCCTCACCACGGCGATGGTTGCTGACCGCGCCGGTGCCTCCATCGGCACCGTGTACCGCTACTTCCCCGACCGCATCGCCGTGCTGCAGAGCCTCGCGGCTCGCAACGCCGAGCGCATGAACGAGCGCGTCATGGCCGCGGTTCGCGACGAGCAGCACGACGACTGGTTCGCCGCGCTGTCGGCGGGCATCGCCGTGCTGGTTGACGCATACCGCACCGAGCCCGGCTTCGCCTCGCTGCGACTCGGCGACGTGCTCGACCTGCGGCCCGCCACGGGCGCGTCGGCGAATGCGGCGCTCGCGTCGCACATGTACGACGCACTCGTGCAGCGTTTCGAGCTTCCGGGCTCCGACGCCGCGCGCCTGGCGTTCGAGGCGGCGAGTGCTGCCGGCGATTCGCTCGTGGCGCGCGCGTTCACGCGCGATCCCGAGGGCGACGAGCAGTTCATCGCGCACGCGCACGACATCTTCGTCGCGCTGATGTCGCCGCACTTCGCCATTCCCGCGAACGTCTCCCGCTGACGCGTCCGGGGATTGCTTCGGCAATCCCCGGCGCTCTCCGCTCCGAATGTGTTGAGATGGTGAGGAGCCTTCGCCAGTGCGCGCGGGCTCTGCACCGGCAACGACCCCATCGAGGGGCGACCGAGGGAGAGCGGACCGCGCATGATCGAGTTCAGAGCCGTCTCGAAGCAGTTCCCCGACGGCACGCTCGCCGTTGACGACTTCAGCGTCGTCATGCCCTCCCACCAGGTCACCGTGCTGGTGGGATCGAGCGGCTCCGGGAAGACGACCCTGCTGCGGATGATCAATCGCATGGTCGACCCGAGCGCGGGCGCCGTGCTGATCGACGACGAGGATGTGGCGACCACCGAGCCGGTCCAGCTGCGTCGGCGGATCGGCTACGTCATGCAGAACTCGGGACTCCTTCCGCATCGTCGTGTCATCGACAACATCGCGACGGTTCCCCGTCTGGTCGGCACCTCCAAGGCCGAAGCCCACGCCCGTGCGCTCGAGCTCATGGATGTCGTCGGGCTCGAGCGGGACCTCGCCCAGCGCTACCCCTCGCAGCTCTCCGGGGGTCAGCAGCAGCGCGTCGGCGTCGCCCGCGGGCTCGCGGTCGACCCGAACATCCTGCTGATGGATGAGCCGTTCGGCGCCGTCGACCCGATCGTGCGCGCCGAGCTCCAGCAGGAGGTCCTCCGGCTGCAGCAGGAGCTCGGCAAGACGATCGTGTTCGTCACGCACGACATCGATGAGGCGTTCCTGCTCGGCGATCAGATCGTGCTGCTGGAGACCGGCGGACGCATCGCGCAGAAGGGCTCCCCGGAGCAGCTGCTCGCGCATCCGGCCAACGACTTCGTCGCGAGCTTCGTGGGCGCCGATCGCGGCAAGCGGGCGCTCACCGAGAAGGTGGTGGACGGGCGCACCGTCCTGGTCGACTCCGACGGTCGCGCGGCGGGTGTCCTCAGCGAGGCGCGGCGCTGACATGAACTGGATCGTCAACAACCTCGGGCTGATCGGGGGGCTGACGCTCGAGCATCTGCGCTTGAGCGTCGTTCCGATCGTGCTCGGCTTCGTCATCGCGATTCCGCTCGGCTGGGTGGCGTGGCGCTACCGCGTCACGCGCGGGCTGGTGCTGACCGTCGCCGGGCTGCTTTACACGATCCCCTCGCTCGCCCTCTTCGTCGTGCTGCCGCCGCTGCTCGGGATCCCGTTCCTCAGCGAGTTCAACGTCACCATCGCCCTCACGCTGTACGCGGTCGCCCTGATGGCGCGCGCCGCGGCGGACGCCTTCGGCTCGGTCGATCCCGGCGTCCGGCAGTCCGCGACCGCGGTGGGGTACTCGGCCTGGCGCCGGTTCTGGGAGGTCGAGTTCCCGCTCGCCGGCCCGGTCCTGCTCGCCGGGCTCCGAGTCGTCGCCGTGAGCACGATCGCGCTCGTCACGGTGGGCATCCTGATCGGCGTCGAGAGCCTCGGCTACCTGTTCACCAACGGGCTTCAACGGCGCATCGTCGAAGAGGTGTTCGCGGGGGTCGTCGCCACGGCCGCGCTCGCGCTCGTCGTCGACGCCGCGCTGCAGCTGCTCGGACGGGTGCTCATGCCGTGGGCGAGGCGGACCCCGACGCGAGCTCGGGCGGTGTCGACATGACGCTGTTCGTCGAGGCCTTCGCCTGGATCGTCGCCAATCTCGGCCCCGCGGGGGAGGGCGAGCTGTGGACGCGCCTCGGCGAGCACGTCCTCTACACGCTCGTGTCGGTGGTCATCGCGGCGGTGATCGCGATTCCCGCCGGCTACCTGATCGGGCACACCGGCCGCGGCCGCGAGATCGCGGTGGCCATCTCGGGCGCCGCGCGCGCCCTGCCCTCCTTCGGACTGATCCTGTTCTTCGTCCTGCTGCTCGGCACCTTCGGCGTGGGGCTGGGGATTCGGGTCGCGGCGGGGTCGTACATCGCCTTCGTGATCCTCGCGATCCCGTCGATCCTCGCGGGCGCCTACGCCGGGTTGGAGGCGATCGACCGCTCCACGATCTCCGCCGCGCGCGCCATCGGCATGACCGAGTGGCAGATCCTCTGGAAGGTCGAGGTGCCGCTCGGGCTGCCTCTGCTGATCGGGGGACTGCGCAGCGCGACCCTGCAGGTCGTCGCGACCGCCACCCTCGCGGCGTACGTGAACCTCGGCGGCCTCGGCTTCGACATCATCCAGGGGCTGCCGCTGCGCCGCTACGACCAGATGCTCGGCGCGGCGCTGCTTGTGGTGGCGCTCGCCTTCGCGCTCGACGCGCTGTTCGGCCTCGCCGCGCAGATCACCGAGCGCATCATTCCGGACGGGCGCAGCGCGCCGCGTTCGCAACCACGTCGCACCCGGCCGCTGAGGCCGCGCGCGAGTTCGGTGGGGACCCCCACCAACAACTAGGTAAGGAAGATCATGTTGAACACAGCAGGGAACAAAGGCCGGCTGGCCCTGGGCGCAGCCGTGGTTGGGGTTGCATTGGCCCTCTCAGGGTGTGCGCAGGGCGATCCGCTGAGCCCCACCGAGGGATCGGGCAGCACCGACACCATCGTGGTCGGCTCGCAGGCGTACTACTCGAACGAGATCGTCGCCGAGATCTACGCGCAGGCCCTGGAGAACGCCGGCTACGACGTCGAGCGCTCGTTCCAGATCGGCCAGCGCGACGCGTACATCCCGGCCCTCGAGGCCGGTGAGGTGGATGTGTTCCCCGAGTACACCGGAAACCTCCTCCAGTACTACGCGCCCGACACCACCGCCACCCAGTCGGACGAGGTCTACGCGGCCCTCGCCGACGCGCTCCCGGACTCGCTGGCGGTTCTCGACCAGTCGACCGCGAGCGACCAGGACTCGTACACCGTCACGCAGGAGTTCGCTGACGCGAACTCGCTGAGCGCCATCGGCGACCTCGCGAACGTCGACAGCGTCGTGCTCGGCGGCCCGCCGGAGCTCGAGGAGCGCCCCTACGGCCCCAGCGGGCTGGAGAGCGTCTACGGCGTCACCGTGAGCTTCGAGGCCACCGGTGACACCACCTTCGACGCGCTCATCGAGGGCGTCGTCAACGTCGCCAACATCTACACGGCCGACCCGCGCATCCAGACTGCCGGTCTCGTCACCCTCGACGACCCGGAGGGGCTGTTCCTCGCCTCGAACGTCGTTCCGCTCGTGAACGCCGACCTCGCGGACGAGCTCGCCTCGGTGCTCGACCCGGTCAGCGCCGCGCTGACCGCCGACGGCCTGATCGCCCTCAACGTGCAGAGCGTCGAGGACCAGCTGTCGAGCGCGCAGATCGCGACCGAGTGGCTGACGGCGAACGGCTTCCTGGGCTGATTCGCTGAGTCATCAGCGGGGACGGGTGCGGATCGCGCCCGTCCCCGTTGTCGTCTGCGACCGTCGCGGCGCCCGGCTCAGCGCGCCGTCAGGTCGTCGTCGATCGTGTTCGCGTCGCCATCGCCCGGGTGGTCCCAGTGGCGGCGCTCGGAGCGCACCAGAAGCCACTTGACGAGCACGACCCCGAGAGCGAACGCGACGACCACGCCGACGAAGATGTACCCGGCGACGTGCAGCTGATCCGCGAGCTCGCGATAGCCCACCGCGGCGACCGAGCCGAACGTCACATAGGCGACCGCCCACACCACGCACGCGGGAGCGGTCCAGGCGAAGAAGCGGCGATAGCTCATCGCGCTCATGCCGACCGTGAGCGGCACGAGCGAGTGGAACACCGGCAGGAAGCGCGAGATGAAGACCGCGGGGCCGCCCCGCCGGTCCACGTAGTACTCCGCGCGCTGCCAGTTCGCGCGACCGATCCAGTGGCCCAGGCGGGAGTCGCGGATGCGCGGCCCGAACAGCCGCCCCAGAGCGAAGCCGACGCTCTCGCCGCCGAGCGCCCCCACGATGACCGCGACCAGCAGCGAGACGTAGCCGACCGGCGTCTCGACGGCGGTGCTGGCGACGATCACGATCGAGTCGCCCGGCACGACCAGTCCGACGAGCACACTCGTCTCCAGGAACATCCCGAGGCCCGCAAGCGTGGTGCGCAGCACGGGATCGACCGACGCGACCACCTCCAGGATCCAGGTGAGGGCGGCGTTGATGTCCATCACTCGTGCCGATCGCCGATCGGCCGACGAAGCGCGTCGAGACGGTCGCGCCAGCGCTGCAGTCGGCCCGGCTCCTCGGCGAGGGACGGCCCGTCGATCCACGCCGTGACGATCCGGATGCCGTGCAGGGAGTTCAGCGCCCACAGCTCGAGCCCGTCGAGCTCGTCGGGGGTGACCTCCTCGTGCAGGACATCGATGCCGAGCGCCGTCGCCAGCGCGAGCACGCTGCGCAGCGTCACCGAGTCGATGCGGGGAAGCTCCGGGTCGGGGATCGCGAGGGCATCGCCGCGCCACCAGGCGAAGCACGTCGTCGAGCCTTCGACGACGAAGCCTTCGGCGCTCAGCAGCACCGCCTCGTCGGCGTGGCGCGACTGGGCCTCGGTGCGCAGCCGCAGCATCGCCTCCAGGTCGGGGCCCTTCACGAGCGGAACGGTGCGCGGATCGCGCCCGAGATGCGTCGCGACGGTGACCGACCGGCGGCGCTCGGGGGCCACGCGCCGCAGCAGTCGCAGCTCTCGCCGATCGTTCAGCCGTCGCGCCTCGACGCGCGGGAACCAGGCGCCGGTGCGAGGGAGCGCGTCGATCACCGCGGCCCAGAAGGCGTCGAGCTCGGCCTCCTCGAAGCCCTCGGCCCCGGCCGCGTCGAAGAAGCGCTCGCGATGGAGGTCGAGAGCGAGCGTGCGGCCGTCGTCGGTGAGCCAGGAATCGGCAGCGACGAGCTCCACCGGGCCGGGCGTGCAGTCCACGACAGGCTCGAGCGCGCCGCCGTGCCACAGGAGGGTCGTCGTTGCGCTCATAGGATCAGGGTATGCGCCTCTCCTCCGTCCGGCTGGAAACGTCGCCGCGACGAGTGCTGCGAGCATCCGGTCGGGATCGTGGCGGACGTCGCTGCGGCGTTCCGGGCGCTCGTCGGCGAGGCCGACGGCTTCTGGCTCGACAGTGCCGCCCCGGAGGCCTCCGGCGCGCGGCCCGGCGTCCACTATCTGGGGCGGGGCGAGCGCCTCGTCATCACCGGGCGCGTTCTCGACACGCTGCGCGCCGAACTCGCGGATCACCCGATCTCGGCGGGCGATGACCTCCCGGCGTTCCGCCTGGGGCTCGTCGGCTGGCTGGAGTACGAGCTTCGCGCCGAGACGCTCGGTCAGGCCGTGGACGCGGAGTCGCCGCCGGCTTCGCTTCTGCGCGTCGATCGGATGCTGGCCGTCGACGCCGCCACAGGCGAGGGACGTCTGATCGCACTCGGCGATGACTGGAGCGGTGAGCTGGCCCGCTGGCGCGACGCGGCGGTGGCCGCGCTGACTGGGCTCGTCCCCGGCGAGCCGGCCGGGGCCCAGCCTGCTGAGGCCCAGCCCGCCGAGGCGCGCTGGCTCGATGACGATGCCTCGTATCTCGAGCACATCCGCGCCTGCCAGGAGGCGATCCGCGAGGGGGAGGCGTACCAGCTGTGCCTCACGACGCGGGTCGCGGTGCCGGGGGCCCACCCCGACCCGGTCGACCTGCTCACCGCGCTGCGTCGCACCAGTCCCACCCATCACGGCGGACTGATCCGCATCGGCGACACGACCCTCGTCTCGGCCTCGCCGGAGCGCTTCCTGCGTGTCGATGCGCACGGACGCGTCGACACGAGCCCCATCAAGGGCACACGTCCGCGCGGGGCCGACGCCGCGAGCGACGCCGCCGCCCGCGCCGAGCTGCTCGACAGCGAGAAGGAGCGCGCCGAGAACCTGATGATCGTCGACCTGATGCGCAACGACCTCTCGCGCGTGTGCGAGGTCGGCAGCGTCGCCGTCACCCACCTGCTCGAGGTGGAGAGCTACGCGCAGGTGCACCAGCTCGTGAGCACGGTCGAGGGGCGGCTTCGCGACGACGTCAACGTCGCCGACCTGGTCGAGGCGTGTTTCCCGGCCGGGTCGATGACGGGCGCCCCGAAGCGGCGGGCGACGGAGCTTCTGCACGAGCTCGAGGCGCGGCCGCGCGGCATCTACTCGGGGGCATTCGGCTGGTTCGGCTTCGACGGGGCCTGCGACCTGGCGATGGTGATCCGCAGCATCGTGCTGGATCCCTCGGGCGCCTCGATCGGCACCGGCGGCGGCATCACCGCGCTGTCCGACCCTGCCGCCGAGCTCGACGAGATCCGGGTGAAGGCGGCGCCGCTCCTCCGCGTGCTCGGCGCCTCGGCGCCCTGATCTGCGCCCGCGACGAGACGCTGCGGGCGGGAACGCAGGAACATGCCCGCGCGTTGAGTAACCTGGACGATGGATCGCGACGTCCGCCCGCCGAGCGTTGGCGCGGGGCACGGTCCGGCACCTGACGAATGAGAGTTCTGTGACCCAGCACGACGACGCCCCGAACGAGTACGACTTCACGCGCATCCAGGAGAAGTGGCAGGCGCGGTGGGATGAGCTGCGCCCGTTCGCGACCGACAACCCTGCCGACACGCGCCCGCGCAAATACGTGCTCGACATGTTCCCGTACCCCTCCGGCGACCTGCACATGGGTCACGCCGAGGCGTACGCGCTCGGTGACGTCGTCGCGCGCTACTGGCGGCTGCAGGGCTTCAACGTGCTGCACCCGATCGGCTGGGACAGCTTCGGCCTGCCGGCCGAGAACGCGGCCATCAAGCGCGGGGTCGACCCGCGCGCCTGGACCTACGACAACATCGAGCAGCAGCGCCAGTCGATGAAGCGCTACGGCGCCTCGTTCGACTGGGATCGGGTGCTGCACACGAGCGACCCCGAGTACTACAAGTGGAACCAGTGGCTGTTCCTCAAGCTGTACGAGAAGGGCCTCGCCTACCGCAAGGCGAGCTGGGTCAACTGGTGCACGCACGACCAGACGGTGCTCGCCAACGAGCAGGTCGTCGACGGCCGCTGCGAGCGCTGCGACAACGTCGTCGTCAAGAAGAAGCTCACGCAGTGGTACTTCAAGATCACCGACTACGCCGACCGTCTGCTCGATGACCTGAACCAGCTCGAGGGCTCGTGGCCGAGCAAGGTCATCGCGATGCAGCGCAACTGGATCGGCCGCAGCGTCGGCGCCGATGTCGACTTCGTCATCGAGGGCCGCGCCGAGCGGGTCACCGTCTTCACGACGCGCCCCGACACGCTGTTCGGCGCGACCTTCATGGTCGTCGCCCCCGACTCCGACCTCGCCGCCGAACTGGTGGCGGATGCGGACGACGAGACCAAGAAGAACTTCGCCGCCTACCTCGAGCAGGTGCAGAAGTCGACCGAGATCGAGCGCCAGGACGCCACCCGCGAGAAGACCGGCGTTCCGCTCGGCCGTGTCGCCATCAACCCGGTCAACGGGGAGCGCATCCCCGTCTGGGCGGCCGACTACGTGCTCGCCGACTACGGCCACGGCGCCGTCATGGCCGTGCCCGCGCACGACCAGCGCGACCTCGAGTTCGCGATCAAGTTCGATCTCCCGGTGCGGGTCGTCGTCGACACCAACGCCCCGGTTACCGGGGCGATCCCGGTGATCACCCCCGAGATGCTGGAGGCCGGCGACCTGCTGCCGCCCGACCCGGTGCAGACCGGCGAGGCGCTCGCGGGCGAGGGACGCCTGATGAACTCGGGCCCGCTCGACGGGCTCAGCAAGTCGAACGCCATCAAGCGCGTCATCGAACTGCTGGAGGAGGCGGGCACCGGCCGCGCCGCGAAGACGTACCGTCTGCGCGACTGGCTGATCTCGCGCCAGCGCTATTGGGGAACCCCGATCCCGATCCTGCACACCGAGGACGGCCGCGAGATCCCGGTCGAGGAGTCGGCGCTTCCCGTCGAGCTGCCGCCGAGCGAGGGTCTCGACCTGCAGCCGAAGGGCGCCTCGCCGCTCGGCGCGGCCGAGGACTGGGTCAACGTGACCCTGCCCGACGGCACCGCGGCGCGTCGCGACCCGGACACGATGGATACGTTCGTCGACTCGTCCTGGTACTTCCTGCGCTTCCTCAACCCGAACGACGACACGCAGGCCTTCGACCCGAAGGAGGCCGAGAAGTGGGCGCCCGTCGACCAGTACGTCGGCGGCGTGACGCACGCGATCCTGCACCTGCTGTACGCGCGCTTCATCACGAAGGTGCTGTTCGACCTGGGCTACGTCAGCTTCACCGAGCCGTTCAGCGCGCTGCTGAATCAGGGCATGGTGCTGATGAACGGCTCCGCGATGTCGAAGAGCCGCGGCAACATCGTGCGGCTCTCGGAGCAGCTCGATGAGCACGGCGTGGACGCGGTGCGTCTGACGATGGCGTTCGCCGGTCCGCCGGAGGACGACATCGACTGGGCCGACGTCTCGCCGGCCGGTTCGGCGAAGTTCCTGGCGCGCGCCTGGCGCATCACGGGCGAGGTCACCTCGAGCCCCGAGGTCGAGTGGAAGGGCGGCGATGCGGCCCTGCGTCGCCAGACGCACCGCCTGCTCGCCGACGCACCGGGCCTGGTCGAGGGCTTCAAGTTCAACGTCGTCGTCGCCCGGCTCATGGAGCTCGTGAACGCGATCCGCAAGACGATCGACTCCGGCCCCGGCGCCGGGGACCCGGCCGTCCGTGAGGCGATCGAGATCGTCACGAAGCTGCTCAGCCTGTTCGCGCCGTACACGGCCGACGACATGTGGGAGCGCCTCGGCTACGAGGGAAGCGTCGCCACGACGACCCTGCGCAAGGCCGACCCGACCCTCCTGGTCGAGGAGTCGGTGACGGCGATCGTGCAGGTCGACGGCAAGGTGCGCGACCGCTTCGAGGTGGCGCCGACGATCGACACCGGCGCGCTGGAGATCCTGGCGCGCGGCTCGGATGCGGTGGCGCGCGCGGTCGGCGATCGCGAGATCGTCAACGTGATCGTGCGAGCCCCGAAGCTCGTCAACATCGCGACGAAGCGCTAGCCGCACACAGTCGGGAGCATCCGCGGGACCGCGCGAGCGGTCCCGACCTAACCTGACGCCGTGAGCGCGCGTCTCGACCCCGACCCCCGCCGCGCCCGCGTGCGGGTCGGGGTCGGGGCCGCGCTCATGCTCGCGCTGGCGGCGCTCGGCGTCGCGGTGTTCATCACCGCCGTCACCCCGCGCGGCACGAGCGCCGTGATCGACGCGCCCGCTCCGGCCGAGACCGCCGCCGCGATCAGCGGCGCGAGCGCGACGATCTACGTGCACATCCTGGGGCTCGTCGCGCGCCCCGGCCTGTACGAGCTGCGCGAGGGGGCGCGTGCCGTCGACGCGGTCGCGGCGGCGGGCGGCTTCCTGGAGGGGGCCGACCCCGAGGCCGTCAACCTGGCGAGGTTCCTCGTCGACGGCGAGCAGCTGATCGTCTACGCCGAGGGGGAGGCGCCCGCCGCCGGCTCAGGCGCGGTCGTCGGCGGCAAGGTGAACCTCAACACCGCCGATGCGGCGACCCTCGAGACGCTGCCGCGCATCGGGCCCGCGATGGCGGAGCGCATCCTGCAGTGGCGCGAGACGAACGGGCGCTTCACCGCGATCGAGGATCTGCTGAGCGTCAGCGGAATCGGCGACAAGACCTTCGAGGGTCTGCGCGACCTCGTCACGGTCTGAGCCGTGCGCGGCGACTACCGGCTCGTGCCCGCGGCCCTCGTCGCCTGGTTCGCCGCGATCGTCGGAGTCGGGGCCGCGGAGGCCTCGGCGCTGCTCGCCGCGGCGGTCGCGGGCTGGGCGGTGGTGCTCGGTGTCGCGGCGACGCTGCTCGGGGTCCGCGAGGCCGTGAGGCCCGCGGTGCGGCTCCGGCTCGGCGCGGTGCTGCTGGCGGCAGCGGTCGGCGCCCTCGTGCTCAGCGCCACCGCGAGCGGGGTCTCGGCGCGCGCTCCGTCCGAGCTGGCGGAGGCCGCGGGGTCGGGTCGCAGTCTCGACCTCGAACTGGACGTGACGGGCCGGCCGCGCGAGGGGCGGTTCGAGGCGACGCTGCGGGCGCTGGGCGACGCGCCGGAGCGCGAGCTCGCGGTGCCGGTGCTCGTGTTCGCCCAGCCCGATGACCCGGCCCTGTCGAGCATCGTGATCGGCGCGACGGTGCACCTCATCGCCTCCGTCGACACCGCCGAGCCGGGGGATGACCGCGCCCTTCTGGTGTTCGCGCGCGGCGCGCTGCACGACATCCGGCCACCGCCCGCCCTGCTGGAGGCGAGCGAGGCGCTGCGCGGGGGGCTCCGGCAGGCGACGGGCGCGCTGCCGCAGCCGGGATCCGGGCTGCTCCCGGGGCTCGCGATCGGCGACACGACGGAGGTCGGCGCGGCGCTCGACCGTGACATGAAGCGCAGTTCGCTCAGCCATCTCACCGCCGTCTCGGGTGCGAACTGCGCCGTCGTGGTGGCCCTCGTCTTCGGCTTGTGCCGGCTGCTCGGGGCGCCGCGGGCGGTGCGCGTCGGCTGCTCGCTCGTCGCGCTGCTCGGCTTCGTGGTGCTCGTCACGCCCGAGCCGAGCGTGCTGCGGGCGAGCATCATGGCCGGCGCCGCGCTGCTCGGCCTGGCGCTCGGGCGCGCGTCCCGCGGCATGCCGCTGCTGTGCCTGAGCGTCGTCGCGCTGCTGACGGTCGACCCGTGGCTCGCCCGCAACTACGGGTTCGCCCTCTCGGTGCTCGCGACCGCGGGGCTGCTCGTGCTCGCCGGGCCGCTGACCGAACGGCTGTCGCGGGTGCTGCCGGGCCCGCTCGCGCTCGTGATCGCCGTCCCGACGGCGGCCCAGCTCGCGTGCCAGCCGGTCCTGCTGCTGCTCGATCCCTCGCTCGCGGTCTACGGTGTTCCGGCCAACGTGCTCGCCGCTCCGGCGGCGCCGGTGGCGACCGTGCTGGGCCTGGTGGCCTGCCTGCTCCTCCCGATCGCGCCGTGGATCGCCCAGGCGCTCGTCGGCCTGGCGTGGCTCCCGTCCAGCTGGATCGCGGCGGTGGCGCAGACCGCCGCCGCGCTTCCGGTCGCGCGCGGCCCCTGGCTCGACGGGATCGGCGGGGTGGTGCTGCTCGCCGCCGTGACGCTGGCGGCGGCGCTGCTGATCCTGCCGACCGGGGGCCGCGCATCCGTGGTCCGCCGGGTCGCGGCAGGGCTGCTCGCCGTCACACTGCTCGCCTACCCCCTCACGCTGCTGGCGGGCCGGGTCGGCGACGCGCTCGGCCGTCCGGGGGCGTGGCAGTACGCCGCCTGCGATGTCGGGCAGGGTGACGCGACCCTGATTCGCAGCGCCGGGCAGATCGCGCTCGTCGATGTCGGCCGCGAGCCGGAGCCGCTCGCGGCGTGCCTCGACGAACTCGCTGTCACGCGCATCGACCTTCTGGTGCTCACCCACTTCGACGCCGACCACGTGGGCGGCCTCGACGCGGTGCTCGGGCGGGTGGATCGCGCCCTTCTGGGGGTCCCCGCGGATGCCGCCGACGCGGCGATCGGCGAGACCCTGCGCGCGCACGGGGCGAGCGTCGAGTGGCCGGAGCGCGGCGCGCGCGGGGTGCTGGGCGAGTTCGCCTGGGAGGTCATCTGGCCGCCGCCGCGCGGCGTCGACCCCGGCAACGACGCGAGCCTCGTGCTCGAGCTGCGGCCGGTGGGGGAGTGCCGCACGGGATGCCTGAGCGCGATCCTGCTCGGCGACCTGGGCGAGCAGGCCCAGGCGCGGCTGCTCGCGAGCGCGCACCCCGCGTCCGTCGATCTGGTCAAGGTCTCGCATCACGGCTCGGGCGACCAGTCGGCGGCGCTGTACGCGTCGCTCGGCGCTCTCGTCGGGCTGATCGGCGTCGGCGCCGAGAACGACTACGGGCATCCGACCGAGAGCGCCCTCGGCGTGCTCGCGGACGCCGGCACGGCCGCCTACCGCACCGATCGTCACGGCACGGTGCTGGTCGCGCCGGGGGAGCGACCGGGCGAGCTGCTGGTCTGGACGCAGCGGGCCGGTGACGGCGCCGGCGGCTAGGCTTGCTTCGGTTCACGACCGAGGGGATGGCATGCCGGCAGCACGTTCGACGGCTCGCGCGCGCAGCAAGGTCGCGATCCCCCAGCTCGCCTGGGATGCGGTGCGGCCCGCGCCGATCGTCCTGGTGTCGGGGCCCGAGTCGGTGCTCGCCGATCGCGCGATCCGGCTGCTGCGCGACACGCTTCGCGCCGAGGACCCCGCCCTCGAGGTCTCCGATCTCGACGCCGCCAACTACGCGCCCGGGGAGCTGATCACGCTCGCCAGCCCGTCGCTCTTCGCCGAGCCGCGGCTGATCCGGGTCGACAACGTGCACAAGTGCGCCGACGCCTTCCTGGAGGAGGCGCTCGCCTACATCGAGAGCCCGGCCGAGGAGACCTACCTCGTGCTGCGCCACGTCACCGGGGTGCGCGGCAAGAAGCTGCTCGACGCGATCCGAGGCGGCACCGGCGGCGCCATCGAGATCGTCTGCGCCGAGCTCAAGCGCGATTCCGACAAGCAGGACTTCGTCGTCGCCGAGTTCCGCGCGGCCCGGCGCCGCATCACCGCGGGCGCGCAGCGCGCCCTCGTCGGCGCCTTCTCCGACGACCTCGCCGAGCTCGCGGCGGCCTGCCGGCAGCTGCTCGCCGATTCGAGCGACGAGATCACCGAGCAGATCGTCGACCGCTACTACGGCGGCCGTGTCGAGACGAGCGCATTCGCCGTCGCCGACGCGGCGATCGCCGGGCGCCACGGCGAGGCGCTCCGGCTGCTGCGTCACGCGCTGGCGACCGGCGCCGACCCGGTTCCGATGGTCGCGGCCTTCGCCAGCAAGGTGCGCACGATGGCGAAGCTCGCGGGAGCCCGCGGCTCGGCGGGAGACCTGGCCCGCCAGTTCGGCCTGGCCCCGTGGCAGGTCGAGCGCGCGCGTCGTGACCTCTCCGGCTGGGATGACGCCGGACTCGGCCGCGCGATTCAGGCGCTCGCCAGCGCGGACGCGCAGGTCAAGGGCGCCGGGCGCGATCCGGTGTTCGCCCTCGAGCACCTTGTCGGCGTGATCGCCGCGCGCGGCCGCGCCTAGCCTGCGCCTAGCCTGCGCCTAGCCCGTGCTGAGCACGTGCCGCGGCCGCCGGGCATGAGAAAGGCCCCGGAGCCGAAGCTCCGGGGCCTTTCTCGAGACGGCGTGGCGACTTAGAGGGCCGCGACCTGCTTGGCGATCGCGCTCTTGCGGTTCGCGGCGTTGTTCGCGTGGATGACGCCCTTGCTGGTGGCCTTGTCGAGCTTCTTGGTCGCGACCTGGAGGGCCGCCGTGGCCTTGTCCTTGTCGCCCTCGGCGATCGCGGCGCGCGTGGCGCGGATCGCGGTCTTGAGCTCGCTCTTGACCGCCTTGTTGCGCTCCTGCGCCTTGAGGTTGGTCTTGATGCGCTTGATCTGCGACTTGATGTTCGCCATGGGAATTCCTTTAACTGTTGCGGAACGAGTGGATAGTGCCGTTCCGGTAGAGGGGCCGTTCCGGCGAATCGCGCGCTGTGGGACACGCGGAAACCAAGGGTCTACGTTACCAGGTCGCGCGCGAGACCAGCAATCGTGCTCCGGTGCGTCGTCCGGCGGCCAGGAGTCGCCTCGCGAGCCCGTCGGGGAGCGGCGCGTCGCCGCGGCATGACGGTTCGGCCCGCCGCAGTCTGCGAGAATAGGCGGAAATGTCTCCTCGTGCCCTGAAGCCTCTCGAACCGGCCGCGACCGATCCCGCGCGCATCCGGAATTTCTGCATCATCGCGCACATCGACCACGGAAAGTCGACGCTCGCCGACCGGATGCTCGGCATCACCGGCATCGTCTCCGACCGTGACGCGCGCGCCCAGTACCTGGACCGCATGGACATCGAGCGTGAGCGCGGCATCACGATCAAGAGCCAGGCCGTGCGGATGCCGTGGCAGGTCGGCGGCGACACCTTCGCCCTGAACATGATCGACACCCCCGGGCACGTCGACTTCACCTACGAGGTGAGCCGCTCCCTCGCCGCCTGCGAGGGGGCGATTCTGCTCGTCAATGCCGCGCAGGGCATCGAGGCGCAGACCCTCGCGAACCTGTATCTCGCGCTCGACAACGACCTCGAGATCATCCCGGTGCTGAACAAGATCGACCTGCCGGCCGCCGACCCGGACAAGTACGCGAAGGAGCTCGCGAGTCTCATCGGCGGCAAGCCCGAGGACGTGCTGCGCGTCAGCGGCAAGACCGGCCAGGGCGTGGAGGAGCTGCTCGACCGCGTCGTCGAGCGGATCCCGGCCCCGGTGGGCGACCCGACCGCGCCGTCGCGCGCGATGATCTTCGACTCCGTCTACGACTCCTACCGCGGGGTCATCACCTACGTCCGGATGGTCGACGGCGCGCTCAAGCCGCGCGAGAAGATCCAGATGATGTCGACCCGCGCGGTGCACGAACTGCTCGAGATCGGCGTCTCCTCGCCCGAGCCGACGCCCACCAAGGGGCTCGGCGTCGGCGAGGTCGGCTACCTGATCACCGGGGTGAAGGACGTGCGCCAGTCGAAGGTCGGCGACACCGTCACCAACTCGCGCACGCCCTCCACCGAGCCGCTGCCCGGCTACACCGACCCGAAGCCGATGGTCTTCTCGGGGCTGTACCCGATCGACGGCAGCGACTATCCGGTGCTGCGCGAGGCGCTCGACAAGCTGAAGCTCTCGGATGCCTCCCTCAACTACGAGCCGGAGACTTCGGTCGCGCTCGGCTTCGGCTTCCGCTGCGGATTCCTGGGCCTGCTCCACCTCGAGATCGTCAGCGAGCGCCTGGAGCGCGAGTTCGGCCTTGACCTGATCTCGACGGCTCCGAGCGTGACCTACGAGGTGACGACGGAGGACCGCAAGGAGTTCACGGTCACCAACCCGAGCGAGTTCCCGACCGGGGCGAAGATCCACAGCGTCACGGAGCCGATGGTGAAGGCCGCGATCCTGGCGCCGAAGGACTACGTCGGCACGATCATGGAGCTGTGCCAGTCGCGCCGCGGCACCCTGCTCGGCATGGACTACCTGGGCGAGGATCGCGTCGAGATCAAGTACACGATCCCGCTCGGCGAGATCGTGTTCGACTTCTTCGACCAGCTCAAGTCGAAGACCGCCGGCTACGCCTCGCTCGACTACGAGCCGAGCGGCGATCAGGAGGCCGACCTGGTGAAGGTCGACATCCTGCTGCAGGGCGAGGCGGTCAACGCGTTCAGCGCGATCGTGCACCGCGACAAGGCCTACGCCTACGGCGTGCTGATGACCGAGCGGCTCAAGAAGCTCATCCCGCGCCAGCAGTTCGAGGTGCCGATTCAGGCGGCGATCGGGGCGCGCATCATCGCCCGCGAGTCGATCTCGGCGATGCGCAAGGATGTTCTGGCCAAGTGCTACGGCGGTGACATCACGCGCAAGCGGAAGCTCTTGGAGAAGCAGAAAGAGGGGAAGAAGCGCATGAAGATGGTCGGTCGCGTCGAGGTTCCTCAGGAGGCGTTCATCGCGGCGCTCTCCGGCGACGTCGAGACGAAGGACAAGAAGTGACCGCCGCCGCCGCGGTGGCCTTCACGGTCCTCCTGGTGGCGCTCGCGATCTTCCAGATCGCCCTGATCGCCGGCGTGCCGTGGGGCCGTGCGGCCTGGGGCGGGGCCGACGAGGTTCTTCCCGCGAGCAAGCGCATCGGCAGCATCGTCGCGGTGGTGCTCTATGTCGCCTTCGCCGTGCTCGCGCTGATCCGCGCGGGTCTGCTCGGCGATGCCGGCGAGGCCCTCGGCGTCGTCATCGCCATGTGGGTCGTGTTCGGCTACCTCGCGCTCGGCGTGCTGATGAACGCGATCTCGCGCAGCAAGCTCGAGCGCTTCATCATGACCCCGGTTGCGCTGGTGCTCGCGATTCTCGCCCTCGTGGTCGCGCTCGGGCGCTAGCGTCGGTCCCGACCGCCGAGAAAGGGGTCGACATGCCGGAGTGGGGTCTCGCCGCCATCGGCGGCGTCGCCGCGGGGGGCGCGCTGGTGCTCGGAGCCGCCATCGCCTGGTTCGTGCGCGTGCCGGATCGGGTGACCGCGACCATCATGGCCTTCGGGGCGGGGGTCCTGATCTCCGCTCTCGCCTTCGATCTGGTGCTGGAGGCGGAGGAGACCTCGGGCCTGCTGCTGACGAGCGCCGCGTTCCTCGCGGGTGCGGTCGTGTACGTGGCGGCGAACCTGACGCTGCACCGGCTCGGCCAGCGCGCCAAGCCGGGCACCGCAGCCGACTCCACCGGGTCCGGGATCGCGATCGGCGCGCTCCTGGACGGCGTGCCCGAGTCGGCGATCATCGGGCTCACGGCCGCGAGCTCGGGGGCGCTCAGCATCCCCCTGCTCGTCGCGGTCGGCATCTCGAACGTGCCGGAGGGGCTGTCGAGCACGGCGGCGATGAAGGCCTCGGGCCGCAGTCGCGCGTCCGTGTTCCGGCTGTGGGGGACGATCGGCGCCGTGTGCGCGGTGTCCAGCCTGGCGGGGTACTTCGGGCTCGGGGCACTCGACGAGCACGCGCGTTCGGTGACGCAGGCGGTGGCCGCCGGCGCCATCCTGGCGATGATCTGCGACACCATGATCCCCGACGCCTTCCGCCGCACCGGCGCGTTCACCGGGCTCGCCGCGACCGTCGGCTTCCTGGGGTCGTTCATGCTGCACGTCGCCGTGTAGCGCGCCCCGCTCAGGCGTGGACGGCGACCCGCGGTCGGGCGATCCGCACCACCGGGTAGAGCGCGGCGCGCATCCGGACCAGGCGCTCCAGGGTCTGCGGGCGCACGATGAAGCCGCCGAGTTCGCGGTCGGCTTCGACGACGAGCCAGACGCGGATGTCGTAGTGCTCCGAGAGCGCCGCGAAGGCGTCGACGTGGGAGGAGAAGCGCTCGGCGAGGCGGTCCAAGCATGCCAGCGCCAGCGGGTCGCCCTCGCTCGGCGTCGACTCGCCCTCGTCGAAGGTCCAGGAGGAGCTTGCGGCGATTTGGCCTTCGGCGGCGAAGCGGGGCAGCGGATGCGGGACGTCGGCTTCGAGCGCGAGCGTCGGCGCGACCCGCAGGGTGGCCGACACGCGCGACGCAGTGTCGAGCGGAGTCTTGCCGTACAGACTTACGCTCGCGCTGGTTCGGGTAACAGCCACCCCCTGAGAATGGAGCTTCCGCGAGGGAGAATCAAGTACACGGCCCTGTCTGTCCCACCCACTGGGGTGACCCGTCTAGGGGGTCTGGCGCCAGCCGAACTGCGGCTCGTAGCCGAGCTCGCGACGCGCCTTCTCGATCGAGAGCAGCGTCTCGTTGCCGGTCAGCTCGCGAGTCAGCTCCACGTTCGGGAAGAACGTCGCCATCAGCTCCGCGCTCGGGGTGTCGACCACCGTGTCGGCGTTCGCGATGACGTACGTCTCGAACCCCGGCTTCGCCGTCTCCAGCGCGCGCAGCACCGCCTGGGCGCCGTCGCGGGCGTCGATGTACCCCCAGAGGTTCCAGCGGCGGCTCGACGGGTTCTTCGAGTAGTCGGGGAACTGCGCGTAGTCGTCTGGGGTCATCACGTTCGAGAAGCGCAGGCCGGTGATGCTGAGCTCCGCATCCCAGCGCACGAGCTTGCGGGCGAGCTCCTCCTCGAGGTGCTTCACGATCGCGTACGTCGACTCCGGGCGCGAGGGGTACTCCTCGTCGAGCGGGGCGTACGGCGGATCGATGTCGAAGGGGATGCCGAGCAGCGTCTCGCTCGAGGCCATCACGATGCGGCGGATCCCGGCGCGGATCGCGCCCTGCAGCACGTTGTAGGTCGCGGCCATGTTGTTGTGGAAGGTCGCCGAGTCGGGAGCGAGCCCGCTCGCGGGAATCGCGCCGAGGTGAACGACGGCATCGAATCCGGGTGCCCGGTCAACCCCGTGCAGGGCGTCCACGACCTGCCCGTAGTCGGTCAGATCGGTCTGCACGAATCCGGGGGAGCGCTGCCCCGTGCGATCGAAGTTGGTGACGTCGTGGCCCGCCGCGCGCAGCGAGGAGACGACCGTCGAGCCGAGTTTTCCGCTTCCGCCGGTGACTGCAATTCTCATGACGGCATCCTCGCAGGTGCACGCGCGAGGTGCTCGCACGCCGGGAATCGGCGACAATGGTCGGATGCCCGCATCGCACCCCGCCCCGAACTCGGAGACGCCGCTCTGGCTCGTCCCCGTCACGTACGGGGCTGTCGGCGGCACGCAGGCGGCCGATCTGATGCGCTACCCGCCGAAGGGCTATCGCCCGATCGAGCGTCGCGTTCGCCTCGGGCACGGCGCGGAGCGCTTCGAGCATGCCTGGATGCAGACGCTGACCTGGGGCATCCAGCGGCGCTCCGGATTCCGTGTCCGGGTGATCGACGCCCCGCCCGAGGTGACGGATGCGAGCTACACCCCGGTCAGCTTCGAGCCCGACGGCACGCCGATCGAGCCAGCGACCCTCGCCGCCGACGGCGAGCAGGTGTTCTCGCCGGAGGGCGAGCCGCTGCTGCGCTCGGGAGACACCGCGCTGCTGCGGCTCCTGCTCTGGCCCGTCAACGTGCCGTGCCGTGTGGTCTACGTCGTCGACGAGCCCGCGCGCAAGGGCTTCGCCTACGGCACCCTTCCCGGGCACCCCGCCCGCGGCGAGGAGGCGTTCATCGTGGAGCATCGCCCCGACGACTCGGTGTGGCTCACGATCCGCGCGTTCTCGCGGCCCTCGGGCTGGCTTTACTGGCTCGGCTACCCGATCTCGCGGCTCACCCAGGCGATCATCACGCGTCGCTACGAGCGCGCCCTCACCGGTCCGATCGCGGACGAGCGGTGAGCCCGTCCGCGCTGCCCCTCGGCGACCCCGCACCGACGGATGGGCGGCTGCCAGCTTCCGTCGCCGGCGGCGCCGCGGAGCGCGATTTCGGGGTCTATCTGCACGTGCCGTTCTGCCGCGTGCGCTGCGGCTACTGCGACTTCAACACCTATACGGCCGACGAGGTCCGCGGCGTCAAGCAGAGCGACTACGCAGGTCAGGCCCTCGACGAGATCGGGCTGGCGCGGCGCGTGCTCGACGAGGCGGCGGTCGGCGGCCGCCCGGCCTCGACCGTGTTCTTCGGCGGCGGCACGCCCACCCTGCTGCCCATCTCCGACCTGGCGCGCATGCTCGACGGCGTGCGGCAGGCGTGGGGCGTGACCGCCGACGCCGAGGTCACGACCGAGGCGAACCCCGACTCGGTCGACCGCGACGCGCTGTTCGAACTCGCGGACGCCGGGTTCACCCGCGTGTCGTTCGGCATGCAGTCCGCCGTGCCGCACGTGCTGGCCACGCTCGAGCGCACCCACGATCCCGCGCGCGTGCCGCTGGTCGTGCGGTGGGCGAAGGAGGCCGGGCTCGCCACCAGCCTCGACCTGATCTACGGCACGCCGGGGGAGTCGCTCGACGACTGGAGCGCGTCGCTCGACCTGGCGCTCGCCCAGGAGCCCGATCACCTCTCGGCCTACGCCCTCATCGTGGAGACCGGCACGAAGCTCGCGCGCCAGATCGCGCGCGGTGAGGTGGCTCAGCCCGACGACGAGCTGCACGCGGACATGTACGAGCTCGCCGAGGCGCGGCTGACGGCGGCGGGCTACGACTGGTACGAGCTCAGCAACTGGGCGCGCACGCCCGCCCAGCGCTCGCGGCACAACCTCGCCTACTGGACGGGTCAGGACTGGTGGGGAATCGGGCCCGGCGCGCACAGCCACGTCGGCGGCGTGCGCTGGTGGAACGTCAAGCACCCCGCGGGCTACGCGCAGCGTCTCGCCGCGGGGGATTCGCCGGCGGCCGGCCGCGAGGCCCTTGACGACGAGACGCGGCGGGTGGAGAGCGTGCTGCTGCAGAGCCGGCTCCGAAGCGGTCTTGCGACGGAGCTGCTCGACGCCGAGGGGCGCACGGCGGTCGCCGGGCTGATCGCCGACGGGCTCGTCGACGGGCGTGCGGCTCTCGCGGGACGACTGGTGCTGACCGTGCGCGGACGGCTCCTCGCGGATGCGGTCGTCCGACGCCTTCTGCCGGACTAGATTTCATCTCATGGAGTTCTTCACGGATCTGTTCATCGACGGCGAGTGGCGCGCGGGCGCCGAGGGAGAGCGGTTCGGGGTCACCGATCCGGCGACCGGGAACACGCTCGCCGAGTTCGCGGTGGCGACGATCGATGACTGCATCGACGCCGTCGATGCCGCCGAGCGCGCCTTCCCGGAGTGGGCCGCGACCGCCCCGCGCGTGCGCGCCGAGATCCTGCGTCGTGCCTTCGAGATCCTCACCGCCGAGAAGGAGACCCTCGCCGAGCTGATGGTGCTCGAGAACGGCAAGGCCTGGCCCGACGCGATGGCCGAGGCGGGCTACGCCACCGAGTTCTTCCGCTGGTTCAGCGAAGAGGCCGTGCGGGTGCGCGGCGACTTCCGCCTGGCGCCGGCCGGCGACAAGCACATCATCGTCGACCACCAGCCGATCGGGGTCTCGGTTCTCGTGACGCCGTGGAACTTCCCCGCGGCGATGGCGACGCGCAAGCTCGCCCCGGCGCTGGCGGCGGGCTGCACCGTCGTGCTGAAGCCCGCGAGCGAGACCCCGCTCACCTCCGCCTACGTCGTCGAGGTGCTGCGTCGCGCCGGGGTCCCGGCGGGAGTGGTGAACCTGGTCACGCCGCGGCCGACCGGCCCCGCGGTGAGCGCGATGCTGCACCACCCGGCCGTGCGGAAGCTCTCGTTCACCGGCTCGACCGAGGTCGGCCGCCAGCTGCTTCACGAGGCGGCGGACACCGTGCTCAGCACCAGCATGGAGCTCGGCGGCAACGCCCCGTTCCTCGTTCTCCCCGGCGCCGATCTCGACGCCGCGGTCGAGGGCGCCCTCATCGCCAAGATGCGCAACGGCGGCTCGGCGTGCACGAGCGCGAACCGCTTCTACGTGCACCGCTCGCTGCACGACGACTTCGCCCGCGCGATGAGCGAGAAGCTCGGCGCCTTCAAGGTCGGGTCGGGTCTCGATCGCGACAACCAGCTCGGCGCGCTCGTGTCGGTGGGGGAGCGCGACAAGGTCGCCGACCTCGTCGACACCGCGGTGGCCGAGGGCGCGCGCCTCGAGATCGGCGGTGAGAAGAGCGCGCAGGGCGCCTTCTACCCGCCCACCGTGCTCACCGGCGTCGAGCACGGCGCCACGATCAACGCGACCGAGATCTTCGGGCCCGTGACCGCGATCGTCGTCTTCGACGACGTCGACGACGCGATCCGCATGGCCAACGACACCATCTTCGGCCTCATCGCCTACGTCTACGGCGAGAAGGGCGAAGCGCTGCGCGTGGCGCGCCGGATCGACGCGGGCATGGTTGCGGTCAACCGACCCGTGATCAGCGACCCGGCGGCGCCGTTCGGCGGCATGAAGCAGTCCGGCCTCGGACGCGAGGGAGCGAGCGAGGGCATCCTCGAGTTCCTCGAGGAGAAGTACCTCGGCGTCGAGCTCTGACTCAGTTGATGAACGGGATGGCGAGCGGGTACTTGTAGCCCTCGCCCTTGTTCGCCGCGACGGCGGCGATGATCGCGAACACGATCGAGTACACCCAGACGGCCAAGTAGGTCACGAAGCCGATCAGCACGAACATCAGGATCCACGACGCGACGTAGCCGATCAGCACGGTCAGCTGGAAGTTGAGGGCGGTCGCGGAGTGCTGGCGCACGAGCGGGCCGCGGTCCTTGAGGACCAGGTAGCCGATGAGCGGCACGAGGAAGCCGAAGAAGATTCCGCCCACGTGGATGAGCGTCGCCCAGAGGCGCTCATCGGACGGGCTCAGCGGGGACGGCGCCGCGGCGTAGGGGTTGACGGGGGGCGGAGTCTGCTCGGTCATGGCGCCATTAAACCAGCAAGCCGAGCCCCGAAGGGCTCGGCTTGCGGTGGTGCGCGGTGCGCTTACTTGATGAAGCGGAAGGCGAACGGGTAGCGGTACGAGCCGCCGTTGTTGACCTTGATGCCGCCCATGACGCAGAAGATGACGGTGACCACGACGATGGCCAGCCAGATGAGGGTCTGCACGATGCCCCACAGGCCGAAGGTCACGGCGGTGAGGATCAGCCCGATGATGAAGTTCGCGACGTGCGCGATCGCGACCGTGATCTGGAAGTTCAGGGACTCCTTGGCCTCGACGTTCACCTTCGCTCCGCGGTCCTTGAGGATCAGCCAGATCAGGAGGGGCGCGAGGAAGGAGAGGATGCCGCCGAAGTGCGCCAGCGACGCCCAGAGCTTGTCGTCGGACTCCGAGAGAGGTGCCGCCGCTGCGGGTGCGGATTCAGTCATGGTCTTTGCATACCTTTCGAAGGTGTCTGGTCTCGATCCGACGTCTCGCGACGACGGACCCATCAACCCACCATGGCAAACGGCCATCGTGAGCACACGGCCACGGTATCGGTCGGTGCGGGCGCGTGCAACGGTTTAGCCACACCCGCTCGCGCTACAATTGGCAGTCAAGTTGCCGGAGTGCTAAAGGCGGGCGAGCGGGTCCGCGGTCGAGAGGCGGTGTCGTCATGGTTTCCGAGCGCGGTCTGGAAGTGCTTCGCGTCATCGTGCAGGACTACGTCGCCTCCCGTGAGCCCGTCGGCTCGAAGTCGATCGTCGACCGGCACTCCTTCGGGGTGTCCGCCGCCACGATTCGCAACGACATGGCGCTGCTCGAAGAAGAAGAGCTCATCACGGCGCCGCACACCTCCTCGGGTCGCGTGCCGACCGACAAGGGCTACCGCGTCTTCGTCGATCAGCTGAGCGACCTGCGGCCGCTGAGTGCGGCGCAGCGCACCGCGATCGAGACCTTCCTCGGCGAGGCGGTCGACTTCGACGACGTGCTGGCGCGCACCGTGCGGATGCTCTCCCAGCTCACCAACCAGGTGGCGCTGGCCCAGTACCCGAGCTTCGGCACGGCGCGGGTGCGCCACATCGAGTTCGTGGTGCTGGCCCCGTCGCGCCTGATGACGGTGCTGATCACCGACACCGGACGCGTCGACCAGCGGCTCGTCGAGACCGGCACGACACTGACCGACGATGCGGTGGCCGACCTGCGCGCGCGCTTCAACGGCGAGCTGGGCGGGCTGGCGCTCGCGGAGGCGGCGACCCGGCTCGCCGACATCGCGGGGGCCGTCGCGCCGGAGCACCGCGCGCTGGCCGAGAAGCTCGCCGAGAGCCTCGGCGAGCAGGTGGCGGCGAACCGCCAGGACCGCCTCGTGATGGCCGGCGCCGCGAACCTCGCGCGCACCGAGCGCGACTTCACCGGCAGCATCTCCTCGGTGTTCGACGCGATTGAGGAGCAGGTGACGCTGCTGCGGCTGTTCGGCGAGATGCAGTTGGAGCACGACGGAGTTCGCGTCAGCATCGGGCGTGAGAACGACACCTTCGGCCTCGGCGAGACGAGCGTGCTCGCCACCGGCTACACGGCGACGGGCGGAAGCACCGCCCATGTGGGGCTCCTCGGCCCCACCCGCATGGACTACTCGAGCAACATCGCGGCGGTGCGGGCGGTAGCCCGCTATCTGACGCGACTGCTCGGTGAAGACTGATCATTCGACACCCTAAGGATTACCTGGTTTGACTGACCACTATGAGGTCTTGGGCCTCGAGCGCACGGCGACGCCCGAGGAGATCAAGAAGGCGTACCGCCGGCTGGCGCGCGAACTCCACCCGGACGTGAACCCGAGCGCGGATGCGGCGGAGCGCTTCAAGCTCGTCACGCACGCCTACGACGTGCTGAGCGACCCGGACCAGCGCGAGCGCTACGACCTCGGCCCGCAGGCAGGGTTCGGCGGCGGGAACTTCGGCTTCGGCGACATCTTCGACTCGTTCTTCGGCGCGTCCCAGGCCCGCTCCGGCCCGCGCTCGCGCCGGGAGCGCGGACAGGATGCGCTGCTGCGGATCGAACGTCTCGCTCGACGAGGTGATCTTCGGCACCGCCCGCGAGATCGATGTCGACACCGCCATCCTGTGCGCGACGTGCGAGGGCTCGTGCTGCGCGCCGGGCACCTCGCCGATCACCTGCGACATCTGTCGCGGCACCGGCCAGATCCAGCGCACCATGCGCTCGCTGCTCGGCAACGTGATGACCTCGAGCCCGTGCGGCACCTGCCGCGGCTACGGCACGATCATCCCGAACCCGTGCCCGACCTGCGCCGGTCAGGGACGCGTGCGCGCCAAGCGCACCGTCACGATCGACGTGCCGGCCGGCGTCGACACCGGCATGCGCCTGCACCTGGCGGGGGAGGGCGAGGCCGGCCCCGCGAGCGGCCCGAACGGCGACCTGTATCTGGAGGTCAAGGTCAAGCACGATGACACCTTCAGTCGCAACGGCGACGACCTGCTCGCCACGCTCGAGGTGCAGATGACGGATGCCGTGCTCGGCACGACCGTGACCCTCGCCGCGCTCGACGGCGACGTCGAGATCGAGGTGAAGCCCGGCACGCAGAGCGCCGACGTCATCACGGTGAAGGAGCGCGGAGTGACGCGGCTGCGCGGCGGCGGCCGCGGAGATCTGAAGGTCGGCATCCAGGTGGTGACGCCGGTGCGCCTGAACAGCAAGGAGCAGCAGCTCATGAAGCAGTTCGCGCAGAGCCGACGCCCCGTGCCGCCCGAGTTCTCAACCTTCCAGCAGGGCATCTTCGCCAAGCTGCGCGATCGCTTCCTGGGCTGAGCGTCATGGCGTCGCTGTACCTCACGACTCCGGCCGAGCTCGCCGAGGGCGTCGCCGCGGGGCGGGTCCGGCTGACAGGGGACGAGGCGCGGCACGCGGCCCAGGTCTCCCGGGTGCGTGTGGGCGAGCACATCTCGGTCGGCGACGGCGCGGGCACGATCGCCAGCGGTGAGGTCGAGCAGGTGGCTCCCGGCGAGGTGCTCGTGCGGGTCGAGGTCGTGCGCACCGACGACGCGCCGCGTCCCGCGCTCTGGCTCGCCCAGGCGCTCGCGAAGGGCGATCGCGACGAGCTCGCCATCCAGGCCGCGACCGAGCTCGGCGTCTCCGGGGTGATCCCGTGGGCGGCCGAGCGCTCCGTGTCGCGCTGGTCGGGCCCGAAGGTCGAGAAGGGGCGCGCGCGCTGGGAGACGATCGTGCGCGAGGCGAGCAAGCAGGCGATCCGGGCGCGGGTGCCCGAGGTCGCCCCGCTCGCCGCGACGCGCGACCTGACGGCGCACTCCTCCGAGCACGAGATCGCTCTGGTGCTGGATCCGACCGCCGAGATCGGCATCGGCGAGGTGGAGGTGGCGCACCTCGACCGGATCACGCTGGTGGTGGGACCCGAGGGCGGCATCTCGCCCGCGGAACTGGCCAGCCTGGAGGCGGCCGGCGCGCGGCGGGTGCGGCTCGGCGCCGAGATCCTGCGCACCTCGACGGCGGGGCCCGCGGCGCTGGCGGTGCTGAATGCACGGCTCGGGCGCTGGTAGCGCGAGCCGCTTAAGATGGGAACATGAGCACCGCCGAGCCGACGATCTTCGAGCGCATCGTCGCGCGTGAGATTCCCGCTGACATCGTCTTCGAGAACGAGCGCGTCATCGCGTTCCGCGACATCGCGCCGAAGGCTCCCGTGCATCTGCTGGTGGTGCCGAAGACCGCCGAGTTCGCGAACGTCGTGGAGCTCGCGGCCGGCAGCCCGAGCTGCTCGCCGAGATCGTCGCGGTCGCGGGGCAGCTCGCGGCCGAGCACTGCGGCGGCGAGTTCCGGTTGATCTTCAACACCGGCGCCGCCGCCGGTCAGACCGTATTCCACGTGCACGCCCACGTCCTGGGCGGCACCCTCCCGGAAGGCAGCCTTGGCGCCGAATGACCCGACCCCGCCCGATGCGCCCCTCGAGAGCGCGCTCGGGCATGCCGAACTCGAGGTCGACGGTCTCGCGATGGTCCGGCTGCTCGGCCCGCAGGATCGGCTGCTGACCCGTCTCGAGCACGAGTTCCCCGGCGTCGAGGTGCATGTGCGCGGCAACCGGGTCGCCCTCGACGGCGAGCCGAGCCAGGTCGCGGCTGCCGAGCGTCTCGTGCGCGAGCTCGTCACGATGGTGCGCGACGGCGTGGATCTCGGCCCGAGCGATGTCTCGACCTCGGCCCGCATCCTGGAGCGCGGCGAGACGACGCCCGCCGAGGTGCTGAGCCAGGCGATCATCTCGGCGCGGGGCAAGAGCATCCGCCCGAAGACGCTCGGGCAGAAGGCGTACGTCGACGCGATGGATCACCACACGGTGACCTTCGGGATCGGCCCCGCCGGAACGGGCAAGACCTACCTCGCGATGGCGAAGGCCGTCCAGGCGCTGCAGCGCAAGGAGGTCGACCGCATCATCCTGAGCCGGCCCGCGATCGAGGCGGGCGAGCGGCTGGGGTTCCTGCCGGGCACCCTGACCGACAAGATCGACCCGTACCTGCGGCCGCTGTACGACGCGCTCAACGAGATGATGGATCCGGAGATCGTTCCCAAGCTCCTGGCGACCGGAACCGTCGAGGTCGCGCCGCTGGCGTACATGCGCGGGCGGACGCTCAACAACTCCTTCGTCGTGCTCGACGAGGCGCAGAACACCACGCCCGAGCAGATGAAGATGTTCCTCACGCGTCTCGGTTTCGGCACCCGGATGGTCGTCACCGGCGACATCACCCAGGTGGATCTGCCGCTCGGCGCGAGCGGCCTCCAGCTGGTGTCCCACATCCTCGACGGCGTCGACGACATCTACTTCGCCCGGCTGACCAGCGACGATGTCGTGCGCCACTCGCTCGTGGGACGCATCGTCGACGCCTACACGCGCTACGACGCTGAGCAGCAGGCGCGCCAGCACGCGCGCGAGCTCGGCGGCGACCCGGACGGCGTCAACCGCGCCGCACGCCGCGGCCGCGCCGCCGATTCCACCGCCCGCGGGCATGAGCACAAAGGACGTCGACGCTCGTGAGCATCGAGATCAACAACGAGTCGGGCATCGAGGTCGACGAGGCCGCGATCCAGCGTCTGGCGAGCTTCGCGCTCGATCACGTGCGCGTGCACGCCGATGCCGAGCTGGCGATCCTCTTCGTCGACGAGGCCGCCATGGAGCAGCTTCACGTGCAGTGGATGGACGAGCCCGGACCGACCGACGTGCTGAGCTTCCCGATGGACGAGCTGCGCCCGGGATCGGATGACGACATCACGCCGCCCGGGCTGCTCGGCGATCTGGTGATCTGCCCGCAGGTGGCGATCGCGCAGGCCGAGGAGGCCGGTCATTCGCCGATCGAGGAGATGACCCTGCTGACGGCGCACGGCATCCTCCACCTTCTCGGCTTCGATCACGCGGAGCCGGAAGAGGAGAAGGAGATGTTCGGCGTCCAGCGCGACATCCTCATCGGCTTCTCCCTCGCCGAACGCCGGAGGTCGTAGTGGTCGTCGCATTCGTCGCGATCTCGGTGCTGCTCGTCGCGTTCGGAGGATTCCTGGCGGCCGCCGACGCGGCGCTGAGCGTGCTCAGCCGTGGCGACCTGGGCGAGCTCGCCGAGCGCTCGCGGGCACGCCGCTCGCTGCAGGCGATCGCCGCCGACATCGGCGCGCACCTGAACGCCACCAACTTCATGCGCATCGTGGCCGAGACGACGGCGGCGGTCCTCGTGACGCTCTCGCTCGCGACGATCTTCGTCGAGCGCTGGTGGTGGTCGCTGCTGGTGGCGGCCCTCATCATGACCGGGGTCTCGTTCGTCCTGGTGGGGTCGAGTCCGCGCTCGGTCGGGCGCGCCCACGCGCGCGCCATCGCGCGCGCCGCCGCCGTGCCGGTGCGCGTCATCCGACTGATCCTCGGCCCGTTCGCCGACGCGCTCGTCGCGATCGGCAACTGGGTCACGCCGGGTCGGCCCAAGGCGGTGACCTTCTCCAGCGAGGAGCAGCTGCTCAGCATGGTGGACGAGGCGACCGAGGCGGATGTGCTCGAAGAGGGCGACCGCGAGCTGATCCACTCGATCTTCGCCTTCAACGACACGCTGGTGCGAGAGATCATGATTCCGCGCACCGACATGGTGACGATCGATGCGGACGCGTCGATCGCCGCCGCGATGAGCCTGTTCCTCTCCTCGGGCGTCTCGCGCATGCCGGTGGTCGGCGGCGACGTCGACGAGGTCGTCGGCATCCTCTACCTGCGCGACCTCGCGCGCTACAGCCACGAGCAGCCCCTGGACGCGGCGAACGTCCGCGCGCGGGAGCTCTCGCGCGAGGCGCTGTTCGTGCCGGAGTCGAAGAAGGCCGACGACGCCCTCCGGCAGATGCAGCTGGAGTCGACCCACCTCGCGATGGTGTTCGACGAGTACGGCGGGATCGCCGGGCTCGTGACGCTGGAGGACCTGATCGAGGAGCTCGTCGGGGAGATCTCCGACGAGTACGACCGTGACACCCCCGACGCGAGCTCGCTCGGCGGCGGCGTCTACCGGATCAGCGCGCGGCTGCCCACCGACGAGCTGGGCGAGCTCTTCGGCGTCGAGCTCGACGACGACGACGTCGACTCGGCCGGTGGCCTGCTGACGAAGGCGCTGGGGCGGCTTCCCGAGCGCGGGGCCTCCGCCGTCGTGTCCGGGATCTCGTTGCGCGCCGAGCGCGTGGAGGGTCGCCGAAAGCTGCTGCGCACCCTCATCGCCCAGCGCGACGCCACGCTCGACCCGCCTGTGCCCCCCACCCCCGAGAAGAGCGAGCGAACCCGATGACCGAGAACTTCCGTGCCGGGTTCGTCTCCTTCGTGGGGCGGCCGAACGTGGGCAAGTCGACCCTGACCAACGCGCTCGTGGGGGAGAAGGTCGCGATCACCTCCTCGAAGCCGCAGACCACGCGGCACGCGATCCGCGGCATCGTGCACACCCGTGACGGCCAGGTCATCATCGTCGACACGCCGGGCATCCACCGCCCGCGCACCCTGCTGGGCGAGCGTCTCAACAGCGTTGTGACCGCCACCCTCGGCGATGTCGACGTGATCGGATTCTGCATTCCCGCGGGCGACCGGATCGGACCCGGGGATCGTTTCATCAACGAGCAGCTTGATGCCTTCCCGCGCGCGAAGAAGGTCGCGATCGTGACGAAGACCGACTCGGCCAGCAAGAGCCAGGTCGCCGAGCAGCTCGTCGCGGTGAGCGAGCTCCGCGAGTGGGAGGCGATCGTGCCGGTCTCCGCGCACAGTCGCGTGCAGCTCGACATCCTGCACTCCCAGCTGCTGGGACTGCTGCCGACCTCGCCGCCGCTGTACGACGCCGACACCACGACCGACGAGACGCTCGAGAAGCGCATCGCGGAGCTCATCCGCGAGGCCGCGCTCGAGGGCGTGAGCGATGAGCTGCCGCACTCGCTCGCGGTCACGATCGACGACATCGTCGACCGTGACGACAAGGACCTGGTCGACATCTACGCCAACGTCTGGGTCGAGCGCGACAGCCAGAAGGGCATCATCATCGGCAAGGGCGGTGCGCGTCTGCAGGAGGTCGGCGCGCGAGCCCGCGCCGCGATCGAGCCGCTCATCGGCTCGCAGGTGTTCCTGTCGCTGCGGGTGAAGGTCGCCAAGGAGTGGCAGCGCGACCCGAAGCAGCTCGGGCGCCTGGGCTTCTGAGCTCAGCCGGTCGTCAGCGTGACGGCACCTGCGAAGGCGTCGCCCGTGAGGTGCTCGCCGCGGGGCGCCACGACCGCGCAGTCGACCGGGTAGCTCGCCCCGTCGGCACGGGAGCCGTCGAAGAAGGCCCAGCCGTCGGTCGGCCACACGTCCGCCCACACCGAGACCTCGTCGCCGAGCGCTCCCTCCGCCAGCACCTGGCCGATCAGCGTCGCGCACACCTCGTCGGCCGCACTGTACTCGGCCGGCTGCCCGGTGACCTGGTCGACCGCCTCGACCCAGTCGGTGCCGAGTGCCGCGCCCGCGTCGAAGCGCAGGATCGACTGGCCGGTGTGCGCGCTCTCGCACGTCACCGGGGTGCGCTGGTCGTCGTCGAGCAGCTCGAAGCACTCGCGGAGCTCGGTCGGGATCGCCCCGGTGAGCAGATCGGCGATCGTGGCGCCGGACTCGAAGCTCACGGTGCGAAGCTCCGCGGCCTCGTCGAGCCAGCCGACAGCGCAGACGACCGAGTCGTCGTCGAGGCCGAATCGCGCGGCGGTGTCGAGCGAAGCGGCGAGCCAGGTCGGAGACGCCACCTCGAGGGCGAGGTCGTCGCCGATGAGCTCGCCCACCATGACTCCCGAGAGGCCGGTGATGGCGCGGAACGCGCGTTCGCACTGCGGCATCGCCCAGTCGGTGAACGCGACGACGAGCTCGTCGTTCGGATCGCCGAGCAGCAGTCGCTCGTAGACGGTCGCGGCGTCGCTCGCGGCGATCGCCTCCTCGGCGCCCGGCCAGGCGCCGAGGCTCGCGACGATGTCGAAGCGGTGCGGCTCGCGGCACTCCACGACGGTGTCCCGCACGGGCTGGTGGTTGAACTCCTCGGCCACGCAGTCGCCCGTCTCCAGCACCACGGCGTCCGGCGTCGTCGCGCATCCCACCAGCAGCAGGGCGACGACGGCGGCGAGGGAGGCACCCGGCAGGATGCGGCGGCGTCGGGGCATGCGGGGGATCCTCCTGATGGCGTTCGCTTGCTCGCTGAGCGTACCTCGCCGGTGCGGTCGAGTCGGGCTCAGCTGACGCGATCGGTGGCGGCCACGGCGAGCTGCCGGAGCTCCTCCCGGGCGCCGCGCGCGAGGGGCGCGTCGTCGAGGGCGGCGAGCGCATCGCCGACTTCGCGCGCGATCATGCGCTCGACGTGATCCACCGCGCCGGAGTCGCGCACCGCGGTCTGCAGCATCGCGATCTGATCCGGGGCGAGATCCGGGTCGCCGACGAGCTCGTCGAAGATCCGCAGCGTCGAGCTCGGCAGCTGCTTGCGGGTCAGCGCGATCAGCATCGTGCGCTTGCCCTCGCGCAGGTCGTCGCCGGCGGGCTTGCCGGTCTTGGCCTCGTCGCCGAAGACGCCGAGGATGTCGTCGCGCAGCTGGAACGCGACGCCGAGCGGCAGGCCGAAGTCACGGAGCGCGCTCACCTGCGCCAGGGAGCCCTCGGCCAGAGCGGCGCCGAGGGCGAGGGGCGCCTCGACGCTGTACTTGGCCGACTTGTAGACGACGACGCGATGCGCGCGCTCAAGCGCCTCGAGATCGTCGTGGTCGCGCCAGGAGACCTCGTCGAGCATGTCGAGGTACTGCCCGAGCGTCACCTCGCTGCGCATGGTCGCGAATTCGGCGCGCGCCGCGGCCGCCGCCGAGGCGGGCAGCGCGGTGAGTCCGCGCTCGAAGAGGTCGTCGCTCCAGCCGAGCAGCAGGTCGCCGAGCAGCAGCGCCGCCGCGCGGCCGTAGCCGGCCGCGTCGCCGGACCAGCCGGACTCGGTGTGGAACGCCTCGAAGCGGCGGTGCAGGCTCGGCTTCCCGCGGCGCAGGTCCGAGTTGTCCATGATGTCGTCGTGGGCGAGAGCCGCCGCGTGGAACAGCTCCAGGGCAGCGGCCGCCGCGACGACGGCGTCGAGCCGGTCGTGGACGGCGGACTCGTCGGCCGGGTCGAGCGAGTCGGTTCGCATGGCGACGGCCGCCCAGCCCCAGTAGCAGAACCGGGCGCGGAGCCGCTTGCCGCCGGCGAGGAACTCGCGAGCCGCCGTCGTCAGCTCGGCGAGTTCGGGGGAGATGCGCCGAAGCGCCGAGTCCTGCTCATCGAGGAAGCCGACGAGACAATCGTGGACGAGATCGACTAATCGCGGACTCCCAGGCACGCGCCTAGCCTAGCCGTGGCGCGGAGGCTTAGAATGGAGTTTCAGCAGGAGATCGACCGATGACCGGTCGTTCACGAGGGAGCAGCAGATGCCACTTTCCGAACAGGAGCAGCGCCTCCTCGACGAGATGGAACGCAGCCTCTATCACAACGAGGCCGACGACGTCACGACGGTCGGAGCGCCTCGAGGTCGCGCCAGTTTCACCGCCATCCTGCTCGGAGCGATCGCGGGCGTGCTCGGGCTCGGGCTCCTGCTCACGGGCGTCATCGCGCAGCAGCCGATCGTCGGCGTTCTCGGGTTCGCCCTGATGTTCGGCGGCGCGGTCTTCGCCATCACGCCTCCGCTGCGCTTCCGCGTGCTCCCGTCGGGGCGCAGTGCCGCTCCGCGCACCGAGCGCACGAGCTTCATGGATTCGCTCAACGATCGCTGGGATCGCCGCACCGACGAGCGGGACCGCTAGCCTCCACTCTCCTCCACGGCGCCTCAGCTGCGCCGTTCACTCGGGGTCGACCATTCGGTCGGCCCCTTTTTTCGTGCCCGCGGCGCGCGCTGGCGCCGTGGGCGCCGCGCTTTCCTCCACTCTCCTCCACACCTCTGATCAGCGATTTATCTGCATTCCTGAGGACAGCTACGCATTCATCGCCGAATTTCGTAGACGAGTGGAGTGCTGTGGAGTAAAGTGGAGGAAACCCTGCGTCTGGCCGGAGAGTGAAGGGGGTGGCCCACATGCTTCTTGGCACATTCGTCCCCAAGCTCGACGACAAGGGCCGTCTCGTCCTCCCGGCGAAGTTCTGGGATGAGTTCGCCGGCGGCCTGGTGATGACGCGCGGCCAGGAAGGCTGCGTGTACGTCTACAGCCAGCGCGAGTTCGAGGCCCTGCACGAGCGGATGAGCGCCCAGGCGCCCGCGCTCGGCAAGAAGGGGCGCGACTACCTGCGCCTGTTCCTGAGCGGCGCGGCCCAGGAGATCCCCGACTCCCAGCGACGCATCACCATTCCCGCGGCGCTGCGCGAGTACGCGCACCTCGATCGCGAGCTCACCGTGATCGGCGCCGGCACGCGCGCCGAGATCTGGGACACCGAAGCCTGGAACCAGTACTACAGCGCCACCGAAGCCGAATTCTCCGACGCCGACGGGGAGGTGATTGCGGGCCTCTTCTAGCGCCTGGGCTCCGACCCTCAGCCGCGCTCCCTGACTCACCTTCCCCGGTGTCAGGTCGCAGCGGATGGGGATCAGAACTCAGGGGCTCGCCCCGACGACATGACGAACAACCCACTCCACATCCCGGTGCTGCTGGAACGCTGCATCGAACTGCTCGCGCCCGCCCTCGAGCGTCCCGGGGCGATCCTGATCGACGCCACGCTGGGACTCGGCGGGCACGCGGAGGCCTTCCTTCAGCGGTTCCCCGGCCTGCACCTCGTCGGGCTCGACCGCGACACGGAGGCGCTGGCGCTGACCGCCGAGCGACTGGCGCCCTACTCGGAGCGCATCGATCTGGTGCACACCATCTACGACCGCATCCCCGAGGTGCTCGACGAACTCGGCATCGACGAGGTCTCCGGCGTGCTCTTCGATCTCGGCGTCTCCTCGATGCAGCTGGACCAGGCGGAGCGCGGCTTCGCCTACTCGCAGGATGCCCCGCTCGACATGCGCATGGACCCGACCGCGGAGCTCACCGCGGCGCGCGTCATCGCCGAATACGACGAGGCGGAGCTGCGTCGGATCTTCTACGAGTACGGCGAGGAGAAGCTCGCGCCGCGCTACGCCAGTCGCATCGTGCAGCGCCGCGCCGAAGCGCCGCTGCGCACCTCCGCCGAGCTGGTCGAGGTGCTCATCGCCGCGACGCCGGCGGCCGTGCAGCGCGCTGGCCACCCCGCGAAGCGCGTCTTCCAGGCCCTGCGCATCGAGGTGAACCAGGAGCTTGTCGCCGTCGAGCGCGCCATCCCGGCCGCCCTGGACTCGCTCGAGGTCGGGGGGCGCATCGTCGTGCTCGCCTACCAGTCGCTGGAGGACCGCATCGTCAAGCGGGTGCTCGCCGCGCGGTCGCGCTCGACCGCCCCGCGCGGGCTGCCCGTCGAGCTGCCCGAGCACCGGCCCGAGTTCCGACTGCTGGTACGGGGGGCCGAACTCGCCAGTGACGACGAGAAGGCGCGCAACTCGCGCGCCGCGCCGGTGCGGCTGCGTGCCGCCGAACGACTCCGAGGTGCCGTATGAGCCACACCACGATCGGGGCGACGGCACTCGCGTCACCGCGCCCGAACCCGCGGCCCTCGACCCCGCCGCGGCGCCACCTCGAGGTCGCGCCGACCCGCGCCCAGCGCCGCGCGCGCCCGAAGCTCGTCCACGCGGTCGTGCTGCTCACCGGCGTGGTCGCGGTGCTCCTCGCCCAGCTCGGTCTCAGCATGGCGGTCGCCGACGGCGCGTACCAGATCTCGAGTCTGCAGGTCGAGCAGCGTGACCTGCTGCGCGACAGCGAAGCGCTGGCCGAGAACCTGGAGAGCCTGCAGTCGCCGCAGTTCCTGGCCAGCAACGCCGAGGCGCTCGGCATGGTCGCGAGCGGAAGCCTGCCGCACATCGACGTCTCGACGGGCGCCGTGAGCGGGCGCGCGGGCGAGACCGGCGGGAGCGTCCTCGGCCGCAGCGGTGGGGAGATCGGCAACGTGACCCTGGCCGGCGTCCCGCTCGTCACCGCATCCCAGACCACCCCGACCGAGTCGACGTCGTCGAGCTCGCAGGCGAACGGCGGCCTCACCGTCGTCGGCTCGAATGGGGACGGCGCGGGCGCGTCGACCGCGCAGTCGGGCGCGGGGGAGTCATCCTCGACATCAGGCACCCTGCCGTCGCCGAAGACCCGGTGACCGCGGAGCCTGGATCGCGCGAGACGGAAGCGGGAGGGCGATCGTGATCAATCCACGCAGCACGCGTCGCCGCCTGGCGCTCAGCGTGCTCCTCGTCTTCGCCGTCGTGGTCGGACTCGGCTTCCGGCTGGTCGACATCCAGGTCGTGCGGGCGGAGGAGATCTCGGCCGGGGCCTCCGACCACCGCTCGCGGCAGGTCACCGTCTACGGCACGCGGGGGAGCATCGTCGATGCGAGCGGCGTCGTGCTGGCCGACAGCGTGCAGCGATTCGACATCACCGCGTCGCCGCGCAACGTCGACTTCGTGACGACCTCGATCCTGCGTGACGACGACGGCGACGGAGAGAGCGAGCGCGTGACCGTCCCGACGTCCGAGGCGATCGCGGCGATCGCGGCGATCACGGGCGACGACGCGACCGAGATGACGGCCGCCCTCACCGACGCCTTGGCCGACAATCCGCTCGCCGATTTCGCCTACCTGAGCCGCAAGGTCAAGCTCGAGCAGTTCGAGCAGGTCAAGGCGCTCGGGATCTCCTGGGTCTACAACGAGCTGCATCCGGCGCGGAGCTACCCGAACGGCGCCGTGGCGGGCAACCTCGTCGGATTCGTCGGCACCGCCGAGCCCCTCGCCGGCGTCGAGAATTACATGGACGAGTGCCTTGCCGCGACGAACGGCAGCAGCCTCTACGAGGCGGGAGCCGACGGGGTCGCGCTGCCGGGCACGACGTATGTCGACACGGAGCCGGTCGACGGCGCGACGGTCCGACTGACCATCGACTCCGACCTGCAGTGGTTCGCCCAGCAGACCCTCGCCTCCAACGCGGAGGAGCTCGGCGCCGACTGGGCGACCGCGATGGTCGTGCGGGTCTCGGACGGTCACATCATGGCCGCGGCGGACTGGCCGAGCGTCGACCCGAACGACCTCAACTCGCTGCCCGCGGAGGACATGGGCGCCCGCAGCTTCACGAGCCCGTACGAGCCCGGCTCCATCATCAAGCCATTCACGTTCGCGTCGCTGCTGGATGCGGGCAAGGTCTCTGTCGCCGAGAACATCCTGGTGCCGGCCACCTACACCGAGGGGCTTCCCGCGGGCAAGGTCATCACGGACGCCTGGTGGCACGGGGAGGTGCGCTGGACGGCGGCGGGAATCCTCGCCGACTCGTCCAACATCGGCACCTCGATGCTGTCGACGCGGCTGGATGCCGAAGACCGCCGGGAGTACCTGCTCGGCTTCGGCTTCAACACGCAGACCGGCGTCGACTTCCTCGGCGAGGAGCCGGGAACCGTCCTCCCGCTGGAGCGCCTCGATTCGATCACGAACGTGACGCAGCAGTTCGGCCAGGGCATGGCGGCGACGAGCGCGCAGGTGGCGAGCGCCTACCAGGCGCTCGGCAACGGCGGCGTGCACGTGCCGCTGACCCTCGTCGAGGGCTGCGAATGGCCCGATGGAACCGTGACGAACACCCCGAGCACCGAGTCGACGCGCGTCGTGAGCGAGCGCGCGGCGGACGACACGGTGAGCGTCATGGAGCAGGTGATCACGCAGGGCTCGCTCTCGTTCGATCGTCAGCTTCCCCGGGTACCGGGTCGCGGCGAAGACCGGCACCGCCGAGATCGCCGAGAACGGCGTCTACGGCGACGAGCGAATCGTCTCGATCGCGGGGATGGTTCCCGCCGACGACCCGGAGTACGTCGTGGTCGTGACGATCGCAAAGCCCGATACCATGAGAACTTCCGCGGCCGCGGCCCCGGCTTTCGAGACGATCATGCAGCAGGTCATCAAGGCCTTCCGCATCGCCCCGTCGAGCGAGTCGGCGCGGTTCATTCCCCTCACCTGGTGAGAGCGGTCGCGTTCAGTCCCCAGTCATCGAGCATCCCGAGGAGCGGCGCGTGAGTTCGCGGATTCCCCCGGTCCTCCGCCCAGAGCACCCCACCCCCCGCGCGGTCGCGCTGCTGGCGCACGAGTTCGGTCTCGCCGTCGAGGGCTCCCTCGACGGGCTCGAGATCACGGGCGTCACCCTCAGCACGAGCGAGGTGCGACCCGGCGACCTCTACGTCGGGGTGCGCGGGGCGCGCAGTCACGGTGCGGCGTTCGCCGACGCCGCGCGCGAGGCCGGCGCCGTCGCGATTCTGACCGACGCGGAGGGGGCCGCCCTCGCCTCGGCCGCGGGGCTGCCCGTGCTGATCGTCGAAGACCCGCGCGGGGCGCTCGGCGAGATCTCGGCCTGGATCTACCGCACCCACGAGGACCCGCCGCTGCTGTTCGGCACGACCGGCACGAACGGCAAGACCTCGACCTCGTACCTGCTCGAAGGCATCCTGCGCCAGCTCGGGCTCGTCACCGGACTCAGCTCGACCTCGGAGCGCCACATCGGCGAGATGTCGATCGTCAGCCGGCTGACGACCCCCGAATCGAGCGAGATGCACGCGCTGCTGGCGCGGATGCGCGAGGCGGCGGTGCGCGCCGTCGCGATCGAGGTGAGCGCTCAGGCGATGTCGCACCGGCGCGTCGACGGCCTCGTCTTCGACGTGGTCGGCTTCACGAACCTCAGCCACGATCACCTCGACGACTACCCGGACTTCGAGGCGTACTTCGCCGCCAAGCTCGCGCTGTTCACCCCCGAGCATGCGCGCCGCGGCGTGGTCTGCCTCGACACCGAGTGGGGGGCGCGCGTGGTCGACGGCTCGCACATCCCGGTGACCACCATCGCGACGATCGGCCACGCCGCGAACGCCGAGGAGGCCGCCTGGAAGGTCGAGATCCTCGAGAAGGCCGCGACGTTCACCGAGTTCCGGTTGAGCGGCCCCGACGGACGCTCGATCGTGACCCGGGAGCCGCTGATCGGCTGGCACATGGCCGCCAACGCGGCCCTCGCGATCGTCATGCTCGTGGAGGCCGGATTCGAGCTCTCGGCGATCGAGGCGGCGCTGAACGCCGATGGCGGCGTCCGCGCCATGCTGCCCGGCCGCACCGAACTGGTCTCCGGCGAGCGCGGCCCCCGCGTCTACGTCGACTTCGGGCACAGCCCCGCCGCCTTCGAGAACACGCTGGGGGCGGTGCGCGAGTTCACGCCGGGCCGCACGATCATGGTCTTCGGCGCCGACGGCGACCGCGACGCGACCAAGCGCCACGAGATGGGGCGGGTCGCGGCCGAGAACTCCGACATCCTGATCATCACCGACCACCACCCGCGCTTCGAGGACCCGGTCTCGATCCGCAAGACCCTGCTCGAGGGTGCCGCGCTCGCGGAGCATCAGCCCGAGATCCACGAGGTCAGCCCGCCCGAGGCCGCCATCCGCACCGCGGTGGGGCTCGCGCGCGAGGGCGACTCGATCCTCTGGGCGGGGCCGGGACATCAGGACTATCGCGACATCCGCGGCGTGCGCACCGAGTACTCCGCCCGAGACGAGGCGCGCGAGGCTCTGCGCGAGGCGGGATGGGCATGATTTCTCTCACGGTCGCGGAGATCGCGGCGGCGATCGGCGCCGAGGCCCCGGCGGGCACGGCCGAGCAGGTCGTCGGCGGTTCGGTCGAGACGGATTCGAGACTCGTCGGCGCGGGCTCGATCTTCTTCGCCCTCCCCGGCGAGGTGACCGATGGGCACCTCTTCGCCGAGGGAGCCGTCGCGAACGGAGCGGCCCTCGTCGTCGCCGAGCGTCCGCTCGACCTCGACGTGCCCGTGCTGGTCGTCGACGACGGGGTGGCTGCCCTCGCCGCTCTGGCGCGCGATGTCGTCGCGCGCGTGCGCGCGCTCGGCCGGCTCCGCGTCGTCGCCGTCACCGGATCGAACGGCAAGACGACGACCAAGAACCTGATGCGCGCGATCTTCAGCGCCGAAGGCCCCACCGTCGCCCCGGAGGGCTCGTTCAACAACCACGTCGGGGCGCCGATCTCGATGCTGCGCGTCGATGAGAGCACCGCCTACCTCGTCGTCGAGATGGGGGCGAGCGGCGTCGGCGAGATCGCGCGGCTCGTCTCGATCGTGACCCCGGACGTCGGCATCGTGCTGAAGGTGGGGCTGGCGCACGCGGGCGAGTTCGGCGGCATCGAGCGGACCGAGCGCGCGAAGTCGGAGATGGTGCGCGATCTGCCCGGGAGCGCCGTCGCGGTCCTCAACGCCGACGACCCGCGCGTCGACCGGATGTCGGAGGTCACGCGGGCCAGGATCGTGCGCTTCGGCCACGGCCCCGAGTCCGACCTCCGCGCCGTCGACGTCGTCTCGAGCATCGCGGGCACCAGCTTCACCCTGGAGGTGGACGGCGCTCGTCACGCGGTGCAGGTGCGGATCCTCGGCGAGCACCACGTCTCGAACGTGCTGGCGGCGCTCGCGGCGGCACGCGAGTTCGGGGTGCCGATGGAGCGCGCGATCGCCGCGCTGGGCGAGGTCGCGCGCGCCGAGCGGTGGCGGATGGATCTGCTGGACCCCGGCACCGGCATCACCGTCATCAATGACGCCTACAACGCGAGCCCCGACTCGATGTCGGCGGCGCTGCGCACGCTCGCCCAGATCGTCACGCCCGAGCAGCGCTCCGTCGCGGTGCTCGGCGAGATGGCCGAGCTCGGCGAGTTCGCCTTCGAGGAGCACGACCGGATCGGGCGTCTCATCGTGCGCCTCAACATCCACAAGCTCGTCGTCGTCGGCCAGGCGGCCCGGCACATCCACCTCGCCGCGGGCCTCGAAGGTTCGTGGGACGGGGAGTCGGTCCTCGTCGACGACATCGATGCGGCATACGATCTGTTGCGTGAAGAACTTCGAGACGGCGACGTCGTGCTGGTGAAGTCGTCCAAGTCGGCGGGGCTGCGATTCCTGGGTGACCGCCTGGGCGGGGTGACCGGCTCGTGATCGCGCTTCTCATCGCGGGAGGCTTCTCGCTCGTCTTCACGCTGCTGCTGACGCCGCTGTTCGGCCGCCTCTTCAAAAAGCTCAGCTGGGGCCAGTTCATCCGCGACGACGGTCCGGAGTCGCATCACTCGAAGCGCGGAACGCCGACCATGGGCGGCATCGTCTTCATCGTCGGGAGCATTCTCGGCTACCTCATCGGCCACGCCGTCTCGGGAGTCCCGTGGACGATGGTCGGCGTGCTGGTGCTCGCCATGATGGCCGGGCTCGGCCTGGTGGGCTTCGTCGACGACTTCCTCAAGACGCGCAAGCAGCAGAGCCTGGGGCTCGGCGGCTGGTCCAAGATCACCGGCATCGTCATCGTCACCACGGTGTTCGCCGTCCTGGCGATCCACCCCGAGTTCCTCGACGAGAACCGGCTGACGCCGGCCTCGACCTTCATCTCGGGCTGGCGCGACATCGACTGGCTGAACCTCTTCGCCTTCGGCCCGGTGATCGGCATGGGCCTGTTCATCCTGTGGGTGAACCTCATCACCGTGAGCGCCTCCAACGGCGTCAACATCGCCGACGGGCTCGATGGCCTCGCCAGCGGCGCCTCGATCTTCGCCTTCTCGGCCTACATCTTCATCGGGTTCTGGCAGGCCAACCAGTCCTGCTTCAACGACCAGATCGACCCCGTCGTGCTTTACAAGTGCTACGAGGTGCGCGACCCGCTCGACCTCGCCGTGGTGGCGGCGGCGATCGCGGGAAGCCTGGTCGGATTCCTCTGGTGGAACACCTCGCCCGCCCAGATCTTCATGGGCGACACCGGCTCGCTCGGCCTCGGCGGCGCCCTCGCGGCGCTCGCGATCCTCACGCGCACCGAGCTGCTGCTGATCCTGATCGGCGGGCTCTTCCTCATCGTCACCGGCAGCGTGGTCGTGCAGCGGGTCTACTTCAAGCTCACCAAGTGGACTCTCGGGCAGGGCCGCCGGGTGTTCCTGATGAGCCCCCTGCATCATCACTTCGAGCTCAAGGGCTGGGCCGAGGTCACCGTCGTCGTGAGGTTCTGGCTGATCGCCGCCCTCTTCGTCGCGGCGGGCGTCGGCGCCTTCTACCTCGAATGGGTCAGCCGCTGAGCCCCGAGGGCGCCTCGCACCGGCTCGCGACGCTCGCGAGCTGGAACGCCGACTGGTCGGGGCTCCGCGTCGTCGTCGTCGGACTGGACGACATCGGGTTCTCGATCGTCGACACGCTCGTCGAGCTCGGCGCGGCCGTCGACGTGATCCCGGTGGCCGCGACGCCGCAGCTGCACGAACTCGCGACCGTGATCGGCGCGAGCATCCAGCTCGGGGTGCCCGAGGAGACCGGGCTCGACGCGGTGCACGCGCCCGAGCTGCTGGTGGTCAGCCCGCGGGTGCGCCGCAACCATCCCGCGCTCCGGGCGGCGGGCGATCGGGGTGTGCCGATCTGGAGCGATGCCGAGCTCGCCTGGCGTCTGCGTGACAAGACCGGGGCACCGGCCCGCTGGCTCACGATGTCCGGCGGCTCGGCGACGACGCAGGTCGCCTATCTCCTCGCGTCGATGCTGCGCGAGGCGGGGCTGCGCGCGGCCCCCGCCGGAGGAGCGGGCGTCCCGATTCTGGACGCGATTCGCGACCCCTCCGGCTTCGACGTGCTGGCCGTCGAGCTGTCGAGCCGGCAGCTGCACTGGGCCGACCCGCGCGCGCTCGAAGCGATCGCGCCCGAGGCGAGCCTGTCGCTCGACGCCGCCGCCGACCCGAGCGGCTGGCACGACGACGAGACCGCGCATCGCGCGGCGCTGGCGAAGGTCTACGAGAACACGCGCGTGGCGTGCGTGTACAACCTCGGCGAGCTCGCGACCCGCGACGCGGTCGAAGACGCCGAGGTGCAGGAAGGAGCCCGCGCGATCGGGTTCGGACTGGGGATCCCGGGCCCGAGCGACGTCGGCGTCGTCGAGGGGATCCTGGTCGATCGCGCGTTCCTCGACGAGCGTCGCTCGCACGCCCTCGAACTCGCCACCACCGAGGACCTGGCGGCATCGGGCCTGGAGACGCGCGACGCATTCCGCGACGTGCTGGCCGCGGCTGCCCTGGCGCGCGCCGCCGGGGTCGAACCGCGCGCGGTGCGCGAGGGGATCCTGCGTCGCGTGCGCTGACCGTCGTCTGCGGTTCCGGCGACACGCGCGCCCGACGCGAAGCGCGGGGGCGGGGCGGCCGCAGACTGGGACCGCACGGCGTCGCCGTGCGGCGAGAGGAGCGGCGGTGACTTCCACCCGACACGGCCGTCCGCCCGCATCGGAGCCGGCTCCGGAGGGCCCGGTCCGCAAGGCCGTGATCGCCTTCCGCTGGGTGTTCGCCGCCGAGACCCGCGAGTACTTCGTGCTGCTCGGCACGACGCTGTTCCTGGTCGTGTTCGGCCTCGTGATGGTGCTGTCGTCGTCCTCCATCCAGTCTCTGGTCGACGACGGCGACGTCTTCTCCCGCGCCTCCCGGCAGGCGGTCTTCGCCGTGCTGGGCATCCCGCTCATGCTGCTGGCGGCCCGTGCGCCGATCACGTTCTGGAAGAAGTGGGCCTGGCACGCGCTCGGGCTCGGGCTCCTGCTGCAGCTGCTCGTCTTCACCGGACTCGGCGCAAGCTACGGCGGCAACACGAACTGGCTCAGCATCGGCGGGCTGAGCCTGCAGCCCTCCGAGCTGGTCAAGCTCGCGCTCGTCGTGTGGCTGGCGTACATCCTCACCCGGAAGAGCGCGCTGCTGAACGAGTGGCGGCACGTCGCGCTGCCGATCCTGCCGGTCGCCTTCGGCTCGATCTTCCTCGTCCTGCTCGGCAACGACCTCGGGACCGCCGTCATCCTGCTCGCTCTGACGCTCGGCGCGCTCTTCTACGCGGGGGTGCGGCTGCGGATCGTCGGCGCTCTGGCGATCGGCACGACGCTGCTCGGCGTGATCTTCGCGCAGGGCAGCGCGTCGCGCCAGCAGCGCATCGAGGCCTGGCTGACCGGGTGCACCCGGGCGGAGGACTACGAGCTGCACTGCTGGCAGACCATCCACGGCTGGGAGGCGCTGGCCAACGGCGGCATCCTCGGGCGCGGTCTCGGCAATTCGCAGTACAAGTGGCTGTGGATCCCGCACGCCGAGAGCGACTTCATCTTCGCGATCGTGGGGGAGGAACTGGGCCTCGTCGGGGCGCTGCTCGTCCTGGTGCTGTTCGCGGTGCTCGCCGTCACGTTCGTCCGCATCGTGCGCATGAATCGCGACCCCTTCGCCAAGATCGCCACGAGCGCGGTGATGGTGTGGATCGTGACCCAGGCGTTCGTCAACGTCGCCGTCGTGCTGGGCGCGCTTCCGGTGCTCGGCGTCCCGCTGCCCTTCATGTCGGCGGGCGGCTCGGCGCTCATCTCGTCGATGCTCGCGGTCGGCGTCGTGCTCTCGTTCGCCCGCCGGCGCCCGGATGCCGCAGAATCGAGTCGCGCACCTCGGCGCTCGACCCCAGGAGTTCCTCGCACGTGACCACCTACCTCTTCGCGGGCGGCGGCACCGCCGGCCATGTCAACCCCCTGCTGGCGACCGCCGACCGACTGCGCGAGCTCGAGCCGGAGGCGACGATCCTCGTGCTCGGAACCGCCGAGGGGCTGGAGGCGCGGCTGGTGCCCGAGCGAGGATACGAGCTGCTCACCATTCCGCGCGTCCCCTTCCCGCGCCGTCCGAACCGCGCCGCGCTCGGCTTCCCCGCCGCGCTCCGCGCCGCCCTCGCGCGCACCGAGGAGCTGATTCGGGAGCACAGCGTCGATGTCGTCGTCGGCGTCGGCGGCTACGCCGCGGCGCCCGCCTACCTGGCGGCACGCCGGGTGGGAGTGCCGATCGTCGTGCACGAGGCGAACGCGCGCCCCGGGATGGCCAACCGCCTCGGCGCCGCGCTCACGCGTTTCGTCGGCGTGACGTTCGAGGGCACACGGCTGCGCCACGGCCGGGTCGTCGGGCTGCCCCTGCGCCGCGAGGTCGAGACGATCGACCGAGCAGCGGCGCGTCGCGAAGCACTCGAGCTGTGGGGACTCGACCCGGCGAAGCCGGTGCTGCTCGTCACCGGCGGCTCGACGGGTGCCCGCCGGATCAACGAGACCGTGTCGGTGAGCGCGTCCGAGATCCTCGGCTGCGGGTGGCAGATCCTGCACATCACGGGATCGCGCAGTCCGGTCGAGGATCCGCACCTGGACGGGTATCACCTGCTCGAGTACTGCGATCGGATGGAACTCGCGCTCGCGGTCGCCGAGCTGGCCGTGTCGCGCTCGGGTGCGGCGACGGTGAGCGAACTGGCGGTCGTCGGCGTTCCGGCGGTCTTCATCCCGTATCCGGTCGGCAACGGCGAGCAGGCGTGGAACGCGCGCGAGGCAGTGACAGCCTCGGGCGCGATCGTGACCGCCGACGCGAACTTCACCCCCGCGTGGATCCGACGCGAACTGGTTCCGCTGCTGCTGGACCGGGCGCGGGTGGCGCGCCTGGCGGCCGGAATGGCCTCGACGGGCGTGCGCGACGGCGCCGACCGGATGGTCGCGCTCATTCGCGAAGCGCTCTCGGCCTCGTCGACTAACGTGTCATCGTGATCAAGCCTGACCTGTCTCTGGAGCTGCCCGCGACGCTCGGGAGGCTGCACTTCGTCGGGATCGGCGGCGCCGGCATGAGCGGCATCGCGCGCGTGTTCCTGGAGTCCGGCTACGAGGTCTCGGGCTCGGATCGCAGCGACTCGGCCACCGTCGAGGGCCTCCGCGAGCTCGGGGCGCAGATCTTCATCGGCCACGCCGCCGAGCATCTCGGCGCGGCCGACACGGTCGTGGTCACGGGCGCCCTCTGGGAGGACAACCCCGAGTACCAGGAGGCGCTGCGCCGCGGACTCCCGGTGCTGCACCGCGCCAACGCCCTCGACTGGCTCATCCGCCATCACGGCGATGCCGCCCGCCGCCGGCTCGTGTCGGTCGCCGGCGCGCACGGCAAGACCACCTCGACCGGCATGGTCGTCACCGCGCTGACCGAGCTCCAGGCCGACCCGAGCTTCGTCAACGGCGGCGTCATCGCGGGACTGGGGCGCAGCTCGCGCGCCGGGGCGGGCGAGTACTTCGTGGTCGAGGCCGATGAGTCGGACGGCTCGTTCGAGCTCTACGACACGGCGGTCGCGCTGATCACGAACGTCGACGACGACCACCTGGACCACTACGGCACGAAGGCCGCGTTCGAGGACGCGTTCGTGCGCTTCGCGGATGCCGCGAGCGAGCTGGTCGTGATCTCCAGCGACGACGCGGGCGCCGTCGCCGTGCACCGGCGCCTCGCGCATCCGCGTGTGCTGACCTTCGGGACGGCCGAGTCCGCCGACGTGCGGGTTCTCGACGTCGTTGCCGAGGGGCCGGTGAGCTTCACGGTGCGACACCTCGGCGTCGACCACCGCATCGCGCTGCGCGTCCCCGGTCCGCACAACGCCCTCAACGCCGCGGGAGCCTTCGCCGTGCTGGTCGGCCTGGGCTTCGACCCGGCGGCGTCGGCGCGCGCGCTCGAGTCCTTCGACGGCACCGGTCGACGGTTCGAGCTGCACGCGACCGTGCGCGGCGTGCGGGTGTTCGACGACTACGCGCACCACCCGACCGAGGTCGCGGCCGCCCTGGCGACGGCGCGCTCGGTGGTCGGGTCGGGTCGCGTGATCGCGGTGCACCAGCCCCACCTTTACAGCCGCACCCAGGCGATGGCCGGCGAGTTCGCCGAGACCTACGAGCGCCTCGCCGATCACACGATCGTGCTCGACGTGTACGGTGCCCGCGAGGACCCGATCGACGGCGTGACGGGCGCGCTCGTGGCGGACCGATTCCGCGACGCCTCGCGCGTCGACTTCGTTCCCGACTGGCAGGCCGCCGCCGACCGGGTCGCCGAGATCGCGCGCGAGGGAGACCTAGTGATGACCCTCAGCTGCGGCGACGTCTATCGGATCATTCCGCAGGTGCTCGGCTCGCTCGAGGCGTCGGCCCCCGCGTCGTCGCCCGGGAGCGCTTCGGCGTGAAACGGCCCGAGGGCTTCGACCGCGCGCCGCAGCCGCCGGCGCGACGCGGATCGGGGGCGCCCGCCGAGCGGACGCGACGCGCGGCGCCCGCCCCGGCACGGCAGCCCGAGGCGACCGCGCGCCCCACGACCGCGCGCCCCAAGACAGTGCGACCCGAGTCGGCGCAGCGTGAGACGGCGCGCCCCGAGTCGGCGCCGACCGAGCGCGCCGCCCCGTCGCGCGCGGCCGCGGCCGATCGACCGACGTCGGGTGCGTCCCGGCGCCGCACCGCGCGCGCCGAGATCCGCGCCGCGGCCCGAGCACGTCGGCGTGAGGAGCGGGCCGAGGTCCGGCGGTTCACCGCCGCGACCCGTCGCCGGCGCACCGTCGCGCTCTCGGCGCTCGGCGTGGTCGCCGCCGCGGTGGGCCTGGTCGTGTTCGCGGTGTTCTCGCCGCTGCTGGCGCTGCGCGAGATCGTGGTGGCGGGCACCGAGCGGCTCGATCCGGATGCGATCGTCGCCGCCCTCGAGCCGGAGATCGGAACCCCGCTCGCGCTGCTCGACGAGTCGCGCATCGCGGACGACCTCTCGGAGTTCACGCTCATCCGCAGCTTCGTGATCGAGCTGATCCCCCCGAACACGATGCGGGTGGAGATCGACGAGCGCGAGCCGATCGGCGTCGTGGTGAGCGAGACCGTGTTCCAGCTCGTCGACCCGGCGGGCATCGTGATCGAGGAGACGCTTGAGCGGCCCGACGACGTGCCGATCCTCGACCTGCCGCGGGGTGACGACGGCACGGTCCGCACGGCGGTCTCCGAGGTGCTGCTCGCCCTGCCGGCGGACGTGCTCGCGCGGGTGGATCGCATCACCGCCACGACACGCGACGACGTGAGCTTCACGCTGCGCGATTCGAAGCAGAGCGTCGTGTGGGGTTCGGCGGAGTCCTCGGATCGGAAGGCCGTCATCCTGGCCGCCCTGCTCGCCCAGTGGGGCGATTCGGGGGCGGGGGAGTACGACGTCTCGGCGACCGGGAGCGCGGTGTTCCGCGAGGGATGATCGCGCGGCCCGGAAGTTGCCTGGGGATTCGCCACGACACGCGCCGTCTTCACGGTCGCGCCGTTCCCGGGCACGTACCTTGTGAACGAATCAGAGTACTGAGAAAGACTCCAAACCTCAAGTAGAGGTTGAGACTTTCATCCGCACGGAGGCCGAACGTGACATCCAACCAGAACTACCTCGCGGTGATCAAGGTCGTCGGCATCGGCGGCGGCGGCGTCAACGCCGTCAACCGGATGATCGAACTGGGCCTCCGCGGCGTCGAGTTCATCGCCATCAACACCGACGCCCAGGCGCTGCTCATGAGCGACGCCGACGTCAAGCTCGACGTCGGGCGGGAGCTCACTCGCGGCCTCGGCGCGGGCGCCGACCCCGAGGTCGGCCGTCGCGCCGCCGAGGACCATGCGGAAGAGATCGAGGAGGCGCTCGCGGGCGCCGACATGGTCTTCGTGACCGCGGGCGAGGGCGGCGGCACCGGAACAGGCGGGGCGCCCGTCGTCGCGCGCATCGCGAAGTCGATCGGCGCTCTGACGATCGGCGTCGTCACCAAGCCGTTCGCCTTCGAGGGAAAGCGCCGCTCGGCGCAGGCCGACACCGGCGTGATCGCCCTCAAGAACGAGGTCGACACGCTCATCGTCGTGCCGAACGACCGGCTCCTCGAGATCAGCGATCGCGGCATCAGCATGCTCGAGGCCTTCGCCACCGCCGACCAGGTGCTGCTCGCCGGTGTTCAGGGCATCACCGACCTGATCACGACCCCCGGCCTCATCAACCTCGACTTCGCGGACGTCAAGAGCGTCATGCAGGGCGCTGGCTCCGCGCTGATGGGCATCGGCGCCAGCCGCGGTGCCGATCGTGCGATCAAGGCCGCCGAACTGGCGGTCGCGAGCCCGCTGCTGGAGGCCTCCATCGACGGTGCGCACGGAGTGCTGCTCTCGATCCAGGGCGGCTCGAACCTCGGCATCTTCGAGATCAACGACGCCGCGCGCCTCGTCCAGGAGGCCGTCCACCCGGAGGCGAACATCATCTTCGGCGCCGTCATCGACGACACACTCGGCGACGAGGTCCGTGTCACCGTCATCGCGGCCGGATTCGACGGGGGTGAGCCCAGCGCGCGCCCGTCGAGCGAGCGGCGATCGAACTTCGTCGAAGCACCCATCCCGGTCGCGGTCGCGGCGGAGTCCTCGGCGGGCGAGTCGAGCGGCTGGTCGGCCGAGCTTGAGACGCCGACCGGCGCGGTGCCCGTCGATCACGACTTCGACGATGACGACAGCGAACTCGACATCCCCGACTTCTTGAAGTGAGCCACGACCCGACCCTCGCCGAGCGGCTCGCCCGCGTCGACGGGGCGATCGCCGACGCCGCGCGCGAGTCCGGCCGGTCGCCGGCCGAGATCACCCGCATCGTCGTGACCAAGTTCCACCCCGCGGCGCTCGTGCGCGAGCTGGTCGAGCTGGGCGTGCGCGACGTGGGCGAGAACCGTCATCAGGAGGCCGTCGCCAAGGCGGCCGAGTGCGCCGACCTCGATCTGCGCTGGCACTTCGTCGGGCAGCTGCAGAGCAACAAGGCGCGCGCCGTCCGGCGCTACGCCAGCGCCGTGCACTCGGTCGATCGTCCGTCGCTGCTGCGCGCGCTCGGCGACGACGCGGCGCCCGACCTCGACTGCTTCCTCGAGCTGAACCTGACCGACGATCCCGGCCGCGGGGGAGTGCGCCCCGAGGGGCTCTCCGAGCTCGCCGAGCTCGCCCTCGCGACGCCCGGCATCCGCCTGCGAGGCGTCATGGCGGTGGCGCCGCTCGGGGAAGAGCCGCGGGCGGCCTTCGCCCGGGTTCGCGCCGTCTCGGAACAGCTGCGCACGCTCGCACCCGAGGCCACCGCGATTTCGGCCGGCATGTCCGGCGACTTCGCCGCCGCCATCCGCGAAGGTGCGACACACCTTCGCATCGGGACCGCAATCACCGGAAAACGACCGGACCGCGGTTAATCTCAACTCGAAGGTTCGATCCGGAGGACGACATGGCAAACCCGCTGCGCAAGACGATGGTGTACCTCGGCCTGGCCGATGAAGAGTACGACGACGTGCTTCCCGCTGCGCCGGTCGCGCCGGTCTCCGCGCCCGCATCCGCGACGCGCGCTCCCGTGACGCCGCTGCGTCGCCCGGCCGTGCGCCAGGCCGCCCCCGCCGGAATGAACGAGATCCTGACGGTGCACCCGCGCCAGTACCGTGACGCCCAGACGATCGCCGAGAGCTTCCGCGAGGGGGTCCCGGTGATCATCAACCTCTCGCAGATGAGCGAGCCGGATGCCCGCCGTCTGATCGACTTCGCCAGCGGGCTCTCGCAGGGCCTCTACGGCAAGATCGAGCGCGTCACGAGCAAGGTCTTCCTGCTCTCGCCCGAGCACGTCGCGGTGAGCGGCGACGCGGCCGAGATCGAGCCTGAGGTCGACGCCGGCTTCTTCGGGCAGTAGACAGCCCCAGCGCCCCCGCCGTGCCGTCGCCGCTGGCGCGACGGCTCTCCGCTGACTGAGAGAATGGTCGCGTGATCTTCTTCATCGTGGCCCTGATTCTTCGTGTCGCGCTCACCATCTTCTTCATCCTGATGTGGGTTCGCTTCGGCTTCGACTGGGCGCGCGTGCTCGCTCCGCGCTGGCGGCCCGCCGGGGCGATGCTGGTGCTCGCGGAAGCCAGCTACACGGTCACCGATCCGCCGATCCGCGCCGTGCGCAAGGTCGTGCCGCCGCTGCGGCTCGGCGGCGCCGTGCTCGACCTCGCGTGGAGCATCGTCCTTCTGCTGTGCTTCGTCGGGTTCTCGCTCGTCGCGGCGATCGCAGCGCTGGGTTAAATCCCAGAGGGGGGATGTACGCTGGGCTGAACGATCGGGGGCGGCGCGAGAGCGCGGCAGAGATCGTGAGATCTCTCATCTTCTGGGTGAGGCTGAAACTTGCTAGTTTTAGGGCAGCGCGAACGGGGAGGGTTCTCCCCTTGATGGAAAGTGGACGAGGTGGCGCACATGGCACTCACACCGGAAGACGTGGTCAACAAGCGATTCCAACCCACGAAGTTCCGTGAGGGCTACGACCAGGATGAGGTCGATGACTTCCTGGACGAGGTCGTCGTCGAGCTTCGTCGGCTGAACCAGGAGAACGAGGAGCTGCGCCAGCGTCTCGTCGCCAGCGACAGCAAGATCGCCGAGCTTCAGCGCGCCGGCGGAGCACCCCCGGCCGCACCGGCACCCGTCGCTCCGGCACCCGCCGCGGCGCCGATGGCCGCGCCGATGCCGACCGCGGTTCCCGAGCCGCAGTTCGCGCAGTCGATGGAGCCGAGCTCCATGGATCCGGGCAACACCAACAACCTCCTCCAGCTCGCGCGTCGCCTCCACGAGGAGCACGTGCGCGAAGGCATGGAGAAGCGCGACCAGCTCGTCGCCGAGGGCCAGGCCCAGGCTGCGCGCATCGTGGCCGAGGCCGAGCAGTCGCAGCGCGAGCAGATCGGCCAGCTCCAGCAGGAGCAGGCCATGCTCGAGCGCAAGGTCGAAGAGCTCCGCATCTTCGAGCGCGAGTACCGCGAGAAGCTCAAGGGCTACATCGAGGGTCAGCTTCGCGAGCTCGAGAACAGCAACGCGCTGAACGGCTCGAACGAGCCGCAGGCCGCCGCCGCTCCGGCCGCGCCGCAGCCCGGCTACGCCGAGCCCGCGGCCCCGGCCTACACGGGACCCTCGGCTCCGCAGCAGACCTACCCGGAGCAGCCGACGCAGCAGCAGCAGGGCTACCCGGCGCAGCCCGCCGCGCCTCAGCAGGCTCCGAGCGCCCCGCAGGGCTACCCGGCACCGTCGACGGACTACGCCGCGTACCCGCAGCCCACCGAGTACCCCGGTTTTGGCGGCAACTGAGCCGGTCGAGATCGAGCCCGAACGGCCCGCCCCTGCGGGTCGTCGGCGTCCGAGCATTCGCGTGCTCGTGCTGCTCGGTCTCGTCGCGCTCGTCGTCTGGGCTCTCGACCAGCTGACGAAGTACCTGATCGTCACCAACCTCGATCTCAACGAGATCGTGCCGGTGCTCGGCGAGATCCTCCAGTTCCACTACGTCAAGAACCCCGGTGCGGCGTTCTCGATCGCGAGCGGGTTCACCTGGGTGCTCTCGCTGGTGGCGCTGGGCGTCACGGTCGTGATCGTCTGGTTCGCTCCCCGCATCCGCTCGCTCGCGTGGGCCGTGATGTTCGGGCTCGTGCTCGGCGGCGCCTTCGGAAACCTCACCGATCGCCTCACCCGCGAGCCGAGCTTCGGCGAGGGGCATGTCATCGACTTCATCCAGGTGATCTACTTCCCGGCGATCTTCAACGTCGCCGACATCGCGATCGTCTCCAGCATGGGGCTGTTCATCCTGCTCTCGCTGCGCGGCGTCGGCCTCGACGGCCGTCGCACCCCGGCGCACCCGAAGGACTCGACGTCCGACGGCGACGACCCGCCGCTGCCCGCCTCGTGACCGAGCGCCGCACTCTCCCCGTCCCGGACGGGCTCGACGGCGAGCGCGTCGACGCCGCCGTCGCCAAGCTGCTCGGCTTCTCCCGCACCTTCGCCTCAGAGGTCGTCGCGGCCGGTGGCGTCGAACTGGACGGCGCTGTCGTCGCCAAGTCGGATCGCGTCCGGGCGGGCGCCTGGCTCACGGTCGAGTGGACGCCGAAGACCGAGCCGCGCATCGTCCCGGTGCGCGTTCCCGACTTCCGCATCGTGTTCGACGATGACCACATCGTGGTGATCGACAAGCCCGTCGGCGTGGCGGCGCATCCCTCCGTCGGGTGGGACGGCCCCACCGTGCTCGGCGCTCTCGCCGACGCGGGGTTCCGCATCTCGACCTCGGGCGCCGCCGAGCGCGCCGGCATTGTCCACCGGCTCGACGTCGGCACCAGCGGGCTGATGGTCGTCGCCAAGAGCGAGCGGGCCTACGCCGGGCTGAAGCGCGCCTTCCACGACCGCGAGGTCTCCAAGATCTACCACGCGGTCGTTCAGGGCCATCCCGATCCGTTCTCCGGCACCATCGACGCGCCGATCGGCCGCCACCCGAGCGCCGGCTGGAAGTTCGCCGTCACGGCCGACGGCAAGCCGAGCGTCACGCACTACGACACGCTCGAGGCGATGCGTCGCGCCACCCTCCTGGAGGTGCACCTCGAGACGGGGCGAACCCACCAGATCCGCGTGCACATGGCGGCCCAGAAGCACCCGTGCGTGGGTGACCCGCTCTACGGCGGCGACCCGACTCTCGCAGCCCGCCTCGGGCTGACGAGGCAGTGGCTGCACGCCATGCGCCTCGGCTTCCGGCACCCCGCGACGAACGAGCCGGTCGAGTTCGAATCGGTCTACCCGCCGGATCTGCAGCACGCGCTCGATCTCTTGCGCGCCGACTGAGCCGGATGCCGCGCGGCGGTTTACCCTGGGGGAGTCCCCGTCCCATCGACCGGAGAGCGCGTGTCTGACAGCGATTCCTTCGTGCACCTGCACGTTCACAGCGAGTACTCGATGCTGGACGGAGCAGCGCGCGTCGCCGACCTGATGTCGGCCGTCGCGGAGCAGGGGATGCCCGCCATCGCGATCACCGACCACGGCAACAACTTCGGCGCGTTCGACTTCTGGAGCAAGGCGCGCGACGCCGGCGTGAAGCCGATCATCGGCACCGAGGCCTACCTGACGCCGGGCACCCATCGCACCGACAAGACGCGAGTGCGCTGGGGCAACGGCGGCGGAGACGATGTCTCCGGCTCGGGCGCCTACACGCACATGACGCTGCTGGCCGAGAACACCGCCGGCATGCACAACCTGTTCCGGCTCTCCAGCCTCGCCTCGATCGAGGGCTACTACTTCAAGCCCCGCATGGACCGCGAACTGCTGCAGACCTACGGCAAGGGCCTGATCGCGACCACCGGATGCCCGAGCGGCGAGGTGCAGACGAGGCTGCGGCTCGGCCAGTATCGCGAGGCGGTCGCGGCGGCCGCCGAGTTCCGCGACATCTTCGGCAAGGAGAACTACTTCGCCGAGATCATGGATCACGGCCTCGGGATCGAGAAGCGCATCATGTCGGATCTGATCCGGCTCTCGAAAGATCTCGGTCTCCCGCTCGTCGCCACCAACGACCTGCACTACACGCACCCGCACGACTCGGGGGCGCACGCGGCGCTGCTGTGCGTGCAGTCGGGTTCGACCCTCGACGACCCGAACCGCTTCAAGTTCGACGCCGACGAGTTCTATCTGAAGACGCCGGCGCAGATGCGGCAGCTCTTCCGCGACTATCCGGAGGCGTGCGACAACACACTGCTGATCGCCGAGCGCTGCGAGGTCGAGTTCAACACCTCGGCGAACTTCATGCCGCGCTTCCCGGTCCCCGAGGGGCACACCGAGGACTCCTGGTTCACCGCCGAGGTCGAGAAGGGCCTGCACTATCGCTACCCGGCGGGCATCCCCGACGCGGTGCGCAAGCAGGCCGACTACGAGGTCGGCGTCATCCTCCAGATGGGCTTCCCCGGCTACTTCCTGGTCGTCGCCGACTTCATCAACTGGGCGAAGGAGAACGGCATCCGCGTCGGCCCCGGCCGTGGCTCCGGTGCCGGATCGATGGCCGCCTACGCGATGCGGATCACCGATCTCGACCCGCTGATGCACGGACTGATCTTCGAGCGGTTCCTGAACCCGGACCGCGTCTCGATGCCCGACTTCGATGTCGACTTCGACGAGCGTCGTCGCGGCGAGGTCATCCGCTACGTCACCGAGAAGTACGGCGACGAGCGCGTCGCCCAGATCGTCACCTACGGCACCATCAAGGCCAAGCAGGCGCTCAAGGACTCCAGCCGTGTGCTCGGCTTCCCGTTCGGCATGGGGGAGAAGCTCACCAAGGCGATGCCCGCGGCCGTCATGGGCAAGGACATCCCGCTGTCCGGCATCTACGACAAGAACCACGAGCGCTACAAGGAGGCCGGCGACATCCGCGCCGTGATCGACTCCGATCCGGATGCGCGACGCGTGTTCGAGACGGCGCGCGGCCTCGAGGGTCTGAAGCGGCAGTGGGGCGTGCACGCGGCCGGCGTCATCATGTCGAGCGAACCGCTCATCGACATCATCCCGATCATGAAGCGGGAGCAGGACGGCCAGATCGTCACCCAGTTCGACTACCCGGCCGCCGAGGCGCTCGGGCTGATCAAGATGGACTTCCTGGGGCTTCGCAACCTCACGATCATCGACGACGCCCTCGACAACATCGAGGCGAACCGCGGCTTCCGGCCGGTGCTCGAAGAGCTGGAGCTCGACGACCGCGCCGCCTACGAGCTGCTCGGGCGCGGCGACACGCTCGGCGTCTTCCAGCTCGACGGCGGACCGATGCGGTCGCTGCTGCGCCTGATGAAGCCGGACAACTTCGAAGACATCTCGGCCGTCATCGCGCTCTACCGGCCCGGCCCCATGGGGGCGAACTCGCACACCAACTACGCGCTGCGCAAGAACGGCCAGCAGGAGATCACTCCGATCCACCCGGAGCTCGCCGCACCGCTCGCCGACATCCTCGACGCCAGCTACGGACTGATCATCTACCAGGAGCAGGTCATGGCGATCGCGCAGCGCGTCGCCGGCTTCTCCCTCGGTCAGGCCGACATCCTGCGACGCGCGATGGGCAAGAAGAAGAAGTCCGAGCTCGACAAGCAGTACGAGGGCTTCAGCGCCGGCATGATCGCGAACGGCTACTCGCCGGCCGCCATCAAGACGCTCTGGGACATCCTGCTGCCGTTCTCCGACTACGCCTTCAACAAGGCGCACTCGGCCGCGTACGGCGTCTTGAGCTACTGGACCGCCTATCTGAAGGCGCACTACCCGGCCGAGTACATGGCGGCGCTGCTCACGAGCGTCGGCGACGCCCGCGACAAGCTCGCGATCTACCTCAACGAGTGCCGCCGCATGAAGATCAACGTGCTGGCGCCCGACGTCAACGAGTCGATCGGATACTTCGCGGCCGTCGGCGACGACATCCGCTTCGGCATGGGCGCGGTGCGCAATGTCGGCTTCGGCGTCGTCGAGCACATCAAGGCCGCGCGCGAGCGCGAGGGGGCGTTCGCGAGCTTCCACGACTTCCTGCGCAAGATCCCGCTCGCCGCCGCGAACAAGCGCACGGTCGAGTCGCTCATCAAGGCCGGGGCATTCGACTCGCTCGGATCGACGAGACGCGCGCTGATCGAGATCCACGAGTCGGCCGTCGAGCAGGCGGTCAGCGAGAAGCGGGCCGCCGCCAACGGGCAGGTCGGCTTCGACTTCGACAGCCTGTGGGACGAGCCCGAGCACGCGGTGCAGGCGGTGCCCGAGCGGCCCGAGTGGACCAAGCGCGACAAGCTCGCGTTCGAGCGCGAGATGCTGGGGCTCTACGTGAGCGACCACCCGCTCGCCGGTCTCGAGAACCAGCTCGCCCGCCACGCCAGCACGACGATCGCGGAGCTCCTCGACGCCGACGCGCCGATGGACGGCGAGACGGTGACGGTCGCCGGACTCGTGACGAGCGTTCAGCACCGCACCGCCCGCAACTCGGGCAACCAGTACGGCATCATCCAGCTCGAGGACTTCAGCGGCGAGATCACGGTCATGTTCCTGGGCAAGACGTATCAGGAGTTCTCTCCCGCCCTCGTCGGCGACTCGATCGTCGTCGTGCGCGGTCGCGTGAGCGTGCGCGATGACGGCATGAACCTGCACGCCGTCTCGCTGTTCCAGCCCGAGATCGGGCAGAGCCTCGGCTCCGGCCCGCTCGTCATCTCCGTGCCGGAGACGCGGGCGACCACCGAGGTCGTCTCGAAGCTCAACGACGTGCTGATCCGGCACGCCGGCGACAACGAGGTGCGGCTGCGCCTGGTGCGCGGCGACAACGCGCGCATGTTCGAGATCCCGTACCCGGTCACGGTCACGGCCGACCTGTACGGCGAGCTCAAGGGACTGCTCGGACCCAACTGCGTCGTCTGACAAGGCGACTAGCATGGTCGAGCCATGATTCAGACCCTCGACCTCCGCGGTCGCCACCCCTCCCGTGCCGAACTCGCCGACCTCGTCCCGCGTGCGCGCGTCGACGTCGCCGTCGCGAGCGAGGCCGCCGCAGCGCTCATCTCCGATGTCCGGGACCGCGGTGAGGCGGCGCTGCGCGAGCAGGCCAGCCGTTTCGACCGCGCGGAGCCGGACAGCATCCGCGTCGACCCGGCGCGGATCACCGCCGCCGTCGTCGCGCTCGACCCGGCCGTCCGCGCCGCGATCGAGGAGGCCATCGCGCGCGTGCGCGTCGCCAGCCAGGCGCAGGTGCCCGCCGCCGCGGTGACGGCGCTCGGTCCGGGGGCCGAGGTCATCCAGCGCTGGCAGCCGGTGACCCGTGTCGGGCTCTACGTTCCCGGCGGCAAGGCCGTCTACCCCTCGAGCGTGGTCATGAACGTCGTGCCCGCGCAGGTGGCGGGTGTGCGCTCGGTCGTGGTCGCGTCGCCGCCGCAGGCCGAGTTCAACGGCGAGGTGCACCCCGTCATCCTGGGCGCGTGCGGACTCCTCGGCGTCGAAGAGGTCTACGCGATGGGCGGCGCCGGTGCGATCGGCGCCTTCGCCTACGGCGTCGCCGATGTCGCGCTCGACCCGGTGGATCTGATCACCGGACCGGGCAACGTCTACGTGGCCGCCGCCAAGCGCCTCGTGCGCGGGGTCGTCGGCATCGACTCCGAGGCGGGCCCCACCGAGATCCTGATCATCGCGGACGAGCACGCGGATGCGCGCCTCGTCGCCGCCGACCTGATCAGCCAGGCCGAGCACGACGAGATCGCCGCCGCCGTGCTGGTCACCGACTCGGAGGAGCTCGCCGACCGCGTGCGGGCCGAGCTCGCCGCGCAGGCCCCGTCCACGCGTCACGCCGAGCGCGTCGCGGAGGCCCTCGCCGGGCCCCAGTCGGCGATCGTCCTGGTCGACGACCTCTCGGCCGCGGCCGCCGTCAGCAACGCCTACGGTCCCGAGCACCTCGAGATCCACACCGCGAGCCTCGGCGAGACCCTCGATTCGATCACCAACGCCGGAGCCATCTTCCTGGGCGCGGATTCCCCGGTGAGCCTGGGGGACTACCTGGCCGGGTCGAACCACGTGCTGCCGACGGGCGGCCAGTCGCGCTTCTCGGCGGGCCTGGGCGCCTCGACGTTCCTGCGGTCGCAGCAGATCATCCGCTACACGCACGAGGGCCTTCAGGAGGTGGCGCCGCTGATCCGCAACCTCAGCGACGCCGAGCACCTGCCCGCGCACGGCGACGCCGTCGACGCGCGCTTCGCCGAGTAGCCGAGGAGCACACGTGGCGGTGAACAAGACCGGAGTGACGGATGTCGACCCGAGGGAGTTCATCGCCTCGCTCGACCACCCGCGCCAGCGCGCCGAATCGGAGCTGCTTCTCGAGTTGATGGCGGAAGTGACGGGCGAGCCGCCGCGGATGTGGGGCCCCACCATGGTCGGCTTCGGCGCCGTGCACTACCGCTACGAGTCGGGCCACGAGGGCGATGCCTTCGTCATCGGCTTCGCTCCGCGCCGCGGAAAGTTCGCTCTGTACGGCTTCACCGAGTGGGACGGGGCCAGCGACCTGCTCGCTCGGCTCGGCAAGCACCAGCAGACCGTGTCCTGCGTCTACGTGAACAAGCTGGACGACGTCGACCGTGAGGTCCTCCGCGAGGCGGTGCAGGCCGCGTGGTCGGCGAACGGAGGCTGGAGCGGAGTGGCTCCCAGCTAAGGCTGGGCGCGGGGCTTATCCTTGCCGCACCATGTTCTGCCCTTTCTGCCGTCACCCCGACAGTCGCGTCATCGACTCCCGCACGAGCGATGACGGGCTCGCGATCCGCCGCCGTCGGCAGTGCCCGGAGTGCGGCGGTCGGTTCACGACGACCGAGACGGCGAGCCTGAGCGTGGTCAAGCGCAGCGGCATCATCGAGCCGTTCAGCCGCGACAAGATCGTCGTGGGCGTGCGCAAGGCGTGCCAGGGTCGCCCGGTCACCGACGCGCAGCTCGCCCTGCTGGCCCAGACGGTCGAGGAGACGATCCGTGCGACGGGTGTCTCGCAGGTCGATGCGAACGACATCGGGCTGGCGACGCTTCCGCCGCTGCGCGAGCTCGACGAGGTCGCCTACCTGCGGTTCGCGAGCGTCTACCAGGCCTTCGACTCGCTCGACGACTTCGAGACGGCGATCACGCTGCTGCGCGTCGAGCGCGCCAGCTCCCAGCAGCCGGACGGCACGCCGGCCGACGGCGCCGCGAGCGCGTCGGCGGGCACCGAACAGCGATAACCTGAGAGCGGTATGTACCGCACTCTCTTCCGCGTTGTTCTCGCGCGCCTCGACCCCGAATTCGCCCACCACCTCGCCTTCGTGGTGATCCGCGCGCTGCCCTTCGTGGGGCTCGGCGCGCTGCTGTCGCGCACCGGTCCCCGCGACCCGCGTCTGCGCGTGCAGACGCTGGGACTCGAGTTCGATACGCCGTTCGGACTCGCCGCCGGCTTCGACAAGGACGCCCGCGGGATCCGCGGTCTGGGCCAGCTCGGATTCGGCCACGTCGAGGTCGGCACCCTCACCGCGCACGCGCAGCCCGGCAACCCGAAGCCGCGCCTGTTCCGTCTCATTCCCGACCGCGCCGTCATCAACCGGATGGGCTTCAACAACGGCGGGGCGGCGGCCGCCGCGCCCCGGCTCGATCGCGAACGGCGTCGCCGGCGCCGTCCGGTGATCGGCGTCAACATCGGCAAGTCGCGCATCGTCGAGGTGGAGAACGCGACGGCCGACTACCTGGAGAGCACGCGCATCCTCGCGCCGCGCGCCGACTATCTCGTCGTGAACGTCAGCTCACCGAACACGCCCGGTCTTCGCGGGCTGCAGGAGCTGGATCAGCTCGCGCCGCTTCTCACCGAGGTGCGCTCGGCCGCGGGGGAGACCCCGGTGCTGGTGAAGATCGCGCCCGACGTGACCGACGAGCAGGCTCGCCGCATCGCCGAGCTGAGCGTCGAACTCGACCTGGCCGGGGTGATCGCGACCAACACGACCCTCTCGCGTGAGGGCCTCGTCGCCGATCCGGCGCGCATCACCGAGATCGGCGCGGGTGGACTCTCCGGCGCACCGCTCGCGGCGCGCTCGCTCGAGGTGCTGCGCATCGTGCGGGCGGCGCTCCCGGCGGACCGCTGCCTCATCTCGGTCGGCGGCGTCGAGACCGGTCGCGACGTTCGCGAACGACTCGACGCGGGCGCGACGCTGGTGCAGGGCTACACCGGATTCCTCTACCGCGGCCCGCTGTGGGCGCGGCAGATCACGCGTGAGCTGATCGCGACCTTCGACTGACGTCGCGCGATTGCTCGAGCCCTACTTGAGCTCGTCACCGCGCTTGACCTGCGGCTTCGGGAGGCGCAGCGGGCGCATCTGCAGGGCGCGCATGGCGGCGTACCAGCGGAAGCCCTTCTCGACCTTGCTCTCGCCGAACTTCTCGCCGAGACGCTTCTTGAGGCGCATGCCCATCAGCACGCTGTCGATGATGACCAGGAAGAAGAACGCCCACACGGCGAGGATGCCGTACTCGGCAACGCCCTCGTAGGGGATGAACGAGATCACCAGGAACAGGGCCACCAGCGGCAGCATGATCTCGCCCGCGCTGAACCGCGCATCGACGTAGTCGCGCACGAACTTCTTCTGCGGTCCCTTGTCGCGCGCGGGCAGGAAGCGCTCCTCGCCGTTGGCCATGCCGACGCGGGCGCGCTCGCGCTGGGCGTTGAGACGCTCGCGGCGCTCCTTGGAGGCGGCGCGGCGGTCGTTGGGCACGAGGGGACGCTTGCGAGCCGCTTCGCGCTCCGCACGCGTGGGCGTCGGGCGCCCCTTGCCGACGGCGAACTCGTCGTCGTCCTCTTGCGGGGTCTGCGGGGTCTTGGCCACGGGGGGGTTCCTTGCTCTCGGGGTCTGCTTAAGATTAGCCGCATGGCTTCCGACTCCTCCGCACCCGCCGCTTCGCCCGCCGACGCTCTGCGCGAGGCGGTGGATGCCGGCCTTCCGCGCGCGATCGCCGAGCTCTCCGATCTGGTGCGCATTCCCTCCGTCTCCTGGGACGGCTTCGATGCCGAGCACGTCCGACGCAGCGCGGCGCGGGTCGCCGAGCTGGCGCGCGAGACCGGCGTCTTCGATGAGGTCGACGTCTTCGATGCTCCGATTCCGGGAACCGACCGGCGGGGCAAGCCGGCCGTGCTCGCCACTCGGGCGGCGCGGAACGGCCGTCCGACGGTGATGCTCTACGCGCACCACGACGTGCAGCCCGAGGGCGACCCGGAGGTCTGGGACTCGGAGCCGTTCGAGCCGACCCTGCGCGGCGACCGCCTCTACGCCCGCGGCGCCGCCGATGACAAGGCCGGGGTGCTCAGTCACCTCGCGGCGATCCGCGCCCTCACCGCGGCGAGCGGCGCCGACCTCGACCTCGGTCTCGTGCTGTTCGTCGAGGGCGAGGAGGAGTTCGGCTCGCCCTCGTTCTCCACCTTCCTCGCCGAGCACCGGGACGCGCTCTCCGCCGACGTGATCATCGTCGCCGACTCGGGGAACTGGGATCTCGACACCCCGGCGCTCACCGTCGGACTGCGCGGCGCCGTCTTCTTCAACCTGACCGTGACGACCCTCGACCACGCCTCGCACTCGGGCATGTTCGGGGGAGCGGTGCCCGACGCGATGCTCGCGGCGATCCGCACGCTCGACTCGCTGTGGGACGAGAACGGCTCGGTCGCCGTGCCGGGGCTGCGCAGCCGCGAGGCCGCAACGCCCGACTACGACGAGGCGCGCCTGCGCACCGAGACCGGACTGCTCGAGGGCGCACAGCCGGTCGGCACCGGCACGATCCTGTCGCGCATTTGGGATCAGCCGTCGATCACGGTCACCGGAATCGACGCGCCGACGGTGCGCAACGCCTCGAACACGCTCGTTCCCTCGGTGCGGGTGCGCGTGAGCGCCCGGGTCGCGCCGGGCCAGAGCGTGGCGGAGGCGCGCGAGGCGCTCATCGCGCATCTGCAGGCGAACGCCGCGTTCGGCGCGAAGCTCGAGTTCGGAGAGATCGAGGGCGGCGAGCCGTTCCTCGTCGACACCAGCGGCTGGGCGGTCGCCGATGCGCTCGAGGTGATGGAGGAGGCCTACGGGGTCGAGCCCGTGCAGATGGGCGTGGGCGGATCGATTCCGTTCATCGCCGAACTGGTGGAGGTGTTCCCGGAGGCGCAGATCCTGGTGACCGGCGTCGAGGATCCGGACTCGCGCGCGCACAGCCCCAATGAGTCGCTGCACATGCCGACCTTCCGTCGCGCGATCCTGGCCGAGGCGCTGCTGCTCTCGCGCTTGGATCAGCGCTCGGCCAGCGACGCCGCGTAGAATGGCGCCCATGACCGACACGACGACCGCCGACACGACGACCGCTGCTGCGACGAATGACGCCGAGCCGTCGGCTCACGGCGTCGCCCTCACCGACGTGGCCGCCACCAAGGTGCGCGCCCTGCTCGAGCAGGAGGGTCGCGACGACCTGCGGCTGCGCGTGGCCGTTCAGCCCGGGGGCTGCTCGGGCCTGATCTACCAGCTCTACTTCGACGAGCGCCTGCTCGACGGCGACGCGACGCGCGACTTCGACGGCGTCGAGGTGGTCGTCGACAAGATGAGCGTGCCCTACCTCGACGGAGCCTCGATCGATTTCGAGGACTCGATCCAGAAGCAGGGCTTCACGATCGACAACCCCAACGCTTCGGGCAGCTGCGCCTGCGGAGACAGCTTCCACTGATCGGCTTTCGCGCGAAAGAAGCGCGATAAATGACGCGCCACGGGCCCCGGACGGAAAGTTCGGGGCCCGTCGCATTGCTAGGATGACTTCGAACATGCGTCGCAATTCCGAGAGGTTCCAGGTGCGCTCCCATCGCTCCCCGCGTCGGCTTGGCCGACCCCGTCTGGCCCGCTGGGCCGCACTGCCCATCGGGGGTGCCGCAATGCTGGTACTCGCCGGATGTACGCAGGAACAGGTCCAGGGCTTTCTGCCCGGCGGTCCTGATGTCACGAACCACACCGAGGGAATCATCAACCTCTGGGTGAACTCCTGGATCGTGCTCCTCGTCGTCGGTCTGATCACCTGGGCGCTCATCATCTGGGCGGCCGTGGCCTACCGTCGCCGCAAGGGGCAGACCGGCATGCCGGCGCAGCTGCGCTACAACATGCCGATCGAGATCTTCTTCACCGTCGTTCCGCTCATCCTCGTGCTCGGCTTCTTCGCCTTCACGGTGCGCGAGCAGGTCTCGATCGAGACCGACCCGGGCGACCCCGACGTTCAGATCGAGGTCTACGGCAAGCGCTGGGCCTGGGACTTCAACTACCTCGACGAGGACGTGTACTCGCCCGGAATCCAGGCGCAGGACCGCCTGAACCTGGACGGCAGCCTCGACGAGTCGCAGCTTCCGACGCTGTACCTGCCGGTCGGCCAGAAGGTGCAGCTCAACATCGAGTCGCGCGACGTCGCGCACTCCTTCTGGGTCATCGACTTCCTCTACAAGAAGGACATGATCCCGGCCAAGACGAACTACATGTACTTCGTCCCCGAGAAGGAGGGCACGTACGCCGGCAAGTGCGCCGAGCTCTGCGGTGAGTATCACGCCGACATGCTCTTCCAGGTGAAGGTCGTGTCGCAGGCCGAGTACGACGCGTATATCGAGTCGCTCCGCGATGCCGGCTTCGAGGGCCGCCTCGGGGCCGACCAGAACGTCAACCAGAACCTGCCGGGCACCGGCGGAACGAGCGAGGACGAGTCCTGATGAGCACCGCGACCGCAACTCCGACGTCGACGGTCGGCACGCCTTCTGCTGAGCGCAAGGGCAACGTCTTCGTCAAGTGGATCACCACCACGGACCACAAGACGATCGGGTACCTGTACCTGATCACCTCGTTCATCTACTTCCTGATCGGCGGCGTGCTCGCGCTCGTCATCCGCGCCGAGCTCTTCACGCCCGGCGTCGACCTGGTGCAGTCGAACGAGCAGTACAACCAGCTGTTCACCATGCACGGCACGATCATGCTGCTGATGTTCGCGACGCCGCTGTTCGCCGGCTTCGCCAACGTCGTGATGCCGCTGCAGATCGGCGCGCCCGACGTGGCGTTCCCGCGACTGAACGCGCTCGCGTACTGGTTCTACAGCTTCGGCTCGCTCATCGCGGTCGCCGGATTCTTCACCCCGCAGGGCGCGGCGGGCTTCGGTTGGACGGCGTACACGCCGCTGTCGAGCACGACCTTCAGCCCGGGTCTCGGCGGAAACCTCTGGGTCTTCGGTCTCGCGCTCAGCGGTTTCGGAACGATCCTCGGTGCCGTCAACTTCATCACCACGATCATCACGATGCGCGCCCCCGGCATGACGATGTTCCGGATGCCGATCTTCACCTGGAACACCCTCGTCACCTCGATCCTGGTGCTCCTCGCGTTCCCGGTTCTCGCGGCGGGGCTCTTCGCCCTCGGCGCCGACCGCGTCTTCGAGTCCCATCTGCTGGATCCCGCGAACGGCGGAACGATCCTCTGGCAGCACCTTTTCTGGTTCTTCGGACACCCCGAGGTGTACATCATCGCGCTGCCGTTCTTCGGCATCGTGAGTGAGGTCCTCCCGGTCTTCAGCCGCAAGCCGATCTTCGGCTACAAGACGCTCGTCTACGCGACGATCGCCATCGCGGCGCTGTCGGTCACCGTCTGGGCGCACCACATGTACGTCACCGGTTCGGTTCTTCTGCCCTGGTTCGCCCTGATGACGATGCTCATCGCGGTGCCGACGGGTGTGAAGATCTTCAACTGGGTCGGCACGATGTGGCGCGGCTCCGTGACCTACGAGACCCCGATGATCTGGGCGCTGGGCTTCCTCGTCACGTTCACGTTCGGTGGTCTGACGGGCGTGATCCTCGCGAGCCCGCCGCTCGACTTCCACGTCTCGGACTCCTACTTCGTTGTCGCGCACTTCCACTACGTCGTCTTCGGCACGGTCGTGTTCGCCATGTTCAGCGGCTTCTACTTCTGGTGGCCGAAGTGGACGGGCAAGATGCTCAACGAGCGCCTCGGCAAGATCCACTTCTGGCTGCTGTTCATCGGCTTCCACACGACCTTCCTCGTTCAGCACTGGCTTGGTGTTGAAGGTATGCCGCGTCGCTATGCGTCGTATCTGCCCGAGGATGGATTCACCTGGATGAACGAGGTCTCGACGATCGGCGCGTTCCTGCTCGCCGCGTCGGTGCTGCCGTTCGCCTACAACGTGTGGATCACGGCCCGCAAGGCGCCGAAGGTCACCGTCGACGACCCGTGGGGCAACTCGCGGTCGCTCGAGTGGGCGACCTCGTGCCCGCCGCCGCGCCACAACTTCACCTCGATCCCGCGCATCCGTTCGGAGTCGCCGGCGTTCGACCTGCACCACCCCGAGGTGGGTGTGGCTTTCGGTGTCGGACCGGGTAAGGATGCCCCCGACGCCCCGGTGATCGACGTTGCTGACGGGAAGGTCAAGTAACCCATGCGCGCCAATTACGCGATCTTCTGGCTGCTGAGCCTGTTCTTCGGCATCTCGGCGGTCATCTACGCCCTGTGGACGATGGCGGATGCCGCGGCTCCGCAGATCGTCGGCCCCGGCACGAACGCCGAGCTTGCCGCCCAGCCCGAGTGGGTGGGAACGGTGGCGCTCACCTTGTCGTCGATCCTGGCGACGTTCCTGGGCTTCTACGTGGGTCTTCTTCGCAAGTCGACGGGCGGCGAGCTGCCGGAAGACCGCGACGACGCTCTCATCGACGACGCCGACCCCGAGATGGGTCACTTCAGCCCGTGGAGCTGGTGGCCGCTGGTGCTGTCGGTTGGTGTGGCGATGGTGTTCCTCGGGCTTGCCGTGGGCGTCTGGATCGCTCTCATCGGCGGCCCGATCGCCGTGATCGGCATCGTCGGCTGGAACTACGAGTACTACCGCGGAAACTTCGCGCGCTAGGACCCCATGATCCGCGTCGCTGTCAACGAAGACCGCGAGTCCGTCTTTCGGCTCGTCGGTCAGCTGTCGCACGCCATTCCGCTGGAACGCGGCGCGTTCGACCAGACCTGGGATCGCTATTTCTCGGGTGAGGATCCGGTCATCCTGCTGGTCGCCGTCGGCGACGAGGGGGACGTCGAGGGCTACGCGCTGACGACCGTCGTGCCGCTGCTGTCCACCAACGGCCCGTCGGCCCAGCTGCAGGAGATCGTCGTCGACGAGCAGGCGCGGGGTCGCGACCACGGCACCGCGCTCGTGCGCGCCGTGGAGGCCGCCTGTGCCGAGCGGGGCGTCACCCAGCTCACGGTGGCGAGCCGGCGCGCGGGAGGCTTCTACGACCGTCTCGGCTTCCACGAGAGCGCCGAGTACATGCGGCGTTTCTTCTAGGCTCCAGCCGAGGCCTCGCAGGTCTTCGCCCTCCGGCGCAGTGAGCTCAGTGAGCTGGTCCGGGAAGCGGGTGCTCCGCTGACCTCAGCTGTGACCGCAGCCGTGATCTCGCAGTGCGTGCCGTCGAGGCCACGTGCAATTGGCGCGCCCGCGCCCGGGCGTCGCTGTCAACGGCCGCATGTCGCGCAGCAGCGACTCGGCGTCGCCGCTGCGCCAACGGGTCGCGCTGCCAGCGACCCGGGTCGCTGCACCCGGGGCGTGCCGGCGGAGCGCCGGGGGAGCGCCGGCGGAGGCGTGCGCACGCGGACGTCCGCGCCGGCGGCGAGACCGAGCCCCGCAGACGACAACGCCCGCGGCTCCGTGAGGAGCGCGCGGGCGTTGTTCGCGATGCGGATCAGTGGTGCTTCGAGGCCTCGATCTCGCTCTTCGAGACCGGCGCGATGCGGTCTTCGAAGAACCAGCGCGACACGGCGGCGCGAGCACGCTCGCTGACCGTGATCTTGCCGCGCTTGTTCGGGCGGAGCATGAGCGGCTGGTAGTCGTCGTAGCTGACGAGCTTCCAGCGCTCGTAATCGGAGAGCTGCTCGTGCACCTCGACGTACTCGCCGCCCGGCAGGCGGACGATTCGTCCCGACTCGAAGCCGTGCAGCGCGATCTCGCGATCCTTCTTCTGCAGTCCGAGGCAGATCCGCTTCGTCACGATGTACGCGACGATCGGGCCGAGGAACAGCAGAGCCTGCAGGGCGTAGGTGACCGACTCGATCGACATCTTGAAGTGCGTGGCGATGAGGTCGGAGCTCGCGGCGGCCCACATGACGGCGTAGAAGGTGACGCCGGCGGCGCCGATCGCGGTGCGGGTCGGCGCGTTGCGCGGACGCTGCGTGATGTGGTGCTCGCGCTTGTCGCCGGTCACCCAGGCCTCGAAGAACGGGTAGAGCATGACCACGACGATGAAGAGGGTCAGCACCAGCACCGGCGCGAGGATGTTGAGCGACAGCGTGAAGCCGAAGATCACGAACTCCCACCCCGGCGGCACGAGTCGCAGAGCGCCATCGGCGAAGCCGATGTACCAGTCGGGCTGCGTTCCCGCCGAGACGGGGGAGGGGTCGTAGGGACCGTAGTTCCAGATCGGGTTGATCGTCACGAGCGAGGCCGTGAGGGCGATCACGCCGAAGATGATGAAGAAGAACCCGGCGCCCTTGGCCGCGTACACGGGCATGATCGGCTCACCGACGACGTTGTCGTTGGTGCTGCCGGGGCGAGCGAACTGCGTGTGCTTGTTGACCACGACGAGGATCAGGTGCACGCCGAGGGCGGCAACCAGGATCGCCGGCAGGATCAGGATGTGCAGCACGTAGAGGCGACCGACGATGTCGAAGCCGGGGAACTCGCCGCCGAACAGCAGGTACGAGATCCAGGTTCCGACGATCGGGATTCCCTTGAGCAGGCCGTCGATGATGCGGAGGCCGTTGCCCGAGAGCAGGTCGTCGGGGAGCGAGTAGCCGGTGAAGCCCTCGCCCATCGCGAGGATGAAGAGCACGAAGCCGATCACCCAGTTGATCTCACGCGGCTTGCGGAACGCGCCGGTGAAGAACACGCGGAGCATGTGCAGGCCGATCGCGGCGACGAACAGCAGCGCAGCCCAGTGGTGGATCTGACGCATCAGAAGGCCACCGCGGATGTCGAAGCTGATGTCGAGCGTCGACGCCATGGCGGCCGACATCTCGAGGCCCTTGAGTGGAACGTACGAGCCGTCGTAGTGGACCTCGGCCATGGACGCCTGGAAGAAGAACGTCAGGAAGGTTCCCGAGATCAGGATCGTGACGAAGCTGTAGAGCGCGACCTGGCCGAGCTCGAACGACCAGTGGTCGGGGAAGACCTTGCGGCCGAACTCCTTGACGGCGCCCGAGATGCTGGTGCGCTCGTCGATGTAGTTCGCAGCCCAGTTGGTGAAGCGCATCCCGGTGCCGGGTGTCTGCGCCTCGCTCGTGGTCGCGGGGGATTCGGTCTGGACGGTCACAGCGAGCGCTCCCAGAAGCTCGGGCCAACGGGCTCGGTGAAGTCGCTGCGCGCGACCAGGTAGCCCTCGGCGTCAACGGTGATGGGCAGTTGCGGAAGCGCACGCTTGGCCGGGCCGAAGATGACCTCGGCTTCGCGCTTGATGTCGAACTGCGACTGGTGGCACGGGCACAGCAGGTGGTGGGTCTGCTGCTCGTAGAGCGCGACCGGGCAGCCGACGTGGGTGCAGATCTTCGAGTACGCGACGATGCCCTGGTAGTTCCAGTCCTCGCGACCCGTGGAGACCGTGAGGTCCTCAGGCTTGAGGCGCATGAGGAGCACGGCCGCCTTGGCCTTCTCCTCGAGCTTGTGCGAGGACTCGTTGAGGCCCTCGGGGATCACGTGGAAGGCGGAGCCGATGGTCACATCGGAGGCCTTGATCGGCGTGCCGTCGGGGTCGCGCGTCAGGCGCACGCCCTCGTCCCACATGGTGTGCTTGAACAGCTCGACCGGGTCCTCGTCCGGGGCCAGGCCGCGGAACAGCACCACGGCGGGCAGCGGGAAGATCGCCAGCGCGCCGATGAGGGAGTTGCGGATGAGCTTGCGGCGCGTGAAGCCGGACTCCTTGTTGCCGAGCTGGAAGATCTCGACCGCGCGGGCGCGCGTGTCATCGGTGCCGCGCACCGGGTGACGCTGCTCGACCGCGTGCTCGTTGGTCATGAGCGACTTCGCCCAGTGGATCGCACCGAAGCCGATGCCGAGCATCGACAGCGCGATGCCGAGGCCGATCAGCATGTTGCTGAGCTGCACCGAGGCGGGGTCGCCGGCCTCGAACGGGATGGCGATGTAGGCGACGATCGATCCGACCGCGCCGATCATCGAGGCGAAGAACAGGCCGGCGACGCGGCGCTCGTTCTGCTTCTCCTTCTCGGGCGAGAGGTCGGAGACACGCGGGCGGTGCGGCTCGAAGCCGGGGTTCTCCACGCGATCCGAGCTGACGACGGCAGTCCCGGAGGCCGCCGTGGGCGCCTCGTGCTTCTCGACAGCGGTGCCGGTATCGGCGCTGTCCTGCTCTGCCATGCGTTTCCCTTTCGTAGTGCGAGTTCGTGTGCGGTTGGTCGCTAGTTGGAGCGTGCGGTCAGCCACACGGTGATCGCGACGATGGAACCCAGCACGAAGATCCAGACAAACAGCCCCTCGGACACCGGGCCCAGGCTGCCGAGGTTGAGCCCACCGGCCGACGGGTTGTCGTCGAGGTAGGCGAGGTACGAGATGATGTCGGCCTTGTCCTCAGGCGTGATGTTGAGGTCGCTGAACACGGGCATGTTCTGCGGACCGGTCACCATCGCCTCGTAGACGTGGACGGGGTCGATGTCCTGCAGGCTCGGGGCGTACTTGCCCTCGGTGAGCGCGCCACCGGCGCCGGCCACGTTGTGGCACATGGCGCAGTTGATGCGGAAGAGCTCGGCGCCGTTCGCGACGTCGCCCTCACCGGTGAGGTACTCGGCGGCCGGGATCGCCGGTCCGGGGGCCAGGCTCGCGGCGTACGCGGACAGCGCGGCGATCTGCTCCTCGGTGAACTGCACGGGCTTGACCTCGGCCTGCGGGCCGCTCGCGGCCATCGGCATGCGGCCGGTGCCGACCTGGAAGTCGACGGAGGCGGCGCCGACGCCGATCAGGGTCGGCGCGTTGTCGGTTCCCTCGGCGCTCAGGCCGTGGCAGCTGGCGCAGTTGGCGATGAAGAGCTTCTCGCCCTCGTCGACGAGAGCCTCCACCGACGCGGTGGACTGCGCGGTCGCGCTGGAGGTGAAGGCCGCGTAGGCGCCACCGGTCGCAACGAGGCCGATCACGAGCAGCGCCACGGAGGCGAGCGGGGAGCGACGACCCGTGGCGCGGGTGCGGCGGAGCGGGGCGGATGCGGAGTTCGCCATGATTGCGGTGCGTTCCGTTCTGGGCAGGTCGAGTCGGCGGTTTAGCGGAGGACGTAGATGACGAGGAACAGGCCGATCCACACCACGTCAACGAAGTGCCAGTAGTACGACACGACGATCGCGCTCACGGCTTCCTTGTGCGTGAAGTGCTTGACCGCGAAGATGCGGCCGATCACGAGAAGGAAGGCGATGAGGCCGCCGGTCACGTGCAGACCGTGGAATCCGGTCGCGAAGTAGAAGACCGAGCTGTACGCGTCGGTCTGGAATCCGATGTGCTCGGTGACGAGCTGGGCGTACTCGTAGACCTGGCCGACGATGAAGATCGCGCCGAGCACGAACGTGGCGTAGAACCACTCCACCGTGCCCCACTTCCAGAACTGCCAGGGGCCGCCGGTGCGGCGGGCCTGCAGGCGCTCGGCGGCGAAGACGCCGGCCTGGCAGGTGAACGACGACGACACGAGGATGATCGTGTTGATCAGCGAGAACGTGATGTTGAGCTTGTCCGACTGCTCCGCCCACAGCTCGGGCGACACCGAGCGCAGCGTGAAGTAGACGGCGAACAGGCCAGCGAAGAACATGACCTCGCTGCCCAGCCACACGATCGTGCCGACCTGAGCGGTGTTCGGCCGGTTGATCGCCGTCATGGCGGGCGGGCTGGAAACAGACGTACTAGTCACCCATCCATTATGGCCGATATCGTTCCCGGCGTTTTCCCATCCAGGGGCCTGTCGGGGGCAACTTCGCTGAAATTTTCCTTTGTTTGCGCCGGTACGATGCTGGCCATGCCCACCGAATCGTCCTGGCCGACCCTGATCACCCGGCTTCTCGCCCACGAAGACCTCTCGATCGCCGACGCCACCTGGGCGATGGAGGAGGTGATGGCGGGGCGCTCCACCCCCGCCCAGCTCGCCGGATTCCTGGTCGCGCTGCGTGCCAAGGGGGAGACGGTCGACGAGATCGTCGGCTTCCGTGACGCGATCCTGGCCAACGCCGCCCCCATCGACATCGAGCCTCTCGCTCTGGACATCGTCGGAACGGGCGGCGACCGCTTCGGCACGGTCAACGTCTCGACGATGTCATCGATCGTCGCCGCGGCGTCCGGCGCGAAGGTCTTGAAGCACGGGAACAAGGCAGCGAGCTCGGCCTCCGGCTCCTCCGACGTGCTGGCAGCCCTCGGCGTCGACCTCACGATCGACGCGGCGCGGGTCGCGGAGATCTTCCGTGAGCAGGGCATCGGCTTCGCCTTCGCGGCGATGTTCCACCCGGGATTCCGCCACGCGGGGCCGACCCGCGCCGAGCTCGGCATCCCGACGGTGTTCAACTTCCTCGGGCCGCTGTGCAACCCTGCGCGCCCCGAGGCCTCCGCGGTCGGCGTCGCCGACCTGGCGAAGGTGCCGCTGTTCGTCGGGGTGTTCCGCACGCGCGGCGCGACCGCGCTCGTGTTCCGCGGCGATGACGGCCTCGACGAGCTGACGACGACCGGCCACAGCCACCTCTGGGAGGTGACGCGCGGGGAGGTCCACGAGCACGATCTCGATCCCGCCGACCTCGGCATCGCGCGCGCCAGCATCGACGACCTGAAGGGCGGGGATGCGGCTCACAACGCCGCCATCGCGCGCGCCGTGCTGGCGGGGGAGTCGGGACCGGTGCGCGACATCGTCCTGCTGAACGCGGCCGCGGGACTGGTGTCGTGGGAGCTCGCGCGGGATCCCGCGCAGGTCCAGCGCGACATCCGCGAGCGCTTCGCCGAGAAGATCGCGGTCGCCGCGGCGACCATCGACTCGGGGGCGGCGACCGCGAAGCTCGACGACTGGGCGGCGGCGACCCGCGACGGGCGCTGACGCCCGCGAGCGGGCTCGGTGTGCACGCGCGACCTCTGGCGCAATCTAGGCTGGAGGCATGTCGAAGGTTCTGAGCAGTCTCCCCATCGGTGAGCGAGTTGGCATCGCGTTTTCGGGAGGGCTCGACACGTCGTGCGCCGTGGCGTGGATGCGTGAGAAGGGTGCCATTCCCTGCACGTACACCGCCGACATCGGCCAGTACGACGAGCCCGACATCGACGCGGTGCCGAGCCGCGCAGGGGAGTACGGCGCCGAGCTCGCGCGCCTCGTCGACGCCAAGACCTCGCTCGTCGAGGAGGGCCTCGTCGCGCTGCAGTGCGGCGCCTTCCACATCCGCTCCGGCGGCAAGACGTACTTCAACACGACTCCGCTCGGTCGCGCCGTGACCGGCACCATGCTCGTGCGCGCCATGAAGGAGGACGGCGTCGACATCTGGGGCGACGGCTCCACCTACAAGGGCAACGACATCGAGCGGTTCTACCGCTACGGTCTGCTCGCCAACCCGAAGCTGCGCATCTACAAGCCGTGGCTCGACAGCGAGTTCGTGAGCGAACTCGGCGGACGCACCGAGATGAGCGAGTGGCTCGTCGCCCGCGGCTTCCCGTATCGCGACGCCACCGAGAAGGCCTACTCGACCGACGCCAACATCTGGGGCGCCACCCACGAGGCGAAGAACCTCGAGGAGCTCAGCTCGGGCCTCGACATCGTCGAGCCGATCATGGGTGTCGCGTCCTGGCGTGAGGACGTCGAGATCGCGACCGAGGAGGTCTCGGTGCGGTTCGAGGCCGGACGCCCGGTCGCCATCAACGGCGTCGAGTTCACCGACCCCGTCGCGCTGGTCCTGGAGGCGAACGCGATCGGCGGACGCCACGGACTCGGCGTCTCGGACCAGATCGAGAACCGGATCATCGAGGCGAAGAGCCGCGGCATCTACGAGGCGCCGGGCATGGCGCTGCTGCACATCACCTACGAGCGGCTGCTCAACGCGATCCACAACGAGGACACCGTCGCCAACTACCACAACGAGGGTCGGCGACTCGGGCGTCTGATGTACGAGGGCCGCTGGCTCGACCCGCAGTCGCTCATGCTGCGCGAGTCGCTGCAGCGCTGGGTGGGCTCGGCGGTCACCGGCGAGGTCACGCTGCGCCTGCGCCGCGGCGACGACTACACGATCCTCGACACGACCGGGCCGGCGCTCAGCTACCACCCCGGCAAGCTGTCGATGGAGCGGGTGGGGGATGCCGCCTTCGGTCCCGACGACCGCATCGGCCAGCTCACCATGCGCAACCTCGACATCGCCGACTCGCGTGCGCGCCTCGAGCAGTACGCGGCCGCGGGACTCATCGGCGGACCGACCGGCGACCTCGTCGGGCGGCTCGAATCGGGCAATGCGGCCGACATCCTCGACCCCGCGGAGGAGCACTCCAAGGCGGAGGACGAACTCGAGCGCGCGACAGACGCCGCGAACGAGGGCGCTGCCTTCGACTCCGGAACGGACTAGTCGGCGACTACTGCGAGACGGTGCGGTACTCCACGCCCAGCTCGTCGATCCACTGGTTGATGACCTTGCGCTGGCTCGCGTCGCACACCCGGCCGTAGCCGTAGCTGACGTCCCAGTACTGGTACGCGCTCGTCCAGACGCGGCGGTCGAGGGTCCAGCTGCCCATGGCGTCGAGCGCGTAGCAGTCCGCCATGAACTCCCAGTCGCCGCCGAAGCTCTCCAGGGCGGTGTCGGTGGCCTCGGGGTTGGTGAACTGCAGCACGTGAGCGTACTCGTGGAGCGTGACCAGCTCGCGGCCCCAGTCATCCACCGAGGCGTGTTCCAGGTCGGCCCGATCCAGGTGGATCACGTAGGGATCGTCGCTGATGACGCAGCCGAGGACATCCTGATCGCACAGCTTGTCGGCGTTGTCGTAGGCGAGCCGGGCGAACCCGTCGCTCACCTCGTCGAGCACGCGCTCCGCCGTCGTTCCGGTGGAGTTCTTTGCCGCTTCGGCTTCCGCCGCGCTCAGGATCTCGCTCAGCTCGGCCGTGTAGCCGCGGATCTGCTCGGTGTGCTGAGCGACCATCCCGGGCGATCGGCGGTTCGCCCACGCGGTCGCGGCAACCCGCTCATAGTCGTCGAAGGGGACCAGTTCGGCCATCTGGGCGCCGTCGAGCGCGAGCGCGGTGTCCATGAGCTCGTCCATGGCGGCGCCGAACACCTCCTTGTTGTCGAGGAGGTCGTTGAGCTCGCCGATCTCATCCTGCTGCTCGGCGATCTGGTCCTGGGCGTCGAAGAACTGGACCGCGAGATAGGCGAGGCCGCTGAGCGCCGCCACCAGGAGGACTGCGAGCGCAATGATCCAGCCGCGGGCGCGGCGCGGTCGTCGCGGCGGAGCGGAGCCGACGGTGCCCAGCTCCGCGGAGACGCCCGTGAGCGTGGGCGGAGGAGGCGTCGCGGCCGCGGGCGTCGGATTCCGCGAGGGGGGCGGCGGATCAGCGTGAGTCACGCGACCAGTCAAGCACGCCGGATTGACTGAGGACTACTCGATTCGCGTGAATCTGGGATGACGAGTCAGGAGACCTCGACCAGATCCCACTCCTGGAACTCGGCGACCTCGGGAAGCCAGCGGGACTCGACGAACTGCACGTGATCCGGGTGGTCGTTGTAAGCCGCATAGGCGGCCTCATCGGCAAAGCGCATGGAGAAATGCCAGGTCAGGGGGGACTTCTTGCCGATCTGCTCCGAGACGGTGAAGTCGTCCACGCCCGGGATCGAGGCGAGAATGCGGCGCCCGGTGGCCAGGAAGTCCGCCTCCGCTTCGCTTCCTCGGGGGTGAGTCAGGCGAAAGGCCACGGTGTGCTGAATCATCGTTCTTCTCTCTGTCGCGACGCTGCGGGGGAGTGCGGTCACCAGGAACCGGGGGAGTAGTCCTTCAAGAAGACGCCGAACAGATCCTCGCCGGCCTCGCCGCGCACGATCGGGTCGTATACGCGCGCGGCGCCGTCGACCAGATCGAGCGGGGCGTGGAAGCCCTCCTCGGCGAGCCGCACCTTGGTCGGGTGCGGCCGTTCGTCGGTGATCCAGCCGGTGTCGACGCTGGTCATCAGGATCCGGTCGCTCTCGAACATCTCGCGCGCGCTTGTGCGCGTGAGCATGTTGACGGCGGCCTTGGCCATGTTGGTGTGCGGGTGTCCGGGGCCCTTGTAGCCGCGGCCGAAGACGCCCTCCATGGCGCTCACGTTGACGACGTAGGTGCGTCGCGCGGGGGAGGCCGCGAGCGAGGCGCGCAGCTTCGAGATGAGGATAAACGGCGCCGTCTCGTTGGCGAGCTGCACCTCGATCATCTCGAGCGGCTCCACGTTGTCGACGCTCTGCGTCCACGAGTTGATGTGTGCGAGATCCGGCACGAGGCCGCCGGCATCGATCGCGGTGCCGGCCGCGAGCCGGTCAAGCGAGGAGGAGCCGGCCGCGAGCGCCGCCTCGGTGAGCTCCTCGGCCTTCGCAGCGGCCGCGGCGAGGATCGGATGCGCCGCCACCGACTGCGCGAGCGCGAGCGGGTGCGGGTCGTTGGTGTGGCCGAAGGTCTCCAACTCGGGCAGCGGGCCGTCCGGGAGCGGGGCGAGTTCGGCATCCACGAGCGGCTGGTAGGCGCCGGGGGAGCGGCGCACCGTCTGTGCGGCGTTGTTGATCAGGATGTCGAGCGGTCCCTGCGCGGCGACCGACTCGGCGAGGCCGATCACCTGTGACGGGTCGCGCAGGTCGATGCCGACGACGCGGAGTCGATCGATCCACTCGGCCGAGTCGGGGAGGCTCGTGAAGCGGCGCACCGCGTCGCGCGGGAAGCGCGTGGTGATGGTGGTGTGGGCACCGTCGCGCAGCAGACGCAGCGCGATGTACATGCCGATCTTGGCGCGGCCGCCGGTGAGCAGCGCGCGCTTGCCGGTCAGGTCGGTGCGCGCGTCGCGCTTGGCGTGGCTCATGGCCGCGCAGCTCGGGCAGAGCTGGTGGTAGAAGGCGTCGACGAGCGTGTAGTCCTGCTTGCAGATGTAGCACGCGCGCGCCTTCTTCAGGACTCCGGCGGTCGGCGCGGTCGTCGCCGTCGAGATCGGGATGCCGCGCGTCTCGTCGTCGATCCGGTCGGGGGCGCCGGTCGCGGTCGCGGCCACGACGGCGCGGTCGTGCTCCTGGATGCGGGCTCGCGTCTCGAGCTTGCGCTCGCGCTTCGCATCCTTGAAGAACTTCGCCGTGGCACGTCGCACGGTCTGGAAGTCCGGGTGCTCGCGGTCGACCTTCGAGAGCTGGCCCAGGACGCGCAGCGTGACCTCGAGCTCGGCGGGGTCGATCCCGCTGGGGGGCATGGGGTCGTCGGAGGGCACAGAGCATTCTCTCACCGCAGAGAGGGCGCGCGACGCCGTTCAGCGTTCGCCCGAGGACTGGACGTCAACGGGACGGCCGGAGTTGGCCCAGTCGCGTGGGGTCGTGCCGAAGTGGCTCTTGAACTCGCGACTGAACTGGGAGGCGCTCGTATAGCCGACGCGCGTGGCGGCGTGGGTGATGCCGGCGCCGTTCGTGATGAGCATGGCGGCGTCGTTGAGTCGGAGCGACTTGAGGTACTTGAGGGGGGAGAGGCTCGTGGTTGCCTTGAAATGGCGGTCGAACGCGGCCCGGCTCATGCCTGCCCGATCCGCGAGGTCCTCGATGGCGAGCGGTCGGTCGAGGTTGGTGCGCATGTAGGTCAGCACGCTCGTGAGCTCGTGCGACGGGCCACCCAGGGCGCCGAGAACGGCGCCACCGGCCGGGCCGTCGAGCACTGCGTAGAGCAGTTCGCGGAGACGCCCCGGACCGAGGATGTCGAGAGCCGCCGGCTCGTCGAGAATCTGGATCGCGCGCAGCAGTGCCGTCTCGAAGCGGTGATCCCAGTCGGCCACGATCAGTCCGGCCGGCTTCTCCGACGCTCGACGTGAACGAGGCCGCGCGGCCCGGAACGCGATCAGCAGCTCCGCCATCGTCCGGCTCTCCAGATCGAGCAGGACGCCGAGGACGGGATCGTCGGTCGTCGCGACCGGAACCTCGGCTTCGAGGGGGGTCGGCATCGTCGCGCAGAGGTAATGGTCGGGGTCGTAGGTGTGGGTGCGGCTGTCGTGGTAGGCGTGCTTCGAGCCGGACACGACGACGCACACGCTCGGGTCGTAGACGCCGGGAACTCGTTCGACCGGCGACGAGACGCGGAAGAGCCGGACCCCGTCGAGAGGGGTCTGGTGGACGCCGTCGCCAGGGGCATGGCGAGCCACCAGGTCTCGGATCTCCGTCCGGAGATCGGATGCATCGTGGGTGATCACTGGAATCAATCTGAGGGAAACGGGCAACTATTCGCGGCAAAATCGCTATATCTGGCCGCGTGCTGAGGCTTAGCGTATAGCCATCGACCCCGCAGGGCAACCATCCGCTCGTTGTCCTGGACCCACTGCAAAGGAATCACATGACCACGATCGATGCCCTTCCCGGCTGGACCCCCGACCACCTCGACTCGCTGGAGGGCAAGACCTACCTGATCACGGGCACGACCGCCGGTGCCGGCTACGAGGCCACGCGCATCCTGCTCTCCAAAGGGGCGAAGGTCGTGATGCTCAACCGAAGTGCCGAGAAGTCAGCGGATGCCGTCAGTCGGTTGAAGCAGGAGTTCGGCGCGGGCACCGACGTGAGCTCGGTGCGCATGGATCTTGCCGACCTCGCGAGCGTGCGCACGGCGGGGGAGGAGATCCTGGCGACCGTGCCTCAGATCGACGCGCTGATCTGCAACGCGGCGATCGCGCAGGTGCCGACGCAGAAGCTCACCGTCGACGGCTTCGAGAGTCAACTCGGCACCAACCACTTCGGGCACTTCGTCCTGGCGGGGATGCTGTTCGACCGCATCGACGAATCGCACGGGCGAATCGTCGTCGTCGCCAGCCTCGGCTACATGATGGGGCTCAAGACGATCAAGTTCGACGACATGAACTGGGACAACGACTACAACGCGAACAGCGCCTACAGCCAGAGCAAGCTGGCCCAGATGATGTTCGCGTATGAGCTGCAGGACAGGGTGAAGGCCGCCGGTAAGAACGTCGAGGTGTACGTCTGCCACCCCGGATCGTCCGCCACCTCGCTCATCAAGACGAGCGGGAACCTCGCGATGCGGTTCACGTTCTACCTCATGACGCTGTCGCCGCTGGTGCAGTCGGCCGAGAAGGGCGCGTACCCGGAGGTGATGTGCGCCACGGCGGACGGCCTTGAGCAGCGCGCACTGTACGGGCCGACCGGACGCCGCGAATGGGTTGGGCCGGTCGGCAAGGGAACACTGAAGCCGTACGCCTACGACAAGGCCGTGATGCAGCAGCTCTGGACGCGCTCCGAGCAGGCGACGGGATTCCACTGGAACCTGGCCTGACTCGAGGCTGTCGACCCGCGGCGCGCGATCGCTCAAGCGCGCCGCGGGCTCGGCAAGGGAGAGCGAGCGGCCGGTGAGAACTTCCCTGATCTGACATAATGAAGATTATCGGATACTGAAAACCCGGCGGAACGGGCCCATCCGCAGGATTCAGGCGCGGTTTCTCGCCTGGGTGGCGTCCGGTCCGCGCAGCGCCGTGACGTGATTCGGGCGACAGCGCTGACTCGCGGCATCCGTTGACACCGTTGTCGGCTCACGTGAGCGCGCTCGGAGCGCCCTGGCGCTGGGTCAGGCTGACGGTGCGAGCGATCGCAGCGTCGTGACCGACCGAGGCTTCACCGTCATTGCTGACATAACGAAGACGCCCCCGTCAGCCAGCGAGTCGCGCGAGCCCCGTGCGCACGAGATCCGCCAGATGGGCGGGCTCCAGCTCGAAGCCGTCGACCTCGCCGCCGTCGAGCTCCGCCAGCGGGATCCAGCGCCACTCGACGATGTCGACGCGCTCCTCGTCGGTCCACTCCTCGCGGGACGGCTCGAACTCGGTGACCCGCTCCAGATACCAGGCCCAATGACCGGTCTGGTACGGATGCCAGCGCTGATCGGGGTCGAAATCCTCGTCGAGGAACGGCGCACCGACCGTCTCCAGGCGCAGCCCGGTCTCTTCGTAGACCTCGCGCTTCGCGGCGTCGTCGTGCGTCTCCCCCGGGTCCACTCCCCCGCCGGGGGTGATCCAGCGCGGCGGGACGTCCCGCGTCTTGCCGTACTGCAGGAACATGAGCACGCGATCGTGCTCGTCGACGAGCAGGACGCGCGAGAGCGCCCGGTGCGCCATCTCAGGCCTGCTGGAAGCCGCTCACGTCGCCGACGTAGCGCGTGTTGTCGGCGGGAATCGGGTCGATCGCCGCGTGGGCGACCTCGGCCGCGAACTCGGAGACGGTGAACAGCTTGCCAGCCTCCTCACGACGCGCCTCGATGGCGCCGGGGCGCGCCCGGTCGAGCAGCGTCGCGGTGATGGTGCCTTCGATCATGTCGCCCGAGACGACGACGAACTCGATGCCCTTCTCGGTGAGCATCGGCAGTCGCTCGCGCAGGGCGTCCTCGCCCGCGCGCTTGCTGCGGGCGACCGGCTCGTACTCCGGCATCGTCGACACCGTATTGATGAAGTGCGCCTGGTGGCTCGTGACGAACACGACGCGGCCGCCGGCCTTCATGAGCGGCAGCGCCGACTCGAGCACGTTGACCTGGGCGTCGCGGTTCAGGCGCAGCGCGTAGTCCTCGCCCATGCCGCTCTCCATGCCGCCGGAGGCGTTCAGGACGAGCAGGTCGAGCCCGCCCCAGGCCTCCTTGATGGTGCCCATCATGGTGGCGACGGACTCCGGCGAGGTGAGGTCGGCGCCGATCGCGAGCGCCTCTCCCCCGGCGTCGACGATGCTCGCGACGACCTTGTCGGCGCGAGGCGCCTTGGCGCGGAAGTTGATGACGACCTTGGCGCCGGCGGCGGCGAGATAGCCAGCCGTGTCGGCGCCGATCCCTCGGGAGGATCCGGTGACGAGGGCGCGAACGCCGTCGAGAGAGGCGGGAGGGAGGACGGTCGAGTCTGCGGCGCTGTTCACGAGTCTCGACTGTAGCAATCCCAAGGCCCGAACTCGTCCCCGCTCGCTGTCTCCGGGGGTGATAGCGTCGAGCTAACGTCGGAAAGCGCCGACGGAGCACGAAGGGTGAACGCGCCGATGTGGCTCGATCTGACGCAGTATCTGTGGATCGTCTGGCTGGTGTTCGTCTTCCTGTTCATCGTCGTCGAACTGCTCACCCTCGAGTTCACGTTCCTCATGATCGCCGCGGGCAGTCTGCTCGGCGGGCTCGGCACGAATCTTCTGGGCGGCCCGTGGTGGCTGCAGATCGGCCTCGCCGCGGTCATCTCCGGGCTGCTGATCTTCACGATCCGTCCGCTGCTGCTGAAGGCGCTCAAGAAGAGCGCCGACCCGACGAAGAGCAACGTGGACGCGCTGTTCGACCTGGGCGGCCGCGTCATGACGCGCTTCGTCGAGGGCGCGGGCATCGTCAAGCTCGACAACGGTGAGACCTGGACGGCGCGGCTCGCTCGTCAGGCTCGCGATGCCGCGCTGGACGAAGGCGACCGCATCGTCGTCACCCGCGTCGACGGGGCCACCGTCGAGGTCGCCCCTGAAAGCTCTGCCGCTGCGCCCGGCTCCCCCGGCGCCTGAGTTCACCCGCGAAAGGATCTCTCATGGAAATCGGCGACTTCATCGGGCAGCTGTTCATCATCGCCCTGCTGGTGGTGCTCGGCATCTTCGTGCTCACCACGCTGTTCCGCGCGATCCGGATCATTCCGCAGGCCTACGCTGGCGTCGTGGAGCGGCTCGGGAAGTACCACAAGACCCTCTCCCCCGGCCTCAACATCCTCGTGCCGTTCATCGACCGGGTGCGCCCGCTCGTCGACATGCGCGAGCAGGTCGTCTCGTTCCCGCCGCAGCCGGTGATCACCGAGGACAACCTGGTCGTCTCGATCGACACGGTCGTGTACTTCCAGGTGATCGACGCACGCGCGGCCACCTACGAGATCGCCAACTACCTCGGCGCTGTCGAGCAGCTCACGACCACGACGCTCCGCAACGTCGTCGGCGGTCTCAACCTCGAAGAGGCGCTCACCAGCCGCGACAACATCAACGGCCAGCTGCGCATCGTGCTGGACGAGGCGACCGGCAAGTGGGGCATCCGCGTCGGCCGCGTCGAGCTGAAGGCGATCGACCCGCCGCACTCTATCCAGGACTCGATGGAGAAGCAGATGCGCGCCGAGCGCGACCGTCGCGCGGCGATCCTGACGGCGGAGGGCACGAAGCAGTCGGCGATCCTCGAGGCGGAGGGCTCGCGTCAGGCGGCGATCCTGCAGGCCGAAGGTGACGCCAAGGCCGCGGTGCTGCGCGCCGAGGGCGAGGCGGAGGCGATCCGCACCGTGTTCGAGGCGATCCACAAGGGCAACCCCGACGAGAAGCTCCTCGCCTACGAGTACCTGCAGATCCTCCCCAAGCTCGCCAACGGCGACTCGAACAAGCTCTGGATCATTCCGAGCGAGCTCACCGAGGCGATCAAGGGCATCGGCAACGGGTTCCTCGGCGGGGCGACCCCGCCGTCGAAGTAGGTGGCCGCCGGTTCGGGGCCGTCGGTCTTCTTCGACGCCCCGACGCCGCGCGTCCTCGCCCATCGCGGGCTGGCCGTCGACGCGCCGGAGAACACCCTGCTGGCCTTCGCGCGCGCGGTGGCGCTCGGCGTCACCCACATCGAGACCGATGTGCACGTCTCGGCCGACGGCGTCGCGATCGTCAGCCACGACCCCGATCTGACGCGCGTCGCCGGTCGCGATGCCACCGTCGCGCAGCTGACGGCGGCGGAGCTGGCGCAGGTGCCGCTCGGCGAGGGGCAGGGATTCGTGACGCTCGCCGATGCTCTGGATGCCTTCCCCGACACCTGCTTCAACATCGACATCAAGACGGCGGGCGCCGCCCTTCCCGCGGCGGCGGCGATCCGAGACCTCCGCGCGACGCGCCGGGTGCTGGTGTCCTCCTTCAGCGAGTCCCGTCGCCGGGCGGCCGTGGACGCACTCCCCGGGGTGGCGACCTCGCTCTCGGCAAGCCGTGCGATTCCCGCGGTGCTCGCGGCCCGAGCCGGCGCGATCGCACCGCTGCGAGGCATCCTGGGCGGCGTCGACGCCGTGCAGTTCCCGCTGCGGATGGCCGGGCTCCCGGCGATCACGGCACGCTCGGTCGAGAGCTTCCACCGCGCGGGCATCGAGGTGCACGTGTGGACGATCAACGACGCCCCGACGATGGCGCGGCTGCTCGAGATCGGCGTCGACGGACTCGTCTCGGACCGCTCCGACACGGCTCTCGCCGTCGTGCGCGAACGCCCTTCCTGAGCGACGCTCGGGGGAATCTCGCAATCCGTCACGAGGCGCCTGTGAAAGGTCTGTAAACGCACCCGCGGAGGCATGTTCCTCGCCACGCTGACGTTATACATGAGTGCCGGATCGGCGCGCGTGCGGCAATCCGCCGGCGCCCGCTTCGATCGGGAGAGCGCAGAGGAGGCCACACGATGGCAGATCGTAGTTTGCGCGGCATGCGACTTGGTTCACAGAGCCTCCAGACGGAGGACGGTGTCGAGTTCTCGCCGCGAAAGAAGAGCATTTACCGCACTGACGACGGCAAGACCTTCGAGGTCACCTTCTCGTCCGACGCCGAGGTGCCGGAGACGTGGGAGTCGCCGCGCACCGGTCTCGAGGGACGGCTCGTCGCGGAGGACGGCACGCTCGTGCAGTCCGACGAAGCCGAGACCAAGGCTCCGCGCACTCACTGGGACATGCTGCTCGAGCGCCGGACGCGCCCCGAGCTGGAGGAGCTCCTGCAGGAGCGCCTCGAATACCTCCGCGCGCGCCGCGGAGCTTCGAAGACCGGTCGCAAGACGGCATAGGTCTCCCGCCGAACGACGGGTCTTCGCAGGGCCGCTGTCCTTTTCGGGCAGCGGCCCTTTCGCGCGCTCAGCGGCGCGTGACGCGCCGACCCGCGAACGCCGCGAGCAGAAGCCCGACGAGACCCAGTGCTGAGACGCCCCACTCGATCTGACGGCCCAGAAGCACGGCCGGAGTGGTCGAGGTCCCGAGCGGAACGTCGACCACCATCGCGTCCGCGGTGTACCAGGTCAGCTCGTCCAGGATCGTGCCGTCAGGGGCGATGATCGCGCTCGTGCCGACTGTCGAGATGTTGACGACCGAGCGGCCCAACTCGATCGCGCGGATGTGCGCGATCGCGAGCTGCTGCACGCTCTCGTCGGTGCGCCCGAAGTCGGCGTTGTTGGTGGGGGCGAAGACCAGATCCGCCCCCTCGCGCACGGTGTCGGTCATGATCTGGTCGTCCACGATGTCGAAGCAGATCGCGACGCCCGCCAGCAGGTCCTCATCCAATTCGAGCACCGTGTCGGTCGTTCCCGGGGTGTACTCGCGCCCGATCAGATCGATCAGGTCGGGGGCGAACTGGCGCCAGAAGTCGCGATCCGGAACGTACTCGCCGAACGGCACCGGGTGCTTCTTGTCGTAGTAGTCGCCCGCGCCCTGCCCGTCGCGCCAGACGACGGCGGTGTTGAAGTACTCCGTGTCGGTCTCGGGGTCTCCGCCCTCGGGCAGTCGTGCCGTGATGATGCCGGAGACGAGCGGAGCCCCGGCGCGCTGCGACACCTCGTCGAAGATCCGCGCCGCCGAGGCGCTGCGCAGCGGGTCGAGATCGCTGCCGCCCTCCGGCCAGACCACCACGTCGACGTCCTCGCCGTAGATCGGCTCCGTCGCGGCGACCTGCGCCAGCAGGTTGTCGCCGGTGCGCTCCGGAGGATCGAAGTAGCTGGTCTTGCCGTTGCCCTGCACGGCGGCGACACGGATGCTGCCGTCGGTCGCCGAGGGGAAGGCGGGGAACACCATTGCCACGAGCAGCAGGGCGAGGTAGGCGGTTCCGAGGCGCAGCACCGAGAGCCGCGCGGGCGCGCCGCCGGCCGCCCGTGCTCCGGCGGCGTCGCGGGCGCGCCATGCCTCCTGAGCGAAGGCGAGCCCGGCGGCCGCGAGGAAGACGAGGAGGAAGCTCACGCCGGACACGCCGAGCCAGCCGAACAGGGCCGCGAACGGGCTCTCCGACTGCGAGAACGCGACCCTCCCCCACGAGAACCCGCCGTACGGCCACACGCTGGCGATCGCCTCGCGCGCAGTCCACAGCCCCGCCACGAGCGCCGGAACCAGCAGGCCGTCCCGCCGGGCCCGACCAGACCCGCGGCGCCCAGCGGTAGACCAGGCTGATAGCCGCGGTGCCGAGCATGACCCACAGCGCCATCAGCGTCGACAGCGCCGACCACGGGATCGGACCCAGGAACAGCGTCGCCCACTCGATGTGCGGGAAGTAGAAGCAGGCTCCGAACACGAGCCCGACCAGCAGCGCGGGGCCGGGGCGTCGGCCCTGGGCCGCCAGCAGCACGAGGGCGACGGCGGGGATCGCGAGCGGCCACCAGTTCCGGTCGGGGAACGCGGCGTCCAGGATCGGCCCGGCGGCCGCGGCGACCACCAGCGCGACTCCCAGGGGAAGCGGCGCGCGTGCTGCGTCGGGTTTCATTCAGGCGACTCCGGAGTACGCGACGATGCCACGTCGGATTCCGTCGATCGACTGGCGCGCGGTGCGGCCGAGCTCCCCGTCGGCCACGAGCGAGAGCTGGTCGAGCAGGTCGACGGCCTGCTTCATCCAGCGGATGAAGTCGCCGGCGGCGAGGTCGGCGTCACGCAGCACCGCGTCGAGGGAGGCGCCCTGAGCCCAGCGGTAGGTCGCCAGGGACAGGCCGTGCGAGAGCGGGCCCGTGCTCGGCAGCCGTCGATCCTCCTCCATGATCGACAGCTCGGCCCAGATCGTCTCGGTCGCGTCCTTCGCGGCGCGGAACGGTCCGCGGGGCAGGTCGCGGTCCTGGATGTCGCGCTCTTCGCGCCGCGGCTCGAAGACGAGCGAGCTCGCGAGCGCGGCGAGGGCCGGTGCGTCGAGCCCGGTCCAGGCGCCCCGGCGGAGGCACTCGGCGACGAGCAGGTCGCGCTCCCCGTAGATGCGGCGCAGCGCGCGCCCCGGCGCCGTGGCGCCCCAGACGCCGTCGCGGTGCTCCAGATAGCCGAGGTCCAGCAGCAGATCGCTGATGCGGTCGAACACGACCGAGACGGCCCCCGTGCGCCCGCGGATCTGCGCGCTCAGCTGGTCGTTCTCGCGCTTCAGCCGCCACCAGCGCTCGGCCCAGCGCGCGTGCGCCTCGCGATCGTTGCAGCTGTGGCAGGCGTGCTGCTTCATGCGCCGTCGCAGGTCGGCGATCTGCCGCTGACGGCGATCGCGCACGCTGCGGCTCTCGCCGCCCACCTCGGCGCCCCGCTGGCCGCCGCGTCCCTCGCTCCGCGCGTTCTTGCGCTCCAGGTCGCTCAGCTCGCGGCGCAGCTTCGAGTACTCGGGGAAGTCGCCGAGGTGGCAGGTCATCGCCTCGGCGTAGCCGCGCAGCGCCTCCTCCTGCTTGCGCACGCGGCGGGCGAGATCGACGACCGCCCGGTCGGCCTGGAACTGCGCGAAGGAGCTCTCGAGGATCTCGCGCGTGCGCTCGCGCCCGAACTGCTCGATCAGGTTGACGGCCATGTTGTAGGTCGGGCGGAAGCTGGAGTTCAGCGGATACGTCCGCCGGGAGGCGAGCGAGGCGACCGCCTGCGGGTCGAGCCCCGCCGTCCACTGGATGACCGCGTGACCCTGGGTGTCGATGCCTCGGCGTCCGGCGCGGCCGGTCAGCTGGGTGTACTCCCCCGGCGTGATCGGCACGCGCGCCTCGCCGTTGAACTTCTCGAGCTTCTCGAGCACCACGGTGCGGGCGGGCATGTTGACCCCGAGCGCGAGCGTCTCGGTGGCGAACACGGCCTTCAGGAGCTTGCGCTGGAAGAGCTCCTCGACGATCTCCTTGAAGGCGGGGAGCATGCCGGCGTGGTGGGCGGCGACGCCGCGCTGCAGCCCGTCGAGCCACTCCCAGTAGCCGAGCACGCCGAGATCCGGATCCGGGATCGGACGCGTGCGCTCTTCGACGATCGCGCGGATCTCGTCGCGCTCCCATCGCTCGGTGAGCCGGATGCCGGAGCCGACCACCTGCTTGACCGCCGCATCGCAGCCGACGCGGCTGAAGATGAAGAAGATCGCGGGCAGCAGCTCGCGGGATTCGAGGAGGCTGATCAGCTCGGGACGCCCCACCCGGTCTCCCCCGCGATCGCGGAAGCCGCCGCCGGAGCTGCGTCGGTACCGGTCGCGCCCCGGATGCTGGCGCGGATACGGTGCGCGTCCGCCGCTCGCGGCGAGCCGCACGAGCTCCGGGTTCACCCGCAGCGCCGTCGAGTCGGTCGTGCCGTCGAAGAGGTCGTGCAGCTTGCCGCGCACGAGCACGTGCTGCTCGAGCGGCACGGGGCGCTCCTCCGAGACGATCACCTCGGTGTGACCGCGCACCGCCTGAAGCCAGTCGCCGAACTCCTCGGCGTTCGAGACGGTCGCGCTGAGCGAGACGAGCCGCACGGCGGGCGGCAGGTGGATGATGACCTCCTCCCAGACCGCTCCGCGGAACCGGTCGGCGAGGTAGTGCACCTCGTCCATGATGACGAAGGCGAGATCGGTGAGCAGCGCCGAGTCGGCGTAGAGCATGTTGCGCAGCACCTCGGTCGTCATCACGACCACGCGGGCTCCTGAGTTGATGTTGCTGTCGCCGGTGAGCAGCCCGACCTGTGCGGCGCCGTGCTCGGCCGCCAGCTCGCTGTACTTCTGGTTGCTGAGCGCCTTCATCGGCGTCGTGTAGAACACCTTGGCGCGCGGGTCGCGCAGCGCGAGGTGCACGGCGAACTCGGCCACGATCGTCTTGCCCGCACCCGTGGGCGCGGCAACCAGCACGCTGTTTCCCGCCTCGAGGGAGGCGCAGGCATCGCGCTGGAACGGGTCCAGATCGAACTGCTGGAGCGCGCGGAAGCGCTCAACCTCGGGGCTGCCCTGGCGGGCCTTCGCCCGGACGTAGCGCTCGGCGGGTGTCAGGCTCACGCGTTCACGCTAGCTCTCGCCGATGAACGCCGCTTGGCGCTTCGCGACGCGGCGGTCGTGGAGGAGGGCGATTCCGACGGCGATGAAGTACAGCGCGATCATCGGGATCGCCAGCAGGAACATCGAGATCACGTCGGCCGCGGGCGTCACGATCGCCGTGAAGATCGTGATGGCCAGGATCGCCCAGCGCCAGCCGGCGAGGATCGCGCGGCCGGAGAGCACGCCGACGAAGTTCAGCAGCACCAGGAACACGGGCAGCACGAACGCGATGCCCGAGGCGATGACGAGCTTCAGGACGAAGTCGAGGTAGGTGCGGGCGTCGAAGAGCGAGGTCGACTCGGCCGGAATGAAGCTCGCCATGAGCTCCACGATGTGGGGCAGGATGAACCAGCCGGTCGCGCATCCGGCGAAGAACAGCGGCACGGCCGAGAAGAAGAATCCGAAGGTGTAGCGCTTCTCCTTGCGCGTCAGCCCCGGCACCAGGAATGCGAAGATCTGGTACAGCCACACCGGGCTCGAGATCACCAGCCCGACGACGATCGAGATCTGCAGGTGCTGCTCGAAGCCGCCCGTGATGGTGCCGTAGTTGAGGTTGACCTCGGCGGTGTCGATGCCGCGTGCCGCCGCGATGCGCACGATCGGGTCGTAGAGCGCCGCCCAGACCGGGTCGTACAGGAACCAGCCGCCGATCGCGCCCAGCACGATCGCGCCGGCGGCGCGCATGAGCCGCTTGCGCAGCTCGATGAGATGTTCGCCGAGCGACATCCGGCCTTCGGCCGTGCGACCGCGCCGCGTTCGAGCGGCCACCGGCTACTTCGAGTCGGACGACTTCTGGTCGCCGTCGTCCGCGGCCGAGGAGGCGTCGGGAGTGGGCGTGTCGTCGCTCTTGATCTCGTTGCGGAAGATCTTCATCGACTGGCCGACGCTGCGGGCCAGCGCGGGGAGCTTCGTGGCGCCGAACAGCAGCAGCACGACCACGAGCACAATGAGGAAGTGCCAGCCGGAGAGGTTGCCGAGCATGGACGATGTCCTTCCGTTGGGAGGGCCGTCGAAGGATCCGACGTCCGTGAAGTTCTCAGGCCATTCTAGGCCCGTCAGCGGTAGCGGGCCGCTCCTTCGGCCGCCCAGGCGCGGACTGCCTCCCGCGCCTCCGGCGGCGACACCACGTGCACCATGCCGGGAAGCCCCGCCACCAGGCGCTTCAAGCCGTGGAAGTGCGAGACGCGGAGGGTTGCGCGAACGCGATCGCCGTGGACTTCGGGGGCGGAATCGTCGTGGAGGTAGTCGTCGAGCAGCGGCATAGCGGCGGCGGCGACCTCGATCGTCACCTCGAGGTCGTCGGGCGAGGTCTCGAACAGCGTCTCCGGCACCTGGATCTGGCCGGCGTGGTGCTGAATCGGCTCGTCGGTGACGACCGCGTTCGCGATCCGGTCGAGGCGGAAGATCCGAATCGCCTCGCGCAGGTGGCACCAGCCGCGCAGGTACCAGTCGGCGTCGGCCGACTCGACGCGCAGCGGGTCGATGCGGCGTCGCTCGCGGTCGCCGCGCGCGTTGAGGTAGTCAAATTCCAGCTGCATGCCGCGATCCAGCGCCGTCCGCACGAGGCGCAGCGTCGCATCCGAGGGCGCGGAAGCGTCAATGGCCAGGGCGCTCGGCGCCGCGGAGGCGCTGCGCGAGAGCTTGGCCATGAGCGAGTTGAGGGCCGCGCGGTCGGCGTTCTCGGGCACCGCCGACAGGTACTGCAGGCCCGCGATCACGGCCGCCGCCTCGCGTGCCGAGAATCGCGGCGAGCCGTCGATTGCGACGCGGTGGGTCAGCACGATCTCGTCGTCGTCCTCGAACGAGTCCCACGAGATGTCGAAGAGGTCGCCGTGCTGGTACAGCGTGGTCTCCCCCGGCACGCCGCTGACCGCGATCAGTCGCACGGCCTCACGGATCTGCTCGGGCGTCATCCCGAAGTGCTCGGCGGCGTCGCTGACCGAGACGCGCTCGTGGTCGACCAGCCAGGGCACGAAGGACAGCAGGAACGTCAGCTTGTCGCGGGCCACGAGCGGCGGATTCTTGCGGGACTCAGCCATGGGCGGCCGCCGTTCGCTCGAGTCGCTCGCGCACGTCGTCGCGCAGCTCCGGCGGTGAGAGCACCAGCACCTCCGGGCCGAAGCCGCTGAGCTCGTCGGCCAGGATCGCCCGGTCGATGTAGCGCAGCCGCAGGCGGTCCGGGCCGATCTGCGCGGTCGTGGTGCGATGGGCGAGCCGCAGGGCGGCGTCGGAGCCGGGGCTCACCTCGACGTCGGCGACCTGCTCGGCGGCGACGGCGTCGAGCCGCGCCATCGCCTCGGCCGTGTGGTCGCCCGGCGGCACCGAGACGGGCCGGCCGAGCGTGACCTGGCCCACGATCCGGCGCAGCAGGAACATCTTGGGGATGCCGGTGTCCAGCTCACGACTGGACAGGTGCCAGCGCCCCTCATAGTTGACGAGCGCCAGCGGCACGACCGAGCGCTCGCGCGCCGCCTGCTCGCCGGGCTTCAGGTAGTCGAAGCGCACGCTGACGCCCTGGTCGATCGCATCGCTCAGGGGTTCGAAGGCGGCATCGCCCAGGCGCACCCGCGGTGCGAAGCCGATGACCGGCTCGGTCGCGGCGGCGCCGAGGGAGCGGAGCTTGATGAGCGCGCGGCGCGACTCGGCGGAGAGCGACCCCTCGCGCCAGACGCGGGCCGCGAGCGTGAGCAGCGTCGACTCCTCGGGCGTGAAGGTGATGTCCTCGGGCAGCTCGTAGCGGCCGCGCGGAATGCGGTAGCGCTTCAGCTGGTTGTTGCCCGGGTCGCTCGGGGAATCGATCGTCTCGAGCGGAACGCCGAGCTCGCGGATGTCTTCCTTGTCGCGCTCGAACTGGCGCTCGAGATTGGCGTTGCTGCCCCCCGCCGTGTAGCGCTGGCTGTAGCCGTGGACCGTCGACAGGATCTCGTTCTTCATCAGCCCGACGTCGGTCGCCAGAAGCGCCAGCACGAGGCTGAAGAGCCGTTCCTCGACCGGGACGCGAGCAGGTTTGGAAGACACGGCTGTCATCCTAGAGCGCGCGGGGCCGGGGTGAGCGCTACTCGACGATTCCGAGGACGTCGATCACCATGATCGTGTTCGCCTCGCCCTCGGTCGCCGGCGGGCTGACGACGAGCAGCTGCGAGCCGACCGGCGCGCCGGTCACGGCGGCGAGGAAGCCCTCGGGCAGCTCGTCCGAGCTCACGGTGAACGTGGCGGCCGTGCCCTCCGACCAGGACGAGGTCGAGGCGGTCGCCTCTCCGCCGGCGGCGGGCCAGTTCCAGACGGAGTAGTGGGCGACGATCTGGTCGCCCTCGGCAACGGTCGCGCCTCCGCCGAGCTTGATCGTCGCGATCTGCAGCTCGGTCGGCGGGGCCGAGGTCGGCACGCTGATGCCGGGCGTCCCGTCCACCGCGGTGACGACGGTGGGCATGCCGTCCACGGGAAGCTGGTTCACCCCGTCGGCCTTGCCGAGGTACACGGCGGCGACGTCGAAGACGAAGACCAGCGTCTCGTGGTCGGCGATGCCGCTGGTCTCCAGCGTTCCCTCGCCGTAGGCCTCGCCTGCGGTCATGGTGAGGGCGAAGCGCTCCCCCGCCTGCGCGCAGATGAGCGCTGTCGGGACGGGGTTCTCCGTCTCCGCGGGAATGAGCGTCGGGCTCGACGCGTCGTAGCTGGTGCCGCCGAGCGGAACCACCGCGCTGCCGGCGTAGATCGTGAACTCCGCGGCGACCTGCGAGCCTTCGGCGGCCGGCGTGCCCGAGCCCTCGACGAGGGTGACGCGCTGGGCGCCATCCGTCACCAGCGGAGTCGGGAAGTCGACATCCGGAGCCGCGCCGAGCGCGCCGGTGGCCGAAACCAGATCGACCGTCGACCCGCCGTCGTAGGCGAGCGTGCAGCCGTCGATGGTCGCCGGGCCGGCGGCGGTGCAGGCCGACAGGGTCGCGACGAGAGCAGTGGCGGCGAACAGCGCGGGAATCTTGCGCACGGAGAGATCCTGCTTTCTGGGTGCTAAATCGGTGGACGGCCGTGGGGCTGAACCGCCACCACTCTAGTCGTTGGGCTGTGTCTCCTCGGTCGCCGCGCGCGCCTCGGCGATCGCCCCGGCCTCCCGCACGACCTTGCGCAGGCGCTTGTCGCTCTTCACACGGTCGCCGACCGCCCCGGGGGTCCACAGCTCGACGTCCTCATCGCCGTACTCCGTCTTGGAGGCGCGGCGCGCGACGGGAGGCAGCACGGCGCCGGGCGCGAGCCGGCGGGCGGTGAGCAGGAAGGCGGTGTGGCCCACCATGCGGTGGTCGGGCCGAACGGCGAGCCCCTCCACGTGCCAGCCGCGCACGATGGTCTCGCTCGACTGCGGGTCGGTGAAGGCGCGAGTGGCTCGGATCGCCTCGGCGACGCGGGAGAGCTGCGTCACGGTCGCGACATAGCAGAGCAGCACGCCGCCGGGCACGAGCGCGTCGAGGGCGACGTCGAGGCACTCCCACGGGGCGAGCATGTCGAGGATCACCCGATCGACCGAGGCGGGCTCGACGGCGCGCGGCAGCGCGTCGACCAGGTCGCCGATCTCGATGCTCCAGTTCTCGGGGGTCTCGCCGGTGTGCGCTGTGACGTTGGCGCGCGCGACGTCGGCGAACTCCGCGCGGCGCTCGAACGAGATCAGCTCGCCGTGCTCGCCGATGGCGCGCAGCAGCCACATCGACAGCGCCCCCGAGCCGACGCCGGCCTCCGCCACGCGGGCGCCCGGGAAGATGTCGGCGAGGGCGAGGATCTGGGCCGCGTCCTTCGGATAGATGATGGCCGCGCCGCGCGGCATCGACATGACGAAGTCGGAGAGCAGCGGGCGCAGCGCCAGGTACTGGTCGCCGTTGCTCGCGCTCACGACGGAGCCATCGGGGGCGCCGATCAGCAGGTCGTGGTCGAGCATGCCGCGGTGGGTATGGAAGACCGCGCCGGGCTGAAGCGAGATCGTGTGCAGACGTCCCTTCGGGCCCGTCAGCTGCACGCGCTCGCCCACGCGGAACGGGCCGGAGAAGCGCGTCATCGCGCTGCTCCGCTCGTGTGGGCCTCGAGGATCGGCGCCAGGTCGCTCGGAACGCGCCCCAGCAGTCCCTCCGGCCAGAGCGTGTAGGCGGCGCTCGGCGGAAGCGGAATGTGCAGCGGGACCGCGACGGTGGCGACGCCGGCGGCGACCGCGGAGGCCACGCCGGGTTCGGAGTCCTCGAAGGCGAGGCACGCGCGCGGATCGACGCCGAGAAGCTCGGCGGCCCTCAGATACGGCTCGGGATGCGGCTTCGGCTCCTCGACCTGGTCGCCCGCGACCACGACGTCGAAGGCGTCGAAGCCGATCGCGTCGGCGACGAGGTGCGCCATCCGGCTGATCGACATCGTCACGAGCGCGGTGCGGACTCCCGCCTCCCGCAGGGCCAGCAGGAACTCGCGCGATCCGGGGCGCCACGGAACCTCGGCGCGGATCTGCGCGGTGACCCGGTCGGTCATGGTCTGGACGATCTCCTCGACGGAGAGCCCGACCCCCCGCGAGCGCAGGATCAGCGCGGAGTGCTCGAGGCCCTGGCCGACCAGCTGGAGCGCGTCCTCGTGGGTCCAGACCCCGCCGTACTCCTCGACGAGGTCGTGTTCGGCGCGCATCCAGTACGGCTCGGAGTCGATCAGGGTTCCGTCCATGTCCCAGAGGACGGCGGCAGGCGAGGTGGCGGTCACGAGCACACAGTCTAGGCGCGCCCTATCCTGGTGAGGACGCGAGCGAACCGGCCCGCGGGAGGACGTGAGAGTGACTGACGCATCGGGTTTCGACGACGGCTCCGTGCTGATCGTCGCCTTCGAGGGCTGGAACGATGCGGGCGAGGCGGCCAGTGGGGCCGCGCGGGCCGTGCGCGATCAGCTGGAACTCGTGCCCCTTGTCGAGGTCGAGCCCGAGGACTACTTCGACTTCCAGTTCAACCGGCCGAGCGTCTCATTCGACGAGTCGGGCGATCGGGTGCTCGAGTGGCCGAGCGTCACGCTCTACGGCCCGGCCGGCGGCGGCCCGGGCATGCACGTGCTGCTCGGAACCGAGCCCTCGCGCGGCTGGAAGACCTTCGCGAGCGAGGTGATCGACGCCCTCACGACCGCCGACATCTCGGGGATCGTGTTCCTCGGTGCCATGCTCGCCGACGTGCCGCACACCCGACCGATCTCGGTCTTCGTCAGCAGCGAGAGCGCGGAGCTGCGGGCCGAATTCGAGCTCGAGCGCAGCACCTACGAGGGCCCGGTCGGCATCATCTCGGTGCTGTCGTTGGCCGCGCAGGCGGCGGGCATCCCGTGCATGTCGATCTGGGCCTCGGTGCCGCACTACGTGCACAATGCGCCCTCCCCGAAGGCGCAGCTGGCCCTGATCTCGCGGCTCGAGGACTTCGTGCCGGTCGTCGTCGCGCGCGGCAACCTGGTCGAAGAGTCGGCGGCCTGGGAGAGCGGGATCGATGCGCTCGCGGGCGACGACGACGACATGGCCGCCTACATCGCCCAACTCGAGCAGGCGCGCGACACGGTCGACTCCCCCGAGGCCAGCGGCGACGCGATCGCCGAGGAGTTCGAGCGCTACCTGCGCAAGCGCGACGGCAAGGCCGGCGGCGAGGACCGCCCCGGCGGGCCGTAGCTCCGCGGCGTCAGTACGCCTGGATGATGCCGAGCGACAGCAGCACCAGGAGCGCGCCGCCGAGCACGATGCGGTAGATCACGAACGGCAGGAACGAGCGCGTCTTGATGTAGCGCATCAGGAAGGCGATGATCGCGAGCCCCACGCCGAAGGCGACGACGGTCGCGAGGATCGTCTCGGGCCAGCCGTACGGCGACTCGTCGGGTTCTCGCAGCGCCGTCGCGAGCTCGTAGAGCCCGCTGCCGAAGACGGCCGGAACGGCCAGCAGGAACGAGAACTCGGCCGCGGCGGTGCGCGTGTAGCCGAGGGCGAGCCCGGCGCTCGTGGACGCCCCCGAGCGCGAGACGCCCGGGATGAGCGCGAGCATCTGCGCGAAGCCGATGGCGATGCCGTGGCCGTAGCCGAGGTCTTCCAGATGCCGGGTGCGGCGTCCGAGCCAGTCGGCGACGCCGAGCAGGATTCCGAACACGATCAGCACGATCGCGACGAGCCAGAGCGAGCGGAACGCTCCGCGAATGTACTCCTGGCCGAAGTAGCCGACGATCACGATCGGGATGGTGCCGAGGATGATGAGCCAGCCGAGGCGCACATCGGCGTCGCCCTTGAGAATTCCGGCCGAGTGCGAGCCGCCGCGGGCACCGAACGAGCGGAACCACTTCGAGAGGATCCGCCCGATCTGCTTGCGGAAGAAGATCAGCACCGCGAGCTCGGTGCCGAGCTGCGTGATCGCGGTGAAGGTGGCCCCGGGATCGGTCGCGTTCGGCAGGAATTCGCCGACGATGCGCAGGTGAGCGCTCGACGAGATCGGCAGGAACTCGGTCAGGCCTTGCACAAGGCCGAGGATCAACGCCTCGAGATAGCTCACGAGGGACGATTGTGTCAGGCGCTGCGCTCAGATCAACAATCGAGCAGGAAGTCGCGCAGCACGGCGTGTCCGAACGACAGCGCGTCGAGCGGAACGCGCTCGTCGACGCCGTGGAACATGGACGGGAAGTCGAGGTCGGCGCCCAGTTTCAGCGGCGCGAAGCCGTAGCCCTCGATGCCGAGCTTGGCGAGCGCCTTGTTGTCGGTTCCGCCGCTCATCAGGTACGGCAGCACCGGCGCGCCGGGATCGTGGAGGTGCAGCGCCGCGACCATCCGCCCGACGAGGTCGCCGTCGAACGGGTTCTCCAGTCCGACATCGTGGTGCACGATCTCGACCTCGATGTCGGGGCCGATCAGCTCGCGGATCTGGGCGAGCACCTCGTCCTCCTGCCCGGCGAACGGCCGCACGTCGATGAGGGCCTCGGCGCGATCCGGGATCACGTTGTGCTTGTAGCCGGCAGAGAGCAGCGTCGGGTTGCTCGTCACACGCAGCGTGCCCAGCAGGAACCCCGCGGCCGAGCCGCTGCGCTCCACCAGGTCGACCGGGTCGGTGTCCGGCGAGACGCCGTGCATGCGCGCCAGCTCGGCCAGGAGCGCGCTCGTCGTCGTGGTGAGGTGCAGCGGCCACTCCTGCTCCCCTAGCTTCGTCACGGCCCGGGCGAGCTTCGTGACGGCGTTGTCGTGGATGACGCGGGATCCGTGCGCCGCGACCCCGCGAGCCACCAAGCGGATCCAGATGAGCGCCTTCTCTCCCGTCTGCAGCAGGTAGGCGCGCTGGCCGGCCACGTGCACCGAGTATCCGCCGACCTCGCTCACCGCCTCGGTCGCGCCGGCGAACAGCTCCGGCTTGGTGTCGACGAGGAAGTGCGAGCCGTATTCGCCGCCGTTCTCCTCGTCAGCGAAGAACGCGACGATGAGTTCGCGCGCCGGCAGCTGGCCGCTGCTGAGGATGTCGTCGAGGGCGGTCAGGATCATGGCATCCATGTCCTTCATGTCGACCGCGCCGCGGCCCCACAGCATGCCGTCCTTCACCTCGCCGCCGAAGGGGTCGACGCTCCAGTTCGCCGGATCCGCGGGCACGACGTCCAGGTGACCGTGCAGCACGAGCGCGGGTCGGCTGCTGTCGCGGCCCGGCACGCGGGCGATGACGCTCGTGCGCCCCGGGGCGGAGTCGAACAGCTCGGGCTGAAGGCCGAGGCGGCGCAGCTCGGCCTCGACATACTCGGCGGCGATCGTCTCGCCCGCCGACTTGCCTTCGCCCCAGTTGGTGGTGTCAATTCGGATCAGATCGCGCGCGATCCGAGCGGTGGCATCGAGCTCCATGTCCGCGGTCATGGGACCACGCTAGCCCGACCCGGGCGTCACGCAGTGCGTCCCGGGCGTGCTAATCTCGTTCCTCGGTGCTCCTCGCGGGGCGCCGAACGAAAGATACTCGCGCGGGTGGCGGAATGGCAGACGCGCTAGCTTGAGGTGCTAGTGCCCGAAAGGGCGTGGGGGTTCAAGTCCCCCTCCGCGCACGTGAGTGTGCTGAGATCTTTCTCACACAGAATCAACAAGTAGTTGGCAAGGGCCGACTCGGTGGAGACACCGGGTCGGCCCTTGTTTTTTGCCCGCGCTCCGTTCGCCGCGCTTGACACGTCTCCGGATCCCTTGCTATAAAACAAGTCACATATGTGCAAGTGCACATAGTCTCGATGACGAGGGAGCGGACATGAAGTTCGAACACATCCTGCTGGGGCTGCTCGCGATGAACCCCGTCAGCGGATACGACCTCATGAAGTGGTTCGACACCGAGGGTCAGTTCCTCCGCTCGAACACCCACCACAGCCAGATCTACCGTGAACTCGGGCGCATGGTCCGTGACGGCCTCGTCGAGTTCGAGGTCGAGACTCGAGCCAGCGGCCCCGACGCGAAGGTCTACCGGATCACGGAGATCGGACGAGACGTCCTGCTCGACTGGGCCCGCTCGCCCTACGTGCCGACGAGCCGCTTCCAGGATGCGGACTTCAACACTCGGCTGATCTTCACGACCGCGCTCGACGCCGAGGCCGCGCTTCGGGTTGTCGAAACCGAACTCACGTATCGACGCGACCAGGTCGCCAAGAGCCGCGGACGCTCGCGGGCGATCGTCGGGATCGCCCCGATCCCCGAGTTCGACGCGCGCCGGTACCGCGACATCGGCGACCTCATGCACCAGTACGGGGCCACGGCGGTGGACCGCTGGATGGAGTGGCTCGAGGAAGTTCGCGCCGCGCTTGTCGCGGAGATCGAAGGCGCCCACACCGACACCGAGGAGACGACGGCATGAGAGCCATCATGGTGATGTTCGACAGCCTGAACCGCAAGATGCTGCCGAATTACGGCGGCGACTGGGTCCACGCCCCCAACTTCGAACGGCTCGCCGCGCGGACCGTGACCTTCGAGAACTGCTACGGCGCCAGCATGCCGTGCATGCCGGCACGGCGTGAGATGCACACCGGCCGGTACAACTTCCTGCACCGCTCCTGGGGGCCGCTCGAGCCGTTCGACGACTCGGTGCCGGCCATGCTCACCGACGCCGGCGTCCACACCCACCTCGCGACCGACCACCAGCACTACTGGGAGGACGGCGGTGCGACCTATCACAACCGCTACTCCACCTACGAGTTCTTCCGCGGCCAGGAGGGCGACCCGTGGAAGGGTCAGGTCGCCGAACCCGAGATTCCCGACTCGATCGGCATGGTGAAGGACATCAAGGGCAAGCTCTGGCGTCAGGACTGGATCAACCGGGCGTTCCTGCAGAACAAGGCGGATCACCCGCAGACGCTGACCTTCGATGCGGGTGTCGACTTCATCCAGCGGAACAAGAACGACGACTCCTGGTTCGTCCAGATCGAGACCTTCGACCCGCACGAGCCCTTCTTCAGTTACGCGGAGTACAAGGAGCACTACGCGAGCGGCTACGACGGGCCGCACTTCGACTGGCCCGACTACGCCAAGGTGACCGAGGTCCCCGAGGCCGTCGAGCATGCGCGCGCCGAGTACGCCGCCCTCCTGACGATGTGCGACGAGTCGCTGGGGCGCGTGCTCGATCTGATGGACGAGAACGACATGTGGGACGACACCATGCTGATCGTCTGCACCGACCACGGCTTCATGCTCGGCGAGCACGGCTGGTGGGGAAAGAACGTCCAGCCCTGGTACGACGAGACGATCCACAACCCGCTGTTCGTCTGGGATCCGCGTGCTCAGGTCGCGGGCGAGCGCCGCGGGGCGCTCGTGCAGACCATCGACTTCGGGCCGACGCTGCTCGACTTCTTCGGAGTCGACGCCACGGCCGACATGCAGGGCGCCTCGCTCTCCGGCGTCGTCGCGGACGACAGCCCGGTGCGCGAGTACGGGCTGTTCGGGATCTTCGGCGGGCACGTCTGCGTGACCGACGGGCGCTACGTCTACATGCGCGCCAGCGCGACGCCGCAGAACCAGCCGCTGTACGAGCACACCCTCATGCCGACGCACATGAGCGGGTTCTTCGCCCCCGGCGAGCTGGCGACCGCTGAGCTCGTCGACCCGCTCCCGTTCACGAAGAACCTGAAGGTCCTGCGGACCCGGGCGCAGTCATGGGTGAGCCCGTTCGCATTCGGCACGCAACTGTTCGACCTCGAGAGCGACCCTGGCCAGACCGCCCCGATCAATGACGCCGAACAGGAGCTGCGCCTGGCGACGGCGCTGCGCGATGCGCTCGTCGCCTCCGACGCGCCCGCCGAGCAGTTCGAACGGCTCGGGCTGCCGGCGACGGGCCCCGTCGGGCCGGAGCACCTCCTGATCGAGGCGCAGTGGCCGATGCTGCAGGCCTCGCTCGCCCCCGCATCGCGCGCCGAGGACTTCGGCGCCGACGGGCCGGTGCTCGAGCGGCCGGTTCGCGAGCTGATCGCCGACGCGCGCACCCGCGCCGTTCTGCTCGAGCGGGCGCCGATGCTCGCGGGCGGTCCGATGACGGCGATGGCCGGCGGGCTCACCCTGCTCCAGATCGCCGCCATGATGGTCGGCCTTCTCCCCCGCCCCGTCCTCGCCTCGCTCGCGGCCGACCTCACCGCCGCCAGCGGTGCGGAGTCCGGCAGCGCCACGTAACGAAGTCCTACCCCTCGCAACACCACCAACTCACAAAGGAGTGAACTGACATGTCAACGAGCACGAGCGCCCCGGGCACCAAGCCTGAGGGTGTGCCCACCGTCACGGCGGCGATCCGCACGGGCGGTCTCGACAAGAAGGGCGGCGTTCCGCGCCGCAAGACCAACCTCGTCATTCTCGGCGGCTCGATGGTCGCCGACGGCGGCGAGGGCAGCATGGCCACCACGCTGTTCCCCGTCATCGCGGCCGCACTCGGTCTCGCGACGAGCGCCCTGGGAATCCTGGCGGCCGTGGGCCGCATCGTCGGGGTCGTCGCCGGTCCCGCCTGGGTCTACCTCGCCAAGAAGATCGGCCGCAAGGCCGTCCTCGCGATCGCGACCGGCTTCTGGGGCGTCTGGGCCGTCGCCGCGGGTCTCTCGCAGGACTTCACTCAGCTGCTGGTGCTCTACGGCATCATGGCGGCCGGGACGATCGCGGCGCACGTCATCGTGCCCGAGGTCATCGGCGACTCCTTCGAAGACAAGAAGCGCGGCCGCGTCGTCGGCTGGCTGTACGGGGCGACGGCGGCCGTCGCGAGCCTGCTGGCGCCGCTGATCGGCCAACTCGCCAACATCGAGGACGGCTGGCGCTACGGGTTCTTCATCTTCGGCGGCATCAACGTGTTCTTCGGTCTGATGATCGTGCTCTTCTACAAGGACCCGGGAACGGGCGGTGGCGAGACCCAGCTGAAGACCTTCACCGCGGAGGAGCGCGAAGCGGCATCCAAGATCACCTGGGCCAAGGTCCGCTCGCTCGTCACCATCCGCAGCTACCTGATCCTGCTCGGCAGTCGCATCCTCTCAAGCCACCTTCTGCTGGCCACCTTCGGCGTCGTGCTGCTGGTGCAGGAGTTCGGATTCGACACCGCGGTCGCGGCGGTCGTGATGGCGCCGTTCGGCATCGGCTACCTCGCCGGCACGATCGTCGGCGGACTCGTCTCCGACGGGCTCAACAAGCTGAGCCCGAACTACGGCCGGGTGGCCATGCTGCAGGCGGCGCAGTTCCTGTTCGCGATCGCCGCCTTCTTCACCACGCAGGTGGTCTACGAGGGCATCACCCCGTACCTGGTGCTGTTCGCCATCGTCGGAATCAGCATGGGGCTCAACCCGGGCGTCAACCGTCCCCTCGTGATGGCGGTCGTGCCGCCCGAGCTCCGCGGCGCGGCGTTCGCGATCTTCGTGTCGATCATCGAGTCGGTCGGGTTCGCGATCTGGACGCTCAGCGCGGGCTTCCTCGCCGACGGCGTCGGGCTCCAGACCGCGATGTTCTGGCTCGTGTGCGTCGTCATGGTCGTCAACGGCGTGTTCCTCACGCTGCTGTACCGCCCGTACAAGAAGGACCGTCTCGCGCTGGAAGCGGAACTCGTCGCCCGGCGGGAGCAGATCCTCGACGCCAAGGCGAACGAGGTCGCGTCGAGCTGACGTCTCGGGGGGTCACGGTGTCTCCCCGACGCCGTGGCCCCACCTCCGGGGCGTGCCGCCCCACCGTGAACTCCGAATCGGCGACCGAGGTCGCCACCTCACCCACCGCCGCACTCACACGTAAGGACCATCGCAATGACCGATCAGACGTCGACGCAGGCCACGATCGCCGCCCTGACACTGGAAGAGAAGGCGTCGCTCACGAGCGGCGCGAGCTTCTGGCGTACCAAGCCCATCGACCGTCTCGGCATTCCGTCGATCATGGTCACCGACGGACCGCACGGGCTGCGCAAGCAGCGCGAGGGCGGCGATCACCTCGGCATCGGCGACAGCGTGCCAGCGACCTGCTTCCCGCCCGCCGTCGGCCTCGGCTCGTCCTGGGATGTCGAGCTGATCGGGCGCGTCGGCGCCGCTCTCGGCGTGGAGACCTCGATCGAGGATGTCGCCGTCCTGCTCGGCCCGGGAGTCAACATCAAGCGCTCGCCGCTGTGCGGTCGCAACTTCGAGTACTTCTCCGAGGACCCGATCGTCGCCGGGGTGCTCGGCGCCGCGATGGTCAACGGCATCCAGTCGCAGGGCGTCGGCACCTCGCTCAAGCACTTCGCGGCCAACAACCAGGAGGCCGACCGGATGCGCTCCTCGAGCGACGTCGACCCCCGGCCGCTGCGGGAGATCTACCTGCGCGCGTTCCAGCGCGTGGTCGAGGACGCGCAGCCGTGGACGGTGATGTGCTCGTACAACCGCATCAACGGCGTCTATGCCTCGGAGGACCCGTGGCTGCTCACCACCGTCCTGCGCGACGAATGGGGCTTCGAGGGTCTCGTGGTCTCGGATTGGGGCGCCGTCAACGAGCGCGTACCGTTGATCGCCTCCGGAATGGACCTCGAGATGCCCGCCAACGGCGGTGTCACCGACGCGCAGATCGTCGCCGCGGTGCAGGCCGGAGAGCTCGACGAAGGTGTTGTCGATGTCGCCGCCGGTCGCGTGCTCGACCTGGTCGCCAAGTCGCAGGCCGGGGCGGGAACGATCGCCGGCCCGCTCGATGTCGAGGCCCACCATGCGCTCGCCCGCGAGGCGGCCGGCGGGTCGATCGTGCTGCTGAAGAACGACGACGCCGTGCTCCCGCTGGCGAAGGACGCCCGGTTGGCCGTGATCGGCGAGTTCGCGACGGCCCCGCGCTACCAGGGTGCGGGCTCCTCGATGATCAGCCCGACCAAGCTCGACACCGCGCTGGACGAGATCCGCGCTCTCGCGAGCACCGAGGTCGCGTACGCGGCCGGCTTCAGCACGGCGCTCGACGTCTCGGACGCCGACGTCGCACGCCTCCGCGACGACGCGGTGGCTGCGGCGAAGGCCGCCGACGTGGCGGTCGTCTTCCTCGGTCTTCCGGCCCGTCTCGAATCCGAGGGCTACGACCGTGCCGATATCGACCTGCCCGCCAACCAGCTCGCGCTGCTCGACGCGGTCGTCGCCGCCAACCCGCGCACGGTCGTCGTGCTCTCCAACGGCGGCGTCGTCGCGCTTCCGTTCGTCGACCGCGTGCCGGCCATCCTCGAAGGCTGGCTTCTCGGGCAGGCCGGCGGCGGCGCCACCGCCGACGTGCTGTTCGGCGACGTCAACCCGTCGGCCAAGCTCACCGAGACGATCCCGCGTCGGCTCGAGGACACCCCCGCCTTCCTCGACTTCCCGGGCGAGTTCTCGCACGTCCGCTACAGCGAGGGACTGCATGTGGGCTACCGCTGGTACGACGCACGGCGCATCCCGGTCGCCTTCCCGTTCGGGCACGGTCTGTCGTACACGACCTTCGAGTACGGTGCGCCGACCGCGACGGTGCGTGCGGATGGCGACGTGGCGGTGACGCTCACGGTCACCAACACCGGTGCGCGGGCGGGCCGCGAGGTCGTGCAGGCGTACACCTCGCTCGACGGCTCCGCCGTGCAGCGCCCGGTGCGCGAGCTCAAGGCGTTCGCCTCGGTCGCCCTCGAGCCCGGCGAGAGTCGCGAGGTGACGCTCGTGGTTCGCCGCAAGGACCTCGCCTACTGGGACATCCGCACCGAATCCTGGGTTGTCGAAGGCGGCGATTACACCGTCGATGTGGCCGCCTCAAGTCGCGACGTGCGCTCGAGCGTTCGCGTCGCCGTGGAGGGCGACGCGGTCCTGCTGCCGCTGAGCCGCAGCTCGTCGCTCGCCGAGGTGTTCTCGCACCCCGTCGCCGGCCCGATCGTGCAGGGCGCCTTGGCCGACATGGTGGGCAACATGGACGAGAGCGCCGCGTCGCTCATGCCGGACGGGGTCGACATGATGCAGATGATGGGCTCGATGCCGATCGGCCGGCTCGGCATGATCGCCGAGCTCACCGGCGGAGGCGGGTTCAGCGCCGAGTCGGTCGACGGCTTGATCGCGATGGCGAACGCGCCGCAACAGGGCTAGCCGCCACGAAGTCCTGCTGTGGGACGACAACCCCCGACTGCTCACCCGCGGGTGACACAGCCGGGGGTTCGTCGTCCGTCGATCTCGGGAGCGTCAGTCCCAGCCCCAGTCGGCGACCTCGGGGATGTCGACGCCGAATTCGCGCGTGTAGTCGCGGGCGCGTTGACGCGCATCCTGCATCTCCTGGCGGAGCCCGGCCTGGGCAACACCGAGCCCGGGGGTCCGGTCGATCACGTCCATCACCAGGTGGAAGCGGTCCAGGTCGTTGAGCATCACCATGTCGAAGGGCGTGGTCGTGGTGCCCTTCTCCTTGTAGCCGCGCACATGCAGGTTGGCGTGGCCGTGACGGCGGTAGGCGAGGCGGTGGATGAGCCACGGGTAGCCGTGGAAGGCGAAGATGATCGGCTTGTCGGTGGTGAACACCGCATCGAAGTCGTCGTCGCTCATGCCGTGCGGGTGCTCCCCCTGCGACTGCAGCCGCATCAGGTCGACGACGTTCACCACTCGCACCCGCAGTTCGGGCAGCCGCTCGCGCAGGATCTTCGCCGCCGCGAGCGTCTCGAGCGTGGGCACGTCGCCCGCGCAGGCGAGCACCACATCGGGCTCCTCCCCCGCGATCTCGGTGCCGGCCCAGGGCAGCACGCCGAGGCCTCGGGTGCAGTGCTCGATCGCCGCATCCATGTCGAGCCACTGGTGCTCGGGCTGCTTGCCGGCGACCACCACGTTGACGTAGTCGACGGTGCGCAGGCAATGATCCATCGTCGACAGCAGCGTGTTGGCGTCGAAGGGCAGATAGACGCGCACCACGTCGGCGCTCTTGTTGACCACCACATCGAGGAACCCCGGATCCTGGTGGGTGAAGCCGTTGTGGTCCTGCCGCCAGACGTGACTCGACAGCAGGTAGTTCAGGCTCGCGATCGGCGCGCGCCACGGAATGTCCTTGCTCGCATCGAGCCATTTGGCGTGCTGGTTGAACATCGAGTCGACGATGTGGATGAACGCCTCGTAGCTGGTGAACAGGCCGTGGCGACCGGTCAGCAGGTAGCCCTCCAGCCAGCCCTGGCACTGGTTCTCGCTCAGCATCTCCATGACGCGGCCGGCGCGGGCGAGGTTCTCGTCGCTCGGGTGGTAGTCGGCGTTCCACTGCTTCGCCGTCACCTCGTACACGGCGGGCGCCAGACGGTTGGAGGCCACCTCGTCGGGTCCGAACAGCCGGAAGTTGTCGGGGTTCTGCCGGATCACCTCGGCCAGCCAGGTGCCGAGCGTGCCGGTCGCCGAGGCGATCTCGGCCCCGGGCGAGGGCAGGTCGATGCGGAAGTCGCGGAAGTCGGGCAGGTCGAGCTCGCGCCGCAGCAGCCCGGCGTTGGCGACCGGGTTGGCACTCATCCGCCGCGTGCCCACGGGGGCGAGGGCCACCGTCTCTGCGCGCGGTGCGCCCGCCTCATCGAACAGCTCCTCGGGCCGGTAGGAGCGCATCCACTCCTCCAGGAGCGCGCGGTGCTCGGCGTTCTCGCGCACCCCCGCGAGCGGCACCTGGTGCGCGCGGTGGCTGCCCTCGACCGGGTGCCCGTCGACCTCGCGCGGGCAGGTCCAGCCCTTCGGGGTGCGCAGGATGATCATCGGCCAGCGGGGACGCTCCGTGCGGCCGGCGGCGGCATCCGCGCGGATCTGCCGGATGCGGTCGAGCACCGTGTCGAGCGTCGTCGCGAAACGCTCATGCACCGCCCTCGGGTCCTCGCCGTCGAACCCGCCGGCGACCAGGAACGGCTCGTGGCCGTATCCGCGCATCAGGTCGAGCAGCTCCTCGTCGGGGATGCGCGCGAGCACGGTCGGGTTGGCGATCTTGTAGCCGTTCAGGTGCAGGATCGGCAGCACCGTGCCGTCGTGCACCGGGTCGAGGAACTTGTTCGAATGCCACGCCGTCGCCAGCGCCCCGGTCTCGGCCTCGCCGTCGCCGATCACGCAGGCGACCAGCAGCTCGGGGTTGTCGAAGGCGGCGCCGTAGGCGTGGCTGAGCGCGTAGCCGAGCTCGCCGCCCTCGTGGATCGAACCCGGAGTGTCGGGTGCGGCGTGGCTCGGGATGCCGCCGGGGAACGAGAACTGACGGAACAGCTTCCGCATCCCCTCCTCGTCGCGCGTGATCGTCGGATACAGCTCGCTGTAGGTGCCGTCGAGGTAGGCGTTCGCCACCATTCCGGGCCCGCCGTGGCCGGGGCCCGTGATGTAGAGCGTGTCGAGGTCGCGTTCGCCGATGGCGCGGTTCAGGTGCGCGTAGAGGAAGTTGAGGCCGGGGGTGGTGCCCCAGTGGCCGAGCAGGCGTCGCTTGAGGTGCTCGGGGGTCAGGGGCGTTGTCAGCAGCGGATTCTCGAGCAGATAGATCTGCCCGATGCTGAGGTAGTTGGCGGCCCGCCACCAGGCGTCGACGCGGTCAAGAGTCTGCGGATCCAGTGCGCTCTGCTCCATGAGCGCGACGCTACGCGCGGGGCCTCAAATGCGCCTGAGTCCTTGGTCCTGTCGGCGATACGCTGTGACCATGACACAGAGTCGGAGCCGACTCGAGGGCGAACTCGTGGGCTGGGACGACGACCGCGGCTTCGGGTTCATTCGGCCGAACGACGGGGGCGCCGATGTCTTCGCCCATGTTCACGCGTTCATCGACACGACGCGCCGGCCCACGCTCGGCGATGAGGTGACGTTCCGCACCGAGCAGGCTCCCGATGGTCGAATCCGCGCGACGGAGGTGGCGCCGCGGGATCGTCGGGTTCCGGTGAGCGCCCGCAAGGCCCGCCGCGGCGGGCGTCTGGTCGGCGCCCTGGTGGCGATCCTGCTGGTGGTCGCGTTCGTCGCCTTCGCCGCGCTGATCGACACCCTGTGGCCGGTTCCGGCGTGGATCCCCTACCTCTATGCCGTCGTGAGTGTGATGACCGCGATCTTCTACGCTCTCGACAAGCTGGCGGCGCGTCGCGGCACGTGGCGCATCTCGGAGTCGACCCTGCACGTGCTCGCGCTCATCGGCGGCTGGCCGGGGGCGTTTCTCGCCCAGGCGCTGCTGCGGCACAAGAGCACGAAGCTGACCTTCCGGATCGGCTTCTGGATGACCGTGGTCGCGAACCTGCTCCTCTTCGTCGCCGTATGCGTCGTGCTCGCGGCGGCGACCTCCGGATAGCGGCTCGTCTCGGGAGAGCGGCCCGGTGTTCGTCGCCCGTGTGTGGCACAGTGTCGGGATGATCGTCGAGTTCGAGTCCGAGCTGTGGATCTGGGATGCCGAAGGCAAAGGCTCCTGGACCTTCGTCACCGTGCCCGCCGAATTGAGCGCCGAGATCGCCGAGTTCCAGGACGGCCCCCGGCGCGGCTTCGGCTCGGTGCGGGTGCGCCCCCGGGTCGGCGGCACCGAGTGGGCGACCTCGATCTTCCCGTCGAAGACCGAGTCGGCGTACATCCTGCCGGTCAAGAAGTCGGTGCGCGACGCCGAGCACCTCTCCCCCGGCGATCTGGTCACCGTGCGACTCGAGGTGATCGACAGTTGAGCGTGGCACCCGAACCGTTCATCGTGGCGGATGCCGCCGCCTGGCGCGCCTGGCTCGACGCTCATGAAGACGACTCCGACGGCGTCTGGCTGATGCTCGCCAAGAAGGGCACCACGACGCCGACCGCTCTCCGCTACGCGGAGGCGCTCGACGAGGCGCTGTGCAGCGGCTGGATCGACGGCCAGAAGCGCAGCTTCGACGAGGCGACGTTCCTGCAGCGCTTCACCCCGCGCCGGGCCCGCTCGCTCTGGTCGCAGCGCAACCAGGAGCACGTGGCCCGGCTGATCGCCGAGGGCCGGATGCGTGAGCGCGGCCAGCGGGAGATCGACCGGGCGAAGTCGGACGGCCGCTGGGAGCGCGCCTACGCGGGCGCCGCGACGGCCGTGGTTCCGGATGACCTCCTCGCGGCCCTGCGGGTGGTGCCGGCGGCGAAGGAGCGCTTCGAGGCGCTGAACTCCTCGGAGCGCTTCGCGGTGCTGCATCCGCTCATGACGGCGCCGAGCGAGGCCGTGCGGCAGCGACGTCTGGCGAAGATCCTGGCGCAGCTGTCGCAGAGCGCGAGCTGACCGCGCCGACGTCGGTCGTCGTTGACACACTCGAACACATGTTCGAGACTGGGAGCATGCACGCCTCCCCTGCCGTCGCCCTGCGGGCGGAGCCGATCGAGAGTGACGCCCCGCACCGCGATGAGGTGGTGCGCGCTCTGCAGGAGCGGATCCGCGGCATGCAGCGCACGCGCCTGGACTCCCGCGCGCTGCCCACGCACGAGGCGCTGACCGGGCTGCTTCCCGGCGGCGCGCTCGCCGCGGGCGGCAGCTACGCGGTCGACGGGTCGACGACGCTCGCGCTGGGTCTCGCCCAGGGGCCGAGCGCCGCCGGGGCGTGGTGTGCGATCGTCGGCATGCCCGATCTCGGCGTCGAGGCGGTCGCCGGTCTGGGGCTCGACCTGGAGCGCGTGGTGCTGGTGCCGCATCCGGGCGAGCAGTGGCTCTCGGTGGTCTCGGCCCTGGTCGACGTGGTGACCGTGGTCATCGTGCGACCGCCGCGGCGGGCGAGCGGGGCGGCGAAGCTCAGCGACTCCGCGGCGAGCAAGCTGTCGGCGCGGCTGCGCCAGCGCGAGGGGGCGCTGGTGAGCATCGGCGACTGGCCGGGGGCGGATGCGCGCCTGGCGGTCACGGCGAGCAACTGGGTGGGCCTCGGTTCGGGCTTCGGGCACCTGCAGGCGCGGCAGGTGAGTGTCGCATCCAGTTCCAAGAGCTGGGCGGGCCGGCCTCGTTCGCGGCGGCTCTGGCTGCCCGGCCCCGGGCAGCAGGTCGCTGTGGTCGAAGCTCGAAACGAGGGTGCGGCGCGGCGGCTCAGGAGCGCGGCGGGGTAGCGTTCGGCGACACGGCTGGCGCGGAGTCGGTGAGGTGGGTGTGCCGAGGGGAATCGGAGAACTTGAGTCCGTACCCGATGGCCCGATCAACGGCGATGTGGAATGCCCAGCACCCGGCGATCAGACCCAGCCAGTCCTGTGGCGTTCCCCACGCCACCAGAAGAACGTGCGCGACGGTCATCAGCGCGGGCCCGGTGTAGTTGTGCACCAGGTTGTAGCCGAGCGCTCCGATTCTCTGGTTTCGGAGGTAGCCGAGGGCTGAGATGTCGAAGGCGAGGAAAAGGGCGAGAAGCCACCACCAGTCATAGCCGGCAAGCACGAACGCCACCGCGATCATGGCCGCAATGGCGACGTTCTCGAGTCGTTGGAAGGCAGTGGGGCTCATGCCTCCAGGGTAGTGTCGGTCGCGTTTGACAGACTCGAACACATGTTCGAAACTGGATTGTGGAACGCGACATGAACACCGTTGACGCACGGATGGCCGTGCTGTGGTGCCCCGACTGGCCCGTCGTCGCCCACGCGCGCGCCGAGCGGCTCTCCCCGGGCGAGCCGATCATCCTCATCGACAAGGGCGTGGTCTTCGCCGCCAACCAGCCGGCGCGCGCCGAGGGGGTGCGGCGCGGCATGCGGCAGCGCGAGGCCCAGTCGCGCTGCGCCGCCGTGCACGTGCTCGCCTACGACCGCTCCCTCGACGCGCGCGCCTTCGAGCCGGTGCTGACCGCGCTGGAGCAGTCGGTGCCGGGGTGGCATCCGCTGCGCCCCGGTCTGGTGGCGGTGCGCGCCCGCGGGGTGGCGCGCTACTACGGCGGCGAGCGTGCGGCGGCAAGAACCCTGCTGGCGATCGCCGAGGGGCTCGAGCTGCCGGCGGCGGTCGGCATCGCCGACGGGCTGTTCGCCGCCGAGCTGGCGGCCCGGCGCACCCCGATCGACGAGCGCACCCGCATCGTGCCCGCGGGCGAGGCCGCGGCGTTCCTCGCGCCGCTGCCGATCACGCTGATCGACGACCCCGAACTGGTCTCCCTCCTGCCGCGACTCGGCATTCGCACGCTCGGCGGCTTCGCCGAGCTGACCGCCTTCGACGTCGCGTCGCGCTTCGGCGAGAACGGCGCCCGCTGGCACGCGCTCGCCCGCGGGAGCGACGCACGCGCCGCCACCCCGCGCATCCCCCCGCGCGACCTCGACGCCGTCGTCGACTTCGAGCCGCCGCTGGAGCGCATCGACCAGGTGGCCTTCGGCATGCGCGTGGCGGCCGACGACTTCGTCGCAGCGCTGCTGGCCGAGACGCTCGTCTGCACGGCGCTGCGCGTCGAGTTCACCGGCGAGGACGGCGAGACCAGCGAACGGGTGTGGCTGCACCCGCGGTCGTTCGCTCCCGCCGAGGTGGTGGACCGCATCCGCTGGTCGCTCGAGGCGCAGACCGGCTCGGATCGCGACCACGGCCTGCGCTCCCCCGTCGCGCGTGTGCGCCTCGCCCCCGAGTCGGTCGACCCGGTCGGCGCGCACGAGCGCGGCCTGTGGGGCTCGGGGCCCGAAGAGCAGGTGCATTCGGTGCTGTCGCGCGTGCAGGGCATGGTCGGGCACGCGGGGGTGGTCACGGCGACCCGGGAGGGCGGGCGCTCCCCCGCCGAACGGCAGACGCTCGTGCCGTGGGGCGATCGGCCGGTGGTGCGGCGCGACGTGCGGCGTCCGTGGCCGGGTGCCGTGCCGCCGCCCGCGCCGGCGACGGTGTACGAGGTGCCGCGGCCGCTGCGGGTCGAAGACGCGCGCGGCCGCCCGGTCGCGGTGGATGCGCGCGGCACGCTCAGCGCCTCCCCCGCGGTGCTGGTCTCCCAGACCGGCGCACGACGCGATCTGACGGCCTGGGCGGGCCCGTGGCCGCTCGACGAGCGCTGGTGGGATCAGTCCGCCGCGCGTCGCATCCAGCGCTTCCAGGCGGTCGACACCGCCGGAGAGGCGTGGCTGCTCGAGCTCGACGAGGCCGGGGAATGGTGGGCGGCGGGCCGCTATGACTGAGCTGCGTTCAGACCTCGAGCCGCATGAGCCAGCGGTCTCGATGTGCGAGGTGAGAATCCGTGAGCATGACGCGCGTGAAGCCCGCCTCCTCGAACAGGCTCGTCCCGCCGACGTAGCCCGAGATCGTGTCGACGCGTCCCTCCTCGTCGGAGACCGGATAGCCCTCCAGCACTCCTCCGCCGTGCGCACGAACGTGCTCGATCGCGCCGCCGAGAAGCGCCCGTGCGATCCCCTGCTTGCGATATCCCGCCCGGACAACGAAGCACACGATCGCCCAGGGGTCGCGCTCGTTGATCTCCAGCTTCTGCAGGTTCGGAATGGTGCGCGAGTTCATCAGCCGGCGGTAGCTGGAGCGCGGGGCCACCGAGCACCAGCCCGCCACGACACCCTCGATGTAGGCCAGCACGCCCGGCCCCGGCTCGGTGGAGCACTCGCTCTTCATGTGCGCGATGCGGTCGTCGAGCCCCTTGCGGGCGTCGCGATAGGCCATGCACCAGCACCCCGGTGTTCCGGGCGTCTTCGGACCGACGACCGCCGCGAAGTCATCGAAGGCGCCGCGCGCGGGCCGCACCTCGATCGGGCGGCCGTCACGCGTCATCCACGTGCTCATGCCCTCACCCTAGAGGCGACACCGGGCATCAGAAAGGCGCCCTGATGGGCTGGCAGAATCCGCCGATCCAGTGGAGCGAACTCGAGCGCACGCTCTCGGGGTCGCGCCCGGTCGCCGCGCTCGACACGCCCCTCTCGCGCAAGCGCGGGCCCTACGTCGCGCCGTCGGAGCGCGTGCGCGACGCGGCCGCGGTGCCCTACGCCGAACTGCACGCGCACTCCAGCTTCAGCTTCCTCGACGGCGCCTCCAGCCCCGAGGCGCTGCTCGAGGAGGCGGAGCGGCTGGGGCTCCGCGCGCTCGCGATCACCGACCACGACGGCTTCTACGGCATCGTGCGGTTCGCCGAGGCGGCCGAGACGGCGCAGGTCGCCACGGTGTTCGGGGCCGAGCTCTCGCTCGGGCTCTCCGGTCCGCAGAACGGGGAGGCCGATCCGGAGGGCACCCATCTGCTCGTGCTGGCGCGGGGGCTCGAGGGCTATCACCGGCTCGCGGCCGCCATCACTGAGGCGCAGCTGCGCGGCACCGAGAAGGGGCGCCCCGTCTACGACCTCGACGACCTCGCCGTCGCCGCCGATGGCCACTGGGTGATCCTCACCGGATGCCGCAAGGGGGCGGTGCGGCAGGCGCTCGCGGGAGACTCCGCGCAGCCGGCGGCCGCTCCGCATCCGGATCAGGTTGAGGAGGCGTCGGCCGAGCTCGACCGTCTGGTGGCGCTGTTCGGCTCCGAGAACGTGAACGTCGAGCTCATCGACCACGAGCTGCCGCTCGACAGCGTCCACAACGACGTCCTGGCCGCACTCGCCGCCGAGCGCGGCCTGTCCGTCGTGGCGACCGGCAACGTGCACTACGCCCGTCCCGAGGATCGCCGACTCGCGACCGCGATCGCCGCCGTGCGGGCGCAGCGCAGCCTCGACGAGCTCGACGGCTGGCTTCCCCCCGCGGGCAGCGCGCACCTGCGCTCGGGGGCCGAGATGCGGGCACGATTCGCGCGCTACCCCGGCGCCGTCGAGCGCAGCGTCGAACTCGCGGAAGAGCTCGCCTTCCCGCTGCGCCGCGCCAAGCCGGCCCTGCCGAAGCAGCAGGTGCCCGAGGGGCACACCCCGATGTCGTGGCTGCGCGAGCTGGTCTGGCGCGCCGTGCCGCGCAAGTACCCGGACCTGTCGGAAGAGGATCGGCAGCGCATCGAGAACGAGCTCGCGGTGATCGAGAAGAAGGACTTCCCCGGCTACTTCCTCATCGTGCACGACATCGTCGCCTTCGCCCGCAGCCGCGGCATCCTCTGCCAGGGGCGCGGCTCGGCCGCCAACTCGGCCGTCTGCTACCTGCTCGACATCACCGCGGTCGACTCGATCTACTACCGGCTGCCGTTCGAACGCTTCCTGTCGAGCCTGCGCGATGAGGAGCCCGACATCGACGTCGACTTCGACTCCGATCGCCGCGAGGAGGTCATCCAGTGGGTGTTCGAGAAGTACGGTCGGCGCAACGCCGCGCAGGTGGCGAACGTGATCCAGTACCGGCCCAAGAACGCCATGCGCGACATGGCGAAGGCGCTCGGCTACTCCACCGGGCAGCAGGACGCCTGGAGCAAGCAGGTCGAGCGGTGGGGCGGCGAGGTCGGCAGCGAACCCGACCACGACATCCCGGAGCGGGTGGTGGAGCTTGCCACCGAGCTGCTGAAGGCGCCGCGGCATCTCGGCATCCACTCCGGCGGCATGGTGCTGACCGATCGGCCCGTCGGCGAGGTGGTGCCGATCGAGCACGCCCGCATGGAGAAGCGCACCGTCGTGCAGTGGGACAAGGACGACTGCGCCTGGATGGGCCTGGTCAAGTTCGATCTGCTGGGCCTGGGGATGCTGTCGGCGCTGCAGCACTCCTTCGACCTGATCCGCGGGTCGACGGGCGAGCACTGGGAGCTCTCGACCATCCCGAAAGAGGATCCGGAGGTCTACGACATGCTGTGCGCCGCCGACTCGATCGGGGTGTTCCAGGTGGAGTCGCGCGCCCAGATGGGGCTGCTGCCGCGGCTTCGCCCGCGCCGGTTCTACGACCTGGTGGTGCAGATCGCGATGATCCGGCCCGGGCCGATCCAGGGCGGTGCGGTGCACCCCTTCGTGCGCCGCCGGCTCGGCAAGGAGCCGATCACCTACCTGCACCCGAAGCTCGAACCGGTGCTCGAGCGCACCCTCGGCGTGCCGGTGTTCCAGGAGCAGCTGATGCAGATGGCGATGGCGGTCGGCGACTGCACGGGTGAAGACGCCGACCTGCTGCGGCGGGCGATGGGCTCGAAGCGGGGACTGGAGCGCATCGACAGCCTCCGCGAGAAGCTCTACGCGGGCATGGCGCGCAACGGGCTGAGCCAGGAGGACTCCGACACGATCTACCGGCAGATCCAGGCCTTCGCCAACTTCGGCTTCGCCGAGAGCCACTCGCTGAGCTTCGCGCTGCTCGTCTACGCGAGCTCGTGGGTGAAGCTGCGCTACCCGGCGGCGTTCCTCGCCGGGCTGCCTGCGCGCCCAGCCGATGGGCTTCTACTCCCCCGCCACCCTCGTCGCGGATGCCCGCCGCCACGGCGTCGAGGTGCGCCGCCCCGACGTGCAGCTCTCTGACGCCCAGGCCACCCTCGAACCCGTCAGCGGGTCGAGCGGGTTGAGCGGGTTGAGTAGCGCCGAAGGCGCGTATCGAAACCCCAAAACCGACGTGAGCGGGTTGAGTAGCGCCGACGGCGCGTATCGAAACCCAGAAGGCGACCCCCGCGGTTTCGATACGCCGCCATCGGCGGCTACTCAACCCGCAGGTTTCGCCGTGCGGCTGGGCCTGGCCGGCGTCACCCGGATCGGCGCGAAGCTCGCCGAGCGCATCGTCGCCGAGCGCACCGAACGTGGCCCCTTCGCCTCGATGGAGGACCTCGTGCACCGCACCGGTCTGAACACCGCCCAGCTGGAGGCGCTCGCCAGCGCGGGCGCCTTCGAGACGCTCGGCATCGGCCGTCGCGACGCGCTGTGGCGCGCTGGCAGCGCGGCGCAGCATCGGGCCGAATACCTGCCCGACACCACGGTGACGGTGCAGCCGCCGCTGTTTCCCGATCCCAGCTCCTTCGAGGTGCTCGCCTCCGACCTCTGGGCGACCGGGCTCTCGGTCGATGACCACCCGCTCTCCCACTTCCGCGGCACGCTGGACGAGCGCGGGGTGCTCACAGCGGCCGCGATGCGCACCGCGGAGGACGGCCGCCGTGTTGAACTCGCGGGCGTCGTCACCCATCGCCAGCGCCCCTCGACCGCGAGCGGCATCACCTTCCTCAACCTCGAAGACGAGACCGGGGTGATGAACGTGGTCTGCTCGATGGGCGTCTGGGGCCGCTACCGCCGCATCTGGCGGGAGGAGCCCGCCCTGATCGTGCGCGGCATCCTCGAGCGCTCCCCCGAGGGCGTGGTGAACCTGCTCGCCGACCGCGCCGAACCGCTGCGCCTCGGCGTGCGGCACGCCTCGCGCGACTTCCGCTGACCGCGAGCGGGTTGAGTAGCGCCAGGGGCGCGTATCGAAACCCCAGGGCGAGCACCGCGGTTTCGATACGCTGCCATCGGCGGCTACTCAACCCGCAGAGCCTTGCGGTTTCGATACGCCGCCAGCGGCGGCTACTCAACCCGCAAAGGGCTGAGAGGATTGGACGGTGAACTCCCCCGCACTTGGACTCCTGCTCGACGTCAACGGCCCGATCGCCAGCCCCGTCACCCGCACCGTCGCGATCGACTCGATCGCGCACGACCTGGTCGCGCTGGCCAACGCGGGCAACCCGGTGATCTTCAACACGGGGCGTTCAGATGCGTTCATCCGCGACGTCGTCCTCGACGTGATGGTCGCCGCCGGTCTCGAGCCCGGCGCGCCCGTGCACGCGATCTGCGAGAAGGGAGCCACCTGGTTCTCCATCGTCGACGGGGTCGCAGGCGCGACGCAGGTCGACCCGGAGCTGCAGGTGCCCGCCGACCTCGGTGCGTTCGTGCGCGACCTGGTCGAACAGCGTTTCAGCGACACGATGTTCTGGGACGACACCAAGCTCACGATGATCTCCGTCGAGCAGCGCGTCGAGGTGCCGAGCGAGACCTACCACCGGGCGCAGGCCGAGTTCAACGCGATCGTCGCCGAGCGGATGCGCGAGCAGGGCCTCGATTCCCGGCTCCGCCTCGACCCGTCGATCATCTCGACCGACGTCGAGGATGCGCGGGTCGGCAAGGACATGGGCGCCCGCCGCGCGATCGAACTGCTGCAGAGCTTCGGCGTGCCGAAGGTCTGGCGCACCGCCGGGGACTCGCGCAGCGACTACGCGATGGCCGACTGGCTGCACGAGGCAGGCTACGAGGTCGAGCACCTTGACGTGCGTCCCGCGGACGGCGTGCCCGAGACCCCGTACGCGGTGCGGATGCACGACTCCCTGATCCACGACGACGCGGCCGCCGTGTTCCTCACCGAGTGGCGCGGGGAGTTCACTTCCCCGCGTTGAGCCGACCGCGGATCCAGTCGATGCGCGCCTGAAGCTGCGCGACGGTCGCGCGGGCGACCTCGGGCCCACCGCAGGCGCGCCGCACCTCCGCGTGCACCATGGCGTGGGTCTGCCCGGTGCCGCGGGCGCGAATCGAGACCAGCGAGTTCAGCAGCTTGCGCTGCTCGGCGAGCGTGCGGTGCAGGGGCTGCGGCGCGGCGGGAGCCGGCGGTGCGCTCCCGGCGTTCTCGTCGCCGTGGAATGCGGCGCGGCGCGCCTGGCGGGCCTGGCGGTGCTTCAAGAGCTCGCTGACCTGCTCCGGCTCGAGAATCCCGGGAAGCCCGATGAAGTCCCACTCCTCGTCGCTGCCCGGCTGCGCGAGCGCGCCGTACTCCTCACCGTCGTAGAGCACCTTCTCGAAGGTGGCCTCCGAGCCGAGCGCCGTCCACTCGTACTCGTCGAGCAGCTCCGCCGAGGCGGTGTCGCCCTGCTCGGCGCGCTCGAGGAGCGAATCGTCGAGCAGGTCGTCGCCGGAGGACTCGCGATCCAGCGCGTGGTCGCGCTCGCGCTCCAGCTCGCTCGCCAGGCGAAGGAGGACGGGCACGCTCGGCACGAAGATCGAGGCGAGCTCGCCGCGGCGTCGGGCGCGCACGAAGCGGCCGATGACCTGCGCGAAGAACAGCGGCGTGGAGGCGCTGGTCGCGTAGACGCCGACAGCCAGCCGCGGCACGTCGACCCCCTCGGAGACCATGCGGACGGCGACCATCCAGCGGTGCGTGTTCGCCGAGTACTCGGAGATCCGGTCGCTGGAGGCCTTCTCGTCGCTGAGCACGACGACGGGCGCCTCGCCGGTCAGGTTCTCCAGAATCGTCGCGTACGCGCGGGCGGTCGTCTGGTCGCTCGCGATCACGAGCCCCCCGGCGTCCGGCACCGACTGCCGCACCTCGCTGAGCCGCTTGTCGGCGGCGGTGAGGACCGCCGGCATCCAGTCGCCGTCCGGGTCGAGGGCGGCGCGCCAGGCCTGCGAGGTGACGTCCTTGGTGTCGTCCTGCCCGAGGGTCGCCTCCCACTCCTCGCCCTGCTTCGTGCGCCAGCGCATCGAGCCGGCGTAGCTGAGGAACACGACCGGGCGCACGACCCCGTCGCGGAGCGCCCGCCCGTAGCCGTAGGCGAAGTCGGTCTGCGACAGCCGCACCCCGCGCTCGTCGCGCAGGTAGCGCACGAAGGGGATCGGCGCCGTGTCGGAGCGGAACGGGGTTCCGGTCAGCGACAGGCGGCGTTCGGCGGTCTCGAAGGCCTCACGGATGGCGTCGCCCCAGCTGAGCGCGTCGCCGCCGTGGTGGATCTCGTCGAGGATGACGAGCGTGCGCGCCGACTCGGTGAGCTGGCGGTGCAGCCCCGCGCGCACCGCGATCTGCGCGTAGGTGACGACGACGCCGTGATACTGCCGGGACTCGCGCGAATGCCGGTTGCTGAACCGCGGATCCAGTCGGATGCCGGCCCGGTGCGCTGCATCCGCCCACTGCGTCTTGAGGTGCTCGGTGGGGGCGACGACCGTGACCCGGTCGACGACGTGGCGCTGCAGGAGCTCGCTCGCGAGGCGGAGCGCGAACGTGGTCTTGCCGGCGCCCGGGGTCGCCGAGACGAGGAAGTCGCGGGGCCCGTTGCCGTCACCGCGCCCGTCGTCGGTGTCGAAGTAGGCGGTGAGGGCCTCCTCCTGCCAGGCGCGAAGGCGACCCGCGGTGCCCCAGGGGGCGCGCTGCGGGTAGCTCGGCGGCAGATGCTCGGCCGCGGCGGCGGCGCGGAAGGTGCTCCCGGCGTCGACGGACGCACGCGAGGCGGCGTCGAATTCGGCGGAAGTACTCACTTGAAAAGACGATACCGCGCGCCGCCGACGGCGTCAGTCGCCATGGCCGAATCGCCGGGTTCGCGCACCGCGCAGCAGCGCCGCGGAGCGCACGCTGCCGTCGCCGAACCGCGCGTTGAGCTCGTCCATCGTCGTCTCGGCCTCGCGCCACGCCTCATCGTCGTCCCACAGGCTGAGCCGGGCGACGTCGCCCGTGAGCTGCTCGGCGCGCACCCCCACCAGTCGCACGGGTCGCCGCTCCGGGTTGGCCGCGTCGTACAGCGCCCGCGCCTCCTCCGAGAGCCGACGCCCCACGTCGGTGGCGTCGGCGAGCGTGCGCGAGCGGGTGATCGTCGTGAAGTCGGAGAAGCGGAGCTTCAGACTGACGGTGCGGGCGCGGACCCCGGCGCGGCGCAGACGAATGCCGACGCTGTCGGCGAGCTGCAGCAGGGTGCGGTGGATCACGTCGCGCTCGAGCACGTCCGTCTCGAACGTCGTCTCGTGGCCGACGGACTTCTCTTCCCGACCCGGTGCGACCGCGCGCGGGTCGCGACCCCAGGCGAGCTCTCGAAGGCGTGTCGCCCCGACCTCGCCGATGCTGTGCCGGAGCGTGTCGATCGGCATCTCGGCGAGGTCGCCGATCGTGCGCAGCCCGAGCCGCGTGAGCTGCTCCTCCGTCTTGGCGCCGACGCCCCACAGCGCTGAGATCGGCTGCGGATGCAGGAACTCGAGGGTGTCGGCGGCCGGAACGATGAGCTGGCCGTTCGGCTTCGCGCGGCCCGAGGCGAGCTTCGCCACGTACTTCGTCGCGGCGGCGCCGACGGAGGCATTCAGCCCGGTCGCCTCGAACACCGCGGCGCGAAGGCGGGTCGCGATCTGCCACGGGGTGCCGAACAGCCGGCGCGCGCCGGCGATGTCGACGAAGGCCTCGTCGATGCCGAGCGGTTCGACGAGCGGCGAGATCTCGCCGAGCGCCGCCATGAACAGCGCCGAGTAGTGCTGGTAGCGCTCGAAGTGCGGTTCCAGCACGATCGCCTGCGGGCAGCGCTGCCGGGCGAGCGCCATCGACATCGCGGAGTTGACCCCGAACTGGCGCGCCTCGTAGTTGGCGGCGGTCACCACCGAGCGCGCGCTCGCGTGCCCGACGATCACCGGCTTGCCGACGAGTTCGGGGCGTTCGAGCAGCTCGACCGAGGCGTAGAACGCATCCAGGTCGACGTGCAGGATCGTCGCCGTCAGGTCGTCGACGGGCGCGTCGCTGACCAGCCGGTTGCGCCCATCCTGCTTGCTCACCCGGCTATCCTGCCACCGCCCGCCGACAGCGGTGCGAGCACGACGAAAGGGGCCCCGACGACGCTGTCGAGGCCCCGGCCACGGAAGACTCCGAGCGTCCGCGCGGACGCGCTCCGCACAGAACTGAGGGCGGCTCCGAAATGGAACCGCCCTCAGTCAAGCAGTGCGGGGCGTGAGCGGCAAGACAGCGCCGACCCCGCGGGTGATGGTCAGGCTCGACGCGACCCTCGCGTCACGAGCCCCCAGATCAGCAGCACGAGCACCGAGCCGCCGATGGCAAGAAGCCAGGTCTGGATCGAGAAGAACTCTTCCAGCCCCACTCCGAAGATGAGTCCGCCCAGCCAGCCGCCGAGCAGCGCCCCCACAACGCCGAGCAGCAGCGTTGCGAGCCAACCGCCCGCTTGCCGTCCCGGCAGAATGAGCTTCGCGATGGCTCCGGCGATCAGCCCGAGCAACAGGAATCCCAAGAACCCCATGTCAACCTCCCAGTCGATAGAGGAATCACTCCGGGTCTCGAAGTGACAACTCCACACTGCTCGCCCCCCGAACGAGGGTCAAGCCGGAATGTGCTGACCGGTTGATGTGCCTTTGCTGAGCGTTATTGGTGCGCGGGGTGAGAGGGTGTACGGACCGTCCGCGGGTCCGCTTGCCGAAAGCGCATCCCGGAGGCACGCTATTGACATGAGCGTTCAGCACCCGTGGTCTCGCTACGTCGCGATCGGCGACTCCTTCACCGAAGGCATCGGAGATCCGGAGGAGCGCAGCCCGGGCGGACACCGCGGCTGGGCCGATCGCGTCGCCGAGGTGCTGGCGGAGCAGACCGAGGACTTCGCCTACGCCAATCTGGCGATTCGAGGTCGGCTGCTGCAGCAGATCCTCGACGAGCAGGTGGATGCGGCCCTCGCGCTGCGGCCCGACCTGATCACGATCTCGGCGGGCGGCAACGACATCATCCGCCCGCGCACCGACCCGGACGACGTCGCCGCACGCATCGAAGGCGGCATCGCGCGACTGCGCCGCGATCGCGCCACCGTGGTGCTGTTCAACGGTCCCGATATCGGCGGCACGCCGGTGCTGGGACGCATCCGGGGCAAGGTCGCGATCTACAACGAGAACCTCCGCACCATCGCGCAGAAGCACGACTGCGTCGTGGCCGACATGTGGTCGCTGCGCGAGCTCACCGATCCGCGCATGTGGGCGCCCGACCGCCTGCACTTCTCCCCCATCGGGCACCAGACGATCGCCCGCATGGTCCTGGCGGCGCTCAACGTCGAGAACAGCCTCGAGCCGTTCGCGGCCGAGCCGATGCCGCCGCAGTCCTGGCGGCAGGCGCGCATCGACGACATCGGCTGGGCGCGCGAGCATCTGGCGCCGTGGATCCTGCGCCGGATTCGGCACCAGTCCTCCGGCGACTTCATCGAGCCGAAGCGGCCGACCGCGGGGCGCGTCCGCGAGAGCTGAGCCCGCCTAGGGGTTGCCCGTGATGAGTCCGGGATGCGTCAGCCGCCACCACGGCCCGGGATCGCCGAGCGCGGAGGTCGTCTCGAGGTCGACGCGCAGTTCCACCGCGGTGCTCTCGCCGGACCCCTCGAACACGAGCGTGCCGACGCTCTCGCCCGCGCCGACGAGCGTCACCTGATCGGTGTCGATGCGCGCCGTGAAGACGGCGTCGCCCCAGACGAGCGCCTCTGCGGTGTCGGTCGTGACGATCGTGGTGTCGGTCTCCCACTGCGTGGCGAAGGAGCCGAGTTCGACGCCGGGCTCGATCAGGGTGACCGCGGCGATGTTCGCGAACGCGGTGTCGAGCAGGTCCTCGACATCGTCGTTGAGCACGTCGTGATCCGGCGCCCCGAGGATCACGCCGATCACGGTGACCGGCTCGGCGCGCCCCTCGATCGCGCGCTCGGCCGAGAACAGCAGGTTCGCGCCGAACGAGTACAGCGTCCCGGTCTTGATGCCGTCGACACCGTCGGTGCCGAGCAGCGCGTTCGTGTTCTCGATCGTGCCGCGGTTGCTCACCGTCTCGCTCGCACTGCCCACGATGTCGGCCATCAGGGGGTCGGCCAGCGCCAGGCGACCGAGTTCGATCAGATCCGAGACCGTGCCGACGTTCGCGTCGTCGATTCCCGTCGGCTCGACGATCGTGATCGAGTCGAGGTCGTGCTCCGCAAGCCACGCCGCGGCGGCCGTGCGGAAGGCGTCCTCCGAGCCGAAGGCCCACACGGCGAGGCTGGTCGCGAAGTTGTTCGCCGACTTGATCAGGGTCAGCTCGAGCAGGTCGCGTTGGGTGTACCGCTCGCCCGCGGCCACCGCGGTGACGCTGCCGTTCATGGCGAGCTGCTGCGAGTAGTAGCTCACGTCGGCCGAGCTCATCGTGATCGTGGGCCCGTCATCTCCGAGCGCGAGCGGATGCGCGTCCAGCACCGTGAGCGCCGTGACCACCTTCGTGATGCTCGCGAGGGGCAGCGCCTTCTCGGAGCCGTCCTGCTCTCGCACCACGGGCAGCTCGACGACGCCGAGAGCGCTCGCGCCGTAGCTCGGCCAGTCGAGGTCGGGCGCGTCGATCGTCACGTCGGCGGGAACCGTCGTCGCGGCGGCGGTGGCGGGGAGCGGCGCCAGGAGCGTCATCGGCGCATAGAAGCCGACCGCCAGCACGGCGAGGGCGATCATCGCCGCGACGAGGCGCCGGCGTCGATAGACCGATCGGGGGTGCCGCTGTCGCGGAGTCGTCGCGATCCGGCTCACCCGGCAATGCTAAGCGACCCGCAGCGCCCAGAGGGCCACCGCGGAGGCCGCGGCGACGTTCAGCGAATCCACGCCGCCGGACATCGGGATCGTGACGGTCACGTCCGCGGTGCTGAGCGCGCGTCGGCTCAGCCCGTCGCCCTCCGTGCCGAGCAGGATGGCGACGCGCTCGGGCGGATCGGCGGCGAACTCGTCGAGCCCGACGGCCTGGTCGTCGAGCGCGAGCGCCGCAACGGTGAAACCGGCGTCCCGGAGTTGGTCGAGGCCTCCCGGCCAGGAGTCGAGCCGCGCCCACGGCACCTGCAGCACGGTCCCCATGCTCACGCGCACCGACCGGCGGTACAGCGGGTCCGCGCAGCCGGGGCTGATCAGCACGGCGTCGGCGCCCAGACCCGCCACCGCACGGAACACCGCGCCCACATTGGTGTGGTCGACGATGTCCTCGAGCACGACGATCCGGCGCGCGGAGGCCAGCAGGGTGGGAACATCCAGCGGGGCCGGGCGATGGAACGAGGCGAGCGCTCCGCGGTGCATCGCGAAGCCGGTGAGCTCCTCGAGAACGCCGGGCTCGGCGAGATAGACGGGCACGTCGTGGCCCTCCAGCAGCGGCTCGATGTCCGGCAGCCACTTCTCCTGCAGCAGCGCCGAGCGCGGGCGGTGGCCGGCCGCGAGAGACCGGGCGATCACCTTGCTCGACTCGGCCAGATAGAGCCCGCCCGCGGGCTCCAGCAGCCGCCGCAGCTTGCCGTCGGTGAGGTCCCGATAGTCGCGCAGCCGCTCATCGCCGGCGTCGCCGATGGGAATGATCTTCATGTCGCATCCCTTCACCGCTCGCCGGGCTGACAGCCCCCGGAAACATATCGGAAAACTCGGGGCCGTACGCTGGGGGCACCGGCACAGGAGGTGTGCGTGACGACGATTCCCGTGGCGACGACCGCCCCGGCCGACGGCGACAGCGATCTCGCTCGCGATATCGAGCGAGTGCTCGACGTGCTCGCGGGGCGACGGATCTCGGTGTTGACCGGCGCGGGCGTGAGCACCGACTCGGGCATTCCGGACTACCGCGGCACGGGAGCGCCGGTGCGCTCGCCGATGACCTTCCAGACCTTCATCGCCGACTCGCGCGCCCGCCAGCGCTACTGGGCCGGCAGCCACCTCGGCTGGCAGCGGTTCGCGACCGCGGCACCCAACGCGGGGCATCGCGCGCTCGCCGACCTCGAGAGCCGGGGCATCGTCAATGGCCTCGTCACCCAGAACGTGGACGGGCTGCATCTGCGCGCCGGATCGCGCCGCGTCGTCGACCTGCACGGAGCGCTCGACCGCGTGCGCTGCCTGACCTGCGGACAGAGCTTCGACCGCGGCAGCATCGCCGACCGGATGGCGGCCGCCAACCCGTGGCTGGCCGAGCCGGGCGCCCTCGAGCTGAACCCCGATGGCGATGTGAGCGTCGAGCACGTCGACGAGATGGTGGTGCCCGACTGCACGGTGTGCGGCGGTGTGCTCAAGCCCGAGGTGGTCTTCTTCGGCGAGTTCGTCCCGACCGAGAAGTACACCGAGGCGCGGGCCCTGGTGCGCTCGTCGGACGCGTTCCTGATCGCCGGCTCCTCGCTCGTGGTCAACTCGGGGATCCGTCTGCTCGACCAGGCCGTCAAGAAGCGGCTGCCGGTGGTCATCGTCAACCGCGGTCAGACGAAGGGCGATGCGCGCGCAACCCTTAAGATCGAGGCGGGCACGTCCGAGATCCTCACCGCGCTGCGGGACCGACTCGCGGGCTGAGCGAGATCCGCCTCCCGGCTGCCTGGGAGACCTTCTGTGACCGAGCTTTTTCTTGTCCGCCACGGCGAAACCGAGTGGAATCGCGAGCGCCGGATCCAGGGTCGCACCGACATTCCGCTGAACGAGACGGGTCGGGCGCAGGCGCGCGCGACCGGGGCGCTGCTCGCCCGGCGTCGCTGGGATGCGGTGCTCTCGAGCCCGCTGTCGCGCGCCCGGGAGACGGCCAGCCTGATCGCGGAGGAGCTCGGCCTGCCCGGGCCCGAGCTGAACGACGGGGTGATCGAGCGCAACTACGGCGAGGCCGAGGGGCTCAACTTCCACGAGGTCGACGAGCGGTTCCCCGAGGGAACCCACGTGCCCGGTCGCGAGTCGCGGGACGAGGTCGCCGAACGCGTCGTGCCGGCGCTGGTCGAGCTGGCTCGTCAGCGTCTCGGGCAGTCGCTCGTCGTCGTGAGCCACGGCGGCGCGATCCGCGCCGCGCTCTCGGTCGCCGAGCCGGGCATCTCGCACGGCATGATCACCAACGGCTCGGTGCACAGCTTCCGCGTCATCGACGGCACGCTGCGACTGATCGCCTTCGATGACCCGATCGAGTTCGAGTCGATCGGCGCCGACACCGGTGCCCTGAGCGTGCAGAACGCCGTCGAGGCGCGGGATCGGGAGCTCACGTGAACGCCGCCACCGAGCGCTTTCTCGCCGCCGTCGCCCCGCAGGGGCTCGAGCCCGAGGTCCGATTCTTCGACGAGAGCACGCACACGGCGGCCGAGGCGGCGGCCGCGATCGGCTGCGAGGTGGCCGCGATCGTGAAGAGCCTCGTCTTCGTCGCGGACGGCGAGCCGCTGCTCGTGCTGGTCTCGGGTCCGCGGCGCGTCGACACCGCCGCGCTCGGCGCCCGCATCGGCGCGGACATCGGCAAGGCGGATGCGGCGCTCGTGAAGGCGGCGACCGGCTACAGCATCGGCGGGGTCCCGCCGCTCGGGCATCCGGAGCCGATCCGCACCCTGGTCGACGAGGGGCTCCTCGAGTTGGAGGAGCTGTGGGCCGCCGCCGGCAGCGCGTACTCGGTGTTCCCGATCGCGCCCGCGCGCCTGGTGGAGCTCAGCGGCGCCCGGGTGCTGCGCGTCGACTGACGACCCGCTCGACGAGCTCGAGCAGCTCGGCCGCGCTGCGGTCCCAGTCGAAGTTCGCGGCCTGCGCGCGGGAGGCGCTCGACGCGCGCGCCCAGGTGTCGGCGTCGGCGAGCTCGCGCACCGCCGCGGCGACGGCGGAGGCATCCGTCGGCGGCACGAAGCGCGCGGCCTCGCCGCCGATCTCGCGGAAGATCGGGATGTCGCTGACGACGACCGGGGTGCCGAGCGACATCGCCTCGACGAGCGGAATCCCGAATCCCTCATCGAGGGAGGTGCTGAGCAGCGCCGTCGCGCGCGAGAGCACCGCCTGATACTCCTCGTCGCTCGCACCGTGGTGGAAGACGAGCGCGCCCTCGGGGGCGAGCTCCGTCAGCCGAGCCCGGTCGGCATCGCCGATGCGGCTCATCAGGTGCAGGCGGTGGTCCGGCAGCTCGTGCAGCGCGCGCGCCAGCGTCTCCACGTTCTTGTAGGGCATGAACGAGCCCATGTAGACGAGTTCGCGGACGGCGTCGCCGCTCGGGGCCGAGCGCGGCGTGTCGGGTGCCGGGTCGGCGGCGTTGCGCACCACCGTGATCGGCCGCCGGGTCAGCCGGTGCCGCTCGATGAGCGTCTTGCTCGTCTCCGAGACGGTCGCCACCTCATCGGCGCGGTTCAGCAGCAGCCGCTGCGGCCACCAGGCCAGGTGGTAGAGCCGCCAGAGCAGCCGGATCAGCGCGGGCAGATCGCGCGGCGGCGTCCGGTTGCGGTAGTAGATCAGGTCGTGAAGCGTGAGGACGAGCCCGTAGCGGCGCCCCCACGAGCCCATGGTCTGCATCGGGGTGAACACGACGTCCGGGTTCAGCCGGTTCACCTGGCGCGCGACGAACAGCTCGCGCACGCTCGTCGGCGCGGAGATCTTCACCCAGGGCAGATCCGGCAGCATCTCGAGCTGCCGTTCGTCGCTGATCAGCATCGTGACCGGATGACGACGGGCGACCGCCTCCGTCACGCGCGCCGCGTAGCGGCTGATGCCGTCGTGATGGCCGAGCCGCGTGTAGCGGCAGTCGATGACGAGCTTCATCCGATCAGGCCCGGTCGTGCTGCTCGGCCAGGAACTCCCGGATCGCCGCGGCCGCCTCCTGGCGCGCCTCGTAGTGGATCAGGTGCCCCACCTCGGGGAGCACGATCAGGCGCGCATCCGGGAACTTCTGCACCGTCTCGCGCTGACCCTCGACGGGAGTGATGCGGTCCACTCCCCCGGCGATCATCAGCGTCGGGACGGCGACCTTCGGCGCGGCCTGGCCGACCTGGGTGCTGAGCGAGGCGTCGAACGCCTCGGCGACCGTGGCGGGGTCGGAGAAGCCGCTGAAGTAGCGGTGGTGCTCCTCGTGGATCCAGCGGCGCAGCCGGCGATCCGGGGTCGTCACGAGCGACATGCTCATGAACTGCACGATCAGCCAGCTGCCGAGGAGCGCCCGGCCGAGACGGTCGGGAAGCCGGCGCGCGACGTCGTAGTAGAACTTCGTCAGCCGCGTGATTCCGACACCGGCCCCGGTGAGCGGATCGCTCGAGATCGGGTTCACGAGGATCAGCGCCGGCGTCTCCAGCCCGGCCGCCACCGCGTGGCTGGTCACCATCGAGCCGAACGAGTGCCCGAGCACGATCGCGCGACCGCGCAAGTCGAGCGCGTCGAGGAATCCGGCGTACCAGTCGCCGTAGCCGGCGATGTCGTGCGGGCGCTCGGTCATCGGGGTCGAGGCGCCGAAGCCCGGCAGATCGGGCCCGATCACGCGCACCTCCGGCAGCAGCGCGATGACCGGCTCGAGACCGTGGTGGTCGCCGCGGTAGCCGTGGCAGATCACGATGGTGTCGCGGGCATCCGCGGGACCGTACTCCCAGTAGCGGGTCGCGCTTCCCAGCACCTGAACGGTGTTCTCGCGGACCGAGATCCTGGCCAGCTCGTCGGCGTGGGGGGCGGGAACAGTCATCGTTCCCATCCTAGGCGCGAGCACTCGTAGACTCGGACGGTGTCTTTCACCGCACCCCACACCCTGCCCGGTCTCACGCTCGACCCGCACTGGTACCGTCGTGCGGTCTTCTATGAGGTCATGGTCCGCTCCTTCGTCGACTCCAACGGCGACGGCTCGGGCGACCTCGGCGGTCTGATCTCCAAGCTCGACTACCTGCAGTGGCTGGGCGTCGACGCGCTGTGGATCCCGCCGATCTTCGACTCGCCGCTGCGCGACGGCGGCTACGACGTCTCCGACTACCACTCGATCCTGCCCGAGTTCGGCACGATCGAGGAGTTCCGCGAGCTGGTCACCAAGGCGCACGAGCGCAACATGCGCGTCATCATCGACCTCCCGCTGAACCACACCTCGGATCAGCACGAGTGGTTCCAGCAGTCCCGGCTCGACCCGGAGGGCCCGTACGGCGACTTCTACGTCTGGAGCGACTCCGACGAGAAGTTCGACAACATCCGCATCATCTTCACCGACTACGAGGAGTCCAACTGGGCCTTCGACTCGGAGCGGCGCCAGTTCTACTTCCACCGTTTCTTCTCGCACCAGCCGGACCTGAACTACCACAACCCGGCCGTGCACGAGGCGGTGTTCGAGGTCATCCGGTTCTGGATGGACCTCGGCGTCGACGGCTTCCGGCTCGACGCGATCCCCTACCTCTACGAGTCGGAGGGCGGCACCGGCGAGAGCGAGCCCGAGACCCACGAGTTCATCCGGGCCGTGCGCCACATGATGGACACCGAGTACCCCGGCCGGGTGATGATCGCCGAGGCGAACCAGTGGCCCTCCGAGGTCGTCGAGTACATGGGCACCAACGAGGAGCCCGAGTGCCACATGGCCTTCGACTTCCCCGCCATGCCCCGCATCTTCTACTCGCTGCGCTCGCAGTCGGCGCAGGAGCTGACCCGCGTGCTCGCCGAGACCACCGAGGTGCCGGACGGCGCCGGGTGGGGCGTGTTCCTGCGCAACCACGACGAGCTGACGCTCGAGATGGTGAGCGAGGAGTACCGGCAGGCGATGTACGGCTGGTACGCCTACGACCCGCGGATGCGCGTCAACGTCGGCATCCGTCGTCGCCTCGCGACGCTGCTCGACAACTCCCGCGCCGAGCTGGAGCTCGCGCACGCGCTGCTCTTCTCGCTGCCCGGGTCGCCGTTCCTGTACTACGGCGACGAGATCGGGATGGGCGACAACATCTGGCTCCCCGACCGCGACGCCTCGCGCACGCCGATGCAGTGGACGCCGGACCGCAACGCCGGGTTCTCGACCGCCGACCCCGGCAAGCTGTTCCTGCCGGTCGTGCAGTCGCTCGTCTACAACTACACGCTCGTCAACGTCGAGTCGCAGCTCGCGCAGTCGCGTTCGCTTCTGCACTGGGTGCGCAACGTGATCCACGTGCGGAAGCAGCACCCGACCTTCGGGCTCGGGTCGATGCGCGTGCTGCGCACCGACCACGAGTCGGTGCTCGCCTTCGTGCGCGAGTACGAGGGCTCGGGCAGCCAGTTCGGCGATGCGCCCGAGCGCGTGCTGTGCGTCTTCTCGTTCGCCCACAACCCGGTCGCGGTGAACATCGAGATCGGCGAGGAGTTCGCCGGGCAGCCGCTGTACGACCTGTTCGGCGGAGCGGAGTTCCCGCGCGTCGCCGAGGACGGGACGGCGACGCTGACGATGGGCTCGCAGGGCTTCTTCTGGCTGCACCTCGGGGAGGCGCGGTTCCAGGGCGGCGGCGCGCGGTGACCGCTGCTGTCTGCGGCGCCCCCTAGCCTGGTGCCATGAACAACTGGGGCGGCCGGCTCGGCGTATTCGATCTCGAGACGACGGGCGTCGATGTGCGCACGGCGCGCATCGTCTCGGCCTGCGTGGCGGTGCTGGATCCCGAGGGCGGCGTCCTCGAGCGCCGTGACTGGCTCGCCGACCCCGGCATCGAGATCCCGGACCAGGCGGCCGCCGTGCACGGGATCACGACCGAGCGCGCCCGCGCCGAAGGCCGACCCGCCTCCGGTGTTGTGGCCGAGATCACCGACTCGCTGCGCGAGCTGCTCGGCGGCGGTACGCCGGTCACGGTCTACAACGCGCCCTACGATCTGTCGCTGCTGGCGCACGAGTGCACGCGCCACACGGTCGCGCCGCTCGCCGCGATCTCCCCGATCATCGACCCGCTGGTGCTCGACAAGGCCGTCGATCGCTACCGGCGCGGCAAGCGCACGCTCGAGGTCACCGCGCAGCACTACGGCGTCGCGCTCGACGACGCGCACGATGCCGGCGCCGACGCGGTCGCCGCCGGGCGGGTCGCGCAGGCCCTGGTGAAGGCGTTCCCCGCCGAGCTCGATCTCGATCCGCGTGAGCTGCACACCCGCCAGGCGGCCTGGTTCGCCGAGCAGGCGGCGAGCTTCGAGGAGTACATGCGCCGGGTCAAGGACCCGTCGTTCGTCGCGTCGCGCGGGTGGCCGATCCGGTGAGCCCGAGCGTCCTGCGGATCGCGGCCGCGGTCATCGAGAACGAGGCCGGGCAGCTGCTCTTCGTGCGCAAGCACGGCACCGTCGCGTTCATGCAGCCCGGCGGCAAGATCGAGCAGGGCGAGTCCCCCGCGGAGTGCCTGGTGCGCGAACTGGAGGAGGAGCTCGGTCTGGTGCTCTCCCCCGCCGACCTGACCGAGATCGGGCGCTTCGACGCGGATGCGGCGAACGAGCCCGGCATGACGCTCGACGCCTGGTGCTACCGGGCGCCGCTGACCGGCGTGCCGGAGATCGCCGCCGAGATCGCCGAGGCGATCTGGTGGGACCCCACGCGGCCGCTGCCGACAATGGCGCCGCTCAGCCGCGACTACCTCGTGCCGTTCGTCCTCGCCGCTCGCTGACGAGCCGGAGCGGCCGGGAACGCGGCCGGGCGCGTGACCGGGCTTCGGGCCCGCGTGCGCGCCGACCGCTCAGCCAGGGACCGCTCAGCCCGGGCCCGGTCGGCTCTCGAGCCGTTAACGACGAAGGCCCCCGCCGGAGCGGGGGCCTTCGAGGGACGACTTACTTGGAGCCGCCGAAGCTCTTGAAGCGCTGGTTGAACTTCTCGACACGACCGGCCGAGTCCATGATGCGCTGCTTGCCCGTGTAGAACGGGTGCGAGGCGGACGAGATCTCGACGTTGATGACCGGGTAGGTCTGACCGTCGAGTTCGATCGTCTTGTCGCTCGTGACCGTCGAACGCGTGAGGAACGTCTCACCGCTCGCGAGGTCGCGGAACACGATGGGCGCGTACGCCGGGTGAATTTCGGACTTCATGGGAAACCTCGGAAGTAAATGGAAGCTTGAATGGCCAGAGCGGACCAAGGGACGACTATACCAGGTGGCGGGCCCGTTCAGACCGCACGCGCCGCGAAACGGCCCGTGTCGCTCGTGGAGACCTCGAGGCGCAGGCCGAATGCCTCCGACAGATTGTCGGCGGTGATGACCTCGGCGATCGGCCCGGCCGACTGGATGCGGCCGCCCGCGAGCAGCATGGCGTGCGTGAAGCCCACGGGGATCTCCTCGACGTGGTGCGTCACCATCACCATCGCGGGCGACTCGGGGTTCTGCGCGTAGGCGCCCAGCAGTCCGACCAGCTCTTCGCGCGAGCCGAGGTCGAGGCTGGCCGCCGGCTCGTCGAGCAGCAGGAGCTCCGGATCGGTCATGACGGCGCGAGCGATCTGGGTGCGCTTCTGCTCCCCGTCGCTCAGCGTGCCGAAACGGCGGTCCTGGAGGTGGTCCAGCTTCCACTCGGCGAGCACGCGCGTGGCGCGCTTGCTGTCGACGAGGTCGTAGTTCTCGTTCCAGCGGCCGGTGACAGCGTAGGCCGCCGTCATGACCACGTCGAGCACGGTCTCGTCGCCGGGGATGCGGCGGGCGAACGCGGTCGACGCGAAGCCGATGCGCGGACGCAACTCGAAGACGTCGGTCTTGCCGAGCTTCTCGTCGAGCAGCACCGCAGAGCCCTCGGTGGGGTGGATGTTCGCCGAGGCGATCGAGAGCAGCGTGGTCTTGCCCGCGCCGTTCGGCCCCAGAATCACCCACCGCTCCTCGGGATTGACGACCCAGTTGATGTCGTCGAGGATGCGATTGCCGTCGCGAATGACGGCGAGGTCGGAGAGCGTGAGCACCGCAGACATGATGCCCCTAGCCTACGGCAGGAGCGAGTCGTAGATTCGCCGCGTGCGCTCGGCGATCGAGGTCCACGAGAAGTGCTCCTCCGCGCGCTGCCGCCCGGCCTCCCCCATGCGCCGCGCCGTCTCGGGGTCGCTCGTGACCTCGGTCAGCACCTCCGCGAGATCGGCGATGAAGCGCTCGGGGTCCAGCGGCGTGCCCGTGCCGTCGTCGACCTGCTCGATCGGCACCAGTCGGCCGGTGATCCCGTTGCTGACGACCTCCGGGATGCCTCCGGTCGCCGTGCCGACGACCGCGGCGCCGCAGGCCATCGCCTCGAGGTTCACGATGCCGAGCGGCTCGTAGACCGAAGGGCAGACGAAGGTGGTGGCCTGGGACAGGATCGCCGAGAGCTCGTTGCGCGGCAGCAGCTGCTCGATCCAGACCACGCCGCTGCGCTCCCGCTGCAGCTCGGCGACGCCGGCCTGCACCTCGGCGAGGATCTCCGGGGTGTCGGGCGCTCCGGCGCACAGCACGAGCTGCACCTCCGGCGGCAGCAGGCGCGCCGCGGCCAGCAGGTACGGCAGCCCCTTCTGGCGGGTGATGCGCCCGACGAAGACGACGCTCGGCCGGTCGGCATCGATCCCGAAGCGCTCCAGCGTCGCCGGATCCTCGTGGCGGTGCCAGCGCTCCAGATCGATGCCGTTGTGCACGACGTGCACGCGGGCCGGATCGATCGCCGGGTAGCTGCGCAGGATGTCGGCGCGCATCCCGTCGCTGACGGCGATGACGGCGTCGGCCGCCTCGTAGGCGCTCTGCTCCACCCAGCTCGAGACGCGGTAGCCGCCGCCCAGCTGCTCGGCCTTCCACGGGCGCAGCGGTTCGAGGCTGTGCGCGGTCACGACGTGCGGGATGCCGTGCAGCAGCTTGGCGAGGTGCCCCGCCGCATTGGCGTACCAGGTGTGCGAGTGCACCAGATCGGCGCCCGCGACGTCGCCGGCGATCAGCAGATCGGTGCCGAGGGTGGTCAGCGCCGGATTGGATCCGGTCAGCTCGGCGGGCACGCCGTAGGCCTGGACGCCCGGCTCGTCGCGCGGAGCGCCGAAGCAGCGCACCTGCACCTCGACGTCGGCGCGGAGGGCGGCGACGAGCTCGGCGACGTGGACGCCCGCCCCGCCGTAGACCTCCGGTGGATATTCCCTGGTAATCACATCGACTCGCACGTCTTGACGCTAGTACAGGCGCGGTGGCTGACCTACTGTAAGGACATGGCAGCGAAGAAGGTGTTCGGGATCGTGCTCGCTGGCGGCGAGGGCAAGCGGCTGATGCCGCTGACGGCGGACCGGGCCAAACCCGCGGTCCCCTTCGCGGGGGGCTACCGACTCATCGACTTCGCGCTGTCGAACCTCATCAACTCGGGGCTGCGCCAGCTCGTCGTGCTGACCCAGTACAAGTCGCACTCGCTCGACCGCCACGTCTCGCAGACCTGGCGGCTCTCGGGTCTTCTCGGCAGCTACGTCGCCTCGGTGCCCGCACAGCAGCGCCTCGGCAAGCGCTGGTTCAGCGGCTCGGCCGACGCGATCTTCCAGAGCCTCAACCTGATCCGCGACGAGAAGCCCGACATCGTCGTCGTGGTGGGCGCGGACCACGTCTACCGCATGGATTTCAGCCAGATGATCGACGCCCACATCGCCTCGGGCCTCCCGGCGACGGTGGCGGCGATCCGGCAGCCGCTCGCGCTCTCCGACCAGTTCGGCGTCATCGAGGTCGATCCGGAGAACCCGGAGCTGATCTCCGCGTTCCGCGAGAAGCCGAAGGATGCGGTCGGCCTGGCCGACTCCCCCGGCGAGTTCCTGGCGTTGATGGGCAACTACGTGTTCGACGCCGATGCCCTCATGGCGGCCGTCGAGCGCGACAGCGAACTCGCCGGTTCGAGCCACGACATGGGCGGCGACCTGATCCCCGACTTCGTCGCGCGCGGCGAGGCGGGAGTCTACGACCTCATCAAGAACGACGTGCCCGGCTCGACCGAGCGCGACCGGTTCTACTGGCGCGATGTGGGAACGATCGACTCGTTCCTCGACGCGCACATGGATCTGGTCTCGGCACTGCCGGTGTTCAATCTCTACAACCGCGACTGGCCGATCTTCAGTCAGCAGCTCAACGCGCCGCCCGCCAAATTCGTTCGCGACGAGAAGAACGCGATCGGCACGATCATCGACTCGATCGTGTCGCTCGGCTGCGTCGTCTCCGGCGGTCACATCGAGCGCAGCGTCCTCGGGCCGTGGACGAGCGTGGAGTCCGGCGCCAAGGTCGTCGACTCGGTCGTCTTCGACCGCGTGACGGTGGGGGCGGGAGCGATCGTGCAGCGCGCTATCCTCGACAAGGACGTGGTGGTCGAAGCCGGCGCGACGGTCGGTGTCGATCACGACGCGGATCGCGCGCGAGGCTTCACCGTGACCGAGAGCGGCATCACCGTGGTCGGCAAGGGCCTCCCCGTCAGCTGATTCGCTCTGACCGGATGCCGCATCCGGCGCCGCTTCCGGAAGGCTCCCCTGCATGGCCCGCTTCCTCGTTGTGCTCGACGTTGATTCGACCCTGATCGAGCAGGAGGTGATCGAGCTGCTCGCCGAGGAGGCGGGGGTGCTCGAGGAGGTCGCCGAGATCACCTTCCGTGCCATGAACGGCGAGCTCGACTTCGAGCAGAGCCTGCGCTCGCGCGTCGCGACGCTCGCGGGGCTCGACACCGAGGCGATCGCGCGCGTGCGCGAGCGCGTCACGGTGACCCGCGGAGTACCCGAGCTGGTGGCCGGTGTGCAGGCGGCCGGCGGCGCCGTTGCGGTGGTCTCGGGCGGCTTCCACGAGGTGGTCGACCCGATCGCGGCGCAGCTCGGACTCGACGAGTGGCGCGCCAATCGCCTCGAGGTGGCCGAGGGACGTCTGACCGGCGCCGTGATCCCGCCCGTCGTGGATGCGGCGGCGAAGGCTCACGCGCTCGAGGAGTGGGCGACCGCGCGCGGCATCCCGCTGGCCCAGACCGTCGCCATCGGCGACGGCGCCAACGACCTCGAGATGATGGCGCGCTGCGGGCTCGCGATCGGCTTCGACGCCAAGGCGCCGGTGCGCGACGAGGCGCACGTGATCCTCGACGAGCGCGATCTGGCGCTCGTGCTGCCGCTGCTGGGGCTCCCGCGGGCCTAGTGGCCCATGCCGAGTCCGCCGTCCACCGGGATGACGGCTCCCGAGATGTAGCCGGCGTCGTCGGAGGCGAGCCAGGCGATCACCTTGGCCACCTCGGAAGGCTGCGCGAAGCGGCCCGCCGGAATCGACTTCTTGTACTCGGCCTGCTGCGTCTCGGGCAGCTCCGCCGTCATGTCGGTCTCGATGAAGCCGGGGGCGACGACGTTCGCCGTGATGCCGCGGCCGCCGAGCTCGCGCGTGATCGACCGCGCCATGCCGACGAGACCCGCCTTCGAGGACGAGTAGTTCACCTGACCGGCGCCGCCGAACAGGCCGACGACGCTCGAGACGAGGATGATGCGGCCGAAGCGAGCCTTTAGCATTCCCTTGCTGGCGCGCTTGACGACGCGGAACGCGCCGCCGAGGTTGGTGTCGACGACCTGCTCGAAGTCCTCGTCGCTCATGCGCATGAGGAGCGTGTCGCGGGTGATGCCGGCGTTCGCGACGACGACCTCCACCGGTCCGAGCTTCTCCTCGACCTCGGTGAAGGCGGCGTCCAGGGCCGCACTGTCGGTGACATCGGCGCGCACCGTGAGCGTTCCCTCGGGGCCTTCGCCGGAGCGCGCGGTGACGGCGACGCGATGGCCTTGGGCCACGAACTCCTCCGCGATCGAGCGGCCGATGCCGCGGTTGCCGCCGGTCACGAGGATGGTGCGCGTAGTCATATCTGGGAGCCTACCGAGCCGACGACGATGCCACGACGCGCGTAGGCTTGAGTCAGCCATGCGAACCTCTGCCCCCACGATCACGATGCTCCCGCCGTCGCCGGATGACGAGCGGCGCGGACGCATGATCAAGTACACGATCGCCATGGCGATCCGGGTGGTCTGCATCATTCTCTGCATCGTGGTTCCGGGCTGGTGGGTCGTCATTCCTGTGCTCGGCGCGGTGTTCCTGCCGTACTTCGCCGTGCTCATCGCGAACTCGACGACCACGAAGTCCGGCTCGATCGAGTCGCCCGGCGGAGTCGTGGTTCGCGTGACGCCCCCGTCGAACGAGTCGGCGTGATCGGCTTCGGTGAGACCGCCGTCCGGTGCTCGGCATCCGGGTGCAGCGACGCGGCCGTCTGGCGAGTGAACTGGCGCAATCCCCGCATCCACAGCGCCGACCGCGTGAAGGTGTGGCTGGCCTGCGACGCCCACCGCGGAACGCTCGACGACTATCTGACGACGCGGGGATTCCCGACACTCGTCACCGCGCTCGACGAGGTTCCCGAGCTCGTGCCGGACCGCGCATGAGCGAGGCGAGGCAGCCCTCGGCCCCCACGGGGGTGCAGCGCTGGGGCGGGTATGTCGCGTTCGTGGTGATCTTCGCGATCGCGTGCGGACTGCTGTCGTGGTGGCAGTGGGCACGCCGCGACGAAGCGGTCGGCGAGATCGTGCGCGTCGAGACCAACTACGACGCGCCCGCCGAGGCCGTCGAGCGGGTGCTGCCGACGCTCGACACCGCCGACGAGGAGCTCGAGTGGCTGCCCGTCGTGCTGCGCGGCGAGTACCTCTCCGAGTACGAGCTGCTCGTGCGCAACCGCGTTCAGGACGGCCTGCCCGGCTTCGAGGTGCTGGTGCCGTTCCAGCTGCAGAGCGGCGAGGTCTTCGTCGTCGACCGCGGCTGGCTCCCGCTCGCGGCGACCGGCTCGCTCCCCGAGTTCGTGCCCGCGGCGCCGGGCGGCGAGGTCGAGGTCATCGTGCGCCTGCAGCTCGGCGAGCCCGAGATCCCCGGCCGCGGAGCCCCCGAGGGGCAGATCGCGACGATCGAGCTGCCGGCGATCGATGAGCTCGTCCCGCAGGCGGTCTACACGGGCATGTACGGCCTGCTCGCCAGCGAGGACCCGGCGCCCGCCGAGAGCCCCGCGCTGGCCGTCAAGCCGGAGGCCGACGAGGGGCCGCACGCCTCCTACGCCCTGCAGTGGATCCTGTTCGGCGTGATCGCCATCGTCGGGCTGGTGTGGGCCTACCGGCGCGAGCGGCGCATCGCCGCGCTCCCCGTCGCGGAGCAGGCCGCGGCCCGCGCCGCACGGCCGCGCTCGGCGGATGCGGAGGAAGAGGACGCGATCCTCGACCGGCTGTAGCGCGCGGCCGCTCAGGCCAGCGAGATCAGCTCGGCGTAGTCCGGAGTCCAGTGGTCCTCGACCCCGTCGGGCAGGATCAGGACGCGCTCCGGGTTGAGGGCCTCCACGGCTCCCTCGTCGTGGCTGACCAGCACCACGGCGCCGGCGTAGCCCGCGAGGGCGCCGAGGATCTCTTCACGGCTCGCCGGGTCGAGGTTGTTGGTCGGCTCGTCGAGCAGCAGCACGTTCGCGCCGCTCACCACGATCATCGCGAGTGCGAGGCGGGTCTTCTCGCCGCCGGAGAGCACCCCGGCGAGCTTGTGTCCGTCGTCACCGGTGAACAGGAACGAGCCGAGCACCTTGCGCGCCTCGGTCTCGGTGAGATTGGGGCTCGCGGCCACCATGTTCTGCAGCACGGTGCGCTTCACATTGATGGTCTCGTGCTCCTGCGCGTAGTAGCCGATCCGCAGACCGTGCCCCGGCTCGACCTGCCCGGTGTCGGGCTTGTCGACGCCCGCCAGAATGCGCAGCAGCGTCGTCTTGCCGGCACCGTTCAGCCCGAGCACGACCACCTTCGAGCCGCGGTCGATCGCGAGATCGACGGCCGTGAAGATCTCGAGCGAGCCGTAGCTCTTGCTGAGCCCGCTGGCGGCGAGCGGCGTCTTGCCGCACGCGGCCGGGTCGGGGAAGCGCAGCTTGGCGACGCGGTCGGCGGCGCGCACCTCATCCAGGCCGGAGAGCATCTTCTCGGCGCGCGCGACCATCTGGTGCGCCGACGCCGCCTTGGAGGCCTTGGCGCCGAAGCGCGCCGCCTGCAGCTGCAGCGCGGTCGCCTTCTTCTCGACGTTGGCGCGCTCCTTCTTGCGGCGATCCTCGTCGGCCTCGCGCTGGCGCAGGTAGTGCTTCCAGCCCATGTTGTAGACGTTGATGACCTGCCGGTTGGCGTCGAGGTAGAAGACCTTGTTGACGACCTCCTCGACCAGGTGCACGTCGTGGCTGATCACGATCACGCCGCCCTGGTACTGCTTCAGGAATTCGCGGAGCCAGACGACGCTGTCGGCGTCGAGGTGGTTGGTGGGCTCGTCGAGGATCATCGTGTCGGCGCCCGAGAACAGGATGCGCGCGAGCTCGATGCGGCGGCGCTGACCGCCGGAGAGCGTCTTCAGCTGCTGATCGAGGATGCGGTCCGGGAGCGCGAGGTTGGAGGCGATCGCCGCGGCCTCCGCCTCGGCCGCGTAGCCGCCCAGGGCGAGGAAGCGATCCTCGAGCTTCGCGTAGCGCGACATGGCGGCCTCGCTGATGGCGGCATCCGGGCTCGCCATGTCGACGGTGGCCTGCTGAATGCCGATCACCAGGCTGCCGAGTCCGCGCGCGTCCAGGATGCGGGTGCGAGCGGTCTGCTCGGGATCTCCCGAGCGCGGATCCTGCGGCAGGTAGCCGATCTCGCCGTGGCGATCGATCTTGCCGCCGCTCGGCACGGTCTCCCCCGCGAGCGTCTTCGTCAGGGTCGTCTTGCCCGCCCCGTTGCGGCCGACCAGCCCGATCTTGTCCCCCTTATCGACTCGGAAGGTCACCTCCTCCATGAGGAGGCGGGCCCCCACACGGATTTCGAGGTCTTGCACGGCGAGCACTGTGACGTTCCGTTTCTTCGGGAGGTTTTCGACAAGAGGCTGGAAGAGCCAGCCCGCTAGTCTAACCAGTGAGGCGCCCGCCTCATTCCCACCGACGAACGCCAAGGAATCCGATATGACGTCTCTCGTCCCTGCCGCCCCGCGCATCGTCCTCGCGGACCGCCTCGTGTCGCGCACGCTGACCACCGATGTGGTGCTCGTCGCGGCCGGTGCCGCGCTCACCGCGATCCTCGCCCAGGTCTCGATTCCGATGTTCCCCGTGCCGATCACCGGTCAGACGCTCGCCGTGCTGCTCGTCGGCGCCACGCTCGGCGCGGTCCGCGGCACCTCCTCGCTCGCGCTCTACGCCGTCCTCGGCCTGGTCGGACTGCCGGTGTACGCGCCGCAGGCCGACGGCAGCCACCTGACCGGCTTCCTCGCGCTGGCGGCTCCCAGCTTCGGCTACATCGTCGGCTTCGTGTTCGCCGCCGCCATCGTCGGCTGGCTCTCGGAGCGCACCTGGGACCGCAAGTTCTTCAAGGCGCTCGCCACCTTCGTCGGCGGCTCGGTCGTCGTGTTCGCCTTCGGCCTTCCGTGGCTCGCGTTCGTGCTCGGCGCGAACCTCGCCCAGACGCTCGAGTGGGGCCTGTACCCGTTCATCATCGGCGGACTCATCAAGGCCGCGATCGCCGCGGCGCTGCTGCCGGCCGCCTGGTGGGGCGCCGACAAGCTCGCCGAGCGTCGCGCGCAGGACGCCGCGTAGCGCTTCGTCAACGCGAAAGGGCCCCGGAGGAATCCGGGGCCCTTTCGCGTTGCGGGCTCTCAGATGTTGAAGCCGATCCGCCTGTCGGCGGCGCGATCGGCACTGACAGCCCACCGGGCTCTCAGATGCTGAAGCCGATCGCGCGCATCATGTCCCGACCGTCGTCGGTGATGCGCTCGGGGCCCCACGGCGGCATCCAGACCCAGTTGATGCGGAAGCGCTCGACGATGCCGTCGAGCGACTGGCCGATCTGCTCCTCGATGACATCCGTCAGCGGGCAGCCGGCCGAGGTGAGCGTCATCGAGATCACGAGCGCGTCGTTCTCGTCGTCCCAGGCGAGATCGTAGATCAGACCGAGGTCGACGATGTTGACACCGAGTTCGGGGTCGATGACGTCCTTGAGTCCCTCTTCGACCTGGTCGAAGAGCTTCGGTTCGAGGGCGGTAGGCATGGCTTCAGGCTACGCGGTTCGTCGGGAAATCGCCGAGAGACACCTGATCAGGCCTCGACGAGGTAGCGGTCGTAGCCCTCGTCCTCGAGACGCTCGGCGAGCTCGGGGCCGCCCTCTTCGGCGACCTTGCCGTCGACGAAGACGTGCACGAAGTCCGGCTTGATGTAGCGCAGGATCCGCGTGTAGTGGGTGATGAGCAGGATGCCGAGGCCGGTGGTCTCGTGAGCGCGGTTGACGCCCTCGGAGACGATCTTGAGCGCGTTGACGTCGAGACCCGAGTCGGTCTCGTCGAGCACCGCGAACTTCGGCTTCAGGAGCTCGAGCTGCAGGATCTCGTGGCGCTTCTTCTCGCCGCCCGAGAAGCCCTCGTTGACGTTGCGCGCGGCGAAGTCGCCGTCCATCCGGAGGTTCTTCATCGACTCGCGAACCGTCGTGGTCCAGCCGCGGATCGCCGGCGCCTCGCCGTCGATCGCGGTCTTGGCCGTGCGCAGGAAGTTCGAGACGGTGACGCCGGGGATCTCCACCGGGTACTGCATCGCGAGGAACAGCCCGACGCGGGCGCGCTCGTCGACGCTCATCGCGAGGACGTCCTCGCCGTCGAAGGTGATGGTGCCGCCGTCGACGTTGTAGCGCGGGTGGCCGGCGATCGTGTAGGCGAGGGTCGACTTGCCGGAGCCGTTGGGGCCCATGACGGCGTGGATCTCACCCGAGTTGATGGTGAGGTCGACGCCCTTGAGGATGGGCTTCTTGCCGGCGTCGGTGTCGATGCTGACGTGGAGGTCGCGGATCTCGAGAGTGCTCATATCTGGGTTCCTTGCTTCAGACCGCGAGCCGCTGGCTCGCGTCGATGTAGACGTCGCCGTCGATGACCTCGACAGCGAAAACGGGAACCGGCTCGTAGGCCGGAAGGGTGAGGGGCTTGCCGGTGGTCAGCTCGAACTTGGAGCCGTGCGCCCAGCATTCGAGCGTGTCGTCCTCGACGAATCCCTCGGAGAGCGAGATGTCGCCGTGCGTGCAGGTGTCGCCGAGCGCGTGGACGGCGCCCGCGGAATCCATCACCACGGCGATCGGCACGCCGTCGACGACGACCTTCTTGGCGGTGCTGGGCGAGAGCTCGCTCGCCGAGCAGACCTTCGTCGCGCTCACGCGGCACCCTCCAGCTCGTTCTCGAGCGCCTCGATCAGTCGCGCCTCCAAAGTCGGCTCGCCGATCTTCTGCACGACCTCGACGAGGAAGCCGAGCACGACGAGTCGGCGCGCCTCCTTCTCGGTGATGCCGCGCGACTGCAGGTAGAACAGGTGCTCGTCGTCGAAACGGCCGGTCGCGCTCGCGTGGCCCGCGCCCGCGATGTCGCCGGTCTCGATCTCGAGGTTCGGGATCGAGTCGGCGCGCGTGCCCTCGGAGAGCACCAGGTTGCGGTTCTGCTCGTAGCTGTCGGTGCCGGTGGCGTCGCGCCCGATCAGCACGTCGCCGATCCACACCGTGCGCGCGCCGGCGCCGTTGAGGGCGCCCTTGTAGGTCACGCGGCTCACCGTGTGCGGTGCGATGTGGTGCACGAACACCTGCTGCTCGAGGTGCTGCGCCGCATCGGCGAAGTAGACGCCGAGCGACTCGACCTCGGCGCCCTCCTCGGCGAGAGCGGTGCTGGGGTTGACCCGCACGACTCCCCCGCCGAGCGAGACGACGATGTGCTTGAGCTTGGCGTTGCGCCCGACGCGCGCGAACTGGCTCGAGAGGTGGATCGCGTCGTCGTTCCACTCCTGCAGGCTCACGACGGTGAGCTGCGCGTCGTCGCCGACGATGATCTCGACGTTCTCGCTGAGCTGGGCGGCGCCCTGGCTGTCGAGGACGATCAGGCCGGAGGACTGCGCGGCGGCCTCGATCAGCACGTGTGCGGCGCGCGGCGCCTCGCCGAGCGAGTCGCGCGTCACCGTGAGGACCTCGCCCTCGCCGGTGACCGAGATGTGCAGCGCGTGCTCGAAGGTGGCCCAGGCGTTCGCGGACGCCTTGTCCTCCGGGGTTCCGGCGCTGCCGATGCGAGCGTCGTCGCGGCCGATCCATTCGACCGCGACTCCCTCCACCTCGGGGTAGAGCACCGCGTAGGCGCTGCCGTCGAGCTCGCCGTCGATCAGCGGGCGGAGCCGCTCGACGGGTGAGAGCTTCCATTCGGCCTCGCGGCCGGTGACCGCGGGGAACTCGTTCGGGTCGGTCGAGGCGAAGCGCTCGGAGCGCGTCTGCACCGGGGCCGTGCCGGGGCCGTGCGAATGCTCCGCCAGGCCGTGCTGATTCGGCGCGACGGCCTCATCGGTGGTCGTCGTGGGAACTGCGGACATCTAGCCGACGCTGCCTTCCATGCTCATCTCGATGAGCTTGTTGAGCTCGAGTGCGTATTCCATCGGGAGTTCTCGCGCGATGGGTTCGATGAACCCGCGCACGATCATGGCCATCGCCTCATCCTCGGGAAGGCCGCGCGACTGCAGGTAGAAGAGCTGCTCCTCGCTGACCCGCGAGACGGTGGCCTCGTGGCCGAGCTGAACGTCGTCGACGCGGATGTCGATGGCCGGGTAGGTGTCCGAGCGCGAGATCGTGTCGACCAGCAGCGCGTCGCAGCGGACCGTGTTGGCCGAGTGGTGCGCATTCTCGGCGACCCGGACCTCGCCGCGGTAGCCGGCGCGACCGCCGCCTCGGGCGATGGACTTCGAGACGATCGACGACGTCGTGTACGGCGCCATGTGGATCATCTTGGCGCCCGCATCCTGGTGCTGGCCCGGGCCGGCGAAGGCGACCGAGAGCGTCTCGCCCTTGGCGTGCTCGCCGACGAGGAAGATGCTCGGGTACTTCATCGTGACCTTGGATCCGATGTTGCCGTCGATCCATTCCATCGTCGCCCCCTCGTGCGCGACCGCACGCTTGGTGACGAGGTTGTAGACGTTGTTCGACCAGTTCTGGATCGTCGTGTAGCGAACGCGGGCGTTCTTCTTCACGATGATCTCGACGACGGCCGAGTGCAGCGAGTCGGACTTGTAGATCGGGGCGGTGCAGCCCTCGATGTAGTGGACGTACGAGCCCTCGTCGGCGATGATCAGCGTCCGCTCGAACTGGCCCATGTTCTCGGTGTTGATCCGGAAGTAGGCCTGCAGCGGGATCTCGACGTGCACGCCCGGCGGAACGTAGACGAACGAGCCGCCCGACCACACGGCCGTGTTGAGCGCCGCGAACTTGTTGTCTCCCGAGGGGATGACGGTGCCGAAGTACTCCTGGAAGAACTCGGGGTGCTCGCGCAGCGCCGTGTCGGTGTCCATGAAGATGACGCCCTGGGCCTCGAGGTCTTCGCGGATCTGGTGGTAGACCACCTCGGACTCGTACTGCGCGGCGACGCCGGCGACGAGGCGCGAGCGCTCCGCCTCCGGGATGCCGAGCTTCTCGTAGGTGTTGCGGATGTCCTCGGGGAGGTCCTCCCACGACTGCGCCTGCTTCTCGGTGGAGCGCACGAAGTACTTGATGTTGTCGAAGTCGATTCCGGTGAGGTCGGCGCCCCACGTCGGCATCGGCTTCATGCCGAAGATCTTGAGCGCCTTGAGGCGCATCTTGAGCATCCAGTCGGGCTCGTTCTTGAGCGTCGAGATCCCGGCGACCACGTCTTCCGAGAGCCCGCGCTTGGCCACCGAGCCGGCGGCGTCGGAATCCGACCACCCGAACTCGTATTGACCGAGGCTGGCAAGCTCTGGTCGGTCGATGAGCACGTCTGACATGCGTTACCTCTCTCCTGCCGAAGCGGACTGTTCTGCCCGTGTCGGTATCTCGGTCCAGGCTCGCGCGCGAATGTTCGGCGACCCGAGCGCAGCGCTGCGGTGCGCCTGAACCCCTCGATCTTACAGGCACCACCTGCCCGTGCGCCGTGTGCGGCGGGGCTTGTCGCGTGCGCGCGGCTCAGATGCCCGACCTAGACTCGAAAGCGCGTCGATCCCAGGCGCGGCAACGTCAGATTCGGAAGGCTCTCCGCCCGTGACCCTCGGCACTTCGTCGGCTCTCCCCCTGTCCGCCCGCATCCGCGGATGGCTCCCCTCGAGCGCGGACGATGCGCGCATCCGCGTGCTCGCCTGGGCCTCGTTCGTGGCGGAGGTGCTGATCATCGGCACCGGCGGCGCCGTGCGCCTCACCGGCTCCGGACTCGGCTGCCCGACCTGGCCGACCTGCACCGCCGACTCGCTCGTCTCGACGCCCGAGATGGGCATCCACGGCATCATCGAGTTCGGCAACCGCACCCTGACCGGTCTGGTCGGCATCCTGGCCCTCGCGGTCGTCGTGCTGGTGTGGCGGATCCGGCGGGAGCGACGCGACCTGTTCGTGCTGGCGCTCGTCGTCCTCGGCGGCGTCGTCGCGCAGGCGATCGTCGGCGGGATCACGGTGCTCACCGGGCTGAACCCGTTCATCGTCGGGTTCCACTACGTGGCCTCGGTGGCGCTCGTCGCGGTGGCCGCGACGTTCCTGGCGCGGCGCACGCAGGCCCCGGGCCCGCGCGAGCTCGCGGTGCCGCGCTGGTACGCGATCCTCACCCGTCTCACCGGGCTGGCCCTCATGGTGACGATCTTCGTCGGCGTGCTGACGACCGGCGCGGGGCCGCACTCGGGCGACTCCGAGGCGGGGCGCAACGGCTTCGACGCGGAGCTGCTCTCGCACCTGCACTCCTGGCCGGGCTACATCCTGTTCGCGCTGACGCTCGTGCTCGCGGTCGTCGCGTGGCGCGCGAAGCTGGCGCCGGCGGGCTGGATGCTCGCCCTCCTCGCGATCGAGCTGGTTCAGATCATGGTCGGCCTCTACCAGGCGCGCAACGGCCTGCCCGAGCTGGCCGTGGGCGTGCACATGGTGCTGGCGGCGCTGACGGCGGCCGCCTTCACGGTCGCCAGCACGCGGCTGCGTCGCCCGCGCGCATAGCCCGCGCGCGGATTACGCGCGCGTCGACCGCGTCGGCGGTCAGAAGCCGATCGGCAGGTGCAGCAGCGGGTCGAGGCCCACGGCGAGGAAGACGACCGTCAGGTAGCTGATCGAGGCGTGGAAGACGCGCATCGGCTGCACCTCGCCGTCGCGGATCGCCCGCGAGTAGAGCCGGTGCGACTCGAGCACGAACCACGCGCCGGCGAGCGTCGCTGCCACCGCGTAGAGCGCGCCCATCGGCGCGATCGGGATGAGCAGCAGCGAGCAGGCGACGGTGGCCCACGCGTAGAGCACGATCTGGAGGCCCACCACGGTGCGACCGCGGACGACCGCGAGCATCGGCACCGAGACGGAGGCGTAGTCGGCGCGGTAGCGCATCGACAGCGGCCAGTAGTGCGGCGGCGTCCAGAGGAACACGATGCCGAACAGGATCACGGGCGCCCAGTCGAGCGATCCGGTCACCGCGGCCCAGCCGATCAGTACGGGCATGCAGCCCGCGGCACCGCCCCAGACGATGTTCTGCGGGGTGCGGCGCTTCAGCACGAGCGTGTAGACGAGCACGTAGAAGAGGATCGCCGCGAGCGAGAGCACGGCCGCGAGCCAGGTGGTGAACACCCAGAGCCAGGCGATCGACACGACGCCGGTCACCCAGGCGAACACGAGCGCCTCGCGGTCGCTCAGCTCTCCCGTGACGAGCGGGCGCTTCTGGGTGCGCTTCATCACGCGGTCGATGTCGCGGTCGATGTAGCAGTTGAAGGCGTTGGCGCTGCCGGCCGAGAGCGAGCCGCCGACGAGCGTGGCGAGCACGAGCCACAGGTTCGGGATGCCCTGGGCGGCGAGCACCATCACGGGCGCGGTCGTGACGAGCAGCAGCTCGATGACGCGCGGCTTGGTCAGCGCGACGTACGCCTTGATCTTCTGCACGACCCCGATGCGCCGCGGGTCAGCGGTCCGCTCGGCGTTCAGGGCGGACGTGTCGACGACTCCGGACATAGCTCCTCGGATGGTGGTTCGGCCGCTTCAGTCTAGGCGACGCGACCGCGGGCGACCGACCCGTGCCCGACGCCGCGGGACCGGGCGCGCTCCCACGGTCGCCCCGACGCGACGATCGGAGCGATTCCCTATACTCGTAGCGTTCCCTGGCCGCGAGCCGGACTCCCCCACACATCGTGACCGTGGGTGCCGGTTGCCGCGGTGCGCCAATGATGTCGGTCGGTGGAACCTGCACTGCAGGAGCTTCCGCCTCCTGCCCGGTTATCGAAAGGTCTACACCTCGTGGCACCACTCTCCTGGGATGAACTCGACGCGAAGGCCGTCGACACCGCTCGTATCCTCGCCGCCGACGCGGTCGAAAAGGTCGGCAACGGCCACCCGGGTACGGCGATGAGCCTCGCGCCGGCTGCGTACCTGCTCTTCCAGAAGGTGATGCGCCGCGACCCGAAGGACCACAGCTGGCTCGGTCGCGACCGGTTCATCCTGTCGGCCGGTCACTCCTCGCTCACCCAGTACGTCCAGCTCTACCTGGGCGGCGAGGGCCTCGAGCTCGACGACCTCAAGGCGCTGCGCACCTGGGGCTCGAAGACCCCCGGACACCCGGAGTACGGCCACACCGCCGGCGTCGAGATCACCACCGGCCCGCTCGGCCAGGGCCTCGCCTCCGCCGTCGGCTTCGCCTACGCGGCGCGCTACGAGCGCGGCCTGTTCGACCCGGAGGCGGCGGCGGGCACCAGCCCGTTCGACCACTTCGTCTACGTGGTCGCCGGCGACGGCGACATCCAGGAGGGCGTGACCGCCGAGTCGGCGCCGCTCGCCGGACACCAGAAGCTCGGCAACCTGATCGCCATCTACGACTCGAACCAGATCTCGATCGAGGACGACACCCAGATCGCGTTCAGCGAGGACGTCGCGAAGCGCTACGAGGCCTATGGCTGGCAGGTCCTCACCGTCGACTGGAAGAAGACGGGCGAGTACGTCGAAGACGTGCACGCGCTCTACGAGGCGATCGAAGAGGCCAAGGGCGAGACCGACAAACCGTCGCTCATCATCCTCAAGACCATCATCGGCTGGCCCAGCCCGAAGAAGCAGAACACCGGCAAGATCCACGGTTCCGCGCTCGGCGCCGAGGAGCTCGCCGCCGTCAAGCAGGTGCTCGGCTTCGACCCCGAGAAGACCTTCGACGTCGCCGACGAGGTCATCGAGCACACCCGCAAGCTCGCGGAGCGCGGCGCGGCCGCCCACGCCGAGTGGCAGGTCGCGTTCGACGCCTGGGCCGCGGCGAACCCGGAGCGCAAGGAGCTGCTGGACCGGCTCGAGCGCGGCGAGCTGCCCGAGGGCGTCGACGAGGCGCTGCCGAGCTTCGACGCGGGCACCGACGTGTCCACGCGTGCCGCGAGCGGCAAGGTGCTGACGGCGCTCGGCGCGGTCATCCCGGAGCTCTGGGGCGGCTCGGCCGACCTCGCCGAGTCCAACAACACCACGATCGGCGGCGCGAAGTCGTTCGTGCCCGCCGAGCACTCGACCCACGAGTGGACGGGCGACCCCTACGGTCGCGTCCTCCACTTCGGCATCCGCGAGCACGCGATGGGCTCGATCCTGAACGGCATCGTGCTGCACGGCAAGACGCGCGCCTTCGGCGGCACCTTCCTGATCTTCAGCGACTACATGCGCCCGGCGGTTCGTCTGGCCGCGCTCATGCAGGTGCCGTCGATCTTCGTCTGGACGCACGACTCCGTCGCGCTCGGCGAGGACGGCCCGACCCACCAGCCGGTCGAGCAGCTGACGACCCTGCGCGCCATCCCGGGGCTCGACGTGGTCCGCCCCGCCGACGCCAACGAGGTCGGCGTGGCCTGGAAGACGATCCTGGAGCGCCGCAGCGCGCCCGCGGGCATCGTCCTCAGCCGCCAGAACCTGCCCGTGTTCGAGCGCGGGGCCGCCGAGGCGACCGGCGAGACCTTCGCCGCGGCGGAGCTCGTCAGCAAGGGCGCGTACGTCCTGGCGGAGGCCCCGAACGGGACGCCCGACGTCATCCTCCTCGCCTCCGGCTCCGAGGTGCAGTTCGCCGTCGAGGCGCGCGCCGCACTCGCCCAGGAGGGCATCCAGGCGCGCGTCGTCTCGGTGCCGTGCCAGGAGTGGTTCGAGGAGCAGAGCGCGGAGTACCGCGAGTCGGTGCTGCCGGCGAGCATCCAGGCGCGCGTGTCGGTCGAGGCCGGCCTCGCGCTCACCTGGGCGCCCTACCTGGGCGACGCCGGCCGTTCGGTCTCGATCGAGCACTTCGGCGCCTCGGCCGACTACAAGACCCTCTACCGGGAGTTCGGCATCACCACGGAGGCGGCCGTCGCGGCCGCCAAGGAGTCGCTCGCCGCCGCGAGCAACTGACACCGTTTCGGTCCACCACTTTTTCACCACACACGGAAGATCACGCTCATGGCAGACAACACCTCCCCCACCGCCCAGCTCTCCGAGGTCGGCGTCAGCATCTGGCTCGATGACCTCTCGCGGGAGCGCATCTCGACCGGCGGCCTGCAGAAGCTGATGGCCGAGCGGAACGTCGTCGGGGTCACCACCAACCCGACGATCTTCGCCGCGGCGCTCGCCAAGGGCGAGGCCTACGACGCTCAGGTCGCGACCCTCGCGGCCGCGGGCGCGAGCGTGTCGGAGGCGGTCTTCGAGATCACCACCGACGACGTGCAGGCGGCCTCGGACATCTTCCGTCCCGTCTACGACGCGAGCAACGGCGTCGACGGCCGCGTGTCGATCGAGGTGGCCCCGGATCTCGCGCACGACGCGGCGGGCACGATCGCCGAGGCGAAGCGCCTCTGGGCCAAGGTGGACCGTCCCAACGCGATGATCAAGATCCCCGCGACGATCGCGGGCCTTGAGGCGATCACCGAGGTCATCGGCGCGGGCATCAGCGTCAACGTGACCCTGATCTTCAGCCTCGCGCGTCACCAGGCGGTCATCGAGGCGTACCTCGCCGGACTGGAGAAGGCGAAGGCGGCGGGCATCGACCTGTCGACGATCGAGTCGGTGGCCTCGTTCTTCGTGTCGCGTGTCGACACCGAGATCGACGCGCGCCTCGAGGCGATCGGCACGCCGGAGGCGCTCGCGCTGAAGAGCAAGGCGGGCGTCGCCAACGCGCAGCTCGCCTACCAGCTCTTCGAGCAGCAGTTCGCGACCGAGCGCGCTCAGGCGCTGCTCGCGGCGGGTGCCAACAAGCAGCGTCCGCTGTGGGCCTCGACCGGCGTCAAGGACCCGTCGCTGCCCGACACCCTCTACGTCACCGAGCTCGCGGTGGACGGCGTTGTCAACACGATGCCGGAGAAGACGCTCGAGGCGACCTTCGACCACGGCGTCATCGAGGGCGACCGGGTGACCGTCTCGTACGGCGAGGCGCAGCAGGTCCTCGACCAGCTGGCCGCCGTCGGCGTCGACTACGACGACGTCACCGCCCAGCTCGAGAAGGAGGGCGTCGAGAAGTTCATCGTCTCCTGGAACGAGCTCCTCGACACCGTCACCGCGGCGCTGGAGGCCTCGAAGTGACCGTCACGGTCCACGCCACGGGCGCGGCGGCCGAAGCCGTCGCGCGCGTCGTGCCGCAGCTCGTGTCAGACGGGGTCGCGAGCGGGATCACCTCGCTCGACGCCACGCTCTGGGGGCCCGAGGCCGAGGCCGAGGCCGCGATCCGGCTGGGGTGGACCGAAGCGGTCGCCCTGTCGACCCCGCTCGTCGACGACATCCTCGCCCTGCGCGACCAGCTGCGCGCGGCCGGCGTCGACCACATCGTCCTCGGCGGCATGGGCGGTTCGTCGCTCGCGCCCGAGGTCATCACGAAGACCTACGGGGTGCCGCTCACGGTGCTCGACTCGACCGACCCCTCGCAGGTGCGCTCGGCGGTCGGCGACCGACTCGCGCGCACCGCGGTCGTGATCTCTTCGAAGTCCGGTTCGACGGTCGAGACCGACAGCCAGCGCCGGGCCTACGAGCAGGCGTTCCGCGAGGCCGGAATCGACCCGATCTCGCGCATCGTGATCGTGACCGACCCGGGTTCGCCGCTGGACGTCTCCGCGCGCGAGACGGGCTACCGCGTCTTCAACGCCGACCCCAATGTCGGCGGACGCTTCTCGGCGCTCACCGCGTTCGGCCTCGTTCCGAGCGGCCTCGCCGGCGTCGACATCCAGCAGCTGCTGGACGAGGCGGAGGCGGTCTCGCTCGAGGTCGCCCTCGACTCGGCGAGCAACCCCGGGCTCGTCCTGGGCGCCGCGATCGCCGGCACGCGTCCGCTCAAGAACAAGCTCGGCATCGTCGCCGACGGCACGCACATCGTGGGCTTCGCCGACTGGGCCGAGCAGCTGATCGCGGAGTCGACGGGCAAGAGCGGAACCGGCCTGCTGCCGGTCGTGCTCGAGGTCGACGCGCCCGAGCTGACGATGGACCTGCCGGATCTGCAGATCGTGCGACTCGTCGCCGACGCGCGCGCCACCCGCGAGGTCGCCGAGGGCGAGATCGAGATCTCCGGCAGCCTCGGCGGCCAGATCATGGTCTGGGAGTACGCCACCGCGGTCGCCGGGCGCCTGCTCGGGATCGACCCGTTCAACCAGCCCGACGTCGAATCCGCGAAGGTCGCCGCGCGCGCGCTGCTCGATGCCCGTCCGGAGCCGACGGAGCCCGCCTTCGTCGCCGACGGCATCGAGGTGCGCACCGCGGGCCCGCTCACGATCGAGAACACGACCCTCGCCGGCGCGATCGACGCCCTCCTGGCGACGCTTCCCGCCGACGGCTACCTCTCGGTCCAGGCCTACCTCGACCGCCTGGCCTACCCGGAGCTCGAGGAGCTGCGCGCGCTGCTCGCGGCGCGTGCCGGACGCCCGGTCACCTTCGGGTGGGGTCCGCGCTTCCTGCACTCCACCGGCCAGTTCCACAAGGGCGGACCGGCGATCGGCGTGTTCCTGCAGCTCGTCGGCACCACCGCCGAGGATCTCGAGATCCCGGAGCGCCCGTTCACCTTCGGCCAGCTGATCCAGGCGCAGGCCGTCGGCGACGCGACCGTTCTGGCCGAGCACGGCCGTCCGGTGCTCTCGCTCACGGTGGACGACGTCGCCAGCGCGGCCGCGGCGATGCGCGCCGCGATCGGCTGACCCCTCTCGCCCGAACGACGTCAAGGAACACCTATGCCTGTCGAGATCACGCCGGACTTCAACCCCTTGCGGTTGGCGTCGGATCGTCGCCTCAATCGAATCGCCGGTCCGAGCGGACTGGTCATCTTCGGCGTCACGGGAGACCTCTCCCGCAAGAAGCTGATGCCCGCGGTCTACGACCTCGCCAACCGCGGCCTGCTGCCGCCCGGCTTCGCGCTCGTCGGCTTCGCGCGACGCGAGTGGGAGAACGAGGACTTCGAGAAGGAGGTCCACGACGCGGTCAAGAAGCACGCGCGCACCCCCTTCGATGAAGATGTGTGGCGTCAGCTCAGCCAGGGCATCCGCTTCGTTCAGGGCGACTTCGACGACGACGCGGCCTTCGACCGCCTGAAGGCGACGATCGAGGATCTGGATGCCCACCGCGGCACCATGGGCAACCACGCCTTCTACCTGTCGATCCCGCCGAAGTCGTTCCCGCTGGTGACCGAGCAGCTGCGCCGCTCCGGACTCGCCGAGCAGCTGGACGGCCAGTGGCGCCGGGTCGTCATCGAGAAGCCGTTCGGCTCGGACCTGACGACGGCGCGCGAGCTGAACGACGTCGTCGAGTCGGTGTTCCCGCCCGACAGCGTGTTCCGCATCGACCACTACCTCGGCAAGGAGACGGTCCAGAACATCCTGGCGCTGCGCTTCGCCAACCAGCTGTATGAGCCGATCTGGAACGCCAACTACGTCGACCACGTGCAGATCACGATGGCCGAGGACATCGGCGTCGGCGGCCGTGCCGGCTACTACGACGGCATCGGCGCCGCGCGCGACGTCATCCAGAACCACCTGCTGCAGCTTCTCGCCCTCACCGCGATGGAGGAGCCGGTGTCCTTCGACGCGGCCGATCTGCGCGCCGAGAAGGAAAAGGTGCTCTCGGCGGTGCGCCTCCCGAAGGATCTCGGGGCGGCGACCGCGCGCGGGCAGTACTCGAGCGGCTGGCAGGGAGGCGAACGGGTTCCCGGCTTCCTCGACGAGGACGGCATGAACCCCGACTCGGTGACCGAGACCTTCGCCGCGATGCGACTCGACATCAACACGCGCCGCTGGGCCGGGGTGCCGTTCTACCTGCGCGCCGGCAAGCGACTGGGCCGACGCGTCACCGAGATCGCCGTCGTGTTCAAGCGCGCGCCGCAGTATCTCTTCGCCGAGAGCCAGACCAGCGCGCTCGGTCAGAACGCGCTCGTGATCCGCGTGCAGCCCGACGAGGGCGTCACGATTCGGTTCGGCTCCAAGGTTCCGGGTGCCGGCATGCAGGTGCGCGACGTCACGATGGACTTCGGCTACGGCCACGCCTTCACCGAGGCGAGCCCGGAGGCCTACGAGCGCCTCATCCTCGACGTGCTGCTCGGCGATCCGCCGCTGTTCCCCCGGCACGAAGAGGTGGAGCTGAGCTGGAAGATCCTCGACCCGATCGAGGAGTACTGGGCGACCCAGGGGCAGCCGGAGCAGTACCGGCCGGGCACCTGGGGTCCGTCCTCCGCGGATGAGCTATTGGCCCGCGACGGCCGAGTCTGGAGACGCCCGTGATCGTCGATCTGCCCGCCACGACCACCAGTCAGGTCTCGAAGGCGCTCGTCAAGATTCGCGAAGAGGGCGGCGCCGTCGCGCTCGGTCGCGTGCTCACCCTGGTCATCGCGGCCGTGCACGGGGCCGAGGAAGAGGCGATCGAGGCCGCCAACGACGCCTCGCGCGAGCACCCGATGCGCGTCATCGTGCTCTCCCGCAGCGAGGACCCCGAGGGCGAGGAGGCTCGACTCGACGGTCAGATCCGCGTCGGCGGCGATGCGGGCGCGAGCGAAGTGGTCGTGCTGCGTGCCTACGGCGCCGTCGGCGGCGACGAGGAGGGACTCGTCACGAGCCTCCTGCTGCCGGATGCCCCCGTCGTCGTCTGGTGGCCCACGGCGCACCCCGACAACCCGGCGAAGTCCCCGCTCGGCCGGATCGCGCAGCGACGCATCACCGATTCCGCCGCGGCGGAGAACCCGCTCGAGTCGATGACGACACTCGCGCGCACCTATGCGCCCGGCGACACCGACTTCTCGTGGACCCGGCTCACGCTCTGGCGCGCGCAGCTCGCCGCCGTCCTCGACCAGCCCCCGTATGAGCCGGTCACGGCCGTCGAGGTGAGCGGTGCCGCCGACTCGGCCTCCACGTCGCTGCTGGCCGCCTGGCTGGGACTCCAGCTGCAGGTCGAACGTCGCGCTGGAGATGCGCAACCACTCGCATGGTTCGAGCGGAATCCACGGCGTCAGCCTGACGCGCGATTCCGGAGAGATCCTGCTCGAGCGAGGGCAGCCGAACGTCGCCACGCTGACCCAGCCGAACCAGCCCACGCACGACATCTCGCTCCCCCGGCGGAACCTGCGTGATTGCCTGGCCGAAGAATTGCGTAGGCTCGACCCCGATGACCTCTACGGAGAGGTCCTCACCCAAGGAATCGGACACATGGACGCGATCGCGCATGACGTGACGCCGTCCCGTGGCAAGTGAGGCTGAACGCATGACCAATGAACGGCGAGTTCTCGTCCACCCCGACAAGTCATCTCTGGCGGGAAGTGTGGCGGCGCGCTTCATCACGAAGATCATCGACGTGATCGAGGAGCAGGAGTTCGCCCACGTCTGCCTGACCGGGGGCACGATGGGCGCCGCGGTGCTCGCGGCGATCAACTCGTCCCCGGCGCGCGACAGCGTCGACTGGAGCCGCATCACCTTCTGGTGGGGCGACGAGCGCTACCTGCCGCGCGGCGACGCCGAGCGCAACGAGACCCAGTCCCGTGAGGCGCTGCTGGATCACCTGCCGATCGACGAGTCGCAGATCAAGTCGTTCCCGGCGCCGGGTGAGCACGCGGACATCGAGGAGGCGGCACGCGCCTTCGAGTCCGTGCTCGCCGAGGCGGCCCCCGAGGGGCGTCGCTACCCGCGGTTCGACGTCACGTTCCTCGGCGTCGGTCCGGACGGACACATCGCCTCGCTGTTCCCGGATCACGTCTCGGTGCACGAGACGGATCGTGTCGTGCTCGCCGAGCGCGACTCCCCCAAGCCTCCCGCAGAGCGACTGACGCTGACGCTTCCGGTGATCAACGCCTCGGATCGCATCTGGCTGGTGCTCGCCGGTGCCGACAAGGCGGGCGCGCTCGGTCTGACGCTCGCCGGGGCGAGCATCAACGACGTGCCGGCGGCCGGCGCCGAAGGGCGCAAGCGCACCGTCTTCTTCGTCGACCAGGACGCCGCAGCCGAGGTTCCGGAGGCGCTGATCGCGCCCAACTCCTACTGGACCGCGGCGCACGACCTGCCCTCGAACTGACGCTCGTCGCGTCCGCGCGGCGGGTCCCCGCATGCGCGGAGAACCCGCAGCGGCTCAGGAGGCTGCTGCGGTTCCGCGACGCTCGCGCAGCTGCTGCAGCGCGTCGGTGAGGATCTGCTGCGCCTCGTCGTCGCTGCGGCGCTCCTTCACGTAGGCCAGGTGCGTCTTGTAGGGCTCCATCTTGGAGACCGCGGGCGGGTTCGCCTTGTCGCGGCCGGCCGGGAGGCCCGATGCCGGGCAGTCGATGGTCTCCGGGATCTCCTCATCGGGGAGATTCGCCGCGAAGTACCGCACCGTCTCGTTGCCGAGGGCGTCCCAGTACGAGATCGCGACCCGGTCCGCGTGATAGCCGCGGTCCTGCTCGCCCATCGGACCGGATCCGACGCGGGATCCTCGAATCGCGCTGCCGCCAGATGCCATGATGCCTCCGTGTGAAGTGGGTGATCGGGTTCGGCGCGGCTCAGGCGCCGGTGTCGAACTTGATGATGAGGCCCAGCACAACGATGCTGGCGACCCACACAAGCGCGAGGATGACCGTGATGCGGTTGAGGTTTCGCTCCGCGACACCCGATGAACCCAGGTTCGACGTCACGCCGCCCCCGAACATGTCGGAGAGACCGCCACCGCGACCACGGTGAAGCAGGATCAAGAGCGTCAGGAGCAGGCTGGTGATGCCCAGCACGACCTGCACGGCGACTGTCAGAAATTCCACGCGAAACCTTTCGATGCCGAAACTCGGCCGGGGGTCAGTATATCGGCTGGTCTACAGGCCGACGTGCTTCTGGAAGCGCACGATGCTCGCGAACTCCTCCAGCTGGAGGCTCGCGCCGCCGACCAGGGCTCCGTCGACGTCGGTCTCGCGCATGAATCCCGCGATGTTGCCCGACTTGACCGAACCGCCGTAGAGGATGCGCGTCGCCTGGGCGACCTCGTCGCCGAGCTCCTCGGCGAGAGCGGCGCGAAGCGCGGCGCAGACCTGCTGGGCCTGGTCGCTGGTCGCGGCCTGGCCCGAGCCGATGGCCCAGACGGGCTCGTACGCGATGACGATCTCCTTGCCCTTCGCGGCGCCGGCCAGCGCTGTGCGCATCTGGGCGACCGGCACGGCGCTCGGGCCGTGCTTCTCGAGGTCCTCGGCGGTCTCGCCGACGCAGAGGATCGGGACGAGCCCGTGACGGTGCGCGGCGGCGACCTTCTCGGCGAGCTGCTCGTCGGTCTCGCCGTGGTACTGGCGGCGCTCGGAGTGTCCGACGATCACGTACTCGGCATCGAGAGCGGCGAGGAACGCGCCGGAGATCTCACCGGTGTACGCGCCGTTGTCGAAGCGCGACAGGTCCTGCCCGCCGAACTTGAGCGGGAGGTCGTCCGCGCCGACGAGCGTCTGCACGGAGCGCAGGTCGGTGAACGGCGGGAACACCGCAACCTCCACCGCGCCGAAGTCGTGTCCCGCGTCCTTGAGCGTCCACGCCAGCTTCTGGACGAACGCGATCGACTGAAGGTGGTCGAGGTTCATCTTCCAGTTGCCCGCAATGAGCGGAGTGCGGCCTGCCATCAGTGGTGCTCCCATCCCAGAACTTCGAGACCCGGGAGCTGCTTGCCCTCCAGGAATTCAAGACTTGCTCCGCCGCCCGTCGACACGTGACCGAACTGCTCGTCACGGAAGCCGAGCTGGCGGATCGCCGCCGCGGAGTCTCCCCCGCCGACGACGCTCAGGCCGTCCACAGCGGTCAGCGACTCGGCGACCGCGCGGGTGCCGGCCGCGAACGGCGCCAGCTCGAACACGCCCATCGGGCCGTTCCAGAAGACCGTCTTCGAGCCCGCGATGATCTCCGCGAACTTCGCCGAGGTGGCCGGGCCGATGTCGAGACCCAGTCCGCTCGCGCCGAACGGCGTGTCCTCGATCGCATCGGCGGCGGCGACGACGTGCTCGGCGTCGGCCCCGAACTTCGAGGCCACCACCACGTCGGTCGGCAGCACGATCTCGACGCCGCGCTTCTCCGCCTCGGCGAGATAGCCGCGAACCGTCTCGATCTGGTCGGCCTCGAGGAGGCTCGAGCCGACCTTGTGGCCGAGCGCCGCGAGGAACGTGAACAGCATCCCGCCGCCGATCAGCAGCGTGTTCACGCGCGGCAGGAGGTGGCCGATGACGCCCAGCTTGTCGGAGACCTTCGAACCGCCCAGAACGACCGCGTACGGCCGCTCCGGCTTGCTCGTCAGGCGCTCCAGAACGTCCAGCTCGGCCGCGATCAGCGTTCCCGCGGCGCTCGGAAGCGCCTCGGCGAGCTCGAACACGCTCGCCTGCTTGCGGTGCACGACGCCGAAGCCGTCCTCGACGACCACATCGCCGAGCGCCGCGAGCTTCGCCGCGAACTCGGCGCGCTCCGCCGCATCCTTGCTGGTCTCCCCCGCGTGGAAGCGGAGGTTCTCCAGCAGCACGACCCCGGGCTCGCTGAGGCTGGCGATGGCCTCCTCAGCGCCGGGCCCGAAGGTGTCGCCGGAGAAGACCACCGGGCAGCCCAGCAGCTCGCTCATGCGCTGCGCGACCGGAGCCAGGCTGTACGCGGGGTTCGGCTCGCCATCCGGTCGTCCCAGGTGCGACATCGCCACGACCGTCGCACCGGAGTGCAGCAGCGCGTCGATGGTCGGCAGCGACGCGCGAATGCGCCCGTCGTCGCCGATCACACCGTCTTTGAGCGGAACGTTGAGGTCGCAGCGAAGCAGAACGACCTTGCCGGAGAGCTCACCGAGGCTCTCGATTGTGCGGAGCGCCATGGTGTCGTGTCCTCGAGTCTTAGAGACGCGCGGCGACGTACTCGGTCACGTCGACGAGGCGGTTGGAGTAGCCCCACTCGTTGTCGTACCACGAGGCGACCTTGACCTGGTCGCCGATCACCTTGGTGAGGCCGGCGTCGAAGATCGACGAGTGCGGGTCGCCCGCGATGTCGCTCGAGACGATGTCGTCCTCGGTGTACTTGAGGATGCCCTTCAGGGGGCCCTCGGCGGCGGCCTTGTACGCGGCGTTGATCTCCTCGACCGTGACCGACTTCGACGCGGTGAGCGTGAGGTCGGTGATCGAGCCGGTGATGACCGGGACGCGCAGCGCGTAGCCGTCGAGCTTGCCGACGAGCTCCGGGATGACCAGGCCGAGCGCCTTGGCGGCACCCGTCGAGGTGGGGATGATGTTCGCGGCGGCAGCGCGGGCGCGACGCAGGTCGCCGTGCGGGCCGTCCTGCAGGTTCTGGTCGGCCGTGTAGGCGTGCACCGTGGTCATCAGACCGCGCTCGATGCCGAAGTTGTCCATGAACACCTTGGCGAGCGGCGCGAGGCAGTTCGTGGTGCAGGACGCGTTCGAGATGATCGAGTGGACGGCCGGGTCGTAGCTGTCCTCGTTGACGCCGAGCACGAGGGTCGCGACGTCGTCGCCCGTGGCGGGAGCCGAGACGATGACCTTCTTGGCGCCGGCGGCGATGTGCTTCGCGGCATCCGTCGACTTGGTGAAGCGACCGGTCGACTCGATCACGATGTCGACGCCGAGCTCGCCCCAGGGCAGGTTCGCGGGGTCGCGCTCTTCGAAGACCTTGATGGCCTTGCCGTTGACAATGATCTGGGTCTCGTCGAACTCGACGGTTCCGTCCAGACGACCCGTGATGGTGTCGTACTTGAGGAGGTGGGCAAGCGACTTGTTGTCGGTGAGGTCGTTGACAGCAACGATCTCGATGTCGCTGCCCTTGGCGAGGGCGGCGCGGAAGAAGTTGCGGCCGATACGGCCGAATCCGTTGATACCGATCTTGACGGACACTGGGTCTCCTAGCTGCAGCGCGCGCACGCGCATCCGGTTTTGTGGTGGTTGTGGTGGAACGATTCTGGTGATGCGTGAGGGGCCGGAACTCACCTCACGAAACCTCTACGACAGTAGCAGGAGCCCATCACCGGTCTTGCGCGCGCTCTCGAAGCGCGCACCGGCGTCGGCCCAGTTGGCGATGTTCCAGAACGCCTTCACGTAGTCCGCCTTGACGTTGACGTAGTCGAGGTAGAACGCGTGCTCCCACATGTCGAGCTGAAGGATCGGGATGACGCCGAGCGGGGTGTTGCCCTGCTGGTCGAACAGCTGGTGGATGAGCAGACGCGAGCCCACCGGGTCCCAGGCGAGCACGGCCCAGCCGGAGCCCTGCAGACTCATCGCCGCGGCGGTGAAGTGCGCGACGAACTTGTCGAAGGAGCCGAAGAACTCGTCGATCGCGGCCGCCAGCTCGCCGGTCGGCTTGTCGCCGCCGTTCGGCGAGAGGTTCTTCCAGAAGATCGAGTGGTTGATGTGGCCGCCGAGGTGGAACGCGAGGTCCTTCTCGAGCTTCGGGATCGATCCGAAGTTGCCCGTGTCGCGAGCCTCGGCAAGCTGCTCGAGCGCGGTGTTGGCGCCCGCCACGTAGGCCGCGTGGTGCTTGTCGTGGTGCAGCTCCATGATGCGCGCACTGATGTGCGGCTCGAGCGCTGCGTAGTCGTAGGGAAGTTCAGGAAGCGTGTAAACGGCCATCGGTTGTCTCTCCTCGCGTTCGGTCTCCGGGGGCGCCGATACGGCGCCCGGGTGACGAATCCAGTCTAGGGATGCGCGCGGGCGCGCGCAGGTCTGTTGGGGTGCTGCTCAGTCGGCGAGCTCGGCCGGAACGCCGAACTCGGTGCCGGGAATCCCGCGATCGCTCGCGGACTTGTCGGCCATCGCCAGCAGGCGTCGGATGCGACCGGCCACCGCGTCCTTGGTCATCGGCGGGTCGGCGTGGTGGCCGAGCTCGTCGAGACTGGCATCACGGTGGCTGAGACGCAGCTCGCCGGCGTAGCGCAGGTGGTCGGGAACCTCGTCGCCGAGGATCTCCAGCGCGCGCTCGACCCGGGCGCACGCGGCGACGGCGGCCTGGGCTGAGCGGCGCAGGTTGGCGTCGTCGAAGTTGACGAGGCGGTTGGCGGTGGCGCGCACCTCGCGGCGCTGCCGCAGGGCCTCCCAGTCCGCGAGGGTCTTCTCGGCCCCGATCGCGCGCAGCATGTCGGCGATCGCCTCGGTCTCGCGCACGATCACCCGGTGCACGCCGCGGACCTCGCGCGCCTTGGCGGAGATGCCCAGCCGCCCGGCGGCGCCCACGAGCGCCATGGCCGACTCGTTGCCGGGGCACGAGACCTCGAGGGCGGCGGACCGCCCCGGGTCGGAGAGCGACCCGGCGGCGAGGAAGGCCCCGCGCCAGATCGCCGCGAGCTCCTCGCGAGATCCCGTCGTGAGCCGGTTGGGAAGGCCGCGCACGGGGCGTCGGCGGGCATCCAGCAGACCGGTCTGGCGGGCGAGCGTGTCGCCGCCTTCCATGACGCGCACGAGGTAGCTGTTGGAGCGGCGCGCGTTGCTGCCGGAGATCACCGAGACGTCGCTGCGGATCCCGTACAGCTCGGCCAGGTCCTTGCGGATGCGCCGAGCGATCTGCGGGGAGTCGACCTCGGCCTCGACCGCGATGCGGTTGGAGATGATGTGCAGTCCCCCGGCAAAGCGCAGGAGCGCGGTCAATTCTGCGGCCCGAACGGTTGTCTTACCCAGTTCGACGGCCGTGAGTTCTTCTTTCACGTCGGAGGTCAGTGCCACCGGATGCCCTTCGTCTTCTATTCGCGACCGAGGTCGCGGTGCTTCACGCTGACGGCGACGCCGGGCAGGGCGTTCATGCGTCGAGCGAGCTCTTCAGCGACGGCCACCGAGCGGTGCTTTCCACCGGTGCAGCCGATGGCGATCGTCGCGTGTCTCTTGTTCTCCTTACGGTACCCCGTGAGCACGGGACCCAGCGCGGTCAGATATGCCGTGATGAATGTATCCGCATCGGCCTGACCGAGGACGTAGTTGCGCACCTCGGCGTCCTGGCCGGTGTGCGGACGCAGCTCGGGGATCCAGAACGGGTTCGGCAGGAAGCGGCAGTCGGCGACCAGATCGGCGTCCGGCGGGAGCCCGTACTTGTAGCCGAAGCTCATGACCGTGACGCGGGTCTCCTTGCTGGCGGCGTCGCCGAAGTGGTCGTTGACGACGCGGGAGAGCTCGTGGATGTTGAGGTTCGAGGTGTCGATGATCAGGTCGCTCGCGGCGCGCAGCGCCTGGACGCGTCGGCGCTCCTCGGCGATGCCGTCCAGCAGGGTGCCCTGGCCCTGCAGCGGATGCGGGCGTCGCACCTGCTCGAAGCGGCGGACGAGCACGGCGTCGGTGGCGTCGAGGAACACCACACGCACGGCGGCCGAGCCGCGCAGCAGCTCGAGAGCGGCCTCGACGTCGGCGAAGAGCTTGCCGCCCCGGATGTCGACCACCGCGGCCACGCGCGGGATCGCCTCACCGGTGTGCTCGGCGAGTTCGACGAGCGGGCGCAGCATCTGCGGCGGCAGGTTGTCGACGACGTACCAGCCGAGGTCCTCGAGGGCATTGCCGACGGTGGATCTGCCCGCGCCGGACATGCCGGTGACGAGGAGGATCTCGCGCTCGGCTCGGGTATCGGTCATGCGCTGTGCTGCTTTCCCTTGGGTGGGTTCAGCCTAGCGACGATCGTCTCCGCCAGGGCGGGGCCGATTCCGCGGACCTCCGCGACCTCGGCGGCGGACGCGCCGCGCAGCTTGGACACGGAGCCGAAGTGCGTGAGCAGCTCCTTCACCCGCGCCGGGCCGAGCCCGGGGATCTCGGAGAGCGTCGACGACACGCTCGCCTTGCGCTTCTGCCGCTGGAACGTGATCGCGAAACGGTGCGCCTCGTCGCGCAGCCGCTGCACCAGGAACAGCGCCTCGCTGTTGCGGGGCAGGATGACCGGGAAGTCGCTGCCGGGCTGCCAGAGCTCTTCGAGACGCTTCGCGATGCCGACCACCGGGATGTCGTCGATGCCGAGCTCGTCGAGCACGCGCGCGACGGCCGCGACCTGCGGCTGGCCGCCGTCGACCAGCAGGAGTCCGGGACGGTAGGCGAACCGGCGTCGCGGTGACTCCCCCTCGGTCTCGACGTCGGCCGGGTCGTCATCGAGCCGGGCCAGTCGGCGGCGCATCACCTGGGCGAGCGCGGCGGTGTCGTCCGCATACTCGGCGATCGAGAACTTGCGGTAATCGCTCTTCTTAGGCAGTCCGTCCTCGAACACCACCATGGACGCGACGATGCCGGTGCCGCCCAGGTGCGACACGTCGTAGCACTCGATCCGCAGCGGCGCCTCGGCGAGCCCGAGCGCCTCCGCCAGCTCGTTGAGCGCGGTGGTGCGGGCCACGTAATCGGCACTGCGGCGCGTCTTGTAGAGCGCGAGCGCCTGGCGCGCGTTGAGGGTCGCGGTCTCGAGCACGGCGGCCCGATCGCCGCGCTGCGCGGTGCGCACCGAGACGCGGCCTTTCGCACGTCGCCCGGTGAGCCAGGTCTCCAGGGCGGGCGCGTCGACGGGAAGCGCCGGCACCACGACCTCCTTCGGCGGCTCGTCGCGGTCGTAGGCGCGCTCGAGCACCGACTCGACGAGCTCATCGAGCGGCACATCCAGCTCCTTGTCGACGACCCACGAGCGCACGCCGCGCACCCGGCCGCCGCGGATCATGAACTGCTGCACGGCGGCCGCCAGCTCGTCGTGCTCGATGCCGAAGACGTCGGCGTCGGGGGCGCCGGGCAGCACGACGGCGCTCTTCTCGAGCACGTTGTTGAGCGCGTGGATGCGGTCGCGCAGCACCGCCGCCCGCTCGAAATCGAGCTCGGCCGAGGCGGCCGCCATCTGCTTCTCCAGCTCGGTGATGAAGCGCCGGTCGTGGCTGGACATGAAGGCGATGAACTGGTCGACGATCGCACGGTGCTCGGCGACCGTGACCTTCTGCGAGCAGGGTCCGCCGCACCGGCCGATCTGCCCGGGGAAGCACGAGCGCCCGGTCTGCATGGCGCGCTTGTAGCTGGAGTCCGAGCAGGTGCGGATCGGGAACGCGCGCACCATCTCGTCGATCGTCTCGCGCACCGCCCAGACCTTCGGATACGGACCGAAGTACTTGGCTCCGCGAATCCGGTCGTTGCGGGTCACCATCACGCGCGGCGCCTCATCGGCGAGCGTGATCGCCATGAGCGGGTAGGTCTTGTCGTCGCGGAACTTGATGTTGAACGGCGGCGCGTACTCCTTGATCCAGCTGTACTCCAGCTGGAGCGCCTCGACGTCGCTGCCGACGCTCGTCCACTCCACGGAGCGCGCCGTGAGCACCATGTGCCGGGTGCGCTCGTGAAGGCTCTTGAGCGGCTGGAAGTAGTTCGCCAGGCGTGCGCGGAGGTTGATCGCCTTGCCGACGTAGAGCACCCGACCGCTGCCGTCGCGGAAGCGGTAGACGCCCGGTCCGGTGGGGATGTCGCTCGGCTTGGGCCGCCACGGAAGAGCGTCGGCGCGCGGCGGACGCGAACCCGAGGCTGCCATCATCCGGCCTTCCGGCCACCCGCTCCGCGGTCGGCCTCGAAGAGCTCGCGCAGGAACAGCCCGGTGTGGCTCTCGGCGACGGTCGCGAGGTGCTCGGGCGTGCCGACGGCGAGCACCTCGCCGCCTCCCGCCCCGCCCTCGGGGCCGAGGTCGATCAGCCAGTCGGCGCTCTTGATGACGTCGAGGTTGTGCTCGATGACGATGACCGTGTTGCCCTTCTCGACGAGACCGTCGAGCACGAGCAGCAGCTTGCGCACATCCTCGAAGTGCAGCCCGGTCGTCGGCTCGTCGAGCACGTAGACGCTGCGCCCGTTGGAGCGCTTCTGCAGCTCGGTCGCGAGCTTCACGCGCTGCGCCTCGCCGCCGGAGAGCGTCGTCGCGCTCTGCCCGAGTCGCACGTAGCCGAGGCCGACGTCGACGAGCGTCTTGAGGTAGCGGTGGATCGCGGTGATCGGCTCGAAGAACTCGGCCGCCTCGCTGATCGGCATCTCGAGCACCTCGGCGATGTTCTTGCCCTTGTAGTGCACCTGCAGGGTGTCGCGGTTGTAGCGCGCCCCCTCGCACACCTCGCACGCCACGTAGACGTCGGGCAGGAAGTTCATCTCGATCTTGATGGTGCCGTCGCCGGAGCAGTTCTCGCAGCGCCCGCCCTTGACGTTGAAGCTGAAGCGCCCCTGCTGGTAGCCGCGGGCCTTCGCCTCGATCGTCTCGGCGAACAGCGCGCGGATGCGGTCGAACACGCCCGTGTAGGTGGCGGGGTTGGAGCGCGGGGTGCGCCCGATCGGCGCCTGGTCGACGTGGACGACCTTGTCGAGCTGATCGAGTCCCAGCACGCGCTTGTGCTTGCCGGGCACCTGCTTGGCGCCGTTGAGCTGGTTGGCGAGCACCTTGTAGAGGATGTCGTTGACCAGGCTGGACTTGCCGGAGCCCGAGACGCCGGTGACGGCGACGAACACGCCGAGCGGGAACTCGACGGTGACGTCCTTGAGGTTGTTCGCGCGGGCGCCTTCGACCGTGATGACCCGCTTCGGGTCGACGGTGCGGCGCTCGTCGGGGATCGCGATGGAACGGCGCCCGGCGACGTAGTCGCCCGTGATCGAGCGCCGGTTGGCGAGCAGCTCGTCGTAGCCGCCCGAATGCACGACCTCTCCGCCGTGCTCCCCCGCGCCGGGCCCGATGTCGACGATCCAGTCGGCGGTGCGGATCGTGTCCTCGTCGTGCTCGACGACGATGAGGGTGTTGCCGAGGTTCTTCAGCTTGACGAGGGTGTCGATCAGCCGACGGTTGTCGCGCTGGTGCAGGCCGATGCTCGGCTCGTCGAGCACGTAGAGCACGCCCGTGAGGCCGGAGCCGATCTGCGTGGCCAGGCGGATGCGCTGCGCCTCTCCGCCGGACAGGCTGCCGGCCGAGCGCGCCATCGTGAGATAGCCGAGTCCGACCTCGAGCAGGAACTCGAGGCGCACACGGATCTCGCGCAGCACCTGCGCCGCGATCCGCGCCTCGCGCTCGGTGAGCTCGAGCTCCGCCATGAACTCGTAGGACTCGCGCAGGCTGAGCTCGGCGACGTCGGAGATGCTGCTGCCCGCGACCTGCACCGCGAGGATCTCGGGCTTCAGGCGCTTGCCGTGGCAGACCGGGCACGGGATCTCGCGCAGGTACTCGCCGTAGCGCTGCTGCGACCAGTCGGACTCGGCCTCGTGGTACTTGCGCTCGATGTACGGCATGACGCCCTCGAAGCCCGTGGAGTACTTCATGGTGCGCCCGAAGCGGTTGCGCCACTGCACCGAGACCTCGAAGTCGTTGCCGCGCAGGATCGCGGTCTGCACCTCCTCGCTCAGCTCGCCCCACGGGGTGTCGAGCGAGAAGTCGAGGTCGCGCGCGAGACCTTGGAGCAGACGCTGGAAGTAGCTGTAGAGGCCCTTGCCGCCCTGGTTCCAGGGCAGGATGACGCCCTCGTTGAGTGTGAGCTCGGGGTCGCCGATGAGCAGCTCCGAGTCGACGCTCATCTTGGTGCCGAGGCCCGAGCACTCCGGGCAGGCTCCGAACGGGGCGTTGAACGAGAAGGTGCGCGGTTCGATCTCGGTGAGCTGGATCGGGTGCTGGTTCGGGCAGGACAGCTTCTCGCTGAAGGTGCGGATGCCTCCCGCGCCCTCGACGTCGACGAAGTCGATCATGACGATGCCGTCGGTCAGGCGGAGCGCCGTCTCGAGCGAATCGGTCAGACGCGTGAGCAGCTCGTCGGAGGCCACGAGCCGGTCGACGACGACCGAGATGTCGTGCTTGTAGGACTTCTTGAGCGTCGGCGGTTCGGTGAGCTGGATCAGGTCGCCGTCGACGACGGCGCGCGAGTACCCGCTGGCGGCCAGCTCGGCGAAGAGGTCGACGAACTCGCCCTTCTTCTGGCTGACGACCGGCGCCAGCACCTGGTAGCGCGTCCCGGTCTCGAGCTCCATCAGCTGGTCGGCGATCTGCTGAACCGTCTGCCGCTGGATGCGCTCACCGCACTCGGGGCAGTGCGGGATGCCGATGCGCGCCCAGAGCAGGCGCATGTAGTCGTAGATCTCGGTGATCGTGCCGACCGTGGAGCGCGGGTTGCGGTTGGTGGACTTCTGGTCGATCGAGACGGCGGGGCTGAGGCCTTCGATGAAGTCGACGTCGGGACGATCGACCTGGCCGAGGAACTGGCGGGCGTAGGAGGAGAGGGATTCGACGTAGCGGCGCTGGCCCTCGGCGAAGATCGTGTCGAAGGCGAGGCTCGACTTGCCGGAGCCGGAGAGCCCGGTGAACACGACGAGCGAATCGCGCGGGATCTCCAGGTCGACGTTCTTCAGGTTGTGGACACGCGCTCCCCGCACACTCAGAACGGAGTTCTGGGACGCTTTTCCGGGCACGGCAGAGATCGACACCCCGTGAGTCTACGGAGCGCCGCCGTCATCCCGCTCGTCGGAGGGTGACGCCCCGAGCGAACGACGGAGCTCGAGAGCGCCCACCTCGGCGGCGAGGCGGGCGATCGCGTCCGGGTCGTCGGAGAACTCGGCGCCGAGCAGCCGACGGCCGAGGGTCGCGGCGACCCGCGGGTTCTCGCGCTGGTAGTCGGCCAGGAGTCGGCGGCGCTCGTCGAGGTCGAGCTCACGCACCTCGGGGACGAAGCGTTCGCGCCCCGTGTCGACCAGCCGCGGCGGGTGCGCGAGCGCGTTGAGGTACCAGTCGCTGGAGCGCCCCCAGCCGGCGACGACCCAGTACCGTCCGCGCTCCCGGTCGCCGCGGGCCACCTCGATGACCGTGCGCCGCACGAGGCCCGACGTGCGTCCGATCGTCTCCAGCAGCAGCAAACGACCGCCGAAGATCCAGCCGAGTCGCGCGCGGAAGACCAGGATCGGGGCCTTCGGCAGCGCGCGAACCAGCGCACCCTGCGGCCCGGCGCTCATCGGACGTGGCCCGCGGCCTCCATCTGCCGCAGCTCCTTCTTGAGGTCGCCGAGTTCGTCGCGCAGCCGCGCCGCGAGCTCGAACTTGAGCTCGGCTGCCGCCTGCAGCATCTGGTCGTTGAGGTCCGAGATGATCGACTCCAGCTCGGCGGCTCCCGCCGCCCCGACGCCCTCGCGTCGCAGGTTCGGGGTCGGTGAGCGCTTCTTGCCGCCGCGCTCCGCGAGCAGCTTCGCCGTGTCGGCGCCCTCCCGCGCGAGCACCTCGGTGATATCGGCGATCTTCTTGCGCAGCGGCTGCGGATCGATGCCGTGCTCGAGGTTGTAGGCGACCTGCTTCTCGCGGCGGCGGTCGGTCTCCTCAAGGGCCTGCTTCATCGAGTCGGTGAGGTTGTCGGCGTACATGTGCACCTGGCCGCCCACGTTGCGGGCCGCGCGGCCGATGGTCTGGATCAGCGACGTCGAGGAGCGCAGGAAGCCCTCCTTGTCGGCGTCGAGGATCGCGACCAGCGAGACCTCGGGCAGGTCGAGCCCTTCCCGCAGCAGATTGATGCCGACGAGCACGTCGTAGACGCCGGCTCGCAGCTCGGTGAGCAGCTCCACCCGGCGCAGCGTGTCGACGTCGGAGTGCAGATAGCGCACGCGCACCCCGTGCTCGTCGAGGAAGGCCGTGAGCTCTTCGGCCATCTTCTTCGTCAGCGTCGTGACGAGCACGCGCTCGTCGCGGTCGGCCCGAACCCGGATCTCCTCGAGCAGATCGTCGATCTGGCCGGCGCTCGGCTTGACGACGATCTGCGGATCGACGAGACCGGTCGGGCGGATGATCTGCTCGACGATTCCGTCGGATACGCCGAGCTCGTAGCGGCCGGGGGTGGCCGAGAGGTACACCTTCTGGCCGACCCGGTTGAGGAACTCCTCCCAGCGCAGCGGGCGGTTGTCGAGCGCGCTCGGCAGCCGGAATCCGTGCTCGACCAGGGTGCGCTTGCGGCTCGCGTCGCCCTCGTACATGGCGCCGATCTGCGGCACCGTCTGGTGCGACTCGTCGATCACCACCAGGAAGTCGTCGGGGAAGTAGTCGAGAAGGGTGTTCGGCGGCTCGCCCGGCGAGCGGCCGTCGATGTGCCGCGAGTAGTTCTCGATGCCGTTGCAGAAGCCGATCTGCTCCATCATCTCGAGGTCGAAGCTGGTGCGCATGCGCAGCCGCTGCGCCTCGAGCAGCTTGCCCTGCTTCTCGAACTCGGCCAGTCTCTCGGCGAGCTCTTCGCGGATCGTGACGATCGCGCGCTGCATCGCCTCGGAACTCGCCGCGTAGTGGGTCGCCGGGAAGACGGACACCGCATCCATCTTCTGGAGCACCTCGCCGGTGAGCGGATGCAGCGAGTAGAGCGCCTCGATCTCGTCGCCGAACATCTCGATGCGCACCGCGTGCTCCTCGTACACGGGGATGATCTCGATCGTGTCGCCGCGGACGCGGAACTTGCCGCGACTGAAGTCGATGTCGTTGCGCTCGTACTGCATGTTGATGAAGCGCCGCACGAGGCGATCGCGCGAGATGTGCTCGCCCACCTGCAGCGCGGTCATCGCGCCCAGGTACTCCTCGGCGGCGCCGAGGCCGTAGATGCAGGAGACCGTCGAGACCACGACGACGTCGCGCCGGCTCAGCAGCGAGTTCGTCGTGGAGTGGCGCAGCCGCTCGACCTCGGCGTTGACCGACGAGTCCTTCTCGATGAAGGTGTCGGACTGCGGGACGTAGGCCTCGGGCTGGTAGTAGTCGTAATAGCTGACGAAGTACTCGACCGCGTTGTTCGGCATGAGCTCGCGGAACTCGTTGGCCAGCTGGGCGGCGAGCGTCTTGTTGTGCGCGAGCACCAGCGTCGGCCGCTGCAGCTTCTCGACGAGCCACGCCGTCGTCGCCGACTTACCCGTGCCGGTGGCGCCGAGCAGCACGATGTCGCTTTCGCCCGCCGTGACGCGATGGGCGAGTTCGGCGATCGCGGCCGGCTGGTCGCCGCTCGGCTGATACTCGCTGACGACCTCGAAAGGCCGGACGGCACGGGTCGGCTCCATAGCCTCCAGCCTAGGGTCCCCCGCCGACAGTCGCCGGGTCAGCGGGCGTAGGCCTGACGCAGATGCGCGATCAGCCGCTCCCGGGCCGGGTGCGTGCTTCCGCGCCGCCACACCAGTCGGACCCGAATGGGCTCGGCGTCCTCGATCGGGAGGAAGACGACACCCGGGCGCGGCTGGTGATGCGCCGTCGCGACCGAGGTGATTCCGATGATCCGGCCCTCCGCGATCTGGTCGAGCCACTCGTCAATGTCCTCGGTCATCGCGAGCTCGGGGGTGCGCTGCTCCCCCGCGTCGAGCCACAGCTGCGGTGTCGTGGTGCCGGTCTGCGCGTCGACCCCGACGACGTAGGGCACGGCGTCGCGAAGCGAGATGGATCCGCGATCGGCCAGGGGGTGGTCGATCGCGACCGCGCACTGGCGGGCTTCGCGCCCGAGAACCGCGCTGTCGAAGGTCGGCTCGGCGACATGGTGGCGCACCACGGCGAAGTCGGTGCGACCAGACGACAGGCCGACGTCGCGTGAGGCCGCGTGCACCATCCGCAGCGGCGTGGCGGGATACTCGCGATTCCAGCCGCGCAGCACCGATGTCGTGTGGGCGCCGAGGGCGGCCCAGGCGTACCCGAGTCGAATGTCGCGCGGGTCGCCGCGAACGTGGGCGACGGCGCGATCCAGCTCGTCGAGCGCCCGGCGGGCCGCCGTCACGATCTCGTCGCCCGCGCTCGTGACCTCGACGCTGCGGGTGGTGCGCGCGACGAGCGCCGCGCCGATCTCGCTCTCGAGGGCCGCGACGGACCGAGACACCGAGGCCTGCGAGACTCCGCGCACCGAGGCGGCCGCGGTGAACGAGAGCTCGTCGGCGACCGCCACGAGATCGCGCAGCTGCCGCACCGTCAGTTTCATACGCTGAGTGTATCGATCAAGCGTGATTGCATTTCTCAATTGCATAATCCGGATCTAGCGTGAGCCCATGAACCGAGAGCGAATCGCCCCCGTCGCGAGCGTCGCGGGTTCGATCTCGGTGCAGACCGGAGCGGCGCTCGGCGCCACGCTCTTCCCGCTGATCGGGCCGCTCGGCGTCGTGGCCGTTCGCCAGGCGGTCGCTGCTGCCGCCCTCCTCACCATCGCGCGGCCCCGCTGGTCCGGCTTGACCCGGCGGCAGCTCGTCCCGGCCGCGCTCCTCGGCGTCGTGCTCGTGGTCATGAACCTGTCGCTGTACTCGGCGGTGGAGCGCATCGGGCTCGGGCTCGCGGTGACCCTCGAGTTCCTCGGCCCGCTCGCCGTCGCGCTCGCGTCGTCGCGGCGCAAGGTCGACGGCGTGCTGGCGTTCGTCGCCGGGCTCGGGGTCGTGCTGCTGACCGGAAGCGTCCCCGGAATCGACCTCGCTGGGGTTCTGCTCGGACTCGTCGCCGCGGTCGCGTGGGCCGCCTACATCCTGCTGAACCAGCGGGTCGGCGTGCGGCTCCCGGGGGTGCAGGGCACCGCCCTGGCGAGCGCGGTCGCCGCGATCATCACCGCACCCGTCCTGATCGGCGCGCTCGCGCGTGTGCCCGGCGAGCAGCTGCTCATGATCGTCGCCATCGGAGCGGTCGTCGGGGTGCTGTCCTCAGCGGTGCCGTATTCGATCGATCTGATGGTGCTTCGGGTGCTGCGACGCGAGACCTTCGCGATCCTGCAGAGCGTCCACCCCGCCGCCGGGGCGGTGGCCGGGCTGATCGTGCTCGGTCAGGTTCTGACGAGCGCGCTGCTCGGGATCGCGCTCATCTCAGGGAGCAACATCGTCGCCATCGTGCTCGGCAGGAGATCGATCGCTCCCGCCGCTCGCCTCGCCGCCGGCGCGTGACTGCAGCGACTCCCACAGCGCGTCGACCTGGGCCCGCGTGTCGGCGAGGGTGCCGTTCGCGTCGATCACCACATCGGCGATCGCGAGGCGCTCCGCGTCGCTCGCCTGCGAGTTGATCCGATGCCGCGCCTCCTCGCGCGTCATGCCCCGCAGCTCGACGAGGCGCTGGATGCGCGTCTCGGTGTCGGCCTGCACGACCACGACCAGACCGAACTCGCCGAGGCGTTTGCCGCTCTCGACCAGCAGGGGCACGTCGTAGACGACGATCGTGTTCGGGTCCTCCGCCGCGGCGGCCCGGAAGCGCGCCTGCGACAGCTCGGCCACCGCCGGATGGGTGATCGCGTTCAGCTCGAGCCGCTTGTCGGGGTCCTGGAAGACGATCTCCCCCAGCGCCGCCCGATCGAGCGTCCCATCGGACGAGACCAGATGCGAGCCGAATGTCTCGGCGATCCGAGCTAGCGCCGGTTCGCCCGGCGCGACGACGTCGCGCGCCAGCTGGTCGGCATCGACGACCCGAGCGCCCAGCTCCCCCAGTCGCGCCGCGACGACGGACTTGCCCGAGGCGATCCCCCCGGTCACGGCGACGAGCAGCATTCGGCCATGCTAGCCCTCCTCGCCGCGCGCGCGACCGGGTGCTAGCCTCACCGCATGCTCGAGTTCCTGACCGGAACAGGCCTCGCCGCCGCCGCCGGCCTCAACGCCTACATCCCGATGCTGGTGCTGGGGCTGTCGAGTCGCCTCTTCGACGTCGTCAATCTGCCCGCCGGCTGGGCGTGGCTCGAGAACGAGTGGGTGCTCGGGATTCTCGCGGTGCTCCTGCTGCTGGAGATCGTGGCGGACAAGATCCCCGCCGTCGACACGATCAACGACTGGCTCCAGACGATCGTGCGTCCCGCGGCCGGCGGAATCGTGTTCGGCTCGGGCACCGCCGCCGAGACGGCGGTCGTCACCGATCCGGCGGAGTTCTTCGCCAGCAACCAGTGGGTTCCGGTCGTCGTCGGCATCGTGCTGGCGCTCACCGTCCACGCCGGCAAGATGGCGGCGCGCCCGATCGCGAACGCCGCCACCGCGGGGGCCGCCGCCCCGGTGCTCAGCACCGTCGAGGACCTGTCGAGCCTGCTGCTCAGCGCCGTCGCCATCGTGATTCCGGTGCTCGTGATCGCCGGTCTTGCCAGCCTGGTTGTGGGCCTCGTGCTGCTGCGTCGTCGGATGCGGCGTCGCGCGGCGCGCCGCACGGCGGCCGAGAGCGCATCCGCTCCGCCGATCCCCCCGCACCGCAGCGCTTAAACGACCAGCGGGCCGGACGCCCGAAGGCATCCGACCCGCTGAGAGCGTGAACTAGTTGCTGCTCGACAGCTTCTCGCGAAGCGCGGCCAGCGACTCGTCGTCGGCCAGGGTGCCAGCCGAGCTGGAGTCGCTCGAGAACGCACCCGACGCCGAACCGGACGACGCCGCACGCGGCGCGCTCTCGGCGGCTGCGTCGGCAGCCTCGGCGGCGAGGATCTGCGCCTTGTGGGCCTCCCACCGCGCCTGAGCGGCCGCGTATTCGGCCTCCCATGCCTCGCGCTGGGTGTCGAAGCCCTCGAGCCACTCGCCGCTGGTCGCGTCGAAGCCCTCGGGGAACTTGTAGTTGCCCTGCTCGTCGTACTCGGTGACCATGCCGTAGAGCGCGGCCAGACCGGAGTCGAACTCGGCGCTGTTCGGGTCGATGCCCTCGTTGGCCTGCTTGAGGCTCAGCGAGATGCGGCGACGGTCGAGATCGATGTCGATGACCTTGACGAAGACGTCCTCGCCGACCGACACGACCTGCTCAGCGAGCTCGACGTGCTTGCCGCTGAGCTCCGAGATGTGCACGAGGCCCTCGATGCCGTCCGCGACGCGGACGAAGGCACCGAACGGAACGAGCTTGGTGACCTTGCCCGGTGCGATCTGGCCGATCGCGTGGGTCCGGGCGAACACCTGCCACGGGTCCTCCTGCGTCGCCTTGAGCGAGAGCGACACGCGCTCGCGGTCCAGGTCGACCTCGAGGATCTCGACGGTGACCTCCTGGCCCACCTCGACGACCTCGCTGGCGTGCTCGATGTGCTTCCACGAGAGCTCGGAGACGTGCACGAGGCCGTCCACGCCTCCCAGGTCGACGAACGCGCCGAAGTTGACGATCGAGGACACGACGCCCTTGCGGACCTGGCCCTTCTGGAGGTTGTTGAGGAAGGTCGAACGCGACTCGCTCTGCGTCTGCTCGAGCAGCGCGCGGCGGCTCAGCACGACGTTGTTGCGGTTCTTGTCGAGCTCGAGGATCTTCGCCTCGATCTCCTGGCCGAGGTACGGCGTGAGGTCGCGCACGCGGCGAAGCTCGATGAGCGAGGCCGGGAGGAAGCCGCGGAGGCCGATGTCGACGATGAGGCCACCCTTGACGACCTCGATGACCTGACCGGTCACGACGCCATCGGTGTCCTTGATCTTCTCGACGTCGCCCCACGCACGCTCGTACTGAGCGCGCTTCTTGGAGAGGATGAGGCGGCCTTCCTTGTCCTCCTTCTGGAGAACGAGGGCCTCGACGCTGTCGCCGACGTTGACGACCTCGCTGGGGTCGACGTCGTGCTTGATCGAAAGCTCGCGGGAGGGGATGACACCCTCAGTCTTGTAGCCGACGTCGAGGAGAACCTCGTCGCGGTCGATCTTGACGACGGTGCCTTCGATGAGGTCTCCGTCGTTGAAGAACTTCAGGGTCTTTTCGACCGCGGCCAGGAAGTCTTCAGCAGATCCGATGTCGTTGATGGCGACCTGCTTGGGGGCCGTGGCGGTCGTTGCGGTGGTCATGTAGTAGATGCTCCGAATGGGGACAAAATAGGGCCTGAGACGGGTGATGCAGGTTGTGGTCGCCGCAGGCATGCGGACAGAACGTTGCGAAAGCAACACTCGAGTCTAGCGATTCTTGGCCCTCGAGTCCACGACCTCGCGCAGCGCGCCCTCCAGCTCGGGGTATTCGAAGGAGAAAGCCGCCTCCTGCAGCCGTCCCGGGATGACCCAGCGGCTCTTGAGAACCAGCTCGGTCTCGGTGCGGATCAGCCACGCGCCCGGTTCGAGCATCCAGCGGCGCATCGGGAGCCCGACGGGAACGCCGAGGACGCGGCGCAGCGTCGCCATGAAGGTGCGGTCGTCCACCGGGTTCGGCGACGAGAGGTTGATCGGTCCGGTGAGGCCCGGGTTCGCCTCGAGAAAGCGGATCGCGCCGGCGACGTCGGCGAGGTGCACCCAGGAGAAGCGCTGCCGCCCGCCCCGTGTCGCGAAACGATGCTCGGTGCCGAGCTCGCGTCGACGACGGCTCGAGAACCAGGGCCCGTCGTGGTGCGCGCCGCCGAGCCCCAGCCGGGCGAGCCGGATCAGCGGCGTCAGCACGCCGCCATCGCCGAGCACGATCGCCGTGCGCAGCGCCACGCGGCGGGTTGCCGGCAGCGAGAGCTCGAAGAAGGCAGCCTCCCACGCCGTCGCGACGTCCACCGAGAACCCGGTGCCGATGTCGCCGGTCGTCTCGTCCTGCGGGCGGTCATCGGCATGGCGGTAGATCGTCGCGGTCGAAGAGTTCACCCAGAGTGGGGGCGGAGACGATGCCGCGGCGATCGCCTCGCCCAGAGCGCGTGTGGTGTCGACGCGGGAGTCCACGATCTCGGCACGGTTGCGCGCGGTGTAGCGGCAGTTGACGGAGCGCCCGGCCAGGTTGACCACCAGCGCTGCCCCGTCGACGGCCGATCGGATCCCGGCCGAGTCCGACCACGGCACGTCACTCCGCACGCCGCGGCCGATCGTGAGGACCCGATCGCCCGAGGTGCGGAACTGCTCGACCAGGTGCCGCCCCATGAAGCCGGACGCCCCGGCCACGACGACGGTGCGGGTCACGACAGCAGTGCCGACCGCAGGGTGTCGAGGCCGACGCCGCCGAGGTCGAGCGCCTGCTTGTGGAAGTCCTTGAACGAGAAGGCGTCCCCGGCGCGGCGCTGCGCGCTCGACCGGATCTCCTCCCAGATCCGCTGGCCCACCTTGTACGACGGCGCCTGTCCGGGCCAGCCGAGGTAGCGGTTCACCTCGAAGCGCACGAAGGCGTCGTTCATGTTGACGTTCTGGCGCATGAAGTCGAGCGCGTAGTCGTGATCCCAGACGCCCGAGCCGTCGAGGCGGGGCTTGCCGAGGTGGACGCCGATGTCGAGCACGACGCGCGCGGCGCGCATCCGCTGGCCGTCGAGCATGCCGAGCCGGTCGGCCGGGTCGTCGAGGTAGCCGAGCTCCTCCATCAGGCGCTCCGCGTAGAGCGCCCAGCCCTCGGCGTGGCCGCTCGTGCCGGCGAGCTGACGCCGCCAGGTGTTGAGGGTGCCGCGGTTGTAGGTCGCCTGCCCGATCTGCAGGTGGTGCCCGGGAATGCCCTCGTGGTAGACGGTGGTGAGCTCGCGCCAGGTGTCGAACTCGGTGACGCCCTCGGGCACGCTCCACCACATCCGTCCGGGGCGCGAGAAGTCGTCGCTCGGGCCGGTGTAGTAGATGCCGCCCTCCTGCGTCGGGGCGATCATGCACTCGAGACGACGGATCGCGTCGGGGATGTCGAAGTGCGTCTTCGCCAGGTCGGCGACCGCGCGGTCCGAGGTCTCCTGCATCCACTCCTGCAGCGCCTTCGTGCCGTGCAGCTTGCGGGAGGGGTCCGCTTCCAGGGCCGCGATCGCCTCCTCGACGGAGGCGCCGGGGAGGATCTCGCCCGCGGTGCGGGTCTGCTCGTTGATCATGCGCTGGAGTTCGCCGATGCCCCACTCGTAGGTTTCGTCGAGGTCGATCTCGGCGCCCAGGAAGGAGCGCGAGTGCAGCGCGTACATGTCGCGGCCGACGCCGTCCTGCTCCCCAGCGCTCGGGGCCAGCTCCTTCTCGAGGAAGTCGGCGAGCTCGCCGTAGGCGGCGGAAGCGGCGGCGGCGCCGGAGCGCAGCCCCTCGCGGAGCGCCGCGGGCAGCTCGGCCCCGCCCTCGGCGGCGGCGCTGTCGGCGAAGTCGCCGAAGAATCCGGCCGGGTTGGCGTGCTTGCGCGCCTGCTTGGCCACCTCGGCGACCTGGCGGCGCGCGGGCGCGATGCCCCGGGAGATCCCCTCGCGCAGGGTCTCGATGTAGCCGCGGACCGCGCCGGGCACGTTCGACATGCGCTCGGCGATGCGCTCCCAGTTGTCGTCGGTCGCGGTCGGCATCAGGTCGAAGGAGTCGCGGATGCCTTGGGCGGGCGAGGCGATGACGTTCAGGTCGCGGAGGTGCAGGCCGAGCTCGGCGCTCTCGAGCTCGAGGTTCAGCTGCGCCAGCAGATCGGTCTTCGTCACCTCGTCGACCGCGTCGACGGGCGCCTCCGCGGTCAGCTTGGCCGCGGCGGCGCGGGCGGCGGCGGTGCGCGCCTCGTGGCCCGCGGGCGAGAGGTCGCCGTACTCGCCGGTGCGGCCCTCGACGCCGATCCAGATGGCGTAGTCGGGGTCGAGGTCGACGAGCGTGGTCACCCATTCCTCGGCGATCGCGTCGATCGCGCTGGGCGTGCGGACAGGAGGAGTCGAAGCTTCCGTCATGTTCCCAGCGTAGTTCGCCGGGGGCCGAAATCAGTGCGCGGCGGCGTCCCAGTTCGGGCCGGTGCCGAGCTGCACGTCGAGCGGCACCTTGAGCTCCGCCGCCGTCGACATCCGCTCGGTGACGATCTTCGTCATCGTGTCGAGCTCACCCGCGCCGACCTCGAAGACCAGTTCATCGTGCACCTGCAGCAGCATGCGCGAGGCGAGGTTCTGCTCGCGGATGTCGGCGTCGATCCGGAGCATCGCGCGCTTGATGATGTCGGCCGCCGAGCCCTGGATCGGCGAGTTGAGCGCCTGGCGCTCCGCGTTGTCGCGCAGCACGCGATTCGAGGAGGACAGCTCGGGGAACGGCCGGCGACGGCCGAAGATCGTGGTGGTGTACCCGTCGATGCGGGCCTGCTCGACCACGCCGCGGAGGTAGTCGCGCACGCCGCCGAACCGGGCGAAGTAGTCGGTCATCAGCGCCTTCGCCTCGGACTGCTCGATGCGCAGCTGCTTGCTGAGACCGAACGCGGAGAGACCGTAGGCGAGGCCGTAGGACATCGCCTTCACCTTGGTGCGCATCGTCGGCGTCACCTCGGATGGGTCGACGCCGAAGACCCGCGAGCCGACGAAGCGATGCAGATCCTCCCCCGACTGGAACGCCTCGATGAGGCCCTCGTCGTCGGAGAGGTGGGCCATGATGCGCATCTCGATCTGCGAGTAGTCGGCGGTGAGCAGCGTCTCGAAGCCCGCCCCCGATTGGAACGCGGCGCGCACCTCGCGGCCCACCTCGGTCTTGATCGGGATGTTCTGCAGGTTGGGGTCGTTCGAGCTGATCCGGCCGGTCGCCGAGCCGGTCTGCTCGTAGGTGGTGTGGATGCGCTCGTCGTCGCCGATGCTCTTCTCGAGGGTCTCGACGATCTGGCGGATCTTCGTGGCGTCGCGGTGCTGCAGCACCAGCTCCAGGAACGGATGCGGGTGCTGATCCTGCAGATCGGCGAGGGCCGCGGCGTCGGTGGAGAACCCGGTCTTGGTGGCGCGGGTCTTCGGCATGCCGAGCTGGTCGAAGAGCACCTCCTGCAGCTGCTTGGGCGAACCGAGGTTGACCTCGCGATCGATGGTCTTGAAGGCCGCCGCCTCCACCTCGGCCGCGCGCGCGGCGAGCCGCGCGTTCAGGCCGGCGAGCAGCTCGCGCGAGACGGTGATGCCCTGGCGCTCCATGCGCACCAGCACGGCGATGAGCGGCAGCTCGATGTCGACGAGGACCTCGCGGGAGCCGTCGTCGAGCTGGCCGGAGAGCTCGTCGGCGAGCCGGCGTACGTACCAGGCCTCCGTCGCCGGGCTCAGCGGCTCCGTCTCCGGAACGAGCTGGTGCGGATCGGGCTCGGGCAGCGTCTCGCCGAGCTGCGCGTAGACCAGGCTCGCCAGGCTCTCGAACTTCGAGGAGGGCTTGAGCAGCCACGAGCCGAGGGTGACGTCGAAGGCGATGCCGTTCAGCTCGAGGCCCGCCTCGGCCATCGCGGTGACCTGGCCCTTGCCGTCGTAGACGTGCTTGGGCGCGGCGCTCGCCAGCCACTCCTCGAGCGCGACATAGTCGGGGCGCCCGGGAGCCCAGGGCACCCACGCCGAGTCGGTGCCGCTCGCGATGCCGAAGCCGGTGATCTCACCGTCGAAGGTGGAGACCCGCAGTCCGAGCGGCTCGGTGCCCTTCTTCGAGGCGTCGTCGAGCCACTTGGCGAGCTCCTCATCGACCATGGTGCGAATCGCGGGCACCGCGCTGGTGTCGGAGGCCGGGGCCGCCTCCCCCGCGTCGGTGATGCCTTCCAGCTTGAACACCCGATCGAGCAGGGTGCGGAACTGCAGACGGCCGAACACCTCGCGGATGGCGGCCGCATCCGGCTCGCCGCGCACCAGATCGGCCGGGCCGAGCGGCAGCTCGATGTCGGGCAGCAGGCGGTTGAGCTTGCGGTTGCGCACGACGCGATCCATCTGATCGCGCAGGTTCTGGCCGACGACGCCGGTGATCTCCTCGGCATGGGCCATGATCTCGTCGAGCGAGCCGTACTTCTGGATCCACTTCACCGCGGTCTTCTCGCCGACCTTGTCGACGCCGACCAGGTTGTCGCTGGTCTCGCCGACGAGCGCCGCGATCTCGGGGTACTGGTGCGGTTCGATGCCGTAGCGCTCGCGCACCGCCGCGGGGTCGTAGACCTTCAGCTCGGAGACGCCGCGGACGTTCGGGTAGAGCAGGGTGACCTCGTCGTTGACGAGCTGGATCGTGTCGCGGTCGCCCGAGACGACGAAGACCTGGAAGCCGTCAGCGCTGCCGCGCGCGGCGAGCGTGGCGAGGATGTCGTCGGCCTCGTAGTCCTCCTTGCTGAGCGTCTGGATGCCCATGGCCGCCAGCGCCTCCTCCAGCAGCGGGATCTGGCCCTTGAACTCGGGCGGCGTCTCGGCGCGGGTGCCCTTGTACTCGGGGTACTCCCGGGTGCGGAACGAGAACCGGGAGATGTCGAAGGCGACCGCCAGGTGGGTCGGCTTGTAGGTCTGCAGCAGGTTCAGCAGCATCGAGATGAAGCCGTGGATGGCGTTCGTGTGCTGGCCGTCGCGCGTGACGAAACTGTCGACGGGAAGCGCGTAGAACGCGCGGAAGGCCAAGGAATGGCCATCGATGATCAGAAGGGTAGGCTTTTCGACGCTGTCCGGCACGGAGTCAGCCTAGTCGCGGCTCCCGACACCTCGAGGAACGGAAGTTCATGACGAAGCTGCCCGCCGATCTGGATCCCGAACTCGTCGAACGGCTCACCGGCACCGGCGGCGGCGCCCTCGCTCAGAAGATGGACATCGAGTTCCTGGAGCTGTCGGCCGAGTACTCGGTCGCTACGATGCCCGTCGCGGGCAACACCCAGGTGGTGGGGCTGCTCCACGGCGGCGCGCACGTGGTGCTCGGCGAGTCGCTCGGCTCGATCTCCTCGGCCATCCACGCCGGTCCCGGCCGTTACGCGGTCGGCATCGAGATCAACGCGACGCATTCGCGCTCGGTCACCGAAGGTCTGGTCACCGGCACCTGCCGTGCGCTCGTGCTCGGGCGCACGCTCTGCACGCACGAGATCGTGATGACCGACGAGCAGGGTCGTCGGCTCTCCACGGTGCGGATGACCAACTTCCTCCGCGACCGGTAGGCGCTACTTCTTCGCGGAGAGCTGCTCGATGATCGCCTGGGCGACATCGTGCATGGTCAGGCGACGATCCATCGAGGCCTTCTGGATCCAGCGGAACGCGTCCGGCTCGCTGAGGCCCATCTTCTCGTTGAGCAGCCCCTTGGCGCGGTCGACGAGCTTGCGGGTCTCGAAGCGCTCGACCATGTCGGCGACCTCGGCCTCGAGCGCGACGATCTGCTGGTAGCGGCTCAGCGCGATCTCGATCGCGGGCAGCAGGTCGCTCGGGGTGAACGGCTTGACGACGTAGGCGAGAGCGCCCGCCTCGCTGGCGCGCTCGACGAGCTCCTTCTGGCTGAACGCGGTCAGCAGGACGACGGGCGCGATGTGGTTCTTGGAGAGCCGCTCAGCGGCCGAGATGCCGTCGAGCTGGGGCATCTTGACGTCCATGACGACCAGATCGGGCTTGAGCTCGGTGGCAAGCGCCACGGCGGTCTCGCCGTCGCCGGCTTCACCGACGACCTCGAAGCCGTTGTCCCGGAGGATCTCGACGATGTCGAGCCGAATGAGCGACTCATCCTCGGCGACGACAACGCGTCGCGGAGCGGTGGTGGTGGTTTCCTGCGGGTCTGTCACCCGATCAGCCTACGGTATCGTTTGGCATGCTGTGCTTCGCCGTGGGCGGGCCGCACAGGCCGGATTGGCGGAATGGCAGACGCGACCGACTCAAAATCGGTTGTCCGTGAGGACGTGTGGGTTCAAGTCCCACATCCGGCACCGCACTCGCCGTCGCACCGGCCGCCCGCTCTCCCGGTGCCCCGGTCACACGCGTCCGACGTCGAGCCGCGCCGGGTCGAGCACCTCGCGCTCAACCAGGCGCTGTCGCACCGCCTCGAACTGCTCGAATGAGCGGGCCGACACCTCGTCGGCGACCACGACGATCGCGCGCGGCGCGCGGGTGACGTCCACGTCGCGTGCGGGCGCGCGGAGCCCCAGAGCGCGGCGGCTGTCGCTCAGCTTGTCGAAGTGACAGGTCTGGGCGATCGCCTCGGCGGGCGGCGCGCTCGTCAGCAGCGTCAGGTCGATGACGGACTGCGCGGCGGCGAGCCGCAGCTCCGGGGCCCGGGCGCGGTACACGCGCAGCACGCCGAGCTGGCCGTCCTCGTCGAGCACGACAGCGTCCGGAGTGGCCGAGAAGAACGGCGCGCCGCCGGAGACCGGCGCGGGGACGAGCGCGTCGCGGACCGCGCCCACGATCGCGGTGTCGTCCAGGCGCGCACGCAGTCGCGGGGCGTACTCCTGCGTGACGACGGCATGTCGGGACAGAGCGTCGGCACCGAACCGCGCGCGCTCGTCAGCGCGTTCGCGCGCGGACTCCACGAACGCCGCCATGTGCGGCATCAGCGTCGACGCGCTCACCGCCGGGTGCCAGCGGTCCTGCAGCCACGCTGCCGCGTCCTGGGTGAACGGCCGGGCCGCCGTCAGCCGGAAGCGCTGCGGCTCCCAGGTCAGATCGAGCAGACGAACGGTGCCGCTGCGCACCCGGGCGCGGTGGATGCCGGCCACGGCATCGGACCAGAGGTGCAGATCGAGCCTCCCGTCCGATGCGCGCACGACCGAGGTGAGGAGGGCGAACGCTCCGGCGTCCCGGAACTCGTCGACGAAAGCGTCGATGGGGGCACGCAGCCACGCGCCGACCTCGGCGGTCGCATTCGGAGCTTCGTTCGTCACCACCTCAGCATGGCCGACCCCGCGCGCGCTCGCGAAACCCGCCGCCCTGCGCGCCGCCTCACCGCGCCCCCTCACGGCGCCGACGCAACACGCTCGTAACACCGCGCGGGCATACTGGCGGCGTCACTTGGTGTTCTTGGAGCCTCGAGAGTTCGAGCCACGACAGGAAGACGGGAAGTGCGCAGCCGGTCCCGGCTGCTCTCGACCGATATCCCGTGAAGGACTCTCCTCATGACCTTTGTTGTTCCCGCCATCGACATCTCCGCCTACGTCGACCCGAAGCCCGGCGCGGAGGGGGCCGAGGCTCGCGCGCGCGTGGCTCGCGAGTTCGACACCGCCTGCCGCGAGGTCGGGTTCGTGCAGGTGCACGGCCACGGCATCGCCCGCGACGTGATCGACGGCCTCGCCTCCGCCTCCGACGACTTCTTCCTCGGCCTCGACGCGGAGCAGAAGAAGGAGTTCGTGACTCCGCGCGGGGTGAACCGGGGCTACTCTCCCCCGAAGTCGGAGGCGACGAGCCTCAGCCTCGGAGTCGAGCCTGCGAACAAGATGAACGACTTCTTCGAAGCCTTCAACGTCGGGCTGACCGTCGCGGACTACGACGACCCGGACCTGCTGGAAGAGCAGTACCAGGCGAACGTCTGGCCCGAGATCGCCGGCTTCCGCACCCGCATCGAGAGCTACATGCACGAAGCGCGCCGGGTCGCCGAGCTCCTCGTCGACATCAGCTCCGACGCGCTCGGACTCCCCGCGGGATTCTTCGCGCCGATGTTCGACAAGGCCACCGGCACGATGCGGATGAACAACTACGCTCTGACCCCCGGCATGAACGTCACGCTCGACGGCGAGCTGCGCGGCATGGGCGAGCACACCGACTTCGGCGTGATCACCGTGCTGTGGGCCGACCGGGTGAAGGGCCTGCAGGTCCTGGGCACGGACGGCGGCTGGTACGACGTCCAGCCCGACGAGGGGGCGCTGCTCGTGAACCTCGGCGACGTGACGACCCGCTGGACCAATGAGCACTGGATGTCGACGCTGCACCGCGTGAAGCCTCCCGTCATCGACGGCACCATCCAGCGTCGCCGCAGCGTCGCCTACTTCCACGGCTGCAACTGGGACACCACGGTCGCCCCGCTGCCCTCGCTCATGGCGGACGGCGAGGAGCCGCTCTACGCGCCCGTGTCGGTCACTGAGCACACGCGTGCGAAGCTCGCCGGCACGCGGGCGGGCGTGCTCAACCGGAACGCGGAGCGCGAGAGCGAGCGCGTTCTCAAGTCGCAGTAGCGCACGGCGTGCGCGTCGCGGTCGGCACCCGGTCGCGGCGCGCACCTACGGTGCGGAGTGCATCCAGACGATCTTCTCGCCGTCGCCCTCGATGTGGGCGACGATCGCGACCTTCTCCCCCGTGGACAGCGTCGCGACGCACTCGAACTCGGCGTCGGCGGTCTGCTCGGTGAGGTCGGGGCATTCGACGAACTCGACCGCGACCTCATCGGCTTCGGCGATGCTCGCGGCCAGCAGATCCTGGACGTCGAGCACGTAGGAGCTCTGCGCGGAGCTGGCGTCGGCCAGCGTCTCGAGCGCGCCGCTGCTCCAGGCCACCGTCGCGCTGCCCACCAAGGCGAGCAGGATGCCCGCCGCGACCGCCGTGATCGCCCACGGACGGCGACGACGGACCTCGGGCATGCGCTCGCGCGGCGGGAGCGCCGCGTGCGGCGCGATGCGCGGGATCTCGGCGGTGCGCGTCGCCTCGGCGACTTCGGCCATCCGGCGGAAGTGGTCCTCCGGCACACGGTCCGCGGCCGCCGGCGCTTCAGCCGCGGTCTCGACGGCCAACGATGGCTCCACCTTCGGCGCCGGCGGGGCGCCCTCCTGCGAATGCTCGGTCCACGCCGAGCCATCCCACCAGCGTGAGAACCCGGGTCTCCAGGGGTCCGGATACCAGCCGGGCGCCGAGTGGCCAGCTGTCATCCGATTCATGTCTCTTCCTGGTGGCCGAGTGCGTCGCCTCTACCTTGCCGGAGACGACGCACTCGGTCGAGTGGATCTTCGCGAGGGTTGCTCAGTCGGCGTGGGCGCCACTCTGCCAGGCCGGGGCCGCGGCGTTGACCGCGTCGCCCACGACGTGCACGCGCAGGTCGTTCGTCGACCCGGCGATTCCGGGAGGGGATCCGGAGATCACCACGACCTTGTCGCCGACCTCGGCCAGCCCGCGCGCGATCAGCGTCTCATCGACCTGGCGGTACATGGCGTCGGTGTGGTTGACCCGCTCGACGAGGAACGACTCGATGCCCCAGGTCAGGTTCATGCGGCGGCGGATCGCGTCGTCGGGCGTGAACGCCTTCATCGGGATGCGGAAGCGCAGACGCGACATGCGACGCGCCGAGTCACCGGACTCGGTGAAGACGCACACGTACTTCGCGTCGACGAAGTCGGCGACCTCGGCGGCGGCGAGGGTGATGGCGCCACCCTGCGTGCGCGGCTTGGTGCCGAGCTCGGGGATGCGCTCCAGACCGTGCTCCTCCGTGGAGGCGACGATGCGGGCCATCGTCGAGACGGTCACGACGGGGTACTCCCCCACGCTGGTCTCACCCGAGAGCATGACCGCGTCGGCGCCGTCGAGGATCGCGTTCGCGACGTCGGAGGTCTCGGCGCGGGTCGGCACCGGGCTCGAGATCATCGACTCGAGCATCTGCGTGGCCACGATGACCGGCTTCGCCATGCGGCGGCAGAGCTCGACGGCGCGCTTCTGCACGATCGGGACGGCCTCGAGCGGCAGCTCCACACCCAGGTCGCCACGGGCGACCATGATGCCGTCGAAGGCGTCGATGATCTCCTCGAGGTTCTCGACCGCCTGCGGCTTCTCGATCTTCGCGATCACCGGCACGCGGCGGCCCTTCTCGGCCATGATCTCGTGGACGCGGGTCACGTCGGCGGCGTTGCGCACGAAGGACAGCGCGATGTAGTCGGCGCCGAGGTCCAGGCCCCAGCGCAGGTCCGCCTCGTCCTTCTCGGAGAGCGCGGGCACGTTGACCGCGACGCCGGGGAGGTTGATGCCCTTGTTGTTGGAGACGGGGCCGGCCACGATGACCTCGGTGCGCACGCGCGTGCCGTCGGTGTCGAGCACCTGGACCTTGACCTTGCCGTCGTCGATCAGGAGGAAGTCGCCGGGGGCGACGTCGTCCGGAAGGCCCTTGAACGTGGTGCCGACGAGCTCCTTGGTGCCCGGGACGTCCTCGGTCGTGATGGTGAAGATGTCACCGACCTCGAGCATGTGCGGGCCGTTCTCGAACTTGCCGAGACGGATCTTGGGCCCCTGGAGGTCGACGAGCACGGCGACCGGCGCATCGAGATCCGCGGCCGCCTTGCGGACGTTCGCGTAGACCTCGTTGTGCACGTCGTAGCTGCCGTGGCTGAGGTTCATGCGGGCGACGTTGACGCCGGCCTCGATGATGGCGCGGATGTTTTCGTAGCTCGACGTCGCGGGCCCTAGGGTGGCGACGATCTTGGCGCGTCTCATGACTTCCTTCGAATTGGTGGTGGTGGTGGGAGTCGAAGTCCCGCAGGGCGTTCGTGCGCCCTCCGGGTTCTCAGATCGTGATCCCTCGATCGCGCGGACGCACGGGCGAGGGCAACTGCGTCTCCCCTTCAAGGTAGCGGTCCACCGCGGCGGCCGCGGCACGGCCCTCGGCGATCGCCCACACGATGAGCGACTGTCCGCGACCGGCGTCCCCGGCGACGAACACATCCGAGAGGGTCGTGCGGTAGTCGTCGTCGCGGACGACGTTGCCGCGGTCATCGAACGGCACCTCGAGCTGTCCGGCGAGGTGCTCCTTCTCCGGTCCGGTGAAGCCCATCGCGATGAGCACCAGGTCGGCGGGGATCTCGCGCTCGGTTCCCGACTTCGGCACGCGGCGCCCGTCGATGTACTCGGTCTCGGCGACGCGCAGCGCACGCACCTCGCCCGCGTCGTTGCTCAGGAACTCGACCGTCAATGCGAGGAACATCCGCTCGCCGCCCTCTTCGTGGGCGCTCGAGACCTCGAACAGCGTCGGGTCCGTGGGCCACGGCTGGTGCTCGGGGCGCTCGCTCGGGGGCTGCACGCCGATCGCGAGGTTCGTCACGCTCAGGGCGCCCTGGCGGTGCGCGGTGCCGATGCAGTCCGCGCCGGTGTCGCCGCCGCCGATGACGACGACGTGCTTGCCCTCCGCGGTGATCTGGTTGGGCACGGTGCCGCCCGCGACGACCTTGTTCTGCTGAACCAGGTACTCCATCGCGAAGTGCACGCCGAGCGCGTCGCGGCCGGGGATCGGGAGGTCGCGCGGAACGGTGGCGCCGGTCGCGACCACGACCGCGTCATAGCGGGTGCGCAGGTCCTCCCACGAGATGTCGCGGCCGATCTCGACGCCCGCGCGGAAGCGCGTGCCCTCGGCCTGCATCTGCGCGAGGCGCAGCTCGATCTGGCGCTTCTCCATCTTGAAGTCGGGGATTCCGTAGCGCAGGAGCCCGCCGATGCGGTCGTCGCGCTCGTAGACGGCGACCGTGTGGCCGGCGCGCGTGAGCTGCTGAGCCGCGGCGAGGCCCGCCGGGCCGGAGCCGACGACGGCGACCGTCTTGCCGGTGAGACGCTCCGGCGGATGCGGGGTCACCCATCCGTTCGAGAACGCCTGATCGATGATCGAGACCTCGACCTGCTTGATCGTGACCGCCGGCTGGTTGATGCCCAGCACGCAGCTCGACTCGCAGGGCGCCGGGCACAGACGACCGGTGAACTCGGGGAAGTTGTTGGTCGCGTGGAGCCGCTCGATGGCCTGGCGGCCCTCACCGCGCCACATCAGATCGTTCCACTCGGGGATCAGGTTGCCGAGCGGGCAGCCCGCGTGGCAGAACGGAACACCGCAGTCCATGCATCGGCCCGCCTGCCGGCGCAGCTGCGCCGGGTCCTGATTCTCGTAGACCTCTTTCCAGTCCATGATGCGGACCGGAACGGGTCGACGCTTGGGAAGCTCGCGCTCCTGGGTCTTCAAGAACCCTTTGGGGTCAGCCACCGGTCACCTCCAGGATTCGTTGCCAGGTCACGTCGCCGTCGGGGTCGAGACCCTCGTCGAGGGCGGCCTGTCGTGTCTTGAGCACCGCGGCGTAGTCGCGAGGAACCACCTTGACGAACTTGGTGATCGTCTGGTCGATGTCCTCGAGAAGTCGTGCCGCCAGTGCGGAATCGGTCTCGTCGATGTGCTGACGCAGCAGGTCGACGAAGATCTCCTTGTCGGCGCTGTCGAGCGGATGCAGCTCGAGCTCGCCGCTCGCGATCGCGTCGCGGTTGACGCGTTCGGGCTTCAGGTCGTAGACGTAGGCCGTGCCGCCCGACATGCCGGCGCCCAGGTTGCGCCCGGTGCCGCCGAGAATGACCGCGAGGCCGCCCGTCATGTACTCGAGCGCGTGGTCGCCCACTCCCTCGACGACGGCCGTGGCGCCGGAGTTGCGCACCAGGAATCGCTCGCCGACGACGCCGCGGATGAACATGCTGCCCTGCGTGGCGCCGTAGCCGATCACGTTGCCGGCGATGACGTTGAGCTCGGCAGCGAGCACCGCGTCGCGCGGCGGGCGCACGACGATGCGTCCGCCCGAGAGCCCCTTGCCGACGTAGTCGTTGCTGTCGCCCTCGAGCCGCAGCGTGATGCCGTGCGGCACGAACGCGCCGAGCGACTGCCCGGCGGAGCCGCGGAGCACGACCTCGATGGTGCCCTCCGGGAGTCCGTGCTCGCCGTAGCGCTTCGTGACCTCGTGGCCGAGCATCGTGCCGACGGCGCGCTCGGTGTTCTTGATCGCGTACTCGAGCGCCACGTGCTCGCCGCGCTCCAGCGCGGCCGTGCTGTGACGGATCAGCTCCTGGTCGAAGTGGTCCTCGAGCTCGTGCTCCTGGTTGCGGCGGTGCGCGCGCGGCTCGTCCTCGGCGAACTCGGGGCCGACGAGCACCGGCGTCAGGTCGAGTCCGTCGGCCTTCCAGTGGTTGACCGCGCGGTCGACGTCGAGCAGCTCGGCGTGGCCGATCGCCTCATCGAGCGAGCGGAAGCCGAGCTCGGCGAGGTACTCGCGCACCTCCTGGGCCAGGAACTCGAAGAAGGTCTCCACGAACTCGGGCTTGCCGGTGTAGCGCGCCCGAAGCTCCGGGTTCTGGGTGGCGACGCCGACGGGGCAGGTGTCGAGGTGGCAGACGCGCATCATGATGCAGCCGCTGACCACGAGCGGAGCGGTCGCGAAACCGTACTCCTCCGCGCCAAGCAGCGCCGCGATCACGACGTCGCGGCCCGTCTTCATCTGGCCGTCCACCTGCACGACGACGCGATCGCGCATGCCGTTGAGCATGAGCGTCTGCTGGGTCTCGGCAAGTCCGATCTCCCACGGCGTTCCCGCGTGCTTGAGCGAGTTCAGCGGGCTCGCGCCGGTGCCGCCGTCGTGGCCCGAGACGAGCACGACGTCGGCGAGAGCCTTCGTCACCCCCGCCGCGACCGCGCCGATGCCCGACTGCGAGACGAGCTTGACGTGCACGCGCGCCTCAGGGTTCGATCGCTTGAGGTCGAAGATGAGCTGCTTGAGATCCTCGATCGAGTAGATGTCGTGGTGCGGCGGCGGCGAGATGAGTCCGACACCCGCGGTCGCGTGACGCGTGCGCGCCACCCAGGGGTACACCTTCGTGGGAGGCAGCTGACCGCCCTCCCCCGGCTTGGCGCCCTGCGCCATCTTGATCTGGATGTCCGTCGCGTGCGTCAGGTACATGCTCGTGACGCCGAAGCGCCCGCTCGCCACCTGCTTGATCGCGCTGCGACGCTCGGGGTCGAGAAGACGCTCCACGTCCTCGCCGCCCTCGCCCGTGTTGGAGCGGCCGCCGAGGCGGTTCATCGCGATCGCGAGGGTCTCGTGGGCCTCCTGCGAGATCGAGCCGTAGCTCATCGCACCCGTGTTGAAGCGCGAGACGATCGAGGCGACCGACTCGACCTCATCGAGCGGCACCGGCGGGCGCACGCCCTCCTTGAACGCGAACAGGCCGCGCAGCGTCTTCAGGCTCTCGGCCTGCTCGTCCACCATCTGGGTGTACTCGCGGTAGATGTCGTAGCGCTTGGTGCGCGTCGCGTGCTGGAGCCGGAACACCGTCTCCGGGTTGAACAGGTGCGGCGGGCCCTCGCGACGCCACTGGTACTCGCCGCCGACATCGAGACGCTCGTGCGCGAGCGCGGCGGAGTCGTCCGGGTAGGCGGCCTTGTGGCGGGAGGCGTTCTCGCTCGCGATCACGTCGATCCCGACGCCGCCGAGCAGCGAGGTGGTGCCGGTGAAGTACTGGTCGACGAACTCCTGGCTGAGTCCGACCGCCTCGAAGGCCTGGGCGCCGGCATAGGAGCCGACGACCGAGATGCCCATCTTCGACATGATCTTCAGCACGCCCTTGCCGAGCGCCTTGATCAGGTTCTTCTGCGCCTTCTCGGTCGTCAGTCCCTGGATCATGCCGCTGAGCACGAGACGCTCGGCGGTCTCCATCGCGAGGTACGGGTTGATCGCGCTCGCGCCGTAGCCGATGAGGAGGGCGATGTGGTGCACCTCGCGCACGTCACCGGCCTCGACGACGATGCCGACCTTCATGCGCGTCTCTTGACGGATCAGGTGGTGGTGCACGGCGGCGAGCATCAGCAGCGACGGGATCGGAGCCAGGTCGCGCGTCGAGTCGCGGTCGCTGAGCACCAGGAACTGCGCGCCGGCCTCGATCGCCTCGTCGGCCTCGTCGCACATCTCCTGCAGGCGCTGGGCGAGGCCCTCGGCGCCGTCGTCGACACGGTAGAGCCCGCGGATGATGTGCGCCGGGCGCCGTCCGCTGCGGGTCTCGAAGTGCTGGATCTTCGCGAGCTCGTCGTTGTCGATCACCGGGAAGTCGAGCACGATCTGACGCGCGTGCTCCGGGGTGGCATCGAGCAGGTTGCGCTCGGGCCCGAGCCCCAGCTTCATCGAGGTGACGACCTCTTCGCGGATCGAGTCCAGCGGCGGGTTCGTCACCTGCGCGAAAGCCTGGGTGAAGTAGTCGAAGAGCAGACGCGGACGGTCGCTGAGCACCGCGATCGGGGTGTCGGAGCCCATCGCGCCGAGCGGCTCGACGCCGTTCTGCGCCATCGGCGTGATCATGATGCGCACCTCTTCTTCGGTGTATCCGAAGGTGCGCTGGCGGCGACTGACCGAGGCGGGCGTGTGCGTGATGTGCTCGCGCTCGGGCAGGTCGGCGAGGTTGATGCGGCCCTCGTCGAGCCATTCCTGCCACGGGCCCGAGGCGGCGAGTTCGGCCTTGATCTCGTCGTCCTCGACGATGCGGCCCTCGGCCGTGTCGACCAGGAACATGCGACCGGGACGCAGGCGGCCCTTGCGGACGATCTTGTGCGCCGGGAAGTCGAGCACGCCGATCTCGCTCGCGAGCACCACGAGGCCGTCGTCGGTGACGAGGAAGCGGCCGGGGCGCAGACCGTTGCGGTCGAGCGTGGCGCCGACGAGCGATCCGTCGGTGAAGACGAGCGCGGCGGGGCCGTCCCACGGCTCCATCAGCATGGAGTGGAACTCGTAGAACGCGCGCCGGGTGGGGTCGATGTCGACCTGGTTCTCCCACGCCTCCGGGACCATCATCATGATCGCGTGCGGCAGCGGCCGACCGGCGAGCTCGAGCAGCTCGACCGTCTCGTCGAAGGAGGCCGAGTCGCTCGCGCCGTCGCTGACGATCGGGAACACGGGGCGCAGGTCGCCGAGCACCTCGGACTCGAGCTGCGACTGGCGCGCCCGCATCCAGTTGCGGTTTCCCTGCACGGTGTTGATCTCGCCGTTGTGCGCGATCATGCGGAACGGCTGCGCGAGCGGCCAGGACGGGAACGTGTTCGTCGAGTAGCGCGAGTGCACGAGCGCGAGCTTCGTCGCGAAGCGCTCGTCGGAGAGGTCGGGGTAGAACGGCTCCAGCTGGAGCGTCGTCACCATTCCCTTGTAGACGAGCGTGCGGCTCGACAGCGAGGGCAGGTACGCCCCCAGCTCCCGCTCGGCGCGCTTGCGCACCCGGAACGTGACCCGGTCCAGCTGGATGCCGTCGCGCGGCGTCGCGTCGGTGTCGGTGACGTCGTCGGCCAGGAAGAGCTGCTCGAACGCCGGCGCCGCCTCACGGGCCAGGTTTCCGAGGTGCGTCGGGTCGGTGGGGACCTCGCGCCAGCCGAGCACCGTCAGGCCCTCGGCACGCGCGATGCTCTCGATTCCCGCCTTCTGCTCGGCCCGCTCGTCGTCGTCGAGCGGCAGGAAGGCCATGCCGACCGCGTAGCGGCCGACCGCGGGCAGCTCGAACGGCACGACGGCGCGCAGGAACTCGTCCGGGATCTGGGTGATGATGCCCGCACCGTCGCCGGTGCCGGCGTCGGAGCCGACCGCGCCGCGGTGCTCGAGGTGACGCAGCGCGTCGAGCGCGTTGACGACGATGTCGTGGCCCGCGGTGCCGCGCAGCGTCGCCACCATCGCGAGCCCGCACGCGTCGCGCTCACTGCGCGGGTTGTAGAGACCCTGCGCCGCGGGGACGCGGGAGAAGGAGTTGAAAGGGCTGAGTGGCGCCATGAGTACCGTCCTCACGATGGTGCTGGTGGTGGGACGTCGCTGGCCCAACAGGTGGAGGGGTGCCGGGCCGCCAGGGTGCGGAGTCCGACCTGTCGACGTGGTGCTCTTACTGCGAGCGGCGGGCGCTCCCACTTGTGGCGGGTGCCTCATCCACGTCCCCAGGAGCGCCGTCAATGTCGTCGGCCTCCGAGTAGGTGTCTTCGGAGTCTATCGCAGTCGAGGGCGACCACTCGCGGCCGGGAGCGTAGACGCTCGGCTCCACACCGCGGTGGTTGCGCGACTGGTAGAGGATGATGAACAGCCCGATGACGATGCCGACGAGGGCGGCCCAGACGTTGGATCGCACGCCGAGGAAGGTCTCGCTCGGGTCGAGGCGAATCGACTCGAACCAGGTGCGGCCGATGCCGTACCAGATGAGGTAGAGGCCGAGCACCTTGCCCCACTGCCAGTCGGCACGGCGCTCGAATTCCGGCAGCTTCTGGCCCGCGACGAACCGCACGCGGTTCTCGATGAGCAGGATCACGGCGACGCCGGCGACGTTCCACAGCAGTTCGTAGAGGAACGTCGGGTGGAACAGCGCGTCGTCGGGGATGCCGACCGGGATCGCCGAATTCGGGCGGTCGATCTCCAGGCCCCACGGCAGGTCGGTGGGGAGCCCGAACAGCTCCTGGTTCATGTAGTTGCCGAGGCGTCCGATCGCCTGCGCGAGCAGCAGGCCCGGAGCCAGCGCGTCGGCGACGCTCCAGAAGCGCAGCCCGGTCATCCGGCAGGCGATCGCGATGCCGATCGCACCGCCGATGAGCGCGCCGAAGATGGCGTTGCCGCCGTCCCAGATCTGGACGATCTCCCACGGATCCTTGCCCTCGCCGAAGTAGTCGCCGGGGTGGGTGACCACGTGGTAGAGCCGCGCGAACACGATGCCGAAGACGACAGCCCACAGCGAGATGTCGATGATGATCCACGGCTCACCGCCGCGCTGGGTCAGGCGGTGGTTGGTGAGCACGACGGCGGCGAAGATGCCGATCAGGATCAGGATCGCGTACGCGTGGATGCGCAGCGAGAAGTCCTCCGGCACGAACGGCAGGAAGGACGCGAGCCACGCACCGAGATCGAAGTAGCGCCAATCAGACGGCGGGCTCGGGATACTCAGCGGGAACACGGCAGACCTTTCGGCGAGGAACGGAGGCGCGAAGCGCCGGGGTCGAGTCTAGTGAGCTTGCGGGACGGACGTGCCCGGGCGAAGCCCGGTCGCCAGCTCGGCGGCGGTGGCGGCGACACCCGCGACGCCGCGCTCGGCGAGGGCGGTGACGAGGGCCGAACCCACGATCGCCCCGTCGGCGTACTCGAGCACCTCCGCGACCTGGTCGCCGCGCGAGATGCCGATGCCGACGCAGGTGTTCTCCGCCCCGGCCGCCCGGAGCCGGTCGACCAGGGTGCGGGCCGAGGCCGCGACATCCGCGCGAGCACCCGTGATGCCCATCGTGGAGACCGCGTAGACGAAGCCGCGCGAGCTCTCGACGGTGAGCTTGAGTCGCTCGTCGGTCGAGGACGGGGCGGCGAGAAAGACGCGGTCAAGGCCCGTCCGGTCGCTCGTGGCGATCCAGTCCGCGGCCGAGTCCGGGGTGATGTCGGGCGTGATCAGGCCGGCGCCGCCGGCGTCGCGCAGCTGGTCGGCGAAGCGGTCGGAGCCGTACTGCACGACCGGGTTCCAGTACGTCATGACGAGCACCGGGGCATCCACGCGCGAGCGGACCGCCTCGACGGCGGTGAACACGTCGCGGATGCGGAAGCCGGCAGCGAGGGCCGCCTGCGTCGCCTGCTGGATCGCGATGCCGTCCATGACGGGGTCCGAGTAGGGCAGCCCCAGCTCGATCGCGTCGACGCCGTTCTCGACAAGCGCGACCGCGGCGTTGATGCTGGTCGCCAGGTCGGGGAAGCCGACCGGCAGGTAGCCGACGAGCACGCCACGGCCTTCGGCGCGGCGCTCCTCGATGCGGGTGCCGACAGACAACGGAATCGCACTCATGACTGCACCGCTCCCTCGTCGAACAGGCCGAACCACTCCCCCGCGGTCGCCACATCCTTGTCGCCGCGACCGGAGAGGTTCACCAGGATGATCGCGTCCGGGCCGAGCTCGCGGCCGAGCCGGAGCGCGCCGGCGAGGGCGTGGGCGGATTCGATCGCCGGGATGATGCCCTCGGTGCGGCTGAGCAGGCGCAGCACGTCCATCGCCTCGGTGTCGGTCGCCGGAAGGTACTCGGCGCGGCCCGCATCGGCGAGGAACGCGTGCTCGGGACCCACGCCCGGGTAGTCGAGTCCCGCCGAGATGGAGTGCGACTCGATCGTCTGACCGTCCTCGTCCTGCAGCAGGTAGCTGCGGGCGCCGTGCAGGATGCCCGGGCGGCCGCGCTCGATCGAGGCGGCATGCCGCTCGGTGTCGACCCCGTCGCCGGCCGCCTCGAAGCCGTAGAGCTTGACGTCGGCGTCGTCGAGGAAGGCGTGGAAGATGCCGATCGCGTTCGAGCCGCCGCCGACGCACGCGGCGACGGCATCCGGCAGTCGACCGGTGAGGGCGAGCACCTGCTCGCGCGCCTCCTCGCCGATGATCTTCTGGAAGTCGCGCACCATCGCGGGGAACGGGTGCGGACCGGCCGCGGTGCCGAAGACGTAGTTCGTCGTCTCGACGCTCGTCACCCACTCGCGGTAGGCCTCATTGATCGCGTCCTTGAGGGTGCGCGACCCCGTCGTCACCGACACGACCTCGGCGCCGAGGAGGCGCATGCGGGCCACGTTGAGCGCCTGGCGCTGCGTGTCGACCTCGCCCATGAAGATGGTGCACTCGAGGCCGAACAGCGCCGCCGCCGTCGCCGTCGCGACGCCGTGCTGGCCGGCCCCGGTCTCGGCGATCACGCGCGACTTGCCGATGCGCCGGGTGAGCAGCGCCTGGCCGAGCACGTTGTTGATCTTGTGCGATCCGGTGTGGTTCAGGTCTTCGCGCTTCAGGATGATGCGCGCGCCGCCGGCGTGCTCCGCGAAGCGCGGCACCTCGGTGATGATCGAGGGGCGCCCGGTGTAGCTGCGGTGCAGCTCGGCGAGTTCGGCGTGGAAGCTCGGGTCGGCCTTCGCCGCCTCGTACGCGGCCGCGAGCTCGTCGATCGCGGCGATGAGCGACTCGGGCATGAAGCGCCCGCCGAAGTCGCCGAAGAAGGGTCCCGGCTGGTCGCGCAGGCTCATGATTCTGCTCCGTGTGATCCGGCGGCGAGGAACGCCTCGAGGGTCGAGACCGGGTCGTCGCCGCGGACGAGGGCCTCGCCGATGAGCACGACATCCGCGCCGGCCGCGCGGTAGTGGGTGACGTCGTCGGGCGACAGCACGGCCGATTCGGCCACGCGGACGACGCCGGACGGGATGCGGTCGGCGAGACGGCCGAAGAGGTCGCGATCCAGCTCGAAGGTGCTCAGGTCGCGCGCGTTCACGCCGATGAGGGAGGCGCCGACGTCGAGCGCCCGCTCCACCTCGTCGGCGGAGTGCGTCTCGACGAGCGGGGTCATGCCCAGCTGCACGATGAGGTCGTGCAGCTCGCGCAGCGTCGACTGGTCGAGCGCCGCGACGATCAGCAGCACGAGGTCGGCTCCCGCGGCGCGGGCCTCGAACACCTGGTACGGCTCGGCGATGAAGTCCTTGCGCAGCACCGGAACCTCGACCGCGGCGCGCACGTCCTCGAGGTCGGCGAGCGAGCCCTGGAAGCGGCGACCCTCGGTGAGCACGCTGATCGCGCTGGCGCCGCCGGTCTGGTACGAGAGGGCGAGCGAGGCAGGGTCGGCGATCTCCGCGAGCGCACCGCGCGAGGGGCTGGCGCGCTTGACCTCGGCGATGATCTTCACCCGCTCGGCGGGTGCGAGAGCGGCGAGGGCGTCGAGCGCGGCGGGGCGGGCGAGCGCCTCCGCCTCGACGACAGAAAGACTGCGTGCCGCGCGCCGCTCCGAGGCGTCCGCGACGGCCCCGGCGACGAGATCGGCGAGCACTCTAGGAGTGCACCTTCTCGATGGACTCGTGAACCTTCTCGCCGAAGCCGAGCTTGTTCAGGAGCCCCCAGAGGAGCGCACCGACCAGCAGCAGGCCGGCGAACGCCCAAACCAGCCACACGATGGCGAACCAGAACGCGATCGTTCCTCCGGTGATCGCGATGAGCATCACCACAACCGAAGTCCAGGCGGCGACCGAGTGTCCGTGACCCGTCTCGTGTTCGTTGCTCACAGCGATGCTCCTTCAAGGTGTGTCGGCGTCACGAGTCTAGCGGTCGTCGCGGCGCGGATCGTGCGGATCGGTGGGGTCGTCGCCGTGGCTCAGGGCGTCCCATTCGTTCGATGGCGCTGCCGCCGTCCGCCGCCTCGAACGGTTCGCGCGAGAATCGGCGGCCCGAGCTTGGCCAGTGCGCCGAGGTGACGATCACGGCGGCCCCCGCGAGTGCGAGAATCGCGCCGACGCCGACCGAGACCCACGGCCAGGCGGTCGCAGCGATCCCCTCGACGAGCTCGGTGAGCGAGTCGAGGCCGGAGATGCCGGACTGCTCGCTGAGGTACGGCGAGACTGCGACGATCGGCTCGGCGAGCACGAACAGCGCCACCAGCACGACTGTGCCGCCCACAAGCGCCGTCAGGGCTCCCAGCACGACGCGGAAGACCGGCCCGGCGAGGGCGAGGGCGGCGACCAGCGCGAAGGCGGTCAGGGCGAGCGCCGCGACGGCCCCCGCCGCGACATCGCCGCCGACCGGGTGCGCCGCGCCCGCCAGCGTCACGAGGAACCAGTCCTGCGACCAGGCGAGCAGGAGCGCCGAGCCCGCGAGGGCGATCACGGTCAGCAGAAGCGACTTGGGACGCGTCATCACGAGGTGACGCGGCGCAGGGCGTTCGCGATCGCCACGGCGCGCAGCGGCGCCGCCGCCTTGTTCTGCGCCTCGAGGTGCTCGCTGGCCGGGTCGGAGTCCGCCACCAGGCCCGCTCCCGCCTGAACGCGGGCGAGTCCCCCGGCGATCGTCGCGGTGCGGATCGCGATCGCGAGATCCGCGTCGCCGGCGAGGCCGAAGTATCCGACGACACCGCCGTAGACGCCGCGCTGCGCGACCTCCAGCTCATCGATGATCTCGAGCGCGCGGGGCTTCGGAGCGCCGGAGAGGGTGCCCGCGGGGAACGTCGCGCGGAACGCGTCGATCGCGGTCGCACCCGGGCGCAGGTCGCCTTCGACGCTCGAGACGAGGTGCATGATGTGGCTGAAGCGCTCCACCTGCATGAACTCCGTCACATTGACCGAGCCGGCGACGCACACCTTCGACAGGTCGTTGCGCGCCAGGTCGACGAGCATCAGGTGCTCGGCCTGCTCCTTCGGATCCGCCAGCAGCTCGTCGGCGAGCTCGCCATCGTGCTCGGGCGTGTCGCCGCGCGGACGAGATCCGGCGATCGGGTGCGTGAAGGCGCGGCCGTCCTTCACCTTCACGAGCGCCTCGGGCGAGCTCCCGACCACCGAGTACGACTCGCCGGCGGGCGACTCGAGCGCCAGCAGGTACATGTACGGGCTCGGGTTGAGGATGCGCAGCACCCGGTAGACCTCGAGCGGCGTCGCCGTGATCTCGTGATCGAAGCGCTGCGAGATGACCACCTGGAACACGTCGCCGTCGCGGATGTACTCCTTGGAGCGCTCCACCGCGTCGAGGAAGTCCTGCTCCGGAACGCGGGCGATCGGCGCAGGCTCGACGCTGAGGTCGACGTCGCCGATCCAGGCCTCGGTGGGTGCTGCCAGGCCCGACTGCAGCGCGTCGAGGCGCTCCTGGGCGGCGCTCCACAGCTCGTCGGGGGTCTCGACCCCGTCGTTGAGCGCGGTCGCGATCAGCGTCGCCGTGCCGGTGCGGTGATCGAGCACGACGAGCTCGGAGACGAAGCTCAGCGCCTGCCCCGGCACGACGTAGTCGGCGGGAGGCTGGTTCGGGAGCCGCTCCAGCTGCCGGATCGCCTCCCAGCCGACGAAGCCGACGAGGCCGCCGGTCAGCGGTGGCTGATCCACGACGTGCGGCGTCGACCAGCGCGAGTACAGATGCGCGAGGGCGTCCAGCGGACCGTCGGGCGCGTCGTCGCCGAGCGCGCGCTCGGCCGAGAGCCCGTAGTCGAGCCAGACGGCGCGGTCGCCCTCCTGGGTCAGCACGCCGAGCGAGCCGACGCCGACGAAGGAGTAGCGCGACCAGATTCCGCCCTGCTCGGCGGACTCCAGCAGGAAGGTCCCCGGCCGGCCCTCCGCGAGCTTGCGATAGACGCCGACCGGCGTCTCGCCGTCGGCGAAGAGGCGGCGCAGGACGGGAACAACGCGGTGCCCCGCGGCGATCGAGCCGTCGAAGTCGGCGCGCGTGGTGGTGGTCATTCGGTCTCTCCGAGGACGGGCTCGAGCGGGTCGACGTCGAAGCAGGCGTGCTCGCCGGTGTGGCACGCAGGGCCCACCTGCTCGACCTGGAGCAGCAGCGTGTCGCCGTCGCAGTCGAGCGCGGCGCCGCGCACCAGTTGGATGTGGCCGCTGGTGTCGCCCTTGCGCCAGTACTCCTGACGGCTGCGCGACCAGTAGGTGACGCGGCCTTCGATGAGCGTGCGGCGCAGCGCCTCGGCGTTCATGTAGCCGAGCATCAGCACCTCGCGCGTGTCGTGCTGCTGCACCACGGCGGGGAGCAGACCCTGCGCGTCGAAGCGGGCTCGTGCCACGACCTCGCCGACGGTGCTCGCATCCAGCGTGCTCATCGCACCATCACTCCCTCTGCGCGCAGCGCGTCCTTGACCTGGCCCACGGTGAGCTCGGCGTTGTGGAAGACGGAGGCGGCGAGCACCGCATCCGCGCCCGCCTGGATCGCCGGCGCGAAGTGCTCGAGCGCCCCGGCTCCCCCGCTGGCGATCACCGGCACGGTGCTCAGCTCGCGCATCGCGGCGACCATCTCGAGATCGAAGCCCTGCTTGGTGCCATCGGCGTCGATCGAGTTGACCAGCAGCTCCCCCGCGCCGCGCTCGATCGCCTCTCGCGCCCAGGCGAGCGCGTCGAGGTCGGTCTCGGTGCGTCCGCCGTGGGTGGTGACGACGAAGCCGCTCGGGGTGCGCTCGCTGCGCTTCACGTCGAGGGAGAGCACCAGCACCTGCGCGCCGAAACGATCGGCGATCTCGCCGAGCAGCTCGGGCCGGGCGATCGCGGCGCTGTTCACGCCGACCTTGTCGGCGCCGAAGCCGAGCAGTCGGCCGACGTCGTCGGCGGAGCGGACCCCGCCGCCGACCGTCAGCGGAATGAAGACCTGCTCGGCGGTCGCGGTGACCGTCTCGTACATCGTGGCGCGGTCCTCGACCGTCGCGGTGACGTCGAGGAAGGTCACCTCGTCGGCGCCCTGCTCGTAGTAGCGCTTGGCCAGCTCGACCGGGTCGCCGGCATCGCGCAGGTTGAGGAAGTTCACGCCCTTGACAACGCGGCCGGCGGCCACGTCGAGGCACGGGATCACGCGGGTGGCGACGCTCACCGGGTCACCTCGCCGAGACTCACAGCGTCGGCCATCGTCAGATCCGTGCGGCGTGGATGGAGCTGACCAGGATGGCGCGCGCGCCCAGGCTGTAGAGCTCGTCCATGACGTGGTTCGTCTCGGCGCGAGGCACCATGACGCGCACGGCGACCCAGCCGGTGTCGCGCAGCGGCGAGACGGTCGGGGACTCGAAGCCGGGGGTGATGTTCGAGGCCTGCTCCACGAGCTCCGCGGGCAGGTCGTAGTCCATCAGCACGTACTGGTGGGCGACCATGACGCCCTGGATGCGACGGCGCAGCGTCTGCAGGCCCGCGGTGTCGTCCTGGGCGGCGATCAGCACCGCCTGCGACTTCAGGATCACCGGGCCGAAGATCTCCAGGCCCTGCTTCTTGAGCGTCGAGCCGGTCTCCACCACGTCGGCCACCGCATCGGCGACGCCGAGGCGCACCGCCGACTCCACGGCGCCGTCCAGGCGGACGACATTGACCTCGACGTTGTGCGAGGCGAGGAAGTCGCGCACCAGCGCGTCGTAGCTGGTGGCCACGCGCAGCCCGGAGAGGTCCTTCAGCTCGGTGAAACGGCCCATCGGCCCGGCGAACCGGAACGTGGAGGCGCCGAAGTCGAGCTCGTCGATCTCGATGGCCGGCGACTCGGAGTCGAGCAGCAGGTCGCGACCGGTGATGCCGACATCCAGCGCGCCGGAGCCGACGTACGTCGCGATGTCGCGCGGGCGCAGATAGAAGAACTCGACGTTGTTGCGCGGGTCGGCGACGATGAGCTCTTTGGGGTCGCGTCGCGTGGCGTAGCCCGCCTCGCGAAGCATCTCGACGGCGGTCTCCGAGAGCGATCCCTTATTGGGCACCGCGATTCTCAGCATGATTCTGCTTTCTGGTGGTGAACGTGACGGTCAAGGCGACGCTCACAGATGTCGGTAGACGTCCTCGAGGCTCAGGCCCTTGGCGAGCATGAGCACCTGAAGGTGGTACAGGAGCTGCGAAATCTCTTCCGCGGTCTCGACGTCGCTCTGGTACTCGGCGGCCATCCAGACCTCGGCGGCCTCCTCCACGATCTTCTTGCCGATCGCGTGGACACCGGCGTCGAGTTCCGCGACCGTTCCCGAACCGGCGGGGCGGGTCGCGGCCTTCTCGGCGAGTTCCGCGTAGAGCGAATCGAAAGTCTTCACGCCTCCAGGGTACCGGCGCGCGGAGCCTTATCCGACGGCGAGGAGGTCGATCACGAAGACGAGGGTGCGGCCGGAGAGCCGGTGGCCGCCGCCCGCGGGACCGTAGGCGTACTGCGGCGGGCAGATGAGCTGCCGACGGCCGCCCACCTTCATGCCGGGGATGCCGTCCTGCCAGCCCTTGATGAGGCCGTTCAGGGGGAACTGGATCGAGGCGCCGCGGTCCCAGCTGGCGTCGAACTGCTCGCCGGTCTCGAAGTCGACGCCGACATAGTGGACGTTGACGTTCGCGCCGGGCGTGGCCTCCGCGCCGTCACCCACCTCGAGGTCGGTGATCACGAGTTCGGTGGGCGCATCGCCGAGGGTCGGTTCGATCTCGGGCTTCGTCTTGTTGCTCATGAGACCAGTCAATCAGACGTGCGAATGTCCCGTGGCCGCGGCGCGCAGCTCCTCGATCGCGCTCTCGACGTCGGCGGAGCCGTAGACGCTCGACCCGGCGACGAAGGTGTCGGCGCCCGCCTCGGCGGCGATGCCGATCGTGTCGAGGGCGATCCCGCCGTCGACCTGCAGCCAGACCTCGGAGCCGGTGCGATCCGCCTCGGCGCGCAGCAGCCGCAGCTTCGGCATCATGTCGGCCATGAAGCTCTGTCCGCCGAAGCCGGGCTCGACGGTCATCACGAGGATCTGATCGAACTCGGGCAGCAGCTCCAGGTAGGGCTCGATCGCCGTTCCGGGCTTCAGCGCGAGGCCGACGCGCGAGCCGATCTCCCGGATCCGGCGCGCGAGGGGCACCGGGTTCTCGGTCGCCTCGGCGTGGAAGGTGACCGAGAAGCAGCCGAGCTCCGCATAGCTGGGCGCCCAGCGATCGACGTCGGTGATCATCAGGTGCACGTCGAGCGGCAGCGCCGAGACGTCTTGGATGCGGCCCACCATCTGCGGTCCGAACGTCAGGTTCGGCACGAAATGGTTGTCCATGACATCCACATGGACGCCGTCCGCGGCGCCGATCCGCTCGATCTCGGACTGCAGGTTGACGAAGTCGGCCGACAGGATGCTCGGCTGGATGCGCACGCTCACGATTCGAGCGTAGTCAGAAGCTGGATGAACATCGCGTCGGTGCCGTGGCGGTGCGGCCAGAGCTGCACGGCGGGCCCCGGGGGCAGCTCCAGCTCGCTCGTGGCGATCTGGGACACCACGGCAGGGGTGTCGACGACGCGGAGCGCGGGGTGCCGCTCGAGCGCCGCCGCAACCGTGTCGCGCGTCTCCGCGAGGTGCGGCGAGCAGGTCACGTAGGCGATCAGGCCGCCGGGTGCGAGCGCGGCGATCGCGGCGTCCAGGAGGCCCGACTGCAGCGGTGCGAGTTCGGCGACGTCGCTGCGCTGCTTGCGCCAGCGGGCCTCCGGCCGGCGGCGCAGGGCGCCGAGTCCGGTGCAGGGCGCGTCGAGCAGGATCCGGTCGTAGCGTCCCGGGGCCTCCGCGCCGCTGCCGGAGCCAAAGCGGGTGCCGTCGCCCTCGAGAACGATGGGCGGCGCGTCGAACACGCTCAGGGCGTTGCGGACGAGCCCCGCGCGCGCCGGAACCAGTTCGTTCGCGACGAGTTCGGCGTCTCCCCGGATCGCCTCGGCGGCGAGCAGCGCGGCCTTGCCGCCGGGACCGGCGCACAGGTCGAGCCAGCGCTCCCCCGCGCGCACCGGTCGGGCCCGGGTGAGGGCCAGGGCCGCCAGCTGCGAGCCCTCGTCCTGCACGCGCACCCGTCCGCTCGCGACGAGCGGCACGGAGCGCGGATCGCCCCCCGGTGAGCGGACCGCGACCGGAGAGACTCCCCCGGCGCGCCCGACCTCGGCCGGTTCGGCAAGGCCCGGCAGCGCCACCAGGCTGACGGCGGGCGGCAGATTGTCGGCGTGCAGGAGCTCGTCGAGCTCGTCGGCGCGGTCCTCGGCGCCGAGCGCCGCTCGGAAGGCCTCGACGATCCAGCGCGGGTGCGCGTGCTCCATCGCGAGCCGCGCGTCGCCGGTGAGCCCGTCGAGCGTGTCGGCGAACCACTCCTCCGCCGGCTTCCGAGCGATCGAGCGCAGCACCCCGTTGACGAATCCGCTCGCCGATCGTCGACCGAGAGCGACGGTCAGCTGCACCGCTTCGTCCACCGCGGCGTGCGGCGGGATGCGCGTCGAGAGCAGCTGGTGGACGCCGAGCCGCAGCACGTCGAGCACCTCGGCGTCGATCTTGTGCGTCGGACGGCCCGCGGCGATCTCGATCACCCGGTCGTAGCGGCCGAGGCCGCGAAGGGTGCCGTAGGTCAATTCGGTCGCCAGCGCCGAGTCCGCGGCGTCGAGGCCCGCCTCGGCGAGGCGCACCGGCAGCAGCAGGTTCGCGTAGGCGTCGCTCTCGCGCACCGCCGCGATGACGTCGTAGGCGACGCGGCGGGAGCTGGACGCGCGGGTGGGACGGGGGCGCTTCGCGCCGGTGCGAGTCTCGGTCATGAGGCCACCGCCTCGGCGTCGACGGGGCGCCCGCGCCACCAGTCGGCGGCGCGCATGGGCTTCTTGCCGGCGGGCTGGATGCGGACGAGCTCGATCGGATCCGTCGCCGTGCCCGCGAGGACGGCGGAGTCGACGCTGGCGAGCTCACCGGGGGCGAACCGGACCGCGTCGCGAGCCGGGGCGATCTCAAGCACCTTGAGCCGGTCGCCGCCGATCTCGGTGAAGGCGCCCGGCTCCGGGGTGACGCCGCGGATGTGCGCGCTCACGAGGTCGGCGGGGCGATTCCAGTCGATGCGGCCGTCCTCGAGGCGGAGCTTGGGCGCGGCGCTCGGCTCGCCGGTCTGCTCCGTCGCCTGTGCGCGTCCGGAGGCGATGTCGTTGACGACGGCCGCGAGCTGGCGGGCGCCGGAGAGCGCGAGCGCCTCGAGCACGTGCCCGGCGGTCTGCAGCGGCATGATCGGCACCTCGTCGACGGCGAACACCGGTCCCGCGTCGAGGTCCTCGACGAGCTGGAAGACCGCGGTGCCGGTGGTGGTGTCACCGGCCATGATCGCGCGCTGGACCGGCGCCGCGCCGCGCCACTTCGGCAGCAGCGAGAAGTGGAGGTTGATCCAGCCGTGTCGCGGGGCGTGAAGCAGCGGCTCGCGGATCAGGCCGCCGTAGGCGACGATGACGCCGAGATCGGCGTCGAGGGCCGTGAGCTGCTCGGTCACCGGGCCCAGCCGGTTCGCGCGGATCACCGGGATGCCCACTCGCTCGGCGAGTTCGGCGACGGGGGTCGGCGTCAGCACCCGCTTGCGCCCCTGGGGCGAATCCTCCCGGGTGACGACCGCGACCACGTCGTGCGGGCCCGCGATGAGCGCCTCCAGGCTGGGCACGGCGGCGGCCGGGCTACCGGCGAAGATGAGGCGGAGCGGAACGGGCATTCGACCATTCTCTCAGCACGCGGCCGAGCTATTCCTCGAAAGGCTCCGGGTCGTCGAAGCGCGCCCGCAGCGGCAAGGGCTGACGGCCCCGTCGCGGGCTGCCGGGGACGGGCTTCCGTCGGCGTGTCGCGTGGCGGATGATCTCGGCGCGCACCGCCTGGGCGGCGGTGGCGCCCGCGGCGTAGTCGAACCGCAGCAGCGCGCGACTGCGGCCGTCGTGCTCGGTGACGCCGAGCACGTTGACGGTCGGGGGCAGCTCCGCCACCGCCGCGGCCACGACATCGGGGAATCCGTCGAGCGTCGCCATCCGCACGGCGGGCGGGAAACGCAGGTCGCGACGGTCCGAGAGCTCGGCGGAGGCGAGCGTGTCGAAGCGCCAGGTCACCATCGCCGAGGCGAGGGCTCCGCCGACCCCGACGAGCACCACCACGCCGTCGTCGGCGGCCAGCGCCGCAGCGTCGGCCCACCAGCGGGCGCAGTCCTCCGCGACGCGCAGGCTCTCGCGCGCGATCATCCGCTCGCCGTCGAGCAGGAGCACGGCCCGGTAGCCGCCGGCGGCGATCGGCTCGGCGCCGCGCGTCGCGATCACCAGGGTGGGGCGCTCGTCCACGTCGAGTACGGTGCGCTCGCCGTCGGCGATGATGATCCGCACGCCCGGGAAGGCGCGCCCGAGCTCGTCGGCCGTCCGACCCGCGCCGACGCCGCTGCGGCGCAGACGGGTGGATTCGCAGTTCGGGCAGCGCCACGAGGTCTCCAGCGCGCCGCACCAGGTGCACGACGGCACCGCTCCGGCGGAACGCTCGCGCAGCGGGCCCGCGCAGGCGCGGCAGCGGGCCGCCGTGCCGCAGTCCTGGCACCGCAGCCCCGGGGCGTAGCCGGGCCGGGCGACCTGCACGAGCACTGGCCCCTCCTCGAGCGCCGCGCGCGCCTGCTTCCATGCGAACGACGGAATACGCGCCTGGGCGGCGAGACCGTCGTTCGCCGCCATGTTCGCGGTCGGGACGACCCGCGGATGCCGGGGCCGCTCCGGCGCGATCTCGCCGAGCCAGCCCACCTCGACCAGTCGCTGCACCTCGGTGGAGCGCGTGTGTCCGGCGAGCACGAGGGCGCAGCGCTGCTGCTCCTGCCGCACGAGTGCGGCGTCGCGGGCATGGACGTAGGGCGCGAGCGGCTCGCCGAGCAGCGGGTCGCCGTCGTTCCAGACCGCGATGAGGCCGAGCTTCGACGCGGGCGCGTAGATCGCCGAACGGCTGCCGACGATGATGGCGGGGGCCGGTTCGAGGGCCCGCAGCAGCCCGCGGTAGCGCTCCGGGTCGCTCTGCCGGGCATCCGCGCGCACCAGGGCCTCGGGCGGCACCAGTTCGGCGAGCACCGCCGCGAGCTGCTCCTGGTCGCGGTGATCGGGCACGACGATGATCGCCGACTCGCCCGCGGCGAGGGTGCGGGCCGCGAGCTGGCCGAGCGTGCGCGCCCAGCGGCCGACCCACTGCCCGTTCTCGGTGCGCGTCACGCCCGGTCGCACGCCGAGCGCGATCCGCCGGCGATCCGCGAGTGCTGTCTCCAGCTCCGCGGGCGCGTAGTCGGTGACGGTCGGCGCTTCGAAGGGAGCCACGGCGGCATCCGACTCGCGCGCCAACCAGGTCTTCTCCACGCGCGCCTGGCGCTTGGGGATCGCCAGACGGAGCACGTCGTTGGCCGACCCGGCCGCACGATCCGCGACGGCGCGGGCGAGGTTCCACACCTCGGGCGCGAGCACGCGCACCGGCGAGACCACCGCCGCGACATCGCTCAGCGGACCGGGGTACTCCCGCTGCTGCGTGATCTCGACCACGAAGCCGGTGGCGAGACGTCCGGCGCTGCGCAGCGGCACCGAGACGCGCTGCCCCGGCTCGACGCCCTCAACGAGCTCCGGAATGCGGTAGTCGAGCAGCCGATCCAGCTGCGGGAGCGGCGAGTCGACGAGAACCCGGGCGATCCTCACACCGCTCGCTTCCTCAGAGACCGGCCGCGGCGCGAAGGTCGTCGACGCGATCGGTGCGCTCCCAGGTGAAGTCGGGCAGCTCGCGGCCGAAGTGGCCGTACGACGCCGTCTTCGCGTAGATGGGGCGCATCAGCTGCAGGTCGCGCACGATCGCGGCGGGGCGCAGGTCGAACACCTCGCGGATCGCCTCGATGATGTGCTCCTCGGGCACGTGCGCCGTTCCGAACGACTCGACGTACAGCCCGACCGGCGCGGCGGCCCCAATCGCGTAGGCGACCTGGATCTCGAGCTTGTCGGCGAGCCCGGCGGCCACCGCGTTCTTCGCCACCCAGCGCATCGCGTAGGCGGCCGAGCGGTCGACCTTGGACGGGTCCTTGCCGCTGAAGGCGCCGCCGCCGTGGCGTGCTGCGCCGCCGTAGGTGTCGACGATGATCTTGCGCCCGGTGAGGCCGGCGTCGCCGTGCGGTCCGCCGATCTCGAACTTGCCGGAGGGGTTGATCAGCATGCGCGCCTCGCTCGACGGCAGCTCGACCGCATCCAGAACGGGCCGGACGACGAGCTCCTCGATCTCGGCTCGCAGCGTGGCGAGCGTGACCTCGGGGGCGTGCTGGGTCGAGAGGACGACCGTCTCGATCGACGTCGGCACGCCGTTCTCGTAGCCGACGGTGACCTGCGTCTTGCCGTCGGGACGCAGGTAGTCGACGATGCCCTCGTGGCGCACCTGGGAGAGCCGCTCGGACATCCGGTGCGCGAGCCAGATCGGCAGCGGCATCAGGCTGGGCGTCTCACGCACGGCGTAGCCGAACATGATTCCCTGGTCGCCCGCGCCCTGCCGGTCGAGCTCGTCGACGCTCGCGTGCTCGCGGACCTCGAGAGCGGTGTTGACGCCTCCGGCGATGTCGGGCGACTGCTCGCCGATCGAGATCGACACCCCGCACGAGCGCCCATCGAACCAGACGTCGGAGGAGTCATAGCCGATGTCGGTGATCGTCTTGCGCACGATGCCGGGGATGTCGACGTAGCCGTGCGTCGACACCTCGCCCGCGACGTGGACGAGTCCGGTCGTGACGAGGGTCTCGACGGCGACGCGCGCCGACGAGTCGTCGGTGAGCAGCGCGTCGAGGATGGCGTCGCTGATCTGGTCGCACATCTTGTCGGGGTGGCCCTCCGTCACCGACTCGGAGGTGAACAGTCGCAGCGAGGACGAGGAGGAAGAAGTCACGGTCGGCCTGTCGGTCGAGGGGCGGGGATCAGCGCTGACCCGAAGATCAGCGCGTGAGATCCAGGATACGGTGGGCCACCGACGCCTTGCTGCCGGAGGCCTCCTCCACGATAGACCCCGACGAATCCAGCACCAGGATCGCGTTGTCGTCCTGCGAGAAGCCCTCGCTCCAGCCGACCGCGTTCACCACCAGGAAGTCGGTGCCCTTGCGCTCCGCCTTGCGGCGTCCCAGCTCGATCAGAGCATCGCGATCGGTCTCGGTCTCGGCCGCGAAGCCGATGATCAGCTGCCCGGGGCGACGCGCCTCCACGAGCTCCCGCAGGATGTCGGGGTTCTTCACGAGCCGCAGCTCGAGCGTGTCGCCCTGCGTCTCCTTCTTGATCTTCTGGTCGGAGACGGCGTCGGGGCGGTAGTCCGCGACGGCCGCGGCCATCACCACGACGCTCGCCGACTCGGCAGCGCAGTGGGCAGCCTCGCCGAGTTCGCGTGCCGTCTCGACGCGCACGACCTCGACACCGCTCAGGGCGCCCTCGAGCACTCCCGGATCGGTGTGGGCCGCGATCAGGGTGACCTCGGCACCGCGGGCCGCGGCGGCGCGCGCGATCGCCACGCCCTGCTTGCCGCTGGACCGGTTGCCGAGGAACCGAACCGGGTCGAGGGGCTCCCGTGTGCCGCCCGCCGTCACCAGCACGTGATGGCCGACCAGGTCGCGGGGGCCGAGCACCGCCAGCGCCCCGTCGACGATGTTGTCCGGCTCCGACATGCGGCCCGGGCCGGAGTCGGCGCCGGTGAGCTGGCCCGAGGCCGGGCCGATGACCGTGACGCCGCGCGCGCGCAGCGTCGCTACGTTGGCGACGGTGGCCGGGTGCTGCCACATCTCGGTGTGCATCGCCGGGGCGACCACGAGCGGCGCGGTGCTCGCCAGCACCGTGTTGCCGAGCAGATCGTCGGCGAGACCGTGCGCGAGCTTGGCGAGCGTGTTCGCGGTCGCCGGCGCGATCACGATGAGGTCGGCGCGCTGGCCGAGTGCGACGTGGCGCACCTCGGCGACGCCCTCGTAGAGCTCGGAGTGGACAGGGTTGCGGCTGATCGCCTCGAGGGTCGGGCGACCCACGAAGCGCAGCGCCGCTTCTGTCGCGACGACCTGGACGTCGTGGCCGGCGAGCACGAAGGCGCGCACGACATTCACCGCTTTGTATGCGGCGATGCCGCCGGTGATCCCGACGACGATCCTCATCGCAGGACCGGATTACTCCGCGGTGCGCGTGAGGACGAGCTTGTCCTCGTTGATCTCGTGGAGTGCGACCGAGAGCGGCTTGTCCTCGATCGTCGAGTCGACGAGCGGTCCGACGTTGTCGAACAGCGAGCCCTCGTGGAGGTCCGCGTAGTAGTCGTTGATCTGGCGCGCGCGCTTGGACGCGAAGATCACGAGCTGGTACTTCGAGTCGACGCGCGAGAGCAGCTCGTCGATGGGCGGGTCGATGATGCCCTTGCTCTTGTCAGCCATGGGTTTCCTTCCGGAGAGTCGTCGCGCCACGGCTCAGGCGCCGGGCACTGCCAGCAATTCTACGACCTCGCGCGCCGCTTGGCCGACGTCGCGGTTCACAACACGCACATCGAACTCGTCCTGGGCGCGCAATTCGACCTTCGCGGTCTCCAATCGACGCGCCTGCTCGGCCGGCGGCTCGGTGCCGCGACCGACCAGTCGGCGCACCAGCTCCTCCCAGCTCGGCGGCAGCAGGAACACGAGCAGGGCCTCCGGCATCGCCGTCCGCACCGCGCGGGCGCCCTGCAGATCGATCTCCAGCAGCACGCTGCGGCCCGAGGCCAGTGCGGCGTCGACGGGCGGGCGCGGCGTGCCGTAGCGGTAGGCGTTGTGCACGGTCGCGTACTCGAGGAACTCGCCGTCGCGCACCATGCGATCGAACTCGTCGTCGCTGATGAAGTAGTAGTGCTCCCCGTCGACCTCGCCCGGGCGCGGGGCGCGCGTGGTCGCCGACACGCTGAACATGACGTCGGGGTAGTTCTCGCGGATGAAGCTCGACACCGAGCCCTTGCCGACCGCCGTCGGTCCGGCGAGCACGACGAGGCGGCTGTGCGGCGTCTCGACGCGGCCCTCGCGGGTGAGCAGGTAGTCGCGCAGCCGCGCCCGCTGCCGAATGCCGAGCCCGCCGACGCGCTTCGAGTGCGCGATGCCGAGCTCGTCGAGCGCGCGGTCGGCGCGCGTGGCGCCCACGGTGGGAATGCTCATCAGCAGTTCGCGCACCCGCAGGGTCGCCTCCGGCGCACTCGGCTCCGCGGCCCAGCCGCTCTCGGCGACCTCGAGGGCGCGCTTCTCCCCCGTCGCGACGGCGTGCTTGATCGCCGCGCGCGCCCGACGGGCCGCGACCGCGGCGCGGGAGGCGGCGACGCGGTCGACCTCGGGCGGAGTCAGGCGCGGCATGCGGCCTCGACCTCCGTCACGGCCGAGGCGACGGCCGCCGGCAGATCGTCCGGTCCCGCCGCGAGGATGCTGCGCGAGGCGCTGGCGATGACCGCGGTGAGCGCGGGGCCGAACAGCGCCGGCAGCTCCGCGAAACTCGCACCCTGATGCCCGAAACCGGGTGCCAGGATCGGGGTGCGCGCCAGGTCCTCCGGCGCCAGGCCGTAGGAGCCGAGATCCACGGTCGCGCCCACGACGACGCCGAACTCATCGAGCGGCGCGGCGGCGCTGGGCGCGGTGCGCCGGGCCTGCAGCTCGGCGATCGTGGCGGCGGCGACGGTGCGACCCTCCTGCGGCCCGGACTGCACCCGGGCGGTCTGCACGTCGGTCGCCTCCGGGTTGGAGGTGGCCGCGAGCACGAAGACGCCCTTGCCGTGCGTCGAGGCCTGCGCGAGCACCCCGTCGAGGGATCCGATGCCCTGGTAGGCGACGGCGGTCATTGCGTCCGCCTCGAACGGCGAACCGGGCGTCAGCCAGGCCTGCCCGTAGGCGTCGACCGAGCTGCCGACATCGCCGCGCTTCACGTCGGCGATCACGAGCAGCTCCGCGGCCCGCGCCGCGGCCAGCACGTCTTCGAGCGCGGCGAAGCCGGCGGAGCCGTGCCGTTCGAAGAAGCCGATCTGCGGTTTGACGATGCCCGCGGTTCCCGCGGACGCCTCCACGACGCGCAGACCGAACTCCCGAACGCCGGCCGCGGAGTCGGGCAGGCCCCACGACGCGAGCAGTGCCGCGTGCGGATCGATCCCGACGCACAGGCGACCGCGCTTCTCGAACACGCGCGCCAGGCGCGCGCCGAAGGTCTCCCCCGGCGTCCCGGCGGTCAGCGTGCTCACCGTGCGGCCTCGCGAACCGCGCGATCGGCCGCGTAGTCCTGCAGGCTTCGCACGCGGATGTCGCCGCGCTTGATCTCGAACGCCGCCACGGCCGCCGCGAGCTGCGCGATCGTCGTGAACAGCGGCTTGTCGGCCGCGACCGTCGCGGTGCGGATCTCGAAGCCGTCGGCGCGCGCGGTGCGACCGCTCGGCGTGTTGATCACGACGTCGATCTCGCCCGCGTTGATCAGGTCGACCACGGTCGGCTCGCCGCCGTCGTCCACCTGGCCCTCGAAGTACTTGCGCACGGTGGTCGCCTGGATGCCGTTGCGGGCGAGCACCTCCGCGGTGCCCTCCGTCGCGACGATCTCGAAGCCGAGCTGGCTGAGACGCAGGATCGGCAGCACGGTGGCGCGCTTGTCGCGGTCGGCGACCGAGACGAACACCCGGCCGCTCTCCGGCAGTCCGCCGTAGGCCGCATCCTGGCTCTTGGCGAAGGCCCGCGGGAAGTCGGTGTCGATGCCCATGACCTCGCCGGTGGAGCGCATCTCCGGCCCGAGGACCGAGTCGACGACGTTGCCCTCGCGGGTGCGGAACCGCTTGAACGGCAGCACCGCCTCCTTCACCGAGACCGGCGAATCGAGCGACACGATCGAGCCGTCGTGCTCGGGCAGCTGGCCGTCGGCGACCAGGTCGCGCACGGTCTTGCCGACCATGACGAGCGACGCCGCCTTCGCCAGCGGGATGCCGAGCGCCTTGGAGACGAAGGGCACGGTGCGGCTGGCGCGCGGGTTCGCCTCGAGCACGTAGAGCACGCCCGCGCCGATCGCGAACTGCACGTTGATCAGCCCGCGAACGCCGATGCCCTCGGCGATCTTGCGCGTCGCGTCGACCACCTGGTCCTGGATGCCACGCCCGAGCGTCACCGGCGGCAGGGTGCACGCCGAGTCGCCCGAGTGGACCCCGGCCTCCTCGATGTGCTCCATGATGCCGCCGACGTAGAGCTCGGTGCCGTCGTAGAGCGCGTCGATGTCGATCTCGACCGCGTCATCGAGGAAGCGGTCGACCAGCAGCGGCGCGCCGGGGCCGATGATCGCGTGCTCGCGCACCCGCTCGAAGTAGTCCTCGAGGCTGGGCGTGTCGTAGACGATCTCCATGCCGCGTCCGCCGAGCACGTAGCTCGGGCGCACCAGGACCGGGTAGCCGATCTCCTCGGCCACGCGGATCGCGCTCGGCGCATCCGTCGCGGTGCCGTTGCGGGGAGCGACGAGGCCCGCGTCCCGGAGGATGCGCGAGAAGTGCCCGCGCTCCTCCGCCAGGTCGATCGCCTCCGGGCTGGTGCCGAGGATCGGCACGCCCGCCGCCTCCAGGCCCTTCGCGAGCCCGAGCGCGGTCTGGCCGCCGAGCTGCACGATGACGCCCACGAGCTCGCCGGACTGCGACTCGGCGTGGATGACCTCGAGCACGTCCTCCAGCGTGAGCGGCTCGAAGTAGAGCCGGTCGCTGGTGTCGTAGTCGGTCGAGACCGTCTCCGGGTTGCAGTTGATCATGATCGTCTCGTACCCGGCGGCCGAGAGCGCGAAGCTCGCGTGCACGCACGAGTAGTCGAACTCGACGCCCTGGCCGATGCGGTTCGGGCCGGAGCCGAGGATGACCACCTTCTTGCCCTCCGACGGCGCCACCTCCGTCTCAGCGTCGTAGCTCGAGTAGTGGTACGGCGTGAGCGCCGGGAACTCGCCCGCGCAGGTGTCGACCGTCTTGAAGACGGGACGGATGCCGAGCTCCCAGCGCGCGTCGCGCACCTGCTGCTCGTCGAGACCGCGCAGCTGCGCGATCTGCACGTCCGAGAAGCCGTGGTCCTTCGCGTGCCGGAACAGGTCGGCATCGAGCGCGTCGTGCGCGGCGATCTCGTCGGCCACCTCGTTGATCAGCACGATCTGGTCGAGGAACCACGGGTCGATGCCGGTCGCCTCGAACATCTCGTCGACCGTGGCGCCGGCGCGCAGCGCCTGCTGGACCGTGACGATGCGACCGTCGGTCGGGGTCGCGCTGACCTCGATGAGCTCCGCCTTCGAGCGCGGCTGCTCGCCCCAGTGGAAGCTGCTCCCCCGCTTCTCCAGCGAACGGAGCGCCTTCTGCAGCGCGGTCGAGTAGTTGCGGCCGATCGCCATCGCCTCGCCGACGCTCTTCATCGTCGTGGTGAGGGTGGCATCCGCGCTCGGGAACTTCTCGAACGCGAAGCGCGGCACCTTGACCACGATGTAGTCGAGGGTCGGCTCGAAGCTCGCCGGCGTCACCTTGGTGATGTCGTTCGGGATCTCGTCCAGGCGGTAGCCGATCGCGAGCTTCGCGGCGATCTTCGCGATCGGGAAGCCGGTCGCCTTCGAGGCGAGCGCGCTCGAGCGCGAGACGCGCGGGTTCATCTCGATGACGATGATGCGGCCGTTCGCGGGGTCGATGGCGAACTGGATGTTGCAGCCGCCGGTGTCGACGCCGACGGCGCGGATGATGTCGATGCCGATGTCGCGGAGCCGCTGGTACTCGCGGTCGGTGAGGGTCAGCGCGGGGGCGACCGTGATCGAGTCGCCCGTGTGCACGCCGACCGGGTCGACGTTCTCGATCGAGCAGACGACGACCGTGTTGTCGGCCGTGTCGCGCATGAGCTCGAGCTCGTACTCCTTCCAGCCGAGGATCGACTCCTCCAGGAGAACCTCGGTCGTCGGAGACTGGTGCAGGCCGTCGGTGACCATGCGCACGAGCTCGGCGCGGTCGTGCGCGAACCCGGAACCGAGCCCGCCCATGGTGAACGAGGGGCGCACGACGAGTGGGTAGCCGAGCTCCTCGGCGGCCTCCACCGCCGCGGGAACCGTCTTGACGACGAAGCTGCGCGCGACGTCCGCGCCCGCCTCGATGACCAGATCCTTGAAGATCTGACGGTCCTCGCCCTTGTTGATGGCCTCGACCTTGGCGCCGATCAGCTCGACGCCGTACTTCTCGAGGATGCCGTCCGCGTCGAGCGCGATGGCCGCGTTCAGCGCGGTCTGGCCGCCCAGGGTCGGCAGGATCGCATCCGGCTTCTCCTTCGCGATGATCGCCTCCAGCGCCTCCGCGTTGATCGGCTCGATGTAGGTGGCGTCGGCGAAGTCCGGGTCGGTCATGATCGTCGCCGGGTTCGGGTTCACCAGAATGACGCGGACGCCCTCCTCGCGGAGGACGCGGCAGGCCTGCGTGCCGGAGTAGTCGAACTCGGCCGCCTGCCCGATGACGATCGGGCCGGAGCCGATGACCAGGACGGAGTTGATGTCGGGACGCTTGGGCACTAGTTCTGGGCCTTCTTGCTCTGGTGGGCCACGACCATGTCGCGGAATCTGTCGAAGAGGTAATTGGCGTCGTGGGGACCGGCCGCCGCCTCCGGGTGGTACTGCACCGAGAAGGCGGGGATCTCGAGGGCGTTGAGTCCCTCGACCACCTGGTCGTTGAGGCCGATGTGGCTGACCTCGACCTTGCCGTAGCCGTTCGGGCTGTCGCTGGGGGCATCCAGCGGGGCGTCGACCGCGAAGCCGTGGTTGTGGGCGGTGATCTCCACCTTGCCGGTCGCCTTGTCGAGCACCGGCTGGTTGATGCCGCGGTGGCCGAAGGGCAGCTTGTAGGTGCCGTAGCCGAGGGCGCGGCCGAGCAGCTGGTTGCCGAAGCAGATGCCGAAGAACGGCAGGCCCGCGTCCAGCACCCCGCGCAGCAGCGCGACGTGGGCGTCACTCGCCGACGGGTCGCCCGGGCCGTTCGAGTAGAACACCGCGACCGGGTCGATGGCGAGCAGCTCGTCGAGCGAGACCGACTGCGGCAGCACGTGCACCTCGAAGCCGCGCGCGGCGAGGTTGTTCACCGTCGCCTGCTTGATGCCGAGGTCAAGCACCGCGAGGTTGCCGATCCGCTCGCCCTCCGCGGGCGTCACCAGGGCGGCCTCCACGGAGACCTGGGCCGACAGGTTCTGGCCGGCCATCTCGGGCGCCTCGCGCACCAGCGCCAGCTGCGCCTCGGCATCCAGCTCGGCGTCGGAGCCGGAGAAGATCCCGGCGCGCATCGAGCCGGTGTCGCGCAGGCGGCGGGTCAGCGCTCGCGTGTCGATGCCGCTGATGCCGACGATGCCGGTGCTCTCCAGCTCGTCATCCAGCGAGCGGAGCGCGCGGAAGTTGCTGACCACGCGGGAGGGGTCGCGCACGACATAGCCGGCCACCCAGATGCGGCGGGACTCCGGGTCCTCGTCGTTCATGCCTGTGTTGCCGATGTGCGGCGCGGTCTGCACGACGATCTGACCGGCGTAGCTCGGGTCGGTGAGGGTCTCCTGGTAGCCGGTCATGCCGGTGGCGAAGACCGCCTCACCGAGGGTGCGTCCGCGCGCGCCGTAGGCGTGGCCGGCGTAGCGCGTGCCGTCCTCCAGAACGAGAACGGCGGGGTCGTGGCGGATCATGAGGCGTCGCTTTCGGTTGAAACGGGAAGAAGAGCAAGCAGGGCGTCGGCGAGCGTCGCCGGGTCAGAGGCGCGGAAGGTCGAGTCGACCGCGAGGTCGCCGTCGCCGAGCAGCCAGCGCACGAACACCAGGCGGTCGCCGCCGGAGGCGCGGTCGATCGTCCAGTTGGCGCGGCCGGCGCCGACGATGCGCTCACGCGGGATGAACGCCGGGCCGGCGCGGCCGCCGAGGTCGAGCTCGAGCCCGGCATCGTGGATGCGGAGCACCGCCTGGGCGCGGAAGCCGAGACCGGGCACGGTGATCCGCTCCAACGGCTGCTCGGCCTGCGTCGTGGCGAGGTACAGCGCCTCGAAGCTGGCGCGCGCCTCACCGAGCTCGGCGGGCGGCGTCGGCAGCGAGCCGAGGCTCGCATGACGACGCGTCCGCGCGCGCCAGGCGATCGCGAGCGAGCCGAACACCAGCGCGAGCACGGCGACGACGATCAGGGTCGGCAGGACCTTATCCATGCGACACCTCCTCGGCGGGCCGCAGCTCGCCGTCCAGCACCGTCGGAACGCCGCCGTGCAGCGTCGCCACGACGCGGCCCGGGAGCGAGCGGCCGAGGTAGGGCGAGTTGATGCCCTTGCCGCGAAGCCGCTCCGTGCTGAAGTCGGAGCGCGCGCTCGGGTCGTAGAGGGTGACGTGCGCGGGGCTGCCGACCTCGAACGCGGCGTCGTAGCCGTCGAGCAGACCGATCTCGGCGGGCGCGCTCGAGAGCACGCGCGCCACATCGGCCCAGCAGAGCTGGCCGCTGTCGACGACGGCCTCCTGCACGACGCTCAGCGCGCTCTCCAGGCCGACCATGCCGAAGCTGGCCTCCGCCCAGGCGCACTCCTTCGTCTCGACGGGGTGCGGCGCGTGATCGGTCGCGACGATGTCGATGGTGCCGTCGGCCAGCGCGGCGCGCAGCGCGTGCACGTCCTCGTCGCGGCGCAGCGGCGGGTTCACCTTGAAGCGCGGGTCGTAGCTCTCGACCAGCTGCTCGGTCAGCAGCAGGTGGTGCGGGGTGACCTCGGCCGTCACCGGGATGCCGCGCGCCTTCGCCCAGCGCACCACCTCGACGCTGCCCGCGGTCGAGAGGTGGCAGATGTGCAGTCGGGCGCCGACGTGCTCGGCGAGGAGCACGTCGCGGGCGATGATCGACTCCTCGGCGACGGCGGGCCAGCCGGCGAGACCGAGGCGGCTCGACAGCTCGCCCTCGTTCATCTGGGCGCCCTCGGTGAGGCGCGGCTCTTGGGCGTGCTGGGCGACGACGCCGCCGAAGGTCGAGACGTACTCGAGCGCGCGCCGCATCAGCAGCGGGTCGTGCACGCACTTGCCGTCGTCGCTGAAGACGCGCACCTGCGCGCGCGACTGCGCCATCGCGCCGATCTCGCTGAGGCGCTCCCCCGCGAGGCCGACCGTGACCGCGCCGATCGGGCGCACCGTGACGTAGCCGTGCTGAGCGCCGAGCGAGGCGACCTGCTCGACGACGCCCGCGGTGTCGGCCACCGGGAAGGTGTTCGCCATCGCGTGCACGGCGGTGAAGCCGCCCGCCGCCGCCGCGCGCGAGCCGGTGAGAACCGTCTCGCTCTGCTCGAAGCCGGGCTCGCGCAGGTGGGTGTGCAGGTCGACGAGACCGGGCAGAGCCTGGAGGCCGTTCGCGTCGATCACCTGGGCGCCCGAGGCGGCGATCCCGGAACCGCGCTCGGCGATCACGCCGTCGCGGATCAGCAGATCGGTCGACTCGCCGTTCGGGAGCGTGGCGCCCTGAATCAGGATGGTCATGCGCTGGGGCCTCCGGTCGTGGTGGGTGCGTTCGACGAGGTTCCCGAGAGCACGAGGTAGAGCACCGCCATTCGAATCGACACCCCGTTGGTGACCTGATCGAGAACTCGCGACTGCGGCGAATCGGCGGCCGCCGCCGAGATCTCGAGACCGCGGTTCATCGGTCCGGGATGCATCACTATCGTATGCGGCGAAAGCTGGGCGAACCGGGCGTCATCGAGGCCCCACTGGCGGGCGTACTCGCGCTCGTGCGGGAAGAAGGCGGCGTGCATCCGCTCCTGCTGGATGCGCAGCATCATCAGCACGTCCGGCTTCGCCGCGATCGCCTCGTCGAGGCTGGATCCCGTCGTCACCGGCCAGGAGGCGATGCCGGTCGGCAGCAGGGTCGAGGGGGCGACCAGGTGCACCTGGGCGCCGAGCGTCGTCAGCAGCCAGACGTTGCTGCGCGCGACGCGCGAGTGCAGCACGTCGCCGACGATCGTGACGGCAAGGCCCTCGAGGTCCTTGCCGCGGGAGGCGGCGCCGTGGCGGGCCTTGCGCATCGTGAAGGCGTCGAGCAGGCCCTGAGTGGGGTGCTCGTGGGTGCCGTCGCCGGCGTTCACGACGGCCGCGTCGATCCAGCCGCTCGTGGCGAGGGTGTGCGCGGCGCCCGAGGCGCTGTGCCGCAGCACGACCGCGTCGATGCCCATCGCGGCGATCGTCTGCGCGGTGTCCTTCAGGCTCTCGCCCTTCGACACGCTCGAGCCTTTCGCGCTGAAGGTGATGACGTCGGCCGACAGCTTCTTGGCCGCCGATTCGAAGCTCAGGCGGGTGCGCGTGGAGTCCTCGAAGAACAGGTTGGCGACGGTGCGGCCGCGCAGCGTCGGCAACTTCGGCACGGCGCGCGTGGCGACGTCGCCCATGTCCTCGGCGATGTCGAGGATCGCGATCGCGGTGTCGCGGTCGAGCTGGTGCGCGCTCAGCAGGTGGCGCAGCTCGGTCATCGCGTCTCCCCCTCATCGGGCGCCGAGATCGCGATCAGGTCGTCGCCGTCGGTCTCGGCGAGGTGCACGTTGATGCGCTCCGTCGTCGAGGTCGGCAGGTTCTTGCCGACGTAGTCGGCGCGGATCGGCAGTTCGCGGTGCCCGCGGTCGACGAGCACGGCGAGACGCACGGCGCGCGGGCGACCGTGGTCGTTCAGCGCGTCGAGGGCGGCGCGGATGGTCCGGCCGGAGTACAGCACGTCGTCGACGAGCACGACTGTCTTGCCGTCGATGCCGCCGGCGGGGATCCGCGTCGGGTGCGGGGTGCGGGTCGGCTGGGCGGCGAGATCGTCGCGGTACATCGTGACGTCGAGGGAGCCGACCGCGGCGGAGCCGGGTTCGAGCTTCTCGAGCGTGGCGGCGAGGCGCTCAGCGAGGAGCACGCCCCGGGTCGGGATGCCCAGGAGCACGAGATCGGACGCTCCGCGATTGGCTTCGAGGATCTCGTGCGCGATGCGGGTGAGAGCCCTCTGGATGTCGTCCTGCTGCAGCACGGTTCGCGTGCGCATCCGGACCTCCTTCCCCGCCTCCCGGACGGACTTAAAGGTGGTCAAACTCCGCTCACACTAGCACTTCCCTTTTCAGGAGTTTGTGTGACGGATGTGGCGCGCGTCACGTCGATGGGACGCTTCTGCCACATCCGTCACACTTCCTCCTGAAAACGGTGGGGCCGGGGGCTAGCCCCAGCGGGAGAGGAGGGCGCGCTCGAGGAGGCCGATGAGGGCGTCGGAGAGCTTGCCGAGGATCGCGAGCACGATGATCGCGAGGAAGAGCCGGTCGATGCGGCCGTTGTTCTGCGACTCGATGAGCAGGAACCCGAGGCCCATCGTCGAGCCGAGCAGCTCGGCGGCGACCAGGAACAGCCACGCCTGTGCGAGCGCGAGCCGGAGCCCCGACACGATCGCCGGGATGACGGCGGGCAGCTGCACCGTGAACAGCAGCCGGATGCCGTGGAACCCGTAGGCCCGCCCCAGCTCGACCAGGTGCGGGTCGACGTGCCGGAGCGCTCCGGCCACGGTCGTGTAGACCGGGAAGATCGCGCCGATCGCGACCAGGGTGACCTTGGAGTCCTCCCCGAAGCCCAGGTAGAGGATGAGCAGCGGCACCCAGGCGAGCGACGGGACCGCGCGGGCTGCCCCGACGGTCGCCGCCAGGAAGCCGTCGGCGAGTCGGGACAGCCCGACCAGGGAGCCGAGCGCGAGGCCCGCGACCGCGCCGATCGCGAAGCCGAGGAAGACCCGCTGGGTGGAGATGCCGATGTGCTCCCAGAGCAGTCCGCGCTGGGCGAGGTCGATCGCCGCGACGACGAGCGACTCCGGCGTGGGCAGCTTGAACAGCGGCACCCAGCCGAGGTGCGACGCCGCCCACCAGAGGGCGAGCAGCGCGAGCGGGATGATCGCGCCAAGCGCCGCTCGCGATCCGGCGCGACGGCCGGGGCGCGGGCGCTCGATCCCGGACGAGCCGAACCGGCCGGCGGCGGCGAGCGTGGCGGCCTCCCCCGTCACCTGCGGGTCGGCGGAGGGCCCGGCGTTGCCGCCGCGTACCGTCGCGTCACCGGTCAAGGTCTTGGAAGAGGCCGCCATCGTGATCAGCCCACCCGGCTCGGGTCGGCGGCGTCGGCGAACGTCGTGTTGAACAACGTCTCGAGCGCGGCGTCGGCCTGCTCCTGCGACGGGATGTCGCCGTTGGCGACCTGGATCGGTCCGACGACCTCGAGCACCGAGTACTGCGCGGCGCCGGGAGCGAAGTCGAGGTCGATGACGGTGCGCTCCAGGAGCACGACCGTGGCGACCTCGAGGTCGAGACCGGAGACGTCGGCGAGCAGCTGCGCGGTCTCGTCCGGGTTCTCCAGAGCCCAGGCGCGCGCCTTCTCGTAGGCGTCGGCGACGACCTGCGCGAGGTCGGCGTTGTTGGTGATGAAGTCCTCGGTCGCGTTGAGGAACCCGTAGGTGTTGAACTCGACGTGACGGTAGAACAGCTCCACGCCGTCGTTGAGCTCGTGCGCGGCCATCATCGGGTCAAGACCCGACCACGCGTTGACGCTGCCGTTGACCAGCGCCACGCCGCCGTCGGCGTGCTGCAGGTTCTGGATGTCGACCTCGCTCGGGTCGACGCCCGCCTCGTCGAGCGCCTGCAGCAGGAAGAAGTACGGGTCGGTGCCGATGGTGACCGCAACCGTCTTGCCGCGCAGGTCCGTGACCGACTCGATGCCGCTGCCGGGCAGCGTGACGAGCGCCGACCACTCGGGCTGGGTGTAGATCCCGATGGTCTGGATGGGCGAGCCGTTGGCCCGCGCCAGCAGCGCCGCCGATCCGGCCGTCGAGCCGACGTCGAGGGCACCGGCGCGCAGGCCTTCGTTGGCCTTGTTGGAGCCGAGCGACTGGGTCCAGGTCACCGCGACGTCGTCGCCGAGGGTGTCCTCGATCCAGCCCTGCTCCTTGATGATGAGGCTGAGCGGGTTGTAGGTGGCGAAGTCGAGGCTGAGCGTCGACTTGCTCCACTCGCCGCCCGTGCCGGCGTCGGGCGTCGCGTTCTCGCCAGCGCAGCCGGTGAGGGCAAGCGAGGCGATGACCGCGGTCGCCGCGGCGGCCAGGAAGGTCTTCTTCATGGGGTGTCCTTTGTGCTGTGGTGGGTGGTGCGGGATGGGGGTGCGTTCAGTTGCCGCGCTGCGCGCGCTGCGCCTTGATCGCCTTGGTGATGTAGTTCTCGGGGTGGTGCGTCTCGACCCCGAGCAGGTCAAGAAGCTCGGCGCGAAGGATCGCGATTCCGGGGTCGGCGCGGTCGCGCGGGCGGGGCTTGCCGACCTCGAGGATGCGGCGGATCGACGCGCCCGGATGCGCCTCCTGGGTGCCCAGCAGCACGATCCGGTCGGCGAGCTGCAGCGCCTCGTCGACGTCGTGGGTGACGAGCACGATCGTCGCGGGCTCGGCCGCGTGGATGTCGAGCAGCAGGTCCTGCATGGTGAGCCGGGTCAGCGCGTCGAGGGCGCCGAACGGCTCGTCGAGCAGGAGCACCCCCGGCCCGCGGGCCAGGGCGCGGGCGAGCGAGGCGCGCTGCGCCATGCCGCCGGAGATCTGACGCGGGCGGAGCTCCGCGGCGTGGTCGAGCTGCACCAGCTTCAGCAGCTCGCGGACGCGAGCCGTGCCTTCGGCGCGGTCGGTTCCGCGCGGCAGGCCGAGCTCGACGTTGCGCTGAATGGAGCGCCACGGCAGCAGCCGCGGCTCCTGGAAGGCGACCGCGCTGCGCTGGTCGACGTCCGCCACCGGGGCGCCGTCGATGCGCAGTTCGCCCGCGTTCGGCCGGTCGAGCCCGCTGATCAGACGGAGCAGGGTCGACTTGCCGCAGCCGGACGGCCCGAGCAGCGCGACGATCTCGCCGGGGCGGACCTCGAGGTCGACATCGCGCAGGATGACGCGGGAGTCCCCGGCGTCGGTCGGGAAGCTGCGGCCGACGCCACGCAGCCCGACGCGGAGCGCGGGCGAGGTGGCGACGGAGGTGACGGCGGGCATGGCTGTGAAGTTACGGACATCGCCGCCGCAACTCAACGCGGCGTGTCACGAAGCGAAACCTTGCGTCACACTTCGTCTTTCACGGCGTCACACGACGGCGCCGGCACTCCCGGTGGGGGCCCCGGCGATGATGCGGTGGCGCACCGCCCCGGAGATCGCGTCGACGATCATCGTCACGAGGATGATCACGATGAGCGCGATTCCGATGCGATCCCAGTCGCGCTGGTCGAACACGCGCGACAGCAGCGAGCCGATTCCGCCGGCGCCGACGACGCCGAGGATCGCCCCGGCGCGGATGTTCACCTCGAAGCGGTACAGCCAGAACGCGATCACCTCGGGCATCACCTGCGGCAGGATCGCCCACCGCATCACCTGCAGCGGATTCGCTCCCGAGGAGCGCACCGATTCGACCGGTCCGGTGTCGATGCCTTCGATCACCTCACTGGTGAGCTTGCCGAGCGTGCCGATCGAGCCGACGCCGAGGGCGAGGGCTCCAGGCAGCGGCCCGAGGCCGAAGATCGGCACCATGATGACGATCGCGAAGATGACGTCGGGCACGGTGCGGATGGCGTTGAGCACCTGCCGGGTCGGCACCACGATCCAGCGCGGCGCGGTGTTGGAGGCGGCGAGGAACCCGATCGGGAACGACAGCAGCGCTCCGATCACCGTTCCGACCCACGCCATCGCAAGCGACTGCCCCATGAACTCGAGCGAGGTGAGCCAGTACTCGGCGTAGGGCGCCTCGAACGGGTTGTTGAGCGCGCCGCGCAGCATCAGCCCGGTGTAGGTGACGAAGTTCTCGGGGAACTGCGCGAGCCGCTCCCACTTGATCTCGATCGCCGAGAGGCACAGCAGCACGATGGCGAGCGCGATCAGCTCGATCGTGATGACGCGCCACTTCTTGGGCGGCGTCGGGCGCGCGGTCTGCGGACGCGTCGCGGGCACGGTGGCGGTCATCGGGCCAGCCTCCGTCGCAGGTAGCCGGAGCTCTGATCGATCAGGAACACGACCACGAACAGCAGCACGATGATCGCCGAGAGGTTGTCGTAGTTGAACCGGGCGAGCTGGACCGCGATCTGCGTTCCGATGCCGCCGGCGCCGACGAATCCGAGCACCACCGAGGCGCGCACGTTGAGCTCGAACACGTACATCGAGTACGAGACGTAGTTGGGCAGGATCTGCGGCAGCACGGCGACGCGGGAGCGCTGCACGACGTTCGCCCCGGAGGCATCCGCCGCCTCCAGCGGCCCCGGATCGACCGCGTCGATCGTCTCGGCCGTGAGCTTGGCGATGATGCCGATGTTGAACATGATGAGCGCCAGCACGCCGGCGAGGGCGCCGATGCCGACGAAGGCGACGAAGAGCAGCCCCCAGACGACGTCCGGAAGGGAGCGCCCGACCGAGAGGATCAGCTTCGCCGCCCGGTACACGATCGCGTTGGGGTTCGAGACGGTCGAGGCGAAGAACGACACCACGAGCGCGATGCCGGTGCCGATCACGCTCGCCACGACGGCGGTCGCGAGGGTGACCGACATCGGCTGGATGGTCTGGACGAGGAAGCTCCAGTCGGGAGCGAAGAACTGGCTGATGATGAACCAGCCGCGGCCGGTGTCGGTGAACAGCGGCAGGATCGTGAAGTCGATCGCGCTGCCCGCCACGATCGTGACGATGACGGCGATCGCGATGAGCGACCACGCGCCGAGCGGGGGCCGCGGGCGTGCCGGACGCGCCGTTCGACTCGGCGCGGCAGAGGCGGTGGCCGCGGTCATGCGGTGGCGCGGGGAGCCGCGTCCGCCACCGCTCCCGCATCGGGAAGCAGGTCTTCGGCGGTGAGCGAGCGTCCGTAGATCTCGGCGAACACGGCGTCGTCGGCGTCCTCCGGCGGACCGTCGAAGACGATCTTGCCGCCGCGCATCCCGATGATCCGCTGCGCATAGGTGCGCGCCAGATCGAGGAAGTGCAGGTTGACCACGGTGGTGATGCCGAGGTCGCGGTTGATCCGGCGCAGGTCGCGCATGACCAGGTTGGCGGTGGGCGGGTCGAGCGAGGCGACCGGCTCGTCGGCGAGGATCACGTCGGGCTGCTGGGCGAGAACGCGCGCGATCGCGACGCGCTGCTGCTGGCCGCCGGAGAGCTGCGAGGCCCGGGTGTAGGCCTTCTCGACGATTCCCACGCGCTCAAGCGCCTGGAAGGCGAGCTCGACATCCGCCTTGCGATACCAGCCGAGCAGGGCGCGCCAGGTGGGCGTCGCGTGCAGTCGGCCGACCAGCACGTTGTTCAGCACGCTCGTGCGGGTCACGAGGTTGAAGGACTGGAAGACCATGCCCACCTTGGAGCGCAGGCGCCGCAGGGCGCTCTTCTTGGCGCCGTCGACGCGCTGGCCCGAGACCTCGAGCTCTCCCCCGGTCGGGGTCACCAGACCGTTGATCGAGCGCACCAGCGTTGACTTGCCGGCCCCCGAGAGCCCCACCACGACGACGAACTGGCCGTCGGGGATCTCGAGATCGATCTCGTCGAGACCGATGGTCCCGTTCGGGTAGCGCACGGACACCTTCGCGAAGCGGATCACAGACCCATCCTCCCCCATCGAGAAACTCGGGGACAGCGCCGCGGCGCCGCCCCCGAGTTGCGGAACTTCTTCGGTCTACTCGCCGAAGTTGGCCTCGACCTGGCGCGCTGCGTCGAGCGCGTCGAGGTCGGCGGGCACGAGTCCGTCGATGTTGTAGATGGCGTTGAGGATGGCGATGCCGTCCTCGGTGTCGGCGATCGCGAGGAACGCGTCGGTGATCGCCGTCTTCAGGTCCTCCGGCAGGTCACCGCCGACGGCGATGCCGTCGTTCGGGATGTTGGTCGACCAGGCGAAGACGGTGACGTCGCTGCCGACGGTCGGGATCTCCTCGACGACGTTGGAGCGCGCGTCGTTGTAGCTGGTTCCGACGGTGGCCTCACCGCGCGCCACGGCGCTGACCGCGTTCGGGTGTCCGCCCGCGAAGAACGCGCCGCTCAGGTTGAACGGGTCGAGGCCGACCTCCTGGAGCTGCGTCGCCGGGTAGTAGTAGCCCGAGGCCGAGCCCTCATCGACGAAGGCGATGATCTCGTCCTCGGTGATGTTCGCGAGCGCGTCCTGGCCGACGGGGCCGGACTCGGCCGTGTCGGTGCCGTTGCAGAAGGTGTAGCCGTCCTCGTCGGTGACGATGTCGGTGGTGCAGAAGCGGTCCGTGTCGTTGGTGAACCACTGGGTGACGTAGGTGCTCGATCCGAAGCGGACCGACTGGAGAACCGCCTCGGCGCCCGCCTGGTCGACGGCCTGCACGAGGGCGATCGGACCGAACATGCCGACGTGGGCCTGACCGGCCTGCATCGCGACGACGAGTGCGTTGTAGCTGTCGGTGACGATCACGTCGACGGGCATGTCGAGCTGGTCCTCCAGCAGCCCCGCGAGCTCTTCGCCGTCGAGGACGAGCTGGTCGACGTCCTGCGACGGAACCAGGCCGACGACGAGCGTCTCCGGTGCCTCCGGCGCCGCGTCTTCGGTCGGCGCGCACGCCGAGAGCGCAAGACCCGCGACCGCAACGGTCGCCAGGGTCAGGAACGATTTCTTCACGATGTCCTCCATGCCTCAATCGCCGCCGAGATGCGGCGCTGGAAAAGCTGCCCCGCACATGGGGGCACCGTCCCACGTTCAAGCGTGCCTCGGATCGCTTCCGGGCGCTACAAGTGAGAATTTCCCCAACGTTTACATTGACAGCGCGGCGGCCCAGTCGCGGATCGCCGGATACAGCTCCTCCGCGGTGGCGGCTCGTCGCGTCGGAGTTCCGTCGCCCCGCTGGTGCCGATCGATCAGGAATGTGACTCCCGATCGCGCCTGGATCTCGGCGTGATCGTTCTCCCAGATGTCGCCGAGGCTCGCCAGTGCGGCGCCTGAGGCGCGCACGCCCGCGCGGTCGAGAGCGGCGGCCATGCCCGCAGGCTTCCGGGCGTCGGTCACGACCTGATCGAGCACGTCGGCGAGGCCGAGCCCGTCGATCACCTGGTCGAGTCCCCCGGCCGGCGAATTGGTGATGAGGATGCGGGAGACGTGGCTCAGCTCGGCGAGGAGGTCGCGCATCCCCTCCGGGGCGCGCACCTCGCCGATCCAGCTGGCGATGTCGGCGCGGCTGCGCTGGAACGCCTCCTGCAGCGCCGCGCGCGGGACCTCCGCCTCGCGCGCGAGCGCCGCGACGGCCTGGTAGCCGTCACGGGCGGCGTCGAGCCCGGCACCGTGGGCCAGGAAGTCGTCCAGTCGCGACAGCCGCGCCGCGCCATCGGGCACGTTCGCGAAGGCGTGACGCGCGTACTCGTGCACCGGCGCATCGCCGACGCAGAGCGTTCCGTCGAAGTCGAGAATGAGCGCGCCGCGCATGTAGTTACTCCTGGCTGCGCGCGACCCCGCCGAGCAGACCGTTGAGGAATCCCGCCGAGTCTTCGGTGCTCATGATCGTCGCCGCTTCGACGGCCTCCGAGATCGCCACCGGGTTCGGCACCTCGGGGTTGAACAGGATCTCCCAGGTCGCCAGGCGCGCGAGCGCGCGGTCGAGGGCCGGCATCCGGTCCAGCTTCCAGCCCTGCGCGTGCTCGATGATCACGGTGTCGATCTCGTCGAGGTGCTCCAGCACCCCGGCGACGATCTCGCGGGCGTACAGCCACGACGACTCGCGCTGCGGCTGCGACTCCGCGCGCACCGACTCGTCGGCCAGCAGGTCGGCGATCGGAATGCCGCGAACGTCGGCGCCGAAGAGGATGTCTAGCGCGCGCTTGCGGGCTTTGGTCCGTGCGCTCACTAGTCGGTCACGCGACCGAGGTACGACCCGTCACGGGTGTCGACCTTGACCCGGGTGTTCTGCTCGAGGAAGAGCGGAACCTGGATCTCGTAGCCGGTCTCGAGAGTGGCGGCCTTGGTGCCGGCACTGGAGCGGTCGCCCTGGAGGCCCGGCTCGGTGTACGTCACCTCGAGCACGACGGAGGCGGGGAGCTCGACGTAGAGCGCCTCGCCGTCGTGGGTCGCGATGGTCGCGATCTGGTTCTCGAGCATGAAGTTGGCGGCGTCGCCGACGACGGCGGCCGGAATGGTGCGCTGGTCGTAGTCGCTCGTGTCCATGAACACGAAGTCCTCGCCGTCCTTGTACAGGAACTGGAAGTCGCGGCGGTCGACGGTCGCGAAGTCGATCTTGGTGCCGGCGTTGAACGTGCGGTCGACGGTCTTGCCGCTCATCACGTTCTTGAGCTTGGTGCGCACGAAGGCGCCACCCTTGCCCGGCTTGACGTGCTGGAACTCGATGACGTTCCAGAGCTGGCCGTCGATCGACAGCACGCTGCCGTTCTTGATGTCGTTGGTGGTCGCCATGTTTTGCCTCCTGGAGCGGGTCGGGTAGCCGAGAAGCGGCGTATCGAGACCCCGCAGTGCCGCAGTCGAGTGTAGACGAGCGTCAGTTCGCCCGACGAACCGCCGCGAGGGCGAGGACGTACGAGTCGAAGCCGAAGCCGGCGATGACGCCCGAGGCGATGCCCGAGATCACGCTGGTGTGCCGGAAGGTCTCCCGCGCGTGCGGGTTCGAGATGTGCACCTCGACGAGCGGAAGGCCCGCCTTGGTGACGAGCGCGGCGGCGTCGCGCAGCGCGTAGCTGTAGTGCGTGAAGGCCGCCGGGTTCAGGATGACCGGCGCGTTCGCGTTGACCGCCTCGTGCAGCCATCCGATCAGCTCGCCCTCGTCGTCGGTCTGCCGCAGGTCGATCTCGATGCCCTCGGCACTCGGGTCGCTCGCGAGCATCACGCGCAGCGCCGAGAGATCCTGGTGCCCGTAGACCTCCGGCTCCCGGCTGCCGAGGCGACCGAGGTTGGGTCCGTTGAGAACGAAGACGCGCGTCATGACTGCGAGCCTAGCGAAGGCGCGCGCGGCTCAGACCGGGACGATGTTGTGGTTGTGCGTGAAGACGTTCTCGGGATCCCACACCTTCTTCACGGCGCGCAGTCGCGCCAGCGTCGCCGACGGGTACATCTCGTCGAGCAGCGTGGGCGATTCGTCGTTCCGGAAGTTCCCATACGTCCCGAGACTCCGGTCGCGCGTCGCGTCCCGCCACTGGGCGTAGACGGCGTCGGAGAGCTCCGCGGGCGCGTCCGGCGGGAAGAACGCGACGAGGAGGGCCAGCACGTCGGCGTCGCGGTGGGCGAAGGCCGTCGCGTCCCGCGGGACTCGACTGTAGGCACCGCCGAGGCTGCGCAGCATGAGCATCGAGTTCTCGAACGCACGGTGGACGCGCGCGAGCTCCTCGACGAGCTGGTCATCGAACCGGCCGAAGAAGTCCGAGGTGAAGGCCATCAGCGGCGGCGGGCCGCCCATGTCGATGTCGTCATCGAGCAGCGATCGGTACGGCACCGCGGCGAGTTCCCCGCCCCGAGCCCCCGGATGCCGGGCGAACGCGGCCGTCGCGGCGCGCGCCGCCTCGATCGAATCCCCCGCCCACGCGGCGATGATCTGCAGCGAGGCGGGCATCTCGGGGCCGAGCGGCGGCATGGAGACGAGGGTCGCGGTGAGCTCGTCCGGCGCCGCGGCCATCACGTCGCGCCACAGCCGGGTCACCGGGACGAGGTCGCCCAGGTCATAGTCGAAGGTGCCCGCGATGATCGCCCCGAGGCGACGCGCGCGGAAGTCGAAGCGGGTGACGATGCCGAAGTTGCCGCCGCCGCCGCGGAGCGCCCAGAACAGCTCCGGGTTCTGCCCGTCATCGGCGCGGACGACCTCGCCGGATGCCGTGACCAGTTCGACGCCGAGCAGGTTGTCGATGGTGAGCCCCTGCGAGCGGACCATCCAGCCGATGCCGCCTCCGAGGGCGAGTCCGCCCACCCCGACGCTCGCGGTGTCGCCCGAGGACAGCGCCAGACCGTGCTCGGCGAGGGTGATCGCGACGTCGCCCCAGCGCGCACCGCCGCCGACGCGGACGAGGTCGCCGGACACCTCGATGTCGGCCAGTTCCGCGAGGTCGATCACGATGCCGCCGTCGTTGGTGCCCCAGGCCGTGTGGCCCCCGCTGCGGACGGAGATCGGCAGCCGCTCGCGCGTCGCCGCGCGGACGGCGCTCGCCACGCCGGCGGGGGTGCGCGGTCGCACGATGGCGAGCGGACTGCCCACCCGGGACTCCGAGGTGGCGGCTTCAAGATAGCCGTCGTCACCCGGACGAATCACAGCACCCGGCTCGTCGCCGAGGAGATCCTCAACGCTCATGGGGCCAGCGTAAGCACTCGCGCCGCGGCGTCAAGAGGACCTTCCTGTCCACCCCTCTCGGGCGCGGGAGAACCTACTCGGCGATCTCCTGGTACGCGGTGAACAGCAGCGATTCGTCGACGCCGTTGAGGGTCGTCGGACGGCCGATCGCGTCGAGCACGATGAAGCGCAGCATGGAGCCGCGCGCCTTCTTGTCGCGCTGCATCGTCGCGTAGAGCGTCTTCCATCGCCCGAGCGGGTAGCTCGTGGGAAGGCTCAGCGATTCGAGGATGCGGCGATGCCGATCCACCTCCTCGTCGCTCAGGGAGCGCGTCAGTCGCGACAACTCCGCGGCGAACATCATGCCGATCGCGACCGCGGCGCCGTGCCGCCACTGATAGCGCTCGGCGTGCTCGATCGCGTGACCGAGGGTGTGCCCGTAGTTCAGGATCTCGCGCAGTCCCTGTTCGGTGAAGTCCTCGCCCACGACCCGCGCCTTGACTGCGATCGCGAGTTCGAGGCAGCGCCGGAACTCCGCCGTGGTCGGATCGGTCGCAGCGTTGACGTCGGCCTCCACGATGTCGAGGATCTCCGGCTCGGCGATGAACCCGGCCTTCACCACCTCGGCGTAGCCGGCGAGGATCTCGTTCTTCGGCAGGCCGTTCAGCAGGTCGAGGTCGCAGAGCACCGCCCGCGGCGCGTGGAACGCCCCGACGAGGTTCTTGCCCTCGGCCGTGTTGATGCCGGTCTTGCCGCCGACCGCCGCATCCACCATGCCGAGCACGGTGGTGGGGACCTGGATCACGTCGACACCGCGCAGCCAGGTCGCGGCGACGAAGCCGGCAAGGTCGGTGGTCGCGCCGCCGCCCAGGCCGATGACGACGTCGCTGCGGGTGAAGTCGGTCTGGCCCATGATCTGCCAGCAGAACGCGGCGACCTCGACGCGCTTGGCACCTTCGGCATCCGGGATCTCGGCGAGATAGACCTGGTACTGCGTGGACAGCTGCTCGCGCAGCGCCTCGGCGCGCGCACCGAGGGTCGGCGCGTGCACGATCAGAACGCGGGCCACCGCGGCGCCGAGCTGGGTCGGCAGCGTGTCGAGCAGCCCCCGCCCGATCGTCACGTCGTAGCCGGGGGTCCCGGCCACGTGAATCGTCGTTGCACTCACGGCGTCTGCAGCCATGCGGCCACCTCCTGGGCGATGTCGTCGTTGCGGCGACCGTCGGTGGCGACCGTGAGGTGCGCAAGTCGCTCGTAGATGGGTCGGCGGGCGTCGAAGATGCGCTGCCAGCTCTCGATGCCGTCCTTCACCAGCGGACGGCTGCCGTCAGCGAGTCTCGGCGCGACCGTCTCGGCGGTCACCGTCAAGTAGACGACGGGCAGCTCGCCCAGGTCGGCCTGCGTGTCGGAGTCCAGCACGGCTCCCCCGCCGAGCGAGACGACGTGGTCGGTCCCCAGCGCCGCGGCCACCGCCGCGCGCTCGAGGCGCCGGAAGTGCGCCTCGCCGTGCGTCTCGAAGATCTCGGGGATCGGCCCGTGCGCGGCGACGACGACCTTGTCGGTGTCGGTGAATCCGGTGCCCAGAAGCCGCGCGACGCGCTTGCCGATGCGCGTCTTCCCGGCGCCCATCGGACCGATGAAGACGGCCGCGGGGTGCACTGCGCTCACTCGGTGACCGTCGCGGAGGCGGTGCGAAGCGATTCGGGAATCGCCGCCAGGTAGGCGTCCAGGTTGCGGCGCGTCTCGCCGATCGAGTCGCCGCCGAACTTCTCCAGCATCGCGTTCGCGAGCACGAGGGCGACCATCGCCTCGGCGACGACACCGGCGGCGGGCACGGCGCAGACGTCCGAGCGCTGGTGGTGCGCGGCCGCCTCCTCGCCGGTGGCGACGTTGACGGTGCGCAGCGCGTGCGGAACGGTCGCGATCGGCTTCATGCCGGCGCGGACGCGCAGCAGCGTGCCGGTCGACATGCCGCCCTCAGTGCCGCCGGCCTTGTCGCTGAGTCGCCCGATGACGCCGTCGGCGGTGACGATCTCGTCGTGCGCCTGCGATCCGGGGCGGCGCGTCGTCTCGAAGCCGTCTCCGATCTCGACGCCCTTGATCGCCTGGATTCCCATGATCGCGGCCGCGAGCTGCGCATCCAGTCGACGGTCCCAGTGCACGTAGCTACCGAGTCCCGGCGGCAGACCGTACGCGAGCACCTCGACGACGCCGCCGAGCGTGTCGCCGTCGTCGTGGGCGCGGTCGATGCGCGCCACCATCTCGGCGCTCGTGGCCGCGTCGAAGCAGCGCAGCGGGTCGGCGTCCAGGGCGTCCACGTCATCGGGTGTGGGCAGCGCGGCGCCGTCGGGCACGCGGACCGTCTCGATCGAGAGGGTGTGCGCGACCAGGCGCACGCCGAGCTCGGCGAGGAAAGCACGGGCGACGGCGCCGAGGGCGACCCGGGCCGCCGTCTCGCGGGCGCTCGCGCGCTCGAGCACGTTGCGCGACTCGGGGAAGTCGTACTTCTGCATGCCGACGAGGTCGGCGTGGCCCGGGCGGGGGCGCGTCAGCGCGGCCCCTCGGCCCTTCGGCAGGGTCTCCGGGTCGACCGGCGTCGCGCTCATCACGTCGACCCAGCGCGGCCACTCGGTGTTGCCCACGCGCAGCGCGACCGGGCCGCCGACGGTCTTGCCGAAGCGGATGCCGCCCGAGATCGAGAGCTCGTCCTGTTCGAACTTCATGCGCGCGCCCCGGCCGTAGCCGAGCTTGCGACGCTGCAGGTCGTCTTGGATCTGTTCAGGCGAGATCGGCACGCCCGCGGGCATGCCCTCGAGAATCGCGACGAGTTCGGGGCCGTGCGATTCCCCGGCGGTCAACCAACGAAGCATGTCGTCGATTCTTTCAGGTTCCCAGCCCGACGACCGACCGCATCGTGTCGCGGACCTCGTCTTCGCGGCTCAGGGCGACGTCGGCGGACCCCGAGACGAAGATGCGCACCTGTGCCACGGCCTGGTGCACGAGCATCTCGAGACCGCTCACGACCCGCCCGGAGGCCTGCTGCCACGAGGCCGCGAGGGCGCTCGGCCACGGGTCGTAGGCGACATCGAACAGGACGGCGTTGGCGCGAAGCTCTGCAGAGAACTCGTGGTCGATCGACGTGCCGCCGGGGAGGGTCGAGATGACCGCGTCCGGGCTCTGCGAGCCGCGGGGATCGCCGAAGTGCGCCCGCGTGAGCTCGATTCCCAGCCGTTCGGCGAGCGGAATCAGCGATTCCGCGCGGGCGAGGTCCCGCACGACGACACGCGCGGCGCGCGCCCCCAGCTGACTGGCGGCGACCAGCGCGCTCTGCGCGGTCGCGCCCGCGCCCAGGATCTCGACCGTGTCGAGCGCGCTCACGCCGTGATCGCCGAAGGCGCGCACGATGCCCTCCACGTCGGTGTTGAAGCCGCGTCGCGCTCCGTCGTCGAGCAGCAGCGTGTTGGCCGCGCCCACGAGATCCACGAGCGGGTCGCGGTCATCGAGCAGCGAGAGCACCACATGCTTGTGCGGCATCGTCAGCGACAGGCCCCGCCAGGACGCGTCCAGGCCGGCCACGTAGTCGCCGAGCTGCGCCGCATCCAGTTCGATCGCCTCGTAGCTCCAGTCGAGCCCCAGCACGCGGTACGCGGCCGCGTGCAGCGCGGGCGACTTCGAGTGCGAGATCGGCGAACCGAGCACCGCGAGGCGGAGCTCGGGCGACTCAGGCACAGTACGCCGCGTTCTCCGTGCTCGCGCGGCACCAGGCCTGCAGCTGAGCGACCGCCGCTTCGTGCTGGGCGACCGTTTCGGAGAACACCGTCTCACCGGTCTTGAGGTTGATCGGAACGAAGAACATCCATGGGCCGTCGGCGGGGTTCAGCGCCGCGTTCGATCGTCTGCCTCCCCCGGCAGCCCGATCGGTCCGATCGGCAGCCCGTCATTGGCATAGGTGTTGTAGAGGTTGCTGGCATCGGCACGCTCCTCGCCCGTCGTCCAGACGGTGTGCGTGTTGCCGGTTCCGTAAGCGACGGTCGCGTCGGATTCGAGCCGCCAGCCCTGGTCGAGCCGGTTCTGGAAGACACGCGCGACCTTGTAGAAGTCGTCGATGTTCGATCCGGCCTCGCGCTGCACGATCGAGGCCTTGATGAGCACTTCGAGCCGGTCCTCGGGGTCGACGCCCAGCGCGTCCAACCGCGTGAGCATCTCGTCGACGAGTCGCTGGATCACCTCGTCCGCCGTTACCCCGGGATCCAGGGGGTAAGTCGCCGGGAACAGCCAGCCCTCGAGGTTCGGGGCCTCGGCGGGCACCCCGAACGCTGTCGGATCGGCAGCCGCCGCGAGCAGCTCGTCGACCGTGATGTCGGTCGCCGAGGCGATCAAGGCGAAGGCATCCTCGTACGAGGTGCCTTCGGGAATCGTCACCGTGTTGGTGATCTTGTTCGCCGGGTCGAGAAGAGCGTCAAGCGCCGCCTGCGCGCTCATCTGCTCCTGCAACAGGAAGTTGCCGGGTTCGAAGCTGACGTCGGGACGCGTCAGCAGCAGGTCATAGAAGGCATCGAACGTCATGGTGACCCCCGCCTCGTTGAGGGTCTTGGCGACATCGGACCCGATGTCGCCGCTCTGGATCACGATGGTGACCTCGACGCCGTTGCCGGTTCCCTCGTAGTCGTTCGGCAGCTCCCAGCCGAGCACCTCGCGGACCTTGTCCTCGTAGAGCACCCACACCGTGGCCGCCCCACCGATGCCGACCGCCAGCAGCGCGATCAGCGTCCAGAGCCACCAGAGGTTGCGACGACGGCGCGGACCGCGGTCTCCCCCGCCTCCGTGCGAGCCGCGACCCTGGCGGGCCGACTCGCGTGCGGCACGGCGCGAGCGCGGCACCCCGGCGTCATCCGCCGCGGCGGCGGGCGACGCCGTATCCGGTCGAGCGGCGGGCGCGGCCGCGTCGGGACGTGCGGGCGTCGGCTCCCACAGCTCGCTGGGCTGCGCGGGGACCGCGGGAGTCGTCGGCCGAACGGGTGCGCCGTTCGGGTTCGATCCGGATGTCGGCGTCCCGCTCGGCCGGAAGATGTCGTCCCAGCTGGGTTCTTGAGCCACGAATCAGAGTCCTTCGTCAGGGGCGACCGCCGCGCCAGCCGGGCGACCGGCCGAGCGCTCGAAGTCGAGGGCGTTCTGCAGGATGATAACAGCGGCCGCCTGGTCGATCACGGCGCGCGAGGTGCGCGTATTCCGCCCCGCCTGGTGCAGTCCGCGCTGGGCGCTGACGGTCGACATCCGCTCGTCGACGAGCCGCACCGGCGGGCCTCCGAGCGTCGTCAGCCACCGTGCGAACTCCCGGGCGTCCGCCGTCGAGGGCGTGTCCGTGCCGGCGAGCGAGAGCGGCAGGCCGACGATGATCTCGACGGGTGCGTACTCCTCGATGAGCGCCCGGAACGCCCCCTCATCGTCCTTCCCGCGCGGGTGCGAGACGACCGGGGTGGCGAGCAGTCCGTCACGGTCGCACACGGCGACCCCGACGCGCGCGCGGCCGACATCGACGCCGAGGCGGACTCCGGGGCGCACGCTAGCCCTTCAGCGCGCGACGGATGCCGTCGAGAGCCGCGGGGATCGCGGCCGCGTTGGCGCCGCCGCCCTGCGCCATGTCGTCCTTGCCGCCGCCGCCGCCGCCGAGCTCCGTCGCGGCGACCTTCACCAGGGCACCGGCCTTGGCTCCCGCCTCACGAGCGGCGGGCGTGGTCGCGACGATCACGACGGGCTTGCCGTCGACGCGTGCCGCGAGGGCGACCACCGCGGCCTGCGCCGCGAGGCGCTCGCGCACGCTGGTCACGAGCGAGCGCACCTCGTCGGCGGAGCTGAGCTCCCCCAGGTCGTCGACGACGGCGATCACGTCGCCGATCGGCGTGGCGGCGTCGGCGAGGGCGGGCACGCGGCCCGCCAGCTGACGCGCCTCGAAGGCGGCGATCTTCTTCTCGGCGGCCTTGAGGTCGGCGACGAGCTGCTCGATCCGGCCGGGAAGCTGATCCTTGGGCGTCTTGAGCGCGCTCGTCAGCTGCGAGACGAGGGTGCGCTCGGCCGCCAGCTCACGGAACGCGTCGATGCCGACGAGCGCCTCGACGCGGCGGTTCGTCGCCCCGACGCTCGACTCGCTGACCAGGTTCACCAGGCCGATCTCGGCGGAGGTGCGAACGTGCGTGCCAGCGCAGAGCTCGCGCGACCAGGGGCCGCCGATGTCGACCATGCGCACCGTCTCGCCGTACTTCTCGCCGAACAGCGCCATGGCGCCGGCCTTGCGCGCCTCGTCCAGCGGAAGGATTCGCGTCGTCACCTCGAGGTTGTCGCGCACCGCGTTGTTGGCGATCTCCTCGATCTCGCTCCGGGTCGCCGGGCTGAGCGCCTGGTTCCAGGAGAAGTCGAGTCGCATGTAGCCGGCCTTGTTGAACGAGCCGGACTGGTGCGCGTCGGAGCCGAGCGTGTCGCGGAGCGCCGCGTGGATCAGGTGCGTGGCGGAGTGCGCCTGCGCCGCCGAGTGGCGGTACACGGCATCCACCACGGTCGTCGCGGCGTCATCCACCGCGACCTCGCCGGAGCGCACCTGGACGGTGTGGCTGATGAGGCCCTTGACGGGCTTCTGCACGTCGAGCACCTCGAGATCGAAGCCGTTGCCGATGATCGAGCCCTGGTCGGCCGACTGGCCGCCGGACTCCGCGTAGAGCGAGGTCTCGGCGAGGATCACCTCGGCGATCTCGCCCGCGCTCGCCTTCAGCACCGGCTGGCCGCCGACCAGGATGCCGAGGATGCGCGACTCGGTCTCCAGGTACTCATAGCCGGTGAAGACGGTCTCGCCCTCGGCCCGGAACCCGGAGTACACCGAGAGGTCCGCGATCTGGCCCTTCTTGGCCTTCGCGTCCGCCTTGGCGCGCTGGCGCTGCTCCTGCATGAGGGAGTCGAATGCCGCGCGGTCGACGGTGAGGCCCGCCTCCTCGGCGACCTCCAGCGTCAGGTCGATGGGGAACCCGAAGGTGTCGTGCAGGAGGAACGCGGTGTCGCCGGGCAGCGCCTCGCCGCCCGCCTTCTTGGTCTCGGCGACGGCCGTGTCGAGGATGGTGGTGCCGCCCGCGAGGGTGCGCAGGAACGTCTCCTCTTCGCCGAACGCGAGGCGCGAGGTGCGCTCCCAGTGCTCGGCCACGTCCGGGTAGGCCGGAGACATGGCGTCGCGCGAGGCGGCGAACAGCTCCGGGAAGCTGGTCGAGTCGACACCCAGCAGGCGCATGGCGCGCACCACCCGCCGCATCAGGCGACGCAGGATGTATCCGCGGCCCTCGTTGCCGGGCGAGACGCCGTCGGTCATCAGCATGAGACTCGACCGCACGTGGTCGGCGATGACGCGCATCCGCACATCGTCGTCGTGGTCCGCGCCGTAGCGGCGTCCGGACAGCTCGGCCGCGCGGTCGAGCACCGGACGCACCTGGTCGATCTCGTACATGTTGTCGACGCCCTGCTTGAGGAAGGCGACGCGCTCCATGCCCATGCCGGTGTCGATGTTCTTCTTCGGCAGTTCGCCGAGCACCGTGAAGTCGACCTTGCTCGTCACATCGGTGAGCAGGTACTGCATGAACACGAGGTTCCAGATCTCGATGTACCGCGTGTCGTCGACGGCGGGGCCGCCCTCCGGCCCGAACTCGGGTCCGCGGTCGAAGTAGATCTCCGAGCAGGGCCCTCCGGGGCCGGGCTGGCCGGTGTGCCAGTAGTTGTCGGCGCGGCCGAGGCGCTGGATGCGCTCCGCGGGCAGGCCGGCGATGCTCTTCCAGAGCGCCGCAGCCTCATCGTCGTCCTCGTAGACCGTGACCCAGAGGTCCTTCTCGGCGAAGCCGAGCCCGCCATCCGACTCCGAGCTGGTCAGCAGCTCCCAGGCGTAGGTGATCGCCTGCTCCTTGAAGTAGTCGCCGAAGGAGAAGTTGCCGTTCATCTGGAAGAACGTGCCGTGACGGGTGGTCTTGCCGACCTCCTCGATGTCGAGCGTGCGAATGCACTTCTGCACGCTCGTGGCGCGCGGGAACGGCGCCGGAACCACCCCGGTGAAGTACGGGATGAACGGAACCATGCCCGCGACCGTGAACAGGAGCGCCGGGTCATCGCTGACGAGCGAGGCCGAGGGCACGACCGTGTGGTCGCGCTCTCCGAAGAAGGTCAGCCAACGGCGTTGAATTTCAGCGGTCTGCACGGGGTGATCCTGACGGGCACAGCGGTGCCGGGTTGATGAGGGTGATGACGGGGGCGCTGCGCCGGCGGGCGGCGCTACTTGGTGCGGTTGGTGAGGTCGTTGATGACCTCTTCGGCGTTGGCGACGGCCTCACGCAGCTCGGCCTCGCGGGCCTTGTAGCCCTCGACGACGGCCGAGCCGAAGTCCTTGGCCTTCGCGTCGACGTCTGCGAAGAACTCCTTGCCCTGCGGGGTCTTGGAGAACTGGTGAGCCGCAACAAACCCCGCGGCGGCACCGACGATCAGCAGCAGAACGTTCTTCATGAGAGCGAATCCTTCCGTCGAAGTGGTCGGACGCCGGTCATGGCGCCGCCCGTCCAGCCTAGTCGGCATCGACCGCCCGGATGCAGGGAGTGCGCCGTGACGAACGGCTGGTGCACCGCATCCCATACGGCGCCGGGAATACGCGAAGGCCCCGAGGCGAACCCCGGGGCCTTCGACGAAACGCAGTGCGGCGTGAGCCTAGCGAGCCGCGTAGTACTCGACGACGAGCTGAACCTCAGCCGTCACGGGCACCTCGGCGCGCTTCGGGCGACGCACGAGACGCGCCTGCAGCTTGTCGAGCTCGACCTCGAGGTAGCCCGGAACCGGGGGCAGAACCTCGGCGTGGCCACCGGCAGCGGCGACCTGGAAGGGCTCGGTGCCCTCCGAGCGCTCCTTGACGTGGATGACCTGACCCGGCTTCACGCGGAACGACGGGCGGTCCACGATCTTGCCGTCGACCAGGATGTGACGGTGGGTCACGAACTGGCGGGCCTGCGAGGTGGTGCGGGCGAAGCCGGCGCGCAGCACGAGCGCGTCGAGACGCATCTCGAGCAGCTCGACCAGGTTCTCACCGGTCAGGCCCTGGGTGCGACGGGCCTCGTTGAAGACGATGCGCAGCTGCTTCTCGCGGATGCCGTACTGCTCGCGCAGACGCTGCTTCTCGCGCAGACGGACCGCGTAGTCGCTGTCGGCCTTGCGCTTGGTGCGGCCGTGCTCACCCGGAGCGTAGGGACGCTTCTCGAGGTAGCGGGCGGCCTTCGGCGTCAGCGGGATGCCGAGCGCGCGAGACAGACGGACCTTGCGACGGTCCTGGGACTTGGTAACCAAAAGGGAATCCTTCCACCACGTGGACGCGTCTTTCGCGCCTCACAGACGTCCATCCCGCTCGACCTTCCCGGCCGCACGTCGACACGTACCGGAGGTATGAGAGAGGGGGATGCGCTCGACGGTCTCGATCGACACTGGCAAGCCGGTCAAGCCTACCAGACCGGAGGCTCGGCCTACTCTCCGCGCAGGATGGCCCGGATCTTCTCGAGCCGAGCCGCCACATCGCGCTCGTAGCCGTGCGAGGTCGGCGCGTAGTAGCGGGTGCCGCGCAGCTGCTCGGGCAGGTACTCCTGGGTGGCGATCCCGTGCTCTGCGTCGTGCGCATAGCGATAGCCCTTGCCGTGCCCGAGACGCTTCGCCCCGGGATAGTGCGCGTCGCGGAGGTGGCTCGGGATGGTTCCGATGCGGCCGGCGCGCACATCGGCGATCGCGGCATCCAGCGCCCGGTAGGCGGTGTTCGACTTGGGGGCCATCGCCAAGTAGACGACGGCCTCGGCGAGGAGGATGCGTCCCTCCGGCATGCCGATCAGCTGAACGCCCTGCGCCGCGGCGACCGCGAGCGGCAGCGCCTGCGGGTCGGCCATGCCGATGTCCTCGGCGGCGAGGATCATGACCCGGCGGGCGATGAACCGCGGGTCCTCCCCCGCCTCGATCATCCGCGCCAGATAGTGCAGGGACGCATCCACGTCGCTGCCGCGCACCGACTTGATGAAGGCGCTGATGACGTCGTAATGCTCATCGCCCTGACGGTCGTAGCGCAGCAGTGCGCGATCGACCGTGTCGGCGACGATCTCGGCGGTGATCGAGGGCGGCGTCTCGGCATCGTGGGGCTCGGCCGCGGCGGCGACCGCGGCGGCCTCCAGCGCGGTCAGGGCGCGGCGGGCATCACCGGAGGCCAGCCGCACGAGGGAGGCTCGCGCGTCCTCGGTGAGCTCGACGGCTCCCGCCAGACCGCGCGGGTCGCTGACCGCCCGGTCGACGAGCACGCCGAGGTCGTCGTCGCTGAGGGTCTCGAGGGTGAGCAGCAGCGATCGCGAGAGCAGCGGCGCCACCACGGAGAACGACGGGTTCTCGGTGGTCGCCGCGACGAGGATCACCCAGCCGTTCTCGACCCCGGGCAGCAGGGCGTCCTGCTGCGCCTTCGAGAAGCGGTGGATCTCGTCCAGGAACAGCACCGTCGAGAGCCCGTAGAGATCGCGGTCCGCGTGCGCCCGCTCCATCACCTCGCGGACGTCCTTCACGCCCGCCGTGACGGCCGAGAGCTCGACGAAGCGCCGGCCGGAGCTGTGGGCGATGGCCTGCGCGAGCGTCGTCTTGCCCGTGCCGGGCGGACCCCAGAGGATGACCGAGACGGAGCCCGACTCCCCCGTGCGGTCGTTGGCGAGATTGACGAGCGGCGATCCGGGCCGAAGCAGGTGCCGCTGACCGGCCACCTCATCGAGCGAGGTCGGGCGCATCCGAACCGCGAGAGGCGTGGCGCCGGTTCGCAGTCCCGACGATGCGCTCATGGCTGTCATCGTAATCGCCGTCGGAGCCCGGCCGCCCGCGTTTGGCGCCAAGCGGACCGCGCTGGCTAGAGTTCTCGTGGACCGCGCGAGCGCGGCCGGACGGAGGAGCACCGCGTGGCATCGAAGAACAGGGACCGCCAGTCGCGAGAGGTGCGCGAGCGCCTCAAGGCCTACACGGCACGACAGCAGGTCCACGACCACGCCCGGGCGCGCCGCACGCGCGACAACGTGATCGCCGTGCTCGGCGTCACCGCCGTGGTCGCACTCACCGCCGCGACGCAGGTCTTCTACTTCTCCGCCGGGCCGGGCGCTCCGACGCCGGAGCCCAGCGCCTCCGCCGTGGTGGGCGAGAACATCGGCGTGCCCTCGGCCGACTACGCCGAGTACCGCACCTGGACGGGCGAGCTGACCCTCAACGACGTCGCGCTCGGGATCGAGCTCGACGGGGCCGCGGCTCCGCAGGCCGTCTCGGCCTTCCTCTCCGACGTCGACACCGGCTACTACGTCGACAAGACCTGCCACCGCCTCGCCACCAGCGAGGGCTTCGAACTGCTGCAGTGCGGTTCGATCAACGGCCTCGGCTCGAGCGACCCCGACTTCAGCTACGGCCCGATCGAGAACGCACCCGCCGACGACTTCTACCCGGCCGGCACGATCGCGATGGCCCGCGTCAGCGGCGACGACTACAGCATCGGCCACCAGTTCTTCCTCGTCTACGGCGACTCCACGATTCCCTCGGATGAGGTGGGCGGCTACACCGTGCTCGGCACGGTCACGAGCGGGCTCGACGACCTGATCGAGCAGATCACGTCCGCCGGGATCGACCCCGAACTGCTCGGAGCCGACGGCACGGGCGGCCCGCTGGTGGCCACGACGATCACACAGATCACGCTGCAGTAGGAGCACGCCGACGGCGGTGCAATAGGCTGAGTCGGTCCGGCGAGAGGCCGCCGACGACGACGTGAGGTGAATTGACCAGTGGCGACTGACGAGAAGGCCCCGTGGGGCCGCGTCGACGACGAGGGAACGGTGTACGTCCGCGAGGCGGACGGAGAGCGTGCGGTCGGGCAATACCCGGACGCCACACCCGAGGAGGCGCTCGCGTACTTCACGCGGAAATTCACCGAGTTGGAGGGCCAAGTCGCGCTGCTCGAGCAGCGCGTGCGCGGCGGAGCTCCCGCGAAGGACGTCGCGAAGGCGGTCGAGCACCTGAGCGAGTCCATCACCGGCGCGAACGCCGTCGGTGACCTGGCGTCGCTCACCGAGCGCCTGACGAAGCTCGGCGGCACCGTCGGCGAGCTCACCGAGAAGCAGCTCGAGGAGAACAAGGCCGCCGTGGCCGAGGCGCTCGTCGAGCGCGAGGCGCTTGTCGCCGAGGCCGAGGCGCTCGCCGCCGCGGATCCCGCCAAGGCGCAGTGGAAGCAGGTGAGCGCCCAGCTCGATGCGCTCTTCGAGCGCTGGCAGGACCACCAGAAGAACGGCCCCCGTCTTCCCAAGAACGAGAGCAACGAGCTGTGGAAGCGATTCCGCGCGGCGCGCACCACGATCGAGACGCACCGCAAGGCTTTCTTCGCCGAGCTCGACTCGCAGCACAAGGAGGTCCGCGCGCGCAAGCAGGCGCTGATCGAGCGCGCCGAGAAGCTCGCCCCGCAGGGCGCCGACGCGATCCCGGAGTACCGTCGACTGCTCGATGAGTGGAAGGCCGCCGGCCGCGCCGGAAAGAAGCTCGACGACGCGCTGTGGGCGAAGTTCAAGGAGGCCGGCGACGCGCTCTACGCGGCCAAGGCCGAGCTGATGGCGATCGAGGACGAGGAGTACGCCGGCAACCTCACCGAGAAGCTGGCGCTGCTCGAGGAGGCCGAGAAGCTCCTCAAGGTGACCGATCGAACGGCCGCCAAGGAGACCCTGCTGGGAATCCAGCGCAAGTGGGACGCGATCGGCAAGGTTCCGCGCGACCACTTCCGCGCCATCGAAGATCGCCTGCGCAAGGTCGAGACGCACGTGCGCAAGCTCGATGAGGACCACTGGAACCGCTCGAACCCCGAGAAGCAGGCTCGTTCGGAGGGACTCGCCTCGCAGCTCGAGAGCGCGATCGCCAAGCTCGAGGCGGAACTCGCCGAGGCGAAGGCCAGCGGCGACAAGAAGAAGATCGCTGAGGCTGAGGAAGCCATCGCGGCGCGCAAGGTCTGGCTCGGCGCGATCGGCAGCTGAGTCCTCGTCCCCAGGTCGAGCTGTCCACGGATGCGCCCGGCACGGGGCGGCGCGGGCGCGCGACGCGGCAGGCTCACGGCATGGCCGTCACCGACGCTTCGCTGCCCGCAGTCCCGGGCGAACGCCTTCCCGACGTTCTGACGAACGAGCTTCCCGCCGCCGAGCTGAGCGCGCTGCGACTGGACGCGACGCTCGTCCCGTTCGCCAACGCCTTTCTCGTGGCCGATGCCCTCGGCGACGCCGCCGACCGCATCCACGGCGCCTTCGGTCGGCACTCGCCGCGACTGATCGCCGAACTGGACACCGCCGCCTGGGTCTGGGGCGCGCGGCACAGCCTGCCCGCGCGGTTCGAGTTCTGCGCGAGCCTTGCTGAGCGCGCCCGCCTCGCCCCGGGGGCCCTCGACGCGGTGCGCGAGGTCGCGATCTCCGACGACGAGATCGTCACGATCGCGGGTCGCCGCGTCACCAGCCCGGTGCGCACCGCGATCGACCTGGCGCGCTTTCGCGACGACGGCGCATACTCCCCCGAGATCGTCGCGGCACTCCTCGCGCTGGCCCGCATCGACGCGCCGACCGCGCGCGCGGTGATGGACTCGCGCCGTCACCTCACCCACGCCGAGCGGGCGCGGCGCCGGCTCCGTGATCTCGCCTGCGAACCGGGGCTCAGCCGCCGGTGACGCGGTACGCGTCGTAGACGGCCTCGATGCGGCGCACGGCGCTCAGCAGCCGGTCTAGGTGCACGGTGTCGCCCATCTCGAAGACGAACCGGCTGATCGCGAGACGATCGGTCGAGGTGTTCACCGAGGCGGACAGGATGTTGACGTGGTGCTCCGAGAGCACCCGGGTCACGTCGGAGAGCAGACCGGAGCGGTCGAGCGCCTCGATCTGGATCTGCACCAGGAACACGCTCGAGGAGGTGGGCGCCCACTCGACCTCGATGATCCGATCCTGCTCGTTGAGCAGGGCCGCCACGTTGGTGCAGTCGCTGCGGTGCACCGAGACGCCTGCCCCGCGCGTGACGAAGCCGACGATCTGGTCCCCCGGAACCGGGGTGCAGCACTTGGCGAGCTTGACGAGGATGTCGTCGGCGCCGCGCACCAGGACGCCCGAGTCGCTCGGGCGCAGCTGCCGGGCGCGGCCCTTCGAGGTGAACGGCACCTCGTTCTCGTCGTTCTCCGGCGCCGCCTGCATCGAGGCGAGCACCTTCTCGATGACGTGCTGCGTCGAGACGTGCCCCTCGCCGACCGCGGCGTAGAGCGCCTCGACCGACTCGTAGCGCATCTGCGACGCGATCTCCGAGACGACATCGGCCGACATCAGGCGCTGCAGCGGGAGGTTCTGCTTGCGCATCGCGCGCGCGATCGAGTCCTTGCCCTGTTCGATCGCCTCTTCGCGACGCTCCTTCGTGAACCAGCCGCGGATCTTGTTGCGGGCTCGGGGGCTCTTGACGAAGTTCAGCCAGTCCTGGCTCGGTCCCGCATCCGGGTTCTTGGAGGTGAAGACCTCGACGACATCGCCCGAGTTGAGCACGCTCTCCAGGGGAACGAGTCGGCCATTGACCTTCGACCCCATGGTGCGGTGGCCCACCTCGGTGTGCACCGCGTAGGCGAAGTCGACCGGCGTGGCACCCGCCGGCAGGCCGATGACCTTGCCTTGCGGGGTGAAGACGTAGACCTCTTTCGCGCCGATCTCGAAGCGCAGGTTGTCGAGGAACTCCCCCGGGTCGGCCGTCTCGGACTGCCAGTCGCTGATGTGGGCCAGCCACGCCATCTCGGTGTCGGGGCCCGTGCTGGTGTCGGCGCGGCCGTTGGCCATCCGCTCCTTGTATTTCCAGTGCGCGGCGACGCCGAACTCGGCGCGCTGGTGCATCTCGTGCGTGCGGATCTGGATCTCGACCGCACGCCCCTGCGGGCCGATCACGGTGGTGTGCAGCGACTGGTACAGGTTGAACTTCGGGGTGGCGATGTAGTCCTTGAACCGTCCCGGAATCGGGTTCCAGCGCGCGTGGATCGAGCCGAGGACCGCGTAGCAGTCGCGGATGTTGTTGACCAGAACGCGGATGCCGACCAGGTCGTAGATGTCGCTGAACTCGCGCCCGCGCACGACCATCTTCTGGTAGATCGAGTAATACTGCTTGGGCCGACCGACGACCTGCCCCTTGATGCGGCTCTCGCGCAGGTCTTCCGTGACCGCGTCGATCACCTGCTGCACGAACTCCTCGCGCTGCGGGGTGCGCTCGCGCACCATGCTCTCGATCTCGACGTAGAGCTTGGGGTGCAGGATCGCGAAGCTGAGGTCCTCGAGCTCCCACTTGATGGTCTGGATTCCGAGCCGGTGCGCGAGCGGCGCGTAGATCTCCAGCGTCTCCTGCGCCTTGCGTCGCGCCGACTCCGCGGGAACGAAGCCCCAGGTGCGGGCGTTGTGCAGGCGGTCCGCGAGCTTGATGATGAGGACGCGGATGTCCTTGCTCATCGCGACGACCATCTTGCGGACGGTCTCGGCCTGGGCGCTGTCGCCGTACTTCAGCTTGTCGAGCTTCGTGACGCCGTCGACAAGCATCGCGACCTCGTCGCCGAAGTCGGCGCGCAGCTCCTCGAGCCCGTAGTCGGTGTCCTCGACGGTGTCATGCAGCAGCGCGGCGGCGAGGGTCTTCGAGCCGATCCCGAGGTCGGCGAGGATCTGCGCGACCGCGACCGGATGCGTGATGTAGGGCTCGCCGCTCTTGCGGGTCTGCCCGGCATGGGCCTTGTTGGCGACCTTGTAGGCGCGCTCGACGAGCGCGAGATCAGCCTTGGGGTGGTGCGAGCGCACCGTGCGCAGCAGCCGCTCCACCGAGCCGGCCGGCTGGGCGCGCGAGAACAGGCGGGGAAGAATCGTCCGCAGTGAGGCGGAGCTCTGTGCCTGCGTCTCGGTCATCGCGCGCTCGTCTCCGCCTTCATGAGTTGATTCTACGAGTCATGGAGGTGGCGAACCTGCGCGCGGCGACTAGGCCGCGACGGTCTTCTCGCGCGCGGCGATCACGCGCTTGTCGCGCGACACGATCTCAGGCTCACGGCGACGGAACAGCGCGTACAGCGGCGCCGCGATGAACGGCGTGGAGTACGTGCCGACCAGGATGCCGACCAGCAGCGCGAGCGAGATGTCGCGGAGCGTGTCGGCTCCGAGGACGAACGAGCCGAGGAACAGAATCGCGGCGACCGGCAGAGCGGCGACGACACTCGTGTTGATCGAGCGCACCAGGGTCTGGTTGACCGCCAGGTTGACCGTCTCACCGAAGGTGCGGGGTCCGTCGGACCCGAGCTCGCTCGTGTTCTCGCGGATCTTGTCGAACACCACGACGGTGTCGTAGAGCGAGTAGCCGAGGATCGTGAGGAAGCCGATGACCGCGGCGGGCGTGATCTCGAAGCCCGAGGCCGCGTAGACGCCGACCGTGATGACGAGGTCGTGCAGCAGCGCCAGCATGGCGGCCGCCGACATCTTCCAGGTGCGGAAGTAGATCGCCATGATGAGCGCCGCGAGCAGCACGAAGGTGCCGAGTCCGACCAGTGCCTGCCGGGTGATGTCGGCGCCCCAGGTCGCGCCGACGAAGGAGCTGGTGATCGAGTCGGTGTCGTAGGCGACCTCGAGGGCCGCCGCGATCTCCTGCGTCTCGTCGTTGGTCACCTGCTCGGTCTGGATCCGGAGGCCGTCGCCGCCGACGGTCGTGACGCGCACGACCGTGTCCGGCACGATCTCCTGGATCGCGTCCTCGGCGATCGTCGGGTCGGTGTCGGAGACGCCGAGCACCTGGAACTGCGAACCGCCGCGGAACTCGATGCCGAAGTTGAAGCCGGCCGCGTAGTCGCCCGCGCCGCGCACGAACGGGACGAGCACGGCGATCGTCATCAGCGCGACCGCGATCGTGAGCCAGATCTTGCGCTTGCCGACGAAGTCGACCGAGCGCTCACCGGTGTAGAGGTCGTTGCCGAACCGGGTCAGCATGCTGGCCGCCATCAGGACTCCTTCCCGCCGTCGCGCGGAGTCCCGGCGAGTTCGGCGGCTTTGCGTTCGGCGATGGTCTGGCGACGCTGCGCTTCGCGGTTCGCGCCCGTCTTGCGGGCCTCCGAGCTGAACCGGAACTCGGCGCGACCGCGGTAGACCGCACCGAGCGCCTGCGGGTCGAGACCGGAGAGCGGGTGTCCGCTCGAGAAGAAGCGCGTCGTGGCGAGCAGCTGCATCATCGGGTGGGTGAAGATCACGACGACGAGCACGTCGATGATGACGGTGACGCCGAGGGTGAGGGCGAAGCCGCGCACGCTGCCCACCGCGAGGATGAACAGCACGATGGCCGAGAGCAGGTTGACGCCCTTGGCCGCGTAGATCGTGCGGAGCGCGCGCTTCCAGCCGGATTCGACCGCCCCGACGAGTCCGCGACCGTCGCGCAGTTCGTCGCGGATGCGCTCGAAGTAGACGATGAACGAGTCGACGGTGAAGCCGATCGCGACGATCAGACCCGCGACGCCGGCCAGCGACAGGCGGTAGCCGTAGTGCCAGGACATGATCGTGATGACCGAGTAGGTGAGGGCTCCCGCCACCACGAGCGAGGCGATGGTGACCGAGGCGAGCGCTCGGTACTGGAAGAACGAGTACACGACGACGAGCGCCAGACCGATGAGCCCGGCGAGGATGCCGCTCTCGAGCTGGTTGGCACCGAGCGTCGCGTTGATCGTCTCCTGGCTCTCGAGCTGGAATCCGATCGGCAGCGCACCGAACTTGAGCTGGTCGGCGAGGTACTTCGAGCTCGCCTCGGTGAAGCTTCCGGTGATCTGCGGTCGGCCGTCGGTAATCGCGGCGTTGGTGGTCGGCGCCGAGATGACCCGGCCGTCGAGCACGATCGCGAACTGGTTCTGAACGCCGGAGAGGCTGATCAGTCGCGTGGTCACCGCGGCGAACTGGTCGGTGCCCTCGTCGTTGAAGACGATGTTGACCGCCCACTGGCCCGTGGACGCGCCCGTCGAGGTGGTCACGAGGCCGTGCGTCGCGTCGGAGATCGTCTCGCCGGTCACCTCGACCGGGCCGAGGATGTACTTCACCGAGCCGATGTCGTCGCACGTGATCAGCGGTTCGTCCGCCGGAGCGATGTTCGTCTCGGCCGCGTTGATGGTGGTGCAGTCGAAGGTGTCGAACTCGGCCTGCAGCTCGTCCGTGATCCAGGCCAGGTCGCTCGCATCCGTCGGCGTCGGGTCCGGGGTCGGCTCCGTGTCCGTGTCGGTGCTGTCACCGTCCTCGGGCGAGGCGGTCTCCGTGGGGTCGGGAACGACGATGTTCGAGGCCAGATCCGCGGCGAGAACGGCGCGGAACTCGAGCTTCGCCGACGACTGGATGCGGGCGAGCGTCTCCGCGTCCGGCTCACCCGGGAGGCTGACGACGATCTTCTGCTCGGTGCCCACACCGAGGGTCGAGATCTCGGCCTCGGCCACGCCGGCAGCGTCGACGCGCTGGCGGATGATCGCCACCGCCTGGTCGAGCTGCTCCTGCGAGACCTCCTGCCCCTCCGCCAGCAGCGGCGTGAGGGTGAGGGCGGTGCCGCCCTCGAGGTCGAGGGCCAGCTTCGGCGCCCAGCCCCAGTTGGAGAACAGCGCACCCGCGCCTTGAATTCCGAACAGGACCGCGAAAATCACGACCAGCCAGATGAGCGATCTCCAGGCCTTGCGGACCGGGGTCGATCTCGTCGTCGTCACCACGGGGCGGCTCTGCTTTCTTTCAGGCGTGCAACGGGCACCCGGCAACGGCCGGGGGGCTCATCCCGGCCGAACCGGGAGAGCACCTCAGGTTAGCGGTTACTCCGCGGCCTTCTTGCGCGGGGCGCGCTTCGGCTTCGCTTCGTCGGTGCGCTCACCGAACTCCGGCTCCGCCGGAATCGCGGTGTCCTCGTTGAGCGAGTAGGTCGGCTCCGAGGACTCGACCTCGGCGTCCTCCTCCTCGGTGACCTCCGGCTCGACGACGCGCGCGAGGGTCTGACGGTGCACGCGCAGCTGGGTGCCGGGAGTCGTCTCGATGATCGCCTCGTTCTTCTCCTCATCGAGGGAGACGAGCGTTCCGTAGATGCCGTGCTGCGTCATGATCTCGGCGCCGGGAACCATCTTGAGCGCGAGCTCCTCCGCCTCCTGGCGACGCTTCCGCGAGTTGCGGAACATGAAGAAGATCATGACCGCGATGAGCGCGAACAGGCCGATTGTCAGTGGATCCATGGGGTGAAGATGACCTTCCAAGTTGAGGGGAAACCGATTCGGAGCATCAGAAAATGGCTCGACGGCTCCTGGAAATCATACGTCATCGTCGAAGAGCACTCCGGCCTCCGGGCGGGCGACTCCGAGATGGGACCAGGCTTGGCGGGTCGCGACGCGACCGCGCGGCGTGCGCGAGAGCAGCCCGATTCGCACCAGGAACGGCTCCACGACCGATTCGATCGTCTCCGCCTCCTCGCCGACGGAGACCGCCAGGGTGCTCAGGCCGACCGGACCGCCGTCGAACCGACGCACGATCGTGTCGAGCACCGCACGGTCGAGACGGTCCAGGCCGATCGGGTCGACGTCGTAGAGCTCGAGCGCGGCGTTCACGTGCTCGAGCGCGGCGCGTCCGCGGTCGGCGCCGTGCACGAGCGCGTAGTCGCGCACCCGCCGCAGCAGCCGATTGGCGATGCGCGGGGTGCCTCGGCTGCGCGAGGCGATCTCGTGCCGCGCGTCGGCGGGGATGTCGAGTTCGAGCAGTCGCGCCGCCCGATCGAGCACCCGCTCGAGCTCGCCGTCGTCGTAGAACTCGAGGTGCGCGGTGAAGCCGAAGCGGTCGCGCAGCGGATTGGGCAGCAGTCCCGAGCGGGTCGTGGCGCCCACGAGCGTGAACGGGGCGAGATCCAGCGGGATGCTCGTGGCCCCGGCGCCCTTGCCGACCATGATGTCGATTCGGAAGTCCTCCATCGCGAGATAGAGCATCTCCTCGGCGGAGCGCGCCATCCGGTGGATTTCGTCAATGAACAGCACCTCGCCGGGCACCAGGCTCGACAGGATCGCGGCCAGATCGCCGGCGTGCTGAATCGCCGGCCCGCTCGACATGCGCAGCGGTCGGCCGGATTCGTGGGCGACGATCATCGCGAGCGTCGTCTTCCCGAGGCCGGGCGGGCCCGCCAGGAGAATGTGGTCGGGCGTGCGGTTCTGCAGGGCCGCCGCATCGAGCAGCAGCTGGAGCTGGCCGCGGACCTTGGCCTGGCCGACGAACTCGGCGAGCGAGCGCGGGCGCAGCGCCCCCTCGAAGGCGAGCTCGGCGTCGGATTCCGGCGTCGCCCGCGTCACCGCGTCGAACTCGCTCACGAGCGGCCTCCCGGGCCGAGCCGGGCGAGCGCGAGGCGCAGCACCGCGGGAACGTCGGCGTCCTCCGGCGCGGAATCGATGACCTCGCTGACAACCTGCGCCGCGATCCGCTCGGACCAGCCGAGGCCGATGAGCGCCGTCACGACGCTCTCGTCGATCCGGTGGGCGCGAATCGCGGGCGCCGCGTGGGCGGGGGCGTGCACCTTGCCGGCGAGCGACACCACGATGAGCTTGGCGGTCTTCGGGCCGATGCCCGAGACCTTGCGGAACGCGCCGTCATCGTCGTTGGCGACCGCGACGGCCACCTCCGCGGGGCTGAGCGCGGCGAGCACGCCGATCGCGGACTTCGGTCCGACGCCGGAGACGCTGCGCAGCAGTTCGAACACCTCGAGCTCCTCCGAGGTGGGGAACCCGACGAGGGCAAGCTCGTCGTCCCGGACGAGGAGCGCCGTGTGCAGGCGGGTCTCATGGCCGACGCGCACCGACAGGACGGCGGCGGGCGTCGTCTGCACGGCGAGGCCGATGCCGCCCACCTCGATCACGACGAGCGAGCCGGAGGCCGACAGGACGAGGCCGCGAACCGACGAGATCATGGCGCCACCTTACGAGTTCGACTGCGCTCGGCGTCGCGCCACACGCGCTGCGCGGGGGTGAGCGCGGCCGGCGGGGCCGCGTGCGCTCCGCCGCGCCAGGCGTGGCAGATCGCGATCGCGAGAGCATCGGCGGCGTCCGCCGGGGTGGGAACGGCGGGAAGGGCGAGCACACGGGCGACCATGGCGCCGACCTGGGCCTTGTCGGCGGCGCCGTAGCCGGTGATCGCCGCCTTGACCTCGCTCGGCGTGTGCAGCCCGATGGGGAGCTCGTGCTCGGCCGCCACCAGCAGCGCGATGCCGCTGGCCTGTGCGGTGCCCATCACTGAGCGCAGGTTGTGCTGCGCGAACACGCGCTCCACGGCGAGAGCTTCGGGGCGGTGCTCGGCGACGAGACCCCGAAGACCGGTCGAGATCGCGAGCAGACGCTCCTCGAGCGGCATCTCCGGCGCGGTTCGGATGACCCCGACGTGCACGAGGCGCGCGCGCCGGTCGGCCGCGACGTCGACGACGCCGACCCCGCATCGGGTCAACCCCGGATCGACTCCCAGAACGCGCATGGCTCGACGCTACCCGATGCACTCGAACATATGTACGAGGGCACGCCGAGCCGCGCGTCGGGGCGACTACTCGTCGGCGTCGAGCTCAGCCTGGACGTCGGCGGGGATGTCGAAGTTGCTGAACACGTTCTGCACGTCGTCGCTGTCCTCGAGCGCGTCGATCAGCTTGAACACCTTGCGCGCCGTGTCGGCGTCGACCTCGACCTGCAGGCTCGGCACGAACTCGGCTTCGGCCGAGTCGTAGTCGATGCCCGCGTCGACGAGCGCCGTGCGCGCCGCGACGAGCTGCGAGGGGTCGGTGTGCACCTCGAATCCGCCGCCCTGGTCGATGACCTCTTCGGCGCCGGCGTCGAGGACGGCCAGCAGGATGTCGTCCTCGGTCACCCCGTCGGTCTTCGTGATCGAGATCACGCCCTTGCGGCTGAAGTTGTAGGCGACGCTTCCGGGGTCGGCCATCGTGCCGCCGTTGCGCGTCATGAGGGTGCGCACCTCGGCCGCCGCCCGGTTCTTGTTGTCGGTGAGGCACTCGACCAGGAGCGCGACGCCGTTCGGGCCGTAGCCCTCGTACATGATCGTCTGGTAGTCGACCGACTCACCCGACAGACCCGCGCCGCGCTTGATCGCGCGGTCGATGTTGTCGTTGGGAACCGAGGTCTTCTTCGCCTTCTGCACGGCGTCGACGAGGGTCGGGTTGCCGGAGAGGTCGGCGCCGCCCATCTTGGCGGCGACCTCGATGTTCTTGATGAGCTTCGCGAACGACTTCGCCCGGCGCTGGTCGATGACCGCCTTCTTGTGCTTGGTCGTGGCCCATTTGGAATGCCCGCTCACGGTGCTCCTTCGCTGCTGGAAATCTCGCCCATTCTAGCGAGGCCGCCGACCCCGCCCGCCGACTAGGCTCGCGGGATGCCCTCACGCTGGTTTCGCATCGCCTACGCCGAGAACGCGTTCCGTCGTTTTCTCGACGCCCGCGGCACGGCGCTGCCGGGTCTGCGCGCCCCCGAAGCCACGACGCTCGTGCTGGCCTTCTACCGCGAGTACCGCGCCCAGCACGCCCGAATCACGGACGAGGGCGATGGTCTGCTCTGGCAGTGGGGTCCGGACGCCGACGCGGAGCGCTTCACGGTCGATCTCACGCGCCAGCTGGTCCGCGACGAGGACGATGCGCCGATCGTGCAGCTCTCGGTGACGCTCGCGTATCGCTGGACGCCCACCCGACGCGCGCTCGGGCGCGGCCACGCCTGGTGCTTCAGCCCGGCCGCGAGCAGGGATTTCGAGAAGGAGCTGCGCGCCTCCGCCGCCTACCGGGCGATCGCCACCGCGACTCCCGCGGCGATCTTCCTGCACACCGAGACGCTCTAGCGCCTCAGCGCAGCCGGACCCCCACCCGTCGCAGCTCGAGCTGCGCCAGGCCGCGCACGGCGACCTCGTCACGCTCGCGCCAGGCGGTCAGCGGCTCGACGTGCACGGTCGCCAGGTCGCGGAACGGCCGGGTCGCGAGCGCGCGCAGGGCGAGAAGCTCATGGCCGTCGGGGCTGCCCGCGAGGGTGCGCGCCTCCCGGGCGCGGCGGGCGCCGTAGAGCCGCGGCAGGAGCCACAGCACGAGCACCGCGAGAATCGGGCCGACGGCGACCAGCACACCGGCCAGAAGCGCTCCCTGCGTGACGAAGTCCTGCTGGGCCTGGCCGGCATCCGCGAGCACCGTGCCGGCATCGCTCGCGGTGTCGAAGGGGGCACGGATGCCGGCGCCGATCAGCGGAACCGCGCCGAGGTTCTCCCCCACATCGGTCATCGTGTCGGCGAAGCCGGCCCCGGCCTCCTCCAGCTGCGCGCCGACGTCCGCGAAGGTCACGATGAAGGCGTGCACCGCGACCCCCACCACGATCGCGAGAACGATCGTGGCCACGGCGATGAGATCGCCGATGGTCTGCCAGGTGCGACGGGCCGGGAAGTCCGAATACCAGTTCATGCTCCCAGCATGGCCGCTCGCGCGGCCCTTGGCGACCGGTCAGGCCGCGGCGCGCACCAGCTGCAGGAAGCGCTCGTGGAACCGCCGCTCCCCCGTCACCTCGGGGTGGAAGGCCGTGCCCAGCAGATTGCCGTGCTCGACGGCGACGCCGCGGCCGTCCGGAAGCGCCGCGAGCACGGTCACCCCCGGGCCGGTGCTCTCGATCGCGGGCGCGCGGATGAACACCGCGTGCACCGGCTCCTCCCCCAGGACCGGAATCGACAGGTCCGTCTCGAAGGAGTCGTTCTGGTTGCCGAACGCGTTGCGGCGCACCGTGATGTCGAGACCGCCCAGGGTCTGCTGACCCTCGATGCCGTCGATGATGTGGTCGGCGAGCATGATCAGGCCGGCGCAGGTGCCGTACACCGGCATGCCCGCCGCGATCCGCTCGCGCAGCGGCTCGGCGAGGCCGAACGCGCGGCCGAGCTTGTCCATCACGCTCGATTCGCCGCCGGGGATCACGAGGCCCTGCACCTCGGCGAGCTCCTCCGCGCGACGCACCGGACGCGCGTCGGCGCCGAGCGCGCGCAACGAGGCGAGATGCTCGCGGAAGTCGCCCTGGAGCGCGAGCACCCCGACCGTGAGACCCTGCCCTGCGCCGGACGTGGCGGCTGTCACCACCCGCGCTCGGAGAGGCGGTGGGGCGCCGCGAGGTCGGCGACGTTGATGCCGACCATCGCCTCGCCGAGACCGCGCGAGGTCTCCGCGATGACCGAGGGGTCGTCGTAGAAGGTGGTCGCCTTGACGATCGCGGCGGCGCGCTTCGCCGGGTTGCCCGACTTGAAGATGCCCGAGCCGACGAAGACGCCGTCGGCGCCGAGCTGCATCATGAGGGCCGCATCCGCCGGGGTCGCGACTCCGCCCGCGGTGAACAGCACCACGGGCAGCTTGCCGGTCTCGGCGATCTCGACGACGAGGTCGTAGGGTGCCTGCAGCTCCTTCGCGGCGACGTAGAGCTCGTCCTTCGACTTCGCCTTGAGCGCGTTGATCTCGCCGGTGATGGTGCGGATGTGCTTGGTCGCCTCCGAGACGTCGCCGGTGCCGGCCTCGCCCTTCGAGCGGATCATCGCGGCACCCTCGGTGATGCGCCGCAGCGCCTCGCCGAGGTTGGTGGCGCCGCACACGAACGGCACGGTGAAGGGCCACTTGTCGATGTGGTTGACGTAGTCGGCGGGCGAGAGCACCTCGGACTCGTTGACGTAGTCGACGCCGAGCGACTGCAGCACCTGCGCCTCGACGAAGTGGCCGATGCGGGCCTTGGCCATCACCGGGATCGACACGGTCGAGATGATCTCGTCGATCAGGTCCGGGTCGCTCATGCGCGCGACGCCGCCCTGGGCGCGGATGTCGGCCGGCACCCGCTCGAGCGCCATGACGGCAACCGCCCCGGCATCCTCGGCGATCTTCGCCTGCTCGGCGGTGACGACGTCCATGATGACGCCGCCCTTCAGCATCTCCGCCAGACCGCGCTTGACGCGGTTGGTGCCGAACTCGGTGCTCGTGGTGTCGCTCATGGGGTCGATTCTACTTTCGTGACAGGGGCGCGGCGGAGTGCCGCAGGGAAGTGCGTGGCTTGATCCTCAGACCGGCCAGGCCGCGGCGAGCTCGTCGCGAACCTCGCCGAGCAGCCGGGGAATCGACTTCGTCTGGGCGATGATCGGGAAGAAGTTGGCGTCGGCTGCCCACCGCGGAACGACGTGCTGGTGCAGGTGCGCGGCGATGCCCGCGCCCGCGATCGCTCCCTGATTCATGCCGATGTTGAAGCCGTCGGTTCGGGAGGTCTCGCGGAGGACCCGCATCGCCGTCTGCGTCAGGCTAGCGATCTCGGCGACCTCCTCGGGGGTCGCGGCGTCATACGTCGCAACATGCCGATACGGCAGCACCAGCAGGTGGCCGGCGTTGTACGGGAACAGGTTGAGGATCACGTAGGCGAGCTCGCCGCGGTGCACGATGAGCGCCTCGGCGTCGCTGAGCTTCGGCGCCGTGCAGAACACGCACTCGTGCTCGGCGGGGTCCGTCTGGCCCGCCTTGATGTAGGCGATGCGGTGCGGCGTCCAGAGTCGCTGGAAGCCGTCCGGAACCCCCGCCAGGCCGGCGGCGAGCTCCGCCTCCGGGTAGCGGGTCCCGTCGTAGTCGACGGGCGCGGTCTCGTCGCTCATCAGACCTGCGCGTGCGAGTCGATCGCGTCCCGGATGCGACGCACGGCCTCGTCGACCGGAATCCCGTTGTCCTGGGTGCCGTCGCGGAATCGGAAGCTCACCGTGCCGGCGTCGCGGTCCTGCGCGCCCGCGATCAGCTGGAACGGGATCTTCGCGGTCGTCGCGTTGCGGATCTTCTTCTGCATGCGGTCGTCGCTCGCGTCGAGCTCCGCGCGCACCTCGTCGGCGCGCAGCCGGTCGATGATGTCGCCGAGGTAGTCGGTGAACTCCTCCGCCACCGGAATGCCGACGACCTGCACGGGCGCCAGCCACACCGGGAAGACGCCCGCGTAGTGCTCCAGCAGGATCGCGAAGAAGCGCTCGATCGAGCCGAACAGCGCGCGGTGGATCATGATCGGGCGCTTCTTCTGCCCGTCACGGTCGGTGAACTCGAGACCGAAGCGCTCGGGGAGGTTCGGGTCGACCTGGACGGTCGAGAGCTGCCAGGTGCGGCCGATCGCGTCGCGGGTCTTGAGGTCGATCTTGGGACCGTAGAACGCGGCCTCGCCGGGGACCTCGGTGAGCTTGAGTCCGCTGCGCTGGGCGACGCTGCGCAGCGCCTGCGTTGACGACTCCCAGAATTCGTCGGAGCCGATCCACTTCGACTTCTCGTCGTCGCGCATCGACAGCTCCAGCTCGAACTCGGTGAGGCCGAAGTCGCGCAGCATCGAGATCACGAAGTCGAGCACCTTGCTGACTTCGCTCTCGAGCTGGTCGGGGGTCACGAACAGGTGCGAGTCGTCCTGGGTGAAGCCGCGCACGCGCGTGAGGCCGTGCAGTGCACCCGAGAGCTCGTTGCGGTACACGGTGCCGTTCTCGGCCAAGCGCATCGGGAGATCCCGGTAGCTGCGCGCCCGCTCCTTGTAGATCAGGATGTGCATCGGGCAGTTCATCGGCTTCAGGTAGTAGTCCGAGCCCTGCTTGGTGACGTTGCCCTCGGCGTCGCGCTCCTCGTCCATGTGGATCGGCGGGAACATGCCGTCGGCGTAGGTGACGAGGTGGTTGGACTGCAGGAACAGATCCGCCTTCGAGATGTGCGGCGTGTACACGTAGGTGTAGCCGCCCTCGCGGTGACGCCGCAGGGCGTGCTGCTCGATGGCCTGCCGGATGATGCCGCCCTTGGGGTGCCAGACGCTGAGGCCCGAGCCGATCTCCTCGGGGAACGAGAACAGGTCGAGTTCCTTGCCGAGCTTGCGGTGGTCGCGCTTCGCGGCCTCCTCGAGGCGCTCGAGGTAGGCGCGCAGCTCGTCCTTGCTGGGCCACGCGGTGCCGTAGATGCGCTGCAGCTGCGGGTTCTTCTCCGAGCCGCGCCAGTAGGCGGCCGCGATCCGCATGAGCGAGAAGCCGGTGCCGATCGCGCCGACGTTCGGCACGTGCGGGCCGCGGCAGAGGTCCTTCCAGGCGACCGTGCCGTCCTTGGCGACGTTGTCGTAGATGGTGAGCTCCGCTCCCCCGACCTCGACCGACTCGCCGTCGTTGCCGGACGATGCGGAGCCCTTCAGCCCGATCAGCTCGAGCTTGTAGGGCTCGTCGGCGAGCTCGGCGCGCGCCTCCTCCTCGGTGACGACCCGGCGCACGAAGCGCTGGCCCTCCCGGATGATCGAGGACATCTCCTTCTGGATCGCCTTCATGTCGTCCGGGGTGAAGGGCGAGGCGACGTCGAAGTCGTAGTAGAAGCCATCCGTCACCGGCGGACCGATGCCGAGCTTCGCCTCAGGGTTGATGCGCTGCACCGCCTGGGCGAGGACGTGCGCCGCCGAGTGCCGCAGAATGCTGAGCCCGTCGGGCGAGCCGATCTCCACCGCTTCGACGACATCGTCCGGCGTGACCGTCGACGCCTTGTCCCGCAGTTCGCCGTTGACGCGCAGCGCCACCACGGATCGGTCGGGAAACAGGTCAAAACCGGACTGAGTGCTCACCCGTTCGATCTTAGTTCCGCTCGCGTGCGGCGCCGTTCACGCGGGTGGCGCCCGCGCAGCTCAGAAGATCATGTCGAGCACCGGAGTGCCGAGCGAGGTCCACCAGTCGATGACGATCTCGCGGTTGAACGCCGCCGCCCAGGCGATCGCGATCTGCCCGAGCGCCACCACATCCACCAGTCGCCTGGTCACCGGACCGCGCGCCTTCGGGATGAAGGTGATGGCCATGAGCGTCATGACGATGAACGTGTTTCCGGCAGATCCGTCCGGAAGAAGGCCCCACACGTAGGCGGCGTTGATGGCGACGAACACCATCGTGGAGACCAAGATCGACGCGGGACGCCAGACGATGATCGCCACCAGCCACGCGCTCGCGACCGGCGCGAACAGCAGCCAGCCGTTCAGGTCGCTGTAGATCGCGGGGAGCGCCGCGAGACGCTCCATCGACCCGGTCGTCATGCGGGTCGCCAGTTCGCCGAGCGGGTCGCCGATGAACATGGTGTTCAGCATCAGCAGGGCGAGCGTCGCGGCGAGCGTCGGGTAGACGATCACCAGGATGTTGGCGGCGCGCGCGCCCGGCTGCTCGGATCGACCGAGTCGCAGGAACGCGGCAACCACGACTGCCACCAGCACGTACAGCAGGCCGCTCAGGTCGGACAGCGTCGCGAGCATCAGGAACAGCCCGGCCCGGAATCCCGACTGCGTGTTGCGCCACGCCACGAACCGCACGATCTCGGCGATGCCGAACGAGAAGAAGCCGAGGCCGAGCAGCGCGGGGAGGTTCTCGGTGACGGTGTAGGTGAACAGCGGATTCGCGGCCAGCGCGATCGTCAGGATCACGGCCGTCGAGACCGGGAAGCGCCGCTGGAGCATGATCTCCAGGGCCTTCTGCACCAGGAGTCCGGCGAACAGCGAGCCCACGATCGAGAGCCCGAAGCGTCCACCCGGGATCACGGCGACGAGCAGCGTCGACAGCGGGGGGAAGATGTCGCCCAGCCACAGCACCTCGGTGCTGCTCCACTCGATGCCGGCGATGTGGTCGAGCAGCTGCTGGTTCGGCGTCGCGATGCTGTCGACGGCTCCGGCCGACGCGCGCCAGGTGACGAAGAGCCCCGGGAGGGCGAAGAACAGTCGCATCCCCCAGCGCATCAGCCGGTCGCGGGGGAACGAGTCGAACCGGCCGAGCGGTGCGCGCCGGCGGCGGGCCGGGCGCGCGACGGCGACGCGGGTGCCGGTGCTCACAGGCCTCCCGCCTCGTAGGTGCGCACGGTGGTCTGGTCGGGGGCGATCTTGCTCACACCGCGCACCGTGCGCTCCCAGAGGTGCGGCTTGGTGAAGAGCTGACCGACGGCGCGATACGCGGCGATCGACATCAGGATCATGTAGAAGGGGTAGAGAACGGCGGTCGTGACGATCTCGAACTGGCCTCGCTTGTACGTCCCCATCATCGCCAGATACACGAGCGCCGAATTGCCGATCACGAAGCTGATGAACGCGGCCCAGAGCAGACCCACTGGGAACAGCTCCGCGAGTTCGGCGGTCGGCGTCAGGAAGATCATCAGCGCGGCGACCCAAAGCGGGATCACGGTCAGGACCGCGAGCGGAGTTCCTCCGATCAGCACGGCGAACGCGGCGAAGCGACGCAGCCCGATCTTCCCGATGAGCTGCCGCGGCTGACGCGCGTGCAGCAGCGCGGTCTGCAGGTAGCCCTTCAGCCAGCGGGTTCGCTGCTTGACGAACACTCCTGCCGAGGTGATCGCCTCATCCTCGGTCGCCGAGTTGATCAGCCCCACCTGGTAGCCGAGCGCCTTGGCGCGAATTCCGAGATCCGCATCCTCGGTCATGTTGTGCGGGTCCCAGCCGCCGAGTTCGACCAGCGCCGCCGTGCGGAAGTGGTTCGAGGTGCCGCCGAGCGGCATCGGCAGATCGAGCGCATCCAGTCCCGCGAGCACGTAGTCGAACCACGAGCTGCTCTCCAAGGTCGACAGCCGGGTGAGCGTGTTCTCGCTCGCATTGAAGTTGGTGAACGAGGCCTGAACGCACACGAGTCGAGCGTCGCCGCGACGAAACGCAATGACCGCCTTCTTGAGCTGGTCGCGATCCGGCGCGTCCTGGGCGTCGAAGATGACGAGGTGCTCGCCGGTGGCAAAGAAGAGTCCGACGTTCAGCGCTCGAGGCTTCGTCTGCGGCTCCCCCGGCGGAATCGAGATCACGCGGAAGTTCGCGGGCGGGCGGGCGGCATCGATCGCCGCCTGCGTCGCCCGGTCCTCCTGCTCCACCAGGAACAGCACCTCGAGCTTCTCCGGCGGATAGTCGAGGCGCGCGAGGTTGGGCACCAGACGGCTCACGACGTGCGCGTCCTGGTACAGCGGCACCAGCACGGTGTAGCGCGGCAGATCGCGGTCGCGGAGCTCGGCGACCTCGGCGTCGGAGATGCGCTCCACCATGTCGAAGCGCGCTCCCCGCACAGCGACCACATACCGGAACACGGTGCCCGCAAGAAAGGCCAGACTCATGGCGACGATCAGCACCCCGGCCGTCTGCACCGGCCACATGGCGATCGCACCGGCCGTGACCAGCCCGAGCAGCACGAAACCCGCGACCTGCCCACGCGAGAGCACCGTCTTCGCCGACAGCAGCGGGGAGCGCCGGGAGAGCCCGTTCGCGGCCTCGTCGGCGATCTCGTGGCGATAGACGCTGAGCGCGAACTGGCGGAGATCCCACTGGCTCACCGCGCCGAACTCGACCGCGGCGTCGACCTCGGCCGCGATCACCGCCCGTCGCGCCGGGGTGACGGGGCGCGAGGTGGCGACCACGACCGAGCCGTCGGGATTGCGCCGCACGGGGATCCAGTGCTGAGCAAGAAGCTTCTGCCCGGACCACTGCCGAATGAACCCCTCGTCGCGATCCGTGGTGGCCAGATCCAGTACCGGGAGACCCCATTCGCGGGCGAGAAGGCTCCGCAGGATCCGCTCCGAGACGAGGCCGAGGCTGACCAGCACCTCGTCGAACGGCGCCCCCGTGCGCGCCTGGGCGGCGCGGGCGATGCGGACCTGCTGGTCGCCAAGAATCCCCGACGTCAACAGCAGCCGTTCGAGGGCACTGGCGTCGGCGTCCGGGTCCGCACCATATGCCATGGGCCCATCATTTTGCACGTCGGGGGTGAACAGCAAGTTCTGCCCCGGCGCGCCCTGATCCTGAGCTTGCGTCAGCCGCCGAACAGACCGAGGAGCGGGTGGCCGAGCGAGTTCATCCAGTCGATCACCGAGGCGCGGTTGAAGGCCGCCGCCCAGGCGATCAGAATCTGGATCACCGCGACGATGTCGATCATGATCACGGTCGGCACCGACTTCGCCGTGGGGATCAGCGAGATGGCCAACAGCGTCATCACGAGGAAGGTGTTACCGGCCGAGCCGCTCGGCAGCAGCCCGCCGAGGTAGGCGATGTTGATCGCGAGGAACACGAGCGTCGACACCATGATGGATCCGGGCCGCTGCACGATGAGCGCGACCAGCCAGGCACTCAGCACCGGCGCTACGAGCAGCACGCCGTTGACGGTCGCGTAGAGCCCCATCAGCGCCACCCAGCGCTCGTCGACCCCGTCGAGCAGTCGGGACCCGACGGTGCCGAGCGGGTTGCCGGTGAACACCCAGGTGAGGAACGCCAGCGACCCGATCGCCGCGAGCGTGGGGAAGACGACCACGGTCACGTTGGCGCGTCGGACGCCGGGCGAGTAGGCGCGGCCGAGCCGCAGGAACGGTGCCGCGAGCGCCGCCGTCATCACGTAGAGCAGGCCGCTGAGGTCCGAGAGCGTCGCCAGCATCAGCAGGATTCCGGCTCGGAACCCCGCCTGCGTGTTGCCCCAGACCACGAAGCGGAAGACGTCGGCGATGCCGAGGCCGAAGAACGCGATCCCGAGGAATGCCGCGAAGTTCTGTGTCGCGGTGTACGCGAACAGCGGGTTGACCGACAGCGCGACGAGGAGGATGACGGTCGTGGAGACGGGGACGCGGCGCTGCACCATGATCTCGAGGACCTTCTGCAAGAAGATCCCCGCCATGACCGCCCCCGCGATGGCGAGTCCGGTGCGTCCCCCGGGGATCACCGCGGCGAGCAGCGTGGACAGCGGCGGGAAGAGCTCGCCCACCCAGGCGATGTCGGCGCGCGTCCAGTCGATCGCGGCCACGTTGTCGAGCAGCTGCTGATTGGGGGTGTCGAGCGCGGCCGTCGTGCCGGTCTCGGCGCGCCAGCCCACCCACAGCGTCGGAATCGCGAGCGCGAGCCGGGTTCCCCACCGCACGAGCCGGTCGCCCGGGAACGCATCGAGTCGTCGGCGCGCTGCGCGGTGCTCGGCGTGATGCTCGCCGCGACGGGCGGCGGATGCGTCGATGATGCTCACGCGGGGACCTCCGCTAGCGGGCGCGCGTCCGACACCGGCGCCGAGGCGTGCGTGGTGAGACCGTGTTCGGTCTTCTCCCAGTAGTGCGGCCGGGTGAGCAGCTGCCACAGGCCCTTGTAGGCGGCGATCGAGTGGAGCACCCAGTAGACCGGGTTCACGATCGCCCAGATCAGCAGATCGAACTTGCCGCGCTTGAACGGGCCCATCATCGACAGGTAGATCATCACCGAGTTGCCGATCACGAAGTTCACCAGCGAGAGCCACAGCAGCCAGACCGGGAAGAACTGGACGAGCTCGGGCGCCGGGAAGACGATCGTGAACAGCGTGACAACGTACAGCGGGATGACGCCCAGGAAGGTCGCCGGCGTCCCGCCGATCAGCAGAGCGAAGGCCACGAACCGGCGGAAGCCGATTTCACGGATCAGTTCGCGCGGCCGGCGCGCGTGCACGAGCGTCGTCTGCAGGTAGCCCTTGATCCAGCGGCTGCGCTGCCGGATGAAGTTCGGGATCGACGTGTTCGCCTCTTCCATCGTCGTCGAGTTGACGACGCCGACCCGGTAGCCGAGCGCGCTCGCGCGAATGCCCAGGTCCGCATCCTCGGTCACGTTGTACGGGTCCCAGCCGCCCAGCTCGCGCAGGGCGGAGGTGCGGAAGTGGTTCGACGTGCCGCCGAGCGGGATGGGCAGATCGAGGGCGTCGAGGCCGGCGAGCATGTAGTCGAACCAGTAGCTGTACTCGAGCGTGAACATGCGCGTGAGCACGTTCTCGTTGGCGTTGAAGTAGTTCAGCGAGGCCTGGATGCAGACCAGCTTGTCGCCGCCGCGGCGGAAGCCGACGATGGCCTTCTTCAGCTGGTCGGGATCCGGGGTGTCCTCGGCGTCGTAGATCACGAGGTACTCGCCCGTGGCGAAGTACAGCCCGACGTTGCACGCGCGCGGCTTGGTCTGCGGGGTGCCGCGCGGCACGGTGATGACCCGGAAGTTCGGCGGCGGCGACGCCGACTGCAGCGCGTCGCGGGTCAGCGTGTCCTCCTCCTCGATGAGGATCAGCACCTCGAGCTTCTGCGCGGGGTAGTCGATCGCCCCGAGGTTCTCCACCAGCTGCCCGACGATGTTCGCCTCCCGGAACACCGGCACGAGCACCGTGTACCGCGGAAGCTCCTCGTCGGTCAGCGCCTCCACCTCGCTGCGGGTCACCCGTTCGACGACGTCGTAGCGGGCGCCGCGCATCGCGACCCGGAACTTGAAGACGGTTCCGGCCAGGAACACCACGCTGGTCAGCGTGATCGCCGTGATCACGAGAGCGACGGGCCAGAGCACGAGCGACACGAGCGCCACCACGGCCAGAAGCACGAGCCCGATCTTCTGTCCGCGCGAGAAGACGACGCGGGCCGAGAGGACGGGGTTCCGGCGGAACAGGTCGTTGGCGGCCTCGTCGGCGATCTGGTGACGGAACACCTCCAGCGCGAACTGACGCAGATCCCACTGCGTCGCGACGCCGAACTCGACCGGGGCGCCCACGATCGCGGAGATCGCGGCGCGACGCGCGGCGTCGACCGGACGCGAGGTTGCCACGACGACGCTGCCGTCGGCGTTGCGTCGCAGCGGCATCCAGTGGTCGGCGAGCATCTGCTGGCCGGACCACTGCCGGATGAACTCCTCGTCGCGCACCGAGCTGCGAACGTCAATCACGGGCATCTGCCATTGGCGAGCGAAAACGCTGCGCAGCACCTCATCCGTGACGTAGCCGAGGCTGACCAGCACTTCGTCGAGATCGGTTCCGGTGCGCGCCGACGCACGCTGCGCCTGCGCCAGCTGCTGATCTGTCAAAAGGCCGGCCTCGCGCAGCACCTGGACGTCGTCAGGCCCCACACCCCCCGGCACCGCTCCCCGTGCCATAGAACCAATGTTCCGCCCCCCGCGCCGAATCAGCAAGTACCCCAACCGCGGGTGTCCGAAAGCGCTCGCCCTCGCCAACCGCGGGCGCGCGGGCTGCGGTCGGCTCACGGGGCAGTGGGGCGCGCTGCCTGGTGCCGTGCTGGGCGTCGCGATCGGACTCGCCTGGCGACGACGGTCGCGCCGCTGAGCGGACGCCCGGCGGCACCTTCCGGACATGAAGAAACCCCCGGCGAACCAGGGGTTTTCTTGGTGGGCGATACTGGGATCGAACCAGTGACCTCTTCCGTGTCAGGGAAGCGCGCTACCGCTGCGCCAATCGCCCGCTGTCATCCCGAAGGATTTTGGCGGTTGAGTGAGGTGGCGACGGGATTCGAACCCGTGTGGACGGCTTTGCAGGCCGCTGCCTCGCCTCTCGGCCACGCCACCAGGTGTGCGGCTCCCCAGACCTCGGGGACCCGGCGAACCGTGAGACTTCACTCGAGCGGATGACGAGATTCGAACTCGCGACCCTCACCTTGGCAAGGTGATGCGCTACCACTGCGCCACATCCGCATGCACGATTCCTCGTGCTCACATGACTGTAGTCGATTCTGGGTCGAGGTTCCAAACCGGCGCCAACATCCGCGTGTCTCGCCTGTGCGGCGGGTCAAACGGGGCTCCGCCGTGCGCTAAACTCGTGGCTCTGGGCGATTGGCGCAGTTGGTAGCGCGCTTCCTTCACACGGAAGAGGTCATCGGTTCGAGTCCGGTATCGCCCACTCACGAAACACCGCAGAACCCCCGGGATCCCGGGGGTTTTCGCGTCTGGTGCGGCATTCTCGCGTCGCACGGGCCGTCGGGCTCGGCGCCGGCGAACGTCTGCTTTCATGGGTGACCATGGTCAGCGAACGCGGTGCCCACCCCGACGACGCAGAGCTGCGCGCCGCGATCAACCGAGCGCTGGGGCGAAACGGTGACCCCCCGGTCAGCGTCGCGGACGCCCGCACCGTCACACGCCTTGACTTGGCGGGCTCTCACATTCGTGACCTCGCGCCGCTCTCCGAGATGACCGGTCTCGTCACCCTCGATGCGAGTGACACCAGCGTCTCTGATCTTGCCCCGCTCGCAGGATTGACGGGCCTGAATGTTCTGTACCTCAGCGAGACCCGCGTCGCCGACCTCAGCCCGCTCTCGGGACTGGCTGCACTGCACACGCTCTCCCTCTACAAGACCAACGTCGTCGATCTCACTGCGCTGACCGGGCTGTCGAAGTTGAAGAAGCTCGATCTGACCTACACGAGCGTGACCGACCTCACCCCGCTCGCCGACATGGCGGAACTGGTCGACCTCAATTTGGACTACACCAACGTCTCCGACCTCACCCCGCTGGCAGGTCTCCCTCGGTTGCATGCGCTCAGCCTCTTCAACACCCTTGTCACCGATCTCGCCCCGTTGGCCGGGATCACGAGTTTGCGGTCAGTCCGGCTCGCCAGATCCAGCACCCTCGACCTGGCTCCGCTGGCACGGCTGACCGACCTCGAGCTCGACTACCTCGGGCGCGCCTGAGCGCGCGGCGGGAGGGCGAGACCGCGTCGCCCGTCACGCGACGCGGCGGGGGCTCGCGAACCGAGTCGTCACACCGGGTGACCACAGCACCGAATCGGGTGCCGTCTCGGCCAGGCCCGCGAATCCGGCCGCGGCGAGAAGTTCGTCGTCGAGCTCAAGCAACTCGGCGGGGTGCAGCACCCACGGCTCGTGCTCGTTGGGAACGAACAGCGTGCGCCCGAAGCGCCGCACGAACATGCCCCAGCGGGCCGTGAGGAACAGCTCGCGCTCCCCCGGTTCGATCGCGTCGCCGACGCGGATGCGCGAGCGGTGCGACACCCCCGAGCCGTGACGACGCGACTCCGCGGCGCGCTCACCGCCGTCGACGTGAAGCCGGGTGCGCGCCCAGAAGTACGGCAGCGAGAAGCTCGCCCGCGCGGCGAGCACCGCGAGCAGCCGGGAGGCCTCCAGCGAGCGGAACACGACGCCGCGGCGCCCCTCGCCGTCGACGGCGTACAGCCGCACGTTGATCTCGGCGAACTCGCCGACGTAGGGCACGGTCGGGCTCCCCCACAGCGTCGCGCGATCCAGGTAGAACGGGATCAGTCCGACCCAGGAAGTGCCCTCACAGACATCCGGCCGAAGTCCGGGCGGAAGCAGCGGCGCGACGCGCTCGGGCGGCACCCGCCAGTGCAGGAAGCACAGTTCGCTCCAGCGCTGCGAGGCGAGCACCGCACCGGCGAGCGGGGGTGCCGAGTTCGACAGCGGCTCGGCCTCGGTCACCGGCTGCCCACGAGAGACATCGCGTGGCGTCGCAGCAGCAGCCACGCCGGGGTCGAGGCGATGATCGCGAACACCGACACCCCGACGAACAGGATGATCGGCATCGACAACGCCGCGATGCGCGCCGAGAACACGATCCCGACGGCATCACCCGAGATCGGCGGCGCCAGGAATCCGATCGCGGCCGCGCCGAGCAGCGCCAGCGCCCAGCGCGCGACCTCCCCCGCCTCGGCCAGCGCCCGCGAGGAGTGGACGACCGCCGCCGTCACCCCCGCCAGCAGTCCGACGATGACCGTCCACGGGAAGTGCACGCTGACGGCGCCCGGCGCGATCGCCACCATGCCCGCGGCGACGCCGCCAGCCAGGATGCGCACAGCCGGCATCCCGCTGCCGCGCAGGCGGTCGACGATCAGCCACCCCGCGATGGAGGCGAGCGGGGCAAGGGTTCCCGCCGCCAGGATGCGCCAGACGTACGCGTCCCACGCGCCCTCCAAGTGCACCAGCCAGGCGAGAAAGCCGACCCCGACGAGGACGAGGGCGAGCGCGAGGCGCGCAGGGCTCTGCCGCCGCAGCGCCCCCGGAACCACCGGCGACACCCACGTCAGCACGAGGAACGCTGCGGCCGACACGAACAGCGGCAGCCCGCCGCCGAAGTCCTCGAAGGCGCATTCGGGGCCCGGGCACACCGCGGCGATCCCGAGCGGCACGAGCACGGCGACCGGGAACACCACGAGACCCCAGGTCACCACCAGCACCCAGCGTGACAGACGGTCGGCTCCCGCAGCGATCGCTGCCAGCTCAACCAGCAGCGCGACCGGCACGGCGAACAGCACGACGCCGAGCAGGTAGGTCAGGTCAGCCAGGCCGAAGGAGAGCCCGAGCGACACCGTGATGACCCCCGCGCCGAGCGCGGCCAGCAGCGCACCGCGGAACGCGCGCACGCCGCGATCGCGGCCCGCCAGAAGCACGATCGCGATCGACGCGCTCAGGGCGCCGAGCACGCCCAGCACGGTGATCCCATTCATGTCGTGTCGACTCCTCGGTCCCAGTCCGAAACGGTCACCTGCAGTCTTGCGGATGCGCCACGTCCGCCGCGAGCATCCTCGCCACGAGACGCGTGTGGGGCGCCATCCCCGAAGGAATGACGCCCCACAGCAAGGAGCCGGAATTACTCGGCGATGGCGTAGCCCTCTTCACCGTGAACCACGGTGTCGACGCCAGCGATCTCGTCCTCGTTCTTGATGCGGAAGCCGATGGTCTTCTCGATCGCGAAGCCCACGATGTAGGCGACGACGAAGGAGAACACCAGGACGCCCACAGCAGCGATGAACTGAACCAGGAGCTGGCTCGCGTCACCACCGACGAAGAGGCCGGTGCCCTGGGCGAAGAAGCCCAGGTAGAGCGTTCCGATGAGGCCACCCACGAGGTGGATGCCGACCACGTCGAGCGAGTCGTCGAAGCCGAGCTTCCACTTGAGCTCAACGGCCAGGGCGCAGACGGCACCCGCGACGACACCGAGCACGAGGGCCCAGATCGGGTCGAGGTTCGCGCAGGCGGGGGTGATGGCAACGAGACCAGCAACCGCACCGGAGGCAGCGCCGACCGAGGTCGCCTTGCCATCCTTGATCTTCTCGACGACGGCCCATCCGAGGATGGCCGCAGCCGTGGCGCCGAGCGTGTTGACGACGATCAGACCGACGACGGTGTCCTCGGTGCCCAGCGCACCCAGGCCCTCAGCGCCAGCGTTGAAGCCGAACCAGCCGAACCACAGGATCGAGGCGCCGAGGAGCGTCAGCGGCACGTTGTGCGGCTTGTGAGCGCCCTTCTGGAAGTTGACGCGCTTGCCGAGCACGAGGGCGAGGGCCAGAGCCGCCGCACCCGCGTTGATGTGCACCGCAGTACCACCGGCGTAGTCGATGACGCCGACGTCGAGGCCCATGTCCTCACCGAGGGTGAGGATCCAGCCGCCGCCCCAGACCCAGGCCGCAACCGGGAAGTAGACGAGCGTGCCCCAGATGCCCGCGAAGATCATCCACGAACCGAACTTCGCGCGGTCCGCGATGGCGCCCGAGATGAGGGCGACGGTGATGATCGCGAAGGTCGCACCGAAGGTCGCACCGAGCAGCGTGTCGCTGTCAGCGCCGCCGAGGGCGAAGTCCGAGAAGGGGTTGCCAGCGAGGAAGGGAAGGTCGCCCGCTTCGGTGTCGATCGCCGACATGTTGGCCCCGTAGAGGATCCACAGAACGGCAATGAGTCCCATCGCGCCGAAGCTCATCATCATCATGCTGACGACGCTCTTGGCCTTGACGAGTCCACCGTAGAAGAACGCGACGCCCGGGGTCATGAAAAGAACGAGTGCTGTGGCTGCAATGAGCCAGGCTGTGTTACCGCTATCCATATTTGTCGTTACCTCTCAATTTGCAAATGGATGCACCGTCGGATTCAGTCGCTCTCGGAGTCGGGGCACTCCTCGGGTACGCCCACAGTTTGTCGGCACGAGGTTTCACCGGCGCTGTCCCGATGTTTCGGGCAGGTTACGCGCGACGGGCCGATGTAAACATCGCGTTTCGGGCGTCCCCCGATTCGCTTCGAGTTCGCAGGTAGGAGAACTTCTAGACTGGACGGCGGCGGTTTCCTCCCGCCCTTGCCTAGCCTTTGGGGTCTCTCGTGTCGTTGTTGCGTTCTGAACGCGTTGCCGCCTTCCTGCTCGTCGTTGCCGCCTTCGTGGGGCTGGTGGTCGCGAACTCGGCGTTCGGGGATGCCGCGATCGCGGTGCGCGACTTCCACCTCGCGATCCCGTTCCTCGGCCTCGACCTGTCGGTCAGCCACTGGGTGAAGGACGGACTGCTGGCGGTCTTCTTCTTCGTCGCCGCGATCGAGCTGCGCCACGAGCTCACCCACGGCGAGCTCGACTCCCGTCGGAAGGCGCTCATCCCGATGGTGGCCGCTGTCGGAGGCGTTCTGGTTCCGTCGCTGGTCTTCCTGCTGATCGTCACCGACCCGGTCTACGCCGTCGGCTGGCCGATCCCCACCGCCACCGACATCGCCTTCGCGCTCGGCGTGCTGGCGCTGGTCGGTCGCGGGCTGCCGTCCCGGGTGCGCGCGATGCTCCTGGCGCTCGCCGTCATCGACGACCTGATCGCGATTCTGATCATCGCCTTCTTCTTCACCACCGATCTCCAGCCGCTCGCGCTCATCGGCGCCGTCCCGCTGGTGCTCCTGTTCGGCTGGCTGAGCTTCCGGGTTCGCAGCAAGCGGGCTCCGCTGGTCATCACGGCGATGATCGTGATCGGGCTCGTCACCTGGGTGCTGGTGTACCACTCCGGCATTCACCCGACGGTCGCCGGTGTCGCGCTCGGACTCGTGATGACCCCGGGCAGCGCCGAGCCGACGCGTCGCGGGCTGGAGCCATGGACGAACGCCCTCGTCCTGCCGCTGTTCGCCCTCGTCGCCTCCATCGTGCTGATCCCCGACGTCGGTGTCGACGAGCTCAACCCGGTGTTCTGGGGCATTCTCGTGGCGCTCCCCGTCGGCAAGCTGATCGGCATCACCGCCGGGGCGATGATCGCCCGACAGCTCGCGCCGAAGCGGGAGCGCGCCGCGGCGCTGTCGATCGGCGACGTGCTGGTCGTCGCCTCGCTCGGCGGCATCGGCTTCACCGTCTCGCTCCTGATGAACGAGCTCGCCTTCGAGGCGGTGCCCGAGGTCGCCGCCGAGGGCACGCTCGCCGTGCTCGGCGGGTCGCTGTTCTCGATCATCATCGGCGTGATCATCACCGTGGTGCGCGTGCGACAGCACCGCGCCAGCCACACCCTCGAGCCGGAAGAGGCGAAGGAGAACCCCGTCGCCTAGCGCGGGGCGCTCGGCGCCTCAGTCGGTGCCGGTGGTGAGGGCGATCAGCCGCGAGACGGCGCGCAGGTACTTCTTGCGATAGCCGCCGCCGAGCATCTCCTCGCCGAAGACCTGGTCCAGCGGCACTCCGGTCGAGACGACGGGCACCTGCGCGTCGTAGATGCGGTCCACGAGCGCGACGAAACGCAGCGCGTCCGACTGGTCGTGCAGCGTGCGGACGTCGCGCAGCCCGATCACGTCGAGCCCCTCCACCAGCCGCACGTAGCGCGACGGGTGCACCCGCGACAGGTGCCGCAGCACCGCATCGAACTCGTCGTCGGTGGCCGAGCTTTCGGCCCGGGCCAGCGCCTCGGCGTACTCGGCGGCCTCGAAGGTGCGCGCGTGTCCCTCGATGTCGCGACGGCGGTAGTCGAGGCCGTCGATGCGGACGATGTCGAAGCGCGCGGAGAGCGCGTGGATCTCGCGCAGGAAGTCGGCGGCGGCGAAGCGCCCCTCGCCCAGGGCGTTCGGAGGCGTGTTCGAGGTCGCCGCGATTCGCGTGCCGCCCTCGGCGAGCTCCCCCAGCAGGCGCGTCATCACCATCGTGTCGCCCGGGTCGTCGAGCTCGAACTCGTCGATGGCGATCAGGCTCGCGCCCTTCAGCAGGGCGGATGCGCCCGCGAAGCCGAGCGCGCCGACCAGCGCCGTGTACTCGATGAAGGTGCCGAAGTACTTGCGCCCGGGCGCGAGCTTCCAGAGCGCGGCGAGCAGGTGCGTCTTGCCGACACCGAATCCGCCGTCCAGGTAGAGGCCCGGCTTGGCAGCGGGCGCCTTCTTGCGCGAGAAGAGGCCGGCGCTCTGCCGAGGTGCGACGAATGCCCGTGCCGCGTCGAGCGCCTCGGCCTGCGACGGGAAGTCCGGGTCGGGCCGGTAGTTGTCGAGCGTCGCCTGCTCGAACTGTCGCGGGGGAACCAGGGATGCAGCGAGCTCCTCGCCGCTCATCTGCGGCGTGCGGTCGGTCAACGACGAAATGCTCGGCGGCATCGAGAGGGCCTCACTCACGAAGGAAGGTGTCGAACTCTTACCTGCCCTCGGCACGTCTCCGAGCGACTGCATAGAGTTGATGATGCGGTTCGCTCCCAGCCTAGCGCCGCCCCCGCACCAGGAGACCCCATGACGATCCAGCCCGATCCCGCCCCCGCTTTCGCCGATTTCGCCCACCCGGAACGCCTCGTGTCGACCGCTTGGCTCGCCGAGCACGTCGGCGAACCGGGCCTGGTCGTCGTCGAGTCCGACGAGGATGTGCTGCTCTACGAGACGGGCCACATCGAGGGCGCGGTCAAGGTCGACTGGCACACCGAGCTGAACGACCCGGTCACCCGCGACTACATCGACGGGGAGGCGTTCGCGAAGCTGTTGAGCGAGAAGGGCATCTCCCGCGACGACACGGTCGTCATCTACGGCGACAAGAACAACTGGTGGGCCGCCTACGCGATGTGGGTGTTCACCCTGTTCGGGCACGCCGACGTCCGACTGCTGGACGGCGGCCGCGCGAAATGGGAGGCCGAAGATCGGGCCTACACCACCGAGCGCGCCTCGCGCCCGGTGACCGAGTACCCGGTGATCGAGCGGGACGACAGCACCGTGCGGGCCTTCAAGGACGAGGTTCTCGCCCACCTGGGGCGCCCGCTCATCGACGTCCGCTCGCCAGAGGAGTATTCGGGTCAGCGCACGCACATGCCGAACTACCCCGAGGAGGGCGCGCTGCGCGGCGGACACATCCCCGGTGCCGCGAGTGTGCCGTGGGCGCGGGCCGTTGCCGAGGACGGCACCTTCAAAGCCCGGGCCGACCTGGATGCGATCTACCGCGACGAGGCGGGACTCGGCACGAGCGACACCGTGATCGCCTACTGCCGGATCGGTGAACGCTCGGCGCACACCTGGTTCGTGCTCACCTACCTGCTGGGCTTCGAGAACGTGCGCAACTACGACGGCTCCTGGACCGAGTGGGGCAGCGCCGTGCGTGTCCCGATCGTGAAGGGCAGCGAGCCGGGTCTGGTTCCGGCATCGTGAGCGGAGCCCTCGACGAGATCCGCGAGGAGTTCCTCGCCATCGAGCAGCGCGAGCGACTCCAGTTGCTGCTCGAGTTCTCGCAGGAGCTGCCCCCGCTTCCCGAGCGCTATGTCGACCACCCCGACCTGCTCGAGCGGGTCGAGGAGTGCCAGTCCCCCGTCTTCATCTTCACCGAGGTCGACGACGAGGCGCGGGTGCACCTGCACGCCACCGCTCCGCGCGAGGCGCCCACGACCCGCGGCTTCGCCTCGATCCTCACGCAGGGGCTCGACGGCCTCCGCGTCGACGAGGTGCTCGCCGTTGCCGACGACTATCCCCTGACGCTCGGCCTCACCGACGCGGTGAGCCCGCTCCGCCTGCGCGGGATGACGGCGATGCTCGCACGGATCAAGCGTCAGCTTCGGGAGAAGTCGTCGGGCTGAGCGCACCGAGCCAGGCGCCGACGACGCGTTCCCAGCGCGCACGGTCGTAGTTCCAGAGCTTCGTGTGCCGCGCGACGTCGAACACCTCGAGCTGCACGATGTCCGGCCGGATCGCGGCCAGCGTCCGCGAGGCATCCGAGGGAACGAATCCGTCATCGTCGCTGTGCAGCAGCAGCACCGGAACGCTGATCTCACGAGCGCGCGCCACGAAGTCCAGGCGCTCGAAGTCGAGCGGCTCGGCGAGCCCGGTGAAGAATCGACCCCACCGTTCGCGGAACAGGGTGAACACCCCGAACCGCACGATCCGCGGCAGCCGGCGGGATGCCGCCTGGAAGTCGAGGGTGACCAGCCAGTCCACCACGGGCGAGTCGAGCACGATCCCCTGCAGGTACTTCCGGTACGCCGAGCGGGTGAGCGTCTGCAGCACCGTGGCGCCGCCCATCGACCAGCCCATCAGCACGATCTCGCGCGCGCCGTGCGCGACCGCGTAGCGCAGCGCCGCCTCCACGTCGCGCCACTCGCGATCCCCGAGCGCGTAGCGGTGGTCGGGACTGCGCGGCGCGTCCCCGTCGTTGCGGTACGAGATCAGCAGCGAGTCGTAGCCGTGCTCGGCGAACACGGGGACGGCACGCAGGGTCTCGGCCCGCCGCACCGCGCGGCCGTGCACCTGGATCACCCAGCGCCGGTTCGTGGCGGGCTGATCACCCTCGTCCCACGCCGCGGGAACGTGCCAGGCGGGCGCATCGCCGAGCGGCGTCGCGATCTGCACCTCGCGCGATCGCACCCCGAGCTCTTCGGGGTCGAGGTAGACCCAGCCGCTCAACCGCCCCGCTCGCGCCCGCTCGAGGTCGCCGAAGTTGACCTTCAGAAGGCGACGCGTGACCGTGCGAGCATCGACGTCGATGATGTCGCCGAGGCGCGCGTGTCCGGTGTCGCCGGCGAACCAGAAGCTGTACTCGCCCGGAAGCCGGGAGTCGAGAGTCGAGCCGAGCACGATGATGCCGTCGTCGAGATCGACGTCGAGGATGGGGATGTCGTCGGGCCGTCGCGACGGCGGGGTGATCACCGTGCGCGCCGCGTAGACGCTCAGCACGCCCGCGGTCACCGCGAGCGCACCCACGGCGGCGAGTGCGCCGACCCCGAGAACGGCCGCAGCGCGTCCCGCCGTCAAACCACGCGAATTGGATCGCATCCGTACCCCCAGGGGCTTCGAGAGTCGGCGTGGCATGTGACACCACGTCGAGTTAAACCCTAGTCTGCGGGGGTGGCTGCTCCAGCGTCTGACCTCACGGAACCCCCGGCATTCCAGGCCGCGGTGGAGACCGTGCGGAGCGCGACGGTGCGGTCCGAACTCGTCCTGACCGAGATCCCGGCGCCGTCCGGTCTCGCCCCCTCGGCGATCGCCTTCGCGGCCGATGTGCGGCCCTCCTCCCACGGAGTGGACTCGGTGCTCGGCACCGGGCGGTTCATTCTGCTGCACGACCCCGACGAGCCCGAGTCCTGGGGCGGACCGTTTCGCATCGTCTGCTTCGCGCAGGCGCCGCTGGAGACCGACATCGGCCTCGACCCGTTCGTCGCCGACGTAGCATGGTCGTGGCTCGTCGACGCGTTGGCTGCACGTCACGCTGAACATCTCGCCGAGTCCGGCACCGCGACGAAGATCCTGTCGACCGGTTTCGGCGAACTCGCCGGGCACGGCGATGGTGCGCAGATCGAGATCCGCGCCTCGTGGACACCGCGTGGCGACGACTTCGGCGCGCATCTCGAGGCGTGGGGCGACCTGCTGTGTCTTCTGGCGGGCCTCCCCCCGTCGGCGGACGTCGTCGGACTCCTCCCTCGACACCGGATGGCTCGTGACTGAACAACTCCCCCCTGCACCCCTGACGCCCGCTCCGGCCGAGTCCCATGTCGTGATCGAGACGCGCGAGGACTACCTCGCGGCGGTCGAGGCGCTGGCGGCCGGCTCCGGGCCGTTCGGCGTCGATGCCGAGCGCGCCTCCGGCTACCGCTACTCTCAGCGCGCGTATCTGATCCAGGTGTTCCGCACCGGTGCCGGAACGTTCCTGTTCGACCCTCCGGCGGTCGGCGACTTCTCGGAGCTCGCGGCCGTCATGGCCGACGAGGAGTGGATCCTCCACGCCGCCAGCCAGGACCTCCCCTGTCTCCGTGAGGTGGGCCTCGAGCCCGCCCGGATCTTCGACACCGAGCTGGGCGCCCGCCTTGCGGGACTGCCGCGCGTCGGACTCGGCGCCGTCGTCGAGCAGCTTCTGGGCATCCACCTCGCCAAGGAGCACTCGGCGGCCGACTGGTCGACGCGCCCGCTCCCGCAGAGCTGGCTCGTCTACGCCGCCCTCGATGTCGAGCTTCTCCCGCGCCTGCGCGACGAGATCGCCGCGATCCTCGATGCCGACGACAAGAACGAGATCGCGCGCCAGGAGTTCCAGGCCGTGCTCGACCGCCCGGTCGTCGAACGCGCGGAGCCGTGGCGTCGCCTCTCGGGTGTGCAGTCGCTGCGCAACGCCCGCCTTCTTGCCATCGCGCGCGAGCTCTGGATTGCCCGCGACAGCTACGCGCAGGAGATCGACACCGCGCCGGGCCGACTCGTTCCCGATGCCTCCCTCGTGGCGGCGGCGCGTCGCGCACCCACGACGAAGAAGGAACTGGCCAGCATCAAGGAGTTCACCGGCCGGGCGAGCCGGAGCCAGCTCGACCGCTGGTTCGCGGCGATCGAGGCCGGGCGCGCGACCGAGGATCTGCCGGCGCTTCGTCCGCCGTCGGATCAGCTTCCTCCGCCGCGCATCTGGGCCGATCGGAATCCCGAGGCCAATGCGCGACTCAAGGCGGTGCGCCCCGCTCTCGACGAGCTCGCCCAGTCGATGTCGCTGCCGCTCGAGAACCTGCTGACCCCCGACTTCGTGAGGCGCGTGGCGTGGACCCCGCCGGAGCCGCTGAGCGCGGAGGCCATCGATCGGGCCCTCGAGGAGCTCGGCGCGCGCCCCTGGCAGCGTGCGGCAACCGCACAACTCATCGCCGACATCTTTGTCGATCCGCCCCAAGAGCCCACCGCCAGCGCCGAGAGCGATTCGTAGGAAGAATCAAAGGACGCGACGGAGTCGTCTGGCCTTCGTAAGATTCGGACTATTCCCGTCTGCGCCACCGCGGAAAGCCCGCGGTCGCTCGAGAACGCTCAGGAGGCATCGTGGCCCACGGAAAAGAAGTCGTCTTTGTAGATGGAGTTCGCACTCCATTCGGACGGGCCGGCGAAAAGGGTCAGTACTGGGGCACGCGCGCTGACGACCTGATCGTGAAGGCGATGATCGGCCTGCTGGAGCGCAACCCGAACGTCCCCCAGGACCGCATCGACGACGTCGCCATCGCCGCGACCACGCAACAGGGAGATCAGGGACTCACCCTCGGTCGCACCGCGGCGATCCTCGCCGGCCTGCCGATCACGGTGCCCGGCTACGCGCTGGATCGGATGTGCGCCGGCGCCATGACGACCGTCACCACGGTGGCCGGAGCGATCGCCTTCGGCGCCTACGACCTCGCCATCGCCGGCGGCGTGGAGCACATGGGGCGTCACCCGATGGGTCTCGACGCCGACCCGAACCCGCGCTTCCTCTCCGAGAAGCTCGTCTCGCCCGACGCCCTCAACATGGGCATCACCGCCGAGCGCCTGCACGACCGCTTCCCCTCGCTCACGAAGGAGCGCGCGGACCGGTTCGGCATGGCCAGCCAGCAGAAGGTCGCCGCCGCCTACGACGCGGGCAAGATCCAGCCCGACCTCATCCCGGTCGCCATCAAGACCGCCGAGGGCTGGGGGCTCGCGACCAAGGACGAGGGTCTGCGACCCGAGACGACGATGGAGGGCCTCGCCGGCCTCAAGACGCCGTTCCGGCCGCACGGTCGGGTGACCGCGGGCAACGCCTCCCCGCTCACCGACGGCGCCACGGTGTCACTGATCGCCAGCGCGGACGCCGCGGCGGAGTTCAACCTGCCGGTCAAGATGAAGCTGGTGAGCTTCGGCTTCGCGGGCGTCGAGCCCGAGGTGATGGGCATCGGACCGATCCCGAGCACCGAGAAGGCGCTCCGGAAGGCCGGGCTGACGATCGACGACATCGGGCTGTTCGAGCTCAACGAGGCCTTCGCGGTCCAGGTGCTCTCCTTCCTCGACCACTTCGGCATCGACGATGAGGACCCGCGCGTCAACCCCTGGGGCGGCGCCATCGCGATCGGACATCCGCTCGCCTCGTCGGGCGTTCGCCTGATGATCCAACTCGCTCGCCAGTTCGAGGAGCGCCCCGACGTGCGCTTCGGCCTCACCGCCATGTGCGTCGGCCTGGGCCAGGGCGGCAGCGTCATCTGGGAGAACCCGCACTACACCGGAAAGAAGTAAGACGGATGGCCAAGACGAAGACGATCACCGAGACGCCCGACTTCTCGAAGCTCCTCGGGCTCGACCCCGACGAGGTCGTCACGCACTCCTACGTGCGCGACGTCCCGCTGGCGAGCGGCAAGACGCTTGCTCTCATCACGCTCGACAACGATCGCGACTACACGCGCCCGAACACCCTCGGACCGCAGACCCTGGTGGAGCTGGGCGAGCGCCTCGATGAGCTGACCGCACGCGCCGCCGCAGGCGAGATCCACGGCGTCGCGATCACCGGCAAGCAGTTCATCTTCGCCGCTGGCGCCGACCTCTCGCGCGTCGGCGACATCCCCGACTTCGAGACCGGTCTGCTGATGGCCCAACTGGGCCATCACGTGCTCGGCAAGCTCGGCGAGCTGGGCGTGCCGTCGTTCGTGTTCTACAACGGCCTCGCCCTCGGCGGCGGCGTCGAGATCGGCCTCAACGCGACCTATCGCACGGTCGACTCCTCGGTGCCCGCGTTCGCGCTTCCCGAGGTCTTCCTCGGCCTCATCCCCGGATGGGGCGGGGCGTGGCTGCTGCCCAACCTGATCGGCATCGAGAACGCGCTCGAGGTCATCATCTCGAACCCGCTCAAGAACAACCGGATGCTGAATGGCCCCCAGGTGTTCGAGCTCGGCATCGCCGACGCGATGTTCGGTCCGGCGATGTTCCTGGAGGAGTCGCTGCGCTGGGCCGACGGCGTGCTGAGCGGCACGGTGAAGGTCAAGCGGCCCAACGAGCCGGGCAAGCTGGAGCGCGCGGTCAAGTGGGATGTCGCGATCGGCATCGCCGAGAAGACGCTCGCCAGTCGCATCGGGCGGGTCGCGAAGAGCCCCTACCGGGCGCTGGAGCTGCTCAAGGCCGCCAAGAACACCGACAAGGCCACCGGCTTCGCGGCGGAGGACGCCGCGCTCGCCGAGCTGATCGCGGGCGACCAGTTCCGCGCCTCGATCTACGCCTTCAACCTGGTGCAGAAGCGCGCCAAGAAGCCCGCCGGCGCCCCGCCGAAGGAGCTCGCGCGCCGCATCACGAAGGTCGGCGTGCTCGGCGCGGGGCTCATGGCCTCGCAGTTCGCGCTGCTGTTCGTGCGCCGTCTGCAGGTGCCGGTGGTCATCACCGACCTGGACCAGGCGCGCGTCGACAAGGGCCTGGACTACATCCGCGGCGAGATCGATGCGCTCCACGAGAAGGGCCGGATCGGCTCCGACGAGGCCAACCAGCTGCGGGCGCTCGTGACCGGCACCACCGACAAGGCCGACTTCGCCGGCTGCGACTGGGTCATCGAAGCCGTCTTCGAGGAGGTCGGCGTCAAGCAGGAGGTCTTCGCCCAGGTGGAGCCGTTCCTCTCCGACGAGGCGATCCTCGCGACCAACACGTCGTCGCTCTCCGTCGACGAGATCGGCGCGAAGCTCGCCCACCCGGAGCGGCTCGTCGGATTCCACTTCTTCAACCCGGTCGCGGTCATGCCGCTCATCGAGGTCGTCAACGCGGCGAAGACCGACGAGGAGTCGCTCGCGACCGCGATGTCGATCGCGGCGAAGCTGCGCAAGACGGCGATCATCACGACCGACTCCCCCGGCTTCATCGTCAACCGCGTGCTGGCGAAGGTGCTCGGCGAGGCGATGCACGCCGTCGAGCAGGGCATGTCGTTCGACGACGTCGTGGAAGCGGTGCGCCCCTTCGGAATGCCGATGGATCCCTTCGTGCTGCTCGAGCTGGTCGGGCTGAAGGTCGGCGCACACGTCCTCGACACGCACCACGCCGCCTTCCCGGAGCGCTTCTACGAGAGCGCCGCCCTGCACGAGCTCGCGGAGCACGGTCAGATCTTCGAGAAGGATTCGAAGGGCAAGACCAAGGGCTACGACAAGAAGGCGCTCGCGATCGTCGCGAAGCACCGTCCGTCCGACGCTCAGCCGCTCACGCCCGAGCAGCTGCGCATCCAGCTCGAGGACGGCCTCGCCGACGAGATCAAGCGGATGCTGGACGACGGCGTCGTCGCCGCCGCGGAGGACATCGACCTGGCCATGATCCTCGGGGCCGGCTGGCCGTTCCAGATGGGCGGCGCGACGCCGTACCTCGACCGGGTCGGGGCGAGCGAACGCGCGTTCGGCGCCGCGTTCCACGAGCCTCGGGTCGCCGGCGTCAGCTGACCGCCGTCACAGCGAAAGCGGGCCGTCTCCCTCCGGAGGCGGCCCGCTTTCGCTGACGATCAGTGCGGGGCGGGTGCGCGCGCCTCAAGCTCCGCGTCGGTGAGCTCCGGCCGGGCCGGCTTCTGCACCAGGAACGCCGCAGGAATCAGCGCGAGCGAGACGATCGCGCCGGTGACGAACGCCAAGCGGACGCCGATCGCGAGCTCCTCGGGAGTCGCCAGATTCGGGTCCGCCGCCCCGGTCGCGATCGTGCCGATCGTCAGAAAGGTGATGAACAGTGCGGCACCCGCGGCACCCGCCACCTGCTGGATCGTCATCACCGTCGCGCTGCCATGCGAGTACAGGTGCGGCGGCAGCGCCCCGAGTCCCGACGTGAACAGCGGCGTGAACAGCAGCGCGAGCCCGACGCTGAGCGCCACATGCGCGGCGACCAGCAGACCCACGGGGGTGTCAGTCGAGATGAGCGTGAGGGCCCAGAACACGACGCTGACGATGATGCCGCCGGGGATCACCAGCGGCCGCGGGCCCACCCGGTCGTAGAGCCGACCGACGATCGGACCCATGAGGCCCATCAGCAAGCCGCCGGGCAGCAGGATCAACCCGGTCTGCACCGCCTCGAGACCCAGGACCCGAGCCGTGTAGATCGGCAGCACGATGACCATGCCGAACAGGGCGACCGTGGCGATGGCCAGCATGGAGATCGAGACGGTGAAGGTGCGCGAGCGGAAGGTGCGCAGGTCAAGCAGGGCGCGATCCGCGCGCTCGCAGCACGATCTGCCTCGTGATGAACGCCGCCAGGAAGGCGAGTCCGATCGCCAGCGGGATCCACGGCGCCACGGCGACGTCGCTCTCCGCCGCCTCACCGAAGCTCGAAAGCCCGTAGACGATGCCGCTGAAGGCGAAGGCCGACAGGATCACCGACAGCACGTCCAGCGGCACGGCACGCGGCTCCGAGACGTTCGGCACGCGCGCGATGCCCACCGCCAGCATGACGAGCGCGATCGGCAGCATCACCCAGAAGATCCCGCGCCACGTGGTGACGGCGAGGATGAGTCCGGCGACCATCGGCCCGATCGCGGGTGCCATCGACATGACGATCGACACCCGACCCATGATGCGACCGCGCGAGTTCATCGGCACCAGGCTCAGCACGCTGGTCATCATCAGCGGCATCATGGCGGCGGTGCCGACCGCCTGAACCACGCGCGCCGCGACGAGCAGTCCGAACGTCGGGGCGACCGCCGCGAGCAGGGTGCCCACGCTGAACAGCACCATCGCGAGGATGAACACCGGTCGGGTGTTGAGTCGCTGGAGCAGCCATCCGGTGATCGGGATGACGACCGCCATCGTCAGGGCGAACGCGGTCGTCAGCCACTGGCCGAGCGCCGGTGTCACCTTCAGGTCATCCATGATCTCGGGGATCGCGACGCTCATCGTCGTCTCGTTCAAGAAGACGACGAAGGCCGCGGCGAGAAGCAGGACCAGGGCGAGTCGGGTCTGCGCCGACAGCGGTTCGACGCCCGACTGCGGCGCCGCAGCGGCAGGCGAATTGTGGGTCACGTGAGAACTCCGGAATGAGAGACGGAAAGGGACCGAGACGGCCGAGGGCGCTCGCCGACGCGGCGCACCCTCAACGATAACCCGAGCAGTCGACAGAAGATTCCGGGAATTACGTCCGGATTACTCGCGCTCCGCCTGGATCCGGTCCGAGCCGAGGCTCAGCTCTTCGGGCAGCGGGCGCGCCACGGGAATCCGCGTGCCCAGCACCTGCGCCACGATGTCGCGGGCGATCCGCTGATCGGTGAGGCCCACCTGCTCGAGGATCTCGTCGCGGGAGGCGTGATCCAGGAACTCGTCGGGAAGTCCGAGCTCGTCCACGGCGGTGTCGACACCGGCGGCGCGAAGATCCTGCCGGATCCGCGTGCCGACGCCGCCCACGCGAATGCCGTCCTCGATCGACACCACGAGACGGTAGGTCGCCGCCATCTCGATGATGCTGGCCGGCACCGGGACGACCCAGCGCGGGTCGATCACGGTCGCGCCGATGCCCTGCGCTGCGAGCCGCTCCGCCACCTGCAGGCCGAGCTTCGCCATCGGGCCGACGGTCACGATCAGCACGTCGCGGTGTCCGGCCTCGCGCAGCACGTCGACGCCGTCGCTCGTGCGGCGCACCGCCTCGAACTCGGTGCCGACGCTGCCCTTCGAGAACCGCACGACGGTCGGCGCGTCCTGCACCGCCACCGCTTCGCCGAGTTCCTCGCGCAGACGGCTGGCGTCGCGCGGTGCCGCGATCCGGATGTTCGGAACAACCTGCAGGATCGCGAGGTCCCACATGCCGTGATGGCTCGCGCCGTCGGGTCCGGTCACCCCGGCGCGATCCAGCACGAAGGTCACGCCCGCCTTGTGCAGGGCGACGTCCATGAGCACCTGGTCGAAGGCGCGGTTGACGAAGGTCGCGTAGAGCGCGACGACCGGATGCAGCCCGCCGAAGGCGAGACCGGCGGCGCTCGCGACGGCGTGCTGCTCCGCGATCCCGACGTCGAGCACCCGGTCCGGGTGCTTCTCGGCCAGGCGGTGCAGTCCCGTCGGGCGCAGCATCGCGGCGGTGATGCCGATGATGCGCTCATCGCCGTCGGCGAGGTCGACGATCTCGTCGGCGAAGACGCTCGTCCACGACGGACGGCTCGCCGCATCCACTGGCTCTCCCGTCTCGGGGTCGATCTGCCCGACGGCGTGGAACTGGTCGGCGACGTCGGCCAACGCAGGCTCGTAGCCCCAGCCCTTCTGCGTGATCGCGTGCACGATGACGGGCGCGTCGTACTCCTTCGCCTGGCGGAAGGCCTGCTCCAGCGCGCGCTGGTCGTGGCCGTTCACCGGGCCGACGTACTTGATCTCGAGGTTCGAGTAGAGCGCCTCGTTGTTGCTGAAGCGCGAGACGAAGCCGCGGATGGCGCCGCGCGTGCCGCGATAGACCGCACGGCCGACCGGGCCGAGGCGGTTGAAGATCTCCCGGCTCGTGAAGTAGAGCCGGCGGTAGGCGCGACGCGTGCGCACGCTGCTGAGGAAGCGCGCCATGCCGCCGATTGTCGGCGCGTAGGAGCGGCCGTTGTCGTTCACGACGATGATCAGGCGACGGGAGTTGTCGTCGCTGATGTTGTTGAGCGCCTCCCAGGTCATTCCGCCGGTGAGCGCGCCATCGCCGACGACGGCGACGACGTAGCGGTCGGACTGGCCGGTCATCGCGAAGGCGCGCGAGATCCCGTCCGCCCAGCTGAGCGAGCTGGAGGCGTGCGAGCTCTCCACGATGTCGTGCTCGGACTCGGCGCGCTGCGGGTACCCGGCGAGCCCGCCGCTCTGCCGCAGCCGCGAGAAGTCCTGTCGACCGGTCAGCAGCTTGTGCACGTAGCTCTGGTGGCCCGTGTCGAAGATCACCGCATCCCTCGGCGAGTCGAACATGCGATGGATCGCCATCGTCAGTTCGACCACGCCGAGGTTCGGTCCGAGGTGGCCGCCGGTCTTGGAGACCTCGGACACCAGGAACCGGCGGATCTCCTCCGCGAGCTGCGTGAGCTCCTCCGGCGACAGACCGTCCAGGTCGCGAGGCGACCGGATGGACTCGAGAATCGACATGAGTCGAGCCTAGACGAGCGACCTCAGCACGTACTGGAGGATTCCGCCGTTGCGGTAGTAATCGGCCTCACCGGGGGTGTCGATGCGGACCACCGCGTCGAACTCCACGACCGACTTGCCCGCGGGCGAGTGCTCGCTCGGCGCGGCCGTCACGCGGACCGTCTTCGGCGTGGTGCCCGCGTTGAGCGCCTCGAGTCCGGCGATGCTGACGACCTCGGTTCCGTCCAGGCCCAGGCTGTCCGCCGTCTCGCCCGCCGGGAACTGCAGCGGCACGACGCCCATCCCGATCAGGTTGGAGCGGTGGATGCGCTCGAAGCTCTCCGCGATGACGGCGCGAACACCGAGCAGCGAGGTTCCCTTCGCGGCCCAGTCGCGGCTCGAGCCCGAGCCGTACTCCTTGCCGGCGAAGATCACCAGCGGCGTTCCCGCCTGCTGGTAGTTCGTGCTCGCGTCGTAGATGAACGACTGCGGGCCGTCGGCCTGGGTGAAGTCGCGCGTGTAGCCGCCCTCGACGCCGTCGAGGAGCTGGTTGCGCAGACGGATGTTCGCGAAGGTGCCGCGGATCATCACCTCGTGGTTGCCGCGACGCGAGCCGTAGGAGTTGAAGTCCTTGCGGTCGACGCCGTTCGCCTGCAGGTACTGGCCCGCGGGGCTGTCGGCCTTGATCGAGCCGGCCGGCGAGATGTGGTCGGTCGTGACCGAGTCACCGAGCTTGGCGAGCACGCGGGCGCTGGCGATGTCGGCCACCGGCGTGGTCTCGAGCGTCATGCCCTCGAAGTACGGGGGCTTCCGCACGTAGGTCGACTGCGCGTCCCACTCGAACACCTCGCTGTCGGGCGTCGGCAGCGAACGCCAGCGCTCATCGCCCTCGAACACGCTCGCGTACTCGTGGGTGAACATCTCGGTGTCGATCGAGGAGTCGATCGTCTGCTGCACCTCGGCGGCGTCCGGCCATATGTCCTTCAAGAAGACATCGTTGCCGTCCTGGTCGGTGCCGAGCGCGTCGGTCTCGAAGTCGAAGTTCATCGACCCGGCCAGCGCGTACGCGATCACGAGCGGCGGGCTCGCCAGGTAGTTCATCTTGACGTCGGGGCTGATGCGGCCCTCGAAGTTGCGGTTGCCCGAGAGCACCGCGGTGACGGCGAGGTCGTTGTCGTTGATCGCACCGGAGATCTCGTCGAGCAGCGGGCCCGAGTTGCCGATGCAGGTGGTGCAGCCGTAGCCGACGGTGTAGAAGCCGAGCGCCTCCAGGTCGTCGGTCAGGCCCGCCTTCGCGTAGTAGTCGGTGACGACCTTGGATCCGGGCGCGAGCGTGGTCTTGACCCACGGCTTGGCCTTCAGGCCCTTCTTGTTCGCGTTGCGGGCGAGCAGGCCGGCCGCGAGCATGACGCTCGGGTTGGAGGTGTTGGTGCAGGAGGTGATCGCCGCGATGGCGACGGCGCCGTGGTCGAGCGTGAAGTCACGACCGTCGGCCAGCGTGACCGCGGTGGGCTTGGAGGCCGAGGCGGGCGCGTGGCTCACGTGCACGTGCGAGAACTCGTGCGCCGAGTCCTCGTCCTGGGCGGTGAAGCCGATCGGGTCGGAGGCGGGGAAGGTTCCCTCGACGGCGGCGTCGACGCGCGAGTGCGCGTCGCCCGCGTAGGAGAGCAGGTCCTCGCCGAACTGGGTCTTCGCGTGGCTGAGCTCGACGCGGTCCTGCGGACGCTTCGGGCCGGCGATCGACGGCACGACGGTCGAGAGGTCGAGCTCCAGGTACTCGCTGAACTCGGGCTCGACCGAGGGGTCGTGCCACAGCTTCTGCAGCTTCGAGTAGGCCTCGACGAGCTTGACCTGCTCTTCGCTGCGTCCGGTGAGACGCAGGTAGTCGAGCGTGACGTCGTCGATCGGGAACATCGCCGCGGTCGAGCCGAACTCGGGGCTCATGTTGCCGATCGTGGCGCGGTTGGCCAGCGGAACGGCGCCGACGCCCTCGCCGTAGAACTCGACGAACTTGCCGACGACGCCGTGCTTGCGCAGCATCTGGGTGATCGTGAGCACGACGTCGGTCGCGGTCACGCCGGTCGGGATCGAGCCGGAGAGCTTGAAGCCGACGACCTTCGGGATGAGCATCGACACGGGCTGGCCGAGCATGGCCGCCTCGGCCTCGATGCCGCCGACGCCCCAGCCGAGCACGCCGAGTCCGTTGACCATCGTGGTGTGCGAGTCGGTGCCGACGAGCGTGTCGGGGTAGGCGCGCAGCACGCCCCCGACCTCGCGGGTGAAGGTGACGCGGGCCAGGTACTCGATGTTGACCTGGTGGACGATGCCGGTTCCCGGCGGGACGACCTTGAAGTCGTCGAAGGCGGTCTGGCCCCAGCGCAGGAACTGGTAGCGCTCGCCGTTGCGCTCGTACTCGATCTCGACGTTGCGCTCGAGGGCGTTCTCGGTGCCGAAGAGGTCGGCGATGACCGAGTGGTCGATGACGAGCTCGGCCGGGGCGAGCGGGTTGATCTTGTTCGGGTCTCCCCCGAGCTCGGCGACCGCTTCGCGCATCGTGGCGAGGTCGACGATGCAGGGAACGCCGGTGAAGTCCTGCATGACGACGCGGGCCGGGGTGAACTGGATCTCGGTGTCCGGCTCGGCCGTGGGCTGCCAGCCGCCGAGCGCCTCGATCTGCGACTTGGTGACGTTCGCGCCGTCCTCGGTGCGGAGCAGGTTCTCGAGCAGCACCTTGAGGCTGAACGGGAGCTTCTCGTGTCCCGGGACCGTGTCGATCCGGAACACCTCGTAGTCGGTGTCACCGACGCTCAACGTAGTGCGGGCGTTGAAACTGTTGACCGTCGACACTGTGGGACTCCCTCTACCGTCCGCAGCGATCTCCTCGCCGCACACTCATCCTGTTCGCGACGCCTGGCGCCGTCCAGCAAGGCAAGCCTAAGCCCCGTTGGAGGGTCTTCGCCCCGGGTCGCGCACGCCGATTTATCTCGACGTCAAGATATATTAGCGCGTTTCCTCGGCGGAATCCGACGGCGACATGCCGAAGCTCCAGACGCTGCGCACCAGCAGCCACGTGATCCAGAGCACGATCGCATAGAGCGGAACACCCAGAAGGAGCTTCGCGGTCGCCAGCGCCGAGGTCTGATCGGTGAAGTAGAGCGGCAGCTCGACCGCCAGCCGCACGAGCGGGAACGTCGCCCAGATCAGGGTCGCCACCACCGCGACGCGGAACTTCGCCTTGTCGGCGCGCCACTCGCGGTCGCCGACCGCGAAGCCGACGATCGCGCCGATGAACGGCCAGCGCGCCACCAGGCTGACCACCATCGCCAGGGTGATCCCGCCGTTGATGAAGAACCCGACCACGAAGTTGTCGCGCGCCTCGCCCGTGAACAGCGCGATGCCGGCCGAGAGGGCGATTCCGAAGGCACCGGCGATCGCCGAACCGAGCGGCTCGCGCCGCACCAGCCGAATCCCGATGAAGATCACCGCGATCACCACGGGCGCGAGCACCGACAGTGCCACCTCGCCGGTCACCGTGAACAGCACCAGGAACAGGAGTCCGGGCAGGATCGACTCGACGATCCCGCGCACCCCGCCAACCGCGGCCCAGAGCGCCGCACCGGTGGGCTCCTGCCCCGGGATCACACGACCGACAGCCGAACGCCTCGCCGCCTGCGCCAGCGCCTCGCTCATCGCGTCACGCGCGGCGGCGTCGTCGGCACCGGACTCCTCGGAACGAGGGTCGATCATGACGTGGCGCCACCCGGCCGCGCATCCTGCGCCGACGCGGGCACGTGCAGCGGAATCAGATCGCGCGGCGGCATCGGCGTCGTGCCGCGCACCACCACCACGCTGCGGAACAGCTCCTCGATCTTCGCCGCGGCTTCGGCATCGACGGCAGCCTTGCCGCTGATCACGCCGCGCAGGAACCAGCGCGGACCATCGACGCCGACGAAGCGCGCCAGACGCGAGCCGCCCTCCGGGCCGGTCGCGGGGATCTGCGCGTGCAGCTCGGGGCCGAGCGAGCCGGTCGCCTCGGCAACCGAACCGCCCTGCTTGCGGATCTGATCCGCGATCTGAGCGCGGATCTCGTGCCAGAGGCCGCTCGTTCGCGGCGCCGCGAACGGCTGCACCTGCAGCGTTCGACTCAGCGAAGTCGAGAGCGACCGCGACGACGCGCTTGCTCCCCTCCTCCACCTCGAGGCGCAGCGCCAGTTCGGGCCGCGGCAGGATCTTCACTCCGCCGAGGTCGACATAGGGCCGGACGGCATTGGCTTCGCTCTCGTCGAGCGGCCCCGCCGTCTCGCGGTCGGCCGGGGCCGACTTCGGGTGCTCGGTCGGCGCGGACGTCGCGCCCGTGCTGGTATCGCTCACGCAGAATCTCCCGTGTGTGTCGTGGACTCGCCGGAACCGTATCCCGTCGAGCCGAATCCTCGCTGACCGCGATCGCTTCCCGGAAGAACCTCAACCGGGATGAAGCGCGCCCGCACGACCGGCATCACGATCAGCTGGGCGATCCGATCGCCCGCCTGAACCGCGTACGGCTCGCGCGCGTCGGTGTTCAGCAGCGTGACGCGGATCTCTCCGCGGTACCCCGCATCCACCGTGCCGGGGCTGTTGACGATCGTGATGCCGTGCTTGGCCGCCAGGCCGCTGCGCGGAACGACGAACGCCACGAAGCCATCCGGAAGCGCGATCGAGACGCCCGTTCCGAGCGTCACCCGCTCGCCGGCCGGAATCGTGACGCTCTCCGTCGAGGTCAGATCGGCACCGGCATCGCCGGGGTGAGCATAGGTCGGCTCCGCGGCTGCACGCAGCAGAACTTCGATCGACTCGGTCACGCATCGAGGCTAGTCCATGGTCGAATAAGGACATGACGAGCACCCCCGCACCCGTACTCTTTCGCGAACGACTCTGGCCGTCGGCATGGGTGTTCATCGTCTCGGCGCTGGTGATGCCGGCGAGCCTGCTCGTGTTCCTGCCGATCTCGGTGCCCGCGGGGATCGTGACCGCGATCGGCTTCTACCTCGCGATCGTCGCAGGACTGGTCCTGACGACGCCCGCGATCGAGGTGGATGACTCCCGACTGCGCGCCGGCAGCGCCGAGATCCCGCGCGAACTGATCGCGGAAGCCCACCCGCACCGCGACGAGGAGGCGAGCGCCGAGCGCGGACCGCGACTCGATGCCCGCGCCTGGCTGCTGCTGCGGGGCTGGATCTCCCCCGTCGTTCGCATCCAGCTCGACGATCCGAGCGACCCCACGCCGTACTGGCTGGTGTCGAGCCGCCGCCCCGAGGAGCTCGCGGCCGCGCTCACGCGCTGAACGGCATGACGCGCGTTCGAGCGTGGGTCAGGAAGCGCACTCCAGGCAGACCGGTCCGAGCTTGCTCTCGTGGTCGACCTGCGAGCGGTGCTTCACCAGGAAGCAGCTGACGCAGGTGAACTCGTCCGCCTGAGGCGGGAGCACCACGACGTCGAGGTCGATGTCGGCCAGGTCCTGGCCGCTGAGTTCGTAGCCCGGGTTGTCGGAATCGTTGACATCCACGACTCCCGACATCTTGTCGGGGACACGCTCTTGGAGGGCCTGGATGGACTCGGTTTCCTCGTCCGTCTTCCTCGGGGCGTCGTAGTCGGTTGCCATGCTCGTTCCATTTCTCGGGTGCCGTCGGTGCAAATCGGCGGGCACAGTCTGCATCATTCGCCCGGGATTCGCAAACCTTGTTTTTCGCGAGTCTCAGCGCTTCCCGTGCAACTCGCGGCGCGCCCGCGATATTCCCGTGGTTACCGGCGATCCCGTGGCATCCTGTGCGTGAATCGTGACGGCTGGAGGTCGTTCGACATGCACGAGTTGAAGGTCACCGGAGTTGAGAGCGGAGCGCTCCTGCTCGCGGATGACGACGGCGGCCGCTACCGCGTCCCCGTCGATGAGGCGCTGCGCGCGCGGCTGCGACAGGCGTCGAGCGCCGGTGCGTCCGCGCACAAGGTCTCGCCGCGCGAGATCCAGTCGCAGATCCGAGCCGGGATGTCCGCCGAAGACGTCGCCACCGTGACCGGTGCGTCGCTCGACGACATCCGGCGCTTCGAGGGCCCCGTGCTCGCGGAGCGCGAATACGTGATCCAGTCGGCTCTCGCCGTGGCCGTTCGCGGCCCGGGCGAGGCGGACCCCGCCGACTCGGCGCAGTTCGGCGACATCATTCGCGGCCGACTCCTCGACGCGGGCGCCGTCGACGAGCGCTGGGCGAGCTGGAAGGAGCAGGGCGGCGGATGGATCGTCAAGCTGACCTTCAGCGCCGACGACGTCGAGCACGACGCCCGCTGGGGCTTCGACCCCAAGCGGGGCGCGCTCTCGCCCCTCAACCGCGAGGCCGAGTCGCTGTCGCAGCACGGCGATATGCCCGCGCCCCTGATTCCACGTCTGCGCGCCGTCGCCGCGGACGACAGCGAGCCCGACGAGCCGAACTCCCGCTTCGACAGCGGTGCGTTCCGCGTCGAGCACGATGACGAATCCGGACCGCGGCTCGAAGCGATTCCCCCGGCACCTCGCCGGCCGAGCGCCGAGCGGTCGGAACCGGCGGCCGCCGCGCCTCCGCGCGAGCGCGCCAGCCGCAACAATGGCCAGACCGCCGACCTTCTGGAGGCGCTGCGGCGACGCCGCGGTGAGCGCGATCCCATGGATCCGGAGCCGGAGGAGCAGCTCGCCGACCGTCCCGGAACCGGAACCGTCCGAGTGATCGACGTCCCGATGGAGACGATGCCGATCGACACCGCCGTCCCGGCGACGAAGGCGGCGCAGGGCCCGAGTGCGGCGCCGGCTCCCGCCCCGAAGAGCAGCCGCAAGGGCCGCGCCTCCATGCCGAGCTGGGACGACATCGTCTTCGGCGCCCGTCCCGACGACGAGTAGCCGACGTTGACGCCGCGGCGTCAGCGGGCGAACGCGCCGAAGCGCAGCAGCGGAATCGACCGCTCGGTCGGCGTCAGCGAGCCGTGCTGGCCGACCATGCCACGCCCGCCGTCACCGGGATCGACGTAATAGGCGATCGGACGCCGCGCGAAGACGAACACGTCACCGAGTCGCGGCAGCACCTCCGAGCTGACCTCGCCGAACCATCCCGCGTCGATCGCCTCGGTCCGGGTCGCCACCCAGGCCCGCGTGCCCTCGCTGGCGCGCCAGGCCTCCGCCACGACATCCGGGTCGACCCCCGCCTCGAGGTGCAGCTGCAGGCCGCGCGGCTCACCGGCGACGTGACGCACCCCCGCCAGCAGCTCAGGCGCCACGATTCGGTGCGCCTCGGGAGCGATGTCGAGCATGCCGTGATCCGCCGTGACGAGCAGCCCCTGCGAGCCGGTCAGGCTCGCCGCGAGCGGCGCGAGCGCCGCGTCGAAGGTCTCGAGCGCCGCCGTCCACTCCGCGGAGGCCACCCCCTTGGCGTGCCCGGCGACGTCCAGCTCCGGAACGTAGAGGTAGACCAGCCGGGGTCCTGCGTGGTGCAGCTCCTGCGCTGCGGCCTCGACGCGATCCTCGATCGTCTCGCCCGCGTGGAACTCGGCGCCGCGCAGCACCGCGGCCGAGAAGCCCGAGTCGCGATACCGCTCCCGGCCGATCGCCACCGAGTGGATGCCGAACTCGCGGGCACGCTCGAACACCGTCGACGACCTCTGCCAGCGCTCCGGATCGAGGCCGTCCGGCCCCCATCCGGTGAGCTGGTTGACGACCCGGTCACGTGCCGCGTCGAGCACGGAGTAGCCGACCATGCCGTGCTCCCCCGGACGCGTCCCCGTCGTCAGCGACGCCAGCGCGGCCGCCGTCGTCGACGGGATGCCGCTGTCGATCGGCGCGTCGCGGTCCAGTCGCGCCGAGAGCGTGCGGGCGTGCCCGCGATGCGCGGCGAGAACCTCGAAACCGAGACCGTCGACCAGAACCACGACCGCATGGGTCACTGTCGGAAGGCCCAGCGATCCGCGCTGTCCCCGCAAGGCCTGAAGGCAATTCGGAAGAACGTCGGCAAGGCTGAACCGGTGGGATTTCGCCGCCGGTAACATTGCCCCGATCCTATGACTCCGCGCGCATCTTCTCCCGTCACCCCTGCCCAGCCGAATGGCGAGCGCATCGAAGATATCGACGTCTCTGCCGAGATGCAGGGCTCGTTCCTCGAGTACGCCTACTCGGTGATCTACGCCCGCGCGCTGCCCGACGCGCGCGACGGCCTGAAGCCGGTTCAGCGACGCATCCTCTACCAGATGAGCGAGATGGGCCTGCGCCCGGACCGCGGCCACGTCAAGAGCGCCCGTGTCGTCGGCGACGTCATGGGCCGCCTGCATCCGCACGGCGACAGCGCCATCTACGACGCGCTCGTCCGGCTCGCGCAGGACTTCACGATGCGCGTGCCGCTGATCGACGGGCACGGCAACTTCGGCTCGCTCGACGACGGCCCCGCGGCCGCCCGCTACACGGAGGCCCGCCTCCGGGCGACCGCGATGGCGATGACGGAGGGACTCGACGAGGACGTCGTCGACTTCGTCCCGAACTACGACAACCAGCTGACCCAGCCCGGCGTGCTTCCGGCGGCGTACCCGAACCTGCTCGTCAACGGCGCCAGCGGCATCGCGGTCGGCATGGCCACCAACATGGCGCCGCACAACCTGGTGGAGGTCGTCGCCGCCGCACGCCACCTTCTCGACAACCCGGACGCCACGCTCGAGGAGCTCATGGCGTTCGTGCCCGGCCCCGACCTGCCGACCGGCGGAACGATCGTCGGCCTCGACGGCGTCAAGGATGCCTACGCGACCGGACGCGGCTCGTTCAAGACGCGCGCGAAGGTCTCGATCGAGCCGATCACCGCGCGCAAGACCGGACTCGTCGTCACCGAGCTGCCCTACCTCGTCGGACCCGAGAAGGTCATCGAGAAGATCAAAGACGGCGTCACCTCGAAGAAGATCACCGGCATCTCCGACGTCACCGACCTCACCGATCGCAAGAACGGCCTGCGCCTCGTGATCGGGATCAAGACCGGCTTCAGCCCGGAGGCGGTGCTCGAGCAGCTCTACCGGCTCACTCCGCTCGAAGACGGCTTCTCGATCAACAACGTCGCCCTTGTCGAGGGCCGGCCGCTGACACTGGGCCTCAAGGACCTGCTGCAGGTCTATCTGACGCACCGGCTCGAGGTCGTCACACGGCGTTCGCAGTATCGGCTGACGCGGCGCCAAGAGCGCCTCCACCTCGTGCTCGGACTGCTCATCGCGATCCTCGACATCGACGAGGTGATCCAGGTCGTGCGCACCTCGGACGACACGGCGCAGGCGCGCACCCGGCTGATGGAGGTCTTCGACCTCTCCACTCTGCAGGCCGAGTACATCCTCGAGCTGCAGCTGCGCCGCCTCACCAAGTTCAGCCGCATCGAGCTGGAGACCGAGCGCGACAAGCTCCAGAAGGAGATCGCCGAGCTCGAGAAGATCCTCGGCTCCCCCACCCGACTCCGCGCACTCGTGTCGAGCGAGCTCGCCGACGCCGCCGAGAAGTTCGGAACCCCGCGGCGGACACTGCTCACCGAAGCGCGACCGGCACCGCCGCGCAGCGCCTCCGCCGCCGCCAAGCAGGCCGCCGCCGCGCTCGAGATCGCCGATGTGCCGACGCTCGTGATCCTGTCGACCACCGGCCGCGCCGTGCGCGTCGACCTCCCCGAGGGCGTCGAGGCCCCCGCATCGCCCGCGCGGCGGAGCCGTCACGACGCGATCCGCTCCACCGTCTCGGCGACCTCGCGCGGTGAGCTCGGCGCGATCACGAACCGCGGTCGCCTGATCCGGTTCACCCCGGTCGACCTCCCGGCGGTTCCGCCCAACTCGGTCCAGCTGGCGGCGGGGGCGAAGATCCGCGACTACCTCGGGCTCAGCGACAAGAAGGAGCACGTCATCGCTCTGGTCTCGCTGACGAGCGACGAGCCGATCGCGCTCGGCACGGCGCAGGGCGTCGTCAAGCGCGTGACGCCGGGTGCGTGGCCCAGCCGGCCCGACTTCGAGGTCATCTCGCTCAAGCCCGGCGACGAGGTGGTCGGCGTGAGCCACAGCACCGACGCCAGCGAGCTCGTGTTCGTCACCAACGACGCGCAGCTGCTCCACTTCGCCGCGGCGAGCGTGCGCCCGCAGGGGCTGTCGGCGGGCGGCATGGCCGGCATCAAGCTCTCACCGAAGGCGCGTGTGCTCTTCTTCGGCACCGTCGAACAGCCGGATGCCGCCGTCGTGGTCACCATCTCGACCCCCGACGGCGTGCTCGTCGGCACCGACGCGGGTCGCGGCAAGGTGAGCGCGTTCAGCGAGTTCCCCGGCAAGGGGCGCGCCACCGGAGGCGTGCGAGCGCAGTCCTTCCTCAAGGGCGAGAGCAGCCTCGAACTCGCCTGGGTCGGTGCGGCGCCGGCTGTTCCGGTCGGACCCGACGGCTCGCTGCGGGCACTGCCCGAGTCGGGTTCCAAGCGCGACGCCTCGGGCATCCCGCTCGACGCCGTCATCGGCTCGGTCGGCACGACCCTGTAGCTCGACCGCGAGCGGGCTCCGTCCCCGCCGTCCCCGTCCCCGATCCCCCCGCAGACTCGGGGATTCGCCGCTGACGTCCACAAGTCGTGGACGAGGTGGCCGATTCTCCGACTTTGCGGAAGGGCAGCGACCGAAACGCGCGCGCGACGCCAGCGCGAATCGAGTCTCGGCGTGGGCTAGACGTCCACCCGCGCGTGGTCGAGACCCTGGCCTGCGATGATGAACTCCTTGCGCGGAGCCACCTCGTTGCCCATCAGAAGCTCGAAGACCCGCGCCGCGTTCTCGGCGTCGTCGACGCGGACGCGGCGCAGCGTGCGGTGCGAACGGCTCATCGTCGTCTCGGCAAGCTGGTCGGCATCCATCTCCCCCAGGCCCTTGTAGCGCTGGATCGGGTCCTGGTACTTCTTGCCGCGCTTCTCCAGACCCTTCAGCACGCCTTGCAACTCCGCCTCGGAGTACGTGTAGATGACCTCGTTGGGCTTCGAGCCCGGATTCATCACCACGACGCGGTGCAGCGGCGGCACCGCGGAGAACACCCGCCCGGCGTCGATCATGGGACGCATGTAGCGGAAGAAGAGCGTGAGCAGCAGCGTGCGGATGTGGGCGCCGTCGACGTCGGCGTCGGCCATGATGATGACCTTGCCGTAGCGCGCCTGGTCGAGCTCGAAGCTGCGCCCGGAGCCGGCTCCGACCACCTGGATGATGGACGCGCACTCGGCGTTGCTCAGCATGTCCGAGACGGACGCCTTCTGCACGTTGAGGATCTTGCCGCGAATCGGCAGCAGCGCCTGGAACTCGCTGTCGCGGCCGAGCTTCGCGGTGCCGAGCGCCGAATCGCCCTCGACGATGAACAACTCCGTGTCGGCGACGTCGGTGGAGCGGCAGTCGACGAGCTTCGCGGGGAGGCTCGAGCTCTCGAGCGCGTTCTTTCGGCGCTGCGTCTCCTTGTGCGCCCGGGCCGAGACGCGGCTCTTCATCTCGGCGACGACCTTGTCGAGCACGAGCGTACCCTGAGCCTTGTCGGCCCGCGCGCTCGAGGCGTACTTCGCCGCCATCGCCTTCGCCACCGCGTTCGAGACGATGTTGCGCACCGCGGGCGTGCCGAGGATCTCCTTGGTCTGCCCCTCGAACTGCGGCTCGGGCAGTCGCACGGTGAGCACGGCCGTGAGTCCGGCGAGAACGTCGTCCTTCTCGAGCTTGTCGTTGCCGACCTTGAGTCGGCGCGCGTTCTTCTCCACCTCGGCGCGCATGAACTTCAGCAGCCCCTGCTCGAAGCCGGCCTGGTGGGTTCCGCCCTTGGGCGTCGCGATGATGTTGACGAAGCTGCGGAAGACTGTCTCATAGCCGCTGCCCCAGCGGAGGGCGATGTCGACCTCGCACTCGCGCGAGAGCTCGGTCGAGACCATGTGGCCGTTCTCCTGCAGCACCGGCACCGTCTCGGTGTAGCCGCCGGACCCCTGAATGCGCCAGACGTCGGTGACCGCCGCATCCGGGGCCAGGAACTCGACGAACTCGGCGATCCCGCCGTCGAAGCGGAAGCTCTCGCGAACCGGCTCGACGGAGGCGTCGCGGGCGTCGACGATCTCGATGCCGAGGCCGGGCACCAGGAACGCGGTCTGCCGGGCGCGAGCGACGAGCTCGTCCATGACGAAGCCCGCGCCGCGCGCGAAGATCTGCTGGTCGGCCCAGTAGCGCACACGGGTGCCCGTGACGCCCTTGGCGACCTTGCCGACGACGCGCAGTTCGCTGCCGGAGATGAAGGGGCTGAAGGGCGCGTCCGGTCGCGGCGTCCCGGCGTCGTCGAAGACCCCCGGCTCACCGCGGTGGAACGACATCGCCCAGGTCTTGCCGTCGCGATCGACCTCGACGTCGAGTCGCTCGGAGAGCGCGTTGACGACCGAGGCGCCGACGCCGTGCAGACCGCCCGATGCCGCGTAGGAGCCGGAGCCGAACTTTCCGCCGGCGTGCAGCTTGGTGAAGACGACCTCGACACCGGAGAGGCCCGTCTTGGGCTCGATGTCGACCGGGATGCCGCGCGCACGGTCGCGCACCTCGACGCTGCCGTCCGGGTGGAGTTCGACCTCGATCTGCGAGCCGTGGCCCCCGAGCGCCTCGTCGACCGAGTTGTCGATGATCTCCCATAGGCAGTGCATCAGACCGCGCGAATCGTTCGATCCGATGTACATGCCGGGCCGCTTGCGCACGGCTTCGAGACCCTCGAGGACGGAGAGATGCCGGGCGGAATAGTCGCTACTCATACAGGGTTAAGACTATTGATCCCGACACCGCCCGGATGGCGCCCCGCCGTGAACGCGGCTGGATACGCCCAAAGCGAAATGTAACGTCGGCGACACACGTCGCAGACGGGGACGTGTTTGACTGGATAGGTCAGAATCGCACGCAAGACACACCCCACGGTTCATGACGGAGAGGGAGCAGACCATGTCGCAGATCACGAGCGAAGTCGACGAGCTGGATGCCCCCGAGCTGACGGCATTCGACCGATGCGACAGCTGCGGTGCGCAGGCGTACGTGCGAGTGACCCTCGCCTCCGGTGAGTTGCTGTTCTGCGCTCACCACGGTGCGAAGTTCAAGGAGAAGCTCTCCGCGACCGCGCTGGAGTGGCACGACGAGAGCGCGCGCCTGAGCGCCGTTCCCGCCACCGACGAGCGGTAGGTGTCGGCGTCCCGCGGACTCGGGCTCGGCCGAAGGGTTCGCTATCTCCTGACGCGCGCCCGGGCCATCAACCTCGGGAACGTCACCCGCATCGCCCGTGAGGCCGCCAAGCTGTCCCGCAAGCCGGTGCCGCTGGTCGTGCTGGACATGCTCTGGTGCTCGGTGCGCTACGAGACCGGCTTCCAGGACTACCTGGACTGGGACTTCGTCCTGCTGACCCGGCGCGAGCGCCGCACCTACATCACGCACCCCAAGTCGAACCACCTGGCCAAGAAGCTCAACGACCCGGAGCTGCGGAAGCTCTTCGCCGACAAGGCGCAGTTCAACCCGCGCTTCGACCGCTGGCTGGGTCGCGAATGGCTCGATGTGCGCGCGACGGATGCGTCGGAGCTGCGCGAGTTCGTCACCCGTCGCGGCGTCGTGATGGTGAAGGTCCCCGACAGCCTCTCCGGCTACGGGATCGAGCGCGTCGAGGCCGCCGAGGTCACCGACTGGGAGGCCTTCCGTGCGCGGCTGCTGGAGCGCCGGCAGTACCTGGTGGAGGAGTTCATCACCCAGCACGACGAGATGGTCTCGCTCAACCCGTCGAGCGTGAACTCGCTGCGCGTCATCACCTACTTCGACGGCGATCGCACCCACGTGCTCGCAAGCGTGCTCAAGATGGGCAACGGCGGCCCGATCGACAACTTCTCGGGCGGCGGCATGTACACGATGCTCGACGACGAGGGCGTGGTTCACTCCCCCGCCTTCGACGAGAGCGGGACGACGTTCGCGACGCACCCGCTCTCGGGCACGCCCATCGTCGGGTTCCGCGTGCCGTACTACGACCGCGTGATCGCGTTCGTCGACGAGCTCTCGCGCGAGATCCCCGAGGTGCCGTACGTCGGCTGGGACGTGGCGATCGCGCCGGACGGCCCCGTCGTGATCGAGGGCAACCCCAATTCGGGCGTCTACCAGTCGAAGCCAAGCGTCTCGGGCATCCGCACCGGGCTGCTGCCGCGCTACCGCGCTGCGATCGGATTCTGAAGCGCGCAGGGCGTCAGCGACGCGGCGCGGTCACGCGCTCGAACGGATGCCAGCGCTTCGCATCGCGGAAGTCGCGCAGACGCGCCTCGTAGGCGGCCATCGCGAGCGCCTCATGGGCAAGCACGGGCTCGCTGTCGGGATCGATCGTCGCCAACAGCCAGCGCGTCAGCTGCGGGTTGGTGATCAGCAGCGGTCCGAGCAGCGAGGTTCCGAGGAAGTTGCCGCGGCGCACCCCTTCGACACTCGTCCCCGGGTTGCGGCCGATGCCGCGCTCCGCGTCGAGGAATCCGGGAAGCGCATCCGGCGCCGTCACTGTCGAGAACTGCGACTTGTAGCCGACGATCGGCGCCCGGGCGCCCACCTCGGCGAGGGTTCCCATCACCTTGCCGTTGTAGCGGCCGAACATCGACAGCGTCGACTCGAGCTCGAAGATCCCGACGCCGGGCACGTCGTAGCCCATCTCGTCGTTGCGGATCCGCGCACCCAGCACCTCAAGGGCGTTGTGCGTGAACAGGAACGCGGTGCCCGACTCGATCAGGTCGAGGAGCCGCTCGCGGTGGGGCCGCAGCCGCTCGATCGCCTTCAGCTGCCCGTGCTCGGTGAGCGGGCCGAGATACACCAGGTCCACGTCGCCGGCGGCGAAGGCGGGCGTGTCGGTGAGGGCGGTGCGCACGATCGTCGCGTCCGGGCGGCACTGCGCGAGGTAGTCGATGTTGGCGTTGTCGCCGTGGAGGTTTGCGACCTCCGGGAAGAGCATCTCGATCGTCAGGGCCCGGCTCATCGCGTCGCCGCCTCTCGGTCGGCGAGCCGCGCGCGCAGGCGCGCCTGGACGGGCGTTCCGGTCAGCTCGGCGTTGTGCACGCTGTGCAGGTTGAAGACCGCGTCGATGCCGTCCAGGGTGACGACGTCGGCCGTGTCGGTCTCGGACTCGACCGTGACGATGCGCCCGGGATCGACGCCGGCGATCGCCAGGCGCAGCGCCTGATCGTGTCGGCGGATGCCGCCGACGACGATCTGCCGGATGCTGTCGTCGGCGAGGTAGTCGTAGTCGGCGTCGTAGGTCCACGCGGTGTTCTCGACGTCGGCGGTGCGCTCGCTGACCTCGTCGATCGAGAGCACGATCGACTTGCGTCCCGGGAACGAGCGCAGATAGTCGAAGGCGCGCGAGCAGGCGACGCCGACCAGTCCCTTGGTCAGGATCCGCACGACGCGGGTCGACCCCACGGCGTCGGTCATGAAGCGCGTCTCCGGCGGCGCGAGTTCGTCGAACGCGGCAGCGACCGTGTCGCGGTCGAAGCCGAGCACGCCGAGCGCCGCGGCGACCGCGACCTGGTTGTAGACGTTCACGATGTTCTCGTTGACGAGCGCCGCCGTGCGGGTCTCGCCGTCCAGGTCGAGCACGACGCGACGCGCCGCCGCGTCGACCTCGCGGGCACGGTACGCCGCCTCGGGTGAGCGGAATCCGCAGGCCTCGCAGTGCGCGGCGCCGATGTGGTTGTAGCGCCAGTAGTCCCAGGTGAGCCCGTGGTCGCAGACCGGGCAGATGGTGACGTTGACGGCCGCCCCGGCGGGCTGGTCGCCGGCCGTCGGCATCCGATCGACGGCGAAGAAGACCCGGGGGTTGTCGTCGCCGCCGATTCCGGCGACGAGCAGGTCGTCGGCGTTCAGCACGAGCGTCGTCGTCGACGGCACGGCGGACGAGAGGATCCAGGCGATGTAGGCCGGATGCGCGTTGCGCTTGATCGAGTCCCGCGTGAGGTTGAGGCCCACGAGCACGTCCGGGCGAAGGCCCGGAAGGACGAGCTTCGCGGAGCGCTCGTCCATCTCGAACACGCCGACGTCGACGCGTGAGCGCCCGCGCCAGTCCACGGCGGAGATCAGCGTCGCCGTCACCCCCGCGGCCAGGTTGGAGCCGTTGCGGTTGCTCGCGACGCGCTGGCCCTGGGCGGCGAGGGCCGCGGCGAGCAGGTTCGACGCGGTCGTCTTGCCGTTCGTCCCGGTCACCGCGATCACCCGCGGCGGATGCGCGATCGCGCCGATGATTCCCGGGTGCACCTTGCGCGCGATGATGCCCGGCACGTGCGTGCCGGCGCGCCCGAGCGCGCGCAGCGTCGCACCCGCGAGCTTCCCCGCCCAGATCGCGAGCAGGACGCGCACCACGTTCGGCCTACTCGAGGTAGTCGCGCAGCGACTGCGACCGCGAGGGGTGGCGCAGCTTGGCCATCGTCTTCGACTCGATCTGGCGGATGCGCTCGCGCGTCACGCCGAAGGTGTCGCCGATCTGGTCGAGAGTCTTCGGCATGCCGTCGCCGAGGCCGAAGCGCATGCGGATCACGCCCGCCTCACGCTCCGAGAGCGAGTCGAGCAGCGACTCGAGCTGCTTCTGCAGCATCGTGAAGCCGACCGCGTCGGCCGGAACGACCGCCTCGGTGTCCTCGATCAGGTCGCCGAACTCGCTGTCGCCGTCCTCGCCGAGGGGCGTGTGCAGCGAGATCGGCTCGCGGCCGTACTTCTGCACCTCGACGACCTTCTCGGGCGTCATGTCGAGCTCGCGGCTGAGCTCCTCGGGCGTGGGTTCGCGTCCCAGGTCCTGGAGCATCTGGCGCTGAACGCGCGCGAGCTTGTTGATGACCTCGACCATGTGCACGGGGATGCGGATCGTGCGCGCCTGGTCGGCCATCGCACGGGTGATCGCCTGACGAATCCACCAGGTGGCGTAGGTCGAGAACTTGAAGCCCTTCGTGTAGTCGAACTTCTCAACCGCACGAATGAGACCCAGGTTGCCCTCCTGGATGAGGTCGAGGAACTGCATTCCGCGACCGGTGTAGCGCTTGGCGAGCGAGACGACGAGTCGCAGGTTCGCGCCGAGCAGGTGGCTCTTGGCGCGCTGCCCGTCGCGCGCGACCCAGGCGAGCTCTCGCCCGAGCTGGGAGCGCTTCTCGGCGTCCGTCATGCCGCCGAGCTTCTCCTCGGCGAACAGACCCGCCTCGATGCGCATCGCGAGCTCGACCTCTTCGGCCGCGTTCAGGAGCGCGACCTTGCCGATCTGCTTCAGGTAGTCCTTGACCGGGTCCGCGGTGGCGCCGGTGATCGCCGCCGAGTAGACCGGGATCTCGTCTTCGTCGTCGCGGGAGGAGAGCCGGATCGCGCCCGAGGGCAGCGGCTCATCGAGCGACGTCGACTTCTCCTCGTCGTCGTCCTCGTCGTCGGAGTCGTCGCTGTCGCCCGCCTTGGCCGACTTGGCAGCGGCGGCGACGCCCTTGGCGTCGACCGCGGCGTCGTCGACCTCGGTCTCCTCGAGGTCGTCGTCCTCGGTGGCCTTGCTGGCCTTCGCCTTGCTGGCCTTCGCGGGGCTGGCCTTGGCCGTGCTGGCCTTCGCGGTGCTCGCCTTGCGAGCCGCCGGCTTCTTGGCGGGCGTCTTCGCGTCGGTCGCCGTGGCGTCGGCCGCGGTCGCCTTCGTCGCGCGCGCCCGCGTGGTCTTCTTCTCGCCGGTATCGGCGGCGTCCTTCGCGGTGGTTCGGGTTGCCATTCTGACCCCTCCCGGGTGGATCTGGGCAGTACAAGGACCCATGTCAAGTCCTACGGGTGCTGCTCGCAACGCCCATTCGAAGACCTGACCGGGTCCAGAAACTCGATTATCTCACAGTCTTGAAGTGACCGTTGACACCGGGCCCGCTTTCACGCTAGCGGCGACCGCCAGGACCGTTGCGGCGGGTCCTGAAGAGTGCAACCCACAGTGGGGTGATCTCTATTCCCTCGTCGCGGGTCATCACGGTGCGCGCGCGGCGCCGGGTCACCACGACCCCGACCACCGCGACGAGGGCGATCACCAGCGGTGCCAGGAACGCCAGCCGGAACGACTCCCAGGCGTACAGATCGGAGGCCTCGCCTGTCGCGACACGCACCGAGTCGACGATGTCGAGGACGACGCCGATCAGGAACATCGAGACGAAGCCCCCCAGGAATCCGCCGACGTTGACGAAGCCGCTCGCGGTCCCGACCGAGTGCGACGGGTTCAGGGTGCGCGCGTAGTCCATGCCGATGAGCGAGCTCGGCGCTCCCGCGCCGATCAGGAAGAACAGCACGCAGACGAGCGCCAGCGGCGGCTGGCCCGGCCAGACGAGCACGGCGACCAGCGCCCCGTAGACGAGCGCCGCCATCCCGAGCACCAGGTCGCCACGGCGGAAGGGGAAGCTGGCGACGGCGTAGCCGATGAGCGGAGCCGGCAGCACGGCGCCGACGACCAGCAGCGAGAACACCGCCGCCGCGGTCGGCACGTCATAGCCGAGGGCCGCGGTGAGGAACGGGTAGCCCCAGAGCACCCCCATCGTCTGCGGCGCGGTTCCGCCCAGCAGATGCGACCAGAAGCCCAGCTGCGTGCCGGGGCGGGCGACGCTTGCGCGCAGCCGCGACCAGGTCGAGCTGGTCGTGATCTCCTCCGTCAGCGGAGGACGGGTGCCGGTGCGGATCACGGTGACGCCGACGAGGACCGCGAACAGCGACACCCCGGCCGCGATCAGGAAGGCGACATTCCATCCGACCGCGTGCAGCAGGAACGCGAACGGGATGGCCGCGACCAGTTGGCCGGTCGCCCCGATCATTCCCACCCACTGCGCCAGCTGCGGCAGGATCCGGCCGCTGAACCAGTTCGGCAGCAGGCGCAGCACCGACACGAACGTGAGGGCGTCGCCCGTTCCGACCAGCACGCGGGCGGCGATCGCGAGGCCGATGTCGTCGGCGAAGGCGAGCAGCACCTGCCCGAGCGCCATGATGGTGGCACCGCCGATCAGCAGGACACGCGGGCCGAGCCGGTCGACGAGCACCCCGACCGGGATCTGCAGGGCCGCATACGTCGCCACCTGCACCACGGCGACGGTCGAGAGGGTGGCGGCGCTCACCCCGAAGCGATCGGTCGCCTCGACGCCGACGATGCCGAAGGTCGTCCGCTGCGTGACCGCGATCAGGTACACGATGACGGCGCCCGCGAACACCACCCAGGAACGCCAGGAGTTCACGTCGGGTTCCCGAACGCAGAGACGAGATGCACGGCTGAGAGGCTAACGCGCCCGGGCGCCGAACGCGCGCCGCTCAGGATGGCTCGTCGTCGCGTCGGTTGGCGAGGAACTTCTCCAGCTCGGCCGCAATCGTGTCCGCCGAAGGAACCTCGCCGTGCCGGTCGGCGAACGGCGAGGGAAGCGGGTTCTCCTCCATGTAGCTGTCGTGCCGCTCCTCGAGCGTGCTGATCAGCCGCTGCAGCTCCGGGTTGCCCCGCACCTGCTCCTCGACCTTCACGAGGAACTCACGCCCGCGCTCACGCAGCTCATCCGTCGGGAAGATCAGGCCGGTGGCGGCGCTGATGCTCTCGAAGGCGACGACCGCGGCCGCGGGGAACTCGGTGTCGGCCAGGTAGTGCGGCACCAGCAGCACGAATCCGGCGGTCGAGTGCTCGATCTCCTCGAGGCGGTACTGCACCAGATGCATCGCGCTCGCCGGCAGCTCCGTCTGCGGCCTCCACACCGACATCGCGTCGATCAGCTCGCGCCGGTTGCCGCTGACCGTCACCCCGAGCGCACGGGTGTGCGGGGTCGGCATCGGGATCGCGTGCACCCAGGTGGTGTCGGCGACGCCGTACTGCTCGATCAGCTCGACGACCGCGGCACTGAATCGCTCCCACTGGAAGTCCGGCTCGTAGCCAGTCAGCAGCAGGAACGGCTGGTGCAGCTCGTCCTCGACCAGATACAGCGACAGCTTCGCCGGCCGGTACTCGGTCAGATGGTCGAGATCGAAGTACATCGTGGGGCGCCGCGCGCGGTAATCGAGGAGCGCGTCGCTGTCGAAGCGGACGATCTCGCGCGCCTCGAGGTTCTCCAGGATGTACTCGCTGAACTGCGTGACCGCAGAACCGGAATCCGTGAACCCGGTCAGCCCGGCGACGAGGTGAAGGCCGCGCGGGACCTCGACAAACCCGGAGGTGAGGTCGTAGAGCCCGTGAGGATCGCGCATGCCCCCAGTCTATTCGGGGCCCGGAACGGCCACCGGGGGTCGCGCAAGCCGAGAGCGAACATGACGCACGGTTCCGGCATCCGGCGCGATTAGGCTGAGCGAATGCCGATGCCTTCGCTCGAACTCCGTTCCGATTCCGCTCTCGACACGAGCGCCGAGGTGCTCGTGGTGGGGGTGGCCAAGAGCCCCGCCGGACCGCGCCTGTTCGCTCCGACCGAGGACTTCGCCGCGCTGGAGGCCTCGCTCACCGCGATCGGCGTCAGCGGCGCGAACGACGAGCTCCGCCGGCTTCCGGCGCTGCGCCCCGGAACGCCGTCGCTCGCGCTGGTCGGGCTCGGTACGCTGCCCGAAGGCGCCGAGGAGCCCACCGTGGATGCGCTCCGCAACGCCGCCGGTTCGGCGATCCGCCAGCTCGCCGGCACCGGATCGGTCGCGTTCGCTCTTCCCGGAGCCGCGAGCGAGCAGATCGGAGCCGTCCTCGAGGGGGCGGCGATCGCCAGCTACAGCTTCACCGGGTACCGCTTCTCGACCCTCGAGAACGCCAAGCAGCCGGTCGCTGCGATCACCGTGCTGGCCGAGTCCCTGCCCGGCGACGCGGAGGCGCTGACCGCTCGCGCGCGCGCCGTCGCGGGTGGCGTGCACCGCGTGCGTGACCTGGTGCACACTCCCCCGAACGACCTCTACCCGGCGAGCTTCGTCGACCGCGCCCGCGACTACGCGAAGGGGCTCCCGGTCGAGATCGAGGAGCTCGACGAGCAGGCGCTCGCCGAGGGCGGCTTCGGCGGTATCCTCGGCGTCGGCCAGGGGTCGAGCCGGCCGCCTCGTCTCGCGATCGTGCGCTACGCGCCCGCCGGCGCGACCAAGCACCTCGCCCTCGTCGGCAAGGGGATCACGTTCGACTCGGGCGGGCTCTCGCTCAAGCCGGCCGGATCGATGGTCGGCATGAAGTACGACATGACCGGGGCGGCGACGGCGCTCGCGGCGATCATGGCGGTGGCCGAGCTCGGTCTTCCGGTGCGGGTCACCGCCTGGCTGTGTCTCGCCGAGAACATGCCCTCGGGCACGGCGATCCGCCCCAACGACGTGCTGCGCATCCGCGGCGGCAAGACGGTCGAGGTGCTCAACACCGACGCCGAGGGTCGCCTGGTGCTCGCCGACGGGCTCGTCGCGGCGAGCGAAGAGCAGCCCGACGCGATCATCAACGTCGCCACGCTGACCGGTGCGGCGCGGGTGGCCATGGGCGAGCGCACGATCCCCGTGATGGGCGACACCGAGCTCTCGCGGGCGCTCGTCGACGCGGGCGCGCGCGCTGGCGAGACGCTGTGGCCGATGCCGCTTCCCTCCGAGCTGTCGTCGCTGCTCGAGACCGAGGTCGCCGACATCGCCAACGCGAAGCCGGGCAACACCGCCGGCGGCATGCTCCTCGCGGGCGTGTTCCTGAAATCCTTCGTCGGCACGCGCGACGGCTCCCCCATCCCGTGGGCGCACCTGGACATCGCCGGGGCCGCGAGCAACGGCGGAGCGCCCTACGGCGTGATCGCCAAGGGACCGACCGGTGCCACGGTCCGCACCCTGATCGCGATGACGGAAGACTTTTCCCGACCGTAGTAGTGTCGTTCTGGCACGCAACCACGTGTCGTCAGATCGCGCCGCTCGCCACCCTGATTGCGGTGCCGCAACTGCATCTCGAGGGAGTCGCCGGGTGTCCGAGCAGAACTTTGACCTTGTTGTTCTTGGCGCAGGAAGCGGTGGCTACGCCGCTGCGCTGCGCGCCAGCCAGTTGGGGATGAGCGTCGGGCTCATCGAGAAGGCCAAGGTGGGCGGCACCTGCCTCCACGTCGGCTGCATCCCCACCAAGGCGCTGCTCCACTCGGCCGAGGTCGCCGATGTCACGCGCGAGTCGGCCAAGTACGGCGTGACCAGCACGTTCAACGGCATCGACGTCGCCGCGGTCACCAGCTACCGCGAAGAGGTCGTCGCCAGCAAGTGGAAGGGCCTGCAGGGCCTCATCAAGGCGCGCGGCATCACGACCATCGAGGGCGCGGGCCGCCTGGTCTCCCCCACGAGCGTCCAGGTGGGCGACCAGACCATCACCGGCAAGAACGTCATCCTGGCGACCGGTTCGTACTCGCGCTCGCTCCCGGGTCTCGAGATCGGCGGACGCGTGCTCACCTCCGAGCAGGCGCTCGAGCTGAACTTCGTGCCGAAGAAGGTCGCCGTGCTCGGCGGCGGCGTCATCGGCGTCGAGTTCTCGAGCGTCTGGAAGTCGTGGGGCGCCGACGTCACCATCATCGAGGCGCTGCCGCACCTGGTCCCGAACGAGGACGAGGCGATCTCGAAGCAGTTCGAGCGCGCGTTCCGCAAGCGCGGCATCGACTTCAAGCTCGGCGTGCGCTTCTCGGGCGTCACGCAGGACGACAACGGCGTGGTCGTCATGCTGGAGAACGGCGAGACCGTCGAGGCGGACATCCTGCTCGTCGCGGTCGGTCGCGGCCCGCAGACGGCGAACCTCGGCTTCGAGGAGGTCGGCGTCGCGATGGATCGCGGTTTCGTCCTCACCAACGAGCGCCTGCAGACGAACGTTCCCGGCGTCTGGGCGGTCGGCGACATCGTGCCCGGCCTGCAGCTCGCGCACCGCGGCTTCCAGCACGGCATCTTCGTGGCCGAGGAGATCGCGGGACTGAACCCGGTGGTCGTCTCCGACGTCAACATCCCGAAGGTCACGTACTCGGACCCCGAGGTGGCGTCGATCGGTCTCAGCCAGGCGAAGGCCGTGGAGGAGTACGGCGCGGACGCGGTCACCGCCTACGACTACAACCTCGCCGGCAACGGCAAGAGCCACATCATCGGCACCTCAGGATCGATCAAGGTCGTCCGCCTCAACGACGGCCCGATCGTCGGCGTGCACATGATCGGCGCCCGCGTCGGCGAACTGATCGGCGAAGCGCAGCTGGCCGTGAACTGGGAGGCGTACCCCGAGGACGTCGCGCCGTTCCTGCACGCGCACCCCACCCAGAACGAGGCGCTCGGCGAGGCTTTCCTCGCGATCGCTGGCAAGCCGCTTCACGCAATCTGATCCCCCCAACCACCGCGCGATGCGCGAACTAAGCTAGAACCGACCAGGTTTCCAAAAGGAGTTTTCCCGTGAGTGAATCCGTCACCCTTCCGGCGCTCGGTGAGAGCGTCACCGAAGGAACAGTGACCCGTTGGCTGAAGCAGGTCGGTGACCGCGTTGAGGTCGACGAGCCCCTGCTCGAGGTCTCGACCGACAAGGTCGACACCGAGATCCCCTCGCCCGTCGCCGGCGTGATCGAGCAGATCCTGGTCGCCGAGGACGAGACCGTCGAGGTCGGCACCGCGCTCGTCACCATCGGTGACGGCTCGGGTGCCGCTGCGGAGCCCGCGGCCGCCGAGCCCGAGGCGCCCGCCGCCGAGCCTGAGGCACCCGCCGAGCCGGAAGCTCCGGCCCCGGCAGCGGAGGCCCCTGCCGCACCGGCCGAGGCTGCTCCGGCACCCGCCGAGGCTGCTCCCGCCGCCGCACCTGCTGCTGCTCCCGCTCCGGCCGCCGCTCCGGCTCCCGCGGCTGCACCGGCACCTGCCGCCGCTCCGGCTGCTGCTCCGGCTCCCGCCGCTGCTCCGGCACCTGCCGCCGCTCCGGCTCCCGCTGCCGCCCCGGCACCCGCTGCTGCTCCGGCTCCCGCCGCGGCACCGGCGGCCGCTGCCCCGGCAAGCCACGCCGGCTACGTGACGCCGATCGTGCGCAAGCTCGCCAACGAGCGGGGTGTCGACCTGTCGACCGTCTCCGGCACCGGTGTCGGCGGACGCATCCGCAAGCAGGACATCCTTGACGCCACCCCGGCCGCACCCGCCGCCGCCCCCGCGGGCACGCCCGCGCCGGTCGAAGAGCTCGAAGTGTCGCCGCTGCGCGGCACCACGGTGCCGATGTCGCGCCTGCGCAAGGTCGTCGCCGAACGCGCCGTGCTGTCGATGCAGTCGATGGCGCAGCTCACCACGGTGGTCGAGGTCGACGTCACGCGCGTCGCCGCCTACCGCGACCAGGTCAAGGCCGACTTCCTCTCGAAGACCGGCGTGAAGCTCAGCTTCCTGCCGTTCTTCACGCTCGCGGCGGCCGAGGCGCTCAAGGCGTTCCCGATCATCAACGCCACGGTCGAGGGCGACAGCATCGTGTACCCGGACCACGAGAACGTGAGCATCGCCGTCGACACCGAGCGCGGCCTGCTCACCCCGGTCGTGCGCAACGCCAGCGAGCTGACGCTCGCGCAGCTCGCGCAGGAGATCGCCGATCTCGCCGAGCGCACGCGTGACAACAAGCTGAAGCCCGACGAGCTCGCCGGCGGCACGTTCACCGTGACGAACACCGGTTCGCGCGGTGCGCTGTTCGACACCCCGGTGGTGTTCCTGCCGCAGGTGGCGATCCTCGGCACCGGCATCGTCGTCAAGAAGCCGGTCGTCGTCAGCGACAACGGCCTCGACGCGATCTCGATCCGCTCGACCGTGTACCTGGCGCTCTCGTACGACCACCGGATCGTCGACGGAGCCGACGCGGCGCGCTTCCTCACCGCGGTCAAGAACCGTCTCGAGGGCGGCAACTTCGCGGGAGTGCTCGGCGTCTAGCCACTGCTCATCGCGAAGTACTCGCGAATCCGCCACCCGGCCTCGCCCTTCATCAGAAGGAGCGAGGCCGCGGTGCGTTCGGGCCCGAGTCGGATGAGCGCGGTGCCGCCGAGCCGCTCCACCAGGACCCACCCGCTCGGCTCCGAGTCGATCGGCCACCGCGTCGCCGTCGCTTCGCCTCCGCTCTGGATCACGAGGATCACCTCGCGATCCGCCTCCATCGCCGCCGATCCCGGCTGGAAGACCTGGTCGAGACAGAGGATCGACAGTTCGGCGAGGCACCGCTCCCGTGTCGCAACCAGGGCCGCGGATGCGGCACGAGGGTCGTCCGCGAACAACACCGTCGAACTCGGCCCGTCCTCGGCCGCGTCGTGCGCTGGCTCCCCGTCGGGGCCTGCCCCGGCACCTCCCGGCGCGACCGATTCCGAGAGGGCTGAGCCCGACACCGCCGAGTCCGGCTCCGCAACCTCCGGCACCGCGGAGCCGGGTGCCGCAGATCCATCGGCTGCCGCGTCGAGTTCAGCGCCGCCGCCCGCCGGGAGGCCCAGAACGCCGACGGCCACCACGAGTGCGGCGCTGCCGCCCGCGAGCAGCGCGCGACGGCGGCCCCGGCTCGCGCCGTCCCAGGCGCGCGCGACGCGGGCGAGCGCCTCTCCCACGCGAGGCGCGCCCGCCCGCTCGGCCAACACCTCCCACCGCCGACCTCGCACCGCGTCGAGCAGGTGGAGAACCCGATCGGGGAGAACCCCGACCAGCAGCGCTTCGAACGGTCCCGTCCGCGAGTGCGGGTCGCCGTCCGCCGATCCCGCGTGACCGTCCGTCGGCCGGGCGGGGACGAGCTGCCGGGCCGCCGCGAAACCGCCGCGGACCGCGGATGCGCCGTCGCGTGCCGTCAATCCCGGTGCGCCGTCGTCGCCGCGCAGCGGGATCGCGGGCGCAAACCCGAAGAGCACGCGTTCGCAGAGTTCGAACAGGTCCTCGTCGGCGCACGCGTCCAGCCGCGCGCAGAGCCGATCCCGCGCGGGCGCCGCCGCGGGGTCGACGAGCGCCATGACCCGCGACACCACGGCGCGTGCCGCCCGACGATCCGCCTGCACGCCCGGTTCGCGCTCGCGCACCACCTCGGCGGTGTTCGCCTCGAACACGACCGCGCGGCCCCAGCCGATGAGCTGCGGCTCCCCGCGAGCGCCGAAGGCGATGTGCTCGGGTGCGAGCGCGCCGTGCGCCACGCCGGAGTCGTGCAGGCGCGCCAGCGTCGCGATCACCGGGGCGAGCAAAGTCACCGCCTCCCCCGCAGCGAGTTGGCGTCGGCGTCGCAGCAGTTCAGCGAGCGTGCCGCCCTCGCACCGCTGCAGCACCAGGACTCCGCGGTCCTCGCCGTCGGCGGACGGGGCGGTCGCGACATCCCGCAGGCGGACGACGTGCGCTCCGGCGCCACGCTGCAGCGCGGCCGCCTCACGGAGCGTCTCCGCGATCGCCTCGGCGCCGCGCCGCACCTTCAGCACCGCGACCCCCGCCTCCGGATCGTGGCCGATCAGGACGGCCCCGTGCGCGGTGCGCGCGATCGTCCGCGTCACCCGATACCCCGCCACCGTCTCGGGCTCCACGACCGTCATCACCGCAGTCTGACCCGCGGCCCGACGCCGCGCGCCGCCGGCACGGCGGTCGTGGACGGAGGACGGCACTGCTGACGGCGGAGGACGCGTCCGCTCCCGCGCGCGCCTAAGCTGGGGGCATGGTCGACTATGTCGACGCGGGGCTAAGCGCCAACTCCGTGTCGTATTCGACGGCCCTTGAACGTCAACGTGCCCTGCACGCCGACGTGTCGAGTGGTCGGGCGCCGGACACCGTTCTCCTTCTCGAGCATCCCAGCGTCTACACCGCCGGGAAGCGCACCGAGCCTCACGAGCGCCCCACCGACGGCACCCCGGTGATCGACGTCGACCGCGGCGGCAAGATCACCTGGCACGGCCCGGGACAGCTTGTCGGCTACCCGATCCTGCGCCTGCGCGATCCGATCGACGTGGTCGCCTACGTGCGACGGCTCGAAGACCTGCTCATCGCGGTGCTCGCCGAGCTCGGCGTCGCCGGAGAGCGGGTCGACGGGCGCAGCGGGGTGTGGCTGCGCGGCACCGACAAGATCGCGGCGATCGGCATCCGCGTCGCCGACGGCGTCACCATGCACGGCTTCGCGCTCAACTGCAGCAACTCCTTCGAGGCCTACCGCTCGATCATCGCCTGCGGCATTCGCGAGGCCGGGGTCACGAGCATCTCGCGCGAACTCGGCCGGACGGTGACCCCCGAGGATGTGCTCCCGCTCATCCCCCGTCTGTTCGAAGCAAATCTTTCCGACAGCCTGGCCTCGACCGAAACGGTGACCGCATGACCCTCAACGAGACCCGCGCGACCGAGCCGGCCGGGCGCAAGATGCTGCGCGTCGAGGTGCGCAACGCCTCCGTGCCGATCGAGCGCAAGCCCGACTGGATCAAGACCCGCGCCAAGATGGGCCCCGAGTACACCGCGCTGCAGAGCCTCGTGAAGGACGAAGGCCTGCACACGGTGTGCCAGGAGGCCGGATGTCCGAACATCTACGAGTGCTGGGAAGACCGCGAGGCCACCTTCCTGATTGGCGGCAGCCAGTGCACGCGGCGCTGCGACTTCTGCCAGATCGACACGGGGAAACCCGCCGACTATGACACCGACGAGCCCCGCCGGGTCGCCGAATCGGTGGTCACGATGGGTCTGCGCTACGCGACCGTGACCGGCGTCGCCCGCGACGACCTGCCCGACGAGGGCGCGTGGCTGCACGCCGAGACGGTGCGCGCCATCCACGCCGCCAACCCGGGCACGGGCGTCGAGATCCTCGCGACGGACTTCTCGGGCAACCCCGACCTGCTCGGCGAGGTGTTCTCGTCGCGACCGGAGGTGTTCGCCCACAACGTGGAGACGGTGCCGCGGATCTTCAAGCGCATCCGTCCCGCGTTCCGCTACGAGCGCTCGCTCGACGTGATCACCCAGGCTCGGCGCGCGGGACTCATCACGAAGTCGAATCTGATCCTCGGCATGGGCGAGGAGCCCGCCGAGGTGACGGAGGCGCTCCGCGACCTGCACGAGGCCGGCTGCGACATCATCACGATCACGCAGTACCTGCGGCCGACGCCGCGGCACCTTCCGGTGGCCCGATGGGTCAAGCCGGAGGAGTTCGTCGAGTTCAAGGACCAGGCCGAGGAAATCGGCTTCCTCGGGGTGCTCGCCGGACCGCTGGTGCGCTCCAGCTACCGGGCGGGGCGGCTCTGGGCGCGCTCGATGAAGGCGAAGGGCTGGGCGGTTCCGCCGGAGCTCGCAGCACCTCGCCGACGCGGCCGAATCCGACTCCGCCTTCGCCCAGGCCGTGTCCTGAGTTACGCGCACGAAGCAGAGCCCCTTAAGTCGAGCGCCTTGAGTAGCGACGCAGTCGCGTATCGAAAGGCCCCCGGTAAGCAGAGCGCCTTGAGTAGCGGCAACGCCGCGTATCGAAAGGCAGCACCAGAGCATCGCCGATAGCCGAGCCCCCTGAGCAGCAACTCCGCCGCCTATCGAAGGCCCTTCCCGCACCCCACTCCCCCTGAGCATCCCCAGCACACGTGTCCCGAGCATCCGCGCCGACCCGTATCCTAGATTTCATGGCCCGCACCCCTCGCCCCGCGAAAGAACCCGGTCGTCTCAAGCAGATGTGGCAGGTGTTCCAGATGACCCGCCGCTACGACGGCAACATCGTCTGGATGCTGATCCTCGCCCTGATCGCCCCGATCGGCGCCGGAATCGTCATCTCGATCCTGTTCTCGAGCGACAACATCATCGGCATCATCCTGTACAACGTGTCGGGCGTGCTCGCCGGTGTGCTGCTGGTGCTGATCGTGCTGGGCCGGCGCGCCGAACGGGCCGCGTTCTCGCAGATCGAGGGCCAGGCCGGCGCCGTGGGCGCGGTGCTGAAGAGCTCGCTGCGGCGCAGCTGGATCGGCAGCGAGATGCCGATCAACGTGAGCCCGCGCACCCAGGATGCGGTCTACCGCGCGGTCGGCAAGGGCGGCGTCGTGCTGATCGGCGAGGGGCCGCGCTCGCGCACCCAGCCGATGCTCGACAAGGAGCGCGCGAACGTCTCACGCATCCTCCCGAACGTCACCGTCACACTCATGTACGTGGGCCCGGACCACGACTCGACGCCGCTGCACAAGATCGTGCCGACGCTCGCGCGCCTGAAGAAGTCGCTGCGCCGCGACGAGGTCACGGCGGTCTCGAACCGCCTCACCTCGCTCAGCCGCAACATGCTGCCCATCCCGAAGGGCATGGACCCGACCAAGGTCCGCGCCCCGCGCCCGCGCTAACCGGCTCCCCTAGCTGTCCCGAGCGCCACCGAGACCCACGAACGCCACCGAAGTTCTGGTCGCGCTCGCGTGTTTCAGTAGCGCTCGGCGACCCCACGGCGCGGGGCGCGCGGTCAGACGCGGACGAGGATGGTGCCAGCGGCGACGTCGTGCATGCCGCGCTGGTTCTTGTCCCAGATCAGGGCGGGGATCGCGAGGCACAGCAGCAACGTGCGGACGAGCGGCCGCCACACTCCGAGCGGTCCTCCCGTGATCGGCACGACGCGCATCCCGAGCATCAGGTGCCCCAGGCCCCCGCCGAAGAAGATCTGGAAGACCACCTGCAGGACGGCGAAGATCCCGAGGGTGGCGAAGGGATCCGTCTGCCAGTCGCCGGGTGAGAAGAAGGCGAGCGACAGCAGCGTCGCCAGAGCCCAGTCGATGGCCAGCGCAGCCGCTCGGCGTCCCACGCGGGCAACCGAACGCCGCCCCGTTTCGGGGAGCCCCAACGCGCGTCCCGGCCAGTTCTCTGCGGCTCCCGTACTCACCCCACGAGCCTATGCGCTTGCGCCGCCGTAACATGCCGGAAACAATTGCGTCATGGCAGAGAAACCCCCTCCGCCTATGGTCGAGGTGCAGGCTGCACCTGCAGTCTCAACCGTTCTACGGCCCTTGGAGTCATTCCCTATGTCCAGCCCTCTGTTCAGCGACTCGTCTGAGGTCCTGAAGTTCATCAAGGACACGGATGTCAAGTTCATCGACATCCGGTTCACTGACCTTCCGGGTATCCAGCAGCACCTCACCATCCCCGCGTCGACCGTCGACGAAGACTTCTTCACCGTCGGCCAGATGTTCGATGGTTCGTCGATTCGCGGCTTCCAGTCGATCCACGAGTCCGACCTGCAGCTCGTCCCGGACATCTCGACGGCGTACCTCGACCCGTTCCGCGTCGCGCGCACCCTCGTGATCGTCTTCGACATCTACAACCCGCGCAACGGCGAGATCTACACGCGTGACCCGCGTCAGGTCGCCAAGAAGGCCGAGAAGTACATCGCGTCGACCGGCATCGCCGACACCGCGTTCTTCGCGCCCGAGGCGGAGTTCTACATCTTCGACGACGTGCGCTTCGAGGTGAAGCAGAACAAGAGCTTCTACGAGGTCGACTCGGAGGAGGCCGCCTGGAACACGGGCCGCGTCGAGGAGGGTGGAAACCTCTCCAACAAGACCCCGTACAAGAGCGGGTACTTCCCCGTCTCGCCGGTCGACAAGCACGCCGACCTTCGCGACGACATCGTGCTCAAGCTGATCGACGCCGGCTTCGAGGTCGAGCGTGGCCACCACGAGGTGGGCACCGCCGGCCAGGGCGAGATCAACTACAAGTTCGACACCATGGTTCACGCCGGTGACGACATCCTGAAGTTCAAGTACATCGTCAAGAACACGGCGCTCGAGTGGGGCAAGGTCGCGACCTTCATGCCGAAGCCGCTCATGGGCGACAACGGTTCGGGCATGCACACCCACCAGTCGCTGTGGAACGACGGCAAGCCGCTGTTCTACGACGAGAGCGGCTACGGCGGCCTCTCGGACATCGCGCGCTGGTACATCGGCGGCATCCTCAAGCACGGCTCGGCGATCGCCGCGTTCACCAACCCGACGGTGAACTCGTACCACCGCCTGATCCCGGGCTTCGAGGCTCCGGTCAACCTGGTCTACTCGGCCGGCAACCGTTCCGCTTCGGTCCGCATTCCGATCACGGGCACGAACCCCAAGGCCAAGCGCATCGAGTTCCGCGCGCCGGACGCCTCGGGTAACCCGTACCTGGCCTTCGCGGCGCAGCTGATGGCTGGCATCGACGGCATCAAGAACAAGATCGAGCCGCACGAGCCGGTCGACAAGGACCTCTACGAGCTTCCGCCCGAGGAGGCGGCCAGCATCCCCAAGATGCCCGGATCGCTCGACGAGGCCCTCGCGGCGCTCGAGGCCGACCACGACTTCCTCCTCGAGGGCGGCGTGTTCACGAAGGACCTCATCGAGACCTGGATCGACTACAAGCGCGAGAACGAGCTTCTGCCGTTCGCGCAGCGTCCGCACCCCTACGAGTACGAGCTGTACTTCGGGGTCTGATCCCGCGTTTCACCGGCAACGGGCCGTTCTCCTTCGGGAGGGCGGCCCGTTCCGCGTTGGCGGGCCGCACACGACGCGGGACGCCGGCGGCCGCATCGGCGCTACTCGATGCCGTAGAAGCCGCGCTCGAACACCTGGCGGGCCAGTCGCGTCAACCGCAGGTAGTCCTCTTCGAGCTGCGACGCGGAGTAGCGCGGGTACTCCATCAGTCGCGCGACGCCCTCCAGCGAGCGCCGGTCGCTCGGCAGCACGTCGGCGGTCTTCGCCGTCCACAGGGTCATCGCCGAGCGGGCGCGCGAGGCGATCAGCCAGGCGTCGCGCAGCCGGGCCGCATCGGAGGCCGTCACCAGCTCCGCCTCGACGGCCGCCGCCAGCGCACCGAGAGTCGACGTCGTGCGCAGTTCCGGCACGCGAGCGGCGTGCTGCAGCTGCAGGAGCTGCACGAACCACTCCACATCGCTCAGCGATCCGCGGCCGAGCTTCAGGTGACGCGCCGGATCAGCCCCCTGCGGCAGCCGCTCCGCCTCGACCCGGGCCTTGATGCGCTTCACCTCGCGGACATCCGCGTCGGAGATCTGCTCCGGGTAGCGCACCTCGTCGGCCAGCGCTTCGAACTCGGCGATCAGCTCGGGGTCGCCGACGGCGCCGCGCGCCCTCAGGAGCGCCTGCGCCTCCCAGGTGAGCGACCAGCGCTCGTAGTACTTGCGGTACGAGTCGAGGGACCGCACGACCGGACCGTTCTTGCCCTCGGGCCGCAGGTCGATGTCGAGATCCAGAGGAAGCCGCAGATCCTGGCTCAGCTGCGACAGCTCACGCACGATGCCCTCGGCGCGCTTCTGCGCCTCCTCGGACTCGATGCCGGCTGGGCGGTAGACGTACAGGATGTCGGCGTCGCTGCTGAAGCCGAGCTCCTGCCCGCCGTAGCGTCCCATGGCGATGATCGCGAACTCGATGCCGTCGCCGTAGCGGTGCGCGACGCCGAGCATGCCGGTCAGGATCGCATCCGTCACGTCGCTCAGCGCCCGGCCGAGCTCCTCGACGGAGATCACTCCGAGCACGCCGGCGAGGGCCAGCCGCAGCACCTCACGTCGGCGCGCGATGTGCAGCGCCGACTTCGCGCCCTCGACGTCGTCGCGGTGCCGCGACACGATCGCCGCGGACTCCTCCAGGAGCGCCTCTCGGGGGCGTGGACGCAGCTCCTCGTCCTTCTCCAGCCAGGCGGCCGCCTCGGGGATCCGCTCGAACAGCCCGCCGATGAACCGCGAGCTCGACAGCGCGTGCGTCAGCCGTTCGGCCGCACCGGAGGAGTCGCGCAGCATGCGGAGATACCAGTACGCCTCCCCCAGCTGCTCGCTGAGGTTGCGGAAGGTCAGCAGGCCGTAGTCGGGGTCGGCGCCGTCGGAGAACCACTGCAGCATGACCGGCAGCAGGGTGCGCTGGATCGCCGCGCGACGCGAGACGCCGCCGCTCAGCGCCGCGATGTGCCGCAGCGCGCCCTCGGGGTCGACGAAGCCGATCGCCGCGAGTCGGGCGGTCGCCTGCTCGCTCGTGAGCGAGGTGCCCTCGTCCGGGAGGGACGCCACCGCTTCGAGCAGCGGACGATAGAACAGGCGCTCATGCAGCGACCGCACCGAGGTCTTGATCTTCTGCCACTGGCCGAGCAGATCCTTCGCCGAGGTGCCGAGTCCCGCGGCCCGGGCGAGCACGCGCAGCACGCCCTCGTCGCGCGGCATGAGGTGGGTGCGCCGCAGACGGGACAGCTGGATGCGGTGCTCCACCACCCGGAGGAAGCGGTAGTCGCGCGAGAACTCGGCCGCTTCGACGCGCCCGATGTAGCCGCGCTCGGACAGCTCGCGAAGCGCCCCGAGCGTCGAGCGGTCGCGCACGTGGTCGTCGTTGGCGCCGTGCACGAGCTGCAGCAGCTGCACCGTGAACTCGATGTCGCGCAGTCCGCCCGGACCGAGCTTGAGCTGAACATCGACCTCGTCGCGCGGGATGTGCGCGGTGACCCGCTCCCGCATCTTCTGCACAGACTCGACGAATCCGTCGCGCGAGGCGCTCGTCCAGACCAGGGGGCGAATGCAGTCGAGGTAGCGTTCGCCGAGTCCGGGATCACCGGCCAGCGGACGTGCCTTCAGGAGCGCCTGGAACTCCCAGTTCTTCGCCCAGCGCTCGTAGTACGCCAGATGGGACTCGACGGTGCGCACCAGGGCGCCGTCCTTGCCCTCGGGGCGCAGGTTGGCGTCCACCTCCCAGAGCATCGGCTCGAGCGCGAGATCCTGGATCCCGCGCATCGTCTCGGCGGCGAGGAAGGTGGCGATCTCGACCGCGCGGCCGTCCGCGAGCTGCTCGCTGTCGACGCTCTCGCCGACGAAGATCACGTCGACATCGCTCAGGTAGTTGAGCTCACGCGCCCCCGACTTGCCCATCCCGATGATCGCCAGCCGGGTCAGCTCGATCTGCTCGGACGGAAAACGCGAGGACCGCCGCGCCACCGCGAGCGAGGCATCGAGCGCTGCGCCGGCGAGGTCCGCGAGCGACGCCGCGACCCGGTCGACGACGCTGAGCGCGTCCCCCTGGTCGAGGTCCCAAGCCGCCAGCCGAACGAGTTCGCGACGGTAGGCGAGCCGCAGCGCGTTCCAGCCGTCCTCCCCCACCAGCCCATCGGTCGCCGACACGATCGCGGCGCGCGCCTGCTCAGGGCTGAGCAGCTCCGTCAGAGGGTCGAGCAGCGCATCCAGCTGCTCCGGATGGCGCACCAGGAAGTCGAACAGGCCCTCGGAGGCGCCCGCGAGCAGCAGCAGGCGCCGGCGCGCATCGGCGTCGTCGAGTACCCGCGCCAGCTTCTCCGGCGCACGCTCGTGCAGGGTCAGCACGCCGCGAAGCGCCAGGTCGGAGTCGGCGCTGACGGAGAACGAGTCCGCGAGCCCCGACGGCAGCCCCTCCAGCGCGTCGTGAGCCCAGCCCAGCTCGACGAATCCGAGTCGGGCGAGGTGAGTCAGGGTCAGCGTGGCACGCGTCATCGCAGCTCCGTCGCCGCCGCATGGGCGGCGTCCGTCAGAGAATCTCCAGGTTGTTCTGCAGCTCGTAGGGCGTGACCTGGGCCCGGTAGCCGGCCCAGTCGCGACGCTTGTTGAGCAGCACGAACTCGAAGACCTGCTCGCCGAGGGTCTCGGCCACCAGCTCGCTCTTCTCCATCAGCCGCACCGCGTGGTCGAGGCTCGCCGGAAGCGACTCGTAGCCGAGCGCACGACGCTCGGTGTTGGTCATGTTCCACACGTCGCCGTCGGCCTCGGCCGGAAGCTCGTAGCCCTGTTCGATGCCCTTGAGCCCGGCCGCCAGCATCAGCGAATAGGCGAGATACGGGTTCGCGGCCGAGTCGATGCCGCGGTACTCGACGCGCGCGCTCTGCCCCTTGCCGGGCTTGTACATCGGCACGCGCACCAGCGCGGAGCGGTTGTTGTGACCCCAGGTGACGTAGCTGGGAGCCTCGTCTCCGCCCCACAGCCGCTTGTACGAGTTGACGAACTGGTTCGTCACCGCCGTGATCTCCGGAGCGTGGCGGAGCAGTCCGGCGATGAACTGCTTGCCGATGGTGGAGAGCTGGTACTGCCCGCTCGGGTCGAAGAACGCGTTCGTGTCGCCCTCGAACAGCGACATGTGGGTGTGCATGCCCGAACCCGGCTGGCCGACGATGGGCTTCGGCATGAAGGTCGCGTAGACGCCCTGGTCGATCGCCACCTCCTTGACCACCGTGCGGAAGGTCTGGATGTTGTCGGCCATGGTGAGCGCATCCGCGTAGCGGAGGTCGATCTCGTTCTGGCCGGGGCCCGCCTCGTGGTGGCTGAACTCGACCGAGATGCCGAGGTCCTCCAGCATGCGCACGGAGGCGCGACGGAAGTCGTGCGCGGTGCCGCCGGGAACGTTGTCGAAGTAGCCCGCCGAGTCGACGGGGACCGGCTGGCCGTTCTCGAGCTTGTTCGACTTCAGGAGGTAGAACTCGATCTCCGGATGCGTGTAGAACGTGAAGCCGCGATCGGCCGCCGTGGCGAGCGTGCGCTTGAGCACGTTGCGCGGGTCGGCGACGGCGGGCTGCCCGTCGGGGGTCCGGATGTCGCAGAACATGCGCGCCGTGGGGTCGACTTCACCGCGCCACGGAAGGATCTGGAAGGTCGTGGGGTCGGGGTGCGCGAGCACATCGGCCTCGTAGGAGCGCGTGAGTCCCTCGATGGCCGAGCCGTCGAATCCGACGCCCTCGCTGAAGGCGCCCTCCACCTCGGCGGGGGCGAGTGCGACCGACTTCAGGGTCCCGACGACGTCGGTGAACCACAGCCTCACAAACTTCACGCCTCGCTCTTCGATGGTGCGGAGAACGAAGTCACGCTGCTTGTCCATGCAGGCCCCTTTCTTGCTCGTCACTAGGCTATCGGTATGCCCCGCCTCCGACTGGCCTTGGCCCAGACCAACCCGATTGTCGGAGACTTTTCCGGCAACATCGCGCACATCCTCGACGCGGCGCGCAGCGCTTGGGCCGACGGCGCCGACATCCTGATCACCGGGGAGATGGCGCTCAGCGGCTACCCGATCGAGGATCTCGCCCAGGAGCCCAGCTTCCTGCGCGAGGCGAGCGCCGCCGTGGAGACGCTGGCCGCCCGACTCGTCGAGGAAGGGCTCGGCGAGCTCATCGTCGTCGTCGGACACCCGGACGGCCCGCACGCCCCGCGCACGCTCGGCACCTCCAACGCGCCGACCGCGATCGCGCAGAACTGCGCGAGCGTGCTGCGAGCACGGCGTCGCCCAGGCCCGCTACGTGAAGCACCACCTGCCGAACTACTCGGTGTTCGACGAGTACCGCATCTTCATCCCCGGCGATGAGCTGCTGGTGATGCGCATCCGCGATGTCGATGTCGCGCTCGTCATCTGCGAGGACCTGTGGCGCGACGGCGGCCCGGTGAGCCGGGTGCTGGATGCCGACGCCGGACTGCTGCTGGTGATCAACGCGAGCCCCTTCGAGCGCGACAAGAACGAGGTGCGACTCCCCCTCGTCACCCGCCGGGCCGTCGAGACAGAGACGGTCGTCGCGTACGCCAACATCGTCGGCGGCCAGGACGATCTGGTCTTCGACGGCGACAGCGTCGTCGTCGACGAACGGGGCGAGATCCTTGGCCGCGCCCCGCAGTTCGACGAGCATCTGCTCATCGTGGATGTGGAGCCGAACGCCGCGACCGATCCGGTGGAGGTCGATCACGTCGCCCGGGTCGAGCTGACCGCCCGCACCGCGACCGAGGCGCCGTGCGCGCCCGACATCGCCGAGCTGCCCGCCGACCACGAGCAGCTCTGGAACGCGCTCGTGCTGGGCCTTCGCGACTACGTGGAGAAGAACGGCTTCCGCAGCGTCGTGCTCGGACTTTCGGGCGGCATCGATTCGAGCGTCTGCGCGGCCCTCGCCGCCGACGCGATCGGCGGCGACCGCGTGTACGGCGTGAGCATGCCGAGCCGGTACAGCTCCGAGCACTCGAAGGGCGATGCCGAAGACCTCGCCGAGCGGATCGGACTGCACTACTCGGTCGAGCCCATCGGCGAACTGGTCCACCCGATCGAAACCCAGCTGGGTCTGACCGGGACCGCCGCCGAGAACGTGCAGGCGCGCATCCGCGGCATCATCCTGATGGCCGAGTCGAACATGCACGGCCACCTCGTGCTGACCACCGGCAACAAGACGGAGCTCGCGGTCGGCTATTCGACGATCTACGGCGACTCGGCGGGCGGCTTCGCTCCGATCAAGGACGTCCCCAAGCTGCTGGTCTGGGAGCTGGCGCGCTGGCGGAACGAGCACGCGCGCACTCTGGGGCAAGCGGAGCCGATCCCCGCCAACTCGATCGAGAAGCCGCCGAGCGCGGAGCTGCGCCCCGACCAGACCGACCAGGACACGCTCCCGCCCTATGAGGTGCTCGACGCGATCCTCGAGCTGTACGTGAGCGAGCGCCTCGGCCGTCGCGATGTGGTGGCGCGCGGCTTCGACGCCGAGACGGTGGAGTTCGTGGCGAACCTGGTCGACCGCTCCGAGTGGAAGCGCCGGCAGGGCGCGATCGGACCGAAGATCTCCGGGATGGCCTTCGGCCGCGACCGGCGGCTCCCGATCACCTCCCGCCCGGCCGGGTGACGGCGCGCCCGGCGAGCGGCGCGGCGCTCACCCTAGACTGACGGCATGGCAGACGCGGTCGTCAAAAAGGTTCGGACTCGGCATTTCCAGAATGCCAAGGAACAGGGCATCAAGATCACCGGCCTCACGAGCTACGACGTGCTCACCGCGGGGATCTTCGACCGCGCCGGGATCGACTTCCTGCTCGTCGGCGACTCCGCCGGCAACACCGTCCTCGGCTACGACACCACGATCCCGGTCACGATCGACGAGCTGATCCCCCTGACGCGCGGCGTGGTGAGCGCCGTGAAGCGCGCCTTCGTCATCGCCGACATGCCGTTCGGCTCCTACGAGACCGGCGCCGACGAGGCGCTGCACACGGCGTTCCGCTTCATGAAGGAGACCGGGGCCCACGCCGTCAAGCTGGAGGGCGGCGAGCGAAGCGCCGAGCAGATCCGCCGCATCGTCTCGGCGGGCATCCCGGTGATGGCGCACATCGGCTTCACCCCGCAGAGCGAGCACCAGCTCGGCGGGCACGTGATCCAGGGGCGCGGCGACCGCGCCGATCAGCTCCTCGCCGACGCGCACGCGGTCGAGGCCGCGGGCGCGTTCGCGGTGGTGCTCGAGATGGTTCCCTCCGCGGTGGCGGCCCGGATCACGAAGGAGCTCTCGATCCCGACGATCAGCGTCGGCGCCGGCCCGCACACCGACGGGCAGCTGCTGGTCTGGACCGACTGGGCGGGCCTCACCACCGGGCGCATCCCCAAGTTCGTCAAGCAGTACGCCAACGTGGCCGAGGTGCTCACGGATGCCGCGACCGCCTACATCTCCGACGTGACGACGGGCGCCTACCCGGCACCCGAGCACGAGTACGACGAGTAGCTAGGACTCGTCGCCCTCCTCCTCCGCGGCCCACTGCCGCGCGCGCTCCCGCGCGATCTCGGGCGCTCGTTCCGCCTCCGCGCGGCTCGCGTACGGACCATCGCGGTCCGAGCCGAGCGACTGCGGCCCTTCCTCGACTTCGCCGGTCCTGTGGTTGTACCACCACTGCGTCGTGTGCTCCGTCATGCCCCGACCCTACGCCGAGTGGGGGCGCGCGCGAAGAGCCGCGGGGCCTTCGGCGCCGCCGAGCGGGAGGGTCTCGCCCGGTAGACTCACGGAATGCCTCGGGACAGTGCCGGACACCTCATCCCGGGAACGACCTCTCCGGAGCGACCCGTCCCGCGGCACATCCCCCGCCCGGAGTACGTCGGCAAGCCGGGCCCGCAGGCCTTCACCGGCTCGGACGTCTACAGCCCCTCCGAGATCGAGCGCATCCGCACCAGCGGACGCATCGCGGCGCAGGCCGTGGAGGCGGTCGGAGCCGCGATCCGCCCCGGCGTCACGACCGACGAGCTCGACCGGGTCGCGCACGACTTCCTCGTCGCCCACGACGCCTACCCCTCGACGCTCGGCTACCGCGGATTCCCCAAGTCGTGCTGCACCTCGATCAATGAGGTCATCTGCCACGGGATCCCCGACGACACGGTCCTGGTCGACGGCGACATCATCAACATCGACATCACCGCGTTCCACGACGGAATGCACGGCGACCTGAACAAGACCTTCCTCGTCGGCGACGTCGCACCCGAGACGGTCGACCTCGTCGAGCGGACGCGGGAGGCGCTGAACCGGGGCATCAAGGCGGTCGCCCCCGGGCGCCCCGTCAACGTGATCGGGCGCGCAATCGAGAGCTACGCCAAGCGCTTCGGCTACGGAGTGGTGCGCGACTTCACCGGCCACGGCGTCGGCGCGGCCTTCCACTCGGGGCTCATCATTCCGCACTACGACGCGGCACCGGCGCACGCCGAGCTGATCGAGGTCGGCATGGTCTTCACAATCGAGCCGATGCTGACCCTGGGAACCGTCATGCAGCCCGGCCGCACCGACTGGGACGAGTGGGCCGACGAGTGGACGATCGTCACGCGCGACCGCGCGCTGACCGCCCAATTCGAGCACACCCTGGTCGTGACCGAGCGCGGCGCCGACATCCTCACCCTGCCCTAGAAAGGCGATCACCTCATGAGCACTCTCGCAATCGGCGTCGACATCGGCGGCACCGGGATCAAGGGCGCCCTCGTCGACGTCGAGACCGGCGAGCTCGTCAGCTCGCGCGAGAAGATCGCGACGCCGCGGGGCGGTCGTCCCGACGACATCCTCGCCGCAACCGTGGAACTGGTGTCCCGCTTCGGCGAGTCAGCGGATGGCGTCCCGATCGGCGTGACGTTCCCCGCGGTGGTCCGCAACGGACGCACCATGACGGCCGCCAACGTCTCCGACGAGTGGGTCGGGCTGAAGGCCGAGGAGCTGTTCGAGAAGGCGCTCGGCCGCGACATCCACTTCGTCAACGACGCCGACGCCGCCGGCTACGCCGAGGCCCGCTACGGCGCCGCGAAGGGAGTCGAGGGGCTGGTCATCCTGACCACCCTCGGCACCGGCATCGGCAGCGCGTTCCTCTACAACGGCGAACTCGTTCCGAACACGGAGCTCGGACACCTGGAGATCGACGGCCGTGAGGCGGAGAAGCGCGCCTCGAACGCGGTCCGCGAGAAGCGGAAGCTGAGCTGGAAGAACTGGGCGAAGCGGCTGACCCGCTTCTACGACCGCGTCGAGTTCCTGTTCTCCCCCGAGCTGTTCATCGTCGGCGGCGGCGTGAGCAAGCAGCACGAGGAGTTCCTGCCGCTGATCAAGATCGACACCCCGCTGGTGCCCGCGACGCTGCGCAACAACGCGGGCATCCTCGGCGCGGCCGCTCTCGCGGCCAAGCCGCACGCCGCGAGACGCTAGACGCGGCGGAGGTTGCCGAGCGCCGGGCAGTTGAACGGGTCGCGCGCGTGCAGGCCGACCCGGTTCATGTACTGGATCACGTTGGCGTACGCGCGCCCGACCGTCTGCTCGGTGTAGTCGATCCCCTCGACGCGGCAGTGCTCGCGCACCATCGCGCGCGCCCGCGCCAGGTGCGGACGGGCCATGCTCGGGAACAGGTGGTGCTCGACCTGGTGGTTGAGGCCGCCGAAGAGGACGGTCGCCCAGGTGCCGCCGATGATGTTGCGCGAGGTCAGCACCTGCTTGCGCAGGAAGTCGAGCTTCGTGCCAGCCGGGATGACCGGCATGCCGATGTGGTTGGGGGCGAACGCCGCACCCATGTAGAAGCCGAACACGGCGAGCTGCACGCCGAGGAACGCGAACGCCATTCCGAGCGGGAGCACGAGGAACACGGCCGCGACGACGGCGGCGAGGCGGGCGACGATCAGGGTGATCTCGAGCCAGCGACGGTCGACCTTGCCTCGGCCGAAGATGTGGCTGATCGAGTGCACGTGCAGGTTGACGCCCTCGAAGGTGAGCAGCGGGAAGAACAGGTAGCCCTGGCGACGGACGATCGCCGCGCGCCAGCCGCGCGTCGCGGCGGCATCCTCGTCGTAGAACGAGACCGTGTCGGCGTCGATGTCGGGGTCGCGACCGATCTGGTTCGGGTTGCCGTGGTGGCGGGTGTGCTTCGTCATCCACCACGAGTAGCTGAGTCCGGCGACTCCGCTCGCGAGAATGCGGCCGAGGCGGTCGTTCGCCTTGCCCGACTCGAAGACCTGGCGGTGCGATGCCTCGTGGCCTAGGAACGCGAACTGGGTGAACACGATGCCGAGCGCCGCCGCGATGAGCAGTTGGAACCAGCTGTCGCCGAGCAGGATGAAGCCGGCGATGCATCCGCCGAGCGCCAGCACGAGCGTGCCGAGAAGACTCATATAGAAGACGCGGCTGCGCTGGAGCAGCCCCTCCTGGCGAATCAACGCGAGAAGCGCGGTGTAGGTGCTCGTGGGGTTGACGCGGTTCGGGTCACGACGCGATGTCGCACGCACCGGTCCAAGGGTGGATGTGTTCGTCATAGCTGGCCTTCGCAAGTCGACTTCGACTTCTCAGCCGCCGGAGTGAGCGTGTGCTCTCAGATGCTTGATGTTATCCCGCCCGCCTGCCGATCCCCCGAGAATCGGGTCACTGTCGCCAATCGTTTACGACACCGTGATAAATCCGACATGAAATGTGACTGTCCCTCCGCACGTTCGTGCACTAGCGTTGCAGTCGAAGTTGTTGTGTTGCGCAGGATGTGCAGGCAGTGAGGCGCCGTCGGTGCCGTGCCGCCTTCATGAACGCGGAAGAAGAACACCGCGACGGACGGACGCGAAGTACGCGACCGGCAGTTCATGAAGGAAGTCACTATGCCCACCGGCACCGTGAAGTGGTTCAACGCCGAAAAGGGATTCGGGTTCATTACCCCCGATGACGGCAGCCAGGACCTGTTCGCCCACTACTCCGCGATCGAGGCCAAGGGATACCGCAGCCTCGAAGAGGGTCAGCGCGTCGAGTTCGACGTCGCACAGGGCCCCAAGGGGCCCCAGGCCTCGGCCATCAAGCTGGCCTGAGTCTCGCACTCACTCTGAAAAGCGTCGCCCGGTTCGCCGGGCGGCGCTTTTTGCTTGTCCGGCGATCGAATCCGCTTCTCATGCGATTCATAGCCGACGAATAGCCATCGCGCTCATTCTGGTTCCCACGAGGTCATCCCGGAACCGAGGAGTGAGATGAGCACCATGCACGCGGACACCGCCGCGCCGCGGACTCTCGTCGCGAAGAACCGAGAGGTTCTCGCCGACGAGCTCTCCCGGCGAACCGCGCGACGCGCCGCCGTTGCCGACGCGCTCGAGGTTGCCGCCTGGAGCTCCGGCGCGATCGCCGCCGCGCTCGCCCTCGCCTCCGGTGTGCTCTCCGAGGTGACCGACCTCGGCTCCGCCCTCACCGCCGCCGGCATCCTCACCGGACTCATCGCGACCGACCTCGTGCTGGTCATGCTCGTGCTGGCCGCCCGCATTCCGCTGCTGGACCGCGCTATGGGCCATGACCGCGCGATCGCCCTGCACGGGCGCCTCGGCAAGCCCGCGCTCTACCTCCTGCTCGCCCACGCGGTGTTCCTGACGGTCGGCTACGCCGTCGCCGACGGCACCGACGTCGTGAGCGAGACGCTGCTGCTGTTCTCGATCACGGACATGCCCTTGGCCTACCTGGGGCTCGGCCTGCTCATCGCCGTGGTCGTGACCTCGGTCATCGCAGTGCGTCGTCATCTGCCGCGCGAGCTGTGGCACGGCGTGCACCTGCTGAGCTACGCCGCGGTGCTCGCCGCGCTCCCCCACGAGCTCAGCCTCGGCGGCATCCTCATGGAGGGAACCTGGCAGCGGGTGTACTGGATCAGCCTGACCGTCATCGCGTTCGGCAGCATCCTGGTCTTCCGCGTCGCCGTGCCCCTCGTTCGCTCGCTGCGTCACCGCCTCGTGGTCGACCGGATCGAGTGGATCGCCCACGATGTCGCCTCGATCTGGCTCCGCGGGCGAGGCATCTCACGTCTCGCCGCGCACGGCGGGCAGTTCTTCACCTGGCGGTTCTGGACGGGACAGACCTGGTGGCATGCGCACCCGATCTCGCTGTCGGCCGCTCCCGCCGGCGACCGCCTGCGCATCACGGTGCGCGTGCTCGGCGCGGGGACGCGACGGCTGACCGCCGTTCCGGTCGGAACCCGCGTCAGCTTCGCTGGCCCGTACGGGCTGTTCCGCGACGCCGCCCGCACGACCCCGCGGCTCGCGATCGCCGCCGCCGGCATCGGAATCACCCCGGCTCGCGCACTGCTCGAAGGCGCCTCGACCACCCCCGGGGACGCGACGGTGCTGCTGCGCGCCTCCACCAGCGACGGTCTGTACCTGCTCGACGAAGTCGTCGACCTCGCCACCGAGCGCGGGGCCGCCGTGTACACCTCGGTCGGCACGCGGGATCCGAACGGCTGGCTCGCCGCCCGAGATGTCGCGCGCGGCGTGACCATCCGCTCGATATTCCCCGACCTTCTCGAGTCGGATCTGTTCATCTGCGGCCCCGACGCCTGGTCGGAGGCCGTGGAGCGCGACGCGCTCGCGGCGGGCGTGCCGGCCCGGCGCATCCACGTGGAGAGGTTCGCCTCATGAGCGCCCGTGCGCGAGCGATCGGAAGCCTCGTCTCGCTCGGATTTCTCAGCATCGGATGGCAGCTCGGCGTCGCCGAGCCGCTGGACACCGCGACCACCTCGACCACGACCGACAGCGCGTCGGACGGGACGGCCGACGCCCCCACCGATGCGGGTGCCTCCGCGGACGCCGAGACGGGCAGCGCCAGGCTGAGCGAGGGCACGTTCACCGGGAGCGTCGAGTCGACGCGCTGGGGCGATGTCCAGGTCGCGGTGACGATCAGCGGCGGCCAGATCACCGAGGTCGCGACGCTGCAGTCCCCCGATGCCGACAGCCGCTCGGTCCAGCTCGCGGCGAACGCGACCCCGATTCTCGCCTCCGAGGTGATCAGCGCCCAGTCGAGCGCCGTCTCGACCGTCAGCGGCGCGACCTTCACGAGCGAGGCCTACCTCAGCTCGGTGCAGGCGGCCCTCGACGAGGCGGCCCTCTCGTGAGCCGCCATGTGATCCGGACCATGGGCACGGTCAGTTCGCTCGAACTCGTCACCGAGGATCAGCTCGCGGCGGCCAGCGTCGCCCGCGTGCTGAACTCCGCCGATGCGCGGTTCAGCCTGTATCGCCCCGACTCGGAGCTCTCCGCCGTCGCCCGGGGGCTCCCCCTCGTCGAGGCCTCGGCGGAGGTGCTCGCCGCGTACGCCCTCGCCCTCGACTGGCGGCGGCGCACCGAGGGCCAGTTCACCGCGCATCGCCCCGACGGGGTGCTCGATCTCTCGGGCATCGTGAAGTCGTGGGCGATGGCGGCCGCGGGCGATGCGCTGCGCGACCGCGGGGCCGCGAACTGGTGCCTGAACGTCGGCGGTGACGTGCTCACCGAGGGCGTCGACCACGAGGGCCGCCCGTGGGTCGTCGGGATCGCGGACCCGGAGGATCGCGGACGACTGCTGACCTCCGTGTCGCTCGATGACGACCGTCGCGCGATCGCGACGAGCGGTTCGACCGAGCGCGGCGACCACATCTGGGGAGCCCGCGCTCTCGACGAGAACGGATTCCGGCAGGTCACCGTGATCGCACCCGACATCGTGACCGCGGACGTGCTGGCGACCGCGATCGTGGCGGGCGGACGCGACTACCTCGACGAGGCCACGTCGCGCTTTCCGATCGAGGTGCTCACCGTCGACCGCGCCGGCGAGCTGCTGATCACCCCGGGGATGCGCGAGGCGATGCACGCTGCCGCGTGAGGTGAACGGGTCGACCGATACGCCGGGTTCTGTCGTCGCCCCGAAAGGCGCCGGACGGCCATCTATCTCGGACGTGCGTTGCCGCACATCTCCAGCGGTCTACCCGGGAACTCGGCGAGCCGCCTCAACGTTCCCTGTCTGACCTTGCTCCAGGCGAGGTTTACCCAGCGAGCCCGATCACTCGGGCTCCTGGTGGTCTCTTACACCACCGTTTCACCCTTACCGCGGCCGAAGCCGAGGCGGTCTGCTTTCTGTTGCACTTTCTCGCGGATTGCTCCGGGTGGGTGTTACCCACCGCCCTGCTCTGTGGAGCCCGGACGTTCCTCGGCAGTCGTCCCGAAGGACTCCTGACGCGACCGTCTGGTCGGCCCGTTCACTGGGTCAAGGTTACCGCTACCGACGGAAGTCGCGACGCGTGTCCATCGCCTCGTTCGCGAGCTTGTCCGCGCGCGAGTTCTCGGCACGCGGAATCCACTCGAAGGCGACCGGAGTTCCCGTGAGCACCTGGCGCGCCTCCGCGGCGAGCGTCGCCATGTCGGGGTGCTTGATCTTCCACCGCCCGGACATCTGCTCGACGACGAGCTTCGAGTCCATGCGCACCCGCAGCACCGCCTCCGGGTCCAGCTCAATCGCTGCCCGCACGCCCGCGATCATGCCCTTGTACTCGGCGACGTTGTTGCTCGCGACGCCCACGTACAGCCCCAGCTCGGTCAGGACCTCGCCGGTGGCGGCATCGAGCACGAGCGCGCCGCTGCCCGCCTGACCGGGGTTGCCGCGCGATCCCCCGTCGGCCTCGACGATGAGCTCGCGTGCCGCTCCGTCGGTGCTCGTCACAGGCCGGACTCCGCAGTGCGGACCAGCACGGCATTCGAATCCGGGCACAGCAGCACCGCGTCCGGCGCGGCCGCGCGCACGGCGCCGAGGTCGGTGGAGTTGAGCGCGACACCGCTCGCACTCGACACGCCCGCGCGAAGCAGCGAGGCGCCCACGCCGTAGCGCGCGCGCTGCTTCTCATAGAGGGCGAGCAGCTCGGCGGGCACCTTGCCGGCGACCGTCGCGCGGTTGGCCTCGGCGTGGCGGCGATCCGCCGCGAGCACCTCGAGGGCCGCATCGCGCGCCGCGATCGCCGCGGCGATGCGCTCATCCAGCTCGGTGAGCTCGGCACGCGTGGCCGCCAGCTCCGCGTCGCGGGCCTCCACCGTCTCCATCACGGCCAGCTCGATGTCCTCCAGGTCGGACTTCCGCACGGCCAGCGCGGCGAGCTCCTGCTCGAAGGCCTGGATGTCCTTCACGGAGCTGCTCGACTGCAGCCGCTCGCGATCGCGCATGATCCGCGCGTCGACGACCTCGACGTCCGATTCGGTGCGTCGAAGCTCGAGGCGCGCATCCTCGACCGCGCCCGTCTGCTCGACGAGTCGCCGCTGCAGGGCCTCACGACCCGCCGTGAGCTCGGTGACGACACCGGCCTCCGGCAACGTCAATGCGCGATGCGCCAACTGCGCGAGCTTGGTATCAAGCGCCTGCAGATCAAGCAGCAGAGCCTGATCCTCGGGTGCAGCCGTCAACGCCATGGTTTCTCCTTCATCACACGATCGCAAAGTCCCAGGGATCGGTGCGCAGTTCGCTCACGAGCACCTCCACCGTCGGGAGCGCGGCGCGCAGTTGCGCCGCCGCAGTATCAAGCCACAACCACTCGCTCGCCCAGTGCGAGACATCCAGCAGGGCCGGGCCGCCGCGCAGCCGCGAGCTCTCCCGCGCCTCGGAAGCCGGGTGGTGGCGCAGATCGCTCGTGATGTAGACGTCAGCCGCCCGCACCTGAGGATCCGAGAGCAGGGAGTCGCCGGCGCCGGCGCACAGGGCAACCGTCTCGATCGTGCGGTCGAAGTCGCCCGCGGCACGAACGCCCTGCGCGGTCGCGGGCAGCACGTCCGCGAGCGCACGCGCGAGTGCGCCGAGTGTCATCGGCTGGGCCAGCCGGCCGACCCGGCCGAGACCCAGATCCGCATCGGCCGCTGACGGCACGATCGGGCGCGACTCCACCAGGCCAAGGCGTCCGGCCAGGACGGCCGAGGTGCCGCGATCGACGATGTCGGCGTTGGTGTGGGCGGCGATCAGCGCGCATCCGCCGCGAATCAGTCGCGACACGACGGCGCCCTTGTAGGTGTCTTCGGCGACCGTCGTGACACCGCGCAGGAACAGCGGGTGATGGACGAGCAGCAGCTGGGCGCCCGATTCGACGGCCTCGGCTGCCGTGTCGACGACCGCGTCGACGGCGAGAAGGATGCGCGTGACCTCGGTTGCGGGGTCGCCGGCCAGGAGTCCCGGCGCATCCCAGCCCTCAGCGGAGCCGATCGGCCAGAGCGTCTCGACGACATCCGTGACATCAGCGAGGGTGGGAGGCATCCCCCCAGTCTACGAGTGCCGGTCAGGCGCCGGCGCCGCCGCGCGGGGTGCTCACCGCGCCGGTGTGGATCACCGAATCGGTGGCGACGCTGCGCTCCTGGCGACGCACCGACGGCAGCGCGGTCGCGAGCGTCGCAACCAGTCCCAGCGCGAGCGCGGCGAAGACGCCGACGTTGCTGCTGGCCCAGAGGTCGGTCGCCGAGATGCCGAGCGGCGCGAACAGGAAGCCCTGCCATGACAGGCCCGCGACGTCGGCCGAGGTGAAGCCCCAGCCGATCGCCGTCGCCGCCACGAGGATCGCCACGTTGCCCCAGCGCACGTCGGGGTAGTGGCGGCCGCGCTCGAGCAGCGAGGAGGCGTCGAGACGCGTGCTGCGGAACATCATCTCGGCCGCCAGGATCCCGACCCACGCCGCGACGGGGACGGCGATCGTGATGATCAGCTCGAACAGGATCTCTCCCGGCTCGAGCGCGACGAAGGCCAGAACCCCGGCTACCGCGGCAACCAGGACGACGGCGACGATCGCCGTCGACGTGCGCGGCGCGCGGACCCCCAGCGACTGGATCGCGAACCCGGCCGAGTAGGTGGCGAGGGTCGCGCCCGAGATCAGCCCGATTCCCAGCGCGAGCACGAGCGGCACCGGGTACCAGAGCGGAAGCAGCGAGGCGAGCGCGCCGACCGGGTCGAGGATCAGCGCCGCGCCGAGCTCCGGGCCGGACGCCGCGAGCAGCGCCCCCCAGGCGATCAGCGCGAACGGGGGCAGGGTCGCGCCGAGCGAGCTCGACACCATCGCGGAGCCGCCCCAGCCATCGGGACGCTGATAGCGCGCAACGTCGCCCGAGGACTGCGCCCAGGCGAGCCCGACCACGCTGAACACGAGCGCCGCACCCGGCACCACCAGCAGCCAGGAGCCGTCGCCGTTGGTCAGCGCCGTGCCGAAGTCGAGTTGGGGCGCGGTCAGAACCACCACGCCGAGGATGAGCAGCAGCGAGGCGACCGTCGACACGAGCTGGACCAGCGCGAGCAGGCCGTACCCGATGACGGCGACGGTCGCGATCAGGATCACGCCGACGATGATGCCGAGGAAGGTCCCCAGTTCGACCCCGAGACCGGGATCCAGACCCGCGAGGTCGACGATGTGGGCGGAGCTAGCCGCGAAGAGCCAGAGCAGCGCTCCGCCCCAGAAGACGCGGGTGGCGAGAGCGAGGGCGGCCGGGACGAGGTTGCCCAGGTGGCCGAACACGGCACGGGAGACGACCATCACCGGCTGTCCCGTCCACTTGCCCGCCAGGGTTCCGAATCCGAGCGGAATCCACGAGACCGCGACCCCGGTGAGCGCCGCCACGATCGCCTGACGCAGACTCATGCCGGACGCGGCCAGGATCGCACCGACCGCGATCGAGATGACCGAGGCGTTGGGAGCGAACCAAAGCCAGAACAGCCGCACCGAGCGACCCGCACGCCGATCGAGCGGCGTCGGCTCGATCCCGGTCGCCTCGATCTCCCGGGCACGCGGCATCCGACGCGCCTGCGCCGCCAGCAGCGGGTCATCGTCGGCGACGCGCTGCACGGCGATCGGCTCCGAGGGCGGTGCCAGAACGTCGGCGACTCCGGCCGCGCCGACCGAGATCGGAACGGAGCCGGTCAGCCGATCGACCTCGTCGACCACGTCGTCGTTCTCGAGGTCGAGGTCGAAGTCCTGGCCCACCGGGGCCAGCGGGGGCACGAACGCGCGCGGCACCGTGCGGTCATCGAAGTCGTGCGACACGGGCTCGAGGGACGCCGACCGCGGCTCGCTCGGCTCCGGCGCGGGCACGACCGCGTCGCCGCCGGGAACGTAGGGCGGCAGGTCTGCCGGCTCGATTCCGATGGGCGGGGGCATCGAGCTGAAGTCGAGCAGCGGAGGCAGCTCCGCGCCCTCGTCGGGGTGCACCGGCTCGGCCGGGACGGGCTCGACCGGCACGGGCTCGGCCGGGACCGGCTCGGCCGGCATCGGCTCGGCGAGCACGGGTTCGGCGAGCTCCGGGTCGCGCACGATCGCCTCGGGGTCCGGCGGCGGCAGCGACGGACGGAGCGTCGGCACCTCTCCCGAGGTGGGGAACGCGGGCGGCTCGACGAGCACCGGGGGCGCCTCAGCCGGCGGGGCGAACCGCGACGAGGGGGACTCCGACTCCGACGGCTGATCGTCCGCGGACCGCTGCTCGCCGTCCGGGGCCGGCTCGGGCTCCGGGGCGGCCTCGCCCTGCTCGACCGGGGATTCGTCCAGAAGGCCCGAGATGCCCGGCAGCGTGACCGCGCCCGTGGCGAGCGCCTCCTGCCAGGCACGGAACGCATCCGGGTCCTCCTCGCGCAGTCGAAGCTGCTGCTCGAGGATCTCGATCGCGGCCAGCGTCGAGCTCTCCCCCATCACCGTGTCGAGGTCGCTCTCGTCACCCGCGACGGGCGGCGTCGGCGCCGGCTCCGGCTCGACCAGCTCGACGGGCTCCTCGGCGATCGGGATGTCGTGGAACGAATTCGGGTCGGGCTCCGCCAGGTCCGGGTCGGGCTCGAACGAATCCGGCTCCTCTGAGAACGAGTCGGGCTCCTCATCGAACGGACGCGGCGCAGCCGGCGCGGGTTCGAACGGTGCGACCTCGGGCTCGGGCTCGAATTCGGACTCCTCGGGCTCGGCCGCGCCCCGCTCCGGCTCGACAACGACCGGGTCGGACTCGAACGCGACCGGCTCCGGCTCCGGCTCGGGCTCGAAATCCGGGAGGGGCAGATACTCCTCGTCGGCCGGTTCGGGCGCGCCCTGCGCATCCGACGCATCCGGCAGATCCGAACCATCCGACGCATCCGACGCATCCGGGATCACGGGTGCATGCGACTCCGAGGGGATCACCGACACCGGGGCGGTGTACGTCGAGAACTGCGCCGCAAGCGCCTCGGCGATCGCGTCGTCGTCGGTGAGCTCCGGCTGCTCCGGCTGTGTCGGCTCGGACTCCGGCTCGGACTCCAGCTCGGCGTCGCGCGCGCTCTGCTCGTCCGCGGCCGGCGGCGGCGGGGGCGTCGTGGCGGCCGTCTCCACGTCACGCGGCAACGGCGTGAACGTGGATCGGCGCTTGCCTGTCGGCGCGGCGTCGTCCACGGAGTCGGGCTCCGCGTCACCATTGCCGAATGGAGCGTCGGTCATAGGAAAAGCCTAGAGGCGCTCACTCATTAACGGGGTACGACGAGCCGACACGAGAACAGATAGTCCGACGAGGATCAGGGCGACCCCGCCCCAGCCGAGCGGAGCGAGCCGCTCCCCGACGATGAGCACCGCGAGCACCGTCGCCACGACCGGCTCCAGGAGCGTGATCGTGGTCACGTGGGAGCTGCGAAGCTCGCGCACGCCGAGGCCGAACAGCAGGTAGGCCAGCACCATCGGGCCGAGCACGAGGTAGCCGGCGATGCCGACCGTGGTGGGGCTCTGAAGCAGAGGCGCCCCCGTCACGAGGAGCACCGGCAGCAGAAGCGCACCGCCGAGCCCGAACATCGCCGCCATCACCCCGCGGCTCGTGCCGCCCGCCGCCATGGCGCGGCCGGATGCGTACGTGTACAGCGCGTAGGCGAGCCCGGCGAGAAGAGCGACCGCGATCCCGAGCACCGGGGCGTCGCCCGGGCGCCCCTCCTCCGATGCTCCGTCGCCGAAGATCGCGCGACTCGTGGCGAGCGCCGCGATTCCGACCAGCGCGAACGCGGTCGCGATGGCCCAGCGCCGCGAGAGCGGGCGCCGTTCGAGCAGCCATTCGAGGAGAGCCGCGAACACCGGCCCCGAGCCGAGGGCGACGACGTTGCCGACCGCCACCCCAGCCAGATCCATGCCGCTGTAGAACGCGAGCGGGTAGACGACGACGCCGAGCGCGCCGAGCGCCACCCAGCGACGCTGCGCGCGATGCCGCAGCACCGCGAGGGCGCGTCGCCTCGCGAAGAGGAGGAGCAGCATGCCGCCGATGCCCATCGTGGCCGCGCCCACCGCGATGGGGCTCACATCCTCGGGGAAGAAGCTGGCCGCCGTCCCGGTCGTGCCCCAGAGCGTCGCCGCAATCACCAGCGCTACGACTGCACCCGGATTCACGGCTCCGCTCCTCTCCGTCCGATGAGGAACCGAGTCCGGTTCGAACGGTGGGCCCTGAGGGACTCGAACCCCCGACATCCTCGGTGTAAACGAGGCGCTCTACCAGCTGAGCTAAGAGCCCGGTCGATCGATGCTATCGGGGCTCGGCGGTCACCGGTGCGACCTCGGCCACCGCGGCGCGGTACTCCTCGAGCGAGCGCGATTCGCCGGGCGCGGTGATGAACGAGGCGCGGATGACGCCATCGACATCGATCACGAAGGTGGCCCGGTTGGCGAAGCCCTTCTCCTCCAGGAACACGCCGTACTCGCGGGCGACGGCGCCGTGCGGCCAGAAGTCGGCGAGCAGGGTGAAGTCGTAGCCCTCCTGCTCGGCCCAGGCGCGCAGGCTGGCCTTGGAGTCGACCGAGATGCCGATCAGCTCGACGCCGTTCTCGCGGAACAGCGCCAGGTTGTCGCGCAGCTCGCACAGCTCCCCCGTGCATCGGCTCGAGAACGCGAGCGGGAAGAACACGAGCGCGACGGGCTTGCGCCCGCGGAAGTCGCTCAGCCGCACGTGCTCGCCGAACTGGTTCGCGAGATCGAAGTCGGGAGCCTGGGTGTCGTTCTCCAGCGCCATGGTCGCAGCGATTCCTCTCCGGCCGGGCGTTCACCCGACAAGTCCAGCGACCGATCCTACGCCCGACACCGCGATTGCGCCGAGCGGTCCAGAACTGTGGCGTTCACACAACTAGACTGCCTTTCGATACCCCGCTCCCCACCACCGAGAACCCGGAGGGTTGTCGAGCGCGGACGCCACCGCATGGCCCACCCGCCATGCCGCGACTCCTAAGGAGAAGTCAGACGTGACGGTCAACGACCAGGACCCGTATTCGGTGAGCCACACTGACCCGGACCCGGAGGAAACCTCCGAATGGCAGCAGTCCCTCGACGCACTCGTCGAGGAGAAGGGCCGTGGCCGCGGTCGCGACGTCATGCTCAGCCTGCTCAAGCGGTCGAAGGATCTGCACCTCGGGGTTCCGATGGTGCCGACGACGGACTACATCAACACGATCGCCCCCGAGAACGAGGCGCCGTTCCCCGGTGACGAGGAGCTCGAGCGCGAGTACCGTCGCTGGATCCGCTGGAACGCCGCGATCACGGTGCACCGCGCTCAGCGCCCCGGCATCGCCGTCGGCGGACACATCTCGACCTACGCGTCGAGCTCGTCGCTGTACGAGGTCGGCCACAACTGGTTCTTCCGCGGTCGCGACCACGCTTCGGGCGGCGACCAGATCTTCTACCAGGGCCACGCCTCCCCCGGCATGTACGCCCGCGCCTACCTGGAAGGCCGGCTCTCCGAGCACCAGCTCGACGGGTTCCGTCAGGAGAAGTCGCACGAGGGCGGCGGGCTCAGCTCGTACCCGCACCCGCGCCTCATGCCGGAGTTCTGGCAGTTCCCGACCGTGTCGATGGGCCTCGGTCCGATCAACGCGATCTGGCAGGCGCAGAACAACAAGTACCTCACCAACCGCGGCATCGCGGATGCGGCTGACAGCCGCGTCTGGGCGTTCCTCGGCGACGGCGAGATGGACGAGGTCGAGAGCCGCGGCGCCCTGCAGTGGGCCGCCAACGAGAAGCTCGACAACCTGACCTTCGTCGTCAACTGCAACCTGCAGCGTCTCGACGGACCGGTGCGCGGCAACGGCAAGATCATCCAGGAGCTCGAGAGCTTCTTCCGCGGTGCCGGCTGGAACGTCATCAAGGTCATCTGGGGCCGCGAGTGGGACGACCTGCTCTCGCGCGACGAGAGCGGCGCCCTCGTCAACCTGATGAACAAGACGCCCGACGGCGACTACCAGACCTACAAGACCGAGGACGGCGCCTACGTGCGCGAGAACTTCTTCGGCCGCGACCCCGAGGCGCTCAAGCTCGTCGAGGGCATGACCGACGACCAGGTGTGGAGCCTGCGTCGCGGCGGCCACGACTACCGCAAGGTGTACGCGGCGTTCAAGGCCGCCGTCGAGCACGAGGGCCAGCCGACGGTCATCCTCGCCAAGACGATCAAGGGCTACGGCCTCGGCAAGAGCTTCGAGGGCCGCAACGCGACCCACCAGATGAAGAAGCTCACGCTCGACAACCTCAAGCAGTTCCGCGACGAGCTGCGCATCCCGATCACGGACGCCCAGCTCGAGGAGAACCCCTACCTCCCGCCGTACTTCCACCCCGGCAACGACAGCCCGGCGATCCAGTACCTGCACGAGCGTCGCCGCGAGCTCGGCGGCTACCTGCCCGAGCGTCGCACGACGCACGTGCCGGTCACGCTCCCGGAGGACAAGGCCTTCGAGGTCGTCAAGAAGGGCTCGGGCAAGCAGGAGGTCGCCACCACGATGGCCTTCGCGCGACTGCTCAAGGACCTGCTGCGCACCCCCGACCTCGGGCAGCGCATCGTGCCGATCATCCCCGACGAGGCGCGCACCTTCGGAATGGATGCGTACTTCCCGACGGCGAAGATCTACAACCCGAACGGCCAGCACTACACCTCGGTCGACCGCGACCTGCTGCTCGCCTACAAGGAGAGCCCGCAGGGCCAGATCGTCCACGTCGGCATCAACGAGGCGGGCGCCTTCGCCGCGTTCACGGCGATCGGCACCTCGTACTCGACGCACGGCCAGCCGCTGATTCCGGTCTACGTGTTCTACTCGATGTTCGGGTTCCAGCGCACGGGCGACGCCATGTGGGCCGCGGGCGACCAGATGGCGCGCGGATTCATCATCGGCGCCACCGCCGGTCGCACCACGCTGACCGGTGAGGGTCTGCAGCACGCCGACGGCCACTCGCCGCTGCTCGCGTCGACGAACCCCGCCGTCGTCAGCTATGACCCGGCCTACGGCTACGAGATCGGCCACATCGTGAAGGCCGGCCTTCAGCGCATGTACGGCACCGACGAGAACGGTCTCACCCATCCGGACCCGAACGTCATGTACTACCTCACGGTGTACAACGAGCCGATCGTGCAGCCCGCCGAGCCGGAGAACGTGGACGTCGACGGAATCCTCAAGGGCATCCACAAGGTCAGCACCGGCCCGGAGACGAGCGGACCCAAGGCGCAGATCATGGCCTCCGGCGTCGCGCTCGCCTGGGCGGTCGAGGCGCAGGAGCTGCTCGCTCGCGACTGGGGCGTGTCGGCGGACATCTGGAGCGTGACCTCCTGGACTGAGCTGCGCCGCGACGGCCTCGCCGCCGACGAGCACAACTTCCTGCACCCGGAGGAGCCGCCGCAGGTTCCCTACCTGTGGAACAAGCTCAGCGGAGCCGAGGGCCCGTTCGTCGCCGTCACCGACTACATGCACGCGGTGCCCGACCAGGTGCGCCAGTTCGTGCCCGGCGACTTCGCGACGCTCGGCGCCGACGACTTCGGATTCAGCGACACGCGTCCGGCGGCTCGCCGCTACTTCAAGATCGACGGCCCGTCGGTCGTGGTGCGCACCCTGCAGTCGCTCGCGCGGCGCGGGGCTGTGGACCCGGCGACCGTGGCTCGCGCGATCGAGCAGTACCGCCTGCACGACGTGACGGCGGGAACGTCCGGATCGGCGGGCGGCGAGAGCTAAGTGGCGGAGCGCACCAAGAAGCAGACGCTCGCTTGGCTTCGCACGCTCACCGGTGAACTCTCCACCGCGACGCTGAAGCGACTCGACGACACGCTGCCCTGGTACCGGGACATGCCCCCGGGCCGGCGCAGCGCTGTCGGTCTGGTCGCGCAGGCCGGAATCACGTCGTTCATCTCGTGGTTCGACGACCCGAAATCGACGCCGTGGATCGCCGCCGACGTGTTCGGCGCAGCCCCGCGCGAGCTGCTGCGCTCGGTGTCGCTGCAGCAGACGCTGCAGCTGATCCGCGTCACGGTCGAGGTGGTCGAGCACCGCATCAAGGACGACGACGAGGTGCTGCGCGAGGCGATCCTGCTGTACTCGCGCGAGATCGCCTTCGCGGCGGCGGACGTCTACGCCCGCGCCGCCGAGGCGCGAGGGCTCTGGGATGCGCGACTGGAAGCGCTCGTCGTCGACTCGATCCTCACCGGCGAATACGACAGCGAGCTTCCCAGCCGGGTCGCCGCGCTCGGCTGGAACGGCCACGGCGAGGTGAGCGTGCTGGTCGGCACCGCTCCGCGCAGCCTCGACGTCGATCAGCTGCGCCGCACCGCGCGTCATCTCGACGCGGACGTGCTGATCGGCGTGCAGGGCAGCCGCCTGGTGCTGGTCATCGGCCGCACCAACCCGGTCGACGGGGAGGAGACCGCCGAGACGCGGGAGCGCCTGGCCTTCCTGGAGATCGCCGCGCAGCTCGAGCCGGGATTCGGCGACGGCCACCTGGTGCTCGGGCACACGGTTCCCTCGCTCGTCGACGCGGCACGCTCGGCGCGGGCGGCACTCGCGGGCTTCGCCGTCGCCAAGGCGTGGCGCAACGCGCCGCGCCCCACCCACGCCGATGACCTGCTGCCCGAGCGCGCCCTCGCCGGCGATCCGCTCGCCCGCAAGGCGCTGGTCGAGCGGATCTACGTTCCGCTGCAGAACCACTCCACCGAGCTTCTGACCACGCTCTGGTGCTACCTCGACAACGGCCGCTCGCTCGAGGCGACCGCGCGCGAGCTGTTCGTGCACCCGAACACGGTGCGCTACCGGCTCAAGCGCATCAGCGAGGTCATCGGCTGGGACGCCACCGGCGCCCGCGAGGCCCTCATCCTGCAGGTCGCGCTCGTCGTCGGCAGCATCTCCGGGGAACGCAGCTGAGGCGTCGGCGGCCCGCCACCGCCGGTTGCAGGGACCACCGCCCGTCAGTAGCTTTCTCGGCATGACTTCGACGAAGAGGGCGCTCGTGGTGCGCGGCGGCTGGGACGGCCACCAGCCGATCGAGACGACCGACTCGGTGATCCCGTTCCTGACGGCGCAGGGCTTCGAGGTGCAGACGCACGACGGTCCGAGCATCTACGCCGACCGCGAGACGATGTCCTCGCTCGATCTCATCGTGCAGGTGGTCACGATGACGACGATCGAACCCGACGAGGTTGCCGGGCTCGTCGCCGCCGTCGAGAGCGGATGCGGCTTCGCCGGCTGGCACGGCGGGATCGCCGACTCCTACCGGGCCAGCGCCGAGTACCTCCAGCTCGTCGGCGGGCAGTTCGCGCATCACGCCGCGAGGCCGCCCGCCGAGCGCACCGGCGAGCAGTCCGACAACTATGTGCGGCACCGCGTCAGCATCCGCCCGGACCGCCGCGAGCATCCGATCGTCGCCGGGCTCGACGACTTCGACCTCGACACCGAGCAGTACTGGGTGCTCTCGGACGCATACAACGACGTGCTCGCGACGACGGAGATCGTGCATCGCGAATTCGACGCCTGGCATCGCCCGTTCACGGTTCCGGTCGTCTGGACGCGCGAGTGGGGACGCGGACGCGTGTTCGTCTGCACCGCCGGCCACCGGCTCGAAGTGCTCGACGATCCATCGGTGCGCACGCTCGTCGAGCGCGGACTCCTGTGGGCGAGTCGCTGACGCCGCTGCGCGTCGGCATGGTCGGTGTCGGCGCGATCTCGGGCCAGTACTTCGACACGGTCGCGCGGATCTCCTCCGAGGTGCAGCTGGTCGCCGTCGCCGACCGCGACGATGAGCGCGCGAAGATGGTCGCCGCCGAGCGCGGGATCGTCGCGCGGACGGTCGATGATCTGTTCGCGGCGCCCGACATCGACCTGATCCTCAACCTCACGGTGCCCGGCGCGCACGCGGAGGTGGCGCAGCGCGCCATCGACAATGGCAAGCACAGCTACGGCGAGAAGCCTCTCGCGCTCACGACGGCGCAGGCCCGCCCGCTCATGGCCGCGGCACAGGCGGCCGGCGTCTGGCTCGGCTGCGCACCCGACACCGTGCTCGGCTCCGGAATCCAGTCCGCTCGGCATGCGATCGACTCGGGACTCATCGGCACGCCGGTCGCGGCCACGGCCACCTTCGTCAGCCCCGGACACGAGGCGTGGCACCCGAACCCCGACTTCTACTACGTCGACGGCGGTGGCCCCCTGCTGGACATGGGGCCCTACTACCTCCACGCGCTGGTGCACCTGCTCGGACCGGTGGTGTCGGTGTTCGGCGCGAGCTCCCGGTCGCGGGACTCCCGCACCATCGCCTCGGGGCCGCGCGCGGGCGAGACCATCCCCGTCTCGATCGACACCCACGTGACGGCGGTGCTCGAGCACGCCAGCGGCGCGCTGTCGACGCTGATCACCAGCTTCGACGCGACCGCGACGCACGCGGCTCCGATCGAGGTGCACGGCACCGCGGGAACGCTCGCGGTGCCCGATCCCAACATGTTCGACGGACTCAGCTCACTTCGACGCCCCGGCGATGCTGGCTGGCAGCCGCTGCCGATCGTGGCGGGGTTCAAGGCGGGCGGTCGCGGGATCGGTCTGCTCGACTTCGCGCGCACCCCGGCCGGGGCAGTGCCGCGCGCCGACTCGACCCTCGCTTTCCATGCGCTCGAGGTGACGGAGGCGACACTCGAATCGGCCCGCACCGGCCGCCGACTCGACATCTCCCCGGGAGCAACGCGTCCCCGCCCGGTCCCCCTCGAGCAGCTCTCGGCCGCGCCGCCCGTCCGCTAGGCCACCTGTAGGTTCTCTCCAGTCTTTCCGCCGATACTTCGTGGCACCTGTTTCGCACCGCCGGGCGACGGCTGACAGACTGGAGGGCGTGAGTGTCGTCATCGTTGCGCCCGGTCAGGGCTCGCAAACCCCCGGATTCCTGGAACCCTGGCTCGCGGAGCCCGCGATCGCCGCGCACCTGGGCGAACTCGCCGAGGCCTCGGGGGTCGATCTAGCCGCCCACGGGACCACCTCGGACGCCGACACGATCCGCGACACCGCGGTGGCCCAGCCGCTCATCGTCGCAGCCTCGCTGCTGTCGCTGCGCGCCGTTCTCGGCGACGACTCCGCGCGCGCGGGTCGCCTCGCCGGCATCGCCGGCCACTCGGTCGGCGAACTCGCCGCCGCAGCCGGTGCGGGCATCCTGAGCGAAGCCGACGCGATGCGCCTGGTCGCCCTGCGCGGTCGCGCCATGGCCTCCGCCGCCGCCGAGGTCAAGACCGGCATGAGCGCCGTGATCGGCGCCGACGAGGGTGAGCTGCTCGGCATGCTCGCAGCCCTGGGCCTCGAACCGGCCAACTTCAACGGCGGCGGCCAGATCGTCGTCGCGGGCGAGCTTCCGGCGCTCGAGCGACTCAAGGAGACCCCGCCGCCGGGCGCGCGTGTCATCCCGCTGCAGGTCGCCGGCGCCTTCCACACCCGCTTCATGGCCCCGGCCGTCGAGACGCTGCGCGAGGCCGCGACCGGCGTCGCCGTCAGCGACCCGGCCACCACCATCTGGACCAACCGCGACGGCAGCACCGTCAGCAGCGGCGCCGCCTACCTCGACCTCATCGTCGGACAGGTCGCCAGCCCCGTGCGCTGGGACCTGACGATGGAGGCGTTCGCGGCCGCCGGAGTCACCGGAATCGTCGAACTCGCCCCCGCGGGCGCGCTCGTCGGTCTCGCCAAGCGTGGGCTGAAAGGCCTTCCCACCGTCGCGGTCAAGACGCCCGACGACCTCGCGGCCGCGCAGGCCCTCATCGACGGAGCAGCATGACCACCCCCACCCTGACGCAGTCCAGCGGAGCCCAGTACACGCGGATTCTGAGCGTGGGCGCGGCCCGCGGCGATCTCGTCGTTCCGAACGAGGACCTGATCGGACCGATCGACTCCAGCGACGAGTGGATTCGCCAGCGCACCGGAATCGTGACGCGCAAGCGCGCCAGCAAGGGCCTTGACGCGGTCGACCTCGCCGAGACCGCAGCGAACGAGGCACTGGAGAAGGCCGGAGTTCCGCGCGAGAAGATCGGCGCCGTGCTGGTCTCGACGATCAGCAACGTCGCCGTCACCCCGTCGATGGCGACTCTGCTCGCCGACCGCCTCGGCGTGACGCCGGCCCCGGCCTACGACATCAGCGCCGCGTGCGCCGGATACACCTACGGCATCGCCCAGGCCGACGCGCTCATCCGCAGCGGCGCTGCCGAGTACGTGCTCGTCGTCGGCGCGGAGAAGCTGTCCCAGTACGTGCACCCGGAGGACCGCTCGATCTCGTTCCTGCTCGGCGACGGCGCCGGCGCCGTCGTCGTCGGTCCGGCCGATGAGCCGGGCATCGCGGCGAGCGTCTGGGGTTCCGACGGCTCGAAGTGGGACGCGGTCGGCATGAACGCGACCTTCGAGGAGTACCTCGACGGCGAGAAGCCGTGGCCCACCATGCGCCAAGACGGCCAGACGGTGTTCCGCTGGGCCGTCTGGGAGATGGCCAAGGTCGCCAAGCAGGCGCTCGAGGCCGCGGGCATCACCGCCGACGATCTCGCCGCGTTCGTCCCGCACCAGGCCAACATGCGCATCATCGACGAGCTCGCCAAGCAGCTGAAGCTGCCCGAGCACGTGATGATCGGCCGCGATATCGAGACGACCGGCAACACCTCGGCCGCGTCGATCCCGCTCGCCACGCACCGCCTGCTGGAAGAGCACCCCGAGCTGAGCGGCGGCCTCGCCCTTCAGATCGGGTTCGGCGCCGGGCTCGTCTACGGCGCCCAGGTCGTGCGCCTGCCCTAGGATCGACACGGTCACCCCTACACCCGACTAACACGCACCACACAAGGAGAGAAACGACATGGCACTGTCCACCGAAGAGGTCCTCGCGGGCCTGGCCGAGCTCATCAACGACGAGACCGGAATCGCCACCGACACCGTCGAGTTGGACAAGTCGTTCACGGACGACCTCGACATCGACTCGATCTCGATGATGACCATCGTCGTCAACGCCGAAGAGAAGTTCGACGTCAAGATCCCCGACGAAGAGGTCAAGAACCTGAAGACCGTCGGCGACGCCGTCAACTTCATCGTTTCGGCCCAGGGCTGAGTTTCGACGCGCGCGCCGCAACGTCGGCGCGCGCGTCAACGACGGACGCCATCCGGCGTAGTCGTCCGGCCTCGGCATGCCCGAGGATCTACGGGAGTTGGAATGACCAAGAAGATCGTTGTCACCGGAATCGGCGCGACGTCGCCGCTCGGCGGCACCGCGCGCGACAGCTGGAACGCGCTGCTCGCCGGCGAGACCGGGGTTCGCTCGCTCACCCAGGACTGGGTGGCCGAGCACGAGCTGCCCGTCACCTTTGCCGCACAGGCTCGCGTTCGCCCCGAAGAGGTGCTGGAGCGCCAGGAGATCAAGCGTCTCGACCCCTCGGCGCAGTTCGCCCTCATCTCCGCCCGTGAGGCCTGGGCCGACGCGGGCATCACCGACCTCGCCCCGGAGCGACTCGGTGTCGAATACTCGACCGGAATCGGCGGACTCTGGACGCTCCTCGACGCGTGGGACACCCTGCGCGAGAAGGGCCCGCGCCGCGTCCTGCCGATGACGGTCCCCATGCTCATGCCGAACGCGGCCTCCGCCGCCGTCAGCATGGCCCTGGATGCGCGTGCGTTCGCCCGCACCGACGTGTCGGCGTGCGCCTCGAGCACCGAGGCGATCGCCAACGCCTACGACCACCTGCAGGCCGGGCTCGCCGACGTGATCATCGCCGGCGGCACCGAAGCGTGCATCCACCCGCTGCCGCTCGCGGCCTTCGCCTCGATGCAGGCGCTGTCGAAGCGCAACGACTCCCCCGAGACGGCCTCGCGCCCCTACGACGTCAGCCGCGACGGCTTCGTCATGGGCGAGGGCGCCGCCAGCATCGTGATGGAGACTGAAGAGCACGCGAAGGCGCGCGGCGCGAAGATCTACGCCGAGATCGCCGGTGGCGGCGTCACGAGCGACTCGTACCACATCACCGCTCCCGACCCCGAGGGTCGCGGAGCGGCCCGCGCGGTGCGCGCCGCCCTCGAGCAGGCCGGCGCGACCGCCGACCAGGTCACGCACATCAACGCGCACGCCACGAGCACGCCGGTCGGCGACATCGCCGAGTACAAGGCGCTGTTCGCCATCTTCGGCGAGCGAGTGAAGGGCATCCCCGTCTCGGCGACGAAGGCGGCGCACGGCCACCTGCTCGGCGGAACCGGCGCCCTCGAGGCGATCTTCACGATCCTCGCGGTGCAGGAGCGCCAGGCGCCGCCGACCGCGACCCTGGTCGACCAGGACCCGGAGATCCCGCTGCTGGTGAGCGCGGGCGTGCAGAAGCTCGGCGACGAGCCGCAGCTCGCGATCAGCAACAGCTTCGGCTTCGGCGGCCACAACTCGGTCATCGCGATCCGCAGCTACGAGGGCTGACCCGCAGTCTGAGAATTGCCTGGGGGCGTCGGACGAGTCCGGCGCCCCCTTTTCGCACCCTGCCAGACTGAGCGAATGAAACTGCGCGCCGGAGCCATCATCGGAATCCTCGCTGGCATCATCGCCATCGCGGTGATCGCGGTGATCGCGATTCAGGCATCGACCGGCGAGTCCGCGCTCGACACGACGCCCGAGACGACGTCGTCGGCGCCCGCGATGGACGCCGGTTCGACCGACTCGGAGTCGGGTGCTGACGATGCGGTCGCGGCCGGAAGCTACGTCGAGTACAGCGACACGGCGATCGCGAACGCCGACGGCCGCATCCTGCTGTTCTTCCACGCCTCCTGGTGCCCGCAGTGCCGCAGCCTCGAGAGCGACATCCTCGCCCAGGGCGTGCCGAGCGGCGTGACGATCATCAAGGTCGACTACGACAGCAACCAGGATCTCCGTGAGAAGTACGGCGTGACGGTGCAGACCACGATGGTCGAGGTCGACAACGACGGCACGAGCCTGCAGTCCTTCGTCGTCTACGACGAGCCGACGCTCGCCGCCGTCGTCGACGCGATGCTCTGAGCACCGTGCTGACCCTGCTTCTCATCGCCTTCGTGGCGGGCGTGCTGACCGTCGCGGCGCCGTGCGTCCTCCCCCTCCTTCCGGTGATCGTCGGCGGCTCGATCGCCCGCACCGACGCGGGCGCGCAGAGCCCCCCGGCGTGGCGACGCCCCGTGCTGATCGCGACCGGTCTCGCCGTCTCGGTCATCGCGTTCACGCTGCTGCTGAAGGCCACCACGGCGCTCCTCGGAGTACCGCAGATCGTCTGGCAGATCGTGGCCGGTGGGATCGTCGTCCTGTTCGGCATCACGCTGGTGTTCCCGCACCTGTGGGAGCGCCTCATGCTCGTCACCGGCCTGCAGGCGCGCTCCGGTGCCGCGCTCGACCGCTCTTCGCGCGTCGGCGGGCCTGCCGGCGATCTGCTGCTCGGCGCGGCGCTCGGGCCCACGTTCAGCAGCTGCAGCCCCACCTACGCGCTCATCATCGCCGCGGTGCTGCCGGCCTCATTCGGCGAGGGTCTCGCCGCGATCATCGCCTACGCGCTGGGCCTGGCGATCACGCTCCTGCTGGTCGCCCTGCTCGGGCAGTCGTTCGCGCGCAAGCTCGGACTGCTCAACCGCCCCGACGGCTGGTTCCGGCGCATCGTCGGCATCATCATGGTGCTGGTCGGCGTCGCCGTGATCCTCGGCCTCGACAAGCTCGCCCAGACCTTCGTGCTCGAACAGGGCTGGTACGCGCCGATCGAGAACCTCGAACGGCTGCTGATCGGCTAGACCGCCGACCGGCGCGCTAGCGGAGGCGGATCGGACGGCACCCGTCGTGCTCGGTGCAGTCGTCCTCCAGCTGGTACAGCTCGTCGGCGGTGACGAGTCGTTCCAGCTCCGCGAGGTCGAGCAGCGGCGGTGCGACGCCCTCCAGGACGTCATCCCATTCCCGGTGCAGAATTCGCATGATCGCTCCTAACCCACCTTGTGCAGCCACACCACGGGCGCCTCATCGCTCGCGTGGCGGAACACTTCTAGTTCGTCATCCCAGGCCTGGCCCAGCGCGAGTCGGAGTTCGCGGTGGAGTTCGAAGGCATCCGATCCCGCCGACTCCATGGCGAAGCGCACGCGGTCCTCGGGGATGACCGTGTTGCCGGCGGAGTCGGTCTGGGCGAAGTAGATGCCGAGCTCGGGGGTGTGCATCCAGCGTCCGCCGTCGGAGCCAGCGGACGGGTCCTCGGTCACCTCATAGCGGAGGTGCTCCCAGCCGCGCAGTGCGGAGGCGAGTTCGGCCCCCGTGCCTGCCGGGCCCTCCCAGTAGTACTCGGTGCGCTGGGCGCCCTTGAGCACCGGCTGAGGACGCCAGTCGAAGTTGACGGCACGACCCAGAGCACGACCGGCTGCCCACTCGACGTGGGGGCACAGCGCACGCGGTGCCGAGTGCACGTAGACGACGCCGCGCGTGAAGGCGCGACGAATAACGGTGTCATCACCGGCTACAACAGTCACAACTCCTCCGATCCTCAGATGCGACTTCCCCATCGATCTGCAATCGGATTCAGTTGTTGCTCGATTATCGCGCACAATGCTCAGGAATCACAAGCATGTGATTGCTGATCGGCGGTTTTGCTCCCGCGCCGCGCTCTCGCTCCGGCTACTTCGCCTCGGCGTAGCTCTCCGTCGTCACCACGCTCAGCGCGAACTCCACCGGGCCGTCGCCGAACAGGAGGCGCCCCGCCTCGACGGCCGAGTCCCGCAGGGCAGCCTCGACCGCGGCGGCATGCGCCTGCGGGGTGTGCACGATCACCTCGTCGTGCAGGAAGAACACCAGATGCGGCCGCTCGGTCACCGGCGCCGGCGAGGAGTCGCCCCCGCCGATCGTCCACAGCCGCCGACGCAGCGCCCCCATCCAGCACAGCGCCCACTCGGCGGCCGTCCCCTGGACCACGAAGTTGCGGGTGAAGCGACCCCACGCGGCGGAGTCGGTGCGGGCGCGGCGCTGTTCCGCATCCGTGCGCGTTTCGTCGTAGCTGGCGGTGCTGCCCGCCGGGGAGCTTCGGCCGAGCCAGGTCGTCACCGACTCGCCGCGTTCGCCCGCGCGGGCGGCGGCCTCGACGAACTCCATCGCGCGCGGGAAGGCGCGCGCGATGCGGGGGCGCATCCGGCCGCTCTCCCCCGTCGTGCCGCCGTAGATCGCGCCGAGCATGCCGTACTTGGCCTGCTCACGCGACTCGACCGCGCCCGAGGTGACCATGCCCTCGTACATGTCGTGGGCCTGGCCCGCGCGCGCCATCGCCAGGTCGCCGGACATCGCCGCCAGCACGCGCGGCTCGAGCTGGGCGGCGTCCGCCACGACGAAGGTCCAACCCGGATCGGCGACCACCGCCGCACGCACCGACTTCGGCAGCTGCAGCGCCCCGCCGCCGTCGCTCGCCCAGCGACCGGTGACGACGCCGGCGGGCACGTACACGGGGCGGAACCGCCCGTCGTGCACCCACTCGTCCAGCCAGTTCCAGCCGTTGGCCGTGAACAGGCGCTGCAGCGACTTGTACTCCAGCAGCGGAGCGATCGCCGGATGCTCGAGGCCGCGCAGCTCCCACTTGCTGGTGCTCTGCACGCGGAGTCCCGCGCTCTGCAGCGCACGCAGCAGGCTCGGCTGCGACTCGGGGTTGACGTCGTCGACGCCGAGCGCGGCGCGCATCTCGGCGAGCTTGGCGGTCATCAGCGCGGGGCGCTCGCCCGGGGCGGGGCGGGGTCCGAGCGCCTCGGTCAGGAGCTCGTCGTGGCGCTCGGCGTTCCACGGCAGCCCCGCGAAGCGCATCTCGGCGGCGATCAGGGCGCCCACGCTCTCGGCGGCGAGCAGCAGGGTCAGTCGGCCGGGTGCCTCGGACTCCGCCACGGCGGCGCGCTGGCGTCGCAGCTCCTCGACGGGGTCCGGATCGGGGGCTGGCGCCGGTTCGAGGTCGAACAGCCCATCACGGCGGACGGCGGCTCGCTCGGTCGCGGGCGCGTCCCAGTCGTCGCGCGGCGCGCGGGCCAGCGCCGTGCCGCGCGTGTGGGTCGAGCCGCGCAGGATGCGCCGGCACAGCCGCAGGTCGTGCGCCCGCTCCACGCGGACTCCCTCAGCCAGCAGCTCGGCATGCCAGCGCGACGAGTCGCCCCACACCCAGCGCGGATGCTGCGCCTCGCGCTCGGCGACCCACGTCGCGAACTTGTCGCGGGCCAGCTCGTGCCGGGCGACCTCGGCGAGGTCGTCGTCGAGTTCGACCGCGACGACGTTCTCGCCCGCCGAGCTCAACGCGATGTGCACACCCCATCTTCGCGCCTGCCGCCGACGCCGTGCGGGTACCTTGCCGCGCGGGTCCCGCTCCCCTGCCCGGCACCTCCGCCGGCCTGTCTTTGACGAAATGCAGGAGAAACGCAACGCGGATGCCGGAATCACGGGCTGGGTGACCCCGGCATCCGTCAGATCTCCTGCATTTGGTGAATCGCGGCGGCTGGGCAGGCCCGCGCTCACGCTTCACCTCGGCCAAGCGCGTCGCGCTGCCCAGCCCGGCTCCGCCGTCAGCTAGCTCTCGACGAAATGCAGGAGCGACGAAAGGCGCGTGCCGAAAGGACGGCACAGGCGACCCCGGCATCCGTCAGATCTCCTGCATTTGGTGAATCGCGGCGGCTGGGCAGGCCCGCGCTCACGCTTCACCTCGGCCAAGCGCGTCGCGCTGCCCAGCCCGGCTCCGCCGTCAGCTAGCTCTCGACGAAATGCAGGAGCGACGAAAGGCGCGTGCCGAAAGGACGGCACAGGCGACCCCGGCATCCCTCAGATCTCCTGCATTCGGTAAATCGCGGCGGCTGGGCAGGCCCGCGCTCACGCTTCGCCTCGGCCACGCGCGTCGCGCTGCTCAGCCCGCGTCCCCTCCGGGCTCCGCCCTCGACTGGCCGTCGACGAAATGCAGGAGCAACGAAGCGCGGATGCCGGAATCACAGGGGAGACGACCCCGGTATCCCTCAGATCTCCTGCATTTCTGAAGGGGAACCGCGGATCCGGCAGGCGGCGGGGCCGGCACGCAATGGCCGGCGCCCTCCGGGCACACCGCCCGCGGCTCAGTGCAGCGGCTGGCCGTCCTTGCCGAGCACGTTCTTCTCGCCCGCCTCGATGGCGAACGGGAAGCGGTTCTGCTTCGGCGGCATCGGGCAGTTGAAGGCGTAGCTGAAGGCGCAGGGGGGAATCACCGCGCGGTTGAAGTCGAGGGTGATCGTGCCGTCGGCGTTCGGCGCCAGGAACAGGAACCGGCCGACGCTGTACGTGGACTCGCCGTTGGTCGCATCGGCGAAGACAAGCTGCAGGGCGCGACCGGCCTTGAACGCGGCCAGATCGAACTCATGCCCGTCGCGCTCGAACATGATCCGGCCGGGAACGACCTGCTCGCGCGTCACACCGTCGTCCTTCAGGTGCTCGAAGCCAACCGTCGTGCCGGAGGGGTTCTCCTCCCAGCGCGCCGTGATCACCCAGTCGGGGTTGTAGTCGAAAACGTCGATGCCGCCGAAGTTCTGGATGCCCTCCGAGTTGGCATCCCACACCCGCAGCGCGTAGCCGCCGGTCGCCTGCGCGATGACCGCACCGCGCACCGTGTCGCTGAACACGACATCGCCCGGGGTCTCGTGGTCCTTGCCGCGCACGATCGCTTCGCCGTCGACGAGTTCGCCGTTCACGCGGATGCCGTCGGCCGCGGCCGCGATGACCTTGAGTCCCGACTCCCCCGCCTCCAGCGGCGCCCAGCGCCCGGGAACACCCCAGATCGGCTGCTCGGAGTCGACCACCTGCGAGTTGACGAGCGCGAGACTGCCGAGCGGCTGCACGACCGCCTGCTCGCGCCGCGAGTGGTAGAGCGCGAAGGCGTCTTCGGCGGTGGTGGGGGCGGTCGCGGTGCTCTGCTCGGTCATGGTTCCATCCTGTCGGGTCGGGGTATGCAACGCACGCCGACACGGGCGCATTCCCCCGAGTCGGCATGAGTCGGCGCGGGTCGCACTGCTAGCGTCATTGAGTGACCGATTCCCTGTTCGACGCCGTCGGCGATCCGCTGACCGCGATCGCGGACCTCTCGGATGCCTTCGCCCGCGACACCGGCCGATTGGCTCCCGACGCATCCGTCGCGAACCCGATGTGGGAGGACGTCGCCCGCATGGTCGACCACCTCGGCGGCATCTACCGCTGGGTGGCAGCGACGGTGCGAAGCGGCGAGTGCGCCGAACGCGGCGCCCACCAGACCCCCGACCCCGCGGAGCTCGAGTCGTGGTTTCGCGAATCCCGAAGCCTGCTGCTCGATGCCCTGACATCGACCGACCCGGCACGCCCGTGCTGGACGCTCTACGGCAAGCCCGGGACCGCCGGCTTCTGGCGCCGGCGCATGCTGCACGAGACGACGATGCACCTGGGCGACCTGCGCACCGCCGACGGCGCCGGCTACACCCCGCCCGCGGAGGCGAGCGCGGCGGTGTTCGCCGACGGCATCGCGGAGCACCTTGGGGTGTTCCTCGACCGCTCGCGTCCGAACCTCGACCGGCTGCCGGCCCCGTTCGCATTGCACGCGACCGATGCGGGCGTGCGGTGGACGATTCTCGAGGACTGGCAGGTGGCCCAGAACGATGGCGCCTCCTCGATCCGCCCCGGCACCACGACGGTCGCCGGGCCCGCGGGATGGCTCGCCGCGTTCGCCTGGGATCGCGTCACGCTGGCGGACACCCCCGCGCTGAGCCTCAGCGGCGACCCCGACGTCGCCGCGGCCTACACGGCCGCGCCGGTGCACCCGTAGCGCGACGGCAGCCCTACAGTTCGGCGCCGCGGCGCTCCAGCAGCACCATGACCTCGCTGTGCGCGGTCTGGGGGAACATGTCGAACACGCGCACGCGCCGCGCCACGAAGCCGGGCAGCGCGCGCAGGTCGCGCTCCAGCGAGTGCACGTTGCAGCTCGAGTAGACGATCGTCTGCACCGTGGAGGCGACCAGCCAGGTCGTGAGCCGGTCGCCGAGTCCGCGCCGGGGCGGGTTGACGATGACGAGTTCCGGATGCTCGGCGGCGGTCTCCGCGAACGCGGTCGCATCCAGCGCTGCGAACTCGACGTCTGCGAGCCCCGCCTCGACGGCCGTGCGACGAGCGCTCAGCACCGCCTGCTCGCTCGTCTCGACCCCGAGCACCGCCCGGCCGGGTGCGGCGGCGTGCAGGGCGAACCCGCCGACGCCGCAGTACAGATCCCACACGCTCGACGGCGCCGCCTCGTCGACCCACTCGCGCGCCTGTGCGTACATGCCCTCGGCGATCGCCGTGTTCGTCTGGAAGAAGCCGCCCGGCCGCAGATGCAGGTCGAGGCCGCCCACGCGCATCCCGATGCTGTCGGCCTCGGTGAGCAACTGCTCCTCGGGGCCCTCCAGCACCGCCTTGTGCTCGGGCTGCAGGTTGACGCTGACCACCTCGAGTTGCGGCAGCGCGGCGCGCAGGCTCGGCAGGTGCTTGCGGATGCGCGACACCGACTCGGTCGAGCGCAGCACGAAGCGCAGCATGAGCGCGCCGCTCGGCGCCTCGGTGAGCAGGGCGTGCTTGAGCTCGCCGGTGCGCGCGGGCACGTCGTAGGGGGTGAGCCGGGCCTGGCCGATGAACTCGGCGATCGCCGGGACCGCGGCGCGCAGACCCGGCGCGTGGATGCCGCACTCGCGCAGGTCGACCCCGCGCTGACGCTCGTCGAGAATGCCGAGCGTGGGCGCGTCGACGGTGCCGCCGACGACGAGCTTCGCCTTGTTGCGGAAGCCGTCCTCCACGCTGGCCGCGGGCGGGAGCCACTCGGCGACGTCGGCACCGGAGGTCTCCCCCAGCACCGCGCGCGCCGTGGACACCTTGCCCGCGAGCTGGGCTTCGTAGGGCTGCCCCATGAACTCGCACGAGCGGCACACACCCGCGTCGAAGTAGGAGCACTGCATCAGATCAGGGTATCGACAGGCACGGGTTTTAAACTTCGAGCATGTCTGCAGGATCGTCGGAGTCGCGTGCCGAACCGGCCGCCGCGGACGACGTGCCGCTCAGCCGCCGGGAACGCATCCGGCTCAACCCCACCGCGAACCGGCTCTACCGTGCGGGCGTCGGGGTCGTCGGCGGCACGACGATCGTCGTCGGGTTCGTGCTCATGCCGCTGCCGGGCCCGGGCACCCTCATCGCGATCGGCGGACTCGGCGTGCTCGCGACCGAGTTCACCGGCGCGCGGAAGCTCAGCAAGAAGGTCAACACGACCGCCAAGAAGGCGATCGATGCCGCGAAGGATGCGCGCGCACGACGCGTCGAGACGAAGCGCGAGAGTAGGGCGGACGGGACTTGAACCCGTGACCGACGGATTATGAGTCCGCTGCTCTAACCAGCTGAGCTACCGCCCCGTGCGGGTTTGAGTGTATCGGGAGGGCGGGGGTGGGGGTCGCAGGGTGGGTCTCGATGCGCCGCGGTCGGGCTGCTGGTCTCGATACGCCGCTGCGCGGCTACTCGACCGGCACAGGTTGCGCGGGGCGGGTCTCGATACGCCGCTGCGCCGCTACTCGACTGGCTCATCTTGCGCGGCGCTGGTCTCGATACGCCGCTGCGCGGCTACTCGACCGGCAAGGGCGGCTGCGCGGCTACTCGACCGGCTCATCTTGCGCGGCGCTGGTCTCGATACGCGGCTTCGCCGCTACTCGACCAGCGGGGCGGCTACTCGACCGGCTGGGTGACGGGGACGCCGCGGTAGATCGCCTCGAAGGCGTCGATGGTGCGGTCGAGGTCGTGCGCCTGCACGGCCTGAAGCGAGGCGCGGCCCATGCGCTCGCGCTCGGCCTCCGGCGCGCTCAGCACGTCGGTGAGGCGCGCGGCGAGGGCGTCCACATCGCGCGGCGGGTACAGGTAGCCGTTCACGCCGTGGGTGACCAGGTGCGGCAGCGCCATCGCGTCGGCGGCGACGATGGGCAGACCCGACGCCATCGCCTCCATCGTCGTGATGCTCTGCAGCTCGGCGATCAACGGCATCGCGAACACGGAGGCGCGATTCAACGTCGAGCGCAGTTCGTCGTAGCTCACTCGACCGGGCACCCGGATGCGATCCTGCAGCCCCAGCTCCTCCACCAGCGCGATGAGCTTCTGCCGCTGATCCCCGTCGCCGAGGATGTCGACCGCGACGTCGAGCGCCGGGTCGAGCTTCGCGACGGCGCGGATCAGATCCTCGATGTGCTTCTCCTCGTCGGCACGGCCGAGGAAGACGATCCGGTTGCGCTCGCGAGCCGAGAAGTCGGGCGTGTAGGCATCCAGGCGCAGACCGTTGGAGATCGCGTAGGTGTCGCGCAGCCCGGTGTTCTCCTCCAGGTAGTCGGCGGAGCGTCGCGTCGGGCTCGTCACCGCATCGCAGCGCTCGAAGACGCGCGCAGCGGCGCGCCACTGGGCGCGGATGAGCGCCTTCAGCATCGACTTCGTCATGATCTGCACGTGCTGCGCGATGTTCTCGGGCATGGTGTGGTTCGTGCCGACGAGGCGGACACCCTGCTGCTCGGCGACGATCGACAGCCCGCGCCCGAGCACGAAGTGCGACTGGAAGTGCACGACGTCGGGCTTCGACAGCGCGAGCACGCGCTTCGAGTTGGCGACGGCGCGCCACGGCAGCGCGAAACGCAGCCACGGGTGGAAGATCCAGCGCCAGCTGTAGATGCGGTAGACCGTGAACTCGGTGCCGCCATGCATCTCGCGGTAGGTGCCGGCGCGCACGCCCTTCGGCGCGGGGGCCATGATCTCGACCTGGTGTCCGCGGTCGGCCATGCCGACGGCGAGTTGGCGCGCAAAGCTCGCCGATCCGTTGACGTCGGGCGCGAACGTGTCGCAGCCCAGCAGAATTCTCAGCGGCGCGCTCGCGGCGGCCGGGGAGGCGTCAGGCACGCGGGGATTCCTTCGCTCGGGTGTCGGGCACCCTTCAAGGTACCCCAGTGCAGGGGGAACGCCGACGCGACTAGCGGTGAGTCTGCGGGTGGTGGCGCGCGAGCTGGAACACGCCGATCACGGCGACCGTCCCGACGACGAGCCAGGTCAGGATCACCCAGAGCGGAACCTCGGATGCCTCACCGAACACGGTGATCCCGATCACGACCGCGACGAGCGGGTCGACGACCGTGAGCCCCGCGATCACGAGGTCGGGCGCGCCCACCGAGTACGCCGTCTGCACGAAGTAGCCGCCGAGCGCCGCGGCGGCCAGCAGCGAGACGATGCACAGCACGGTGAGCCACTCGAAGTTGCCGTTGCCGAGCCGGTTGATGACCGCCTTGGCGAGGGTGGCGACGAAGCCGTAGAGCACGCCCGCGGCGAGGATGTAGAAGATCGCCCCGGCGCTGGTGCGCCAGCGGACGAAGGCGAGGCCGAGCGCGACGAGGATCGCGGCGAGGGCCGAGAGCACGATGATGAGCTGCGCATCCCCGAGCACGTGCTCTTTGGCGTAGACGGCGGCGATCGCGACGAAGACGCCGATCCCGCCGACGCACATGAAGATCGCGTTGCGCGCGCGATGCTCGAGCCGGTGGCCCGAGAGCCGAGCGTTGAGGATCGAGGTCAGCACGAGCGCGACCACGCCGAGCGGCTGCACCACGATGAGCGGCGCGAAGGTGAGGCTGGTCAGCTGGAACACGATCGCCAGGCCGAGCATCAGGGTTCCGAGCGCCCACCACGGCCGCGCCAGAAGGCGGAACAGCTGCCCCGGACTGAGGCCGGCTTTCGCCCCGGATCCGTGCGACTCCTCGACCTGTTCCACGCCGCGATGCTGGAACTGCGCCCCCAGCGAGAGGAACACCGCGCCGATCAGGGCGATCACGATGCCGACGGGGGCGAGCGAGCCGACGAAGCTCGAGGCATCGAAATCGCTCAGGACGGGGGGCACCAATCGAATCTAGCGGCATCCGCCCCGATATCCTTGACCCATGGCCGTTCTCCCTATCGTCATCACGGGAGATCCCGTACTCCACACCACCGCCGCCGCGGTGACCGATTTCGGGCCGAAGCTCGCCGAGCTGGTGCGCGACATGGTCGACACCATGGATGCCGCCCCCGGCGTCGGTCTCGCCGCCCCGCAGGTGGGTGTGCCGCTGCGGGTCTTCGTCTACCGCTGGGACGACGAGGACGGCGTGCACCACGAGGGCACCGCGGTCAACCCGGAGCTCTGGATCTCACCCCCCGAGCCGGGCGAACCCGACGAGGACGAGGAGTCGGAGGGCTGCCTGTCGATCCCCGGCGAGCGGTTCCCGCTGCGCCGTTCCGGCCGCGCGCTGCTGCGCGCTCAGGACGCCTCCGGGGCGCCCTTCGAGATCGAGGCCGAGGGCTGGCTCGCGCGCATCTTCCAGCACGAGTACGACCACCTCGACGGCGTGCTCTACGCCGATCGGCTCAGCTACCCGCACAACCGTGCGGTGGTCAAGGCGATCAAGAAGCAGAGCTGGGGCTCCCCCGGCAAGTCGTGGATGCCCGGCGTCAACGACCTCGACGCCTGACCGTTCAGCTCGGGCGGTAGGCGGCCGCCGATCGGATCGCGTCAAAGAGCGCCTCGGGCTCGACGTCCTTGTACAGCACCGCGTAGGCGCCCGCCTCGGCGGCGGCCGGCAGCTGCTCGTCCAGGTCGACCGTCGCGAACAGGATGACGCGCGGCGGGGTGCCCTGCTCGGCGACCCGCTCGTCGGTGCGGATGCGCTCGGCGGCGACCGCACCTCCGACGCGTCGCATGTGCAGATCCATCAGCACCACGTCGACCGGGTTGCGGCGGGCGAACGCGAGCGCCCCCGCCCCGTCGCTCGCCTGGCCGACGACCTCGAACTCGGGCTGCGAGCCGAGCAGCAGCGCCCAGCCCTCCCGCTGCCGGCTGGAGTCGTCGACGATGAGCACCCGGATGGGCGGGGCCGGCGCGCGCCGAGGGCTCACCGGCTCTCCGCGCGCGGTTCGCGGTGGATGCCCGGGAAGATCGCCGAGACGGAGAAGCCGACTCCCGGCACCTCGAACGCGTTGAAGACGCCGCCGAACAGCTCCGCGCGCTGGCGCATGTCGGAGATGCCGCGGCCGGTCGGACGCTGTGTGAGGGCGGCCAGGTCGTCGTCTTGGGAGTAGGCGCGCTGCTGCGCTTCGACGTTCGGGTCGAGGCCGTCGCGGCGCGCGTGCGCGCGGATGCCGTCGTCATCGACGAGCACCTCGAGGCCGTGGTCGGTCCACTTGAAGCTCACCCGCACCTGGGTGCCCTCGCCGCCATGCCCGAGCGAGTTCGCGAGCGCCTCCTGCAGGATGCGGTAGATCGCCAGCTCGGTGCCCTGCTTCAGGTCGAGCCGCGTCCCCGTCTCGACGAACTCGATCACGAGCCCCGCGTCGCGCATCACCTTGAACAGCTCCCGCACCGAGGAGAGGCTCGGCTGCGGTCCGGCCTGCGCTTCGCCCGCGCGCACCACATCCATCACGCGACGCAGGTCGCCGAGGGTGGTGCGGGCGGTGTCGGCGATCGTCGCCGCGGTGCGCGCCGCGACCTGCGGGTCGGCCGCGGCGGCGTAGCGAGCCCCGTCGGCCTGGCTGATGACCACCGAGACGGAGTGCACGATCAGCTCATGCAGCTCGCGCACGATGGTGAGGCGCGACCCCTGCTCGGCGAGCTCGAGTTCGAGGTCGAGCCGCTCGCGCTCGAGGGTGACGCGGTCGCTGCCATCGCGACTTGTCCCGCGACGAGCGCGACGCCAGAGCACCGCCAGCACGAGCGCCGCGACGAGAAAGACGCCCGCCGCCACCGCCAGGCCGACGATGACAACGAACGAGTTGTCCTGAATCCAGTCGTTCACGCGGGTCTCTCCTTCGGGCGTTCGGGCCCGAAGGAGAGACTACCGGCGGCGCGGGGACGCGCGGGGCGTTATTCGCTCGGCGGCGTCGAGCGGTTGGCTCGCAGCACCTCGAGCCGCGCGCGGTATTCGACCTCGTCGATGTCGCCGTTGGCGAACCGCTCGGCGAGCGTCTTCTCGGCGCCGCGAGCGCCCTCGTGCGCGGCCGCGTGCCAGGCGGCCCCGGCGAAGCGGCGACGTGAACGGGCGAGCACGACGATCAGCACCACGATCGGCGCGAGCCAGAGGAGGAAGAACAGCGGCGCCAACCAGAACGCGGCGTGACTGCCGACGTGGGCGACCGATGCGGCGATGGCGAGAGAATTCAGCACGAGTGCTCCTTGCGTTCGGGGTTCCTGCGGAACCTGATGACCCCACTCTCGCCGTCTCGCCGCTCGGGCGAATCTGCTGACGGGACCGTTCCGCTTACTCCACCGGGCGCAGTCCTGGCGTGCCGACTACTCCGCGCGGCCGGGTGTGACGAGGCCCGTCTCGTAGGCGATCACGACCAGTTGGACCCGGTCGCGCGCGAGGAGCTTCGACATGATGCGCGACACGTGCGTCTTCGCCGTGAGCGGGCTCAGGAACAGCGCCCGCCCGATCTCATCGTTGGTGAGTCCCTGCCCGACCAGCGCCAGCACCTCGCGCTCGCGCTCGGTGAGCACCGCGAGCCGGCTCGCATCCGGGGGCGAGGTCAGTCCGCCCGCGACTTGCTCGAGCAGGCGCTTCGTGACGCGGGGGCTCAGCAGCGCCTCCCCCGCGGCGACGACGTGAACGGCGCGCAGCAGCTCGACGGGCTCGGTGTCTTTCACCAGGAATCCGCTGGCGCCCGCGCGAATCGCCTGCGCGACGTACTCGTCGAGTTCGAAGGTCGTGACGACGACCACTCGGGTGCCTCCGAGGGACGGATCGGCGACGATCTGCTCGGTCGCCCACAGTCCGTCGCCGTCGGGCATGCGGATGTCCATCAGCACCACATCGGGGCGCTCCCGGCGCACCAGGGCGACGGCCTCCCGGCCGGTTGCCGCCTCGCCCACCACCTCGAGGTCCGGCTCGGCCTCGAGCAGGCTCCGGAAGCCGGCGCGGATCAGGTGCTGGTCGTCGGCGAGGGCGACGCGGATCGTCATGGCTTCTCCGGGGTGGGCTCGGGCAGGGGGAACTCGGCCGCGACGCGGAAGCCGCCCTCCGGGGCGGGGCCCGCCGTCAGGTGACCGCCGAGCAGTTCGGCGCGTTCGCGCATGCCGAGCAGCCCGCGCCCGCCGGATTCGCTGGCCGGCCCGGGCGCGGCTGTCCCGTCATCGATGACATCGAGGTGGAGACGGGAGCCCACGCGCACGAGCGTCACGGTCACCGTCCGGGCGCCGAGCGCGTGCCGCTGCGCGTTGGTCAGCGACTCCTGCACGACGCGGTACACCGCCAGCTGCACGGGCTTCGGCACGCTGCCGTGGGCGACCCGGTCGTCGAGCACGACGCGCAGCCCGGTGGCGGTGACCGAGGCGATCAGCCCGTCGAGCCGAGAGAGATCGGGTTCGGGCACGAGCGGCGCGCTCGGGTCGGCTCCGCGCTCGGCGCGCAGCACTCCGAGGACGGCGCGCACCTCGTCGAGCGCGGTCTTGCTGGTCTCCTTGATGCTCGCCAGGGCATCCTCGGCCTTCTCCGGCTGCCGCTCCATCAGGTGGAGCCCGACGCCCGCCTGCACGTTGATCTGGCTGAGCGAGTGCGCGAGCACATCGTGCAGCTCCCGCGCGATGCGCACCCGCTCGGCCTGCACCTCGCTGCGCTGGCGCTCGCGCTGTTCGCGCACGAACTCGCGTGTCCGCTCCATTCGGCTGCGCAGCCCCTCGCCGATCCCCACCAGGAGCAGGATCCCGAGCGTCGTGACGGCGACCCGTCCGGGTGCCCAGGCGCCGAACGGCGGCAGCAGCGCGATCGCGAGGGTCACGACCCAGGCGATCGAGATCGACACCCAGGCCCAGACGCGAGCGCCGCGCACGATCGCGCCCACCACGGCGAACGCGAGCGCCACGTACGGCGGACTCGAGTCGTGACCGAACAGCAGGTCGGCCGAGGCCGCCGCGGAGATGATCGCAATGACGGGTCCGGGGTATCGCCGCGCCGCGGCGAGAACGACCGGCGCCAGAACGGCGAGCAGGAACGAGATGATCGCCTCGCGGGGGCGCGCGTCGAACAGGCTGCTGCCGACGCTCCCCGGAACCAGCGAGGCGCGCAGGCGGATCACCGCGATCGGCACCTGCGCGATGAACGTGATGCCCACCGGCAGCCACAGCGTCGCCCACCGCGGCAGGTGCATCCACGGCGGAAGCATCGCCGAAGCAGCCTCGGATGACGTCGAAGAGGCGGGCATCCCCCGATGCTACGGGCGCACGCCCGGGCGCGTGTAGACCCGAGGGCGCGCGGCAACTACTCCCGAGGGAGTAGAGCGCGGGGAATCGGGACCCGATTCCTGTATGGCTCCCCGGCTTGGACTCGAACCAAGAACCTATCGGTTAACAGCCGATTGCTCTGCCAATTGAGCTACCGAGGATTACTGCGAACAGCCGGTCTAGCTTAGCAAACCTGCGAGGCCATTCTGTCCGCCTGGGCCCCCGTCACGAAAGCACCGCAAGACACGTCGGCGAGGGCGCGAGAACCGGCTCGCCGAGGGGCGTCAGCGCGCCCTCGGAATCGAGCGCGAAGCTCGTCACCGAGTCGGAGCGCTGGTTGGCCACGTGCACGAATTCCCTGTCGCGGACCAGATGGCGGGGCCAGTCGCCCCCGCAGTCGACATCGCCGACGGCGGTGAGCTCCGCGCCGTCCCAGCGGGTGACCGCAATCCGGTTCGCGCCGCGCACGCCCGCAATCACGAAGCGGCCGTCGGCCGAGAGCGCCAGGGCCGCGGCCTGGCTGCGCCCCGGCTCCCCGGGAAGCGGAGCCGAGCCCGCGAACTCGAACGTGTCCCCCGCGGGTCGAAGCAGGCTCACCGTCAGGCCCCACTCGCCCAGCACGGCCAAGCTGCCGCCGGGCAGCGGCAGCACGTCGCGCGGCCCGGTCCCCGCGGGCAGCGCGATCAATGCGATTCTCTCCAGCCGTGCGCCGCGCCAGCGGTGCAGGTGCACGCGATCCGCGCCGAGGTCGGCGGTCACGATGCGTCCGTCGTCGAGAACGAGCACGTGGTGGGCGTGCGGCGACGCCTGCGCCGGCCACGGGCCGCTGCCGCTCGCGTCGAGCTCCTGCTCGGCGGGCCCAAGACCGTCACCCTCGCTCGCACCCGCGCCGTGCACCGCCACGACGCCATCGCCGTAGCGCACCGCGACGAGCGCGTCACCGCCGGACGGGCGTGCCGCAACCGCGAGATGGCACGGCGACGCGGCCACGCCGCTGTCGCGCACCGCGAGTTCGCGAAGGGAGCCGTCGTCCGCCCGCTCCCACGCGGCAACGGCCGAGTCGGCCTCCAGCGCGGCGAACACGCGGCGCGGAGTGACCGTCACCCAGGACGGCGATTCCACCTCGGCGACGAGGCCAAGGTACTCGAAGCGCCCGTCGGCGTGGCTTCGCCCACGGCCGATGCCGCGGGCGCTGCCGCCCATCGCGGCGCCGTAGCCGCCGAGGAGGAACTCCGTCATCGCTGCAGCGCCGCCAGAGTGCGCACGTACGGGTGGAGCGGGTCGCGCAGCACCTCATCGACCTTGCCGTAGCCGACGAAGTGCCCCGCGTGCATGACCGCGATCCGGTCGGTAATGGTGCGCAGCTCGCGCAGATCGTGGCCGACGACGATCGCCGAGAAGCCGTGCTCCTGCTGCATCTCCTTGATGACGTCGAGGATCCGGCCGCGCATCAGAACATCGACGCCCATCGTGGGGTCGTCGGCGACGAGGATCTCGGGCGCCACGACGAGGGCGCGCGCGAGCGCGATGCGCTGACGCTGACCGCGGCTGAGCTCGTGCGGGAACTTGTCCATCACCGAGAGCGGAAGCCGAACCGAGTCGATCAGCGCGGCGGCGCGGCGGCCCGCCTCGTCCGGGTTCGCACGGCGGTCGCGCTGGAACAGCGGCGACGCCACGTTCTCGCCGATCGTCATCCGCGGCTCGAGCGTCGAGCCGCCGTCCTGGGGAAGATAGCCGACGCGCCACGCCAGCTGGCTGCGAACGCGGGCAGATGCGTCGCGCAGCGGAACGCCGAGCACCGACAGGCCGCCCCCGAAGATCCGCGGCGGTGCCATCTCGCCCAGCAGGGTCTGGCCGGCGACGGCGCGAGCGAGCGTGCTCTTGCCCGAGCCCGCCTCCCCCACGACGCCCAGGATCTCGCCCGCGAACAGCTCGAAATTGACCCCGTCAACGGCGACCTCGCGGACGCCATAGCCGAGCGTCAGGTCGTCAGCGCGAACGGTGACGGCGGAGTGACTCACGCTCACAACTTACGCCACGTCACCGCCGGGTGAGGCCGCCGAGCCACCCCTCGCCCAACTCGGCGATCGTCGCGAGCGTCACGCCCGGCGCGAGGTACATCGTCTGACGCCCCGACAGCAGCGGCAAGGTGGGAAGCCGCGACGCGAGACGCGCCTCAAGGGTCGTGATGACCTCCTCACGATCCGACACGTTCGCGGTGGTGCCCTGCTGCGCAATCAGCTCATCGGTCGTCTCGTCGCCGATCCCGGTCGGCAGCCCCAGATCAGAGGAATAGAGGCGGGTGAGCGCGTCATCGACATCGACGCCCGCGGGCGTCGTCGTGTACAGGAAGATCGGGTAGCGCTCGGCACCCAGCGTCGCGCGGCTGAACGGGCCATCCACCTCGTCGAAGGTGACGGTGAACAGTCCGCCCTCCTCCAACTGGGTCTCGAGTTCGGCGCGGATCGCCTCGCCGGCGACGTCTTCCGCGTTCGCGACATAGCTGATCACAAGCGGAACCGGCGTCTCGACGTCCGCGTCCGCCAGCCGGGCCGCGGCGCGCTCCGCATCCGCACCGCCCTCGGCGTCGCCATAGCCGGCGAGCACGCCCTGCTCCCCCGGAGCGGTTCCCGCCTCGAGCGACCCGGTGCGCAGCGCGGCGGGGAGGAATCCGTAGTCGGGCGACCACTCCGCCGGAGCGATCTCCGCGAGCGAGACGCGGTCCACGAGGTCGGCCATGGCCTTGCGCACGGCGACGGCGGCCTTCGAGCTCGCCTCCTCGGTGCCGGAGCCGAACGGCATGGTGCTGAAGTCGAAGGCGAGCATTCGCATCGTCTTCGTCGGCTGAACCCGCGTCGTCAGACCCGACGTCGCCAGCAGCTCCGAACGCTCCTCGGTGGTGAAGCTGCCGAAGGCGACATCGACCTCGGCCGCGGCCACACGCTCAGCGAGACTCGCCGCCTCAAGCTCCGTCTCCATCGTGATGACGGTGCCGGACGGATCCTCCAGATCGTCCTCGAACCCGACCACCGTGTACGTCGTGCCGTCGACGCCGGCGATCTTCCACTTGCCCGCGAACCCGCCGCCGGCGACGATCACCTCGTCGTCGGTGATGGCGTCGGCGGCGAAGATCTCCTCGTCGAGGATCGCCCCCGCCGGTCCCGCCAGCACGGCGGGAAAGGTCACGTCGTCGGCTTCGCGCAGCGTGAAGACGACCGTGTGGGTGTCCAGCGCGGCCACCGACTGCAGCCCGCGCAGCAGCGTCACCGGTCCCGTCGTGTCGCCGATCGCGAGCTGGCGCTCGAAGCTGAAGACGACATCGGAGGCCGTGAGTTCGTCGCCGTTCGGGAACTCCAGCCCCGTCGGCAGCGTCACCGTGTACTCGGTGTCGGAGGTGAACTCGGCGGTCTCGGCGAGCGAGAGATCGATCTCACCGGTGGCGGCATCGAGCTCGAGGAGCCGCGGATACAGCTGGTGCAGGAACGCCGTCGTCGTGCCGTCGCGCGTCGAACGCCGGGTCCAGGGAGACGATGTCCGAGGTGGTTCCCACCACGATCGGACGCGGCGCGCCCGCACCGGCGCAGCCGGACAGCAGCAGGGCGACGGATGCCGCGGCGATCGCCGCAGCCCCTCTCCGTCGGAGAGCGAACAGGTGAGTCACGCGGGGCCTTTCAGGTGGGGTGTCGGGCTCGGACCGGTGTCACCGCGTCGAGAGCACCTCTCTTGATAACACACCGAGCCCCGGCCGCGCGCGCTGAGCCGGGCTCAGCTCTCGCGCAGGCGTCGTCGTTCCGTCTCAAGCGCCGCCGACTCCCGCGCCAGAATCGACCAGCGTTCCTGATCGCCGTCGGACTGCGCCCGCTGCATGGCGCCGAGCACCTCCGCCTTCAATCGCAGCAGGTCGCGGTCGATGAGGGAGGTGACCACGTCGCGGCAGTATGCCCCGATCTGGTCCGGCCGCTGAGGGATCGGCGCGATCGCCAGCTGCGAGACGAGGCTCGTGAAGCCCGCGGGCGCCTGCTCTGCGACGCTCGCGACCCAGCGATCCTCGGAGGCCGGATCCCCCTCGACCTCGGCGAGAGCGGTCGCAACAGCGTCGCGCACCACGCCGAGCGCGGCGTTGCCGACCTTCACCTGGGTGACGCGTTCGAGGAGTTCGCGGCCGACGTGCTCGGGGTGCTGCAGGATCGCCATCAGCGCATCCCGCTCACCCCGCGTCAACGGGTCGGTCGGCAGGTCCATCAGCCGGAACTCGGGAGCTGCCGGCTCGGCCGGCTCCTCCGCCCCGGCGCGCGGCGGCGCGGAGCGCTCCGGGGCGCGGGTCGAGGCGCCGCGGCTCGACGAGACCGCACGGCTCACCTCCCGCGGGTCCAGGCCCAGCCAGCCCGCCAGACTGCGCACGTAGCCGACGCTCATCGCGCTGTCGCGAATGCCCGCGACCACCGGGGCGGCGGCCCGCAGCGCCGCAACCCGGCCCTCCACCGTCTCCAGGTCGTGGCCGGCCAGCTGGCGGCGGATCATGAACTCGAACATCGGCTTCCGCGTCGCGATGAGCGACTGCACGGCCTCGTCGCCGCGGTGCAGGCGCAGGTCGCACGGATCCAGAGCGTCCGGGGCGACCGCGACGAAGGTCTGCGCCGCGAAGCGCTGCTCCTCCGCGAAGGCGCGGCTCGCCGCCTTCTGCCCCGCCTCGTCCGGATCGAAGGTGAAGATCACCTGGCCGGTGCCCTGCGTGTTGCTGTTGTCGACATCGCCGAGCACGCGGCGCAGCACCTTGATGTGGTCGACGCCGAACGCCGTGCCGCAGGTCGCGATCGCCGTCGTCACGCCCGCGAGATGGCAGGCCATCACGTCGGTGTAGCCCTCCACCACCACGACCTGCTTGCCCTTGGCGATGTCTCGGCGGGCCAGATCGAGCCCGTAGAGCACCTGGCTCTTGTGGTAGATCGGCGTCTCCGGCGTGTTCAGGTACTTCGGGCCCTGGTCGTCGTCGAGGAGCTTGCGGGCGCCGAAGCCCACCGTCGCGCCCGTCACGTCGCGGATCGGCCACACCAGCCGCCCGCGGAAGCGGTCGTAGACGTTGCCGCGCTCCCCCGTGCTGAGCAGGCCGGATGCGGTGAGCTCGTCCTGCGTGAAGCCGCGGCCCTTCAGATGGTCGCCGAGCGCCGAGAACGACTTCGGCGCGAAGCCGACGCCGAAGCGCTCGGCGGCGGCGGCATCGAAGCCGCGCGAGCCGAGGAAGTCGCGGCCCACCTGCGCGGCCGGCGTGCGCAGCTGCTCGCGGAAGAACTCCTCTGCCGCGGCGTTCGCGGCGATCAGGCGGGCGCGGTTGCCGTGATCGGGGGCCGCCCCGCCGCCCTCGTAGTGCAGTTCGTAGCCGAGGCGGGCCGCCATCCGCTCCACCGCCTCGGTGAAGGTGACGTGATCCATCTTCTGCAGGAAGCTGAAGACGTCGCCATCCTCGCCGCATCCGAAGCAGTGGTACCGGCCGACGCTCGGTCGCACGTGGAAGCTGGGGCTGCGCTCCTCGTGGAACGGACACAGGCCCTTCATCGAGTCGACGCCGCCGCTCTTCAGGGTGACGAAGTCGCCGACGATGTCGGCGATGTTGATGCGGCTGCGCACTTCGTCGATGTCGTTTCGACGAATGAGCCCGGGCATGCCGCTGATTCTACGGCGCGCGGCGTGCGCGCCGCGGTCTACCGCAGCCGGTCGTGCTGCTGATTCGCGGAGACGTCGGTGAGCGAGGCCACCTGATCGACGATCACGCGGCGCCGCGCGGTGTCATCGGCCGCGGCGGCCCAGTCGGCCGCGAAGCCGGTGTCGAGGTTCTCGGGGCGCCTCCACAGCGCATCCGCCAGCTCGGTGAGGATCTCCCGCTGCCGCTCGTAGTACGGCTGCCGCGAGTTCGTCGACATCACGTTCGCGGCGACGATCCCCTTCAGCACGGCGATCTCGGCCTGCGTCTCGCGCGGCACGCGCACGTCGCCGCCGAAGCGCGCCAGCGCCACCTTCGGGTGCGCGGCACGCGTCGCATGGATCGCGGCGTGCGAGAACCTCCCGATGAGCTGACTGGTGAGGTTCTTCAGCTTCGCCAGGTCGCGCCGCGAGCCGTCCCAGGAGTCGATCCACCACGGCAGGCCGTCGAGGCGGTCGAAGGCGGCGAGCAGGTCGTCGCGCGAGATCTCGCCGCCGATCCACACGAACATCGCGTCGACGAGCGCCTCGTGGTCGACCCGCGCGCTCAGCGCCGGCACGTCGAGGTAGCCGTTGACGATCGCATCCTCGAAGTCGTGCACCGAGTACGCGATGTCGTCGGAGAGATCCATCACCTGCGCCTCGATGCAGCGCACGCGGTCGGGTGCCCCGGCGCGCAGCCACTCGAAGACGGGGGTGTCGTCGGCGTAGAAGCCGAACTTGCTGCGGCCGCTCGGGTCGGGGATCCCCTGCGCCTGCGGCCACGGATACTTGCAGCTCGCGTCGAGGCTGGCGCGCGTCAGGTTGAGACCGTAGCTGCGCCCGTCGGGGCCGAACACCTTCGGCTCGAGACGGCTCAGCAGGCGCAGCGTCTGCGCGTTGCCCTCGAAGCCTCCGTAGGGCGCCGCCCAGTCGTTGAGCGCCTTCTCGCCGTTGTGGCCGAACGGCGGATGCCCCAGGTCGTGGGCGAGGCACGCCGCGTCGACCACGTCCGGGTCGAGTCGCAGACGGAGCGCCAGCTCGCGGCCGATCTGCGCCACCTCGAGCGAGTGCGTCAGCCGGTTGCGGGCGAAGTCGAGCCCCGCCGTCGGGCTGAGCACCTGCGTCTTCACGGCGAGCCGGCGCAGCGCGCTCGAGTGCAGGATGCGCGCGCGGTCGCGGGCGAAATCGGTGCGCGGGGTGGTGTGGTGGTCTTCGGGAAGCCAGCGCTCGATGTCGTGCTCGGAGTAGCCGACGGGCGGCTGCGCCTCAGCCACCGCTGGTGTCGCCTTCGCCCTCGGTCAGCTCGCTGCGCTGCGCGCCCTCGAGCTCGCGGCTGTCCAGCCAGCCGTACGGCAGCGTCGGCACCTTCGGGGTGCCGGCGCGCCCGCGCTGACCCTCCGCCTCGGCGCCCGGGTAGGGCTGGGCCGGGTCGAGCTGTGCGAGCAGTTCAGCGATCTCGTCGAGGCTCGAAGAGCGGGCGAGCGCCGCGCGAAGCTCACCGCCGACCGAGTAGCCCTTGAAGTACCACGCCACGTGCTTGCGGATGTCGCGGCAGGCGCGACCCTCGTCGTCGAAGAACTCGACGAGCAGCTCCGCGTGGCGCTGGAACGCCGTCGCCACCTCGCCGAGCGTCGGCTCCGCCTTGAGGTGGCCGCCCTGGAACGCGGCCGCGAGGTCTCCGAAGAGCCACGGGCGCCCCAGGCATCCGCGACCGACGACGACGCCATCGCAGCCGGTCTCGGCGACCATGCGCAGGGCGTCCTCGGCACTCCAGATGTCGCCGTTGCCGAGCACCGGGACGCTGTGGATGGTTTCCTTCAGCTTCGCGATCGCCGACCAGTCGGCGTGGCCCGAGTAGAACTCGGCCGCCGTGCGGGCGTGCAGCGCGATGGACGCGACTCCGGCGCCCTCGGCGGCCTTCGCCGCCTCCAGGTAGGTCAGGTGATCCGCGTCGATGCCCTTGCGCATCTTCACCGTGAGCGGGATGTCGCCGGCGGCCTTCACCGCGCCCTCGACGATCTCGCGGAACAGGCCCAGCTTCCACGGCAGCGCCGAACCGCCGCCCTTGCGGGTGACCTTCGGCACAGGGCAGCCGAAGTTGAGGTCGATGTGGTCGGCGCGATCCTCGGCCACCAGGAAGGTGACCGCCTCAGCGACCGTCTTCGGGTCGACGCCGTAGAGCTGGATCGACCGGGGCGTCTCCGACTCGTGATGCTGGATCAGCCGCAGGCTCGCGGGCGTCCGCTCCACGAGAGCGCGACTGGTGATCATCTCGGAGACGTAGAGGCCCGCCCCGTACTCGCGGCACAGCCGTCGGAACGCCGTGTTGGTGATGCCGGCCATCGGCGCGAGCACCACCGGAACGTCGAGCTCGATCGGCCCGATGCGGAGCGCCGCGGGGCGCGCGTCGGGAATCGAACGCCGGGCTCTCGGCGTTGCGGTCAGTGACGGTGAGAATGGACATCGTCTCGATTCTCCCAGAAAGGTCCTGACCAGGTGACGAACGGACGTCAACGCGTCGAAGCCGATGCCGCCGCGCGCGGAATCGAGATCGAGATCATCGAGCGCGCCCCCGCCCGCTCACTCGAGGAGGCGGCCCAGATTCTCGGCATCACCCCGGCCGAGATCGTGAAGACCCTCGTCGTCAAACGCAGCGACGGCACGTTCCTGTTCGCGCTCGTGCCCGGCGACCGGCAGATCTCCTGGCCGAAGCTGCGGGCGCTGGTCGGCGTCAACCGGCTGAAGCTGCCGGATGCGGAGGTCGCCTTCGACGCGACCGGCTACGAGCGCGGCACCATCACGCCGTTCGGCTCGACGACGGCCTGGCCCGTCTTCGCCGACCGGAGCATGGCCGGGCGTCGCGTGTCGATGGGGGCCGGGCAGCACGGGCTCAGCCTGTTCACGGAGGCGGATGCGGTGATCCGCTCCTTCGAGGCGACCCTCGCCGACATCACCGAGCCGATCGCGGTGCGCGAGTAGGCGGGTTCGGCGTTCAGACCGCGTCGGCGTCGAGAGCGCGCGTCACGAGCGCGTGCTCCGGGTGCGCGTTGACGACGCAGACATCGCCCTCGCAGGCCGCCGCATCCGGGGCTCCCACCATCTCAAGCGGGCTCGGGGTCGTGGGCTGAGTCATGCTGCGGTCTCCTTCTCGGCGCTGAGCTGGCGAAGCACGTCGGCAAACACGGTGGTGTCTTGTGCCCCCGACACACCGTAGCGCTCTTCGAAGACGAAGAACGGCACCCCCGAGATTCCGTAGGAGGCGGCCTGGGCCACATCCGCCTTCACCGCGGGCAGAAAGCGCTCGCTCTCGAGCGCCTCGACGACCTCATCGCGGTCGAAGCCGAGGCCCGCCGCGAGGTCGGCGAGATCCGGGACGCGCCCGACGTGTCCGCCGTCCACGAAGTACGCCTTCAGCAGCGCTTCCTTCATCTCGGCCTGGCGGCCGTGCGCCTTGGCGAGGTGCAGAAGCTCGTGCGCCTTGATGGTGTTCGTCTGGTGCACGTGCTCGTAGTGGTACTCGAGTCCGACGCTCGCGGCGATGTCGGTGACGCGCTGGATCATCTGCTCGACCTGCGGCATCGGCAGGCCCTTGCGCTCGGCGAGGTACTGCGCGGGTGTCCCGTCGTAGTCGACCGGCGTGTCGGGCGCGAGCTCGAACGAGTGATACTCAACCTCGACGTCACCGTCGAACTCGGCCACCGCCGCCTCGAACTTCCGCTTGCCGATGTAGCACCAGGGGCACTGCACATCCGACCAGATGTCGACCTTGATGGATTCACTCACCGCAACCTCAACGCCCCCCACCCGCGCGTATTCCCGCCGAGCGGGGTCAGGCGCCGAGGAGGTGGCCGGCGAGGTAGCGCTCGAGGCCCTCGAGCGGGATGCGCTCCTGGCTCATCGTGTCCCGCTCGCGCACGGTCACCGCGTTGTCGTCGAGCGTGTCGAAGTCGACGGTGACGCAGAACGGGGTGCCGATCTCGTCCTGGCGACGGTAGCGGCGGCCGATCGCGCCCGCGTCATCGAACTCGATGATCCAGTGCTGGCGCAGCCGGTCGGCGAGCTCCTTCGCCACCGGCGAGAGCTTCTCGTTGCGCGACAGCGGCAGCACCGCCGCCTTGACCGGAGCGAGTCGGCGGTCGAGACGCAGCACGGTGCGCTTGTCGACGCCGCCCTTCGTGTTGGGCGCCTCGTCCTCGCTGTAGGCATCCACCAGGAACGCCATCAGCGCGCGAGTCAGACCGAACGCCGGCTCGATCACGTACGGGATCCAGCGCTCGTTCTTGGTCTGGTCGAAGTAGGACAGGTCGACGCCCGAGTGCTCGGAGTGCGTCTTCAGGTCGAAGTCGGTGCGGTTGGCGACACCCATCAGCTCGCCCCACTCCGATCCGGCGAAGCGGAAGCGGTACTCGACGTCGACGGTGCGCTTCGAGTAGTGGCTGAGCTTCTCCTGCGGGTGCTCGTAGAACCGCAGGTTCTCCTCCTGGATGCCAAGGTCGCGATACCACTTCATGCACGCGTCGATCCAGTACTGGTGCCACTCTTCGTCGGTGCCGGGCTCGACGAAGAACTCCATCTCCATCTGCTCGAACTCGCGGGTGCGGAAGATGAAGTTTCCGGGCGTGATCTCGTTGCGGAAGCTCTTGCCGACCTGGGCGATGCCGAACGGCGGCTTCATGCGCGCACTCGACATGACGTTGGCGAAGTTGACGAAGATGCCCTGCGCCGTCTCGGGCCGCAGGTAGTGCATGCCGGCCTCGTCATCCACCGGGCCGAGGAAGGTCTTCAGCAGTCCGCTGAAGGCGCGCGGCTCGGTCCACTGGCCGCGGGTGCCGCAGTTGGCGCAGGCGATGTCGGCGAGGCCGTTCTCGGGCGCGCGGCCCTTCTTCTCCTCGAACTCCTCCAGCAGGTGGTCTTCGCGGTAGCGCTTGTGGCAGCTCTGGCATTCGACGAGCGGGTCGCTGAAGACCTCGACGTGACCGGAGGCCTCCCAGACCTTCTTCGGCAGGATCACCGAGGAGTCAATGCCGACGATGTCGTCGCGCGTCTGCACCATGAACTTCCACCACTCGCGCTTGATGTTCTCCTTCAGCGCGGTGCCGAGCGGGCCGTAGTCCCAGGCGGAGCGGGATCCGCCGTAGATCTCACCCGCCTGATAGACGAAGCCTCGGCGCTTGGCGAGGGAGATGATCGAATCGAGCGGGTTGGGCGTTGCCACGAAGAAACTCCAGAGGTCAGCCGCGCTGGCTGCGCGGTCAATGATGCGCGGGATGCGTCAACGGCGAACGCCGGACGCTGCCAGTCAGCCTACCGGCGGTCACGACCCCCAGAGTGCCTGGGTGACAGCCTGGACGTCGGACTCGTCGTTCCAGAGGTGGAACGACGCCCGCAGCCGCCCCGCGCGGCCCGAGACGCGGACGCCCGCCGCGATGAGCGTGCGGAGGTCCTGCCCGCTGGTGTCGGGCCAGGTGACGATCGGCTGATGCTGCAGCGGGATGCCGAGCGCCTCGCAGAGCGCGTCGCCGAGTCCACTGGTCCGCTCCCACACCTCGCGCATGTCGAGGCCCGCGAACAGCTCGACGGCGTGCTCGGCGCCGACCCACGCCTGCCAGGCGGGCGAGACGTCGAAGCGCCGGGCGTTCGTCGCCAGATGCATTTCCGGCCCGTAGGTGCTCTTCCACACGTCGTCGCCGGCGTACCAGCCGGCCTGCAGCGGTCGCAGCGCCTGCGCCCCGCGCTCGCTGACGGTCAGGAAGCCGACACCGCGCGGCGAGCACAGCCACTTGTAGGTGTGACACGAGGTGATGTCGAACAGCGATGCATCGACCGGGTAGACGCCCGCGGCCTGGGTCACGTCGCAGTAGGTGAGCGCGCCGACCCGCGCGGCCGCCTCGCGGATCGCGCCGACGTCGGCCACCTGCCCGGTCGCCGACTGCACGAGCGAGAACGCCACCAGATGGGTGTCGTCGCGGATCTCCTCGGCGAGGGCATCCAGGGCGACCACGCGCACGCGGATGCCGCCCTCCCCCTGACGCTGCAGGAAGGGGAAGTGCACCGACGAGAAGTCGTGGTCGGCGACGAGCACCTCGGCGCCCGGCGGCACCGCCTCGGCGACAAGGGAGGTCATGACCGAGACCGCACCGCCGATCGCGACCTGGTCGACGGGCACCCGCACGAGGCGGGCGTAGGAGGCGCGCGTCCGCTCGATGACCGGGTCGTAGCCCTGCGGGTCGCGATCGGCTGCCGCCCACGCCTCGAGGTCGGCCATCATGGCGTCGACGGAGCGCTGCGGCGGCAGCCCGATCGAGGCCACCGCGAGGTACCCCCGCGGATCTCCGAACTGATCGATCGCCGCGGCGAGAGCCTCAGATGTCATGATCCGAGCATTGCGCCCGCGTCCCGCCACGGCAAGAGCCACGCCGAGCGATCTGGCTGTCTCAGAACAGCGACGGCTGCAGCGCTGCGGCGGCGCGCGGCGACAGTTCCGTCGCCAGCAGGCGTGAACCGCGGGCCGCGCCCGTCGGATGCGCGGACGATGCCGGCACCCCGGTTCCGGGAGCGAGCCGGGTGCGCTCGAATCCGTACTGGCGCATCAGCGGCCGGATGCGCTCGGCGAGCCAGCGCCGGTACTCCTTCGGCGCGTACGTGCCGCCCGCGTAGAGGGCGCGGGTGCGCTCCAGGTGCTCCGGATGCGCCCGCTCGATCCAGGCCAGGTACCACTCCTTCACCCCGGGTTTCAGATGCAGTGCGGAGTAGGCGACGCTCGTGGCGCCCGCCTCGGCGAGCATCCGGAAGGCGCGGTCGAGGTGCTCGCGGGTGTCGGTGAGGAACGGCAGCACCGGCATCAGCAGCACCGCGCAGTCGAAGCCGGCCTCGCGCACCGCCCGCACCGTCTGCAGCCGTGCCGCGGCGGTCGGGGTTCCGGGTTCGACCGAGCGCTGCAGGTCCGGATCGAAGATCGCGATCGACATCGCGAGGTCGACGGGCACGTGCTCGCGTGCCTCCGCCAGCAGCGGCAGGTCGCGCCGCAGCAGGGTGCCCTTGGTGAGGATGCTGAGCGGCGTGCCGGAGGCCGCCAGCGCCGCGATGATGCCCGGGATCAGCCGGTAGCGGCCCTCGGCGCGCTGATACGGGTCGGTGTTAGTGCCGAGCGCGACCGGGTGGTGCTGCCAACTGGGCCGGGCGAGCTCGCGCTCGAGCACCTCGGCGACGTTCGTCTTGACGATGATCTGACTGTCGAAGTCACGGCCCGCGTCGAGGTCCAGGTACTCATGCGTCGGCCTGGCGAAGCAGTAGGTGCAGGCGTGCTGGCACCCGCGGTAGGGGTTGATCGTCCAGCCGAAGGGCAGCGCTCCCCCGCCGCCGGGCACCTTGTTGAGCGCCGACTTCGCGAGCACCTCGTGGAAGGTGACGCCCGCGAACTCGGGCGTCTGCACACTGCGCACCAGATTGTTGAGACGCGCGAGGCCGGGCAGCGCTTCGACGTTCTCCGCACTCAGCTGCTGCCCGCTCCACCGCATGCCTCATTCGAACATATGTTCTAGTCGACGTCAACCGGAGCTCAGGATGCGCCGAGTCCGCCGACCGCCGCGACCGATTCCGCGACGCGGGCGACCACCCTCTCGGCATCGGCGGGCGTGAACTCCGCCCCGAACGTGAACCGCACCGCCGTCTGCGTCACCTCGACTGCGATGCCGATCGCGGTGAGCACGTGCGAGGGCTCGTCGCTGCCCGCCGCGCAGGCCGAGCCGCTCGAGCAGACCACCCCGCGGCGCTCCAGTTCGAGCAGCACCGCCTCGCCGCTCGTGCCCGGGAAGCAGAAGGAGGCGTGCCCCGGCAGCCGCGGCTCGCGCGGCCCGGTCAGCAGCGCGCCCGGAACGGCGGTCAGCACGCCGTCGATCAGCGCGTCGCGGGCGACGGCGGTGTCGGCGGCAGCGCCGCGCGCCGCGGCCGCCAGGTCGAGCGCCGTCGCCAGGCCCACCGCGCCCGCGACGTTCTCGGTGCCCGAGCGGCGCCCGCGCTCCTGCCCGCCGCCGTGGATCAGCGGCTCCAGCGCCACGCCGCGGCGCACCGCCAGCGCCCCGACGCCTTTCGGCGCGCCGAGCTTGTGACCGGCAATGCTGACGGCATCGACGCCGAGGCTCGCCAGACCGACGTCGAACCAGCCGGCCGATTGCACCGCATCCGTGTGGAAGGGGATGAGGGCCTCGCGCGCCGCGGCGGCGAGTTCCGCGATCGGCTGCACGCATCCGATCTCGTTGTTGCCGTGGTGGATGCTGACGAGCGTCGTGTCGTCGCGCAGCGCGGCCGTGAGCGCCGCGGAGGTGACGAGCCCCTCCGGCGTGAGATCGACGAAGGTCACCTCGAAGCCGTGCAGGCGGCGCAGATAGTCGGCGCTCTCGAGCACCGCCTCGTGCTCGATCGCCGTCGTGACCAGGTGCCGGCCGCGCGGGTTCGCCAGCGCGATGCCCTTCAGCGCGAGATTGTCGGCCTCCGTGCCGCCGGAGGTCAGAATCACCTCGCCGGGCCGGCATCCCAGGTGCCCCGCGATGCGGCCGCGGGCGTCCGCCAGCGCGCGCGCGGCGCGGTCGCCGATCTCGTGGCGACTCGACGGATTCCCGAACTCGCCCTCGTACTCCCCCGCCAGGAATGGCCACATCGCCTCGAGCACCTCGCGGCGCACGGGGCGGGTCGCCGCCTGGTCGAGGTAGCTCATGAGGGCAGCTGCACCTCGACGTCGAGCCCGAGGTCGAGCGCGCGCACGCTGTGCGTGAGAGCGCCCACCGAGATGACGTCGACGCCGGTCGCGGCGATGTCGGCGACCGTGTCGAGCGTCACCCCGCCGCTCGCCTCGACCACGGCGCGGCCCGCGACCAGGGCGACGCCCTCGCGGAGCTCGTCGAGCGTGAAGTTGTCGAGCATGATCGTGTCGACGCCGGCCGCCACCACCTCGTCGATCTGGTCGACGCGGTCGACCTCGACCTCCAGGTGGACGGTGTGGCCGAGCTTCGCGCGCGCGGCGCGGATCGCGTCGCCGGTGCCGATTCCCTGCGCGGCGAGGACGGCGAGGTGGTTGTCCTTGGCCATCACGGCGTCCGAGAGGGAGAAGCGGTGGTTGTGCCCGCCGCCGTCGCGCACCGCCTGACGTTCGAGCGCGCGCAGGCCGGGTGTGGTCTTGCGGGTGTCGACGATCCGGGCGTTCGTGCCGGCGACCGCGTCGACGTAGCGCTGCGTCGCCGTGGCGATGCCCGACATGCGCTGCGACAGATTCAGGGCGATGCGCTCGGCGCGCAGGATCGCGCGCGCGGGCCCCGTCACCCGAGCCAGGATCGCGCCCGGCTCGACCTCGTCGCCGTCGCTCGCGAGCAGTTCGATGCCGATCGAGGCATCAACGATCTGGAACACGCGCTCGAACACCGTCAGGCCGCTCAGCACTCCCGGTTCGCGCGAGGAGAGCGTGGCGGTGGCCCGTGCGTCGGCGGGAACGAACACCTCGCTCGTGACATCGCCCCACGGGGCGTCCTCGGCGAGTGCTCGACGAATCAGGTCGTCGAGGTACTCGGGGGTCATCGCGCGGCTCATGCCAGCACCTCCGCCACGACCCGCTCGGGGGCGAGAGCCGACTCATGCACCCACAGGAATGAACGCGCGAAGGCCTCCTCGGTCTCGGGGAAGTCGAGACGGGAGTGCGCGCCGCGCGACTCCTCGCGGCGCAGCGCCGCCGCCACCATGAGGCGGCCCAGTTCAAGCAGGTTGCGGTCTTCGTGGTCGTCGATCGTGTCGCCGACGACCCGCATCCCAGCGAGTCGCACGGCCGCGGCGCGCAGGCCCTCGGCGTCGCGCTCGAGCCCCACGCGCTCCCACATCAGCTGACGAAATGCAGGACGCGCGAACACTTCGCCGCCTGTTTGCTGGGGGGCGAGGTCGGCATCCGCCAGTTTCTCCTGCATTTCGTCGACGCGGGGGGCAGCAGGAGCGGCGGAGTCGAGGGCGGCTGAGTCCAGGGCGGCGCCCAGGGCGGCGGGGCCCAGGTCGGCCGGGTCCACGGCGGCCGGCTCCACGGCGGCCGGGTCCACGGCGGCGGGGCCCAGGTCGGCGGGGTCGAGGGCGAGCGGATGCGGCGGCAGGTCCAGCGCGTCCGCGGCGCGCCAGGCGAACACGAGCGATTCCAGCAGCGAGTTGGAGGCGAGCCGGTTGGCGCCGTGCACGCCCGTGCTGCTGGTTTCGCCGACCGCGTACAGTCCGGCGAGGCTCGAGCGACCGAAGGTGTCGGTGCGCACTCCGCCCATCCAGTAGTGCGCGGCCGGGGTGACGGGGATCGGCTCGCTCCCCCAGTCGAAGCCGTGCTCGGTGACGACGCGCGTGATGCCGGGGAAGCGCTCGGCGAGGAACTCGCCGCCGAGTGCCGTGGCGTCGAGCAGCACCGGTCGGCCGTCCTGCGCGGCCATGGCGGCGGCGATGCCGCGGGCCACGACATCGCGCGGGGCGAGTTCGCCGTCGGGGTGCACGTCGAACATGAAGCGGCGCCCGTTCTCGTCGACGAGGACCGCGCCCTCGCCGCGGACCGCCTCGGAGACGAGCGGGTTTCGGGGCACGGCGAGCGACGTCGGGTGGAACTGGAAGAACTCCAGATCCTGCACCGCGGCCCCGGCGCGGTAGGCGATCGCCACCCCGTCGCCGGTGGTGACCTCGGGGTTGGTGGTGTGGCGGTAGAGCTGTCCGGCACCGCCGCTGGCGAGCACGACGGCGTCGGCGGCGATGGTCATCTCGCGCCCGTCGGGATCGATCGCCTCGACGCCGACGACGCGGCGGGCGCCGGTCTCATCGGTGTCGACGATCAGGTCGCGCAGGAAGGTGTGCTCGTGCACCTCCACCGCGAGACGCTTGACCGCGCGCAGCAGCGCCACCTCGATCGCGAGCCCCGTGGCATCCCCGCCGGCGTGCAGCACGCGGCGGTGCGAGTGCGCCGCCTCGTGGCCGCGCGCGAGCTCCGCATCCGGCTCCTCGCTGGCGCGGTCGAACTCGACACCGAGCGCGATCAGGTCGCGCACCCGCTGCGGCCCCTCGCCGCAGAGCACCTCGACGGCGTTCCTGTCGCACAGGCCCGCCCCGGCGACCAGGGTGTCCTCGATGTGCGAGTCGACGCTGTCGTCCGGGAACATCGCCGCGGCGATGCCGCCCTGCGCGTACTTGGTGTTGCTCTCGGCCAATTCGGCCTTCGTCACGAGCACCACGTCGTGGTTGGCGCTCGCGCGGTAGGCGGTGATGAGGCCGGCGATCCCGGTCCCGACGACGACGACGCGCATCCTCAGTCCTTCGTGGTGGGGGCCGCGTCCTTGGGCAGCGCGGCGAGCATGCGCTCGAGGGCGATGCGGGCATCCGCCGCCACGTCCTCGGATACGCGGATCTGGTTCAGCACCTCGCCGCGGACGAGCGCCTCGAGCACCCAGGCGAGGTAGCCGGGGTGGATGCGGTACATCGTCGAGCACGGGCACACCACCGGGTCGAGGCAGAAGATCTCGTGCTGCGGGAACTCGGCTGCGAGGCGGTTGACCATGTTGATCTCGGTGCCCACCGCGAAGGTGGTCGGCTCGGTGGCGGCCGCGATCGCCTTGCGGATGAAGTCGGTCGAGCCGGCGGAATCGGCGGCGTCGACGACCGGCATCGGGCACTCGGGGTGCACGATCACCTGCACGCCCGGGTGCTCTGCGCGCGCCTGGTCGATCTGCGCGACGGTGAAGCGCTTGTGCACGCTGCAGAAGCCGTGCCAGAGCACCACCCGCGCGTCGAGCAGCTCATCGGCGGTGTTGCCGCCCATCGGCTTCCGCGGATTCCACATCGGCATGCGCTCCAGCGGAACGCCCATCTTCTTGGCGGTGTTGCGCCCCAGGTGCTGGTCGGGGAAGAACAGCACCCGCTGCCCGCGCTCGAACGCCCACTCGAGCACCGTCTCGGCGTTCGAACTGGTGCAGACGATGCCGCCGTGGCGACCGCAGAACGCCTTGAGCGCGGCGGAGGAGTTCATGTAGGTGACGGGAATGATCGGCGCCTTGCCCTCGGCGTCCGGCTCGGTGCCGTAGATCGCCTCGAGCTCGGCCCAGGCCTCCTCGACGGAGTCCTCGTCGGCCATGTCGGCCATCGAGCAGCCGGCGGCGAGGTTCGGCAGGATGACCGCCTGGTCGTCACGGGCGAGGATGTCGGCGGTCTCGGCCATGAAGTGCACGCCGCAGAAGATGATCGCCTCGGCGTTCGGCACCGTCTGGGCGGCGTTGGCCAGCTGGAAGCTGTCGCCGAGGAAGTCGGCGTGCTCGACGACTTCGTCGCGCTGGTAGAAGTGGCCGAGCACGACGACGCGGTCGCCGAGGGTCTGCTTGGCGGCGCGGATGCGCGCATCCAGCTCCTCGGGGGTGGCGTCCTGGTACTCCCGCGGGATCGCGCCCTGGCGCGGTGAGCCGGTCGGGATCACGTCGCCCATGGACGAGCCGGGTCCGTACTGCAGCTCGCGGTCGAAGTCCCACGGGCTCTTCGCGAGCGCCGGGCTGCAGGCCTCTTGCGGCTGCCCCTCGGCGTTGCGACCCGTGGTGCGGATCAGCTGAATGGTGGTGTCAACGGAGGCCATGGTCGGCGTCCTCTCCTGCAGGGGTGATGGTCGGGGCGCCCGCGTGGGCGAGGCCGTGGTGCTCGGTCAGGGGCCCGTGGTCGACGAGCGCCGCCGCGGAGTCGTAGCGGTACAGGCGCGGCGGACGGTGACGCCCGCCGACGACGCGCTCGTCGGTGGCAACGAGGGCGCCGGAGGATTCCATCTGACGCCGGAAGTTGGCGGGGTCGAGTTCGCGGTCGAGCACCGCCTCGTGCACCTGGCGCAGCTCGCTGAGCGTGAAGGTCTCCCCGAGCAGCGCGTGCGCGATCTGGCTGTACTCGAGCTTGTTGCGCAGTCGCCAGAGCGCGTACTCGACGATCAGGTTGTGGTCGAAGGCGAGCTCGGGCAGCTCGTCGGCGGCGAACCAGCGCACGTTGTCGGCTTCGCGGTCGGCGTCGGTCTGCTCGGGGGCGACGAGCGCCCAGTAGACGACGCTGACGACGCGGCCGCTGGGCGAGCGCTCGGGCGCGCCGAAGCAGTAGAGCTGCTCGAGGTAGCCGGGGCGCACCCCGGTCGTCTCGACGAGGTTGCGCGCGGCGGTCTGCTCGAGCCCTTCGGCCGGGTCGGCCCAGCCGCCGGGCAGCGCCCAGCGCTCGGCGAACGGCTCGCGCGTGCGGCGCACGAGCGGCAGGCTCACGACGCTGCGGCCGGAGGTCGGATGCGGGCGCAGCGCGAAGATCACGGTCGAGACCGCGAGCGAGAGCTGTCGATCGGCATCCATCGTGACTCCTTCCGTGCCGTTCCCGGGCGACTCAGTGTAAGAGTCATTTCAACCCGAACAGATTCTAGCACTTCAGGTCAGGCTGACCCGAACCCGCGCGAGACGGAGGCGCCGACGCGGGACACCGGCGCCTCAGTGGGGCTTCGGGGCGTCGACGGCGCCGCCGAAGCGCCGGTCGCGTCCGACGTACATCCCGATCGCGCGCCACAGGTCCTCGCGCGAGAAGTCCGGCCACAGCGTGTCGAGGAACACCATCTCGGCGTAGGCTGCCTGCCAGAGCTGGAAGTTGCTGGTGCGCTGCTCCCCCGAGCTGCGCACGAACAGGTCGACATCCGGCAGATCGGGCACGTACAGATGCTTCTGGATCGTCTTCTCGCTGATGCGAGCCGGGTTCAGCCGCCCCGCTGCCGCCTCCGCCGCGATCTGGCGCACGGCATCCGCGATCTCGGTGCGGCCGCCGTAGTTGACGCACATGGTGAGCGTCAGCGTCGAGTTGCGGGCGGTGAGGCGCTCGGCGAACTGCAGCTCGTCGATCACGCTGCGCCACAGCTTCGGACGCCGCCCGGCCCAGCGCACGCGCACGCCCCAGTCGTTCAGCTGGTCGCGCCGCCGGTGCAGCACGTCCCGGTTGAATCCCATGAGGAAGCGCACCTCGTCGGGGCTGCGCTTCCAGTTCTCGGTCGAGAATGCGTAGACGCTGAGGTGCTTCACCCCGGCCTGGATCGCCCCGGCGACGACATCGAGCAGCGCCGCCTCGCCCGCCTGGTGCCCCTGCGTGCGAGTGAGGCCGCGCTGGTTGGCCCAGCGCCCGTTGCCGTCCATCACGATCGCCACGTGCGCGGGAACCGACCCGGCCGGGAACGCGGGCGGGTAGAGCCCGGTCCAGTCGAGGGGCCGGAACGGCTCCGCATCGGGATGCGTGGTCGAGGTCACCGTGTCAGCCTAGCCAGCCTGATCCCCGGCCCCACTCAGCGGTGCAGCAGGATGACGCCGCGGTAGCCGCGACCCCAGCGCACCACGCCGTCGAGCGCATCCTCGGTCATCGGCAGCTCGTGGGTCATCACCCAGCTCTCGCCGATCTCGGTCTCGACCCACGGGTCGTCGATCAGCAGCACGCCGTCGCGCACGGCGGAGGCGACCACCCAGTGCGGCGTCGGGTCGTCGATGAGCGGCTCAAGATCGATCAGGAGGATCGCGACGGCGCCGGCCGCCACGGCCTCGGCGACCTGGTCCATGCCGAGCCGCTCGTGATGCCAGGCCACCTCGCGCTCGGCGAGCTCTCGGGCGGCGAGGCGCTGCAGGTCGGCACGGAAGGACAGCTCAGCCGGATCGTCGAGATCCTCCAGCAGCACGGGCTCCTCGGTGTCGAGGTAGACCTCGACCCGGTGGGCGTCGCCGCGCAGCCGATCGACGGTGACCGCGAGGGCCAGCGGATCGCAGGCCGGCACGTTGGTGGCGGTCCGCCAGGTGCGCAGCTCGGTCAGCCGGTTCGCGTCGGCGTCGTCGCCGAGCAGGCGCTCCCCCACCGCCTCGAGCGCCAGCAGCGCCGAGACGCCGCCGCAGGTGAAGTCGGTGGTCTGGCGGTAGTAGGCCACCTCGCCGCGCGGCCAGTCGACGAGGTCGCGAACCCAGCCGCGAATGCCGGGGTCGGTGCCGTCGCCCGAGCGGTGCGGTGTGCGCAGCGCCCGGAAGCCGTGCGCCGCGGGGTCGACGTCCTGCCCGGGCCGCACCTCCCACTTGAGCAGCGGATGCCCGGCCTCGCTCTCGCGCGCAACGAGCGCCGCGATCACGAGTTCCAGGTCGTCCGCGGCGCCGAACGCGCCGGTGATGACCGAGCCGACCGTCTGCGGTCGGCGGCGCAGCAGCGCCCCGGCGAGCGGGGCCGCGGCCTCCCCGAGCAGCGCCCGGTGCACGATCGCGCTTCCGGTCGGGCGCGCCCACACCGCCGCCGCCGAATCCGGCAGCGCGAGCCCCGGCGACTGCTCGAGCGCGGGGATCGTGGGGGTGAGCTCGGCAATCGCCGGCACGCGGGGCAACGACGTCATCTCGGTCATGCGCGGGTCGGCTCCTTCCGTTCGGCCGTGATCTCGCTGGCGGCGAGCAGCGACGCGGTGTACGGATGCTCGGGAGCATCGAACACGCGCGCCACCGTCCCGGATTCCACCATCTCACCGCGGCGAAGCACGTGCACCCGGTCGCAGACCTGGCGCACCACCGCAAGGTCGTGGGTGATGACGAGCACGGGGGTGCCGAGCTCATCGCGGAGGCGCAGCAGCAGCGCCAGGATCTGCGCCTGCACCGACACGTCGAGCGCCGACACCGACTCGTCGCAGATCAGCAGCCGAGGCCGCGGGGCGAGCGCTCGGGCGATCGCGACGCGCTGACGCTCGCCGCCGGAGAGGTCACGCGGGCGTCGAGCGGCGTAGCGCGCCGGAAGCCCGACGCTCTCGAGCAGCTCGGCGACGTCGCTCGCCGGACGATCGCCGACGGCGAGGGCCTCGCGCAGCGCATCGCCGATGGTGAGTCGCGGGTTGAGCGCCGAGTACGGGTCCTGGAACACGATCTGCACGTCACGCGGGTCGCGGTCGGCGAGGCGGCGCGCCAGCGCGTTTCCGTCCAGGCTGACCTCGCCCGCCGACGGCGCGTGCAGGCCGGCCACGCAGCGCGCGAGCGTGGTCTTGCCGGAGCCCGATTCGCCGACGACACCGACGATCTCGCCCGAGGCCACATCGAGGTCGACGCCGTGCAGGATCTCGGTCGCGCCGTGCTGGGCTCGCAGCCCGCGCACCGTCAGCAGCGCGCCCGGCGCGGCGGGCGAGGCTGCCTCGGCGGCGCGTCCGCGCTCCTCGATCACGAGCGGGGTGCGGCTGTGGTGGCACGCGACGACACCGCCTCGGGGCACCGCCTCGAGCGCCGGCGCCTCGGTGCGGCACCGCTCGGTCGCCAGCAGGCAGCGCGGTGCGAACGCGCATCCGTCCGGGCGCTGTCCGGGCGCGGGCACCGACCCGGGGATGCCTTCCAGCTTTGCCAGGCGGTGATCCAGCGGCGGGTCGGCGGCGAGCAGTCGCGCCGTGTACGGATGCACGGGCGCATCGAGCACGACCCCGGCCGGGCCGCGCTCGGCGACCGTCCCCGCATAGAGCACGACGACCTCGTCGGCGCAGCCGCGCACCACGCCGAGGTCGTGCGAGATGAGGACCAAGCCGAGCCCGCGCCGCTCCTGCAGCTCGGCGAGCACGGCGAGCACCTCGCCCTGGGTGGAGGCGTCGAGCGCCGTCGTCGGCTCGTCGGCGATGAGCACGTCCGGGTCGCCGGCGATCGCCGCGGCGATCGCGACCCGCTGCCGCATGCCGCCGGACAGCTCGTGCGGGTAGCGCCGCGCGACGGCGGGGTCCAGCCCCACCTCCCGCAGGCGGTCCTCGACGATGGTTCGGATCGCTGCGCCCGTCATCCGCTTGCCGCGACGACGGGCGAGCGCGCGCACGGTGTCGGCGATCTGGGTGCCGCAGCGGTGCACGGGGCTGAGCGAGGTGAACGGGTCCTGCAGCAGCAGCGAGATCGCCGAGCCGCGGAGGCCCGCCCACGGGACCGCGCCCGCGAGGTCGAATTCACGCTCACCCCAGAGCACCGTTCCGGAGGCCGAGAGTGCCGGGTCGAGCAGTCCGGTGAGGGCGCGCGCGGTCAGCGACTTGCCCGACCCCGACTCGCCGACCACCGCGAGGGTGCGGCCCGCGCGAACCTGCAGGTCGACCGGCTCGACGATCACGCCGCGCGGGCCTCGCACGCTGAGTCCGCGTGCGTCGAGAAGGATCGGATGCGCGCTCACTCGGCGCCTCCCTTGCGCTCGGCCCGGGCGGCAAGCGCGTCGCCGAGCAGGTTGGCCGCGCAGGCGACGACGACGATCGCGATCGCCGGGGCGATCGTGGCGGCGGGGTTGATCGGGAGCAGTCCTCGACCGTCGTCGAGCTGGCGCCCCCAGTCGGCGGCGCCGGGCGACACGCCGACGCCGAGGAACGACAGCGACGAAAGCGCCACGATGGCGATCGCGAAGTTGACGAGGGCGTTGGTGACGATGATCGGCGAGACGTTCGGCAGGATGTGCCGGAACATGATGCGGAACGGGCCGAGGCGGAGCATCCGAGCCGACTCGATGTACGGCCTCGCCGACTGCTCGATGACCGCGGAGCGGACCAGCCGGATGTCGGAGGGGGCGAACAGCACGACGAGCATCGCGACGGTCACCCAGTAGCCGCTGCCGAAGACGCCGGCGACGACGATCGCGACCACGACGACGGGCAGCGCCAGCAGCAGGTCGGTGACGCGACCGATGGTGAAGTCGAGCCAGCCCTGCACATAGCCGGTGATCGTGCCGAGGATGACGCCGAGCAGCATCGAGCCGAGCGCGATCACGACCGGTCCCGCGAGCGCCGAACCGGACCCGGCGATCAGCAGCTGCAGGATGTCGCGCCCCAGCTCATCGGTGCCAAGCGGGTGACCGGGCGTGCCGGGCGGGGTGACGCCGAGCAGGATGTCCTGAACGAGCGCGTCGGGCGCGAGCACCGACCCGAACGCGGCGAGGACGAGCGCGATCGCCAGGATCCCGCCCGTCACGACGAGGCCGACGGAGCCGACGCGGCCCGCGCGCAACGAGGGTCGCAGGGCGATGGCCGTGGTCTTGGGCGCGGTCATGCGACGCTCCTCCGGCTGCGAACACGCGGATCCAGCACCGCGTAGGTGAAGTCGACCGCCACGGTGAGCAGGGCGATGACGGCCGCGATCAGCAGCACGAGCGCCTGCACGAGCGCGATGTCCTTGAACAGCACCGCGTCCTGCAGCATGAGGCCCAGCCCGGGAAGCGCGAAGGCCGCCTCGACGAGGATGGTGCCGCCGATCACGTAGGTGAACACGAGCCCCGCGGCGGTGACGATCGGGATCGCCGAGTTGCGCAGCGCCAGCAGAAGCACTCGCCCCTCGCCGAGCCCGCGCGACCGCGCGAAGGTGATGTAGTCGCTCGCAAGCGACTCGATCATGGCGGCGCGGGTCAGCCGCATCAGGATGGCGCCGAGCCCGACCGCGAGCGCGGTGGAGGGAAGCACCAGGTAGTACAGCTGCGAGAGCAGGTCGCCGCCCCCGCCGCCGTAGACGGGGAAGATCGGCAGGTAGTACGCGAACACGTACAGCAGCAGCAGCGCGACGACGAAGGCCGGCGCGCTGAGGCCGAGCACCGAGACGCCGGTGACGACGCGATCCACCGGCTTCTGGTGGAAGCGCGCCGCGACGACCCCGAGCGGGATCGCGGTGACGGCGGCGATCAGCATGGCCAGCACCGACAGCATCGCGGTGAGCGGGATGCGCTGCGCGATCGCGTCGGCGACGGGGAGCTGGTAGCGGATCGAGGTGCCGAAATCCCCGGTCAGGGCGTTGCCGAGCCAGGTCGCGTACTGCACCCAGAACGGATCGTCGAGGCGATACTGCTCGCGGATCGCCGCGATCGTCTCCTCATTCGCGGGCCGCAGACCCAGAAGGTTCCGCACCAGATCCCCGGGGATCAGGTGCATCATGCCGAAGATCAGCACGGACAGCACGAAGACGATCGCGACAACTCCGAGGAGCCGCAGGGTGAGCATCCCCCAGAAGGAGGATGCCCACCCGGCGAGGAGCGCGCGCCGAGGCGCACCGCTCATGTCATTCGCTCCGCGTCAGCAGCGCCGGCCACGGGTTCGTGTAGACGAACGGGGTGTCGGTATCGATGGTCCAGCCGTCGAGGAACGCCGTCGCCGACTGGCCCCACCAGAGCGGGAAGCTCGCCAGGTCCGTCTGCGCGAGCTCCTCGGCGCCGAGGATCAGGTCGGCGCGCACCGTCGGGTCGCTCTCGATGAACGCCTCCGCGAGCAGCGACTCGACCGCCGAGTTGGAGTAGCGGGACGGGTTCTCCGGGCCGTACAGGTAGCTGATCACTTCGCCGGGGTCGCCCGTCGTCGAGAAGTACCACATGTAGCCGAGGCCGTGCTCGCCGTCGCCGATGGTGGCGAGCCACTCCTCGATCGTGACCTCGCGCACGTCGATCGTGACCCCGATCTCGGCCAGGTTCGCCGAGAGCGCCAGCGCGGCGCGGCCCAGCTCCGGACCGGTCGCCGGGTAGGTGAGCTCGGCCGTGAACCCGTCCGGCACCGACGACGCCGCGAGCGCCGCGGCGGCGGCGTCGAGGTCGAAATCGCGCTGCGGGAGGGCCTCGAGCCGGGCATCCGCCTGGTCGCCGTAGGCGGCGATCAGCGACTCCGGCGTCGGGATCGCCAGCGCGACCTCGCCGTGCCCGTCGAGCACGCTCTCGACGACCGCCGAGCGGTCCATCGCGTGGACAACGGCTTCGCGCACGTTCACGTCGTCGAAGGGCGCGACCTCGAGGTCGAAGAGCAGGCCGACGTACGACAGGTCGTTGACGAACTGCACCTCGGCGCCCTCGATGGCCGCCCACTGATCGGCCTGCTGGAACGGCACGTTGAAGGCGACATCGATGTTGCCGGTCTGCGCCGCCAGCAGGCGGGTGTTCTCATCCGGAATGAAGTCGACGCGCACGTTCTCGATCTCGGGAACGCCGCCCCACCAGGTGTCCACGCGCTCGAACGACACGTGCGAGTCGGGCACGAACTCGGTGACGCGGTACGGCGTGGTGCCGAGCAGCAGTCCCTCGCCGGTGCCGATCGAGCCCGCGTTGGCCTCCCAGTACGCCTTCGAGGTCACGTACAGCACGCCGGTCGTGCTCATCAGGGTGGCGAAGGAGGCATCCGGCGCCGACAGGGTGATCGTCAGCTCACGGTCGGCGGTCTCCTCCATGGACACGATGCCGCCGAGGTAGAACGAGAAGCCGGGCGAGAGCTCCGGATCCTGCGCCATCTCGATCGAGAAGATCACGTCGTCGACGGTCACTGCGGTGCCGTCCTGGAACGCCGCGTCCTCGCGGAGCGTGTAGCGGTAGGTCAGGTCGTCGACCTGCTCCCAGCTCTCGGCGAGGGCGGGCTGGATCTCGCCCTCGGCGTCGAGGGTGACAAGCCCCTCCTGCGCGATCGAGGCGATGTAGTAGTTGAGGATCCCGTTCTCCTGGCCGACGTACAGGTTGGAGAGCGATCCGGGCAGGGCCACGGTGATCGAGGTGTCGTCCTCGGGCGTCGTGGTCGGCACGCAGGCCGACAGCACGAGAGTCGCGGCGAGCGCTGCTGAGCGACGCCGATGCGTCGCGGGGTGAGTTTCATGGCCGGGGTTCCTCCATCAGTCATTCGTGACCACTACTCCTCGAAGCGGGAGTTGGGATCACTCTAGGGCTTGCGGAGGCCCCCCCGAATCCGCTCTTGCACCGGTGTCGTTCACACCCCGGTTCGGTCCACGTGCGGCAGCGATCGCAGCGCCCGTTCGAGGTGGAATTGCGTGTACGCGGCGACCACCCCGGTGGCCTGCGCGAGGGCCCGCTCGTCGGCGGATTCGGCGACCGGCCAGTCGCCCGCCAGCAGCGCCCCGAGCACCTCCAGCGTGGCGGCGTCCAGCCGCACGGCACCGGGCGGAGCGACCTCGTCGGCGACCACCCCGCCGAGCTGGGCGACGAAGGCGGAATGCGGGCCGGGTGCCCCGGTGACGGCGCAGTCGACGAAGCTCGGGGCCCATCCGGCGATCGACAGCGCGCGGAGCAGGTAGGCGTCGAGGGTCATTCCGGCGTCGTGCTCTCGACGCGCGAGCGAGCGCAGAGCCCCCACCAGCAGCAGGTAGTGCTGGGTGCCGGCCTCGTGATCCGTCAGCCGGTCCGCCGTCTCCAGCATCGCCATGGCGACCGTATAGCGGCCGTAGTCGTCGGCGATGTCGGCGCCGTACGAGCCGATCGTGTCCGCCTGCTGCACGATGTCGAGGCTGCGGCCGATGTAGCACTGCGCGTCGACGACCATGCCGGGCTCGAGCCGCGCGCCGAAACGGGACGCCGTGCGGCGCACCCCCTTCGCGACGGCCCGCACCTTGCCGTGCTGGCGGGTCAGGAGCGTGACGATGCGGTCGGCCTCGCCCAGCTTGTGGGTGCGAAGCACGACGCCCTCATCACGGTAGGTCGGCACTCCCCTAGTCTCCCCCGCGAGCCCGGTGCGTGGCACACTGGAGTGAGCGCGGCGATTCGCAAAGGGGCGATCATGTCGACGACTCTGGTGACCGGCGGAACAGGCGGGCTCGGACGCCCGACCGTGGAGGCGCTGCGCTCGCGCGGCCACGAGGTCGACATTCTCAGTCGCCATCCCGGCGCGATGCGCGTGACCGGCGACCTCGACCGGAACTCGGGCCTGGAGGCGGCCGTCGCCAGCGCCGCCACCATCGTCCATCTCGCGACCAACCGGCGGCGCGACTGCCACGGCACCGAGAACCTGCTGCGAGCCGCGGCGCACGCCGGGGTCGAGCACGTCGTGTACATCTCGATCGTCGGCGTCGAGGACATCCCGTACTTCTACTACCGCGACAAGGTGCGGTGCGAGGCGGTGATCGAGGGCAGCGGGATCCCGTTCACGATTCTGCGCGCAACCCAGTTCCATTCCTTCCCGGTCGAGCTGATCGAGCTGCAGCACCGCCTCGCCACCACGCGGGTGCTCGACATCTCGCTGCAGACGATCGCCGTCGAGGAGGTCGCCGAGCGCCTGGCGGACCTGGCCAGCGAGTCGCCGGCCGGTCGCGTCGAGGACGTCGGCGGGCCGGAGATCCTGTCGTTCGCGGAGGTCGCCGAGATCTGGCATCGCGCGCACGGCGCCGCCAAGACGGTGCGCACCCTGCACCTCGGCGGACGCACCGTTCGCGGGTTCCGGGCCGGGCACCACCTGACCGGGCTGCCCGGCTTCGGCCGAGAAACCTTCGCCGAATTCGCCGCGCGCGCGGCACGTGCTAGCAATGGACCGTGACCTCCTCCTTCGAGATCCCCATCTGGATCGGCGTTCTGGCCGTCGCAATCGGGAGCATGCAGGGGGCCGCGTTCGCCGCGCAGTTCCGTGATCGACGGCTCGATCTGCTCGGCGTCGCCATCATCGGCCTTGCGACCGGATTCGGCGGCAGCGTGCTGCGCGACGTCCTGCTGGTCGAGGTGCCCGCCACGCTGCTGAGCAACTGGTACCTGCCGGTGGCGACCGCCGCCGCACTGCTCGGAATGCTGCTGGAGCGCCTGGTTAACCGGATCGCCCCGTTCATTACCGTGCTCGACGCCCTGACGATCGGCCTGTTCGGCGCGCTCGGCACGACGAAGGCGCTGTCGCTCGGGCTTCCCGCGGTGCCCGCGATCTTCGTCGGGGTGCTCGCCGCCGTCGGCGGGTCCATCTTCCGCGACCTCCTGCTCGGGCTTCCGATCGCGCTGATGCATGTCGGCTCGCTCTACGCGGTGGCGACGATCGTCGGCACCACCAGCTTGGTCGTGCTGGTCGCGCTGGGCGTGCCCGTCTTCATCGCCGCCGTGGTGTGCGTCGCCCTCACCTTCGTCGTGCGGATCCTCGCGGTGCTGTTCCACTGGAGCCTGCCGGAGCAGCGTCCAATCACCCGCAACCTGTGGCCCCGGCGGCTCGGACGCGACGCCCCCGACGCGGAGATCTGACGCCCCCGTCCGGGATCGCCGCCGCCGCCACCTCCATCTCCACCTCGACCGCCGCCGCTGTCGCCACTGTCGCCGCCTCCGGCACTGTCGCCGCTGTCCCCGCTGTCGCTGCCTCCGGCACTGTCGACGAAATGCAGGAGATCCGTCAACGGACGGCTCCGCGAGCCCCGGGATCACGGCATCCGGCCGCGTTTTCTCCTGCATTTGGTGGGAACAGACGGGCGGGCGGCGGGAACGGGCTGTCGGGCCGCGGACCGCGGACCGACAGCCCGGAACGGACCGGCAACCCGGAACGGAACGGACCGACAGCCCGGAACGGACCGACAGCCCGGAACGGGCCGTCGAGCTGACGGTCCGCCGGGCTGTCGGGATGCCGGGTGGTGAGTCCCGGGTGGTGAGTGCTGGACTACGCCGAGACGAGCTCGCGGTCAGCGGTCCGCATCCGCACCGCGCGGTTGACCGCCGACACGACCGCCTTGAGCGAGGCGGTCGAGATGTCGCCGTCGATGCCGACGCCCCAGAGTCGGACCTCGCCAACCTGCAGCTCGACATAGGCCGCCGCGAGCGCGTCGCCGCCCTCCGAGAGGGTGTGCTCGACGTAGTCGTAGAGCTTGATGTCGTGCCCCTGTTCGGCCATCACGCCGAGGAAGGCCGCAATGGGGCCGTTGCCGACGCCGCGCACCTCCTCGAGGTCGCTGCCGATGCGCAGGCGCGCGTCCAGCTCGACCGATCCGGACATGTCGCTCGCCGTGCGCGTGGACAGCAGCTCGAAGCGTCCCCACTTGTCGTCGGGTCGCTCCGCCGGGGCCGGCAGGTACTCGTCCTGGAAGATCTCCCAGATCTGCTCGCTCGTGACCTCGCCGCCCTCGGCGTCGGTCTTGGTCTGCACGACCTGGCTGAACTCGATCTGCAGACGGCGCGGCAGGTCGAGCGCGTGGTCCGACTTCAGCAGGTAGGCGACGCCGCCCTTGCCGGACTGCGAGTTGACGCGCACGACGGCCTCGTAGCCGCGACCGACATCCTTCGGGTCGATCGGCAGGTACGGCACGGCCCACTCCAGCTCGGAGACGTGCTTGCCTTCGGCCTGGGCGCGCGCATCCAGGGCCTCGAAGCCCTTCTTGATGGCGTCCTGGTGGGATCCGCTGAAGGCCGTGTACACGAGGTCGCCCGCCCAGGGGCTGCGCTCGTGCACCTTGAGCTGGTTGCAGTACTCGGCCGTGCGGCGGATCTCGTCCAGGTCGCTGAAGTCGATCTCGGGATCGATGCCCTGTGTGAAGAGGTTGAGCCCCAGCGCGACCAGGTCGACGTTGCCGGTGCGCTCGCCGTTGCCGAACAAGCATCCCTCGATGCGGTCGGCACCCGCCTGGTAGCCGAGCTCGGCGGCCGCGACGGCGGTGCCGCGGTCATTGTGCGGGTGCAGCGACAGCAGCACGTTCTCGCGGTGGGCGAGGTGGCGGCTCATCCACTCGATCGAGTCGGCGTAGACGTTCGGCGTCGCCATCTCGACGGTCGCGGGCAGGTTGATGATCACGTTGCGCTCGGCGGTGGGCTCGAGGATCTCGAGCACCTCGTTGCAGACCTTGACCGCGAAGTCGAGTTCGGTGCCGGTGTAGCTCTCGGGCGAGTACTCGTAGTAGACGCTCGTCTCGGGGATGGTCGCCTCGTACTGCTTGCACCAGCGCGCGCCCTGCAGCGCGATGTCGAGAACGCCCTGCTGATCGGTGCGGAACACGACCTCGCGCTGAAGCACGCTCGTCGAGTTGTAGAAGTGCACGATGGCCTGCTTGGCGCCCTTGATCGACTCGTAGGTCCGGGCGATCAGCTCTTCGCGCGCCTGGGTGAGCACCTGGATGGTGACATCGTCCGGGATCACGTCCTCGTCGATCAGCTGGCGCACGAAATCGAAGTCGGTCTGGCTCGCCGAGGGGAAGCCCACCTCGATCTGCTTGTAGCCCATCTTGACGAGGAGGTCGAACATGATGCGCTTGCGCTCCGGGCTCATCGGATCGATGAGCGCCTGGTTTCCGTCGCGCAGGTCGACCGCGCACCAGATGGGAGCCTTCTCGATGACCTTGTCGGGCCACGTGCGATCGGCGAGGTGCGTCCGAAACTGGTCGGAGTACGAGCGGTAGCGATGAACCGGCATTCCGCTGGGCTGCTGGGTGTTCTTCATGGTCTTCTGCTTCTCTACGAGTCGGGTCTCAGCCAACGACGAACTCCGCGACGAGGAAGGCCGTTGAACTAGGCCTCGTCGCGGCAGCTAAGAAGAAGCAGGCCGAACAGCACGCATTCAGGGTAGCACTGCGCGGCAGGGAGCCGCCTGACGACGAAGTCGCGGCAAAGGTTGGGTGGTCGCGAACGGGATCGAACCCGAGACTGGAGGCATGACACTACGACGATTCGCGCCCGCCGTTGCGGGTGCGGCACTTCTGCTGCTCGCCGGCTGCGCGAGCATGGGCCCGGGCGGACAGGCAACGGTTCCGCCCGCCGTCTCCCCCGCCGCCCCCGGCACCGTGGTCGGTCAGGGCACGGTGCTCCAGATCGGCGACGCCGCTCCCCAGCTCTGCCTGGGTGCGATCGCCGAGTCCTACCCGCCGCAGTGCGCCGGCGCCGAGATCGTCGGCTGGAACTGGGACGCGATCGACATCAAGGAGACCGCCAACGACGTCACCTGGGGCACCTTCGCGGTCTTCGGCACCTGGGACGGCGCCATCTTCACGGTGACCGAGGATCCGGTTCCGCTCGCCCTCTACGACCCGATGATGAGCGACCCGGACCCGCGACTCGACCCGGAGAACGCGGGCGAGAGCTCCGATGCGGAGCTGCGTGAGATCCAGGAGGTGGTGACGACGGATCTTCCCGTTGACGTGCTGTTCTCGTTCTCGGAGAACGGCTACCTGTTCGTGACCGTGTACTACGACGACGGGTCGATCCAGGAGTACTTCGACGCCGTCTACGGCCCCGACGTGGTCGCCGTGCAGTCGGCGCTCGTCGCGGTCTAGAAGGCCAGCGACTGCGCCACTCGACGCACTTCGGACTTGCGACCCTGCCGGAGTGCGTCGATGGGCGCGGCGCTGAGGACCTCGTCCTCGTCCAGCAGCCAGTGCATCGCTTCCTCGTCGCTGAAGCCCGCGTCCGCGAGCACCATGAGCGTGCCGCGCAGCTCGTGCAGCGGCTCTCCGTCTTTCAGGAAGTCGGCGGGGACGCGCAGCACGCCGTCGCGACGCTCCGCGAGCAGGATGCGATCTTCGAAGAGCCGGCGGACGCGGCTGGTGGAGACGCCGAGCATCTCGACAAGGTCGGGGACGGTCAACCATTCACGGTCGGCAGGAGAACTCACGCGTCAAGAGTGCCACGAGCCGCGCGCCGGCGCGCGAAGGCTCCCCCAAAACGCGCCCGAGTCACACAAATCACATTCGTCACTTTGATTGACAGTAATTACCATCTGTGACAGCGTTATTCCCGACACAGCCAGGTGAATCCCGGGGGCGGGGAGAAAGGCGGTCAATGTGTCGGACCTTCGCGAGCGCGACGAGATCGCTCGTGCTGTCTTTGCGGGCCTCACTCCCAGCGGGCACTCGCTCGTCGTCGAGCCGGGGGCCGGTCTTGATCGCGACCGAGCCGCACGGCGCGTGAATCGCGGCATGCGCGCCACGATGCCGTTCGTTCTCGCCGGCGCGCTGACCGTGAGCATGAATGTCACGGCACCGCTGCCTCCCGCATCCGCCCAGCCCAAGAAGTCCACGCTTCCGGAGACCTCCGGCGCGCGCGCCCTCGCCGCCACGGTGACCGCCGCCGCGACCACGGTCGCCAGCACCACCGTTCCGGCCACCTACCGCGTCGCCACCGGAGACACCGTCTCGGCGATCGCGAGCCGCTACGGGCTCTCGACGGCATCCGTCCTGGCCCTCAACGGTCTCGGCTGGAAGTCGCTCATCTTCCCCGGCCAGGTCCTCAAGCTGCCCGGAACCGCACCGGCGGCCACCGCCCCGGTCGTCGACACCACGAACAAGTACACGATCGTCAAGGGCGACACGATCTCGGGCATCGCCGCCCGGTTCGGCATCGCGACGTCGAAGGTCCTCTCCGCCAACGGCCTGAGCTGGTCGAGCATCATCTACCCCGGCCAGCGCATCGTCATCCCGCAGGACACCAGCGGCTCGAGCGCTCCGGCCGATGAGCCGTCGATCGACGTCGAAGAGGTCGTCAGCACGACCCCCACCGAGCCGGACTCGTCCAGCGAACCGGAGTCCGCGACCGAGACGCCGACGGCCACGCAGTATTTCCACACGGTCGTGTCCGGCGACACGATCTCCAAGATCGCCGCGAGCTACGGCCTCGGCACCCAGACGGTGCTCACCGCGAACAGCCTCAGCTGGTCGAGCATCATCTACCCGGGTCAGAAGATCCTGATCCCCGGCAAGACCACGACCAGCCCCGCGGGCACCGCCGTCACCTCGCTCACCAGCGAGATGAAGGCCAACGCGCAGATCATCGTCGATGTCGGCCGATCGCTCGGCGTGCCGGACCGCGGCATCATCATCGCCCTCGCCGCGGCGATGCAGGAGTCGAGCCTTCGCAACATCAACTACGGCGATCGCGACTCGGTCGGACTGTTCCAGCAGCGTCCGAGTACCGGATGGGGCACGGTCGCGCAGCTGACCACCCCGAGCTACGCCGCCCAGCTGTTCTACGGCGGCCCGAGCAACCCGAACAAGGGCAAGACCCGCGGGCTGCTCGACATCTCGGGCTGGCAGAGCATGACGCTCACGCAGGCGGCTCAGGCGGTGCAGATCTCGGCATACCCGGACGCCTACGCCAAGTGGGAAGCGAGCGCGACTGCGTGGCTCGCCCAGCTGGGCTGATCGCCGAGCCGTTCTCCGGAGCTCGCCGCCCACCGTGTGGCAACAGGTTCGGTCCACCGAGGCAATCTAGACTTCCGGCGTGAGCGCGAATACGACCGATCCGATGATCGGCCGCCTGATCGAACGGGCGGTACCAGGTGCGCTCACGCATCGCCCGCGGCGGCATGGCCACCGTCTACCTGGCCACCGACCTCCGCCTGGAGCGCCGCGTCGCCATCAAGGTCATGCACGGGCACCTCTCCGACGACAGCGCGTTCAAGCAGCGCTTCATCCAGGAGGCCCGTTCCGCAGCCCGGCTCGCGCATCCGAACGTCGTCAACGTCTTCGACCAGGGACAGGACGAGGACTACGCGTACCTCGTCATGGAGTATCTGCCCGGAATCACGCTGCGCGACCTGATCGAGGAATACGGATCGCTGACCGCCGAGCAGACCCTCGACATCACCGAGGCGGTGCTCTCGGGCCTTGCGGCGGCCCACAAGGCCGGAATCGTCCACCGCGACCTGAAGCCCGAGAACGTTCTCCTCGCCGACGACGGCCGCATCAAGATCGGCGACTTCGGCCTCGCGCGCGCCGCCACCGCCAACACGGCGACCGGCGCGGCGCTGATGGGCACGATCGCCTACCTCTCCCCCGAGCTCGTCACCCGCGGTGTCGCCGACACCCGCAGCGACATCTACGCCGTCGGCATCATGATGTACGAGATGCTCACCGGCGAGCAGCCGTACAAGGGCGAGCAGCCGATGCAGATCGCCTACCAGCACGCGAACGATTCCGTGCCGGTGCCGAGCGCCGCCAACGACAAGGTCCCCGCCGAGCTCGACGAGCTGGTGCTGTGGGCCACCGCCCGCGACCCCGAGCACCGTCCGCGTGACGCGCGCCAGATGCTCGACCAGCTGCACGAGACCGAGGCACTGCTGCGCACCGCGCTGCCGACCGGTTCGACCGCGATGCAGCGCACGATGGTGCTGCCGCCCGCTCCCGCCGCGCCGTTCGCGGGCTCCGACGCCGAGACGCAGGTGCTCGGCGCTCGAAGCGCCCCGCGCAACGACACCGGCCCCGCGGCCCTCGGGGCGGCAACCGCGCAGCTCGCGACGATCGCGCGCCGTCGCCGGCGTCGCGCCCCGTTCATCCTCATTCTCGTGGTGCTGCTCGCCGCCGTCGCCGGCACCACCGGCTGGTACTTCGGCGCCGGACCGGGGGCCCACGCCACCATCCCCGACAGCGTCGTCACCGCGACGCCCGAAGAGGCGACCGCGATCCTCACCGAGATCGGGCTCACCGTCGCCGAGGAGAACCAGACGGCGCACAGCGTCAACGTTCCCGAAGGGGCGGTCATGGCGACCGACCCGGAAGTCGGATCCAGTATCCGCCTGGGCGAGGAGGTCACCCTCGTCGTCTCGCTCGGCCCCCGCGAGGTGACCCTCGAGACCCTCACCGGACTGCCGCTCGAGGATGTCGAGGCCCTGCTCGCCGACGAGGGCCTGATCGTCGCCGATCCGATCGTGGAGCAGTTCAGCTCCGACCTCGACTCGGGGCTCGTCATCAGCGCCACTGACCTCGACGCCGACGGCGACCCCGTCGACCTGTCGCAAGGGGGCACCACGTTCGAAGGCCGCACGATCCAACTCGCGGTCTCGGTCGGCGCCGTCCCAGTGATCCGCGGCGAGACCGTCGAGGTAGCGACCCAGCGTCTCGCTGACGTCAACCTGACGGTCGACGAGGGCCGGGAGATCCGCTCGTACTCCGACGACGTCGCCGAAGGCCGTGTCATCGGGCTCACCAGCAGCGACGGACCGCGAAAGCCCGGCGACACCGTCGGCCTGGAGATCTCCCGCGGCCCCGAGCCGGTGCAGATTCCCGACGTCGAAGGCAAGACCTGGCTGGAGGCGCGCCCCATTCTCGAGGCAGCTGGCCTGGTCGTCGAGTACTGGAACAACAACAGCCGACTGATCGGCGAGACGCTGCCCGGGATCGCCACGGTCGAGGATCTCGACCCCGAAGCGGGCGAGACCGTGCCGAAGAACAGCACCGTGCGCGTCCGGCTGAGCGCCGACTGACGCCCGGCGACAGTCAGTCCACCGGGCGTCCGTCGACGATCACTGCTTCGCGGGCGCGCCCAGCTCTTCCGCGACGAGGAACGCGAGCTCCAGCGACTGCATGTGGTTCAGTCGCGGGTCGCACAGCGACTCGTACTTCGTCGCCAGCGTCGCCTCGTCGATCATCTCGGACCCGCCCAGGCACTCGGTCACGTCGTCGCCGGTGAGCTCGATGTGGATGCCGCCCGGGTGCGTTCCGGCGTCGCGGTGCGCCGCGAAGAAGCCGCGCACCTCGTCGACGACGTCGTCGAAGCGACGCGTCTTGTAGCCGGTCGGGGTCGTCATGCCGTTGCCGTGCATCGGGTCCGAGACCCAGATCGGGTTCGCATCCATGCCCTTGATGGCCTCCAGCAGCGGCGGCAGCGAGTCGCGGATCTTGCCCGCCCCCATGCGCGTGATGAAGGTCAGGCGACCGGGCTCGCGCTCGGGGTCGAGCTTGTCGATCAGCTTTTCCATGTCGCTCGCCGTCGTCGACGGGCCGAGCTTCACCCCGATGGGGTTGCGGATGCGGGAGAAGTAGTCGACGTGCGCACCGTCGAGGTCGCGCGTGCGCTCCCCGATCCACAGGAAGTGGGCGCTCGTGTTCACCGGGGTGCCGTTGCGGCTGTCGATGCGCGTCATCGGACGCTCGTAGTCCATCAGCAGGCCCTCGTGGCTGGTGTAGAACTCGACGCGCTTGAGCTCGTCGAAGTCGGCACCGGCCGCCTCCATGAACTTGACCGCGCGGTCGATCTCGCGCGCGAGACCCTCGTAGCGCTGGTTGGCCGGGTTCGCGGCGAAGCCGTGATTCCAGCGGTGCACCTCGCGCAGGTCGGCGAACCCGCCCTGCGTGAACGCGCGCACCAGGTTCAGCGTCGACGCGGCCGTGTGGTAGCCCTGGATGAGGCGTCGCGGGTCGGCGGCGCGGCTCTCGGGCGTGAAGTCGTAGCCGTTGACAATGTCCCCGCGGTAGGCGGGCAGCGTCAGTTCGCCGCGGGTCTCCGTGTCGCTGGAGCGCGGCTTGGCGAACTGCCCCGCCATGCGTCCCATCTTCACGACAGGCATCGACGCGCCGTAGGTGAGGACGACAGCCATCTGCAGCAGCGTCTTGACGCGGCGGCGGATCTGGTCGGCGGTGGCGCCCGCGAAGGTCTCGGCGCAGTCGCCGCCCTGCATCAGGAACGCTTCGCCGCGCGCCACTCGCGCCAGTCGCTCGCGCAGAATGTCCACCTCACCGGCGAACACGAGCGGCGGAAGCGTGGCGATCTCGGCCGACGCGGCCGCGGCGGCTTCGGCATCCGGCCACTGCGGCTGCTGCTTGATGGGGAGCTCACGCCAATAGTCGAGACCGGCGATCACGCTGGGATCTGCCTGCACAACGGTCTCGGACGGGTCTACCACGGTGGGTCCTTCTGCTCTCGGAATCGGGCCAACACAGCCCAACGATCGACCCTAGCCGACCGGGGACCGCCGCGCCGTCGCGTGAGCGTTCAGCCGACGCGCGAAGGCTTGCGCTTCTTCACCGAGGTCGCGTACACATCCGTGTACTCCTGGCCGCCGATGCGCGCCAATTCGTACATGATCTCGTCGGTGATCGACCGCAGCACGAAGCGGTCGCCCTCCAGGCCCTCGAACCGCGAGAAGTCGAGGGGCTCGCCGAACACGACGCCGATGCGGCGCACCTTCGGGATCAGCGTGCCGGTCGGCATCGCCTTCTCGGTGTCGACCATCGCCACCGGCACGACGATCGCGCCCGAATCCAGGATCATGCGCGCGACGCCGGTGCGCCCGCGATACAGCCGGCCGTCGGGGCTGCGCGTGCCCTCGGGGTAGATGCCGAGCTGGCCGCCCTCGGCGAGGTGCTCGAGGCCGCCGTGCAGCGAGGCCTGCGAGGCCTGCCCGCCCGAGCGGTCGATGGGCAGCTGCCCGATGGCGAGGAAGAAGCGCTTGATCAGCCAGCCCTTGGCGCCGCGACCGGTGAAGTACTCGCTCTTGGCGAGGAACCGGATCGGACGGTCGACGACGAGGGGAAGGAACACCGAGTCGATGAACGACAGATGGTTGCTCGCGAAGATCACGGGACCGGACTCGGGCACGTTCTCACGGCCGCGTACCCACGGTCGGAACACCGAGAGCATGAACGGGCCCACGACGAGGTACTTCATCAACCAATAGAACACGGCGCCTCCGGAAACGTGTGACGAGCCTAGCGCGCGGCTTCGCCGGTGCGTTCTGCGTGAAGCCGGGCCAGGTCGGCGGCGCCCACCATTCCGGCGTCGTTCACCAGTTCGGCGACGACGAAGGTCGGCTCGGGGTGGTAGCCGCGGGCGGGAACGTGGGCGAGGTAGGCCTCGCGCACCGGTTCGAGCAGCAGCTCCCCCGCGGCGGCGACACCGCCGCCGAACGCGAACACCTGCGGGTCGAGAACCGCGGTGATCGAGGCGGCGGCCTGACCGAGCCAGCCGCCGAGCTCGCGCAGCGCCGCGAGCGCGCCCGGGTCGTCTTCGGCGATCAGCGCGGCAACGAGGGCCCCGTCGAGTCCGCCCTGCGCCTCGCGCACCGCGGCGAGGTTCTGGCCGATTCCGCCCGCATCCGCGATGTCGTTCGCCATGCGCAGCAGGGCACGGCCCGAGCCGTACTGCTCGATGCAGCCGCGCTGGCCGCATCCGCAGGCCAGGCCGCCGGGGACGACGCGCAGGTGCCCGATCTCGCCCGCGGTGCCGAAGCCGCCGCGCAGCAGTCGGCCGTCGGCAATGATCGCGCCGCCGACGCCGGTGCCGATCGTGAGCAGGGTCATGTCGTTCACGCCGCGGCCCACGCCGAAGCGGTATTCCGCCCATCCGGCGGCGTTCGCGTCGTTGTCGACGGTGATCGGCAGGCCCGGAAGCCGTTCGCTCAGGTGCTCGCGCACCGGTTCGCTGCGCCAGTTGATGTTGGGCGCGTAATAGACGATCGACTGCGTGGCATCGATGAACCCGGGCGCCGCCACGCCCGCCGCGACGACGTCCTCCCCATCGGCGAGCTCGCTGACGATCTCGACGACGTGGTCGATGAGCGCGTCGCGATCCCCCGCGGGGGTGGGGCGCCGGAGCTGGCGAATGATCTCGCCCTCAGGGGAGACGAGGGCCCCGGCGATCTTCGTTCCGCCGATGTCGATTCCGATGGCATGCACGACGCCCGAGTCTAGCCGCGTGTTGCTCGCCACGGCCCCACCGGCCCGCGCGCGACACGTAGACTGGAGTCCACCACACATACCCGGTGACAAAGGAGTTTCCGTGAGCGAGTTCTTCACCCCGGCCCTGGTTCCGGCGGATCCCACGGCCAACGCGACCGACCTGCTGGTCGACCGCCTGGCCATCGACCCCGAAGCCCCCCTTTTCGCGCTGCCGACGGGCGACGACGGGTGGAGCGATGTCTCCACGGCCGAGTTCCACCGTCAGGTCGTCGCGCTCGCCAAGGGCTTCGTCGCCGCGGGCATCGAGCCCGGCACGAAGATCGGCTTCATGTGCAAGACGCGCTACGAGTGGACGCTGGTCGACTTCGCGGCCTGGTTCGCGGGCGCCGTCCTCGTGCCGATCTACGAGACCTCTGCTCCATCGCAGGTGCAGTACATCCTCAGCGACTCCGGCGCCACCGCGCTGATCGTCGAGACGCCGGACCACTTCGCGCGCTTCGACGAGGTCCGCAGCGAGCTGCCTGACGTCAACCAGGTCTGGCAGCTCAGCCTCGGCGACCTCGACAAGCTCACCGCCAGCGGCACGGAGGTCTCCGACGACGAGATCGAACGTCGCCGGAAGATCGCGCAGGGCTCCGACCTCGCCACCCTCATCTACACCTCGGGTTCGACCGGTCGGCCGAAGGGCTGCATCCTCACGCACTCCAACTTCGTCGAACTGTGCCGCAACGCGGGCGTCGCGATGAAGGAGGTCGTGGCTCCCGGCGCATCCACCCTGCTGTTCATCACGACGGCGCACATCTTCGCGCGCTTCATCTCCATCCTCGCGGTCACCACCGGCGTCAAGGTCGGCCACCAGGGCGACACCTCGAAGCTGCTCCCCTCGCTCGGAAGCTTCAAGCCGACGTTCCTCCTCGCCGTGCCGCGCGTGTTCGAGAAGGTCTACAACTCGGCCGAGCAGAAGGCCGAAGCCGGCGGCAAGGGAAAGATCTTCCGCGCCGCGGCGGAGACCGCGATCGCCCACTCCAAGGCGCTCGACGCCGGTCACGTGCCGCTGGGCATGAAGATCAAGTTCGCGATCTTCGACAAGCTCGTCTACAGCAAGCTGAAGGCAGCCATGGGCGGCCGCGTGCGCTACGCCGTCTCCGGCTCGGCGCCCCTCGGACCGCGACTCGGCCACTTCTTCCGCAGCCTGGACCTGCGGATCCTCGAGGGCTACGGTCTGACCGAGACGACCGCTCCCGCGACCGTCAACCTCGTCGACAAGTTCAAGATCGGCACCGTCGGACCGGCTCTGCCGGGCGTCGGCATCAAGATCGCCGACGACGGCGAGGTGCTCGTCAAGGGCGTCGACGTCTTCGCGGGCTACTGGAACAACCCGGAGGCGACGAAGGAGACCTTCGACGGCGAGTGGTTCAAGACCGGCGACATCGGCACCATCGATGACGAGGGCTACCTGACCATCACGGGCCGCAAGAAGGAGATCATCGTCACGGCCGGCGGCAAGAACGTCGCCCCCGCCGTGCTCGAGGACCCGGTGCGCGCCAACCCGATCGTCTCGCAGGTGGTCGTCGTGGGTGACCAGAAGCCGTTCATCTCGGCGCTCATCACCCTCGACCCCGAGATGCTGCCGGTCTGGCTGAACAACAACGGGGAAGCCGCCGACCAGTCCCTCGAGGACGCGGCGAAGAACCCGAAGGTGATCGCCGAGGTGCAGCGCGCGGTGGATGTCGCCAATGCGCGCGTCTCGCGCGCCGAGTCGATCCGCAAGTTCACGATCCTCGCGACCGAGTTCACCGAGGCGAGCGGACACCTGACGCCGAAGATGAGCATCAAGCGCGACCCGATCATGGCGGACTTCTCGCGCGAGATCGACGTCATGTACTCGTCGGCCTCGCCGGAGACCACCGGGCAGTCGCTCGTCCACTAGTCACCCGCCGGTTGAGTAGCGCCGCGTGAGAGCCGATCGGTTTCGATACGGCGCTGCGCGCCTACTCAACCGGCACCCCTCGCCGGTTGAGTAGCGCCGAAGGCGCGTATCGAAACCAAGGCCGCGCGGCAGCACGCGCGGTTTCGATACGGCGCTCGGCGCCTACTCAACCCGCTCATCTTGCTGGTTGAGTAGCGCCAAGGGCGCGTATCGAAACCACAGCCGCGCCGCAACACAAGCGGTTTCGATACGGGCCGCGCCGCGGCCCTACTCAACCCGCTCACCTTGGTGGTTGAGTAGCGCCAACGGCGCGTATCGAAACCACGGCCGCGCGCAACACAAGCGGTTTCGATACGGACCGCACCGCGGCCCTACTCAACCCGCTCAACTTGGTGGTTGAGTAGCGCCGAAGGCGCGTATCGAAACCACAGCCGCGCGGCACGACAGAGGCGGTTTCGATACGGGCCGCTGCGCGGCCCTACTCAACCCGCGGGGGCTAGCGGGGTGCGAACCAGTCGGACTGGCGGATCTCGCGCAGCGCCTCGCGCTTGACCTCGGGCGCCAGACCTTCGACGTAGAGCTTGCCGTCGAGGTGGTCGCACTCGTGCTGCAGCGCCTGCGCCATCAGCCCGTCGCCCTCCAGGACGACGTCGTTGCCGTGCGCGTCGACGCCGGTCACCCGCGCGAACGGGTAGCGCGAACGCGGGAACGAGAATCCGGGCACCGACAGGCATCCCTCGTTGACGTCCTCCGGCTCCCCCGAGACCTCGAGCACCGGGTTGAACACGTAGCCGACCTCGCCGTCGACGTTGTACGAGAACGCCCGCAGCCCCACGCCGATCTGCGGTGCCGCGACGCCGGCGCGACCGGGCAGCTTCACCGAGTCGACCAGGTCCTCCGCGAGGGCGAGCAGCTTCGCGTCGCCGGGCTTCACGGTGATCGGATCGCTCGCCGAACGGAGCACCGGATCTCCGAAGAGCCGGATCTGACGTTCGGTCATGCCGACCGCCGGGCCGGCAGCCCGTCCATCACGAGCGCCGCCAGCTCCCGCGCCGAGTCGCGCGTGAACTTCTGAAGCGCCGAGAACCGCACGACGGAACCCGCTGCGAGCTCCGCGTCGTAGGGAATGCGCACGATGTCGCGCACCCGCGAGCGGAAGTGCGCTTCGATCTCATCGAGCTTCACCAGGTTGGTGCCCTGGGTGGCGGTGTTCAGTGCCACGATCGCGTTCTTCACCAGGTCGCCGTAGCCGTTCGCCTCCAGCCAGGTGAGCGTCTCGGAGGCGAGCCGCGCCTCATTGACGCTGCCGCCGGAGACGATGACCACGGCATCCGCACGCTGCAGCGTGGCCCGCATGACGGAGTGCACGATTCCGGTGCCGCAGTCGGTGAGCACGAGCGAGTAGTAACGGGCCGCGATGTCGGCGACGACGTTGTAGTCGTCCTCGTCGAAGGCCTCGGAGAGCAGCGGATCGGTGTCGGACGCGAGCACGTCCAGGCGCGTCTCGTCACGCGAGACGTGGCTGGACAGCTCCGAGAAGTCGCGGATGCTCGGCGCGTGCGTGACGAGGTCGCGCACGGTCGACCGCGTCTGCTTGTTGACCCGCTCGGAGAGCGTGCCGCGGTCCGGGTTGGCGTCGACCGCGATGACGCGGTCTTCGCGCACATCGGCGAGGGCCATGCCGAGAATCGTCGTGATGGTGGTCTTGCCGACCCCGCCCTTGCGGGTGAGCACCGGCACGAAGCGGGTGCCGCCCTCGAGCCGCTTCGCGATGCGCGCATCCAGCTGCTTGCGCTCGCGCACCGCGGGCGAGTCGCCGAGGTTGATCTGGTGGAAGCTCGCCTGGTAGACGAGGTGGGGCCAGAAGCCTTCAGGGACGCCGCGGCGGGCGCCGCTCTTCTCGTGCAGGAGGCGCTCGGCCGTGAGCATCGACGCCGACTCCGGAGAGGACGCGTCGCCGGTGTGCACGGCGACGTCGTCGCCCGGCAGCGGCGGCACGATCGCGACCGCCTGCTCGCCCGAATCCGCGTCGGTCTCGTCGTCCCCGGGAAGCTCGGCGTGCTCGTCGGCGTCGAGATGGATCGACGTGGTCGCCCGCGCGTCCCCCTGCGGCAGCACCGGCGTGATCGCGATGTCGTGCAGCGTCACGGCCGCCTCGTCATCGGCGGGCTCGTGCACGGTCGTGGGCAGTTCGATGCTCACCGTGAGGCTTTCCGGCAGCTGGGCCGCAAGACCCTCGTCGCCGTCCACCGCGGAAACCGCGTCGCCGAACTCGTCGGCCGCCGTCGGCTTCTCGTTGCGCACTCGCGCCACGCTCACTCCCCTTTCGCTGACGCCGGTTCGCGCCAACGTCCGATTCTACCGGCGCGGCGCGGTCCCTACTCGACCACCACCAACAGGTCTCCCGCCTCCACCTGCTGCGTGCTCGGGATGGCGAGACGCTTCACGGTGCCGGCGATGGGGGACGTGATGGCGGCCTCCATCTTCATGGCCTCGATCGACGCGACCGGCTGACCCACCTCCACCTTGTCGCCCTCGGCGACCTTGAGGGTGACGACACCCGAGAACGGTGCGGCGATCTGACCGGGCTTGCCCGGGTCCGCCTTCTCGGCCGTCGGGGTCGAGACGGCGACGCTGCGGTCGCGCACGTACACCGGCCGCAGCTGGCCGTTGAGCGTGGTCATGACGGTGCGCATGCCCTTGTCGTCGATTTCTCCGATGGCTTCGAGGCCGACGAACAGGTCGACTCCGGGCGCGATCGGCACGGCGTGCTCGGTGCCCGGCTTGAGCCCGTACAGGTAGTCGATCGTGTCGACGACCGAGAGATCGCCGAACATCTCGCGGACCTGCTCGAACTGCTTGGTCGGGCCGGGGAACAGCAGACGGTTGAGCGCCGCGCGGCGCTCCTCCGGCGTCCCGGCGAGAGCCTTCTCGTCGTCGGCGGTGATCGGCTCGACGCCGATCTTGACGTGACGGCCTTCGAGGATCTTGCTGCGAAGCGGCTCCGGCCACCCGCCGGGCAGATCGCCGAGCTCGCCGGCCATGAAGCCGATGACGGAGTCGGGGATGTCGAACTTGTCCGGGTTCTGCTCGAAGTCGGCCGGGTCGGCGTTCGCCGCCGCGAGGGCGAGGGCGAGGTCGCCGACCACCTTCGACGACGGGGTCACCTTCGGCGGACGGCCGAGCATCTGGCTGGCCGCGGCGTAGAGGTCTTCGATCACCTCGAAGCGGTCCTCCAGTCCCAGCGCGATCGCCTGCTGACGCAGGTTGGAGAGCTGGCCGCCCGGGATCTCGTGCTTGTACACGCGTCCGGTGGGGCCCGGAAGCCCGGACTCGAAGGGCCGGTAGGCGCCGCGCACGGCCTCCCAGTACGGCTCGAGGTCGCTCACGGCCTGCAGCGAGATCCCGGTGTCGCGCTCGGTGTGCGCGGTCGCGGCGACGAGCGCCGAGAGCGAGGGCTGGCTGGTGGTGCCCGCCATCGGGGCGCTCGCGGCGTCCACCGCGTCGGCGCCGGCACGCGAGGCCGCCATGAGCGTCGCCAGCTGGCCGCCTGCCGTGTCGTGCGTGTGCACGTGGACGGGAAGGTCGAAACGCTCCCGCAGGGCCGTGACGAGCTTCTCAGCGGCTCCCGCGCGCAGCAGGCCCGCCATGTCCTTGATCGCGAGGATGTGCGCCCCCGCCTCGACCATCTGCTCGGCGAGCTTCAGGTAGTAGTCGAGCGTGTAGAGCGTCTCGTCCGGGTCGAGCAGGTCGGCCGTGTAGCAGAGCGCCACCTCGGCGACCGTGCTGCCGGTCTCGAGCACCGCGTCGATCGCGGGACGCATCTGGTCGACGTCGTTGAGGGCGTCGAAGATGCGGAAGATGTCGACACCCGTCGAGGCGGCCTCGCGCACGAACGCGCTCGTCACCTCGGTCGGGTACGGCGTGTAGCCGACCGTGTTGCGGCCCCGCAGCAGCATCTGGATCGCGACGTTCGGCAGCGCCTCGCGCATGGTGGCGAGTCGCTCCCACGGGTCTTCGCCGAGGAAGCGGAGCGCGACGTCGTAGGTCGCGCCGCCCCAGGCCTCCACGCTCCACAGTTCGGGCGTGAGCCGCGCGACGTGCGGCATGACCGCGGTCAGGTCCTTGGTGCGCACGCGGGTCGCGAGCAGCGACTGGTGCGCGTCACGGAACGTGGTCTCGGTGACCGCAAGAGCCGTCTGCTGCCGCAGGGCGCTGGCGAAGCCGACCGGTCCGAGCTCGAGCAGCTTCTGCCGGGTTCCCGCGGGCGCCGCGGCGTCGAGGTCGACGGCCGGGAGCTTGCGGGCCGGGTCGATCGCGTGCGCGCCGGATCCGTTCGGCTGGTTGACGGTGACGTCGGCGAGCCAGCTGAGGATCTTCGTGCCGCGGTCGCGCGACTCGTGCCCGTTGAACAGCTCGGGGCGCTCGTCGATGAAGCTCGTCGCGAGGTCCCCGGCGACGAACGCCGGGTCCTCGAGCACCGCCTGCAGGAAGGGGATGTTGGTGGAGACGCCGCGGATGCGGAACTCCGCCAGACCGCGCTTGGCGCGCGCCACCGCGGCCGGGAAGTCGCGACCGCGGGCCGTCATCTTCGCCAGCATCGAGTCGAAGTGGGGGCTGATCTGCGAACCGGTCTGCACCGTGCCGCCGTCGAGGCGGATTCCGGAGCCGCCGGGCGAGCGGTAGGTGGTGATCTTGCCCGTGTCAGGGCGGAAGTTGGCCGCCGGGTCCTCGGTCGTGATGCGCGTCTGCAGGGCGGCGCCGTGCAGCTGCACGGAGTCCTGCGTCAGCCCCAGCTCGGCCAGCGTGGCGCCGGCCGCGATGCGCATCTGCGACTGCACCAGGTCGACGTCGGTGACCTCTTCGGTGACGGTGTGCTCGACCTGGATGCGCGGGTTCATCTCGATGAACACGTGCTCTCCGGCGCGCTCCCCCGCGGTGTCGAGCAGGAACTCGACCGTTCCCGCGTTGACGTAGCCGATCGACTTCGCGAACGCGACCGCGTCGCGATACATCGCCTGACGGGTGTCCTCGTCGAGGTTGGGGGCCGGCGCGATCTCCACCACCTTCTGGTGACGACGCTGCACCGAGCAGTCGCGCTCGAACAGGTGGATCGTCTCGCCCGTCGCGTCGGCGAGGATCTGCACCTCGATGTGACGCGGGCGCACGACGGCCTGCTCGATGAACATGGTCGGGTCGCCGAACGCGCTGTCGGCCTCGCGCATGGCGGCTTCGAGCGCGCCGCGAAGGTCTTCGCGCTTGTCGACGCGCCGCATTCCGCGACCGCCGCCGCCGGCGACCGCCTTGGCGAAGACGGGGAACCCGATCTCGTCGGCACCGGCGAGCAGCACCTCGATGTCGGTCGTCGCCGGAGTCGACTTCAGCACGGGCACGCCCGCGGAGATCGCGTGCTCCTTGGCGGTGACCTTGTTTCCGGCCATCTCCAGCACGTTGCTGCCGGGGCCGATGAAGGTGATGCCGTTCTCGGCGGCCGACTGGGCCAGGTCCGGGTTCTCGGAGAGGAATCCGTAGCCCGGGTAGATGGCGTCGGCGCCAGCTTCATTGGCGACGCGGATGATCTCGCTGACGTCGAGGTAGGCGCGGACCGGGTGGCCCTCCTCGCCGATCAGGTAGGCCTCGTCGGCCTTCAGACGGTGCATCGAGTTGCGATCCTCGTAGGGATACACGGCCACCGTCTTGGCGCCTAACTCGTAGGCGGCACGGAAAGCACGGATCGCGATTTCACCGCGGTTGGCTACCAGGATCTTCTTGAACATTCGGTCCTCTCGGCACGCGGCTGATTTTCTGCTGCTCTCAGATTACTGAAGGTAGGCTCCCTTCTCGTGCACGTACTGAGCGTCAGCTCCCTCAAAGGGGGCGTAGGCAAGACCACCGTGACGCTCGGATTGGCGTCTGCGGCCTTCGCGCGCGGCGTTTCCACGTTGGTCGTGGATCTCGATCCGCAGTCCGATGTGTCGACCGGAATGGATATCTCGGTCGCCGGCCACCTCAACATCGCGGATGTCCTCGCCTCGCCGAAGGAGAAGACCGTCCGCGCCGCCATCGCCCCCTCGGGGTGGACGCGCGGCCACCGGGGCACGGTGGATGTGCTGATCGGCTCGCCGTCGGCGATCAACTTCGACGGCCCGCATCCGAGCATTCGCGACATCTGGAAGCTCGAGGAGGCGCTCGCGCACGTCGAGCAGGACTACGAGCTCGTGCTCATCGACTGCGCGCCGTCGCTGAACGCCCTCACCCGCACCGCCTGGGCGGCGAGTGATCGCGTCACCGTCGTCACCGAGCCGGGCCTGTTCTCCGTCGCCGCGGCCGATCGCGCGCTCCGTGCGATCGAGGAAATCCGTCGCGGGCTCTCCCCCCGCCTTCAGCCTTTGGGCATCATCGTCAACCGGGCGCGCGTGCAGTCGCTCGAGCACCAGTTCCGCATCAAGGAGCTGCGCGACATGTTCGGGCCGCTGGTGCTGTCGCCGCAGCTGCCGGAGCGCACGTCGCTGCAGCAGGCGCAGGGCGCCGCGAAGCCGCTGCACATCTGGCCGGGCGAGAGCGCGCAGGAGATGGCACGGCACTTCGACCAGCTGCTGGACCGCGTGCTGCGCACCGCCAACCTGCAGGATGTCTCGGTCGCCGAGCCGCTCGTCGCCCCCGAGTCCGAACCCAGCGCCTAGCCGCGGCCGCGCCTAAATGCCGCAACCTCGCCGCGGGCGAGGGGCGGGCGGGGTTCAGCTGGCGGCGCGGGAGGCGCGCTTGGCGGCGAGGTCGTCGCGCTGCTCGTCGGCAGCGACCGTGTCGAGGTCGACGAGGCTCGTCTCCACCTCGCGCAGCACCTTGCCGACCGCGATGCCGAAGACGCCCTGTCCCCGGCTCACGAGGTCGATGACCTCATCATCGGAGGTGCACAGGTAGACGCTCGCGCCGTCGCTCATGAGCGTCGTCTGCGCGAGGTCGTTCACGCCGGATTCGCGAAGCTGGTTGACGGCCGTGCGGATCTGCTGAAGCGAGATCCCGGTGTCAAGCAGTCGCTTGACGAGCTTGAGGACGAGGATGTCGCGGAAGCCGTAGAGGCGCTGCGAGCCGGATCCGGCTGCCCCGCGCACGGTCGGCTCGACCAGCTGCGTGCGAGCCCAGTAGTCGAGCTGACGGTAGCTGATGCCCGCGGCGCGAGCCGCGACGGTGCCGCGGTAGCCCGCGGTGTCGTCCATCTCGGGCAACCCGTCGGTAAAGAGCAGACCGAGGTCGTAGCGCGAGTCCTCGCTGCGTTTCACGTCGCTCATCTGCCATCCTCGATCCGCCGGGGTAACCCTCAGCTTGAAGTTGAACTTCAACTTCTCGTCTTCCCCCACGGTACCCACGACATGCGGCGGCGACAATCACATCGCGCGCGACACGCGGGAGCGTCGGGCGAATTCGATGGTTCAGAGCTTGCTGAGCGCCGAGCGGATCAGGTTGGAGCGCACGACCTCGAGCTGGCCGGCGATCTCGCGCGCCATCTCGCGCGCCTTCGCCCGGCTCGCCGAGTCGGTGCGGCGCGCGACCGGAATCAGCGCCGTCTCGATGAGCCCCAGTTCGCGCTCGGCCGACGCCCGGAAGCCGCGCAGGTGCCGCGGCTCGATTCCGGAGCGCTGCAGCTCGACCAGCGCGGTCAGAACCGCGAGGGCCTCGTCGCCGTAGTGCTCCGCGGGAACGATGAGCGACGCCGAGATCGCGTCGCCGAGCAGCAGCGTCGTGGCGCCCGCCTCACGGATCAGCTCATCGCGGGTCAGCCGGCGTTCGGACGGCAGCATCGACGGTCCGAGCACCGCACCCCCGCCGGGAAGCACCGGGTCGCGTCCGGCATCCAGGTCGTCGAGATAGGCGCGGATGACCTTGAGCGGCAGGTAGTAGTCGCGCTGCATCGACAGCACGAGGCGAACCCGTTCGACGTCGGCGTGCGAGAACTTGCGGTAGCCCGACTCGGTGCGCGACGGGGTCACCAGCTTCCGCTCCTCCAGGAACCGGAGCTTCGACGGCGACAGTTCGGGGAATTCGGGATTCAGCCGCGCCAGCACCTGCCCGATGCTGAGCAGCTGCGGGGAGGAGTGGGAGCGTGCCGCGGAGGAACCGGTAGGCATCAGGACGCGGCACCCGCGACGTCGGCGCGCGAAGCGTAGAACGTCAGGCGGAACTTGCCGACCTGCACCTCGGCGCCATCGGACAGCGGAGCCGCCTCGATGCGCTCACCGAGGAAGTACGTGCCGTTCAACGACCCCAGGTCCTCCACGTGGAACGCGGTGCCGGTGCGGACGAACCGCGCGTGATGACGCGAGACGGTGACGTCGTCGAGGAAGATGTCGGCATCCGGGTGGCGGCCGGCGATCGTCTGGTCGGAGTCGAGCAGGAAGCGCGCGCCGATGTTGGGGCCGCGGCGCACGATCAGCAGAGCCGAACCGGACGGCAGCGCCGCGATCGCCTCCTGCTCCTCGAGGCTGACGCCCGCCTCCATCGCGGCAAGCTGCGCGACGAATTCGTCGGAGAAGTGCGCGGTGGTGTCGGCCGGCGGCATCGCCGACGGCTGCCCGTTCGCGTCGCCCTGCGGCGTTTCGGGGGCACCGTTTTCGCCCGTGTCGACCATCTCGACCTCCTCTAAGCGTTCAGACTATCGGACGCACTGCGACCCGAACCCGGCGAGATTCGAACCACACGAATCGTCTCGCGAAGATACAGGATGCCCGCCCACCAGTACAGGAATGCGCCCCACAGCGCGGCCGCCCAGCCGAGCACCGCGGCCACCGGCTCGAGGGCGGCGAACGCCCCGCCGAGGATCAGCACCGGCAGCGCGAACAGCAGCGCGAAGGTCGCCATCTTGCCCAGATGGTGCACGTAGAGCGGACCGTAGCCGTGGTTGGCGAGGACGACCCCGAGGATGATCAGCATCACGTCGCGCGCGATGATGATGGCGACCAGCCACCACGGGATGAACTGCTGCCAGGCGAGCCCGATCAGCGTGGCCAGGATGTAGAGCCGGTCGGCGGCCGGATCCAGCAGCTGCCCGAGTCGGGTGATCTGGTCGAAGCGCCGTGCGACGACGCCGTCGATGAGGTCGGTGACGCTCGAGACGACGAGGATCACGAGGGCCCAGATGTACTCGGCGGCGATCAGGGTGCCCAGGAACACGGGGATGAGCAGCAGCCGAAGCAGGCTCAGTGCGTTGGGGATCGTCACGATCCGGTTGCTGACCTCGGTCACACGTCCCCTCCTGATGCGATTCTAGGGCGACGGAGCGATATTCACGATTGCGGATATTCGAACCTGAGCACGTCTTCGCCGCTGGCTCGGGCGCGGCGGGTCACGGGACCGCGCAGGGCGCGAGCGCTTAAACTCGCCGCATGTCGTGCATCCGCTTCAACACGCCCGCCCAGCGCGCGCAGATGCGTGCGAATGCCCCGAAGATGCTGACGGCCGAGGAGGCCGCGGCGCTCCACCCTGCTCCCCCGGTCACCGAGAGCAAGATCCGGCGTCTGCGGCTGCTGGCCCAGGACAGCAACCCGAAGATCCGGGAGAGCGTCGCCAGCAGCTATCACACGCCGCCGGAGGTGTTCGAGCGCCTGGCCCGGGACAGCGATCCCGGCGTGCGCGCCTGCGTCGCCCGCAACGAGGCGGCGCCGTGCGATCTGCTGCGTGAGCTCGCCGGCGACGAGAACGAGTCGGTGCGCGGCTGGGTCGCGGTGAACTTCTACGTGCCCGCGGACGCGATGGAGCGTCTCGCCGAGGACGAGAGCGAACTGGTCCGCGGTCTCGTGGCGTGGAAGGCCTCGCTCGCGGAGCAGGACGAGCAGCGCTCAGCCGAGCGCGACATCCAGTTCGCGCAGGCGATCTCGTAGCGCGGGCCACGAGGCCGCCAGGCCCGGATGCAGCGGGCGAGCCGCGACGTCGTCGAGGGCCACCCATTCCAGCGCAGCACTCTCGGCGTCGCCGATGACCGGCTCGAAGCGCTCGTCAACGCGCGCCAGGACGGTCGTGTACGACCAGTAGCCGACATCGTGGACGACGCTGTCGAGCACGTGCACCCGCTCCGGCGGAACGCCGGCCTCCTCGTCGGCCTCGCGAATCGCCGCCTCGACGGCCGACTCCTCGGGCTTGCGCGCACCGCCGGGCAGCCCCCAGGTGTCGCCGAAGTGACTCCAGGTGGCACGCAGCTGCAGCAGCGCTCCGGAACCCGCGTGCACGACGAGCAGCCCTGCGGCACCGTAGGTGCCCCAAAACCTGCCCTGCGGCCCGTCCACCCACGCATCGCCCGGACCGTGCGGCCGCCGGGCGCTGGGATCATGGCTGGCTCGTGTCACGCCTTCAGCCTAATGAGCGCGACCGGGCGCGCGGTCCGTATGCTCGCTGTCGTGAGCGCTCGACTCGACGCCTGGCTGTGGGCCGTGCGGCTGACCAAGACCCGGTCGGCGGCGACCGCGCTGTGCCGCGCCGGGCATGTGCGCGTCAACGGCGATCGGGCGAAGGCGGCTCACGCCTTGTCGATCGGCGATGAGGTGCGCGTGCGCACCGAGGCGGGACCGCGCGTGGTGATCGTGCGGCAGCTGATCCGCAAGCGCGTCGGGGCCGCCCTCGCGGCCGAGGCGCTGGAAGACCATTCGCCTCCCCCGCCGCCGCCGGAGGAGCGCTCGGTGGTCGGCGTGCGCGACCGCGGGACGGGTCGGCCGACGAAGCGCGACCGGCGCGAGCTGGAGCGCCTGCGGCGGCGCGACGAGCTCTAGGCGCTGCGCTCCGCCTCTAGGCACTGCGCTCCGCCTCTAGGCGCTGTGCTCCGCGGACTCGGGGCTCTCGGCGCGCTGTGCGAGCGCCGCATCGATCGCCTCGATCACGGCGGGATCATCCGGCTGCGTGGTCGGCCGGAAGCGCGTCACCTGGCCGTCGGGGGCGACGAGGAACTTCTCGAAGTTCCACTTCACGCGACCCGCCTTGCCGTGCGCATCCGGCGTCTCCTTCAGCGCCTGGAACAGCGGATGCGCGTGCGTGCCGTTCACCTTGACCTTGTCCATCAGCGGGAAGGTCACCCCGAAGGTGGTGGAGCAGAACTCCTTGATGTCGTCGGCGCTGCCGGGCTCCTGGCCGGCGAACTGGTTGCACGGGAACCCCAGAACGGTGAAGCCGCGCGACTCGTAGCGGCGCTGCAGGTCTTCGAGCTTCTCGTACTGCGGGGTGAGACCGCAGCGCGAGGCGACGTTGACCACGAGCACCGCGCGGTCGCCGAACTGGGCGAGCGTCGTCGGCTCGCCGTCGATGGTGGTCAGTTCGATGTCGCGGATGCCCATGCCTCCACGATATGCCGGGACCGCGATATGCGCTGGCCGAGCGCCGCTGACGGCGGCTCGATAGCCTGGATTCATGGCCGCCACGGAAATGAGCCACGAACCCGACGCCCACCGCTACGTGCTGCGCGTGGGCGGCGCCATCGCGAGCGTGCTCGAGTACGCCGAGCAGAACGGCGCGGTGTCGTTCCACCGCACGGTGACGGTGCCGACTCATCGCAATCAGGGCTACGCGGCGCAGCTGGTCGAGTTCGCCGTCGACGACGTCGAGGCCCGCGGGGCGGGGCCGATCCGCGCGGGCTGCTGGTTCGTCGCCGACTGGTTCGAGCAGCACCCGGAGCGGGCGGCGATGCTCGGCTGACCTCGTCCGCATCCGCCCCGATCCGAGGAGAGACGATGGCGCTCGACATCAAGGACTACGCCCTCATCGGCGACTGCCACACCGGCGCGCTCGTCGGCGTCGACGGCAACATCGACTGGCTCTGCCTGCCGCGCTTCGACTCCGCCTCCACCTTCGGGGCGCTGCTCGGCAACGCCGACCACGGGCGGTGGCGCGTCGGTCCGCGCGACTCGAAGCACTGCACCTCGCGGGAGTACCGCGATGACACGTTCGTGCTGGTGACGCACTGGTCGACGCCGACCGGCGAGGTGGACGTGATCGACTTCATGCCGCACGGCGACCGTCGAGCCGACCTCGTGCGCCGGGTGGTCGGCATCTCGGGGACCGTCGCGATGGAGCAGGTGCTGCGGGTGCGCTTCGACTACGCCAACGCCGTGCCGTGGGTGCGCCAGTCGCCGCGCCATGCGGAAGGCCACGAGAGCGCGCTGCTCGCCGTCGCCGGACCGGATGCGCTCGTGATCCGCGGGCCGGAGCTGCGCCCCGACGATCACGTGCACCGCTCGAACTTCGAGGTCTCGGCTGGGGACGTCGTCGACACCGTGCTCACCTGGCACCCGGCCCACCGCGAACCGCCGCCCGCGCTGGACGTCGACAACCAGTTGGAGGCGACCGAGGACTGGTGGCGCGACTGGGCCGAGCGCTGCGCCGTCTCCGGCCCCTACGAACGCGCGGTGCGGCGCTCTCTGCTGGTGCTGCGCGCACTCACCCACGAGGACACCGGCGGCATCGTCGCCGCGGCAACGACGAGTCTTCCGGAGCAGCCGGGCGGCGTGCGCAACTGGGACTACCGCTACGTCTGGCTGCGGGACGCCGCCCTCACCCTCGAGGCGCTGATGCTGCACGGCTACGAGCTGGAAGCGCAGGAGTGGCGCACCTGGCTGCTCCGCGCGATCGCGGGAGACCCCGCCGACATGCAGATCATGTACGGCCTCGCGGGCGAGCGCCGGCTCGGGGAGACGACGATCGAGAGCCTGCCGGGCTACCGCGGCTCGGCACCGGTGCGCGTCGGCAACGGCGCCGCCCAGCAGTTCCAGGGCGACGTTTTCGGCGAGGTCATGCTCGCCCTCGAGCAGGCTCGCACCATCGGGGTGCCCGAGGACTCGTTCTCGTGGTCGCTGCAGCTCGCCCTGATGAACCGTCTCGTCGAGGCGCGGGAGACGGACGACCACGGCATCTGGGAGATCCGCGGCCCGGTGCGCCGCTTCACCCACTCGCGGGCGATGATGTGGGCGGCGTTCGCGAGCGCCGTGCGCGCGGTCGAGGAGCACGGGCTGAAGGGCCCCGTCAATGTCTGGCGCGCTCAGTGCGAGGAGCTGAGGGCCGAGATCGAGGAGCACGGGTTCGACCCGGAGCTCGGCAGCTTCGTGCAGTACTACGGGGCCACGCACGTCGACGCCTCTCTGCTGCAGCTGGCGCAGATCGGGTTCGTCGAACCCGACGACCCGCGCATGCTCGGCACGGTCGCGGCGATCGAGCGCGAGCTGATGCGCGACGGCCTGCTGCTGCGCTACCGCGCCGAGTCGGGCGTCGACGGGCTTCCCGGCGACGAGCATCCGTTCCTCGCCTGCTCGTTCTGGCTGGTCGAGCAGTATGCGCGGTCGGGGCGCCGCGAGGACGCGACCCGGCTGATGGATCGCCTGGTCGGACTCGCGAACGACGTCGGCCTCCTCTCGGAAGAGGTCGATCCGGTGACCGGCGACCACTTCGGCAACACCCCGCAGGCGTTCTCGCACCTGGCCCTGGTGCGGGCAGCGGATGCGATCGCCGGGGCGGCCGAGGATCGCGGTCAGGACTCCGACGGCTCCTGAGCCGGCAGCAGCCCCGCGGCGCGAGCGGGCTCGGCGTACGCCTCGGCGAGCGACGCGACGGTGGCGTGCGCGTTGAGTCCGCTCGGGCTCGGCAGCACCCACACCGGAACGCCCTCGAGGGGCTCCGCCTGGCGACCGCTCGGCGCCCGCGGACGGTCGAAGCCGTCGCGGTAGGCGGTGATGCCGACGATCGCGACGACGGCGGGTCGCCAGGCGCGGACGTCGGCACGCAGCCGTTCGGCCCCGGCGCGGAGCTCATCGCGGGAGAGCTCGTCGGCGCGGGCCGTCGCCCGGCGCACCAGGTTCGTGATGCCGATCCCGGCGTCGACGATGCGAGCGCGTTCGGCTTCGCTGAGTCCGCGTGCGAATCCGGGGCGCTCGGTGAGGATTCCCGCCTGCACGAGCGCCGGGAAGAAGCGGTTGCCCGGATGCGCGAACGGCGTCCCAGTCGCCGCGGTCCAGAGTCCCGGATTCACCCCCACGAAGAGCAGCCGCAGCCCCGGACCGACCAGATCGTCGATCTCAGCATCTCGGAACGACTCGAGCTCGTCGCGGCTGAACCCCATGTTGCGATTCTCCTTTGAATCTCGGCACGCGGCCGGTTCGTGCGGGACGATCAGGGCATGAACGACCACGAGAAGAAGGGCCCCGACCCGGACGCGGAGCGCGGTGAGCGCCAGCACCCCTCGGAGGTGGTGGATCCGCCGCACGACTCGAAGGTGAGTCCGGCCACGGCCAAGGAACCCGAGCGCCCCGACCCGAACGGCCTGAAGGGCCGCCCACCGCGTTCCGGCAACTGAGCCGCCCGCCGACCCGACAGCTCAGTCGAGCTCGTCGAGCATGCCCCGCACGGCCGCGACGTGCGCGATCCGCGCCTCGCGACTCGGTGCCAGCGGCTGCACGATGAGGCTCGACGCTCCCGCGGTGCGGAACGCTCCCACGCGCTCGCGCACGTGCTCCTCGTCGCCGATGAGCGCCGTCGCCCGCAGCAGCTCTTCGGGCACCGCCGCGGCGGCCGCCGCCTTGTCGCCAGCGAGATACAGATCCTGGATGCGCTCGGCCTCCGCCTCGAAGCCCATCGACGCGACCACGGTGTTGTAGAAGTTCGCCCCCTTGGCGCCCATCCCGCCGATATAGAGCGCGGCCCGCGCGCGGTAGCCCTCGAGGGCGCGTTCGTGCCCGGGCCCGACGTAGACCGGCAGCTGCACGAGCAGCTCGAGCGGCGGCAGTGAGGCATCCCGCCGCTCAAGGCCCGCCGCGATCGGGTCGCCCCACACTCGGGCCCCGAGTTCCGGGTGGAAGAACAGCGGGATCCAGCCCTCGGCGATCTCCGCCGCCTGCGCCACGCCCTTGGGAGCGAGCGCCGCGATGTGGATCGGGATGCGGTCTCGCACCGTCTGCCCGATCATCTTGAGCGGCTTGCCGAGTCCGGTTCCCTGATCGGCCGGCAGCGGGATCGTGTACTGGCTGCCGGCATGCTCGATGCGCTCGCCGCGCCAGGCGGCGCGGGCGATCTCGATGATCTCGCGCGTGCGGGCGAGCGGGGCGGTGAACGGCACCCCGTGGAAGCCTTCGATCACCTGCGGCCCGGAGGCGCCGAGCCCCAGCTCGAAGCGTCCGCTGGAGATGGTGTCGAGGGTGGCGGCGGTCATCGCCATCAGCGTGGGCGTGCGGGAGTAGATCGGCAGGATCGCCGCGGCCAGCGTGATGCGCTCGGTGCGGGCGGCGAGAAATCCCAGCTTCGAGACGGCGTCGAAGGAGTACGCCTCCGAGACGGTGACCAGGTCGGCGCCGAGCGCTTCGTACTCGACGACGTCGGCGACGGCGTCACGGAAGTCGTCGGCGTAGTCGACGACCACGCCGAGTCGGGGGCGGGCAACGGGCGGGAGCAGTGCAGACGTCGATGTCACGTCGGCGAGTCTATTCGCGCCGAACGCTATTCCCCGGAGTTCGTCGCGCGCGAGGCACGTCCGCGAACCGCTGCACGACCGTCGGCGCCGGCCAGGGCCTCGCCCGCGGCCTGTCCGACGGCTCGCCCCGTGATCAGTTCCGAGATGTCGACGCCGACGAGGTCCTTGATGATCTGCCGGGTCGTCGCGAGCTGGCTCTCGAGGTTCTGCCCGATCTGCGCCGTTCCGGTCGCATCCGACGAGATCACCGTCATGTTCTGGATCGCCGCCAGCGGCTCCGCGGCCGCGCGGACGATGTCGGGGAGCTGCTCGATGATCTGCTGACGCAGCAGCTCGGCCGAACGCTCGTCAAGCGCCTCAGCTTGAGCGCGCGAGGACTCGGCCTCGGCGTGACCCTTCACCCGAATCGCCTCGGCTTCCGCGTCACCCTCGGCACGCAGCGCCTCGGCGGCCGCGATGCGGCGGTTCTTCTCGGCGACACCCTCCGACTCGATGGCCTGCGCGGCGGCCTTGCGCGCATCTCGGTCAGCGTTCGCGTTCGCGATCGCGGCCTGCGCATTCGCGTTCGCTCGCTTCTCGATCGCGTACGCCTCGGCGTCGGCGACGGCCTTGATCTCGGCATCCAGTTCCTGCGTGCGAAGCCCGACCCGCTTCTGCGCGGTCACCTCCTGCTGCGCCACGACCTCCTGCTGCGCAATCGCTTCGGCGAGCGGAGCCGCGGCGGCCGCTTCGGCGCGCGCTTTGTCGGTCTCCTTCTGGATCTCTGCGTTCCGCAGATCGAGTTCGCGCTGCGCCTCGGCGACCGCCTGGTCTGCCCCGATGCGGGCCTGCTCCGAGGCTCGACGCGCCTCCGACTCGGCGATCTCGGCGACCTGCTTCACACGCGCCGCCTCGCCGCGGCCGAGGTCGCGGATGTAGCCGTTGTCGTCGTCGATCTCCTTGATCTGGAGGGTGTCGATGACGAGCCCCTGAACGTCCAGGGATTCGCGCACCGTCTCGAGGACCTGCCCCTGAAGGGCCTGACGGTTGGTGATGATCTCGGTGACGGTGAGCTGGCCGACGATCGAGCGCACCGAGCCGGAGAGCACTTCCTCGGTCGAGGACTCGATCTGGTCCTGCTGGTTCAGGAAGCGCTGGGCGGCGGCGCGCACCATCGACTCGCTGCCGCCGACCTTGACGACGGCGACCGCATTCACCTTGATCGTGATCGCGTCACGCGTCTGCGCGGTGGCCTGCACGTTCAACTGCCGGCTGCGCAGGCTCAGCTTGAAGTGCGCCTCGACGATCGGCTTCACGAAGACGCGCGAGCCGAGCACCACCTTCTGCCCCGCACTGGCGTCGAAGTCCTCGCCCTTGCGCCCGCGCTGCTGGCGCGAGGTGACGATGATCGCCTCGTCGGGCTTGGCCACCTTGATCCCGGCCAGGATCACGATCCCGGCGATGATGGCAAGCACCACCACGACTGCCACGAGCACGCCAACGGTCAGAGAATCCCCCGGAAAGATCATGGGATCAGTATGGCGGATTCGAGCGCAACTCAATACGCGCTCGGCGTGGATCTGGCGGCAACGGGACTAGAGCCGGGCGACGTAGACCGAGTTGGTCGACACTCCCCCGGTGATCGGGTTGTCGAAGCTCACCAACTCGCCCGCCACGTGCGGGAACACCTCGCCCAGCAGCGCCAGGAACTCCGCCTCGGGCGGGTCGTCCGACCAGAGCGCGAACACCCCGCCGGGATGCAGATGCCGAGCCAGCGCGCGGAGCCCGTCGGCGGTGTAGAAGTCGGCGTGCGTCGAGTCGAGGCGGTGGCTCGGCGTGTGGTCGATGTCGACCAGGATCGCGTGGAACCGCGGGGCGTCGGCCGCACGCTCGCGGCGCGCGAGGTCGAAGAAGTCGTCGACGACGAGGCGCGTTCGCTCGTCGTCGAGCAGAGGGTTCGAGACCGGCAGCAGTCGGCGTTCGTGCCAGCCGACCACCTCGCCGAGCGCATCCACGACCGTCAGCGAGCGCACTCGGGCATCGGCCAGCGCGGTGACCGCGGTGTAGCCGAGGCCGAGGCCGCCGACCAGCACGTCGAGCGCGTCACCCGACACCGCGGCGAGGCCGAGGGTGGCGAGCTCTTCCTCCGCCACCGTGAACAGGCTCGACATCAGGTACTCGTCGTTCAGCTTCACCTCGAAGACCTCGACCCCGAGGTGCGGGTCGTGTCGACGGCGCAGCGAGATCTCCCCCATCGGGGTCATCTGGAAGTCGAGTTCTTCAAAGCCGATGCGCGCCATCCCCGAAGGCTAGTCGCCAGCCGACGAAACGGCGGCGCGACGCGAAGCGGCCAGCGCGAACGCATCCCGTACGGTGGTGCTGTGCGCTCCGACCGGCGCACCCCTCGGATCCCGCAAGAAGGTGCACGGTGACCAGTCAAGCCCAGCGACTCAACGCGCTTCTTGAGCTGGTAGCCGACCGCGGCTCCGTGTCGAACACCGAGATCGCCGAGGAGCTCGGCATCTCCGAGGCGACCACCCGCCGCTACCTGCAGCTCTTGGCCGACCAGCGCATGCTGACGCGGACCCGCGGCGGCGCCACGGCGCTCGGCTCCGGCTTCGAGTGGCCGCTGCAGTTCCGCGCGGACCGCCAGACCGACCAGAAGCTGCGGATCGCCGAAGCCGCCCTCGAGTTCGTCTCGATCGGCGACTCCGTCGGGCTGAACGGCGGCACCACCACGATCGAGATCGCCCGCGCGCTCGGACGCAGCACGCGACTGGGGGCGGACGCCAGCGAGCCGGGTGTGACGGTCGTCACCAACGCCTTGAACATCGGCTATGAGCTGTCCGTGCGGTCGGGCGTTCGCGTCGTCGTCACCGGCGGAGTCGCTCGACGGCAGTCGTTCGAGCTCATCGGCTCGCTCGTCGATTCGGCGCTCGCCTCGCTCACCCTCGATCTCGCGATCCTCGGCGTCGACGGGATCGACCCGAGATTCGGGGTCACGACCGTGCATGATTTCGAGGCGCATGTGAGCACCCAGATGCGGCGCGCTGCGAAGCGCGTCATGGTGGTCGCCGACTCGACCAAGCTCGGCCGCGTCGCCTTCGCTCGGGTCTGCGCCCTCGACGAGATCGACATTCTGGTCACCGATGCACCCCCGACCGGCGACATCGCCGCGGCGCTCACCGAGGCGCAGGTCGAGGTCGTCGTCGCCGACGGTCGGGCCGTCGACCGGGCCTGATCGGGACTCGACCGCGGTGCCTCACCAGGTGGAGTCGCCGCGGATGATGACGTCGGATCCGCCGTCGATGAACACCACCTGACCGCACAGGTGCGCGTTCTCCTCGCTCGTGAGCCAGGCCAGCAGATAGCCGACATCGCGCGGGGCGAAGATGCCGTTCAACGGCATCGGCACCACCTGCAGGATCGCCTCCCGCGCCTCCGGCGTCGCAGTGAACTGCTCGGTCATCGGCGTCTCGACCACCCCCGGGGCGACCGCGTTCAGCGGGATGCCCTCCCCCGCCCACTCGGGCGTGGCGGCGTGGCTGCGGATCCAGCGCGAGAGCCCCGCCTTGGTGGTGCCGTAGATCAGGTTCGCGGCGTCGCCGCCCGCGGCCTCGAGCTCGGCGCCGCGGTGCAGCGCGGCCACCTCGTCACCGGCGAGCAGCGCGGTCAGCAGCGCCTCGTCGGACGGGAAGAGCGACGCCATCGACACAGTCGCGACGGCGCGCGGCGCTTCGGAGCCAGCCAGCAGCGGCCGCAGGCCTTCGAGGGTCGCGACGGCGCCGAAGTAGTTGACGGCGACGGTGCGCGCGGTCGGGGTGGCGAGTCCGGCATTGGCGATGATCGCGTCGATCGATCCGCCGGAGTGCTCGGTGACCCCCGAGATCATCTCGGCGCGGCCGTCGGCGGTGGTCAGGTCGACGTTCACGTCCGAGCCGGCGAGGTCGACGCCGATGACGCGATGGCCGCGCTCGATCAGCAGATCGGCGGTCGCCTTGCCGATGCCGCTCGCGGCACCGGTGATGACATAGGTGCGTGACATGGAAACCCTGCTTTCCTCGGGCGAGGCAACACTGCCTCGCTCCCTCTAGCGTGCGCCTCGGCGCGCGGAAGCGATAGGGCGAAGGTCCCTCAGGCTCAGGCGTGCGCCGCGTCCCACCAGTCGAGCGCGCGCGTGGCGTAGAACGTCAGCCACTTCGACGGCCGCCCTTCCGCCACATCGACCTGGAACCAGACCCGGCCCGGATGCGGGCGCGACTGCCGCCATCGACCGTCGGGCTGCCGCTGCGAACAAATCGCCGCGATTGCGTCGGTCAATCGCGGATCCGGCGCGCTGTCGTCGAACTGGGCGGCGGCGCGGAAATAGTCGACCGCGCGCAGCACGTTGAATGCCCACCGGAACGGGTAGGGGAAGCGGGTCACCCACTCACCGACCTGTTCTCCGTTGGAGAGGCCGAACATGAGTCTCCGACGCAGCAGATACTCTTCCGCACGGTGACGCGCCGCCCGCAGTTCGTCGCTGCCTCCGGTCGCCTGCTCATGGTCGAGCAGCGACTTCACCACGTTGAGCGTCGAATGGAACGACGACACCGTCGACCCGTCGACCCATTCGCAGTTCCAGCCCCCGTCGTGCTGTTGATGCTCCAGAAACCAACTGGGGAGCGAGCTGACGTCTGCCCCCAACCAGAGACCGTTCGACAGTGTGAACGCGTTGATGCAGCAGTCGACCTCGCCCGCCCAGTACGGCAGATCCTCGTACTCCCAGCGGCTGTGTGCGGCCAGCTTGTCGGCGGTGCCCGCCAGCACCGCCGCATCGAGTCCCCACTCGCGCAGCGCGTTGAGACTCCACGTCGTCGCCGTGTAGGGCTGCCCGTTCTGCGCCTCGTCGCTCGTGAGGTCGAGGTTCGCGGGGAAGTACGCGCCCCCGGCCCACTGACCGTCGGCGTCCTGTCGCGAGAGCAGGTCGGCGCCGAAGCCTTCGGTGGCCACGCGGGCGCGCGTCGCGCGCCAGACCGCTTCAGGGGCGCCAAGCAGATCGCGCTCCACCTGCCACCGCAGGGCAGGGTCGGAGTCGCGCATCCACTCGATCAACGCCGCATCAGCCATGCGGGGAGTGTACGAGGATCGCCCGGAGTGGCGCTACATGCCGGGAATCGGCTGCACCTCGTGCACCTCGAGACTCGCGCCCGGGAAGTTGAGGTGCGGGTGGTTCTTGGTGAACGCCAGCGCCTCCTCCATGGTGGCCGCCTCGACGAAGGAATAGCCCGAGACGTCCAGCGTGCTGTCGGAGGTCGCGCCGCCGGGGTCGACGTGCACGCCGCCGCCGACGGGCGATCCGAAGTCGGTCAGGTGCGGGCCGAGACCTTCGCCCCACGCCATCCAGGCCTTCATCTCGGCGTCCATGTCGACGTCGGGCGGCGCCTCCTCCATCGACGGATTCGAGGGCGAGTGGTAGATGATCAGGAATTTCGACATCGTCGTCTCTTCTCTGTTGACCCCACCTTCATGCTCCGCCGGGAGCACCTCCGGCGCAACCTAGACAGATCTGTGCACCAACCGGCTAGGAGTTCTTCGCCGCCGCCTTGGCCGCCTTCTTGTTCGCGCGCACCTTCTCGAGGCTGTCGCGGTCGACGATGTCGGCCACCGAGCGCAGCGAGCCGGCCTCCCCATAGGGGCCTGCCGCCTCACGCCAGCCCGGCGCGGTCAGCCCGTACTGCTTGCCGAGCAGCGCGAGGAAGATGCGGGCCTTCTGCTCGCCGAACCCGGGCAGCGCCTTCAGTCGCTTCAGGACCGTCGCGCCGTCGGGCTCGCCGCGGCTCCACAGCGCCGCCGCCTCGCCGTCCCACTCGTCGACCAGGGTCGTGCAGAGCTTCTGAATGCGCGCCGCCATCGAGCCGGGGAACCGGTGCACCGCGGGGGTCTCAGCGCACAGCGCGACGAAGGCGTCCGGATCGTGCGCGGCGATCGTCGCGGCGTCGAAACGGCGACCGGATGCCGCCAGCCGCTGGGTGATCTTGTGCGGTCCCGCGAACGCGGTCTCGAGCGCGACCTGCTGGTCGAGCAGCATGCCCACCAGCAGCGCGAGCGGGTCGGAAGAGAGCAGTTCGTCGGCGGCGGCATCGCCGGTGATGTGAATCGCGGGGGTCATGCCCCCATGGTGCCACCCGAACCCTTGAGCGGGTCGAGTAGCGCGAAGCGCGTATCGAGACCCCCGCGCAGCGCCCACACCTGAGCGGGTCGAGTAGCGCGCAGCGCGTATCGAGACCCCCGCGCTTACCCTGGAGAGATGACCGCGCACGACGAACGGGGTTACACGGCGGCGCAGATTCGCGCCGCCGAACGTCCGCTGCTGGAGGCGGGAGTGCCGCTGATGCGCCGCGCGGCGGCCGGGCTTGCCGCCGAGGTGGAGCGCCTGCTGGCCGAGCGCGTACCCGATCGCGCGGCGCGCGTGGTGCTGCTCGTCGGCGCGGGCGACAACGGCGGCGACACGCTCTTCGCGGGCGCCGAACTCGCGGGCGCGGGCGCCCGGGTCGTGGCGGTGCCGACCGGATCGCGCATCCATCCGGCGGGAGCGGCAGCGGCCCGTGCGGCCGGTGTCGAGCTGTTGAGCGACGTCGAGGCCGATGCGCAGCTGGAGGATCTGATCGGCTCTGCCGACGTGGTGCTCGACGGGATCCTCGGCATCGGCGGCGCCGGCTCCCCGGCGCTGCGCGGCCGCGCCCGCGAGGTGGTGGCGCGCATCCGACCGCTGCTGGAGGCGGACACCGCGCCGCTGGTGGTCGCGGTGGACTTGCCGAGCGGCATCGATGCCGACGACGGCAGCCTGCCCGACCCGACGGTGCTGCCCGCCGATGTGACCGTCACCTTCGGCGCCCTCAAGGCGGGCCTGCTGCACTCACCCGGCGCCGAGCTCGCAGGCGAAGTCATCCTCATCGACATCGGCCTCGACCTGGACGGCCGGTCGAGTAGCGCGCAGCGCGTATCGAGACCCGCCGACGTAAGCCGGTCAAATAGCGCGCAGCGCATATCGAGACCCGCACCCTCGCCCCCGACCCGCATCCACGCCCGCATCCACGGCATCGTGCAGGGCGTCGGGTTCCGCTGGGCGACCCGCGCCGAGGCCGAGCGCCTCGGCGTCGCCGGCTGGGTGCGCAACCGGCCCGACGGCTCGGTCGAGTGCGAGCTGGAGGGAACCCCCGATGTCGTCGAGCGCCTGCTCGACTGGCTGCGCGTCGGCCCGTTCGGCGCGCGCGTCGACCGCCTCGACGAGCACGCGGTCGACCCGACCGGGGTGACCGGTTTCGAGATCCGGCGCGACTGACACGCGCCACCCCACCCGACGAGGAGGTCGAACATGGCTGCGGAGTTCCGCGATCGCGTCGAGGCCGGCCGACGCCTCGCCGCACGGCTGGCCGAACGGGAGTTCGAGGATCCGGTCGTGCTGGGACTTCCCCGCGGCGGGGTCCCGGTGGCCGCCGAGGTCGCCGCGGCACTCGATGCCCCGCTCGATGTGATCATCGTGCGCAAGCTCGGCGTGCCGTACTCGCCCGAGGTGGCGATGGGCGCCATCGGCGAGGGCGGCGTGCGGCTGCTGGATGCCGACCTGGTGCGCCGAGCGGGCGTCACCGAACGTGACGTCGCCGACGTGGAGCGCGCGGAGCGCCGCACCCTCGACACCCGCGCCGAGCGGATCCGCGGCGAGTTCGGCCAGGTCGCACTCGCCGGTCGCACCGCGATCATCGTCGATGACGGCGTCGCGACCGGTGCCACCGCCTCCGCCGCGTGCCAGGTGGCCCGCGCACACGGCGCCCAGCGGGTGATCCTCGCCGTGCCAGTCGGCGGGCCGGATGCGGCCGTGCTCGTACGGGGCGCCGACGAGGTGATCTGCCTCATCCAGCCGCGCGACTTCCATGCGGTGGGCGCGCACTACCGCGAGTTCGGCGCGACGACCGACGCCGAGGTCACCGCGCTGCTTCGGGCGGCGCGCGACCGCGGCGACGGCAGCCCGGACCGCTAGGCGTGCTCAGGCCGTGCCGCCCCGTGGGAGACTGCGGGCGTGGACGACTTTCTCGACTCTCTGGCCCGCACCGAACCCGTCGAGATCTCGCCGACGCTGCTGATCGTGCTGGTCGCGGCGGCGGCCGCCCTCAGCATCCCGCAGCCGATCTGGAGGTGGTTCGGCCTGTTCACGACCCTCGTGCACGAGCTCGGACACGCGGTCGGCGCCATCCTGACCGGGCGCTTCGTGCACGGCATGAAGATCCGGATGAACCACTCCGGCGAGGCGGTGAGCAGCGGCCGCGGCAAACTGGGCGCCGTCGTCAGCGGATCCCTCGGCTACCCGGCGCCCGCAATCGTCGGCGCCGTGCAGCTGTGGTGCGTCACGCAGGGCTACACGGCGCTCGCGCTCGTCGTGGGGGGCGCCATCCTGGTGCTCACGCTGCTGGTCATCCGCAACCTCGTCGGCTTCCTGGTGGTTGCCGTCTCGGCCGCGGCGAGCGTCGCGCTGTGGCTGTGGGCGACGCCCACCCAGCAGAGCTACGCGCTGCTCGTGATCGCGATCGCTCTGCTGGTGGGCAGCGTGCGCGGGTTCGCCGCCGTGATCGCCGTGCACACCCGCGGCCGCACCCGGCTGACCTCCTCCGATGCCTACCTGCTGTCGCGGCGCACCGGCATCCCGTCGATCTTCTGGCTGCTGCTGTTCAGCGCGCTGATCGGCGCGAGCGTGGTGTGGGCGGTCACGACGGTGCTGGAGGCGTACTAGCGCCCCCGGCGTCAGCCGTAGCGGTAGAAGCCCTCGCCGGTGGCGACGCCGAGCTTGCCCTGATCGATGTAGTCGCGCTTGACGAGCTCCGCGAACTTCTTCGAGGTCTCGTCGCCCATCACCGAGACGTTGTACGCGGTGGTCAGGCCGACGACGTCGAAGATCTGGAACGGCCCCAGGGGCGCGCCCGTGCCGATGCGCCAGGTGGCGTCGATGGTCTCGGGCTCGGCGACCTCGTTGACGAGCAGCGCGGACGCCGCGTTGAGCAGCGGAACGAGCAGCGAGTTCAGCACGTAGCCGGGCTGCTCCTTCTTGAGCGGGATCGGAACCATGCCCTGCTCCTTCGCGAACTCGACGACCGTGTCGAACACGGCCGCGTCGGTCTTCGAGGTGCCCATGATCTCGGCGGTGTTCATCGCCCAGATCCGGTTGGCGTAGTGCAGCGCGAGGAACTTCTCGGGCCGTCCGGTGGCCTCCATGAAGGAGCTCGGCAGCAGCGTCGAGGTGTTGGTGGCGAAGATCGTCTTCTCCGGCGCGAGCTCGCCGACCTTCGTCCAGGTGTCGGTCTTGATGGCCGGGTTCTCCGGCACGGCCTCGATGACGAGGTCGGCGTCCTTCACCGCGTCGGCGAGATCGCTGGTGACGGTGATGCGCTCGAGCGCGGCGGCAGACTTGCCGTCCTTGGCGCCGTCGACTTCGGCGTCGTAGGTCGCGGCGAGCCCCGCGAAGCGGGTGTGGGCGGCGGTGACGGCGGCATCGTCAATGTCCCACGCGGTGACCTCGAAGCCGTGGAAGGCCGTCTGGTACGCGATCTGGGAGCCGAGCACGCCGGTGCCGAGAACGGTGACCTTCTTGATGGCGGTCATGGGTTTGTCCTTTCAGGGGGTGTTGTCAGGTATCCGCGCAGGATGATCTCCGCCTGCGCTCGGATGTCAGAAAGGAAGTTGGCGCGGCGTCGCTCGTCACGCTCGGCGCCGAGCACCTCGAGGTGGATGGCGGCGTAGATCGCTCGCGCGGCCGGTTCCGCCGCGGGCGCCGGGCCGGGGCCCTGCCACGCCTCGGTGAGGATGCTCGCCACCTCATCCACGATCTGCTGCACCATGTGCAGCGCGATGTCGCGCTGGTCGCCGCTGGCGGAGCCGTCGACGACGCGGCGCTGATACGCGGCGAGGTTCGGCAGGCTCCAGCCGTCGCCGACCACCGGCGCGATGAGCGCCTGGAGTCGGTCCAGGGGCGTCGCCTCGTTCGCCGACGCCGCGATGCCGCGGTCGATCGCCCGCGCGAGGCTCTCGTTGCCGACCATGATGAACAGCTCGGCTTTGGTGGCGGCGTAGCGGAACAGCGTCGCGTGCGACACGTCGGCGCGGTCGGCGATCTCCGCCGTCGTGGCCGCGGCTTCGCCCTTCTCGGCGAAGACGGCGCGGGCGGAGTCGAGGATGCGGGTCAGCTTCTCGACCTTGTTGCGCTCGCGGCGACCGAGTTCCGACATCCTCGCCTCCTTACGGACTTCACTTATTTATGAGTGTACTCCGTTTTGTGCGGTCGGGTCCGGTCGTGGCGACTCCGGTCGGGGCGATTCGGGCCCGTCAATTCGGCCGCGTCGATTCGGCCGCGTCGCGCTACGCCGAGGCGAGCGCCTCGAGGGTCTGCTCGCGGGCGAGGCTGCGGTCGACCGGGTCGGCCTCGCGAGCCCCCGCCGTCGGCGAGACCATCACCTCGTCGACGCCGAAGCGCTGCGCGAGCGCGCGCACCGCGGCGGCCGCCGCCTCGGGCGCGTCGACCACCCACCGTCCGCGCATCGCGGCAATCAGCTCGTGCTGCGCGGGGCTGACGTCGGCGCGCGCGGCCTGCTCGACCGTGTCGAGCACCGTGAGCGGCTGCCCGGAGCGCATCCGCGCCATGTTGAGCAGACTCGGCAGCGCTCGGGCCTCCGCATCTTCGCGGGTCTCCCCCACGACGACATTGACGGTGACGAAGGTGCGCGGCGCGGCCGCGTGCTCGCTCGGCTGGAACCCGGTGCGGTACAGGTCGAGCGCGCGCTCGGTGCCCTCGCCGGAGAAGTGGTGCGCGAAGACGTAGGGCAGCCCGAGCCTCGCGGCCAGCAGGGCTGAGAAGTCGCTCGAGCCGAGCAGCCACACCTCGGGAACGCCCGCCGCCGCCGGAGTGGCGCGCACCGTGTAGTCGCGCTCGCCGAGCTGCAGCGAGGCGCCATCGCGGCGCAGCAGGGCGAGGATGTCGTTCACGTGCGAGGGGAACCGGTCGGCGTCGCTCGTCGGTCCGCTCGAGCGCAGCAGCGCCGTGATCACCGGATCGCTTCCCGGCGCGCGCCCGAGCCCCAGATCGATGCGCCCGGGGGCCGCCGCCTCGAGGGCGGCGAACTGCTCGGCGACGACGAACGGCGCGTGGTTCGGCAGCATGACGCCGCCGGATCCGAGCCGGATGCTGCGGGTGCGCCCCGCCGCAAGCGCGATCAGCACCGGCGGCGTCGTCGAGGCGACGGCGGGCATGTTGTGGTGCTCAGCGAACCAGTAGCGGCGGTATCCGAGCTCGTCGGCGCGCTGGGCGAGCCGGAGCGAGGCCCCGACCGCGTCGGCGGAGGTCTGGCCGTGCCGCACGGGCACGAGGTCGAGCACGGAGAGGGCGGGCGCGGCAGTCATCCTCCGGCGCAACACCGGTGCCTAGCCGGGTATTCCCGGCCGGGTCGCCGGGTCGCCGAGAGCGGCCGCGAAGAAGCGCTCGATGCGCCGCCACGCGTCGGCCGCCGCCTCCGGGTTCGGGCCGAGCCCGAGGAACCGCGTGAACAGCAGGCGCGCCGCGAGCGGACCGGAGTCAGCGTCGTTGAGGAAGGCGTGCCCGGCCCCCGGGTACTCCTTCACGTCGTGCGGCACGTCGAGCCGCTCAAGCGACGCCTCGAGCCGGTCGGCGGCGCCCCGCAGCGACCCGTCGCGTCCGCCGAAGCTGGCGACGATCGGGCACGCCCCGCGCAGGTCGTCGTCGAGGTTCGCCGGCAGCATCCCGTAGTTGGCGGAGGCGACGTCGAAGCCGCGCCCGCTGGCGGCGGCGAGCGCGAACCCGCCGCCCATGCAGAAGCCGAGGATGCCCACCCGGCCCGTGCAGTCCTCGCGCGCGAGCAGCCACTCCCGTGCGCGTTCAATGTCGACGAAGGCGCGACCCTCCCCCGCACGCAGCGCCCGAAACGTCGACACCAGGCAGCGGCGAGCGCCACCCTGCGCGAACAGGTCGGGCATGAGCACCAGGTAGCCGGCCGAGGTCAGCCGTTCGACCTGCCGCCGCATCACGTCGTTGATGCCGTAGGCCTCGTGCACCATGACAACGGCGGGCCACGGGCCCGCCCCGTCCGGAACGCCGAGCACCGCGGTCAGTCCGCGACTGCCCCCGGCTTGTTCGGGCAGGTCGATCTCGCTGAGCGCCGCGGGCATGCTGAGAGCGTAGGCGAGTCAGCACATCCGGGACAGACGAAACGGGCCGCCACCCGAAGGTGACGGCCCGTTTGGCAAGAAGTTCGCGGAATCTATCGACGCAGACCCAGGCGCTCGATCAGCGAGCGGTAGCGCTCGATGTCGATGTCCTGGAGGTAGCCGAGCATGCGGCGACGCTGACCGACGAGGAGCAGCAGGCCACGACGCGAGTGGTGGTCGTGCTTGTGCTCCTTGAGGTGCTCGGTGAGGTCCTTGATGCGCTTGGTCATGAGAGCGACCTGCACTTCGGGGGATCCCGTGTCACCGGGCTGCGTTGCATACTCTTCGATGATCGCCTTCTTGGTCTCGTTGTCGAGTGCCATAGATGGGACCCCTTCCTCTCGTTGCGCGGCGCCCATCACCGAGTGTGTGGGCTCTCTTCATCCGCGGCCGTTCTGACGGCAACCTTGGGAGTTTAGCAGAGCGTGGCGGTCGGACAGATCACGAGTACCTAGACGCGCGCCAGGTCACGCAGCAGCCGCTGATACTTCGCGATGAACTGGTTCGGCGTCTGAGCCGAGCCATAGAAAATCGCGGAGTCAATGTTGAACTCCTCAGTTAGACACAGCTGGGTCCGCAACGACTTGATGGTGCCCAACCCAACTTCCTTTCCGTCACCTGCCACCGAGATCGTGAAGGACCGCCTTATCGGCCGCTTAAAACGACGCAGGACGCTGTGCGAGCGAGATCGGACGACGCGCTCGACAACAATCTTGCTTCCGGATCGCGGCGTAATCGTGCAGTCAAACTCTTTGACAAGTAATGCACGGAGATCCCGCCAGACAATCGGCCGCTCGGAGCGCTCGATGGCGCGAGAATTCCGGCGAATCCAGTCGGACATTGCCAGCACCTCTTGGTCGGCCCGATCCTCGTACCGGTATGCCTCGTCTAGAACACGGTGCCTAGCCACTTCGAGGATCCAGAGGTAGAGCTCACGCTGCGAGAGCGAGCCTGCCAGCCAATGGTTATTCCTGTCCAGGAATACCATCATCGAAACCAACGCAGTTCGTTTATTCCCGTTGTGGAACGGGTGATTGTTGACCAACGAGTGAACAAGCGCGGCCGCCGCCATTTCAACCGTCGGATACTTCACATGATGCGGGTAGCCCGTAGTCGGCCTCATACATGCCGACGCAACCAGCTCGGGGTGCTTCGCACCAGGAGGAAAAATAGGGTCGTGCGCCTGCTCGGCGTCCAGCTCCAGCTCGCGGTGGATCAGATGTATGTCGTCTGGCTCGAGGAACTGCGTCGGTCGCTTTTGGCCGATTGATCGCCATTCAGCACGAGGCGCGAGCGGTAGTTGCGCTTCCGGTTGCCGTAGCGCTGAAGGGCTTGCGGGTCGAGTTTCACGCGGCGAACGTCGAGTCGACTCCCGGTAGGCCGCGAGCTTCGCATGGGCACCCTTCGGCAGTTGCCGCGCCTCGGGGCTTGTCGAAAAGCCGAGCTCAATCAGTAAGGCATCCAGCTCCTGCCGACTGATCTGAAGAGCCTCAGACCAAAAAGACTTCCGGCGCTCATCCGAAGGCACAGTCATGCCAAGGGCGCGCAAAGCTGGCCGCTGGTCCTCTGCACGAATAACCACATGCGGATCGGTGGCGTACGAAAGCCCGATACGGACGAGTTCGATGATCACATCCTCAATCTCGAAGCCCGATGCCGCGGCCAACGTCCGCGGAGTATGAAGTGTGCGAGCCATGCAGGTAAATCCTCACGTTTGCGTGTTGCCGACTGTAGTACCTACCGACGACAGCTGAACTTCGACTCGGTAGGCCTGCCAGGTCGTCCACGACGCGCACGCGCTAGATCCGCGCGACCCGGCGCAGGCTCCCCCGCGGCCTGGGCGAGTCGGTGAGCGACTCGACCGCCGCATCCGGGGCCGCCGCGACCGCCTCCGCGCCGTGGGTGAGCGCCCCGCTGAGCCTCCCGGCGAGCGCGCGGCTCGACGCCGGCAGATCGAAGCCGGGCGGATCGGTGGGGTCGATGTGCAGCTCGGCGCGGCCCCGGCGGTAGGCGCCGAGGAACTCGGGCAGCGTCGCCATGAGCGCGCGGTAGCGCACCCAGCGGTGGTTCGCCCAGCCGTCGAAGCCCCGGTAGTGCGGCTTCGTGAACTGGTCGATCAGCGCCGAGGCCGCCGCCTCACCGCGCCGGGCCAGGCGCTCGATCGAGTCATCCGACATGTTCAGGTTCAGGCCGCCCTGATCGCTGGTCTGCAGCACCCGCACGATGCGGTCGCGGTAGCCGGGCATCGTCACGTAGGAGTTGTCCTGCCAGTTGCGGGAGGTGTCGAGCATCGTGCCGGCGAAGTCGACGAGCGCGCCCGCCCCCTCCTCGGCGATCGGCTGATACGGGGGGTGGATGCCGCTGGAGTTGCGGGTCGCGAACACGATGTTCTCCGACTCATCCGCCGGATGCTGCTCGCTGTCGCTGCGGAACGATCCGAGATTGATGGCGAAGGTCGGCCTCGTCGGCAGCGGCGCCTCGAACAGGTGCAGCGGGAAGTTGCTGCACATGCCGCCGTCGGTGAACCAGAGCTTCTCGAACTGCAGCTTCTCGCCGCGCCGTCGGCGCACCGCATGCAGCGGGATCGCCGAGATCAGCAGCGGGAAGCTCAGCGACATGCGCACCGCGACGATCACCGGCAGGTCGCGGGCCTCCGGCAGGCGCACCAGCCCGCGCTCGGTCGCCACCTGGTTCTCGCGTCGGCCCTTCGCCGCCGTCGCGCCCTCCTCCGCCTCGGCGCAGACCGCGGGCGCGGCCAGCAGCGACGCCATGACGTTCGGCGGGAACAGCGTCGCCCACTCCTTCGGGTCGAAGAAGAAGTTGGAGCCCTCGAGCGGCATCTCGTACGGCCGGCCACGACTGAGACAGGTCGTGATGAGACGCAGATCGATGTCCCGCGCCCGACGGTCACGGCCCGCCGCCTCGTCGTCGCCCCAGAGCTGCCCGAAGGTGAGCGGAGGGCCGCCCGCGGGCAGGCCCGCGACCTCGTCAATGAGGTCGGAGAGCCAGTCGGTGAAGCCGGGGCCGCCGTCCTCGGCACCGAGGCCGCGACAGATGCCGAACAGGTTCTGCGGCACCGCGACCGTCAGCAGATCGACCATCCGGGCGGCGAGCGCGAGCGCCCAGCCGACCACCACGAGCGCCAGCGCGGCGAGCGCGAGGGCCGCGCCGGGCGCCACCTGGAACCACTGCTCGCCGAGCACGGCAACCACCACGCCCGCGACGCCGAGCACGAACAGCAGGACGCCCGCGAGCGCCCCCAGCGCGCTGCGGCCCGGAAAGCGCGCCACCAGCGCACCCACCGCGGCCCGCACCTTCGCCGCCGCGCCCGGCCTGGCCCGCAGCACGGCGAACAGCACCCGCAGCAGCGGCTCGGTGCTCGGCTGCGCCTGGAACAGCGCCTCGAGCCGGCCGCCGCGCAGGCGCTCCGGGATCTCGGTGAGGGTGCGGAATCCGCCGGTCTCGCGCCCGAACTCGGCCGCCCCCGCCAGCGCCGCGCCGATCGCGCCCGCCGAGGATCCCCCGACGCCGCGCAGGCGGTACTCCTCGGCGAACCTGGCGATCGCGAGCGGGTACACGACCCCCGAGGTGATGCCGCCCTTCATCACCAGATCGCACTGCCGCGGCGGGTCCGCCCAGCGATCCGCGCCCGCCTTGTCGATCGTCTCTCCCCGTGTGCGCGCCATCGGCCCGACCTCCCGCGTCGTCGTGGCGCCACCTTCGCATCCCCGGTCGCCAGCGTCAACGCTCAGCGGCCGTCGGGCCCGACTCCCGGGCGCACCGCGTGCCAAGCTGGACGGGTGACCACGCCCGTCGAGCCGCCCGCGCAGCTGCGCATCCGCGTCAAGCCGGGCAGTCGCAAGGGTCCGCTCATCGAGACGGATGCCGAGGGCACCCTGGTGGTCTTCGTGCGCGAGCGCGCCGTCGACGGCGCCGCGAACACCGCGGTCGAGAAGGCCCTCGCCGCGCACTTCGGCGTCGCCCCCTCCCGCGTGGAGATCACGCGCGGCCACGGTGCCCGGTTCAAGACCGTCCGCATCGACTGACCGCACCGCCGCGTGACGATGGCGTCGCGGGCGCTCGCCCCACGGTGAATCTGAGGGAATGTCGTACCTATAGTGTGGACTTCTCATGTTGCGCGGTGTCACAGCGAGCGCAGCCGTGCGGGTCGCCGACCTGCGCGGAGCCGGGGCGTTCAGCGCCGCCGGCTCACGGATCACAACAGGAAGCACCCATGCAGGAATCCAACACCCCTGACAACGTCGAGCAGCCCTCCGAGGCCCCGCCGACCGACAGCGCCGCGACGATGACGCAGACCGAGACCCCGGTCGAGACTCCCATCGCGCCCCCGGTGGCGGCCGCGAGCACGTCGGGCGGCAGCGCGCTGTCGATCACCGCGTTCGTCCTCGGCCTGGTCGCACTCGTCTTCGCCTTCATCCCCGGACTCAGCTTCGCCGCCTGGCTCCCCGCCATCGGCGCGATCGTGTTCGGCATCATCGCCCTGGCCAAGAAGTCCGGCAAGCGCGGACTCGCGATCTCCGGGCTCATCCTCGGGCCGATCGGCTGGCTCATCGCCATCATCGTCAGCGTCGGCGCCGTGTTCGGCGCGGCCGGCTCCGCGGTCTCCGACAGCGTGACCGAAGGCTTCGAGTCGACGACGCAGGAGGACGAGGAGTCCGCGGTCGACGAGAGCGCCGACGAAGCACCCGCCGACTCCGAGCTCGGCACGCGCGCGAACCCCGCGCCGGCGGGCTCGACGATCGAGCTCGGCGACTTCGGCTCGACCGAATGGGAGGTGACGCTGGGCGAGGCGGTGCTCAACGCGAACAAGGTCATCGCGAACGAGAACCAGTTCAACGACGCTCCGGAGCCGGGCTTCCAGTACCTCCTCGTGCCGGTGACCTACACCTACCTGGGCGACGACAGCGCCACCCCGTGGATCGATGTCACGATCGAGTTCGTCTCGGCCGCGGGCACCACCCACACGACGAGCGACGCCTTCGTCGTCGAGCCCGACGGCGTCCATGACATCAACGAGCTGTACACGGGCGCCTCGGCGACCGGCAACATCGTGATCATGGTTCCGAGCGACGACGTCGAAGCGGGAACCTGGTCGGTATCGTCCTGGTTCAGCGACCCGATCTTCGTCAAGGTCGTCTAGGCACGGCTCAGCGGGGCCGGGGCTGCGCCGTGCGCGCCCCGGCACTCGCGGCCGCGACATTGAAGTTGTCGCGGAACACGTTCTCCGGGTCCCACTCCGCCTTCAGCGCACGCAGCCTCTCCAGCGTCTGCGGAGACCAGGCGCGTGCGAGCCGCGCCGGGTCGAGGCTCGAATCGAAGTTCAGGTACGAACCGGACAGCAGCGGCTCGATCCGCCGCCACTCCGCATCGAGCGCTCGCTCCTCGGAGCCCTGCGCCACGATCGACACCGTCGCCGACCGACCCGAGTAGGCCGTCGCGTCGCTCTCCACATCGGAGACGGCCCCGCCGAGCGAGCGCAGCTGCACGAAGTGACTCGCCCCCTTTTCCAGCAGCCGCACCGTCCGCGTGGCGAGCTGGATGCCGAACGTGTCGGCGAGCCCCGAGCGCGACACCGGCTCCCCGTGCTCGTCGTGCGGCGCGTGCTCGATGAGCGAGGCGACCACCTCCTCGTAGGGCGCCATCTGCACCTGCTGGCCGACGATCGGCGCCAGACCGGCGAACGGCCGCAGCCGCTCGATCACGACACCGGAATCCGCCGTGTCGACCACCGCCAGCAGGCGCACGATGTGCGGCTGCCCCGGAACGGACGGGGTCAACACGAGTGACGACGTCACGTCGCGCGAGGTCACCACCATCGCGGCGGCCCAGTTGACGAGGAACCCGGCGACGCCGCCGGGCGCCGCGGACGCCTCGAACGCCAGCTGGGCCCAGCCGACATGCGGCTGCACCGGATGCGCCTCGAACTCGAACGCCGTTGCGACGCCGAAGTTCGCGCCCGCACCGCGCATCGCCCAGAACAGCTCCGGGTGCTCCTCCTCGCTCGCGCGAACCAGCGCCCCGGAGGCGGTCACCAGTTCGACCGCGCGCAGATGGTCGATCGTCAGCCCGTGCTCGCGGGCGAACCAGCCGAAGCCGCCCGCCGTGGCGAGCCCGCCGACGCCGACGGCGCCGTAGTCACCCGAGGTGAGGGCCCAGCCGTGGGGCGCCAGCACCGCGGACACGTCCATCCAGCGCGCGCCCGGCCCGACGCGCACCCGGCGGGTCGCCTCATCGAGCACGGTGATCTCGGCGAAGTGCGACATGTCGATCACGATGCCGCCGTCGTTCGTCGAGCGTCCGCTCACCCCGTGGCCGCCGCTGCGCACGCCCAGTGGCACCGGCTGATGGCGGGCGAAGGCGATCGCATCTGCCACCTGCTCGACCGTGCGCGGGGTCACGACCAGTCCGGGCGCGCCGCCGCGGTTGTAGGTGTTGCGCACCCCGGCATATCCGGGATCGCCGGGCTCGATCGCCTCCGCGGCGAGAGAGGCCGGAAGCGCGTCGTAGTCGATGCCCGCAACCCGCTTGGCGCGGGCAGCCGCACTTCGCACGCCGTTGGGGGCGCGACCCTCCGAACCCCGCGCCTCCGCGACCGCGGCCCGCAACGCCGGGATCACCTCGAGCGCGAAGGCCTCCATCATCGCCGGATCGTCGGTCGCCAGAATGAACGTCGAGATGCCGTCCTGCACCGCCAGCGGCAGCAGGTCGTCGACCCACCGCTCCGCGGGACCGTGGAACGGCTCGGTGCCCGTGGCCGAGATGTCGCCACCCACGTTCAGCATGCGGCGGATCGCGCGCGGGTCGCGGTCGGCCTCGAGGGCGGTCTCATCGATGATCTCGTTCGCTCGAGCCAGATCGCCCGGCTCGAGACCGAACAGCGAGGGCAGCCAGCCGTCGGCCCGGCGCGCGATCAGACGCAGCATGCGCGGCTTGTAGCCGCCGACCCAGATCGGAATGTCGTGCGCGGGCCGCGGGCCGCGCTTCGCGCCCTCGACGCGATAGTGCTCCCCGTCGACGCGCAGGCGATCGCGATCGTCGACGTCCCAGATGCCGCGCACGATCTCGATCGCCTCGTCGAGCGCCTCGATGCTCTCGCCCGGGGTGCGGCGCGGCCCGCCCATCGCGACGATCGCATCCCAGAATCCGCCGGCTCCGAGCCCCAGCGCCACCCGACCGTCCGAGAGCAGGTCGAGGCTCGCGGCCGCGCGGGCGAGCACGGCGGGCGGGCGCAGCGGGAGGTTGTGCACGTTCGCCGAGATCTGCACGCGCGAGGTGTGCGCCGCCACCCAGGTCATGAGCGTCCAAGTGTCGAAGAACGCCGGCTGGTACGGGTGGTCCTGGAAGCTCACCAAGTCGAAGCCGAGCTCCTCCGAGTGCTGCGCCAGCCGGAGCGCGCCGTCGCTCGGCGACACGTTCGGCGTGATGAACGTGCCGAACGACAGCTCGTGGCCGTAGTCGGGCATGACCCCACTGTCCTCCGATGGGACGCGCTCCGCTACCCGCCGCGTACGCTGGTTGCATGACCGCCCGGTACCGGAACGAGCCCATCTACACCGCCGCGATCGGCGCCGGTCGGCTGCTGTTCGGTGCCCTTCGCGTGAAACGCGACGTGCGCGGGGCCGAGAATCTGCCGGATGACGGCGGCGCCGTGATCGCGATCACCCACTTCGGCTTCCTCGAATTCGCCCTCGTCGAGTGGGTGCTGTGGCTGCACAATCGGCGCCGCATCCGCTTCATGGCGAAGAAGGGCGCGTTCCGCGGCTGGCCGCTGGGATTCTGGATGCGCAACATGAAGCACATCCCCGTCGACCGCGCGGCGGGCGCGGGCGCCTACGACGCCGCCATCACGGCGCTGCGTGATGGCGAGCTGATCGGGGTGTTCCCCGAGGGCACGATCAGCCGCAGCTTCGAGGTGCAGAACCTGAAGACCGGTGCCGCCCGACTCGCGCAGGAGGCGGGCGTTCCGATCATCCCGATCGCGGTCTGGGGCGGGCATCGCATCCTCACCAAGCAGGCGAAGGGGCGCCGCCGCGACCGCTTCGGCGTGCCCGTCCATGTCCTGGTCGGCGACCCGATCACGGTCGCCGCGGGGGCGGATATCACCGAGGCGACCGACGCGCTGCGCGCCACCCTGCAGCGCCTCACCGATGACCTTCAGGCGAGCTACCCGGTGGACGGCACGGGCCAGTGGTGGCAGCCCGCGCGCCTCGGCGGCACGGCCCCGACCGTCGCCGAGACCGAGCACGAGCAGCGCGGTTCGCGCCGGCCTGAGGAGACCGCCGACTAGCGGCTCGGCCCGGCGCCCGTCTCGCCCGGGTAGTGGAACACCTCGTCGAGCGGCACCTCGAGGGCGCGCGCGATCTGGAACGCGACCTCGAGCGACGGCGAGTACTTGGCCTGCTCGATGGCGATGATGGTCTGCCGTGTCACTCCGACCCGGTCGGCCAGCTCCGACTGGGTCATCTCGCCGCGGGCGAACCGGAGCGCCCGGATCGAGTTGGTGACCTGGGTGGACTTCATGCGCGCAGGCCCCAGCGGTAGGCCGACAGCTTGAAGATCGCGCCGAAGATCGCCGAGGCGTAGAAGCCGAGGAAGATCACGTTGGCGATCCAGAAATGCCCGAACTCGAACCACGCGAAGACGAGGGCGGCGAGCGCCCCGGCGATGACGAGCCAGCGCGCGGCGAGCTCCCCCGCCTTGTTGATGGCGCGATCGCGCTCGTCGCTCTCCTGCATGACGCGCCGCACGGTCTCGTCGGCGGTCTTCGGGTCGCGCACGCCCGCGACGATCGCGGTGATGATCGCGATGGCGACGGTGAGCACGACGGTGCCGATGACCGAGCCGACGATGACGATCAGCATCGGGGTGATGTAGTCGGCCTCGGCGAGCGGACCGCCGGCGGCGCCGCCCATGACCAGGGCGAAGTAGACGGCGTAGCCGATGACGGCGACGGCGAGTGCGATCCAGGCGTTGCGCTGCTCCGCAACCATGGTGTGACCTCCAGAACTCGTGGCGTGTAAAAGAAACTTGACACCTCGAAAGTACACATTCTTCGACACCGTGTCAATTTTCTTTTACATGGCGTCGAGCAAGCCAGACATGCCTTGACGCGCGCTGAACGTGCGTTTAGCCTGTTGAACATGCGTTCAGCGACGAGTCGGCGGCCGGACGACCGCTCGACACCGGCCCGCATCCGCGATGCCGCCATCGCGCTGTTCGGGCGCGACGGCGTCGACCGCACCAGCGTGCGCGCCATCGCGACCGAGGCGGGCGTCAGCCCCGCGCTCGTCATCCACCACTTCGGCTCCAAGGACGGCCTGCGCGACGCCTGCGACCGCTTCGTGATCGACGAGCTGTTCGATCGCAAAGCCGACACCGACATCTCGCGGCTGGGCGAGCAGCTGCAGCGCTGGCTCGCCGACATCGACGAGTACCGCCCGTGGATCGACTACCTCTCGCGCATGCTCACCGACGGCTCCCCCGCCGCCGACCGCCTCTTCGACGAACTGCTGGCCTCGACCCGCGACATGCTCGACGCGCACACCGACGCGGGCACGATGCGCCGAAGCGACGACCCCGAGGCGCGCGCCGCCCTGGTCGCCCTCTCCGGGCTCTCCTCGCTGCTGATGGCGAAGCAGCTCAGCCGAGTCTTCGGCGCCGACTACTTCGGCGACGCCATGGTGCGCCGCATGACGATCCCGACGCTCGAGCTCTACACGCACGGCCTCTACACCGACGACCGCTTCCTCGTCGCCGCCCGGAGCGCGCTCGCCGCCACCGACCCCGCCGGCCACGACCGGCCCGCCCCCTCCGAGGGAGAAATCGCATGAACTACGCCATCGAGACCACGGCGCTCACCAAGACCTTCGGCTCGGTGACCGCCGTGCGCGACCTGAGCATCCGGGTCGAGCGCGGCGCCGTCTACGGCCTGATCGGACCGAACGGCGCCGGCAAGACCACCACGCTGCGCCTGCTGCTCGACATCATCCGCCCCACATCCGGCTCGGCGCGCGTCCTCGGCGTGGACCCGAGCGCAGGCGGCGCGGGCCAGCGCCGCCGCATCGGATTCATCCCCGGCGAGCTCCGACTCGGCGGCCGCGCCAAGGGGCTGGCCATGCTCAAGCACTTCGCCGACATCAGCGGCCCGGTCGCCCCCGGCACCATCGAAGCGCTCGCGGAGCGTCTCAACTTCGATCTCACCCGGCCGGTGCGGACGCTCTCGAAGGGCAACAAGCAGAAGATCGGCCTCATCCAGGCCTTCATGCATCGCCCCGAGCTGCTCGTGCTCGACGAACCGACCAGCGGGCTCGATCCGCTCATCCAGCGCGAGTTCCTGCAGATGCTCCGCGAGGCGCGCGAGGCGGGCCAGACGGTGCTGCTGAGCTCGCATGTGCTCAGCGAGATCCAGCAGGCCGCCGACCAGGTGGCCGTGCTCGCCGACGGCCGGCTCGTCGCCGACGGCGACGTGGCCTCGCTGCGGCTGAACGCGATCCGCCGACTCAACGCCGGCATCGTCGACTCGCCCGGCGCCGAGATCCGAGAGGCGCTGTCGCGCATCGAGCATCTGCGGGATGTCGACGTGATCGACGGCCCCACGGTACGCGTGCACGCGACCGTCAACGGCAGCATCGACGAGGTCGTCAAGCTGCTCGCGCGCTACCGGATCACCGATCTGACCGTCGAGGAACCGGACCTCGAGGAGTCGGTGCTCGATCTCTACGGACGACAGGAGGTCAGCTCATGACCCGCACCGGAACGCCCGCCCCGGCCCACGCCTCCGCGCCGCCGCTTCGGCGACTGCCGCTGCCGATCTTCCGACGCCTGGTCGTCGACACCTGGCGCGGCACCCTCGGCTGGACCGTCGGCGTCAGCGCCGCCCTGTTCCTGTACCTGCCGCTCTACCCGTCCATCGGCAACGACCAGATGGCCGCGGTGCTCGACAGCATGCCGGAGGAGCTCATCAAGACCCTCGGCTACGAGAACCTCACCAGCGGCGCCGGGTACGCGCAGGCCACGATCTTCGGGCTCATCGTCTTCGCCCTGCTCACCATCGCCGCGACCGCGTGGTCGTCCTCGGCGATCGCCGGAGCCGAGGAGAGCGGACGGCTGGAGCTCACCCTCGCGCACGGCGTCGGGCGGATCCAGTTCGCGCTCGAGTCCACCCTCGCGGTCGTGGTGCGCCTGGCCTGGCTCGTCGTCTACACGGGAGCGATCACGGCGCTGCTCAACGAGCCGTCCGAACTGGACCTCGACGTCGCCAACATCGTCGCCGCCTGCCTCGCCCTGCTCGGCCTGTCGCTACTGACCGCGAGCATCGGGCTGCTCGCCGGTGCCCTCACCGGAACGCGCGCGATCGCCACCGGCGCCGCCGCCGGCATCGCCATCGCCGGGTACGTGCTGAACGCCGTCGGCAACCAGAACGCCGACGTCGAATGGCTCCAGCGCTTCTCGCCCTACGACTGGGCCTACGGCAATGCGCCCCTCGTCGACGGATTCGACCTGGCCGGCCTCGGCCTGCTGTGGGGAATCGCCGTCCTCGCGGTCGCCGGCGCGGTCGTGGCGCTGCACCGTCGCGATGTGACCGGCTGACCCGGCAGCGCACCGCGCTCAGCCAAAGGACGGACGCATCCGACAGACTGGATGCGTCCGTTCTGTTGACTGGAGCATCTCGGTGACCGCTGCCCTCGCCCTCGACGTGATCCTCGTGATCGCGCTGGTCGGCTTTCTCGTCTCGGGCCTGCGGCGCGGTCTCGCACGGAGCCTCGGCTCGATGCTCGGGCTCGCGGCCGGCGCGGTCGCGGCGTACTTCCTCGCGCCCCTGCTCACCGGCATCGTGCCGTGGCCGCTGTGGCGCGTTTTCTTCGTCGTCACCGCGGCCGTGTTCCTGCTGATCCTCGGGCACTCGATCGGCAGCGCCATCGGGCGACTCATCGGGCGCGGGGTCGACCGCACCGCGCTCCGGCCCGTCGATCGACTGCTCGGCGGCGCCGCCACCCTCGTCACCGCCGCCCTCGCCGTCTCCCTGCTCGCGGGAAGCGTCACCGCCCTCGGCGCCCCCGTCCTCTCGCGCGCCGCCAGCGAGTCGACCGTGATCACCGGAATCCAGCGGCTGACCCCCGACCCCGTCGACAGCGCGCTGGCACAGCTGCGCTCGCTGGTCCTGGCCGACGGCGTCCCGGTGCTCGGGCAGGACATCGGCGGCGTCACGACGGCGCCGAGCACCGCGCCCGACGTGGAGACCAGCACCGATCCGCTGGTCGCCGCCTCCGCCTCGGTCGTGCGCATCACCGGGACCGCGTACGCCTGCGGTCAGAACCAATCCGGTTCGGGGTTCGTCGTCTCGGCCAACCGCATCGTCACCAACGCCCACGTCGTCGCGGGCGTTGACCAGCCGGTCGTTCAGGCGCCCAACGGGCAGAGCGTCGAGGGACGCGTCGTCTACTTCGATGCGCAGGACGATCTCGCCGTGATCGCCACGACCGGGCTCACCGTTCCGGCGCTCGACCTCAACGAGCCTCTGTTCCCGGGCGAGGAGAGCGTCGTGCAGGGCTACCCGTTCGGCGGGCCGTTCGTCTCCGGCGGCGCCGAGGTTCTCGCGGTGTCATCCGAGCGCCTCCGCGACATCTACGGCGGCTCGACGAGCGAACGCGAGGTCTACACGCTCGCCGCCGAGATCAACCCCGGCAACTCGGGCGGCCCGCTGCTGGCGCTCGACGGCGAGGTCGCGGGCGTCGTGTTCGCCAAGAGCGCCGACTCCTCGCAGCTCGGGTACGCGATGACCAACACCGAGCTCGCGCCCGTCGTCGACGTCGCCCCCGAGCTCAGCGCCGCCGTCTCCTCCGGGAGCTGCATCGCCGAGTGAGCGGCCCGCCGCGAGCCGTTCGACTGAGCGGCACTCGACGAATCTCCCCTTGACGCCGACGCCCCCGAGGTGCACCCTGAGTACAGGACAACTCGTCGCCCAGAAGAGCCGGAGTCACTGACCCGCCGCTGGGCGACGAGTCTGTTAAGCCGCGAACAACCCTCACGACCCGCTTAGATGGGCTGATGGGCCGCACCGTCGACTACACCCCGCTCCTGGCCGCCCCGCCCGCGGCGGACGTGCGCGAGTTCCGACGCCGAGCGCGCGCCCTCGGGCTGCCGGGAACGCTGCTGGCGCCCGGCACCCTCGTCCAGGTCGTCGTGGCGCTGCCGCTCGCCCTGATCGGCGGGTCGATCTTCTTCGGGGCCGCGGCGACCGCGTTCCTCGGTCGCATCGACTCGGCCCTGCCGGCATTCGTCGGCGTGCTCCTCGTCGGTGCCGTCGCGGTCGTCGGCATCGGCGCGATCATCGTGCTGATGGGGCGCCGCAAGTGGGTGCGCTGGGCCCAACTGAACCGCTTCGCGCTGGCCAACGGCCTCGAGTTCTCGCCGTACAGCGCCGCTCCGAGCTACCCCGGATCGATCTTCAGGATCGGCGCCTCCCGCGCCTCCACCGAGCACTTCCGCAGCGCCGACGGGCGGTTCCTCGACTTCGGGAACTACCAGTACACGACCGGTTCGGGAAAGAACCGCCGCGTGCAGCGCTGGGGGTTTCTCGCGCTCCACCTCGACCGGCGCCTGCCGCACATGGTGCTCGACTCCCGCGCCAACAACGGGCTCTTCGGCGCCTCCAACCTGCCGATGACCTTCGATCGCTCGCAGCGCCTCCGCCTCGAGGGCGACTTCGATCGCTACTTCACCCTGTACTGCCCCGCCCGCTACGAGACCGACGCGCTGTACGTCTTCACCCCCGACCTGATGGCCCTGCTGATCGACGAGGCCGCGCCCTTCGACGTCGAGATCATCGACGACTGGATGTTCGTCTACCACCCGGGCGGCTTCGAATCCGGTTCTCCCGCGGTGTATCAGCGGCTGCTGCGCATCGCCGACACCGTGGGGGCGAAGACGCTCGATCAGACCGAGCGGTACCGCGATGAGCGCGTCGCCGACGCTCTCGCGGCCAACCTCGTCGCGCCCGCCGGTCAGCGCCTGCGCCGCGGCCTTCCGATGCCGGCGATCATCGGCCTGGTCGCGATCGCCCTGGTCTGGATCCTCGGCATCGTTCCCGACCTGCTGGGGAGCCTGTTCAGCCTCAGGCCGTAGCGGTCGTCGGCCGTGCCTCGGCGAGCCGGCGTCGCGTGTCGGTGATCTTCGCAAGCAGCGCCGCCTCGTCGGCCTGGTTGCCGATCAGGTCGCGGCCGGTCATCATCCGCTGGCGCGCGTAGGCGAGCTTCGTCGCGTCGCGGATGTAGTCGCGCATGAGCGACCCGATGCCGTTCGCCTTCGCCCACTGCATCGCCTGCCGCCGCCCCGCGGGCGTGGCCAGGCTCGGCACCTCGGCGGCGCTGATCCAGCCGGCCGCCGCGTACTCGGACAGTCGCTCGCCGGTGAGCCGCACCTCCTGCCGGCGCATCAGCGCGACCATCCCGACCGCGACGAGGAACATCGGCACGTGGATGGCGATGTAGACGACGAAGAAGTCGGCGAAGAAGGTGGAGCCGTTCCAGAAAGCGTGCAGCACGATCGCGGGGATCAGCCCGACGAGGAACGCGCCGAAGGTCCAGAGCGAGCTGCCGCGCTTCGCCGCGACGCCGATCGCGTAGCCGATGCACGCGGTGAACAGCACGTGCGCGAACGGCGACAGGATGCCGCGCACGAAGAAGACCAGCGCGACGTTGGAATCCTCGCCGTAGTACCCCGACACCTCGAGACCGAAGTACTGGATGTTCTCGGTGAACGCGAAGCCCGCGGCGACCACGGCCGCGTAGACGATGCCGTCGATCGGACCATCCACGTGGTGTTTGGCGGCCAGGTAGATCAGGAACACGCCGATGCCCTTGCCCACCTCCTCGACGATGGGCGCCTGGATGGCGCTCTGCGCGAAGTTGGTGAAGTCGGTCGGCCCGCCGATCGCCGCGATGACCTCCTGCAGGCCGGAGTCGACGAACAGGGCGACCAGGATCGCGATCGTGGCACCCCAGAGGAACGCGAACAGCAGCGCGCCGCGCGGCTCGGGCTCCCAGCGGTCGATCCATCCGACGCCGACGAGCACGACGGCGAGCGGAATGAGGGCGATGATCGCGGCGATCAGCGTGAACCCGGGCCCGAGGATGGTCAGGAAGTAGGCGGCGAGCAGCAGGAGAGCGCCGCCCATGATCGTGAAGCCGATGACGGCGGCGACGACACGTCCCGTGCGCGGGCGCGCCGGTCGCTCCAGCACCGCCTGGGGCGCGTGATCGGTCGTCTGGCGGACCTCATCGGGTGCCGCGTCGGGGCTCTCCTGGCTCATGGAGCCAGCCTATTCCAGCGTGGGTATACGGAGAGGAATGTCCGCCGAACCTCGACCCGGCCCCGGCGGCTCACCGGCGGCTTCGGCGCGAGCTCGGCGCCGGTTCAGCCCTGCTGCTCGCGCAGGATCGCGAGCGCGCGGCTGACCCGGTCGCGCAGGCCCGGGACGCGACGACGCTGCGGGATGCGCGCCCGCTCCAGCAGAGCGACGACCTCCGCGCGCTGCGCCTCGAGCACCACGTGCAGCGCGGCCTGGCGCACCGCGTCGGCGCGAACCGCGAGCGCGCCCGCCGCCAGCGAGATGACGGCGCCGACCGTGAACACGATCGAGAACGCGCCCGGGGCCAGCAGCCAGCTCGCGACGGCGAGCGCCACGACGACCGACACCCCGAGCAGGCGCAGCGGCAGCGCGTTCTGGACGCGGCGCACCCGCATGCGATCGGCGAGCGCGAGTCGACGCTCGAAGTCGAGCAGCTCCTCATCATCGAAGCTGTAGATCGCACGGTCGCGCAGATCACGACGGATCCGAGCGTAGCTGGGACGCTCGCGGCGCCCGGCCGCGACCACCGCCCCGATCCCGACGAGGAACGAGAAGACCGTCACGGCGAACAGGATCAGGGCCGCCGCCACCGGATCGTCGGCATCCCAGACGGCGCGGGCGGCGGAGTCCACCGCGAAGGCGACGATCACCGCGAGCGCGGCGACGATCGCCACCAGCCAGGCGAGATCGCGGATGCGACGGCGGGTCAGCGCATCCGGCTCGTCGTCATCGCGCACCTGGCGCGCCTCGACCCAGGCCGAGATCGCGTCGGCGATCAGCAGGGTCAGAACGACGAAACCGACGAAGGCCGAACTCGCAATCAGGGCATCGGTGTTCACCTTGCGACCCTACCCCGCGCTCGAGGCCGCGCCGCCGGTCTCAGGCCGCCAGGTTCGGTCGGCGCCCCTCGATCGGCTCGACGTCGTCGAACACCCCGGCGCGAATCGCCTGGAACACCTCGACGGCGGCCTGCGCGAGACGGCCGTGGCTTCCCAGTCCGATGCGGCGGGCCTGCGGTTCGTCGCGGATCGCGACGGCCTGCTCGGCCTCGACGACGCGCGCTCCGAGCGAGCGCACCCATGCCGCGGTCATGTCGGTGACCACCGGGTCGGTCGACTCGACGCGCACGTCGGCGCCGCGCACGACCGGCCGGGTGCGCATGAGGGCCCGCGCGATGAGGCCAGGAGCCAGGTAGCTGACGACCTGCTCGTCGCTGATCCAGTCGGGCACCCCGAGGACATCGGTCTGGTCGAGCAGCACGAGGTCGTCGAGTTCCTGACCGCGGTCGCGCCAGGCGACCCGATCGCGCGGCGCGAAGCCGTTCGTGTCGGGACCCGCGGCGTCGACGACGCCGACCACGAAACCGCGGCCGCGGCGGGTGGGGCGAAGACGCAATCGTCCCGTCAACGGGCGCGGGATGCCGGAGCGCGTGCGGGCGCGGCCCGTGCGCTCTGACAGCGGACTCGGTGTGCTGGTAACGGCGTCGATCGTATTCATCGTGTTGGACGTACTCACCTCAACAGGAGAAAACCCGGTCTACCTCTGCGGCATTCCCGCGTAGCCTGAGAATTCGCTCAGAGCGAACTGGGCTGCGGGGTCAGTAGACCTTGCCGGGATTCAGGATCCCGCGGGGGTCGAACACCCGCTTGATCTCGCGCTGCAGCTCGAATGAGACGTCGCCGATCTCGGTGCGCAGCCAGCGCCGCTTCAGCAGTCCGACGCCGTGCTCACCGGTGAGCGTGCCGCCCAGCCGGAGCGCCGCCGTGAACATCGCGTCGGCCGCCGCCCACACCTCCTCGGGCACGATCGGCTCGCCCGCGGCATCGAAGCCCTGGCTCTCGAACGTGAAGTTCGGATGCAGGTTGCCGTCGCCCGCGTGCGCCACCGTCGCGATGTCGACATCGAACTGGGCGCCGATGCGCTCGAGCTCGTCGAACATGTCGGCGAGCGCGCTGCGCGGGACCGCGACATCCTCGATCAGCACCTCGCCGCGTGCCGCCATGGCGCCGTGGAACGCGCGTCGCATCGCGAACAGCTCCTCGCCGGCCTCGACGCTCACGGCGAGCTCGCCGCGACCGCCGAGCTCCGCCGCAAGCTCCAGCGCGCGCTGCGCCGCCTCGACGGCACCCTCGCCGTCAGTGCGGATGAGCAGCTGCGCGCCGCGATCGGAGAGATCCTGATTCAGGTAGTCGCCGATGGCCCGCAGCGCCGCCGCATCCAGGATCTCCAGTGCCGAGGGCTGCATGCCGGCGGCCATGATCGCCGACGCCGCGCGTGCCGCGTCCCGCGTGGACGCGAAGCTCACGCTGACCGTGTCGGCAGTGCCCTGCGGCCGCGGCCGCACCCGCAGCGTCGCCTCGACGATCACGCCGAGCGTGCCCTCCGAGCCGACCATGAGGGCCGCCAGATCGAGACCGGTGACGCCCTTGACGGTGCGGTGCCCGGTGCGCAGCATCCGCCCGTCGGCGAGCACGACCGCGAGCCCCAGCACCGCCTCGCGCGTGACGCCGTACTTCACGCAGGAGAGGCCCCCGGCGTTCGTCGCGATGTTGCCGCCGATCGTCGAGATCGCCCGGCTCGCGGGATCGGGGGCGAACCAGAGTCCGTGCGCCGCCAACTGGTCGTTGAGGTCGCCGTTGAGGATCCCCGGCTCGACCACCACGAGCTCGTCGGCGGCCGAGAGCTCGAGCACGCGCTGCATCGCGCGCGTCGAGAGCACGAGCTCGCCGGCGCCGCCGATCGCACCGCCCGCAAGGCCGGTGCCCGCTCCGCGCGGAACGACCGGGATGCCGTGCTCGTTCGCGTAGCGCAGCGTCGCCTGCACGTCCTCGATGCTGCGTGCCTCGACGAGGGCCAGCGGCGGCGCCCCGGAGAGGTGGCCCGACTTGTCGGCGCGCAGCGTCTCCAGCACCGACGGCTCCACGACGAGCGCCGGTCCCAGCAGCTCGGCCAGCGCGGCCCGGTGACGATCGAGGTGCTCGTGACTCATGCCCCGAGGCTATCCGGCGCGGACGCCCGCTCGCGATGTCCGATTTCCGCTGACAGACCCGTCTCGCGCGTGACACTCTGAAGCATGCCCGACGCCGCCTTCGCCGAACGCTACGCCGCCCTGTCGGCACGTGACGCGCGCTTCGACGGCCAGTTCATCGCCGGGGTCACCACGACCGGCATCTACTGCCGACCCAGCTGCCCGGCCGTCACCCCGAAGCCGCAGAACGTGCGGTTCTTCCGCACCGCGGCCGCCGCCCACGAGGCGGGGCTGCGGGCCTGCAAGCGCTGCCAGCCGGACGCCGTGCCCGGCTCCCCGGAGTGGAATCTGCGCGACGACCTCGCCTCGCGGGCCATGCGCCTGATCGACGATGGCGTGGTGGAGCGCGACGGCGTCGAAGGCCTCGCGCGGCGACTCGGCTACAGCAGCCGTCACCTCGGTCGCGTGCTGCGCACCGAGCTCGGAGCGGGGCCGCTCGCCCTCGCCCGAGCGCACCGCGCGCACACGGCGCGCACGCTGCTCGCCGTGACCGAGCTGCCCATTGCCGACGTCGCCTTCGCCGCCGGATTCGGCAGCCTCCGGCAGTTCAACGACACGATCGCCGAGCTGTATCGCACGAGCCCGACCGAACTGCGGGCGCTCGCCCGTCGCGGGTCGCGAGCGCTCGCCCCCGAGCGCGCGGGCGGCGGCCCTGCGGCGGCCGCGCGCACCGCGCCCGCCGCCCACGGGCCCGCGGCGGACGCGGCCCCGGGCACCGCCCCGGGAACCGCCCCGGGAACCGCGCTCACGCTGCGGCTCCCCGCGCGCGAGCCCTTCGACGGCGCCGGCCTGCTGCGGTTCTTCGCCGATCACGCCGTCCCCGGACTCGAGAGCGACGACCCGAGCGAGTTCGCGCGCACCGTCGCCCTTCCTCGTGGGGATGCATCCGTGCGCGTGCGCGTCGACGCCGATCGGCCCGGCGTCATCGTGCGAGCCCGGCTCGACGATCTCGCCGATGTGCCCGCGCTCTCGGCCCGGCTCCGCCGGCTGTTCGATCTCGACGCCGACGCCCTCGCCGTCGACCGCGCGCTCGCCGCCGATCCGGTGCTCGCCCCGCTCGTCGCGGCGCGCCCCGGTCTCCGACTGCCCGGCAGCGTCGACGGCGCCGAGACCCTGTTCCGCACCCTGCTCGGGCAGCAGATCTCAGTCGCCGCGGCGCGCACCGTCACCGGTCGCCTCGTGAGCGAGCTGGGCGGCGGACGCTTCCCCTCGGCGCAGCAGTTCGCCGAACACGGAACCGAGGCGCTGCGCGGTCCCGCCCGCCGGATCGCGACGATCGTCGCGGCCGCCCACGCGATCCTCGACGGACGTCTGCGTCTCGACCCGGAGACGCGCGCCGACGAGCTGCGCGCCGCGCTCCTCGCCGTGCCGGGCATCGGACCGTGGACGGCCGGCTATGTCGCGATGCGCGTCCTCGGGCATCCCGACACCTTCCTGGCCGAAGATCTGATCGTGCGCCAGACGGCGGCGGCCCACGGCCTCCCCGGATCCGCCGCCGCGCTCGCGGCCCACGCCGCCCGCTGGGCGCCCTGGCGCAGCTACGCGACGCTGCACCTCTGGCGGGCGCGCCCCGGCGCCGCGCCGTCCCGCAAAGCCGAGCCTTCGAGTGCGCCGAACCTCCGCGACAGCGCCGGCGCCGACTCCTAGGATCGGGACCATGGCGACGGAGCAGTCAGGCGCCCGCGAGGACGCACACGCACGACCGGGGAACGACGGGCGAAACGGCGGGGCGAACCGCGCCGACGGCCGCAACGAGACCGAGGTCGAGCGGCTCGACCGCAACTGGGGCGAGATCCTCCAGGAGCTGCGGGTCACCCAGACCGGGTCCCAGATCCTGACCGGCTTTCTGCTCACCATCCCCTTCCAGTCCCGCTTCAGCGAGCTCGAGACCCACGAGCGCGTCATCTATCTCGTGCTCGTCGGCTTCGCCGTGCTCGCCACGCTGCTCGCGCTGACGCCCGTCACCCTGCACCGCGCGCTGTTCCGCCAACAGGCGAAACCGCAGCTCGTCGCGGTGGCGAACGTCATCATGCGGATCACCTTCGTCACCCTCGCCGGCACCCTCACCGGCACGGCGCTGCTGATCTTCGACGTCGTGCTCGGCCGGGCCGCGGGCCTCATCGCGGGCGGCGTCACCCTGAGTCTGGCGATCATCGCGTGGTTCCTGCTGCCGCTGCTGGCGCGGTCCCGACACCTCGACCCGTAGCCGCCGCGGCGCGTCCGGCTGAACGGGCGCTGTGCACGCGGTGAGAAGGCGGGCAGAACCGACCCGCGGAGCCGCGTGACGACGTAAACCGGACACATGACGAACCTCGACCTGAATCCGGTCACGCGCTACCGCACCGACGGCTTCCCCGAGCAGCAGCAGGAGCAGCCCGGCCTCACCCAGGCGACGGTTCCCGTGCCCGACCACGGCGAGGAGAGCTACGTCGGATCCGGCCGGCTGCACGGGATGCGCGCGCTCATCACCGGCGGCGACTCGGGCATCGGCCGCGCCGTCGCGATCGCCTTCGCCCGCGAAGGCGCCGACGTCGCCATCACCTACCTGCCCGACGAGGTCGATGACGCCGCCGCCACCATCGGCTGGGTCGAGCACGCGGGCCGCGTCGGCATGGGGCTTCCCGGAGACCTGCGCAGCGAGGAGGCCAACGAGACCGCCGTCGAGACCGTCGTCGAACGGCTCGGCGGGCTCGACATCCTGGTGCTCAACGCCGCCTACCAGGAGAACCGCGACGGACTTGAGCACCTGCCGAACGAGGAGTTCCAGCGCGTCTTCGAGACCAACCTGTACTCGCCGATCTGGATGGCGCGCGCCGCCATCCCGCACCTGAAACCCGGCTCCTCCATCATCTCAACCACCTCGATCCAGGCCTTCGACCCCTCCCCGGCCCTCATCGACTACGCGATGACCAAGGCGGCGCAGGTCGCATTCACGAAGGCGCTCGCACGCCAGCTCGGCTGCCGGGGCATCCGCGTCAACGCCGTCGCCCCCGGCCCGATCTGGACGCCGTTGATTCCCGCGACCAGCTGGCCGGAATCGCTGCCCGAGTTCGGCCAGGACACGCCGCTGCGGCGCGCCGGACAGCCCGCCGAGCTCGCGCCCGCCTACGTGTTCCTCGCCGACCCCGCCTCGTCATACGTGTCCGGGGCGATCGTGCCGGTCACCGGCGGCAAGCCGCTCTGACCCCGTTCCGCCGCCGATTCGCCCCCGCCCGACCACCCGCCCGGAAGGAGACATCGAATGCCCACCTCCCGCGACACCGCGCTCAAGGATCCGGAGCTCTACGAGACGCTCCGAGCCGAGGGCAGCAGCAAAGAGAAGGCCGCCCGGATCTCCAACGCCGCCGCGCGCGACGGCCGCAGCGCCGTCGGCGAGCGCGGCGGCGAATCCCCCGCCTACGAGGACTGGACGGTCGACGAGCTGCGCTCCCGGGCGAAAGAGCTCGGGCTGACCGGCTATTCCGACCTCCGCAAGCACGACCTCATCCGCCGACTGCGGGAGCACTGAGCCGGAAGACCTACCCCTCGCCCGCGCCGCGCGCGACAATGACAGCACGGAAGGAGTCCGCCATGGAACGAGAGCCGAACACCGACGAGACCCTCGACTACGTCCCGAACCCCGAGGACGAGCGCGAGGTGCCCCTCGACGACGCCGTCGAGACCGAACTGCCGCCGCCCACGATCGACCCCGACGAACGAGTCGAGGCCGAGCCGGAGACCGACCCCGAAGCCGAACTCGACGGGGCGACACCGGCGCCGGTCGTCGGCGGTCAGTAGACGAAGATCGGAATCCAGTCGCGATGGTGCGCGTGCACGATCGCGAGGAACACGATCGCGTCGAACAGCAGGTGCACGATCAGCACGTAGCCGAGCGAGCGCGTGCGACTGAACAGGAAGCCCTGCAGCAGCGCGAACGGGATCGTCAGCAGCGGACCCCAGGAGCGATAGCCGAGCTCCCACAGGAACGACACGAAGATCGTCGCCTGCAGCAGGTTCGCCTGCCAGACCGGGAAGTGACGGCGCAGCAGCGCGAAGCAGGTGCAGATGAAGAACAGCTCGTCCCAGGTGCCGACCGCGTTCACGCCGACGAAGAACCGTGCCAGCTCCGACGCGTTCTCGATGTTCGGCCAGTTCTCGTACGCGCCCGAGCGGATGAAGTAGAACGGCAGGATCGCCCAGCCGAGCGCCGGCACCGCGAACAGGTACAGCATCTCGAGGCGCGTCTTCTTCTCGCGGCTGCGCCACGGGAAGCGCACCGCCCGGCGGCGGTACACGAAGCGGTCGATGAGGAACGGCACGGCCACCGCCGCGCCCAGCACGATGCCGATCCGGATGAAGCTCGGCCAGGAGACATCCGCCTCCACGCTCGTCGTCGACACGATCGCGATGCCGACGCCGATCAGCAGCAGATCCTGGGCGAGCGCGCGGTCGAGCAGCAGCGCCCACACCAGGCCGCCGACCAGCAGCGGATAGCCGAGCAGCGGCAGCTGCAGGGCGAACAGCGCGAACGCCGACAGGGCGATCGCGAGTGCCGGGATCAGCTTCGCGGTGCGCTCGCCATCGAGTTCGAGCGGCGTGGACGACACGGCCGCGTGAGGTGCCGCGCTCACGCCATGTCCTCCGGGGTCGGCAGCGTGATCACCGAGGTGGCGGGCACCAGCCCGCTGAGCCGTTCCGGCCGCAGCACCTTCGCGACCTGCTCGGGCGTCATCAGGCCGGCATCCAGCACCAGCTGCGAGATCGAACGCGTTCGAGGTGAGCGCCTCGTGCGCGAGCGAGGCGGCCGCCGCGTAGCCGATGTACGGCGTCAGCGCCGTCACCACCCCCACGCTCGACTCGACCTGCATCGCCAGGCGCGCCTCGTTGGCCCGGATCCCGTCGATGCAGTTCACCCGCAGCGTGCGGCACGCGTTCGTCATCCAGAACAGCGACTGCAGGATGCTGTGCGCGATAACCGGCTCGAAGGCGTTCAGCTCGCAGCTGGCCGCCCTCCGCCGCGGCGGTGACCGTCGCATCCGCCCCGATCACTGCGAAGGCGACCTGGTTGACGACCTCCGGAATCACCGGGTTGACCTTGCCGGGCATGATGCTCGACCCTGCCTGCCGTGCCGGGAGCGAGATCTCGCCGAGGCCCGCCTGCGGCCCCGAGGACAGCAGACGCAGGTCGTTGCAGATCTTCGACAGCTTGACGGCCGCGCGCTTGAGCGTGCCGGAGACGGTCATGAAGATGCCCGTATCTGCCGTCGCCTCGATCAGGTCGGGGGCGGTCTCCTGCGGGATGCCGGTGAGCTCCTCCAGGTGGCGTCGCACGGCCTCCGCGTAGCGCGGGTCGGCGGTGATGCCGGTGCCGATCGCCGTGGCACCGAGGTTGATCTCGCTGAGCCACGGGATCACCTCGCCGAGCCGGTCGGAATCCTCCTGCAGCGTCGTCGCGAAGCCGTGGAACTCCTGGCCGAGGGTCATCGGCACGGCGTCCTGCAACTGGGTGCGCCCCACCTTGAGGACGTTCTCGAACTCGCGCGCCTTCGCCGCGAAGCTCTCGATGAGCAGCGCGTGCTCGGTGCGCAGCCGACGCAGGCCGAACACCATCGCGAGCTTGATCGCCGTCGGATACACGTCGTTGGTCGACTGGCTGCGATTCACATCGTCGATCGGGTGCAGCGCGTGGTACTCGCCCAGGTCGTAGCCCATCATCTGCAGGCCCGCGTTCGCGATCACCTCGTTCGCGTTCATGTTGGTGCTCGTGCCAGCGCCGCCCTGCACGACTCCCACCACGAACTGGTCATGCCACTCGCCGTCGGCGATGCGGGCGCAGACCTTGTCGATGATGTCCGCCTTCTCGGCGCTCAGCACCCCGAGGTCGCGGTTGGCGCGGGCGGCGGACTGCTTGACCAGGGCGAGGGCCCGGATCAGGTCCGGGTAGTTCGAGATCGCGCGACGCGAGATCGGGAAGTTCTCGAGCGCCCGGGCGGTGTGGATGCCCCAGAGCACGTAATCCGGGATCTCCTTCTCGCCGAGCGAATCGCGCTCGGTGCGCGTCGGGCCGGGCGAGGCCAGCTGCACCGGGGCCTGCTCAGGACCGGAAGTGATCGGCGTACCGTCAGGGTCGTCCACGAATCCGAGTGTACGTCGGGTCGCGCGCGTTCGGCGGGGTTAAGCCGGCCAGACGCCGATGATTAGCGCCATGACGACGAGCGTGACGAGTTCGTGCGCGACATTCAAGACTGTGAGGCCCGCGGGACGACGGTCGAAGAGGTCGTGCGTGATGAAGCGCGCGGCCGTGAAGCCGGCCCAGAGCACGATCGCGGTGATGATGGCGGAGATCAGGAAGCTGCCGCCGTCGTAGTAGGCGTGCACGATGGTGGCGGTTCCGGCGAGCACGAGCGCGGTGACGAAGCTCACGATCAGGGTGATGACAAGCGCCTTCACGAAGCCCTTCTGGGTGTCTTCGGGGGTCATCCCGCTGAGCTTCATCCAGCGTGCGCCGAACACCTTCTCGGCGTACCAGATGGAGCCCACCACCATGCTCGACAGGGTGGCGAGGATGACGGCGATGTAGTTGATCTCGGGAACCATGTCCCGCATCCTCCTCCCAGCCGCCTCCCAGCGCAACCCCACCCCCGGCCGGGGCGGCAGGGATGCATCCCGGGCGCCGGGGCGTGCGGCGCGCGGCACTCGGTAGGCGCGGGAGGTACGCGGTAGGGGTTGCCGGGGGCGTCGTCGTGACCTCAGCGCTCCCGAGGCATCGCCGCGTCCGCGTGACCCCCAGTCGCGGGCGCCCCAGACGGGGGAATGTGCCGGGGCACCCCCGCGCCCTACGCTGACAAGGCAACCGCAGGGGGCGGGCGGCAGGGGGCTTGACAGGTGCAATCACGACGCGCGCTCGGAGCGTTCGCCTTGGCGGCCATCGCCGTCGCTGCGATCAGCTTCGCGATCGTCAACGTCGCGATCGCCAGCCAGCCGTGCGCCGCAACCGAGCTCGGATGCGTGGGGGCTGCACCACCCGTCGTCGCGATCACCTTCTCCGCCCTCGGCGCCATCGGACTGCTCGTCAGCGTGCTGCCGGCCGTCAACTGGGTGTTCGAGTCGATTCACAACGCGGCGCACGTGCCTCACGAGCTTGAGGCCGCCACCGCGCGCTCGGTGATGCCCCGGCGTTTCTCGGTGCTGGACGACGAGGAATAGGTCGCTCCAACGGCTGCGGCTTCAGCGACGTGCGGCGACACACGGCGGCGGCTCACGCCTCGACGTCGGCCCGGCTCTGCGCGGCCGCCCGGAGACGCACGCCCCATAGCGTGTGACACCTGTCGGCGCGCGAAGCGCCCCCTAGAGTCTCTCGACCGAGACCACGCGCACGACCGCGATCCCCTGCTCCGCCGACGCCTCCAGATCGACTTCGGCGTTGATGCCCCAATCGTGGTGACCGGCCGGGTCGTCGATCACCTGACGGACGACCCAGCGATCCGGCTGCTCGTCGATCTGGATTCGGGCGGCGCTGCGGGCATCCGGACCGGTGCCGATCGTGTCGTGCTCCTCGAAGTAGGCGTCGAGGACCGCGGGCCAGTCGACCTCGGGGTCGAGCGCGATGAGCTCGTCGTCCTTCTGCAGGGCGGCGAGCTGCACCCGCCGCCACAGCTCGTTGCGCACGAGCACCATGAACGCGCGTCGGTTCGAGAGCACGCTGCGCGGGGTCGCCGTACCGAGTGAGTCGCGCCCCTCCCGCGTGCCGCGCGCCTCACTCCCCGACGCCCGGGATGCATCCCCGCCACCGGAATCGGAGAGGAGGGCCTCCCATTCGTCGAGCAGGGAGGAGTCGACCTGGCGGACGAGCTCGCCGAGCCACTCGATGAGGTCGGTCAGGTCCTCCGTCTTGCGCTCGTCGGGGATCGACTGCCGCGCGGTGCGGTACGCGTCCGACAGGTACCGCAGCACGAGCCCCTCGCTGCGCCCCAGCTGGTAATAGGCGATGTACTCGCCGAAGCTCATCGCCCGCTCGTACAGGTCGCGCACCACCGACTTCGGCCGCAGCTCGAAGTCGCGCACCCACGGCTGCGACGACGCGAAAGTCTCGAACGCCTGCTCGAGCAGCGCCTCCAGCGGCTTCGGCCAGGTGATCTCCTCGAGCAGATCCATGCGCTGCTCGTACTCGATGCCCTCGGCCTTCATCGCCGCGACCGCCTCGCCGCGCGCCCGATACTGCTGCTGCGCAAGCACCGGCCGCGGGTCGTCGAGCGTCGCCTCGATGATCGAGATCATGTCGAGCGCGTAGTGGTCGGTTCCGGCGGCATCCGGATGCGCCTCCGGCCCGCCGCGGCCCACCTCCGCCTCCGGGTCGAGCAGTTCAAACGCGGCGAGCGCGAACGGCGACAGCGGCTGGTTGAGCGCGAAGTGCGGCGGCAGATCGACCATCAGCCGGATGCTCGCCGAGCCGTCGAAGCCGCCGCCGGTCTGCAGCACCACGCCCCCCTGCCGCAGGGTGCGGTACACGCCGATCGCGCGCCGCGCGAGCTCGCGCTGCCGCGCGGGCGGCTCGTGGTTGTCGAAGACGAGGTCGCGCACCAGTTGGAAGGCGCTCGACGCCTCCCGCGCGGGCGCGTCGGCGCCGGGGCGGCCGATCAGGTTGATCAGCATCGCGGCGGTCACCTGCATCGAACTGGTGAGCGTCTCCGGCTCGGCGGCGATCAGCCGCTCGAAGCTCGCGGGCCCCCAACTGACGAAGCCCTCGGGGGCGCGCTTCTTCGGGCCCTGCTTCTTGCCGCGCGCCTCCGCCTTCGCAGTGGCGATCGCGTTCTCGATCTCGTGCTCGGGCGCCTCGGCCACCACTTCCCCGGCGGTGTCGAAACCGGCGCGTCCGGCGCGCCCCGCCACCTGGTGGAACTCGCGCGCGGTCAACTGCCGCATCCGGGTGCCGTCGAACTTGGTGAGCCCGGTCAAGAGGACGGTGCGGATCGGCACGTTGATGCCGACCCCGAGGGTGTCGGTGCCGCAGATCACCCGCAGCAGTCCGAGCTGGGCGAGCTGCTCGACCAGCCGTCGGTACTTCGGCAGCATGCCTGCGTGGTGCACCCCGATGCCGAGGCGGATGAGGCGGGACAGCTGCTGGCCGAAGCCGGCGGCGAAGCGGAAGCCGCCGATCTCCTCGGCGATGCGGTCGCGCTGCTCGCGCGTGGCGACGCCCGCGCTCGCGAGCGCCTGTGCCCGCTCGACCGCGGCCGCCTGGGAGAAGTGCACGAGGTACACCGGCGCGAGCCCGTCGCGCAGCAGCTCCGCGACGGTCTCGTGCACGGGCGTCTGCACGTAGCGGTAGTGCAGCGGCACCGGACGCTCGACGCCCGTGACCTGCGCGACCTCGCGCCCGGTGCGGCGCTCCAGGTCGTCGGCGAGCGCCGTCACGTCGCCGAGGGTCGCCGACATCAGCACGAACTGCGCCTTCGGCAGCTGCAGCAGCGGAAGCTGCCACGCCCACCCGCGATCCGGGTCGGCGTAGTAGTGGAACTCGTCCATGATGACGACGTCGGCGTCGGTGTCGGGGCCGTTGCGCAGGGCGAGGTTCGCCAGGATCTCGGCCGTGCAGCAGATGATCGGCGCCTCGGGGTTGACGCTCGAGTCGCCCGTCACCATGCCGACGTTCTGCGCGCCGAAGGTGTCGGTCAGCTGGAAGAACTTCTCGCTCACAAGCGCCTTGATCGGGGCGGTGTAGAAGCTCCGCCTCCCCTGCGCGAGCGCCGCCGCGTGCGCCGCCACCGCGACCAGGGACTTGCCGGTGCCGGTGGGCGTCGACAGCACCAGGTGGCGATCGAGCACGAGCTCGAGCACCGCCTCCTCCTGCGCCGGATACAGACGGATGCCCTGCTCGCTCGCCCAGTCATCGAAGACCGCGATGAAGGCATCCGGATCCCAGTCGCCGGCCGGACGGGTGGCGGCAAGGCGATCGGTCAGCATGCGTTCGAGTCTGCCCTACTCGCTGGGACCGGCGTTCCGGCAGCGGGCGACGGCCTCGCGGGCGTGCGCGTGTCCCCCGCTATGGGTGTACCGATCTGACTACCCTCCGCGGATCGGGCGGCTTAGAATATCCTGGTAATCGGTGTGTTTTTCTGCCACCGTTGCTGGGGGACAAAGAGGGAGCGTGAGCGTGTCCAACAACGACACCCGCGTTCCAGCGGGATGGTATCCGGACCCCTTGGGCCTGCCGCAGCTGCGCTGGTGGGACAACCACTCGTGGACCGAGCACACCTCCGACGCGCGCCGGCCCGCGACCCCGAGCCCGTCGCGCCCCGCGACGCGGGTCGACTACGCGGACCCGTTCGAGGTGTTCGAACCGCGCGCGGCCGAGACCGCCACGGCGACCGCGGACGACGCGGACCTGCTGTTCGGCACGCCGAACCGCGCCTTCGCCGACCCCGCGCTCTCGCTCGCCGCACCCGACTACAGCGATCTGTTCCCCGACGAGGTCTCCCCCGCCCAGCGCTACGCGAGCTACGGAGTGCCCGCGGGCGCCCCGACAAGCCAGGCCTACAACCTCGACTCGCGCTTCGACGACCTGCTGGGCGATACCCCGACGCCGCGCACCGCCACCTCGCACCTCGGCGACCAGGAGGAGCGGTACATCCCGGATGCCGAGCACGCGCGTCGCGCGACCGGCACCTCCGAGCATCCGACTCGCGCTGCCGGCGGCGGCGGGGCCGCCCACGAGGGACGCCGCACGGCGAGCGGGGACGCGTCCCGACCGAGCCGCGCCGCGCACGGCGCGCGCATGGCCGCGGAGATCCCGCGCCAGGTCGGCACCGGCCCGGTGTGGTCGATCGCGCTGCTCCCCCTGGTCCTCCTCGTTCTCGGACTGCTGTTCCTGCTGTCGGGGCTCGCCGGACCCGCCTCGCCGGTGTTCCTCGCGCTCGTCATCGTCGTTCCGTACCTGCTCGTCGTGATCCTCGCGTTCGTCGACTCGCGGGCCCTCGCGCGTCTCGGCTTCGAGCAGCCGCCGCCGTGGGCCTGGGCGTTCCTGACGGCCCCGGCCTATCTGATCGTGCGCATGACCGCGGTGGTGCGCGAGTCGGGCCGCGGCTTCGGCCCGCTGCTGACCTGGGTCTCGCTGACGGTTGTCCTGGCCGGATCGGTCATCGCCGTGCCCGGACTCGTGATCGCTCTGGCGCCGACCGCGTTCGCCCAGGAGGCCGAGAACTCGGTGCAGGATGCGGCCGCCACCCTCGGCGGCGAGATCGCCCTGGACTGCCCCGAGATGCCGCCGCTGCTCGTCGGCCAGAGCTTCGGATGCGCCGCGACCAACGCGCGCGGTCAAGAATTCGTGGTCACCGTCAGCCTTCAGCGCGCAAATGGTTGGATCAACTGGCGTGTCGACGACTGGGGGATCTTCACGATGTAGTTATCTGGAGTCGGCATCCAGCTTCAGCATCCCTGAACCATCGCTGAGCGAAAGCCGAATCACCCCCGAGACACCCTCACCACCCCGCATCACCTCGCTTCGGCGAATCGGGTGCTCTCGAACCGTCCCCGTTTGGGGACATGAAGTGCACAGGTCGTTCTGCCTAGACTGAACGACACGTCAACGGCAAGGAGGGGGAAACCCGTGACCGACCAAGCGACACGGGTCGTGCCCGCAGGCTGGTACGACGACCCGGCCTCCCCCACGCGGGTTCGCTGGTGGAACGGCATCGCCTGGACCGAGCACGTCGCCGACAAGCCGAGCGCCGAGGACCAGGCCGCAGCGGAGGCACGCGCCGCCGAAGAGCGCGCGGCCGCGGAACGAGCGGCAGCCGAGCGCGACGCGGCCGCCCGCCAGCACGCCGCCCAGCAGGCGGCTGCAGCGGCATCGGCCGGCTCGTATGCCGGTGCGACGACGGCCACCGACACCGGAACCGCCAACGGCGCCGACGCCGGCTACTTCACCCCCCAGTCCGCGAACCTCTTCGCCACCGAATCTCTGGACGAGGCCGCCGACCGCGTTGCCGCCGCCCGCCAGATGGAGGTCGAGTTCGGCATCGGCACGAGCGAGACGCCGATCGTCGGCGAGGCCGGATCCGATGGCTTCGCCACGTCCGGCGGCAGCGGCTACGGCGCGGGAACCGACGACACCGCCTGGCGGTCCACCTCGACGGGCTCCATCGCCACCGAGTCCCTCACCACCGGGTCGATCCCGGCCGTGGACGGCCGTCGCCGCGATCTCCCGGATCGCTACCTGCTTCCCGACGCGGGAACCTCCACCGGTCCCGCATGGCTGATCGCGCTGAGCCCGCTGCTGGCGCTCGTGCTCGCCGCCGCCGCCGGGTATGTCTACCTGTTCTTCTTCCCCCAGCCGATCATCTTCGCGGTGGTCGGGATCGCCTACCTCCTCACGATCCTGTGGGCGCTGGCCGATGTTCGGACGCTGCGCGCGCGCGGCTTCGAACCGGCGAGCGCGGCCTTCGCGCTTCTCGGCGCGTTCGTCTACCTGATCGCACGACGGGTGCGCGTTGCCGGGGCGGGACCGCTCGTCACGTTCCTCTTGCTCGGCATCGCCGCGATCGGTGCGCCGGTCGCCGCCTATGCGACCGGGTTCGCGCAGCCGATGATCGTCGCGATCGAGGTGCAGGACACCCTCGTGCGCGAACTGGTCGGAGGCGGCACGGCGACCTCGGTCAGCTGCCCGCTCTGGCTCGGATCCACCGCGGAGGGCACGACCTACACCTGCGAGGCGGTCATGCCGACCGGCGCCGAGCGGCTGGTCTGGGTGAGCCTCGACAGCAGCACGGGCGACTTCAGCTACGCCTACGCCGTCAACTAGGGGCCCGCGGGAGCGACCAGCGATCATGACCCAGGTACCGGACAGCACCGAAGCCGGCTGGTACCCCGACCCCACGGATGCGCAGATGCTGCGCTGGTGGGACGGGCAGGGCTGGACCGCGCACATCTCGGCCAAGCTGATCGAGACCGTTCCCCGCGCCACGCCCACGGCCGTCGAGCTGCGGGTCCGGGTGCGCGGCGCGCACGCCGCTCGTGACGACGACTCCGACGCTGCCGCGACCTCGCCAGGGGGCACGGATCCGGCCCTCGACTCCGGCGCCTCCCCCGCAGCGTCGTCGACGGGCCTCACACCCGAGACGACCGCGAGCAGCGCGTCACCCGGCACTGTGGACTCCGGTCAGATCCGCGGAGGCGCGGCAGGTGCACTCAGTGCTGCGCCCGCTGGTCCCGACGCCGGCGATACCGGGTCGGGCCGCAGCGGCGCCATCGACACCAGTGCGATCGACACGGGCCCCATTGACACGGGTGCGATCGACACGGGCACCGTCGATACCGGCACCATTGGCACCGGCACCATTGACGCCGGGACGATTGGCACCGGCACCGCTGGCACCGGCGCGCTGGACACCGGCGCCATCAGCGTCAACGGCAGCACCGAGAACAACAGCCCCCGCGCCCCCGAGTCCCGGCGCGCACGGCGCCCGCAGCTGCGTCCGCGGGACGAACGCGCCGCCGGCCGCGCCGCCTTCGGCGACCTGAGCTGACGCGTCTCGGCGCACTCTGGCCCCAAACCCCGCGCTGACACGCTCACGCGCTCACGCGCACCCACTCTCCCCCGCGAACTCGCCAGGTTCGCGCCAGGCGCGCGTGCCATGCTGGAGACGATGCGCATCCTCTTCATTCGTCACGGACAGACACCGGCCAACGTGGCGGGCATTCTCGCGACCGACCACCCCGGCCCCGGGCTCACCGAACTCGGTGAGCAGCAGGCGGCCGCGTTGCCGCACGCGCTCGCTCCCGAGCGCGTCCACGGCATCTACGTGTCGACCCTGGTGCGGACGCACGCGACGGCGGCGCCGCTCGCCGCCGCACGGCGCCTCGACCCGGTCGTCGAGGACGGCTTGCACGAGATCGAGGCAGGCGGGCTCGAAGGGCGCCGTGACCGCGAGGCGGTCATGCAGTACTTCGGCACGCTGCATCAGTGGGGGCTCGGCAACCTGGGTGCCGCGATGCCGGGCGCGGGCGACGGCTTCGCGTTCTTCGATCGCTACAACCGGTCTCTCGACCGGATCATCGAGCGCCACCCCGAGCCGGATGCGACCGTCGCGGTGGTGAGTCACGGCGCCGCGATCCGGGTCTGGTGCGGAGGCTCGGCACTCAACGTCGACCCGGACTTCGCGGTGCGCAACGATCTGGAGAACACCGGCGTCGTCGTGGTCGAAGGCTCACGGCGCGAGGGCTTCGTCGTCGAATCGTGGATGAACCGGCCGATCGGCGGGCGACGACTGGTCGACCCGGCCGCCGCCGATCCGACCGGCGAGTCGTTCGATCTCGCTGAAGGCTAGCTGGGGATCGGCACCGGATTCGGGGCGAATCGATAGCTCTTTCACGGGTACGTAGTTCACTGAGGAGGCGCGAAGGGAGCGCCAGAATGCCTCAGGACCCATCAGCTTCGGAGCGCGGACGTCACAAGGGACTCGGAGTTGAGATGCCCGTGAATGCCGGCGCAGATTCGCTTCGCCCGAAGACGACCACGTCGCCGGGCGTCGAGCCGAACCGCGACCACAAGCTCGAGCGGAAGCGCGACCGCAAGCGCGACCCGAATCTCGACGCAACGGATCAGCGGAAGCTCACTCCTCCCGCGGATCACCGCAGCGAGACCGCACTCGACCACCCGGGCACACTCCGCCGCGCCGCGGGTGCCTTCAAGCGGGCCGTGACAGGAGATCGAAGCAGTCGCACGCACACACCGGTCAACGGACTGTCGCTGCACGATGACCGGGTCACAGGCCCCTACCGCGAACGGGAGCTGATGGCGCACGAGCGCCACATGTCGGCCCGTCGCCCCCAGCCCGCGACCGACATCTCCTCAAGCGACGCCCGTCACGCCGCGGACGAGTCCGGCGCAGAGGGCCCCGGCGCCCACGAATCCGACGCGCACTAGTTCGGCGCAGGCACCACCGGCGCAGACGGCTCCGGCGTTGCCCCGCGCGGCTCCTGACCCGCTACTCGGCGACCTGGAACCAGGGCGGGTAGACCGCGACCTTCGGGGCCGCTCCGGAGCCACTCGGCCAGGCGTCGCCCAGGATCTCGCGAACACGATCCCGCGCGGGCTCGTGGGCGACACCGATCAGGGCGATCGAGGAGACGGGCACGCTGGCGCCCGCCAGCAGCTCTCCCTCGCGCAAGCCGATGTCGGCACTGGTGTCATCCGGATCGGCGAAGTAGGCCGAGCTGCGGCACTGCCGAAGCAGGATGTTGCCAGCGTCGACGCCGACCGCGAAGCGTGACGAACCCGCGGCCGCGTCCCCGTCGGACACGATGACCTCGGCGCCGAGCTTCGCCACGGGAAGCGCCAGCACCACGAAGTCGCTGGCCGCCAGCCCGGCGACGACGGCTGCCCAGTGCGGCGTGACGGGCGTCTCGCGCGCGAAGATGGCACGCAGCTCGCGCCACCGCTCGGACTCGGCGGTGAGCGCGAACGCCACGTGGTCGGCGATTCGCGAGCCGACCGGCGTCTCGAGTTCGGCGCGTGCGTCCCGGGCGAGCGTCGACGTGACATCGACGGCCGGGGCGGCGTCCGCGCGCAATGCGCCGTCGGCGAGGATCCCCGGCAGGTTGCGGATGTGGGTGAAGTGGAAGACCCGCTGGGTGGCGAGGTTGTAGGCGGCCGGCCCACCCGCGGCGCCGCTCGACGATGTGCGCGCCGCAGCGGAGCGGCCGGTCGATGCGGGGCTCTGGCGCAGGCTCGAGACGCCGGAACTGCGGGTTGCGCGAGGGGTGCGCGTCGGCACGTCCTTCGGCTCGGGCGCCTTTCGCGGGAAGCAGCTGTCGCAAAGACCCTCGTCGAAACCGTGAATGCATTCGGGCATGAGGGAGCGGGCCTTTCAGGGTGATGCGTGGGGTGCGGGTTCCACCGTACGCGACTCCGCTGGGCGCGAAGTACGCCCGTCGGGGGACGTTTTTCGTGAGGTTTCGACGCCTCCGCCGCTCCGCGCTCAGCCCTCGCGCCCCACCACCAACTCCGCGAATCGGCTCAGCTCGGCCACCCCGTCCGGCGTCGTCGGGAGCGCCCGCAGCAGCCCCGGCGAGTACACCAGGTAGGCCGCCCACTGCGCCCGCGAGATCGCCACGTTGAGGCGGTTGCGCGACAGCAGGAACGAGAGCCCGCGCGCCACATCCTCGGCACTCGAGGCGGCGAGCGACACGATCGCGATCACCGCCTCCTGCCCCTGGAACTTGTCGACCGTGCCAACGCGCACCCGCTCGAGCCCGGCGGCATCGAGCACCCCGCGGATGCACTCCAGCTGCGCGTTGTACGGCGTCACCACGATCACGTCGTCGGCGACCAGCGCCCGGGGCGCGGCGCCGGGGCCGGACACCCAGGGCTGTCCCAGCGCCGACTGCACGATCTGGAGCACCCGCTCCGCCTCGGCGGGCGAGTCGGTCGCGTTGCCGGCGTGCACGACCGGCACCGCGTGCAGCCCCGGCTCGATGCCGGACAGCTCGCGCGCCGACGCGCTCGGGTGCGCGTGCAGGGCATCGTCGTAGCTGAGGTGCGAGACGACCGCGGTGAGGGCGGGATGCATCCGCCGGGTCTCGGCGAGGAAGTAGCCGAGCGAGGGCGGCAGCACGTCGTGCCCTCCCCCGATGTGGCCGAGCGCCGACCCGTTGACGGGCGCCGGATGGATGCCCTGGCTGACCTGCGGCAGCTGCTGCGGGTCGCCGACGAGCAGCACGCGGGCGGCGGCCTCGGCCACCCCGATCGTGTTGGCGAGCGAGAACTGGCCGGCCTCGTCGATCACCAGCAGGTCGAGCTGCCCGCGGGCGACGCGGTTCAGGTTGGTGAAGTCCCACGCGGTGCCGCCGATGACGTAGCCGGAGGCCGCGTGCTCCGCGTGGAACGCGGCGTGCCCGTTCTTCCCCAGCTCGCTGAACAGGCTCTCGGAGTAGTAGCCCGCCCCGCCCTCGCTCGACGGGGCCTTGGCGACGAGCCGCGCGTCCAGCCCCGCCTCGACGACACCGTCGAGCACGTTCTCGACGACGCGGTGCGACTGCGCGACCACGCCGACCCGCCAGCCGTGCTCGGCGACGAGCGCGCGGATCACGTGCGCGGCCAGGTAGGTCTTGCCCGTGCCGGGAGGACCCTGCACCGCCAGGTAGCTGCGATCGAGTCGCCGCAGCGAGTCGACCGTGGCGCGCACGACATCGTCGGCTCCGGCGGCGACCGCGAGCGGCCCGTCGGTGTGCGGTGTCGCCGCCATCAGAACATCGGACGCGGCCGAGCGCGGCCACTCCCCCGCCTCGAGCGCGGCCTCCGCAAGCAGCTTCGCCCCGAATTCCTGGATCGCCACCTCGATGCTGCCTGCTTTCGGCGGCGGACCGGGCGCGAGGGCCTCGGGGAGCTCGTTCCATTCGTCGACACCCGCCGGGCAGACCTCCTGGATGAGCACGCTGGTTTCGTCGCCCTCGCCAAGGAAGGTCACCCCCACGTCGATCCGCGAACCCGCCGCTCGCCCCTTCTTCGGGAACGGTCCGGGCGCCTCGTAGAGCGCGAAGGCATCGCCGCCGTCGCGCGGCACCCCGCTGCCGGGCGCCCACTCGCCGTGCAGGCGCACGTGGCGCCGCAGGTTGCGCTGCTTGCCCTCCTTGAACCAGTCGAGTTCGATTTCGGCCCGCTCGACGACGAACACTCCGCGCTGCTCCGCCCAGTCGCGAAGGGGGTCACTGAGCCGCGCGAAGTGCTCCCACCAGAAGCTCTTCTGCTCGCGGCGGTGGTAGTCGATGGCGGCCGCGGCGAGGCGCAGTCCGGCGGCACTGGCGGGGTCGCCCGCCGCATCCGCTTCGTGTGCTCGCGCCTCGAGACCGAGGGCGAGCGGGCTCTCCTCAAAAGGGGCGCGCTCATCCTCCTCGATCGTCTGCGGCATGCCCGGGGTGACACCGTGCTCGGCCGCGCGCTCGATGAGCCAGTCGCGCAGGCGCCGGGTCGACACGCAGTCGTAGCGGTTGTAGTCGGCGATGTCGTCGAGCATCTTCTGCGCCGTCGCCTCATCGCCCGAGAGTGCCAGCTCACGCGAGCGCTGATACTCCTCGACGGAGCCGACCGCGGTGGCGACGCCGCCCGGGTCGCGCCGCTCGGAGCCCATGTAGAGCGGCTCGAGCTTCTTGATCGAGTAGGAGCCGACGCCCACGCGCAGCATCTTGCGCACGAGCGGGTACAGGTCGACGAGCACTCCGGCGCGCAGCAGCTCGTCGACCTCGCGCTCCCCCACGCCGTGCCGCGCCGCGATCGACAGCAGGTGCGTCTTCTCGTAGGCCGCGTAGTGGTAGATGTGCATGCCCGGATGCGCCGTCCGCCGCGCCGCGACGAGGTCGAGGAAGGCGCGCAGGGACTCCGCCTCGGCGTCGAGATCGTGTGCCCAGAATGCGGTGAACGCGTCATCGTTGTCGGTCATGCCGAACAGGTAGTCGAGGCCCCAGAGCACGCGGCCGTCGCGTTCGCCGCGCCACAGCGGGTCGCCTTCGAAGTCGAAGTAGAGGTCTCCGGCGTCGGGCGCCGGCAGCTCGGCGATGGCCCCCGGCGTGTGGAGGGCGATGCGGGGCATGCCCGCGGCATCCGGCCCTTCGGTCTGCAGCCGTGCCTGTTCGTGCAGGGCGCGGTAGCTGCGCTCGGGAACGGTGCACGCCTCGGGGCGCTCAGGGCTGGCGGAGAGCGCGGTCATCGTGGTGATGCCGACGTCGATGAGCTTCTGGCGCTGCGCGAGGCGGATGCCCGCCACCTGCAGCAGGTCATCGTGCGACTCGAGCTGTTCGGCGCAGTGCACGCAGCGTCCGTCGACGGCGAGGTCGGGGTCGCCCCAGACGGCGGGTTCGGTGGCGGCAAGCCGGGCTGCGACGACCTCGCGCAGGCGCTCGCGCCGCAGCCGGTAGACGGGCGCGATGTCGGCGATCTGGTGGCGACTGACGGAGCCGTCGCCGAGCAGCAGTTCGACGGTGTCGTCGACGGGGATGCCGAGCCGCTGCAGGTGGTCGTGGTACGCGGCGAGCTGCAGCAGTGCGCTCACCTTGACGGAGCGCGCGACCTTCGTGTCTTGCACCCGGTAGCGCCCGTCGGGCTGCCGCACCAGGAAGTCGGCGTAGCCGATCGTGGGCGCGGCCGGGTCGGTCTCGTCGAAGAAGGTCGCCTGGAAGACGACGGCCGCGCCGCCTCGCAGCGCCTCCACCGTGGAAGCTGCGGCGGCCCGCAGGTTCTCGGCGGTCAGCGGGGTGGGGCGCGCGATCTCGACGACACCGGGCTGGCCGCCCGGGGCATTCGGATGCTCGGCGCGGTAGCCGTCGAGCACGTCCGCCTCGTGCTTGTCTCCGAGCCGCCCGGCGCGCTTCAGCATCGGATCGTCGTCGACCGGCACCCCGTCGAGACGCCCCAGCTTGACGTCGAGCACGCGCGCGAAGGCGAACTCGCAGTCGGAGAGCAGTTTGAGGTCGCTGGGGCTGGTGACGAGGGCGCCGCGCGCGGCGGCCGCCCCCTCGCCGGACACGTCGCGGAGGATGAACACAGCGGCAGGTTAGCGGCAACGTGCGACGCTGCCGGGAGCACCGGCCGCCTCGCCGATCGCTCCAAAGCGGGGGAAACGTCGGCGGCATCTGAAAAACTGAGGCTTCCGCCCGAACACCTGCCGAACCCCTGCCGAAGCCGGAGCCTCGATGCGCATCCTCCACACCTCTGACTGGCACGTGGGCCGCACCTTCCACGGCTACTCGACCCTGGACGCGGCGCGCGAGGTGCTGGGCGCGATCCCGGCGATCGTGCGCGAGCACCGGGTGGATGCGGTGATCGTCGCGGGCGATGTCTACGACCTGACGAATCCCTCCGCCGACGCCGTCTCGGTGCTGCAGGGCGCGCTGGTGTCGATTCTCGAGACCGGCGCGAAGGTGGTGGTGACCAGCGGCAACCACGACTCGGCGGTGCGGCTCGGCTTCGCGGGCCCGTTCACGGCGGCGTCGGGGCTGCATCTCATCACCGACGCAGCACAGGTCAGCACCCCGATCGAGCTGGCGGACGAGCACGGCGCCGTCAACGTCTACGGCCTTCCCTACCTGCAGCCCGAGTTGGTGCGCCACCTCGCCTGGGCGCCGAGCGACGCGCGCACCCAGCACGACGTCGTCTCCGCGGCGATGTCGCGCGTGCGCGAGTCGATCGCCGAGCGCGCCTCGGCGGGCCGCCGCACCGTCGCCATCGCGCACACCTTCGTCGCGGGCGCCGAAAGCGAATCCTCGGATTCGGAGCGCGCCATCACGAAGGCGCCGCTGGTGGCAGGCGGGGTCGATGCGGTGCCGGTGACCGCCTTCGACGGCGTCGACTATGTCGCCCTCGGCCACATCCACGGGCGGGCGCAGCTGGCCGAGCACATCCGCTACTCCGGTGCGGCGCTGCACTACTCCTTCAAGGAGGCCGGCAAGCCACGCGGCGGCTGGCTGGTTGAGCTGGGGGCCACGGGGCTCGAAACGGTCGAATGGGTGGACCTGCCGATTCCGCGCGCGCTGAAGGAGATCCGCGGCACTTTCGACGAGCTGCTCACCGAGTCCGCGTGGGCGCCGTTCACCGAGCACTACGTGCGCGCCGTGTACACCGACAAGAACAAGCAGCTCGAGCCGCTCCAGCGCCTGCGCGCCCGGTTCGAGCACTGCGCCGAGGTGGTGCACGAGCCGAGCGAGAGCGTCGCCACGTCGACAGCGAGCTACGCCGAACGGGTGAAGGGCAAGACCGACCCGGAGGTGATCGAGTCGTTCCTGGTCGACGTGCGAAGCGGCGACGGGCCGACGAAGAGGGAGCAGAAGATCCTGGATGCGGTCATCGCCACCACCGACGCGGAGGCACAGCTGCGATGAGGATCCGCACCGTCACCATCGAGGGCTTCGGTCCGTTCAAGGAGCGCCAGCACGTCGACTTCCGCGAGTTCGACGCCGACGGGCTGTTCCTGATCGCCGGTGAGACCGGGGTCGGCAAGACGAGCATCCTGGATGCGATCGCCTACGCGCTCTACAACAAGACTCCGCGTTGGGACAACGTGAGCGCCGCCGGGGCGAGCAACGCCGTGCGCAGCGACTTCTGCGGCGTCGACGACCCGACGGAGGTGATCGTCGAGTTCGAGACCAACGGGCTCGAGTACCGCGTGACGCGGTCGCCCGAGTTCGACCGGCCGAAGAAGAACGGCGTCGGCACCACACGGCAGAGCGCGCGCGTCGTCGTCGAGGTGTTCGAGGGCGACACCTGGGTCGGCAAGGCGACGAAGGAGCGCGAGGCGGCGGAGCTCGTGCAGAGCCTGCTGAAGCTCAACAAGGACGAGTTCCTGCAGGTGATCATGCTCGCGCAGGGGCGGTTCCAGGAGTTCCTGCTGGCCACCAGCGAGCAGCGCCTCGAACTGCTGAGCAAGCTGTTCGGCACCGGACGCTTCGCCGCCTACCAGGCGAGACTCGCCGAGCAGCGCGGCGAGCTTCGCAAGAAGCTGGAGGGCTCGCGCGCGAAGCAGGGCACGATCCTCGAACTGGTCGACGCCCCGGACGAGCTCGGCGAGCCGGTGACCGGCGAGGAGCTGGACTGGCTCGACCGGGTGATCGCCCACGCCGCCGAGGCGCTGCTGGCCGCCGCCGAGAGCGTCGAGACCGCGGATGCGGGCGAGAAGGCGGCGCTCGCCCGCCTCGATCTGGCCCGCAAGCAGGCCCGCGCCGCCTCGGCGCGCGAGACCCTTGCCGAACTGACGGCGCGACAGCCGGAGATCGACGCCACCCGGGCGGAGCTCGAGCGCGCGCGACGCGCCGACAAGGTGCGCCCGCTACTCGAGGACGAGGCGGAGAAGCGGGAGGCCTCGCAGCGCGCCACCGAGGCGGTCGCCGAGGCGCGTGCCGCCTACGAAGGCTCGGCCGCCGATGAGGCGCTCGGCGCCGAGGTGGCGCGGCTCACCGAGGAACTCGGCGCACTCAGCGAGGCTCTGCGCGACGAGCGGCGGATGCAGGAACTCGCGTCCGACATCACCAAGAAGACGACCGAGGCGGATGCGCTCACCGCCCAACTCGCCGCCGCCGCCGAGACGATCGGGCGGCTGCAGGAGGAACGGGCGCCGCTCGTGCCGACGGCCGCACAGGCGGCCTCCGCCTCGGACGAGGTCGCCCGCGCGAAGGCACGGCTGACCGCGGCGACGGAGGCCGCAAGCGTCGCCGAAACGCTGCGGAAGGCGCAAGAGGCGCAGCTCGCCGCCGACCAGGCGCTCACCGCCGCGCGCGCCCACGCGGATGACGTGCTCGACCGCTTCTTGAACGGGCAGGCCGCCGTGCTGGCGAAGACGCTCGAAGACGGGCAGCCGTGCGCGGTGTGCGGCTCGACCGAGCACCCCTCCCCCGCCGAGTTCACCGGCGACCCCCTCACGCAAGACGATGTCGACGCGGCGCAGGCCCGGGTGACGCAGCTGGAGCCGCCCGCCGCTCAGGCGCGCGACCGGGTCGACGAGCTGAAGGTCACGGCGGCGACGCTCGCCGCCGCGGCCGGCGAGGGCGACGTCGAGGCGCTCACGTCGGCTGCCGAGTCGGCACAGGCGAAACTCGCCGAGGCGACCGCGGCGGCCCGGCGCATCAACGAGATCGATGCGGAGCTGAACGGTGCGGAGCTGAACGGCGCGCCGCTCGACGGCGAGGAGAGTGCCGAGGGCTCCGGGCTCGTCGCCGAACGCGCCCGGCTGGAGACGGCGGAGAAAGCCGCCGCGACGGCGGTCACGACGCTGCGGGCCGAGCACGACTCTCTCGCCAAGAAGGTCGCCGCTCTGCGGGGCGAGTTCGCGAGCGTGGCGGCGCGGCAGGCATCCCTGGTCGGCGAACGCGACGCTACGAAGGCGCTCGTTGAGGCACTGGCGGCGCTCACGCAGACTGCGACGCAGCACAGCGCGGCCGAGGCGAAGCTCGCGGCGAAGCTGACGGTCGAGAAGTTCGAGACCGTCGAAGAGGTCGAAGGTGCGCTCCGGGACGAGCGCGCGACCGCCGAGTTGACGGGCCGGATCGACGAGCATGCCGCCGCGGTGAGCGAGAACCGGGGCATCCTGAAGCAGGCCGACCTGCAGGACCTCCCCGACGAGGTGATCTCAGTGACGGATGCGACGGTCGCCCACGCCGAGGCGCAGAGCGCGTCGCGGGCGGCGACCACCGAGAAGGCGAAGGCCGAGTCGCGCGCGACGCAGCTGCAGGCTCGCCGCGCCGAGCTCGCCGAGCTGCTGGCGGCCACGGAGGAGCTGGCGGCGGAGTTCGCGCTGCTGAACAGCCTCACCGAGACGGTGCACGGCCGCACGCCGAACACAAAGAGCATGTCGCTCGAGAGCTACTACATCGCCGCCGAGCTGGAGGATGTGCTCGCGGCGGCGAACATCCGGCTGCACACGCTCTCGCAGGGCCGCTTCGAGATGCGTCACACGGAGCGCGGCATGCGGCGCGCCGGCGCCGCCGCGGGGTTGGAGATCGAGGTCTTCGACGAGTTCACCGGCACCGCCCGCCCCGCCAACCAGCTCTCGGGCGGTCAGCAGTTCCTGGCGTCCCTCGCCCTGGCGCTCGGCCTGGCGGAGGCGGTGACGAGCCGCGCCGGCGGCATCGAGCTGAACACCCTGTTCGTCGACGAGGGCTTCGGCAGCCTCTCAACCGAGTACCTCGAGATCGCCATGTCGACCCTCGACTCCCTCAAGCAGGGCGGCCGCACGGTCGGCGTCATCAGCCACGTCACCTCCATGCAGGAGCAGATCGCCGCGCAACTGCGCGTCGTCGCCGAGCCGGGCGGGCCGTCGCGGATTGCGGTGGAGGCGGGGTAAGCGGCGCTACCGCTTGATGCGAAGGCGCTGCGGCAGCGGCTTTCGATGCACGATCGTCAACAGCCGATTCGCGCGCGTAAGCGACGTGTACAGCGCTCCCAGCCGTCCCACGTTCACGGGAAAGGCGGCCGGCTCGACGACGACAACGGCGTCGAACTCAAGGCCCCGGGCCCGCTCGGGAGCAAGCACCCTCAGCTCACGGTCGCCGTCTCGCCACCTCGACGCGTCGGTAGGCGCAAGACTCCAGCCGCGACGGGCCAGGACCGTCCCCACTCGATGCGGGTCGACCGTGAGTATCGCGACGGTCCCGCTGCCGACCCGCGAAAGAAGCAGTTCTGCGGCGTCGCACGCCGCCGCCGGGAGTGCCGCCTCTGATTGGGCCTGCTCAACGACCGGGATCTCGCCGTCTTGCTGCAGGGAGTAGAGCGCGCGTTCGGTGTCGGGCAGAAGTTGATTCGCAAACTTGATGATCTGCGCCGTCGAGCGATATCCGCGCTCGAGCACCTGGACGGGCGCTCTGCCGTCGTCGTTCTCGACCGCCAGAAGCTCCGCCACCTTGTCCCAGGTGTGGAAGGTGTGGTCGGTGCGGCGCTGGTTGAGGTCCCCCAGAATCGTCCACCCGCCACGGTTTCCAAGTCGGCCCAGCACCTCCCATTCGATGGGGTGAATGTCCTGTGCTTCGTCGACAAACACGTGCGTGGGCTGTTCGTTCTTGCTCGTGCGGACTCCGATGTATGCCAAGAGACCCCGGTAGCGAAGTTCGGTCTGACGCCGTAGCGCGTCGTAGCTCGTATAGCGGAGCTCGCGAAGGTACTCGACCCATTCCGCGTCGAGTCCGTCGTCCGGAGGATCCTGCAGCATCCCGATGAGCTGGTCGTACACGAGTGCGCCGTCGACTGTACCCGGGGGCTCGACGCTCGCTTTCGCTCGGACGATCGCCTGGTCCACGAGCCGCGCCAAGCCGCGACTCGCGTCCTGGTAGACAACGGTCTTGGTTGATGTCGCGGTCTTCGGGAGGCGCGCAAACTGTTCAAGCAGAGTCGGGATCGCCATGACCTCGTAGTTGCCGTTGTCACCGATGAGCTTTCGGAGGGCGGCCTTGACGTGCTCAACGTACTCAACCGTCGGGCCGAGCAGCAGCACGCGTTCGTTCTTCGCGAGTCGGGTGCCCTTCCCGGCAGTGAGCAGATATGCAGCTCGATGAACGGCGATAATCGTCTTCCCCGTGCCGGGATGGCCTTGGAGGAATTGGACGGCGTCTGCCGGCTTCGTGATCACGTCGTATTGGTCGGGCTGAAGGGTTGAGAGAACCGCGGACATCGACGTGCTCTTCGGCGCGGCAAGTTGGCGGCGGAGCAGGTTCGGAGCGCGGAGCGCCGGCCCAGGTGCGCTAGGCGTCACAGACGGCGGATGTGCGGCCGGGGGCTCGCTTATGGCCCCGCCAACAGGAGCCGATTGGTCGGGCGCGGCACCTGACGTCGACGACGTCGGTGCCAGCGCTGGCTCTTCGCGCTCCGCCTCGGACTTCGGAACCGGCGGGGTCGCCTTGCGGGGCGCCTTCGGCACCTCAAGGATCGGCTTGGGGAAGAGCTCGTCTCGGGGAACCTCGTCGACGATGTCGTCCTCATAATCGACGATGCGGTCAAGGTGATGGGCGAAAACGCGAACCGCGACAACTTCATCGCAGAGCGCGTGATGGTTCTCGGGGCGACGGTAGTAGGTGCAGGCGATCGGGGCTGTCCACTTGAAGACCTTGAATCCATCGCCGTCGAGCCACTCGGTGCCGACGTAGAAGTCGACCGCCTCATCGACCATCCAATGGGGTGCTCGCAGCGCTACTCGTCCGATCAGCTCTCCACGCTCAGGCAGAACGGGGACTCTGTCCACCGTGAAGGTGTTGAATATCGATTCCCGATGAGCTCGTTCATGGGCGGTAGCCCGCCTCGCTAGGGCCTCGTTGTAGCCCTTCTCGTTGGCCGCCTCATCGGCGACAACCATCTCATGCTGCTGATCGTTCACTCCACAACCTCCAGTGCACAGACCGCCAGGTACCTGAGTGCGACGGCGTTCGGCTTCTTCGCGTCGAGCTCGGCAAGGAGCTGCTCATGCCGTTCCGTCTGGCGACGAAGCTGCCCTTCGACCATGCGCAGGACCTTGTGTCCGCGTTCGCGGTCGATCATGGTCTGCATGCGTTGACGGATGCCCTCGATCCGACGTCGATGCTGTTCGACCAAGATGGCCCGCCGAGCCTCGGTCAGCGCACCTTCTTCGACGTCACGGCGGTCCTGAACTTCGCGGTGGCGGCGCTCAAGATCTCGCTTCGCCCTCTTCGCAAGACGAGGCAGAGACCCGTCGGTCACGTCGCTTCCTTCCGACAGCACTCCACCCGCAAGCGCCGCAAGGACCGCATCTGCCGGCGCGTCGCCGTGGCTTGTGCCGTCGAAGTCGACCGCGGCGCCCCAGATCTCGTCGCCTCCTCGGCTGGCGTGCTCGGCGTGTGCCAGCACGACCAGGTACCTTCCCGGTCGCACGTCGTCAGTGCGCCGAACCCGCACGGACGCGAAACGAGCGTGCCGGTGTCCGGGGACCTCCGCAGCCGCCATCACGAGAGGATGCGTCGCCGCAAGCAGGTCGACGCCGCTCGTGCGCGAAAGCTCGTGGTCGATCGAGAGGAGAATCGGAATCTGGCCTTGAAGGTCGGTGGTCAACTGCGCGGTCTCCGAGCGCGTACGACGCCGACGTTGAGTGAGTTCGACGACGCGCGCGGCCATCGCCGCGTTGCCTTTCAACTCAACCGTCTTATGGTCCGGGCTCCACGCAAGCGGAGCCGCGTGGTCGGTGAGCGCCCAATCGTCGACGAGGTGGGCCAGTTCGGCCTGACCCAGGTAGCGCCCGGTCGCAATCAGCTCGTCCTGAAGCCCCGCCACTTCGACGTCATTGGAGACGATGAGAGCGGCGGCCGACTCCGCGACTTCACGCAGGCCGGCACGCTGTGCCTCGATCGCGGTGAGGAACTGCTGCGCCTTCTCTTCTTGTTGCGCCTTCGTCAAGGAGAAGTCCATCGCCGCCCTCAGCACATCCATGTGCTGCCCGACGATCGGCTCAAGTTCGCCGATCGATCGCTCAAAGATCTCAATACGGCGCAGGACTTTGTAAAGGATTCGGGAGTCGATGGCCTCTTCGTTGTAGAAGTTGCGAATGATGAGCTTGTCGGACTTCTGACCGATTCGGTCGATGCGGCCGATACGCTGCTCGATCTCCATCGGATTCCACGGCAGGTCGTAGTTGATCACGGCGGAGCAGAACTCGAAATCGAGACCTTCGCTCGCAACACGGTTCGCGAAGACGAAGTCGTATCGACCTTCGCGGAAATCCTTCATGATCTTTCGCCGTTGCTCGCGGCGAACATCGCCGTTCAGGACGGCGATGCGGTATTCGTCCTCGAACGTCGCCTTCAGACTTCGAAGTGTCGCCTTCGACCAGGTGAAGAGCAGGCTCTGCCGGCCGAGGGCATGAAGCTCGGCAAGGACTTCCCGCAAACGCTCGACCTTCGAGTCTGGTGCGTCGAGTACGTCTTTCGCGGCGGCGAGCAGCTCCGGGTGCGGATCAACCCAATTGCGCGGTTGGTTGTCGCTCGCATCGCCATCCCACACGTCCGAGTCAACTCGACCTAGCACCTGGCGCGCCGCCGTGTGAACGCTCGTGCTCGCCAGACGAATCGGCATCTGCATCGAAAAGTACATCGGCGTGTTCGCCAGCGCCGCTCGTGCCTCGCACCAGATCAGGTACTCGCGGTAGAAGTCCGACTCCGCGCGGTTCCATACGATCTGGATCCCCGGTTCCGCATCGCGGATCGCCTTCTTCTCGTCGACTTCTGCGCGCCGAGTGCGGGTCACGGTGGTCGAGAGCGCGTTGAGCTCGCCGATCAGCCGACGAGCCGCCGCAACGTCTTTGGGGGCGAGAGGTGCCCGCTTGAGGATGTCGCGCAGCTCTGAGTACTCGGGCCGCAGAGTGATGGCGCGCTCGAAGATCATCCCGCCGAGCTGCGCGAGCACTTCGTCGAAGTCCTTGCCCTCGACATCGCTTCGGGTCAGCATTCGCGAAGCTTCATTGAGCACTGCGTTCGGGGCGAGCCGTGCTTCCAGGTCTTCGATGTTCTCGAAGTCGGCCGGCTCCAGCAGTCCGAGAAGGTGCAGGAGATCTGTCTCGCGAAGGTTGATGGGTGTGGCGGTGAGGAACACCATGTTGGAGCCAGTCGTCCACTCCGACAGCTGCACACCGAGTTCGTAGCTCTTCGTGTCGTTGTTGCGCATCGAGTGCGCTTCGTCCACGATCACGAGGTCGAACTCGGGCGGGTTCTCTTGCAGCTCGTCGAGCGCCGGCGAGATGCGCAGCGTCTCCAACGGCACCACGTAGGCCTTGCGCTTGGGCAGCCGGCCTTCACGATGCTGCTCGACATAGCGATTGAGCTCCTCACGGTCAAGCACGGCGAGGTCGAACCCGAAACGCTCCTGCATTTCGTCGCGCCACTTGTCCACGAGTCCGGACGGGCACACGATAAGCACACGGTCGGCCTCGTGGCGCGCTTCCAACTCAGTCCAGATCAAACCCGCCTCGATCGTCTTTCCGAGGCCGACTTCATCCGCGATGAGGATACGCGCGTGACCGGTCTGCAGCAGCTTGAGCACGGGTTTGAACTGGTAGGGCCGGAACACCGTGCGCGTCGCACGGAAGGAGTAGACGGTGTCCGCGAAGCGCCCTCTGAGCTTCGTCCGAGTCAGGGTCGCTCCGAAGCGCGCAGCAGATGACCGTTCACCGAGCACCCAGTCCTCGGGGTGATCGGCGGCATCGATCTCAGCCAACTTGTTCTCAAGAACGGATCGCAATCCGCCTTCGCCTCGCACTCGGTATGCCCAGCGGCCGTCGTCGAAAGTGCGTTCGCGGACCTCGACATCTTCGCCGCCCGGAACGGTGATGGCACGGTCGCCTTCGGCGAACCTGGGCGGCGGAATCGGCGTGCCCTCGGCCCAGAAATGCTCGGCCCACCGATACGCCTCCGCGAGTGGGTCGTCGCTCGTGTCATCCCAGGCGTCGAGCGTCAGCTCGCGCGACGCCCCCGAGCGACCAGCTCCAATCTGCATCACCAATGGCTCGGCGACACCATGGAACCAGTAGAGGCCAGCGGGGAGCGAAGCCTGCGACCCCGCCAAAGTGCGGACATCCGCGACGGCCTCGTGCAGCTTCGACACCGACTCGTCGATCACGACAGCGCGCGAAAATGCGCCCCGGCCGAAAGCGGCATCGAGGTCGTCGGGCGACGGGCGGTAGCCGAACTCAATCACCATGGGCCCCCGCTCCGTGGTCAGCCCCTGCCACGGCCATCCACGCCACGAGCCGGACGTCGTCTTTGTCGATGACGGGAAGCGGCACGACCTTCGCTGCCGGCTGGATGCCGAATTCGTCAAGGACCGACACGATTGCGGCGATGAGCGCGTCGCCCTCCGCGCTCCCCGAGAGCACCTGACGCATCGCGCGCGCCGCCTTGACGCTCGGCACCGCCTTGAGTCGACGGATCACCTCGCGTTGGCGTTCACCGCCGAGGGTCGCGCCGTTCGCGATGACGAAGTCGGCCGCGTCGCGGAACGCCTTCGGGAGGGTCGGCGAGAGCGCGTTCGGGTCCGTGCCGCGCATCCATTCGGCGTGGGCATCATCGCGGGCCAGCGCCCAGGCGTCGTACGCGCCGCGGAACGCTTCATCGCTCAGCTCGCGGGCCGTCGTGATGCTCCCCGGGTCGGCGGCCACGAGCGACTTGAGCGTGTCGTCTTCGACCTTCCAGACACCGTCTTCGCCTGCGCATGGCTGCCAGCTGACGCCGACCGGCACGTTGCGGAACCACACGTGCTCGCTGTCGCCCATGCGCATGCAGAATACGTACTGATTTCCCGCCGATGTCGTCGAACGGAACCCGCTCCCGATCCCGTGGGGAAGCAGATTCAGCTGCTCACGGAGACCCTGTTCCGCGTCGAGAGCGTTCGCGAGCCGACGACGATACTCCTCCCCCGAACCGGCTGCCGATCCGCCGCTGCTCTCGACCAGCTCCTCGATCTCGCCCACGATGTCGTCGGCGTCGTAGTGGTCCTTCGGCGGATAGGCGCTGACCCCGGGCAAGACGACACCGGTGCCGACAGCGGCATCCGCTTGCTTCAGCTTGCGGATCAGCGTGTGCTCGAGCTTGAGGTACTCGTCAAGATGCTCACTGGGGAAGAACACGCCGAGGTGGATCTCGTCGTGCTCGCTGCCGATCCGGTCGACGCGGCCATGCCGCTGCACGATGCGCATGGGGTTCCACGGCAGGTCGTAGTTGATCAGCCGCCCCGCCTGCTGCAGATTGACGCCTTCGGCCAGGACATCGGTCGTGAGGAGGATGTCGAACTTGTCGTCGCTGAGCGGCAGACCCTCATCGCTCAGGCGTCCCGCCGTTCGCGGCGCGAACCCGGCGATGGCAGCGGCACGCGAGCTCTGGTGGATGCCCCCGGTCTTGCCGGAGGCGTACTCGCCGATGATCGGAGGCGCGAGTCGGCCCCGGTAGTCAGCGAGCGGGCTGCCCTCGGGTGCATTCTCCAGCGCGCTCTCAAGCCGATCATGCAGGCCGCGAATCGTGTCGGCATACGTCGAGAACACGATCACCTTGCGGCGATCCGCGGAGCTGAGCCCCTTGGGGCTTGTTCCTCGCGACACAGTAGCGATGGTCTCCAGCTCCGCCACCAGGCGCTCTGCCTTGGGTTCCTCCCCATCGGCGGCTGCGAGAGCCTTCTCGCGGATGCTCCGCAGCAGCTCCAGGTCGAGCGCGACATCGGACGCGAGCAGTTCGGCGTGATAGTCATCCGCCGGAGACGCCTGATGGGACTCATCTTCGTCGAGCGCCGCGACGATCTCGTCCAGGTCTTCCGACTCCGAGTTGACGTAGTCGCGAAGCGCGCCGCCGATCAGCACCCAGCCCTCATCAAGTGCAGCCAGGAAGCCTTCGTGGGCGTTGATCAACACCTGAAGGGTGCTGGCGAGCGCATTCGGCGATGACTCGAGGCGCTTCAGAAGTGCCGAACGCAGGAGACCCATGTTCGAGACCTGGCGAGCGTCGAGCTTCTCGCTCAGCAGGTATGCACTCGGCGCATAGCGCGAGAGAAGTAGTCGCCCCGGATCGTCCCGGCGCTCCTCGAATGACGCGACGTGCTTCTCGCTTTCGGGAATATCGAGCGCGTAGGTGACGGCGTCGACGAGCTGCTCGCCCGCTTGATCCAACGTGTAGTCGACCTTGTATACGTCGGCGTCGGGGAACTCGACGACGATCCGACGGCCACCCGGGCCGGGAACGGTGTCGCCTCGATAGTTCTGCTTCACGAAGCTCCGCGTGCGGCGCACCGCGACTTCGTCCATCAGGTCGAAGAGGTGCGCGGGCGTCAGCGCTTCCGGGTCCAGCCGCTGGGCATTGCGGATGTACTCGCGAACCGACGGGATGCCCTGCGACGCGAACCGTGCGTCATCACGCACGAAGTACTTGATGAGAGTCTCAAGATCGGCAAGAGAGTTGTTCACCGGGGTCGCGGTGAGCAGCACCACCTTCTTGGGATGCTTGCCCGACAGGATCACCCGGTCGAGAGCCGTGGAACGCGCCGCGGACGCGTTGCGGAGGTTGTGAGCCTCGTCGACGATCACTAGCGCGGCGTCCTCGGCGCGCTCGACGAACTCCCGATGCTCGGGGTGCTCCGGATCCATCCGGTTGCGGATCTCCTCGTAGGAGTGGACGCGCACCCGACGGCTCATGTCGTACCGTTCAAGAAGCGGGTCCCAGACGCCCGCTTTGAGCGCCGCCGGCGCCGCGATCAGCACCCTCTGGCGCAGCTCCTCGGTGGCGGCGGCGATCACTTCGAGGGCAAGGAAGGTCTTGCCGAGACCCACCTCGTCGGCGACGAGCACTCCGCCGATCTCGTCGAGCAGACGGCGCATCCGTCGCACGCCGTCGGCTTGGAACCGCGTCAGTTCGAACCGCGTCGCTGACGCCTCCTCCTCGTCGAGGTGGGCGCCATACCTTTCGAGCAGCATCCGGAGGAACACCGTCCAGGGGCTGTGTTCGCCCCACAGCGGCTCATAGAGCGCGGCGAGATCATAAGGCTCGCTGTCTGCCCAGCATTCCTCGAACCAGTCGATGACCTGTCCGGTCGAGCCGTGGGTGCCGGAGGCGCCGACGTTGAGCTCGGCGTTGCGCGTCAGCCCGGCGAGCGTGAGGTTGCTCGACCCTGCGAGGTACGCGGGATGTGTCGGATGGTGGCTGATGTAGGCCTTGCCGTGCAGGAATCCGCCGGTGTAGCGACGGATCTCGACCACCGGCTCGCCGAGCTCATCCGCGGCGCGCAGCCACTCGACCAAACGTTTCGCGGAGTGGGTGGCTTCGGGAACGAAACCGAGGGCGTCACGCTCGGCGCGAAGCCATGCGTCGTGGTCGGTGAGCGCGGCCTTGAGCCGGGAGCGCACCGAGTCTTCGGCGCGCTCGGCCAGAACCGGGTCCGGGATCGGCTCGGCACCGAGCAGCAGCCGAATCCGAGGCATCTTCTCGAGCTCGTCGGCCAGCAGCAGGAACCCGGCCGGATTCACGTATGCCGTGGCGATCGCGGCGCTCGGCGCACTGGCCAAAGCGTCGCGATTGACCCGGAACAGCCGAGCGATCTCGTCGCCGACCGACATCGGCGGGGCGAGACGGTTCGTCGCGAAGACGGGCAACATCTCGGTCAATTGCCCGCCTCCCGGAGTTCCGCGAGGCGGGCGGCCGCGGCCTGATAAATGGGTTCCGGCATGCCTTGCGCGCTGAAGTCGGACCGGACAACCCGAAGATCGTCCGGCGTCAAGTCATGTCCACGTGCGACGAGCGCCTCGATAGCTACCAGGTGCGTCTCCCGGCTGTCGCTCACAAACCGCGATCGCTGCGAGCGCGCAGCAACATCGATCCCACCCGCAAGCTTCGTGTACCCGGTCGCTGCGAGGAGCACGGCGACGCGCTCGGCGATCTCCCGCACGTGTTTTTGCTCTAGGCGCGGCAGTGGGAGGTTGTTCATCACGGGCGCCGTCACGTGACGATCGACAAAGCGCCGAACCCACCAATCCTGGACGTTGGTCCCGAGTACACCAATCAAAGCGAGCAAAGCGTCTTCACTCGTCCCGACATCGTGCGCTAGGCCATGGACGTAGCCCTTGTTGTATATGAAGCCCTGAGCCGGTAGCGCCGTTGAAATCAGGGTTCGCGTGTTGGTGTTGTGACTCGGGTGACGAAAGAGAACTACCGGATGCCTGACCGAGAATCGTGGCTGACCCCGGTCGTCGATCTCGATTCCGCGCCGTTTTTCGGCGAGCGCTGCCAAATCCGATACGAACTGCTTCGGACTCTCGAGCCTCAGTGAGTACGCGTCGACCGTCTGAGTCATCATCACTCCCCACGCGCCCTCCGTGCGGCGATGTGTTGCGTGGCTTCGATCCGGACCGGTCCCGCGGAAGTCCCACCGCGCGTCGTGAACGGCGGTGATCCAACCGCCGGCGGCAGCCAGACGAACACCCGCGCGAAGCTTGTCAAAGACCGCGCGACCTTCGGGCTCATCAAACCACGGCACCACCATGGTGTCGGAGAACGAGCGGAGTTCGTCAACGGAGAACGCAACGGCCGAATCCTGGTCAAGCCTCGCTAGCTGTTCCCGACTCGTGACGACCGACACTTGAAGAGGCGTCTCAGCGAGAGGCCCGCTCGCTAGAAGCACAACTGCGTAGCTGGCGTGTACGTTCTCGAACATCCAGCCACCCGTGTTCCTCGCCTGAACGAGGTTGGCGCTGTGCCGCGTGAATACGATCTCGCGGAGCTTCTTCCAGCCCGCGAGCACGAGAAACTGCCTTGGCAGCACGAGTCCGAGGTGACCCCGAGCTCGCGATGCCTTGAGCGCGCGCTCGAGCATCAACTGAGCAAGCTCGAGATGGGTGCCCCCGCGCCATTCAAACGACTGTTTGAAGTAGTCCTGGAGCCTCCCGCGCTCCGCGATCTCCGCCGCCTCGCGCGCAGCCTCGACGGGGTACTCGCGACGCAGAGACTCGATCTTTTCGTCGCGCTGTTTGTCGCGCAGCGCCATGAGCCCAGGACTCACCCTCGCCCAGAACGGTGCGGCCTCCCAGCGTACTTTGTCCCACGGCGGGTTCCCGACGACGACGTCGAAGCCCGGGTCATCACGCAAGAACACCTCCGGAAAGAGGTAAGGGAAGTGTCCCGGTACCAAACGCGAGGTAACTTGGGCGATCGCCGGAAGCTCAAGGAGCGAGTCCAAGTCTTCTTTCGTGAACCGAGCTCCGGCAGGAACTTCGCCGCTTCGTGTCGCGACTGCTGCATCGAAAATCGCCTTCGCGGTAGCGGACGCTTCCCGCGCCCGGGCAAGCAAGAGAGCTCCAGCCGCAACTTCAGACTTGTCCGCTTCGCTCGCACTTGCGAACTCAATGAGCTGGGCTTTCGCGGCCTCGAGCTCGTCGATCAGAATCGAATCGAAGAACCCCGAAGCCCCGGGGCTGCGCCGCGGGTCGAGCGCGTCCAAAGCTTCATCAACGCTCGTCATGCCCGTGAGCGAGTTACCCAACACCAAACCGTGGTCAAGACTTGACATGGGCAACCCCGGCACGAAGGTGTGGATCCAGAGCGCGAGGCGTGAGAGCTCGACCGCCAGCGGGTTGATGTCGAGCCCGTACACACAGCGGCGCGCGACCTGACGGCGCAGCGCTGCGCCTCGGTGATCGCTTCCGCTGCCTGGGCATCGGCGCCGAGCGCCTCGCGCGCCTTCTCGGCGAGTCGCTGCAATTCGGCGCGCACCGACGGAACCGGCGTCGCGGTGAGGAAGTCGCGCATGCCGCGTTCGATCTTGTCCACGGCGGCGACCAGGAAGTGCGCCGACCCCATCGCAAGATCGGCGACACGGAAGTCGAAGAACAGATCGCCCGCCTCGCGTTCGCGTCCCTCCTCCATGAGCGCCTGGACACGCGCGAGGTGCGCATCGAGCGCCGGTTCGACGGACCGGGTGATCAGGTGATCGACCACGATCTTGGGGGTGTAGTACGAGCCCGTCGCCTTGCGTTCGCCGGATGCCGAATGGAAGTACGGCTGGCCCGCGCGCACCGCGATCTCGTCACCCTCCTTGGCCGGCACGTACACGCCTGCTTTGTCGACCGTGAGATCGGTCTCGGCGAGCGAGAGCGATGACTCGAGCAGCCCCTCATAGATGGTGCCGAACTCGCGCACTTGGAGCGAACGGAAGTCGACGGCGCCCGGCACACCGTCTTCGGTGAGCTCGGTGAGCATCGACTGGAGCGCCGGGCCGAGGACGCTGTCGGGCAGCTGGAGCTTGTCAAGCAGGCGGCCCTCCTCACTCGCAGGATCGAACAGGCTTCCGCCGTAGGCGGGAACCTCCCATCGAGGGTTGCCGTGCGCGATCGCGTCCCACACCTGGGCGAGGTCGCGCCAGATCGAACGAGGCGGTGTCGGCGAACTCATGCTCGCCGGTGCTGATCTCGCGTTCGACGAACGCGCGCAGGCTGTTGGCGTCGTAGTGCTCGTTGCGACCGGCGGGCAGCAGCTCAGTGGCTTCGCCGTAGGCCTGGAACAGCAGACGGAACAGGATCCGCATGCTCAGCTTGTAGGCGAGCTGCAGGCCCACGGCGTCGGTCGCGATCCCCAACTGCGGCAGACGCTCGGCGACCGCAATCGACAAGCGGGGAACCACGCCGAGGTACACGCGATCGCGAAGACGCGAGCCGAGGTCGGCGGCGTAGCGGCCCGATCCGGCGAGGATCTCGTCGGCGGAGCCTCCCGGCTCCAGTGCCTCCGACGAGAACACGAGCGGCAGCAGTGCCGCGAAATCCGCATCGACCATCGCGAGGTCAAGCTCGAAGTACGTCTCGGACTGCCCGCGCTGGCCGACGCCGACACCGTCACGCCCCGGATACAGCCGCAGGGTGCTCTGACGCAGCAAGACGACCCACCCGACCTCTTCGCGACGCGCAAGCTCCAGACCGTGCGCCACCGGAGACAGCTGATGGCGGGGGCTCTTCTGGTCGAAGTGCTCCGATTCGTCGAGCAGCACGGCGATGGCGCGGCGAGCGCCCGTGGTGCCACGGAGCACCAGCGCGCCGCCCGGCGCGGGCTCCGCGGTGAAGCCGAGAGAGCCGATCAGGTCGCGACCACGCTGCTGGAGCATGCCTCGCGCACGCTCGCCCGCCTCCGCCCAGTCGGCACGTCGCGGCACGTCCTGCTTGAGGTGGTAGCTCGCGAACAGGTAGTGGTTGGCGAACCCCCCGACGCCGGTCGAGTCGTATGCGGCCTCAATCGCCTGCAGTCGCTGCGCTGCGGCGAGGCCGTCCGGTTCGTCCAGCACGGCCTGGAGACGCAGCTCGGCTTGGGCTCGCGGCAGCGGACCGAGCGGCAGGGCATCCGTGCCGCCGCTGAAGATCCACACGCCGTCGGATGCGACGGCAGCCACCACCACCGGCATGGCGCTCTTCGTGCCGCGGGTCTTCCACAGATCAGCGAGCAGCGCCTTCGTGGGCTTCGCGGTCACCGACGCGACCGCGACCTGCACCTCGCCGACGCCTGACTCGTCACGACCGAAGTACACGCGGTCGGTGACCGCCCCCTCCACCTTGTCGTCACTCCAGGGGACGCTGTTCGCGCCATTCAGCTTGATGCCATCGGCAATCATCGTGTTCCTCTCCGGCCAGAAAACAGTTGAGCAGGATCGCACAGGGCACCGACATCGGTGCGGCATGCGATCATGCGAGTCGCCCGGGGAACCACGTCTCGGGTTCCACGACGGCGACGCGTTCGACGCCGCTCGCGCTCGTCGCCACGAGGTCGCCGTAGTTCGTCAGTCGCAGACCGGCGTGCTCCTCCGAGGCCGCCGCGACCGCCGACTCAAGGGCGATCGCCCCGCCGCGGGCGCCCGGCGACACCGCGTCGCTGAGGCGCTCCCCCGAATCAAGATCGACGATGCGCCCCCCATCGAGCTCGTAATAGTGCGGCAGCAGGAACCCGCGAGCCTGCCCCTCGTCCGGTTCGGCGCCGAGGTAGCCGAGCAGACGCGCGACGCCGTGGACGTAGCCCCCGACCGCGCCGTCGCGGTCGTCGATCCAGATGCCGCCCATCGGATTCGGCGCCAGCCAGAGGCGCCGCTTCCGCTCCCAGTCACCGGCGTCAACGTCAACGCGCAGACCGTGCCCTGTCGTCGGATCGACCAGATCGCCGGTGCGACTCGGCACGTACCGCACGGGCGGCACGTCGCCGCCCCAGCGTCCGCCGATGGGCGGACGGCGCTCGAGTGCCGGCGTCGGAACATCGACCGACTCCGACGGCGCGTCAACAGTGGGCTCATCAGCCGGGGCGGCATCCGATTGATCCGCGTCGGCGGCGGCCGGCGGGTGCGCCTCGAGCCACTTCGCGACGACGTCGTGGTAGGGCTGGTACTGCCCGGTCGAGATCCGCTGAGTGCGCTTGACCATCCGTGCAGCGGGAGCCTCGACCGTGAGACCGTTCAGGCTCGCAAACTGCTTGATCAGTGCCGCGACTTCGCCGAGTTCTACGGGCCCGGGTGCTTCGCTGAAGTGGAGCCATGTGTTGCGCGCGTGATGGATCTTCTTCGCCAGGATCTTCGACTGAGGCTTCGACGAGAACACCAGCGCCAGAGGAGAGTCCTGGCCCCACACATATTCCGGCAGGGTGATGCTCGGATCGTTGAGGTTCACCGCACCTTTCCAGCGACCATCAAGGCGACGCTGTGCGATCAGGTCAGACCACCACTCGGGCCCTTCCTGCTCGGTCAGCTTCGCGTCGCAGCGCATCCCCAGTTCGATTCCGAACCCGCGCATGAGCGAGAAGTACGCCTTCATGATCTCGCCGTAGCTGGAGTGCTCGGGGAGTTCGATGTGGATCGCGGTCATCCGTGCACGGACTCCAGGCCCGGCCGACCGAACCCGACCATGATCGGCACGACCCGTGTCACCGCGAACGCAACGAGCGCGCTGACCGGGGCGTCGGCGAACGCGAACGCCGGCGCCTCCTTGAACCGGCGACCCGCCGGGTTGAGCTCCGCGACCGTGCCGACCGTCGCCCCGTGCTCCGTCAACAGCGCGGCGAAGTCGGTGCCAGCCAGCTGGTCGAGCTGCGCCCAGTCGACCGTCTGCAGCGTCGGCCACTCTCGCTCGCCGTATCGCATCGCGCGCAAGATCCCGACCCGCCGGTCGGCGACCGTCGCGAGAGACATCTTGCCGGCGCGTTCAAGCCGTCGGTAGTCGTCCGCGCCCGACCAGAAGTCGAGCAGTCGCACATCGGCTTCGTCCCCCGGCCACGAACACACGCCAACGGTCGCGCGCATCCCATCGGCGGTCTCGATCGTGGCAACGTGCGCCGCGCCCTCGACGTCGCCGGCATCGCGCACCGACATCGGAGCACCCAGCACGTTCTGCACGGCCGGGTCGACTCGAAGCGTCGTGCCGCGCAGTTCAATTTCCTGCGTGAAAGTCATCTTATAAACATAGGGCCGCAGCCGTGCCGCTCGAGCGAGCCAAGGCGACGCGTCGGGAATGCTGTGTTCGATTTGTGGCTCGTCGCTGAAGTGTCACGCAGCAAGCCACGTGCAGTCCGCGACACCGCCACGCGTTCGCACCGCTTCAGGAACGGCTCGACGTCCGATGTCGGCGGCTCCCCATGCCCCAACGCTTGCGTGCCTCATGGATCAACTGGTCAGGGCGGAGCGGGCCCGGGCGATTCCGTTCAAGATTCGAGAGCAACTCGGCGCGTTCGGGATCGCGGAGTTCGCTGCCCGCACCGCCGACGACTGGGCTGAGATCTTTGGCCACGCGCAGCTCCACCGCTTCAACCTGAGGATGGCGAACTTCGTCCACCCGGCAATCCCACGCCTCCACCACGAGCACGATGGCGACGCATCCCGAATCTGGAGTGAACCGTGATCGGAATGATGCGCGTGATCACGAATGCTGCCAACGCGGACATTGGGTCGTCACCGGACGCGAACGCGGGCACCTCGGTGAACCGGCGGGCAGCAGAGTTCAGCTCGCCGGTCGTCCCCGTCGCGGCCCCATCCCCCGTCCAACAGCTCCGCTGCGTCTGCGTTGGCCAGCAAGTCACGGTTCGCCCAGCCCTCCGTTGCCAAAGCGGGCCACTTCCGATGGCCGTAGCGCATTGCACGCAGAATCCCGACCCGCTGAACTTTGACGCGCGCGAGCGACATATTGCCTGCGCGTTCGAGACGACGGCAGTCCTCGGCGCCCGATCAGAAAGGCGACGAGCCTGACATCGCTTGAACCGCCGGGCCCGGCTGTGACGCCGTTCGTTCCGCGAAATCCGTCAGCCGTCTCCACCCTGGCAACTCGTGCGCTGCCCCTCGACTCGCCTTCGTCGTGAGACGCTACGCAGGTACTCGTTCTCAAACGCGCCAGGCGTTTGCGTGTACGACTCAGCACCGTTTCCGACCCTCTACGGCGCGTACTGGAAAGGAGCTTTCAACAACGTGAACTGCGTCACGATCGCCCGGAGAAGCGCCGCCAAGAACGCGAGCGGTTCCGTCTTTCACGCGATAGAGCCGTCATCTCGGATCTCCGTTGTTGCGCGGAGACCGTATGTACCGGGTCGGCCAAATCGGAGTTACACCGCATAGAGGGCACCAGCGTTAGCCCACACCCGTCGCAGGGCGTCACGGATCTCGTAGGTGGCGTCGCTGGAGTCTCGCGCCGGATCGCGCTCGAATTGCAGATCCGCGAGCGCGACCGCGTACGCAGTGAACGCGATTTCCCAGATAAGACGGCGATATGTTGACTCGTCGTCCGGAAGGTCTTTCGCGGCTTTGACCACAGGGTGATCCAGATTCACGATAATCTTTCGTTCGTCCTGGTCCCAGCGGTAGCGGTCATACGCCGCTCCGTAGTAGTCGGTATCGATCGTCAGCCCACCGCGCAAACGGCTGTGTCCTGTTCCGGCCGGCGAAACCGACGCATCTGCGTCGGGGTCGACGATTGCCGCACTAGAGGCGTCCTCTCCGCCTACATCGTCGGGCCCGGGCGGTGTCGGCGGGCGCGGAGTTGGGTCCGGATTAGGGATCGGATCGGCGACGTTTTCGCCGGCCACGCCGTCCGCGCGACCCTTCTCGTCGCCGTTCGGATCGAGCACTTTCTCGGCAGGGTCCGCTTCGTGGCCGCCCGCGACCCCCGCTAGCGGCGTCCGTCGGCGGGTGTTATTGCCGAGACCTTCCACGCGTTCGCGGAAGTCCTTGAGGTCGGCATTGAGGATGTCCTCGATCTTGGTTGTGGTTGCTCGCAATCGCTTCCGGTCTTCGTCAGCCTTCGCCTCCTTGCCGACAGCGACAAGTTCTTGTCGAACCTGCTCAAGACTCGCGCCGATGAACGCGACGAGCGCGACGGCCACCGGATGCGCCAGGTTGAGCTTCATGCTTCGGTCGGTCGTGTACGCGGCGACCGGGTCGTACTTAGAATTGTCGAGTTCAGCGCAATCAACGTGCCCGAATAGGAGCTTTCCGTACTCCTTGGAGTCGACGCCAGCTGTCTCGACAGCGATCAAATTGTCCGCGCCAATCGTGACTTGGACCCCTCGATGCAGTTCGTCCAACGGGGCGACCGCAGCGCTGACGGTGAGTTCGATCTCACCCAAGATCGCTTGTTGCTCAAGGGATGGTGTAAAGACTCTTGTCAAGGTGGATGTCGGACGAACGATCTCACAAACGCGGCCGTTCACGGTGACGACCGGAGCCCCTTGAAACGCAGAAAGGTGGCGCTCGATCAGCGCGACAATCGGCTCCTTCGACAGACGAACGTTGATTCCGCCGATCTCGATCGTGGTGCCGTGAGGCTCGCCTTGCGCGTCCGCATCGCGCTCGACGGAAGTGACTGGCACCACGTCGCCATCGGACTTGTCAATCGCGTCGCGGTCGAGCCGAACGGTCTGACGCAAACCACCGCGTGTTGTAGAAACCGTCAGCGAACGCCCGATTCCAAATGCCGCGGACTTGCCAGTGCCGAATTTTCCGCGCCCGGGCACACCTTTGCGACGTTCCTGATTCTCGCCGTGCATCGTAAAAAAGTGCTGCAACCCGTCGAGGTCCATGCCTGAACCGTTGTCCTCAATCCGGATCTTCTTCGCGGCGACGTCAACGTGCACGCTCACCCGCGGAACTGTGCCGTGGTCGACGTACTGAAGCGCATTAACGACGTACTCCCACACCGCAGCCTCGGGTGTCCGGAACAGCTGTGCGGACTGAAGAATGTCGCGCCCGATGTGCGCCTTGACATTGATCGTGTTCACTCGTTGCCTTTCTGTTGCCGACCAACAGGAGCACTAAGCTGTAGCGCCACTGGTATCGCGTCGTCCATGAATCCCTGGATGTCGCGCTCGCCTCGCGTGAGCTCTTGAAGCTGCGCTGCCTTGCGGCTTCGTTGTTTCGCCGGCGTGTACTCGTCGATGCGAAACACTGCGGCGGCCTGGCGAGGACTGAACTCGGCGCCGCGACTCCACAGCACATAGGCCTCGGACGTGCGCACTCGGTTCACGGCCGCCCCAGATTCCCGCGTCTCGACTCGACGGCGTTGTGTCGCTGCGGGTGTAGCCGCCACTGAGATTGAAGCAGAGCCAAGCGAATCGGCATGCTGCTCGACCCACGTGACCCCAAGCGGGGTCAAATGCCAACCATTCTGAATTGAGCCTTCGATTCGCGGCTCGCGACCTTCGCCTTCGTGGCGAAGCGTGGTTCTCACGAGGTCAAGGTCAACGCGTTCGCTGTATTTTTTCCAACCGAACGCAGCAGGGTCGATCGCGTGGGCAGCAATGGCCGCATCCTCGGTGTCGATCACACCCGAAGCGCCGCCGAGCCGGGCGAGTGCAATCACGGCAACGTCCTTCTTGGTCAGCTTCATCATCGCCTTCGCTCGCCGCACACTTACTACCGATTTGAGTTTCGCACACTTACTACCCTGTGTCAAGATATCCTCATGGACGACGTGTCGAGGGGCGATTTCGAGTCGCGCCGTGCCGCGGCCCTCGCACTGACGCGCGACTGGAGCGAAGCCAAGTCGGCCATGGCGTTAAAGGCCGCAGGACTCAGCACGACGAACGGTGCCAGACACAGTCTCGACTCGATCGCAGTCGAATTTGGCGTGTCCCGCGAGACCGTCCGCCGAAGCCGCAACTCGCTCGAGGCCGCACTCGAGACGCAGGCCGGAGCGAGCGGCGACGCCGGCAGCGAAGCTCGCGCGCCGACGACATCGCCGGAGAGCGTCACTACGGCCTCGTTGCGCGCTCTCCGGCGACTCCTCACCATGACCGGACCGCTCGACTGGGACGAAGTCCTTCGAGGCTGGGCACGAGCTCGAGGCCAGCACCCTTACACACTTCTCCCCGCCGACTGGGATTTCGCGACACGCCTCACGACCTGCGGTCGCGGATTCTCGACAACGGAGGACCGCGAGGGTCTCGCGCCGCCTACTGTGAGCGTCATCAGCTCAGAGCCCCTGGACCCCGTGAGCCAGTTCCTGTACGACACGCTCCGAACAGAACCCGGCGGTATACACCGCCGAGTTCTGTTCGTGCAAGCCAAAAAGGTCGGGTTGAAAGCGACCACGGTCGCAACGACGTTGAGCATGCACCCGGCGGTCACCCGGATGGGTCATGGACTCTGGGCCCTTCGCGGACGACGCGACTTGGCAGTCGCTCCTTCGCGACGCACGGGTGTGGCGCCAAGCAAGGTGCGGGTGCGTCCGACAGAGTTCAGGTGGGACACTACCGGCGCACTCCTGATTGAATTTTCGGTCCCCCACGGTCCGAGCCCCGTCGTCGCGATACCTCACGGGATCGCGGAGATCGTTGAAGGTCGCGCGTTTCACCCAGCCGAACGTGAAATGGCGAGTCGAGTCACGATCGGCAACGCTCGAATGTGGGGCATCGCGCCGCTCATTGCCAAACTCGGCCTCTCAGGCGGACAGCGCGCAGTCCTCGAGCTTGATCTCGTCGCGTGCACCGCGCGTTTGAGAAAGATTGAATGGAAGGACTAATCGCGTGAATGTTCGGACCTTGGAAGACGAATTCATGGAGCGGCTCAGAGCGGCGTACGAGGAGACCCATGAGAAGCCGCCGAGCGACAAATGGCTGCACGCTCTGAGCTTGAGACTCGGCTTGCTCGGACCGATCGTGACTCTCGATGAAGCAGGGGCGGCGATCGGTGTCACGCGCGAGCGAGTGCGCCAGGTCGTCGCCAAGATCAAACCCCGTCTCGCGGGGACAGAGTTGACGATGGCCGCGCCAATCGCGCAGGCGTTGGTCGCCCATTCGCCTGTCGCGGAGCCGATCGGGGAATTTCTGGCTCAAGCGGGGCTGAGTCGCTCAACTCTCACCGGCGCCGGATTCCTCAACATCCTGGCCTTAGTTGGAGTGACTTCCGACGACCTTGCCGACGACGCGATACGGGCAAAAGACGGATGGGTCGTCAGCAAAGCACACATCCCGGTACTGCGAGCGGGCGCGGTGGCGAGCAAACACACGAGCTCCTTCGGAATGACCACCGCTGAGGAGATCCGCCAAGCGCTGGCGACATCGGATCAACCACTTGACTCGCGGAGCATTGAACGTGTCCTGAAGCGTGACCGCACCGTGCGTTGGGCCGGCGAATGGCTCTGGACCGAAAAACAGAGCGAGAGCCTGCATGCGAACCGTCTGGTGAACACCGCCCGGTCAATACTTTCCGTCAACTCACCTCAGACAGTCGCCTCGATCCACGAAGGAGCGAAACGGGTGTGGAAGTTCCGCAGGCTCGACGTGCTGGCGCCGATCAGTGCAATGAAGACATTCTTCGAGGAGCATCCAGCGTTCGTCGTCGACGGCGACCTGGTCTATCCCGCGGAGACGCTCGACTACCACGCAATCCTCGGCAGCACCACGGCGACCATGATCAACGTACTGAAGGCAATTCCATCTCAGATCATGGACCGACAGTCTCTCAACGAGGCCTGTGAGGAAGCGGGGATCGCGCGCGGCACATACGGAATATGGACGACCTACGCAGAGTGGATGGAAGGATTCGGGCCAAACGTCTGGGGCTTGCGAGGGAGCTCCCCGCACCCTGCCGCCATCAACGCCGTCCGCCAAGCGGCAAGATCGCGCTTGAAGGCTGAACCACGCCGCAAGACGTGGACGTGGACTGCAGAAGGCCAGATCGCTCAGACAATGGACGTCACGACCTCGTTCCTGAGTAGCGGCGTGACTTCGTTCGCTGCGGGTGCCCACGCTCTTCTTGCCGGAAAGTCGTTCACGGCGAGATGGAAGGGCGAAGATGTCGCCACGATCAAGACCGGCGACGATCACCCCTTCTGCTGGGGTTGGCACCCACTTCTCGCAGCGTCCGAAGCGAAGCGCGGAGATGTCATGAGAGTGACGGTCGCTCTGGAATCCGCGCGGGTCGAAGTCCATATTGGCGGGCAAGAGCTCTGGGCCTAGGAACGACCGGTCTTTGCCACTCGGTGCGGGGTCCAAAGCCCACGACCGCAGCGAATGCCAGGCCACGCCGTGAAGCAATGCGCGGGGCGCGCTCGGGCTTGATGCAGCTGACACGCCGCGCTCGAAGGCTCGACCATCCGGGAACGAACTGTGCGAATCTCGCGCACACCGACGTCTGACCGCGCCACTAAATATAACTCCGCGATACGGGAGGCTGTCGTCGTGCATCTCAGCGCATCGGCTCACCGCCCGCACCATCCGGACTGTGAGCCGACCCTGTTGGCAGGCATACAACTCGACGAAGGGCAGCTGGATCAATGGGCTTTGGGCACGTGATCGCATGGATCAGCTGGGGTTGCCAGAGCCTATAGTCCACCAGTTCCTGCCTCCGGCGATTCAGTTTCGGTGCGCTCACTGCGAGCTCGTCTTCGAGTCCGAAGCGGAGCGTGCCTTTCACCTGTTCCACGGACACTTCTCGGAGCGACCGGTGATTGTCGTGCGAGGACACGAGATCGGCGCGTCGCGCCTGATCGTTGCCTCGGAGACACAACCGGTGCACTGGATATGTCACGGCATCGACTCCGTCGAGCTGAACGGCAAAGCGTTCGAGCCAGCGCACGCTTCCTCGAGGCTGGTGTCCCGCACGGAGGGCGTCGTCGACATCATCGCCTCGGGAAGCGGACACCGACGCGTCGCATAGGAAGCCAGGCCCGCTTTTCCGGACACCTCTGGTGAGGCGATGATCATCTCGGAAGGAGTCCGTGTGATGCCTGTTGCTCACCCGCCGGAGTTCCGGCGCAGGGCCCTGAATCTTGTCGCGCTGGGCAACCCGGTGGTCACGACTGCTCGCAATCTTGGGATCAGCGAGTCCTGTCTGCGGAACTGGATGAATCGCGACGGATCGACTCCGGTCGCAAGGCCGGCGCCACGACTGACGAGCATCGCGAGCTCGTCGAGCTGCGACGCCGGAACCGCGTGCTCGAGATGGAGATTGAGATCCTCACACGCGCCAGCGCCTAGTTCGCCCGGGAGAACGTGCTCCCAAAATATGGTTCCGGCTGGTCCAGGAACTCGCCGTCGTCGGGATCGCTGTCACGGTTGCCTGCCGGTTTCTCGGGGTCTCGGCCTCGGGCAACTACGAGTGGTTCGCACGGCCACCGTCGGCGCGCTCGATCGCTGATGCTTCGTTGACCGCAACGATTCGGCAGGTTCACCGGGATTCGCGCGGCACCTACGGCGCCCCGCGGGTCCTCGCCGCGCTGAGGCCCGGGCGCGGTTTTCACGTCGGAAGGAAGCGTGTCGCCCGGCTGATGCGTCAGGACGGTCTCACCGGCGCAAGCGCCGCGGCTGGAAGCCGGACACCGCGACCCATGAGGACCTCGTGAAGCGGCAGTTCCGGGCGGCTGAGCCGAACCGGCTTTGGTTTTGCGACATCACGCAGCATCGCGCAAGAGATGGCTGGGTCTACTGCGCGGCCGTGATCAACGCCTACGCGCGCCGGATCGTCGGCTGGTCGATCTCCGACCGGATCACCGCTGAGATCGTCGTCGACGCGCTCGAGATGGCCCGCCGGCGACGCCGACCCGAACCCGGAACCGTGGTCCACGCGGACCGAGGCGCGCAATACACCAGCTGCCTCTTCGGGCGTCGGCTCCGCCAAGCGGGGCTGCTCGGATCGATGTGCAGAGTCGCCTCGTCCGTCGATAACGCGCTCATCGAGTCGTTCTGGTCAACGATGCAATTCGAACTTCTCGACCGCTCGACCTGGACCTCGAAGGCGGAGCTGGCTTCGTCAATGTTCGAGTGGATGGAAGGGTTCTACAACCCGACCCGCCGACACACAGCCCTCGGAAACCTCAGCCCCGTGGAGTTAGAACGACTTCACATCCCAGCCGCAACCGCGGCATGATCAACACAAAGAAGCCGACCGGGGAACCGGGTCAGGCTCCGACAACCCTGAGGTCCTGGAGGATTTCGGCAATCCGGCGTCGGCCGTGCGCGCGCTGTTCAAACTCGACACGGCCGACATGGTCGGAAAAGACCTCGAGGGCGCCCGAGGGTGGCGACAGGTCTCCAAGATCGCTACGGGCAACGCCGGGCAGGAATACCGCGGTCGGATCAACTACCTTCCGGTTGGCCGAAAGGTGCTCGTGATTGTCCTTATCAAGCAAGACGACCAGCAACAGCAACGCCACATCGATCGACTCGCGCGCATCGGCTACCCCGCGCGATCAGCGACGAGCCGTTCTCCAGCGCGACTCCCGATCGGACACCTCGGGCGGTCGTTTGGCGCGTCCTTTTTGCACTGGCTCTCGAGTCGCACGCGCGTCCCGATTCGCCGGCCTAGTGGAGGTGCTGAAGGTCGATGTCGGTGGCTTCCCCGAAACTGATCGACTCGCTGCTCGCGGGTATCCGATCTCATCCGAGGAGCCCCCATGACCGACCCGAACTACACCGCCCTGCTGCTCGTCATCGACCGCTCCGGCTCGATGATCACCATCCGCGACGAAATGGTCGACGCGCTCAACGGACTGCTCGCCGAGCAGTCCGCCCTTGACGGGCTCCTCACCGTCGACGTCGTCATCTTCGACGGCGTCATCGAACACACCCACACCATGGCCGATGCGCGCACCGTGCGCATCGAACTCGAGCCCCGCGGCGGCACCGCCCTCATGGATGCGCTCGGCGCATCCATCCAGATCTTCGGCCAGCAGCTCGCCGCCCTGCCCGAGCATGCCCGCCCCGAGACCGTGCAGGTCATCATCGTCACCGACGGCCACGAGAACTCCAGCCGCGAATACGACCACGACATGGTCCGCGACCTCATCACCCGGCAGGCCGAGCAGTACAACTGGGACTTCGTCTTCCTCGGCGCCAACCAGGACGCCGTGCTCACCGCCCGCGACCTCGGCATCGGCCGCGACTCCGCCCTCACCTACGACGCCGGCGCCGACGGAGTGCGCGGCATGAGCCGCTCCACCAGCCGCTACATGACCGACGTGCGCCGGAAGCGCAAGCGCGGCTTCGACGAGGACGAGCGCGGGGAGGCGCGCGGGGCGTAGGCGGCGAGCCAACCAGGTGCCCCTGCCACCCGAAGTCGGGGGTGCCTCACCATCGCCGGTGAGGCACTCTCAGACGGTGAGCGATCTTCGGGAGCGGGTGCCCGGCCATTCTCTCATCGACGAGTTGCTGCGACACCGGGACCGCGGATCCATCCGACCTGGAACGGAACCCGGCACGGTCGTGATCGACGACGAGGCGATGAGCTGGTATCGCGGCGTCATCGGCGAACGACACATCGCCGCGCTTCTCGACGAGCTCGGCGACGGCTGGACGATTCTGCACTCGGTTCCCACCGGCGAATACGGCGACATCGACCATGTGGCAATCGGTGAAGCTGGCGTGTTCACCATCAACACCAAGTACAGCCCCGGCGCCCCGGTGTGGGCCGCGGGTCGGACACTGATGGTCGGACCTCGAAGCGTGCCCTACGTGAGCAGCTCCCTCCGGGAAGGACGGCGTGCGTCCGAGTCGCTTTCTCGCGCCTCAGGTCTGACCGTCCCTGTGACCTCGTTGCTCGTCTTCGTCGAACCCGAGCGGATCACGCACCGTCGTCCTCATGAACCTGCGCCGGGTGATCCTGAGTTCTTCATCCTCTCCGACCGGCAGATCCCGCACGCGCTGCGGGGCCCGTCCGTCTTCACCGCTGAACAGACCGCCGAAGTCGCCGAGGCGGCCTGCCGGCCTGAGACCTGGCGGCAGACTCCGAGCGTGTCGAGCGATCCGCGGGTCGTGCTGAGCGAATTCCTCTCGATTGAGGCGCTGGTCGGCGACGGATGGCGGCCCGGAAGCAAGACCAGCGCCACCGTGGGCAGCTCACCGAGAACGACGACCGCACCATCGCCGGAAACGCCCGAGTCGGCCTCGAAATCGCAGGTTCCCCCAAAACGCAGTCGCTCACGAGCCGACGTCGTCGTTCGCGACCTCCTCATTCCGGCGGCCATCCTTTTGGCCTTCTGGATGTGGGTGACAAGTCTGTAGATGCTCGGGGCGCATGAACGCGTCCGCACGGCGCGCGCTGGCATTGCGAGATCGGCAGTCAGATCGCCGCCACGAAGCAGTGCACGTCGAGCCCGGACACCCCCTGCCACCCGAAGTCGGGGTACCCCGCGCTCGATCGGCGAGCCATGCTCTTTTCATGAGTGATCTTCGAGAGCGCGTGCCGGGTCACTCCCTGATGGATGAACTCCTGCGCCAGTGGGACCGCGGCAATATTCGGGTCGATGAGGGCGGGACTGTCGTCATTGACGACGAGGCGCGCGGCTGGTTCGACGGTGTCACCGGCGAGCGCCGCGTCGCCGAACTCCTCGCCACGCTCGGCCCCGAATGGACGGTTCTGCACTCGGTACCCGTCGGCAACCGCGGCACCGACATCGATCACATCGCCATCTCACCCGCGGGTGTCTTCGCCATCAACACGAAGTACAGCCCCGGACGCAAAGTCTGGGCCGCGGGCCGCGGGCTGCACGTCAACGGGTTCAAACAGCCCTACATCTTCGCCTCGATCCGCGAGTCCAAGCGCGTCGAAGAGGCGCTCTCGCGAGCATCCGGCCTCGCGATCGACGTCGTGTCGCTCATCGTGTTCGTCGCGCCGAGCCAGATCACTCGCAAGGCGCCGTCGGGCGACGGCGTCACGCTGATCCAGGTCATCTCCGACCGGGAACTCGTCCGCACTCTGCGCCGCCGGCCCGTCTACAGCGACGAGCAGATCGCACGGATTGTGGACGCGGCGGTGCGACCCGAGACGTGGATGACGAAGCCGCAGCCGTCATCACCGCCGGACCATGTGCGACGTGAGTACGACGCACTCGCCGCGGCCGTCGGACCCCGGCGACCTGCGAGACCGGAGCCGAAACGCGTCAACGTGCCCGCGCGGCCGCGGCCGCGTCCTTCACTCGGCGCACGAATTGCGTCCGCACTCTCGGAACCGCCTTCGTCGTCAGCGCGACGGCCGGCGACACGGCGTCGGAGTCGCCGACGCCGCAGATCCGTCATCGAGAGGCTGATCACCGATCTGGCTGGCCCGATCGTCGGGTTGGTCGTGCTCTGGGGGCTCTACAACTCGCTCTTGAACCGCTGACGGCTCGCGCCGGAGCTCATCAGCTGCGGCTCACACGACCCCCGCCAGCTCCTGCGCCGCGGACGTCGCCACGATCACCGCGGCGATGAGCGCCACCGCGGCCGAGACGAGCAGTGACACCGCCATCACGCCAAGGCGCAGCCGGAGGCGTCGCGCGGGAACGAGGAGGCGCGCGAGCACGATCACGGCGTAGGCGAGCACCACCACGATCGCCGCGGTGAGCGCGACGCCCGCCGGCGGCAGGGTCGTCATCGGCACCAGCACGGCGAGCGACATCACCGTGAAGATCCCGCCGACGATCAGCCAGACACGGCCCGTCGAGCGGGTGAGCGCCGGCTGGGAGCGGATGCGGGTGGGGTCGTCGTCGGGAGTTGTCACGGTTCTATGGTGCGACCGCGGGGTTGGGGTGTGCTGGGTCTTCTGGGTTTCGATACGCCGCCAATGGCGGCTACTCAACCCGCTACAGCGCGGTTTCGATACGCGCGCATTGCGCGCTACTCAACCCGCAGAACCTTGCGGTTTCGATACGCCGCTCTCGCAGCTACTCAACCGGCTCAGTACCAGACGGAGAGGTGCGGGGGCACGGGCGAGCGGAGCAGCGCATCCGCGGCCGCGGCGTCGCCCGGGGTGCGCTCGTGCACACGTCCCGCCGCGGCGAGCGTCGCGGCCGACACCCCGCCGAGGTAGAGACTCGACAGCTCCGGCACGCCGAGCGACAGCAGCGGAACGCCAGCGGGCGCCTCGTCGACCGCGCGCACCGTCGCGGTGCCCGCCGCATCCGCCTCCACCAGCCAGGTGCCCTCCGCGAAGCCGTGCGGATCCGTCACCTCGAACGCGAGAGACCCCGCGGCCGAGTAGCCGCGCGCCTCGAACGCCGCCACCACATCGAGCACGCGCACATACTCGTGCTCGATCGTGCTGACCTTCGCCGCGCGGAAGTCGGCGAGCATCCAGCGCAGTGGCTCGTCGACGCTGCAGCCGCGCCGTCACCTCGCGCACCAGGTCAAGCTCGACGACGAAGCCCCACAGCGCCGCGTAGGCCTCCGGCGTCGCGTCGAGCAGGTACTTCACGTCGACGCGGTGCTCGGTGAAGTCGTCCTCGCCGCCGGAGACGCTGTAGATCACGACGCCCTGCACGACGCCGTCCGCGTCGAGATAGCGCACCGCACGCCGCTTCTTCGCCTCGGCCTCCTGCGCGGGCGCGAGCCCCGCGATCTGATCCCACCGCGACGGCCACACCGCGATCTCGCCGGGACGCTCCGCGCGCACCCGCTCGTGCAGCGACGCCACCTCCGAGCGGTAATCCTGCAGCGAGATGAACTCGACCCGGCCCGCCTCGGTGCGGCGCCGCAGCGGGCGGGCGCGGCGCGACTCGATGACCCAATCGGTCGCGAGCACGGCGGGCCCGAAGCCGTAGCGTCCGTACAGCGTCGACTCGGACACCGTCAGAATCGCGACCGGAGCGCCCAGAGCGGATGCGGTGCGCAGCTCCGCCTCCAGCAGCGAGCGCGCGATGCCCCGCCGCGTGTGCGTCGGCGCGACCGTCACCGAGCTGATCGCCCAGCCGGTGGTGGCGCGACCGCCCGGCACGCTCAGCTCGGTCGGCCAGGAGTTGATGGTCGCGACCGGCTCGAGGGTGGCGGGGGTGGCGTCGTCCCAGACGCCCGTGGTGCGGCGGTCGCCGACACCCGCACGGTGGAACGCGAGAGCATCGTCGGCGGCACGGTCGAGGTAGAAGCCGCGACCGTCGGCCTGTGTCCACGCGTCGTAGCGCGCGACTCCGGACTCGGAGTCGTCGAGGCCGTCAACCAGCGAGAGGGTGAGGCCCTGCTCGGCCAGGCGGGCGCGCGAGGTTTCGTCGATCGGGTGGAGGCGGTAGGTGCTCATAGCATTCCAGCGTAGGCGGGGTGAGGGGGTGGGGTTTCGATACGCCGCCGGAGGCGGCTACTCAACCCGCGGGGGCTTGGGGGTCGAGTAGTCGCGCAGCGACGTATCGAGGCCTTTCGGGCTTTGGGGTTTCGATACGCCGCCGGGGGCGGCTACTCAACCCGCAGAGCCTTGCGGTTTCGATACGCGCGCGGAGCGCGCTACTCAACCCGCAGAGCGTTGGGGTTTCGATACGCCGCTTTCGTGGCTACTCAACCCGCAGGCGGGCGTACTGGCCGGTGTCGGCCCAGGCGCCCTTGAACCAGAGGTCCTCGAGGTAGTGGGCCTCCTCGACCATGCCGAGGCGGCGGCACAACGCAATGGAGCGCTCGTTGCGCGGGTCGAACTCGGCGGCGACGCGGTGCAACCGCAACGTGTCGAACGCGAAGTCGAGCAGCGCCGCGGCGGCCTCGGTCGCGAAGCCCTGACCGTGGGCGTCGGGGTGGAAGGTCCACCCGATCTCGGCGGCCGCGCTGCCGGGTTCGGTGAGCGCGAAGTACAGGTCCCCGATCACGGCGCCGTCGTCGAGCCGCTCGACGGCGACCTGCCAGTAGTCGCCGCGCACCGCGAGCGTGGTGTGCGCCGCATGCTCGGCGAGCTTCGCGGCTACCTCGTCGCGGTCACGCGGCTCGAAGAGCAGATAGCGGCAGACGTCCTCGCGGCTCTGGTAGCGGTGCACCGCATCCACGTCGTCGTTCGTGAGCAAGCGCAGTCGCAGTCGCTCCGTCCGGATGCCAGGAAACTCCGCCGGCAGCGCCGGCTCCGGCGCGGCGCCCGCCGCATCACCGTACGGCACCTCGCGCACGAAGTCCGGTCCTGCCGGCGCGGGCGCCCCCGCCTCCACCGCCGCGAACTCGCGGTCGAGCACAGCCCACACCTGCAGGTCGCGCCAGCCCCCACGCAGCCAGCCGAAGTGCTCGCGCTCGGCCTCGATGCGCATCCCCAGACGGCGGCACAGCGTCGCCGAGGCGACGTTCTCGGGCTGCACCCAGGCGAACACGCGGTGAAGCCCGACCCGGCCGAACAGCTCGCGCAGCGCGGCGCGTGCCGCCTCGCTCGCGTAGCCCTGGCCCGCGTGGTCCGGGTGCAGGGCCCAGCCGACCTCCGCGCTCGCGTTCTCGACGCTCGACAGCACCGCGTGGAGGTGGCCGATGACGACGCCGTCCTCCCGCCGCTCGATCGCGAGCATCGCCAGGTCGCCGTCCGCGGCGAGCACTCCCCCGGCGGCCCATACGGCAACCTTCTCGGCGATCTCGTCGCGTGAGCGCGGAGGGAACGGCAGGTAGCGGCAGACATCCTCGCGCGACTGCACGGCATGGATGGCGTCGACATCTCGCGCGCTCACGACCCGCAGCCGCAGCCGCTCGGTCTCGATCGGCGCGACCGTGTACGGCAGCGCGGGCGCGCCGCCGCTCCCGGCGACTACTCCTTCGCCGCCCATACCGCCTCCGCCACGACCGGCGCGATGGCCGCGGCCGTGCGCGCGTAGTCCTCCGACGTTCCGAGCATCCTGCGGGTGCTCGGCGCGATCGCGGGCACGAGATAGGCCCCCGGATGCCGATTCACCCAGTCCGCCGTCGTCGCGTTGAGCTTCTCGATCGCCTGCGCGACGTGCCGCCGCACCCACGGCGAGACGTCGAGGTCGCCCGGCATGCTCGGTGCCAGCACCACGACGAGCGGAGGCTCCCCCGCGGCGACGGCAGGTTCCAGCAGCGCGAGATCCTTCCGCCACCGCGCGCTCGGCCGCAGCCGCATCGCTTCGATCAGTCCCACCAGCACCACGCGCACGTGGGGGCGCGGGGCGCCCTCCGGGCAGAGCCGGGGCGCCATGTCGTCGAGGTCGGCGCCAGACTCGCCCCAGGCGTCGATGCTGACGCCGCGCCCGAGCGAGCCCTGCAGCAGGCGGCTCAGATGGCCCGCCAGTCCGAGTTCGGCGCTGGTGACGCCGAGGCTGCGCACCATGCCCCCGCCGACCAGCCGCACCCGCAGCATGTCGTCGCCGGGACGCAGCATGCTCGGACCGGTCGGAGCGACCGGAAGACGGCCGTCGCTCGCGAGTCCGCGCATCACCGCACGCTCGACGGCACGGCCGCCGAGCAGGTGAATCAGGGTGTGAGTCAGGGTCACGTCACTTCACGGTACCGTGCCCGCGGCGAGGCGTCGAGAAGCTCAGACAAAGCGCGCCGTGGCCTGCACGCGCGACCGCACCTCGAACAGGTCGGTTCCGCCCGTGCCGATGCCGGCGATTCCGGTGCGCAGCAGCTGCACGACGCGGGGCCGCTGCACGAGCAGCGCGTGCGCCCCCTTCACCATGCCGAGCGGCACGACGTCGGCCGGTGCCGCGCCCTCCGGCACCACGATGACGAGACCCGAGAACTTCACCTTCGCCGCGCGCGCGAAGAACCGAGCCCGCGCGCCAAGCGCCTTGAGCGGCTGCTCGCCGGGCTGAAGTCCGGCGCCGATGATCTCGCCGCGCTTGACCTTGACCGGCTCGCCCCAGTCCTCGCTCAGAAGCCCCCACAGCCCGGTCGGGCCCAGCACGATGTGATCGAGCTTCTCGACCTGACTCATCGGCGTTCCGCCGGGATGCCCGACTCCGATCCGCGACGGCGGGCCGCCGCCGACTCCGGTCGACACGTCATGCCAGACGGTGAATCCGATGCCGAGCGTCGACAGCACGCGCGCCGTGTCCTCTTCGGCGATCGCGGACGCCAGCAGATGCTTGACGGTGTGCGGCGCACGGCGCAGCAGCGCCGCGTCGTAGGGGTCGGCGATGGTGACGCCGCGACCCACCCATTCGCGCAGCTCGGCGAGGTACTGCTCGCGGAACCAGCCGCCAGGATGCCCGTGCTGGCGCGTCTGCGGACGCGTGTCCTGGCGCGGCGGCGGCCCGCCGGGCGCCCAGGAGTGCCCGCCGATCACCGGTTCGCCGGCGCGGTCGAACTCTTCGCGCGCCTCGGGCGTGCCGATCAGCTCCCAGGCGCGCTGCACGCGGTGGAACTGCTCGACGTTGCCGCCGGAATCCGGGTGGGTGGCACGCAGTCGCTTGCGGTACGCCTTGCGCAGTTCGTCGTGACTCGCCGTCGCCGCAACGCCGAGCACCTCATAGGGGCTCGCGGAGAGGGGCGAATCGGGCATCGGTCGATGGTATCGAACCGGCGCGCTTCGGGCGTGCGCGGAGGTCGCGACGCGTAGTCTCGAAGGGTGACCGACGAGCGCCGTGAACTCCCCCGCCCCGGGGTGCTGCGCCGCGCCAGCCTCGAGGTGCTGCGCGCCGAGGCGCACGACGAGCTCAGCACCGTCGTCTGGGAGCGGCTGCACGGCGGCGAGGATCCGTGGGCGTTCATGGAGGTGCTGCCGACGATCGACGAGTTCGTCGTGCTGGGCCTGCGCTCCGAGTTGATCGCCGCCGACAACGGTCGCCGTCCGAGCGCCGAGGTGGATCGGCGGATGCTGCGCCAGATCGCGCTCGCCTACCCGCAGCTGAGCGAGACCGTGTGGTCGATGCTCGGCCGGCTGGATCGCCTGCGCTGGAGCGCGTAGGCGCGGACCCTTTAGACCCCGGAGCCGCCCTTGCGCGAACCGGTGTCGCGCGGCTCCCCCGCGGGGCGCTTCTCGCGCTTGATGCGCGCGTTCTCGCGCACCACCGCGGCCTGACGCTCGCGCTCGGCGACGAGCCAGTCGGGCATCTCGTCCAGCAGCGCCTTGATCTCCGGCGTGGTCAGCGGCTCGACGATGCCGCCGCGCGCGAGTCCCGAGTTCGAGACGCCGAGCTTGCGTGCGACGACCTCGCGCGGATGCGGTCCGTCGGCCCGGAGCACCTTCAGCCATTCCGGCGGGTCGGTCATGAGCGCCTGCACCTCGGACCGGGTCAGCGGCTTCGCGCGGAACTCCTCGGGCGTCGCCGCCAGCAGCAGCTCCAGCTTCTTGGCCGCGGTTGCCGGGTTCATCGTCTGCTCACTCACAGCCCCAGGCTAGCCTGAGCGGGTGGCAGATCCCTTCGTCGTGTGTTTCGTGCCGGGTGTCACCCCCACCAAGTGGGAGCGCATCTGGCGCGAACGGATGCGCCGCGACCCGCTCGAGCTGCGTCCCAGCTCGCAGGCGGAGGCGCTGGCGGCGCTGGCGGACGGGAGCGCCGCGATGGCGTTCGTGCGCGACGTCGCCGCGAGCGAGGAGCTGCACGTCATTCCGCTCTATGAGGAGACCCCGGTCGTCGTGGCGGCCAAGGAGCACGTGTTCTCGGTGGTCGACGACGTGAGCGAGGCGGACCTCGCCGAGGAGGTCGTGCAGCCCGGCGACGACGCCGACACGGTCGCGCTGGTGGCGGCGGGCGTCGGGGTGGCGCGGATGCCGCAGTCGGTCGCCCGGACCCATTCGCGCCGCGATGTCGTCGCGCGTCCGATCCGCGACGGCGCCCCCACCCGGATCGGGCTGGCCTGGCGCGTGAGCGATGCGGGCGATGCCGCGGACCCGCGCATCGACACGTTCATCGGCATCGTGCGGGGCCGAACGGCCAACAGCACGCGGCGCTGAGCGCCGGGCCCGAGGAGGCTGCGGGCGAAAACGGCCCGTTAAAAGTTACTGGCGGCGGTGACTTCGTCCGCTGTGTCCGGTTACCCCCGTAGCCGGTATTCGCGTTCTGACGATGTCACCGCCGCCCCTAGTCCCCCAACTAGTGCACTTATGAAGTTACTCATCCCACCACTGTCGCGCTCCCCCCATTCTGGGTGTCCCTCACATGTAGGACAGGACGACCGGTTCGGGGTACAAGACCGCGAGGCGCTCAGAGCTCGGAAACGGCGTCCCGGAGCATCGTGACGAGCGCCGAAAGCTGCACCGAGCCCTCCTCGCTCTCGTCGAGGTGAACGCCATCGAGGGCGCGGGCCGCGAGGCCCGCCTTGGCGTCGATGAGCTCGGAGATCCGCGCGTCGAGCGTGCCCGCGGCGATGATGCGCCAGGCGGTCACCGGCAGCCCCTGGCCGATGCGGTGCACGCGGTCGATCGCCTGCGTCTGCTCCGCGTTCGTCCAGCTGAGCTCGGCGAGCACGACGTTCGACGCGGCCTGCAGGTTGACGCCGACGCCGGCCGCCGTGAGCGAGCACACCGCGACAGCGACGTCCTCGTCGTTGGTGAACGCGTCGATCGCCTCCTGGCGCGCCTTCGAGCTCTGGTCGCCGCGGATCGAGACGGTGCGCAGCCCCGCCGCCGCGAAGTGCTTCTCCGCCGTGTCCATCACGTCGATGTGCTTGGCGAAGAACACCACCTTGCCGACGTTGCGGGCCAGGTTGACCGTGTAGTCCGCCGCCGGGGTGGCCTTGGCCTGCCCGATCTTGCGCACCATCGTGAACACGTTGTCGCCCCCCGAGGCCGCGGAACGCGACTCCTCAAGTTCGGCGTGCGCCACGAGACGGATGATGTCCTCGGGGTTCGCGTCCGGGCGCTGCGCGAGCACGCGGCGGTAGCGGTCCACGAGACGCGAGATGAGCGCCTGCTCGGCGGCGCGAATCGAGCGCCCTGCCTCCCCGTCGAGTTCGACCGGGATGTCGGCGATGCGGCGTGCGGGGATGTCGGCGGCGACATCCTCCTTCTTGCGACGCACGATGCCCATGTCGATCACGGCGCCGCGCGCAGCGGCGAAGAAGCCGGGGTCGCCGGGCGTGCGCTCGGTCTCCTCAAGCTTCTTCATCAGCTGGGCGAGCGGCTGCTTGTCGTCGATCCAGCCGAGGTACTGCCAGATCATCCGGAAGTCCTCGATCTGGTTGATCAGCGGGGTTCCGGTGAGGGCGATGAACAGGGCGTTCGGGCTGACGGCGCGGATGCTCTTCGCGATCGCGAGCACGTTCTTCGAACGCTGCGATTCTTTGTTCTTGATGAAGTGCGCCTCGTCGACGATCATGCCCTTGAAGCCGCGACGGCTGAGCCAGGCGGCGTGCCGGTCGAGGATCTCGTAGTTGACGATCGTGACGTCGGCGAAGGCATCCAGGTCGTCGCCGTCGCCGTGCACCACGGTGGCGGTGCGCTGCGGCGTCCACTTCTCGACCTCGCGCGCCCAGTTCACCTTGACGACGTTCGGCACGACCACGAGCAGCGGGTAGGAGCCCGAGACGTGGGCCGCGAGCAGCGCCTGCGCCGTCTTGCCGAGACCCGGCTCGTCGGCGAGCAGGAAGCTGCGGTGCCCGGTGCGCGCCGACTCGATGAAGCGCGCCTGGTGGATCATCAGCTCGGTGCCGCCCGGCGTCTCGCGGGTGCGCGGCGCGGGCAGGTTCATGGTCGCGGCGCCGCCGCCGGCGCCGACCTCGAAGGAGCGGAACAGCGGCTCGATGAGCTCCCAGTTCGCCAGACGTCCCTCGGTGGCCGGCTTGGCCTGCGCGGCGCTGAAGTCGGGCGCGAGGAACGGATTCGACATCTGGTACTGCTTGACCGACTGCGGGATGACCTGGCGGTCCTCCGCCGGCGTCTTCTCCGGCGTCTCGGTCACGATCACGAGATCCTCGGGGCTGAGCTCCGCTCCCGCCTCCATCAGGATCGTGCGACGCACCTCGAGCGCTGCCGTCGACAGCGGCGCCGTGTCGGTGAGCAGCTGGATCAGGCTCGTGTCGCGCGACGCCGTCTTCGCCATGATCGTGGCGATGCCGTCGAGGCGGGTGAGCTCCTTGCTGCGCTCGGCCTCGCCGAGGCTCGCATCCCCCTTGATCCGCGCGCGCTCCTCGCGCACGAGCACCGCGACGACGCGGAACCGGGTGCGGTTCGCGGCGTTCACCTTGCCACGCTCGGCCGAGTTCTCGATCGTGCGCACGATGCGCGCCAGGACGGGGATGACACCCGTCTCGTCCTGGTGCTGACGCTTGCGCTGCGGCGCAGCGCGGCGTCCCCCGTTGCGCGACTTCTGCCCGGTTTGGGCCATGATTCTCCTCGAGCATTCGCCAGAATGCCGGTCGATCCGCCTGATGCTCAGGCCGTTGCTGTGTAAAACGGGACCGCCATGCGGGATCGGCGTTCACCGTGTACTTCCCGCGGAATCCCAGACCCGGCTTTGGCCGGTGGGGCGGAACGTGGCCCCAGTCTAGCCGAATCCTCGCCTTAGCGGGTCCGCGACCCGCTCGCGGGCACGACCGCGATGCGGATCAGCATGCCCGCGGCGACGACCACGAGCACCGCGATGTACTGCATGCCCAGCCACCAGTCGCCGGGCACCGCGATCGGCAGCACCGGATTCCACACCACGGCGATCGCGCCGAGCGGCGGCACCCACCACCAGTGACGCGCCCGCACCGCGAACCAGGCGATGATCAGCGCGAAGATCGAGACGACGAACCGGATGACGAGGAACGCGTCGCTGTCGAGCAGCGCCACCCCGATGAGCAGTGCCATCGCGGCGATGACGGCGGGCGCGAGCGCGAGGCGCCGGGGCACCGGAGCGGACTCGCGCGACCTCGAAGTCATGCCGAAAGCCTATCGAGCGCGGCCGCCGCGCTCGCGCTTGTAATGTCGAGGAGTGAGCACCCCTGTCGACCGCCTGCGCGAACTCATCCGGATTCCGACCGTCTCCCGTTCGAACTCCGAGGAGGTGGACTGGGAGGCCTTCGCGGCGTTCCGGGCGAAGCTCGCCGAGCTGTTCCCGCTCGTGCACGAGCGACTCGAGCACGAGCTCGTCGGCGAGGCGTCCCTCCTCTTCCGCTGGGCCGGTCGGGACGCCGCCGCCGCGCCGCTCGTGCTGATGGCGCACCAGGATGTGGTGCCCGCCGACGAGCCCGGCTGGCAGTTCCCCGCCTTCGAGGCGGAGCTGGTGCGCGACGAGGACGGCGAGGAGCGCGTGCGCGGTCGCGGCGCGATCGACGACAAGGGCGCGCTCGGAAGCATCCTGGAGGCGGTCGAGTCGCGGCTCGCCGAGGGCTTCACCCCCGCCGCCGACGTGTACCTCGCGTTCGGCCACGACGAGGAGGTCGCCGGCCACGGCGCCCCCGCGATCGTCGACCTGCTCGAGCAGCGCGGCATTCGCCCCGGCCTCGTGGTGGATGAGGGCGGAGCCGTCGTCGAGGGCATCTTCCCCGGCGTCGCCGCCCCCGTCGCCGTCGTCGGCGTCAGCGAGAAGGGGCTCGCCGGCATCGAGCTCTCGGTGGAGCGCAGCGGCGGCCACGCCTCCACGCCCGTGCGCGACGGCGCGACCACGCGACTCGCGCGGGCCATCGTGCGGCTGGACCGCTCCCCCGCCCCCGCGCAGCTCGCCGAGCCGACCGCCGAGATGATCCGTCGGCTCGGTGCCCACACGAAGCAGCCGATGCGCTTCCTGTTCACCCATGTCGGCCTGTTCCGGGGCCTGCTCACCGCGGTGTTCTCGCGCCTCGGCCCGGAGACCAACGCGATGGTGCGCACCACCTACGCCGTCACCCGCCTGCGCGGCTCGGCGGGCGACAATGTCATCGCCGAGAAGGCCACCGCGATGGTCAACGTGCGCATTGCGGTCGGATCGAGCCTGGCGGAGGCGCTGGCCCACATCCAGCAGGTGGTGCACCGCGACGGCGTCGAGGCGCGACTCGTCTACGGCTCCGAGCCCTCGCCCGTCTCGCCCGCGAGCGGCGAGGCGTGGGAGCGGCTGTCCGCCTCCATCGGGGAGCTGTTCCCGGAGGCGATCGTCACGCCCTACGTCATGCTGCAGGCCAGCGACGGGCGGCACTTCACCCGTATCAGCGAGCACGTCTACCGCTTCCTGCCGTTCGACCTGACGACCGCGGAGCGGGCGACGCTGCACGCGATCGAACGAGAGCATCCGCGTCTCGACCTACCTGCGCGGCATCGAGTTCTTCCGCGACCTCCTCGCCCGCAGCTGACGCCGGCTACGTTCCGGGAGCCGTCTGGGCGATCCAGCCGTCGAGGGCGCTGGGGCGGTCGGTGGCGATGCCGTCGACCCCGAGCGCAAGGGCCTCGGCCCAGCTCTCCCGATCGTTGAGCGTGTAGAGCAGCACGCCGAGCCCCGCGTCGTGCATCGCCTCGACGACCTCGGGACGCTGCTCGAGCTCCTCGGTGCGGGTCATGATCGCGCTGGCGGTGTACTTCTGCACGAGCGCGACCGGGTCCTTCGGGAGGGTCTTCCGCAGCACGATCCGCGGGAACGCGGCGGCGACCTCGGAGAGCGAGGCGAGCGAGACCTTGCTGAAGCTCGCGAACGAGACGCGGTTCTGCACGCCGCGCGGGAAGATCTCGGCGACCATCGAGCGCACCTCCTCGGGCGTCCAGTCGCCCTTGAGCTCGAGCAGGGCTCGCGAGTCCGAGTCCGCGAGCAGGTCGAGAAACTCGCCGAAGGTCGGCACGAGCGTGCCGCGGAAGCGCTCGTCGTACCAGGAGCCGGCGTCGAGCTTGCGCAGCTCGTCGAGCGTCTTGTTCGCGACACTGCCGGTGCCGTTCGTGGTGCGATCCACGGTCGTGTCGTGCATCAGCACCACCTGCCCGTCGCGGGTCAACTGGAGATCGGTCTCGACGTAGGCGAAGCCGCTGTCGAACGCGGACTGGAAGGCGGGGAGCGTGTTCTCGGGCGCATCCGAGCGGTCGCCGCGGTGCGCGGCGATGAAGGCCGACTCTCCGGGACTGCGCAGCTCGCCGAACGGGCTCGCGGCGAACACGCGGACGGCGTCGGGGTTGAGCGCCATCACGAGCACGAGCCCGAGGGTGAGGGCGCTCGCGACGAGAGCGCGACGAAGCGGATGGGTGGGGTGACCGAGCTTCGGGGACTCGGCAACGGGCTGCGCTGTCGTCATTGACACGCTTTCGTTTCGGGTTCACCACGGATGTGGTCCCCGCGTCGCTGCGGGTGCCTCGAACCTAGCAGGTCGCGTTACCGGTTTGTTATCTATTCGTCACCGAGTCGTGATCTGGTCGGCGGCGTCCTCGTCCGCCGCCGATGCGCGCGCTTCGGCCTCGGCGCGCTCCGTGATGCGCAGGGCCATGCCGCGGAAGATCACGCCGTGGAACGGGAGGATGGCGAACCAGTAGAGCCGTCCGGCGAGGCCGCGCGGGAAGAACACGGCGCGCTGCCGGTAGAGCGAGCCGCCGTCCTGCGGCACGGCGGAGAGCTCGAGCCAGGCGCGGCCGGGGAGCTTCATCTCGGCGCGCAGGCGCAGGAAACGGCCGCGGTCGAGCTGCTCCACCCGCCAGAAGTCGAGCGCCTCGCCGAGCGCCAACTGGTGCGGATGACGACGCCCGCGGCGCAGCCCCACCCCGCCGACGAGCTTGTCGAGCCAGCCACGCAGCGCCCAGGCGAGCGGGAAGGAGTACCAGCCGTTGTCGCCGCCGATCCCCTCGATCACCCGCCACAGCTGCTCGGGTGAGGCCGTGGAGTGCTGCTCCCGCGCATCCACGTAGACGGTGTGGCCGGACCACTCCGGGTCGCTCGGCAGCGGATCGCTCGGGGCGCCGAGCACGGGATCGTTCTGCCAGCTGGTCTCCACCTCGCCGGCGCGCATCTTGCCGAGCGCCAGGCGCACCGCGCGCCGGTAGCTGGTGAGGCCGTCCTCGGGATCCGGAATCCAGCGCGCGATGTCGTGCTCGTGGCAGACGGCGTCGTTCTGCAGGCTCGTCACCAGCGGCACGGCGAGCGAGCGCGGGATCGGAGTGACCAGGTTGACCCAGTGCGAGGCGAGCCACGGCGTCAGCACCGGCAGCGAGGCGATCGGCCGCTGGTGAAGCCCCGCCTCGACCGCGTAGCCGTTCATCATCTGGCCGTAGCGCAGCACATCCGGTCCGCCGATGTCGAAGGCGCGGTTCACCTCGGGCGGCAGCTCGGCCGCCTCGAGCAGGTAGTAGAGCACGTCGCGCACGGCGATCGGCTGGATGAAGTTGCGCACCCATTTCGGTGCGGGCATATACGGCAGCACCTCGGTGAGGTGCCGGATCATCTCAAAGCTCGCCGAGCCGGAGCCGATCACGACCCCCGCCTGCAGCGCCGCCGTCGGCACTCCGGAGTCGAGCAGGATCTCTCCGACCTCGGCACGGGAGCGCAGGTGCGGCGAGAGCTTGCCCTCGGGATGCAGGCCGCCGAGGTAGACGATGCGCGAGACGCCCGCCGCGCGCGCCGCCACCGCGAAGGTCTCGGCGTGCCGCCGGTCGACGTCGGCGAAGTCGCGGTGCGCGGTCATCGAATGCACCAGGTAGTACGCGACCTCACGGCCGTCGAGCGCGCGGCGCACCGACTCCGGATCACCGAGGTCGCCCTCGACGACCTCGACGTCGTCCGCCCAGGGCACGTCGCGCAGTCGCGAGCGGTCGCGCACGAGCACGCGCACATCGTGACCGCGTTCCAGAAGCCGGGGAGCCAAGCGCCCGCCCAGATACCCGGTCGCGCCGGTCAGGAGGATGCGCATGCCGCCACGTTAGGCCTCCGGGCTGAAGAAACCCCGGGTCTCGACGAGATCCAGTCCCCCGCAAGGTCGTGCACGCGAGAAACCCGCGCCCGTCCCCGCGAGCGGTGCCAAAAGCGCGATCGTGCGCGCCGCGATCGCACTTTTCGCACCGCTCGCGCCGCGCGCGACCGGCGAACGCGCCGCCCGGCTCAGATCAGCGACTTGGTGTGCCAGACCGTCTTCGTCTCGGTGAGGGCCACGATCCTGTCGAACGAGCGCGCGGGCACGCCCGGCTCCGGGTGCAGGACGCGCTTCAGCGTGTCCGCCGCCGCGATCTCGAGGTCGACCCAGTCGAGGCCGTCGGCGCCGCACAGGTCGAGCGCGTTCACGTCGGCGTGGCTTGCCAGCCACGGGGCGATCTCGGCCGGCGAGCCGGTGAGCACGTTCACGACGCCGCCGGGCAGATCACTCGTGGCGAAGACCTCGGCGAGACTGATCGCGCTGAGCGGGTGCTTCTCGCTCGCGATCACGACCACCGTGTTGCCGCTCACAATCGCGGGCGCGACCACGTTGACGAGGCCGAGGAGCGACGCACCCGTGCCCTGCGGTGCGACGACCGCGACGACGCCGGTCGGCTCCGGCACCGAGAGGTTGAAGTAGGGGCCCGCGACAGGGTTGCCGGTTCCGGCGACCTGCACGTACTTGTCGGCCCAGCCGGCGAACCACACCCAGGAGTCGATTGCCGCATCCACCTGCGCGGTGGCCGCCGACTTCGACACGCCCTCGGAGGCGGCGATCTCGGCGACGAACTGCTCGCGTCGGCCCTCCAGCACCTCGGCGATGCGGTACAGCACCTGACCGCGGTTGTAGGCGGTCGCGCCCGCCCAGCCGGGCTGCGCGGCGCGGGCGGCCACAACGGCGTCGCGCCCGTCCTTGCGGCTGGCGAGCGCGGCGTTGGCGAGGAACTTGCCCTTCGGCGTGGTCACCTCGTAGCTGCGCCCCGACTCCGTGCGCGGGAACTTGCCGCCGATGTAGAGCTTGTAGGTCTTGGGGATCGTCAGGTGGGTCATCGGGTTGCTCCCTCGGTCTCGATACGCGCGCTAGGCGCGCTACTCGACCCGCTCCGCCGGATCATCGGGTTGCTCCCTTGGTCTCGATACGCGCGCGTCGCGCGCTGCTCGACCCGCCTGCGGCGAGATACGCGGTGAGGCCGTGGCGGCCGCCCTCCCGGCCGTAGCCGGACTCCTTGTAGCCGCCGAACGGCGATGCCGGGTCGAAGCGGTTGAAGGTGTTCGCCCAGATCACCCCCGCGCGCAGCTTGTCGGCGACGGCGAGGATCTTCGAGCCCTTGTCGCTCCAGATGCCGGCCGAGAGGCCGTACGGCGTGTTGTTCGCCTTGGCGATCGCCTCGGCGGGTGTGCGGAAGGTGAGCACGCTGAGCACCGGGCCGAAGATCTCCTCGCGGGCGACGCGCGAGCTCGTCGACACATTCGTGAAGATCGTCGGGGCGTACCAGAAGCCGTTCTCGGGGAAGTCGCACGGGGCGCTCCAGCGCTCGGCGCCCTCGGCCTCCCCCGCCGCGACGAGCGCCGTGATGCGCTCGAGCTGCTCCTGCGAGTTGATCGCGCCGATGTCGGTGTTCTTGTCGAGCGGATCGCCGAGACGCAGCGTCGACAGGCGGCTCTTCAGCCGGTCGATGACCTCGTCGTGCACGTTCTCCTGCACCAGCAGGCGGCTGCCCGCGCAGCAGACGTGACCCTGGTTGAAGAAGATGCCGTTGACGATGCCCTCGATCGCCTGATCGATCGGCGCGTCATCGAACACGATGTTGGCGGCCTTGCCGCCGAGCTCCAGCGTGACCTTCTTGCCGGTGCCGGCCACCGCCTTGGCGATCTCACGGCCGACCGCGGTCGAGCCGGTGAAGGCGACCTTGTCGATGTCGGGGTGGCGCACGAGCGTCGCCCCGGTCGCGCCCGCACCGGTCACGATGTTGACGACGCCCTTCGGCAGGTCGGCCTGCTGCAGGATCTCGGCGAACAGCAGCGCCGTGAGCGAGGTCGTCTCGGCCGGCTTCAGCACCACCGTGTTGCCCGCGGCGAGCGCCGGGGCGACCTTCCAGGCGAGCATCAGCAGCGGGAAGTTCCACGGGATGACCTGACCCGCCACCCCGAGCGCCTTCGGGTTCGCACCGAGGCCCGCGTAGTCGAGCTTGTCGGCCCACCCTGCGTAGTAGAAGAACCAGGCCGCGACGAGCGGCACGTCAACGTCGCGGCTCTCCTTGATCGGCTTGCCGTTGTCGAGGCTCTCGGCCACGGCGAGCTCGCGCGCGCGCTCCTGCACGAGGCGGGCGATGCGGAACAGGTACTTGCCGCGGTCGGCGCCGGACAGCTTCGACCAGGTCTTGTCGTAGGCGCGGCGGGCCGCGGCGACGGCCAGATCGACGTCGCGCTCGTTCGCGGTGGCGATCTCGGCGATCACCTTCTCGGTCGCGGGCGACACCGTCGAGAACGGGGTGCCGTGGCCGTCGACGAAGTCGCCGTCGATGAACAGGCCGTAGGAATCGCGGAGCTTCAGGATGCTCGTCGACTCGGGCGCCGGGGCGTAGTCCAGGAAACCGCCACCGGCGGGGATGTCAATGTCTTTCACCATGCTGCGGTCCTCAGTCGATCGTGACGTAGTCGGGGCCGGAGTAGTGGCCGGTCTGGAGCTTCTGCCGCTGCAGCAGCACATCGTTGAGCAGGCTGGAGGCGCCGAACCGGAACAGGTGCGGCTGCAGCCACTCCTCGCCGACCGTCTCGGCCACCGTCACCAGGTACTTGATCGCATCCTTCGAGGTGCGGATGCCGCCGGCCGGCTTCACGCCGATCTTCTCCCCCGTCAGGCGGTGCCAGTCGCGCACCACCTCGAGCATGAGGAGGGTGACCGGCAGCGTCGCCGCGGGGCTCACCTTGCCGGTCGAGGTCTTGATGAAGTCGCCGCCGGCGAGAATCGCCAGCCAACTGGCCCGGCGCACGTTGTCGTAGGAGTTCAGCTCGCCGGTCTCGAGGATCACCTTGAGGCTCGCGAAGGTGCCGTCCTCGCGGCGGCAGGCCTCCTTGACCGCGACGATCTGCTCGAAGACCTCGCCGTAGCGGCCCGCGAGGAACGCGCCGCGGTCGATCACCATGTCGATCTCGTCGGCGCCCGCCGCGACCGCGTCGCGGGTGTCGGCGAGCTTCACGGCGAGCGAGGCGCGACCGCTCGGGAACGCGGTGGCGACCGCCGCGACGGAGATGAGGCCGTCATCCGGGTCGCCGTGGAGGGCGCCGAGCGCCGCCACCGCATCCGGAACCATGTCGCCGTACACGCAGACCGCCGCCACGCGGGGCGTGTCGGGCGAGCTCGGGTCGGGCGTGATCGCCTTCGCGACGAGCGAGCGAACCTTGCCCGGGGTGTCGGCTCCCTCCAACGTGGTGAGGTCGATCAGCTCGATGATGCGGTCGAGGGCCCAGGCCTTCGAGGTGGTCTTGATCGAGCGCGTTCCGAGGGCCGCCGCGCGCTGCTCGAGGCCAACGGCGTCAACGCCCGGGAGGCCTTCCAGATGGAGTCGCAGGCTCTTCTCGGTCAGCTCGGCGCCGAGCAGCCTGGTCGCGCGTTCGGCAGGGGCGAGCGCGGTGCGCGTCGTCACGCCGGAAGAGGTGGCATTCACCCCCCGAGTCTAGCGAGCGCGCCTGAAACTCTCAGGGGGACGCGACGGTCGCGGCCCGCAGCAGGTGCTGCTCATAGTCGGCGCCGTGATCGCGCTCCCAGTTGTCCCAATCGACGGGATGCCCGCGCAGCAGCTCCTCCAGCTGGTCGAGCCGGGTCTGCCAGCCCGCGATCAGCGGCGCACGGAAGCGGCTGTCGATGTGCTGCGGAACGGTGAGGACGAGCTCGGTGACCCCGCCGCGGGAGCCGCCGCTCGACTCGGTCAGCTCGACGCGCACGTGACCCAGGCGCGGCCCGTCGCTCTCGACGATCGCGGGGACCGCCGGCTCATCGGGGGCCGGGTCGCGCCGTTCGAGCACGTCGACGCCCTCGACGAGGCTCGCATCCGGATGCAGCCAGCCCTCCATCAGGATCGGGTCGACGATCGCCTCCCAGACGATCGAGCGCGGCAGATCGATCACCCGTTCCAGCCTCGAGACGCCGTTCACGCCGCCAGTGTACTGCTCTGTCGACCCCGGATGAGCAGCCACGCGGCGGTCGCTACGCTGGGAAAAACTGTGCATCCGCCGACCGAAAGTAGCGCCCTGCCGTGATCCCTGTTGCCCTCGCCATCGACCTCGGCGGTACGAAGGTCGAAGCTGGACTCGTCACCGCCGACGGCACGGTCGTCGCCTCCTCGCGCCACCGGCGCCCCACCGGCCCCGACTCGAGCTCGGAGCAGCTCGCCGAGGCGGTCACGGGCGCCACCATGGCGGCCCTCGCCAGCGTCGGCCCGGATCACGAGCTGATCGGCGCGGGCATCGGCGCGGCCGGCCCGATCAACGTGGCGGCGGGTGCCGTCTCGCCGCTCAACCTGGCGAGCTGGCGCGAGTATCCGCTGCGCGACCTGGTGCGCAGCATCGTGGAGCCCGTCGCACCCGGTGTGCCGGTGACGCTGCGCATGGATGGTCTCTGCATCGCCCTCGCCGAGCACTGGGTGGGCGCCGCGCGCGGCGCCGACAACGCCATGGGCATGATCGTGTCGACCGGAATCGGCGGCGGCCTGATCCTCGGCGGCCGCACCGTCCCCGGACCCACCGGCAACGCGGGCCACATCGGACACGTCGAGGTCGCCGGCTTCGATGACCCCTGCGCCTGCGGCGGCGCCGGATGCCTGGAGGCGGTCGCCTCCGGTCCCAAGACGGTCGCCTGGGCGCGCCGCGAAGGCTGGGAGGGCACCACCGGCGAAGAACTCGCCGCCGCCTACGCCGCGGGCGACGAGATCGCCCGTCGCGCCGTCGCCCGTTCCGGTCGCGCCATCGGCCAGGCGATCGCCTCCGCCACCGCACTCGTCGACCTGGACGTCGTCGCGATCGGCGGCGGCTTCTCGCACGTGACCCCGGACCTCTTCGACGCGATCCGCGAGCCGATCGCCGAGCACATCCAGTTCGGCTTCGTGACGAAGGTGCGTGTCGTGCCGTCGGGGCTCTCCGGCGACGGCCCGCTGATCGGCGCGGCCGCGCTCATCCACCGCTCCGAGCTGATCGACTCCTAGCCGGCGCGGCGCTCGAGCTCGTCCTCGACGGTCTCACCGCGCGCCAGCACGAACAGCGCAGGCACGGCGAAGACGGCGGCCGCGAGCAGCAGCCACAGCGGTGCGACCCATCCCCCGGTCGCCGAGTGGATGATCCCGACCAGGAACGGACCGGCCGCGCCGACGAGGTAGCCGAAGCCCTGCACGAAGCCGCTGAGCGCCACCGCTCCGGAGGCGGTGCGCGAGCGGAGCCCGATAAGCGCCAGCGCGAGCGGGAACAGCAGCGGGCCGAAGCCGGCCAGCAGCACCCACAGCCACGTCGCGGTCAACGGGGCGATGAGCAGCCCCAGATACCCGGCGACGTGGAAGGCGATCCCGGCGACGACGAGCGGAGCGGCGGAGCGCAGTCGCGAGGCGAGCACGGGCACCAGCAGCGCGGCGGGGAAGCCGGCGATCGTGAACAGCGCGAGCAGACCGCCCGCGGCGGCCGGGTCCACGCCGGCCAGGTCGCTCACCAGTAGCGGCAGCCAGGCGAAGGCCGCGTACGCGCCGAACGAGGCCGTGGCGAACACGCCGGCGACCGACCAGGCGATCGGCGAGCGCAGAACGCTGAGCCGTGAGGCGACGGGAAGCGCGCCGGTCTCGACCGCTTCGGCGGCGCGGGCCGCCGCATCGTGAGCCTGATCGTGACGCCCGAGCAGGCTGATCACCCAGGGAATCGCCACCACGATCGCCGAGGCGAACCAGACGCCGAGCGATACCCGCCACCCTGCGCCCTCCGCGACGGGCACCGCGATGAGCGCCGGGATGGTAGCGCCGACCGACATGACGGTCGCGTAGATGGCCGTGACGGCCCCGACCCGGCTCGGGAAGTAGCGCTTCACGATCGGCGGCAGCAGCACGTTGGCGACGCCCACCCCGAGCAGCGTGACGATCGTCGCCGTCACGAGGATGAGCGGGGAGCCGGCGAGGGCGCGCCCCAGGTGGCCCGCGACCATGACGACGATCGCGAGCACGAGAGCGCGCTCCAATCCCACCCCGCGCACCACGATCGGCCCGATCAGCCCGGAGGCCGCGAAGGCGAGCGGAGGCGTGGCCCCGAGCACGCCGAGCGCGACGGGATCGAGCGCGAGCTCCGCGGAGATGAGGTCGACGATGGGCGAGATCGCGGCCACCGCGGTGCGCAGGTTGAGGGCGAGCAGCACGACGCCGACGAACACGAGCACGCGGCCGCGCCGAAGCCTTCGAGCCTCGAAGGCCTCCCGTTCATTCACCGCACGAGTCTAGGAGGGAGTGCCTGTGTGGCGCCGCCTCGTGCGCGAGCCCGCCCGCGTACAGTCGCCTCATGCGCGATCGAACTGGGCACCTCCCGCGGCGCGACGGCGCGCGTCGCGATGCGGCGCGGGTCGAGACGAACTGGTCGAGGCGCCAGGGCGAGCTGCTGCTCGCGGTGGCAGAGATCCTCGAGGCCGAGGGGCCGGGAATCGCCACCCACGCCACGCTGCGCGCCGGAATCACGGTCGACGACCTCGCCCGCTCGGTCGCTCGCACGGCCACGCGATCGCGACGCGAACGCGCCGCCCTGGAGAGCGAGAACCTCGCCGAGCTGACGACCCGCATCCGCTCGCTCGCCATGGAGCGCCTCGCCGCCCGGACGCGCGTGCGCGTGCCGGAGCTCGGCACGACGCTCGCGGATGCCTGGGAGCTCGCCCTCGCCCTCGGCCGGCCGCTCGCGGTCTCCTCGACCGTCTCCGAGGCGGTGGCCTCGGCGCGCCTCCGCGCCGCACCGCTGGCCACCCGGGCAGTGCTTCGGGGGCGCCGCCTGATCGCCAGCGACGCCGGATGGGAGCTCGGGACGGGGGCCGCGATCACCGGCAGCGCGGCCGCCATCGTGCTGTTCCTGTACGGCCGCCGCGACGCACCGGGCGCCTAGCGCCGGTCAGTGCTGGCGCTCGACGGCCAGGATGTCTCGCACCTTCGCCACGTCGGAGTTCAGCTCCGCCACGAGGGACTCGATGCCGTCGAAGCGCAGCATCGGACGCACGAAGTCGACGAACTCGAGCTCGATCGTGCGCCCGTAGGCGTCGACATCGACATCGAGCAGGTACGCCTCGACCTGGTGCTCGGGCACCCCCGTGAACGTCGGGTTGTTGCCGACCGACACGGCGGCCGGGTAGCGCGCGCCGTCGATCGTCGCCCAGGCGGCATAGACGCCGTCGGCGGGCACGAAGCCCTCGAGGCGGGGGTCGAGATTCGCGGTCGGGAAGCCGAGCTCGCGCCCGCGATGCTCGCCGTGCACCACGACGGAGCGCACCGTCGGGGCGCGTCCGAGCAGCTTCGCCGCGTCGTGCACCTTGCCCTCGTCAAGCAGTTCGCGGATCCAGGTGGACGACGTCCGCCGCGCCGAGCCGCTCACGGCGTCCCCCGACCCGGCGACGTCGCCGACCACGACGGTCTCGAATCCGCGCTCGGCCCCGATCCGGGTGAGCAGGTCGACATCGCCCTGACCGCGCGCGCCGAAGCGGAAGTCGGCACCGGCGAGCACGACTCGGGCGCCGAGCGCGTGCACGAGCGTGTCTTCGACGAACTCGGTCGCCGGGACGGCGCTGAGTGCGCGGTCGAAGGTGAGCATGAGGGTCGCCTCGACCCCGGCATCCGCCAGCAGTTCGAGCTTCTGCTCATTGCTCACCAGCGCCGGCGGGCACAGCTCGGGCCGCAGCAGCGCGAGCGGGTTGCGGTCGAACGTCACCACCACCGGCGAGATGCCGAGCTCCTCGGCGCGCGCGCAGAGCGTCTGAAGCAGCGCGCGGTGCCCGAGGTGCACCCCGTCGAACTTGCCGATCGCGATCGCCGACGGTCCGAAGTCGGCGGGCACCTCGGCCAGGCTGCGGAAGATCTTCACGACGCCGCCGCCTCCGCCGGCTCCCGCGTGCTGCGGCGAAGCCACCACAGGCCGAGGATCGGCAGGGCGAGCGGCACCAGCAGGTAGCCGGCCCCGAAGGCGCTCCACACGGTCGCCTGACCGCCGAACGGCGACGCGGAGTCGAGCCCCAGCAGCCCCGGCGCGACCACGCTCACGGTGCCGATGCTGAGCACGCCGAGCAGCTCGAAGCCGATCGTGATCCAGGCCAGCCGATCCCAGCGCAGCGCGAGGGCGAGCGTCGCCACCACGTACACCACGGCGGCGGCGGCCGAGAGCGAGTAGGCCAGCGGCGCCTCGTCGAAGCGCGTGGCGATCTGCAGCACCGAGCGCCCGGTCGCCGCGATCGCCAGGATGCCGTAGACGGCGACGAGGGCGCGGCCGGAGCCGCTGATCCGCCGCGGCGACGGACTCGATTCGGGTGAGCGCAACATCGCCCCCCAGCGTACTGCCGTCGGGCCCGGCACGCCGCGCGGCTCAGGCCAGCTGGATCGCCCAGATCTGCTGCATGCGGTAGATCATGATCGCGATCGAGATCGCCGCGATCCCCAGCACCACGCTGCTCCAGCGCGAGCGCTCCATCAGCGCCCACAGCACGGCGATCGGCGGGATCAGCAGCGCCGTCACGAGATACACGAAGAACTCCAGCACGCTGCCGGTGGCGACGTTGCCGAAGCCGGGCGCCACCAGCGCGATGATCAGCTGCGCGATCAGCAGCAGCTCCACGAGCGCGACCGACAGGATCGCGGCGTCGTTGGGCGCGCGCTTGGTGATGCCCAGACCGACGCAGTACAGCCCCGCGAGCGACGCGATGACGACCTGAATGATCGTGAACCAGGAGATCATGAGAGCACCTCCTGGGTGGGGAAATTGACGAGGATGCGCGCGGTGCCGTCGACGACCGACGCCAGACCCGCCAGCCGGCCGTCCGGTCCGAGCAGAGCGACGACCTCCGCATCCGGGTGGTCGACCGTGATGCGCTTGCCGTGCGCCAGATCGCGCAGCCGGGCCTCGTCGAGGGTCGAGCTCGGGTAGAGGGCGGTCGCCACGGCGCCGGGCGCGAGCAGTGCCGCGCGGGCCCGCTCCGGCTGCTCGGGGTCGAGCACGATCGCGTCGTCGACGGAGAACGGGCCGATCCGCGTGCGCCGCAGCGCCGTCAGGTGACCGCCGACGCCGAGCGCCGCGCCCAGGTCACGCGCCAGCGCGCGCACGTAGGTGCCGGAGGAGACGCTCACCCGCACGTCGAGGTCGATCGTGCCCTCGGGCAGCTCGGACCCGCGCCGCTCCTCGTCGACGACGAACGAGGCCACGGTGACGTCGCGGCCGCGCAGCTCCACGGTCTCGCCCGCGCGCGCCAGCTCGTAGGCGCGCCGGCCCTGCACCTTGATCGCGCTGACCGTCGACGGGACCTGCGTGATCGGGCCGGTGAGGCTCGCGATGACCTCGTCGATCGCGGCGCGGTCAAGGCCGCGCGCATCCGCCCCGCCCGTGATCTCGCCCTCGGCGTCGTCGCTGTCCGTCGACTGGCCGAGACGGATCGTCGCCGAGTAGTCCTTGTCGAGTCCGACGAGGTAGGTCAGCAGGCGGGTGGCGCTGTCGACGCCGAGCACCAGCAGCCCGGTCGCCATCGGGTCGAGGGTGCCCGCGTGGCCGACCTTGCGCGTGCCGAGGGCGCGACGGGCCCTCGCGACGACGTCATGGCTCGTGAAGCCCTGCGGCTTTTCGACGAGCAGCACTCCCGGGCTTGCAGACACCTCGACATCGTATCGCCGCGCGCCCGCCACGCCTGCGCCCCTACGATGCCAGAGTGCGAATCGGAATCATCGGAGTCGGAGCCGTCGGCGGCGCCCTCGCCGCCCTGCTGGAGAAGGCGGGGCACGAGGTGGCGGTTGCGGCGCGCGGAGCGCACCTCGCCGCGATCCGCGAGCACGGCATCCGACTGGAGGGCGGCTTCGGCGAGCACGTCGCGCGAGTGAGCGCGGACGAGTTCCTGACCGAAGCCCCCGAGCTCGCGATCCTCGCCACCAAGGCGCAGGATGCCCGTGTCGCCCTCGACGCGCACGGCACGGTGCTGCGCGGCGTCCCGCTGCTCGTCGTGCAGAACGGCCTAGGCGGCCTCACCGTCGCGCGCGAGGAGCTCCCCGACTCGCCGCTGATCGGCGGCCTGGCGCTGTTCGCCGCCTCCTACCTCTCCCCCGGGCGGATCACCATCACCGCCGCGCTGCCGCTCGTGATCGGCGCCGGCGACGGCACCGCCCCCGACGAGCTGGATGCTCTCGCCGCCACGCTCGGCGAGGCCCTCCCGACCGAGATCGCGCCCGACCTCGAGTCGGCGCAGTGGAGCAAGCTCCTCGTGAACCACGTGAACGCGCTGCCCGCGATCACCGGGCTGAGCGTGCAGGAGGTGGTCGCGCATCCGGGGCTTCGCCGGGTGATGACGGCCAGCATGCGCGAGACGGTGCGCGTGGCGCGGCGGCGCGGCATCCGCCTCGGCGAGATGCAGGGCGTCTCCGGCCGACTGCTCGAGGCCATCGGGTGGGCGCCGCTGGCGATCGGCTCGCTCTTCCCGCGGATGCTCGCCGACCGGATGGGCGACGTGCCGAACCCCGGTTCGACGCTGCAGAGCATCCAGCGCGGCCAGCTGACCGAGATCGACTTCCTGAATGGCGCGGTCGTCGCCGCGGCGCAGCAGGCGGGGATCAGCACCCCGACGAACGCCGCCCTCGTGAATCTCGTGCACCAGGTGGAGCGGTCGGGGCAGTTCCTCGACCCCGAGGACGTTCTCGCGCGCGTGCCGGTCTAGCGGGGCGCCGGGCCGGCAAGGGTCGGCTCAGCGGGAGCCGGGTCAGCGAGGGACGGGTCAGCGCGAGCCGGGTCAGCGGAGCCGGGTCAGCAGGAGTCGGCGAACACCCGGCGGGGGCTCTCCGGGTTGCTGTTGTCCACGATGGCGCTCGCACGCGTGCGCGGCTCCGCGTCGGCGGCGTACTTCGCCAGCGGCTCGCCCGGCCCGTCGAGCCAGATGCTGAAGTTCCAGATCGAGCGCAGGTCGGAGCGCAGCAGGTACTCCCCCTCGACCAGGAGGATCGTGCTCGCGGGCGCGGTGGTCCAGGTCGGCTCGAGCGGCTGATCCGCGTCGGCGTCGAAGGCGGCCAGCACGAACGCGGCGCTGCCGCCGAGCCGGAACGGATCGATCAGCACCCGACGGAACACCGAGTAGTCGAAGGCGTCACGGTAGCGCCCCTCGGGGGTGTCGGCTCCGCGCTCGCTCCGCGGGCGCTGGAAGTCGTCGATGTGCGCCACGACGGCGGCGTGCCCCCGTCGCACCAGGATGGCGGCCAGGTCGCTCGCGAACTCGCGCGAGCCGGACCCCTCGGCGCCCTCGACCGCCACGGTGACCCGACCCTTGGCGTAGTGGGTCAGGATCTCGGCGGCGAGCGCCTCCAGCGCATCCTCGCGGGCGGGCGACCATGTCGGCATGATCCCAGCGTAGCCACGGCGTCGTAGCCTGGCACGGTATGAATTCACCGGACTCCCCCGACGACCCGCGTGCGCTGCTCGGCGAGCGCGTCGCGGCGTGGTTCGCGGCCGGCCATCGCGACCTGCCGTGGCGACGGGACGGCTTCGGGGCCTGGGGCATCCTGGTGAGCGAGTTCATGCTGCAGCAGACGCCCGTCGCGCGGGTGATCCCGCGCCTGGAGGCGTGGCTGGAGCGCTGGCCCGCCCCCGCCGACCTGGCCGCCGTGCCGCCGGGTGAGGCGGTGCGCGCCTGGGATCGGCTCGGGTACCCGCGTCGCGCGCTCGCGCTGCACGGGGCGGCCGTCGCCATCGCCGAGCAGCACGGCGGGCGGGTGCCCGACGACGTGGACGCGCTGCTCGCCCTCCCCGGCGTGGGGCCGTACACCGCCCGCGCCGTCGCCGCCTTCGCCTACGGCGTGCGCACCCCCGTCGTCGACACCAATGTGCGTCGCGTGCTCGCGCGAGCGGTCCGCGGGGATGCGGAGCCCGGCCCGCCCTCGACCCGCCGCGACCTCGCCGAGATGGAGGCGACACTGCCACCGGATGCGGCGACCGCCCGACTCGCCAACGCCGGCACCATGGAGCTCGGCCAGACCCTGTGCACCGCGCGGGCGCCGCGCTGCGAGGAGTGCCCGCTCGCCTCGCAGTGCGCCTGGCGCGCCGCCGGCTACCCGGCATACACCGGGGCGCGGGCGCCGCGCCAGAAAAGGTACGAGGGCTCCGATCGGCAGGTGCGCGGGCTCGTGCTCGGCGAGCTGCGCGCGCACGAGGTGCCGGTGCCGCTGGAGGCGCTGCGCGCCCGCTGGACCGCGGCCGGTCTCGACGACGCCGAGCAGCTCGCGCGGGCACTCGCCGGGCTCGAGCGCGACGGGCTCATCACCTCCGCTCCCGAGGGCTACTCGCTGCCCGCCGCTTAGGGTGGAGCCGTGCCCGTTCATCCGCTTCGCCTAGCCCGTGCCACCGCCGAGGCCGAACTGGTCAGCGCGCTCGCGGCACTGCCCGAAACCCTCGGACTCGAGCGGGAGTTCGCTCCCGAGGTGATCGCGGAGGCGGAGGCCGCCGCCGCGCAGACGCCGCTGCCGGAGGCCGACCGCACCGGCATCCCGTTCCTCACCATCGACCCGGAGGGCTCCACCGACCTCGACCAGGCGCTCGCGCTGGAACGCGGCGCCGACGGGCTCGTCGTGCACTACGCGATCGCCGACCTGCCCGCCTTCGTGACGCCGGACGGCGCGATCGATCGAACGGCGCGCGAGCGCGGGATGACGATCTACGCCGCCGACGGGCGCATCCCGCTGCATCCGGTCGCCATCAGCGAGCACGCCGCCTCGCTGCTGCCGAATGAGGTGCGCGGCGCCTTCGTCTGGACGTTCCGCCTCGACGGTCGCGGCGACGTCGTCGAGACCTCCCTCGAACGGGCCCGGGTCCGCAGCCGCCGCCAGCTCTCCTACGAGCAAGCGGATGCGGAGCTCGCGGCCGGGACCGGCGAATCGATCGAGACGCTGCGCCTGCTGCTCGAACTCGGCGAGCTGCGGCTCGCGCTCGAGGCGGAGCGCGGCGGGGCGAGCCTGTCGACGCCGGAGATCCTGGTCGCCCACGACGGCGACCGCTACACGCTGGAGCGCCGCGCACTGCACGCGATCGAGCGAGCCAACGCCCAGCTCTCGCTCATGACCGGGATGGCGGCGGCGCAGATCATGCTCGACGGCGGCGTCGGGATCCTGCGCACCATGCCGCCCGCCGACGAGGAGTCGGTCGAGCACTTCCGCCGCCAGACGCGCGCGCTCGGGCGGCCCTGGCCCGCCGACCAGGCGTACGGCGACTACCTGCGCGGGCTCGACGGCGAGCAGCCGCGCGACCTGGCGATCCTGCACGCGGCCTCGGCGCTGTTCCGCGGCGCGAGCTACACGGTGTTCGACGGTGCGGAGCCCGAAGAGCGGCTCCAGGCCGCGATCGCCGCGCCGTACACGCACGTCACCGCGCCGCTGCGGCGACTGGTCGACCGGTTCGCGCTGCTCGTCTGCGAGGCGCTCGTGCGCGGCGAGCGACCTCCTGCCTGGGTGCTGGAGTCGCTGCCGGAGCTGCCCGGCATCATGGGACGCGCCGCGAGCGCCGCCGGACGCCTGGACCGGCTCACCCTCGACCTGGTCGAGGCAGCCGTGCTCACCCCGCGCGTCGGCGAGGAGTTCGACGCAGTCGTCGTGCGGGCCAACGGTTCGGGAGGGCGCATCCAGCTCGCCGACCCCGACGTCGAGGCCGAGGTCACGGGAGACGTCGAGCCTGGCGAGTCACTCCGTGTGCGCCTGACGCGCGCCGACATCGCCACCGGCACCCTCGAGTTCACCCGCGCCTGACCCGCGCTCCGCGCACACCCGCGCCCCGCGCGCCCGCGCTCCCCCGCGCTCCGCGCACCCGCGCGCCCGCCACCTCCCCGCGAGCGGTGCCAAAAGTGCGATCCCAGCGCCCGACACCCCACGTTTCGCACCGCTCGCGGGTAGCCGGGGGTGGTAGCAGGGACGGGACCAGCGCATCCGCGCGTTGCTGACAGCGCCGCGCCCCGACCAACGACCGGCACACGCCACACGTCACGCGCGTCCGTGCACGCTCGAACACCCCCGCGAGCGGTGCCAAAAGTGCGATCCCAGCGCCCGACACCCCACGTTTCGCACCGCTCGCGGGTAGCCGGGGGGAGGGAGCCGGGACGGGACCAGCGCATCCGCGCGTCAATGGCAGCGCCGCGCGCCGACCAACGACCGGCCCACGCCACACGTCACGCGCGTCCGTGCACGTTCGAACACCCCCGCGAGCGGTGCCAAAAGTGCGATCCCAGCGCCCGACACCCTACGTTTCGCACCGCTCGCGGGTAGCCGGGGGGGGTAGCGGGGGCGGGGCGGGGCGGGGCGGGCGGCTTGAAGGCACGACCGGGTACGTGGGTGCGGCTCAGTCCTCGTCGTCGTCGAGCTCGCGCGGCTTGACGTACGGGTCTTCCTCGCCGGCGTAGCTCGCGCCGACTGACGACTGGCGGGCGACCTCGTCGCGCTCGTGGGCCGTCTTCAGCAGCGAGTCGAGCGCCGCCGCGTTCTCGGGCAGGGCGTCCGGGATGAACTCCAGGCTCGGCGTCAGCCGCGCCGTGATGTTCTTGCCGACCTCGCTGCGCAGCATGCCGGTGGCCGACTTGAGAGCCGCCCACGAGTCGGCGCGCTCCTCGTCGGTGCCGTACACGGTGAAGAACACGCTCGCGTGCTGCAGGTCGCCCGTGACGCGCACATCCGTGATCGTCACGAAGCCGAGACGCGGATCACGCAGCCCCTTCTCGAGCCGACGCGCGATGATCTCCTTGATGCGATCCGCCATCTTGGCGGCGCGATCTCCCGCAGCCATCTCTCCCTCTCCTGCTTCCACTTCACCGGCCGTCAGCTTGGGAGCGGTCGGGGTATTTCACCGGGCCGCTGGTTGGGCCTGGCAGCGACCACCTCGAAGGGGTGGTCGCCGGATGCGGCTCGGGGGAATGCCCCGGCCGCATCCGGCACCCAAGCTTTACGCCCGGACCTTTTCCTTCATCTCGATCGTCTCGATCTCGTCGCCGATCTGGATGTCGTTGAACTTGCCGAGACCGATACCGGCCTCGAAGTCCGTGCGCACCTCTGTGACGTCGTCCTTGAAGCGACGCAGCGAGTCGATCTGCAGGTTGTCGCCGACCACGACGCCGTCACGGATGACGCGCGCCTTGGCGTTGCGCGTGATCGTGCCGGAGCGGACGATGACACCGGCGATGTTGCCGGCCTTGGATGAGCGGAAGATCTCGCGGATCTCCGCGACACCCGACTGGACCTCTTCGAACTCCGGCTTGAGCATGCCCTTGAGCGAGCTCTCGATGTCGTCGAGCGCCGCGTAGATGACCGAGTAGAACCGCACGTCGATTCCCTCGCGGGCAGCGCGCTCGCGCGCCTTGACGTCGGGTCGCACGTTGAACCCGATGACGATCGCGTTGTCGATCGTCGCCAGGTCGATGTCCGACTCGGTGACCGCACCGACACCGCGGTGCAGGATGCGCAGCTGGACGCTGTCGTCGACCTCGATCTTGAGCAGCGCCTCCTCGAGTGCCTCGACGGCACCGGAGACGTCACCCTTGATGATGAGGTTGAGGCTCTCGACCTTGCCGTCTTCGAGCGCCTTGGTGAAGTCCTCGAGCGAGATGCGCTTGCGGGCCTTGGCCAGCAGGGCGTTGCGCTCGGCCGCTTCACGCTTCTCGGCGATCTGACGGGCGGTGCGGTCCTCCTCGGTGACGAGGAAGGTGTCGCCGGCGCGGGGCACGGTCGACAGACCCTGCACCTGCACCGGACGGGCCGGGTAGGCCTCCTCGACCGGGTCGCCGTTCTCGTCGTGCATCGCACGGACGCGGCCGTAGGCCGTACCGGCGACGATCGCGTCGCCGACGCGCAGCGTTCCCGACTGGATGAGCACCGTCGCGACGGCACCGCGGCCCTTGTCGAGCTTCGCTTCGATCGCGACACCGCGAGCGTCCTTGTTGGGGTTCGCACGCAGGTCGAGTCCGGCATCCGCGGTCAGCAGCACGGCATCGAGGAGCTCGTTGATGCCCTTCTGCTGGAGCGCGCTGACATCGACGAAGAGGGTGTCGCCACCGAACTCCTCGGCGACCAGGCCGAACTCGGTGAGCTGCTGGCGCACCTTGGACGGGTTGGCGCCCTCCTTGTCGACCTTGTTGACCGCGACGACGATCGGCACGTTGGCTGCCTGCGCGTGGTTCAAGGCCTCCACCGTCTGCGGCATGATGCCGTCGTCGGCGGCGACCACGAGGATCGCGATGTCGGTCACCTGCGCACCACGAGCACGCATGGCGGTGAACGCCTCGTGACCCGGGGTGTCGATGAAGGTGATGGCACGCTCGTTGCCCTCGTGCTCGGTCCAGACCTGGTACGCACCGATGTGCTGCGTGATGCCGCCGGCCTCGCCCGCGACGACGTTCGCCTCGCGGATCGCGTCAAGAAGCTTGGTCTTACCGTGGTCGACGTGACCCATGACGGTGACGACCGGGGGCCGGATCTCGAGCTCGTCGTCCGACTCGTCTTCGAGCTCCTGCTCGAGGTCGAGATCGAAGGCGGCGAGGAGCTCCTTGTCCTCGTCCTCGGGGCTGACGATCTGGATCTTGTAGCCCAGCTCCTCACCGAGGATGTGGAAGGTGGCCTCGTCGAGCGACTCGGTCGCCGTCGCCATCTCACCGAGGTGGAACAGCGCCGTGACGAGCGCGCCCGGCTGAACGCTGTACTTGGTCAGCGTCTCCAGCTTGTCGGCGAGGTCGCTGATGGATGCGCCGCGGCGCAGGCGAATGACCTTGCTGCCGTCGCCGCGAGGGATCGCGACGCCGCCGAGCGTCGGGGCCTCCCGCATCTCGAATTCGGCGCGCTTCGTCCGCTTCGACTTGCGGGCCTTGCTCTTGCCGCCACCGCGACCGAAGGCACCCGCGGTGCCACCGCCGGGTCCACGACCACGACCGCCGCCACCACCGGGACGACCGGCGAAACCGCCGGGACCGCCGCCGGGACGCTGGAATCCGCCGCCGGCACCGCCGGGACGGCCACCGCCGCCGGGACGCTGCTGGAACGGGGCGCCGCCACCGGGACGCGGAGCACCCGGACGGGGTGCACCGGGACGCGGGGCGCCCGGGCGGGGCGCGCCGGGACGCGGCGCTGCGGGACGCGGGATGGCGCCACCGGCACCGCCGGGACGCGGCATGCCCTGCGAGCTCGAGAACGGGTTGTTGCCCGGACGCGGGGCGCCGGGACGGGCCATGCCCTGCGAGCTGGAGTACGGGTTGTTGCCCGGACGCGGCGTACCGGGGCGCGGGCCCGGGGTCGGCGCATCGCCCGACGGCTTCGCGGCCGGCTGCTCGGGCGCGGGCTTCTCCGCGGCGGGAGCCGGGGTCGCGGGGGCCGCGGCGGGCTGCTCGGGCTCGGGGGCCTTGACCTCGGGCGCGGCGGGAGCCGGCTTCGGGCCGGGCTTCGGCGCGGGCTTGGCGGCCGGCTTCGGCGCGGGGGCCGCGGCGGGCTTGGCGACGCCGTCTTCCTCAAGCGCCTTCTTCAGGCGTCGAGCGACCGGCGGAGCGATCGAGGATGAGGCGCTCTTGACGAACTCGCCCATTTCGGTGAGTTTCGCCAGAGCGATCTTGCTGTCGATGCCGAGTTCGTTCGCGATCTCGTGCACGCGGGGGTTAGCCACAATTCTCCTGTCTGGGTCCACTCCAGGCAGGAGCGGACATCAAAGGGTGAGGGAACTCATTTCGAGTTGCTCATTACTTGTCCATGTGCTTTTCGGCCTATTCAGTCCGTTCGATTCCGGGGCGGTCATTCGCACCGGATTCCACTGTGGTCAGACTCGAGGGATCGAGTCCAGTTGCGACCCGCAGCGCTCGCCCGAAGGCGCGGCGGCGGATCGCGGTGTCAATGCACTCGGGGTTGTCATGCACCCAGGCGCCCCGGCCCGGAAGTCGTGCCGCCGCATCCGCGACGACCCGTCCGTCGCGCGCCACCACCCTCAATAACGAGGAGCGGGGAGCGCGCTGTCGGCAACCCAGGCAGGTTCTGACGGCCTCCATCCTACCCCGGCTCAGGACTCCATCACCGAATCAGGCTGGATGTCGATGCGCGCACCCGTCAATTTGGCGGCGAGTCGCGCGTTCTGACCTTCCTTGCCGATCGCGAGTGAGAGCTGGTAATCGGGCACGAGAGCGCGCACCGCCTTGAGCGATTCGTCGACGACGAACGCGCTGGTCACCTTCGCCGGGCTGAGGGCGCTCGCCACGAAGGTGGCCAGGTCATCCGAGTAGTCGACGATGTCGATCTTCTCGTTGCCGAGCTCGGCGGTGACGGCGCGGACGCGCTGCCCCAGCTCGCCGATGCAGGCGCCCTTGGCGTTGATCCCCGGCTCGAGGGCGCGCACCGCGATCTTGCTGCGGTGTCCGGCCTCGCGGGCGAGGCTCGCGATCTCGACGATGCCGCTCGCGATCTCGGGCACCTCGAGCGCGAAGAGCTTGCGCACAAGACCCGGGTGGGTGCGGCTGACCGTGATTGCCGGGCCCTTCGGGCCCTTGCTGACGCTCGTGACGTAGACGCGGATGCGCGAGCCGTGCGCGTAGTCCTCGCCCGGCACCTGCTCCTCAGGCGGCAGGATCGCCTCGACCGCGCCGAGGTCGACGTGGATCATCCGCGGGTTGGGTCCCTGCTGGATGACGCCCGCGACGATGTCGCCTTCGCGCCCCTTGAACTCGCCGAGCACCTTGTCGTCGCCGATGTCGCGCAGGCGCTGCGAGATGACCTGCTTTGCGGCGAAGGCGGAGACGCGTCCGAAGTCGGCGGGGTTGTCGATCGCCTCGCCGACGACCTCGCCGTCCTCATCGAGTTCGGGGACGTACACCGTGATGTGACCGGTCTTGCGGTCGAGCTCGACACGCGCGCCCACCTCGGGGCCCTGGTCGGTGTGCTTGAGATACGCGATCAGGATGGCCTGCTCGATGATCCCGACCAGTTCTTCAAACGGAATCTCTCGCTCGCGCTCCATGAGCCGCAGCATTCCGAGGTCGATGTCCATCTAGGCCTCCGCTATTCAGATTGTGGGCGGCCTACCCTCGGCCGCATCAATGCAGTCTAACCGAGCACGGCGGGGTCGGCATACGAACTGGGGATCGCGCGGCGGGCGCGCCTTGCGTGTTGCCCGCAGGCCCGGGCTGCGTGCTCGCCGCACGCCCGCGCTGCCCGCTCGCACCGCCCGCCCGCGTCGCGCGCTCGCCGCACGCCCGGGCTGCGTGCTCGCACCGCTCGCCTCCTCATTGCCCCCCTCCCCCCCCACTCCCTCGCGAGCGGTGCGAAACGTGGGGTCTGAGGTCGCAGGACGGCACGTTTGGCACCGCTCGCGGGGGGTGCTGGCGCGCGGGCGACGGGTTGCGCGGCGCGCGGGCGGGGGCTGACCGTCGCGGGAGTGGTGCGGGAGCGCGCGGCGCGGGTGGAAGCGCGCGGCGCGGGTCAGCGGGAGGCAAGGGTCAGCGGGAGGCGAGGATGCGACGCACTCGGGCGACGAAGGCATCCGGATGCGCGAAGACGTCCGCTGCGGTCACGCGGATGACGCGCCACCCCGCCGCCTCCATGCGCTCGCGGCGGGTCAGATCGCGCATCCACGTCGCGCGATCGGTTCGGTGCACGTCACCCTCGTATTCGAAAGCGATGCGTTCACTCGGGTAGGCGAGGTCGGGGTGCATCGCGCCGTCTGCATCCGCAATCTCGACCCCGATCACCGGCTCCGGCAGGCGCGCCGCGACAAGCAGGAGCCTCAGGTGGGTCTCGGGCCGGGAGTCCACCCCGACGCGCACGCGGGGCAGCGCCCAGCCGACGGTCTGGGCGCCGCGCTTGCCGGCGTGGCGCGCAGCAGCCGACGCCAGGTCGGCGGGCGTGCAACACGGCGCGATGCGCGGGCTGCTCCGTCGGCGCGACACGAGGAAGTCGCCGATCGCGACCGCGTCGCGGCGCCCGAGCGAGAATGCGGCGTAGCACCACGCATCGGCCGGGGCGAGGACGGGCAGCCCGCCCACAAGACGGAGGTCGACCTCCGAGAGCCGGCGCCCGCGCACCCCACGGGCCCGCGGCGGGGTGCGCGGGTCGAGCACGCCGACGTCGAGCGGCTCCACGTCGCTTCGAGTCGGGAGCGGCGCGCCGAACAGCCGCAGGGCGGTGCGATGGGAGAAGAACTGCCCCGGCGCGAGCCGCACCGCATACGCGTGGCAGCGCTCGAGCACCTCTCTCGGCGCCTCGCCCGCCACGACGACGCCATGGAACGGATGCGCGATGTCCGGGCAGCGCAGACGCCCCGCCGAGACTCCCGCCGCCAGCGCCTCCCCCGTGCGAGCGGGGGCAAGCAGCAGCTCAGACGGGAGGTCGCTGCGGCGCATGCCTCCATGCTCGCGAACGGTCTCACGGCGCGTGCCGCGCACGCGGCACTCTGTGGACGCTCTCCACAGCCCCGCGAGCGGTGCGAAAAGTGCGATCCTGCGCCCTCGCACCCCACGTTTGTCACCGCTCGCGGGGAGGTTGGGGTGCGCGCGGCGCGCGTTGCGCGGGGCGAGTTGCGCGGCGCGAGCGGTGCGAAAAGTGCGATCCTGCGCCGTCGCACCCCACGTTTGGCACCGCTCGCGCGGAGGTGGGGTGCGCGGCGCGAGCAGGCAGCGCGGCGCGCGGCTCAGGCGAGGCGGGCGAGCAGCTCCGTGGCGGGCACCTCGGTGCGGTCGTTGGTGCGGCGGTCCCAGAGCTCGACGAGGCCATCGGCCGCACCGCGACCCACGATCACGATCGTCGGCACACCGAGCAGCTCGGCGTCGCCGAACTTGACGCCGGGTGACACCTTCGGGCGGTCGTCGTAGAGCACGTCGCGGCCGGATGCCTCCAGCTCGCCCGCCACCGACGCGGCCAGCTCGAACGCCGCGGCGTCACGGCCCGTGGCGACCACGTGCACGTCGAACGGCGCCACCTCGGCGGGCCAGAGCAGTCCGCGGTCATCCGCGGTCGTCTCGGCGATCGCCGCAAGGATGCGGGTGACGCCGATGCCGTACGAGCCCATCGTGACGGTGACGAGCTTGCCGTTCTCGTCGAGCACCTTGAGCCCGAGCGATTCGGCGTACTTGCGTCCCAGCTGGAACACGTGGCCGATCTCCATGCCGCGCAGCAGGTCGACCGGGCCGGAGCCGTCGGGCGCGGGATCGCCCGCGCGCACGTCGGCCACCTCGACGGTGCCGTCGCCGACGAAGTCGCGACCGGCGACGAGGCCGAAGACGTGCTTGCCGTCGGCGTTGGCGCCGGTGATCCACTCGGTGCCGTCGACGATGCGCGGGTCGAGCAGGTAGCGGATCTCGGTCGCCGACTCGGCGCCGAGCACCGAACCGGTGGGGCTCCACGGGCCGATGTAGCCCTTGACCAGCAGCGGCTGCTTCTCGAAGTCCTCGGCGGTCGCGGGCTCCACCTCGGCGGGCGCGAACGCCGCCTCGGCGCGCTTCATGTCGACGTCGCGGTCACCGGGAACGGCCACGATGACCAGTTCGCGCGAGCCGTCGACGTGGGTGAGTGCCAGCACGACGTTCTTGAGCGTGTCGGCGGCCGTCCACTGGCGGCCGTCGGGGCGCGGGTGGTTCTGGTTGGCGATGTCCACGAGGGTGGCGATCGTCGGGGTGTCGGGGGTGTCGTGCACGACGGCCGGTTCGAGCCCCTCGATCGGGAGCGCGGGGGGCGCGGTCGTGGTGTACGCCTCGACGTTGGCCGCGTAGCCGCCCGCCGAGCGCACGAAGGTGTCCTCGCCGATCGGGGTGGGATGCAGGAACTCCTCGGAACGCGATCCGCCCATGGCGCCCGCGTCGGCCTGCACGATCTCGTACTCGAGCCCGAGGCGCGTGAAGATGCGCTCGTAAGCGTCGCGCTGCGCCTGGTAGGAGGCGTCGAGCCCCGCGTCGGTGTAGTCGAAGGAGTAGGCGTCCTTCATCGAGAACTCGCGCCCGCGCAGGAGGCCGGCGCGGGGCCGTGCCTCGTCGCGGTACTTGTCCTGGATCTGGTAGATCGACAGCGGCAGGTCCTTGTAGCTCGAGTACAGGTCCTTCACGAGCAGCGTGAAGACCTCCTCGTGCGTCGGCGCGAGCAGGTAGTCGGCGCCCTTGCGGTCCTTGAGGCGGAAGATGCCGTCGCCGTACTCCTCCCAGCGGCCGGTCGCCTCGTAGGGCTCGCGCGGCAGCAGCGCCGGGAAGTGCACCTCCTGCGCACCCGCACGCTCCATCTCCTCGCGGATGACCGTCTCGATCTTGCGGCGGACCTTCAGCCCCAGCGGCAGCCAGGCGAAGATGCCGGGGGCCTGGCGGCGGATGTAGCCGGCACGCACGAGGAGCCGGTGGCTCGCGACCTCGGCGTCGACGGGGTCTTCGCGCAGGGTACGGACAAAGAGTTGAGACAGGAGCGTAGGCACGGCGTACAGCCTATCCGCGCGACATGCTCGGCTCAGTCGATCTCGTTGCCCCCGACGGAGGCGCGCGCGAGCACCACCTCGACGGCGTTGATCGCACCCACGACGCCGATGACGAGCGCCGCCACGTCGTAGCGTCCGCTGTCGAACGGGGCGCTGCTCGGAGCCCCCGGGATGCTGGCCCAGGACGGCGGCTCGGCGCCCGCTCCGACGAACGCCGGGTCCGGATCGTTCTGCGCGTTGACCAGTACCGAGAGGATCCCGTCGGTGCCGAACAGTCCGCCGAGCGTGCCCCCGAGCACCCCGATGAGCGCCGCGGAGGTGGACGACAGGGTCGACTCGAGGGCGGTCACGAGCGGACCGGTCGCGGTCGACAGCGCCGTCTGGACGAGGCCGCCCACGACCGGCCCGACCGTCGCGATGGAGCCTTCGACCCCGGTGAGCACGCCGTTCACGATCGTCGACACCGCGGCGCAGACCAGCCCGCAGGAGCCCAGCCCGAGGGTCGCGTCGATCGTGCCGGAGCCGGCCAGCAGCTCGTCGAGGGAGCCGTCGATGTCGATCACCAGGTTGCCGAGGTCGACGGTGGTGACCACGACCGTGACGCTCACCGGCACGGTCACCGTGACGCTCACGTCGACAACGTCGAGCGCGGATTCGATGGCCGAGACGACGTCGGCGACCCAGTCCGCAAGGGCGGCCGAGACCGCGTCGGTGAGCGCCGTGAGCACGGCGTCGTTGATGAGCAGCTCGGTGTTGGGGTCGAGTCCGTTGAGCCCGTCGGTGCCGTACTGCTCACCGAGCAGAGCCGCCAGGTCGACGCCGATCGTTCCGGCGGCGAGGTCGATCTCGACGATGCCCTCGTCGTCGCTGATGGTGTCGTCGAGCAGCGCGTCGACGGCCGAGAAGTCGACCGTCACCGCGACGGTCGCCGTCGGGGCGCCCACCCCGAGCGCCCCGAGCACGCCGGACAGCGAGCCGAGCACTCCGGATGCCAGGGCGTTCGTGAGCCCGGCATCGCCCGACAGCCCGGCGACCGCGCCTTCGAGTGCGGTGAGCGTGGACTGCACCGAGGTGACCAGGCTGCCGACCAGCGGCGAGTCGAGATCGAGGTCGAGCCCGGCGATCGCGTAGTCGCGTTGGAGCTCCGCATAGATGTCGTCGCTCCATGCGGCGCCGCACCCGTCCACCTGCGCGACGCCGACGAGCGCGCCGAGCTCCAGCCGCAGGTCGGTCAGATTCGCGGTGACCAGGTCCGACAGCGTCTCGCCGGTCGCACCGGTGAGCACGGTGCCGAGTTCGAGGGTGCCGAACTCCGGGCGGTCCTCCTGCGGTCCTGAGAACGCGTCGAGCGCGATGCCCCCGGTGTCGGTCGCCGCCCCGGCCGCGGCTGCCGAGCCGAGGTCGTCGGAGGCGCGTGCGTACTGGTGGTACACGCCCGTCGCCGTGTCGAGGGGAAGCACGAGCACATCGCCGAGAGACAGGTTGATCGCGTCGAACGCGGCGGAGAACTCGAGCGGGTCTCGCCAGGCCTGGTCATCGGATGCGGGCACCGGATCGGCGCTCGCCGGCGTCGGTGCGGCGTCGGTTCCGTCGTTGTCGACGCGGACGCCGTCGAGCTCGGCGATCGTCGCGAGGTCGAGGCCGAGCAACTCGCCGCCGAGCATGGTGCCCGCCGCCGTGCTGGTGCCGAGACCCGGCGCCGTGCAGTCGAGCCCGGCGGAGGAGGTCTCGACCCACTCGGTGTCGGTCCACGCCGCCGTGGAGCTGCCGACCAGGCCGGTGGCGACGATCGAGGTGAGGGCGAGCCCGGCGACCGCGACCGAGGCGCCGCGACGGGCTCGGGCGCCGTCGCGCGCGCTCACGAGCGGGCCCCCGACGGGCGCGCGAACCGGGCGCGTGCCGCGGCGACGATCAGCCCGCCCGCGCCGAGCAGGACGGCGGCGAGCGCGAGTGCCGCGGCCGGGTTGACCCCGGTGAGCGCGATGTTCGGGGAGGGCTGACCGGAGCCGCCGGCTATCCCCTCGGTATCGCCGGCGGCCCGGAACTCGATGTCGAAACTCGCGGAGGTGGCCTGAAGCTCGCTCGGGGCGAGGTCGGGAAAGCGGATCGTGGCGAGGAAGTGGCGCTCGCTGTCGTTGGCGAGCGATCCGAGCGCCCAGAGCTCGGCGTCCCCGATGTCGGCGAACGCGCGGTCCGCGAGCGTGGTCGTCGCGACACCCGCGCAGGTCGCCTCGTCGGCGGCGTCGGCCGGGACGACCCAGGCGGTCGAGCACTCGCGGATCTCGATCCGCAGGCCCTCCGGGTGTGCGGCCAGTTCTCCGGAGCGCCGCACCGTCATCCACAGCTCGCCGTCGGTCGCATCCGATAGACCGGTCGTGAACGACCAGTAGACGCGGTCGCCGGGCTCAAGCTCGGCCGCGATGGTGACGGGCGCGGCGTCGATCCAGAGCAGGCTCGAGGCGCCGTCGTCGACGATGTCGGCCGCCGCGGGCGCGGCCGCACCGCCGACAGCGAGCGCCGCGCCGACGGTCAGCGCGCCACCCGCAGCGAAAGGGCCGCGGAGCTTCGCGCTCATGACGCCGGCTCCGCCCGGTGGTCGGGGCGACGTCGCGGCGGCCACCACGCCCAGAGCACGACGGCGGCGGCCACGGCGCTCAGCGCGATGACACCGGCGGGCTGCTGTGCCGCGCCGACGAGCGCTCCGACGACGGGAACCCCGCCGAGGACGAGGCCGACCCGCTGAACCAGATACGGCTGCGGGTCATCGATCGAGTTAGCGTCGCCGCGCAGTGTCAGGGCGGCTCCCTCCCCGGTCGTCTCGAGGCCGACGATGCGGTGGGTGACGGGGGCGTGCCCCGCTCGCGAGACGGTCACCACGTCGCCGACAGCCAGCTCGTCGGCACTCGCGTCGCGCACCACGAGCAGTGCGCCCGCGGGGTACGTGGGCGCCATCGAGCCCGTCTCGAGCCGCACCATCGCGATCCCGAAAGCCGGCGCGATGCTCGCGAGCACCATGACGAGCCCGAGCAGTCCGGCGATCGTGATGATCACCGTCTTGGCACCCGCGACCAGCGTGGTCGCGGTCGAGCCGCGGGGCCGTCGCCCGCGAATCACGGGCGACGGCAGCAGTGTCGTCGACATCTCGGCGCGCGAGCTGCGGACTACGGCGCGACCGAGATCGCGTCGAAGTGCCACACCGGCGTCGCGGTCTCCCCCTGGAGGGCGTCGTCGCTCGCGTAGCTCGCCGGGAAGGTGAGCGCGAAACACACCGTCTGCTCGGTTCCCGGCAGGGTGGCCGTCGCGGCGGCGAGGTCGAACGTGGCCGCCCCGTCGCTGTCCAGCGCCGAGCCGAGCGCCACGAGCGTGGCCGTCGCGTCGTCGGTGTAGTCGGTCGCGTTGCAGCTGGTGTGCGCGTCCATCAGGACGGCGCCGTAGGTGAGAGCCGCCTCCAGACTGCTCGCAGCCGAGGTGTCGGTGTCGGCGACGAGACTGAGTTCACCCCCGAGCGAGTCGACGGGAGTGCGCAGCCGCACGAAGCCGTAGACCGTGTCTCCCGGTGTCAGCGTCGCCGCCGCCGTGCTGAAGTTGACGGTGTTGGCCGCCGGCTCGGTCTCGTGGTGATCCCACGCCGCCGCGGCGCCCACATTCTGCTCCACCTCGAAGGTGGAGGCGGTCACTCCGGCGGAGCTGTCGACTCCGCCCGTGATCCACTCGACGTCGGTCCACGCTGCGAGCGAGCCCGCGGCGATCCCTCCGCCCAGCACGAGCCCGGCAGAGCCGAGTGCGATGATTCTGTTGCGTGCGCGCGCTCGACGCGCATTGATTTTCTGCCCCATGTCCTGACCCCCAGCGGTCGGCGATCAGGAGCGCGTGAAGACATGCCCCATCGAGTCCCTGATCCCCTAATGGGCCGGTCGACTTCGACCGGCAGCCCGGTTGGTAAATCCGGGTATCTCCAAGGTAGACGGACCAGTCTGTTGAGTAAAGATCCGCTTTGCCCCCGATTGGGGGGACAAATCGTGAGGAAGACCCGCGAATCAGGCGGTGACGACCTCGGGGGCTCCGCTCTCGCCCGGCGGCATCTCGGCGGCGAGACGGTTCGCCTCCTCGATCAGCGTCGCCACGATCTCCGACTCCGGAACGGTCTTGATCACCTCGCCCTTGACGAAGATCTGACCCTTGCCGTTGCCGGAGGCGACGCCCAGGTCGGCCTCACGGGCCTCGCCGGGCCCGTTGACGACGCAGCCCATGACGGCGACGCGCAGCGGCACGCTCATGCCCTCGAGCCCCGCGGTGACCTCGTCGGCCAGCGTGTAGACATCGACCTGGGCGCGGCCGCAGGAGGGGCAGGAGACGATCTCGAGCTTGCGCTCGCGCAGGTTGAGCGACTGCAGGATCTGCAGACCCACCTTGACCTCTTCGGCGGGCGGCGCCGACAGCGACACGCGGATGGTGTCGCCGATGCCCTCCCCGAGCAGGATGCCGAACGCGGTCGCGCTCTTGATCGTGCCCTGGAAGGCGGGGCCCGCCTCGGTCACGCCGAGGTGCAGCGGCCAGTCGCCGCGTTCGGCGAGCTGACGGTAGGCCTTCACCATCACGATCGGGTCGTTGTGCTTGACCGAGATCTTGAAGTCGTGGAAGTCGTGCTCCTCGAACAGCGAGGCCTCCCAGACGGCGCTCTCGACGAGCGCCTCGGGGGTGGCCTTGCCGTACTTCTGGAGCAGGCGCGGGTCGAGGCTGCCCGCGTTGACGCCGATGCGCAGGCTCACGCCCGCGTCCTTGGCGGCCTTGGCGATGGCGCCGACCTGGTCGTCGAACTTGCGGATGTTGCCGGGGTTGACGCGCACGGCAGCGCAGCCGGCGTTGATCGCCTGGAACACGTACTTCGGCTGGAAGTGGATGTCGGCGATGACCGGGATCTGGCTCTTCTTGGCGATGATGTGCAGCACATCCGCGTCGTCCTGGCTCGGCACGGCGACGCGCACGATGTCGCAGCCGGAAGCCGTGAGCTCGGCGATCTGCTGCAGGGTCGCGTTGATGTTCGTCGTCGGGGTCGTCGTCATCGACTGGACGCTGACGGGCGCATCGCCGCCGACGAGCACCTTGCCCACCTTGATCTGACGCGACTTCCGTCGCGGGGCAAGGGTCTCGGGGGCGGGCTTCGGCATCCCAATGTTCAGTGCAGGCACAGACCCCAGCCTACGGGTCGAAGCACAGGACTCGCTGTGGCGGGGTCGCGCGTCACGACCCCGCCACCGCGCGCACCGCTACTCGGCCGCCGCAATGTGCGCGGCGAAGGCCGAATCGAACTCGGCGGGCTGTTCGAGGTGGGGCGAGTGCCCGCAGTCCTCGAAGACGAGTTCGCGATACGACCCTCCGGCCTCCGCGTAGCGCTCCAGCACCTCGCGGGTCTGGGTGACCATCGGCTGCGGCGGGGCGACGTCGGCGCCCGGCCAGCCGGGGACGGCCCCGACCTGCCCGAGCATGTTCAGGTCGAAGAACGAGGCGTCGGAGACGATCGCGTCGGCGGTGCCGCGCACCCACAGCACGGGCGGCTTGCTCAGCAGGTCGACGATCGCCGTCGTGTCGAAGTGGTCGGGCGACATCGTGTTGAGCACGCCGCGACCTCCGGGCGCGAATCCGGGCCAGGCGTCGACGACGCGCGCGTCGCCCGGGTAGTTGTCGACTCCGGTCTTGGTGGTGAGCATGGAGGCGACCCAGAGGTCCTCGTGCTCGATGCTCTCCGGATGCGCGACGTACGCGGCGCGGTAGACGGAGCGCGGCGAGGTCTGCTCGTCGGCGCTGGTGTCACCCGACTCGAGCCGGGCGACGAAGTCGGGGTTCGCTCCCCCGCCGCCGGTGCCGGCGGCCTCCGCATCGAGGCGGCGTCCGCCCGCCCCGGTGCCGCCGAAGCCGTAGGGCGAGATCGGCGACTCGAGCGTCATGCTCTTGACCAGTTCGGGGCGGTCGAGCACGAGCTGCATGACGACGCCGGCGCCCATGCTCCAGCCGAGCACGTGGGCGGAGGTGACGCCGAGCGCGTCGAGCACGCTCGCCACGTCGTCGGAGAAGTCGCGCACGCCGCGCGTCGCGTCCACCGGGAGGGTCTGGCTCTCGCCGAAGCCGCGCAGATCGATTGCGAGGGCGCGGTACTCGGCGGGCAGCGCCAGCATGGTCGGCTGGAAGAACAGCGACGACGACACGTTGCCGTGGATCAGCACGACGGTGGCGGACGCCTCCCCGGCCGCGGCGCGCTCCAGCACGCGCGCGGTGAGGCGCGGGGTCGTCACGTCGTGGGCGACGATTCCGTCGAAGAGGGACTGCGACATCAAGGAACTCCTTTGTTCTCGAGGGCGGTGCGGGGATCTATTCGGTCAGTTCGACGCGCAGCTCGGGCTCGGTCGCGGCGCGCACCTCGTCGACGGTGACGCCGGGGGCGAGCTCGCGCAGCACGAGGCCGTCGGGCTCGACGTCGATGACGGCGAGGTCGGTGATGATGCGGTGAACCACCGCGCGCCCGGTCAGCGGAAGCGAGCACTCGCGCACGATCTTGGCCGAGCCGTCCTTGGCGACGTGCTCCATCAGCACGATCACGCGCTGGACGCCGTGCACCAGGTCCATCGCGCCGCCGGGGCCCTTGACCATCTTTCCGGGGATCATCCAGTTGGCGAGGTCGCCGTGCTCAGAGACCTGCATGGCGCCGAGGATGGCGGCGTCGATCTTGCCGCCGCGGATCATCCCGAAGCTGGTCGCCGAGTCGAAGAAGGCGGAGCCGGGCAGCGTCGTCACCGTCTCCTTGCCCGCGTTGATGAGGTCGGCATCGACCGCGTCCTCGCTCGGGTAGGGGCCGACGCCGAGGATGCCGTTCTCGGACTGCAGCACGACGGTGCGGCCCTCGGGCAGGTAGTTGGGCACGAGCGTGGGAAGCCCGATGCCGAGGTTGACGTAGGCGCCGTCGGGCAGTTCGAGCGCGGCCCGCGCCGCCATTCCAATGCGATCCAGGGGCATCTCAGGACTCCTTCGCCGAGCTGACGGTGCGCTTCTCGATGCGCTTCTCGATGTCGCCGCCGACCTCGATAACGCGCGAGACGTAGACGCCGGGCAGGTGCACGGCATCCGGATCGATCTCGCCGGGCTCGACGAGCTCCTCGACCTGCACGATGCAGGTGCGGCCGGCCATCGCGGCGAGCGGCGAGAAGTTGCGGGTGGCCTTGCGGAACACGAGGTTGCCGTGGCGGTCTCCGCGCCACGCATGCAGCAGTGCGAAGTCGGTCGTGATCGACTCCTCGAGCACGAAGTCGCGCTCGCGGCCCGCGTACATCATCCGCCGCACCTCCTTGGGCGGCGAGGCGACGGCGATAGTGCCGTCGGGGGCGTAGCGGCGCGGCAGTCCGCCCTCGGCGACCTGCGTGCCGACGCCGGTCTGGGTGAAGAACGCCGCGATGCCGGAGCCTCCGGCGCGCAGCTTCTCGGCGAGGGTTCCCTGCGGCGTGAGCTCCAGCTCGAGCTCGCCGCTCAGGTACCGGCGCTCGAACTCCTTGTTCTCGCCGACGTAGGAGGAGGTCATCTTGCGGATGCGACCGGCCCCGAGCAGGATCCCGAGCCCCCAGTCGTCGACGCCGCAATTGTTGCTGACGATGTCGAGCTGATCGGCGCCCTGCTCCAGCAGCGCTTCGATGAGCGCCATCGGCGCCCCGCTCAGACCGAATCCGCCGACGGCGATGGATGCCCCGGAGGGAATATCGGCGACCGCCTCGGCGGCGGTCGCGACGGTCTTGTCGATGCTCATCCCGTGCTCCTTGCGTGTGTGTCGGCGATGCGACGCGCGACGAGGTCGGCGACGGCGTCGGCGCCGCGCTCCCCCATGACGATCGTGTAGTGGTTGACGTCGGCGACCTCGTGGATCTCGACCTTCGGCAGCGCGGCGCGCCAGCGCGCCATCTCCGAGTCCGGGTACAGCGGCGGAACCTGGTTCAGAAGGCCCCGCGGTGCCCGCACGAAGTCGACGCCGACCGGCAGCGCGGCGAGCGCCGCGGCGTACTCGGTGTCGCCGTCCAGCTGGAGCGAGTCCTGCTGCACGGCCTCCAGGCGCGTCGCGGGGTGCAGGCCCGGCGCCTCGCCGACGAGGTCGTAGTCGATGTACTGCTCAATGGTGGGGCCCCACTCGGCGGCGAAGGCGGGGTGCTCGCGCCAGTAGTCCCGGTAGGCGGCGTGGTCGGGGAAGGTCATCGACAGTCGCGCGGCCGCGGGGCCGATGAGCGCCGCCGCGAGCTCGTCGTCGCTGATGCCCTCGGGTCGAGGAATCGGCAGTCCGCCGTCGACGAGCACGAGTCCGGTCACCCGGTCGGGGTGGCGCCGAGCCAGCTCGACGGCGACGAACGCGCCCATCGAGTGCCCGACGACCAGGCAGCTCTCGACCTCGGCCGCATCCAGCAGCGCCGCCAGATCGTCGGCGTGCTGCGGCATGCCCCAGGGGCCCGGAAGCCCACGACTGCCGCCGCGACCGCGCAGGTCCGGGGCGATCACGCGCGTTCCCGGAAGCCGCTCGGCAACGAGCGGCCAGGCCCGATGCGAGGCCGTGATTCCGTGCACCGCGAGCACCGCCGTGAGAGGCTCGGCGCCGTGGCGCCACTCCCCCGCCGCAAGCTCCCCGCCGCGCACCGGCGCGGTGAAGGGTCGGTACCCGGTCATCGCGCCGACCACCCGCCGTCCATGGTGTGGCTGGTGCCGGTCACCATGCCGGCCGTGTCACCGCACAGCCAGACGACGAGGTCGGCGACCTCGGAGGGCTCCAGCAGTCGCTTGATCGCCGACTCGGTCAGCATGACCTTCTCGACGACCTCGGCCTCGGGGATGCCGTGCACGCGCGCCTGGTCGGCGATCTGCTTCTCGACGAGCGGCGTGCGCACGTACCCGGGGTTGACGCAGTTGCTCGTGACGCCGTGCGCGGCGCCTTCGAGCGCCGCGACCTTCGAGAGCCCCTCGAGGCCGTGCTTGGCGGCGACATAGGCCGACTTGAACGGCGAGGCGCGCAGGCCGTGCACCGAGCTGATGTTGATGATGCGGCCGAAGTTCTGCGCGTACATGTGCGGCAGGCTCGCCCGGATCAGCAGGAACGGCGCCTCGAGCATGATGCGCAGCATGCGGGCGAAGAACTCGGGATCGAAGTCCTCGATCGGGCTGACCCGCTGGATTCCGGCGTTGTTGACCAGGATGTCGGCGTCGAGGCTGAGCTCGGCGAGCGCGGCCGTGTCGGCGAGGTCGACCTGCCAGGCCGTGCCGCCGATCTCGCCCGCGACGCGCTCCGCGGCGGTCAGGTCGATGTCGGCCACCGTGACGCGCGCGCCGACCGCAGCGAGCGCTCGCGCGCAGGCCTCGCCGATTCCGCTTCCGCCTCCGGTCACGATCGCGTGGCGTCCGCTCAGTGGCGCGGTCTGCTCGGTCATGGTGTCGCCGTCCCCTCGGTCTTGGGTGCCGTCAGCGCGCCCCGAATGAAGCGCATCATCTCGTCGAAGACGTGGTCGGGAACCTCGGAGGTGCCGCTCGCGGTGGGATCGGCGTCGTCGCCGGCCGCATCGCCGTCGCCCCAGAGCACCCAGCGCATCCCGATCATCTCGCCGACGCCCATCAGCGCCCACGCGGCGACGACCGGATCGATGTCGCTGATCTCGTCGGCGGCCTGCGCCGCGGTGAGACCTTCGATGTAGCCCTCGACGATGCGCGTGTAGTGCAGCCGCAGCGTGCGCGGCGAGACGAACTCGGCCTCGCGGATGATCCGGTAGAGCGCCGGGTGCTCGGCCGTGAAGCGGAAGAAGGCCCGGAAGCCGGCCCGCTCGGCCTCGAGGCGCCCGACGGCACCGCGCGCGCCCTCGCTCATCGCCAGCCGGACGCGGTGGTTGAGGTCTTCGACGAGCTCTTCGAAGATCTGCAGCTTGCTCTCGAAGTACAGGTAGAACGTGCCCTGGGCGACCCCGGCGCGCTCGGTGATCCGCACGACGGAGGCGTCGGCGTAGCCGACGGCCGAGAAGACGTGCTCGGCGGCCTCGATCAGCTTGGCCCGGGTGCGCGTGCCGCGCGGGGTTCGCGGCGGCGTGATCGTCATGGTCGGCGCTCCGACTCGGCGTCGGTCGAGGCGGCCGGATCCAGCGAGCCGAGCGCGCTCTCGGCGAGCCATTCGGCGACGAGTGCGCGACGCAGCGTCTTGCCGGCCGCGGAGCGCGGGACCGCGGCGACGAAGCGGACGTGCTTGGGCACCTTGAAGCGGGCGAGCGCTCCCTCGCAGTGGGCGAGCAGGTCGTGCTCGTCGGTCGCGACACCGGGCCGCGCCACCACCCAGGCCACCGCCACCTCGCCCCACGTGTCATCGGGCACGCCCGCGACGGCCACATCGGCCACCGCGGGATGCTGGAACAGCACGCCCTCGATCTCGGCCGGGGCGACGCCCTCGCCGCCGGTGATGAAGATGTCCTTCAGCCGGTCGATGACCCGGTAGTAGCCCTCCGAGTCGCGCCGCGCGAGGTCGCCGGTCGCGAGCCAGCCGCCGCGCATCGTCGCGGCGGTCTGCGCCGGGTCGCGGAAGTAGCCGGCGAAGACGCCGGGGCCGCGCACGAGCAGCTCACCCGAGCCGGGCCCGGTCACGTGCTCCCCGGTCACCGGGTCAGCGAGCGCGACCTCGACGTGCGGGTAGGGCTTGCCGGCGGAGCCGACCTTGCGGCGCGCGTCCTCATCGGGCAGGCAGAGCACGTTGGGCGCCGCCTCGGTGAGCCCGTAGCCCTGGGTGAGCGCCACGCCGCGACCGTGCCAGACCCGCAGCAGCGGCTCGGGCATCGGCGCGCCGCCGACGATCGCGTGCCGCAGGCTCGTCAGGTCGGTGGTCGCGAAGGCAGGGTGCTGCGCGAGGAACAGGTAGTTGGCGGGCACGCCCATCATCGAGGTGATCTGGCGGTCCTCGATCAGGTGCAGCACGCGGCCCGCGTCGAAGGTGCGCTCCAAGACGACGGTCGCGCCCATCCACCAGGCCAGCAGCGGCTGGATGTTCCAGCCGCCCACGTGGTACTGCGGCATGACGGCGAGCACGACGTCGGAGCTGGTCAGCTCGGCGGTGCGCGAGAGCGAGAGGTTCGTCCAGAAGCAGTTCGCGTGCGTGAGGATCGCCGCGCGCGCCCGGTCGAGGGTGCCCGAGGTGAAGATCAGCAGCAGCGCGTCGTCGTCGCGCACGGCGCGGCGGGTGACGGGATCGGCGGTGCGACGAACCGGCGGCACGATCGTGCGCTCGATGCCGGTCATCCCGAGGGCGCCCACCGCGAGCGGGTTCGCGAGGCGCTCCCGGGCCGCCTCGGCGACCGAGGCGAACTCCTCCTCGACCAGCAGCAGAGCGGGGTCGGCGAGGTCGAGCTGCTCCGAGAGCTCGCGCGGCGAGAGCCGCCACGACAGGGGCACGAGCACCAGCCCGGCCTTCGCGCAGGCGAAGAACAGCACCACATGGTCGGCGCTGTTGCCGGTGATCGTCGCGATGCGGTCGCCGACGCCGTAGCCGTTGTCGAGCAGCGCCTCGGCGAGCGCGGTGGCGCGATCATCGAGCGCGCGATAGCTGAGCACGACACCGCGGTCGTCGATCGCGACGCGGTCCGGGGTCGCCAGCGCACGATCCGCTGTCCACCGCCCGAGCGTGTGCAGTCCATCGCCCTGGTTCACGAGACCTCCTCGAGCTCGTCGCGGTCCTTGCGGAGCGAGCCTCGACCGGTGACCGCGGTGCGCGCGATCCCGGCGATGCCCCCGGGCAGGAACAGCACGACCAGGATAAACAGGGTGCCGAGGATGAACAGCGGTTCCGAGAGCGGGATGCGGAGGATGTCGGGCAGCCCCGCGATCGCGTCGGAGCCGGCGAGCGAGGTCAGCCGCTGGTCGAGCAGCGTGTAGATGATGCCGCCCACGATCGCGCCCCAGCGCGAGCCGACGCCGCCGAGCACCACGATCACGAGCAGGGTGAGCGTGAAGTCGGCCGAGGTCGCCCGCGGCGTCGCGCCGCTCTGCAGCAGCAGGTAGGCCATGCCGACGAGCGCGGCGAGCGCGGAGGCGAGCACGAACGCGGCCAGCTTGATGATGATCGGGCGCAGACCGATCACGCGCACGCGCAGCTCGTTCTCGCGCGTCGCCGCGGCCACCCGGCCGCCGCGTGACTTCTCGAACCACAGCACCGCGAGGTACACGACGACGAGCAGCACGAGCGTCAGCCAGTACAGGTTGCGCGTGTTGAGCACGCCCACGAGGAAGTCGGGCACGTGCTCGATGTCGAGTCGGATGCCCTCCTCGCCGCCGGTGATCGCGGGGTTGCGGCGCACGATCACGTTGCCCGCCTGCGCGAACGCGAGCGTGACCATCGCGAACGAGATCCCGGTGACCCGGAGGCTCACCGCTCCCAGCAGCGAGGCGATCACGATCGCGGCGGCGAGCGCGAGGCCGACCGCGGGCAGCAGCTCGAGGTCGGTCTGCTCGAGCACGATGCCAAGGCCGTAGGCGCCGACCGCGAAGTACAGCGCGTGGCCGAACGAGAGCAGCCCGACGGTGCCGAACAGCAGGTGGTAGCTGAGCGCCAACGAGGCGAACAGCAGGCAGAGCGCGAGCAGCTGCAGCGTGCCCGGCGTGTAGCTGGCCCCCGGGAACACGCCCGGGATCTCGATCGCCAGCAGGGGCAGGATCGCCGCGAGGGCGAGGAACACCCCGCCGACCGCCCAAGGCAGCCACGAACGGTTCGCGGTGATGAATGCGCGCACGCGGTTCATGCCTTCCTCCCCAGCAGTCCGGACGGTCGCACGAGCAGCACGCCCGCGAGCAGCAGCACGACGACGAGGTCGCCCGTGCCGCCGAGATAGAAGTTCGCGAACTGCTGCAGCACGGCGACGATCACCGAGGCGATCGCGGCGCCCGCGAGCGAGCCGAGTCCGCCGATCACGGTGACGATGAACGCGAAGATCAGCAGCGATCCGCCGAGGTGGGGCGAGACGTAGCCGAAGTAGTGCGAGGCGAGCACGCCTCCCAGCCCGGCCGCGGCGCCGCCGATCGCGAACACGACCGTGAACGCCTTGCGCACGTCGATGCCGAGCGCGGTGACCATCGACCGGTTCTCGACCCCGGCCCGGATGACCAGGCCGAAGCGGGTGAACCGCAGGAAGAACACGATGCCGAGCAGCACGATCACCGCGGCCGCGATCAGGATGAAGCGGTCGTTGGGGATGCGCGCGCCGAGGATCTCGGTGGTCTGCGAGAACCACTCCGGTGCCGAGACGTAGATCGCGTCGGTGCCCCAGATGCCCTCGAACAGGGCGACGCTCGCGAGCGCGAGACCCACCGTGACGAGCACCTGTTCGATGTGCCGGTTGTAGAGCCGCCTGATCAGCAGCAGCTCGGTGAGGGCCGCGACGAGAGCACCGACGAGTGCGCCGAGGATCACGGTGAGGAAGAAGGTTCCCCAACTGGCGCCGTCGAGCCTCCGGGCGAGTTCGAAGCCCGCGAACGCGCCGAGGGTGAGGAAGCTGCCGTGGGCGAAGTTCAGCACGCCCATCAGCCCGTAGATCAGCGAGAGGCCGGAGGCGATCAGGAAGTACAGCGCCCCGAGGCCGAGGCCCGTGATGAGCAGCAGGATGACGGTGCTCATGCGGCGTCCTCCGCCGAGTGCACGCCGAGCAGCGACATCGTTTTCTCCTCGTCGTCGAGCAGGTCGGCGGCGAGGCCGGCGAAGACGACGCGTCCCGCCTCCAGCACCACCACGGTCGCCGCCAGGCGGCGCACGACCTGCAGGTTCTGCTCCACCAGCAGGATCGGCGTCGCCTCGGCCATCTTCTCGAGGGCGACGGCGACCTCGCTGACGATGCGCGGGGCGAGCCCCTTGGTGGGCTCGTCGACCAGCAGCAGGCGGTTGTCGTTGAGCAGGGCGCGCGCGAGCGACACCATCTGCTGTTGTCCGCCCGACAGCGTGCCGGCCTGCTGGGCAGACCGGGCGTGGATGTCGGGGAAGAGCTCGGCGACCAGTTCGCGCCGCGGCGCGCGGTCGCGTTCGGCGAGGCGCAGATTCTCGGCGACGCTCAGGCTCGCGAAGACCTCGCGGTCTTCGGGCACGTAGCCGATGCCTCGCTGCACGATGCGGTGCGTCGGTTCGCGGTCGATGCGCTCACCGGCGAATTCGATCTCGCCGCTGCGCTCGATCAGACCGAGGATGCCTTTGACGGTGCTCGTCTTGCCGACGCCGTTGCGGCCGAGCAGCGCCGTGACTCCGGTCGACGGAACCTCGAGGCTGACGTCTTCGACGACCTGCTGCCCGGCGATCTGGGCGCGCAGACCCTTCACGCGCAGGATGGGCTCACTCACAGGGACTCCCCCAGGTAGGCGGATTGGACGGTGGCGTCGGCCATGACCTTGTCGGGCGTGTCGCAGGCGAGCACGCTGCCGTGGTGCATGACCGCGACGCGGTCGACGAGGCCGAGCACGACATCCATGTGATGTTCGACCATGAGCACGGTGCGACCGCTCTGGTGCACGCCGCGGATGACCTCGACGAGACCGGCGACGTCGCCGGAGCTGACCCCGGCCATCGGCTCGTCGAGCAGGATGACGCGGGGCTCCTGCGCCAGCAGCATCGCGATCTCGAGCTTGCGCTTGTCGCCGTGCGAGAGGACTCCCGCTTCGGTGTCGGCGTAATCGGCGAGGCCGACCTCGGCCAGTCGCTGGCGGGCGATCTCGGTCGCCTGATCCCGCATGCGCGGGAAGCGGACGACTGAGAGCGCACCGCCGAGCTTGGATTGGGCGGCGAGCCGAACGTTCTCGAGAGCCGTCAGGCCGCCGAAGAGGCTCGAGGTCTGGAACGTGCGGCCCAGACCGGCCCGTGCCCGTCGTGGGATGGAGTGCGACGTGACGTCGACCCCTTCGAGTTCGACGCGTCCCTCGGTGGGGACCATCAGACCCGAGATGAGGTTGAACAGTGTTGTCTTGCCGGCCCCGTTGGGGCCGATCACTCCGAGCATCTCTCCCTCGGCGACCGAGAGCGACACGTCATCGATGATGCGTGCGCCCCCGATCGAGAGGCCGAGGTGCTCGACGGTGAGCACGGGCCGATCTGTCATGACTCAGCCTGCGACCGGCGGGGCGACGCTGTCGGCGTCAACGACGTCGACCAGCTCCGGGATCCAGCTGTCGCCGTCGGCGACGAGTCGGGCCTGGAACATCGGCTGGATGACCGCGTGGTCCTCCGCGCGGATGGTCGTGCTGCCCTTCGGGCCGTCGAAGGTCCAGCCCTCGAGCGCCGCGATCATGGCGTCGACGTCGTCGCCGCCCTCGCGGATGGCCTGGACGATCATCTGCGCCGCGACGAATCCGTCGGGGCTGAAGAGGTCCGCAGTGCCGCCAGCGGCTTCGATGCTCTCGATCATGGCCGCCTCGACGTCGGTGCCTGCGGCTCCGCCGAAGTAGTGGTTCAGGAAGTTGAGCTGGTCGCTCGCCGCGCCGTACGCACCGTAGGTGGAGACGTCACCGAGACCGGTCACGACGGTGGTCGCGTCGAAGACGCCCTGCTGCGTGAGGGCCTCCCACATCGCGCCCGAGGTGGCACCGGCCCAGGCGACGAACACGAGGTCCGGCGAGGCGTCGATGATCTGCTGCGCGAAAGGCGTGAACTCGGTCGCGTCCTCCGGAACCAGCACGCTGGAGACGTTCGCTCCGGCGGCGCCGAGGACGGCGTCGACACCGGCGAGGTTGCCCTGGCCGAAGGCGGTGTCCTGAGCGAAGACGAGGATGTCCTGGCCGGCCGGGTCACCGATGAAGGTTCCCGCGGTGGCGACGTCCTGGTAGGTCTGGCGACCCGAGCGGAAGGTGTAGCCGTTGACGCCGGTGATGGCGTCGGCGGCGGCCGGGCCCGAGATGTAGAGCACCTGGTTCTGGTCCGCCTGCTCGGCGACCGCGAGCGCGACGCCCGAGGAGACCGTGCCGGCGATGATCTTGAAGCCCTGGCCGATGAAGTCCTTGGCCGCGCTCACCGCCTTGTCGGCGTCGGCGGCGTCGTCCGCGTACTCGATGTTGAGTTCGCGGCCGTCGACCGTGCCGGTGCCGTCGGTGGCGTAGTCGAGGCCGGCTTCGAAGCCGGCGAGGTAGGACGCCCCGTAGGCCGCAAGCGGTCCGGTCTCGGAGGTGATGATGGCGATGTCGATCGGGGTCTCGCCGGAGTTGTCCGGGGTGTCGGACGTGGGCGCACAGCCCGCAAGGGCAAGCGCGGCGATGCTGATGATCGCCGGCGCCAGCAACTTCTTTGTTACTCGCATGGTGGAACCTTTCCTGCTGCCGTAGAAGGATTGCAAAAACCTGACAGGTGGTTCAGGTATCAGTCAGCCTAGGAATCGACCCCGCCGAAGTCAAGACGGCGCGCGCACGGAAACGGCGGACTCCCCGAGGGGAGCCCGCCGTTTTCGCGGTCGCGACTAGAAGATGCTCACCGGGTTCACGATGTCGGCGAAGATCAGGAACACGCTCATGAGCGCCAGCACCGTGGTGATCGTCAGCGTCACGGGGATCAGCTTCGCCGTGTCGACAGGGCCCGGATCGGGGCGCCCGAAGAGCTTGGCGAGCCCGCGGCGGATCGACTCCACGATCGCGCCCGCGACGTGACCGCCGTCGAGCGGCATCAGCGGAATCAGGTTGAACAGGAACAGCGCCAGGTTCAGCCCGCCGAGCAGTTCGATCATGCCCGCGGCGCGATCGACCACCGGGATCGTGTCGAGGCTCGCGATCTCGCCCGCGATGCGGCCGACGCCGACGATGCCCACCGGCCCGTTCGGGTCGCGCTCGGTGCCCGAGAACGTCGAGACGGCAAGGTCGTAGAGGCGCCCGGGCAGGGTGATGATGACCTCCCCCACCGCGACGGCGCGATCCCAGACCGCTGGAATGACGGCGGTGACCGGCTCGGTCACCCGTTCGTAGGCGGGCGAGATGCCGACGAAGCCGACCGGCTCCAGCACCGGATCTCCGCTCGCATCGAGCACGACCTCACCGGCGTCGTCGAAGGTGTAGCGCTCGGTGAGGATCGGCGTCACGCTCAAATCGGTCTCGGCGCCGTCGCGCAGCACCACGAACGAGATGGTCTCGTCGGGGTGCGCGCGGATGATCTCGGTCGCCTCGGTCCAGTCGGCGACCGCGACCCCGTCGACCTCGACGATCTCGTCCCCGGGCAGCAGTCCGGCCGCCGCGCCGGGCGCCGCCGGATCGGTGTCGAGGCACTCCTGCCGCTCGCTGGTGATCGGCAGCACACAGGCGGAGACGCTGCCCACGGTGGTGCTCACCTGCGGGATACCGAAGCCGCTGTAGACGATCCCGAAGAACAGGATCGCCAGCAGCAGGTTCATCGCCGGGCCGCCCAGCATGACGATGATGCGCTTCCAGGTCGCCAGCTTGTAGAAGGCGCGGTGATGGCCGTCCTCGAGCCCGTCGAGGGAGGCCTCGCGCGCCTCGGCGATCATGGTGCTGCCACGCCGTGCGGGGGCATCCGCCTCCTGCATGACGGTGTCGAAGAAGCCGGTGCTCGCGGTGCGCGCGCGGCCGCCGGGCTTGGCGGGCGGGAACATCCCCGCCATCGAGATGTAGCCGCCGAGCGGGATGGCCTTCACGCCGTACTCGGTCTCGCCGAACTTCTTCGACCACAGCGTCGGCCCGAAGCCGATCATGTACTGGCCGACCTTGACGCCGAACTTCTTCGCCGGCACCAGGTGCCCGACCTCGTGCAGGCCGATCGAGAGCATCAGGCCGACGAGCAGGATCAGCACGCCGAGCGCGTAGAGCAGGACCGTTTCCACGCGCTCAGGCTAATGCGCCCGAGCCGCGAATTGCCCGCAAACGCGCCCATACATTGTTCTGCAATGTATAGTTCCTCAAGGTATCGAGGGAGAGTCTTGCGAATCGACAAGGACCTGGTGGCGGCGATCGCCACCCCGCTCGTGCTCGCGATCCTGAGCGAGGGCGAGAACTACGGCTACGCCATCCTCCGCCGGGTGACCGAGCTCTCCGGCGGCGAACTCGAATGGACCGACGGCATGCTCTACCCCCTGCTCCACCGGCTGCACCGGCTCGGCTACGTCACGAGCGAGTGGCGCAGCTCCGACGAAGGTCGGCGGCGCAAGTACTACGCGATCACCTCCGACGGCCGCCGCGCCCTGGGCGAACAGCGCTCGCAGTGGGCGACCGCCTCGGGCGCGCTGGAACGCGCCTTCGGCCGCCTCGACTTCGGCCTGGGTTCGGCGGTGACCGCGTGAGCGCCGCACTCGAGGCCCGGATCGCCGAATGGCGCGCCTTCGCCACCCGCGGCCGCGCCGTCGATGCAGTCGATGCCGAGGAGCTCGAGTCGCACCTGCGCGACTCGATCGACGCGCTTTGCGAGGCCGGGCTCGACGACGACGAGGCGTTCCTCGTCGCCGCGAAGCGCCTCGGCGCGCTCGACCCGATCTCCCGCGAGTTCGCGCGCGTGCACAGCGCCCGGCTCTGGAAGCAGCTCGTGCTCTCCGGGGTCGGGCCGGAGGCGGCGGCGGCCAGTCGCGCTCGGCGACACGAGCTTCTCGTCGTGGTGACCTTCGCCCTTGGCGCGGCGGTGCTCGTGCAGCTTCTTCGCTTCGGAACCGGCGCCGGCAGCGCAGACTCCCCGTATGGAGCCGAGGGGTTCCGGTGGTTCAGCGGGCTGTTGCCCGCCGTGCTCACGACGCCCGTCGTCGGCTATCTCGCCTGGCTGCGGCGTCTGAGCCCCGCCGAGATCGCGGCGCCCGCGGCGCTCGTGACGGTGACCACCCTCGCTCTGCTCATCCCGCCCTTCGATCTCGGCGGCCTCACAGCTCCCGTCGCCGCGATCCACTCCCCGGTCGTGCTCTGGTTCGCCGTCGCGCTGACCTATCTCGGAACCGAGTGGAGGTCGTCAGAGCGCCGCATGGACGTCGTTCGCTTCACCGGCGAGTTCGCGATCTACGTCGTGCTCATCGTGCTCGGCGGCGGAGTGCTGTTCGGCCTGACGAGTGTCATCATCGGGGCGATCGCGCCGGATGCGGTGTCCGAACTGGGGGCATGGATCCTTCCCTCCGGGGGCGCGGCCGCGCTCGTGGTGGCGGCCTGGCTGGTGGAATCGAAGCAGAGCGTGATCGAGAACATCGCGCCCGTGCTGACGGCCATCTTCACGCCGCTGTTCGCGGTGATGCTCGCCATCTCGGCGGCGCTCTACGCCGCCTTCGGAATCGGTCGCGACTTCGACCGCGAGCTGCTCGCCACCTTCGACGTCGTGCTGGTGGTGGTGCTCGCTCTGGTGCTCTACGGCCTCTCGGCCCGGCGTCCTGAGACAGCCTCGAGAGTGATGGATGTGCTGCGCCTCGTCGCGATTGCGGCAGCCCTGGCGCTCGACGCTCTCGTGCTGGGGTCGATGTTCGCCCGCATCGGCGAGTTCGGCTTCACCCCGAACCGCGTCGCGGCGCTCGGGCTCAACGTGCTGCTCTTCGCCAACCTCGCGGTCGCCGCGGGCCTCGGAATCCGCGCGCTTCGAGGCCGGGGAGCTCCGGCCTCCCCGGAGCGCTGGCAGACCGGCTACCTGCCGGTGTTCGGTGCGTGGGCGCTGCTCATGGTCGTGGTGCTCCCGCCGCTGTTCGGCTACGCGTAAACCGGGGTGAGCCGGCGTGCAGGTCCAACGGCTGCGCGGACTCAGCCCGCGAGCAGGGCGTCGGCGCGCTCGCGCGCCCAGCGCTCCGCCTCGAGCACCGTCTCCAGGCTCAGCTCGGACTCCGGCTGGTGCGCCTCCACGACGCGCTCGACGGTGTCGAGGATGTCGAGGAACCCGATGACGCCCGCGTGGAACGCCTCGACCGCCTGCTCATTGGCGGCGTTGAACACCGCGGGGAACGTGGCCCCCGCCGTGCCGACGCGCTTGGCGAGCGCGACCGCCGGAAACGCCTCCTCGTCGAGGGGCGCGAACTCCCACGTGGAGGCCGTCGTCCAGTCGAGCGGAACTCCGACACCGGCCACCCGGTGCGGCCAGTCGAGGCCCAGTGAGATCGGCAGTCGCATGTCGGGCGGCGAGGCCTGCGCGATCGTCGAGCCGTCGACGAACTCGACCATCGAGTGCACGATCGACTGCGGGTGCACCGTGACCGCGATCCGGTCGTAGGGCACGTCGAAGAGCAGGTGCGCCTCGATCACTTCGAGGCCTTTGTTGACGAGCGTGGCCGAGTTGGTGGTGATGACCTTGCCCATGTCCCAGGTGGGGTGAGCGAGCGCCTCCGCGGGCGTCACCTCGCGCAGCTGATCGCGGCTGCGACCGCGGAACGGACCCCCGGATGCGGTGAGCACCAGACGGGCGACCTCGGCATCCGTCCCCGAGCGCAGCGCCTGCGCGATCGCGGAGTGCTCGGAGTCGACGGGCACGATCTGCCCGGGCTTCGCGAGCGCCTTCACGAGCGGGCCGCCGACGATCAGGCTCTCTTTGTTGGCAAGAGCGAGCGTCGCCCCGGTCTCGAGCGCGGCGAGCGTCGGCGCGAGCCCGACCGAGCCGGTGATGCCGTTGAGCACGACGTCGGCGGGGGTGTCGCGCACCAGCTGAACAGCTTCGTCGACCCCGAGGGCAGTGCGCTCGACGCCGGTCGCGAGCACCTGCTCGGCGAGCTTCTCCTTGTTGCGGCCGGCGGCGAGCCCAACTAACTCGAAGCGGTCGGGGTTCGCGGCGATCACCTCGAGCGCCTGGACTCCGATGGAGCCGGTGGACCCGAGGACGATGACGCGGCGCATCACGTCAGGCTACGCGCTGCGAACCCCGCAGCGCGCGCCCGACGCGCGTCCGGAGATCAGGATGCGGACTGCGTGGCGAGGATGTCGACGACGAAGACGATGGTGTCGTCCTCCTCGATGCCCGCACTGTCGTTGCCGCCGCTCGGGCCGTAGCCGAGGTCGGCGGGGATGATCACGACGACCTGCGAGCCGACGGCCTGGCCGACGAGCGCGTCGCCGAAGCCCTCGATCACGCCCTCGGTCGAGAAGCTCGTCGGGCCGCTCCCCCAACTCTCGTCGAAGATCTCGCCGGTGCGCCAGTTGATGCCCTGGTACTGGACCGTGACGGTGTCGCCCTCGGCGACCACGGTGCCGTCGCCCACGCGCGTGAGCGCGATCGTCAGCTCGTCGGGGGCGTCCTCGTCGCCGATCGTGACCGTCGGGCGGCCGTCCTCGTCGAACTCCACCGAGAGCGGGAAGTCCTCGGGCAGGTCCTGCTCCTCGCCGTCGGCGGCCGTCGCCACGACGTCGACGACGTTGACGACGAAGATCACCGAGTCGCCGGCCGCGATGCCGAAGTCGGCGTAGCCGCTGTCGCCGAAGGCGTCCTCCGAGGACACGACGCTCGCGATGCGGTCGCCGACGTGCGCGCACTCGACGGTCTTCACGATGCCGGCCAGCGTGACGGCCTCATCGACGGTGAGCTGGATCGACTCGCCCGTGCCGAAGCCGGTCGAGGTGGCCAGCTCGCCGGTGACGGCGTTGTAGAGCGTGAAGTCGAGCAGCGCGAGGCTGCCGCTCTCCACCAGGTCGCCGTCGCCCTCGCTGACGATCGTGCGCTCGGTGGCGTCGACCGAGACCGGGGAATCGATCGTGACCGTCGGCTCTTCGCCGAAGTTCCCGACGACCGAGATCGCGTCCGAGGCCGAGCCGGAGGCGACTCCGACGCAGGAGCCGTCTCCCGTGCTCGTCTCGGTATCGGTGGTGGTCGCGGTGCAGCCCGCGAGAACGAGCGCGCCAACGCTCAGAGACAGAATGGGCACAGCGAAACGCACGGGACTCCTCGGGTTGGTTTCGTTCATCCTCGTGCAGAAAGCTATGTTCGCGCTGTACGCCCCGCTGGCGGGCGCGAACTACGCTGGGTGGTATGGAATTCAGCGTCCCGCAGCAGCGCAAGCTCGTCAGCGAACTCCCCGGCCCGAAGTCGATCGCGCTGCAGGAGCGCCGCGTGGCGAGCGTGTCGCGCGGAGCGGGAACGCTCGCGAACATCTACATGGACCACGGCGCGGGCGCGATCCTCGTCGACGTCGACGGCAACCAGCTGATCGACCTCGGCTGCGGAATCGGCGTCACCACGATCGGCCACGCGCATCCGGAGGTCGCCGAGGCCGCCTACGAGCAGTCCAAGAAGCTCACCCACACGCTGTTCACGGTAACGCCGTACGAGAACTACGTCGCCGTCGCCGAGAAGCTCGCCGAGATCACCCCCGGCGACTTCGAGAAGCACTCGATCCTCGTCAACTCGGGCGCGGAAGCGGTCGAGAACGCCGTCAAGATCGCCCGCAAGTACACCGGGCGCCGCGCGATCGTCTCGCTCGACCACGCCTTCCACGGCCGCACCAACCTCACGATGGCGATGACCTACCGCCCCTGGCCCGAGCGCGCCGGCATGGGCCCGTTCCCCGGCGAGCTGTACTCGGTGCCGGTCAGCTACCCGTTCCGCGACGGGCTCTCCGGCGAGGAGGCCGCCGCCAAGACGATCGACTACATCACGACCCACATCGGGGCGAGCGAGGTCGCGGCCTTCTTCGTCGAGCCGATTCAGGGCGACGGCGGCATCGTCATCCCCGCCCCCGGCTACTTCGCCGCCATCAAGGCGTTCTGCGAGGAGAACGGCATCGTCTTCGTCGCCGACGAGATCCAGGCCGGCATCGCCCGCACCGGCACCTGGTACTCGATCGAGCACCACGGCGTCGTGCCCGACCTGGTCACCACCGCGAAGGGCATCGCGGGCGGCTTCCCGCTCGCCGCCGTGACCGGCCGGGCCGAGATCATGGATGCCGTGCAGCCCGGCGGCATCGGCGGCACCTTCGGCGGCAACCCCGTCTCGACCGCGGCCGCCCTCAAGGTGTTCGAGATCATCGAGCGCGACAACCTGCTGGGCGAGGCGCTGCGTGTCGAGCGCGCGCTCCAGGCGCGCATCGGCGACTGGGCCGAGAAGTTCGACATCGTCGGCGAGGTGCGCGGCAAGGGCGCCATGTTCGGCGTCGAACTGGTGAAGCCCGGCACGCGCGAGCCGAACCCGGAGGCGCTCAGCGCGGTGCTGAAGTTCGCGCTCGCCCGCGGCGTGATCCCCCTGGATGCCGGAAGCTGGGACTCGGTGCTGCGCATCATGCCGAGCGTCGTGATCAGCGAGGAGCTCATCGACGACGCCGCGACGGTGCTCGAAGAGGCCTTCGCCTCGCTCGCCTGACCGATCATGAGCACGACCCTGTCGCCAGCCTCCGGGCGGCACCGTCAGTCGCGGCGCTCGCCCTGGATCTCCCTGATCGCCTCGCTCAGCGTGATCGCCATCGCGGCGATCGTCATCGCGCCGTGGGATGCGCAGCGGCGCCAGGCGATCGCCGACCAGATCACCGTCTGGACGAATCCGCCGAGCGCCGAGATCGAGGCGATCGCCGATGCGACGCTGCTCACCGAGGACGCCCGCCGCGTGTTCTTCGCGAGCCTTCCGACGATCGAGTCGGCCGAGACCTTCAACGAGCACTGCTCGATCGAGGGCTCGACCGTCCTCGGCTGCTACGCGGCGGAGCGCATCTACGTCTTCGACGTGACGGATGAGCGGCTCGCCGGCACCGTCGAGGTGACGGCAGTCCACGAGCTCATGCACGCGCTCTACGATCGGCTCCCCCGCTCCGAGCGGGAGCGCGTGGATGCCCTGGTGGCGGCGGCGGTCGCCGAGATCCCGGAGGCCGACCCCGTGCGCGAGGTGCTCGCCACCTACGCGGACTCGCAGCTGGCCGACGAATGGCACGCGCGGCTGGCGACCGAGTTCGCCGACCTGAGCCCCGAGCTCGAGGAGCACTTCGCGCAGTACTTCGAGGACCGCCAGCTCATCGTCGACCTGAACGTGCAGTCGCGCGCGGCGCTGACCGAGCTGGAGGTGCAGATCGACGACCTGGTCGCCCAGATCGACGAGCTCGGGGCCGACCTGGAGGTGCGCGGCGACCAGTACGAGCAGCAGCTCGCGGCGCTCAACGCGGAGATCGAGGACTTCAATCGGCGCGCCGACGACGGCGAGTTCGAGAGCCAGGAGCAGTTCAACTCGGAACGCGCGGCGCTGCTCGCCCGCAGCGACGCCCTCGAGGCCGACCGCGTCGCGCTCAATGCCGACACCGAGCGCTACAACGCCCTCGTGGCCGAGCTGAACGCGCTCGACACGCGCTACACCGACCTGTATTCGCAGTTGGACAGCACACAGGCACCGCCGAGCGTCGAGGATTAACCGGCAAAGCGTCGTACGATCGGGTCACGACCTTCGAAGGAGAAGCGATGAGCGACAAGATCTTGGGCAGACTCAGCGGCGGACCGCTCGGCGGTCAGACGCTGCCGCTCTCGGCGACGACGCTCGCCGAGGTCGATGACGAGCTGATCCTGCCCTGGGAGCAGGGACAGCTGATCTACCGTCGCGCGGGCGAGGCCGAGAACACCGGACCGCACGATGGACCCACGATGGTGCCGTTCCGCTACGACGCCGAGAACTCGGCGAACCCCGCCCCCGAGGACTAGGCCCGCACCACGAGCTGAGGCTCGTGGTGCACCGGGAAGTTCACCGAGTTGGCGATGAAGCACAGCGCGTTCGCCTCCGCGTGAAGCGCCCGCGCTCTCTCCGGATCACCCGCCGAGATCGTCACGACCGGCCGCAGCACGACCTCGCGAAAGCGCCCCGCGCCGTCCGGGTCGACCACGAGGGTGCCCGAGGCCTCATCCTCGTACTCCTCGACCACCACGCCCGCGGCCGTCGCCACGTAGAGGTAGCTCAGCATGTGGCACTGGCTGAGCGCCGCGATGAGCTCCTCCTCGGGATTCCAGCGCGCCGCATCCCCGTGGAAGACGCGCGCGCTCGACGCCTCGAGCGCCGGCTTGCCGGCCGCAGAGACACGATGCTCGCGGCCGAAGCCTCGCGCCGAGCGGGTGCCCTCGCCCCGGTTTCCGGTCCACTCGACGGAAACCGCAAACTCGTGTGCGTTTTTCACCGGAATCCCTCTTTTCGGCGCGTTCTTGTTGCGCTTTTCGTGCATCTTCGTCGCGCCCGGAGTCGTAGGATCTGAGCATGAGCGAGACGCTGTCCTCCCCCACGCTAGCCCCGGTGCCGACCACGCGGCGCGTCGTCACGGCCATTCCCGGGCCGCGGTCCGCGGAGCTGGAGGAGCGACGCCGCGCGGTGGTCTCGGCGGGCGTCTCCTCGGCGCTTCCCGTCTACATCGCGCGCGCCCACGGCGCGATCCTCGTCGATGTCGACGACAACGCGCTGCTCGACCTCGGGGGCGGCATCGGCGTGACCACGATCGGCCACACCGACGACGCCGTCGTGGCCGCCGCGCGTGAGCAGCTCGGCGATGTCACCCACACGCTGTTCACCATCACGCCCTACGAGGAGTACGTGCGGGTCGCCGAACTGCTCGCCGAGCACACCCCCGGCGACTTCGCCAAGAAGACCGTGCTGGTCAACTCGGGCGCCGAGGCGGTCGAGAACGGCGTCAAGATCGCCCGCAAGTTCACGGGGCGCTCCGGGGTCGCCGTGCTCGAGCACGCCTACCACGGTCGCACCAACCTCACCATGGCGATGAACTTCAAGGCCATGCCCTACGCGCTCGGCTTCGGGCCGTTCGCGGGCGACGTCTACCGCGCCCCCAACTCCTACCCGCTGCACGACGGACTCACCGGCGAGCAGGCGGCGGCCCGCACGATCTCGTACCTGGAGAAGACGGTCGGGGCGAGCGACCTCGCCTGCCTCGTCGTCGAGCCCATCCAGGGCGAGGGCGGCTTCGTCGTGCCCGCCGAGGGCTACCTGCCGGCGCTGCAGGAGTGGTGCACCGCCAACGACATCGTGTTCATCGCCGACGAGATCCAGTCCGGCATGGCGCGCACCGGGCGCTACTTCGCCAGCGAGCACTTCGGGCTGGTGCCCGACCTGGTGCTGTCGGCCAAGGGCATCGCGGGCGGGCTGCCGCTCGCCGGGGTGACCGGCCGTGCCGAGATCATGGATGCCGCCCAGCCCGGCGGCCTCGGCGGCACCTTCGGCGGTAACCCGGTCGCCTGCGCCGCGGCGATCGCCGTCTTCGACCGCATCGAGCGCGACGATCTGCTCGCCGAGGCGACGCGCATCGAGGGCGTGCTGCTGCCGGCGCTGCGCGAGCTGCAGTCGCGCTTCCCCGTCATCCGCGAGGTGCGCGGCATCGGCGCGATGATCGCGATCGAGCTCGCCGACCCCGAGACCGGCGCCCCCAATGCGGCCGCCGTCGGCTCGCTCGTGGCGTTCGCCGCCCAGCAGGGCGTGCTGCTGCTCTCGGCCGGCACCTACGGGAACGTGCTGCGCATGCTGCCGTCGCTCGCGATCACGAACGAGCAGCTGCGCGACGCCCTCGGCGTGCTCGAGGAGGGCCTCGCCGCGCTGTAACCCGCGCGCCTCCGCACCCCGCGCCTCCCGGCGCGTCCCGCGCGCCCTCCTCCGCGCACCTCTCCGCACCTCTCCGCAAAGTCGGAGATTCGGCGGGTCTGTCCACGACTCGTGGCCGAGACACCGGATTCTCCGACTTTGCGCGATCCGGCCGCGACAGCACGCTCAGTCGTAGAGGGAGGCGACGGCCTCACGGAACGCGATCGTGTGCCGCGCGACGTCGTCGCTCGTGGTCGCCGGGCACATCAGCGCCATGTTGTGGAACGGCGTGATCAGGATCCCGCGGTTCAGCGCGTGCAGGTGCAGGTACTGCTGCAGCTCGAAATCGTCGGCGTCGGCCGCCTCGCGTCCGTCGCGCGGCGGCGTCGGCCGGAAGCTGTACTCGGCGCGGCAGCCGAGCTGGGTCACCTGCCAGCGCGCCCCGAACTCGTCGATCGCCGCCTGCACGCCCTCGGTCCACTCCCGGGCCCGCTCGATCATGCCCGGGTAGACCTCCGGGGTCAGCACCTCGCCGAGGGTGGCGCGGATCCCCGCCATCGACAGCGCGTTGCCGGCGAGCGTGCCGCCGACCCCGCCCACGTCGAGGTCCTCGCGACCCTCGCCGCGCCAGTGCAGGCTCTCGCTCACCCGATCGGCCAGCTCGTCGGTCATTCCCCAGGCCGCAGCCGGGATGCCTCCGCCGATGGTCTTGCCGACCACGACCACGTCGGGTCGCAGTCCGTCGCGCGCGGTCATCCCGCCGGGCCCCGCGCACAGCGTGTGGGTCTCGTCGATGACGAGCACCGTGCCGGTCTCGTCGCACGCCGCGCGCACCGCCTCGTGCCAGCCGGCCTCGGGCAGCACGATGCCGATGTTGGTGAGCGCCGGTTCGATCAGCACGACGGCGATCTCCCGCGTGGCGAGCGCCGCCTGGATCGCCGGCACGTCGTTGAAGGGAACCACGACCGTCGTCTGAGCCGGGTCGACGGGCGGACCGATGTTGCCGCGCCGCGAGACGACGTGCCCCTCATCGTCAAGCGTCGCGTAGGCCTCGTCGACGGTGCCGTGGTAGCAGAAGTCGATCACGAGCACCCTGCCGCGCCCGGTCGCCTGACGCGCGTAGCGCAGCACGTGCCGGTTGGCGTCCGTCGCGCTCAGCGTGAACTGCCAGCGCGGCAGACCGAAGCGCTCCGCGAGCAGGCCCGCGGCCGCCGCGGCGTCGGCGGTCGGCAGCATGAAGGTGGACCCGCGACGCAGCTGCGCGGTGATCGCGGCGACCGACTTCTCGGGCGCGTGCCCGACCATCGCGCCGGTGTCGCCGAGACACAGGTCGACATGGTCGATCCCGTCGGCGCACTCGAAGTGCGCCCCCGCAGCCGAGACGACGTAGGGCGGCCACGGGCCGGGCCACTTCGCCATCCAGAGCATCGGAACCCCGTCGGGCAGGTGCTCGCGCCCCGCCTCCCAGAGCCGTTTCGATTCGGGGCGCGCCTCGGCGTAGCGCGCGAGCTCCTCCTCGAACAGTCGCGCGAGCCGGTCCCGATCGGCGTACATGGCGTCAGCCGGTCTTGGCGAGCTTCTTGCGCCGCGCCGCGGCGGAGAGCTGCGCGGCCACCACCAGGATGATCGCCGTGAAGAACACCGCCGAGGCGATGACGTTCGCCTGCGCGGGGATGCCGCGCGCGGCCGCCGTGTAGACGTACTTCGGGAAGGTCACGGCGGCACCCGAGTTGAAGTTCGTGATGATGAAGTCGTCGAAGCTCAGCGCGAAGGAGAGCAGCGCGGCCGCGATGATGCCCGGCAGCAGCAGCGGGAAGGTGATGCGCCAGAACACCTGGCCGGGGCTCGCATACAGATCGCGCCCCGCCTCCTCGAGCGCCGGGTCGAGGCTCGCCACGCGGGCGCGCACCGTGACGACGACGAAGCTGATGCAGAACATCGTGTGGGCGATGATGATCGTGAGCAGCCCCTTCGGGATGCCCGCCGAGAGGAACTGCGCGGCCAGGCCCGCGCCGAGCACCACCTCGGGCGTCGCCATCGGCAGGAACAGCAGCAGCGTCGTCGCCGCGCGGAACCGGAAGCGGTAGCGCACGAGCGCGATGGCCATCGCGGTGCCGAGCGTCGTCGCGGCGATCGTCGCCGCGCCTCCGACCAGGATGCTGTTGCCGAAGGCGACGCACACCTCCTCCTGGTCGCAGACGTTCAGCCAATTGTCGAAGGTGAAGCCGCGCCAGACGATGTTGGTGCGCCGCACGTCGTTGAACGAGAACACGATCGTGTAGGCGATCGGGATCAAGAGGAACACCAGCGCCATGATCGAGTACGCGCCGAGGCCCCACTTGCCCACGCCGAGCCGGAATGGGCGGCGGGTCGCGGTGCGACGCACGGGGGTCGAGGTGCTCACAGCAGGTCCTCCGTTCCGCTCCGGCGCACGTAGGCGCTGACGAGCACGAGGATGGCGGCCATCAGCACGATCGACAGCGCCGCGGCGGCCGGGAAGTTCTGCAGCACGAGGAAGTTCGCCTCGATGACGTTTCCGATCATGACCGTGTCGGTCGAGCCGAGGAAGTCTCGGCTCGCGTTGATGTAATCGCCCGCCGCGGGGATGAACGTCAGCAGGGTGCCCGAGATCACGCCGGGCAGCGACAGCGGCAGCGTGACGCGCACGAAGGTGCTCGCCGGGCTCGCGTAGAGGTCACCGCCGGCCTCGACGTAGCGCAGGTCGAGCCGCTCAAGCGACGTGTAGATGGGCAGGGTCATGAACGGAATGAAGTTGTAGGTCAGACCGAAGATGACCGAGAACGGCGTGCCGGTGATGTAGTCCCCCGGCGCGATCAGCGACAGCGCCTGCAGCGCGCCCACGACCACGCCCTCATCGGAGAAGATCTGCTTCCAGGCGAGCGTGCGCAGCAGGAAGCTGATGAAGAACGGGGCGATCACGAGCGTCAGCGCGAGGGCCTGCCAGAGCGGGAATCGCCGCAGCTTGACGCCGATGAAGTACGCAAGCGGGTACCCGATGATGAGCGCGAACACCGTCGCCGTCGCGGCATAGCCGAACGAGCGGATGATGACCGGCCAGTACGTGTCGAGAACGGTGACGTAGTTCTCCCACTTGAAGGCGTAGTCGTACTGCCCGATGTCGCCGAACTCGCGGGGCGCCTGGAGGCTCGTCAGGATGAGCGAGAACAGCGGCACCAGGAAGAACAGCAGCAGGTAGAACGCTCCCGGCAGCAGCAGGAAGAGCGCGATCGGACTGCGCCGCCGCACCGCCGGTTCGGCGGTGCTGGTGGGCGTCCCGGCGAAGGCTCCGAAGGCCATCGTCAGGCCTTCCCGAGCTCCGCCTCGAGCCGCTGGCGCTGCTGCAGCGCGATCGACTTGGTGTCGTCATCGGGGTCGAAGCGCCGAAGATCGGCCGGGTCGTCGGCGAGGCCGAATCCGTGCTCGACGTTCCAGGTCACCCACACCTCGGCGCCGTCGTGCACGGCCGGACCGAATCCCATGTTCTGCGCGAAGGCGACGATGTTGCCGACGCCGGGGATGCCGATCTGGTACTGCGTGCTGACGCCCGAGAACGAGACATCGTTGACGCGTCCCGGACCGAGCATGTTCACGCCGGCCTTCTCGGCGGGCTCCTTCGAGTGCACCGTCAGCTTCTCCGGTCGCACGCCGATCGTCACCTCGCCCGTGTGTCGCTGGGCGCGCGAGGTCGGGGTGCTGATCTTGCGCCCGGCGACGTCGACGACGATGGTGTCGCCGGCGGAGGCGGTGACCGGGCCGCTGAACAGGTTCGACTGCCCGAGGAAGTTCGCCACGAACGCCGTCGTCGGCAGCTCGTAGAGCTCCTCCGGCGCGCCCATCTGCTCGATGCGGCCCTTGTTCATGACCGCGATCGTGTCGGCCATGGTCATGGCCTCCTCCTGATCGTGGGTCACGTGAAGGAAGGTGAGGCCGACATCCTCTTGGATGTCCTTCAACTCGATCTGCATCTGCCGACGCAGCTTCAGGTCGAGCGCGCCGAGCGGCTCGTCGAGCAGCAGCAGGGCGGGACGGTTCACGACCGCGCGCGCGAGAGCGACACGCTGCTGCTGCCCGCCCGAGAGCGAGGCCGGCCGGCGCTGCGCGAGGTGATCGAGTTCGACCAGACGCAGGGCCTCGTGGGCGAGCCCCATCGCGTTCTCGATCCGGCGGCGCTTCAGGCCGAAGGCCACGTTCTCGATGATCGACATGTGCGGGAAGAGCGCGTAGCTCTGGAACACGGTGTTCACCGGACGGCGGTAGGTCTTGACGTGGGTCACGTCGTTGCCGCCGATCAGGATCTGACCCGAGGTCGGCTCCTCGAGCCCCGCGATGAGGCGCAGGGTCGTCGTCTTGCCGCAGCCGGACGGGCCGAGCAGGGCGAAGAACGACCCTGCCGGGATCATCAGATCGAGCTCTTCGATCGCCGTGAAACCGGGGAACCGCTTGCTGACGCCGACCAGTTCGAGGTCGGCGCCCGATTCGGCGAAGGTGCTCGCCATGGTCGTCTCGCGCCCGCCCTCGGCCTAGGCGCCCAGCAGGACGGCCTGGAAGGCGCTGTCGAACGACTGCTCCTCCGCGGACGTCAGGCCCCGGAACACCTTGACCTGGGAGAGCGTCTCGGCGTTCGGGAAGATCAGCTGGTCTTCGGCGAGGTCCGGGTCGATCGCGAGCATGGCCTCCTGCGCGCCCTCGACGGGGGTGATGTAGTTCACCCACGCCGCGACCTCGGCCGCGACCTCGGGCTCGTAGTAGTAGTTCATGAGCGTCTCGGCGTTGGTCTTGCGGGTCGAGCCGATCGGGATCATGAAGTTGTCGTTCCAGAGGGTTCCGCCGCCCTCGGGGATCATGAACTCCCACTTGTCGCCGGCCTCGTAGTTGATGACCGTGATGTCGCCCGACCAGCAGATCGCCACGAGGGTGTCCTCGTTGACCAGGTCGTCGAGGTAGGAGTTGCCGGCCACGTTGCGGATCTGGCCGTTCGTGATCTGCTCGCGGAACACATCGAGCGCCGCCTGGAACTGGTCCTCGGTGAAGTCGCTCGAGATGTCGACGCCCTGCTCGCTCATGATGACGCCGATCGTGTCGCGCATCTCGCTCAGCACGCCGACGCGGCCCTTGAACTCCGGCTTCCAGAGGTCGGAGACGGTGCGGATGCCCTCCGGCACGCGCTCCTTGTTCCAGGCGATGCCCGCGAACCCGCCCTGCCACGGCAGCGAGTTGGTGCGGCCCGGGTCGAAGCTCACGTCGACGAGGCTCGGGTTCAGGTTGGCCTTGTTCGGGATGTTGGCGTCGTTCAGCGCCTGCGTGTAGCCGAGGCGGATCCAGCGGTTGCACATCCAGTCGGTGAGGCAGACCAGGTCGGCGCCGATGTCGCGGCCCAGCACCAGCTGGTCGCGCACCTTCGCGTAGTAGGTGTTGTTGTCGTCGATGTCGACCAGGTAGTTGACGGCGATCCCGGTCTCGGCGATGAACGCGTCGAGGGTGGGGTTGTTGCCGTCGTCGTCCTCGTCGAGGTAGGCGGGCCAGTTCGCCCAGTTGAGGGTCGGGTCGTTCGCGGAGTTGTCGGTCGCCGCGGTCGGCGCCTCGGTGCCGGACGGCGTGCACGCGGCGAGCGCGAGGGCGGTGGCGCCGGCCCCGGCGCCCGCGAGAACCGCGCGGCGGCTCAGCTGCGAGCGGCGCGCCTGCGCAACCAGTTGGCGGATGATCGGGTCTTCGGGAAGCGGCCGAGTCATGACGGGGATCTCCTCACAAATCACGCGAATATCGTCGGCGCTGGCGCCGTGTTCCGATACTGGCACAGCGGGTTCCGCGAGGGAACGGAAATCGCGCAAAACCTCCATTCCGAAACATACATTTCACGAAATCCGCGCTCTGCTCCGAAAATAATTGCGGAATCCGTGGCGCCCCCGGGCTACGCTGAAGCCATGAAGGTCGGGGTTCCGAGCGAGATCAAGAACAATGAGTTCCGCGTGGCCATCACTCCCGCGGGCGTCCATGAGCTCACCAGTCACGGTCACGAGGTCACGGTGCAGAGCGGCGCGGGCCTCGGCTCGTCCATCACCGACGACGACTTCCGCGGCGCGGGGGCGCGCATCGCCGAGGATGCGGCGACCGTATGGAACGAGTCGGAGCTCATCCTCAAGGTGAAGGAGCCGATCGAGTCCGAGTACGGCTACTTCCGGCCCGACTTGACGATCTTCGCCTACCTGCACCTCGCCGCTGAGCGCGAGCTCACCGAGGCGCTCATGGCCAGCGGCATCACCGCGATCGCCTACGAGACCGTGCAGCTGCCGAACCGCGCGCTCCCCCTGCTCGCCCCGATGAGCGAAGTGGCGGGCCGTCTCGCTCCGATCGTCGGCGCCAACGCGATGATGAGCCCGCAGGGCGGACCGGGGATCCTGGTTCCCGGCGTCCCCGGCACGCGGTCCGCCGAGGTGGTCATCCTCGGCGGCGGCGTCGCGGGCACCAACGCGGCGGCGGTGAGCGTCGGTCTCGGCGCCCGAGTCACGATCCTCGACACCAATATCCAGCGCCTGCGGGAGCTCGACGCGCTCTACGCGGGCCGCGTCCGCACCACGGTCTCCAACCGGTTCGAGATCGAACTCGCGGTCAGCGAGGCCAACCTCGTGATCGGCTCGGTGCTCGTCCCCGGCGCCAAGGCGCCGAAGCTGGTCAGCAACGAGCTCGTCTCGCGCATGAAGCCCGGGAGCGTGCTCGTCGACATCGCCGTGGATCAGGGCGGCTGCTTCGAGGACAGCCACCCGACGACGCACGCCGATCCCACGTTCCGGGTGCACGAGTCGCTCTTCTACTGCGTCGCGAACATGCCCGGCGCCGTCGCGCACACCTCGACCTACGCGCTGACCAACGCGACGATGCCGTACGCGGCGACGCTCGCGAACCTCGGCTGGCGCGAGGCGCTGCGGCGCGACCCGGCGCTTGCGCTCGGGCTCAACGTGCACGCGGGCAGCCTGGTCACCGAACCGGTCGCCGTCGCTCACGGGCTGCCCTCGACCCCGCTGGCGTCAGTCCTCGCCTAGCCGGACCCGGCGCACCTCGCCGCCCTCGACCAGCCACCACTCCTCGACGTCATCGGCGAGGCTCGGCGACGCGAGCGGCGGCGGCACGGCCCGCACCCGGGTCAGCTGGCGCAGCTCCGACACCGGGACGCTCCGGTCCACCAGAAATCGCAGCTCCCGGCGCGCGAGCGCCAGCAGCGCCCATGACGCGTTCCAGTCGTCGGCGTCGCCGATGAGCGCCGCTCCTCCGTCGCGCACGGTGACGGCCGCGTCGGGAACGGCGGCGAGCTCCGAGAGCTCACGGACCGGCCATCCGAGCGCCTGCCACGCCGCCCGGCACGCGCGCACGCGGGGCGTCACGACCGCGATGCCGCGCTCGTCCGGCACGCGCAGGGTCTCCGGCTCGCGCGTCCCGCGCTGCGCCAGTTCGGCGAGGAGGCGCTCGGCGTCGCCCTCGGGCCGTGCAACCTGAATCGCGGACCCGTCCCACCATCCCGCGCCCGGCGGCGGCGCGGGATCGAAGCTGGCGGCGGGCAGCCCCGCGAGCAGATGGTCCTCGCGACTCGCCTGGCGCAGCACGAGCCGCGCGGTGATCGCGCCCGCCACCCCGTGCAGCGCCCCCGCGAGACGCGACACCGCGAGCGCCACGCCCGTGCCGGTGCGCGCCGCGTCGCGGGTGAGCCGGGTCACCTGGCCGAGGAACTCGACCGCCTGCTCGGGCGGGAAGGACTCGAGCAGCACATCGAGATCGTCGATGACGACCAGTCGGCCCAGCCGGCTCGCATCCGAGACGACGGCGTCCAGGCACGCCCACGCCTCGGCGGGCACGACGGGCACGACGACCACCCCGCCGGGGGCCGACCGCTGCGCCTCCTCGGCGAGCGTCGCAAGCACCGTCGTGCGGCCCGAGCGCGGCGCACCGATCACCAGCAGCGCGCCGTGGTCCGCAGGGCGGTACACCGCGCACTCGTGCGTCGCGCGCTCCACGCGATCGAACGAGCCCGAGCGCGAGCTCGAACCCGCCGCCCGGGGCGCCCGGGGCGCCCGGGGCGCGATGGGTCTCGTCCCGCGAGAGCGTCGCGGGGAGCGGATCGCTCCACGGCCGCAGCCCCGGCGGTCGCGCGGATGCGCTGCGCCGGACGGTCTCGACATCCCCACGGGACGTCAGCGCGAGCTGGATCTCGCGCTCGCCCCGCGCGTCCTTGAGGATGGCGCGTCCGCGCGGGGCGGAGGCGAGCCGCGCTGCGCTCTCGGTTCCGAGCACCGCCGCGGACTCGGCGCGGTCGGTCACGCGCAGCGCGAGCTTCAGGGTGACGTTGGCGAGGATCCCCTCGCGCACGACCCCGGTCGGGCGCTGGGTGCACAGGATCAGGTGCACGCCGAGCGAGCGCCCCCGCGCCGCCAGATCGATGAACACGGCGTGCAGTTCGGGATGGTCGGCCACCACGGCGGCGTACTCGTCGACGACGACGACCAGGCGGGCGAGGCGCCCCGGCGGCACCTCGGCGATGCTCCGTGCCTCCGCCTCGGCGAGGATCCGCTCGCGTCGCCGCAGCTCGGCGCGCAGCCCGTGCATGGCCCGACGCGCCCGGCGAGCGTCCAGATCGGTCACGACCCCCGCGACGTGCGGCAGCCCGGCGAGCGGCTCGAAGGTCGCGCCGCCCTTGAAGTCGATCAGCACGAACGCCAGCTCCACGGCCGTGTGCGTGGCGCAGAGCGCAAGCACCCACGACACGAGAGCTTCGCTCTTGCCCGAGCCCGTGGTTCCCGCGATCAGCGCGTGCGGACCGTCCTCGTCGAGGTCGACCGCGATCGGTCCGGATTCGGCGACGGCGAAGATCGCGGCCAGCCCGCGATGCCCGGCCGCCTCGCGGTGGGCGGGCGCCAGCTCGGCGAAGGCCAGCATCTCCGGCATCAACGCGTAGCGGGGCGCCAGGTCGTGACGTGCGGCGAGCGTCGCGAGCGCGCGCGCACGCCGCCGGGCCTCGAGCTGGGTGAGCGCCTCGACGCGCAGGCCGCGCACCTCCGGGCCACCGCGCATCAGCTCCGCGGCGCCGAGCTCGTCGAGCCGCACGACGGCGGCGAGGTCGCCGAACGGCGTGGCGTCGCCGGGCGCGTCGCTCTCGCCCGCCCACCGCACCACGACCTCGGCGCCGCCCTCGCGATCGGTCGCGTGGAAGCGGAACGCCGCCTCGCCGTCATGGCGATGCTCGTGCGGCAGCTCGCGTATCCAGCTCTCCTCCTCGGGTGACACCAGGCCCCAGCGCACCGGCGACAGCCGAGCGGCGAGCTGCGTGGCCAGCTCGCGCGCCAGGGCTCGCGCGAGTGCGCGCGGGCCGACGATGCCCACCCCGCCGCGGGCGTCGATGACGACGCTCGCGTTCCGGAGGCGACCGGCGCGGGCGCGCCCGGCCTCCAGCCACTCCCGGCTCTCGGCGTCGATGTCGGCGGCCGGCCCCTCGTCCGCGATGTCGAGGCCTCGCAGCTCCGCCAGCCCGACGACGAGCGGGAGCTCGTCCGCGTCTCGGTGCCACGCGCTCACGACCGCGAGGCCCGCCTGCTCCCCGTCGAGGCTCGGCCGCGACCGCGCGAGCCTCGCCCGGGCCGCGTCGTGCTGACGGTCGACATCGGCGTTCCAGGACGCCAGCGCGCGCCGAAAGCTCTCGGCGTCGCGCCGCGCCGTGCGACGCCGCTGTCGCCAGCCGTCGGCCAGATTCGCGACGGCGGCCAGCGGTCCGAGGGCCGCGAAGATGAGCACCAGCGCGGAGCCGGTCAACAGCCACATCGCGCCCGAGAGCACCAGCGGGATGACCGCCATCGCGACCGGGAACGGCGGTCGGGGCGGCGCGCTCGGCGGCGTCGGCATGGGGCGCGGCGTCGGGGCTGCGGGAGTCGTGTCGACGGGCATGCCGCCATTCGACCGTCTCCGCACCGCGCGCCCGCGCACGCAGGGCGGGGCTCGTGGAGTCCTCCCCCGCGCGAACCCGGCGGAGGAGTCGCGACCTCCCCTAGCTCACGACGAAGAACTGGTCGCCGATGTCGACCCGGGAGCCGCGCTCGATCCGGTAGCGCCGGCCCGCTTCGCAGCGCCACGGGTCATGGCCAGCCGGACGCACCACGGAGCCGTTCGTCGCATAGCGGTCGCTCACCCAGAAGACGCCTCCCTCCTGGCCGAACTCGAGATGCGTCTTCGAGACGGTCTTCGCCGGGTCGGAGACGACGATCAGCTGGTCGACGAACTCCCCGGGCTGTGCGACCGGGTTGCGGCCGATGAGACCGGAGCCGGTGACCGTGACGGACTCGCCGGTGCTGAACTGCAGCACGAAGCGCTCCCCCGTGCCCGCGGCGGCGGGGTCGCGGTGCGGGGCGAGATCCAGTCCGGCCGCCGCGGAGGAGGACTCGTCGTCCTTCCCGTCCGGCTCGGCATCCGGTTCCGCGTCGGGCTCGGCGCCTGCCTCGGCATCCGGCTCCGCATCGGGCTCGGCGCCTGCCTCGGCATCCGGCTCCGCATCGGGCTCGACGTCCCGCTCGGCCTCCGCCTCGCTCGCGCTCTCCGGCACCGGCGCGGAGTCCTCGACCGACTCGACGTCGACGTTCGGCTCGGACTCCTCGCCCTGCTCGGGCCACGGCTCCGGAATGGCGTCGAGCCCCTCGGCGTCCTCCGACGAGTCGGAGGCTGGCGGCACGAGGTCCCCCTCCACCGCGACCGTGTCGCGCGCGGACGGAACCTCCGCGGCGCCGACGACGAAGCCGCACTCGCGGCAGAAGACATCCGTGCTCAGCGCCACCGCGCTGCACTGCGGGCATCGCGGGAGCGACGTGGAGCGCGCGAGCGGGAACGGCAGCCCCGGCTCCTCGATCGGGATCGGCGTCACCTCCTCGGTCGCGCCCACCGGCTCAGACGGGCCCCGCAGGCTGCGCTCGCCGTTCACCGAACGTCCGCACTCTCCGCAGAAGAGCGCTCCGGTGCGAAGCGAAGAGCCGCAGTATCGACAGTTCATGAGCCCGTCTCCTTCCCGGCGCGTCGCTCCAGCCAGCGCGCCGCACCCAACGATCGAACCGAGATCCTGGCCCGGATGCGACCCCAGCGCGTCGTCGACTGGTCCAGGCTCGCGCGCAGCTCGTCCACCGCGCTCCACACGTGCTCGGCGTCCTCCGGCTCGGCCGTCTCCGGCGCGAAGATGGAGCGGTCGACGACCGCGGCCAGCACCCGGGACGGCAGTGATCCCACCTGGTTCGCGAACTCGGCGCGGGTGGCGGCGGCGGGCGGGGTGATCCCGTGGTCGAGGGCCGTGTCGGCGAACTCGTCCCAGCCGCCCTGGATGCGATCGAGCGGCGTCTCGCCCTTCCGACGCAGCCGCCGACGGCGCAGCTTGGCGGCGATCACGAGCATGAACGGGGCGAGCAGCACCGCGGCGATCATGAGCAGCACGCCGAGACCCTGCACCACGGCGAGCAGCGCCGCGAGCACCGGATCGATCGACTCGGGGTCCTCGCGGGTGCTCTCCGGCGGGGTCTGCTCCTCGTGGTCGTTGACGGCGTCGGCGGGCGGCGGCACGAGCGACTGCGGCCGCGCGATCTCCTCGACCTGGTCGAGGTCGTCTTCCGGAATCGGACGCTCCGCCGGCACCGGATCGACCGCGACCCAGCCGTACTCGGCGGTCTCGATCTCGATCCAGGCCGACACGTCGCCGCCGCGCACCTCCGTGGTCGCGGTGGCGCCGTCGGACTCGGGGGCGAACCCGAACACCACGCGCGCCGGGAATCCGAGCTGGCGCGCCATGAGCGCCGCCGTCACGGCATACTGCTCCGCGTCGCCGATCATCCGCGGCGCCGTCAGCAGCTCGCTGATCCGATCGGCGCCGTGCCCCGACCTGCTCGGCGGCTCATCGAACGCTGAGGCCGTGGCTGATGTAGCCGAGCTCGGCGAGCTGATCGAAGGTGCGCGTCAGTCGCTCCCCCGGCTGGGTGACCCCGCGAACCCACGAGTCCAGCAGCGCCGAGAGTCCGTCCGGCACGTTCTCCAGGCGCGGCAGATCGCTCGACCCGGGGGTAAGCGTCAGGAGCGCGCTCAGGCTCAGGGTCGTCGTCGCCACCGAGGTGAGGCGATACGTGTCGCCCGAGGCGACTCCGCTGATGACCGCGGCAGTGTCGGTGTCGAGGTTGATCACGAGGTCATCGCTGAGAGCCGCCGCATCCTCGCCCGCGAAGTCCACCGACTCGATCCGGCCGAGGCTCGGCAGCCAGACGCCCTCGTAGTCGACGATCTCCACCTCGAGCTGGCGGCTCGGCAGCCCCAGGGAGCTGCGGTCGATCGCCGCGGGCACGCGAACGAAGTCCGCGGAGCTTCCGCCCTCGGCCGCGCTGCCGACCGAGTAGACGACGCCGTCGTACTGGTCGAGTGTGGCGATGCGGATGCGCTCCCCGGTATCCAGGCCGGTGACCAGGAACTGCACGTCGTCGACGGTGTCCGCCTGCAGGTAGCGGCGGAACGACGCCAGCGGGCTGGCGTACTCGCGCGGGTCGAAGGGACGCTCGATGGTCTGGCGCAGCACATCGCGTTCGGCCACCGGCGGCAGCGCCTCGGTGGCGGCGACCGCCACGCCGGCGGCGATGGCGAGGACCGCGCCCGCGGCGACGAAGGCGCGGGCGCCGCCGGACTTCACCGCGGAGCGCGCCCGCCGCGACTGCATGGGGCCACTGAGCGCCCGCAGGGCGGCGCGGCGACGCCGGATCCGCCGCCAGACGTGCCAGGCGAGGCCGACGGCCAGCAGCGACAGCGCGATCGGGACCGGCCACGCCGGGTTCGCCGGTCCGAAGGCGATGCCGGCGATCGCCGTCACCACCGGGCCGATCATGCCCCACTCGCCTCCGCGCTCGCGCGCTCCGATCCAGACCCCGGCGAAGACCGACACCATGACGAGGAGGTAGATCGGAACCAGGAGCGCCTGGTAGTCGCCGACCGGGATCGTGATCGTGAGCAGCTGCTTCCAGCCGAGAGCGATCCCGCTCAGCAGATCGCCGATGCCCTCAAGACTGGGCAGAACGCCGTTGATGGCGCGCGAGGGCACCGCGAGCGGGACGCCCGCGAGCACGAAGACGACGAACGCGACGAGGCTGAATACCCAGCCCGGCCAGCGCAGCGTCACGGCCGTCGCCGACAGGACTGCGGCGATCAGGATGCCCTGCACGACGACGGCGATGAACTGCGGATGCTCGTAGATCGGCCACCACACCGCGGCGGCGATCGCCGTGGCGATGCTCGCGAACACGACGGTCAGCAGCAGGGTGACGGCGGAGGTGCGCGGCGTCATCGGGTGGCCGCCGTTCGTGCCAGGGCGTGCTTCAGGTCATCCAGAAGCCCGACCGAGAGGATGTCGATGCCCGCGACCCGGCGAAGGCCGGGCAGCGCCTCGGGGTCGCAGACGACGGCGATGACCGCCACGTCAACGGGGAACGCCGCGGCCGCCGAGCGCTGCGCCGGAGCCGTCGTCGATCCGCAGATCAGGAACGCGAGCGAGACCTGGCCGACCTGGTCGGCGACCGCGTGCGCGACATCGCGCAGCCCGATCGCGCCGCTGGCGAGATCCACCACCGCGAGGTCGTCCAGAAGCCGCTCGGCGCGGTGGGTCGCGAGCGCCCGCACGCCGTAGCTGGGGCGCTTCGCGAACTCGGGGGTGATCGTCGAGACGACGACGGAGAGGCTTCGGCCGTCGCGGATCGCGCGCACGCCGAGACTCCCCGCGACGCTCACCGCGAGCTCGAACTCATCGTCGTTGGCGAAGTCGCTCGGCGCGAGGCTCAGCGCGACGGCGAGGTGGCTGCGCCGCGTCTGCTCGAACTGGCGCACCATATAGGTGCCGGTCTTGGCCGTCGACTTCCAGTGGATGTAGCGGCGCTCGTCGCCCGGCTGGTACTCGCGGAGCGCATGGAAGGCGAGATCGTTCGAGGAGAGGTCGCGCGTGGTGACGCCCTCCAGATCGTGGATCAGTCCGGTGCTCGTGCTGGGCGCGGCGATCGTCACCGGGTGCACGATGAGGGTCTCCTGATCGCTCCAGACGAGCTCGCGCCGGACCATTCCCACCGGATCGGCGCGCACCGTGCGCACCGGGCCCAGCGGGATCACGCCGCGTCGGCTCGTCGGCAGCGGCACCTCGTGCGCGTACTCGGCGCTGCCGCGCAGACCCGGGATCGCCAGCTCCACGAGCCCCTGGGCGACCGGCACTTCGACGGAGGTCGGCAGGCTGCGCTGCCCGCGGGGGTTGCGCGCGATCACACTCAGGACGGCAGGCTGGCCGGCGACGACGCGGTGATGCGGCAGATCGAGTTCGATCGTGATGCGCGGCCGCCCGATGAGGTAGATGACCGCGACCAGGGCGAGCGCGATGATCGCCCAGCCGACGGCGACGAACTCGACCCAGCCCAGGACGTAGCCGAGGACGAGCACGATCGGCGCCCCGAGGAGCAGTCCCCAGCCCAGCGGAGTTACCACGGAGGCGGCGTGGCCGAACCAGCGCCCGGCGGCCCCCCGCACGGTGCCGAAGACCCGGACGGCGAACACCACGGAGTCGGCAAGGACACCCGTCCGGGATCCGACGATCCGCGCGCGGGTGTTGTGCAGGGTGTTCGTGTCGCTCGTGTGCGGCGACCCCCGGGACTCTGAGGAGATGGTCACACGGCGAGCCGATCGCTCGGCGGCGCGATCTCGAGCAGAAGCTGCGAGATGATGCTCGTCGCGGTGACCCCGTCGAACTCCGCCTCCGGGTCGAGCACCAGTCGGTGCGCCAGCACCGGCTCGGCGAGCGACTTCACGTCGTCCGGGATCACGTAGTGCCGGCCGCTGGCGGCGGCGAGCGTCTTGGCGGCGCGCACGAGCGCCAGCGCCCCGCGCACGCTCGCGCCGAGACGCACCTCGCGCGCGGTGCGGGTCGCCTCGACGAGACGGGACACGTAGTCGTTGACGCTCGGGTCGACGTGGACCTGGCGCGCGTAGCCGATGAGCTCGCGCACCGCCTCCTCGGTGAGCACGGGCGAGAGCACGGTGTCGTGGGCGCTCACGCCGGCACCGTCCAGGATCCGGAGCGTGGCGGCACGGTCGGGGTAGCCGATCGAGGCCTTCAGCATGAATCGGTCCAGCTGCGCTTCGGGGAGGCGATAGGTGCCGGCCTGCTCGATCGGGTTCTGCGTCGCCACCACCATGAACGGCGACGGCACCGGGTGCGGCACGCCGTCGACGGTGACGCGGTGCTCCTCCATGACCTCGAGCAGGGCTGCCTGGGTCTTCGGGCTGGCGCGGTTGATCTCGTCGGCGAGCACGATGTTGGAGAACACCGGTCCGCCGTGGAAGGAGAACTCGCCCCGGCTCTGGTCGAAGACGCTGACGCCGGTGATGTCACCGGGCAGCAGGTCGGGCGTGAACTGGATCCGCGAGACGGAGCCCTGCACGCTCTGCGCGATCGCCCGCGCGAACGAGGTCTTCCCGGTGCCCGGGTAGTCCTCCAGCAGGAGATGCCCCTCGCTCAGCAGGGCGACGAAGCCGAGCCTGATCACGAAGGTCTTGCCGACGAGAACGTTCTCGACGTTGGCGACGAGCCGCCCGAAGGCGTCTTGGAACATGCTCGCCTGTTCCGGGGTGATGCTCATGGTTCGGGTCCTCTCGGGTGGAGTTTCTCGACGTCAGTCGAAGTCTTCCCAGTCGTAGGTGCGCTGGTAGGTCGATCCGCCGTTGGCGGTGATGCGGATGTCGAGGTCGTCAGGCTGAACCGCCCCGCTCGCGGTGCAGACGCCGCCGCCGCTGGCCGGCATGGTCGTCCAGGTGGAGGTGCCGCAGCGGTACTGGATCAGCTCGTAGGTGCCGGCCGTCGGCGCGCTCCAGCGCCACTCCCCTTCGACGCCGACTCCGGTCGAGGTCACGGTGGCGCTCAGCCCGGGCGGTGCGACGTTGGCGACCGGGGTTCCGACGGGGAACGCCGCCGACCACTCGCTGCCGCACAGCGTCACCTCGGGCCACACCTTGCAGGCGAGGAACTCGGCGCTGATCGCCGTGCCGTAGTGGCTCGCGTTCTGGGTCACGAGATAGGCGCTGCCCACCGGAACGAGATCGCTGACGCTGCCGTCCACGCCGTCGCCGATGAGCCGGTACTTGACGTAGTCGGCCGACGCGGACTCGTTGGTGATCTTCGTCAGACGGAAGTCCCAGCGCCCGTTGTCGCCCGGAGAGGTCGCGTTGCTCGTCGTGATCAACGTCACCACACCCGGGGTCGCGCGCGTGATGACGCGGGCGCTCATCGCCGCCTCGCTGCAGTCGCCCAGGCCGTTCTTCGCGTAGACGACGACCATGTAATCGCGGTTGGGCGACAGGCCGGTGAACTCGGTGCTGGTCGCGGTGCCGACGGAGGAGGCCGACGAGCATGAGGGCGGGTTGCTCCCCTGCGTGATCGCGACGCGGTACTCGGTGATCGCGCGACCGTTGTTGTTGAACACCCCGGCCCACTGCGCCGAGACGGTCGTGCCGGAGGACGAGGAGACGCCGGACGCCGTCGGGGTTCCGACCACGAGGGGCGTCCACGCCGGAGTGCCGGTCCCGCTGGCCTGGTTCCAGGTCGCGAGCGTGTTCGGGGCGCTGTTGCGCGCGCTCACGGTGTACTGCACGGAGCTGCCGTTGACGACACCGGAGATCGGCGCGACGTCGAGGCTGTAGAGCGTTCCGACCGCGTCGCTGGTGCTCACCGTGATCTCGCGCGAGACCCCCGCGACGGTGACGACGTAGCGCTCGATCGGGCTGGCCGCGCCCGAGCTCTCGGGCTTCCGCCACGAGACGCTGAGGCCCTTGTCGAGCGAGGCCGAGTTCAGCGACACGGGCGGCGGCGGGATGATGTCGCTCCAGATCGTGCCGGCGGCGTTGGAGACCGCCGTCGAGGAGCCGACCTCGTTGATCGCGGTGATCGAGAACTTGACGGCGTGCGTCGGCCCGTTGCCGGGCGTGGTGATGGCGCAGTTGACGTTCGTCGTGCAGGTGGTGGTCGAGTAGAGGCTGCCGCTGGAGGCGAGCGTGGTGCGGATCTCGTAGCCCGTGATCGGCGAGTTGTTGGCGGCCCCGGGGGTCCAGGAGAGCTTCAGCACGCGATCGCCGAACTCGGTGACGCGGAAGTTGGTGACCGGGTCGGGGACGTCCTGCACCGACACCGTGGCGTTGCCCCAGACGTAGCGGCTGGGGTTGTTCGTCGCGTCGGCCACCTGGTACTGGAAGTTCACCTCGACCGGCTCGGCGGTCTCCGACACCTGCACGGTGACCTGGGACCGGTCGGCGCTCGGGGTGATCGTGAGCCCCGCCGGCAGGTCGGCGCCGCCGAGTCCGCGGATCGCGACCACGGTGAGCGGGCTGGCGGGGAAGGGGTTGTTGACCTGGTCGTTGGCCAGCACGTCGAGCACGGTCGTCTCGCCGCGCAGCGCCACCGCGCTGTCGGCGACCGGCTGCGCCAGCGGCGCCGTCGACTGGACGACCGAGAGCCGGATCGATCCGGGCTCGCCCTCGTTGACCGCGTCGCGCACGCCGATGCGCGCGACCGCGCTCGTGCCCGCGGGCGTCGAGAGCGCCGCCGTGATCACCATCCGCTGGCCGTTGACCTCCACGGTGAAGCCCTCGGGAAGCGGGTCGAGGGCCGTGTAGGCGAGCTCGTCAATGTCGTCGTAGGGGTAGTTCGTCAGGCGGATGAGGTCGAACTCGCGCGACTGGCCGGGCTCGAAGTTGACGTCGGCGCCGACGAAGATCGGCGGCTGGTTCTCACGGGGCTCCACCGTGATCGGCAGCGTCAGCACCGCGCGGCGGCCGTCGGGGTCGTCGGCGCTCGTGCCGTCGGTCACCTCCACGGTGATGGAGGCCGGGCCGAAGTAGCGATCCGCCGAGGTGAACACGAGGTTCTGATCGTCGACGACGAGTTCGCCGCCGTCGCTGTGGGTGGCCCGCACCGTGCTCGCGTCGACCAGGCGCACGCTCTGTCCGCCGAGCGCGACGATGTAGTCGTTGAGCGCGATCGGCAGCACCTGCTCGCTCTCGACCACGAGTTCGGGAGCGGTCGGATCGAGCTGCGGCAGGGCGTCGTCGTAGCCGGGCACCCAGAGGAACGCGAAGGCGCGCACGTCCGAATCCTCGGGGTGCGCGACCGAGAAGGGGATGATCTGGGATGCGCCCTCGATCGAGACGCGCACGCTTCCGTTCGCGAGCACCTCTGCGGAGCTCGAATAGCCGGGAACCAGGTTCAGCGCGAGCTCGCTCACATCCCCGTCGGCGAAGAACACGTTGCCGAGCACGTCGACGTCGATGGTCGAGCGATCGAGCACCTCCGCCACGGTCAGCACGGTGTCCGAGGCGACCGGCACCGCGAGCGGGGCATCCGGATCCACCGTCACCGTCACGAAGTTGGTGCTGGTGCCGCCGTACTGGTTCTCGATCGTGTAGACCACCGAGTAGCGGCCCGCCGCCTCGGGCGGCGTGATGCGCACGATCGACTCGTCGACGACCTCGACGACGACCTCGGAGTCCTCGGTGTTGGGCACCGCGGCCACGACGCGCAGAGGCGAGCCGTCCGGATCGGAGTCGTTGTCGAGCACCCGCACCGACACGGTGCGGCCGGGCCGGATCGAGACGATGTCCTCGTTGGCGACGGGGTTCCGCGCACCCTCGAGTCTCGGGCTGATGCCGATGCGGATGGTGCCCTCGGCGCGCGCGCCGAGACCGTCGACGACCGTGTAGCGGAACTCGTCGGTGCCGCTCGAGTACTCGCCCGCCTCGTAGATGATCGAGCCCCCGGCGGTCGAGACGACCGAGCCCTTCTCGGGGTTGGTGGCCACGCCGATCAGCTGCACCGCGTCGCCGTCCGGGTCGACCGCGCTCAGCGGGATGTCGATCTGCACGCTCTCGCCCGCGATCACGCGGGCGGTCACGGTGCGCGGGATCGGGGCGCTGTTGGTCTCTTCGTCGACCTCGCGCACCGAGATCCGCACGGTGGCCTGCGCGATCTGCCCGTCCTCCCCGCGGATCGCGTAGACGGCCGAGTAGTTGCCCGCGACCTCGGGAGCGAGGTAGCGCAGCTCGTCGCCGGAGGCGAACAGCAGACCGGAGTTCTCCGGAAGCTCTTCGGCGAGCGCCGACATGAGCTCGAACTCCTGCCCGTCGGGCTGCTCGTCGTTGTCGAGCACCGGGATGTCGACGACGTCGCCGACCCGCACGGTCACGGCGTCGTCGGTCGCGATCGGCGCCTGGACGCGGCTGGGCTCGGGGATCTCGACGACGGTGATCGTTCCCTCGGCGTCGGCGACGCCGTTGCTGATCCGGTAGTGGAGCGTGACCGGTCCGTCATCGAGCGGCGACCGCAGCGTGATGCGCACCTCGCGCTGGTCGAGGATCTCGGCCGTCAGGCCGGAGCCCTCGGGGATGTCGCTGACGCCGGTGACCACGAGCACGCCGCCCGCCGGGTCGATGTCGGTGAGGGTCGGATCGACGGTCGCGCTCGCCAGGGTGCGCACGAACACGGTCTGCGGCACGGTGATCGGCTTCGTTCCGGCGTCCAGGGGCGCCGACACGTCGACCCGCACCAGCCCGGTGGAGGTCTGATCGCCGTCGGTGACGGTGAAGCTCAGGTACTGCGTGCCCACTCGCGTGGTCGACAGGGTGAAGGTCCCCGCCTCGAAGTTCGGCGTGATCGTCACGTCGGTCTTCTCCGGGACGGCCGTCAGACGGATGGCGCCGGTTCCGCCGCGGACGTGCGTCAGCGGATTCACGGTGACGAGCTCGCCCGCGGTCGCGACGACGACCCACGGCTCGATGACGATTGGCACCTCGCCCCGCGGCTGGACATCGACCTCGAGCGTGCCGGCCGAGGACTCGCGCCCGTCCGTCATCGTCACGCCGACGACCGACCTGCCCGTGGCCTCCCCCGCGTCGCTGAACACGACGACGCCGTCCGGCTTCGCGCTGACCGAGTTCGGCTCGGCGGTGCTGGCATCCGCCAGATAGAAGGGATCCCCGTCCGGGTCGTACCAGTCGCCGAGCACCGAGGTCGAGACGCGCTCCCCGGAGGCGACCGTCGCCGTCGAGAACCGCACCTGCTGCGGGGGCGAGTTCTCCTGATCGCTGCGCACCTCGACCGTGACGACGGCGCTCGCGGTGCCGCCCCTGCCGTCGGTGATCGTGTAGCGCAGGCTGAAGCTGCCGCGCGCGTCCGAGTCGAGCGTCAGCTGGAGCTGCTGGTTGCGGGACACCAGGTCGACCCGGCCGATCGACTCGTCGAGCTGGTCGACCTCGCTGATCACAAGCACGTCGGCGTTGGCGTCGTAGTCGTTCAGCAGCACCGGCAGCACGGTCGCGCGACCGGGTCGAGCCCCGAACTCGTCGTCGACCGCGACGGGGGGCTGCTGCTGCGGGTCGATCTCCGGCGGCGTGTCCAGGTCGTTGACAACCTGCTCCTGCTGCTGATCGGCGGTGATGAGCTCATCCCAATTGTTGATCAGCTGCCCGAGATCATCGACCGCCCAGCTCGCGCCGCCGCGGGCATCGTTGAGCACGACCTGGTCCCCGTTCCGGGCGAAGGCGAGGCTCGCGTCGATCGGCATCTCGGCGAGCGCCAGTTCGGTCGGCTCCGCGCCGACGCAGTCGCGCCAGGCGAGTCCGCCGGTCCACGCGGCGAAGACGCAGCCGTCGCTGACCACGGGCGCCGCCGCGCTGCCGACCGTGCCGCTCACGAGCGTCTCGATGATGCCCGTCGCCAGCACCACGCGCGCGAGCCCGGCCGCGGTGGCGAGGTAGACCGCGTCGCCGGATGAGCTCGGCGTCTGCAGCACGGGCTCGTCGCCGAGCTCGATCGCGCCGCCGAGCGAGACCACCCCGGCCTCCGAGATGAGCCGCCCGCCGGTGGGGTCGAGCATCACCCAGCGGCCGCCGACCGAGGTCAGCTGGTAGTCCGCGGCCGTCTCGTCGGATTCGAAGGTCCAGCTCTCGCTGGCGCGAGCGCCCTGCGCGAGGTCGAGACGGTAGACCTCGCCGAGCTCGGGCGAGGCGGCGAACACGACGCCGACGTCGTCGACGCTCAGAAAGGACTGCTCGCCGAGCGAGAGGACCGAGGGACTCGCCGGGTCGAAGCTGCCGAGCTCCGCGAGCGGAGTGAGCCAGACCTCGCCGGTTCCCGCCGAGTGGATGACGACGCGGTCGCCGGCGATCAGCACGCGCGGCTCCTCGGACGGCAGCGCGATCCGCTCCGTGATGAGCGCGGTGCTGGGGTCGACCAGATCGAGCGTGGAGTTGACCGAGTCGACGAGGAACACCGACTCCCCCGCCTGGACGACCTCCCCCGAGGCGACGTCGGTCTCGATGACGGTGTTGAGCTCGAGCACCTCCGGGTTCGCACGTCCGAGCGCCTGGGAGGCGAGGTTGGTGACCCACACCGCGCCGTCGTTGAGCGAGACCCGCTGGGTCGCGTAGCCCGGGGAGATGATCGCGACGGCGACGACGACGGCCGCGATCACGGTGCCGCTCACGCCCGCGGCGAACGCGGCACGGTTCTTCTTGATCCACTCGCCCAGCACGAGACTCACCCGTCCACGACGTCGACGCACTTCTCAGCGCTCGACGGTCCGGTCGCTCCCTGGCGGTACACGCGCACGGTGATGCACACCGTCTCCCCGGGCGACGCGGCGATGACGAACTGGGTGGCGGTCTGGAAGCTCTCGCTGCCGTCGCGAACCTGGATCTGGTACCGATCCTGCGGCTCGATCCCCGGATCGGCCCAGCTGAACTCGACTGTCCCGGCGGACTGGGTCGCCTGCACGTCGCGCACCGTCGGAATGTCGCTGTCGCCGAGCGCGCTCAGCAGCACGGCGAGCGCGGCGACGCCGAGCGCGATCGCGAGCCCCGCGCTGGTGACGAGCAGCCAGGTGAGCGAGCGGGGCTGCGGCGGCGCGTTGCGCACGTCGGAGGCGCCGGAGGAGGCGGGTCGCGACGGCGGGGCTTCGCTCACGGCGGTTCCCTGCCCGCGGCGTCGGCGCTGGCTTCGCGACATCGGGAGCGCGCTCGCGACCGGCCGCAGCTGGGTGCGCTCCTCGAAGTCGGAGATCGTTCCGAGCGCCCAGTCGTCGCGGGCCAGCTCGACCGTGGTCTGCGGGACGCCGAGCTCGCTCTCCACGACCTGCAGTTCGCGCACCAGCTCGAGCACGCTCGCCTGCCGAAGCGCGGGGTCGCGCGACATCGAGCGTCGCAGGATCTTCTCCAGCGAGGCGGGCACGTCCGGCCGGCCGATCGACTGCGGCTTCGCCCGCGTGATGCGCGACATCAGCTCGCTGGCGCTGTTGTCGGCGCCCTCCACCTCGAACGGCGACTGCCCCGCGAGCAGCGAGTAGACGGTGGCTCCGAGCGACCAGACCTCGGAGGCGACCGATCCGGGAACCTCGTCGAGCAGCACTTCGGGAGCCGACCACGGGATCGACAGGCCGACCGATTCCTCCTGACGTGCCCCCACGAGCGTGGAGGCGATGCCGAAGTCGGACAGCACCGGATGCCCGTATGCCGTTGTCAGAATGTTGGACGGCTTGATGTCGCGGTGCAGCACGCCCGCGCGATGCGCGGTCTCGATCGCGCTGCCGATCTTGATCGCGACGCGCAGCACCTCGGCGACGGGGATGCTCTCGGTGCGATAGCGCGCCGCCAGGCTGGGCGAGCACAGCTCCATCACCAGGTAGGGCCGACCGTCCGCCGACACGCTCGCCTCGTAGACGGTGAGGATCGCCGGATGCGCGCTGAGCCGCGCCATCAGGTTCGCCTCGGCCTGGAACATCTGCCGCACCTGATCGTTGACGATCTCGCGCAGCATCACCTTGACGGCGACCTGCCGACGCGGCATATTCTGCTCATAGAGGAACACATCGGCGAAGCCGCCCGACCCGAGCACGTGAAGGTAGGAGAATCCGGGCAGGATCGGGGGCGGTGAAGGCAGTCGTCGAGCCACGGTCACCCCCTCAGCTGTCGCACGGTCGGTTCATTCTAGGGTTGCCCTCGGCCCATCACCCCTGTTCAGCCCCCGAACTGGGGCGCGGGGCATTCCGGGGGCTGCGAGCCTGGTGACGGCCCTTCGCGGGGCTCTTCACGACGTCCACGACGACGACGGTGACGTTGTCGCGACCGCCCGCCTGAAGAGCCAGCGCGACCAGGATCTCGGCCGTCTCGGCGGGCGACATCCGCTCCGACAGCGTGCGCGCCAGCCGCTCGTCGTCGACCTCGCGCGTGAGCCCGTCGGAGCAGATCAGGATGCGCAGGCCGTCGCGCAGCGGCACGCCCCACAGGTCCGGCCTCGGCGTCTCATGGAAGCCGAGGGCGCGGGTGATGACGTTGCTCTCCGGGTGGCTCTCCGCCGCCGCCGCGTCGATCAGCCCGGCGTCGACGAGCTCCTGCACGACGCTGTGGTCCACGGTGATGCGCTCCAGCCGGTCTTCCGCGAAGGCGTAGACCCGGCTGTCGCCGATGTTGAAGACCAGCAGACCGGGGGTCTGCTCGAACAGGGCGAGCGCGACGCCGGTGACGGTCGTGCCGGCCCCGGCGGCGTACTCCTCGGCGATCTCGTCAATGTCGGCGACGGCGAGGCGCAGCGCCGCATCCAGCTCGCCCACCTCGAGGAACGGATTCGGCGTCGCCTCGGCGAGCCGCGCCACGGCCGCCGCACTCGCCCGGTCGCCGGCCGAGTGGCCGCCCATGCCGTCGGCCACGGCGAAGATCGGCGGCTCGGCGAGCACCGAGTCCTCATTGAGCTGGCGGCGATGTCCGATGTCGGTGCGCGCCGCCCAGGACAGCACGAATTGCTTCCCCCGCTGGCCGGGCACCGTGAAGCGCCGCTCGACGGCGTCTTCTCCGCGCTGGATCATGAACTCGTTCCGCTCGTCGCCGGATCGGCATCGGCGCGAGGACCGGCCGTGATGCGCAGCAGGTTCCCGTCTCCGACATCGATGATCGTGCCCGGCACGACGACCGCCGAATCGCCGCCGAGCAGCACCTGCGGCGCCGCCCCGGGCAGGGCCACCGTCGTGCCGTTGGTGGAGCGCAGGTCGCTGACCACGACCGTGCTGCCGACGCACCGGAACTCCAGATGCGTCGCCGACACCTCGCGCGTCGGCGAATGCAGCGAGACCAGTCGCGGGACCGGCCCCACGTAGATGCGCGGCGTGCTGGGGAGCCGCCCCACGATGACGGTCGTGTCGAGCGCGACCTCGGCCCCGGTCGGGAGCACGAGGTGCAGCACCGCCGCGGCCGGATTCCGGTCGCGACTGACCTCACGGGCGAGCTCCTCGCTCAGCCCGCCCCACGCCGCGTCCTCGGCGGGCGCGGTCAGCCGCGAGATCGCGACGGTGTCCTCGAGGCGGTCGCGCTCGGACAGCTCCGCCGGCGTCAGCTCGCGCGGCGGCACCGCAACGGTGTCGTCAAACGAGTCGGGGGCCACTCCCCCATTGTCTCGCGTTCCGACACCCGCGCTGACGCCGCGCGGCGCGTCGGCGCTACTCGCCGATGAACGACATCACGTGCTTGATGCGGGTGTAGTCCTCGAAGCCGTAATTCGAGAGATCCTTGCCGTATCCGGAGTGCTTGAAGCCGCCGTGCGGCATCTCAGCGACCAGCGGGATGTGGGTGTTGATCCACACGCAGCCGAAGTCGAGGTGCTTGGCGAAGCGCATGGCGCGCGCGTGGTCGCGCGTCCAGACGCTCGAGGCGAGCCCGTACTGCACGTCGTTGGCCCACCCGAGAGCCTGCGCCTCGTCGGTGAACTTCTGCACCGTGATCACCGGACCGAAGATCTCGGTCTGGATGACGTCGTCCTTCTGCTGCAGATTCGACACCACCGTCGGCTCGATGAAGTAGCCCGCCGACTCCTGGCGCGTTCCCCCGGTCTCCACCTGCGCGTGCGAGGGCAGGGCCGAGATCATCCCCATGACGCGCTCCAACTGGGTCGCGTTGTTGACGGGGCCGTAGAAGGTGGACGCGTCCGAGGGCATCCCGGTGGCGACGTTCTCCTTGACGTAGGCGACCATCGCCGCCACGAACGCGTCGTGCACCTTCTCGTGAACGAGGACGCGCGTCGCCGCGGTGCAGTCCTGGCCGGCGTTGAAGTACCCGGCGATCGCGATCCCCTCGACCGCCTTGTCGATGTCGGCGTCGTCGAAGACGATGACCGGCGCCTTGCCGCCGAGCTCCAGGTGCACGCGCTTCAGGTCCGATGAGGCGGCCTTGGCGACCTCCATGCCGGCGCGCACCGAACCGGTGATCGACACCATCTGCGGCGTCGGGTGCTCGATCATGCGCGCGCCCGTGGTGCGGTCGCCGGTGATGACGTTGAAGACGCCCGCCGGGAGGAACTCCGCGGCCACCTCGGCGAACAGCAGGGTCGACTGCGGGGTGGTGTCCGAGGGCTTCAGCACGGTCGTGTTTCCCGCGGCGATCGCGGGAGCGACCTTCCAGACCGCCATGTTCAGCGGGTAGTTCCACGGCGTGACCTGGCCGATGACGCCGATCGGCTCGCGACGGATCCAGCTGGTGTGGTCCTTCATGTACTCGGCGCTCGCGCGACCCTCGAGGTTGCGTGCGGCTCCGGCGAAGAAGCGAAGCTGGTCGACCGAGAGCAGGATCTCATCCTCGACGAGGCTCGCGCGCGGCTTGCCGGTGTCCTGGCTCTCCAGGTCGGCGAACTCCTCGGCACGCTGCTCCATCGCGTCCGCGATGCGGAACAGGGCGAGCTGCCGCTCGGCGGGTGTCGCCTCGCCCCACTCCTCGAAGGCGGTCGCCGCCGCGGCGAACGCCGTGTCGACGGCGGCGGCGTCGGAGACGGGCGACTGCGCGTAGCCCTCCCCGGTCGCGGGGTCGATCACGTCGAACGCGCTGTCGGCGGTCGCGTCGACGTAGTCGCCGTTGATGAAGTTCTTGAGTGTGCGCTCAGCCATGACCACACCTTACTTCGAGTCGCATCCATTCGATACTGCGGATTTCGGCACTTTCGCCGGTTCATATCTACGGATTCGCTTGTGGAGGTCGCTCTGCACTGAGAGAATCGAATGCATGTCAGCCCGCCAGAAGCCCCCGTCTCTCGACGCCGTGTCGAAGGGCATCATCGAGCAGCTGCAGGAGGACGGACGGCGCTCCTATGCCGAGATCGGCAAGGCCGTCGGGCTCAGCGAAGCCGCCGTGCGCCAGCGCGTGCAGAAGCTCAGCGACGCCGGCGTGATGCAGGTGGTCGCCGTCACCGACCCGATGCAGCTCGGCTTCGCCCGGCAGGCGATGATCGGGGTGCGCGTCACCGGCGACACCACCGTCGTCGCCGAGGCGCTCGGCGAGATCCCGGAGATCGACTACGTCGTGCTCACCGCGGGGAGCTTCGATGTCCTCGCCGAACTCGTCTGCGAAGACGACGACACGCTGATCACGCTCCTCAACCAGCGCATCCGCAACATCCCCGGGGTGCTGTCGACCGAAACCTTCGTCTACCTCAAGCTGCACAAGCAGCACTACAACTGGGGCACCCGCTAGAAAGAGGCTCACATGAGCACCACGATTCCCACCCCCACCTCGATCGACGATGCGGCGCTGCAGCAGAAGGCGAAAGATCACCTCTGGATGCACTTCTCGCGCCAGTCGGTGCTCGAGGAGCACGGCGCCCCCATCATCGTGAAGGGCGAAGGACACCACATCTTCGACAGCCACGGCCGCCGCTACTTCGACGGGCTCTCCGGGCTCTTCGTCGTCAACGCCGGCCACGGACGCCGCCGCCTCGCCGAGACGGCCGCGCGTCAGGCCGAGGAGCTCGCCTTCTTCCCGATCTGGTCCTACGCGCACCCGGCGGCCATCGAGCTGGCCGACCGTCTCGCCGACTACGCGCCCGGCGACCTGAACCGCGTGTTCTTCTCCACGGGCGGCGGCGAGGCCGTGGAGACCGCCTTCAAGCTCGCCAAGTACTACTGGAAGCTGCAGGGCCGCCCCACCAAGCACAAGGTCATCTCTCGTGCGGTCGCGTACCACGGCACCCCGCAGGGCGCGCTGGCGATCACCGGCATCCCGGCGATGAAGGAGATGTTCGAGCCGGTCACGCCGGGCGGTTTCCGGGTGCCCAACACGAACTTCTACCGCGCCGCCGAGATGGGCGCCCCCGCCGACGACCTGGAGGCCTTCGGCATCTGGGCCGCCGACCGCATCGAGGAGATGATCCAGTTCGAGGGGCCCGAGACGGTCGCCGCGGTGTTCCTCGAGCCGGTGCAGAACTCCGGCGGATGCTTCCCGCCGCCCCCCGGCTACTTCCAGCGGGTGCGCGAGATCTGCGACCGCTACGACGTGCTGCTCGTCGCCGACGAGGTCATCACCGGCTTCGGCCGCATCGGGTCGATGTTCGCCTCGACGCACTACGGCTTCCAGCCCGACATGATCACCTGCGCGAAGGGCATGACGAGCGGCTACTCGCCGATCGGCGCGACGATCGTCTCCGACCGCCTCTACGAGCCCTTCCGCCACGGCACCACCGCGTTCTACCACGGCTACACCTTCGGCGGGCACCCGGTCTCGGCGGCGGTCGCCCTGGAGAACCTGGCGATCTTCGAGGAGGAGAAGCTCGTCGAGAACGTGCGCGAGAACTCCCCCGTGTTCCGGCAGACGCTCGAGAAGCTGCTCGACCTGCCGCTCGTGGGCGATGTCCGCGGCGACGGCTACTTCTTCGGCATCGAGCTGGTCAAGGACAAGGCGACGCGGGAGACCTTCAACGACGCCGAATCCGAGCGACTGCTGCGCGGCTTCCTCTCGAAGGCGCTGTTCGAGGCGGGGCTGTACTGCCGCGCCGACGACCGCGGCGACCCGGTGATCCAGCTCGCGCCGCCGCTGACGATCGGCCCCGCCGAGTTCGACGAGATCGAGCAGATCCTGCGCTCGGTGCTGACCGAAGCCACCTCGCACCTGTAGACCGCCGAGCCGTGGTCTCCGCGTACCGTGCGGTGTCGTTCTGGCATGACTCGCTCGACGATGACGCCCTGACCCCCCGCGCGCCGCTGGCCGGCGACACCGATGCCGACGTCGCGATCGTCGGCGCCGGGCTCACCGGTCTCTGGACGGCGTGGTATCTGCAGGAGCGCGACCCGTCGCTGCGCGTCGTGATCGTGGAGAAGGAGATCGCCGGCTTCGGGGCGAGCGGGCGCAACGGCGGCTGGTGCAGCGCGCTTTTCCCGCGCTCCACGGCGTCGCTGGAGCGCACGCACGGGCGCGAGGCGGCGCTCGCGATGCGGCGCGCGATGATCGACACCGTCGACGAGGTCGGCGAGGTCACCGAGAGGGCGGGGATCGACTGCGACTTCCGGCGCGGAGGCACGGTGGCGTTCGCCCGCTCGGCCGTGCAGCTCGAGGCGGCGCGCGCCGAGGTCGACGAGGCGCGTTCCTACGGCGTGGACGAGCTCGAATTGTGGGACTCCTCCCGCGTGCGCGCGGCCGGAGCGCGGGCGGCGGCGTTCGATCCCGCCTGCGCCCGACTGCACCCGGCGAAGCTCTCGCGGGGCCTCGCCCGCGCCGTCGAGGGCCGCGGCGCGCTGATCGCCGAGCGGACGGAGGCTCTGGAGATCGCGCCGGGCCGGGTGACGACCGCGCACGGCACGGTGCGGGCCGAGCGCGTCGTCCAGGCGACCGAGGGCTACGGCGCGACGCTGGCGGCCACGCACCGCCGGATCCTGCCGCTGTACTCCCTGATGGTCGCGACCGAGCCGCTCGATGCCTCGGTGTGGGAGCAGATCGGTCTCGCCCACGGCCAGACCTTCACCGACTACCGCCATCTGCTGATCTACGGCCAGCGCACCGCGGATGACCGGATCGCCTTCGGCGGCCGCGGCGCGCGCTATCACTTCGGCAGCGCGATCCGGCCCGAGTACGACCGGGTGCCGCGCGTGTTCGAGCATCTGCGTCGCGCCCTCGTCGAGCTGTTCCCGGTGCTGCACGACACTCGCATCACGCATCGCTGGGGCGGGCCGCTCGGGGTGCCGCGCGACTGGCACGCGCGCGTGGCGTTCTCCCCCGCGACCGGTCTCGCGAGTGCGGGCGGGTACGTCGGCGACGGCCTGTCGACGACGAATCTGGCGGGCCGCACCCTCGCCGATCTGCTGACCGGGAACGAGTCCGCACTCACCCGGCTCCCCTGGGTGGGGCATGCCGCGCGCGACTGGGAGCCGGAGCCGTGGCGGTTCCTCGGCGCCAACGCGGGCCTTGTCGCGATGCAGGCTGCCGACGCCGAGGAGCGCCTGACAGGACGGCCCTCCCTCATCGCCCGCGCCATGGGGCCGCTCGTCGGCCACTGAGGAACGACGATCGCCCGCCTTGGCCGTGGTCGTCGCCGCGGGTTAGCGTGGAGCATGGCTCCGAACCCTCAGACTGGCTCGACCGCGGTGCGCCGCCCGCGTTCCGCGCTCTCGCTCGTGCTGCTCCTGGCGATCGCCTTCGCAGTCGCGGCCTTCGGCGGGCTCTCCACCGCGGGCAATGTCGACGGCTGGTACGCGGCCGCCGAACAGCCCGCCTGGACTCCCCCGAACGCCGTGTTCGGTCCGGTCTGGACGGTGCTCTACACGCTGATGTCCGTCGCGGCCTGGCTCGTCTGGCGCACACCGGACTCCGTCGCCCGGCGCCGCGCGCTGGGGCTCTACGTCGCGCAGTTGGCGGTCAACGCCGTCTGGACGCCCGTGTTCTTCGGTCTCGAGCCGTTCCTCGGGGCGCCCGCGCTGTGGATCGCCCTGGTGATCATCGTCGTTCTCGACGTGCTCGTGATCGCCACCCTCATCCGCTTCGCCCCGCTGTCGCGACTCGCGGCCGCATTCTTCGTTCCCTACGCGCTGTGGGCGCTGTATGCGACCACCCTCAACGCGGGCCTGGCGGCCCTGAACTCCTAGGCCTGACCGGCCTCGGCGAGGGGGAACAGCGCGCCGATCTCGGCGAGCTCGGCCGCGGACGCCCGCCAGCCCGAGCCGGCGGCCGCGTTGCCGCGGATCTGCTCCGGCGTCGTCGCGCCCGCGATCACGCTCGACACGACCGACCGCCCGAGGAACCAGCCGAACGTCGCCTCCAGCATCGAGATCCCGCGTTCGGCCGCGAACGCCTCGAACGCCTCGATCGCATCCCACGGCGCCTCGTCGGCGATGTGCGGTCGCTGGCGGGAGATCCGGGTGTCCGCGGGTCGCTCGGTGCGCGAGAACTTGCCCGTGAACAAGCCGTTCGCCAGCGGGAAGAACGGCAGGAATCCGATGCCGACCTCCTCGCAGGCGGGCAGCACCGCGCGCTCCACCGTGCGGGCGAGCAGGTTGTACTCGTTCTGCGCGCTGACGAACGGTGCGACGCCGAGTCGGGTCAACGCGTCCGCCGCAGCGCGGATCTGGTCGCCGTCGAAGTTCGAGTGCCCGTACGCGGCGATCTTGCCCTCGGCGACGAGCTCGTCGAGCGCCGCGATCGTCTCATCGATCGGCGTGCCCGGGTCGGGGGTGTGCTGCTGGTACAGGTCGATGCGCTCGATGCCCAGCCGCGTCAGCGATCCCTCGACGGCGGCACGGATGTAGGGGCGCGAGCCCGGTGCGCTCTCCCCCGCCAGCGCGGGCGCGAACTGCGCGTGCCCGAACTTCGTCGCGATCACGAGGTCGTGCTCGCGCCCGGCGAGCACCTGGCCGAGCAGCGTCTCGCTCAGCCCGAACTCCGCACCGTAGATGTCGGCGGTGTCGAAGAGGGTCACGCCGGCGTCGATCGCGGCATCGATCACCTCGCGCACGCCGTCGACGGTCGCGGTCCGGGTTCCGGCGCGGCCGAGGTTGTTGCAGCCGAGTCCGATCGCGGAGACGAGGGGGCCGTGGGTGCCGAGGCGACGTGATTCCATGAGGGAAAGCCTACGGCGACGGCTCCTCCCCGAGCGGCCGCGCGGCGTCGTTCCCACCGTGTCCGATTCCCGCTCGTCCGCCCGGCGCGCGCTCGTTACGCTCGAGACATGTCCCCCACCGATGCCCGACCGCACTCGCTGCGACGCCTCGCCTCGCCGATCGGCAGAATCGAACTTCTCGGCGACGGCACCGCCGTCACCTCACTCGCCATCGAGCGCGACGGAGCGCTTCCGCACGACGAGCTGCCGGAGTCGAGCGACGCCGTGCTCGATCGCGCCGCCGCGCAGCTCGACGAGTACTTCCGCGGCGCGCGCCGCACCTTCGACGTTCCCGTCTCGCTCACCGGCACGGCGTTCCAGCGCGCCATCTGGGAGCAGCTCATCGCGCTCGACTGGGGCGAGGTCGTCTCCTACGGCGAGCTCGGGCGCGCGACCGGGCGAGCCACCGCGGGTCGCGCCGTCGGCGGTGCCGTCGGCGCCAATCCGGTGCCGATCATCGTGCCGTGCCACCGCGTGCTCGGCGGCAGCGGGCGCATCACCGGGTACAGCGGCGGCGAGGGCGTCCCGACGAAGGCGTGGCTGCTGGCGCACGAGGGCATCCCGCACTCGCTGCCGCGCAGCGGTGCCGCGTGACGGGCCTCGTCGCGGGGGCGGACGGCCGGTCGCGCTGCGCCTGGGTCGGCAACGACACCGAGTACACCCGATATCACGACGAGGAGTGGGGCGTCGCGCTGCACGGCGACCGCCCCCTGTTCGAGAAGCTCAGTCTCGAGGGCTTCCAGGCGGGGCTGTCCTGGATCACGATCCTGCGTCGGCGCCCGACGTTCCGTGCCGCGTTCGCCGGCTTCGACATCCCGACCGTCGCGGCGTTCGGCCCGGACGACGTCGAGCGCCTCATGGCGGATTCGGGCATCATCCGCAACCGCGCCAAGATCGAGGCGACGATCTCGAACGCGCGGATCGTCGCTGCGCTCACCGAGCACGACCCCGGAGCCCTCGACCGGCTGATCTGGAGCTTCGCCCCCGCGGAGTCGCCGCGGCGCACCGGGCTCGCCGATGTCCCCGCCACCACACTGGAGTCGACGGCGGCGAGTCGCGCCCTCAAGAAGCTCGGGCTGCGTTTCGTCGGACCGACCACGCTCTACGCGCTCATGCAGTCGGCGGGGCTCGTCGACGATCACGTCGACGGCTGCTGGCGGGCCGGAACGGCAGCCCGGGAGCGCTAGGCCGCCGCGCGGTGCTCGGCGACGAGCACCAGTTCGCCGGCCTCGCCGGGTTCGAGCCGGATGCCCTCATCGCGCGCCCAATCCCTCAGATCGGACTCATCGCCTGGCCACGCGGGGCTGGTCAGCAGCGCGCGAGCGAATTCGCCCTTGCCCGCCTTGTTGAAGTGGTTCAGCGCGCGTCGGCGGCCGTCGCCGTCCTCGGTGACCACGCGCAGGAAGCGCGAACCCGCCGGCGCCGGGCCGAGCGCCGCATAGGCCTCGGAGCGGGCGTCCAGCACGAAGCCTCCCGCCGCGCGCTCCGCGAGCGCGGCGGCCGCGGCCGCCGCCCAGTGCCGTCGCAGGGTGACACCGGGAAGACGCGAATCCGCCGAAAGACGGTAGGCCGGGATCGGATCGAGCGCTCCCACCAGGCCGAACAGCGCCGACGCGATGGCGACGCCCTCCCCGGCGCGCACGCGAGCCTCGGGGGGCAGCGTCGCCGCGTCGAGCGCGTCGAAGAGCACGCCGTCGAAGCGGTCGAGGGCGGGCATCGTCACGGAGTCCTCGACCTCGCGATTGAGTTCGATGAGAGCGCCCTGCGTGGCACCCAGCTTCAGCGCTCGGCGCGCCGCCTCCGGGTCCTGGCAGAGCGCGCGCAGCGCCGCCAGGCTCTCCCGGCGCGCATCCGTGAGGCCCGCGAAGCTCAACAGGCCGAGGTCGAGACGCGTCCCCGGAGTTCCCCCGGGTCGCTTGGTCTCGGAGGGGGGCAGAAGAAGCAGCACGTCGATCAGCCCACGGCGAAGCGCAGCGCCTCGGCGACGTTCTCGTCCACCGGGCGCACCGAGTCGAGGCGCAGTCGCGGCACCTCGGCGCTCGGGCCGACCCACGGCTCCCACTCGTCGAGGCTCTGCTCGACGGCGTGCCAGCTCGGCTCGGCCAGATGGGCGAGCTCGCGACTGCGCGTCTCCAGGCGCTCGCGGTGCACCTCGGGATCCGAGCAGTACACCTCGATGAAGCGCGTGCGCCGCTCCCCGTGCCGCTCGGCCAGCCGCACCCACTGCAGGCGCGCCGGCTCGACCGCGTTGACGGCGTCGATGATGACCCCCGCCGCGGGAGAGCTCAGCACCGAGTCGGCGATCCTCTCGGCGACCAGGTACGCCGCGAGACCGGTCGGCTGACCGGCATCGATCCCGGCCGACAGGATCGCGGACTCGATCGGGTCGACCGACACCACCGCGAGGCCCAGCTGACGACCGAGCTGCTCGGCGATGGTCGACTTCCCGGTTCCGGGAAGCCCCGCCATCACGATGAACATGTCACTGCCGTCCGGAACGGCGCACCCGGCGTTCCGAGGCTCTAGACGAGCTCGGCAGCGCCGGCCACGATCGTGACCGTGTCGTTCTGCACCGACAGGAAGCCGTCGTTGGCACGCGCCGTGACCGTCTCGCCGTCGGTCGTGGTGACGCGCACCTCGCCCTCGGCGAGCACGGCCAGAATCGGCTCGTGCCCGGCGAGGATGCCGATCTCACCCTCGGTCGTGCGGGCGATGATCTGAGTCGCCTCACCCGTCCAGAGGGCGCGATCCGCCGAAACGACGCTGACGTTCAGCGGCATGTTAGCCGTTCTCCTTCTGGATCTTCGCCCAGTTGGCCTCGACGTCCGAGATGCCACCGACGTTGAAGAAGGCCTGCTCGGCGACGTGGTCGAAGTCGCCGCGGACGATCGCGTCGAACGACTCGATCGTGTCCTTCAGCGGAACCGTCGAACCCTCGACGCTGGTGAACTTCTTCGCCATGTAGGTGTTCTGCGAGAGGAACTGCTGGATGCGACGGGCGCGCGAGACGGTGATCTTGTCCTCTTCGCTCAGCTCGTCGACACCGAGGATCGCGATGATCTCCTGGAGTTCCTTGTTCTTCTGCAGGATCGCCTTGACGCTGGTCGCGACGCGGTAGTGGTCCTCGCCCAAGTAGCGCGGGTCCATGATGCGGCTGGACGACGACAGCGGGTCGACAGCCGGGTAGAGGCCCTTCGACGCGATCTCGCGGCTGAGCTCGGTCGTCGCGTCGAGGTGCGCGAAGGTCGTGGCCGGGGCCGGGTCCGTGTAGTCGTCGGCGGGAACGTAGATCGCCTGCAGCGAGGTGATCGAGTGGCCGCGGGTCGAGGTGATGCGCTCCTGGAGGATACCCATCTCGTCGGCGAGGTTCGGCTGGTAGCCGACCGCGCTCGGCATGCGGCCGAGCAGGGTCGACACCTCGGAACCGGCCTGCGTGAAGCGGAAGATGTTGTCGATGAAGAGCAGCACGTCCTGCTTCTGCACGTCGCGGAAGTACTCCGCCATCGTGAGCGCCGACAGGGCGACGCGAAGACGCGTTCCCGGCGGCTCGTCCATCTGGCCGAAGACGAGGGCGGTCTTGTCGAAGACGCCCGCCTCCTCCATCTCGTGGATGAGGTCGTTGCCCTCACGGGTGCGCTCACCGACACCGGCGAACACCGACACACCGCCGTGGTCCTGCGCGACGCGCTGGATCATCTCCTGGATGAGGACGGTCTTGCCGACACCGGCGCCTCCGAAGAGGCCGATCTTTCCACCCTGCACGTACGGGGTGAGGAGGTCGATGACCTTGATGCCGGTCTCGAAGAGCTGCGTCTTCGACTCCAGCTGGTCGAAGGCCGGGGGCTTGCGGTGGATGGGCCAGCGCTCGGTGATCTCGAGCTTCTCGCCGGGCGCGGCGTTCAGCACCTCACCCATGACGTTGAAGACCTTGCCCTTGGTGATGTCGCCGACGGGCACCGAGATCGGCGCGCCGGTGTCGGTCACGGCCTGACCGCGGACGACGCCGTCGGTCGGCTTGAGCGCGATCGCGCGGACCAGGTCGTCGCCGAGGTGCTGCGCGACCTCGAGGTTCAGCACCGTGGTCACACCGTCGATGGTGATCTCGGTCTGCAGGGCGTTGTAGATCCCCGGGATCGCGTCGTGCGGGAACTCGATGTCAACGACCGGGCCGGTGACGCGCGCGACGCGGCCAACTCCGGCGGGAGCCGAGGCCTCAGCCTTGGACTTCTTGGCGGTTGCAGTGGGAGGAGTCATCTCTTCTGTCTTCTCTCGTGGGGAATTACTTCGCCGAGCTCAGTGCGTCGGCGCCGCCGACGATCTCGGAGATCTGTTGGGTGATCTCGGCCTGACGCGCGTTGTTCGCCAGCCGGGTGTAGTCGCGGATGAGCTTGTCCGCATTGTCGGATGCGGACTTCATCGCCTTCTGCGTCGCCGCGTGCTTGCTGGCAGCGGATTGCAGGAGCGCGTTGAAGATGCGGCTCTCGATGTAGACGGGCAGCAGCGCGTCCAGGACGGTGTCGGCCTCGGGCTCGAACTCGTAGAGCGGAAGCACCTCGGTCTCCGGCTCTTCGACGCCTTCGACGACCTCGAGGGGAAGCAGACGCACGACCTCCGGGGTCTGGGTCAACATCGAGACGAAGCGGTTGTACACGATGTGGATCTCGTCCACGCCGCCCTCGGAGGAGGGCTGCACGAACTTCTCCACGATCGCGGCGCCGATCTCCTGCGCGGTCGCGAACGTCGGGCTGTCGGTGTCGCCGATCCACTCGCGCTCGAAGGCGCGCTTGCGGAACTTGAAGTAGCCCACCGCACGGCGGCCGACGACGTAGTAGACGACCTCCTTGCCCTGCTCGCGCAGGAGCGTGGTGAGTTCCTCCGCCTCGCGGAGCACGTTCGCGTTGAACGCGCCGGCGAGGCCGCGGTCCGAGGCGAACACCACGATGGCGGCGCGCTCGATCTTCTCCGGCTCCGTCGTGAGGATGTGGTCCACGTTCGAGTAGGTCGCCACGGCCGACACGGCGCGCGTCACGGCGCGCGCGTACGGTGCCGAGGCGGCCACCCGCTGCTGCGCCTTCTGAATGCGGCTGGCCGCAATCAGCTCCATGGCACGGGTGATCTTCTTGGTCGTCTGGGCAGAACGGATCTTCTGCCGGTAGACCCGAAGTTGGGCTCCCATGTCGTTACTTCCTACTCGTCAGTGATGATCGTGCGAATCTCGTCGTCAAAGCTCAGCGCTTCGACTTGACGATCTTCTCCTGGTTGACGTCTTCGACCTCGATCGCCTCGAACTCCTCGTGACCGGGCGAGCTCAGCGTGCGGCCGTCACCGGTCTGGAAGCCGAGCGAGAACGCGTCGACCTCCTTCTCGAGCGCGGCGAGGGTGTCGTCGTCGAGCACGTTGGTCTCGCGCAGGGTGTCGAGCACCTTGGTGTTGCGCTTGAGGTGGTCGAGCAGCTCGCTCTCGAAGCGGAGCACGTCCTCGACGGGCACCTTGTCGAGCTTGCCGTTGGTGCCGGCCCAGATCGAGACGACCTGCTCCTCCACCGGGTACGGCGAGTACTGCGGCTGGCGCAGCAGCTCGGTGAGGCGCGCGCCGCGGTCGAGCTGGCGGCGGCTGGCCGCATCCAGGTCGGAGGCGAACATCGCGAACGCCTCGAGCGAGCGGTACTGCGCGAGCTCGAGCTTCAGCGTTCCGGAGACCTTCTTGATGCTCTTGACCTGCGCGTCACCACCGACACGCGAGACCGAGATGCCGACGTCGACCGCCGGGCGCTGGTTCGAGTTGAACAGGTCGGACTGCAGGAAGATCTGGCCGTCGGTGATCGAGATCACGTTGGTCGGGATGTACGCCGAGACGTCGTTGGCCTTCGTCTCGATGATCGGCAGACCCGTCATCGAGCCGGCGCCGAGCTCGTCCGAGAGCTTCGCGCAGCGCTCGAGCAGACGCGAGTGCAGGTAGAAGACGTCACCCGGGTAGGCCTCACGTCCCGGCGGACGACGCAGCAGCAGCGACACGGCACGGTAGGCCTCGGCCTGCTTCGACAGGTCATCGAAGATGATCAGGACGTGCTTGCCGCCGTACATCCAGTGCTGGCCGATGGCCGAGCCGGTGTAGGGGGCGAGGTACTTGAAGCCCGCGGCGTCGGAGGCCGGAGCCGCGACGATCGTGGTGTACTCCATGGCGCCGGCGTCCTCGAGCGCGCCCTTGACGGCGGCGATCGTGGAGCCCTTCTGGCCGATGGCGACGTAGATGCAGCGCACCTGCTTGTTGACGTCGCCCGACTCCCAGTTGGCCTTCTGGTTGATGATCGTGTCGATCGCGATGGCCGTCTTGCCGGTCTGGCGGTCGCCGATGATCAGCTGACGCTGACCGCGGCCGATCGGGATCATGGCGTCGATCGCCTTGATGCCGGTCTGCATCGGCTCGTGCACGCTCTTGCGCTGCATGACGCCGGGCGCCTGCAGCTCGAGGGCGCGGCGGCCTTCGGCCTTGATGTCGCCGAGGCCGTCGATCGGGGCGCCGAGCGGGTCGACGACGCGACCGAGGAACGCGTCACCGACGGGCACCGAGAGGACCTCACCCGTGCGGGTGACCTCCATGCCCTCGACGATGCCGGTGAACTCACCGAGCACGATGACACCGATCTCGCTCTCGTCGAGGTTCAGCGCGAGGCCGAGCGTGCCGTCCGCGAAGCGGAGGAGCTCGTTCGCCATCGCGCCGGGAAGGCCCTCGACGTGCGCGATGCCATCGCCCGCGTCGATGACCGTTCCGACCTCGGTCGTGGCCGATGCGGTCGGCTGGTATCCCGCGACGAAATCTTTGAGCGCGTCGCGGATCTCATCGGGGCTGATGGTGATGTCTGCCATGTGAATGCCTATTCGTGTGAGTGGGCTAGTGCCGCTGTATCTGGGCCGGGTCAGCCGGCAAGCTGGAGTCGGAGGTCCGCGAGGCGGGACGCGATGGTGCCGTCGACGACTTCGTCGCCAACCTGCACGCGGAGTCCGCCGAGGATGCGGTCGTCGATCACGACGTTGAGGATCGGCGTGCGCTCGTAGCGGGCCGTGAGGGTCTGCACGAGCTTCTTCTCGTGCGCCGCACTGAGCGGCGCCGCCGACGTGACCGTGGCGACGATGCGACCGTTCGCATCGGCGACGAGGTCCGCGGCGGAGCGCAGCAGCTCGCCGATGCGGCGACCACGCGGGCTCTGCACGAGGTGACGCACGATGGCGGCGGTGGCGGCGCTGATCGACGAGCCGAGCAGCCGGTCGACGAGAGCCGCCTTCTGCGTGGTGTCGCCGAGAGTGCTGCCGATCGCGAGCTCGAGCTCGGCGTCGCTGGCGACGGCGCGCTCAACCTCGAAGAGCTCGCGCTCGATCGAGGCCTTGTCGCCCGCCGACTGGGCGATCGCCCGGATGCCGATCTCCTCGATGCCGTCCAGGAACTCGCCGCGGGTCGACCACCGCGCGCTCGCCAGGTCCGACAGGAGCGCCGACGCGGTGGCGTCGAGTGCTCCGAAGATCGACGTGATCAGGGCCGACTTCTCGGACGCCTCGACGGCCGGGTCGGCGAGGACCGCGCGCAGCTGCGCGGAGCCTTCGATCGCCCGACCGGCGGAGAGCAGCTGCTCTCCGCTCGCGAGGGTGACGCCCTTGCGCGCGGCGAGGTCCTGCTTCGCCGCCGCGAGGGCGGTCCGAGTCGCCGAGCCCATTACTTGCTCGCCTTCTCGAGGTCAGCCAGGAAGCGGTCGACGACGCCGGCCGACTTCTTGTCATCGCTGAGGTTCTCGCCGATCACGCCGGACGCGAGGTCCAGTGCGAGCGAGCCGACCTCGGCACGCAGCGAGACGAGGGCCGCCTGACGCTCGGCCTCGATCTGCACCTGCGCGTTCGCGGTGATGCGCGCGGCTTCGGCGCTCGCCTGCTCCTTGAGCTCGGCGAGGATCTGCGCGCCTTCGGCACGCGCCTTGTCGCGGATCTGTGCGGCCTCGGCACGCGCCTCGGCGAGCTGAGCGTTGTACTCGTCGAGTGCGGCCGAGGCGCTGGCCTGGGCCTCCTCGGCGCGCTTGATGCCGCCCTCGATCGCGTCCTTGCGCTCGTCGAGCGTCTTGTTGACTGCCGGCAGCACCTTCCAGAAGAAGAATGCGAGCAGGACAACGAAGACGACGAGCGACCAGAAGACGTCGTAGAACTCCGGGAAGAGGAGCGAGAACTCGGTCTCGGTTTCCTCTTCGGCGGCCAGGAATGCGTTCAGCATTCCGCCTCCTTAGGTTTCGGGGTGACTACGGGAACGGGATGAAGCCGACGGCGATCGCGACGAAGGCGAGCGCCTCGGTGAACGCGATGCCGAGGAACATCAGACCGGTCAGACGGCCCTGCAGCTCGGGCTGACGCGCAACCGACTCGACGGTCTTGCCGACGACGATGCCGACGCCGATGGCCGGGCCGATGGTCGCGACGCCGAAGGCGAGCGGGGCGATGTGACCAGTGACTTCAGCGAGGTTCACGGTTTTTCCTTTCGGTGGAGAGTGTTCGCGGCGGGCGCCGGAACGATTAGTGCTCGTCGGCCAGCGAGAGCTGGATGTAGACGGCGGCGAGGAAGGTGAAGACGTAGGCCTGGAGGACGGCGACGAGGATCTCGAACAGCGTGAAGATGAAGCCGAACGCGAGGGTGCCGATGCCGAGGAAGCCGAGCAGGTTTCCTTCGGCCAGGACGGTGAAGAAGAAGAAGTGCGTCGCCGAGAAGCACAGCACGAGCAGCATGTGGCCGGCGACCATGTTCATCAGGAGACGCAGGGTGAGCGTGACCGGGCGCAGGATGAAGGTCGACAGGAACTCCATGATCGCCACGAGCGGCAGCACGATCGCGGGAACGCCCGCGGGGAACAGCGCGCTCTTGAAGAAGTTGAGCCCGTGCTTCTTGATGCCGGCGTAGATGAACATCACGTAGGCGATCACGGCGAGCACGAGCGGCAGGCCGATGACCGAGGATCCGGCGATGTTGAGGCCCGGGATGATTCCGGTGAGGTTCAGTCCGAGGATCAGGAAGAACATCGCCATCAGGATCGGCATGAAGCGCTTGCCGTCCTTCTCGCCGAGCGTCTCGATCACGATGTTCTGGCGCACGAAGCCGATCGCCATCTCGGTGACGACCTGGCCGCGACCGGGCACGACGCTCATCTTGCGGGTGCCGAGCCAGAACAGCAGCATCAGCACGGCCACGACGAGCAGCCGGATGATCATGATCCGGTTCAGCTCGAAAGGAGTACCGGCGAAGAGAACCGCATCGGGGAAGAAATCCGCGAGGGTGGGACCGTGGAAACCACCGTCACCCGTTTCGTCATCTGTGGCGAACGGGAGGAGGGAGGCGAGGGCGGAAGCTAGCAGTGCTTTCTCCTGCTTCGGGGCGTGCGGTGACGCGGGCGAATTAGGGGGAAGGTTCGCTTCACCCTATCAACATTTTCGGGTGGTCAGGGACGCTCGTCGGGCAGATCGATGTCGCTCACGTACGGAACGCGCGAACGCTGGAACGCGAGCACGTCGACGACGAGCGAGCCGAGCACGGCGACGATGACGCTGCCGAAGAACACGTACGGGTCCAACCAATCCTGGGTGCGCAGCCAGATGGCGGCGATCAGGAAGACGACGAGCTTGAGAACCCAGGCGCCGAGTACGACACCGAAGAAGAGCGGACTCCCCGGGTCCCCCGTCGTCAGCCGGGCCGCCAGCAGGATGCTCGCCGCCGTGACGCCCATGAAGAGCGCCGCCAGCGCTGCGCCGAGGACGCCGCCCCAGAGCCCCGGCATGCCGAAGACCAGGTAGCCGACGACACCGCCCACGACCGCGACGGCGATCGCCAGGATGGCGCCGTAGCGCAGGGCACGAGTCAGAATCGGGGCAACACTCATCAGGAGTCCTCTCGGTGGAGCCGACGATAGGCGTCGAGCGCCTCGGGGTCGTCGGCCGGGTCCTCGGGTGCGTCGTCGGACGCCGCATCGAGCGGGTCGAAACGGTCGAGGGGGTCGGTATCGGGGCCGTCCTCCGCCAGCTGAGCGGCGGCCTCCAGGCGCTTGCGGCGGCTGAGCGGCGCGAGCGTGACGATCGTGCAGATGGCCAAGGCCGCGAGGGTGAACGTCAGCGGCCACCACCAGTCGGCGATCACCAGGAACAGGAAGCAGCCGACGGAGGCGGCGGCGGTCCAGCCGTACAGGATCAGCACGGCGTGGAAGTGCGAGTGCCCCATGTCGAGCAGGCGGTGGTGCAGGTGCTGGCGGTCGGCCGAGAACGGCGACTTGCCGGCGCGGAGCCGGCGGATCACGGCAAGACCGAAGTCGAGCAGCGGGATCACGAGGACGGCGAAGGGCAGCAGGATCGGGATGAAGGCCGGAAGCAGTCCGCTCGCGCCGAGCAGCTGGTTGCTGTCGACGGCACCCTGCCCGGTGATCCGCGCCGGGTCGATCGTGCCGGTCACGGCGAGCGCCGAGGTGGCCATCAACAGGCCCACGAGCATCGAGCCAGCGTCGCCCATGAACATCTTCGCCGGGTGCCAGTTCAGCGGCAGGAACCCCACGCACGCGCCGATCAGCACGGCGCTGACGAGCGAGGCGAGGTTGAAGTAGTCGCTCTGCTCGGTCGGCCCGTAGGTGATCACGTAGGTGTAGATGAAGAAGACGCCGTTGGCGATGATCGCCACCCCCGCGACGAGGCCGTCGAGACCGTCGACGAAGTTGACGGCGTTCATCACGAGCACCACGGTGAATACGCTGATCACCAGCGACATCGTCGGCGAGATGAGCGCGAGCGTTCCGCCGGGGATCGGGATCGCCCCCAGCTGGACGCCCTGCCAGGCGAGCACGAAGGCGGCGATGAACTGTCCGGCGAGCTTGGTCAGCCAGTCGAGATCCCACACGTCGTCGGCGACGCCGAGCAGCACGATGATCGAGGCCGCCCCGATCACGGCGAGGATCTTGCCCGGCTCGTCGTAGACGAGCGAGAGCGGCGGCAGCAGCGCCCCGATTCCGAACGCGATCACGACGCCCGCGAACATCGCGATGCCGCCGAGTCGCGGGGTCGGCCGCGTGTGCACGTCGCGCTCGCGCACTTTCGGGTAGAGCCGGTGCTTGAGGCTCAGCCGATAGATGACGATGGCGAGCACGAACGTGACGATCGCCGCGATCAGGGCGACCGCGACGTAGAAGATCATGCGCATCGTTCGGCCCCGACCACCCGAATGATCTCGGCGTCGGGAATCACCCCGTGGCGGACGATGCGCAGCTTGCCCTCGGGATGCTCGAGCGCCGTCGCGTCGACGATCGTCGACCCGGAGCGCGGGTCGGCGCTCGGATAGCTGGAGCCCACCGGGCCGGCGTCGAGGTAGACCGCGACGCGCTCCCCCAGCATGCGCTCCGCCTCCTCGGCGGTGGTGGCGGCGGGCTCGCCGGTCAGGTTGGCGCTCGACACGGCGAGCGGCCCCGTCTCCGACAGCAGTTCGAGGGCGATCGGGTCGGCCGGCTGGCGCAGCGCGACGGTCCCGCGCGTCTCGCCGAGATCCCAGTCCAGGGTGGCGCGCGCGCGGAGGATCACGGTGAGGCCTCCCGGCCAGAACTCCTCGACGAGTCGGCGGACCTCGGGCGGCACCACCTCGGCCAGCGCGTCGAGGGTCGGGATCCCCGGCACGAGCACGGGCGGCGGCGAGGTGCGACCGCGCCCCTTCGCCTCCAGCAGCGCGTCAACGGCGTCCGGGGAGAAGGCATCCGCCGCCACCCCGTAGACGGTGTCGGTGGGGATGACAACGAGTTCGCCTCGCCCGAGCGCCGCCCGAGAAAGCCGCATCCCCGTCAGCAGCTCGGACGGGACCGAAGTGTCGTAGCGCGCCATGTCGGGTCCATGTTATCGGCGCGCGGCCGAAGGCGAGGTGCGAGAGGATGGAACGGCCATGACCCTTCTCTTTGTCTTCGACATGGACGACGTCCTCTACGACTACGACTGGCGACGCCGGATGGAGGGTCTCGTCGAGCTGACGGGGGTGCCCTTCGCCGAGCTGCGGCGACGCTGGTGGCACGACGAGGGCGAGTTCGCGGCCGAGGCCGGCGGCTTCCCCGACGCTGACAGCTACCACCGCGCCGCCCTCGCCGCCTTCGGCGCCGAGGTGAGCGTCGAGGACTGGATCAGCAACCGCCGTCGCGCGATGACCCCGTTCCCGGACTCCTTCGCCGCCGTGGCGCGGGCGCGCGAGCTCGGGGCGGTGAGCCTCCTGACCAACAACGGGCCGCTCGTGCACGCGCATCTCGCGACGCTGGCGCACGAGCTCGTCGAGCTGTTCGAGCCGGACGACCTGCGCACCTCCAGCTTCTACGGGGCGCGCAAGCCCGATCCGCTGGTCTTCGAGCGGATGCTCGAGAGCTACCGGGCCGACCCGCGCGACGTGTTCTTCGCCGACGATCTGCCCGAGAACGTCGCGAGCGCCGCGGGCCTCGGCATCACCGCGCACCGCTTCACGCATCCGGCCGGGATGCGCGCCGCCATCGAGGACTTCGCCGCGTCGCGCGGCTGAGCCGATCCGCGCTAGCGGGTGGCGGTGGTCGCGCGATCGCGACCCAGCAGGTCGCGGTGCGTCATCGTCATCCGCCAGCCGTCCGCCTCGAGCAGCGCGCGCACGGCGGGACCCTGCTGCTCGGCGTGCTCCAGCACGAGCCCTCCGCCGGGGCGCAGCCAGGCGAGCGCACGGCGCGAGATGATCCGCACGAGGTCCAGCCCGTCCGCTCCCCCGAACAGCGCCATCTCCGGGTCGTGCAGGCGCACCTCGGGATCGCGCGGGATCGCGCCCTGCGGAATGTACGGCGGGTTCGACACGACGACGTCGAAGGACTCCGCGGCGTCGGGCAGCACCTCGGCGAGATCCCCGAAGATCAGCCGCAGGTTCTCCCCGGCCAGCTCGCGCGCGTTCTGCTTCGCCCAGATGAAAGCGGCGGGCGACGCCTCCACGGCGATGACGCTCGCATGTGAGACCTCGGTCGCCAGCGAGATCGCGATCGCCCCGCTGCCGGTGCCGAGATCGAGCGCGCGCGGCTCGGGATGCGGAACCTCGAGGAGCGCGTCGATCGCGAGCTGGGCCGCGAGCTCGGTCTCCGGCCGCGGCACGAAGACGCCCGGGCCGACCGCGAGCTCGAGGTGGCGGAACGGGGCTCGGCCGGTGATGTGCTGCAGCGGCTCCCGAGCGGCACGGCGCTCGACGGCGGTCGCGACCGCAAGGTAGTCCTCGAGTCCCAGCTCCGAGCCGCCGATCGACCGCGCCTGCACCTGGCCGCGCGAGATCCCCAGGACGTGCCCGATGAGCAGCTCGGCATCAACGTCGGGGTTCGGCACCCCGGCCGCGGCGAGCGTGCCGACGGCCCACTCGCGCACGGCGTCGAGACGGCGCGCGGGTGCCGCGTCGGGGGACGCCGCGGGCTCGGTCATCACCGGGAGAGACACGATCAGGACTCGTCGCCGAGGGCGGCCAGACGGGCCTCCTCGTCGGCGCGGATGCACGACTCGATCACCGGTTCCAGCGCCCCGTTGAGCACGGCGTCGAGGTTGTAGGCCTTGTAGCCGGTGCGGTGATCGGCGATGCGGTTCTCGGGGAAGTTGTAGGTGCGGATCCGCTCGGAGCGATCCATGCCGCGGATCTGGCTGCGGCGCGCGTCGCTCGCGATCGCGTCGAGCTCCTCCTGCTGCTTCGCCAGCAGCCGGGCGCGCAGCACGCGCATGCCCGCTTCACGGTTCTGCAGCTGGCTCTTCTCGTTCTGCATGCTCACGACGATGCCGGTCGGAACGTGCGTGATGCGCACCGCCGAGTCGGTCGTGTTGACGCTCTGGCCGCCGGGTCCGGAGGAGCGGAACACGTCGATCTTGAGGTCGTTGGGGTTGATCTCGACCTCTTCGGGCTCATCGACCTCGGGGAAGACGAGCACGCCCGTCGTCGAGGTGTGGATGCGGCCCTGCGACTCGGTCGCCGGCACCCGCTGAACGCGGTGCACCCCGCCCTCGTACTTGAGGTGCGCCCAGACGCCCTGGGCGGGGTCGCTCGAGCTCCCCTTGATGGCGAGCTGCACATCCTTGTAGCCGCCGAGATCGGACTCGGTGCGCTCCAGCAGCTCGGTCTTCCAGCCCTTGCTCTCGGCGTAGTGCACGTACATGCGCACCAGGTCCGCCGCGAACAGGGCCGACTCCTCGCCGCCCTCGCCGCCCTTGATCTCCATGATCACGTCGCGCCCGTCGTCGGGGTCGCGCGGGATCAGCAGTCGGCGCAGCTTCTCGGCCGCGACCGGGATCGCCTCTTCGAGCGCGGGGATCTCCTCGGCGAAGGTGGCGTCCTCCGCCGCGAGCTCCCGCGCGGCCTCGAGGTCGTCGCTGAGCTTCTGCCACTCCGAGTGCGCCGCGACGATCCGGCTCAACTCGGCGTAGCGCCGGTTGACCTTCTTGGAGCGCGCCGGATCGGCGTGCAGCGCGGGGTCGGACAGCTGCTGCTGCAGGTCCTCGTGCTCGGCGAGGAGCCCGGCGACGGACTCGAACACCGCTTACTCCTTGTGGCCGTTGGTGCCGTTCGGCAGCGACTTCTGGATCTGCACGAGGAACTCGGTGTTCGACTGCGTCTCCTTGAGCTTGCCCAGGACCACCTCGAGCTGCTGCTGCAGTTCGAGACCGGCGAGCGCGCGGCGCAGACGCCACGTGATCTTGACCTCTTCGGCCGAGAGCAGCTCCTCCTCGCGGCGGGTGCTCGACGCGTAGATGTCGACGGCCGGGAAGATGCGCTTGTCGGCGAGCTGGCGCGAGAGGCGCAGCTCCATGTTACCGGTGCCCTTGAACTCCTCGAAGATGACCTCGTCCATCTTGGATCCGGTCTCCACGAGCGCCGTCGCGAGGATGGTGAGCGAACCGCCGCCCTCGATGTTGCGCGCGGCGCCGAAGAAGCGCTTCGGCGGGTAGAGCGCGCTGGCGTCAACGCCGCCGGAGAGGATGCGGCCCGAGGCGGGCGCGGCCAGGTTGTAGGCGCGGCCCAGTCGCGTGATCGAGTCGAGCAGCACGACCACGTCGTTGCCGAGCTCCACGAGGCGCTTGGCGCGCTCGATGGCCAGTTCGGCGACGGTGGTGTGGTCCTCCGCGGGGCGGTCGAAGGTCGAGGCGATCACCTCGCCCTTGACCGAGCGCTGCATGTCGGTGACCTCTTCGGGGCGCTCGTCGACGAGCACGACCATGATGTGCACCTCGGGGTTGTTCACCGCGATGGCCTTGGCGATCGCCTGCAGGATCAGCGTCTTGCCGGCCTTCGGCGGCGCGACGATGAGGCCGCGCTGGCCCTTGCCGATCGGGGCGATCAGGTCGATGATCCGCGTCGAGAGCTTCTCGGGCGTGGTTTCGAGGCGCAGACGCTCGTTCGGGTAGATCGGCGTCAGCTTGCCGAACTCGACGCGGTCGCCCGCGGAGTCGACGGTGAGGCCGTTGATCGAGTCGATCTTGACGATCGCGTTGTACTTCTGGCGTCCGCCCTGCTGGTCGCCCTCGCGCGGCTGGCGGATGGCGCCGACGACCGCGTCGCCCTTGCGCAGGTTGTACTTCTTGACCTGGCCGAGCGAGACGTACACGTCGTTCGGGCCGGGCAGGTAGCCCGTGGTGCGGACGAAGGCATAGTTGTCGAGAACGTCGAGGATGCCGGCGACGGGGATGAGCACGTCGTCATCGCTGATCTCGGGCTCGTCGATGTCGTTCTGACCGCCGCGTCCGCGCTTGCGGTCGCGGTAGCGGCCCCGGCCACGGCCTTCGCCGTCGGCCTGCGCGCCGCCCTGGCCGCTCTGGTCGTTCTGGCCGCCCTGCTGGCCGCGCTTGTTGCCGCCCTCGTTCGAGTCGCCGCTGCCGCCGTCGGACGCGTTGTCGCCGCCCTGGCGGTTGCCGCCGGAGCGGTTGCGGCCCCGGCCGCGGCCGCGGTTCGACGAACCGCTGTCGCCGTTCTCGGCGGACTCGGTCGCGCCCGACTCCTTCTCGCCGGTGGTGGCGGTCTTCGCCTCGTCCGCCGTGGCGGCGTCGGCGGACTGCTTGGCGGCAGCCGACTTCGACGAGGCGCGGCGGGCGCCGTTCTTCTCGGCGCTGCCGTAGGTCTTCTCCGGCAGGAGCTTCTCGAGCTCGACACCGAGCTCGGCGGCCGCGACGTGACCGCCGGTGGCGCGCACCGGCTCCGTCGAGGTCTTGGGGGCCAGTTCGGCGGCGAGGCTGGCGGCCTCGGCGCTCGAGGCGGAGGCTCGACGCGAGCCGCGGCGCGCGGGCGCGGCCTTGGCGGCGGGCGCCTCAGCGGGCGCTTCCGCGGCCGGAGCTTCGGCGGCCGGTGCGGCGTCGCTCGGCTCGGCGGCCGGAGCGGTCGCCTCGGCGGCGGGCGCGGGAGCGCCGTTCTGGGCGGCGGTGCCGTCCTGGTTGTCAGCGAGGATGTCCACGAGTTCTCCCTTTCGGAGCTTGGCCGCACCGGTGATCCCCCGTTCGGCCGCGAGAGCCTGGAGTTCGGGGAGGCGCTTGAGCGCGAGCTCAGCGCGGGCATCCGCGGCAGGGGCGGAGGCGTTGACGTCAGTCACAGTGCAGGGTTCCTTTCGGCCCGGGCACAGAACATCCCGGGGTTCAGCGCCGTCGGCTGCGGAGTCGGATGCACGAGTAATGCGGAAACCGCGGTCGGCGAGTGCCGGTGAGATCGCACCCTGTCGCGGGTTCGCGTCGCTGAGCTCTAGGCCACAGCTTCGATCGGGTGCGAGACCACTGTAGCACCACGGAAGTCGACCGCGAGAACCAGGCTGTCCCAGGTCGTCGTGGCGTTCTTCTCGATGAGATCCGTGGCCAGCAGCCGCTGCGCGGGATCGCTCCCGAGCACCAGGATCGACGGGCCCGCACCGGAGACGACGGCGGCGAGGCCTTCGGCACGCAGCATGCGGATGAGGGCATCCGTCTCCGGCATGGCGCTCGCCCGGTAGCTCTGGTGCAGCTTGTCCTCGGTGGCCTCGAGCAGAAGCTCGGGGCTCTGGATGAGCGCCGCGATCAGCAGCGCCGACCGGGACACGTTGAAGATCGCGTCCTCGTGCGGCACCGAGACGGGCTGCAGGCTGCGCGCGAGCGCGGTCGACATCGTCGTCTCGTTCGGCACGGCCACCAGCGGCGAGACGCCGCGGTGCACGATGAGCTTCTTGTGCCGCGGACCCTCCGGCGTCATCCAGGCGATCGTGAGACCGCCGAACAGCGCCGGCGCGACGTTGTCGGGGTGGCCTTCGAGCTCGGTCGCCAGGGCCAGCAGCTCCTGCGAGTCGAACTCGACGACGCCCTCGAGCAGTCCCTTGGCCGCCATGATCCCGGAGACGATGGCCGCGCCGCTCGAGCCCATCCCCCGCCCGTGCGGGATCGCGTTGCGCGCCACGAGGTCGAGACCGGGCAGCTCCTGGCCGACCGAGGCGAAGGCGTGCGCGATCGAGCGGACGACGAGGTTCGACTCGTCGGTCGGGACCTCCCCCGCGCCGACGCCCTCGACGCGCACCCGCGCACCGGGCTCGGCACTCGCGGTGACCTCGAGCTCGTCGTAGACCGAGAGCGCGAGCCCCAGGGTGTCGAAGCCCGGTCCGAGGTTCGCGGTCGTCGCCGGAACCTTCACCGTGACGGTCCGCCCGACGAGCGAGGCCGGGGCCCCGGTCACGATGACGCCGAATCGGTGGAGTTCTTGGCCAGCCCGAGCACCTCGGCGATGCTCGCGGTGTCGACCGGCACGCTCGTCGGCTGGATCTCGGCGCCGTCCGGCGTGCGCAGGGCCCACTGCGGGTCCTTGAGGCCGTGTCCGGTGACCGTCAGCACGACGGTGGCGTCCTTCGGAACGGCGCCGGCGGCCGCACGCTCCAGGAGACCCGCGACGCTGATCGCCGAGGCGGGCTCGACGAAGACGCCGACCTCGGCCGACAGGATGCGGTGAGCCTCGAGGATCGTGTCGTCGTCGATCGCGCCGAAGTAGCCGTTCGTCAGGTCGCGTGCCTCGAGCGCCAGCTCCCAGGAGGCCGGGTTGCCGATGCGGATCGCGCTGGCGATGGTCTCGGGGTGCTTGACGACCTCGCCGCGCACGATCGGGGCGCTGCCGGCGGCCTGGAAACCGAACATCCGCGGAAGCTTCGTCGTGGCGCCGCGCTCGACCTCTTCGCGGTAGCCGCGGGTGTACGCGGTGTAGTTGCCGGCGTTGCCGACCGGGATGAAGTGGAAGTCGGGGGCGTCGCCGAGCACCTCGACGACCTCGAACGCGGCCGTCTTCTGGCCCTCGATGCGGTCGTTGTTGACCGAGTTGACCAGGTGCACCGGGTAGTTGGCGGCCAGCTCGCGCGCGATGTCGAGGCAGTCGTCGAAGTTGCCCTGCACCTGCAGCAGCTCGGCGCCGTGCGCGATCGCCTGGGCGAGCTTGCCCATCGCGATCTTGCCCTCGGGCACGAGCACGGCGGCGGTGATGCCGGCGTGCGTCGCGAACGCCGCGGCGGAGGCCGAGGTGTTGCCCGTCGAGGCGCAGATGACGGCCTTCGCGCCGTGCTCGACGGCCTTGGACACCGCCATGGTCATGCCGCGGTCCTTGAACGACCCGGTCGGGTTCATGCCCTCGAACTTGACCCAGACGCGGGCGCCGGTGCGCGCCGACAGCGCGGGGGCCGGGATCAGCGGGGTCCCGCCCTCACCGAGCGTGATGATGGGCGTCGCGTCCGTCACATCGAGACGATCGCGGTACTCGTGCAGCACTCCGCGCCACTGTGCCATGTCTTTACAGTCCCTCTACTCGCAGAACGCTCGTCACCTCGGCGACGACCTCGCTCGCCTCCAGGGCGGCGACGGTGTCGGCCAGAGCGGCCTCGGTGGCCTCGTGCGTCCCGATGACCAGGGTAGCGGTCGGCGCCGGGGCCTCCTCGCCAGCGTCATGGCCGTGCTCGGGCTCGGTGGCGACCGACTGCTGCACGGCCTCGACCGAGACCTCGTGCGTGCTGAACACCGTCGCGATCTCGGCGAGCACGCCCGGGCGGTCGAGAACCTCGAGCGTGATCTGGTAGCGGGTCGTCACGCTCGCGATCGGCAGCACGGCCAGGTTCGCGTGCGTCGACTCCGCCACCCCGGGTCCGCCGATGACGTGGCGACGGGCCGCCGAGACGACGTCGCCGAGCACGGCGGAGGCGGTCTGGATGCCACCCGCTCCGGCACCGTAGAACATCAGACTGCCGGCGGCCTCGGCCTCGAGGAACACCGCGTTGTTGGCGCCGTGCACCGCCGCGAGCGGATGCGTCGCGGGGATCAGCGCGGGGTGCACGCGGGCGCTCACGCCCTCGACCCCGGTCTCGGGGTCGACGAGCCGCTCGCACACGGCGAGCAGCTTCACGACGAAGCCGGACTTCTTGGCGGCGACCACCTGGTCGCGCGTGACGCCGAGGATGCCCTCGCGGTGCACGGCGTCGAGCGGAACGGTGGTGTGGAAGGCGAGGCTGGCGAGGATCGCGGCCTTCTGCGCCGCGTCGTAGCCCTCGACGTCCGCCGTCGGGTCGGCCTCCGCGTAGCCGAGCTCCTGCGCGGTCGCGAGCGCCTCCTCGAGGCTCGAGCCCTCGGTGTCCATGCGATCGAGGATGTAGTTGGTGGTGCCGTTGACGATGCCGAGGATGCGGTGCACGCGGTCGCCGGCGAGGCTGTCGCGCAGCGGGCGGATGATCGGGATCGCTCCCCCGACCGCGGCCTCGTAGTACAGCTGGGCGCCGACCTGGCTGGCCAGCTCGAACAGCTCCGGGCCGTGGGTGGCCAGGAGCGCCTTGTTGGCGGTGATGACGTCCGCTCCGGAGGTGAGCGCGAGCGTCAGGTACTCCCGCGCCGGCTCGAGACCGCCGATCAGCTCGACGACGATGTCGGCTCCGAGGATGAGCGAGTGCGCATCGGTGGTCAGCAGGTGGCGCGGGATCTCGATGTCGCGCGGCGCGTCCAGGTCGCGCACGGCGACCCCGACCAGCTCGAGGCCGGCGCCGACGCGGGCCGCGAGCTCGTCGCCGTGCTCGAGCAGGAGACTCGCGACCTGGGAGCCGACCGAGCCGGCGCCGAGGAGGGCGATTCGAAGGTTGCGGTATTCCATCATGCGCGGGCTGCTCCCTGGGGTTGCGCGCCGAGATCACGGCGGAGAAGGTCGTCCTCGGTCTCGCGACGCACGAGCAGGCGCGCACGCCCGTCGCGCACCGCGACGACCGCGGGTCGGGTGAGGTAGTTGTAGTTGCTGGCGAGAGAGAAGCAGTAGGCGCCGGTCGCGGGGACGGCGAGCAGGTCCTGCGGTGCGACATCGCCGGGGAGGTAGTCCGCGCGCACGACGATGTCGCCGGACTCGCAGTGCTTGCCGGCGACGCGCACCAGGGCGGGCTCCGCCGAGGAGACGCGATTCGCGATCCGCACCGTGTAGTCGGCCTCGTACAGCGCGGGTCGCGCGTTGTCGCTCATTCCGCCGTCGACGCTCACGTAGAGACGCGTCGCGCTCCCGCCGTCGTCGAGGGTCACCTCGACGGGCTTCGTGGTGCCGACCTCGTAGAGCGTGACGCCGGGGGTGCCGATGATGGCGCGGCCGGGCTCGATGGCCAGATCCGGCACCGGGATGCCGTGGGCCGCGCACTCCTCCGCGATCACGCGGGCGAAGTCGGTCGCGATCTCGTCGATCGGGGTCAGCCGGTCGACGCTCGTGTAGGCGATGCCGAAGCCGCCGCCGAGGTTGAGCTCGGGGACCGGGCCCGCCTTCAGCAGTTCGGCGTGCACCGCCAGCAGCCGCCGGGCCGCCTCGGCGAAGCCGTCCGACTCGAAGATCTGCGAGCCGATGTGCGAGTGGAGGCCGAGGAAGGCCAGGCTGTCGTGCTGGCGGATGCGCGCGACCGTCTCGAGCGCCTCGGCGAGCGGGATGCCGAACTTCTGGTCTTCGCGCGCGGTCGCGAGGTACTCGTGCGTCGAGGCGTGCACGCCCGAGTTGATGCGCAGCCGCACCGGCTGCACGCGCCCGGCGGCCCGCGCGGCCGCGGCGACCCGGTCGATCTCGATCAGGCTGTCGACGACGATCGTGCCGACGCCGACCGCAACGGCGCGGTCGATCTCGGCGATGCTCTTGTTGTTGCCGTGGAACCCGAGTTCGGACGGATCCGTTCCCGCGGCGAGCGCGACGGCGAGTTCCCCGCCGCTGGCGACGTCGATCCGCAGACCCGCCTCGGTCATCCACCGCGCGATCTCGGTCGACAGGAACGCCTTGCCCGCGTAGTACACGTGCACGTCGGCACCGAGCGGCGCGAACGCGGCCGTGAACGCGGCGCGAACATGCGCCGCGCGGGTGCGCGCGTCCTGCTCGTCGAAGACGTAGAGCGGGGTGCCGAACTCCTCCGCGAGGGCGACGGCGCTCACCCCGGCGATTCGAAGCGCACCGGCCTCACCGCGGTCGGCGTGCGCGGGCCAGACCGCGGGAGCGAGCGCGTTGGCATCGACCGGTGGGCTGAGCCACTCGGGTGCCAGCGGATTTGAAGTCACAACCTGCCTCACGAGGACGTCGGAACGAAGGGTGAGGCGAGCGAACCCGGATTGGTCCCTGAAGCCGCCACACAGTCTACCGGGGTGCGGGCCGGGCTCGAATCTTCCCGCCGAGATCGGGCGGGCACGACGAATAGGGTGGCGTGATGGCCATCACCAGCCCCGCGATCACGGCGCTTCGGCGTGCCGGTGTCGTCTTCCGCGTCATGCCCACCGCCGATGCTCACGGCGAGGAGCCCACCGAGCAGACCCAGGGTCTGATCAAGCCGTTCCGTCCGGTCGCCTGCTTCGCCGTGCACCGAGCGGAGCTCCCACCGGTGTTCGTGGTGCTGTCGCCGGAGCGCACGATCTCCCGGCGCAAGGTCGCCGATGCCGTCGAGGGCACCATCACGTCGATCAGGTCGCGAGCGCCCCGCAGCGTCGCGACGCAGTTGGGGACCACGCGCCCCCGCGGGGAGCCGTCGCGGGTCATCGTGGATGCCGCCCTGGCCCAGACGTCCCGTCACCTCATGTTCCCCAGTGGCGCCCCGGACCAGATGATCGTCGTCACCGCGGCGGGCCTCATCGAGGGCTTCGACGCGCATATCTGGGATGTGAGCGACGTCCCCGTGTGGGAGCGCGTGGAGCCCTACTTCGCGGTCACTGCCGATGGGCTCAGATCGCTCGAGGCCGACAAGGAGCACTTCCACGTGGGCCGCGGTGAGATCTACTTCCCCGAGGTTCGCCAGATCGTGAGCATCGGTGCCACGGACGAGTACCTGGAGTGCTTCGACCGGGCGATCGCGGCAGCCAAGCGCCATCATCCGAAGCCGTCAGCCTCCGAGCACGCAGCAGCGCACTTCGCCTTCCTCAAGGAGCACTAGAGGCCCTGACTGCGGAGTGCGGCGACCGGTCAGTCGGCGCAGCCTCCGCGCTCCCCGGGCGCCCCCACGGCGATGTCGCTCGCGGTGAAGGTCACCACCAGCTGGTCGCCGACCACCTCGACGTCGTCGAGGACGATCGCCGCGGGCAGCATCTCGGCCAGACAGATCGGCTCCTGCTGCAGGAACATCTGCGCGAGGCCTGCGAACACGGGATTGCTCGTCAGCTCGTCGGCCGTGAGCGCCTCATCTCCGAGCCGGAAGCTCGTCGGCGTGAACACGAGCGCGCCGTCGGCGATCTCCGGCTCCACCCCCAGCCCGACGGAGAACTCGAAGCCGAACAGCTCGAGGGTGGCCGTGACGACGATCTCCGGCGCGTCGAGCGTGATGCTCTCGGGGTCCAGTCCGCTCAGCTGCGCCGCGACGGCCAGCAGATCGCCGGCATCCAGCGTGAAGCGGCCGGTGACCAGCTCGGTCGGCGAGGTCTCATCCAGCGGAACCGACTCGGCGTGCAGCTCGAGCGCTCCGGTGAGCTCCCCCAGCGTGAACTCCTCGATCTCGATGTCGATCGAGTCGAGCCGACCCGCGATGAGCTGCGGGATGACGGGCGAGCTCCCGAGGGTCACCTCGACGTCGTCAGCCGACTCGAGCTCGAACTCGGCGGCGACGCGCGCCGCGATGGTGTCGGCGACGTAGCCGCGCGCCATGCCCTCCGCCAGGACGACCGCGACGGCGAGCACCAGCACGATGACGCCGCCGAGCACCCACGGCCAGCGTCGACGCCGTCGGGGCACCCGGGTGATCGCCGTCGATTCGACGACCATCGTCTCCGCGGAGCGCGAGTGGGGAGTCTCCGACGCCGGGTTCACCCCTACATCTTCTCGGGTGCGCCGACCCCGAGCAAGGAAAGACCGTTGCGCAGCACCTGGCTGGTCGCCCGGTTGAGCATCAGCCGGGAGGCGTGCACCGGCTCGATCGGGGCATCGCCGAGCGGGATCACACGGCACGCCGCGTACCAGGTGTGGTACGCCCCGGCGAGCTCCTCCAGGTACCGCGCGATGCGGTGCGGCTCACGCAGCTCGGCGGCCTGACGCACGATCCGCGGGAACTCCGCGAGCTGCCCGAGCAGCGCGCTCTCCGTCTCGTGGGCGAGCGCTGCGGCATCGAAGGCGTCGGTCGTCACCCCCGCCTCGGCGGCGTTGCGCGCCACGGCGCAGGTGCGCGCGTGGGCGTACTGCACGTAGAAGACCGGGTTGTCGTTGGTCTTCTTGGTGAGCAGGTCGAGATCGATATCGAGCTGGCTGTCGGCGGAGCTGCGCACGAGCGCGTAGCGCGCCGCGTCGACGCCGACCGCCTCGACCAGGTCCTCCATCGTGACGACCGTGCCGGCGCGCTTGGACATCCGGACCGGCTCGCCGTTGCGCACCAGGTTCACCATCTGGCCGATGAGGATCTCGAGGTTGACGTACGGCTCGTCGCCGAACGCCGCGGTCATCGCCATCAGGCGCTTGACGTAGCCGTGGTGGTCGGCGCCCAGCAGGATCAGGTTGCGCTCGAACCCGCGCTCGCGCTTGTTCAGGTAGTAGGCCAGATCGCCGGAGATGTAGGCGCCCTCGCCGTCGCTCTTGATGACGACGCGGTCCTTGTCGTCGCCGAACTCGGTCGTGCGAAGCCACGTGGCGCCCTCGGACTCGAAGATGTGGCCGAGCTCCCGCAGACGCGCGACGGCATGCTCGACGGCGCCGGACTCGTGCAGCGAGTCCTCGTGGAAGTAGACGTCGAAATCCACCCCGAAGTCGTGCAGGCTCTGCCGGATCTCGCCGAACATGAGCTCCACCCCGTGCGCCCGGAAGTGCTCGGTCTGCGCCGCGCGATCGAGCGCGGCGAGATCGACGTCGCTGGCGGCGACGACGCGCGACGCGATGTCGTGGATGTACTGACCGCCGTAGCCGTCCTCCGGGGCGGGCTCACCGAGGTAGGACGCGACGAGCGAGCGCGCGAAGCGGTCGATCTGCGCCCCGTGATCGTTGAAGTAGTACTCGCGCGTGACGAGGCCGCCCTCGGCCGCGAAGACGCGGGCGAGCGAGTCGCCGACCGCCGCCCAGCGCGTGCCGCCGATGTGAATCGGTCCGGTCGGGTTGGCCGAGACGAACTCGAGGTTGATCGTGACGCCCGCATACAGGTCGCCGTGGCCGTAGGACTCCCCCGCGTCGACGATGCGCGCGGCGACGACGCCCGCCGCGGCGGCGTCGAGCGTGATGTTGACGAAGCCGGGACCCGCCACCGAGGCCTCGGCGATGCCGTCGACCTGGGCGAGGGCGGTGACGAGCTCGGCCGCGAACTCGCGGGGAACCCGGCCGAGGCGCTTGCCGAGCTTCATCGCGACGTTGGAGGCCCAGTCGCCGTGCTCGCGGCTGCGCGGGCGCTCGAGCGTCACATCCGCGTCGGAGATCTCGTCCGCGCGCTCCCCCGCGACCTCGCGGGCGGCGTGCAGGACAACGGCAGTCAGTTCGGCGGGATTCACGAGGGACGATCCTATCCGCCGGGCGTGGCGTGCACCGCCATCCGCCGACCGCCGCACAATGGTCGGGTGCTGAATCGAGTCGTTCGTCGCCCCGTCGGGGTCACCGCCGCCACCGCCGTCGCCGGTGGTCTCCTCCTCCTGCTCTCGGCCTGCGCCGTGGCGCCGGCCCCGCTGCCGGGTGCGAGCGAGTCGAGCACGCCGACGCCGACCGTCTCGGCGAGTGCGACCCCCGAGGCGTCGCCGACCTCCGAGGTCGAGGCCTCGATCCCGCTCGGACTGGGATGCGCCGACCTGATCTCGGCGGACACGATGTTCGCCTTCAACCCGAACTTCGCGGCCCTGGCCGAGTGGACGCCGGAGGCGGGCACCGCCGGAGCCGCCGCGCTCGCCGCGGACGGCGTCGCCTGTCGCTGGGTGCGGGAGTCCGGCGGGGCGAGCGTGGACCTCGCCGCGTCGCGTCTCGGCGATGCGGCGCTCGCGGCGGCGATCGACGCCGCGACCGGCAGCCCGGTCGACTTCGGCGACGAGGCCTACTTCTCGAGCGATGCGAACGAGCGCGGGACGCTCGTGGTGTTCTCCGGATCCGCGCGACTGGTGCTCTCGAGCGTGTACTTCGGCGAGGCGGGCGACGCGACGGTGCTCGTCGAATCGGCGCTCGCCGCGCTCAACTGAGTTCGACGAGCTCGTTCGGGTCGTCCGGCTCGAGCTCGGACGCCTGGGCCCACACGCGCAGTTCGGTGAGGTCGACGTCGGCCAGCGTGTTGGTGAGGAACGCGGTGTCGGCGGCGTCGCGACCCGTGGCGATGCGCACCATCTGCCGCCGGGGCGCCAGCCGCGTCGCATCCACCAGCAGCCACCGGTCGTCGACGAGCGCCTCGACCACGGCGTGGAAGTCCATCGGGACGAGACCCGGGGCGTAGACCGACACCAGTCGCGCGGGCACATCCAGCGCCCGCAACAGCGCCAGCACGACGTGGGCGAAGTCACGGCACACGCCGACACCGGAGGCGAGCGTCGCCTCGGCCCCGCCGCGCCAGGCCTGGTCGGTCGACGCGTAGCGCAGGCGCTCGTGCACCCATCGCTCGACCGCGAGCAGAAGCTCCACCCCCGCCAGCCCCGCGAACTGCGAGCGCGCGAACGGGGTCAGCACGTCGGCTTCGACGTAGCGGCTGGGGCGCGCGTAGGCGATCACGTCGAGCGGGTCCACGAGCGCGGCCGGGGCTCGCCCGACGCGCGCCTCGTAGGCGACGCGCAGCACGCCCGCCTCGACCGCGCCGACGTGCAGCCGGGTTCCGTGCGGACCGGCGAGCTCGCGCACCGGGAGCTCGGCGCCGTCGAGCGTGACGCTGAGAGTCTCGGCGACCTCGGGGTGGGTGCCCGCGACCGCCACGGAGAGCACGAATTCGGTGTGCGCCACCACGGTGGCGGCGAACTCGGCGCGAACGACGCGGTCAGGGTCGAACGAAGCCATACTGCTAACCTAGTTGCGCATCCGCCCTCGTAGCTCAGTGGATAGAGCGCTTCCCTCCGGAGGAAGAAGTCGCACGTTCGAATCGTGTCGAGGGCACCAAGATCTGACGGCGCGTCATTCGCGCGCGTGCGCCTCGAGGAACTCGTAGAGTTCGCGGTCGTCGACGCCGGGGAAGGTCCCGGCCGGCAGCGGCGAGAAGATGTGCGCGTGCACCTTGGCGCTCGACCAGGCGCGACCCGACCAGCGCTCGGAGAGCTCGGTCGCCGGCCGCTTGCAGCAGCTCAGCTCCGGGCAGGTGGAGCGGTAGCGCACCTTCGTCTCGCGCCCGCGGAACCACTTGGATTCGGCGAAGGGCACCCCGAGCGTGATCGAGAACTCGTCGGTTGTTCCGGACCCGGTCTGCGTCGACTCGAAGTAGGTGCCCGCCGGGGTGTCGGTGTACTGGTAGTACTCGGTCGTGCGGTTGGTGCGCTCGAAGGCCTCGCGGGCGCTCCAGTGCCGGCAGACGATCTCGCCTTCGATCGAGCCGGTGGCGTCGACCGGGAGCGGAAGATCGTCGTTCTCGTAGGCCTTCGAGATCGCGCCGTCGCCGCCGACGCGCAGGAAGTGCAGCGTGATGCCGAGATGCTCGGTCGCGAGGTTGGTGAAGCGCAGCGCCGCCGCCTCGTGCGTGACGCCGAAGGCATCGCGGAAGTCCTCGATCGCGATGTTGCGGTCGTCCTTGGCCTGCCGCAGGAACTCCAGCGACTGGGTGAGCGGCATCAGGCAGGCCGCCGCGTAGTAGTTGATCTCCAGCCGCTGGCGCAGGAACTCGGCGTAGCTGGTGGGGGCCGCGTGGCCGAGCAGCCGGTGGGCCATCGCCTGCAGCGCCATCGAGCGCAGGCCGTGGCCGCCGGGGATCGAGGCGGGAGGCAGGTAGATGCGGCCGTTCTCGAGATCGGTCACCGAGCGGGCCGAGTGCGGCAGGTCGTCGACGTGGACGAGTTCGAAGCCGAGGCGTTCGGCCATCCGGCTCACGGATCGGTGAGTGAGCGCGCCGGTCGTGTGGCCGACCGCGGCGAGCGCCTCCTCGGCGAGCGCCTCGATGTCGGGCAGGTAGTTGTTGCGGGTGCGCATCAGGGCACGCAGTTCGGTGTTGGCGCGTCGCGCCTCCTCGGGCGTCGCGACCGCTTCACGGGCCCGCCGCTCGATCTCGCGGTGCAGCCCGACGAGAGCGCGGAGCACGTCGTCGCTCATCGCCTTGGAGGCGCGCAGCGGCGGCAGCCCGAGCTCGCGATACGTTAACGCGGCCTGGGCCCGTTCCAGCTCGATCTCGAGGGCCGCGCGTTCGCTCGGCGGCTCCGCCTCGAGGAGCGTGGCCACCGGGATCCCCAGTTCGTCGGCGACCGCCGACAGCAGCGACAGTCGCGGCTCCCGTCGACCGTTCTCCATCAGCGACAGCTGGCTCGCTGCGACGCCGACCGCGGCGCCCAGCTGATCGAGGGTGAGGCCCGCCTCGGTTCGGAAGTGCCGCATGCGCTGGCCGAGGGTCGCAAGATCCTTCATGTCTCTACAATAGCGAAACATTGCGCGTTCTTTTCACGCTGAATGCGCCCGATGCTCGTAAAACTACCGGAAAGTGGAGACAAGAAGAGATCTTGCCACCGGATCACGACACCTCGGAGTAACGATGACCGTTATCGACCGCCCCACCGCCCCCGCCAGCGGACGCCCGACCCCGCCCGCCGCGCCCCGCCCCGCCGAGACCCTCGCCCCGGGCGGAGCCCCCGCCGGAACGAATCCGCAGATCGTCGCGTGGGTTGCCGACATGGCCGGCCTCGCCCAGCCCGACCGCGTCGTCTGGTGCGACGGCTCCCGGGCCGAGCGCGACCAGCTGCTGCGCACGCTCGTCGAGAACGGCACGATCGAGCGCCTGAACGCCGAGCTGCGCCCCTACAGCTTCCTCGCGCGCAGCGACCCGAGCGACGTCGCCCGCGTCGAGTCCCGCACCTTCATCTGCTCCGAGCGCGAAGAGGATGCCGGCCCGACCAACCACTGGGTCGACCCGGACGAGATGCGCCTCACCCTCGCCGAGAAGTTCGATGGCGCGATGCGCGGCCGCACGATGTACGTCGTGCCCTTCTCGATGGGCCCCATCGGGAGCCCGCTGTCGCGCTACGGCGTGCAGCTCACCGACTCGCCCTACGTTGTCGTCAGCATGGGCACGATGACCCGCATGGGATCCGCTGCGCTCGAGCAGATGTCGGCCGGCCGTGCGTGGGTGCCCGCGATGCACTCCGTCGGGGCGCCCCTCGAGCCGGGCGAGACCGACGTCGCCTGGCCGTGCAACACGGAGAAGTACATCAGCCACTTCCCCGAGACGCGGGAGATCTGGTCCTACGGCTCCGCCTACGGCGGCAACGCGATCCTCGCCAAGAAGTCGTTCGCGCTGCGCATCGCCTCGGCGATCGCCCGCGACGAGGGCTGGCTCGCCGAGCACATGCTGCTGCTCAAGGTGACCAACCCGCGCGGTCGCGTCTTCCACGTCGCGGCGGCGTTCCCGAGCGCGTGCGGCAAGACGAACTTCGCCATGCTCAACCCGAGCATCCCCGGCTGGACGGTCGAGACCATCGGCGACGACATCGCGTGGCTCGCGCCCGGCGAGGACGGCAAGCTGCGCGCGATCAACCCCGAGGCGGGCTTCTTCGGGGTCGCGCCGGGCACCGGCGTCGACACCAACAAGACGGCGATCGACACCCTCTGGGGGAACACCGTCTTCACCAACGTGGCGCGCACCGACGACGGCGATGTCTGGTGGGAAGGGCTCACGAAGACCCCTCCCGCCCACCTCACCGATTGGCAGGGGCAGGAGTGGACGCCCGATTCGGGGCGACCGGCCGCGCACGCCAACTCGCGATTCACCGTGGCTGCCGAGCAGTGCCCGACCATCTCGGACGACTGGCAGGACCCACGCGGCGTCGTCATCGACGCACTGATCTTCGGCGGCCGCCGAGCCACGAATGTGCCTCTGGTGGCGGAGGCACGGGACTGGGAGCACGGCGTCTTCGTGGGCGCCACTCTCGCCTCCGAGCGGACGGCGGCCGCCGAAGGAACCGTCGGCGAGCTGCGCCGCGATCCGTTCGCGATGCTGCCGTTCTGCGGGTACCACATGGCCGACTACTGGCAGCACTGGCTCGATGTGGGAGCCCAGCTGCGCCGCACCGGCTCGGTGCCGCGGGTGTTCCAGGTGAACTGGTTCCGCAAGGACGAGAACGGCCGCTGGCTTTGGCCCGGCTTCTCCGAGAACAGCCGCGTCCTGGCGTGGATTCTCGACCGTGTCGACGGCAGCGCTCCGGCGGTCGCCAGTCCCGCTGGCTGGATTCCGGCCCCCGGCGCGATCGACCACCAGGCAGCCGGGGTCAGCGACGACGACTGGGCGGCGCTGTTCGACATCGACCCGGAGGCCTGGCTCGCCGAGGCCGACGACACCGAGTCGTTCCTCGACGGATTCGGCGACCGGGTGCCCACGGCCGTGCGAGCCCAGCTCGCCGAGCTCCGCAGCCGACTGCACGCCGCCTCCTGACACCGCGCTCCCCCGGAACCCGGCCGCACCCCAACGTTTCCCCGCACCTCGTCGTCTGACAGGGTGAAGGCAGAAAACGGGAGGTGGATGTGCGCCGGGTTCCGGAGTGGGAGCAGACGGTCGCGCGGCTCGTCGACGAGCGCGGCGACGCGCTGCTGCGCTACGCGCAGCTGCTGTGCGGCGACCGCGAGGACGCCGCCGATCTCGTGCAGGACGCTCTCGTGCGCACCTTCGGCCGCCTCCGCAACGGCTTCTCGATCGAGAGCGCCGAATCGTACGTTCGCCGCGCGATCCTGAACGGCGCCGTCGATCGCAGCCGTCGCCGGTCCCGGTGGCGGCGCATCGCCCCGCTCGAGTACCGACCCGACGAGCACGAGCCCGATTCGCTCGCCAGCGAGACGCGCCTCGATCTGCACGACGAGCTGCGCAAGCTCAGCCCGCGCGAGCGCGCCTGCATCGTGCTGCGCTACTACGACGACCTCAAGGTGGACGACATCGCCGCCGAGCTCGGCATCAGCGCCGGAACCGTCAAGCGCTACCTGAGCGACGGCCTCGCCAAGATGGCGATCACCCTCGCCGACGACGGCACGCGCGCCGACCGTCTCGGCCCCGCCGGACCGATGCCGCCCGCCGCATCCCGCTCCCTGACCGACCGTGGAGGCTTCCGTGGCAAGTGAGACCGACCTGCGCCACCGCTTCCGCGACCCGGAGACGCCCGACGGCACGATCGACGTCGACGCGGTGATCCGCCGCGCCCGCGCTCGACGACGACCGCGCGTGCTCGCCGCGGCGGGCGCCTCGACCCTGGCCGCGGCCGCCATCGTGGTGCCGCTGACGATCGTCGGCGTCGGCTCGCTCTCCCCCGCCGGCCCCGACGCCACGCTCGCGGGCGGTGCGGCCGAGTCCTCCGCCGACTCGAGCCTCACCGACGCCGACGCGACCATCGAGCGCGCGCCCGTCTCGCGCCTGAACCTGTGCGAGGGCGCGGTCACCTCGGTCGACACCTCCGCGAGCGGTCTCGCGCTCGCGGTCCCGACCATCGCGGCCGTCGCCGAGCGCGGACCGGTGTCACTCGACGTCACCCTCGCCAACACGAGTGACGCGGAGATCCGCGGGACGGTCCTCGGCGAGCCGGTGCTCACCGTGAGCGACGACGGCGTCGTGGTCTGGCACAGCAACGGTCCCGGCGCCAGCGAGCAGCGTCCGTTCGTGCTGCAGCCCGGGGAGTCGACGAGCTTCGAGGCGCGCCTCGAGCTCGTGCGCTGCGAGATCGAGGACGACGAGGCGGCCGAGTTCCGGTCCGACCTGCCGCCGCTGCCGGCGGGCGAGTACACCGTGAGCGCTGTTCTCGAGGTGGACCTCGGCGACGGAGCGGGGCCGATTCTCGTCACGGGCCCCTCGGCGCCGATCCGCGTCGACTGATCGCGCGCCCTGCCGGGCGGTCGGGGTCAAACCCTCGTTGAATGCTCACCCTTACTGGCTAGGATTCCTCCCACAGCACGCCATCGGGAGGAGCCCGGATGCTCAGCCGGACCGCCGCCGTCTTCGCCGCCGCCGGCATCGTGCTCGCGAGCCCGCTCGCCGCTGCCGCCGCGCCGACCACCGACCCGGTCGACCTCGGCGGAGCGTACGTGTACGACTCCACCGGCGTCGTGGGCACCGACAGCGCCGCCGTGACCGCGGCGCTCGACGAGCTGTACGAGAGCACCCGGTCGCAGCTCTTCGTGGTCATCGTCGACCGGTTCACCGGCGCGGCGGACGACCAGTCGTGGGTCGACACGAGCGCCGAGCTGAGCGGGCTCGGCGACGCCGACGCCCTGCTGGCGATCGCCGTCGACGATCGCACCTTCCGCTGGTCGGTGAGCGAGTCGTATCCGCTCAGCGATGCCACCCTGGATGAGATCGCCCAGGAACGGCTCGTGCCGGAGCTGCGCGAGGATCGCTGGTCGGCGGGCATCATCGGCTTCGCCGAGGGGCTGTCGGAGTCGATGAGCGGTGGCCCGTCGCTGCTGCTCCCGGTTCTCGGCGGCGTCGCCGTGCTGGGCATCGGCACGGCCGTCGTCGTCGCGGTGCGCCGGCGACGCCGAGGCGCCGAGCTCGCGCCGGGTGAGCAGAGCCAGGCTCAGCTGGATCGCACGGCGGGGAGCCTGCTCGTGGAGCTGGACGATGCTCTCCGCGAGAGCGAGGAGGAGCTGGGCTTCGCCGAGGCCCAGTTCGGAGCCGCGGCGACCGCCGAGTTCCGCGCCGCGCTGGAGTCGGCCCGCGACCAGGTGCGACACGCCTTCGCGATCCGGCAGCGTCTCGACGACGCCGACGCCGAGACCCCCGAGGAGCGTCGTGCGCTCACCCTCGAGCTGATCGAGCTCTGCACTGCCGCGGATGCCGCGCTCGACGCCCACGCGGACGCCTTCGAGCAGCTGCGCGATCTCGAGGCGAACGCGGAGGCGATGCTCGCCGACCTGACCACCGCCCACGGCGCCCTGCCCGGCCGCATCGCGACGGCGGCGACCACGCGCGACCGGCTCGGCGAGCGCTACGGAGCGGAGGCCATCGCCTCGATCGCGGGCGCCGTCGAGCAGGCTCGCGAGCTCGAGTCGTTCGCGGCCGCCTCGCTCGGCACCGCCCGCGAGCAGCTCGCCGCGGGGCAGTCCAGCGGGGCCGCCCTCTCGGTGCGCGCCGCGCAGCAGTCGATCGCCCAGGCCGAGCAGCTCGCGCTCAGCGTGGAGACGCTCGACACCGAGCTGCCCAAGACGGTGGAGCGGCGCGACGCCGCGGCCGCCGACCTCCGCGCCGATCTCGGCGAGGCCGCGGCACTCCGCGCGAGCGCGACCGGCGCGGTCGACGCCCCGGCCCTCGCCGCCGCGATCGCGACCGCCGAGGCCGCCCTGGGGGGCCTCGGCGACCAGGACCCCGCCGGCGCGCTGGCGGCGCTCGACGCCGCGGATGCCGGGCTCGCGACGACGCTGACCGCGGTCCGCGAGGGGCAGGAGCGCCAGGCACGGGCTCGGCAGCAGCTGACGCGCACGCGAGAGACGGCGCTGGATCAGATCTCGAGTGCGCACTCCTTCATCTCGACCCGACGCGGCGGCGTCGGTGCCGGCGCCCGTACGCGCGTGGCCGAGGCCGAACGGCATCTGGCGCGCGCCGCGGCGCTCGAGCCCGACGACGCCGAGGCAGCGCTGGAGGAGACGCGGCTCGCGGCGGAGAACGCGCGCGAAGCGCTCCGGCTGGCGCGCGCCGATGACTCCGGCTTCACGAGCGCGACCGGATCCCGCGCCGCGCCGGACCTCGGCGCCGCCCTGCTCGGCGGGCTGCTCGGCGGCAGCCGCTCCGGCTCGTCCCGCGGCGGCCGCTCCGGCAGCTCCCGCGGCGGCGCTCGCGGCGGCTTCGGCGGCGCGTCCCGCCGCTCGTCCAGCTCGTCCTCGCGCCGGTCCGCCCCGCGCGCTCGCCGTTCCGGCCGCCGCGGAGGCGGCGGACGCTTCTAGACCCCATCCATCCACTCAGGAAGGCACACCATGGCAAAGCAATCGATTCTGGGCCGCATCTCGCAGCTCATGCGCGCCAACATCCACGCGCTGCTGGACCAGGCGGAAGACCCCGAGCTCATGCTCGACCAGCTGGTCCGCGACTACACCAACTCCATCGCGGAGGCGGAGAGCGCCGTCGCGCAGACGATCGGCAACCTCCGGCTGATGGAGCAGGACCACGCCGAGGACGTCGCCGCCGCGACCGACTGGGGCCGCAAGGCGCTCGCCGCGAGCACCAAGGCCGACCAGCTGCGCGCCGCGGGCGACACCGCGGACGCGGACAAGTTCGACAAGCTCGCGAAGATCGCGCTCGGCAAGCAGCTCGCGGCCGAGAACGAGGCCAAGTCCGCCGAGCCGACGATCGCCTCGCAGAACGAGGTCGTCGCCAAGCTGAAGGACGGCCTCGACGGGATGCGCTCACGCCTCGGCGAGCTGACCGCCAAGCGCAACGAGCTGGTGGCGCGCTCCAAGACGGCGGCCGCTCAGAGCCAGGTGCACGACGCCATCAAGAGCATCGACGTGCTCGACCCGACGAGCGAGATCGGCCGCTTCGAGGAGAAGGTGCGTCGCGAGGAGGCCAAGGTGCTCGGCCAGCAGGAGCTCGCCGCCTCGAGCCTCGACGCGCAGTTCGAGAGCCTGGAGGACCTCGACAAGCAGGTCGAGATCGAGGCCCGACTGGCGGCGCTCAAGTCGGGCGGCGCGATCGGGTCGTAGATCGCCATGCCTGCGCAGATCCTCGGGGCGCCCCCAGGGCGCGGACGTAGAGTGACGGGGTGAGCGTGCGCTACCTCGTTGTGCCGCAATGGCAAGGGTCGCCGTCGGACCGAGCGATGACGCTCATCGACGGCGCCCGCGCCATCGCGAGCGACCTGCCCAGCACCGTGACGACCACCCTCGAGGTGCCGCTGGAGGCGGGCGATGCCGAGGGCACGGGGATCCACCGGCACAGTTCGCTGCGACTCGTGCAGCAGCGCGTGGCGCGCGCGCTGCACGACGAGGAGTCGCCCGTCATCATGATCGGCGGCGACTGCGCGGTCAGCTACCCGGCGGTGCGGCACGCGGCCGCGCTGGGAAGCCCCGGCGACCTCGGTCTCGTCTGGTTCGACGCCCACGGCGACTCCAACTCGGTCGAGACCTCGAGCTCGGGCGCGTTCGCCGGAATGACCGTTCGCGCTCTCGCCGACGACGGCATCGTCGCGGCATCGCGGATCGTGCTCGCCGGCACGCGCGCCTGGGACGACGCCGAGCGGAGCTGGGTCGCCGAGACGGGCGTCCACGCGATCACCGCCGACGCCATCGGCGCGGCCGGTCCGATGCGGGACGCGGTTCAGGCGACGGGAGCCTCCCGCCTGTACCTGCACATCGATCTGGACGTGCTCGACCCCTCGGAGATCAGCTCCACCGCGTGGGCGGAGCCGTTCGGCGCCAGCATCGAGGGGCTTCTCGCCGCGCTGCGCGAGCTGCGCGAGCGCTATGTCCTCGCCGGGGCCACGATCGCCGGGTTCTCGCCGCGTGATCCCGAGTCCACGGCGGGCGACCTCGCCACCGTGCTGCGCATTCTCGCGGCGCTCACCGCCCGCGGGAGCCAGCCCCGCGACGGAGCCGACGGGTAGCCTCGACGGATGACAGCGCGCGAATACGACGTCATCGTGATCGGGGCGGGCGCGGTCGGCGAGAACGTCGCGGACCGCACCGTGCAGGGCGGCCTGAGCACCGTGATCGTCGAGGCGGAGCTCGTCGGCGGCGAGTGCTCCTACTGGGCGTGCATGCCCTCGAAGGCGCTGCTGCGGGCCGGAACGGTGCTGCGCGCCGCGCGCGCCGTCGAGGGGGCGAGCGCCGCGGTGACCGGCGAGATCGACCCCCGAGGCGTCCTGGCGCGGCGCGACCGCATCGTGCACGAGTGGAGCGACGACTCCCAGGTCGCCTGGCTCGACAAGGCCGGCATCGATCTGATCCGCGGCCACGGTCGCCTGACCGGCCCGCGCGCGGTTCAGGTGACGGCCGCCGACGGCACGGTGACCGAGATGACCGCCCGCCACGCGGTCGTGCTCAGCACGGGAAGCGCCGCGCTGCTGCCCGAGATCCCCGGCCTCGCCGAGTCGGCACCGTGGACGAGCCGTGAGGCGACGAGCGCCAAGACCGTTCCCGAGCGGCTCGCGATCATCGGCGGAGGCGTCGTCGCCGCCGAGATGGCGACTGCCTACGTCGACCTCGGCGCACGCGTCACGCTCCTGGTGCGCAGCACGCTGCTGGGCGATCAGGAGCCGTTCGCGGGCGACGCGGTCGCCGAGGCGCTGCGCGCTCGCGGCGCGACCGTGCTGACCGGCGTCGAGCCGACCTCGGTCTCGCGCGATGACGACGGCGCGCAGGTTCAGCTGAGCGACGGCTCCCGCCTCGACGTCGACGAGATCATCGTCGCCACCGGCCGGGTTCCGCGCACCGAGGATCTTGGAATCGAGACGGCGGGACTCGCGCCCGGCGACTGGCTCGATGTCGACGACACCCTCCGCGTCCGCGGCGTCGACTGGCTGTACGGCGTGGGCGACGTGAACCACCGCGCCCTGCTGACGCACCAGGGCAAGTACCAGGCGCGAGCCGCGGGCGATGTCATCGTCGCGCGCGCCACGGGCGCCGCGGTCGACGACGCCCCGTGGGGTCGCCACGTCGCGACCGCCGACGCCCGCGTCGTGCCCCAGGTCACGTTCACCGACCCGGAGGTGGCGTCGGTCGGCCTGACCGCCGCCGCGGCCGAGGCGGCGGGCATCCGCACCCGCGTCGTCGACTACGACCTGGCCTGGGTCGGCGGGGCGACGGCGCAGTCGGACGACTACCGCGGGCAGGCGCGCGCGGTGGTCGACGAGGATCAGCGCGTGCTGGTCGGGGTCACGTTCGTCGGGCCCGAGGTGGGCGAGATGCTGCACGCGGCGACGATCGCGATCGCGGGCGAGGTGCCGCTCGACCGGCTGTGGCACGCGGTGCCCGCCTATCCGACGGTCAGCGAGGTCTGGCTGCGCTTTCTCGAGACCTATGGGCGCTGACGGTCGCCTCCGTGGCGCCGCCCGCGCCGTGGTGTGCTGGCCGCCGCTGGCCCGCACCGGGTTCGCCGTCGCGACGGTCTGCGCGTTCCTGTGGGGCTGTCTGTGGCTCGGGCACTTCCAGCACCGCTCGGGCGTGCACTTCTTCGACAACCTGCCGCGCTGGGCGTTCGGGCGCGGCGGCACGACGATCGGGGCGATCTATCTGACGCGCACGAGCACGAGCGAGGCGGTGCTCGCGCACGAGCGCGTGCACGTGGAGCAGTGGCGCCGCTACGGGCTCGCCTTCATCCCGCTGTACCTGGCGGCGGGCCGCGAGGCGACCCGCAACCGCTTCGAGATCGAGGCGGGGCTGGAGCGCGGCGGCTACCTGCGGAGGCGCGTCAGTCGCTCGTGAGCACGCGGGCGGCGCGGTCCCCGGCGAACCACGCGTAGACGCGGTGCGTGCGCGCGGCGTCGGTCGGCAGCATCTCGGCAAGCCACGCCTCGGCGGCGCGCGCCGAGGACTGTCCCCGATCGGCGTCGAGCCAGGTGACGCAGACGCGCCCCGGGGCGCGGAGTTCGCGCGGCGCAACGCCCGCGCGCGACTCGAGGAAGACCTGGCCGCGGCTGCGCGGCGGCAGCGTCTGGAGCACCGTCTCGACCAGCTCGAGGTCGTCTGCTCGCGCGGCGAGCAGCACGACGTCGCCGGAATCGGGGTTCCAGGAGATCGTGGCGGGCAGCAGGTCGGAGAGCATCATCACCCTCAGTATAGGTAAGGCTTGGCTAACTTACCTGACCGCGAGCATGGCGCTGCCCGAGCGCGCTACCACTGCGGCGGGTGGCGGCGGTCCCAGCGCAGTCGTCGTTCGAGCTGCGCTCCGATGGCGAGCAGCACGTCCTCGCGGCCGGGGCGCCCGATCAGCTGCACCCCCATCGGGATGCCCTCCGCCGTGCGCGAGACCGGGAGTGCGAGCGCGGGGAGCCCTGCCACGTTGACCATGCTCGTGTACGGACTCACGCGCACCTGCTGCGCGAAGTTGCGCTCGGCATCCGCCGCGTCGTACCAGCCGAGCACCGGCGGCACGACGGCGAGCACGGGCGTCAGCACGGCATCGAAGGGCGCGAAGCGGGTGATCAGCCGACGCTCGAACAGCGCGGCGAACTGCAGCGCCTCCCCGAGCTCCCGCGCCGTCATCGCGCGCCCCCGGCCGATCAGCCAGCGGGTCAACGGCTCGGTGAGCGCCACCGCATCCCCGTCGAGCGGGACGCCGGCCGCCGCCGCCTGCCACAGTCTCGAGAACATCCGCGGGTAGTCGGGCTCCGGGGCGAGCGTGAGCTCCTCGACCCCGTGACCGAGCGCGGAGAGCTCGGCGGTCGCGAGTTCGAGCGCGGCGCGCGCCTCGGGTTCGAGCCCGACCTCGAAGTCACCGGCCCACGGCGAGTCGGTCGTGACGCCCACCTGGAACCGCCCCTCCCCGCGCACAGCGGCGTTGAGGAACGCGCCCCCGTCCCAGCTCGGGGCGGCCGTCGCATGCCGATACGGGGTCGCGCCGACCAGGGCGTCGAGCACGAGCGCGGCGTCGGCGACGGTTCGGGTGAGCGGCCCGTGCGTGACGAGCCCTCCGAGCGAGGCGAAGCCCGCGGCGCTCGGGATGCGACCGCGCGAGGGCTTCAGCCCGACGAGACCGGTCGCCGCGGCGGGGATGCGGATCGATCCCCCGCCGTCGGAGCCGGGCGCGAAGGGCAGGAGCCCCGCGGCCACCGCGGCCGCCGCGCCGCCGCTGGATCCCCCCACCCCGAGCGTGAGGTCGTAGGGGTTGCGGACGGGGCGACCGGCGAGCGGCTCGGTGTAGCCGGCGAGACCGAACTCCGGGGTCGCGGTCTTGCCGAGGCTCACCGCGCCCGCGACGTCGAAGGCGAGCGCGATGTCGTCGGAGGCAGCGGGGACGACGTCGGCCATCGCCCGCGAGCCGTACCGCGTCGCCACGTCGGCGCGCGCGACGAGGTCCTTGTCGGCGAACGGCAGGCCCCACAGCGCCGACGCTCGCGACACCGGCGACCCCGCATCCGCCAGCGATGTCGCGCGCGCGAGGGCGCGATCCGCTGTCACCTCCGTGAAAGCCCCCAGCTCGGGATCGAGGCGCGCGATCCGCTCGAGGTAGTGCTCGGCGAGCTCCCGCGGCGTCCAGTCGCCGCGGCGCACGCCGTCGAGCTGCTCGGTCGCGCTGAGGTGATGCAGTTCGAACACGTCTCGAGCCTAGGTTGCCGCGCTCGCTCGGCAGAACCCGCGCCGAGAACGGCTCCCCGCACTTGACACCGCGCCGCCCGCCTGGTTGGTTAGTTACATGACTAATGAACCCGCGAAGCTAGCGCGACGTGGCCACCACCGGAGGGAGGGTGCCCGTGGATGAGAGCCGACCGATCTTCCTGCAGATCGCAGAGCAGATCGAGAACGACATCATCGCGGGGACGCTGCCCGAGGAATCACAGGTCCCCTCGACCAACGAGCTCGCCGCGTTTCTGCGCATCAACCCGGCGACCGCCGGGAAAGGCATCAACCGGCTCGTCAACGCGGGGATCCTCTACAAGAAAAGGGGCATCGGCATGTTCGTCGCTTCCGGAGCGCGCGCTCAGCTCATCGCCACGCGGCGCGACCACTTCCGCGAGCAGTACCTCGTCCCGCTGCTGGCCGAGGCCGCGAAGCTCGACATCTCGGCCGAGCAGCTCGCGGGCATGATCCGCACCACTCCCCCCGCCACCTGATCAGCACGAAGGACACACCATGACCACCATCGCCCGGGTGACCGACGTCACCAAGCGGTTCCGCCACGTCACGGCGGTCGACGACGTGAGCTTCACCCTCGAGGAGGGGAAGATCTACGGCCTGCTCGGCCGCAACGGCGCCGGCAAGACGACGCTCATGTCGCTGCTCACCGGCCAGGAGTTCGCCAGCTCCGGCACGATCGAGCTCTATGGCTCCTCCCCCGTTGAGAACGCGCGCGTGCTCGAGCACATCTCGTTCATCAAGGAGAGCCAGCGCTACCCCGACGACTTCAAGGTGAAGCACATCCTGCGCAGCGCCCCGTGGTTCTTCACCAACTGGGATGCGGAGTACGCGCAGGAGCTCGTCGCCGACTTCCGCCTGCCGGTCGATCGCAAGATCAAGAAGCTCTCGCGCGGCCAGCTCTCCGCGGTCGGAGTGATCGTGGGGCTCGCCTCGCGCGCTCCCCTGACCTTCTTCGACGAGCCCTACCTCGGCCTCGACGCCGTCGCCCGGCAGCTGTTCTACGATCGCCTGCTCGCCGACGTCGCGGAGCACCCGCGGACCGTCGTGCTCTCGACCCACCTCATCGACGAGGTGAGCAACCTCCTCGAGCACGTTCTCGTGATCGACGAGGGACGCCTCCTCATCGACGAGAGCGCGGAGGAGCTGCGCGGCTCCGCCACCACCCTCGTCGGCGCCGCCTCGGTGGTCGACGGATTCATCGCCGGTCGCGACGTGATCCACCGCGACGGCCTCGGCGGCCTGGCCTCCGTGACCGTCGGACGGCTGACGGACGCGGAACGGGCCGAGGCTCGCGCGGCGGGTCTGGAGCTGGCCCCCGTCTCGCTTCAGCAGCTCGTCGTCCGCCTGACCAACTCGAGCGACAAGGAGTACCTCGCATCATGATCACCGTCGATTCCTCATCCCCAGCCCGGACGGCACCGACTCCGGTTCGCCGCCTCCTCAACGTGGCCAGGCTCCACGTCGCGAACCCGGCCACCGTGATCGTGACGCCGCTGCTGATCCTGGCGACGATCTTCGTGCTGAACTGGCTGATCTGGCTGCTGCTGACCGCCACCCTCCCCTCCGGCGGCGAGCTCGCCGCCGGCGATGGGACCGAGTGGAGCGGCGCCGTGTCGTTCGTCTTCGTCTACATGCTCGTCGTCGCGGTCCAGGCGATGAACGCCACCTTCCCTCTGGCGCTCGGCTACGGCGCGACCCGCCGTGACTTCTACCTCGGCAGCGCCCTCGCCTTCGTGGTGCTCTCGGCGAGCTGGGCCCTCTTGCTCGGCGCGCTCGGGCTGCTCGAAGATGTCACGGGAGGCTGGGGCCTCGGCGGAACCATGTTCCGCAGCGTCATCTTCGGCGACGGCGGAACGCTGGAGCGCACCTGGGTCTTCTTCGTCCTGCTGCTGTTCTTCTTCTTCACCGGCAGCGCAGTCGCGGCGCTCTACGTGCGCTGGCGGCACTACGGCCTGATCAGCTACTTCGCCATCGTGGCCTTCGCGGTCGTCGGCGTGGTCGCGCTGATCGTGCTGACCGACAGCGGCGGATTGATCGTCGAGACGCTGAACTCCCTCGGGTTCGCGGGCGGCTACGCGCTGCTGCTCATCCCGACGCTGATCTCCGCGATCGCCGGCTTCGGCCTGCTGCGTGGAGCCACCCCGCGCAGCTGATCGCGAGCCGCCCGCCGGATCCGCTCCGGCGGGCGGCCGCACTAAATCGAACGTATTGTCAGTTTCAACTGCTAGGTTCTCGCCACGAAGGAGACTGATGCCGTCGATTCCCGCGTTCCCCCTCGCGCTGCCCGTCGTGCTCGCGGCTCTGCTCGCGGGCTGCGCCTCCGCACCCGTGCCCGTCGTGGTGCCGCCCGTGCCGACCACCGCGCCCGCTCCCACCCTGGCGGCGCCGCCGCCGCCGGTCGAGGCCGGGTTCATTCAGCCGCGCGACTGCGCCGCCATGCTGAGCGAGCACCGGCTCGACGAGTTCGCCCGCGACGGGCGCGACCTGCTCGGCGGGCCGGGCGGGCGCTATGGCGGCGACTACCTGATCGACGAGACCCCCGAAGAGCAAGCCGGCGGCATCACCTGCATCTGGGGCGACGAAAGCGCGCCCGCGACCACGATCACGATCTCGGTCGCCCCGCTCGGGTCGGAGACGCGTCCGACGGTCGTCGCCGACCTGCGCGCCCAGGGCCTCAACGAGCAGGCCCTCGACGACATCGTGCGCTTCGGGCAGCTCGGCGACACGGTGAGCTCCCCGGCGATCCTCAATGTGCTGCGTGAGGACAGCTGGATCTCCATCATCAACGCGCGAGGCGGCGAGACGGTGTTCGACGTCGTCGTCACGATCGCGGACGAGGTCGCGCTCGCGGTCTACGGCGCCGACTGATCGCCGTCGAGCTCCTCGAACACCGTCACCTGCATCCCGCCGGGCGCCTCGACGCGTGCGTTGAGCGAGTTCCACGGCGTCCGGGTCGGCGGCGCGACCGGCTCCGCTCCGCCCGCCACGAGCCGCCCCGCCGCCTCCTCGGCGTCCGGAACCTCGAACGCCACCCGCACGGTGAGGGGGTAGGGATGCGCGACATCGCGGCCGACCTCGACCTGGTCGATGTAGCGGACCTGAGCCGGGTTCGCGAGCTCGAGGGTCGCGGTCGGAATGCCGAGGATCACGACTCGCGCACCCCCGCCGGCGCTGTAGGCCTCCAGCTCGGGAAGCCCCACCACGTCACGGTAGAAGGCGAGCGCGGCGTCGATGTCCTCGGTCTCCAGGACCAGGCGGAGTTGTGCGACGGTCATGCCTCGAGCCTAGAACCGGGAGCCCCGCGCGCGCCGGGATGCTACTTGAGGCTCTTCTGCATCAGGACGGTGCCGAGCCAGCGCCCGAACTTGAACCCGACCTTGCCCATGTGGCCGATCTTCTTGAAGCCGTAGGCCTCGTGCAGGCGGATCGAGGCGTCGGCGCCGCGGTCGGCGATCACTGCCACGATCTCCTTGATGCCCGCCTCCTTCGAGCGCGTCAGCAGCTCCGCCATCAGCGCCGAGCCGAGCCCCTTGCCGGTCGAGGCGGGCCCGAGGTAGATCGAGTTCTCGACGGTGAAGCGATAGGCGGCCTTCGCCTTCCACGGCGTCACGGTCGCGTAGCCGAGGATCTCCCCACGCGGGCTCTCGGCGACGATCCACGGGAAGCCGAGCTTCGACACGGTCTTGAACTTGGCGCGCATCTCCTTGAGGGTCTGCGGGTCCTCATCGAAGGTCACCGTCGAGTTGGCGACGTAGTGGTTGTAGATGTCGAGCAGGTACGGGATGTCGGCCTCGGTCGCGTCGCGAAGGGCGAACGCGAAGTCGGCGACCGGGGCCTGCCGACGCTTCTTCGCCCGGCGCAGCGCCTCGCGCGGGTTGTACTCCTCGGGAATCATCGCGCCGATCCTACGCCGCGCCATGCGGCCGTGTCAGATCCCACTCGATCGGGGCGGCGCCGGCCGCCGCCAGCAGCTCGTTCGCCCGGCTGAACGGCCGCGACCCGAAGAAGCCGCGGCGCGCGGAGAGCGGGCTCGGGTGCGGCGACTCGATCACCGCCGCGTCGCGCAGGAACGGGCGGGCGGTCGCCGCATCCCGCCCCCAGAGGATCGCCACCAGGGGCGCCTCACGGGCGGCGAGCGCGCGAATCGCCTGCTCGGTGACCGTCTCCCAGCCGCGACCGCGATGCGAACCGGGCGCGCCTGCCTGCACGGTGAGCACCCGGTTCAGCAGCAGCACGCCTCGCTCGGCCCAGGCGCCGAGATCGCCGTTCGGCAGGCCCGCCCCCACATCGTCGGCGAGCTCGCGCGCGATGTTCTGCAGGCTGCGCGGCAGCGGATGAACCGCGGCATCCGTCGAGAAGGCGAGCCCGACCGCGTGACCGGGTGTCGGATACGGATCCTGGCCGACGATGAGCACGCGCACCGCGTCGAACGGCGTCTGGAACGCCCGCAGGATGTTCCCCGCCTCGGGCAGGCAGGGCCGTTCCGCCGTCGTCTCGGCGCGCGCGACCTCGAGCAGCCGGACGATCTCGTCGGCGACGGGATCGAGGGCCTCCGCCCAGCCGGGCTCGACGAGACCTCGCAGCGCGGCGGCGGTCATGCCTCGGGGTAGCGGACCGGACCTTCGGAGCTCCAGGGGAACATGATCCACTTATCGGTGTGGCGCCAGGTGTAGTAGGGCTCCTCGACCGTGCCGGGCTTGGCATAGAGGCACACCGTGCGCACCTCGCCGCCGCCTGCCTGGAGCAGCCGCACCACGAGCGCGAGCGTGCGCCCCGAGTCGGCGACGTCGTCCACGAGCAGGATGCTCTTGCCCTGCAGCGACTCCTGGTCGAGGGTGGGCGGCAGCACGACCGGGGTGTCGAGCGTGGTGCCGACCCCGGTGTAGAACTCGACGTTCAGCGAGCCGAGCATCTTGACGTCGAGCGCGTAGCCGAGCGCCCCGGCGAGCGTCAGGCCGCCGCGGGCGATGCCGACGATCGCGTCGGGCCGGAACCCGTCGTCGGCGATCGTCTGGGCGAGCTCACGGGCCGCCACTCCGAACAGTTCATAGCTGAGGATCTCGCGCTCATCGGTCTCGGTCACGTACATAACGTAGTCGCTCGCCGCGCCACCCTCCGTCGACCCTGACGAGCGCTAGCATGCCGTGATGACCGCAGCGCAGACCCCCGGCACCGCCCGCTCGTTCGGAGCGATCACCGTGTCCCTCGTGGGCTTCTTGTTCATGGTGGAGATCACGAGCGGAATCCTGCAGGGGTTCTACATCCCGCTGATCTCCGATCTCGTCGTTCACCTCGGAATCCGGGATGCGGACTTCAACTGGTTCGAGGCGGCCCAGCTGATGCTGTCGGCGCTCGCGGTGCCGCTGCTGGCGAAGCTCGGCGACATGGTCGGCCACAAGAAGATCCTGTTGATCTCGACGATCCTGACCGCCGGCGCGAGCTGGTGGCTGGCGTTCGCGGGCGACTTCACGAGCTTCCTGATCGCGTGGGCGCTGCAGGGCTTCTACGTCGTCTGGCTCCCGCTCGAGGTGGCGCTGATCTTCGACCGCGGACGCCGCACGAACACGGGCGCCTCGCAGACCCGCCGCGCCGCCGGACTTCTCGTCGTCGGCCTCGAAGCGGGCGCGATCATCGGCGCGCTCAGCTCGAGCCTGTTCTTCTCGGCGCTCGGCGAGAACGTCACCCTCACCCTCATGGTGCCCGCGGTCTGCGTCACCGCCGTGTTCTTCGTCATCCTGTTCGGCGTTCCCGAGTCGGAGCCGCTGCCGAACCGCTCGCTCGACCTGATGGGCTTCACGCTCCTGGCGGTCGGCCTGCTGCTGATCACCTCGAGCCTGACCTTCCTGCGCATCAACGGCCCGGAGACCTGGTGGGTCTGGGCGCTGCTCGCGGCCGGCGTGCTGACCTTCATCCCGTTCGCGCGCTTCGAGCTGCGCCAGAAGGACCCGGCGATCGACCTGCGCGTCATGAGCCGGCCCGAGCTCTGGCCGGTGCTGCTCACGGCGGGGCTCTTCGGCATCGCCGTCCTCGGCGCGCAGGCGCCGCTGTCGACCTACGCGGGAACCGATCCGGCCCTCGGCTACGGCCTCGGACTCGCCGCCGGCATGCGCTCGATCCTGATCGGCGTGTACCTCATCGCGATGATCGTCGGCGCGCTGCTGTTCCCGCTGCTGGCGCGGCGCACGACCCCGCGGATCTCGCTCATCACGGCCGCGTTCGTCGTCGCCCTGGGCTACCTGCTCTTCCTGCCGTTCCACCTGGAGACCTGGCAGGTCATGACCAACATGGTGATCGCGGGCCTCGGCTCGGGCGCCCTCGTGGCGGCCCTCCCGGCGGCGGCCGCGGCGGCCGCCCCGCGCGGGCAGACCGGCATCGCCGCCGGCCTCACCAACACCACGAAGACGATCGGCGGCTCCTTCGCCTCCGCGGTCTTCGGCGTGGTGCTGCTGACCGGTGTGACGAGCGCGGTCGGCACCGCCGCGAGCCTGAGCGGCTACATGACGGTGTGGGCGATCTGCGGCGGAGGCGCGCTCATCGCCGGCCTCACCCTGTTCATGGTCCCGAAGTCCGCCTTCGGCGACGCTCCCGCCGAGATCGACGACATCCTGGTCCCCGGCGCCGAGGCCTCCGAGGTGGAAGCCCCCTAGGACTTGGGCGACAGCTCGCCGCGGATCACCTTGTGCGGCGCCGCCTGGGCGACCGGCTTGATGGTCACCAGGTCGAGGTTCACGTGGCCGGGAAGCTCGATCGCGTGCACGATCGCCTCGGCGATGTCCTCGGCGACCAGCGGCGCCGCGACGTTCTCGTAGACGGCGTCCGCCTTCGATTCGTCGCCCTTGAACCGCACGAGCGAGAACTCCTCGGTGCGCACCATCCCCGGCGCGACCTCGAGCACCCGGATCGGTTCCCCCGCGAGCTCGAGCCGCAGCACCGCCATCAGGGCGTGCGCGGCGAACTTGGCGGCGTTGTAGCCGGCGCCGCGCTCGTAGACGTTGTGCCCGGCGATCGAGGTGATCGTCAGGATGTCGGCGACGCCGGTCTCCCGCGCGCCGTCGCGCAGCAGCGGCAGCAGCTTCTGGATCATCTGCTGCACCGCGATCACGTTGATCTCGAACATCGCGCGCCAGTCGGCCGGGTCGCCCTCTTCGACGGTGGCCATGTCGAAGGCGCCGCCGGCGTTGTTGACCAGCGCGTGGATCGGGCCGAGCGCGGCGAGCTCATCGCGCACCCGCTCGAGGTCGTCGGCGCGCGTCAGGTCCGCCGCGATCACGTCGGCCCCCGTCTCGGCGGCGAGCGCCGCGAGCCGATCGGCGCGCCGGGCGATTCCGACCACCTTCCAGCCGTGCGACGCGAACCGTCGCGCGGTCGCCTCCCCGATTCCCGAACTCGCACCAGTCACCACAACGCGCTTCACCATTCCCCCAGTATTGCCGGATTAGATTTCATCCCGATGACACGAGTTCCTCTCTGGGACAACGCCCGGGTCGCGATCATCGCGCTCGTGGTGATTGGACACGCGATCCAGCGCCAGACCTACGATTCCAACAACGCCCTCGGCGTGTATCTGGCGATCTACGCCTTCCACATGCCCGCGTTCATGCTGGTGAGCGGCTACTTCTCCCGCTCGACGCCGTTGGACACGCGTCGGATGCGCGGCATCGTCGCCGACCTGATCGTGCCGTACCTGATCTTCCAGACCATCTGGACGGTCGTTCAGTGGCTCGTCGAAGGCGCCGACTCGTTCAACCCGACCGCCCCCAAGTGGACGCTGTGGTTCCTGCTCACGCTCGCGATCTTCCGGGTCGCGCTGCCCTACCTCGCACTCGTGCGCTGGCCGCTGGTGTGGGCGATCGCCGGTTCCGTCGCGGTGGGCTACTGGGGCAACGTCGACTCGACGTTCTCGCTCTCGCGCACGATGGGCATCCTGCCGTTCTTCCTGCTCGGCTGGATGCTCGCCCAGACCGACCTCGTCGAGCGCTGGCGGACCGCGCCGCGCGCGATCGTCGTGGGGGTGCGGGCGGCCTCCGTCGCCGTCTGGGGCGCGTGGATCGCGGTCGTCGCCCTCAACATCCAGCTGTTCCGCGACATGGATCTGCGCCTCTGGTTCTTCTATGACGAGTCCTACCGCGAGCTCGACACGACGGGACCGCAGGCGGCGCTGCTCCGGCTCGCCATCATGGCGCTGGCCATCGTGCTGACCGCCGCGTTCCTGGTGCTCATCCCCCGGCGCGAGACGGTCGTCTCGCACCTGGGTCGGGCCACGATCTACGTGTACCTGCTGCACAGCTTCGTGCTCTATCCGATTCGCGAGTCCGGGATCCTCCGCAACGAGCACTCCTCGGCGACCTGGCTGCTCGCGATGATCGCGGTGTCGCTGCTGATCACCCTCGTGCTGTCGAGCGCCTGGGTGCAGCGCCTGTTCCGGCCGCTCGTCCAGCCGCGCGCGCGCTGGCTGTTCCGCGACGCCGAACCCGTGCCGAGCGCGCCTCCGCGCACCTGAGCCGCGACCGCGGCGCGTTACGCCGCGTTGCGCCGCGGGTTGAGGCATTCCGCGCGCGCGCCTACTGTCGTCGCGAGCGGCCGTTTTGCCGCCGCCCGCAGATGTCACAGAAGGAGCCCTCATGTCGGACTGGAAGTTCGAGACCAAGCAGATCCACTCCGGTGCGGCCCCCGACCCGGTCACCAACGCCCGCGCGACGCCGATCTACAAGACCACGGCCTACGTGTTCAACAACGCGGACCACGCCAAGAACCTGTTCGCGCTCGCCGAGTTCGGCAACATCTACACCCGCATCATGAACCCGACCCAGGCGGTCGTCGAGGAGCGCATCGCCGCGCTCGAGGGCGGCACCGCCGCTCTCGCCACCGCCTCGGGCATGAGTGCGATCACCTACGCGGTGCTCAACCTCGCGAACGCGGGCGACCACATCGTGTCCAGCTCGTCGATCTACGGCGGCACCTACAACCTCTTCAAGTACACGCTGGCCAAGCTCGGCATCGAGGTCACCTTCGTCGAGAACCAGGACGACGCCGAGGAGTGGCGCGCCGCCATCCGTCCGAACACGAAGGCGCTGTTCGCCGAGACGGTCGGCAACCCGCGGATCAACGTGCTCGACATCGAACTGGTCGCCGACGTGGCGCACGAGAACGCGCTGCCGCTCATCGTCGACAACACGATCGCCACGCCGTACCTGATCCGTCCGTTCGAGTACGGCGCCGACATCGTCGTGCACTCGGCGACGAAGTTCCTCGGCGGCCACGGCACCGTCGTCGCCGGCGCCATCGTCGACGGCGGGAAGTTCCCGTGGAGCCAGCACGTCGACAAGTTCCCGGGCCTGACCGAGCCGGACCCCTCGTACCACGGGGCGAGCTACACGGGCGTGCTCGGCGACGCCATCGCCTACATCATCAAGGCGCGCGTGACGCTGCTGCGCGACACCGGTGCGGCGATCGCGCCCGACACCGCCTTCGCGATCATCCAGGGCATCGAGACGCTGTCGCTGCGCATCGAGCGCCACGTCGAGAACGCGCAGAAGATCGCCGAATGGCTGGAGGCGCACCCCGACGTGGCGAGCGTCGCCTACGCCGGACTCGCCTCGAGCCCCTGGCACGCGGCGGCGCAGAAGTACGCCCCGCTCGGCGTCGGCGCGGTGCTGAGCTTCGAGCTGAAGGGCGGCGTCGACGCGGGCCGCGCGCTCGTGGAGAACGTCGAGCTGTTCAGCCACCTCGCGAACATCGGCGACGTGCGCAGCCTCATCATCCACCCCGCCTCGACGACGCACTCGCAGCTCACGCCCGAGCAGCAGCTCACCACGGGCGTCACCCCCGGCCTCGTGCGTCTCTCGGTCGGCCTGGAGAACATCGACGACCTCATCGCGGACCTCGAGCTCGGCTTCGCCGCCGCGCGCAAGGTGAGCGCCGCGGCGATCAGCGCGTAACCCGCATTTCCCGCGCACGACGGGGCCCGGTGGCGTAACACGGCCACCGGGCTTCGTCGTGTACGGAACAATGGGTCTCGATGGACTGGCAGACACCGGAAGATGCGGTGCCGTCGGCGTTCGTCACCGAGTCCCACCGACGTGCCTTGTCGGCGAAGCCTCCCGCCTCGGGAGCCTGGAGGGTCGGCGATGACCCGGGGCATCGCCGATTTGCGGCGATCGGGGATCTCACCCTCGAGCGCGGCGGCGTCCTGCCCTCCGCCGTCGTCGCCTACGAGACCTGGGGCGAGCTCAACGCCGACGCGAGCAATGCGGTCCTCGTACTGCACGCGCTCACCGGCGACAGCCACGTCGTCGGGCACGCCGGTCCCGGGCACGCCACCGCCGGCTGGTGGTCGGGCCTGCTCGGCGACGGCAAGGCCCTCGATCCCGCCGAGTGGTTCATCGTCGCCCCGAACCTCATCGGCGGCTGCCAGGGCAGCACCGGCCCCGCCTCCATCGCGCCCGACGGCGTCGAATGGGGAGCCCGGTTCCCGTATCTGACGATCCGCGACCAGGCCGCCGCGCAGGCGCGCCTCGCCGATGAGCTCGGCATCGACCGCTTCGCGGCCGTCGTCGGCGGCTCGATGGGCGGCATGCACGCCCTCGAGTGGGGCGCGATGTTCCCGGACCGCGTCGAGCGCATCGCGGTGCTCGCCGCGCCGCCCGCCGCCACCGCCGACCAGATCGCGCTCAACTCGGTGCAGAGCGAGGCGATCCGCATGGATCCGGCCTTCGCCGGCGGCGACTACTACGACGCCCCCGACGGCGAGGGGCCGCACCGCGGCCTCGCGCTGGCGCGCCGGATCGCCCTGCTCAACTACCGCTCCCCCACCGAACTCGACGAGCGGTTCGAGCGGAGCTGGCAGAGCGGCCTCAGCCCGCTGGGCGGCGGCGGCGTCTTCGCGGTCGAGAGCTACCTGGGCTTCCACGGCAACAAGTTCACCCGACGCTTCGACGCGAACAGCTACCTCGTGCTGATCGACGCGATGAGCTCGCACGACGTCGGGCGCGACCGCGGCGGCGTCGCGGCGGCGCTCGGCCGCATCCAGGCGACGGCCCTCGTGCTCGGAATCGAGAGCGACCGGCTGTTCCCGGTCTCGGGGCAGGAGCTGATCGCCCGCCACCTGCCGAACAACATCGACGGCGACCGTGCGCACATCATCTCCTCGCCCTACGGGCACGACGCCTTCCTGATCGAGGATGCGCTGGTCGAACGCGCTGCGCCGGCTGCTGGCGACGCCGAGCCCGGTCGCCACGGCCGCCGCGGCCGCCGGATCGAGCACGGAGGCCTAGTGCCCGGGGGCGCGGCGACGTCGAGGTGTCGAACCCGCTCGCCCCGTCGCCTGGTCGCTCTCGCCGCCGTCGGCTCGGCGCTCGCCCTCGGCGGATGCGCGCCGGGCGCGCCCGTCGTCGAGCCCGAGGGGGTCTCGGTCGTGCTGTACCAGACGCGCTCCGACGTGGCGGCGGGACTGCTCGAGATCCAGGTGGTCAACGACGGCACGGAGCCCCTGCTCGTGACGCGGGCGAGCTACCGCGGGCCCGAGTTCGCCGACGCCCTCGTCTGGCAGGGCGCGGGCTCCACCGTCCACGCCGGGCACCGGCTCGACCTTGCCGTGCCGCTCGGAGACATCGCCTGCGCGAGCGGCTCGGCCGTGCCGCCGGCCGTCGAGCTCACGATCGAGCGCGACGGCCGCGAGCAGACGCTGACCCGCACCCCGAGCGACCCGTTCGGACAGGTCGAGCGCCTGCAGGAGGAGGGCTGCTTCGCCGCCTCGCTCGCCGAGCTCGGCGAACTGCGGATCGTGCGCCTGGAGCTCCCCGCCGAGGCCCAGGACCCCGCTCGCCTGGTCTTCGCGGTCGAGCCCGCGGGCGACGGCGGCTACACGGTCACGGGAGCGCGCAGCACCACGCTCGTCTCACCCGCCGTCGACGGCGTCGGGCGGGACGAGGCGCCGCTGGGATGGCAGATCACGGCGGACGCGGACTCGTGGGCCCTGGAGCTCGTGCCGACGCGCTGCGACCCGCATGCCGTGCTCGAAGACAAGCAGGGCACGCTCATCCCGTTGACCGTGCGACGCGACGACGGCGCCGAGGGGCGCCTCGTCGTGGCCGCCCCGGCCCCGGTCCGCACCCAGATCATCGACTTCGTGGCGCGCGCCTGCGGATACGGGCCCTGAGCCCGCGCGGAGAAATGGGAAGGGGCCGTGATGCTGTCACGGCCCCCTCGACCCCCCGGTCGCTGTCGGGCTGCGCCCGAGAGCGGTGATCGCGTGGAACGCGAGCACCCCGTGATCGGCCGCTCGCGCGGCCGTCTCGACGGAAATTGTGGCTATGGCGGTCACCCGCCGACCCCTCTGTATGCATGACTGTACCCCGATTCGCCGACACGTCCCCCCGCGTGGCACCCCCAGTTCACGTGTCACCTTGTGCCACGATCTGTGCGAGCACTCCCTCACCAAGGAAAGTCCGCACGCCCATGGAACTCATCACTCGCGACCGCGATCGGCTGCTGCAGCGCGCCGCCCGGGTGTACGGGCTGAGCTTCACGGTCGTCTCGGCGCTGTGCCTGCTGGTTCCGGGTGTCGTGTCCTCGACCACCCTGCTGTGGGCCGCCCCGCTGTATCTTCTGCTCGCTCTCGCGCAGTGGCGGATGGGCGCAACCGACGCGATCGGCTGGGTGCTGCTGTCCCTCGTGGCCGGAGTCGCGATCCTCGTCGTCGTCGTCACGCTGGACTCCGAGACGGGCGCGGCGGCCCTTCCTGCGCTGCTGCACATCAGCGCAGCCTCCCTCGCCTCCGTCGGCCTGGTGCTCACCCGGTCACCGCATCGCATCGCACTGCTCGTGGTCTCCTTCGTGCTGATCACCGCGACGACGATGCTCCTGACCGCGACCTACCAGGAGCCGCTGCGCACGGCGATCGTGCTGCTGCTGGGATGGATCCTCGCGGCGATCATCGGCGTGTGGATCGGCGCCAGCATCCCGCAGGTCGCCAGGCGCATCGCCAGCATCGGCCGCGCCCACCGCGCCGAACGCCAGGCGAGCGAGCTCGAGGCGCAGCGCCGCCAGTCGGCGCGTCTGCTCCACGACACCGTCCTGGCGACACTGACCCTCTTGGCGCACTCCGGCGTCGGCGTCAGCACGGACGCCCTGCGCGCGCAGGCCGGGGACGACGCCCGACTGCTGCGACAGCTGCGACTCGGCACCGTCGGCGGCACGGCCGAGGAGACCAGCTCGCCCGTCGCGACCGACGAGACGGTGCTCGGCACGACGCTCGAGTCGGTCAAGCAGCGGTTCGGGCGGATCGGGCTCGAGGTGAGCTGGCACGGCACCGGCCAGGTGCTGCTGCCGAGCGACGTCCTCGACGCCTTCCTGCTCGCCCTCGCGGAGTGCCTGGAGAACGTGCGGCGCCACTCCGGGGTCACCCAGGCGCACGTCACGATCACGGAGGACGCCACGACGGTGCGCGCCCTGGTGACCGACTCCGGGGTCGGCTTCGACATCGCCGACATCGATGAGGCCAAGCTCGGGTTCGCCGAGTCGGTGGTCGCGCGCCTGCGCGACGTCGGCGGCAACGCCCGCCTGTTCTCCGCCCCCGGCGCCGGCACGACCGTCGCACTGGAGGTCCCGCGGTGAGCTTCCTGCAACTCGAAGAGAACACCCTCGGCGTCATCGTCGGGCACGCCAAGCGGGCCGCCTCCTCGACGGCGCGCTGGATCGGCCGCGCGAGCGCCGCGCACCACGCCAGCCTCGGAACCGCGTTCCTGGGCCTCGGCGCCGCGATCATCGTCGGCCTTCGCGCGGTCTACGGCTTCAGCTGGTTCGTCGCACTCTGGGACACCTACCCGCTGGCGATCGTGAGCCTCATCGCGTGGGTGCTGCTCGCCGGATCACTGGCCGCCACCATCTTCAGCGCTCGTGTCGCGGGCGACCGTCTGCACGACTGGATGTTCGTCGCCTTCCTTCTCGGCATCGCGGGCACCGTCGCTCTCGACGTCTACGCCGTGTGGGAGCTGCACGACCTCGGCCGCACCGCGACGGCCGCGGTCGTCACCGGCATGGCGCTCCTGGTGGTCGTGACGTTCCGCGACAAGTGGGAGGTGCTCGGCGCGGCCGGCGTCCTCGGCCTCGGCTTCACGATCCTGGTGTTCTTGAACATCGAGCCCGGCGCCGAGCTCGACCCGCGCTGGGTCGCCGCGCAGCTGACCGCGATCGCCCTGCTGGTGCTCCCGGCGCTCATCGGCGTCGTCATCGTCGAGGCGTTCCGCCGCCTGGTGCAGGTGGAGCTCGACCGGGTGCTCGTGCAGAGCACCGTGTCGGCCCCGCGCTTCGCCGTCGGCATGCTCGCCTCCGAGGAGCTGGCCCGCCTCGACTTCGCCGCGGAGGAGCTGCTCGACTCGATCGCGACCGGCACCACTCCCCTGCCCCTCACTCCCAAGACCGCGTCGGTGGCGGCCTCGCTGGCCACCGAGCTCCGCCTGCACCTCATCGAGGGCCGCCGCGAGACCTGGCTCTACCACGCGGTGAGCGAGTCCGAGATGCTCGGCCGCTCGGTGACGCTCATCGACAAGTCCAGCCTCGCCGGTCTGCTCGATCCGACGCAGCGCGACGGTCTGCTCGCCACGGCCTGGCTGCTGCTGAGCGACACCGCGAAGGCGAACGCGCACCGCTCCATGACGCTCCAGGTCGGCCCGCTCGACCCGACCGCCACGGGTGTTCCGGACCGCAAGATCCTCGTTCCGATCTCGATCACCACGACCGGCGCCCCGCGCAATCGCGTCGATCCCTCGGTCTGGGATGCGATCGAGCGCGTCGGCAAGTACACCGACACCACCCAGGATTCAAGCCTGCGCATCGACATCGAGTGCCTCGTCGACAACCCGGCCGACGCATGACACCTCAACCCGAACTCACACCCACCCCAGAAAGGAGCGTGCAGGTGACGTCTTCCCCGATTCGCCTCGCCCTCGTCGACGACCACCGGATGCTGCTCGGAGCTCTCACCGAATGGATCCGCAATGCGGCCGACGACATCGCCATGGTCGCGGCGGTCGCCTCGTGGCCCGAGCTCACCCTGCACCCCGAGTTCCCCGTCGACGTCGTCCTGCTCGACCTCGACCTGAAGGACAACATCCCGGTCGCCCTCAAGATCAACACCCTGCGCTCGGCCGGCGTGCGCGTCGTCCTGATGAGCACCTACTCCGAGCCGAACGTGGTGCGCGAGGCGCTCGCCTCGGGCGCGCTCGGCTACCTCGTCAAGAGCGAGGACGCGGAGATGATCGTCGAGGCCATCCGTGCCGCGTCGAAGGGCGAGAGCTTCATCTCGGCCGAGCTCGACCTCGCGCTCAACGCCTCCGACATCGGCGGGGCTCCCAAGCTGTCCGCGCAGGAGCGCCGCGTCATGGCGCTGTACGGCGGCGGCGAGCCGGTCAAGAGCGTCGCCTATGAGCTCGGCATCTCGGAGGAGACCGCGAAGAGCTACCTCAAGCGGATCCGCGAGAAGTACCGGGTCGCCGGCATCGACGTCGGCACCAAGGTGGCGCTACGTCGTCGCGCCATCCAGGACGGAATCCTCATCCAGGACGGGCCGGCCGGAAGCCTCTGACCGCTGCGGTCCGTGACCGCTGATCGGGCGCGCGCCCGGTCGGCGGTCCGCTGCGGCGCCCGCGAGCGCGAACGCGATTCCCGGCACGCACAGCGCCAGCCCGACCCAGACCGGGGCGATATAGCCCCACTGCGCGGCGATGACGACGCCGCCGAGCGCCGCCCCGAGGCTGTTGCCGAGGTTCAGTGAGGCGTGGTTGCCGGCGGCGGCGAGCGTCTGGCTCTCCCCCGCCACATCCATCAGCCGTGTCTGGATCGCCGGAGACAGCGCCGCCGCCGCGGCCGTCACCAGGAACATCCCGCCGAACAGCCCGATCGGGCTCGCGGCGGTGAGGGCCAGCAGCACGAGCGACACGACGAAGGCCCCGAAGCACCAGAACACGGCGCGCAGCGGTCCGTGATCGGCGAGCCGACCGCCGGCGAGGTTGCCGATGGTCATGCCGAGACCGGCGACGACGAGCACCCACGGCACCATCAACGCATCCAGCCGGGTGACCTCCGTCGACAGCGGCGCCACGTAGCTGTAGACCGCGAAGAAGCCGCCGAAGCCGATCGCGCCCGTCATCAGCGCGAGCCAGACACGACCGCGGGCGAAGCCCGAGAGCTCGCGGCGGACCGTCGCGTGCGGGTCGCCGGCCTGCGCCGGAACGACCAGGCGGATCGCGACGACGGTGAGGGCGAAGATCACCGAGACGGCGATGTAGGCGATGCGCCAGCCGGCCGCCTGGCCGAGCGCCGTGATGAGCGGCACCCCGACCACGTTCGAGACGGTGAGACCGGAGAGCACGATCGCCACGCCCCGGCCGCGGTTGCCCGGACCCATCAGCGACGCCGCCACGAGCGCGGCGACGCCGAAGTAGGCGCCGTGCGGCAGCGCCGCCACGAACCGCGCCGCGACGACGAGTTCGAAGGTGGGGGCGAACGCCGACGCGAAGGTGCCGAGCGTGAACGCGGTCGCCAGCGCGACCAGCAGTCCGCGGCGCGGAAGCCGCGCCGCGAAGACGGCGATCGTCGGGGCGCCGACCACGACACCGGCCGCGTAGGCGGAGATCAGGATGCCCGCGCGCCCGATCGCGTCCTCCGGCGAGTCCGCGTAGAGCGAGGGCAGCAGGTCGCGTGCGAGATCGGGCAGGAGCCCCATCGCCACGAACTCGGTGGCGCCGATGCCGAACCCGCCGAGCGCGAGCGCGAGCAGCGCGAGGTTGGTGCGAGCGCGAGAGAGCGAGGGCATGGCGAGAGACCAATCGAGGAAGCGAACATCGGACCGGCTCGCCGTTGAGCCGCACTCAGCCTAGAGCGAGGTCGGCGTCTCGCGCTCGGCACGCTCCAGCGCGGCCTCGAGCCGCTCGACCTTGCCGGTCAGCTCCCCGGTGCGGCCCGGGCGGATGTCTGCCTTGAGCACGAGGGAGACGCGCGAGCCGTAGGCGGCGACCGCCTCGGTGGCGCGCTTGACGACGTCGAAGACCTCGTCCCATTCGCCCTCGATCTCGGTGAACATCGAACTCGTGCGGTTCGGGAGTCCCGACTCCCGCACGACGCGCACCGCGGCGGCGACGGCATCGTGCACGGAATCGGCTTCGGCGCCGGCGGGGGCGCCGCCGCTCGGGGCAACAGAGAAGGCGACGATCATGACGACCATCCTGCCGTGTCCGCGGCCGTCGCGTCGGCGCGCGCCGACCTCGCCCGCGCAAGCAGACCCGCGAGCGTCCAGACCGCCCACACGAACAGCACCAGGTAGAGCAGGTTCCGCGCGGTGAGGATCACGAGCGGCACCACGTTCAGCGACACCAGCTCGTCGTACAGGAACGGATAGATCGCCTGCGTCAGCACGGCGATCAGCAGCGCGAGCACCGCCGGCACCCGGAAGCTCGGGCCGTCACCGCGGATCGCCGCGACGAGCCCCCAGACGACCGGCACCGCGAGCCAGGAGACGAACTGCGGCGAGCCGACCTTGTTGAACACGATGAGTGCCGTGGTGATCGCCAGCGCGAGCACCGGCAGCAGCTCCCCGCTCACCGCCCCCCGCCGCATCGCGACGGCCGCGAGGATCAGCAGCAGCGCGACCGCCGCCGCGAGCAGCGGGGTGGCGATCGCCGCCGCGCCGGCGACGCCGTCACCGCGCAGCTGGAAGGTGAGAATCGAGGTGTCGTAGTACACGGCGCTCGCGCCCGCGGGGTGGAGGAAGGCATCCCACATCCACGCCGTCGCGCTGATCGCCTCGATCTGCAGCCCGCGCCCGGTCTGCTCGGTGATGAAGCTGAAGACCGTGCCGCCCGCGCCCGCCGCCAGCGCGACGGCCAGCACCACGGCGGTCGTCGCGGCCGCCGCGACCGCCACCCGGATGCGCGAGCGGTCGACGAGCACGATCGCGGCGACGAGCGCCGCGGGCCACACCTTGATCCAGGCGGCGAGCGTGAGCAGCACCCCGGCGGCGCGCGGGGCGACCGCGAGCACGACGACGCCGGCGAGCGCGACCGCGACGGTGACGGTGTCGATGCGGCCGAGCGCCACCGGTCCCAGCAGCACGAGGAACCCGATCCACCACCAGGCGACCGGAGCGACTCGGCGGGCGCCGCCCGTCCGTGCGCCGAGCGCCAGCAGCACGGCGAAGGCCGCCGCGTTGATGAGCATCATCAGGCTCAGCCAGGTGCTGACGTAGAGGTCGAGGCCGAGCACCGTCGCGGCGAGCATCGGCACGATCGCGACGATCGGATAGACCCAGACCGTGTCGATGCCGACCCACTGCCCCGTCGTCTGGCCGTGCTCCATCCAGAACCGGTAGACGAAGCCCACATCGCCGAGCGGGTTCCCCGGCGCGTAGAGACCGAGCATCCCGAGCCAGAGGTGCGCGAGCACCAGCCCGAGCCACAGCGCGATCGGATGCGAGGCGGCGTGAAGGATCCGGCGGCCGCGACGGCCACGCGCGGCAGGCGGCATGCGCCCAGCGTAATCGCGCGGGCGCGTCACGTTTCGCAACACCGCACGCCGCTTGTCCCCCGCGCACCCCAGAATGGAACCACCGCACCACGGTTTCCCTCATTCGCTACGACCCGGAGGTCTTCGATGCCCCGTTCCGCCCGTCACCGCACCGCCGCACGCGCGGTCGCGCTCCTCGCCGCCGCCTCGCTCACCGCCGGCCTCGCGGCCTGCCAGACCACCGAGGCCACCTCGGACTACGTCACCGAGGGCAAGCTCACGATCGGCACCGGCGAGCCCGCGTACTACCCCTACGTGATCGACGACGCCCCCGAGTCGGGCGAGGGCTTCGAGGCGGCCATCGCCTACGCCGTCGCCGCCGAGCTCGGCTTCGACGCCGCCGATGTCGTCTGGGTGCGCACCACGTTCGAGGAGGCGATCGCCCCCGGCCCGAAGAACTTCGACTTCAACCTGCAGCAGTACACGATCACCGCGGAGCGCGCCGAGAGCGTCGACTTCTCCTCGCCGTACTACGCGACGCCGCAGGCGGTCATCACCGTCGACAGCACCGGCGTCGCCGGCGCCGCGACGGTCGCCGAGCTCGCCGACGCCCTGGTGGGTGCGGCGTCCGGCTCGACGAGCCTCGCCGCCGCCGAGAGCGCGATCGCGCCGACCGCGGGCGTGCAGGTGTTCAACAGCAACGACGACGCCGTGCTCGCCCTGCAGACCGGCCAGATCGACGCGCTCGTCGTCGACCTGCCGACCGCGTTCTACCTCGTGGGCGTCGTGCTCGAGGGCGGTGTGCTGCTCGGTCAGCTCCCCGCCGATGAGGGCGTGAGCGACGAGTGGGGTCTGGTGCTGCCCAAGGACAGCGCACTGACCGCCGAGGTCACGGCCGCCGTGGACGCGCTGCGCGAGGCCGGAACCCTCGACGACATCGCGGCGACCTGGCTCGGCGAGGGCGCGGGCGCTCCCGTCCTGCAGTAGCGGGAACGAGAGAGGCGAATCGCTCCCGTAGTCTTTCGTCGTGACTGACATGGAGGCCCGGCAGCCCAGCTCGATCGAGCTGGAGCGCCGGGCCTTCCGTCGTCAGCAGTCGGTGCGCTCGGTGCTGGTCGCGGCGATCTCCACCATCGTGTTCGCCGTCGTGGTCTGGCTGACGATCATCAACACGCCCGGCTGGTCGGTCGTGCAGCAGAGCTTCTTCGATCCCGACAGCTGGGTGGCGGCGTGGCCGCGCGTCTTCGAGGGCTTCCTGCTCAACCTGCGCGTGCTCGCCGTCGCCGCGATCGCCGTCGCGATCCTCGGCACCGCGATCGCCGCGATTCGCACGCTGCGCGGCCCGGTGTTCTTCCCGCTGCGCGCCCTCGCGGCCGGCTACACCGACGTGTTCCGCGGCCTGCCGCTGATCATCGTGCTGTACCTGATCGGCTTCGGCGTCCCGGGGCTCGGGATGACCTCGGAGCGCATCCCCGCCGAGGTGCTCGGCACGGTCGCCCTCACCCTCACCTATTCGGCCTACGTCTCCGAGGTGATCCGCGCGGGCATCGAGGCCGTGCACCCCTCGCAGCGTCTCGCCGCGCGGGCGCTCGGCCTCTCGAACGCCCGCACGATGCGACTGGTCGTGCTGCCGCAGGCCTTCCGCAAGGTGACCCCCGCGCTCATGAACGACTTCGTCGCCATGCAGAAGGATGTCGGCCTGATCTCGGTGCTCGGCGCGGTGGATGCGGTGCGGGCCGCCCAGATCGAGACGGCGAAGGCCTTCGACTTCACGCCCTACGTGGTCGCCGGGGTGCTGTTCGTGCTGCTCGCCCTGCCGATGATCCGACTCACCGACTGGTACACGGCGCGCGTGCGCCAGCGCGAGCAGGCGGGAGCGATCGTATGAGCATCGTGCTGCGGGCGCGCGACCTGCACAAATCCTTCGACACCACCCCCGTGCTGCGCGGCATCGACCTCGACCTCGCCGAGCACGAGGTTGTCGCGCTCATCGGGCCGAGCGGCTCTGGCAAGTCGACCCTGCTGCGCTGCCTCAACCTGCTGGAGCGGGTCAACGACGGGCAGATCTGGCTCGGCGACACCGACATCAGCGACCCGCGCATCCGGCCGGATGCGGTCCGCGCCCGGTTCGGCGTCGTGTTCCAGAGCTACAACCTGTTCCCGCACCTGTCGGTGCTCGACAACGTCACGCTCGCCGCGCGCCACGTGCACGGCACGAGCCGCGCCGAGGCGGAGGCGACGGGCATGCGACTGCTCGAGCGGATCGGGCTTGCCGAGAAGGCGCGCGCGCACCCCGACCGGCTCTCCGGCGGGCAGCAGCAGCGCGCCGCGATCGCGCGCGCGCTCGCGACCGACCCCGAGGTGCTGCTGCTGGACGAGATCACGAGCGCGCTCGACCCCGAGCTGGTCGGCGAGGTGCTCGAACTGGTGCGCGAGCTGGGACGCGACGGCGCCACGATCCTGATGGCGACCCACGAGATGGCCTTCGCCCGCGAGGTCGCCGACCGCGTGCTGTTCCTCGACGGGGGCGTCGTCGTCGAGGAGGGCCCGCCCGCCCAGGTGTTCGGCGCGCCGCGCGAGGCGCGCACGCGCGAGTTCCTCGCCCGCCTGGCGCCCTAGTCGCGCGCGCCGCGCGGCAGCGCGACTACCCGTAGACCAGCAGCGCCCGCACCACGTGCGGGAGCTCGGCGCACAGGTCGAGGATGGTGAACGGTCCCCCCGCGCTCGCCCGCTCGGCGGCCAGTCCGTGGATCACGGCCGCGGCCGCCGCCAGCGGCAGCAGCGCGCGGGAGTCCGAGGCGAGCCGCTCGTGGTGGGTGGCGACGAGCGCCCCGAGCACTCCCGCGAGAGCATCGCCTGCCCCGGCCGTGGCGAGCCACGCGGGCGCCGAACGGACCCGCAGCAGGGCCCCGCCCGGATCGGCGAGATGCGTCGTGTGCCCCTTCAGCAGCACCACAGCGCCGAACCGGTCCGCCGCCGAGAGCGCCGCGGTCGCGGGGTCGACGATGATCGCCTCCACGCTCTCCCCGGTCAGCCGCGCCAGTTCGCGCGCGTGCGGGGTGAGCACGAGCGGTCCGCGCGCGCTCGCGTGCAGGTCGAGGGCGCCGCCGTCGAGCACGGTCGGCAGTCCCTCGGCGAGGGCGTCGTGAAGGCGGTTCGCCTCCGCCTCCTCCCGCGCGGAGGCGTCCTGGCCGGAGCCGAGCACCCAGGCCTGCACCCGGCCGGGGGCGGCCACCGCCTCGGGGCGTCGGGCCAGGACGAGGTCCGCCACCGAGTCCGGGCCGACGTAGCGCACCATGCCGACGCCCGTGCGCAGCGCCGCCTCGACGCCGAGCACGGCCGCGCCGGGGTAGCGTGGAGAGCCGGTGACGAAGCCGACCACCCCGCGCGAGTACTTGTCGTCGCCCTCCTCGGGCACCGCGATCCAGGATGCGGCTTCGGTCACGCCAAAGAGCTCGTCGGTCACCCCTCCACGCTAGCGGGCCGATTCGCCGCGGGGTCGGAATCATTGCCGCCCGCCCCGCGTTGTCCCCGTTATCCGATCCGAAAGGCCTTCATGTCCGCGCTGTTCGACCCGATCTCGCTCCGAGGTCTCACCGCCCGCAACCGCATCTGGGTCGCCCCGATGTGCCAGTACTCGGCCGAGGACGGGCTGCCGAACGACTGGCACCTGGTGCACCTGGGCGGGCTCGCCCGCGGCGGTGCCGGTGTCGTCATCGCGGAGGCCTCCGCGGTCGTGCCGGAGGGTCGGATCACCCCCGGGGATGCGGGCATCTGGAACGACGAGCAGGTCGCGGCGTGGAAGCGCATCACCGACTTCATGCGCACGCAGGGCGCGCTCTCCGGCATCCAGCTCGCTCATGCCGGCCGCAAGTCCTCGACCTTCCGGCCGTTCGACGCCGAGCGCGGATCCGTGCCGATCGAAGCCGGCGGCTGGGAGACGGTCGGCCCTTCGGCGATCGCGTTCACCGGCTACGCGACACCGCGCGCGCTCGACGCCGCCGAGATCCCCGCCCTCGTGCAGGCCTTCGCCGACGCGGCGACGCGCGCCGTCGAGGCCGGCTTCGACCTGGTCGAGGTGCACGCCGCACACGGCTACCTGCTGCACCAGTTCCTCTCCCCGCTCTCCAACGAGCGCGACGACGAGTACGGCGGCTCGCTCGAGAACCGGGCCCGCTTCACGCTCGAGGTGATCCGCGCCGTGCGCGAGGCGATCGGCGACCGCCCGCTGCTGGTGCGCTTCTCCGCCACCGACTACGCCGAGGGCGGCTGGGATGTCGAGCAGACCGTGACCGTCGCCGAGTGGGCCGCCAGCGCGGGCGCCGACTTCGTCAACGTGTCCAGCGGCGGCCTCGTCTCCGGCGTCTCGATGCCGATCGGCCCCGGCTACCAGGTTCCGTTCGCCGAGCGCGTCCGGCGCTCGACGGGCATTCCGACTTCGGCGGTCGGGCTCATCACCGAGCCCGCCCAGGCGGCCGAGATCGTGGAGAGCGGCCAGGCCGATGTCGTGATGCTCGGCCGGGAGCTGCTGCGCGATCCGCACTTCCCGCTCCGTGCCGCGCACGCGCTCGGCGTCGACGTGGACTACTGGCCCGCACCGTACGAGCGCGCCAAGCCGTAGCGAAGGCGCGGTCGGCTCCCCGGCATCCCCGGTGAGCCGACCGAGCGCCCGCGATTAGATCCGTCGGGTCGCGTCGCGGACCTCGCCGACGAGCACCTCGATGATGTCCTCGAGGAACAGCACGCCCGAGATCTCGCCGGTCTCGTCGAACGACCGAGCCAGGTGCACGCCGGAGCGTCGCATCATGGCGAGGGCGTCCTCGAGCTCGCTGTCGCGGAACACCGAGATGAGCTGGCGGATGCGCTTCGGCGGCACCGGGTCGGCGCGCTCGTCCTCGTTGAGGTCGATCACGTCCTTGAGGTGCAGGTAGCCGGTCGGCTGACCCGACTCATCCAGCAGCACGTAGCGGCTGAAGCCGTGCTGCGAGACGGCGCGCTCCAGGTCGTCGGCGGAGGCGTCCTCGGGAAGGGTGACGAGGCTCGACATCGGGATCGCGACGTCGCGCACCCGCTTCTCGGTGAACTCGAACGTGTTGCCGAGCGTTCCGGTGGTGTCGGCGAGCAGGCCCTCCCGCGTCGAGGTGCGGATGATCGTCTGCACCTCTTCGAGCGTGAACGCGCTCGTCGCCTCGTTCTTCGGCTCCACGCCGAACAGACGCAGCACCCCGTTCGCGACCGCGTTGAGGGCGACGATCACCGGGCGGAATACCGTGGCCACCGCGACCAGCGGCGGAGCGAGGATCAGCACGGCACGGTCGGGCAGCGAGAACGAGATGTTCTTCGGCACCATCTCGCCCAGCACCACGTGCAGATACGAGACGACGACGAGCGCGACGCCGAAGGCGACCGCGTAGACGACCTCCTCCGACCAGCCGGTGAGCGCCAGCGGCACCTCGAGCAGGTGGTGGATCGACGGCTCGGAGACGTTGAGGATCAGCAGCGAGCAGACCGTGATGCCGAGCTGGCTGGTCGCGAGCATGAGCGTCGCGTGCTCCATCGCCCAGAGCGCGGTCTTCGCCGCGCGCGACCCGGCCTCGGCGCGCGGCTCGATCTGCGAGCGCCGCGCGGAGATCACGGCGAACTCCGCCCCCACGAAGAAGGCGTTGAACACCAGCAGCACGACAAGCCAGACGATGCCCCACCAGTCGGAACTCATCGGTCGACCTCCTCGGTCTGAGGGGCCGGGGTGAAGCGGATGCGGTCGATGCGCCGGCCGTCCATGCGTTCGACGCGGAACACGCCCGCCTCCGTCTCGACCGTGTCGCCGACGTGCGCGAGGGATCCGCGCACGCTCAGGAACCAGCCGGCGACGGTCTCATAGGGGCCGTCGTTCGGCACGACCACGGCGGCGCGCTCGTGCAGCTCGTCGGGCCGGAGCGCACCGGGGAAGGTGACCCAGTCGCGACTGCGGACGACGTCGGCGCGCGAGCGGTCGTGCTCGTCGGTGACCTCGCCGACGATCTCCTCGACGAGGTCCTCGAGGGTGGCGACCCCGGCGGTGCCGCCGTACTCGTCGACGATGACCGCCATCTGGTAGCCGCGGGCTCGCAGCTCGCCGAGCAGCACGTCGAGGTGCATCGTCTCGGGCACGCGCAGCGCCTCCGTCTGGATGGCCGACACCGGCACGTCGGCGCGCCGCTCGCGGGGCACCGCGACGGCCTGCTTGACGTGCACGACGCCGACGATGTCGTCGAGGTCGTCGCCGATGACGGGGAAGCGCGAGAAGCCGGTGGCGCGCGCAAGCGTGATCACCGCGCTCGAGCTCTCGCTGCGCGAGATGGCTGCGACGCGCGGTCGCGGCGTCATCACCTCGGTCGCGTCGCGATCCGCGAAGGCGAGCGTGCGAGCCAGCAGCGTCGCGGTGTCGTGGTCGAGGGAGCCCTCGCTCGCCGACCGGCGCACCAGGCTTCGCAGCTCCTCCGCGGTGCGCGCCGAGCTGATCTCCTCCTTCGGCTCGACGCCGACGCTGCGCAGGATCGCGTTGGCGGTGCCGTTGAGAACGCCCACGAACGGACGGAAGACGGCGGTGAACCCCAGCTGGAACGGGATCACGACCTTCGCGGTCTGCCGCGGCAGCGCGAGCGCGAAGTTCTTCGGCACGAGCTCGCCGACGATCATCGACAGCAGCGTCGCGATGACGATCGCGGTGATCGTCGCCACCACCGAGATGGCGGCCTCGGGCAGCCCGATCGCCACCAGACCGGGCGACAGGTATGTGCTGAGCGCCGGTTCGAGCGTGAAGCCGGCGAGCAGCGTCGTGAGCGTGATGCCGAGCTGCGCGCTCGACAGGTGCGTCGAGGTGATCTTGAGCGCACGAATCGTGGGGCCGAGCATGGTCTCGCCGCGCTCCTGGCGCGCCTCGAGCTCGGCTCGGTCGAGGTTCACGAGCGCGAACTCGCTGGCCACGAAGAGGCCGGTGCCGATCGTCAGCACGAGACCGATGAGAAGGAACAGGAGCTCTTGGCTCATGCTGTCTCACCGCCTCGGAAACCGGTCACCGGCGAGGGTCTATGAGAAGGCTCCGAGTCGGTGGGCGACGCGGGAGTGCACGACGGAGGGTCATCCATGGTCGGATGAGTATAACCCGGCTCGGCGACGCCGATGCTGACCGTCACCAGCTGACCGGCAGCGCCTTGCCCTCCTCGTAGCCGGCCGCGCTCTGCAGCCCCACGACCGCCTTCTCGCGGAAGGCCGCCAGGTCGTTCGCCCCCGCGTAGGTGAACGAGCTGCGCACGCCCGCGGTGATCATGTCGATCAGGTCCTCCACGGAGGGCCGCAGCGGGTCGAGGTAGATCGACGAGCTGGAGATGCCCTCGGCGAACAGTTCCTTGCGGGCGAGCTCGTAGGCGTCCATGCGTCCGAATCGGGCGTGGACGGCTTTCGTGGAGGCCATCCCCCAGCTCTGCTTGAACAGGCGGCCGCGGTCGTCGGTCTCGAGCTCGCCGGGCGCCTCGAGCGTTCCGGCGAACCAGGAGCCGATCATCACCGAGGAGGCGCCGGCCGCGAGCGCCAGCGCGACATCCCGCGGGTAGCGCACGCCGCCGTCCGCCCACACCGAGGCGCCGATCTCGCGCGCCGCCTGCGCCGTCTCGAGCACGGCGGAGAACTGCGGACGGCCGACGGCGGTCATCATGCGCGTCGTGCACATCGCCCCCGGCCCGACGCCCACCTTGAGGATGTCGGCACCCGCCTCGACGAGGTCGCGCACGCCGTCCGGCGTCACGATGTTGCCGGCGACCAGGTGGATGCCGAGGTGCAGACCCGCGACCGTGCGCAGCGCGTCGAGCATGCCCTCCTGGTGCCCGTGCGCGGTGTCCAGCACGAGCACGTCGACGCCCGCCTCGGCGAGCGCCTGCGCCTTCGCGGCGGTGTCGCCGTTGATCCCGACCGCGGCGGCGACCCGCAGTCGGCCCTCGCCGTCGAGCGCCGGCGTGTACAGCGTCCCGCGCAGCGCGCTCTTGCGGCTGACCGTGCCGACCAGATGGCCGTGGTGCCGCACGAGCGCGAAATCGAGTCCCGCATCCACGAGCACATCGAAGGCGCCGCGCGGGCCGTCGACGTCGTCCGCGTCGATCGAGGTGATCGTCTCGTGCACCAGGTCGCCGAGCCGAGCATCCGGGAGGGCGTGGGCGAGCCGCGTCGCCAGCAGGCAGCCGGCCTCGGAGCCGTCGGCGTTGCGCAGCACGATCCCGTGGCCCGGCAGCGCGGGGGTGAGCCGGAGCGCCTCGGCGGCGGTCGCGTCGGCGGAGAGCTCGAGCGGGGCATCCCAGACGACCGGCTGCGACTTGACCTGCCGCACGGCATCGGCGAGCTCCTGGAGCGGAAGATCCTGCGGCAGCACCCCCAGACCGCCGCGTCGCGCGAGGGTCGCGGCGAGCCGCGGCCCGGTGACCGAGTTCATGTTCGCCGCCACCAGCGGCAGGGTCGCGCCGGTGCCGTCCGTCGGCGCGAGATCGACGTCGAGACGGCTGGTCACCGCCGAGCGGCTCGGAACCAGGAACACGTCGGAATAGGTGAGGTCGTGGCTCGGAAGCGGGCCCAGGAATCGCATGAGGCAACGCTACGACGATTCCCCCAGGTTTTTCCGAGACAGATCGCGCGGATGGGTCGGTATCTCGACGCCGAACCACTTAAGATTGACGGTGCGCGGCCGAGGATGTCGTGCGTACGAATTACTTGAGCGAGAGTGGGCGGTCGGCCGTGTCAAGCCCCGTGACCGGAGTGACTCCCGAGGGCTTTGCCTCGGGCGAGTTCGGAGCCAACGAATGGCTCGTCAACGAGATGTACGAGCGCTATCGCGTCGACAAGCACTCGGTCGACAAGAGCTGGTGGCCGATCCTCGAGAACTACCAGCCCGGTGCGAGCGCCCCGCTCGCCGCGGAGCCGGCCGCAGAGTCGCCCGCCGCGAGCCCCGCCGCCGCGGAGACGCCCGCGCCCGGCGCCGAAGCCCCGGCCGCCGCGACGCCGTCCGCTGAGACGCCCGCCGCCCCCGCCGCCGGCAACGGCACGACCCCGGTCGCGCGCACCACGGGCGTGCCCGCCAAGCCGCAGCCGATCCCCGCCGAGGCTCCCACGACGGCGAGCGTCCCGGTCGTCGGCGGTCCCGACGCCGAGCCGCAGGAGGACGTCGTCACGCCGCTGCGCGGCATGAGCAAGGCCCTCGCGACCAACATGGACCAGAGCCTCACGGTGCCGACCGCGACGAGCGTGCGCACCGTTCCGGCGAAGCTCATGATCGACAACCGCATCGTGATCAACAACCACATGCGGCGCGCCCGCGGTGGCAAGGTCTCGTTCACGCACCTCATCGGCTGGGCGCTCGTGCAGACGCTCAAGGACTTCCCGAGCCAGAACGTCTCCTACGCCGAGATCGACGGCAAGCCGAGCCTCATCGCGCACGCGCACGTCAACCTCGGCATCGCGATCGACCTGCCGAAGCCGGACGGCTCGCGGTCGCTGCTGGTGCCGAACATCAAGCGCGTCGACACGATGACCTTCGCCGAATACCTCGCGGCCTACGAGGACATCGTCGCCCGCGCCCGCGGCAACAAGCTCACCGCCGAGGACTTCGCCGGCACGACGATCTCGCTCACCAACCCGGGCGGCATCGGCACCGAGCACTCGGTCCCCCGCCTCATGCGCGGTCAGGGATCCATCATCGGCGCGGGCGCCCTCGAGTACCCCGCCGCCTTCCAGGGCTCGTCGCCGCGCACGCTCCACGAGCTCGGCATCGGCAAGACGATCACCCTCACCAGCACCTATGACCACCGCGTCATCCAGGGCGCCGGCTCGGGCGAGTTCCTCAAGAAGGTTCACGAGCTGCTGATCGGCGAGCGCGGCTTCTACGAGGGCATCTTCTCCGCCCTGCGCATCCCCTACGACCCGATCCACTGGGCCGAGGACATCAACGTCGACCTCTCCGAGCGCATCAGCAAGACCTCGCGCGTGCAGGAGCTCATCAACGCGTTCCGCGTGCGCGGGCACCTGATGGCCGACATCGACCCGCTGGAATACGTTCAGCGCTCGCACCCCGACCTCGACCTCTCCAGCCACGGCCTCACGTTCTGGGATCTCGACCGGGAGTTCGTGCTCGGCGGCTTCGCCGGCAAGCGCGCCGCGCTGCTGCGCGAGGTGCTCGGCGTGCTGCGCGACTCGTACTGCCGCACCGTCGGCGTCGAGTACATGCACATCCAGGACCCGACCCAGCGCGCCTGGTTCCAGGAGCGCCTGGAGCGCCCCTACGAGAAGCCCACGCACGACGAGCAGCTGCGCATCATGGCCAAGCTCAACGAGGCCGAGGCCTTCGAGACCTTCCTGCAGACCAAGTACGTCGGCCAGAAGCGCTTCAGCCTGGAGGGCGGCGAATCCGTCATCGCCCTGCTCGACGAGGTCCTGCAGGGCGCGGCCGAGGAGGAGCTCGCCGAGGTCGCCATCGGCATGGCGCACCGCGGCCGCCTCAACGTGCTGACCAACATCGCCGGCAAGACCTACGGACAGATCTTCCGCGAGTTCGAGGGAACCCAGGACCCGCGCACCGTGCAGGGCTCCGGCGATGTGAAGTACCACCTCGGCACCGAGGGCACCTTCACGAGCGCCTCCGGCAAGGAGGTCCCGGTCTATCTCGCCGCGAACCCCTCGCACCTGGAGGCCGTCAACGGCGTCCTGGAGGGCATCACCCGCGCCAAGCAGGACCGCACCGGCGACGGCATGTTCTCGACCCTGCCGATCCTGCTGCACGGCGACGCCTCGATGGCCGGCCAGGGCGTCGTAGTCGAGACGCTGCAGATGTCGCAGCTGCGCGCCTACAAGACCGGCGGCACGATCCACGTCGTCATCAACAACCAGGTCGGCTTCACGACGCCGCCGAGCGAGGCCCGCACCTCGGTGTACTCGACGGATGTCGCCAAGACGATCCAGGCGCCGATCTTCCACGTCAACGGCGATGACCCCGAGGCGGTCGTCCGCGTGGCGCAGCACGCCTTCGCGTACCGGCAGAAGTTCAAGTCGGATGTCGTCATCGACCTGGTCTGCTACCGCCGCCGCGGCCACAACGAGGGCGACGACCCCTCGATGACCCAGCCTCTGATGTACAACCTGATCGAGGCCAAGCGCAGCGTCCGCACGCTCTACACCGAGGCACTCGTCGGTCGCGGCGACATCACGCCCGAGGAGTTCGAGGCCGCGCAGCGCGACTTCCAGGAGCGCCTGGAGCGCGCCTTCGCCGAGACGCACGCCGCGCAGACCGGCACCGTCCCGGTCGTCACCGGCGACGCCGCCTCGGCGACCGATCTGGAGCGCCCCGGCGCCCAGCGCGACGCCAGCGCGGGCGAGCCGGAGTCGACGGCGGTCACCGAGAGCGTCGTGACGCTCGTCGGCGATGCCCACGAGAACACGCCCCAGGGCTTCACCGTGCACCCGAAGCTCGGCAGCTGCTGAAGAAGCGCGTCGAGATGAGCCGAAAGGGCTCCATCGACTGGGGCTTCGGCGAGCTGATCGCGCTCGGCTCGCTGCTGGTCGAGGGCACGCCGGTGCGCGTCGTCGGCCAGGATGCGCGACGCGGCACCTTCGTCTCGCGCCACGCGGTGTTCCACGACCGCGAGAACGGCCAGGAGTGGCTGCCGCTGGCAAACCTGTCCGACTCGCAGGCGCGCTTCCAGATCTTCGACTCGCTGCTGTCTGAGTACGCCGCGCTCGCCTTCGAGTACGGCTACTCGGTCGAGCGACCGGACGCCCTCGTGCTCTGGGAGGCGCAGTTCGGCGACTTCGCCAATGGCGCGCAGACCGTCATCGACGAGTTCATCTCGAGCGCCGAGCAGAAGTGGGGTCAGCGCTCGAGCGTTGTCATGCTGCTGCCGCACGGCTACGAGGGTCAGGGCCCGGACCACTCCTCGGCGCGCATCGAGCGCTTCCTGCAGCTCGCGGCGGAGGACAACATGACGATCGCACGCCCGTCGACGCCCGCCTCGTACTTCCACCTGCTGCGTCGCCAGGCCTACGCCCGCCCGCGCCGACCGCTCATCGTCTTCACCCCGAAGTCGATGCTGCGACTGCGCGGCGCCACGAGCGAGGTCGCCGACTTCACGAACGGCAAGTTCGAGCCGGTGCTCGACGACGCTCGCATCACCGACCCGTCGACGGTCAAGCGCGTGCTGCTGCACGCGGGCAAGCTGCACTACGACCTGAAGAACGAGCTCGACAAGCGGGAGGACTCCTCCTCGTTCGCCCTCGTCCGGCTGGAGCAGTACCACCCGCTGCCGACCGCGCAGCTGGATGCGGTGTTCGAGCGCTACCCGAACGCCGAGCTGATGTGGGTTCAGGAGGAGCCGGCGAACCAGGGCGCCTGGCCGTTCCTCAGCATCGAGCTGGGCCGCCACCTCGGCGCGCGCTCACTGCTCGTCTCCTCGCGCCCGGCGTCCGCGTCGCCCGCGACCGGCTCGACGAAGCGCAGCAACCAGGAGCAGGCCGACCTGATCGCGGCCGCACTCCACCTCGGCTGATCGGCGTCGCCGCGGCGCCTAGTGCGTCGCGGCGCCGTCCAGCCGGTCGAGGATCGCCCGGCGCAGCTCGTCGGGCGCCTTCTCCTGGCAGGAGCGCTCGAGCTTCTGCAGCAGCGTCAGCCCGACGAGGTGCTCGCCGTTGCAGTCGGGGCAGTTGTCGAGATGCTCCGAAACGTCGCGGAAGTCCTCATCGCTCAACTCGCGATGCAGGTACTCCTCGAGCTCGGCCTTGGCCTTTTCGCAGCCGCAATCGGTCATGAGGTGCTCCCGGTATTCGTGGTGGTGTAGCCGCGCTCGGCGGCGTAGTCGGCGAGGCGCTCGCGCAGGAGCCGGCGGCCGCGATGCAGTCGGCTCATGACGGTCCCCACCGGGGTCTTCATGATGTCGGCGATCTCCTGATAGGAGAACCCTTCGACATCGGCGAGGTAGACGGCGAGACGGAAGTCCTCGGGGATCGAGTTGAGGGCCTCCTTGACGTCGCTGTCGGGCAGGTGGTCGATCGCCTCCGCTTCCGCCGAGCGCGTGATGCGTCCCTGCGTGAGCGACTCCGCGGAGCCCAGCTGCCAGTCCTCGAGCTCGTCGATGGTGCCCTGGTAGGGCGCACGCTGGTTCTTCCGGTACGTGTTGATGAACGTGTTGGTGAGGATGCGGTACAGCCACGCCTTCAGGTTCGTGCCCTGCTCGAAGCGCGCGAACGCCGAGAACGCCTTCACGAACGTCTCCTGCACGAGATCGCTGGCATCCGCGGGGTTCCGCGTCATGCGCAGAGCGGCCGCGTACAGCTGATCCATGAACGGAATGGCCTGCGCTTCGAACTGGGATCGCAGCTCGGCAGACGTGTCGTCGTCACTCATCGTGGCCGAGTCTACGGTCGTCACATCCGAGGGGGCTTCGAGAAGCTGCACCGCCGCCTCCGTTCTGCTCGCGGGCGATACTCTTGTCAACCAATGGGATTCATCAGCTATTCCGGCCGCGACGAGCAGCTTTCCCCGGTGTCGGACTCCGCGCCGGGCCCGTGGCGCGCTCCCCTCGCCGCCGGGCCCCTCGACGCCACGCTCACCCTGCCGGGCTCCAAGAGCCTCACCAACCGCGAACTGGTGCTCGCGGCCCTCGCCGACGGCCCGTCGCTGCTGCGACGTCCGCTGCACTCGCGCGACTCGGCGCTCATGATCGAGGCGCTGCGCCAGCTCGGCGTGGGCATCGAGGAGGTCGCGGGCGACGGCGAGTTCGGCCCCGACCTGCGGATCACCCCCGCCGAACTGCGGGGCGCGGTCGCGATCGACTGCGGCCTCGCCGGAACCGTGATGCGGTTCGTGCCGCCGCTGGCGGCCCTCGCCCTCGGACCCGTCTCGCTCGACGGCGACCCGCACGCCCGCGCCCGCCCGATGCGCACCACGATCCAGGCTCTGCGCGACCTCGGGGTCGAGGTGAGCGACGACGGTCGCGGCGCGCTGCCGTTCACCATCCACGCGACCGGCCGCGTCGCCGGCGGCGAACTGTCGATCGACGCCTCCGCCTCCAGCCAGTTCGTCTCCGGACTGCTGCTCGCCGCGCCGCGCTTCGAGGCCGGTCTCACGCTGCGCCACACCGGTGACCGGCTGCCGAGCATGCCGCACATCGAGATGACCATCCACACGCTCGCCGAGCGGGGCGTCGTCGTCGACTCCCCCGAGCCCGGCGTCTGGGTGGTGCCGCCCGCACCGATCGCGGCCCGCGACGTCACCATCGAACCGGACCTGTCGAACGCCGGACCGTTCCTCGCCGCGGCGCTCGTCGCCGGCGGCCGCGTCGCGATCGCCGGCTGGCCGCGCGAGACGACGCAGGTCGGCGACGAGCTGCCGCGCCTGCTCGCCGGGTTCGGCGCCACCGTCACGCGCGAGCACGATCACGGCACCGACACGGACACCGTCGTCGTCGACGGCGGCGCGGGCGTGCGCGGGGGCGCCGCGCTGGCGGCCCACGATCTCGATCTCACCATCGGCGGCGAGCTGGCGCCCACCATCACCGGACTGGCTGCCCTCGCCGACGGCGCGATGGAGCTGAGCGGCATCGGCCACCTCCGCGGCCACGAGACCGACCGCCTCGCGGCGCTCGCCGACGACCTCACCGCCCTGGGCGGCGCGGCAACGGTGCTCGACGACGGCCTGCGGATCACCCCGCAGCCGATGTTCGCGGGCCCCTGGCGCGCCTTCGCCGACCACCGCATGGCCACGACGGGGGCGCTGCTCGGCCTCGTCGTCGACGGCGTCGAGGTCGATGACATCGCCTCGACCGCGAAGACGCTGCCGGAGTTCCCCGAACTGTGGTCGAAGCTGGTCGCCAGCGCCGGGAGCACGTCGGCATGAGCTGGCTGCCCCCGGACGACGACGATGACGACGACTGGGACGAGCACGCCTTCCGCGCGAGACCGAACCCGAAGGCGAACCGTCCCCGCACCAAGACGCGCCCCGACCATGACGACGCCGTCGTCGCCCGCGTGCTCTCGGTCGACCGCGGCCGCTACACCGTGCTCGTCGACGAGGACACCAGCGACGACCGGGTGGTGATCGCCACCCGCGCACGCGAGCTGCGCGACCAGGCGATCGTGACCGGCGACCTTGTCGACGTCGTCGGCGACACCTCCGGCGACGAGGGCACCCTCGCCCGCATCGTGCGGATCCGCGAGCGCGAGACGCTGCTGCGTCGCAGCGCCGACGACACCGACGCGGTCGAGCGGGTCATCGTCGCCAACGCCGACCAGCTGCTGATCGTCGTCGCGGCCGCCAACCCGGAGCCGCGTCCGCGTCTCGTCGACCGCTACCTGGTCGCCGCCTACGACGCGGGCATCGCCCCGCTGATGGTCATCACCAAGACCGACCTCGCCGACCCGGAGCCGTTCCTGGCCCTGTTCGACGGGCTCGGCATCCCCGTCTTCCGCAGCGCCGAAGGCGACTTCCCGATCGACGAGCTCGCGCCCGTGCTCGCCGGGCACCGCACCGTCGCCGTCGGCCACTCCGGGGTCGGCAAGTCGACGCTGGTCAACGCGCTCGTGCCGGGCACCGATCGCGCCACCGGCGTCGTCAACGCCGTGACCGGGCGCGGACGCCACACCTCCAGCTCCACCGTGTCGCTGCACGTGCCGAGCGGCGGCTGGATCATCGACACCCCCGGTGTGCGCTCCTTCGGCCTCGGCCACGTCAACCCCGACAACATCGCGCGCTCCTTCGCCGACCTCGGCCCGATCGTCGCCGAATGCCCGCGCGGGTGCACCCACCTCGACGACGCTCCCGACTGCGCGCTCGATGAGGCGATCGAGGCGGGCACCGCAAGCGCCCCCCGCGTCGACTCGCTGCGCCGACTCCTCGCTACGCTGAGTTCGTGACCGACTACTCGCTCGCCGACGACCTCGCGCTCGCCCTCACCCTCGCCGGCGAGGCCGACCTCATCGCGCTGGATCGCTACCGCGCCCAGGATCTCGACATCCAGCTCAAGCCCGACCGCAGCCAGGTCACCGATGCCGACAAGCGCGTCGAGCAGATGGTGCGCGAGCACATCGACGCCGCCCGCCCCGACGACGCCATCCTCGGCGAGGAGTTCGGCCGCAGCGGCACCGGAAGCCGCACCTGGATCGTGGATCCGATCGACGGCACCTCCAACTTCGTCCGCGGGGTGCCCAACTGGGGCCTGCTGCTCGCCCTCGTCATCGACGGGGTTCCCGAGGTCGGCGTCGTCAGCGCCCCCGCCCTCGGTCGGCGCTGGTGGGCCGCGACCGGGCACGGCGCCTGGATGCAGGAGCACGGCGGCGAGGCGCGACGCCTCCACGTCAGCGGCATCGACGACCTTTCGGCCGCGAGCCTCAGCTACAACAGCCTGAAAGGCTGGGACGACGCGGGTCGCCTCGACCAGCTCGTGGCGGCAAGCCGCGCCGTCGACCGCACGCGCGCCTACGGCGACCTGTGGTCGTACATGCTCGTGGCCGAAGGCGCCGTGGATGCCGCGGGCGAGTTCGACGTCAAGCCGTGGGATGTCGCCCCGATGTACCCGATCATCCGGGAGGCCGGCGGCACCGCCACCACGATGGACGGCGGCACCGAGCTCGACGCCGGCAGCCTGCTCGTCAGCAACGGCCTGATCCACGACGACCTCCTCACGGCGTTCGCAACTCGCTAGGCTGGGCGTGTCGGAGGTGAACCGAGCCGACCTCCGTCCCCATCCCGAACGCGAGGCCCCTATGAGCACCACGACATCCCGCGTGCTCCGCGCGCTCGCCGGAGCCACCATCCTCGCCGCGGGCCTCGCGCTGAGCGGCTGCAGTGTTCCGACCACGCTGACCGGCGAGGTGCAGCGCGACGACGACGGCAACGTCACCCAGGGCAACGACAACGCCGACGTCTTCTCGATCGCGGTCGGCGACTGCCTCAACTACGCCGACGTCAGCGGCGAGGTGCGGACGGTGCCGATCGTCCCCTGCGACGAGCCGCACGACAGCGAGGCGTACTTCAGCTACCTCGTCGCCGACGGCGACTACCCTGGCGACGACGTGATCGCCGAGGAGGCAGCGTTCGCGTGCGTCACGGCCTTCGATACGTTCGTCGGTGTGACGACGCAAGACTCCGAGCTCAAGGCGCGATATTACTCGCCGACCGCCGAGAGCTGGGTGTCCACCGGCGACCGCGAGATCATTTGCATCATCTACGACCCCGCCGGTCAGGCCACCGGCTCGCTCAAGGGCGCACAGCGCTAACGCGTCCGCTCGAACTCCCGGCGCTGGGAGCCTTCCTCGGGAGGCTCCCAGCGCTTTTTCGTGCGCGCCCGCGCGCCACGAGGGTGCGCGCATCGTCACACTCCCGTAATCCGCCCGAGACAATCGCCGCTTAGCGTCAGGACATGATCGATCGTGTCGACCCGTTCATCGGAACGGAGGTCACGGCGCTTCCCGCCCAGAGCGGACTCGCCGCGACCTGGTGGTGGCCCAAGCCGCAGGTCGGCAACACCCACCCGGGTGCCACCTATCCCCTCGGGATGGTGTCCACCTGCGCCTACTCGGGGGCCTACCCGACCGGCTACGGGCGCTACGACCTCAACACCGAGGGCGTGCCGACGACGATCCACGAGGACGCCGTCGCCTCCGGATTCACCCACTTCCAGCAGTCCGGCACCGGCGCGATCCGCAAGTACTACAACTACTTCCGCGTCACCCCGATGCTCGAACCGCTCGACGTGCTCGGCCGCCAGTGGGGCCTCACCGATGAGGAGGCGGCCCCCGGCTTCTATGCCGCCACCCTCGACTCCGGGATCCGCGCCGAGCTCACCGTCGGCCCCAAGAGCGCCGTGCACCGCTACCGCTTCCCGAAGCACGCCAACGCGCGCCTCGTCGTCGACTTCTCGCTCGGCGGGCTCGCGATCCCGCACTCAGCCACCACGCCGCTGCGCGCTCACCTGGAGCTCGTGAGCCCCGGGGTCGCGCAGGGCACCATCGTGGTGGAGGGCGCCCCGCTCTCGATCTACGTCGAGTGCGACGCCGACAGCTGGCGCCAGATGCTCTGGTACGACCGCCGGCTGATGCCCGGCGGCACCCGGCTCGACTTCGACCACATCCGCCCCACCACGCTGCGCCCGTTCGGGCTCATGTGGGCGGGGGCGAGCAATGAGGATCACACCGTCGAGCTGCGGATCGGGTTCTCGCTGCGCGGCGTCGAACAGGCCAAGCGCAACCTGCACACCGACTGCGGCACGAGCTCGCGCCGTTTCGACTCGCGGCGCGAGCGCACGCAGGAGGCGTGGCGCCGGCACCTCGACGCGATCACCATCGAGACGCCGAGCGCCGAGCGCGAGACGGTGTTCTCGACCGCCCTCTACCACTCGCTCATCAAGCCCTGCCTCGCCCCCGGCGAGAGCCCGTTCTGGCCGAGCGAGGGCCCCTTCGTCTTCGACATCAGCACGATGTGGGACATCTACCGCACCCAGCTGCCGCTGCTCGGCGCGCTGTATCCCGAGCGCGCCGTCGAACTCGCGAACGCGCTGCTGACGATCGCCGAGGAGGAGGGGAACTTCCCGATCGGCTACCGGATGGCCGTGGGCAGCGACCGCTTCTCGCGCCAGGGCAGCGCGCTGGCGCACACCTTCCTCGCCGACCTCTGCCAGCGCGGCGTGACCGGGATCGACTGGGAGTGGGCGCTCGTCCACATGCACAACGACCTGCGGCGCACCTACGGCGAGGACTTCCTGCTGCGCGGGGAGGCGCATCCGATCAGCCACACGCTCGACATCGCGTTCGCCTACTGGTGCACCGCGAAGGTCGCGCACGTCGTCGGCGACAGTGCGCTCGTCGAAGAGTTCACGCGGCTCGCCGAGCGCTGGGCGAACGCCTACGACACCGAGACCGGCCTGCTGCGCGACTCGACCTTCTACGAGGGCAGCAAGCACAACTACTCCTTCCGGGTGCAGCACGACATGGCGGCGCGCATCGCGCTCGCCGGCGGCGACGAGGGCTACCTCGCCCTCGCGGATGCGTTCTTCGGCTACGGCGCCGAGCCGGTCACCCAGCCGGGCGTCGCGCCCGGCCCCGCAGAGCTCGAGGCCGGCTACGCGCTCGGTCGCTTCGAGGGGCTCAACAACGAGCCCGACATGGAAGCGCCCTGGACCTACCACTACGCGGGGCGCCCCGACCGCACCGCCGAGATCGTCCACCACATCGTGCACCAGCAGTTCGGCGTCGGCCGCGGCGGCCTGCCGGGCAACGACGACTCGGGCGGACTGAGCTCCTGGTACGTCTGGGCCAGCCTCGGCGTGTTCCCGGCCGCGGGACAGAACCTGTTCTTCGTCAACGCGCCCTCGTTCCGGCGCGCCGAGATCGCCGTCGTCGGCGGCCGCTTCCTGATCGAGACCGAAGGGTTCATCGAGTCCGAGGCCGGCGGACCGGTGCAGTACGTGCAGTCGGTCGCCCTCAACGGGCTCCCGCTCGAGCGCAGCTGGATCAGCGGCGACGAGTTCCACGGCGGCGGCACGCTGACCGTTCGCCTCGGCGCCGAGCCGACCGACTGGGGGCGCCGAGATCGGCCGCCCTCCCACCCGCAGGCCTGACCTCGACACCGACGCGCTCGCATCCATACGCACCGAAGGATCCCCTCATGACCACGAAACCTCGCAACCGACTCGTCATCGTCAACCGGGCCGACCCGGTCATCTGCGGCCACTCCGTTGAGGGCCGCAACCTCGCCGAAGCGGCCCTCGAGCGCGGATTCGACGAGGTGCGCATCGTCACCTGGCCGCTCGACCGGCTCGAGACCAGCGGGCTGCCGCTGAAGCCGCTCGACAGCGTGCTGCCCTACAGCCCCGGCATCCACGTCGAGCGGCCCGACCCGGTCGGCGACTACAAGGTGCCCGACGGCCGCTACCTGGCGGGCATCACCGGCCGGCTGGTCGAGCTGTTCACCGACGGGGTGCCGACCACGGCGCTCTCGCTCTACCTCAGCCCGCACACCCTCGCCGTCTCGGATGCCGTCCGCATCGCCGAGGCGACCGGGCTTCCCGTCGACGTCACCACGATCGCCGAGGCGGTCGGCAGCGACATCACCAACGTCGTGCGCTCCAGCCTCGACCAGGATGCCTACGGCGCCGCGGCGCAGATCTTCAGCGCCTACCTCAGCCAGGACCGCTGCGTCGCCGTCTCGGAGTACACGCGCGAGATGATCGTTGAGGCGGCCGCCGAGCTCGACGTGCGCCACGGCACCCGCTTCGCCGAGCAGTGCCGCGAGCGCATCACCATCTCCTACCCGGCGATCGACGCCTCCGCCTACCTCGACCTCGACCCGGCCGAGACCGACGAGGTGCTCGCCCGCCGCGGGCTGCGACGCAACCGCTACGTGCTGTTCCTGTCGCGACTGCAGGCCGCCAAGGGCGTCGACGACCTCATCGAGGGCTTCGAGCGCGCGGGCCTCGACGACGACATCGAGCTGATCATCGCCGGCCGCGGACCGGATGCCGAGCGCCTGCACGGCTTGGCGGCGGCCTCGCCGATCGCGGACCGCATCCGCTTCCTCGATGACGTCGGCGACGCCGAGAAGCCTCACCTCATGGAGGCCTGTGCCGTGTATGCGCTGCCGAGCAAGCCGAGCCCCGACTTCGTCGAGACCTTCGGCATCGCCCTCGCCGAGAAGATGCTCGCCGGCGGCGGTCCGGTGATCACGACCCTGGCGGGTGGCATCGGCGAGGCGGTCGGCGACCACGCGATGATCGTGCCGGTCGAGGATCCGGATGCGATCGCGGCAGCGCTGAGCGCCGCGCTCGCTCTCGACGCGGAGGCGCTCGCCTCGAGCGCCGCGGCCGCCCGCGCCCACGCGCTTCAGTTCGACCGCACCGCCGTCTTCGACAACCTCTTCACCCCCGCCCCGCTCCCCGCCTAACCCCCGCGCTCCCCCTCCCCTCGCCTGCTCCCACCGAGCACTGCCGAAACGGGCGAGCGCCACCGGAACTTCGGCAGCGCTCGTGAGTTTCGGTAGCGCTCGGGATGGTGCGGGTGGGCGGGCTGCGGCGGGGGCGCAACGTGGTGGAAATGTGGGCGCAATGCGCCGGACCCGGCGCCCGGGGATACTGATCCGGTGCTCCTCGTCATTCATGCCCGCCTGATCCCCGTCGCCGCCAGCGGCCCCGATGTTCTCGACGACGGGTGGATGCTCGTCGGAGACGACGGCCGCATCGACTCGATCGGAACCGGCACCCCGCCCGCCGTTCCCGCGGGCACGGAGACCCTCGACGTCGCGGGAGCGTTCGTCGCCCCCGGCTTCGTCTCGGCGCACTCCCACCTGTTCACCGGCCCCACCCGCGGGCTGGGCGTCGACCAGACCCTCTACGGCTGGTGCGACTCGATGCTCGGCTTCTTCAGCAAGGTGCCCGCCGAGCTCATGTACTGGTGCACGCTGCACGGCTCGCTCGACTTCCTCAGCAACGGCGTCACGACCGCCTTCGACTTCTGCGACCCGCGACTGCCCTGGGAGCCGATGATCGAGGGCGCCCGCAGCGGCGCCGGCGAGCTGCGGCCCGCGTCGTATCTGACCCGACAGTCCGATGCCAAGGCTGATGCGGGCATCCGCTTCGTCAACGCCGTCGGCATGGACGTCACGGTCGGCTCCGACGACGAGATCTTCGAGCGACTCGGCGAGGTCATCGCCCACGACGACACCCTCGACCCGGCCCTCCGCCTCGGCAGCGCCGTCTTCGGCGCCGTCCAGTGGTCGCCGCGCCGCGACGCCGCCGAGCTCGAGGTGGAGGCGATGCGCCGCTTCGGCCTGATCAACCAGGCGCACTTCCTGGAGACGCGCGCCGAGGTGGAGCTCGCAGCGCTCCAAGTTCGAGTGGTACGCCGAGGCGAACGCGCTCGGACCCGACCTGATCTTCGGCCACTTCATCCAGACCACGCCCGAGATCATCGACCGCGCCGCCGCCGCCGGCTCCGGCATGAGCTGGCAGCCCGCCTCCAACGGGCGCCTGGCGAGCGGCATCGCCGACCTGGGGCGGATGCGCGAGCAGGGCATGACGATCGGCGTCGGCCTCGACGACCAGGCCTGCACCGACGTCAGCGACCCGTGGCAGAACATGCGGATCGGCATCTTCCAGCAGCGCGCCGCCACCGGCGACCCGCGCAGCATGATGCCCGCCGAGATGCTGCGCCTGCACACGCGCGGCTCGGCCGAGGTGCTCGGCATCGGCGACCGCGTGGGGTCGCTGGAGCCCGGCAAGTTCGCCGACTTCCTCGTCGTCGACCCGCGCTCGCCCGACATCGGCCCGCTGTGGCACCCGATCGACAACTACGTGCTCTCGATGACGACCCGCAACCTGAAGGCGGTCTACACGGGCGGGAAGCTGGTGAGCGCCGAGGGTGTCTCGACGAACCCGCTCGCCGCCGAGGCGAGCGCGAAGGTGCACGAGGCGCTCCCCCGGCTGGTGGCGGAGTCGGGCTGGCCCGCCTGACCTAGGCTGAGCCCATGCCTGTTCGCGTGGTGCTCCCGTGGCGCCCCGCGGCGTCGCGGCTCGACGCCTTCGAACGCGTGCGCGACTGGTACGCGCGGATGCTGCCCGAGTTCTCGCTCGACACGATCGACTCCGGGGACGACCCGTTCAACCTCGCCCGCTGCCGCAATCTGGCGGTGTCCCGCATGTCCGATCCCGACGAGGTGATCGTGCTGAACGACGCCGACACCTTGCCGGAGCCCGAGGCGCTGCGCGCCGCGGTCGCTGCCGCCGCGACGAGCGGACGCGTGCATCTGCCGTACACCGCGTACCACTGGCTCGGGGCACGCGGTTCGGCGCAGTTCGCCGCGGGCACCCCACCCGAGGAGTGCGACTTCGAGCTCGTGCACGGCGCCTGCTCGGGTGTCTACGTGACGACGCCTCGCACGTGGGAGGCTCACGGCGGCCAGGACGAGCGGTTCCGCGGCTGGGGGTTCGAGGACGCGGCCTGGTTCCGGGCCCATTCGACGATTCTCGGTGAACCGCCGCGCCGACACGAGGGACGCGTGTTCGCGCTTCACCATGTCGCCGCGGAGCGCGCCGGAACCCACTACGACGCCAACGCGGCGCTCATGGAGCGCTACCGCTTGGCGGCCGGCGACCGGGAGGCGATGCGGGAGCTCGTCAACGAGGGACTCGCGGCGAGCGCGCGAGACGCCGCCGCGGGGCCCGATTCGGCGGCCTGAGTCGCGACGATCCGCGCGAGCCGGTCGGAGCGCTCCTCGTCGGGGGCGAGCAGGTCGGCGAGGACGTCGCGCAGCTGAGTCACCGTCGCCGCGTTGGGGTCGAGCGCTCGCCCGACCCGGTGCGTTTCGATCGCGGCCGCTCCGGCGAACTGGTCGGTCGAGAACGGAAGCACGAGCAGCGGAACGCCCGCGCCGAGCGCCTCGGTCACCGAGTTGTTGCCGCCGTGGCTGACGGCGAGCGCCGCCGAGCCGAGGAGTCGCACCTGCGGCAGGAACTCGCGGACCAGCCACCCTTCCGGGATCGGCCCCAGCTCGTCGATCGGCGTCGACCCGGAGGCGATGGCCGCGGGAATTCCGAGCTCGACGAGAGCGGCGACGACCTTCCGCAGCACGTCGCCGCGCACCGAGAGGAAGCTGCCGAAGCTCACGTAGACGAAGCGTTCAGCCGCCGAGAGCCAGGCGTCGACGTCGGGGTCGGCGGGCTCGGTGCGTCGCGTCGAGCCGAGGAACACGTGCGCAGGGAGGGCGGCGCGCGTCACATCGTCGACGAGTTCGCGCGGGTAGTTGTAGAGCACGAGCGAACCGTGCTCGGCGAAGGCGTTCGTGCTCTCGTTCGCCGTGGCGTCGAGCGCGCGCGCGGTGCTGTTCCATTCGCTCGTGAAGCTGGCCGAGACGCGCTCGCAGAGCTCCCGCAGCTCGGCGAGCTCCGCTGGGGCGGGGTGGAACGCGGCGGGCCAGGCGGGCGGATAGCCGTAGAGCTCGCCCGCCAGCGGGAGGGCGCTCGGATGCCCCAGCACCACATCTCCGAACGGCACCCCGGCAACGCTGAGCGCCAGTCGTGCGCTGAATGCCAGATGGTCGATCAGGATCGCGTCGGGTCGCACCTCGTCGACGACGCGCAGCGTCGCGCGGCCCGCCGCCACCGGGTCCCACATCAGGTCGGTCAGCCGCTCGCGCGCCTGGTAGCGCAGGGTCGGAACCATGCCCTGCCGCGTCGCGTCGAAGAAGCCGCGCAGCGAGTCGCCTTCGTCGTCGGGCTGGTCTTCGGCACGGATGACACCGGCGTTGGACCCGCGACCGAGCTGCAGGTTGACCCGGTCGAAGCCGAACGCCGCCACGATCTCGGCGGTCGCCGGGCCGGTGGCGACGACGACGCGCTCACCGCGCTCCTGCCATGCCGTCGCAAGTGTCGCGAGCGGAAGCAGGTGCGAGGCGTAGTCGGGGCTGATGACGAGCAGCGTCACCGGGTGACCTCCGCCAGCTGAATCAGCGCCGCCTCGTCGCGCGCGACGCCGCGATACACCTCGCCGAGGGCGCATGACATGCGCTGGATGGTGAAGTTCTCGCGCACCATCGCGCGGGACTGCTCCGCGCGCGCCGAGTCGGTCTCGTCCCGCGCCTGGTCGAGAGCGAGCGTCAGCGTCTCCGCCAGTCGTTCGACATGCCAGGTGGCCGTCAGCCGCCCGGTCACGCCGTCGTCGACGTAGGTGGCGGGACCGCCGCCGTCGGGGGCCACCACGAACAGGCCGGTGGCCATGGCTTCCAGCAGCGCGATGCCGAACTCCTCCTTGATGCTCGCGCAGGCGTAGACGCCGCCCTCCGCGACGGCGCCGGGCAGTCCGAGCCGCGCGGCGGCGAGCCAGCGCGCCGCCACATCGTTCGGGCGGTGCCCCGGCAGCACCAGTCCCGCGCGAGCGCGGTCGGCGGTGGGGACGATGCTTTCGATGAGGGCGAGCTGCTCGCGCTCATCCAGCGACGGCGTCTCGAGATCGCCGCCGACGATCAGCAGGTTGGCGCGCTCGGCCAGAGGTCCGCGCGCCCACGCCTCCACCAGCGTCGCCATGCCTTTGACCCGATGCATGCGGCCGACGCTCACAATGAGCGGCAGCCCTCGACGCTCCGGCTCGAGGTCGTCGATCAGGGAGCGCAGTTCGACGAGGGCGGGGTGCGGGGCGACACCGCGTCGATCCACGTTTCCCTGAGCCGAGAACGCATCCGCGAGCGCCTCATCGATCGTCACCAGATCGACCCCCTCGGGCACGATCGTGTGCCGTTCCGGGTGCGCCGTCAGGTCGATTCCGAGAAGTCGCCGCATGTCGTCCTCCAGCTGCGGCCTCGGGAACAGCACCGTGTGCGAGGCGTTCGCGGCCAGGCTCTGCACGAGTCGGGCTCGGAACCAGAAGTGCTCCGCGTGGTCGACCTCGCCGAAGGTCTCGCGCGTCAGGCGGCCGGCCCGATCGAGGGAGTCGATCACCCCGTGCGGGTCGGGCGCCACGGTGAAGACGACGGGGATGCCGAGCTCCCGCGCGACGTCGGCCGCCGCGAGGCTCCCCACGTCGGCCATCCTCAGGTGCAGCAGGTCGACGTGACCGGCGGCGCGCAGAATGCGGCGGATGCCGCGGCGCGCGGTAACGCGCAGCGGCCAGGACGCCGCCGATGGCACCGGCTCGCGCAGCGCGGGATGCGGCCGTAGACGTGCCCCTGACTCGTGTCGTGCAGTCTCAGAAGGTCGGTGGAGGCTCCCAGGATGGAGCCTCGGGAGAGGGTGATGGCGCGCTGCACCCCGGTCGCACCGTCGGCCACGAGCGCGTCACCGAGGCGCACCAGCAGCGTCGCGATGCCGCCGTTGTCTCCCGCGCCGGCCGCGCTCAGCGACGGGTCGATGTCGGCGTGCAGGAACAGCTGCGCGATCGTGAGCCCGTCCTCGCGCGCAAGTCGCGGCGCAGGCGTCGCGGTCAGGTCGATGAGTGAGAGCCGCGCAACCTCCGCGACGAGGTCGTCGCCCGCCACCAGCGACTCGAGCAGTTCCGCGATGTGGGCATCCGCACGCCGCTGTCCGAGGGCGGCGACGGCGGCCACCCGCACGGCTTCGGGTTCGCCGGGATCGCGGGCGACGCGCACGAGCGGTTCGATGGCGAGCGGCGACCGCACCAGGCCGAGGGTCTCGACGAGACGTGCGCGCGCCCCTGACTCGTCGATTCCGAGCAGCGCTGCCTCGACGCCGACGACGAGCTGCTCATCGACCGCTGCGGACCACTGCTCGAGGGAGCGCTGCGCCAGCATGCCGGCGAATCCGCCGTCGCGCACCATGCCGAGCATCCGCCCCATCGCCTCCGGTCGCGGCAGCACCGTGCCGAGCGCCCAGGCGGCGTGCTCGCGCAGGTAGTCGCGCTCGTCGGAAAGCAGTCGGGTGAGCATCCGAGACGCCTCGGCGTCGCGGATCTCGGCGAGCGCATGCGTCGCGGCGATGGCGGCGACCTGATCGGCTCCGGCGAGCGCGACTCCGAGCACGCGCAGCGTGCGCACCCCGGGGTCTCGACCGGCCTCGAACGCGAGGTCGTCGGCGAGCCGCATCGCATCCACGATGGTGGGCGCCTGGAGCACCTGATCGAGGGCCGTCTGAACACCCATGCCGCACCTCTCCATCGCCGTGGCGGCGTCGCTCGCCCACGCAGAATGCTGATGATATATCCGCGAGTTGGACAACGGTCGTGAGGTAACGTGGTGCGCCCACCACGAGTCAGGAGTTCCGTGCAGATCGTCGCCCTCGGTGATGTCGGTGTTGTCGACGGGATGATGCACATCGGCGATGAGGCGATGTTCGAGGTGCTGGTCGACGAGCTTGGAGCGCGCGGGGCGACGTCGATCACCGCGGTGAGCGCGGCCCCCGCCGACACCGCGAAGCGCTACGGCATCGCCGCGGTTCCGCGCCTCGGCTTCGCGAACGATCGGGCCGCGGCGCTCGCCCGGTTCGACGCCCTCCGCGCCACCCTCGCGGGCACGGCCGAGCTCCCCCGCACGGACCCGGTGTGGGCGGTTCTCGACGCGGTCCGCGCCGCCGACGGCGTGGTGATCGCGGGCGGCGGCAACCTGGCCTCGACGTGGCCGCTGCACATCTTCGAGCGCGCGGCGCTGGCGGAGATCGCCGCGCACGTCGGCCGTCCGCTCGTGGTCAGCGGTCAGACCCTCGGCCCGGATCTGGCCGACGACGATCACCCCCTGCTTCGCGATCTTCTCTCCTCGGCGGCGCTCGTCGGTCTTCGCGAACCCGATTCGGCCGAGCTCGCCCGCGTGCTGGGCGTGCCGGCCTCGCGCCGTGATCTCACCCTCGACGACGCGTCGTTCCTGGGGATGACCGAGGAGCTCCCGGCGGAGGACTCACCCTTCGTGCTCGTGAGCTGCTCCACGCATCTCGGCGGGCGGCCGCGTGATCGCGTTGTCGCCGGGCTTGCCCGTGCGCTCGATGCGGTCCAGCGCGCCACCGCGATGCCGATCCGGTTCCACGCCCACTTCGGCGCTCTGGATTCGGGCCCGCCGCGCGGCGATGCGACGCTGCACGACGAGATCCGCGATGCCATGCAGACGTCCAGCTCTGTCGTGCCGACGGGCACCGCGCGCGAGGCCGCGCGACTCGCACGCTCGGCCGGCCTTCTCGTCACCGGTCGCTACCATCCGGCCGTGTTCGCGGCACCCGCGGGGGTGCCCATCGCCGCGCTCGTCGTCGACGGCTACACCGACGTCAAGCTCCGCGGAGCGCTCGGCCACTGGGGGCAGACGGGATTGATCGACCTGGACGCGGTGGCGGCTGACCGGGCCGCCGAGCCGATCCTGGCGATCCTCGCGCGAGCAGCAGAGGTGCGCACCGCCGCCGACGCACAGCGCCCGGGCGCCCGCGACGAGGCCTGTTCGTGGTGGGACCGCGTCGCGAGCGAGCTGCGCGCGGACGCGGCGATCATGTGCCCTCGCGGTGAGCACGTGGCGCCCCACCGCGGGGCCGCGCGAGCTGGGAAGTCGGTCACGCGGGCGGCACGCGCCGCGTCGCAAGCCACCAGCGACGCGGCGCGCGGCTGACGGATGCCGAGGTCTGCCCGCTCGGGCGGCCCCAGCATCCGCGCCTGACTCGACCGCGCTATTCGGCGTCGAGGTCTGTTTCGAGCAGGGTCACCAGCTCATCGAGCGCGGCCTCCGCCCCGTCGCCGTCGGCCTTCAGGACGACGACGGTTCCGGCGCTTGCGCCCAGGCTCATGAGAGACAGAATGCTGCCGGCGTTGAGGTCCTTGCCCCCTTCCACGGCGATCGTGACGGGGACCGGCTGTGCCAGCACGGCCTCGACGAAGATCTTCGCGGGGCGGGCGTGCAGGCCCGAGGCGCTGGCGATGGTGGCGTGGCGTTCAGCCATGATGACTCCTTGAAGGGGGTGGGAAGCGGATCAGGCGGCGACGCCGACGGCCGGCGCGACCTCGGTCTCGTTCTCGGTCTGCGGCGCCCGACGAGCCCACTTCTTGAGGGCGAGGACGAGCAGCGCGGCGATGACCGTGCCGACCGCGATCGAGACCAGGAAGCCCCAGAACGGGTTGATCGCGAACCAGACGAAGATGCCGCCGTGCGGCGCGAGCGACGACACGCCGAACGCCATGCTGAGGCCGCCGGTGACGGCACCGCCGACCATCGACGCGGGGATCACGCGCAGCGGGTCGGCAGCCGCGAACGGAATAGCGCCCTCGCTGATGAAGGAGGCGCCGAGCAGCCAGGCGGCCTTGCCGTTCTCGCGCTCGACCGGGGTGAACGAGGTGCGCGCCAGGATCGTCGAGGCGAGCGCCATCGCGAGCGGCGGCACCATGCCCGCCGACATGACGGCGGCCATGATCAGGAACGGAACGGCCTGGATGTCGCTCGTGGAGGCGGTGGCGAGCCCCGCGGTCGCGAAGGCGTAGGCCACCTTGTTGACCGGGCCGCCGAGGTCGAAGGCCATCATGAGTCCGAGGATCACGCCGACGACGACAATGCCGGAGGTGCCGGCGAGCGTCGTGAGGCCTTCCGTGAGGAAGGTCATGAACGTCGCGATCGGGCGGCCGAGGAAGAGCACCATGAGACCGGAGGCCGCGATCGAGGCCAGCAGCGGGATGATCACGACCGGCATGAGACCGCGCAGCCAGCGCGGTGCGTCGAAGCGACCGATCCACCAGGCGATGAACCCGGCGAGCAGACCGCCGATGATGCCGCCGATGAAGCCGGCGTTCATCAGCACGGCGACGGCGCCCGCGACGAATCCGGGCGCGATTCCCGGGCGGTCGGCGATCGCGAAGGCGATGTAGCCGGCGAGCGCCGAGACGAGGAAGCCCATCGAGGTCGCCCCGATCATGAAGGCCACGGATCCGAGGTACTGACCGAGGCCTCCCGCGGGGAGCTCCCACAGCGAGTTCGCGATGATGACGCTCGCCGCGTTGTCGGTGACGTCGTAGCCGCCGAGCGCGAAGCCGAGCGCGATCAGCAGACCACCGCCGGCGACGAACGGGATCATGTAGCTGACACCGGTCAGGAGGATGCGCTGGACGCGCGCTCCCCACGACACGGAGGTCGAGGCGGCAGCCGGGCTCTCCTCGCTGGCGGCGGCGCCGCTCACGCGCGGAGCGGACGGGTTCGATGCCGCCGCGACGGCGTCGGCGATGAGCTGCTCGGGCTGCTCGATACCGCGCTTCACTCCGGCCCGAATCACGGGCTTCCCGGCGAAGCGCTGCGGCTCGCGCACATCCACGTCGACGGCGAAGATCACCGCGTCGGCGTTGTCGATCACCTCGGCCGGCAGCGCCTGGTAGCCGCTGGAGCCCTGCGGCTCGACCGCGATCTCGACGCCGGCCTTCTCCCCGGCGGCGACCAGGGAGTCCGCGGCCATGAAGGTGTGGGCGATTCCGGTCGCGCAGGCGGTGACCGCGACGATGCGAATCGGCTTCTCCCCCGCTGCGGCGGATGCGGCATTCGCCGGAGCGGCAGCGGCACCGGACGCCGGAGCGTCCTCGCCGATGGCAGCGCGGACGAGCGCGACAACGTCGTCATCGGTCTTGGCTGCGCGCAGGCCCGCGGTGAACTCGTCCTGGATGAGACTCCGAGCGAGTTGGGACAGCACCGCGAGGTGCGTCTCGGCCGCTCCCTCGGGCGCGGCGATCAGGAACACCAGGTCGGCGGGCCCGTCGGAGGCGCCGAAGTCGACGCCGGGTGCCAGTCGGGCGAACGCGAGCGACGGCTCGGTCACCGCCGCGCTCTTGGCGTGCGGAATGGCGATGCCGCCCGGCAGTCCGGTGGCATCCTTCTGCTCGCGCTGCCAGGCGTCCGCGAAGAGCGCCTCAGCGTCGGTGGCGCGACCTTGCGCGACGACGCGGGCGGCGAGAGCACGGATGACGGCAGCATTGTCGTCTCCGAGGGGCACGTCGAGTGTGACGAGCTCCGGGGTGATGGTGTGTGACACGGTGTCCTCCAATGGTTGTGTCGTGTCTGTTGCAGACGGGGTGGTCAGTCCAGCGCGGCGACGGGGATGTCGTGCGGCGAAAGATCGTCGGGCGCGGGGGGCTGCGTTCCGGGCAGGGCGGCCGCGGCAGATCCGTAGCGGATCGCGTTCGCCAGTCGCTGCGGAGCGGCAGCGCCGCGAACGTCGGCCAGCAGGTAGCCCGCGAGCGAGCTGTCGCCGGCACCGACAGTGCTCGAGACGCGCGTCGGCGGCGGCGCGGCCGACCAGGCGCCGTCACCGTCGATCAGCACGCCGCCGTCGCCACCGAGGGTGACGAGCGCGGCCCCGACGCGCGACGGCACGACCTGGCGCGCGGTCGGCACGACCGCCGACACCAGGTGGTCGGCGGGAGCCTCCGTGCCGACGAGCTCTGCGAGCTCGTGCTCGTTGGGTTTGATCAGGTCGGGGTGGCCGTCGGCAACGGCCGCGGCGAGAGCCTCGCCCGAGGTGTCGACCGCGATTCGCGGGGCATCTGCACCCCAGCGTCCGCGCACGGCGCGGATCACCTCGACGTAGAAGTCGTCAGGCGCTCCGGGCGGGAGCGAACCGGCCAGCACGAGCCAGGCGGCGTGGGCGGTTGCGCCGACGATGGCGTCGCGCAGCGCGGTGAGTTCCTGCGGCGCCAGCACCGCGCCGGGGAGGTTCAGCTTGGTGGTCTCGCCCGCCGGATCGGTCACGGTCAGGTTCGCGCGGGCGTGACCGCGCACCGGAACCGTGAGCGTGCGCAGGCCGGTCGCGGCAAGCGCGGAGGCGAACGGGTCGTCCGGGGCGAGCGGCAGCACAGCGAGCACCTCTTCGCCGGCGGCCTGGATCACGCGCGCGACGTTGATGCCCTTGCCGCCGGCGTCCTCACGCGCGGGGGTGGCGGGCTGGACGGCGCCCGGCACCAAGGCTACCTCGAGTCGGAGCTCCCGATCGAGGGACGGGTTTGCCGTGACGGTGACGATCACGCGGCCCACACCTCCACGTCGGCGCTCTCGAGCGCCTCGCCCAGGTGCGCCGCGACGGGCGCGTCGGTCACGAGGACGTCGATGTCGGCGAGGTCGCCGAAGCGCACCAGCAGCTCTTGGCCGAGCTTGCTGGCGTCGGCCACGACGACGACGCGCCGCGCGGCGCGCACGATCGCCGCCTTCACGGCCGCCTCATCCGGGTCCGGCGTGCTCAGCCCGAATTCGGCCGAGAGCCCGTTCGCCCCGACGAACGCGACATCGGGGCGAAGCGCGGAGATCGCCTGAACGGTCGACGCGCCGACGGCGGCCGCCGTGATCCCGCGGATCCGTCCCCCGATCACGGTCAGCGTGATGCCGCTGGCTCCCGCGAGGACAGGAGCGAGGAGCACCGAGTGCGTGACGACCTCGGCGGTCGAGTTCTGCGAGGCGAGTCGCGCGGAGAGCAGTGAGGCGATCGCCGCGGTGGTCGTCCCGGCGTCGAGGAAGATCGAGCCGCGGAATCCGGCCGGAAGCGCTTCAAGGGCCCGCGCCGCGATCGCCAGCTTGGCTTCGCTGTGCTGCTCGGAGCGCTCGGTGACGGGCAGCTCGGTCACGTCGGACCGCTCCTTGCGCACGGCGCCGCCATGCACACGGCTCAGGAGGCCGTCACGCTCCATCGCGTCGAGATCACGCCGAACGGTCTCGGTCGCGACGCCGAACTGGTCGGCAAGATCGACGACGGCCACACGACCGTGCGTGAGCAGGATGCGCTCGATCGCGTCTCTTCGCTCCATTGCGTACATGCTGACCTCCGTGGTTCCCACAGAGTACAACACGTTCCCACGCAAAACAACAAGTCAATGTTGTTCTATTTGGCAATGATCGCCGCGGCACCACCCCGGGCGCCGAACCGGCTCCCCGCTGAACCGCGGGAAGCCGGCCGGTCACGGGCCGGGGCGTGGCATTGTCGGCGCCCCGGACCGGATCCTCAGGCGGTCTGCGTGAGGCAGAGGAAGTTCCCCTCACTGTCGCGGAACCAGGCCGTCATGGTTCCGTCATCCATCGTGGCGACGCCGTTCTCGGTCTGCATTCCGGGGGCGCTGTAGTCCTCGAAGACGATGCCGTGCTCGCGCATCTCGCGCATGTCGGCAGCCAGATCTTCGGTCTCCCAGCACATCTGGGTGTTCTGGGCGGTGCCCGCGTTGGGCGTCTCGTACACGTCGAAGGCGGAGTCTCCCATGCGGTAGGTGAGCATCCCCTCATGCTCTTCCGCCGGGTCGAGCCCGAGCTTGTCGTGATAGAAGGCGCGCGCTCGCGACAGGTCGCTCGCGGGCAGCACAGTGTGCGCGTGAGTCAGCATTGCTCCACATCCTTATCTCGCTCGATCGGTGCGAGACTCGGCGGCGAGAACGCGGGTGGGGCTGAGAGTCGTGACTCGTGACTCGAGGTCGGGGCCTCGCAGTGAAACCGACGGTACGCCGGAGGACTCGGAACCGGCTGGGAATCCGCGCGCGACGGCGCCGTGACGAGGAGGGCAGGCAAGCCCACAGCGCGCGACAGCAACCGATGGTGGAGATGGGGGGAATTGAACCCCCGTCCATCGCTGAGGACCTGCGCCTTCTCCGGGCGCAGTCTGTGGAGACGTTCTACTCGGCTCCGATCTTTGTCACAGACACCTAGATCGACGAGCCCAGTCTCAGTGCAAGTCCCGCGTGACCCTGAAACACAATCACGCAGCAAGCCCTCTAGATGACGCCAGGGTCCGGGGCGAAGGCGAACCCGGTCTGACGGACTTCCTTACTCTGCCTTAGGCGGCGAGAGCGAAGTCGGTGCGCTTGGAATTGGCACCTATGGTTTGCGGAGGGCGTTAACGAGATAACCCCGCATCCTCGGCCCGCTTCTCGCAGCTTCACAGACGATGTCGAAACCGATCATCCCCATACTGCGCCCTCGATCGTCGAGGGCGGGTCATTGTCGCGCGCTGTGGAGTTGCCAAGCCGCGTCGGAATCCGACGCAGCACACCAGAATACAACACCCCGGCGCGCCCCGCCATTCCTGGGGCGCGCGGGATGCCGTAGAACCGGGCGGCGGATCAGTCGTGGATGACCGCGTCCAGTTCGATCTCGACCAGCAGGTCGGGTTCGACGAGCGCCGACACGACGAGCGCGGTCGAGGCCGGCCGGATGTCGCCGAAGAACTCGCCGTGCACGCGCGTGACCGCGTCGAAGTCCTCGGCCGAGGTGAGGTACATGCGGGTGCGCACCACGTGATCCAGCCGCGCCCCGGCCTGCTCGAGCACCCCGGAGAGCCGGGTCAGGATCTCGCGCGCCTGCTCGCCTGCGGTCTCCCCCACCGCGCCCTCCGGCGAGCTCGCCGTCGTGCCGGAGATGAACACCTGCTGACCGACCCGCACCGCGCGCGAATAGCCGGCGATCGGCTCCCACACCGACCCGGACGAGAACAGCTGACGCGACGATGACATGGTGCTCCTTAGGCTCCTGGCAGGCCAGATTATCGGTCGCAGGTGCGAAGATGACGCCATGAGCGAGACCATCATCACCGTGCGAGGCGAGCACACCGCCGAGTTCAGTCCCGAACACGCGATCGTCGCCGCGACGGTGGCATTTGACGGCCGCGACCGCGACCAGGTCTTCGCCCGCGCGAGCGAGGTGGCGTCGCTGCTGGAGAGCCGGCTGGCCGACCTGCACGACGCCACGCAGGGCCCGGTCATCCGCTGGTCGGCCGAGCGCGCGCGGGTCTGGTCGCAGCGCCCCTGGAACGAGCAGGGCCGCCAGCTTCCCGCCGTGTTCCACGCGCAGCTGCAGGTGAGCGCGACCTTCGTCGACACCGAGGCGCTCGCGCGCTGGGTCGAGCACCTCGCCACGACCGACGGGGTGAACGTCGACGGCATCACGTGGGGCCTGTCGGACGCCCGCGAGAAGGCCGCCCTCGTGGAGGTGCGCCGCGGCGCCGTCGCCGACGCGCTCGAGCGGGCGCAGGCTTTCGCGGCCGCGCTGGGGCTCGGCAGCCTGGCGCCGGTCGCACTCGCCGACCCGGGGATGCTGGGCGACCAGGCCGGGGGCGCCGCCGACAGCATGATTGAGGTGGCATCCCTGCGTGCGATGAAGGACTCCGGCGGCGAGCTGGCCTTCACCCCGCGCGACATCGAACTGAGCGCCGCGGTCGACGCACGATTCGTCGCGCGCGCCTAGCGGGCAGGAGCCCTACTCGCCGAGGTGCCGCCGACTCGAGATGGCGCGATCGGCCTCGCGCTTGTCCTGCCGCTCGCGGAGCGTCTGACGCTTGTCGTACTCGCGCTTGCCCTTCGCGACCGCGATCTCGACCTTGGCGCGACCGTCGCTGAAGTAGATCTGCAGCGGGACGAGCGTGTAGCCGCCCTCTTTGGTCTTGTGCGAGATCTTGATGATCTGCGCCTTGTGAAGCAGCAGCTTGCGCTTGCGCCGGGGCGAGTGGTTGTTCCAGGTGCCCTCGGTGTACTCGGGGATGTGCACGGCGTCGAGCCAGGCCTCCCCCTTCTCGATGAAGGCGTAGCCGTCCACCAGGCTCGCTCGACCCTCGCGCAGCGACTTCACCTCGGTGCCGGTGAGCACCAGGCCCGCCTCATAGGTGTCTTCGATGAGGTAGTCGTGCCGCGCCTTGCGGTTGGTCGCGACGACCTTGCTTCCGCGTTCCTTCGCCATGATCGTCACTCCTCTCGCGGTTCGGCGGCAGCCGGCGCACGCGCACCGGCCAGCCGTTCAGCATACCCGAGCGGATGCGCCCCGAACGGTTCCTCGATCGAGCGGATCAGATCTTGAGGTACCGGCGAATCGCGAAGCTCGCCGACATCGCGGCGAGCAGACCGCCGACCGCGAGCAGGATCGGGGCGACCAGCAGCGCATCCTCGACACCGACGAAGTTGGTCGTCGGGAACGAGGCGGCGAGATACCCGCCGACGAAGAAGTGCACGATCGCGGTGATCGCCCCGCCGGCGAGCACAGCGCCGATCGCCGCGGCGAGCACCCCCTCCAAGACGAAGGGCGTCTCGATGAAGCGGTTGGAGGCGCCCACCAGGCGCATGATGCCGAGCTCGCGACGGCGCGAGAACGCGCTCAGCCGGATCGTGGTCGCGATCAGCAGCACCGCGGCGACGAGCATGAGCGCGGCGATCCCGATCGCGGTGTACGAGGCGGCGTTCATCATCGCGAAGATCGGTTCGAGCACGGCCCGCTGATCCTCGACGTTCTCGACGCCGGGCGCGCCGCTCAGCTGGTCGACGATGATCTCCGCCTGGTCGGGGTCGACCATGTTGACGTAGAAGGTCTCGCCGAAGAACTCGGGGTCGGCGATGTCGGCGAAGGCGGTGCCCTCCCACTGCGCGACGAAGTTGTCGTAGGCCTGCTGCTTGGTCTCGAACTCGACGCGCTCGATGTACGGCGCGAGAGTCTCGCCCTCCAGCTCGGCGCGCACCGACTCGACCTGCTCGGGGCTGGCATCGCTCGCATTGCAGCCCGGCACCGGAGAGATCTCGGTGCAGAGGTAGACGGCCACCTCGGCGCGGTCGTACCAGTACCCCTTGAGCTCGCCGATCTGCATCTGCAGCAGGATCGCGGCGCCGAAGAAGGTCAGCGAGATGAAGGTGACCAGGATCACCGACACCACCATCGAGAGGTTCCGCCGGAAGCCCTGGCCGACCTCCGACATGATCAGTCCGAAATTCACCGACGGACCTCCGGCTCGTTGAGCGGCGGCGGGCTGCCCGGGTCGCTCGGCGGCGGCGAGGGGATCAGCGGCGGCGCCGACCGCAGCGGATCGGCCTCCTCCGGTGCCGTCGACGGCGAGGCGGGAGGCGCATCCGCCCTCTCCTCGCGCTCCCGCTCCCCCGCGGCCTTGTCACCAAATGCAGGGGATCCGGCCGGTTTCGCGTTCCCCGGGCCCGCGGATGCGGGGGCCGGCCCCCGCTTTTCCTGCATTTCGTCGCGGGGCGGGGTGGCGGGGCGGGATGCGGCGGGCGCAGCAGCCGAGCGGGAGGGGGCGGGCGCGGCAGGCCCCGGGCGGGAGTGGGCAGGCGCGGCCGCAGCGGGCGCGGCCGCAGCGGGCGCAGCGGCGGGACGCGCGGCAGCCGGGGTCGCGGCCGTCGCCGCCGAGGCGGCCGCCGACGTCGCCGCCGGGCGCGCGGTGGGCATGGCCTGCGTCTGGTAGCCGCCGGAGCGCTCGTCGCGCACGACCTGGCCGCCGACCAGTTCGATCACGCGGCGGCGCATCTGGTCGACGATGCCGACATCGTGCGTGGCCATCAGGATCGTCGTGCCGTTGGCGTTGATCGTGGAGAGCAGGCTCATGATCCCGGCGCTGGTGGCGGGGTCGAGGTTTCCGGTCGGCTCATCGGCGAGCAGAATCGACGGCTTGTTGACGATCGCGCGCGCGATGGCGACGCGCTGCTGCTCACCGCCGGAGAGCTCGTGCGGGTAGCGGCCCTGCTTGCCGGCGAGGCCGACCAGCCGCAGCACATCCGGCACGGCCTCCTGGATGAACCCCTTGCTCTTGCCGATCACCTGCAGGCTGAAGGCGACGTTGTCGAACACCGTCTTCTGCGGCAGGAGTCGGAAGTCCTGGAACACGACACCGAGGTTGCGCCGGAAGAACGGCACCTTGCGGCTGGCGAGCGTGTTGAGGTGCTGCCCGAGCACGTAGATGTTGCCCTTGGTGGGCCGCTCCTCTTTCAGCACGAGGCGCAGGAAGCTGGACTTGCCCGAGCCGGATGCTCCGACCAGGAAGACGAACTCCCCGCCCTGCACTTCGAGGCTCAGGTTGTTGAGGGCGGGCCTGGCAGTACCGGAGTACGACTTGGTGACCTGGTCAAATCGGATCATGGCGTCTTGAGCCTAAGGACGGGGCGAACGGATGCCGCGAACGACACGGTGCGGGGCCGGACTCACAGTCTTCGGCCCCGCACCTCCCCTGACGGGTCAGCCCCGCAGCCGTCGGCGCGCCTCCCCGAGCGCGAGGCCCGCGCCGGCGAGCAGCCCGCCGACGAGGAGCGCGCCCGCCGGGTCGACTCCGGTGGTCGCGAGGGTCGGAATCGAGGGCTTCCCGGTCGGCGTGCCGCCCGGGTTCTCCGCCGGTTCCGCCGTCACGACGTAGCTGTACTCGAGCTCCGCGCGCAGCCCCGCCACGTCGGTGGCCACCAGCACGACGTGGTGCTCGCCGACGCGATCGGTGTCGAGGTGGGTGTGCGAACCGCCGTCGATGCCGCACTCGGCGACGCCCGAGGTGGCGTCGCTGCACATGCCGGCAAGCTCGACGCGCGCGCCGCGTTCGAACTCGGGGATGCTCGCGGCGAGCCCGAGCGCGCCCGGGTCGATCTGCGGCGCCACGGTGTCGATCCGGATCACCGTCTCGGCGTCGGCGCTGCGGTTGCCGAAGACGTCGTACGCCCAATAGGTGACGGTGGTCACGCCGTCGCCGTTCACCTGCAGCGGCGTCGCGTCCACCCCGGCGACCCCGCCGCTGCCGGTGTCGGCGCCGCTCTTCGCCCAGTGCACCGACGCGATGCCGCTCTCGTCGCTCGCGCGCACGATCGCGTCCACGGCGGAGGTGTACCAGCCGCTGGGCCGGGGGTCCGAGATGTAGAGCGACATCGCGGGCGCCTCGGCGTCGGCGAGCACCTCGTACTCGAAGTCGATGGTGCGGGTGTTGCCGGCCACGTTGACGGCGGAGACGGTCACCTTGTGCACGCCCACGTCGCTCGTCGGCAGCGGGGTGCCGTCGGCGATGTTCGAGTCGCAGGCGGCAATGCCGGAGTGGGCGTCGTCACAGCTGACGTTGAACAGCGCGAGGGAGCCCTGGCGCACCGTGGTGGGAGCGTTGATGCGGATCTCGGGCATCATCCGGTCGACGCGCATCGTGTAGGTGCTGGGATCTTCGGCGTTGCCGGCGTGGTCGACGGCCCAGACCGTGTACGTGGTGACACCGTCCTCGGTCACGGGCAGCGTGACGTCGTGGGTCTTGGCCTGGATGATCGGGCCGCCGTTCACCTGGTACTCGATCGAGGCGACGCCGGAGCCTCCGGTATCCGTGGCGTACAGCCGCACCTGGGTCGCGGTCCGGAACCAGCCGCTCGGCGGCGGGGTCGCCCGGTTGAACGTGGTGACCGGGGGCTGGGTGTCGGGCTCGGCGTCGACCTCGGCGAGAGCGCCGGTGGCGGCGACGCAGGACAGGGGGATGCCGAGCGCGAGCGCGCCCGCAACGCGCGCGAGGGCGCGGGAGTTCGATGTGTAGGTCATGGGGAGATCTTCGAACCGAGCGGGGCGCCGGTTTCGGGCCCGACGGTGCCGCTTACGTTCGGTTTACGCGGCGGAGCGCGACCGAGCGGAGAGCAGGCCCTCGCCGACCGCGAACAGCCCGTCGAAGTCGAGGCGGGACCCTTCTCGCAGCGCCGCGCGCCACTCGGCCGGGGTGAGCGCCGCCTGGACGCGGTCGCGGTGAGCCTGCGTGTCGGGGCCTTCCGTGCGCACCGGGTGGTAGCCGAAGCGCTGGCCGAGCGCGTCGACGGCCCCGAAGATCACGGCGCCCTCGCGCTGCCGGTCGAGGAGCGCGCTCGCTCCGCCGACGAGGTGCATCAGCGCGAGCACGCTGGTCGGATCCTCGTCGGCGAGCGCTCGCCGCGCGCCCGGCACCAGCAGTTCGACGGCGTCTCGGCCGCGGCGCACATCGACGAGCACCTTGCCGGCGACGTAGCGCGCGCTCATCGCCGCCCACGCGTAGCCGATCAGCGACGCGCGTTCGCGCGCCTCGGCGAGGCGCTCCAGTGCGAGGGCCGGCTGACCGAGGGCCCGGAGGGTCTGCCCCTGGCACAGCGTGACTTCGGCGACGGCCCACGGCTCCACCTCGGGCAGCAGCGCGAGCGCGCCGTCCATCATCGGCCCGACGTCCGCAGGGTCGCCGAACAGGCTGGCGGCGTAGGCGCCGTAGGCGCGGAGGATCGCGAGCCGGCTGAGATCGCTGGCCCCCTCCAGGATCGGCAGACCCTCGCGCAGGTACCGGGTCGCCGCCACCGGATCCCCGGCCTGGTAGGCCAGCAGCGCGACCCCGGTGACCGCGATCGCCTCGACCGCGGGCGGCGCGCTCCCGCTCACCGCCCGCGCACGCTCCAACGCGGCATAGCCGTCGCGCAGCATGCCGCGGGCCATCCAGTAGTGGGTCTGCGATCCGGCGATGCGCAGCGCGCTCTCGCGGTCGCCCGCCTCGATCGCGCCGTCGAGCGCGAGACGGAGATCCGGCGTCGCGATGTCGAGGGCGGCGCGCGCGCTGCGGGCCTCGTGACTGCGAAGCAGGGGCGCCAGCGACTCGGCGAACTCGGCGAACCAGGCGCGGTGCCGCGCCGACCACGCGGCGGCGTCCCCGCCGTCGATCTGCGCCCGGGCGTAGGCCTTCACCGATTCGAGCACGCGGTAGCGGCGGCCGACGAGCGCGTGATCGGCGGGTGAGAGCAGGGACTTCTGCACCAGTCGGCGCGCCACCGCGGCTTCCGCTCCGTCGTCCAACTGGCACACGCCGACCGCGTCATCGAGCCGGAAGGTGCCGGCGAACCGCGCCAGCTGCGCCAGCATCGAGCGCTCCGGCTGCGACAGCAGGTCGACGCTCGCGCGGATGGTGTCGGTGAGGTTGGCGTGCCGGGCCGGCAGCCCGGGCGCTTCGGCGCCGTCGACCACCGCGCGCGCCACCTCGTCGAGGTCGAGCACATCGAGCTGGGCTGCGGCGAGCTCAAGCGCGAGCGGCACGCCGTCGAGCACGGTGCACAGTCTCTCCACCTCGTCCCGCCGCGCCTCCCAGTCGAGGTCGGGTCGAACCTCGCGCGCGCGGGCGCGGAACAGCCGGATCGCATCCCCCAGCCGGGCATCGAGCATGGGCGCGACGGTGACGACCCGCTCGCCGGGGATCTTGAGCGCTTCGCGGCTGGTCACCACCAGCCGCAGCCCGGTGGTCGACTCCACCAGCTCGCGCACCAGCGGACGCACCTCGGCGAGCAGGTGCTCGGCGTTGTCGATCACCAGCAGCACGCGGCGCCCGTCGAGCCGTCGCGCGATCGCGTCGACCGTCGGCTCGGTGCCCGCGAGGCGTTCGGCGATCGCGCGCACGGGTGAGTCGCCCGCGCCGATCGCGGCGAGGTCGACCATCCACTGCGCCCGATCGATCGCGGCGGTGGCCCGACGCGCGCTCTCGATCGCCAGGCGGGTCTTCCCGACGCCGCCGGGGCCGACGATCGTGATCACGCGGGATTCCTCCCGCGCCTCGTCGATCGCCCGCAGCTCGGCCTCCCGCCCGATGAACTGCGTCAACGGCGTCGGCACCCCGTGCCGCTCGACCTCGTGGACCGGCTCGGCCGGGGCGACCACGTCGGGAAGCTGCCGGATGATGCTCTCGCGCAGCTCGCTGATCGCGGCCGAGGGCTCCAGGCCCAGGTGCTCCCGCATCCGGGTGCGGAGCCCGTCCAGGGTCTCCAGCGCATCCGCCACCCGCCCGGAGCCGGCGAGCGAGCGCGCCCGCAGCTCGGCGGGGCGCTCGTCGAGCGGAAACTCGGCGCACAGCCGATCGAGCACGGCGAGCGCCTCATCGAACCGCCCGCCCTGCACGCGCAGCTCGGCGAGCTCGTCGAGCGCCGAACGCCGCATCCGCGCCCACCTCGCGCGCGCGTCGACCGCGAACGGCCGCGCGGCGAGGCTCTCCAGCAGGTCCACGTCCGCGCACCTCGCGAACTCCTCCAGCACGTCGAGGCGATCGTCGCCGGTCCGCTCGGCCAAGGCTCGCTCGCAGCGGACCAGATCGACCTCCTCGGGCGCGAGCTCAAGCCGGTAGCCGCCGCGACCACCCGTCAGCACCGTCCCGAGCGGGGTGCCGCGCAGCTTCGAGATGCCCACCCGCACCGACACCGCGGCGGTCTCCGGCGGGGACTCCCACAGCGCGGCCACGAGCGCGTCGGTCGACACCGTGACGCCCGGGGTGAGCGCGAGCCGCGCGGCGATCGCGCCAGGGATCTCACCGCGAATCAGTTCGCGGCGTCCCGCGACGACGATCGCAAGCTCCGGCAGGAACGAGATCGTCGCGCGCGGCGCACTCGGGTCAGACACGCTCGAACCTTAGGACGAGAAGCAGTGGAGGTCACTCCCAGATTCCTGGGATCTTGGGCGCACACGTCGGGCGCGAGCTCCCCGAATCGCTCGCGCCCGACGGCCTTTCCGCAGATCAGAACTGCGCGTAGAAGCTGCCCAGGATGCGGTCGATCGCCGCGAGGTCCGCCTCCGTGTTCGCCTGGACGGCGACCATGATCACGTACCCGCCCTCCGGGGCCTCCGCGGTGACCACCAGGGCGGCGGCTGTGCCGCCGCAGCCGTCCCAGTAGGTGTAGCCGCCGGTGTGCCAGCCGTCCTCGTAGCTGTCCGACTCGAGCAGTTCGCAGCCTTCGCCGGGCAGCGCGTCCGACATCACCTTCATGAGGTCGTTCGGCGTGACCTTGCCGTACGCCTCCGCGGAGGCATACATCGAGACGCCGGGCACGTTCCAGGTGGTCGCGTACGCGGCCAGGTCCGGGCTCGCCTCGATGTGGGCGTAGCGGAACCCGTTGCCGTCGGTCCACACCGAGCCATCGGACTGGCTCCAGCTGGCGGGCACCTCGACGATGAGCGACTGGGTGTCGTCGACGACCGAGATGTACTCTCCGCTCGCCGCACCGCCCCCGGTGCCGCCGTCGTTGCCGAGCACGGTCACGGCGGCGACTTCGGAGCCGTCGTTGACCTTGCCGCGGTAGTAGATGCCTTCGCTCGGCCGGTACAGCTCGATGGCGAGCGTCGCATCCTGACCGTGGGTGCGAAGGACGTCGCAGTAGTCGCTCAGCGTGCCGTCGGCGGCGAGCGTGACGCCCTCCATCCGGGTCAGCAGGTCGCCGGGCAGGATGCCTGCGGCGTCGGCGGCGGAGCCCGACTTGACCGAGCTGACCCAGACGCCGAGGCCCGTGCCGTCCTCGCCCATGAGCGCGGTCGCGTTGATGCCGAGGCTCAGCACGTCTTCGCCGGCGGCGAGCTGGTCGAGCACCGAGAGCACCTCGTCACGGTGGATCGCCAGGTTGAGGTCGTGCTGATCGTTGCCCGCGTAGTTGACGCCGACGACGCGACCGTTCTGGTCGACGAGCGGACCACCCGAGTTGCCGCCGCGGATGCGCGCGTCGTGCTCGATCACGCGGTCGAGACTCGCCCACGGGGTCTCGCCCGCCGTCGCCGCCTTCGAGACGATCCCGCGCGTCATGGTGAACGTCGGGTCGCCGAGCGGGAAGCCGGCGGCGTAGACGTCGATGGCGGTCGAGATCTCTTCGCTGCGCCAGCCCATGTAGGGGTAGCCGGCATCCTGAAGGTCGATCACCGCCAGATCGAGGCACTCGGACGAGCCCAGCACTTTCGCGTTGAGCGTCGTTCCGGTGTCGCCACCAAGCCACACCTTGAGGGTGCCCGCGCCGACGACGACGTGGTTGTTGGTGACGGCGATGCCGGACTCGTCGATGACAAAGCCCGAGCCGCGACCTGCGGCCTCGTAGCCCCCCTCGGAGGGATCAACGAACGTTCCGACGGCCTCGATCTGGATGGTGGCTGACTGCACGCCGTCGAAATCGACCGTGCCGTCATCGTGGGCCCCTCCGAGGGAGATCGGAAAACAGGAGGACAGGGTGAGCGTCGCGGGAACCGCGACGAGGACCGCCACGCGCGAGGCGCGCGAGCGGATGCGTGCCGGCGTGCGCCGACCGCGGGACAGTGCCGAGGTCTGCGCCTCGGGCTCGACGGAATTGCGTGCAGTCATGAGCGCGACGCTACGGAGCGCAGCACCCCGGGTTTGGGGTGAATTCTCGTCATTAACGGGCGGATTACGTTCCATACTGGTGCTCATGCGGAGCACCGCGGCGACGGCGACACGCGACCGGTTGGACCGGCTCGCGCACGCCCACCTGCCCTGGGACACGTTCGCCGAGGAGGTGCTCGACACCCTCGGTCGCGGCGTGGGCTTCGACGCCGCGGTGATCGCCCCGATGGACCGCGACACGGGCCTGATCTCGGGCTCGGTGAAGCGCGAGCTGCCGGACGACAGCTACCCGGATTTCGCCCGGTACGAGTACGTCGCCCCGGCACCGGGCACCTTCGCCGAGCTGGCCCGCCGCGCCGACCCGGTCGCGCTGCTCAGCGAGGAGACGCACGGCGACCCGCGCCGCAATCCGCGGTTCGACGAGTTCCTGGCGCCGCGCCTGTCGATCGCGCACGAGATCCGCGTCGCGGCCGTCGACGGCGAGCGTCTGGTGGGCGGGCTGTCGCTGTTCCGCACCGTCGGAACGCGCGACTTCGACGAGTCGGTCGCCGAGCTGGCGCGCCAGATCGCCCCGGCGTTGACCCGCGGGCTGCGCGCCGGACCGCGCACGACGACGCGGGTCCAGGCGGCGCATGCGGTCGTGATCGTCAATGCGGCGAACCGGCTGGTCGCACGGTCGACCGAGGCGCGAGCCTGGCTCGCGGTGCTGGATCCGAGCGGCAACCGCCCCGTTCCGGTTCCCGTGGTCACGGCGGTCACGGCGGCGCGCACGCACGGGGTCGGCGAGCTGCGCATCCCCTCGACCCTCGCCGGCTGGGTGCGCGTGCGCGCCACCCTGATGGAGCGCGACGGCACCGCCCCGCCGGCGGTGGTCGTCGACATCGAACCGGTGCGGGGCCGGGATGCGGCCGAGCTCCACCTCGGCACGCTGGGCCTGACCCGGCGCGAGCGCGAGGTGGTCGATCTGGTGCTCGAGGGCGCGTCAACGAGCGAGATCGCCCGACGGCTCTCGCTCTCGCCGTACACGGTGCAGGACCACCTGAAGGCGGTGTTCCAGAAGTCGGGGCATCGCAGCCGACGCGACCTGGTCGGGACGCTGCTCGGCTGAGGCGGCGGGTGCCCGCCGCGCGGTCAGTCGTCCTGGTCGCGCTTGCGCCAGCGGATGCCCGCGGCGATGAACCCGTCGAGGTCGCCGTCGAAGACGGTCGCCGGGTTGCCGACCTCGTGGCCGGTGCGGAGGTCCTTGACGAGCTGCTGGCCGTAGAGGAAGTAGGAGCGCATCTGGTCGCCCCAGCTCGCGGTGATGGTGCCGGCGAGCTCCTTCTTCTTCGCCGCCTCCTCCTCGCGCTTGAGCAGCAGCAGGCGGGTCTGCAGCACGCGCATCGCGACCGCACGGTTCTGGATCTGCGACTTCTCGTTCTGCATCGAGACGACGATGCCGGTGGGGATGTGGGTGATCCGCACCGCCGAGTCGGTCGTGTTGACGCTCTGCCCGCCGGGGCCGGAGGAGCGGAACACGTCGACGCGGATGTCGTTCTCGGGGATCTCGACCGCCTGCGCCTCCTCCATGATCGGGATCACTTCGACCGCGGCGAAGCTGGTCTGCCGCTTGTCGGCCGAGCCGAAGGGGCTGATGCGGGCGAGCCGGTGGGTGCCCGCCTCGACGCTCAGGGTGCCGAAGGCGTAGGGCGCATCCACCTCGAAGGTGGCCGACTTGATGCCGGCGCCCTCCGCGAAGGAGGTGTCGAGCACCTTGACCGGGTACTTGTGGCGCTCGGCCCAGCGCAGGTACATGCGCATGAGCATCTCGGCGAAGTCGGTGGCGTCGTCGCCGCCTGCGCCGGAGCGGATCGTGACGACGGCCCCGCGGTCGTCGTACTCGCCGTCGAGCAGGGTCTGCACCTCGAGGTCGCCGAGGACCTTCTGCAGGCTGGCGAGCTCGGCCTTCGCCTCCTCGGCGCTTTCGACGTCGTCGCCCTCGATCGCCATCTCGACGAGCACGTCGAGGTCGTCGAGTCGGTTCTGGATCTCGGTGATGCGGGCGAGTTCCGACTGGCGGTGGCTCAGCGCGCTGGTGACCTTCTGCGCCTTCTCGGTGTCGTCCCAGAGGTCCGGGGCGCCGGCCTGCTCGCTGAGCTCGGCGATGGTGCGGCGGAGTCGTTCGACGTCGACCACCGAGGTGATGTCGGCGAAGGTGGAACGGAGGGCGGCGATCTGGTCGCTGAGGTCGAGGTCGATCATGGCGTACCCCAGCCTACCGGCGGGCGTAACCTAGCGTTCACGATGAGCACCGCGACCCCGGCCCCGCGTTGGCGCGCGGTGACGGTGACGACTCTCGTTCCGACCTTCCTGTTCTCGCTCGGCCAGGGCGCGCTGCTGCCGGTGCTGCCGCTCGTCGCCGACGACCTCGGCGCCGACCTCGCGACGGCGGGACTCGTCTCCGCGATGCTCATGGTCGGGGTGCTCGTCGGCGACATCCCGAGCGGGATCGTGATCGCTCGGATCGGCGAGCGGGTCGCCATGGTCGCCGCCGCGGGCGTTGCCATCCTCGGGGCCGTCGTCGGCTTCGTCGCCCCGAACCCCGCCATTCTGGCGGCCGCGGTCTTCGTCATCGGGCTCGGCGGCGCGGTCTTCGCCCTCGCCCGGCACGCGTTCCTCACCACCTTCGTGCCCGTGTCCTACCGGGCTCGCGCGCTGTCGACGCTCGGCGGAACGCATCGACTCGGCCTGTTCGTCGGACCCTTCGTCTCCGCCGCACTCCTCCAGTTGACCGACGTGCCGGCGTCCGCGTTCGGCGCGCTGGCGGTCGGATGCCTGCTCGCCGCCCTCGTGCTGGTGCTGCTGCGCGATCCCGAATCGGTATTCGGGGCAGAGCACCGCAACGCGGCACCGACCACGGGCGAACTCTTCGTCGCCGACGAGGCGCACGGGCTGTTCCGCACCCTCTGGGCGCGTCGGAGCGTGCTTGCCACCGTCGGGCTCGGAAGCGCGATCATGTCGGCGCTGCGAGCCTCCCGCCTGGTGATCCTGCCGCTCTGGGCGGTCAGCATCGGCCTCGACGGCGCCACCGCCGCCCTCATCATCGGCATCGCGGGCGGGATCGATTTCGCCCTGTTCTACGGCGGCGGCTGGCTGATGGACCGGTTCGGGCGCCTCTGGGTGGCGGTGCCGAGCCTGGCCTTCCTGTCGCTGGCGCACCTGGCGCTCGCGTTCACCCATGATGCCGAGGCCCCCGTGGCCTGGTTCGTCGTGATCGCGTTCACGCTCGCCGTCGCCAACGGGCTGAGCTCAGGAATCCTGATGACGCTGGGCTCCGATCTCGCCGACCCGCGCCGGCCGGCGCTGTTCCTCGGCGCCTGGCGGTTCACGAACGATCTGGGCGGGGCATCCGCACCGCTCGTGATCGCGGGCGTGACCGCGGCGGCTTCGCTGCCGATCGCCGCCGCCGTGATCGCAGGTGTCGGGCTTGTGGGCGCGACGGTCTGGCGCTTCTCGATCCCGCGTCATGTCAGCCGAACACCGCGCGGGCGCGGGCGGTGACCTCGATGCGGATACCCTCGGGCACGAGCGCGGTCACGACCGGCGGTCGCCACATCGCTTCGAGCGTCACGGTCGCGCTGGCCCCGTCGTGCGTGGTCGCCTCGACGACGCGCAGCCCCTCCAGCGGCGGTGTCGGGATGCGCCCCAGGTAGTCGCTCACCGCGGCGGCGACGTCCTCCGCGCGCAGGGTGGGCCGCAGCTCCCCCTCGGCGGTGACGCTGACGTCGTCGAGGTCGAAGGATTCGGCGCCGACCAGCGCCGCCCCGTCGGCGAGGGTGAACAGCTGCTTGCGCTCCAGATAGAGGGAGCTCGCCGCGACCACCACGAGGATGAGCCCGATCGCGAGGGCCGCGTAGAACAGCACGAGCGGCAGTGTCGACCCGGTGTCGTCCCGCCAGTCGCGTGACGCCCTCATCCGGTGCCGCCCGCGAAGCGCGACACCTGCTCGGTGGCGGTCGAGCTCATCGGGATGCTCGCTGGCACCCCCAGCGTGAAGATCGGCGGCACGAGCGGCAGCGCCACCTCGACCGTCACCCGAATGCTGACGAACCCGCGCCGGGTGAGGCAGTCGCCGGGGTCCGGCTGGCAGGAGGTCTCGACCCGCCGTGGCGCCTCCTCGACCCCGAAGTCGGCGAGCGCCACCTGGATCGCACGCTCCGCGGCCGCGTTCGCCTCGGCAGCCGACTCGGTCTGCACGTAGACGCGGGTCGCCTGCCGCGCGGCACCCTCGACTGCGAAGGCAGCGGCCTGCAGCTGCGCGAGCGCCAGCACGAGGTAGACCATCGGCACGAGCATCAGCACGCCGACGCCGATGAACTCGATGGATGCCGAGCCCGCGTCGTCGGCGAGCGCGCGGGAGCGCTCAGTCGAGCGTCTCGATCGCCGCATGGCCGGTCACCTCCAAGGCGCGGTCGGCCCCCAGCAGTCCGATCAGCGGCAGGGTCGCGCGCACCGTCACGGTCAGCGCGGGATGCCCCCGCCACTCCCCCGTCTCGACCGAGATCTCGCGCGCGTAGTCGGCGCCTACCGCGAGGGTGATCAGCTCGGCGGTGCGCTCGGCGGCGTGGGCGGGGCCGCGGTCGGCGAGCGCGCCGTAGCGCGCGCCCTCGGCCGCCGCGTCGAGCACGCTGTTGCGCACGTGCAGGGCGAGCCCGAGCTGCAGCACCGCCACGGTGAGCATCGTGAGCAGAGCCCCTACGAGCGCGAACTCGGCGGGGGCCGACCCGCGATCGTCGGCGAGACGCCTCGCGAAGGTCATCGCCGCGTCACCGGTGCGCCCGATCAGATCCCGGCGACGCGCGAGATCGCGTTCTCGAAGATCTCGGCGAGCGCGGGACCGGCGAGCCCCCAGATCACGATCACGAGCCCCGCAGTCATCAGCGTGATCAGCACCCAGCCGGGCACGTCACCGCGGTCGTCGCGGGCCCGCATCCACAGGTCGTGAAGGCGTGTCATGCCTCCAGGGTGATGTGTCGGCGTCGCCCGCGTGGCGGGTTCTCCACAACCTTCGGGCTTCCTGGAAGCTCTTGCGCTCGCGCCGGCGCGGGCGGACCGTGAATGCACCGACAACGAACTGAGGAGGACCCCATGCCGCAATTCATGGACGTTCACGATGGATTCCAAGGCACCACCGCAGAGGAGCTTGCTGCGGCGCACGCCGCAGACCAGGAGATCGAGGCCGAGGAGGGCGTGCACTTCGAGCGCGCGTGGCTCGACGCCGAGCGCGGAAAGGTGTTCTGCCTCTCCAGCGGACCCTCGAAGGAGGCGGTGCTTCGCATTCACGAGCGCACCGGTCATCCGACCTCCGAGATCTACGAACTCGGAGTTGAAGTCTGACCTCTTGAGATCATGAGATCGCAGACGCGCGACCGGCCGCGGGCGATCGCGGGGCGAAGGCCGCGATGACCGACACCGCGCCCACCGGAGTCGGCGGCTGGTTGCTCGTCTACCTGCTCGGGTCGATCCCCCTCCTCGCCGTCTACTCGATGGGGCTCTCCGGCTGGTTCTTGGACTACCCGTTCGCGCTGTCGGCGGCGATCTTCGTCGTGCTCTCGCTGCCGCTGCTGCTGATTCTGCTCCGATCGCCCGCAGCGCCCGCGTGGAACATCGCGATGATGTGGGTCGCCGCCACGCTGATGCTCCTGCGCTCGATCGCGGTCGTCACGATGCCCTCGGGCGTCTGGGATCCGATGGGGCTGGCCGAGGCGGCGGGCGTCGCCGGCATCCTCGCGACGATCGTCGGCGTCGCGCTCGCATGGGCGGCCGTCTGGACCGGCTACTTCCGCCGCTCAGTGCGCGTGACGCACACTTTCACCCGCGGCGAGCGCGACTGACGTCGCGGGCGAGCCGGCGGCGCGCCTCGCCGGAGAGCGCGAGCCCGTAGAGCGCAGGGATCGCCAGCAGCAGGCCCACGAGCCCGCGGGCGCTCGACCCAGAAGACCGCGAGGAACGCCGCCGCCCGCGGGATGCAGACGCACGCGGCTGGCAGCAACGGCACGTGCGACCTCGGCGCGTCCTCGCGCACCACCAATCGCTGCGGTAGCTACTCACCCGATAGTGCGGCCGGCGCACGACGCAGCTCGTGCGAAGCGACAGGCAATCGGGCCCTCCCCGCATCGGCGGTGTCCACGCGGTCGACCGAGCGCCTGGCGTCCCCAATTGGGCGCGGTTCGCCGCCTCGATCGCCGAGAACGTGGTCGCGCTGCGCTTCGTCTTCAGCTACGCCCGAGCCGCACGGGTACATGGACAGTCGTCGGGCTTTGGTCACGGAGAGCGGGTACCGGACAACAACGTTGCCGATGTCGTCAGAGCGAGCAGCGCGCATCCGGGCGAGTCGCGAGCACCTCCGTCTCGGCATCCCAAGGGCGTGCTGCCCGTTCGGGCTACCTATCCTTGATTCTGGCGTGGCGCACTGCGTCGCCGACCCGTCTGCGGGTGAGGCGCTGAGTCCTGCACAGGTGAGAACCCAAGATAGGCGGGATCGGTGAACGAACGCGTTCTGGCCGCACAGCCATACGCTCTTTGTGCGTCCCAGTGCGTGACACGTGTGGCCCCACTCATTTGCTAGCCGGAAGCCGGAAAATCGGCCACTTGTAGTCGTTCTTGAAACGCTCGTCGTGCGCGTCGAGCACTTGCACCCACTGTGGTGTGATGTCCGCCTTCCACTCTTCGCGGCCGAATCCGCGGTAGGCCCGCTGCAAGCACTTGAGCAGGGCTGGTACGGCGGTGCGCACCCACTCGTTTCGCGTCAGCGATCTGATCGTCTCACCGTCGACTCGACCCCAGTCCGCCTGACCGAGTTGGACCACGACATCAAATTCGTACCGGTAGTCACCGGTGGGGAGCGAGGAGGGAAGTAGTGTCTCCTCGACCCGAATCTCGATCATGTCGCCGATGCGCATGAATGGGCCCTGTTCGCCGTGCCCTCTCGCGGTTACGGTGTAGCCGACGGCGAGGCGCGTTTCCATCTCGTCGAACAGCGTCTGGGCGATGCGGTCCATGCCCCATCATTTCACTCCTGCCCGCTTCGCCGTGCGTGGCAACGAACGCTAGCTCGCTTGACCGCCGCCTTCGCGAGCCAACATCCACAGGTCGTTAATGCGTGTCACGCCTCCAGGGTGATGCGCGTCTCGCGCCCGTGTTGCGAGCTTTCTCCACAACGCGGGTGACGCGACCGCCCCTAGCTCGGAGTGTAGGAGCTGCTGGCCGGAATCGCGACGATCCAGAATGCCGTCGTCAGGACGATGATCGCGAGGGTGAGGTATCCGAGAGTGAGGCCCGCGGTCGCTTGACCGCGCCCGACGCCGCCCATCGTGCGCGCCTTCGACAACCCGACGTGACCGAAGATCGCCGCAAGCAGCGCGGGAGCGAAGGCGAAGAATGCGGAGATCAGGCCGATGATCGGGATAGGGCTGCCGATGCCGATCACGATCGCAACGATCCCGAGCACCATCCCGGCGATCGCAGGCCCGTTCGACGGTGCCCGCACGACCTGTTGGTAGATGACCTGATGTTGAGATTCGTTCATGAGCTGATCGTAGGGGCGCAGACCCGCTCCCGCCGACCCCGCGAACGGGTGGCGCGCTCGGCCGAGGTGTCACCTAGGCGCGGATGTCGCGGGCGAGCCGGCGGCGCGCCTCGCCGGAGAGCGCGAGCCCGTAGAGCGCGGGGATCGCCAGCAGCAGCCCGACGAGCCCGCCCCACGTTGTGAGGATCAGCGTCGTCACGAGGCTGGCGAGGAACAGGAGCGACATCGCCACGAGCAGCACGCGGCGCCCGGTGACGCCGAACCCCCATCCGGCGGCGATGAGCAGCCCCCAGCGCAGCAGCGGCTCCCCCGGCGCCCACGGGTGCTCGACCCGGAACACCGACAGGAACGTCGCGACGAGCAGGATGCCGACCCACGCGGCGAGCAGCAGCGGCCCGTGCGGCCTCGGCGCATTCTCACGCACCACGACGCGGAGGGGCATCGCGCCGTCCGGCGCGGGGCCCGCCGCCAGCAGCCGGTCGCGTGCCTCGACGAGCAGCCGGAACGTCTCCGCGTCGCCGCCGTCGACATCCGGATGCGCGGTGCGCGCGCGGCGCGCGAACGCCGCCGTCACCTCGGCGCGGCCCGCATCGACGGCGACGCCCAGCAGCGACGCGGCACGCTCGCGATCCATCGTCGGCATGGGCTCAGCGTACGCGCGGGTCTCCGAAACGGGGGCGCCATTGTCGGGCCGCGAGCGTAGGCTCGAAACGGGACCCGCACCGTCGCGGGTCGCGTGAGAGGAGTTGGCCATGACCACGCCGAATCCCACCGGAACCATCGCGCCCGGCCATCACGGGCCCGAGCTGCACCTGACTCGGCGCATCCGCCACGACATCGACGAGGTGTGGGCCGCGCTCACCGAGTCCGACCGCCTCGAGCAGTGGATCGGGCGCTTCGAGGGCGACCCGCGGGACGGATCCGTCACCTTCTTCATGACTGCCGAAGGCGCGGAGGCGCCGGGTGAGCGCGCCACCATTATCGAGTGCACGCCGCCCGAGCACTACGCCGTCGAGACGGAGGTGGGCGACGAGATCTGGCATCTCGCGATCACCCTCGACCACGACGCCGGGGTGACGACGCTGCTGTTCGCGCAGCGCGCGGACGACTCGGATCTGGCGAGCGTCGGACCGGGCTGGGAGTACTACCTCGACCGGCTCGTCGTGAGCCTCGGCGGCGGCGACGTCGCGAGCGTCGACTGGGAGCACTACTTCCCGGCGATGAGCGAGTACTACGCCGGCCTCACCGCGAGCTGAGCGCGGCTAGCTCTTCTCGGCCTGCATCTCGCGGATGTACTCGCGGATCGTGGGCACCGCCTCGAGCTTGTCGCGGAAGAACGTGTTCACCTGGTTGACGACGTTCGCCTGGGCGGCCTCCACCTCGGTGGTGCGCCGCTCCCCCGCATCCTGATCCTCAAGGGTGCGCCGCAGCTGCAGCAGCGCCCTCACGATCGCCGTCTCCTCGGCGCCCTCTAGCGTGTCGATCACGCTCAGCACCAGCTCGTCGGCCTGCGCGCGCACCGCGTCGATCGGGATCGAGCTACCGGGCTGGGTCGCGTTGTCGAGCGTCGAGATCAGCGACCACACCTGATACAGCAGGGTGGCCGGTTCGTCGAAGAGCTCGCGCACGAACGCGGCATCCATGTGCCGGCCGGAGAGACGGAAGATGTTGTACATCCGCTTGGCGGCCTTGCCGTAGTTGAGGCTCTTGGTGAGGTACTTGCGCACCTCCCTCTCCAGCCGGTCCACGTAGTCGTCCAGGGCGTCATCGGAGACGAAGCGGGCCAGCTTGGCGAAGGTGGGCACCGCGTCGGCGTCGAGATACACCTCCTGGAAGTAGGCATCCAGGTAGCCGTCGAGCGACACGATCTCGCCGTCGGGGCCCTCCCAGGTGACGTCGATCACGTTGCTGGCGTTGGAGAGCTGCCCGCGGTCGGGGTCGGCGACCACCCAGTCGAGCTTCACCCAACCCGGGTCGAGCGCCGCCTGCTCCCAGAGGATCGTCGTCGAGCCGTGCTCGTTCGACTCGAACTTCAGCGCCCCGGCCTCCACCTCCTCGGCCGTCCACGAGATCGGGCTGCCCTTCGAGACGGGCCTGCCCGCGTGCGTGCCGCTGGCCGGGTACGAGCCGAGCTTCGCCTCTAGGAACTGGTAGCCGGCACCGCGCGAGTGGCTCATCGCGTGCTCGTGCAGCAGGCGCGCCATCAGCATGCAGGCGTCCTCGCGCGTGGGGGCCTTGAGGTTCAGCCTCTGGAAGTAGTCGGCGTCGCCCGGAAACGACTGAATCTTCGACTGCGCCGCGCTGCCCGACAACGCCAGCGCGCTCTCGGCGACCTCCGGCGGCCCCGTTACCTCCACGATCGTGCCGATGCGGCGGAAGCGCTCCAGGTCACGCGGAGAGAAATCGAGCATGGTGACGCGGTGGCCGAAGGTGCCGCTGTCGGCATCCACCGTGATCTCGTCGGCCTCGGTGTCGGCGAGATCATGCAGCCAGCGCTGGGTCTCCGCCTCGTCGAGCTCGATGCCGAGCCGCACCGCGGACTCGACGATCAGCGTGACATCGAACTCGGGTTCCTGGGGCATCGTCACTCCCGTCGTGGGCGAGCCTTCGCGTCCGCACGAAGGGCCCGGAACAGCTCCGCCTGATCTTGGGCGTCATTCAGAGCATTGTGCGCCAAGGGCCGCCCGGTCAAGTACTTCGGGGAAAGCACCCGCATGCTCGTCTCGGCCCAGGTGCCGTCGGCGACCGCCATCGCGTACGACTTGATATCGAAGGCGGAGTGCCCGAACGGGTTGCGCCCCAGGTAGCGCTGGAAGTAGTCGTCGACGAACATCCAGTCGAAGGGCGCGTTGAAGGCGGTGAACACCGGCACGTGCCCCTCGGGCACCACATCGGCCACCCAGTCGGCGAACCGCTGCATCGCGACCGCTGGCTCGACGCCGGTCTCAGCGAGGGATGCGGGGTCGAGTCCGCTGATCGCCAGCGCCTGCTCGTTGACCTCCTCGCGATCCGGCTTCAGCTCCACATAGAACGTGGTGGTCGGCGTCTCGGCCAGGCACGCGCCGATCGACAACAGGGCGAACCGGCTCGGCACGCTGCCCGCCGTCTCGACGTCGATCGAGATGAACACTTCGGGTCGGGGCTCGCTCTGGCTCACCCGGCGAGGCTATCGCTCGGGCGCGGGCGAACAACAGGGTGCGCGCGGGCGCGTCAGGGCCTCCGAACGCGTCAGGGCTTCCGAAAGCGTCAGGGTCTCTGAAAGCGTCAGAGCCCGACCTGCAGCACCAGCACCGCGGGCGCCAGGGCGAAGGCGATCGTCACCGGGAGGATGAGGAACACGAGCGGCACGAGCATCGCCACCTCCTTGCGGCCCGCGGACTCCATGAGCTGGCGGGTCGCCTCGACCCGCACGTCGGCGGCCTGCGCGCGCAGCACCTCGGCGAGCGGCGTGCCGCGGCCGAGCGCCCCGACCAGCTGATCGGCGGTGCGGGTGAAGGCAGGCAGATCGATCGCGTCCGCGCAGCGGGTGAGCGCATCCGGCACCGCGACGCCCGCGTTGATGTCGGCGACGACGCGAGCGAACTCGCGGGCCAGCTCCCCGTTGCCGGTGCGCGCGACGCGGCGCAGCGCATCCACCACGTTCTCCCCCGCCGACAGGGCGAGGCTGAGGAACTCGAGCACCGTCGGCAGCTCGTCGGCGATGCGCGCCTGGCGGCGGCGCGCCGCCCGCACCAGCAGCTGCTCGGGGGCGAACAGCCCCAGCGTTCCGCACACCAGCACGAGTCCGACCGAGGCGACCCCCGGCACAGCGTTGGTGCGCGACCAGACGGCGACGATGAGCACCCCGACCGCGAGCCCGCCGAGGGCGGCGAGCAGTTGCCGTGAGCGGAAGCGCTCCACCGCGATCGGCACACCGGCCTGGCGCGCGCGCCGCTCGATCGACTCGTCGCCGCCGAGCAGGCTCGCAAGCGCCCGCCGCAGCCGCGCGAGCCCCGGCTCGATGAGCTCGAGCAGCACGCTCGTCGGCTCGCCCGCCCGCTCGGCGACGAGCTCGCGGGCGTGCGGAGAGACATCCACCAGGTACGGAGCGAGCCGTCTGGAGAGCCGCGGCGCCCCGAACTGCGGCACCAGGGCGAGCAGCGTCCAGACGCCCACCCCGAAGGCGATGCCGAGCGGCACCGCGAGCAGCACGGTCGGCGTCACGCGAACCACCGCCGCTCCTCCGGCAGGCGCCCCAGCGCCACCATCAGCCGGTAGGCGACGACCGTGACGACGAAGCCGACGAGCAGCAGCACCGTGCCGCCCGGACTCGCGTAGACGGCGACCGCCTCCGGGCGACTCGCCAGCACGAACAGCACGATCCACGGCGCCGCGACCCCGAGGCGCGCCGCCGACACCACCCACGACTGGCGCGCCTCCGCCTCGGCGCGTGCGGCCTGCTCGCGGCGCAGCGCGGAGGCGAGCGCGCGCAGCAGCCCGGGCAGCTCGGTGCCGCCCACCTCGCGAGCCAGCCGCAGCGTCTCGACCACGCGATCAGCGACCGGATCGGCAAGCCGCGCCTTCAGCTCATCGAGCGCCGGCCCGAGGGTTCCCCGCGCGCGCAGTTCGCGGTCGAAGGCGGCGAACGCCTCCCGGAACTCCGGGATGCCGTGGTTCGCCAGCGATCCGACGCTCTCCGCCAGCGACAGGCCCGACCGCATTCCGGCGACCAGGTGGTCGATCAGGTCGGGCCAGGCGGCGCGCGCCAGCCGGCGCCGGCGCCGCGCCCGCGACGCGACCACCAGCCAGGGAACACCTGCCACGGCGGCGCCCGCCGCGAGCCCCAGCGCGGGGATGCCCGACAGCCCCGCCGCGATCGCCGCCGCCGTGATGCCGAGCAGCGCGCTCGTGGCCAGGAACAGCTCGGGACGCACCCGCGCCAGGCCCGCCTGTGTGAGACGCTGCGCGATCGCGGCGCCCCGTCGTGTGCCCGTGGCGGCACGCGCCTCGCGCGGCCACAGCCACGGCGAAGCCGCCAGCACGACGCCGGCCCCGAGCAGCGGCCCAGCAGCCAGGAGGTCACGCCGCGGCTCCGCGCAGGATCGGGATCGGGTCGGCGCCCGCGCGCTCGAACTTGATCATCCGCGGCGGCACCTCGCCGGTGGCGCGCAGACCCTCGCGGGTGCCCTCGAACAGCGTCACCGCCTCGATCTCGCCCTCCTCGGTGACACGTCCCGTTGGGGCGAGGATCTCCGCGACCCGGCGGCGGCCCCGATGCAGTTCGGCGTGCACGATCAGGTCGACGCAGGAGGCGACCGTCGGCACCACGAAGCCCGCGTCGATGTTCCGGCCCGCGAGCAGCGGCAGCGTCGACAGCTTCACGAGCGCCTCGCGCGCGCCGTTCGCGTGGATCGAGCACATGCCCGGGATGCCCGCGTTCAGCGCCACCAGCAGGTCGAGGCTCTCGGCCTCGCGCACCTCGCCGACCACCAGGCGGTCGGGACGCATCCGCAGCGCCTCCTTCACCAGCCGCCGCAGCGACACCTCGCCGGTGCCCTCGAGGCTCGGCTGGCGGCACTGCAGCGCGACCCAGTCGGCGGCCGAGAATGACAGCTCGAAGGTCTCCTCGGCGGTGACAATGCGCTCCTCCGGCCGTGTCGAGCCGAGCAGCGCGCACAGCAGCGTCGTCTTGCCCGCCTGCGTGCCGCCCGAGACGATCACGTTCAGGCCGCTGCGCACCGCGAGGTGCAGGAAGCCCGCCGCCTCGGCGGGCAGCGAGTCGAGCCGCACCAGGTCTTCGAGCCCGCGCATCCCGGCGCGGAACTTGCGGATGTTCACCGCCCAGTGCGCGCGCGTGATGTCGGGAATCACGACGTGGAGGCGCGACCCGTCGGGCAGCGAGGCGTCGACGAACGGCGAGGAGAGGTCAACGCGGCGCCCGGTGGACTGCAGCATCCGCTCGACCAGGTCGCGCACCTCCGACTCGCTGAGCGTCAGAGCGATGCGCTCGCTCACGCCGTCGCGGGCGACGAACACGTCGTGGGGCGAGTTGATCCAGATCTCTTCGATCGAGTCGTCATCCAGCAGCGGCTGCAGCGGACCGAAGCCGACGAGCGAGGCAACCACCTCGCGCACCGCCGCCACCTCGTCGGGCAGCAGCGGCACCGAGCCGCCGAGCGCCCGCTCGCTGTAGCGCTGCACTTCCTCGCGCGCGAGCCGCAGCGCGAGGCCCTGCTCGGCGGTCAGGTCGAGCCCGTCGCCCCGCACCCGCAGACGCACGCGCTCGGTGATCGAACGCGATCGCGGATTCCACGCCGCGATTCTGGACGGATGCGCGGACCCGCGCCCGCATCCATCCACACCCGCGGGTCTCGCGGGCGCCCCGCGCGCCGCGCTCCGCACGCGCGCACGCGCACCCACCACCCCGCGAGCGGTGCAAAAAGTGCGATCCCAGCGCCCAACACCCGCAGTTTCGCACCGCTCGCGAGGGGGTCCGGGTGCCGGGCGCACGAGGGAAGGTGTGCGTCTGAGCAGGCGACGGCCGAGCGGATGCGCGCGCACCCCGCAAGCTGCACGCGCACTCGTGCACCCACCTCCCCGCGAGCGGTGCCAAAAGTGCGGTCCCAGCGCCCAACACCCGCAGTTTCGCACCGCTCGCGAGGGGCCGAGCGGGCGGGAGGGGGGTCGCGCCGCCCCGCGCGGCAGCCCCGCGCGCGGCGTGCACGCGCGGCAGGCGCCTCCCCCGCACGGATCTAGACTGAACACCGCGCGGGAGTGGCGAAATTGGCAGACGCGCAGGATTTAGGTTCCTGTGCCGCAAGGCGTGTGGGTTCAAGTCCCACCTTCCGCACCACCCGCATCAGATGCAGCACCCGGAACCCCCGGAACCCCCGAGCGAACCCCGACATGGACGTCGGAATTCGCTCACGTTTCACTCGGCCACGGCCACTACGCTACGTACAACACGACCGCCGACCGGCCATGACGGCCCGCCGACGACAGGAGCCTCTCCGCAATGACCGCCAGTTCGCTCGCCGCTCTCGCGTCGGTTGCCGTGCCCGCGGCGCTGATTCCGTGGCTCGACCCGGTGGCGATCATTCAGACCGCGGGTCCGTGGGCGCTGCTTGTCGTGTGCCTGATCGTGTTCAGCGAGACGGGGCTGCTGGTCGGCTTCATCCTGCCGGGCGACACCCTGCTGGTGATCACCGGCCTGCTCACCTTCACCGGCACCATGACCGAGTCGGAGGCCGGGATCCTCATCCCGATCTGGCTGGTCTGCCTCAGCATCGCGGTGGCAGCGTTCGTGGGCGGCGAGGTCGGCTATCTGATCGGCCACAAGGCCGGTCCGCGCATCTTCGAGCGCAAGGAGTCGGGGCTGTTCAGCCGCGAGAACGTCGTGCGCACCAACCACTTCTTCGAGCGTTTCGGGGCGCTGGCGATCGTGATCGCCCGCTTCGTGCCGATCGTACGCACCTTCGCCCCGGTCGCCGCCGGCGTCGGCCACATGAACTACCGCAAGTACTCGCTTTACAACGCCGTCGGCGCGCTCATCTGGGGCGCGGGGCTGACGTTCGTCGGATTCCTGCTCGGCTTCATCCCGCCCGTCGCCGACTTCGTCACCCACTACATCGACCTGATCCTGCTCGGCGCGATCTCGCTCGCCGTCATCCCGACGGTGTACCACTACGTCCGCGGCGCGCTGAAGGCGCGCAAGGCGCGGCGCCTGGGTATCGTCCCGCTCACCGACGAGGAGGCCGTCGTGCCCGAATCGGTGCTCGAGCACGACCCGTGGGACGAGGGCGAGCCCCGCTAGTCGTCGGCCGCGGTGCGACGATGCTCGGGCGTCGCCGCGCGATCGCGCGCATCCTCTAGAGTCCCGGCATGCGCATCGTGATCTCGGGAACCCACGCGAGCGGCAAGAGCACCCTGATCGCGGATTTCGCGAGCCGCCACCCCGAGTTCGAGGTGTTCCCGGACCCGTACGAGCTGCTCGACGACGCCCCCGCCGAAGCGGATGCCGGACTGATGTTCGCGCAGCTGCGAGCTGTCGGCCGCCCGGCTGCTCGACCTGCCGCCGGGCGCGAACGTGGTCGCCGAACGCGGACCGCTCGACTTCCTCGCCTACCTGGAGGCCCTGGATGCGCTGGGTCGCCCGACCCGCTCGGGTGAGCTGTTCCGCCGCGGTGTTGCCCCCACCGTCGAGGCGATGCAGCACGTCGACCTGCTCGTGCTGCTGCCGCTGACCGCGATCGACCGGATCGAGGTGTCCGAGGAGGAGGACCTCGAGCTGCGCACCGCCATGAACGACGCACTGCTCGAGCTCGCCGACGACACCGACTTGGTGGGGGCCGCGCGGGTCGTCGAGGTCACCGGGAGTCCCGCGGCGCGGCTCGCGCAGCTCGAAGCGGCAGCAGTGCCAGGTGCCGCGCCTACTCGGTGATCTCGGGGTGAAAGTAGCTGTAGACACCCGGATCGATCGGGGCTTCGAAGCGCAGATGCATTCTCACGACCGGCAGCGGAACACCCGTCTGCATGACGGTCTGCTCGGCATCGTGCGCGACCGCCCGGCCGAGGTAGTAATGGTCTGAACCATCGGCGTCGTCCTTTTGCACGAACACGTGAAGCTCGACGTCGTGGTCTACGATCGCGCTCACTTCTTTGCTCGCCAGTGTGCGATTGCTGCGCGTGTACCAGAGCAAGGTGCTCGGGTCGAGCAACGTGTCCTCGTACGCAGTGCTCGCTGAGACCTCATCCGACTTGTGCAGCCGAAGAAAGACCGGGCACGTCCTGGTCTCGCCGTCGAACGCGATAACCGTAGATCGTTGAGTACATATTGCTCGACCAGTTGAGCAGCCTGCTCGCGTCTTTGCGGGAGTACTGACGGGCGCGCGTGAACGGCTCGTCGACGTCGAAGCGGTCGATGACGATCCGTTGTGTTGTTGCCACCAGATCGTCGACGCTCGTGCGGAATTCCGGGGACGAGTCCCACGCAGCCGCGAACCCCTGCGCCAACGAGATCACCTCCGCGTCGCGCACGACGACTGCCGCACCGCGGTAGCGCTGCTTCTCGACCTGGGTGTTGAACTCCAAGGTCAGCGAATCAACGGTGCTTCGGACAGCCAAAGGGCTGCCCGGCAGACCGGCCGAAGCCAGGATCGTGGCGACTTCAGCCACCGGTAGCTCTCTTCTGGACAGGAGCGCGCGCAGCACCACGGACTCGTGGAGCCGCTTGGCCGTGAGCATCTCGCCGGACAGAGCGGCGAGATAGCCAAGCTGCTCGTCGTCAAACCCGTGTTCGAGCTTGAACAGCTTGCGCAGCAGTTCCGGGTAGCACCCGACCTTCGTGGCGAGGATCACCGGGTCGACCGACTCGAACCGGAGGAAGTCCTGCAGCAAAGGCATCCGACCGAGTCGGTTGTGCACGGTCTCAATGGCCGACTTCAGATTCGGCAGACTGTCGAGCTTGGTTTCGTGCAGGGACTTCAAGACTCGCTCGTGGGCGATCCGATCGAACTGCACGCTTGACAGACCCGAAATTGCGCCGCGTTCCTCGGCAGCGATCAGCCGGCGGCGGATCGACTCCCGGTTCAGCGAGTCGTCGCCGAACAGGGCGATCGGAATCAGGTAGTTGTTGGCATAGTTCCCGATGAAGTCGATGACGACGACGTACTCCTTGCCATCGACCTTGCGCAGGCCACGGCCGAGCTGTTGCACGAACACGATCGCCGACTGGGTTTGGCGAAGCATGACGACTTGGTTGACCGTTGGGATGTCGACGCCCTCATTGAAGATGTCGACGGTGAGGATGTAGTCGAGTTCACCGGCTTCGAGGCGTTGAACTTGGCGTTCCCGCAACTCCGTGGAGTCGTCCCCGGTCAGCGCGATCGTTCGAAGCGCTCGCCCGCGAAGGCGGCGACCGTTCAGTTCGTCGGAGAGCTGCCGCGCCTCTTCTTTCCGGCTGCAGAAGATCAGGCCCTTCGGAGGCACGCCGGCCTGTCCATAGCGTTCGAGCGCCCTGAGGAGGTGCTCGATGCGATCCTCGGCGACGAGTCGGAACAGCGGGGTGGCATCCGTCGTGGTCGTGCCGTCATCGAAAGTGAAGTCGGCGACCCCGTAGTAATGGAACGGCGACAACATCTCCAGTTCGAGCGCCGCACCGAGTCGAATCTCGTAGGGCACGTTGTAGTCGAATAACTCGAACACGCTCACGCCGTCCGAGCGTTCGGGTGTCGCGGTGAGGCCGAGCATGAACTGCGGGGTGAAGTGGTCGATAACGCGCTTGTACGTCGCTGCTGTTGCGCGGTGCACTTCGTCGATCAGGATGTAGTCGAACGCATCCGGGTCAAGTTCTGCCAGACGGTCAGGCCTCGACAGGGTTTGGACCGTCGAGAACACGAAGCGACGATCGGTCTGGTGGTCCTGGCCGACGACCTTCCCGAAATCGCTTCGCGGCGCGCCCAGCACTCGCCGGAACTCGTCGATCGCGCGGTCGAGGATCTGCTCTCGGTGGGCGACGAACAAGACACGCTCGGGATTCGCCGCACGCACATCAAGCGCGGCGAGGATCGTCTTGCCGGTGCCCGTCGCCGAGATGACGAGTCCCCGCCGTTCGCCCGACTCACGCAGCGCGGCGATCAAGCCCAGCGCGTCGGCCTGCATCGCGTTGGGCTGGATCTCAGGCTGGGCAGCGAGACCTTCGGCGCCCGAATGGCGCGGGCGCACAGGGGGCGTCGGCGGCGACCAGTTCATCGCGTAGTCGCGAATCCACTGCTCGGTCAGCGGCTCGGACCGCTCCGCCTCACTGTCGAGCAGGTTGCTGAACTGCTCGGCGAGATCGCTGTCCGTGGCCGCCGAGACCCGGATGTTCCATTCGTGGTTCGAGACGAGCGCCGCCGAGGTCAGGTTGGAGCTGCCGAGAATCGCGGTGACACCATCGGGGTTACGGAACACGTAACCCTTCGGGTGAAAGGCGCCGCTCGTGTGAAGCCGCACGTTGACCCCCATGTCGCGCAGCGCCAGCAGCTCATAGAACGCACTCGGCGAGTTGAAGCCGAGGTAGTCGGAGGTGACGATCTCGCCCACACCGTCGAAGTCGACGAGCGCTTGTTTCAGCTGCGCGATGCCGCCGGCTGAGACGAAGGCGACGGAAAAGCTGAATGATGTCGCCGTCTTCAGCTCAGCGCGAAGCGACTGGAGCACCGTTCCCTGGGCATCGTTGAGCACAAGGCGTGGATGCGCACGCTTCGGAGCCGCGACGCGCTGGTCGAGGTAGCCAAACCCGACGTCGCGGCCGAACGCGCCGAAGTCCTCGAAGAAGTTGGCGGTCACGCGGCGGAAAGACGCTCGACGATCGAGTGCACCGCCGGGATGTCCGCGGGGGCCCACTGCAGTGAGTCAAGATCACGCGCCGGGAGCCAGCGCACCGCCTCGTGCTCGGTGAGCGTGACGTCCCCCGCAAGCAGTTCGCAGTAAAAGGTCGTCAGCGTCACCTCACCGAAGTCGTACGCGTGAGTGGTTGTCGCCACTTCATCGCCGACGACTACGTCGATGAGCAGCTCTTCCCGAATCTCGCGTTCCAGCGCCGCGCGAGGCGTCTCGCCGGGCTCGATCTTGCCGCCGGGGAACTCCCACATGCCGGGGAGCGCGGACTGAAATCCCCGCTGCGCGCACAGCACCCGACCATCGCGGACGATCACCGCACCCACGACGTTGATCTGCTTGACCACTGATCCTCCTCGCCCCGAACACTCGTCAGCAGCCTACTGACAGATGCTCGGGCAGTCGGCAAGAGTGGCGCGCGGGACCTTGTCGGGCATCGTCGCTGCCGGAACTCGGGCGCACGTTCGATGCCTTCAAGCGGCCAACGATGACGCCGAAGCAGATGTCCACCTCCCGCAGACCCGCGGGCGGTGCAGGGTCCCCCTGCTACGAGTTCGTGCGCTCCGGCTCCGCCAGCTCCGCCGGCGCAGCCTCCCCGAACCACGCGCGCGAAGCCCAGAGCGACACGTAGACGAGCCCGACCAGCACCGGAACCTCGATGAGCGGCCCAACCACCCCCGCGAGCGCCTGCCCGGAGGTGGCGCCGAAGGTTCCGATCGCGACCGCGATGGCGAGCTCGAAGTTGTTGCCGGCCGCGGTGAAGGCGAGCGTCGCGGAACGGGCGTAGCCGAGCCCCACGAGCTTGCCGAGAAGCAGGCCGGCGAACCACATGATGGCGAAGTAGACCAGCAGCGGCAGCGCGATCCGGGCGACATCGAGCGGGTTCTGCGCGATGGCGTCGCCCTGGAGGGCGAACAGCAGAACGATGGTGAACAGCAGCCCGTAGAGCGCCCACGGGCCGACCTTCGGAAGGAAGGTGCCCTCGTACCAGGTGCGCCCTCGGCGCTTCTCGCCGATCCAGCGGGAGGCGAACCCGGCGAGCAGCGGGATGCCGAGGAACACGAGAACGTTGACGGCGATCTGCCCGACGGAGACATCCAGCCCTTGGCTGTCGAGCCCGAGCCACCCCGGCAGCACGGTGAGGTAGAACCAGCCGAGCAGCGAGAACGCGAGCACCTGGAACACCGAGTTGATGGCGACGAGCACGGCGGCGGCTTCGCGGTCGCCGCAGGCGAGGTCGTTCCAGATCACGACCATGGCGATGCACCTCGCGAGGCCCACGATGATCAGGCCGGTGCGGTACTCGGGCAGGTCGGGCAGGAACGCCCAGGCGAGCACGAACATGACGGCGGGTCCGGCGATCCAGTTGAGCGCGAGCGACGAGATCAGCAGCCGCTTGTCGCCGGTGACGGCCGCCACCTTGTCGTAGCGGACCTTCGCGAGTACCGGGTACATCATCACCAGCAGGCCGAGCGCGATCGGCACCGAGATGCCGCCGATTTCGAGGCTGGCGAGCACCGCAGAGATGCCCGGGATGCCCTGCGCCAACAGGAGACCGCCCACCATCGCGAGCCCGATCCAGAGCGGCAGCCACCGGTCGAGGGTCGACAGTTTGCGGGCGGTGGGCGCCTCCGCGCGGACGGCATTGATCGACATGTGTCTATATTGATGGGTGTCTATTCGTGGCGCAAATCCGCCCGTGCCAGCCCGACGCGACCGTCGCTCAGCTCGCGTTCTCGACCTCAATCGCGCGTGCCGCCCTGCGCGCGACGACAAGGACGGAGCCGAGCATCACCACGCCGATGACCGTCTCAACTGCGGCGGCTGGCACGAACGGTGTGGCCGGGAAAAACACGAGCACAGCGGCCGGCACGAGGCTGACGGCAAGCGCGAGCCACACGACGGGAGCGGCGGCACGGTGTGCCGCGCGCCACGTCTCATCGGTGCGGAGGGTTGAGGGGATGCGGAGACCTGAGCCCGAGGTGCGCGCGAGGCGCCCTCGCGCCGCGGCCTCGTAGATCAGCGCCAACATGAGCCACCCGAGAGGGTAGACCGCGATCATCACGTTCATGCGGTGAGCCTAGCGATCGCGTGTGCCTCTCAGGCCGCCTTTCGGGATGCAGGCGGGCTTTGTGCGCGCCGAGCGTTGCCGCGGTCGCAGGCGGCCCGCACTACGTCGCGCGAGCGCGCCACGGGTCGATCGAAACCACGGCGGAGTCGACGTGCTTCGGGGCCGTGCTCGCTCCCGTTCTGCTCGGTCCGCGACTCCGACGAACAGCCTGCGCGACGCGGGACTGCGGGAAGTACTCCGCCGCCGCACTTCGAGCATCTTCGGCGGTTGGCGCCCACTCGATGCGCGCGCTCGCCAGCTCGCGAACCGCGACATCGTCCTCGGCGGACACCACGTACACGTCTTCACCGCGATCGCCGCAGAACGGGACGCCAGGGTGGAAGCTCAGATCCCACAGTTGATCGCCCAACGGCCAGAGCAGAAGGTACGCACCCCGCTGATCGCCGTCGCGGCAGTATCCGACGCGCCACTCGGCGCCCGCGAGAACCTCTCGCATCGCGGCGAGCTCAGACACCGTCGCCACCCCCAGCATCTTCGTTGAACGCACGCGCACCTGCCGAGCCCCCGCGGCCACCCGTCAGCTCGCGCATCCGCAGCACCGCGGCGGCGCGGCTGGTGACCTGCAGCACGCGAAAGACCCGTTCGAGGTGCTTCTTCACCGTCGACTCCGACATTCCAAGCTCGACCGCGAGCTCGCCGTTCGAGCCTCCCGTGCGCGCGAGGGCGAGCACGACCTCCGCTTGCCGGGGCGTGAGGCCCGCGGCTCTCAGGGCGTCGGCGTCCGCGGCCATGTCGTGCTGCCGGCGCAGCAGCAGCACCGTCGGCCCGAGCGGCACCGGATGCACGATGCAGTGCCAGCGCTGCCCGCCGATCACCACGTCGTGCCGGGTTTCGTCTCCCGGCGCCGCCGTGTCGGCGATGACCGAGGCGAGGCTGTCGGGGACTCGGCCGCCCGCCTCCAGCACGGTCGACGATGACGCCTCCACGACGCCGTCGGATCGCACCGACACGACCGCCCACGCGAAGCGATCCAGCTCCGCGTTCACCACCCGGGTGCGCTCGCCGTCGAGCGCCGAGCGGTGGTGCATGGCCAGATGCCCGCTCAGCGCGTTCATCACGGCGACGTCGCGGTCGCTGAACTCCCCCGCCGCCTCGCTGCGGTTGAGGGCGTAGCCGACCACCACATCCGGCGGCGACGGAAGCTCCAGCACCAGCTGAAAGCGCACGTTGAACGGGTGGTAGAAGTGGCGATAGAGCTCGGTGGAGGTGATGTCGGCACCGCCCGCCACATCGCAGAACCGGAGCGCGCCGAGCCCCGGCGTCGAGGTCGCCGCCGCGATCAGCGGATGCTGGTGAAAGTACTCGTCGTACTGCGGCTTGAGCCGGGTCGCGCGAGCGATCTCACCCTCGGGCGCCATCACGTAGCGGAAGTCACGCGTGGCCAGCACCATGTCGTTGAAGGACGCGCTGTCGCAGTCGATGACCTCGCGCACCGCGTCGAGCACCGCCGAAAACCCCAGCGGCGGATGCGCCGTGAGCCGCCCGGCGACGCGCAGGACCGCCTGCGCATCCGCATCGCTCAGCTCCATGGCGAGCAACCCTACCGGCGCGCCTACGTCGAAAGGCCCATTGCTCCCGCTGGCCACCACCGGGCACCCTCGATCTCATGACTCCCCTGCGCCCGTTTGCCGCATCCGCACTCCGCCCTTGGGCGCGCACGGCCTGGGTCGCCGCGGGTGCTCTCGCCGTCGCGGCCACGCTCGCGGCGTGCGCGCCGTCGAGCGACGAGGCGCCGACGAGCGCCGTGTCGGAGGCCGCCGAGACGACGGACGAGACGACGACCGACGACGGCACGAGCGAGTCGGATTCGGGCGGCTTCACCTCCGACGACGTCGGCAACGCGACCCTCCGCGTCGACGGCGTCGAGTTCCCGGACTTCACCGGCGACTGCGAGATCAGCCGCGAGAACGGCAAGTTCGACGTGGGCGACCTGAACGACGGCGACATCGTCACGATCATCGGCATCGACAACGTCAAGGCGCACGAAGACGAAGCGATGAACTACGTGGCGCTCAACGAGGAGAGCTTCACGTTCCGCGACCTCACCGGAGCCACAGGCGTGAGCGGCCCCTCCGCGAAGGGCGTCATCACGTCGCTGACCGAACTCGGCCCGCGCACGGCGGACGGCAGCCGCGACATCGTCGAGGTGCGGTTCGCCGGGGTCCTCGACGACGGCACGACGGTGGACGCCGACGTGGTGTGCGAGCTGCAGAACGCGTTCTAGGGGCGGCATCCGCGGGCGGGAAGCATCAGCATGGTCAACGAGACGACCGCGCGCAGGCAGACCCACACCCAGGAGCGAGTGCGGCGGCACCTCCGAGCCGGCCCCCGTCACGCGAAGGCGGCGAGCTCGCGGCGCCCGCTGACTCCGAGCTTGTCGCAGGCTCGCAGCAGGTGCCACTCCACGGTGCGGACGGAAATGCTGTACTCGTCGGCGATCTCGGCGTTCGTCCGCCCTGCGGCCGCCCGCTGGACGATCTGACGCTCGCGCTTGGTCAACGATGGGGTGCGGAGCCTCTGCACCGCAGGAGTGCTGAGTCCCGTCACGGGTCCATCGAGCAGCGCTTTCGCTCGGGATGCGGCCCGCCGCGCAGCTGTGGTGTTCGTGTGCGCAAGGACCTCCGAGGCTTCGATCCAGGTTTCGACCGCGTAGAAGAGATATCCGATCTCTTCGTACCTGGCTGCCACTGACGCGAGCTGGGCGCCATCGGGACGGTCGGCGACTGCCTCGCCGTGGGCGGCGATCGCGCGCAGAATCAACGACTGAGAGTCAGCACCCTCCCGCATGATGTCGGCGAGGTCGGCGTCGGCGGCGCCCATGTTGCGCGCGCCCACCGCGAACAGGGAACGCCAGACAAGGGGCTTCGCTTCGCGGGCGGCCGCCGCATACGCCGCGCTGCCGGCCTGCGCGCCCTCCGTCAGCGCGATGTAGTGCGCCTCGGCTCCCTTCAGCTCGCTCACCAGGTACGGGTTCTGGGCCGCCTGGTCGGTGATTTCGCGCCGCGCCTCTTCGATCGCCCGCGTCGCGGCGACTCGATCCCCGAGATGCGCGCTCGCCGTGACCAGTGAGATCAGCGCGCGCAGCCGCTCACCCGGATTCCCCGCCACCGACAGGTGGTGAACCGCTTCCTGCAACTGGTCACGAGCCCGGACGACGTCGGCACGCGCCAAGGCGCAGACGCCAAGGCTCAGCAGCGCAGCACCCATCACATCGTCTGCGCCGACCTGGGCAGCAAGGCTCAGCACTGCCGGCATTGACTGCTCGACCTCGTCGAGGTGTCCGCCGAACGCGGCGGTGTATCCGTGAAGTCCCGAGACGAGCGGGGGTCCGGCAGGGAACTCGTGAGCGGCTGCCGCCGCGAGTGCGGTGAACGCCGTCGTGAGACCCCGCGCGTCATCGGTGCGGCCGCTGTGGCACAGCCAGTTGACCTCGGCGCGCAGCGCGACGATCCGGGTCGCAACGTCAACGCCGGCATCGTGGCAGATGGGTTCCGCAAGAGCGTGGGCGGCATCCAGATCAAACGAAGCCAAGGCATCGGCACGCAGCGCGCGCGCTCGCGCCTGCCACGCCGGGTCGTCGCTGGACGACTCCGCGGCCGACATCAGGTCGGCGGCGTCGGCGCCTTGCGCCATCCCATAGGCCCGCGCAGTGACCGCCAGATGGCACGCCGTCAGACTCGGGCCGCTCGGGCTGGCCGAGAGGACGTCACTCCACCAACGACCGAGAAGCTCACTTGCCTCGCGGAACCGGCGCTGCCCGTTCAGGGCTGCCGCAAGCGCGACCGCCACCTCAAGGCTCGGCTCGACCTCCATGGCGTGGGCCGCCAGACGCTCACCCAGGAGAGGGTCGAAGCTCTCGGTCGCCACCATCGACGCGGCGGCAAGCGCCGCGGCATCGGCCGAATCGGGGGATCCGCTCAGCCGCCACACCCCGGCCCGCAGCAAGGCGGTCCGGCCGCCGTCGGGGTCATCGATGGACTTCGCGAGCCGGTCGTGGAGCAGTTCCCGGGTGGTGGGCGGAATGCCGACGCGGACGATTTCGCCGATGAGCGGCTGGTCGACGAACGCCGTCGACTCGGTGTCGTCGTAGGAGATCAGCCCGGAGTTCTCGACCTCCGCCAGTGCCTGTTTCGATGTCACGGCGCGGAGTTCGTGGAGCTGGAGCGGCTCGCCCAACGCGACGATTCGAAGTGCGTCAAGACCTTCCGCGGACAACCTGCGGATCCGAGCGCTCGCCAGGTCGTCAAGGTCGGCCCCACCGCGAATCCGGCCGTCCCACGAGAGCTCCCCGGTCGGCTCAAGCCGGAAGCTGGTTTCCGGCGCGGAATTGAGAATGTAGAGGAGGTGCAGCGGATTCCCGCTGGACATGGTTGCCAGCAGTCGCACGCTGGGGGCGGTGAGCGGGGCGTCGAGTGCGTGTTCGGCCAGCTCCGCCACGGCCAGCACACCGAGGTTGTCCAACTCCATCAGCGGCAGCAGCTCGTCGCGCCACAGCGCGGGGATCGCGTCAGGCGACGGCTCCCCCGAGCGGACGGTGACGATCGGGCGCACGGCCCCGGCGGAAACCAGATGCAGCAGCAGTGCGGAGCTTCCGACGTCGAGCAGGTGTGCATTGTCGACGAACAGGACGGGCGGCTTGCCGCGTCCCAGCTCCCGCACGTTCGCTTCCACACTGCTGAACAGGTGCAGGCGATGCGGAAGTGATCCCGAAGCCCCGCCGGGCATCAGTTGGGCGAATGCGCCGAACGGCACCGTCGCCGTCGAGGCCGTCGCCCGGACGACGATGGTGTCCTTCCACCCGTCGACGACGTCGGATGCCAGCCGAGTCTTGCCGATCCCCGCCGGTCCGCTGATCACGATTCCGCCGCCGGCACTGACCGCGTCGGTCGCCGTCTCGACTTCCGCACTTCGCCCGACCAGCGGCGCGTTCACGGCAGGACGAGCGGCAGGAAACGACACGTCACCCTCACCCCGGCATTCCAGAACTGCGGCGCTGCACGCGCGGAACTGTCGATCGAGCATGGGCCATGCCCGCTCTGGGCAGTGGCGTCGTGCAGCCGTGGAAACCAGTATCCCACTACTGGCGACAGCGCTGGGGTGCCCTCCTAGCCTGAGTTCGCCCACTCACGCCGTCGCTTGACTGCGAATCATCGTGAACCCGACCCGGCCTGGCACGCCAGAACGCAGCAGGGAAACCATGCACCAAGGTCAGACAGCGAGCATCATTCGTGCCGGGTTGACGGCGTTTCGTCGGTCATTCGTGCGCATGGCGGGGCTGCTCGCCGCGACGAGCGTGCTTCTGGCGGTTGTGCTGTGGGGTGTCCTTGCCGTCCTGGTTCCCATCGTCTGGGAGCAGCGGCCGATGCTCCTCGACGCAGGCTCGGGGCTGACTCTCGGCGGCGCGGCGCTCGTCGCCCTCGAGATCGGCCTGCCCGTCGCGCTGCTCGGCCTGTTCTCGACCGCCGTCGCATGGGGGGCGCTCGCCAAGCTGGCCGACGACGCACTTGCTCAGCGCGCCCTGAGCATTCGCGCTGCCCTCGCATGGGGCTTCCGTCGGGCGCCCGCGCTGGCCAGCGCAACGGCGCTCGTCGTTGCCGGATCGGCGGTCCTGTTGCTGCTCGCGCCGTTCTTCGTGGTCGCGGGGATCATCGGTCTCCTCGGTGCGCCGATCGCCGCCGCGCTCCGCGGTCGGGCCAAGAACGTGCGGTGGCCGACGCCGCGAACATCGCTTTTTCGCGCTCTGCCGTTTGCCGAGCCCGTCCGTTTGATCGTGCGCTGGGGACTGTTCATCCCTGCCGCGAGCCTCGAGCAGAATTCCGGACGGTCCGCGCTGGCGCGCAGCCGGCACTCGGTCGCCGAGTCGGGCCTGGCCGGAACGTTTGTCATCGTGGGGACGGGGATCTCGTTCCTGGTCGTCGCCGTCGCCTTCGACGCCGTGCAGCGCAGCGGTGCACCGGTTGCCGCAGTTCTCGCGCTCTTCCTGGTGACCCAAGTCATCCTCACCGGCGCCCCCGTCGCCATCCTGACCGCGCTGTTCAGGTCCGTGACCCCGAGGTCTCCGGCGACCATGACGGTCGCCGAACCTCAGCTCCGACCGCGGCCCGCCATGCACGCCACCGCATTCGGCTTGATCATCGCCTTGGTCGCCGCGCCAGCGCTGCTTCCCGCCTCTCCCGCGACGGCGGCGGTCCCGTCGGCGGCGGCTGCCGCCGCTGCCGGGGAGTCGCTCGACTACAGCGTCACGCGACTGTGGGCGTCACCGTCCCCCAGCGGCCCGGGCGAGACGGTGACCCTGACGGCGTCCGTCTCCGGCGAGGAAGGCAACTTCGCTGTTCCGACGGGTTCGGTCACCTTCTCTGACACGTCCGGCACGATCGACACCGTCACCCTGGTCGACGGCGCCGCCTCCACGGCGGTTACCGGGCTGGCAGACGGGTCTCACAACTTCACCGCGACCTACAACGGCGACGCTGTCTTCGCTACGAGCAGCAACTCGATCTTCCACAGCGTGGTCACGGCGACCAGCACCACCCTGCTCGAATCGTCGCCATCGCCCAGCGACCTGGGCGAGTCGGTGACCTTGACTGCCACCGTCACCGGCGGCGGCGTCGTCGGTGAGCCGACAGGGTCGGTCACGTTCTCTGACGCGTCCGGCACGATCGAGACCGTCACGCTGGCAGGCGGCACGGCCTCCACGACTCTGACGGACCTCGCGGGCGGTGCGCACACCTTCACCGCGAGCTACAGCGGCGACGGCACCTTTCCCACGAGCAGCGACTCGATCGACCACCAGGTGGTCTTCCCCGGCACCGCCGTGGTTGTCACGGTGAGCCCCTCCCCCAGCGTTCTCGGGGATCCGGCAACGCTGACTGCTGTCGTGTCCGCGTCGGGCGGGCCCCTGGTCCCGACCGGATCGGTCACCTTCGTCAACGGGACCAGCGAGTTGGGCACCGCTGCGCTCATCGACGGCACCGCCACCCTGACGACGTCGGCGTTGACCGCCGGAGTGCGCACGATCGGCGCGAACTACGGCGGCGACAGCAGCTTTCCCAGTGCGTCGGGCTCCGTGGAGCACACCGTCCGCGCTCCGGTGACCGTGACGATCGACGGTCCGGTCACCAGCCGCACCGGCGAAGACGTCACCTTCACCATCGTCGCGGCGACGGAACCGGGCGTGACGCCGACCGGCGAGGTGACCGTCGACGACGGAGGAACCGAGGTCTTCCGTGCCGCTGTCGACGCGACCGGCACCGCGGAGTTCACGGTCGCTCTGGGCGTCGGCACCCACACGCTCACGGCGAGCTATGAGGGCGACGCGGTCAACCTCCCCGGCTCGTCGACCCCGTTCGAGCACTCGGCGCTGAAGGCGTTCACGGCCACCGAGCTCGCGTCATCCGCTCTCCCCGCCGCCGAAGGCCAACCGGTCACCTTCACGGCAACGGTCTCGGTGCAGGCGCCGGGCGCGGGCGTGCCGACCGGCACCGTGACCTTCCTCGCGGGGGCGGTCGAGCTCGATGCAGTCCCCCTCGACGGGTCGGCGGTCGCGTCGTTCACGACCGATGCGCTGGATGTCGGCACCACGGTGATCACGGCCCGGTACGACGGCGATTCCTCGTTCTCAACTTCGGAAGACGTCATCGCACAGGACGTCGTCCAAGGCTTCACGGCGACGACGCTCGAGACGGCGCCCGCGACAAGCCGGATCGGCGAGACGGTCACGCTCACCGCGACGGTCACCGCCGTCGCGCCTGCCGCCGGCACCCCCACGGGCGTGGTGACCTTCTTCGAAGGGCTGACGGCTCTCGGCTCTGCGCCGCTTGACGGCTCCGGGCAGGCCGCGCTGACCGTCTCCGCTTTCGGCCTGGGCACCCACACTCTCGCGGCCCGCTACGGCGGGTCGACCGACTTCGCGTCCTCCGAAACGGTCGGCGATCACGAGGTGACGCGCTGGCCGGTCTCGATCGAGCTCACCCCGTCACTGGCCGATGCGGTGACCGGGCAGCCGGTCACGTTCACGGTGACCGTGGCGGATCGCGATGGCAGCGGGTTCGACCCGACCGGATCGATCACCTTCTCCGAATTCGGACTCACCACCCCGATCGTCGCCCCGCTCGACGGCGCGGGCACCGCCACGGTGACGGTGCCGGCCCCGCTCGGTCGCGGCGCCAACGCGCTGATCCGTGCCGAGTACAGCGGCGGAACCGACCATGCTCCGGCGCTCACAAGCACGAACGTGCACGTGGACCCCGGCGAGGTTGAGGTGCAGCTGGTCACCGTGCCCGCCAACCCCTACTACGGGCAGACGGCTGAGGTCACGGTCACCGTCAGCCCCGTCGCGCCCGCAGCGGGCGTGCCGCGTGGCGACTTCGAGATCTTCGACCGCGGCGCGAGCATCCGTGGTCCGTTCGAGCGCACCGGCGAGCTCGTCTCGAACTTCCTGACCCCCCGCGATCTGGGCGTGTGGACCCATGAGCTGTCCGCGTCGTTCGATGGTCTCGGCTGGGTCGCCGCTGAGTCGCCGACCGTCGATGTCACCGTCCGGCCTGCGCCGACCGAGCTGGTGCTGTCGGTCGACCCGACACCGTCCGTGCTCGATCAGAGCGTCCTCCTGACCGCCCGAATCACAGTACCCGACGGGGCGGTGCCCCCCATCGGCGAGCTGGCCACCTTCGATCGCGGCGGCGATGTGCTTGGCACCGCACCGTTCATGTCCACGGCCGAAGGTCACGTCGAGGCGACCCTCACGACCTCGTTCGACACGGTCGGCGACTACACCCTCCAGGCGCGCTTCAGCGGCCCGAATCATGAGCCATCGGTCTCGGCGGAGGTTGACCACTCTGTTGACGGGTACCCCACCACGGTCAGTGTGGGCAGCAACGGCCCGACGCGTCCCGACGATCCCGTCACGGTAACGGTGCTGGTCCACGCCCTGAGAACGCTGACGTCGCCGTCGGGCACCGTGCGACTGACCCTCGACGGAGCACCCCTTGCAGGCCCCGTCTCGGTCGTGCCCGATGGGGACGGTCGCGCCGTCGCTCGCTTCGACACCCTCCCGTCGTTCCCGAACGGCACGAGCGAAGTCACCGCCATCTTCGAGCCCAGCGGCGCCGAGTTCGCCGGCAGCTCGGCCTCTCACGATCACGTCGTCGCCGAGGTCCTGTCCGAGGTCACCCTCGACGTCGGCTCCGGGGCGGTCTCCTGGGGCGACGACCTCGAGGTCACCGCCTCGGTCGCGGCGGCTCCGTCGCCCGAGACGCCGGCTCCGACGGGCGTGATCGTCATCACCGACGGCACCGGCGCCGAGTGTGCTGTCCCCGCGAGCGGTGGCACCTGCGCGCTGTCCTGGGGCGACGTCGGAACTCGGAGCCTGAGCGCCGAGTATTCGGGCGACGCCACGTACGCGCCTGCCGTGTCGCCGACCCGCGAGGTCGAGGTCACCCGTCGAGCGTCCAGCGTGCTCGCATCGGTTGATCCTGACCCGCCCGTCACCGGCGACAGCGTCACCGTCCGGTGGGAGGTCCCCGAACACGCCGGCGGCGAGGTCACCGCGAACATCTTCGGCGAGAACTGCACGGGCGCTGCCGTCGGGATCTGCGAAGGCGTGGTTCCCGAGGGGTCGTCGGGCGTCTCACACGACGTGACCGTCGCCTTCGCCGGCGACGCGCGCTACCTGCCCTCCCACGCGGTGCTGCCCGTTGTTCCGCTGCAGTGCCACCGCCTGGAGGTCATCGGGATCAGCGCGGATGAGGGCACCGTGGGCTTCGCAACACCGGGCAACTGCAACGGCGGCGCCGGGTACCTCCCCGGAACGGCGGTCAAGGTCGTGGTCGACCCGGTCGACAGCCCGGACTACGACGCGGTCGGCGTCGACTGGGAAGGAATCGGCACCACGAGCGGCTTCGTGCTCGACGTGTTCGTGGGTGACGGCGAAGGCCAGGTCACGCTGCTGCGCGCCACCCTCCTGCGGGACTGGAACTGCCACACCGTGGACTGGGTCGACTCGGAGACGGTGCTGAACAGCCTCCGAACCATCGGCGGCGCTCTCAGCATCACGCCGGCGCCGAACTGTCCTGACGGCGATGCCGGCTGGCGGCGCCTCGACGGATTCCAACGCGCCTCCTTCCTCGCGGGCACCACGCTTGTGGCCACCGCCGACGCATTCCCCGGGATGTCGTTCTATGGTTTCCAACTCGGCGAGCGCACCCAGGTCGTCGACGAGGACCTCTCGATCCAGGGGCTGTTCGGCCAGACGTGCATCGATCTCCGCGTGGTGACCCGGGGGCCCGGCACCGCCGAGGCTGCGACGGCGACCAACTGCGGGAACCGGCTCACCGATCTGCGGGGCTACGTGCCCGGCAGCGAGGTGGAGGTGGTGGCACGCGCCGACGACGGTGCGCACCTCACCAGCTGGGAGCGCACGGATGACGCCGGGTCCGAAGGCGACGTGTTCGACGAGGAGCTGCGCGCCCGGGTCGTCGAGTGGACCAGCGCGGTGACGGTGGAGGACGCGCCGGCGGTGCAGTCGGTGGAAGCCTCCTTCTCCCTGTGCAGCCGGCTCGACATCCGCTTCGGATCGCGGTTCGCCGGCTCCGAGGGGCACGTCGAGCGGGACCGCGTCGGCGACTGCCCGACGTCCGACGACCCCGACCTGTACCGCACCGGGGGCGAGGTCCACCTCGAAGCCGTCGCCGATGTCGGGGTGTTCGGCCGCTGGAATCACAGCGACGCCGAATCGGACACCATCCGGTTCCTCACGGTGCCGACCGACGACGACATGACGCTGACCCCCACGTTCCTCGCCTCACGGGTCGGCTGCGTCGCGGTCGAGGTGCGCGTGGCCGAGGGAGCGAAAGCCCTGGCGTCGACAACCACGCCCTCGAGCCCGTTTTGTCTCTCCGGTTCTTTGGCCGACGGACCGGCGCGCGAACTGTCGGGTGAGACCCACGGCCCCACGGACACTCTGACGTTCGTCGGCGAGGCGACCAGCGGCGACCCGCTGCTCGGCTGGTCGTTCCAGGCCGAGTGGGGCAGCGGCGGTCTGCGCAGCGTCGCCGGCGCGACAGCCACGCCCGAGCTGCCGCAGCGCGGGACGCTGGACGCCGTGCTCGACACGTGCGTCGCCGTTGTCCCGGAGATCACGCTCGTGTATCCCGACGGCCGCACCGAAACCGGCAGCGCACCGCAGGGATTCGTACAGCTCGCCGATCCGGATCGCGATGCCCCCGACTGCCAGTTCCAGGCCTACGGAGGCGCCTGGCGGGTCGGATCCTCGACCGTGCTCGCTCCGCTGGTCGCCGACGGCTTCGACTTCGTGCGCTGGGAAGGCGACGTCACGCAGAGCGCGAACGATTCGGCCGATGTCGATTTCACCGGCTCCGAACCGGTCCTGACGGTCCGGGCCGTCTATGACGTCCAGTGCGTCGAACTGACGCTGCGCGACCCCGATAAGACCGAGTTCGGGCCGGAACCCAACTGCCAGCCTTCGGGCGATTCGGCACCCGAAGGGGCCGGCGGCCAGTACATCGTCGGCACCGAGATCTACCTTCGCGGCACGATGCCGGGCGGCTTCATCCCGCGCTCCGACCACCAACGCAACGACAGCCACGTGTGGCAGGGCTGGGTCGGCGATGTTGACGGCGACCGGTTCGTCAACCCGCTGGCGGTCACGATGGACCAGGACCGAACGATCGGGTTCTCGTATCGCGAGACGACGTTCTGGGAGGACGCCGAGAACGTCGTCTACGACGCGGGCGACCTGCTTGCGGAGTCCGTGCGCAAGGCCGGCGGCCTGGTGTCGCTGCTGGCGGGCGAATTCCTGATGGGCGCGGGCCCGATGGGCGCCATCACGGGAGTCATCAGTGTCTTGGGCGCCGCGAACTCATTGCTGGAGTATCTCGGCGCCGACACCGGCAACTTCGCGACGTTCGTCAACGATGCGCAGCAGACGGTCGACTGGGTCGGCAGCGGGTTCATGTGCGCCGCCGTGTGGGCGCTCGACGACGGCGGCGCAGCAGAGGGAGTCTCCGACGACGACAGCGCGGCCTCGACGGCCCTTGCCAATGCCGGTGGCGCGCACGTCGCAGCGGGTCACGCCCTGACTCTGGCGCAACTTGCCAACGAGGCGCAGATCGAGTCGACGAATGCCATCCGCACCACCAGCGTGCTCGACGACCTTGCGGCATCCAGAAAGGCCTACGATCAGTCGCTCCGGCTGCAGAAGGGAAGCGCCGCCCTCGACACGTTCGGCAACGTCATGACGGCGGCCAGCCTCGGAGTCACCCTGTACGACATCGCGGATGCCGGCGGCGTCAACTGGGCCGACAGCACGGACGCGTGGAGCAACCCGGACGTGATGGTCGACTGCCTGGAGTCGAAGATGCCCGACTACCTCGGCATCGACACCGGTTCGGAGGTGGGCTGATGCCAGTTTCGACTCCGTTCCCGCTCATTGCGGTCGTCGCCGTCGCCGCCCTCGGGTTGACCGGGTGCGCTCAGGATCCGCGCGGCGCGTTGACCGCCGTCGAGCAGGAGTGCGCCGCGGCAGCCCTCGTGACCGAGACCCTGATCGAGTCGGGCGGCGCACGGGACTCCGCCCTCGTCGCCGATCTTGTCGCCCTGGGCGAGGTGGCATCCCCCAGCGTGCGCGGCGCAACGGACACGCTGATCTCACTCGCCGGGGCGGAGGAGGCATCCGCCGAGCTTCGGACGGAGTGGTTCGCCGTGCTCGACGATCTGGATCGAGCGGTCCTCGACCGCTGCGATTTCTCGGTTCGTGCGCTGGTGACCGATGCCGGGCTGCGTTTCGACTCGGCGGATGAGGGCGATGAGTCGGTGCAGGAGACTGCGGCCGACAGCGCGGCCGACAGCGCCGCCGACTCCGGCCTCGAAGCGGACCGCGCCCTCGACTGGGAAGAAGTGCAGTCTCGCGTCGAAGCCGCGAGCTGGGCGGGAAACGGCTACCGCGGCATCGTCGGCGTCGATCCGGGCATCCACGTCACGATCTACGGCGTGGAATCCGCGCGGCTCGCCATGACCGTGTGCGAAGACACTCGTGAGGCACTCGCGATCGAAGCCTCCGACACCACGGTCGCCATCGAGGTGCATGGACTCGACGAGGGCCTGCTCGCGCAGACCCTGGGCGGCGACTGCGTCCTGCGCTGAGCTGGTTCATGAACGGCGCCGGGTGAATCGGTCTGGTGCGCCTCCTCGACTGATCGCTCCGGAGCGTGGGCTGCGCTGCGCTGCGTTTCGTCGCGCCTCGACGGCGGCAACCCGCGACTCGGTCGGCTTTGCGGATCAGCGCCTGCCTGGGTCCGTGGTCAGTCGTCCCGTCGGCGGGGTTCGAACGAGTCGAGGCGCGCTGTCATGGCTCGATCGTCGTGTTGAAAGCTGACGGAGCACGCCCAGTCGTATGTCACGTCCTCGCCTGTGTCGTCGGCGGTCGTCCAACCGGTCACGTCGTACTCGTCGATAGTGCTGCCATGCTCCACCCAGTCGACGACGATCGACACCTGGCTCGGGATCGCGTCGCCGTCCCGCAACGTCGCGTCGCCGGCCAAGCCCACACACGCCATCGCAACGCCGGGATTTGAGCTTCGGATGTCCACGTCGGCACTCGAACTCATCGCGCAGCCGGCGAGGGAAGGTGCGCTCGCTGCGAGAACTCCAACCGCCACAAGTGCTCGAGCGTTCAAAACTCCCCCAACTGGTGCGCCGATGAACGTGACCGCAAGTCAACACTAGGTCGACCCCGCGCGCACTCGATTCACGCCCGTCGATGCCCGGTCCCGGGAGCTCAGACCCGAAGGCGAAGACCCCAGGAGCTCCTGAGCTGCCGAGCACGAGACACGGCAGGGCCAATCGTCAGCTCCGCTCCGCACCCTGAGCGCTCACGACTGACTCGCCACAGCACGGATTCTGACCCTGCGAGTTGCGTGCCCGAGCGCCGAGACCGCGTAGCGCACGCTGCCGACGGCGGCGAAGACCAGCGTCGACCAGTTCAGCTCCGTCACTTCGGCCACGGCCGGGCCGAGGCCGAGCACCCGCCACGTCTCCGCAGCCGCGAGCGCCACGAGCACCAGGGCCAGGATCACGCTGGACATCATGCGGTTCGTCGCCTTCCACCACGCACGCGGCGGCTCAACAGCCTCACCTCGCGCGCGAAAGCAGACTGTCGCCACAATCAGGAAGACCACCGTTGACGCGGGACCGTGGATATATGCGGCTGCGTCGCCGACAATCGCCGAAAGGACGGCGTTCCCAACGAGCCCCTCGACGAGCCAGACGCCGGCGAAGCCCACCTTCGAAAGCGGCGAGACGAAGCGCAACGGCCAGAGACTGAACGTCGGCCGCGACGCGGACACACCTGCTGCGCGGCGATCCAACATGTTGCGCATTGGCCCTCCGCCCCGTCCTGAATTGCCACCCATCCCGCGAGTCCGCATCCGGAGCAATACTTGCGTAACACCATCGGGGAGAACGTCTCACACGCACGGCCACGAGGATCGCGGCGCACGAAGCCGAACTCAGACGCCAAACTCGCTCGAGCGACGAGGCGCCGCGTCAAGTCGCGTCGACAGCTCTTCGAGCGCTGATTCGGTGGCTCGGGCGCCGAACGTGGTTGAGAGCAGCTCGCACAGACGAGCTCGGCGGCCTTCCGCAAGGGCAGAAATGACGTCGTCGATGAACCAGTTGAGATCGTGCGGCGACAGAGTTGCGGCCTGCGGGTGCTCGGTCAACCACGTCTCAAGCTGTGCGTGCGCTCGCCGCCATTCGGGCGCGTTGCGAGTGGCTCTCGGCGCTTGATCTCGCCCAGTCTCGCCGATTCGAGCCTGGATCCTTGCGATCGTTTGCGCAGAGATCGGCACGACGCCAGTGCCGGCAGTCACGAGACCGAACGGGATTCGGACAGTTTCGCCATCGTGCACGACGGCGAGAGTGATCGCCGGCCGTTGACGAGCCCCGACGGGCACCGTGCCATCAATGGTCACACCCGCGAGTCGCACCCACGGCACGTCGAGATACAGCCTGGGGGCGGATGCCGACCCGCCGAACACCCTCGCACCGCTCTCGTCGATACACAACGACAAGCTCACCGGCAGGCTTCTCGCGGGCGTCGCCCCGGTTTCGTCAGTGAAACCGATTCGCAGCAACGCCGCGACAGTCTGCTCGCCCTTCTCGACGTCGAGCGCGACTCCGGCAGTCTGAGCCGCCAACGCTTCGGTGCGGCGACGGTTCCTCCGCCCGAACGCCCAGGCGAGGACGACGGCGATCCCCACAGGCAGCAACCCCAACAGGACGATGCTCGACACCTCCGCGACGCCATTGCGCACCACGAACGCGACGACGGCCACAATGCCGAGGGTCGCGGCAATGGCCACGGCAGCGACGGCGAGCCGCGATTGTGCGAACTTCATCCGGCACCGCTCCAGACTCCCGAGAGGATTGCTCATCGTTCTGCACAGCATGCCACAGGAGCCCCACCACGAAGGCACCGCATGCCGCATCAACCGTGAAGCACCACGCCGCTCAGACCCGCCCGCGGAACGACCCGGAGCGTCAGCAGTCCGCACGAGCCTTTCGGATCCGCTCGCGATACTCATCCCAGCTCAGGCCCGCGGAGCGCAGGAAATGCAGATCCGACAACAATGCCGCAGCATCCCATGCACGCGATGTCGCAGCTGCGTCACGGATCGCCGACATCAGCGTGGGGGGTGAGCGGCGCAACGTACCTGGTCACCTCGGCGGTGCCGAGGGTGTCGGTCCCCGGCCACGCGTCCGTACGTGAGACGTCGGCTCCCGCATCCTCGAAAAGGCCGCATCGGCAAGAGTCATCGCGTGATCGAGCGGTCGCCAACGCGAAGCGACGAAAGAGCCTGAGCGGAGGGACAAGCTTGCGCGGTCACATCGCCGCCGGGCTGAAGCCACCCGTCGCCCCGCAAACCCATTTCAGGTATCGCGAACTGCGCGACTTCCCCGTCAATGACCTCACCGTCCTCCGCCACGCGCGAGAATCCCACCAGCACGATATCCCCCGGTTCTAGGCGCGGCATCCGGCTCCCGACACTCGGTACTGACGACGACCCGCCGCCAACGGCGACCGCGTCGCCACGGACTAAAACGAGCCCCACATCGCGAGCGTCGATTACCGAACGCCAGTGCCGGTCGTCTTCATGCAACTTGTGTTCGATGAACACCTCGTCGAGGACGAGATCCCGGCACACCGCAACCTCCATCGAGGTTTCAGTCGCACGAATCGCGAGAAGCCCATCCGGGTCGCCCGCTTCGAACTGCACCCCGCAACCGGCGAGCAGTGCAGAGACGATGAGCACAATCGCGCCTGCACTGCGCCGACGACGACGACTCACGAGTCCCACCCGCAACGGTCGTAGCCGGCGACCGTGCCCGCGTGCTGTTCGATCGAATTCAATCAGCCGCCCCCACTCATCGGATTCCAATCACCCTGGTCTACACCATTGGCCACGAGGGACGTCGCGAAACCGAAGTACCACCGCGACGCAAACTCCCCTGCGCCAAGCTTGGCCCGCATCGAGGCGTGGATGTGGCGCGGACGTGCTCACCGACGGTCAATGTGAGCCTCCGGCCACACCCGCTGCGTGCGGCGCTGCCGAGCGCGCAGGCCCGAGATGACCGCCATCACGAGCAAGGCGATCCCGACGAACCACAGCGCGTAGGCGACGTAGTCAACCCAAAGTCCACGTCCAGGGGCGACGTCGGTCGTCCACCACGCGATCGCACGATGCAGCGGCCAACTCATTACCAGGGTTGTGCCCGCGGTCGCCAACACCACAACTCGCGACGATGACGAAAGGACCGAGGTCACGACGAACACGATGAGCAAAGGAAACAGCCAGAGCCCCGAGAACTTCAGAGTTGAGTAGATCGTGGCGCCGGGGGCCACCTCGACGACTTCGGAGAAACTCGTGTCGGCAGACGCGGGGAGCACCAAGAAGTACAACGCCGCAGGGACGGCGATGCTGAGTACAAGAGACGACAGCGTCACTGGAGAACTCATTTTCACCAATCGCATGCTCGATTCTGACCCGGCATCAGCACTTCAGCGAGCGCATGCGACGGCCACAGCTACTTCGGCAGTCGGCTCAATTCGAGATCGTACGCACCCCGCTCCAACAGACCGCCAACGATGTGGCAACGATACTGCCGCATCATCGACACCATGGTGATCTCCGAGCCCATTCGGCCGGACAACGACACCCAATCGGCCAACAGCGCGAAGTCTTCGGGACAACCATTTGGACGGCTCTTGCGTGAGCTATCCCGAATATCCCGCAGGCACCTCAAGTCAGCTCGCATCGCGCGCGCTCGCTCGCTGAGCAAACGCGCTCTAGCCGTACGCGCGCACGACCGACAAGACGGCTCCCGCAAGCACCAGGCACCCCGCCAAGATCGCAAACCCCAACGCCGCCATACGGGAGAAACGCTCTGCGCGTGCGCGAGACCACTTCTCGGCCGCGCGTCGAAGTCCCATCATTCGCAGGTTGTGGCTCCATCGATCGCCGACCTGTCCGGTCAGCGCCCACTGCGCCATCGCACCCATCGCGAAGATCGCGCCCAGCCCCAACAGGACTTCGGGCAAGCCTTCAGGCATCAGAGATCTCCCAGTCCAGCTATCGGCAACGACCACGCGACGGTTCCAGCACACCCGACGCTACCGCCCGGCGCCCACGAGAAAGCACCACCAGCACCACCGCGCCCGCGAGCAGAACGACTCCGAAGAACATCAGGTCGTGCGCGAGGTAATCAACCCACAGATCACGGCACGGATTGGCGTCGGCAGCGCGAACAGCAATCGGTCCGTCGAAGAAACCCGATTCGCACCCCATATGAGCCAGCGCGATGGGAAAGCCCCGAACCCGCGTTCAACTCACCAAGCCGAATGAGCTGTCCTTTGATCGACAAGCTCGACGTCAGCGAGCGCAGTAGTGGCGTTTCGACCACTTGAGTGCGTGCTGTTCCCAGACACGAACGCACTTCTTGCCAAACAGCCCAAAACTGCCCAAAGTACTCGCGGGACGCCGGTGCGCGTTGGAGCCCAACCGACCGCGCCGAAGCGTTCGAGCGCACCCGCGCCGGTTGCTCATCAGACCAGATACAGAACCGCCGCGGTGATCAACAGGCAGACCCCCAGAAAGGCGAAAACGAAGGCGCCGACCTTTGACAGCCGTTCCGCCCGCTCCGTCGTCCACGTCTCAGCCCAGCGACTAAAGCCCAACGCGCGCACGTTGTCCGCGGTGCGCTTGCCCATCTGATCCGTCATCGCATACTGGATCGCCGACACAACCAGGAGAACGGCGCCCAAGTAGAGAAGAGCTCCCGACCAGTCCTGCGGCATCACAGCGCCTCCACCCTACGATCATCCAACTCCACGCGGCAGTCGCACCATAGCCGAGCTGCGCACTGGGCGCGTAGCCTGCCGCACCGCATTGGCTCGGGCGCGCACACAAGGCGATGCGCGTGCCGTCGACTGCTCGAGTGACGTGATTGCCGGTCATCCCACTGCTAGCCGTCAACAAGCATCAACCCCGCGAAAGCAAAGAACGCACCAAGGAGGGTCGCGAACACTCCGAGCACGACGAGATACGACGAGGTCGCGCCACCGGCAGTGATGAACTTACCGACAGCCTGGGCGAACATTGCGCGCATGCCTGCGGCGATGCCGCGCGCAACGGGACGCCTGAACACCACTGCAAGCACTCCGGCTGCCATCAACGCAAACCCTAGAACGGCAAACAACGTGCCCGTCTCCACGGATCCTCGATTCTGGGTGAATTGAGGTTCAGGCTACTCGCAAGACGGAAACTGCTTCATCGCAACGCCCGGTCAGCAAGAGCGTGGCGCTTGCGGCGCCTCACGTGCTTTCGGCTCTCAATCTCCTTCAGACTCCGCGCTGCCTCCGGCACCATCCTCCGGCAGTCGCTGCGTCGGGTGGTCGAGCTCCAAGTAGATGAGAAGTGCCATCGTGAGGTCCGAGCGCCATCGCAACTCGGTCGCCTCGAGTTGAGCCACTAGGTCCTCTGCCAGCGTCCCGACGGTTGACGAGTGCCGCAAATGAAGCTCGGGCGGCGGATCAAGATTCTCGAAATCCGCCTCGCGATCAGTTGGCACGAAACGCTCATCACTCTCCCACAGGGCGGGGAGGCACTCGTTGACGCGCCTCGCCAGCTCGACAACTGCGGCGTGCTCAAGCGACAGAAGCTGTTCTCTCAGCGCAGGCGTGAACACCCGATCCGCTTCATCGAGCGAAATCCCGTGACCGCCCTCGTCGTCAAACCACACGATTTCCCACCCCTGCCCCGCGATGGACGCGGCTCGTCGAAGATTCTGCACCTGAAGTGGTACGTGAAGCGTAGTTCGCACGCCGATACCCCCAACGTTGCCGTTGGCTCGACACCCCGAGGATGACCCCCGGCACCGACCGGCCCTGCCTACCAACCGGCCCGGAATTTCAAGAACCCGAGCGGGCGGTTCGGATCCGCTCGCGATACTCATCCCAGCTGAGTAACGGCTCGGATGCTTCCCTCAGCACGGTCCCCGTTTTTGGGTCGATCGTGGCAACGTGCTCGAATGCGACCGGGGATGTTGTGTAGCCACGACTGAACTCCCGGTTGCGTTGCCGAATGCTCGCACCGAGCATGACGATCGCGACGGCGAGGAGAACACCGATCAGCCCCAGCCACACGCCGAACAGCGGCCGCGGGAGGCTCTCACCCAAAGCAAACACCGCCAGACCGAGGCCGATGCCGAGGCCACCGCCGATCGCCGCAGAGACCACAAAGCACGTCGCCAAGGCACGAAGCGGAGGCCCGCTGACTCTCGAATACCGCATCACAGCTCCACTACCGAACCGTCCTCAACATCTCGAGCGATCCACCGGTCGCCGGATGTCCACACAACCGCGTCGTCCATCGGGCCAGGAAGCGAGGTGAGCTTGACGAAAGCAGCACCGTCTTTTGCGCCGGGCTCGAACCGATAGCCACCCGACTCTGAACGGTGCGCCGCGTATGCGGAGTCCGAAAGTTCCACTGCCTTCGCCTCCCCCGTAGAGGGCCCGAACACCCTGTTGGGATCACGATATCGGCCAAGTTGCGGGGTTCGCCCTCGGGGTCGAGAGTCCGGCGTTCAGGTGCATGGTTCAGTGGTCACCGAGCCATCTGGGTGCAGCCATCCGTCATGCGGGATGCCGCCCTCACTCACGACAAGGACGGCACCGATCACCGACCCTGCGGCACCCACGAATGTGATGTCCAACTCGTCACCCCGATCCAGGTCCGGAACGCGGCTCAATTCATCCACCATCCCGGCGTTGCCTCCGCCGACCGAGAAAACTGTTCCAGCGACAACGTCAATCTCGCCTTCTGCGATCCAGAACTCCTCCCACGATCTCAAGAAGCCGTTTTGACGTTCTGAGGCAGAAACGCTCGTAATCTGCGCATCGACACAGACCGCCACGAGAAGGTCACTCTCACCCGCACGAACAGCAATCGGTCCGTCGAAGAAACCCGATTCGCACCCCGTAAGAGCCAGCGCCATCGCAAGCCCGACGACGGTTGCCCCTGATCGCCGGCTCATCTCCAGCCGCAATCCCGGTAGCCACTGGTCGCGACCACTCCCGCCTGCTGCTCCAGCGGATTCGAGCACACAGCACCACCTCCCGACACCCAAGCTATGGGAAAGCCCCCGACGGGACTGCTGAAGATCGGTTGCGCCACCCGGCTCGGACACACAAACCGCGACCGGAGGCCGGCCGTCAGCTGGAAGCCCTTCCGGGTTGGCCGCAGACTCTGCGAGTCGCGATGCGGGGAGGAAAATCGCCGCAGCAAGCTCAATGCCTGGGTACGCGTTCATACATATCCGCTCGCGCCCCAGGTTCAACGAGCCCAACCTCGATCGCCGCCGACACCTCTTCGTCGGGCGCTGGGCCGGCCGAGCTTGCGCAACCGCTGAGGCCCAGCGCAAGCCCAAACCCAGCGATAAGCAGATACGCCCGAGTCACGTCCACATCATCACCACAGCCTCGGCATGATCAGCGCTCTGCCAGCGGTGCACTCACCGCACATCAGGATTCGCCAGAGCCGACAGCAGCCCGAAGCTCGTCAACCAGCGCTGCCACCGAACGGCTCGTGACCGGCCGGCCGAACGGGAAACGACAGGGTGCGAAGGAAACCACGCCACGAGTGCCCGGCAGCGTGAGTCGGATGAGCCCATGGTCGACGAGCTCCTGGTGCGCAATGTCCGCGTGCGAGACATCGACCGAGACCTTCGGGCCCCAGCCGCGTCGCTGCAGACCGGAGTCCTTCCGCCGTAACCGCATACGTCCACGTCGACTGGTCGGACTCTGTCGCCCACCGCTCGAAGGGCACCCACAGCGATCGCGGCAGACCGATCTCGGTTGCCAGCCCATACGTCGAGGCGCCGAGTGCCTTCGCGCTCTTTCGGGCAGCGATCCGGTTCGAGATCGCGGGCAGGGCCACCAGCGCAGTGATTGCGACAACCCCTATGACCGCCAGCCCGGTCGCGAATGGTTGCACCTCCAAGAACTGGGACCGCGCTTCCGAAAAGTCGCGACGAAGCAAAGATCCGAAGGTGCCCTCCCTCGCCACGATCAGGAGCGCGCCAAAGGGTGGGAACACGAGCGCTCCGAGGAACAACCGCAGTCGCATTGTCCAGTTCAATTGACCAAGCCCTTCATCATCCCGGCTGCGCCACCCTGGGTCACTGCGTGATCCAACCCACCGCCGGAATCAGGCTCGCATCCGCGCGTCGCCCTATCCCTGCCCCGGACCCGTTGCCCAGTCAAACAGAAAAGACCGGTTGTGAAAACTGCGGAACTTACGCGCCCGCGGCGTGGACAAGCCCACGAAACGGCCGAAGGACGCGTCTCGAGACTGCACAGCACCTGGCCAGGCGGGCCATTCCTCCAGCACGAGCTTCGCCTGCAGTCTCGACAGCGGGCGCGCCTGAACAAGACCACGCCGCCCGAGCACGGAGCGGAGCTCGAAGATCGGATAGCTCAGAGCCAGGTCAAGAAACCGAATCGCGGGCACCGCACCGGGTTGGGTCGCCTCAAATCGAAGGGGACCAGCGAAGATCGTCGCCGTGTCACCAGGAGCGTAGATCTCGATCTCGCAGCAGCTCGGATCGTTGGACACCGCCACGGCTCCAAGCTGGGCTTCGCCGTCGAATCGGCCCCGAACACTCGCGTCTTCGCCGAAGCGAAAACCGATGTACATCTCAAAAGCCTCAAGGATGGAATAGCTGCTTTGCATTTGGTCTTGGCCCCCTCAAGAGATCAAAGCGCTTTCCGTTCCCGAATCCGATGCGAACACGGCGCGAGTGAAGGGCACCTCCGGGCGCCCAACGACGCGCCACCCGGCAACCCGACCGTGCGCGTCACGATGCAACCGGGCTGGCATCTTCGACGGTCAGCGCCACGGTTCCCACACGACTGATCGGGGTTGGTACGGCAGGTGACCTGCGCGAGTGTCGAGAGCCTCAACCGGGATGTACAGCCGCGCGCGCCACGCATGCCAACGAGACTCGACTGCGCCGAACTCACCGACACGCCGAACCAGTTCCAGTGCGCCGCGAAGCTGCGATTCCGGAGCGCCGTTGACGAACTCGAACTTCTCTGGGCGGTTCGACAGCACAACGACACTGATCCAATCGTTTTCACGAAAGAAGTCGACAGTGAGCGCATCACATCGGCGTGGAACAATTCGCAGGGTCGGACCAGACAGCTCGGGGATGGTCTCGAAACGGATCTTGTCACCGAAGCTATCCGAAAGTTCATTGCGAACGGCAGAGACTTCGCCATCGACCGATGAACTGTTCATTTCAAGAACCTCGCACCCAGAAGATGTATGTGGCCTTTGCTCAAAGCTAGCTAAGGCACATATATGCGGAAAGTTGGTTGATGCTCAGCTATTCTCCCCGACTGCGGCTTGACGCTCCAGCCGGGCCGATACGGTGCGATCCTTCCGCTCTTGCTGTTCAGCACGCCGGGGCCCCTTGCGCCGAGACTGACGTTCCCGAACAGTCGGCTCGTTCCGCCTACGGGCGCAATCCTCAATGCGGCCATCCCGCCGATCGAAGGTGACGCGACCACCCCACCCGGCAAACCGATCGTCCGCTGCACGACCGCGTTGGATTCGTCCAGGGTTGCCCACGGGGCGTCACAACCACCCGTGAACGTGAACCGCAGCGTGCTGTCATCCGCCGTGCCGGCCGCGTCGACCGTTCGCTGAACGATCCGACCCGACGCATCCTGCAAATAGGTGACCGACACCGACTCATCCACCCCGACAGCTCCGCCCCCGCCGAGAACGGCAGAGGGGCTACTCGCGTTTCACCCGTTCGGCCCACGACCGCCGAAACGGGCCGGCCCACGACTGCGAAGTCCGCACCCGCCCGGTTAGCGCGCATCAACGCGAAGAACTTGGACCCCGCAACGAAAAGTGGGCCGCCCAGACCCTGTTTTCTGGACAGTAATCTGGACGACCCTTACGTCGGGCTGACAGGATTTGTCCCCTACTGGCTCCCCCGAACGCGCTCCGCGCGTCCGGGGCCCCTCGCCAGCGGGGCCCACCTGCTCGCAGGTGCCATGTCGCTCGGCTCGAGTTAACGAAGGAAGGCCGCCCCATGCGGGACGGCCTTCCTTCGTTACGTGGGTCGTCCAGAAAACCCCAAGCCACCGAGAAGCCCGGCCACTCGACCGCGTGCGTTTCCCAGCCCTAGTGGCAATTTTTCCCAACAGATGGAGAGCAGCCGACGACTAAGCCGTCAGCCTGGAGCAGAGCGAACGCGAAAGCAACGTCACACGCCTTCGGAAATCCCACCGACCAGTCTTGGTGAACCGGGTAGCACCGCCCTCGGCACGGTCCCTGGTGCATTCCGATCGCTATTGAGGGCGAGCCCTCGCAGATATTGGCGTGCACCAGGTCGACCACTACTTTCGGTCGGCGCCTCAACGATCAACGCGCGCTAAGGTTGCGCCGCGACCCACGCAGCGCGAAACTCACGCAACTTTTGGATCGTCGCCTCGACTGTCGCACGATCCGCAGGGCGATGTGCCACCCATCGCTCCGGCACGAGCGCGAACTGCCACGGCGGCGCCCCCTCGACCGAAATAACGATCGTGTCTGCAACAGTCGGTGAGCTGATTCGTCCTAGCTCGATCGAAACGATCCGATCCCACCCGAGCCGCAATACGTGGGCCGGCTGGGCTGGGTTCCGCCACACCACCACACCGCCAGCGCCGGCCGACAGCGTCAATGAAACACGGAATTTCACTTCACGCAAGGGTTCGAGAACGCCCCCTCTCACCGCAGCATCATGGAAGTTCCGCGCAGAAAACAGGATGTCCGTCGCGGGAAGCCGACGGCGCAATCTCCATCGCAGGAACGCGCTTGGCACCCAAATCAGCGCAACCCACACGAGCATGAGGAATACCACGCTGAGTCCCACGGTTAGTCCCCAGAACTTGCCCAGCAGGTCCATCACCGACAGGCCTTGAAGCTCACCCTCGGCCTGAGCTCGGGCGACGAGGCCATATGCGGAGAACCCCGCGAACCCGATGCCGAGCACGATGAAGAAGATTGCACGATTACGCGTCGCTTGCACGTCTGCAACCTTCTCTCTCTCGATGCTGAGTCACGAGCCGGTCAACCGCGGCTGGCATACGCCCGCACTCCACCTGTGAGCACGCCGAACACCGCGCCCGAATTCGCAGGCCCACCCACCGAACTGATCGCCACACCCATACCAGCAGTAAGAATCTTTCCTCGGCATATGCCGTGCCCTCATCGATCAACGCGTGCTACGGCTGCGCTGCGGCCCACGCAGCGCGAAGCTCACGCAACTTTTCGACCGTCGCCTCCACCGTGGCACGATCCGCCGGCCGATGTGCGACCCACCCTTCCGCAACGATTGCGAATTGCCAATCCGGGATCCTGTCACCCGAAAGGACAACCGTGTCCGCGACGCTCGGCGCGGTGATCCGACCAAGCCCGACCTCGCCGATCGAATCCCAGCCGAATCGAAGCACCCGTCTAGGCCGAACCGCAGAGCGCCACAACTCGAACCCCTCAGCACCAGCTACTGCCGCTAGCGAAATGCGCGGCTTCGCGTCACGAAGCGGATCAAGCGCGCCATCGTCCTTGAGCGCATCGTGAAAATCCCTAATCGAAAACACAAAAACGTCCCCCGAACACCGACGGCGAAGGCGCCACCGCAAGACCGCGCTCGGCAGCCACATGAAAACGAGACACGCCGCAGTCATGAGAAAGAGGGCCAATCCCCCGGACACGACCCAGAATTTCACCGCGAGCTCTCCAACGGAGAGACCTTCGAGCTCGCCTTGCGCGAGCGGCCGCTCTACCATCCGAACGGCAGCCAGGACGAAGAGCACAAGACCTGCGATCATGCCCCAAATCGCGCGAACGCGTACGCCCTCATTCAATGCTGTTCCTGCCTCTCTCGACCCTCGCGACCTGACTCAGTGGCTCAGCGCGATACAAGCGCCCAGCCCGCCCCCGTTACCCCGCTGAACGCCAAGCCTGCCCGCAGCGGTGCACCCAGTACACCGAACGTCAAGCTGAAGGCTACAGTCAGCCCCTTACCACTACAGATGCCGTCCCAGTCATACGCGATGCAATCCGTAAAGACGGCGCCAACCCCCGTCACCGTCGAAACCAACATCGCGCCTACCATTACCGGAGCAGCGACGGCGGTCGCTACGCCAGTGGGGGATCCAAATGCAGCAACGGCGCCGGCAACTGCCGCGATTGCTGCCGAACCCCCCGAAATCGCATCCAGTGAACGGCTGAGATCGCCGAGGCCAGCTTTGACTTCCGCCTCGGTCAGCTGCGACCCCTCGCAACCGTTCGGGTTCCGACAGATTGTCGTTGAGCGCGGTGTCTGCCAATTCGCTGGCGGAGCAGCCACCGCACGGTTTGCCGTCCACACAGTTCTCACCGACTTGCCTGTGCTCTTCGCCCACCGTTCCGCTGCATCAATGCTCAGCATGCCGCTCAGGTCAAGCTTGTTGACCGGGTCCGGCGGATACACGTACGAGTTATCCACCCCACCCTCGATCGGATCCACACTCAGGAACCTGCCCAACGCCGGCACATACGCCCGTGCACCCATCTGTACGACCGCCACCGAACCCTGATGCTCATACAACTTCCGGTGCCCGCCCACGAACGCGTAGTCCGCATCCCACACGAACCGAACCACCGCACCCAATAGCGAGCCGCCCAGACCCTGTTTCCTGGACAGCAATCTGGACGACTGTTTCGTCGGGCTGACAGGATTTGTCCCCTACTGGCTCCCCGAACGCGCTCCGCGCGTCCGGGGCCCCTCGCCAGCGGGGGCCCACCTGCTCGCCGGTGCCATGTCGCTCGGCTCGAGTTAACGAAGGAAGGCCGCCCCATGCGGGACGGCCTTCCTTCGTTACGTCGGGCTGACAGGATTTGAACCTGCGACCCCTTGACCCCCAGTCAAGTGCGCTACCAAGCTGCGCCACAGCCCGTGGCTTGTGCGCCCGCCAAGCGGAACAGCACGATGGACAACTCTACCGTGTCTCGCCGTCCAGGTACGACCATCGGCCGGCACTGTCGCGCACGAAACGGCTGCGCTCGAGCAGCAGGCCCGCGGCGCCGTCCGGGTCGCGGTACGAGGCACGGAACTCGACCACCCCCTCGGCGTCACCGGCCGCCCCGGCGACCGCATCCACGATCTGCAGGCGGCGCCACAGCACCCCCTCCTCCAGCTCGAGCGTCGCCGGCCTGGTCAACGGATGCCAGCTCGCCAGCAGGTAGGCATCCAGCCCCCGAGCGAAGGCACTGAACCGCGAGCGCATCAGCTGCGCGCCGTCTCGGCCGCGCCGCCCGCATGCAGCGGGCCGCAGCACCGCTCATACGCGCGCCCCGAACCGCAGGGGCACGCCTCCGGCTCGGATGCGGTCACGACACCGCCGCGAGACGCTCCGGCACGCGCGGGTCGTGGGCCGCCACCACGGCAAGTCCCGGCAGCGCCTCGGTGAGCGCCACGATCTTGCGAGCCGTCTGCAGCTGCACCTCGCGCACCCCCGTGTCGGGCACGACACCCTTCGCGAGCAGGTCCGGGTTGTAGGTGACATCGCCCACGAGCAGCACCGGCGTCGCACCCTCGCGGCGCACCAGCAGGCTCATCGAGCCCGCCGAGTGCCCGGGCGTCGGCAGCAGCAGCAGGGTTCCGTCGCCGAAGATGTCGAAGCTCGCGCCGAAGGCGGCGAGCGCCGGGTCATCGTTCGGCTCGCACACGACCGGGGAGAACTCGACGCCGTCGACCTTCACGTGCTCGGCCAGCACGCCGTGCATCTCGGGCGCCTTCTCATCCAGCAGCGCCAGCTCGTCGGCGCTCACCAGGAACTTCTTGCCGGTGAGTTCGGCGACGTTGCCCGCGTGATCCTGGTGCAGGTGCGAGATCGCCACCACATCAATGTCGTCGACCGAGGCACCCGCGGCGGTCAGCTGCGCCGACAGGCTCTGCTCAACGCTCACCCGGAACTCCGCCTGACGCCGGAACACCAGCCCCACCAGGCCGCCCGGGTAGTAGTCGGGGTCGTCGATCAACGCCGCCGACTGGCCGGTGTCGAACAGCACGGTGCCGCGCTCGTGCTCCACCAGGAACCCGAACACCGGCAGCCACGGCGACCAGGTGCGCGAGGTGAACGTCCACCACAGCATCGGGGTTCCGGTGCCGGCGATGTTGTTCGGGCGGATGCGGACCTCGCCGAGAGTCAGCGGGCGGATCGTGAGGGGTGGGGTCATGAAGGACAGTTTGGACTGTGTTCGTTTCGATGGGGTTTCGATACGCCGCTGACGCGGCTACTCAACCCGCTGCAGCGCGGTTTCGATACGCCGCTCACGCGGCTACTCAACCCGCAGAGCCTTGCGGTTTCGATACGCCGCTGACGCGGCTACTCAACCCGCAGAGCCTTGGGGTTTCGATACGCCGCCAGTGGCGGCTACTCAACCCGCTGGCGGGTTACGGGCCGCGGTAGAAGTCGAGGATGGTGGGCGCGTTGTCGGGGATGTGCACGACGGCGATCTCGTCGCCGGAGTGGATGCGGCCGGAGCGGGTGACCTTGAGGTAGGCGCCGAGGCGGCGGGCATCCGAGAAGCGCTTCACCCAGCCGCGGCTCTCCTCGCCCATCCAGCGGGCGAAGGTCATGCACGGCGTGCGCGGGCCGGTCACCTCCAGCTCGACGGCGTCCTCCCCCGCGCCGATGCGCCACCGGGTGCCGACCACGGCGTTCGAGACCTCGAGACCCTTGACGCGGATGTTCTCGCCGAACAGGCCCGGCGTGATCTCGCGGCCGAGCTGCTCCTCCCACCACTCGGCGTCCTCGACGGCGTAGGCGTACACCGCCTTCTCGTCGCCGCCGTGGTGCTTGCGGTCGGCCTGCAGGTCGGCGTAGAGGCCGCGCGGCCCCACCTTCACCGGCCCGTCGACGGCGCGCTTGTCGATCGCGGTCGTGCCGACCGAGCCCGAATCCGGGTGCAGCGAGGCGACAACGCAGGCGGCGAGGAGGCGTCCCATGCCACGAGGGTAGCGGCAGCCGGGGTGCCGGCGGCAGCGCTACTCAGTGACGATCGGGATGCCGGTCGCGTCGGAGGCCTCCTGCACCGAACCGGCGTTGACCGCATCCGTGATGCCGAGTGCGGCCAGCCGCTCGATCGCCGTGCCCGCCCGGTTGCCCGAGCGGCAGTAGACGACGTAAGAGGCATCGGGGTCGAGCTCCGCGGCGAGCGCGTCGAACTCGGCCGACTGCACGTCGAGCAGCAGGGCGCCCTCGAGGTGGCCGGTCGCGAACTCGTCGGGGGTGCGCACATCGATGATGACCGTGTCCGCGGTGACCTCGATCGGCTCGGCGGGCGTGCAGCCGGTGAGCGTCAGGGCGAGACCGAGGGTGAGCAGGGCGAGGAGCTTCTTCATGGGGTCTCTTTCGGGGTCGATCGGAAGGGGGTGAACAACGGACGGCAGTCGAGACACACCTCGCCCGGCTCTGCCGCATCGACGAGCCCGGCGAGAACGGCGGCCTGCCGACGTTCGGCGTGGCGCACGGCGGCGCGTTCGCGGCGCAGCCGGTCGGCAAGGCCCACTGCGAGCACGATCAGCCCCGCGACGGCAAGCACCGGCTGCGCGATGCCGCTGACGAGGCTCGCCTCGCCGGCGTCGGTTCCGAGCCCGAGCAGCAGGCTGCCGATGAGCGGGCCGCGCAGGTCGCAGCCGGTCGCCTCGGCGCCGAGCGGCGGGCGGCGGAAGGTCGCGAAGGTGGCACCGGCGAGCAGGCTGCCCGTGACGAGGGCGGCCGCGGCGAGGGCATCGAGGCGGAGTTCGATGGTGCCGTCGATGAGGGCGAACAGCCCGGTGGAGCTCGCGAGGACGGCGAGGGTGAGGATCGCTGCGATCAGGGTGACGGCGAGGCGGTCGGGGCGCGCGAGCGGGGCGAGCAGGTGGCGCAGCGCGGGCGCGCGGGGGGTCGCGGTCGCAGGCATGAGGCGAGTATACCCTAGGGGGTATGGGGGTGGGGGGCTTGGGTTTCGATACGCCGCTGACGCGGCTACTCAACCCGCTAGAGCGCGGTTTCGATACGCCGCTGACGCGGCTACTCAACCCGCTAGAGCGCGGTTTCGATACGCCGCTTCGCGGCTACTCAACCCGCAGGACCTTGCGGTTTCGATACGCCGCTTTGCGGCTACTCAACCCGCTGGGGTCAGATTTCTAGGGCTCGGGAGGGGTCCCAGGGGCGGGTCCAGCCGAGTTCGTCGAAGAGGCGGTCGAGCACGATCGCGGTGAACCCCCACACGAACACCTCGCCGACCGTGAACGCGGGGCTGGGCGGCCGCCGCTGCCCGCGAATCGAGACGACGCTCGCGCGGTTCTCGGGCGCCAGCAGGTCGGCGACCGGCACCCGGAACACCTCCACCGTCTCACGCCGATCCGCTGCGGCGATGCGCGACGGGGTCGCCCACCAGCCGAGCACCGGGGTCACCAGGTTGTTGCTGACCACGAGCGGCACCTCCGGCAGCTCCCCCAGCACGTCGACGCCGGCCGGGTCGAGCCCCGTCTCCTCCACCGCCTCGCGCAGCGCCGCCGCCGAGGGGCTCGCATCGCCGGGATCGATGCCGCCGCCCGGGAAGGCGACCTGCCCGGCGTGGTGGCGCATCCGGTCGGCGCGTCGCTGCAACAGCACGTCGAGCTCCGGCGCGACCCCGTCGGCGGCGGTCGCGGGCGTCGCGTCGAGCACGCCGAACAGGATCAGCACCGCGGCACGGCGGGCACGATCCGGATCGGGGAACTGGAAGCGGCCGTCGATCGACCACTCCGGCGCCGAGGCCACCAGCTGCTCGAGCTGCGCGCGCGCCGACGCCGGAGTCGAAGCCGGAGCCGGAGCCGACGAAGGCGCCATGGCTCAGTGAGATTCGTGCGCGGTCGCCGTGCCGGAGGCCTCGGCCACCGCCGCCTCGGTCGCCACCCAGGCGAGCATCGCGCACTTCACCCGCTGCGAGTACTTCGAGACGCCGGAGAGCGCGGCGACGTCGCCGAACTCCTCCTCGTCGAGGGCGAGCGTGCCGCGCGAGCGCAGCACCTCACGGAACTTGTCGATCCGGGCCTGCAGCGCGCCCAGCTCGACGGGCGCATCCTCGTCGATCAGGGCCGCGAACATCGAGGCGGAGGCCTGCGAGATGGTGCAGCCGTGCCCCTCCCAGCGCAGACCGGTCAGGTGGGTGCCCGCTTCGTCGAGGGTGACGCGCACGGTCACCTCGTCGCCGCACACCGGGTTGTACTGGTGCGACTCGCCCTCGCCGGGCGCCTTCACGGCCACGAAGCCCTGCCCGTGCGGGGTCTTCGAGTGGTCCAGAATCAGCTGCTGGTACAGCGCCTCAAGCCCGCTCATGCGCTCACTCCAAAGAACGGTCGGATGCCCGCCACCGCCTCGAGCAGCTCGTCGATCTCGGCGGCGGTGGTGAAGGGCGACACGCTCGCGCGCGTGGTCGCAGTCAGCCCGAAACGACGGTGCAGCGGCTGCGCGCAATGGTGGCCGACCCGCACGGCGATGCCGCGGTCGTCGAGGAACTGCCCCGAGTCATGCGCGTGCACCCCCTCGACGTCGAAGGCCGCGAGACCGACCCGCTCCACTGTGCCGTCCCCGACGCCGAGAACCCGGATGCCCGGGATCTGCGCGAGCCCCAGCAGCATCCGCTGTCCGAGCCCGCGTTCCCATTCGGCGATCTCGGCGCGCCCGTGCGCCTCCATCCAGTCGCACGCGGCCGCCCAGCCGATCGCCTGCGCGATGCGCTGGGTGCCCGGCTCGAAGCGCTGCGGCGCCGGCAGGTATTCGGCCGATTCGAGAGTGACACGGGTGATCATCGAGCCGCCGGTCAGAAACGGCGGCAGCGAATCCAGCAGATCCGCCTTGCCGTAGAGGGCGCCGATACCGGTCGGGGCGAGCATCTTGTGGCCCGAGACGGCGGCGAAGTCGACGTCGAGCGCGCGCAGGTCAACGGGCAGGTTGGGCGCCGACTGGCAGGCGTCGAGCACCACGAGGGCGCCCGCGTCGTGCGCCAGGCGCGTGAGGTGCTCGACCGGGTTGACGATGCCGAGCACGTTCGAGACGTGCGCGAAGGCCACGAGGCGGGTGCGCTCCCCGATCACCTCGGCGGCGTGGTCGAGGTCGATCCGCCCGTCGTCGTGCACCCGGATCGGGCGCAGCACCGCGCCCGTGCGCGCGGCGAGCTCCTGCCACGGGATCAGGTTCGCGTGGTGCTCCGCCTCGGTGACGACGATCTCGTCGCCCGCAGCCAGCCGGAAGCGCTCGGCCGCGGCTCCCCCGCGCCCCAGCGTGGCGTTGCCGATCGCGTACGCCACCAGGTTGATCGCCTCGGTCGCGTTCGCCGTCCACACCAGCTCGCGCTCCCCCGCGCCGAGGAAGCCGGCCACGCGGGCGCGGGCATCCTCGAACAGATCGGTGGCTTCACCGGCGAGCGTGTGGGCGCCTCGGTTGACGGCCGCGTTCGCTGTCTCGTAGTAGCGGCGCTCGGCGTCGAGCACGACGCGCGGCTTCTGACTCGTCGCCGCGGCGTCGAGGTAGTTGAGCGGCTTGCCGTTCACGGTGCGGTCGAGGATCGGAAAGTCGGCGCGCGCCGCGACCGGGTTGAAAACGGAGCGGGTCACGCCTCCCGAGCCTACTCGGGAGGCGCGACCCGCGCCGTGTGGTGGTTCTTAGCTTGCCGCCTGCTTGGGCGCGATCCGCGTCAGCACCCAGCCGGTCGCGGCCACGAACAGGCCCATGCCCATCGCGAAGGCGGCGACACCGAACGAGACGACAGAGGTGAAGAGCGAGGCGCGCAGGAACGAGGCGTTCATCATGGTGGTGCGCACCGGGTCCTCACGGTCGAGCTCGGCGTAGGTGAGACCACCGCTGGCCTCGAGGGCGTGGTGGCTGATGACCTCGGCCTCGGCGTAGGCGGTGAGCGGTCCGGTGACGGCGGCACCCGGAAGCAGCGCCGAGTCCTCCGAGACGACGATCTTCTCGGCGGCGAGCTCGCTGCTCACCATGCCCCAGACGACACCCCCGGCGAGCACCATGCCGATGCCGGCGATGAGCGCGAGCACTCCGAACAGTCGAACGAAGCGGGCGGTGCCGCGAGTGAACTCGACGACGACGCGGTCAGATCCGGTGGTCTCGGCGGGCGTGGTGGTGGAAGTCATGGTGTCCCCTTGATGATGCTGAATCGGTTGATGTGACTCAGCTTCTCGGAGACCTGCTCACCTTCCCAGGGCCGAAGGTCCTACGTCCGCTTGCGCTTCTCCCTGACTCGCATGTTCACGTTGATCGGGGTGCCCTCGAAGCCGTAGATCTCGCGCAGGCGGCGCGTGATGAAGCGGCGGTAGCCGGGGTCGAGGAATCCGGTCGTGAACAGCACGAAGGTCGGCGGGCGCGTCGACACCTGGGTGCCGAACAGGATGCGCGGCTGCTTTCCGCCGCGAACCGGGTGCGGGTGCTCCGCCGTCAGCTCCGCGATCAGCGCGTTCAGCTTGCCGGTCGGAATGCGGGTGTCCCAGCTGTCGAGCGCGAGCTCGAGCGCGGGCACCAGCTTCTCCAGGTGACGGCCGGTGCGGGCGGAGATGTTGACGCGCGGCGCCCAGGTGATGTGGGCGAGATCCTGCTCGATCTCGCGCTCCAGGTAGCGGCGACGCTCATCGTCCAGCAGATCCCACTTGTTGTAGGCGACGACGAGCGCGCGGCCCGACTCAAGCACCAGGTCGATGATGCGCATGTCCTGCACCGAGATCGGCTGGGTGACGTCGAGCACGACGACGGCGACCTCCGCCTTCTCAAGCGCGGCACTGGTGCGCAGGCTCGCGTAGAAGTCGGCACCCTGCTGCAGGTGCACCCGCTTGCGGATGCCGGCGGTGTCGACGAAGGTCCAGATGCGACCGCCGAGCTCGACCTGCTCGTCGACGGGGTCGCGGGTGGTGCCCGCCATCTCGTTGACGACGACGCGCTCCTCACCGGCGGCCTTGTTGAGCAGGCTCGACTTGCCGACGTTCGGGCGCCCCAGGATCGCGACCCGGCGCGGGCCGCCGATCTCCTGCTTGGCGACGGTGGAGACCTCCGGCAGCACCTCCATGACGTGGTCGAGCAGGTCGGCCACGCCGCGGCCGTGCAGCGCCGACAGCGGCCACGGCTCGCCGAGCCCGAGGCTCCACAGCTCCGCGGCGAGCGGGTCCTTGACGGTGTCGTCCGACTTGTTCGCGACCAGGATCACGGGCTTGTGCGAGGCGCGCAGCATGCGCACGACGTGCTCGTCGGTCGCCGTGGCGCCGACGTTGATGTCGACGACGAACAGCACCGCATCCGCCAGATCGACGGCGACCTCGGCCTGCGCCGCGACGGAGGCGTTGATGCCCTGCGCGTCGGGCTCCCAGCCGCCGGTGTCGACGAGGGTGAAGCGACGGCCCAGCCACTCGGCCTTGTAGCTGACGCGGTCGCGGGTGACGCCGGGCACATCCTCGACGACCGCTTCGCGGCGGCCCAGGATGCGGTTGACGAGCGCGCTCTTGCCGACGTTCGGGCGGCCCACGATCGCGAGCACGGGAAGCGCCGGCAGGTAGGTGATGCCGTCGGGACCGGCGGAGGCGGCATCCAGCAGCTCCAGGTCCTCGTCGTCGAGGTCGTAGTCGGACAGGCCCGCGCGCAGGCTCGCGGCGCGGTTCTCCGCCGCCTCGTCGTCCAGGTCGGCGAGTCGTTCGGCGAGCGCCTCGACGGCGCCCTCGTCGTTTCCGAGCTCGTCGAATTCGCTGTCAGCCTCGGGGGGCGTCAACGACGCGAGCTCCGGGTCACGCTCGGTCATGGTTCCTCAGTTCTGGTGGGCGGTGCTGGCCTCGGCGGTTCGCCGCACATGCTCGATCACCGCGTCGACGGTCTGCTCGAAGTCGAGTTCCGTCGAATCGATCGTGGTCACGCCCTCGGCGGCGGTCAGAAAATCGACCACCTGGGCGTCTTTGCGGTCCCGCTCGCGCAACTGCCGGGCCGTATCGGCGTCGGCGGAGGCGAGTTCAGCGGACCGTCGCGCAATTCTAACCGTCTCATCGGCGGTTAAGAGGATTCGCACCTGAGCATCCGGTGCGACCACCGTGGTGATGTCGCGGCCTTCGACCACGATGCCGGGCGCACGGGTCTCGGCGATGATGCGCCGGAACGCCTCGGTGAGCGCCTCGCGCACCTCCGGAACCCGCGCGATCTGGCTGACGACGGCGCTGATCCGCGGCTCGCGGATCGCGATCGTCACGTCGACGTCGCCGACCCGCACGTGCGAGCCCTCGGGCCGCGCCTCGGTGCGGTACGGGAAGTCGGCCAGCTCGGCGACGATCGCGCCGGAGTCGTCGAGGTCGATGCCGCGCTCGAGCGCGAGCCAGGTGAGGGCGCGGTAGGCGGCCCCGGTGTCGAGGAAGGCGTAGCCGAGGCGCGTGGCGGCCGCACGGCTCACGCTCGACTTGCCGCTGCCGGCCGGCCCATCCACGGCGACGACGATCGGGGTGCTCATCGGTCTTCTTCTCCCAGTGCCCAGCCGCGCTTCTCCAGCGCGGCGGCGAGTGCGTGCGCCGCCTCCGGAACCACCGAGATCTCGGCGAAGCCCAGCTGCGCGCCCGGCGAGTGCTCCAGGCGCAGGTCCTCCATGTTGACGCCCTCTTCGCCGATCTCGGTGAGCAGACGCGCCAGCTCACCCGGCTTGTCGTCGATCTTGACCACGAGCGTCGCGAAGCGCTTCGCCTGGCCGTGCTTGCCGGGCAGCCGGGCGACGCCCGCGTTGCCGGCGGCCATCACCTCGGCGATCGTGCGACGTGAGCCGGAGGCCTCCGGCGCCTCCAGCGCCGACAGCACCGCGTCGAGGTCGTCGCGCAGCGGACGCAGCACATCGGCGACGGCGGCCGCGTTGGCACCGAGGATCTGCACCCACAGCGCCGGGTCGCTTGCGGCGATGCGCGTCGTGTCGCGCACCCCCTGGCCGGCCAGCCGCAGGGCCGGGTCGGTGCCGGCGTCGAGGCGCGCCGCGAGCATCGAGGCGACCAACTGCGGGGCGTGCGAGACGAGGGCGACGGCGCGGTCGTGCTCGACGGCGTCCATCTCGATGAGCACGGCGCCGAGATCGAGCACGAGGTCTTCGAGCGGACGGGCGCGGCCGTAGCTGATGCCGTCGTGCCCGGCGAGAATCCAGGGTCGCCCCTCGAACAGGTCGGCGCGCGCCGAGATCGTGCCGCCGCGCTCCCGCCCGGCCATCGGGTGCGAGCCGAGGTAGCGCGAGAGGTCGGCGCCGCGCTCGCGCAGTTCGGCGAGCGGAGCCAGCTTGACGCTCGCAACGTCAGTGACGAGCGCGTCGGGGAAGCGCGCCAGCTCGGCCGCCACCACCTCGGCGGTCACATCCGGCGGCACGGCGACGACGATCACGCCCGGCGCATCGCCCTCGGCCGGGGCCCGGCCCGCGCCGTAGTCGATCGCGAGGCGGCGCGCGGCCGGCGAGGCGTCGTCGACGATGACGTCGACGCCCTTCGCGCCGAGCGCGAGGCCGATGCTGGCGCCCAGCAGCCCGCTGCCGACGATGCGGACCTGATCGGTCACGCGACGGTCGCTCATTCTCCGGAATCCTCACTCGGGCGCTCGGTGCCGACGTCGCTCTTCCGCGCGATCGTCAGCAGTTCGCCGAGTTCCACCCTAGTGATCTCGCGGGTGCGCCCCATCGGCAGCGTGCCGAGGTGCAGCGGCCCGAACTGGCGTCGCACCAGCTCCAGCACGGGATGCCCGACTGCGGCGAGCATGCGGCGCACGATGCGGTTGCGTCCCGAGTGCAGCGTGATCTCGACGATCGTCTTGCCGCGGGAGGCCTCACCCACGATGCGGGCGCGATCGGCCTGGATCGGACCGTCGTCGAGCTCGATGCCCTTCTCCAGCTTGCGCATCGTCGCGGGCGTCACCTCGCCGCGCACGGTCGCGATGTAGGTCTTCGTCACCCCGAACGACGGATGCGCGAGCACGTGCGCGATCGCCCCGTCGTTGGTGAGCACCAGCAGGCCGCTCGTGTCGGCGTCGAGCCGGCCCACGTTGAACAGCCGTTCGCCGTCGTCCGGCAGGAACTGCCGCAGATCGGGTCGACCGTGCTCGTCGTTCATCGTGCTGACGACGCCGGTCGGCTTGTTGAGGATCAGGTAGCGGCGCGAGCTGTCCAGCTGCACCGCCGTGCCGTCCACCGCGACCTCGTCGACGAGCGGGTCGACGCGGCGCCCCAGCTCGGTGACGACCTGGCCGTTCACCGACACCCGGCCGGCGACGATGTACTGCTCGCTCACCCGGCGCGAGGCGACCCCGGCGGCGGCGAGCACTTTCTGCAGGCGCTCCCCCTCGGCGCTGGCGTCGGTGCTGTCGCCGCTCATCGCAGGGCCGCCGCATCCTCGAAGCCGTCGGCGCCGTCCGGCAGCAGCGGCGAGATCGCGGGCAGCTCCTCGATCGAGTTGATGCCGAGCTGGGTGAGCAGCAGCGGCGTCGTCTCGTAGTGGATCGCGCCGGTCTCGGAGTCGGTGAACGCCTCGGTGATGAGCCCGCGGCCGAGCAGCGTGCGCACCACCGAGTCGACGTTGACGGCGCGGATCGAGGCGATCGATCCGCGCGAGATCGGCTGCTTGTAGGCGATCACCGCGAGCGTCTCGAGCGCCGCCTGCGACAGCTTGGTGGGGCTCTGCGTGAGCACGAAGTCGCGCACCACATCGTCGTGCTCGGCGCGCACGTAGATGCGCCAGCCGCCGCCCACCTCGCGCAACTCGAAGCCGCGCCGCACCGAGCCGGGGGCCGTGCCGTCGAAGTCGGCGACGAGCCGCTCGATCGTCTGCCGGACGGCGGGCACGGGCGCGCCGAGCGCCGTCGCGAGCGCGATCACCGGCTGCGGCTCGTCCACCACCATCAGGATCGCCTCGAGGCGGCGGTCGAGGTCGAGGTTCGGATCAGTTGTCATAGTCGGCTCCCAGGTGGGCGAGCTGGTCATCCGACCAGTGCTGCGCTGTCCAGCGCAGCGTCAGCTCGCCCAGCGGTTCGAGTTGTTCGAAAGAGATCGCGGCGTGGCGGTACAGCTCGAGCACGGCGAGGAAGCGCGCCACCACGACGCCCTTCAGCTCGGCGCCCGCGACCAACTGGCGAAAGCTCAGCGGCTCCCCCTGCCGCAGCATCGCCACGACGTGCGCGGCCTGCTCGCGGATGCTGATCAGGGGCGCGTGCAGGTGGTCGAGCCCGACCACCGGGATCTCGCGCGGGGTGAACGCCAGCAGCGCGAGGGCCGCGAAGTCGTCGGCCGTGAGGTTCCAGACCAGCTCCGGGGTCTGCCGGCGGAACCGGTCCTCGAGGCGCACGTTGCGCACGTGCCGGGTCGACTCGGCGTCGAGATGCTGGCCGAACCACGCCGCCGCCTCCTTGAAGGCCCGGTACTGCAGCAGCCGGGCGAACAGCAGGTCGCGCGCCTCCAGCAGCGCCACATCCTCGGCATCGACGAGCTCGCCCTGCGGCAGCAGCCCCGCGATCTTCAGATCGAGCAGGGTCGCGGCGACCACCAGGAACTCGCTCGCCTGATCGAGGTCGTCCTCCGAGTCGAGCGCGCGCAGGTAGGAGAGGAACTCGTCGGTGACGGCGCTCAGCGCGATCTCGGTGATGTCGAGCTCGTGCTTGCTGATCAGCTGCACGAGCAGGTCGAAGGGGCCGTCGAAGTTCGACAGCGTCAGACGGAAGCCGGGAGACTCGGCGCCTTCACCCGCGGGCGACAGCAGTTCCGTGGTCGGCATCGCCTCAGGCGACGGCGCCACGCGCAACCAGTTCTCTCGCGAGCTGACGGTAGGCGTCCGAGGCCGCGTGCGTCGGGGCGAAGGTGGTGATCGGCTCGGCGGCGACCGTCGCATCCGGGAACTTCACGGTGCGGCCGATCACGGTCTCCAGGGCGGCGTCGCCGAAGGTCTCGACCACGCGCTCCAGCACCTCGCGGCTGTGCAGCGTGCGCGGGTCGTACATCGTCGCCACGATGCCGTCGAGGCGGATCGCCGGGTTCAGCCGGTCGCGGATCTTGTCGATCGTCTCGATCAGCAGCGCCACGCCGCGCAGCGCGAAGTACTCGCACTCCAGCGGGATCAGCACGCCGTGCGCGGCGGTGAGCGCGTTCACGGTGAGCAGGCCGAGCGAAGGCTGGCAGTCGATCAGGATGACGTCGTAGTCGTCGGCCACCTGGCGCAGCACGCGGGCCAGGATCTGCTCGCGCGCCACCTCGTTGACGAGGTGCACCTCCGCGGCCGAGAGGTCGATGTTCGCCGGGATCACGTGCAGATCCGGCGTCGACGTCTCGATGATCGCGGCCTTGGTGTCCTTCGAGCGGCCGAGCAGCAGATCGTAGATCGTCGTCACGTCGTGGGTCGGCACGCCGAGGCCCGCGCTCAGCGCGCCCTGCGGGTCGAAGTCGATCGCGAGCACGCGGCGGCCGTATTCGGCGAGCGCGGCGCCCAGGTTGATCGTCGTCGTGGTCTTGCCGACGCCGCCCTTCTGGTTGCACAGCGCGATGATCCGCGCCGGGCCGTGCGAGGGCAGCTTCTTCGGGACCTTGAAATCCGTCACCGGTCGACCCGTGGGGCCGAGCGTGGCGTTGCCGAGATCGCCGGAGAAGCCCGGCAACTCGGTGACATCCTCGCGTGGCGCTGGCATGGTGTCGAGTCTAAGTCGGTGTCCCCCGCCTCCTGGTTGCCACGCGCCCGTTGCGCGCGGTTCACCTGAAGCAGAGGTTGAAGGTTAACGGGCGCGCGGATGCGAGGTCAGGTACACCTCGCGCAGCGCATCCGCCGTCACCCGCGTGTAGATCTGGGTCGTCGCGACGCTCGCGTGGCCGAGCAGCTCCTGCACGACGCGCACGTCGGCGCCGCCCTCCAGCAGGTGCGTTGCGAAGGAGTGCCGCAGGCTGTGGGGCGACACCTCGACACTCAGTTCGGCCCGTTCGGCGGCGGCCCGGATGACCAGCCACGCGCTCTGGCGCGACAACCTTGCGCCGCGCATCCCCAGGAACAGCGCGGGCGTCGCGTGACCGCGGCGCGAGAGCTCGGGGCGCACCCGCACGAGGTAAGTGTCGAGCGCCGCGCGTGCAAAGCTGCCCACCGGCACGATGCGCTGCTTGCCGCCCTTGCCGAGCACCCGCACGTGCTCGGCGGTGCCCTCCTCGCCCACCAGGTCGTCGACGTTGAGGGCGACCACCTCCGAGACGCGCGCGCCCGTGGCGTAGAGCAGTTCGAGCAGCGCGGCATCCCGCACCCGGCTCAGCTCCTCGCCCGCGCAGGCGGCCAGCAGCTTCTCGACCTGGTCGAGGGTGAGAGCCTTCGGCAGGCGCATCGGCAGCTTGGGCGCGACCAGCTTCGCCGCCGGGTCGGTCTCGAGCACCCCCTCCTCGAGCAGGAAGCCGGTGAACCCGCGGATCGCCGAGACCTTGCGCGCCAGCGTCGCCGCGGCGACCGGCTCGGCGCGCTCGCGCAGCGCGGTCGTGTGCGCGGCCAGCGCCTCGGGCGTCAGTGTCGAGACCGGGACGGCGCCCTCCGCCTCGGCGAGGTCGGCCAGCAGCGCCTCCAGGTCACGCCGATAGGCCGCGACCGTGTGCGCCGAGCGTCCGCGCTCGATCGCCAGGTGGCGCAGGAAGCGCTCCAGCTGAGCGCGCGCGTCAGACGGTGCGGCGGGCATGGGCGGTCAGCACCGCGACGATCAGGATCGAGTTGCGCAGACGCCCCTCGAGCACGGCGGACACGAGCTCGGCGAACGGGATCCAGCGCGGCACCAGCTCGGCCTCCTCGTCCATGCGGGCGAAGGGCTCGGGCGAATCGCTCAGGCCGCGCGCCTCGAAGACGTGCAGGATCTCGTTGCTGCCGCCGGGGCTGGTGTGGAAGGTGACGAGCTCGCTCCACTCGGCGGCCTGCAGGTCGGCCTCCTCGGCGAGCTCACGCTGGGCGGCCTCGAGCGGCGGCTCGCCCGCCACGTCGAGCAGCCCCGCGGGCAGCTCCCACTCGCGCTCGCGCACCGGATGCCGGTACTGGTTGATCAGCAGCACGCGATCCTCGTCGTCGATCGCGAGCACCGCGACGGCGCCCGGGTGGTCGACGAAGTCGCGGGTGAGCTCGGCGTCGCCGAAGCGGAACGACTCGCGGCGCACATCCCAGATGTGGCCGTCGAAGACAGCGGCCGACTCCACCACCTCGGCGGGGTCGGAGACGTTGACGACCGGACCGGACTCGAAGCGCGCGCGGTCCACGGTCGCCTAGGCCTCGACCGGCGCGCCGCGCGTCTCGTCGGCCTCGTCGTTCTCGGGAACCTCGAACAGGCGCGACGCCTTCTGGCGCTCGATCGCGGCGCCGATCAGACCGCGGAACAGCGGGTGCGCGCGGTTCGGGCGCGAGCGCAGCTCCGGGTGCGCCTGCGTGCCCACGTAGAACGGGTGCACCTCGCGCGGCAGCTCGACGAACTCGACCAGACCGTGCTCCGGGTTGGTGCCCGAGAAGCGCAGCCCGGCGGCGGCGATCCGCTCGGTGAAGTGGTTGTTGACCTCGTAGCGGTGCCGGTGGCGCTCGTGGGCGACCGGCGAGCCATACAGCTCCTCGACGATCGAGCCGGGCGTGAGCGCCGCCTCGTAGAGGCCCAGGCGCATCGTGCCGCCGAGGTCGCCGCCAGCGAGGATGTCGACCTGCTCGGCCATCGTCGCGATCACCGGGAACTCGGTGTCGGGGTCGAACTCCGAGCTGGAGGCGCCCGGAAGGTCGGCCACGTCGCGGGCGTACTCGATCACCATGCACTGCAGGCCGAGGCACAGCCCCAGCGTCGGGATGCCGTTCTCGCGCGCGAACTTCAGCGCGCCGAGCTTGCCCTCGATGCCGCGGATGCCGAAGCCGCCGGGCACGCAGATGCCGTCGAGGTCGCTGAGCGCCTTCGCGGCGCCGTCGTGCGTCTCGCACTCATCCGAGGGGATCCAGCGCAGCTTGACCTTGCTCTCGTGCGCGAAGCCGCCGGCGCGCAGCGCCTCGGTGACCGAGAGGTAGGCGTCGGGCAGGTCGATGTACTTGCCGACGAGGCCGATCGTGACCTCGTGCTTGGGCTCGTGCACGGCCTTCAGCACGCTGCGCCAGCCGTCCCAGACGACGGGGCCCGCCTCGAGGTCGAGCTCGTTCATGATGTACGAGTCGAGCCCCTGCTCGTGAAGCATCGTGGGGATGTCGTAGATCGACGGCACGTCGACCGCGTTGACCACGGCGTCCTCGGCGACGTCGCACATGAGCGCGATCTTGCGCTTGTTGGCCTCCGAGACGACGCGGTCGCTGCGCAGCACCAGGGCATCCGGCTGGATGCCGATCGAGCGCAGCGTCGCCACCGAGTGCTGGGTGGGCTTCGTCTTCTGCTCACCCGAGGCGCCCATGAACGGCACGAGCGAGACGTGCACGAAGAACACGTTGCGGCGGCCGAGCTCGTGGCGCACCTGGCGGGCCGACTCGATGAACGGCTGCGACTCGATGTCGCCGACGGTGCCGCCGATCTCGGTGATGATGACGTCGGGCTGCGGGTTCTCGTCGTCGAACGGTCCCTGCGCCTGCAGGCGCATCCGGCGCTTGATCTCGTCGGTGATGTGCGGGATGACCTGCACGGTGTCGCCGAGGTACTCGCCGCGGCGCTCCTTGGCGATCACGTTCGAGTAGATCTGCCCGGTCGTCACGTTGGCGGCCTGGTCGAGGTTGATGTCGAGGAAGCGCTCGTAGTGCCCGATGTCGAGGTCGGTCTCGGCGCCGTCATCGGTGACGAACACCTCGCCGTGCTGGAACGGGTTCATCGTTCCGGGATCGACGTTCAGATACGGATCCAGCTTCTGCATCACGACGCGCAGACCGCGCGCGGTGAGAAGGTTTCCGAGACTCGCGGCGGTCAAGCCCTTCCCGAGGGAGGAGACGACACCTCCGGTCACGAAGATGTGCTTGGTTACTACGCTTCCCGAGATGTCCGCCACGGGGTTTCAGCGTATCTCACAAAACCGTGAGCTGGCCCAGGTCGCCCGGAACGCGCCGAGCAAGTCGCCGAGATCAGCTCGCGCGAGCCATGCCGAGCAGCTCTCGGGCGTGCTCGAGACCGGTCTCGGAGTCGGGAAGCCCGCTCAGCAATCGCGCCATCTCGGCGGCGCGCTCCTCCCCCTCGAGCCGGTGCACGCTCGACGCGGTGATCGTGCCGTCGCTGCCCTTCACCACGGTCAGGTGGTTGGTGGCGAAGGCCGCGACCTGCGCCAGGTGGGTGACGACGATCACCTGCGCCGTTTCGGCGAGGCGCGCCAGGCGCCGCCCGACCTCGATGGCGCTCGCACCGCCGACCCCGGCATCCACCTCGTCGAAGACGAAAGTCGGAACGGGATCGCTTCCGGCCAGCACGACCTCGATCGCCAACATGACGCGCGAGAGCTCACCGCCCGAGGCGCCGCGGCTCAGCGGGCGCGGTTCGGCCCCGGGGTGCGGCTGCAGGCGGATCGCGACCTGGTCGCGGCCGGTGAGGCCAAGATCGCGCGGCGCGACCTCGATCGAGAGACGGGCGTCGGGCATCGCGAGGGCGTCGAGTTCGCGGGTGACCGCGGCCGAGAGCCGCTCGGCGGCCTCGCGGCGGCGCACGCTCAGCTGCTCGGCGAGCTGCTCGACGCGGGCGAAGTCCTCGGCCACGGCGGCGCGCAGCGCATCGATGCGATCCGAGTCGCCGTCGAGCTCCAGCAGTCGGGTGCTGCCGGACTCGTAGAAGTCGATCATCTCGTCGATGCTCGGGCCGAAGCGGCGTGCCAGCGCGGCCAGGGTCGCGCGGCGCTCCTGGATCGTCTCCAGCTCGCGACCGCCGTCGGTGTCGAGCGCCGCGAGGTAGCTCGAGATCTTGGCCGAGCTGTCCTCCAGCGCGAAACGGGCCGCGGCGAGCGATTCGATCACGGGCGAGAGCTCCGCGTCGTGCCCGGAGACGCGGTCGAGCGCACGCCGCGCCGACTCGACGAGCACCGTGGCGTCGCGCGCGTCGTCGCTCAGCTGCGCCGAGATCGCCTCCTGCGCCTCGACCGCCGCGAGTCGCAGGTCTTCGAGGTTGCTCAGCCTCTCGGCGCGCTCCGCGAGCTCGGCGTCCTCGCCGCGATGCGGCGCCGCCGCCTCGATCTCGTCCATCGCGTTGCGGAGCTCTTCGGCCTCGCGCTCCCGGCGGTCGCGCTCGGCGACGAGCACATCGAGTTCGGACTGCGCGGTCTGCCAGCGGCGGAACACGTCCTGGTACTCGGCCAGCACGGCGCTGAAGCCGGGGCCGGCGAAGCGGTCGAGCGCCTCGCGCTGCGCGGCCGCGGAGCGCAGCCGGATCTGGTCCGACTGGCCGTGCACGACGACGAGCTGCTGGCCGATCTCGTTCAGCACGCCGACGGGGGCGCTGCGGCCGCCGACGACGGCGCGCGAGCGGCCCTCGTTCGAGATGGAGCGCCCCAGGATCAGGTGCGCCCGTCCGCCCTCGGTGACGTTGACGTCGCCGCCGGCGTCGCGCACGCGTTCGGCGACGGGACCCTCGGCGTCGACCTCCCAGCTGCCCTCGACGACCGACTGGCCGCGGCCGGAGCGGATCGCGCCGCTATCGGCGCGCTCACCCAGGAGCAGCCCGAGCGCCGTCACGACCATCGTCTTGCCGGCGCCGGTCTCGCCGGTCAGCGCCGTGAATCCCGGCCCGAGCGGAAGCCGCGCCTCGCCGATGACGCCCAGATCGCGAATCGAGATCTCGTCGATCACGCCGGCGCCTCCTCGGTCGCTCCGTTGTCGCCGTTCTGCGGCCCGCGCCAGCCCGCGACGGGAAGCCGGAACTTGTTGACCAGCCGGTCCGTGAACGGGCCGGGGCTCAGGCGCGCGAGGCGCACCGGAATCGAGGAACGACGCGCGACGACGCGCGAGCCGGGCGGCAGGTCGAAGGTGCGGCGACCGTCGCACCACAGCACGCCGCGACCGTCGGAGCGCTCGAGCAGCTCCACCGCGAGTGCGGATTCGGGGCCGACCACCAGCGGACGGGCGAACAGCGCGTGGGCGGAGAGCGGCACCATCAGCAGCGCGTCGACGCTCGGCCAGACGACCGGACCGCCGGCCGAGAACGAGTAGGCGGTGGATCCGGTCGGGGTCGAGATGACGACACCGTCGCAGCCGAAGGTGGAGAGCGGTCGCACGTCGACCTCGACGGCCACCTCGAGCGAGCGCTCGCGGCTGGCCTTCTCGATCGACGCCTCGTTGAGAGCCCAGGTCTCGTAGACGACCTCGGTGCCGACCTTGACGCGCACGGCGAGCGTCATGCGCTCCTCGACCTCGTAGTCGCGCGCGAGGGCGCGCTCGACGGTCGACGTCAGATTCTCGCGCTCCGCCTCGGCGAGGAAGCCGACGTGGCCGAGGTTCACTCCGAGCAGCGGGGCGCCGCAGCCGCGCGCGAGCTCGGCGGCGCGCAGGATCGTGCCGTCGCCGCCCAGGACGATGACGAGTTCGAGTTCGCTCGTGGCGACGTCGCGGCCGAGCAGCGCGATCGGCGCGAGCTCGGGCGCCGCGCGCATGAGGTCGGCGTGCTCGTCATCGGAGACGACGGGCGTGAGTCCCGCGGCGATCAGCTGACGGCAGACCTCAATGCCGGCGGCGAGGGAGTCGTCGCGGCCGGTGTGCGCGACGACAAGCAGGTGGCGCTCCTCGGCCATGCGCGGCCCCTTCCCTGCCTCAATGTCGTCCGCCCGGCGGGCGCTGCGCCCCGGAGGGCGAAGGCCGTCAGGCGAGGGCATCGATCGCCCTCCCCCATTCTGTCGGATTGCTCCCACACTCGCGCTGCAACCAGGCGAGGTACTCCTGATTCCCGTTGCTGCCGAGCACCGGGGACGAGATCACGCCCGCGGTGCCGAGGCCCAGATCCCAGGCGGCCCAGAGCACGGTGCTGACGGCCTCGAGGCGCGCCGCGCGGTCGCGCACGATGCCCTCCCGCGCGCCGCCGCGTCCGACCTCGAACTGCGGCTTGACGAGCACCACGAGGTCGGCGTCAGCGGGGATGCTCGCCGCCAGCGCGGGCAGCACGGTCGTCAGCGAGATGAACGAGACATCGACGACGACCAGCGTCGGCTGCTCGGGCGAGCCGGACAGCTCGGCCAGCCGTTCCGCGCTGAGCTCGCGGGCGTTCTCCCCCTCGACCACCACGACCCGCTCGTCGGCGCGCAGCTCCGGCACCAGTTGGCCGTGTCCGACGTCGAGCGCGATCACGCGGCGCGCGCCCCGCTCGAGCAGCACCTGCGTGAATCCGCCGGTGGAGGCCCCGACATCGAGGGCGAGCCGCTGGGCGGGGTCGATCTCGAAGGCGTCGAGAGCGGCGATGAGCTTGTGCGCCGAACGCGCCACGTAGTGATCGGCTCCCTCGACGGTGAGTTCGGCGTCCGGCGTGACCCGCGCCGCCGGCTTGACCGTGGCGACGCCGTCGATCCGGACGCGTCCCTCCTCGATCGATCGCGCCGCCTGCGCGCGGGAGCGCGCGAGGCCCCGACGCACGAGTTCGGCATCGAGCCGAGCAGTGGATGCCGGATCAGGCATGCGCGCGCGGGCCGTCGCCCGCCTCGAGCTGCGCGCGCAGCTCGTCGTGCAGGTGCGCGAGCGCCTCGGCCCGTGAGGCGAGCGGCTGATCCTCGATCACCCGCAGGCGCGACACCAACTCGTCATCGCCGTGCAGTCCGGCACCGGAGCGGTGCGCGTCGGCGGAGTCCTGCTGCGGCGCTGCGTCCTCGTGCTCGCTCATGCGTCCGAATATAGCCGCGCATCCACGTCGAGCGCGTAGATCGCGAGCCCCGAGCCCCACACCGCGGCGCAGCCCGCGCGGATGATGTCGATGCGGCTCGCCTTCGGCGTGCGCAGCTCGACCTTCGGCCCGCGCAGCCGCACCCGCGCATCGCCGGAGCGGAACTCGCGCGAACCGTCGCGCGCGACCGACTGCTGGATCTCGGGGTACGGAGCGTCGAGCTGGCGGAGGTCGTCGAGGATGAATGTCGGGCGCTGCTCGGCGGGTGCCGCCAGCAGCTGCTTGGGCTGATCGATGCCGGTCAGCACGTGCGCGGAGGCGATGCCGGCGCGGTTCGCCCCGAGGATGTCGGTGTCGAGCCGGTCGCCGAGCATCAGGGCCTTCTCGCCCCCGAAACGCTTGAGCGCGGCGGTGAAGATCGCCGTCTCGGGCTTGCCCGCCACGATCGGCAGTCGCCCGATCGCGGTGTGCACCGCCGAGACGAGCGTGCCGTTGCCCGGAGCGATTCCGCGCGCCTGCGGGATCGTCCAGTCGGTGTTCGTCGCCACCCACGGCCGGTCCTCGCGGCCCTCGACGGAGTGCAGCGCGTACGCCGCCTCGGCGAGGTCGGCCCAGCCGACGCTCGGGGCGAATCCCTGCACCACAGCGGCGGGGTCATCCTCCGCCGAGCGCGTCACGCGGAAGCCCGCAGCCTCGACGACGCTCGTCAGGCCCTCTCCCCCGACGACCAGAATCGTCGATCCGGCGGGCACCAGCCCGGCGAGCAGCACGACGGCCGCCTGCGGCGATGTCACGACCTCATCGGCCGTGACCGTGAGACCGAATTCGCGCAGATGTGCGGCCACCGATTCGGCGGTGCGCGAGGCGTTGTTGGTGATGTAGCCGACGCGGCACGAGGCCTGGGCACGGTTGATGCCGTTGACGGCATATGGAATCGCGTTCGCTCCCGCGTACACGACGCCGTCGAGGTCGGCGAGCAGCAGATCGACTCCGCTGAGCGGCGTCGACGTGACGCGCGCCCTACTCATCGCGCGCGCTCTCCTCCGCTGACGCCGCCGGCGCCTCGGACTCGGCCGTCTCGGCCGACTCGGCAGACGCGGCCGCTCCGGCGGTCTCGACGGGCTCGTTGGGCTGGGCAACCTCGGCCGGCTCCACCACGTCGGCGGTCGCCTCGGGCTCGGCGGTCTCGGCGTCGGCCGGTGCGTCAGGGGCGCTCTCATCCGAGGCCTCGTCGACCTCGAGGAGCTCCTCGATCACCTCGATGGTGACCTCGCCCTCGGGGATCGCGGCGTTCTCGAGCGCGATCGTGGCGCGATCTGAGCGCTGCCACCACTGCTCGGCTTCCTCGGTGTGGCCGAGGTCTTCGAGCACCGTGGCGTAGGCGTCGAACAGCGCGGGGCTCCAGGCGAAGGCCCGCTCGGGGTCGAGCTGCGGGATCTGCAGTTCGGTGAGGGCGAGCTCCGGCTGGCCGAGGTCGAGCCGCGCGCCGGACATCGCGATCGCGAGCGCCACCTGCACCTCGACGTCAAGCTCCGACTTCGGCACCGAGCGTCCGAGCTCGAGCGCCTTCTCGGGGCGCCCGACACCGCGTTCGCTGTCGACCATGAGCGGAAGCTGATCGTTGTTGCCGGAGATCCGGCGATAGGTGCGCAGCTCACGCAGAGCCAGCGCGAAGTCCTCGGTCGCGTAGGCCGTGATCGCGAGGGTCTCGCGCACCACGGCGATGCGGCCGGCGCGACGCGCGGCCGCGAGCGCGTGCCGGTGCGCGAGCGCCGGATCCTCATCGATGAGCCGGGCCGCCATGACAAGGTGCTTGGCAACCCACTCGGCGTTCTCCTTGGAGAGCGTCTTCAGCTGGTTGCGCGCCACCCGGTCGAGATCGGCGGGAACGACCGCGTCGGGGATGTGCGGATCGTCGTGCCGCGGGCCCGAGTCGGACTCGAAGCGGTCGTCACGCGGCGCCCGGTCCTTGTCGAAGCTGCGCGGCGGGCGCGCACCCGAGGGGGCGCCGTCGCGACGCGGACGCGAGTCACCGTCCCGGCGAGGCCACGACGAGTCGCCGTCGCGGCGGGGGCGCGCATCACCCGAACGCTGCGGGCGCGCATCGCCGTCGCGGCGAGGGCGTGCATCACCATCGCGACGCGGACGAGCGTCGCCATCGCGGCGGGGTCGTGCGTCGCCATCACGGCGAGGACGGGAGTCTCCGTCACGGCGCGGACGCGAATCGCTCGACCACTTCGGACGCTCATCGCCATCTCGACGCGGACGCTGCTGGTCGCCGTCGCGGCGCGGGCGTGCATCACCCGAACGCTGCTGGCGCGCATCGCCATCGCGACGCGGACGAGCGTCACCATCACGGCGGGGACGCGAGTCACCGTCACGACGGGGTCGAGCGTCGCCATCACGGCGTGCCGGCGCCCGGCCGTCACGCGGAGGTCGACGATCCGAATCGCGAGCCGGCTTCTTGCGCTCGGGCTTGTCGTTCGGCGTCTCGTCTGATGCGCTCATCTGGATCTCCTCCTGGGGCAATCGTGCCCTGAAACCAAGAAAGGCCACCCAAACATGTTGGGTGGCCTCTCTCGAAAGAAGTCCGGCGGTGTCCTACTCTCCCACAGGGTCCCCCCTGCAGTACCATCGGCGCAAAGAGTCTTAGCTTCCGGGTTCGGAATGTAACCGGGCGTTTCCCTCTTGCTATGGCCGCCGAAACACTATTGATTTACAGTCTTCGCGACATAGCTCTCACTTCATCAGTGACAGAGCTTGTCGGGATTCCCGACCGTAGATCGGGAACCACAAAGTGGACGCGAGAATCATCAAAAAACATGATGTTGTCAAGTTATCGGCTTATTAGTACCGGTCAGCTGCACGTGTTGCCACGCTTCCACATCCGGCCTATCAACGCAGTAGTCTAGCTGCGAGCCTCTCCCCCTAAGGGATGGAAATCTCATCTTGAAGCTGGCTTCCCGCTTAGATGCTTTCAGCGGTTATCCATTCCGAACGTAGCTAATCAGCGGTGCTCCTGGCGGAACAACTGACACACCAGAGGTTCGTCCATCCCGGTCCTCTCGTACTAGGGATAGATCTTCTCAAATTTCCTACGCGCGCAGCGGATAGGGACCGAACTGTCTCACGACGTTCTAAACCCAGCTCGCGTACCGCTTTAATGGGCGAACAGCCCAACCCTTGGGACCTACTCCAGCCCCAGGATGCGACGAGCCGACATCGAGGTGCCAAACCATGCCGTCGATATGGACTCTTGGGCAAGATCAGCCTGTTATCCCCGAGGTACCTTTTATCCGTTGAGCGACAGCGCTTCCACAAGCCACTGCCGGATCACTAGTCCCGACTTTCGTCCCTGCTCGAGCCGTCACTCTCACAGTCAAGCTCCCTTGTGCACTTACACTCGACACCTGATTGCCAACCAGGTTGAGGGAACCTTTGGGCGCCTCCGTTACTTTTTGGGAGGCAACCGCCCCAGTTAAACTACCCATCAGGCACTGTCCCTGAACCGGATTACGGTTCTAAGTTAGACATCCAGAGTGACCAGAGTGGTATTTCAACAATGACTCCACGAACACTGGCGTGCCCGCTTCAAAGTCTCCCACCTATCCTACACAAGCCACACCGAACACCAATACCAAACTGTAGTAAAGGTCACGGGGTCTTTCCGTCCTGCTGCGCGTAACGAGCATCTTTACTCGTAGTGCAATTTCGCCGAGTTCGCGGTTGAGACAGCTGGGAAGTCGTTACGCCATTCGTGCAGGTCGGAACTTACCCGACAAGGAATTTCGCTACCTTAGGATGGTTATAGTTACCACCGCCGTTTACTGGGGCTTAAATTCAGAGCTTCGCTTACGCTAACCGCTCCTCTTAACCTTCCAGCACCGGGCAGGCGTCAGTCCGTATACATCGTCTTGCGACTTAGCACGGACCTGTGTTTTTAGTAAACAGTCGCTTCCCACTGGTCTCTGCGGCCTTCAAGGCTTAGGGAGTAAATCCCATCACCAATCCGGCCCCCCTTCTCCCGAAGTTACGGGGGCATTTTGCCGAGTTCCTTAACCACGATTCTCTCGATCTCCTTGGTATTCTCTACCTGACCACCTGAGTCGGTTTGGGGTACGGGCGGCTTGAACCTCGCGTCGATGCTTTTCTTGGCAGCTTAGGATCACCCACTATCCCTTTCGGGTCCGCATCGTGTCTCGGCCGTCACGAGAGACGGATTTGCCTATCTCTCAGCCTACGCACTTGCACCGGGACAACCATCGCCCGGCTTGGGCTACCTTCCTGCGTCACACCTGTTAATACGCTAGCCGCACCAGCATGGGGTCGAGCGTTAGGCCGGCTGCTTCACCCCGAAGGGATCCATCTGCCGGATTAGGACTCTTAGCACTACTGGATTAGCTTGGGCGGTTCTTCGCCGGTACGGGAATATCAACCCGTTGTCCATCGACTACGCCTGTCGGCCTCGCCTTAGGTCCCGACTTACCCAGGGAAGATTAGCTTGACCCTGGAACCCTTGGTCTTTCGGAGGACATGTTTCTCACATGTCTTTCGCTACTCATGCCTGCATTCTCACTCGTGTGGCGTCCACGGCTGGGTCACCCCGCCGCTTCACTCGCCACACGACGCTCTCCTACCGATCCGCACGGCTGGACCACGAAGGCCTACCTATAATGCGAATCCTACGACTTCGGCGGTGTGCTTGAGCCCCGTTACATTGTCGGCGCGGAATCACTTGACCAGTGAGCTATTACGCACTCTTTCAAGGGTGGCTGCTTCTAAGCCAACCTCCTGGTTGTCTCTGCAACTCCACATCCTTTCCCACTTAGCACACGCTTAGGGGCCTTAGTCGGTAGTCTGGGTTGTTTCCCTCTCGACGATGAAGCTTATCCCCCACCGTCTCACTGCTGCGCTCTCACTTACCGGCATTCGGAGTTTGGCTGACGTCAGTAACCTTGTAGGGCCCATCGGCCATCCAGTAGCTCTACCTCCGGCAAGAAACACGCAACGCTGCACCTAAATGCATTTCGGAGAGAACCAGCTATCACGAAGTTTGATTGGCCTTTCACCCCTATCCACAGCTCATCCCCTCGGTTTTCAACCCAAGTGGGTTCGGTCCTCCACGACGTCTTACCGTCGCTTCAACCTGGCCATGGATAGATCACTTCGCTTCGGGTCTAGGGCATGCGACTGAATCGCTCTATTCGAACTCGCTTTCGCTACGGATTCCCCTCACGGGTTAACCTCGCCACATACCACTAACTCGCAGGCTCATTCTTCAAAAGGCACGCTGTCAGGGCTACTAGGGCCCCTCCAACGGTTTGTAAGCAGACGGTTTCAGGTACTATTTCACTCCCCTCCCGGGGTACTTTTCACCTTTCCCTCACGGTACTTGTCCGCTATCGGTCATCTGGGAGTATTTAGGCTTACCAGGTGGTCCTGGCAGATTCACACGGGATTTCTCGGGCCCCGTGATACTTGGGATCCCTTCCGCCTCTGCACGACATTTCGGTTACGGGACTGGCACCCACTATGGTCGGCCTTTCAATGCCGTTCACCTATATCGCGCAAGTCGACGTGTACTTCGGCAGAAGTACGTGAAGGTCCCACAACCCCGACCATGCAACGCCTGCCGGCTATCACACATGATCGGTTTGGCCTGTTCCGGTTTCGCTCGCCACTACTAACGGAATCACTGTTGTTTTCTCTTCCTGTGGGTACTGAGATGTTTCACTTCCCCACGTTCCCTCTACCCGCCCTATATATTCAGGCGGGAGTCATCAGGTCGTACAAGTACGCCTGACGGGGTTTCCCCATTCGGAAATCCTCGGATCAAAGTCTGCTTATCGACTCCCCGAGGCTTATCGCAGATTGCTACGTCCTTCTTCGGCTCCAGATGCCAAGGCATCCACCGTCTGCTCTTAGAAACTTGACTACATGAGTTTTGAATCGCTTCGAGCTCAGCTGCCAAAGGCAACCAAGCGCGAAATGACCAGTGTGTCTGATCGAAATCAGACCACTATTTGTAGATCAGCGATTTCCGGCTCGACCGAAGTCGTTCCGTACTTTCGCGAATCTAAGATGCTCGCGTCCACTGTGTAGTTCTCAATTTACGGGCGGTACTCCGTCTGTTTCGGATCTCAGATCCGAGCCAGTCGAAGTCCAGAGGATGGTTTCGGCTGCAGAAGCAGCCGGCCCGGTCCCTCAGGACCCAACAGCGTGCATGCCTCGTGCGTTCCCTGTCGATTCGTTCCTGCCGGCAAGCCGACGTACTGGAATCTCGAGGTTCTGCTCGAGGCCTATGTCAATGTTCCACCCATGAGCTCCGGCCGAGAACATGTGTCTCGGATCCGGCTCTGTCAGATCCGAAGATCTGCAGTGCTCCTTAGAAAGGAGGTGATCCAGCCGCACCTTCCGGTACGGCTACCTTGTTACGACTTAGTCCTAATCACCGATCCCACCTTCGACGGCTCCCTCCAAAAGGTTGGGCCACCGGCTTCGGGTGTTACCGACTTTCATGACTTGACGGGCGGTGTGTACAAGGCCCGGGAACGTATTCACCGTGGCGTTGCTGATCCACGATTACTAGCGACTCCGACTTCATGAGGTCGAGTTGCAGACCTCAATCCGAACTGAGACCGGCTTTTTGGGATTCGCTCCACCTTGCGGTATTGCAGCCCTTTGTACCGGCCATTGTAGCATGCGTGAAGCCCAAGACATAAGGGGCATGATGATTTGACGTCATCCCCACCTTCCTCCGAGTTGACCCCGGCAGTCTCCTATGAGTTCCCACCATTACGTGCTGGCAACATAGAACGAGGGTTGCGCTCGTTGCGGGACTTAACCCAACATCTCACGACACGAGCTGACGACAACCATGCACCACCTGTATACGAGTGTCCAAAGAGTTCTACATTTCTGCAGCGTTCTCGTATATGTCAAGCCTTGGTAAGGTTCTTCGCGTTGCATCGAATTAATCCGCATGCTCCGCCGCTTGTGCGGGCCCCCGTCAATTCCTTTGAGTTTTAGCCTTGCGGCCGTACTCCCCAGGCGGGGAACTTAATGCGTTAGCTGCGACACGGAATCCGTGGAATGGACCCCACATCTAGTTCCCAACGTTTACGGCATGGACTACCAGGGTATCTAATCCTGTTCGCTCCCCATGCTTTCGCTCCTCAGCGTCAGTTACGGCCCAGAGATCTGCCTTCGCCATCGGTGTTCCTCCTGATATCTGCGCATTCCACCGCTACACCAGGAATTCCAATCTCCCCTACCGCACTCTAGTTTGCCCGTACCCACTGCAGGCTGGAGGTTGAGCCTCCAGTTTTCACAGCAGACGCGACAAACCGCCTACGAGCTCTTTACGCCCAATAATTCCGGACAACGCTTGCACCCTACGTATTACCGCGGCTGCTGGCACGTAGTTAGCCGGTGCTTTTTCTGCAGGTACCGTCACTTTCGCTTCTTCCCTACTAAAAGAGGTTTACAACCCGAAGGCCGTCATCCCTCACGCGGCGTTGCTGCATCAGGCTTTCGCCCATTGTGCAATATTCCCCACTGCTGCCTCCCGTAGGAGTCTGGGCCGTGTCTCAGTCCCAGTGTGGCCGGTCACCCTCTCAGGCCGGCTACCCGTCGTCGGCTTGGTGAGCCGTTACCTCACCAACTACCTGATAGGCCGCGAGTCCATCCTTGACCGAAATTCTTTCCAGCTCCTAGCCATGCGGCTGAAGCTCGTATCCGGTATTAGACGTCGTTTCCAACGCTTATCCCAGAGTCAAGGGCAGGTTACTCACGTGTTACTCACCCGTTCGCCACTAATCCAGCAGGAGCAAGCTCCCACCTTCATCGTTCGACTTGCATGTGTTAAGCACGCCGCCAGCGTTCGTCCTGAGCCAGGATCAAACTCTCCGTAAATGTTTGATTGCAACAGCGGTCGAAACCGCTGCGCACATCTGTTGTCACAGCTGCCGGGGAAAACCGGTGGGCTGCGACGAGTTTGATCTGACTGTTAGATCGTCTACTGACAATCAATCAATCCAAAGGAATCTCTACAACCGGTCAGACCGGTTGCCGAGGTTATTTGGCATTTGACATAGTGCACGCTGTTGAGTTCTCAAGGATCGGGCGCTCAAGAATGCTTTCCGTTTCCGGAAGGCTTTCAGGGCAACTGTCCTAACTTACCACACCCCGCCACAAGTTTTTCACGGCCTGGCCGCTTCAACTCTTCAGGACTCGAGGCCCTGGATTCGGAGTGGGTTTCCCATCCTAAACATTGAATCTCACACCATCAAGGTGCTGTTCAAATCTTCAGGAGGATGGTCCCGCTTGAGGCCGAGAAGCTCTTCCGCTTCCCGCACCTTTGGGGTGACGAGTGATTACTTTACGGGTGACCGGGGGTCGTGCCAAATCTTGGCGCATCCCGGGCGTGTCGCCCCATTTTCCGGGCATCACCCCGCCGGCACGCAGTAGGTCTCGACCCATTCGTCGATCCCCGAAGCCGAAACCGCAGCGGAAATAATCTCCACGTTCTGGTCATTGTCGATCTGTCGCGCAATGGCGACGTTGTCGACGATCCCCTGGCCGGTTTCGGCAAGGGTGGCGACGCCGGCCTGGATCTCCGTCGGCGCGACCTCGGCGGCCGCCGTCCAGCGATCGACCCACACCTGCATCTCGCCGAGCGACGAGTCGATGGAGAAGCCGCGCTGCGGCCAGCTGTAGATCGGCGGCTCGAGGTAGGTCGGATCCGCCTGCACCTGCGCGCAGAACTCCGCGCTGCCGGCAACCGTCGCCTCGAACTCGCGAGCGTCGGTCCATGCCCCGTAGGCGACCACGCCTCCGACGGCGGCGACGCCGGTCATGATCAACCCGATCACGATCGTGGCCTTGTCGAGCACGATCGTCCAGCCTCGGCGCCGCGCACTCAGCGCTGCCATCACGATTCCCGCGACGAAGCCGACCGGCGGGAGCACGAAGGCGAGCGCGAAGGAGATCCATTCGGCCGGCCGAGGCTTCGCCAGGTCGCCGAAGTCAACGAGGGGCGAACCGGACCCGACCACCGCCGGATCCACCGGGTCATCGCCCGGCGGCAGAGCGCCCGAGTCATCCACCAGTCCGGTGTCGCCGCGCACCGCCAGGTGCGCCGTCGCGTCCGACCGCGCGGACACGGGCTCGGCTGCGGGCGGTTCGAGTCGCGGCGGCTCGGCTGAGAAGTACGGCGAGGCGGTGTCGATCGGGTCGACGGCATCGGCCTCGTCGGCATCGGAGCCCGCAAGCCCCAGCGCTTCGAGCCCACCGCCGATCGCGTCGTCGGGCTCGGGCGTGCGCGGCTCGGCGCTCGGGGCGCTCGGCCATCCGCTCACGGCGATCGCGGGCGGCACCTCGGCCGGCGGGGCCGGCTGCTCGGCGCTCGGCTGCTCGGCGATCGGTGTCTGGGCGTTCGGGGTCCCGGCGTTCGGGGCCTCCGCGGTCGGCGGCTCGGGGACCCAGATGGCTCCCGCCGGCTCCACGGGGGGCGTGGTCGGCGCTGCGGCGAGCGGGGCGGGCGGAGCCCAGTCGGGCGCGGGGGAACCCGCAGCGGCCGCCGGGGCCTCCCAGCTCGGCGGCGGGGCCGGCGTCGATGCTTCGGGATCGCCAAGCTGCGGCGGGGCCGGGGCGGCCGCAGCCGGCGGCTCCCAGTTCGGGGTCTCGGCGGGAGGCGCGGTCTGCTCCCCGCTCGGCGCCGCCACCGGGGGCGGGGCCTGCTCCCAGCCGGTCGTGGCAGCGGGAGGTGCGGCGTGCTCCCAGCTCGGGGTTTCGGCGGCCGGGGCCGGAGGCTCCCATCCGGGCGTCTCGGCGGAGACCGCAGGCTGCTCCCAGTTCGGGGTCTCGGCGGCCGGGGCCGGCGGCTCCCAACTCGGGGACTCCGCGGCCGGGGCTGGCGGTTCCCAGCTCGGCGTCGCGGCGGGCTGCTCCCAGCTCGGGGTCGCGGCAGGCGCCTCCCAGCTCGGCGCGGCGGGAGCGGGCGGCTCCGCGCTCGGCGCCTGCTGTTCGGGGGCCGGCGGCTCCCAGTTGGTGTTCTGCGGTTCGGGCGCCGGCGGCGCCCACGCGGGCGTGGCGGCGGGCGGCTGCCAGCTCGGCGGGGCCGCCGGGGCCGGGGCGTCCCAGCTCGGGGCAGCCGCGGGCGGCGAGGTCGGCGGCGGTCCCCACTCCGGAGCAGCGGGGGCCGCGGGTGCGGCCGGGGCGCCCCAGCTCGGGGCGGCGGTCGGCGGCGCGTCGGCAAGCGGAGTCACCGGCGGAGTCGCCGGCGGAGCATCGGCGGCGAGACCGTCGAGCGAGGGCGCGACGTACTCGCGATCAGACCACGGACTCGGCGCGGCGGACTCGGGCGCGGCCGCCAGCTCGTCGGCGCCGGCGAACTCGGGAGCCTGTCCCTGCTCCGCGAGACGGCGCGCTCGCCGCGACATCTCGCCGGGTACGGGCGTCTCGCCGTTGTTCGGGTCGCCCCCGGGCGTCCAGTTCATGGTTGTCCTCCGATAGCGGCGGCCTCAGCCCGCCAGATGTTTCGCACGATGGCGAAGCTCCCCCGGACAACGCGGTGTCTCATCCGATCACAACACCCGCGAGAGTCTTCTTGCCTCGCCGAAGAATAGCGACCCCACCTGCGAGAACCTGATCGGCGACCACCGCCGACGGGTCCTCGACGCGCGCGTTGTTGAGATACACGCCGCCCTGCGAGATCGCGCGTCGCGACTCGCTCAGGCTCTTGGTCAGGGTGGTGTCGACCAGCAGCTGCTCGATGGTCGAGCCTGCGGAGGCGGACGCGGACGGCAGCTCGGCGACCGCGGCGCGCAGCGTCTCGGCGTCGAGCGCGGCCAGGTCGCCATTGCCGAACAGCGCCGCGGCGGCGGCGAAGGCGGCGTCGGTGGCGGCGTCGCCGTGCACGAGCCGCGTCACCTCGCGCGCCAGCACCCGCTGCGCTTCACGTCGGAACGGCTCCTCGGCGACCGCGCGCTCGAGCCGCTCGATCTCGTCGCGGTCCAGGAACGTGAACACCTTGAGCCGCGCGATCACGTCGGCGTCGTCGGTGTTGAGCCAGAACTGGCTGAAGGCGTAGGGGCTCGTCATCGCGGGATCGAGCCAGACGGCGTTGCCCTCGCTCTTGCCGAATTTGGTGCCGTCGGAGTTGGTGATGAGCGGCGTGCCGATCGCGTGCACGCTCACGCCCTCGGCGCGATGCACGAGGTCGGTGCCGCTCGTGAGGTTGCCCCACTGGTCGCTGCCCCCGGTCTGCAGCACGCAGCCGTAGCTTCGGTACAGCTCGAGGAAGTCCATGCCCTGCAGGATCTGGTAGCTGAACTCTGTGTAGCTGATGCCGGCCTCGCTGTTGAGGCGTGCCGACACGGCATCCTTCTTCAGCATCGTGCCGACGCGGAAGTACTTGCCCACCTCGCGGAGGAAGTCGATCGCGCTCAGCGGCGCGGTCCAGTCGAGGTTGTTGACGATGCGCGCGGCGCTGTCACCCTCGAAGTCGAGGAAGCGCTCGATCTGGCCCTGGAGGTATCCGACCCACTCGGTGACAGTCTCCCGCGTGTTGAGCGTGCGCTCGGCCGTCGGACGCGGATCGCCGATGAGTCCCGTCGAACCTCCGACGAGTCCGAGCGGCCGGTGTCCCGCCAGCTGCAGCCGTCGCATCGTGAGCAGCTGGACCAGGTTGCCCAGATGAAGGCTCGGGGCGGTCGGGTCGAAGCCGCAGTAGAAGACGATCGGCGGGCCCGCGAGAAGGGCCTTCAGCTCCGCCGGATCCGTCGAGACGTGAACCAGACCGCGCCACTGCAGCTCGTCCCACACATCGTCGAAATGGGGGTCATTGCGCTGTTCAGGAAGCGTCGAGGCGGCGGACACCGGGCAAGACTACCAGCGGGCCTCCGCATTCCCCGGTCGTCGAGCGTCAAGCTTGAGCACTTGATTCTCAACAATCAAGCCCCTATGCTTTATATCTCCGGAATCAAGGGGCAGGCCATGATTGTTCTCACCGCGGACCAGATCGACAGTCGGCATCAGCGCGATCTCGCGGAGCCGACCCTGCGCCGCCTCGACGAGCTCGTCGGCGCGCGACTCGCGCGACCCGCCGAACGCACCGCGGGCGACGAGATCCAATTGGCGACCACCGACGCCGACGCCGCACTCGCGGCACTGCTCGCCCTGACCCGCGACGAGGAGTGGAGCGTCGGCGTCGGCATCGGCACCGTGCGTCGCCCCTTGCCGGCGACCACGCGAGCCATGAGCGGCAGCGCCTTCATCCACGCACGCGACGCGGTCGAGGCGGCGAAGAAGCGGCCCACCCGGTTCGCGCTGCGCGCCGACCCCGACGTGGAGCCCGCCGCGACGGAACTGGAGCCGCTGCTCGACCTGCTCCTGCTGCTGCGCGCGCGCCGAACCCCCGAGGGCTGGGAGCTCGCCGAGCTGCTCGAGACGGGAATCACCCAGCGCGCGGCCGCGGAACAGCTCGGAATCAGCCCGCAGGCGGCCAGCCTGCGCGGCCAGAGCGCCCACCTGCGTATCGAGTCGGCGGCGCGCGCGGCGCTGACGGCCATGCTCGCCCGCGCCGAGCAGACTAGGGACGGGAAGGACCAGTCATGATCATCGCCCTGCTCTTCGCCTGGATCGGCGGACTCCTGCTGATCGCGGGCGCCCTCGTCGTCTCGGCCGCCGCCCTCCCGCTGCGTCAGCCCGCTCTCGCGCTCGCCGCGCTCCTGCCGGTGGGCGTCGCGGGAGCGCTGATCGCCTTCGACGCCGAACTCCCCGCCCCCGACCCCGCGTTCGAGACGCTGCTCGGCATCGGCTTCGTGCTGCTCGGCGTGATCGCCGGCGGCCCGCTCGCCAGCTTCGTGCTGCAGCTCGCGACCCGCGGCTCGTCGCTGCCCGGCGCCCACGGCGGCATCCTCCTGGCGGAGACCAGCGACTCCCCCGCCCGCGAGGTGATGCGCGGCGGCTCCACCATCGGCTACCTGGAGCGCACCGCGATCGTCGGAGGCATCCTGCTCGGCCGCTTCGAGGTCGTCGCGGTCGTCGTCGCCATCAAAGGACTCGGGCGCTACTCCGAGCTGGATCGCCCCGAGTCACGCGAGCGATTCATCATCGGCACGCTCGTGAGCTTCGTCTGGGCGGGCGCCTGCGCCCTGCTCGTCGTGCTCTAGCCCGCGGCCGGAGCGGACAGGCCCGCCACGCGAGTCCGGAGCTCGGCGAGCTGCTCGGCGACGCGCGCCGGCGCCGTGCCGCCGACACCCGCGCGGCTCGCCAGCGAGCCCTCCACCGTCAGGACATCGCGCACCTCGCCCGTGAGCCGCGGGTCGATCGCGGCGTAGTCGGCATCGCTCGGCTCGTGCAGCTCCAGGCCGCGCTCCTCGCACAGCCGCACCAGCGCGCCCGAGATCTCGTGCGCCTCGCGGAACGGCACCCCCTGACGCACCAGATGGTCGGCCACATCCGTCGCGAGGGAGAACCCCTGCGGAGCGAGCTCCGCCATCCGCTCCTCATCGAAGGCGAGAGTCGCCACCATGCCGGTGAACGCCGGCAGCAGCACCTCGAGGGTGCGCACCGAGTCGAAGACCGGCTCCTTGTCCTCCTGCAGGTCGCGGTTGTAGGCGAGCGGCAGCCCCTTGAGGGTGGTCAGCAGCCCCGTCAGGTTTCCCAGCAGTCGACCCGACTTGCCGCGCGCGAGCTCGGCGATGTCGGGGTTCTTCTTCTGCGGCATGATCGACGATCCCGTCGAGTACGCGTCGTGCAGCCGGGCGAACCCGACCTCGCGCGTCACCCAGAGGATGATGTCCTCCGAGAAGCGGGACAGGTCGATGCCGATCTGCGCGGCGATGTAGGCGAACTCGGCCACCACATCCCGCGCGCTCGTCGCGTCGATCGAGTTGGGAAGCGGGTCGCCGAGGCCGAGCTCCGCGGCGATCGCGCGCGGGTCGAGGCCGAGCGCACCACCCGCGAGGGCACCCGCGCCGTACGGCGAGCCGGTCGCGCGGGCGCGCCAGTCGCGCAGGCGCTCCAGGTCGCGCACGAGCGGCCAGGCGTGCGCCATCAGGTGGTGAGCCAGGAGGATCGGCTGGGCGTGCTGCAGGTGCGTGCGTCCCGGCATGACCGTCGTCGGATGCTCCGCGGCGCGATCGGCGATGACGCCGACCAGCTGCGAGACCTGCGCCGTGATCGTGTCGGCGTGGTCGAGCAGGTAGAGCCGCACGAGGGTTGCGATCTGGTCGTTGCGGCTGCGGCCGGCGCGCAGCTTGCCGCCGAGCTCCGGACCGAGAGCGGCCACCAGTTCACGCTCCAGCGCGAAGTGCACATCCTCATCGGAGTCGCGCGGCCGGATCGAGCCGTCGGCGACACCGGCGTCGATCACGTCGATGCCAGCGAGCATCCGCTCGAGCTCGTCGGCGGTCAGGAAGCCCGCCGCGGCGAGCGCGCGGGCGTGCGCGCGCGAGCCGCGCAGGTCGTACGGCGCGAGCTCCCAGTCGAAATGGGTCGAGCGGCTCAGCGCCTCGAGCTCGGGCGAGGGGCCATCCGCGAAGCGTCCGCCCCAGAGCGCCGCGCCGTCGCCGTTCGCGCTCACGAGCGGAACCGTCCCACGGTCGAGGCAACGAGCTCGGGAACAGTCATGGCGTGCTTCTCCTCGGACATCGTCGTTCAGTCTAGGGCGCGCGACCAACGAGGCCGCAGTAACGTGGTGCCATGAGTGACGACGCCGCCGTGCCGCCGATCCCGCCCGCACCGTCGAACGGATCCGTGCCGCCGCCGATCGCCGAACCGGCCGCGGCTCCCACACCCGCGGCGACTCCGGCCGCCGCCCCCGCGGCCGCTCCCCCCGCGTCGCCGTACGCCGCGACTCCGCCGGCGGCGAACCCGTACGCCGCGAACCCGTATGCGACGGCCACCTACGGCGCGCCGCCGCCCGCGAGCACCGGGCGCCGCGTCTGGGACGTGGTGCTGACGGTGATCCTGCTCGTCCTGGGCCTGATCGGCATGCTGAGCGCCGTCGTGATGGGAATCCTGCTGCCGGAGGTTCTCGTCGAGTCGGCCGGCTACGTCGACCCCGCCCTCGTTGCGGGCGACCAGGCCGTGATCATCATCAGCCACGTCGCGCTGTACCTCGTGGCCGTGATCGTCAGCATCATCCTGCTGGTGCGCCGCAAGATCGCGTTCTGGGTGCCGCTCACCGCCGGCGTGATCGCCGCGATCATCTTCTGGGCCACCCTGATGGGCGCGATCATCGCCTCCGGGGTCTAGCCCCTTCGGTCAGGCGCGCTCGAGCAGCCAGGCGAGCAGCGCCTTCTGGGCGTGCAGACGGTTCTCCGCCTCATCCCAGATGACGCTCTGCGCGCCGTCGATGACCTCGGCCTCGACCTCGTAGCCGCGGTCGGCCGGCAGGCAGTGCAGGAAGATCGCGTCCGGCTTCGCGAGCGTCATCAGCTCGCGCGTCACCTGGTAACCGCCGAAGGTCGCCACCCGGTGCGCCTTCTCCTCCTCCTTGCCCATCGACACCCAGGTGTCGGTGACCACGACGTCGGAACCGGCGACCGCCTCGAGCGCGTCGGTGTAGATCGTGACCGAGCCGCCGGTCTCCGCGGCGCGGCGGTCGGCATCCGCCACCACCGAGTCGGCGGGGGCGAACTCGGCGGGGGCCGCCACGCGAACGTGCATGCCCGCGGTCGCGCCAGCCAGCAGGTAGCTGTGCGCCATGTTGCTCGCGCCGTCGCCCAGGAACGTCACCGTCAGGCCCGCCAGCTCGCCCTTGTGCTCGCGAATCGTGAGCAGGTCGGCGAGCAGCTGGCAGGGGTGGAAGTCATCGCTCAGCGCGTTCACGACCGGCACCCGGGTGCCCGCCGCCATCTCCTCCAGGCCCGCCTGCGCGTAGGTGCGCCAGACGATCGCGCTGACCATGCGCTCGAGCACGCGCGCGGTGTCCGAGGGGGTCTCCTTGCCGCCGAGCTGGCTCGACGCCGTCGAGATGATCAGCGGGCTGCCGCCGAGGTCGGCGATGCCGACCGCGAAGCTCACCCGTGTGCGCGTCGACGACTTGTCGAAGATGACCGCCACCGTCTGCGGGCCCTCGAGCGGGCGACGGCCCCAGCGATCCGCCTTCATCTCGGCGGCGAGGTCGAGGATCTCGGACTGCTCGGCGGCGGTCAGGTCGTCATCGCGAAGGAAGTGGCGGGTCATGGGGTGTCTCCTGCGGGGGTCTGGACGTCGGACAGTGCGGCGGCGAACTTCTCCGCGAACTCGGCGATCTCGGCGTCGCCGATCGTGAGCGGCGGAGCGAGACGGATGCGCGAATCGGTCGTCGCGTTGATGATCAGCCCGCGCTGCTGCGCGGCCGCGACCAGTGCCGCGGCGACCGGCTGGGTGAGCACGATGCCGATCAGCAGTCCGGCGCCGGTCACCTCGCGCACCAGCGGCGAGACGAGACCCTCGACCGCCGCACGCAGCTCGAGGCCGCGGCGGGCCGCGTTCTCGACCAGGCCGGCGCGCTCGATCTCGGCCAGCACGGCATCCGCCGTCGCCGTGGCGAGCGGGTTGCCGCCGAAGGTGGACAGGTGCTGACCGGGCTGGAACAGGTCGCTCGCGGCCCCGAAGGTGACCAGGGCGCCGATCGGCACTCCGCCGCCGATGCCCTTCGCCAGGGTGATCGCGTCCGGCACGATGCCCTCGCGCTGGAACGCGAACCACTCCCCCGTGCGACCCGCGCCGGTCTGGATCTCGTCCAGGATCAGCAGGGCACCGTGCTGGGTGGTCAGCTCGCGGGCGCGCCGCAGGAAGCCCTCCGGCAGCTCGACGACCCCCGCCTCGCCCTGGATCGGCTCGATCACGATCGCCGACAGCTCGTGGCCGTGCTCGGCGAACTCCGCCTCCAGCGCGTCCATCGTCGGGGCGATGTGCGCCGCCCCCGGCACGAGCGGTTCGAACGGGGCCCGCAGCGCCGGCTTGCCGGTCAACGACAGCGAGCCCATCGTACGCCCGTGGAACGAGGCCTCCAGAGCGACGATGCGGGTGCGCCCGGTCAGCCGGGCCAGCTTGATCGCCGACTCGATGGCCTCCGCCCCCGAGTTTGCGAAGTAGACGCGGGAGCCGCCGCTCAGCCGCACCAGCCGTTCGGCGAGCGCCAGCTGCGGCTCGCTCGCGAAGTAGTTCGAGATGTGCACCAGACGCGAGGCCTGCGCGTGGATCGTCTCCACAACGGCCGGATGCGCGTGCCCGAGCGCGTTCACCGCGATGCCGGCCAGGAAGTCCAGGTACTCGTTGCCGTCGACATCCCACACCCGGGCGCCGTCACCGCGGTCGAGGATCGCGAACGGGCGCGGGTTGGTGCGCATCATCACGTCGGTGAACCGCGCCACGATCTCCGGGGTCCGCGCGCTCATGCGGGCACCACCTCGGTGCCGATGCCGGCGTCAGTGAAGATCTCCAGCAGGATCGAATGCGGACGACGGCCGTCGATGATCGCCGCCTTGGCGACCCCGCCGTTCACCGCCTCCAGGCACGCCGACATCTTCGGGATCATTCCGCTCTCCAGACTCGGCAGCAGGGCCGTCAGCTCGGTCGCGTCGATCATCGAGATGAGCGAATCGCGATCCGGCCAATTGCGGTACAGGCCCGCGACATCCGTCAGCACCACGAGCTTCGCGGCCCCCAGCGCGACCGCGAGCGAAGCGGCGGCCGAGTCGGCGTTCACGTTCAGCGACTGGCCGGCGGCATCCACGTCGGGAGCGATCGAGGAGACGACAGGGATGCGCCCCGCCGCGATCTCGGCCAGCACCGCCGCCGGGTCGACCTGGACCACGTCGCCGACCTGGCCGATGTCGACCGTCTCGCCGTTCACCACGGCCCCGCGGCGACGGCCCTTGAACAGTCCCGCGTCCTCGCCCGAGATCGCCGAGGCGAGCGGGCCGTGCTCGTTGATGAGCGTGACGATCTCGCGGCTCACCTGACCGGTGAGCACCATGCGCACGATCTCCATCGCCTCCGGCGTCGTCACCCGGTAGCCGCCGACGAACTCGCTGGGGATGCCGAGCCGGTCGAGCATCGACGAGATTTGCGGGCCGCCGCCGTGCACCACCACGGGCTTCAGGCCGAGGTAGCGCAGGTAGACCATGTCCTGGGCGAAGGCGCGCTTCAGTTCGTCGTCGACCATGGCGTTGCCGCCGAACTTGATCACGACGATCTCGCCCGAGAACCGCTTCAGCCAGGGCAGCGACTCGATCAGCGTCGCCGCCTTCAGCTCCGCCTGGGCGGCGCGCGGGTCGAGGGATTCCAGTTCGTTCTCGGTCATGAGCTGTAGGCGCTGTTCTCGTGCACGTAGTCGTGGGTCAGGTCGTTGGTGAAGATCGTCGCGGTCTGCTCGCCCGCCTTCAGGTCGACGAGCACGTGCGTCGCGCGCGGGCTCAGGTCGACCTCCTCGCGCGGACGGTCCGGGCCGCCGTTCGAGCAGACGCGGACGCCGTTCATGCTGACATCGACCGCGTACGGGTCGAACTCGGCGCTCGTGGTGCCGATCGCCGCCAGCACGCGGCCCCAGTTCGGATCGTTGCCGAACACGGCCGCCTTGAACAGGTTGTTGCGGGCGATCGAGCGGCCCACCTCGACAGCATCGTCCTCGGATGCGGCGTTCACGATCTCGATCGTGATGTCGTGGCTGGCGCCCTCGGCATCCGCCTGAAGCTGCGTCGCCAGGTCGAGGCAGAGCTCGGTGAGCATCCCGGTGAACAGCGCCAGGTCGGGACGGATGCCGGAGGCACCACTCGCCATCAGGGTCACCTGGTCGTTGGTCGACATGCAGCCGTCGGAGTCGAGGCGGTCGAAGCTGACCCGGGTGGCCGCACGGAGGGCGGTGTCGAGCTCGGCGCTCGACAGGTCGACGTCGGTCGTGATGACCACGAGCATCGTCGCCAGGCCCGGGGCGAGCATGCCCGCCCCTTTCGCCATGCCGCCGATCGTCCAGCCGTTGCGGGCGCGGATCGCGGTCTTGGGGTGGGAATCCGTGGTCATGATCGCCTGCGCGGCGGCGGCCCCGCCGTCGGCGCGGAGCGCATTCGCGGCTGTGGCGACGCCGGGCAGCAGCTTCTCGCGGTCCAGCTGCAAGCCGATCAGGCCGGTCGAGCAGACCAGCACGTCGCCGGCCGACACGTCGGCGTCGAGACGCTGCAGGGATTCGGCGACCGCCTCGGCGGTGGCGTGGGTGGTCTGGAACCCCTCGGCGCCGGTGAAGCAGTTCGCGCCGCCCGAGTTGAGCACGATCGCGCTCACCGCGCCGTCGGCGATGACCTGCTTCGACCAGATGATCGGGTTGGCCTGCGCGCGGTTGCTGGTGAACACGGCGGCGGCGCTGGTCAGCGGGCCGCGGTTGACGACGAGGGCGAGATCGGGGTTGCCGTTCGACTTCAGGCCGACGGCGATTCCGCTGGCCAGGAATCCGGTGGGGGCGGTGACGGTCACGGGGCGACTCCGTTCACGGGCAGGGCGCGGTGCTCGTCGAGGCCGAGCGCCAGATTGGCCGACTGGATGGCGGCACCGGCGGTGCCCTTGACGAGGTTGTCGACCGCCGCGACGACGACGACCCGCGCGGCCGCCTCATCGACGGCGAGGCCGAGCAGCGCCGTGTTGGCGCCGAGCACGTCGGCGGTGCGCGGGAACACGCCCTCGGGCAGGCGCTGCACGAAGGGCTCGCCCGCGTAGGCGGTCTCCCAGGCGGCGCGCACCGAGGCCGCGTCGACGCCGGGCGCGAGCCGCGCCGTGGAGGTGGCGAGGATGCCGCGCGACATCGGCACGAGCACCGGGGTGAACGACAGCGTCACCTCGGACGCGCCCGCCCAGCGCAGCGCCTGCTGGACCTCCGGGATGTGACGATGCGTGCCGCCCACCGCATACGGGTTCGCGGAGCCGAGGATCTCGCTCGCGAGCAGGTTCGTCTTCAGGCTCTTGCCGGCGCCGGACGGCCCGACCGCGAGCACGCTCACCAGGTCGGTCGACTCGATCACCCCGGCCGCGATGCCGGGGGCCAGGGAGAGCGCGACGGTGCTGGCGTTGCAGCCGGGGGCGGCGATCCGGCGGGCGGCGGCGAGCCGTTCGCGCTGGCTCGGGCCCTCGTGGCGGGGCAGCTCGGGCACGCCGTACTCCCAGGCGCCGAAGAAGTCGCCGCCGTAGAAGGCCGCCCAGTCGGTCTCGGACTCGAGGCGGTGATCCGCCCCGCAGTCGATGACGAGGGTGTCGGCAGGCAGCTGCGCGGTGATCGCGCCGGAGGCGCCGTGCGGGAGGGCGAGGAAGACGACGTCGTGACCCGCGAGCGTCTCGGGGGTCGTCTCGACGAGCGTCAGATGTGCGAGGGAGCGCAGGTGCGGCTGGGCCGCGATGAGGGGCTGACCGGCGTTGCTGTGCGCGGTGACGGTCCGGATCTCGAAATCGGGGTGACCGGCGAGCAGCCGCAGCAGCTCACCGCCCGCATAGCCGCTCGCGCCAGCGACGGCAACGGAATAGGGCATGACTTCAACCTTAGGGTTCGACGGGACGGAATCGGAGCGGCGACGTCGAGCCTGGCTGAACCGGAAGGGGTGGGATCAGCGGCGCGGCGTCGCCGAGATTCGGCGCGCGCGACGCAGACGGCGGGAGGCAAGCCCCCCGAGCGCACTCTGCACGTGATCCATGCCCCGACCCTACCCCTTCTGGGTGCGCGGGATGCATCCCTGACGCAAGCGAGTGCCGCGCGCGGCACGCGGGAGGGTCAGGGATGCATCCCCGCGGGACTACTCCCTTACGGCGGCGGCGTGGCGTGACGCCGCGAGGGCGGCGCCGGCGAGCTTGGCGTCGGTGGCCTCGGCTGCGGTGAGGGTGCGGTCGGGGGCTCGGAAGCGGAGGGCGAAGGTCAAGGACTTCGCGCCCTCGGGCAGCCCCTGGCCGCGGTAGTCGTCGACCAGCTGGATGTGCTCCAGCAACTCGCCCGCGCCCTCGCGCACCGCGGCGAGAACATCCCCGGCCGGCATCTCGGCCGCGACCACGAGCGACAGGTCCTGCGTCGCCGCCGGCAGCGTGCCGATCGGCTGCGCCGTCACCTGCTCCGGCGCCGCGGCGAGCAGCGCGTCCAGGTCGAGCTCGAGCAGCGCGACCACGCGCGGCAGGTCCAGCTCGTCGGCGATCGCCGGCAGCAGCTCGCCCGCCACGCCCACGACGGTCTCGCCGACGCGGACCTCGGCCGTGCGGCCCGGGTGCAGAGCCGGATGCGCGCCCGTCACCGCGGTCAGCTCGACGCCGAGCGCCAGCCCGACCTGACGTGCCAGATCGAGGGCATCCGCGACGCCGCTCGGCGCGGCGGCCGCGCCCGGCTGCTTCGGCGTCACATCGCCGAGCAGCAGCCCGCCGACGCGCCACGGCTGCGCCGGGAGCGCCGCCTCGAGTTCGGCGAGCTCGCTCGCGCTCGGCAGCACGCCGCCGCTCGGGTTCGACGCGGTGCCGTACTCGACGCCGGGCTCCGGACGGAACACCCCGCCGATCTCGAACAGCGCCAGATCGGTGAGGCCGCGGGACAGGTTGCGGCGGGCGATGTCGAGCAGACCCGGCAGCAGGCTGCGGCGCAGGAACGGCGCCTGCGCGTCGAGCGCGTTCTCGAGCTTCACGGCGGGAGCGCCCGGCTCGAAGCGGTCGATCGCGGCCGCGGTGAGGAACGGGTAGGCCAGCACCTCGATGGCGCCGGCCGCGGCGAGCGTCTGCGCCACGCGGCGACGGGCGCGCTGGCTGCGGCTGAGTCCGCGCCCGGGAGGCGCGACCGGCAGCTCGGAGCCGACCCGGTCGTAGCCGGTGATGCGCGCCACCTCTTCGATGAGCGCGGCCTCGTCGGTCAGGTCGGGGCGCCAGCTCGGCGGGGTGACGGTCGCCGTCTCGCCGGCGACGTCCACGGTCGCGCCGATGCGCTCGAGCGCCTCGATGACCTCGGCCTGCGTGTAGGCGACCCCGATCAGGGCCTGCGGGCGCGACAGCGCCAGCGTGATCGGCGCGGCCTCGACCGAGTCGTCGAGGTCGGTGCCGAGCACGTCGAGCGTGCCGCCGGCGAACTCGACCAGCAGCGCGGCGGCGCGCGTCGCGGCCGCTCGCGCGATGCGCGGGTCGACGGAGCGCTCGAAGCGCTTGGCCGCCTCGCTCGGCAGCTTGTGACGGCGCACGGCGCGCGCGATCGAGACCGGGTCGAAGTTCGCCGCCTCGATCAGCACATCGCTCGTCGCATCCGAGATCTCGGTGCTCGCCCCGCCCATGACACCGGCCATGCCGATCGGGCCGGATCCGTCGGTGATCAGCAGGTCTTCGACGTCGAGCTTGCGCACGACCCCGTCGAGCGTCTCGAGGGTCTCGCCGGCGCGCGCCCGGCGCACCGTGATGCCGCCGTCGAGCTTGGCGAGGTCGTAGCCGTGCAGCGGCTGGCCGAACTCGAGCATGACGTAGTTGGTGATGTCGACCGCGAGCGAGATCGAGCGGATGCCCGCCAGCCGCAGTCGCGACGCCATCCACGGCGGCGTCGGTCGGGTCGCATCGATTCCGCGCACCACGCGCGTGGCGAAGGCCGAGCAGCCGACGCGTCCGCGGATCGGGGCGTCGTCGGCGATCGTCACGGGGAAGGTCTCGCTCGGCGCCGCGACGGTGACCGCATCCACCGGGTCCCGGAAGTGCGCGCCGGTCGCGTGCGAGTACTCGCGCGCCACCCCGCGGATCGAGAAGGCGTAGCCGCGGTCCGGCGTGACGTTGATCTCGACGGCGGCATCCGCCAGCCCGAGCAGCTCGATCGCGTCGGTCCCGGGCTCGGGGTCGAGGCCCAGCTCGATGAGGCGCAGGATGCCGTCGTGCTCGTCGCCGAGCCCGAGCTCGCGGGCGCTCGCGATCATCCCGTCGGAGATGTGGCCGTAGGTCTTGCGGGCCGATATCGGGAACGGCCCCGGCAGCACTGCGCCGGGAAGCGAGACCACGACCTTGTCGCCGGGCGCGAAGTTATGCGCACCGCAGACGATGCCGCGCGGTTCGTCGTCGCCGACGTCGACCTGGCACCAGTTGATCGTCTTGCCGTTGGACTGCGGCTCGGGCTCGGCCGAGATCACCCGCCCGACGACGACCGGACCGGTGATGTCGGAGGTGTGAACGTCCTCCTCCTCGAAGCCGACCTTCACGAGCGCCTCGTGCACCTGCTCAAGAGTGACGTCCTCGGGAAGGGTGACCCACTCCCCCAACCAACTCAGCGGGACGCGCATCAGACCACCATTCCGAACTGCCGGGAGAAGCGAACGTCGCCCTCGACCATGTCGCGCATGTCATTCATCTCGTTGCGGAACTGCAGGGTGCGCTCAATCCCCATGCCGAAGGCGAAGCCCTGGTACTCGTCCGGATCGATGCCGGCGCTGCGCAGCACGTTCGGGTTGACCATGCCGCAGCCGCCCCACTCGACCCAGCGCGCGCCGCCCTTGGCGTTCGGCTGCCAGACATCCATCTCGGCGCTCGGCTCGGTGAAGGGGAAGAAGTTGGGGCGCAGACGGATCTGCGCCTCGTGCCCGAACATGGCGCGCGCGAGGTGCTCAAGCGTTCCGCGCAGGTGCGCCATGGTGAGGCCGCGATCGATGGCAATGCCCTCGATCTGGTGGAACACCGGCGTGTGCGTCGCGTCGAGCTCGTCCTTGCGGAACACCTTGCCCGGACTCACCACGTACACCGGCAGGTCGCGCTCCAGCAGCGAGCGGATCTGCACCGGGCTGGTCTGGGTGCGCAGCACCAGGTGGCGGTCCTGCGGCGCGACGAAGAAGGTGTCCTGGTCGCTGCGCGCCGGGTGGTCCTCGTCCATGTTGAGCGCATCGAAGTTGAACCACTCGTGCTCGAGCTCGGGCCCTTCGGCCACCTCCCAGCCCATCGCCACGAAAACGTCGCTCATCTCCTCCATCAGAAGGGAGAGCGGATGCCGGGCTCCGGCCCGCCAGCGCGACGGCAGCGCGGTCACATCGACCGTCTCGCTCACGAGGCGCGCCTCCTCCTCGGCGGCGAGCACGACCGCCTCCTGCGCGGCGAGCGCCTGGTTCACGCGGCCTCGCGCCTGGCCGACGAGCTTGCCGGCGGCGGCCTTCTGGTCGGCGGGCACGTCGCGCATGCCGGCGTTGAGCTTGGCCAGCGGCGACGCCTCTCCGGCGTGGGCGGATCGCGCCGCCTTCAGGGCTGCGGAGTCGGTCGCGTCGGCGATGGCGGCGAGCGCCGCGTTGACCGCGGCGTTGACCGTCTGTTCGGTGATCTGCGGGGAGTCGGACACGAGCGTCGAGTCTAGTCGGGCCGCGCGCCGGTGTTCGCGGGACCCGGGCGTCACTCCGCCGCCGCGCGGCGTCAGCCGGGTGGTCGCTCGCGCTTCGGGCGCACCATCGTGATCGCCTGGGTGCCCTGCGAGCCGACCGGCGGCAGGTCGTCGGGCGTCACCTTGCCGAGCTTCGGCCCGCTGCGCTTCGCGATCACGCGCGCCAGCCAGGAGAGGGTCAGGTTCATGATCAGGTAGATCAGAAGTCCGATGATGAACAGGGTGAACAGGTAGCGGTTGCCGAGCGCGTTCTGCAGGTTCTTGATCGTGCGCGCCAGCTCGTTGTAGCCGACCACGTAGGCGAGCGAGGTGTCCTTCAGCAGCACCACGAGCTGGGCGATGATGATCGGCAGCATCTGCCGGAACGCCTGCGGGAACTCGATCGACAGCCGCGTCTGCAGCGGGGTCAGCCCGATCGAGTAGCCGGCCTCGCCCTGGCCCTTCGGAAGCGAGACGATTCCGGCGCGCAGCGCCTCGCCGATGATCGCCCCGTTGTACACGGCCAGACCGAGCACACCCGCCCAGTACGCCCCGGTCGAGAAGACCAGGAAGACGAAGAAGATCATCAGCAGCACGGGCATCCCGCGCACGAATTCGAGCAGCGCCGCCGTCGGCACCCGCACCCACATGCTGCGGGCGGTGCGGGCGAACGACAGCAGGATGCCGAACAGCACCGCGAGCACGGCGGCGACGGCCGCCATCGACAGTGTCGCGAGCACACCACGACCGAAGTTCTCCCACAGCAGCGGGTTCAGCGCGATGTCCCAGCGCGAGCCGTCGAACATGCCGGGGGTCTCGGCGCCGTTGGCGGCGATGCGCGGCGCGGCGAGCGTCGCGATGATCCAGGCGCCGGCCGCGACCAGCGCGAGCGCGGAGACGACCGAGGCGATCGCCGAGCGGCGCCGCGTCTTCGGGCCGGGGGCGTCGTAGAGAACCGATCCGCTCATCGCAGCACCCGCACCTTCTTCTCGATGGCCCCGGCGATCAGCCCGAGCGGAACGGTGATGACGAGGTACAGCACGGCGGCGTAGAGCAGCATCAGGATCACCTGGTCGCCGTGATCGCGCGTGCCGCGCGTCGTGGCGCCGAACAGTTCGAAGACGAAGAAGGCCCCCGCGACCGAGGTGTTCTTGGTGAGGGCGATGAAGACGTTGATGAGCGGCGGCACCACCATGCGCGCGGCCTGCGGCAGCACGATCAGCGAGATGGTCTGCCCGAAGGCGAACCCGAGGCTGCGCGCCGCCTCGGCCTGCCCGATGTGCACGCCGTTGATGCCCGAGCGCACCGCCTCGGCCACGAAGGGCGAGGTGTAGGCGGTGAGCCCGATCACGGCGAAGACGAAGAAGTCGAGCTGAGCCCCGAGGAGCGGAAGCACGAAGGCGCAGAAGAACAGCACCAGCAGGAGCGGAACGTTGCGCAGCAGCTCGGTGTACGCGGTGGCGAAGCCCCGCAGCACGGGCACCGGTGAGATGCGCAGCGCGGCGATGAGCACGCCGACGACGAACGCTCCCGAGCCGGCGAGCAGGAGAAGTGCGAGGGTCTGCAGGAACCCCTCGAAATACAGCGGGGTGACATCGATGAGTGCGTCCACCGCGTCTCCTTTCTCGTTCCGGGCTGGTGGCGTGGGGCGTCAGCGCGGACCCGCCCGCACACGGCGAGCGGGTCCGCCCCTGATGCCTAGTAGCGGTCGACCGCCGGGGGCTCCGGCAGGTCGAGCACCGTGCCCGCGGTGGAGTTCCACGCGTCGGCCCAGCGGCCGTCGGCGTACGCCTCCTCGAGCACATCGTTGATGAACGAGCGGAAGACGTCGTCATCCTTCGCCAGGCCGATGCCGTAGGGCTCCGACGTGAACGGGTTGTTGACGACCTCGAACTCACCCGGGTTCTGGTCGGCGAGTCCCGCGAGGATCACGTTGTCGGTCGTGACCGCGATGACGTTGCCGTTGCGCAGCGGCTCCAGGCAGTTGGAGTAGGTGTCGGTGGTGATGAGGTTGACACCGTACTCGGAGATGTTCGCCTCCGAGGTCGATCCGGCGACACTGCAGACGTCCATGCCCTCGAGGTCCTCAGGGCCGGTGATGCCCTCCGGGTTGCCCGCGAGCACGAGGATGTCCTGACCGGCGAGGTAGTACGGTCCCGCGAACGAGATGACTTCCTTGCGGGTGTCGTTGATCGTGTAGGTCGCCACCACGATGTCGACCGTGCCGTTCTCGATGAAGGGCTCACGGTTGGCCGAGACGGTCTCGACCCACTCGATGTTGTCTTCCGAGATGCCGAGCTCGCTCGCGATGATCTTGCCGATCTCGACGTCGAAGCCCTCCGGGTTGCCGTCGAGGCCCTGAAGACCGAACAGCGGCTGGTCGAACTTGGTGCCGATCGTGATCATGCCGGCCTCGTTCAGCTCGGCCATGGTCGTGCCGGCCTCGAACGTCACGTCATCCGGGTCGGTGGTGTCGCCCGTCGTCGCGCACGCGCTCAGCGCAAGCACGGCGGTCGCGGCAATCGCGACAGCCGTCAGTGATGTGCGGAGTCTCATGGATTCCCTCTCCTTGCTGTGTCGCTCTCCCACCGGCTAGTGGGTGAGCACCTTCGAGAGGAAGTCCTTCGCTCTCGAAGTCTGTGGGTTCGTGAAGAACGCCTCAGGGGTAGCTTCTTCGACGATCTCGCCGTCGGCCATGAACAGAACGCGGTCGGCCGCCTTGCGGGCGAAGCCCATCTCGTGGGTGACGACGACCATCGTCATCCCCTCGGAGGCGAGCTGCACCATGACGTCCAGCACTTCGTTGATCATCTCGGGGTCGAGCGCGCTCGTCGGCTCATCGAAGAGCATGATCTTCGGATCCATGGCGAGCGCACGCGCGATCGCGACGCGCTGCTGCTGACCGCCGGAGAGCTGCGAGGGCATCTTCTGCGCCTGGTTGGCGACGCCGACGCGCTCCAGCAGCTCCATCGCGCGCTTCTCGGCCTCTGCCTTGGAGCGCTTGCGCACCTTGACCTGGCCGATCGTGACGTTCTGCAGCACGTTCTTGTGGGCGAACAGGTTGAAGGACTGGAACACCATTCCCACGTCGGCGCGGAGCTTCGCGAGCCCGCGCCCCTCGCTCGGCAGCGGGGTGCCGTCGATCGTGATCGTGCCGTCGTCGATCGTCTCGAGTCGGTTGATCGCGCGGCACAGCGTCGACTTGCCCGAACCCGAGGGCCCGATGACGACGACGACCTCGCCACGACCGATCGTGGTGTTGATGTCGTTGAGCACGTGCAGCGCACCGAAGTGCTTGTTGACGTGGTCGAGGATGACGAGCGGCTCCATTGACCCAGCAAAACATGACCCCTGCTCGGGGGTCAACGGTTGGGGCGGAAACGTGACCCGAGTGCAACCTCGGGCCGCGGAGCCCCGAAAAGCTCAGGAACGCTGGGCGAACGCCGACTCGTACAGGCACACGGAGGCGGCCGTGGCGAGGTTGAGCGACTCGGCGCGGCCGTAGATCGGCAGCCGCACCGGACGGTCGGCGCGCGCCAGCTCCTCGTCGGTGAGTCCGCGCGCCTCGTTGCCGAACAGCCACGCCGTCGGCGCGGTCAGCAGGTCGCGCACGGCAGGCAGATCGTCGCCCTTGATGTCGGCGGCCAGCACCTGCAGGCCCGCGGCGCGCACCGTGCGGAGGGCGTCGTCGAGCGTGCCGTTCTGCACGATCGGCACATGGAAGAGCGACCCGGTGGTCGAGCGCACGACCTTCGGGTTGTAGGCGTCGACGGTGCTCCCGGTGAAGATCACGGCGTCGGCGCCGGCGGCATCCGCCGCCCGGATGATCGTGCCGGCGTTGCCGGGATCGCGCACCTCGTGCAGGATCGCGACCAGCCGCGGACCGCTGGCCATGATGTCGTCGACCGACATCACCAGCGTGCGGCAGACCGCGATGACGCCCTGCGGCGTCACGGTGTCGGCCATGGCCGCGAGAACCTGCTCCGAGACCTGCTCGACCGAGACCCCCGCGCTCTCGGCGGCGCGCACCAGCTCGGACGAGCGGTCGCGCGTCGCCTCGGTCATGTACAGCTCGACGAGCAGCTCGGGGCGGTAGGCCAGAACCTCGCGCACCGACTGCGGGCCCTCGACGAGGAACAGGCCTGTGGAGGCACGGGCCGCGCGCTTGGCGAGCTTGTGCACCGCGCGCACTCGCGGCGAGCGCGGATTGTCGATCATGCCCGCATGCTATCCAGGGCATCCGAACGAACCGCGAAGAAACGACGAAGGCGCGCATCCTGAGGGATGCGCGCCTTCGTGGGTGGTCTCGATACGCGGGCTTCGCCCGCTACTCGACCAGCAAGCAGTGCGGGCTTCGCCCGCTACTCGACCAGCAAGCAGTGCGGGCTTCGCCCGCTGCGTGACGTGGGGGCTCAGGCCGCCGAGGCGGGCTGGTTCACGTCGGTCGGCAGAGCCTTCTTCGCGACCTCGACGAGGCCGGCGAACGTGGCGGGCTCGTTGACCGCGAGCTCGGCGAGGATGCGACGGTCGACCTCGACGCCCGCGAGACCCAGACCCTGGATCAGACGGTTGTAGGTCAGGCCGTTCGCACGCGCCGCGGCGTTGATGCGCTGAATCCAGAGGCGACGGAACTCGCCCTTCTTCGCGCGACGGTCGCGGTAGGAGTAGACGAGGGAGTGGGTGACCTGCTCCTTCGCCTTGCGGTACAGGCGCGACCGCTGACCGCGGTAGCCCTCTGCGCGCTCGAGCGTAGTGCGGCGCTTCTTGGCGGCGTTGACCGCCCTCTTTACACGTGCCATGAGTTTCGTTCCTTTTCGGGATCCGGGCTTACTTGCCCAGGAGCTTCTTGATGACCTTGGCGTCCTGCGGAGCGAGGACGACGTCGCGGTTGAGGCGACGCGTGAGCTTCGAGGACTTGCGCTCGAGGTTGTGGCGCATGCCCGCGCCCTGCTTCACGACCTTGCCGCTGCCGGTGACCCGGAAACGCTTCTTGGCACCCGAGTGCGACTTCTGCTTAGGCATTCTTCTCTCCTGCGGTGGTGGGCGCCGCGACTTCCTGCGCCTCGCTCTGGGCACCGGACTGGGTCCGTGCCTTGGTCTCGGCCTTCTTGGCCTGGGCTTCGGCTTTCGCCTCGGCCTTGTTCTTGTGCGGTCCGATCACCATGACCATGTTGCGACCGTCGATGGTCGGCGTGGATTCCACGGTGCCGAACTCGGCAACATCTTCCGCGAAGCGCTCGAGCAGACGAACACCCTGCTCGGGTCGGGACTGCTCACGGCCTCGGAAGAGGATCATGGCCTTCACCTTGTCGCCCGCCTGGAGGAAGCCCTCCGCGCGCTTGCGCTTGGTCTCGTAGTCGTGCTTGTCGATCTTCAGGCGGAAGCGAACCTCCTTGAGGATCGTGTTCGCCTGGTTGCGTCGAGCTTCCTTCTGCTTCTGGGCCTGCTCGTACTTGAACTTGCCGTAGTCCATGATCTTCACCACGGGCGGCTTCGAGGTCGGGGAGACCTCGACCAGGTCCAGGTCGGCCTCCTGCGCCAGGCGCAGGGCGTCCTCGATGCGGACGACGCCGACCTGCTCTCCGTTGGGTCCGACGAGGCGGACCTCGGGGACACGGATCCGGTCGTTCGTTCTGGGATCGCTGATGCGGAACTCCTTCGTGTGTGTGCGTAGCCCTGCTGCCAGGCACGAACGAAGACGAATTCCCTGATGTGCGTCGAGTCGACGCCCTTCATCACTGCACCCTGGCTACCGCGTGAGCGGCGGAGTGCAACTGACCCGATAACCTGTTGGAAGCGGTCGGCGGGTGGGATTTCTCCACTTTCGTGTCCGGGGATCTGGCCCCGGAGCCCGCATAAGAATAGCAGAGGACAGCGCGTGAGCGAAGAGCAGGGTTACGACGACGAGATTCGCGACATCGCGGACGTTCCGGCGGTCGAGGTGATCAACACCGTCGCGGTGCACCTTCTGAGCGCCGCGGCCGTCAAGACCGGGCTCGCGGATGACCCCGATGCGGCCACCGACCTCGACGAGGCGCGCAAGCTGATCGACGCGCTCGCGGGACTCGTGACCGCCTCCGCGCCGCACGTGGGCGACCACCACGCGCGTGCGCTGCGCGACGGCCTGCGCTCGGTGCAGCTGGCCTTCCGCGAGGCCTCCGCCATCCCCGACGAGATCGGCAAGGGCCCGGGCGAGAAGTGGACCGGACCGGTCAACTAGCCGGACGGATCCCCACCCCGAGCGAGTCGACGCGCTCGGCGATGACGGCCTCGGCCGCCCAGCGCGCCGCGAGCCGCGCGACAAGCTCCTCGAGGGCCGCCGCGTCGAGCCCCGGGGCGACCGCGAGCCGGATCTGCAGCTCCGGGCCCGCCAGTCGCGCCTCGGGGTCGCCGGCGACGGTGTCCAGGTCGGAGACGGCCGGCTCGGCCTCGATCGCGCGCCGGAGCACCGAGCGCACCTCGTCATCGGCGTAGGAGGGGATCCACTCCTCCCCCAGCGCCAGGGCGCGGAACGCCGGCCGCCGCAGCACGAAGCCGTTCTCGCTCGCCGGGTCGATGGCGATCAGCTCGGTGCCCTCGGAGGCGGCGGCGATCGCGACGCGCGGCGCCTGGATCGGAATCGGGCGCGCCTCCGGGTTCCAGCGACGCATCGACTCGACGCCGCTGAAGGCGGGGAGCACCGCGCGCCCGTCCGGCCCTTCGACCGTGACGATGGAGAGCTCCTGGGTCTTGTCGACCAGCTGGCCGTGGGCGCCCACGCCCTCATCGCCGCGCACCGCGATCAGCGGAACGAGGAGTCGCACCTCGTGAAGCGCCGCGATCAGCTGCGGGAAGGCGAGCTCGCCGGATCGGTACGCCGTCACCGCCTCGGTCAGCCGCGGGTCGGGCGAGCCGTCATCGCTGCTGGGGGCGGTCTCCGGAAACGAGCGTCCCTCCCAGGGGACGCCCGCCGAATCGGTGGCGCCGGTCACGGCTCAGGTCAGCCGCCGGCGACGTCGAGCGCCTCGGGCAGCGTGAACGCCCCCGAGTACAGCGCCTTGCCGACGATCGCGCCCTCGAGACCGAGCGGCACGAGTTCGCGCAGCGCCGCGATGTCATCGAGGTTGGCGATGCCGCCGGAGGCGATGACGGGCTTGTGCGTCTTCTCCATGACCTGGCGCAGCAGCTCGATGTTCGGGCCCTTGAGGGTGCCGTCCTTGGTGACGTCGGTCACGACGTAGCGGGCGCAGCCGGCGGCCTCGAGGCGCTCCATGACGGTCCAGAGATCGCCGCCCTCCTGCGTCCAGCCGCGGGCGGCGAGCGTCGTGCCGCGCACGTCCAGACCGACGGCGATCGCCTCGCCGTAGGCGCCGATGACGTAGGAGGCCCACTCGGGGTTCTCCAGCGCCGCGGTGCCGAGATTGATGCGCTTGGCGCCGGTCGCGAGCGCCGCCTCGAGCGTCTCGTCGTCGCGGATGCCGCCGGAGAGCTCGATGTTGACGTGCTTGGGCGTGTTCTTGATGACCTTCTTGATCACCGCGCGGTTGTTGCCGCGACCGAAGGCCGCATCCAGATCCACGAGGTGGATCCACTCGGCGCCGTCATCGGCCCACTGGTGCGCCGCGTCGACCGGATCGCCGTAGCTGGTCTCGGAGCCGGCCTCGCCCTGCGTCAGTCGAACGGCCTTGCCGCCCGCAACGTCGACGGCGGGCAACAGGGTCAGGGCAGGGGCGATATTGAATTCGCTCATCTCGGTCTTCCCGCGGGGAGGTCACAACCCGCAAACAAGATTCAGATCGTAGCGCGGTTTCATGGACGCCGTGACCGCGGTGACGTCCGCGCGCTCAGAGTCCGCGCAGCCAGTTCTCCAGGAGGGCGATGCCCGCGGCGCCGGATTTCTCCGGGTGGAACTGCGTGGCGGCGAGCGGACCGTTCTCGACGGCGGCGACGAAGCGCTCGCCGTGCTCGGCCCAGGTGACCCGCGGCGCCGGGAACGCGCCGGTCGCCTCCAGGGTCCAGTCGCGCGCCGCGTAGGAGTGCACGAAGTAGAAGCGCTCGTCGCGGATGCCCGCGAACAGGCGGGAGTCCTCGGGCGCATCGACCGTGTTCCAGCCGATGTGCGGCAGCACGGGTGCGTGCAGCTCCTCGATGGTGCCGGGCCATTCGCCGAGGCCCTCGACGTCGCTGCCGCGCTCGATGCCGCGCTCGAACATGACCTGCATGCCGACGCAGATGCCCAGCACGGGACGTCCGCCGGCGAGCCGACGCTCGATCAGCTCGCCGCCGCGAACGCTCTCCAGCCCCGCCATGACGGCCGCGAACGCGCCGACCCCGGGAACCAGCAGCCCGTCGGCCGCCGCGACCCGGTCGCGGTCGGCCGTGAGCTCGACGCGCGCGCCCGCCAACTCCAGCGCCTTGGCGGCGGAGTGGACGTTGCCGGATCCGTAGTCCAGGACGACGACCGAGGGGGATGCCGTCACGAGCGACGCTCCACGGTCACAGCGAGCCCTTGGTCGACGGCACGCCGCTGACGCGCGCGTCGGGCTCGACGGCGCGACGGAAGGCGCGCGCGAGCGCCTTGAACTCGGCCTCGGCGATGTGGTGCGGATCGCGACCGCCGAGCACCGTCAGGTGCACGGTGATCCCGGCGTGGAAGGTGATGGCCTCGAGCACGTGCCGCACCATGGAGCCGGTGAAGTGGCCGCCGATCAGGTGGAACTCGAAGCCTTCGGGCTCGCCGGAGTGCACCAGGTACGGGCGCCCGGAGACGTCCACGACGGCGCGCGCGAGCGCCTCGTCGAGCGGCACGTGCGCGTCGCCGTAGCGGCCGATGCCGGCCTTGTCGCCGAGCGCCTGATTGATCGCCTGCCCCAGCACGATGCCGGTGTCCTCGACGGTGTGGTGCACATCGATCTCGGTGTCACCGTGGGCGCGCACCGTGAGGTCGATGAGCGAGTGCTTGGTGAACGCGGTGAGCAGGTGATCGAAGAACGGGACCGTCGTGGAGATGTCGGCGGTGCCGCTGCCGTCGAGGTTGAGTTCGAGTTCGATGCTCGACTCGCTCGTCTGACGGCGCAGGCTCGCGACGCGGGATGTGCTCATGCCTGCGAGTCTATCGAGCGCCGCCCGGCCCGAGCTCGGCGAGGGCCGCCAGGAAGGCGCTCGTCTCGCCTCGCGTGCCCGCCGTCACGCGCAGCGATCCGGGGATGCCGACGTCGCGCACCAGGATGTCGCGCTCGAGCAGCGCCTCGAAGGTCGCCTTCGGGGAGTCGAGACCGCCGAAGAGCACGAAGTTCGCCCAGCTCTCGTAGGGCCGATACCCGAGCTGCGCGAGCTCGACAAGCAGGCGATCGCGCTGGCCGCGGATGTCGTCGACCATCGCGAGCATCGCGGGGGCGTGCTCGAGCGCGGCGACGGCGGCCGCCTGGGTGAGCGCCGACAGGTGGTACGGCAGGCGCACCAGCCGGAAGGCGTCGACCACGGCCGGGTCGGCGGCGAGGTAGCCGAGGCGCGCGCCGGCGAAGGCGAACGCCTTGCTCATCGTGCGCGAGACCAGGAGACGTTCGCGGCCCGCGAGCAGGCTGAGCGCGCTCGGCGCCCCCTCCGGCATGAACTCGGCGTAGGCCTCGTCGACGAAGACGATGCCGTCGGTCGCCGCATAGGCGGCCTCGATCGTCTCGAGCGGCACGGGGGTGCCGGTCGGGTTGTTGGGCGCGCAGAAGAAGACCACGTCGGGCTGCTCGCGCTCGATCGCGGCGACGGCGGTCGCGGCCGAGATCTCGAAATCGTCGTCGCGCTCGGCCTCCACCCACTCGGTGCCCGAGCCGTGCGCGATGATCGCGTGCATCGAGTAGGTCGGCGGGAAGGCGAGCACCTTGCGGCCGGGCCCGCCGAAGGCCTGCAGCGTCTGCTGGATGATCTCGTTCGAGCCGTTGCCCGCCCAGATGTTCTCGGGCGCCAGTTCGTGCCCGAGGTAGGCCGCGAGGGCCTCGCGCAGCACGGTGAACTCACGGTCGGGGTAGCGGTTGATCTGCAGCACCGCCCGCGCGAGCGACTCGACGATGTGCCGCGCCGTGTCCTCGGGAATCGGGTGCGTGTTCTCGTTGACGTTCAGCGCATAGCGCACGTGCAGCTGCGGCGCCCCGTAGGGGGTCTGACCGCGGAGGTCGTCACGGATCGGGAGGTCGGAGAGGGATACCACTCGCCGAGTCTACTGAGCGTGGCGACGCTCAGCCGGGCCGGCGAACGCCGCCCGAAACGGCCCCGCCGATCAGGGCGCGTAGGCGGTCGGGATGGCCAGCTTCTGGCCCGGCTCCACCGCGCTGGAGGCGAGCTGGTTCAGTGCCATGATGTCGGCGATGACCTCGCGCGGGTCCGCCTCGGGGGCGAGCGTCTCGGCGACCTGCCAGAGCGACTGCCCCGGGGCGACCGAGACGTAGCTGAAGGTGTCGAGGGAGGCCGTGGCGCCGGCATCGGCGCTCGGCGCGCCCACGCCGAGGGCGAGCGCCAGCAGCACGAGCGGGATGGCGGCCAGCGTGCCGAAGACGGCACGACCGCGCGGGGTGAGCCGCAGACGCGGCAGTGCGACGACGGTCGGATTCATCACCATGGTGCTCATCTGTCGTTCCTCGCTCTCGAGTCGTTGGACAGCTCGGATCCGGTCACGGCCGGGCGACCGGATCCGAAGCTGTGTTCCGAACATATCTTCGATCGAACATATGTTCAAGTACTGATCGGGACTTTCTCGCATCCGATGTGCGACACACTCGAACATTTGTTTGCTCGGGCGAGTCGGAACGGATACAGTTTCGATCGTTGAGGAGATTCGACCAGAGGCCACCGACATTGGCCTCACCTCGACACACAACGCCTTCAGGAGGATGCGATGAGCGAGATCGATTCGACCGAGAACGGTCGCCCGGGAACCCGCCGGCGCACCAGCCTGAGCGACAAGCAGCGCGCCATTCTGGAGTTCGTGCAGCGCTCGGTCGCCTCGCGGGGCTACCCGCCGAGCATGCGCGAGATCGGCGACGCCGTCGGCCTCGCCTCGCTGTCGAGCGTGACGCACCAGCTCGGGCAGCTCGAGCTGAGCGGGTACCTGCGCCGCGACCCCAATCGCCCGCGCGCCCTCGAGGTCCTCATCGACCTGCCGGGCAGCGAGGAGGCCGAGACCACCATCCCGGTCGGCGACGCCGCCATGGTGCCGCTGGTGGGACGGATCGCCGCCGGCATCCCGATCACGGCCGACCAGCAGGTCGACGAGGTGTTCCCGCTCCCCCGCCAGCTCGTCGGCAAGGGCGACCTGTTCATGCTCAAGGTCGTCGGCGAGTCGATGATCGACGCCGCGATCTGCGACGGCGACTGGGTGGTCGTGCGTCAGCAGCGCGACGCCCAGAACGGCGAGATCGTCGCCGCCATGCTCGACGGCGAGGCGACCGTGAAGGTCTTCCGTCAGCGCGACGGCCACACCTGGCTGCTGCCGCGCAATTCCGCGTTCGAGCCGATCCTCGGCGACGAGGCCGAGGTGCTCGGCAAGGTCGTCGCGGTGCTCCGCTCGGTCTAGTCGGCCTCGGCGGCCTCCGCCGCATCGCTCGCCGCCACCGCCGCACGCAGCTGCTCCGCCACCCGCGCGGTCGCCAGGAGCGACAGGCGCGTGCCGGCCTCCTCGTAGGAGGTGTCGACGACGCGCGCCCGCTGGTGCGCGAGCGACACCAGGTCGCCGCGGTCGTAGGGCACCAGGATGTCGAGCTCGACATCCGGATACGGCAGCAGCTCGGCGATCCGCTCGCGCAGCTCGTCGATGCCCTCCCCGGTGCGAGCCGAGACGAACACGGCGCCCGGTTCCAGCCCGCGCAGCAGGATGCGGTCGTTCTCGTCGACCAGATCCGCCTTGTTGAAGGCGACGATCTCGGGAAGGTCGCGCGCGCCCACATCGCCGATCACATCGCGCACCGTCGCCAGCTGCGCCGCCGGGTCGGGATGCGAGGCATCCACGACGTGCACGATGACGTCGGAGTTGCCGACCTCCTCGAGCGTCGAGCGGAACGCCTCGACCAGCTGGTGCGGCAGGTGGCGCACGAAGCCGACCGTGTCGGCCAGGGTGAACTGGCGCCCGTCCGGCGTCTGGCTGCGCCGCACCGTCGGGTCCAGCGTCGCGAACAGCGCGTTCTCGACGAGCACGCCCGCGCGGGTGAGCCGGTTCAGCAGGCTCGACTTGCCGGCGTTGGTGTAGCCCGCGATCGCGACGCTCGGCACCTCGAACCGGTCGCGGTTCGCCCTCTTCGCCTCGCGCGCCGGAGCGAATCCCTTGATCTGGCGGCGAAGCTTCGCCATGCGGGTGTGGATGCGGCGCCGGTCGAGCTCGATCTTCGTCTCACCCGGGCCTCGGCTTCCCATGCCGGCGCCCGCACCGCCGACCTGGCCACCGGCCTGACGGGACATCGACTCACCCCAGCCGCGCAGACGCGGAAGCAGGTACTCGAGCTGGGCCAGCTCGACCTGGGCCTTGCCCTCACGGCTCTTGGCGTGCTGGCTGAAGATGTCGAGGATGACCGCGGTGCGGTCGATCACCTTGACCTTCACCCGGTCCTCCAGCGCGCGACGCTGGCTCGGTGAGAGCTCGGTGTCGGCGATCACCGTGTCGGCGCCCAGATGGGCCACGATCGATCGCAGCTCCTCCACCTTGCCCCGACCCAGATACGTCAACGCATCCGGGTGCGGCCGGCGCTGCAGCAGCCCGTCGAGCACGACGGCGCCCGCCGTCTCGGCGAGGGCAGCGAGCTCGCGCAGCGAGTTCTCGGCGTCCTCGAGGGCGCGCGCGGCGTTGCCCGAGCTCGAGTACACGCCGATCAGCACGACGTTCTCGAGCCGCAGCTGGCGGTACTCGACCTCGGTGACGTCCTCGAGCTCGGTCGAGAGGCCCGCGACGCGGCGCAGCGCGGCGCGCTCCTCGCGGTCGATCTGCTCGCCGTCGAGCTCGGACTCCTCGGAGGTCGCGTGGAGGGCGGTCGCGCGTCCGCGGCCGAACACGGAGATCTTCTCGGCGTGCGCGTCCTCGTGCCCCAGGACGCGGTCCAGCATCCGGTCGTCTTCTTCAGTCATGGACTCTCACCCTCTGGTGCGGTAGTTCGGTAGATTCTCTGCATGGCCCCGCCCGATCATTACTTCTCGTCGGAGCCCGGAAGTGGATACGTGCCGCGCGAGATCACGGTCCGTCTCGCGGGCGAGGACCGTGTCCTCACCTCCGCGCCCGGGGTTTTCAGCCCGGAGCGCCTCGATGCGGGCACGAACGTCTTGTTGTCGAATGTGCCAGCGCCTCCGCCGGGGGGAAACCTGCTCGACCTCGGCTGCGGCTGGGGACCCATCGCTCTGTCGCTCGCGCTCGAGTCGCCCCACGCCACCGTGTGGGCTGTCGACGTCAATCAGCGGGCGCTCGACCTCGTGCGCCAGAACGCCGCGCGTCTGGGTCTCGACAACATCACTGCCTGTACACCTGACAATGTTCCCACAGATGTGCGATTCATGACGATCTGGTCGAATCCGCCCATCCGCGTCGGCAAGAGCGAACTGCACTCGATGCTCTCGACCTGGCTGCCGCGACTCGAGGTGGGGGCGGATGCCTGGCTGGTCGTGCAGCGCAATCTCGGCTCGGACTCCCTGCACCGCTGGCTGCAGGCGGAGTTCCCCGACGACCTCACCGTGACGCGCGCCGCCACCAACAAGGGCTACCGCGTGCTGCGGGCGCGACGCCGCTCCGGCTCGGGACTGACCGAGCCGATCTCGGTCATCCCCGACGCGAACTAGAGCTCCAGCGCGCCGTCGAAGACGAGCGCGGCGGGCCCGCTGAGCGCGACGTGCGACGCGCCGTCGACCTCGAACACCCGCACCCCGACGACACCGCCGGGAACGGTGACGCTCCAGGAGTCCGGTGCTCCCTCGCCCGCCCAGTGACGGGTCGCGAGGGCCGCCGCCGCGGCGCCCGTGCCGCACGACAGGGTCTCGCCGCTGCCGCGCTCGTGGACGCGCATGCGGATGTGCCCGACGCCGGCCTCGACGAGCGGGTCGGCGGGCACCACGAACTCGACGTTCGCACCGTTGGGTGCCGCGGGAAGCAGTTCGGGGGCGCGACCGAGTTCGAGCCCGTCCAGCTCCGCCTCGTCGCTCAGCGCCACGACGACGTGCGGGTTGCCGACGCCGATCGCGAGCCCCGGGCGCGGCACGTCGAGCCCGTCCGCGTCGACGCGCACCTCGCCCTCGGCGACGAACCAGGCGCCGAGGTCCACCTCGAAGCCGTCGGCCGTGCGCGTGAGGTGGCGGACGCCGCCGCGCGTGCCGATGGCGATCGTCTCCCCCACCTCGAGGTCGATGAGACCCCGATCCAGCAGGAACGCCCCGTAGACGCGGATGCCGTTGCCGCACATCTCGGCGGGGCTGCCGTCGGCGTTGTGGTAGTCCATGAACCACTCGGCGGCCGGATCCTCGTCAAGCGTTGCGGCGCCCTCCGGAAGTCGCGCCGAGCGGACCGCGCGGATCACGCCGTCGGCGCCGACGCCGAAGTGGCGATCCGAGATCGCGGCGAGGGCGTTCGCATCGAGCGTGCGCTCGCCGTCGGGGTCGGCGAAGAGGACGAAGTCGTTGCCGGTGCCGTGCCCCTTGGTGAAGGCGAGAGTGCTCATGCTTCGAGCCTATCCGCGCGCGGTCGACAGCGCCGCGCGCACCACGTCCGCGGCGGCGTCGGCTCTCGCCGGGTCGCGCGCCTCGAACCAGTGGGTGTCGCGATAGCGGCCGAACCAGCTCACCTGTCGCCGCGCGTAGCGCCTCGTCAGCGCGGCCGTCTGCTCCATCGCCTCCTCGGCGGTGATCTCGCCGTCCAGCTGTGCGAGGGCCTGCGCGTAGCCGATCGCGCGGCTCGCGGTCGTGCCGAGTCCCGCGGGGCGCAGCTTCTTCACCTCGGCGACGAGGCCGCCGGCCCACATGCCGGCGACGCGCTGGTCGAGGCGCTCGACGAGGGCGGCGCGCTCGTCGCGGAGCCCGATCGTCGTGGTCGGGTGCCACAGCTGGGTCTCGCTCGGAAGTCCCGCCCCGAACGGTCCCCCGGTGATCTCGATGACCTCCAGCGCCCGCACGAGACGGCGGCCGTTGTGCGGGCCGATCGCCTCCGCTGCCGCCGGGTCCACCTCGCGGAGCCGGCGGTGCAGGATCCCGGGACCCTCGGCCTCGAGCTCGGCCTCGAGTCGCGCGCGCACCTCGGGGTCGGTGCCGGGGAACTGGAAATCGTAGATGACGCTCGAGACGTAGAGCCCGCTCCCGCCGACGAGGACAGGCACCGCGCCGCGGTCGAGGATGTCGTCGACGAGCGCGCGCGCCTCCACCTGGTAGCGGGCGACGCTCGCCTCCTCGCGCGGCTCCAGCACGTCGAGGAGATGGTGCGGGATGCCGCGGCGCGCGACCGGGCCGAGCTTGGCGGTGCCGATGTCCATGCCGCGGTAGAGCTGCATGGCGTCGGCGTTGATGATCTCGGCGGGCACGCCGTCGGCGCCCAGCCGCTCGACGAGGTCGAGCGACAGCTGGGACTTGCCGGTCCCCGTGGGACCGACGATGGCGACGATCATGCGCGACGTCGCCGGGTCACCGGGGGTCGGTTCCGGGACCGATCCGGAGGCTCGGCAGCCCGAGGTTGACGGTCCGCTCGGAACCGGCCACGGCGCCGGCCGGTGCGGGAACGGCGCAGCTCTCGGCCTCGGAGCGGTCCCAGGCGTCGCCGGCGCGGGTGCGGCGCACCTCGAGCCGCTCGCCCGCGGGGGCGGCGATGAGGAAGTGCGGGGAGCTGCGGGTGACCGTCACGCGCACGACGTCACCGGGGCGCGGGATCTCGCTGCCCTCGGGCACGTCGAAGTGCACCAGCCGGTTGTCTTCCGCGCGACCGGAGAGGCGATCCCTCTCGGCGTCGCGTCGGCCCTCACCGGCCGCCACGAGCACTTCGAGCTCGCGGCCGACGAGCGCCTGATTCTCCTCGCCCGAGATGCGCTCCTGCAGGGCGACCAGGCGCTCGTAGCGCTCCTGGACTACCTTCTTCGGCACCTGGTCGGGCATCGTCGCCGCGGGCGTGCCGGGGCGGATCGAGTACTGGAACGTGAAGGCGCTGGCGAAGCGGGAGGCCTCGACGACGCGCAGCGTCTCGGCGAAGTCCTCCTCGGTCTCGCCGGGGAAGCCGACGATGATGTCGGTCGTGATCGCCGCGTGCGGGATGCGCTCGCGCACGCGGTCGAGAATGCCCAGGAACCGCTCGGAGCGGTAGGAGCGACGCATCGCCTTGAGGATGCGATCGGATCCGGACTGCAGCGGCATGTGCAGCTGCGGCATCACGGTCGGCGTCTCGGCCATCGCGTCGATGACGTCGTCGGTGAAGGCGGCCGGGTGCGGGCTGGTGAAGCGGATGCGCTCGAGCCCCTCGATCTCGCCCGCGGCGCGGAGGAGCTTCGAGAACGCCTGGCGGTCGCCGAACTCGACGCCGTAGGAGTTCACGTTCTGGCCGAGCAGGGTGACCTCGATCGCGCCGTCGTCGACGAGCAGCTGGATCTCGGAGAGGATGTCGCCGGGGCGGCGGTCCTTCTCCTTGCCGCGAAGGCTCGGCACGATGCAGAACGTGCAGGTGTTGTTGCAGCCGACCGAGATCGACACCCATCCGCTGGAGACCGAGTCGCGCCGGGTCGGCAGGGTCGAGGGGAACACCTCGAGCGATTCCAGGATCTCCAGCTGCGCCTCGCCGTTGTGGCGCGCGCGTTCGAGCAGGGTGGGGAGGGACCCCATGTTGTGGGTGCCGAACACGACGTCGACCCACGGGGCCTTCTCGAGGATGACTTTCTTGTCCTTCTGGGCGAGGCAGCCGCCGACGGCGATCTGCATTCCCTCGCGCTCGCGCTTCGTCGACGCGAGGTGCCCGAGGGTTCCGTAGAGCTTGTTGTCGGCGTTCTCGCGCACCGCGCAGGTGTTGATGACGACGACGTCGGCGGGGGCGCCGTCGGCGCGCACGTAGCCGGCGGCTTCGAGCGAGCCGCTCAGCCGCTCGGAGTCGTGCACGTTCATCTGGCAGCCGAAGGTGCGCACCTCGTAGGTGCGGACCGCCGCGGTCGCGTCGCTGGGCTGCGCATCAAGAAGAGTCATGATGGCCCCAGTTTACGCTGGGCCCCCTGCGTCGCCGCTCAGCGGAAGCGCACCGAACTCGCGGAGCGCTCCGGAAGCGCGTGCGCGACCGCCGCGCGCACGGTGCTGCCGTCGTAGCCGCGCCGCGCCAGGTAGCCGCTGAGTCGCCGCACCGCGGTCTCGCGGTCGTAGCTGCGCAGCTGTCGGGCGCGCGCCTCGGCGAGCTCTTTCGCGCGGGCGAGCTCGTCACTGCTCTCGACGAGCTCGAGGGCGTACTCGATCGCGGCGGGCGAGAGCAGCCGGCGGGTGAGCTCGGCCGCGACGCCCTGGCGCCCCAGCCCCTTGCGCTCCTGCAGGCGACCGACGAGGTCTTGGGCCAGGGCGGTGTCGTCGATCAGGCCGACCCCTTCCAGGCGCTCGAGCTCGGCCTCGATGGTCTCCTCGTCGAGCTCGCGCGCGCGGAGCGTGCGCTCGACTTCGCGCCGGGACATGCCGCGGCGGGTGAGCGCGTGCAGGGCGACGTTCTCGGCGCGCTTCCGCGCACGCTCGGTGTCGCGCTCGACCGCGTCGGCGACGACCTCACGCAGGGTGACCGGTTCGTCGTGGTCGCCCTCGGGGAATCGAGACTCGGCGGATCGAGACTCGGCCGATCGGGACGACGCGGATGGGGACTCGGCGGGCGCGACCGGCGGGCCCTCCGGCGGCCTCGCCCCGGGCAGGTAGGTGACCGGGGCGAGCCGCTCTTCGGGATACGTCATCAGCTTCTCCGTCGTCGTCCGCGGACGGCTACGCGTTGGCCACCTTCGCGAGCGGGGCCGGTTCGGCCTTCGCCGCGGGGCTCGCCTTGCTGGCCTTGGCGGTGACCGCCTCGGCAGCCGCCGTCTCCTCGGCGAGGGCTGCGGCCGCGGCCGCCTTGCCGAGCGCCCCGATGCCGAGCTTGCTGAGGATCTTCGTCTCGATCTCGTTCGCCATCGCGGGGTTCTGGATCAGGAAGTTGCGGGCGTTCTCCTTGCCCTGACCGAGCTGATCGCCGTCGTAGGTGTACCAGGCGCCCGACTTGCGCACGATCGAGTGCTCGACGCCGTAGTCGATCAGGCTGCCCTCGCGGGAGATGCCGACCCCGTAGAGGATGTCGAACTCGGCCTGCTTGAAGGGCGGCGCCATCTTGTTCTTGACGACCTTGACGCGGGTGCGGTTTCCGACCGCGTCGGTGCCGTCCTTGAGGGTCTCGATGCGACGGATGTCGAGTCGCACGGAGGCGTAGAACTTGAGCGCCTTGCCGCCGGCGGTCGTCTCGGGGCTTCCGAAGAAGACGCCGATCTTCTCGCGCAGCTGGTTGATGAAGATCATCGTGGTCTGCGTCTGGTTGAGGCCACCGGTGAGCTTGCGGAGCGCCTGCGACATGAGGCGGGCCTGAAGTCCGACGTGGCTGTCGCCCATCTCGCCCTCGATCTCGGCGCGCGGCACGAGCGCCGCCACCGAGTCGACCACGATCAGGTCGATCGATCCGGAGCGCACGAGCATGTCGGCGATCTCGAGCGCTTGCTCACCCGTGTCGGGCTGCGAGACCAGGAGCGCATCGATGTCGACGCCGAGCTTCGCGGCGTACTCGGGGTCGAGCGCGTGCTCCGCGTCAATGAAGGCGGCGATGCCGCCGTTGCGCTGCGCGTTGGCGATCGCGTGCAGCGTGAGCGTCGTCTTTCCGGAGGACTCCGGTCCGTAGATCTCGACGATGCGGCCGCGCGGCAGCCCGCCGACGCCGAGCGCGACGTCGAGCGCGATCGAGCCGGTCGGGATCACGGCGACGGGAGCGCGCTCGTCGCTGCCGAGACGCATCACCGTTCCCTTGCCGAACTGGCGGTCGATTTGTGCGAGTGCGGTCTCGAGGGCCTTCTCGCGGTCTGCGGGTGAGGGCATGATCGGTTCTCCTTCAGTTCGGCGACGCCGTCTCACGGTGCCGCGGGGTGATGCGCCCATCGACTGTCGTTCCCGCGGGGTCCGATGGTGCCAGGACTCCGCGCTTCCGACAGGGCTGTCAGAGTGTGCTCTCCGACTGAGGTTGACGCTACGCTCCGGCACCGACATTGGCTGTCAGGCACGGCGCTCAGCTCGAACAACTCGTCTTCGAACGACTCTGGTGAGGAGACTATCCCGAATCGAACGGATGTTCGACAGGCTCGTTCGCGGCGTGTCGCCGGCGGCGGCCGTCGCGCGGCGCCCTCGTCGGCCTCAGCCGCGCGGCGGCGCCGGACGCCCGGCGCCGTGCCAGCGGTCCCGCGGAACCTCCTGCTCGCGGCACAGGGCGATCCACACCTCGCGCGGCGCCACCCCGCGCGCCAGCGCCTCGGCACCGGTGCGATTGCCCAGCTCGACGAGGGTCGTCTCGCGCAGCAGAACACGCCCGAAGGCGCCGAACTCGCCCTCGAGCGCGCGCTCGAACTCGCTGAGCTTCATGACTCTCCTCGAGGATGCGGCCGGGGCGGTGGGAACGACGAAGCCCCGACCGAGGTCGGGGCTTCGCATGTCTTGGGGTCGACTACCGGACCGCGAGATCCGCGTCGAATTCGGCGACCAGCTCGTCGGGGAGCGTGTCGGGCACGACGGAGTCGGCCTCGACGCCTTCGATCACGGCCAGGCGGTCGCCCACCTCGCGCATGATGACGGAGATCGGGGTCTCGAGCGCCTCGGCCACCGAGGCGAGAATCTCGGAGCTGGCCTCCTTCTGACCGCGCTCGACCTCGCTGAGGTAGCCCAGGGCCACGCTCGCGCGACCGGCCACCTGGCGCAGCGTCATCGCCTTCTGCAGACGGTAGTCACGGAGAACATCGCCGATTTCCTGACGGACCAGAACCATGGTGTCCTCCTCACTCAGTTCCGCGGGGTTGCTCACGCTACCCCATCGAATACCGAAAACTCTAATCTCTTCCGCCTGCGGGATTGCTGGGACGGCAGCAGATGTAACGTGATCGAAACGCCCGCTATTCCGCGATCGTCTCGATCAGCATCAGCAGTGATTCGGAGACGACCCTCCGGCGGATTGCCTCGCGGTCGCCGTCCAGTCGCAGCGCGCGCACCGACTCCCCCGCCGCCGTGGCAACCGCGATGAACACGGTGCCCGGCGCATGGCCGTCCTGCGGGTCGGGACCGGCGACACCGGTCGTCGCGAGCCCGAAGGTCGCCGGCTCGTCACCGCGGCCGAGCCGGAGCCGCGCGCCGCGCGCCATCTGGGTCGCCACCTCGGCATCGACCGCGCCGACCCGCTCCAGCAGAGCGCCGTCGACGCCGAGCAGGCGCGCCTTCAGGTCCGTCGCGTAGGCGACGACACCGCCGCGCACCACGACCGAGGCGCCCGGCACGGTGATCAGCTCCGCCGCGAGAAGCCCGCCCGTCAGCGACTCCGCGACCGCGATCGTCTCGCCGCGCGCGGTGAGCGTCTCGACGACCTCCGCGGCGAGCGTGCGCATCGGCGTCTCAGCCGTGCGCGCGGGAGACGCGAATCGCCTGCCAGATGTACTGGGCGCCGCTCACGACGGTGAGCACGAGCGCCGCGCCCATGAGCGTCCAGTTGACCCAGAGCACCCAGTCGCCCAGCCACTCCCAGAGCGGCACCAGCGCGAACGAGATGGCGACCGCCTGGATCACCGTCTTGAGCTTGCCGAGGAAGCCGGCGGCGATCACGCGGTCCTTCAGCAGCGCGAAGCGCATCGCCGTGATGCCCAGCTCGCGCACCAGGATCACGATCGTGACCCACCACCAGAGCTCGCCCAGCAGCGACAGCGCGACGAGACCGCTCAGCACGAGCCCCTTGTCGGCGATCGGGTCGACGAGCTTGCCGAAGTCGGTCACGAGGTTCTGACGGCGGGCCAGCATCCCGTCGACCGAGTCGGTCGCGATCAGCACGACGAACATGATGCCCGCGATCAGGCGCCACTGGCCGTGCTCTCCGCCGTCGAGGAAGAGAAGCCACAGGAACACCGGCGTGAGCAGGATGCGCACCACGGTGATGATGTTGGCGAGGTTGCCCATGCTCGCGGGGGTGTCACCGTGGCGGGCGACGCGGCCGCGCATCGGGTTGGGTCGCTTCGCGGGCGACTCGGTGCCTTCGGCGCCGGTCGGGATTTCAGCCACCCGGATCACTCCCTGCCGGTCAGATTCCAGGCGTCCTCGTCCGAGGGGCCCTCCTCCTCAGGATACCCACTCGTCATGGCCTCGATCGGGTCGACGGGGGCGGCGGGCGACCCCGCCGCGGGCGCGGTTGCGGCGCGCGCGGGAGCGGCGGCCGGCCCGTCACCGCGCAGCTGCGCGAGCACCTCGGGAAGCTGCTCGGGCGTCACCAGCACGTCGCGCGCCTTGGAGCCCTCGCTCGGGCCGACGATCTCGCGCGACTCGAGCAGATCCATCAGGCGACCCGCCTTGGCGAAGCCGACCCGGAGCTTGCGCTGCAGCATCGAGGTGGATCCGAACTGCGTGTTGACGACCAGCTCGGCGGCCTGCAGCAGCACGTCCAGGTCGTCGCCGATGTCGGCGTCGATCTCGCGCTTCTCGGTGACCGCGGCGACGTCGTCGCGGTACTCCGGGCGGGCCTGCTCGGTGACGTGCTTGACGACGGCGTCGATCTCGTCCTCGGTGACCCACGCGCCCTGCACGCGGATCGCCTTGGAGGCCCCCATCGGCAGGAAGAGCCCGTCGCCCTGGCCGATGAGCTTGTCGGCGCCGGGCTGGTCGAGGATGACGCGGGAGTCGGTCATGCTCGACACCGCGAAGGCGAGCCGCGAGGGCACGTTGGCCTTGATGAGTCCGGTGACGACGTCGACGCTCGGGCGCTGCGTCGCGAGCACCAGGTGGATGCCGCTGGCGCGCGCCAGCTGGGTGATCCGCACGATCGAGTCCTCGACGTCACGCGGGGCGACCATCATGAGGTCGGCGAGCTCGTCGACGACGACGAGCAGGTAGGGGTAGGGCTGCAGGACGCGCTCGCTGCCCTCGGGCAGCTTGATCTCGTCGGCGAGCACGGCGCGGTTGAAGTCGTCGATGTGCCGGAAGCCGAACGACGCCAGGTCGTCGTAGCGCATGTCCATCTCCTTCACGACCCACTGCAGCGCCTCGGCCGCCTTCTTCGGGTTCGTGATGATGGGCGTGATGAGGTGCGGGACGCCCTGGTAGGCGGCGAGCTCGACGCGCTTGGGGTCGACGAGCACGAGCCGCACCTCGGCGGGCTTGGCGCGCATCAGGACGCTGGTGATCATCGAGTTGATGAAGCTGGACTTTCCGGAGCCGGTCGCACCCGCGACCAGCAGGTGCGGCATCTTGGCGAGATTGGCGATCACGAAACCGCCCTCGACGTCCTTGCCGAGCCCGATCGTCAGCGGATGCGCTGTCTTGGTCGCCGCGCCGGAGCGGAGCACGTCGCCGAGCGACACGATCTCGCGGTCGCGGTTCGGGATCTCGATGCCGATGGCGCTCTTGCCGGGGATCGGCGACAGGATCTGCACTTCGTTGGAGGCGACGGCGTAGGAGAGGTTCTTGGCGAGGGCGGTGACGCGCTCGACCTTCACCCCGTGCCCGAGCTCGATCTCGTAGCGCGTCACACTCGGTCCGCGGCTGAAGCCGGTGACCTTCGCGTCGACCTGGAACTGGCCGAGGACCCCGGTGATGGCGGCGATGATCTCGTCGTTCGCGGCGGTGCGCGCCTTCGGCGGGGTGCCGGGCGCGAGCACCGAGGCGGGAGGCAGCCGGTAGGGACGCCGCGGGCTGGCGGCGCGCGCCGGCGGATCGACCTGGGGAACGACGACGGTGTCGCCGTCGTCGAAGTCGCCCGCGGCGCCGCGCTCGCTCGTCGAGTCGGAGAAGCCGGGCAGCAGGTCGGCGAAGTCCTCGCGGATCTCGGTCGCGGCCGGAGCGACCTCGCCGGTGAACCGCTTGACGGCGTCTTCGGCCTTCACCAGCTCGTCGAGCAGCTCGATGTTGAAGTCGCTGGGCTCCTCGGGCGTCGCCGACAGCGCGACCGGGTCGACGACCTCGGTCTTCTCGTCGCGCCCGATGACCGGGCTGTCAAAGGCCGCCTCGCCGCGGTGCTTGCTGCGACGCCACCACGGCATCGAGTTGGGGTCGTCGACCTCGAGGCCGAGGTCGGTGAGCGAGCCGAACTCGGTGGTCGCCGAGGTCGGCGTCGCCGCGCCGGGCGCGGACGGCTCGGGCAGCTGCGCCCCGAACAGGTAGGCGTAGAGCTCGCGCAGCCGCGCGCCGATGCGGTTCGGCGGCGTCTTGGTCATGATGAGCAGCGAGAGCAGCAGCAGGGCGCTGGCGACGATGACGCCGAGCCAGGCGACCCCGAGCTGCACGAAGACCTGGCCCACGACCCAGCCGAGGATCCCGCCGCCGCGGGCGAGCGCCACGGCGCCGTCGCTCGGCTGCGGCGCCCCGGCGAAGAGGTGGCAGAGGGCGCTGATGCTCGCCAGAAGGAAGCCGAGGCCGATGCCGATCCGGGTGTTGTCGTGAACGCTCGACGGATGCCGGAACAGCCAGACGGCGAAGACCGTCATGATCACCGGCAGCGCGAATGCGACGCGTCCGAGCAGACCGCCGAAGGTGTAGGCATCGAGCGCGATCGCGACCTCGTGCGTGGGGTTGAACCATTCGACGACCGCGCCGGCGGCGGCGAGCAGCACGAGGAAGAACGGCACGCCGTCGCGGCGCTCGTCCTTGGCGAGGCTCTCCTTGCCGAACAGTCGCGCCGCCCCGCCCACCGTGTGCGCGATCGCGAGGTAGGCCGTGGTCGCGAAGCCCGGCTCGTCACCGGTCGCGGCCGGCTTCTTGTTCGCCGGGAGCTTCTTGGTCGCCTGGGCCCGCGTCGACTGCGAGCGCGCGCCGGAGGAGCGCGACCCGGAACGGGCGCGCGAACTCGTCGACCTGGTGCTCGTGGCCATGCCGTCACGGTACCTGCGGCGACCGACGCGGCCGCGGAGGCGGGGCGCGTGTCCCTCGGCGGGGCTGTCGCGCGCCCCGGTTCAGTACCGGATCGCGTCGATCACCTTCACCCGCACGGCGACCAGCGCAGGGAACAGCCCGGCGAGCGCGCCGACGCCGACCGCGGTCGCCAGGCCGACCAGGGCCGCGTCGACCGGGAACGGCGGCACGTCTTCGACGAAGGCGAAGACGTACTCGGCGGTGAGCGGATTCTTCAGCAGGAGGATGCTCAGCGCGACCCCGGCGATGCCCGCCACGGTCGTGGCGACGACGGACTCCATCATGACCGAGAAGAACACGCGCCCCGCCGTCGCTCCGAAGCTGCGGCGGATTCCGATCTCGCGAATGCGGTGCTTGACCGTGACGAGCGCGATGTTCAGCAGGCCGAGCGCCCCGAGCAGCAGGATGAGCACCGCGACCCCGCCGATCATCAGCTTGAGCATGAGGAACGGATCCTGGCCGTCGCCCCAGGTCTGGTAGTCCTGGCGGTACGCGTCCACCTGCACGCCCTCGCCGAGCGCGCCGGCGATGTCGCGCCGGACCGCCTCCTGCAGCGGCTCGGCGAGCTCGGGCGGCACCCACATCTCGAGGCTCGGACTGACGTACTGCCGCTCCGAGTTCGGCACGAGGAGGTCGATCGCGGAGTACAGCGACACCACGGCGGGCCAGGTGTCGTAGACCGATGACGGCGTGATGCCGACCACGACGCCGACGGTCGGCTGCTCGCCCGAGAGCAGTTCGACCGTCGGATGCGTGGACAGCGGGGGCGCCCCCAGCTGGTTCCAGAGGTACTCGTTGATGATCACCGCCGGGGCCAGACGCAGCTCGTCGCGCTCGGTGAACCAGTCCCCCTCGGCGAGCGCGACCCGGTGCATCGTGCCGTAGTCGGCGTCGACGAGGATCAGGCTGCTGTCGACCACGCCGTAGGGCGTCTGCACGCGGGTTCCCGCGTTGTAGACCCGACTGGTCCAGTCGATCGAGTACCGCTGCGATGCGGTCGAGAAGGCCGCGCCGAGCGCGTCCGCGTCGGGGGCGCCGCCGGTGCTCGCGTCATACGCCGTCACCGTCACGAGCGCCGGGCGCCCGCTCGAGCGCTCGAACTGCTCGATCTGCGACTGCTCGACGATCGCACCGCCGGCGACGACGGTGGTGAGCGCGGCGACCGCGACGCCGACGCCGATCAGGCTCATCAGCACCCGCGTGCGGTGGATGCGCAGCTCCGACCAGGCTTCGACGACGGAGCCGACGAGCCCCGTCCACCAGCGGCTCACAGCGTCACTCCCCCGGCGGCGAGCGCGGCCACGCGATCCGCGTCGACGGGGCTCAGCACGCCCTGCTCGAGTCGATAGTGTCGCCGCGCGAGGGCGGCGACGTGGGGATCGTGCGTGATGGTGATGAGGGCCGCGCCGGAGGTCTCGGCCACCGAGTCGAGCAGCTCCATCACCGCCGCTCCCGTCTCGACATCGAGCGCCCCGGTCGGCTCGTCGGCGAGGATGACGCGCGGGCCGCGCACAAGGGCGCGTGCGATCGCGACGCGCTGCTGCTCCCCTCCGGAGAGCTGGTCGGGGGTGGACGCGAGGCGCGCGGCCAGCCCGACGCGTTCGAGCATCTCGGTGGCCAGCCGCTGCCGCTGCCAGAACTGGCGCCCGCTCGCGTACAGCAGCGGCGTCATCACGTTCTCGAGCGCGGTCCGCCCCGGGAGCAGGTTGAACTGCTGGAAGATGAAGCCGATGTCGCGGCCGCGGCGCCGATCGCGCGCACCGGAGCTCAAGCGCTCGAGCGGGGTGTCGTCGATCTCGACGAGGCCGCTGGTCGGCGAGTCGATCAGGCCGAGGATGTTGAGCAGCGTCGACTTGCCGCTTCCGGAGCGGCCGACGATGCTCACATGGTCGCCGACCTCGATGTCGAGGTCGACGCCGCGCAGGATCTCGAGTGCGGGCCCGTCGGGCAGCGTGACCGTGCGGGTGACGCCGCGAAGTCGCAGCAGCGGCATCAGCAGTCCTCGCCGATGACCTCGCCCGTGTCGGCGTCGATGACCGGTCGGCAGTCGCCGTCGATGATGACGCCGCCGCCGTCGATCGGGATGCCGTCGCCGCCGGGGGCACCCGGCACGAACTGGAGCACCATCTCCCCCTCGACCAGCCCGTCGACGATCTCGACCGAGATCCCGTCGTTGAGCCCGAGCGTCACCGCGCGCTCCTCGGTCGCGCCGTCCGGGAGAACGACGTAGACCAGTCCCGCCTCGGCGGCCCCGAGCACGGCGGTCATCGGCAGCGTGAGCACGTTCTCGGCGACGCCGCCGGCGATCGTCACCTGGGCGGTCAGCCCGGCGAAGACGCGGACGTCCTTCGGGACGGTGCAGCGCACGGTGGTCGCGGATCCGCCCGCGCCCGCCGCGTCATCGGCGGTAGGGGTCAGGATGCGCAGCTTCGGGCACACGAACGGGGCCGGTCCGCCGTTGATCGCGACGCTCGCCTCGGTCGGCTGCTCGACCAGGCGGTACAGCTGCTCCGGCGGGATCGTGGCGCTCACCTCGAAGGTGGCGGGGGTGATCTTGGCCACCGACGAACCGGCCGCGACGCTCTCCCCGTAGAAGAGCGCCGATCCGGAGACGACTCCCGCCGCGTCCGCCTTCAGCACCAGCCAGCGCGTTCCGCCGTCGCTGCCGTCCGAGTTGATGACGAGGGCGCGCACCTGGGCGAGCTCCTGCCCCTTCTTGACCGTGTCGCCGTCCTTGACCGACACCGAGCGCACCTCGCCGGAGAGGCTCGGCACCACCGAGACCGCGGGCGCCGGGGCGATCGACCCCTCCAGCACGATGTCGTTGCTGATCGTGCCGAGCGAGACCGGGATCTGCGGCTCGATGATCTCGCCGGTCGGGAACTCGGGGACCGAGGCGGTCTCGGTGTCGGCGAAGAACGCCAGCTTGACCAGCGCCGCGCCGATCGCCACCAGCACGATCAGCCGCACAATCGGAAAGACCCAGGTTCGTGCGATCCCCACCGGTGACTCCTTGATTCCCGCCACCTCGACGCACGCGCGTCGAGAATCCCTCACAGGACAGGACTCATCACACCATGAGATCGGTCCGCGCAACACCCAACGTTGCGCCCGATCTCGGCGTCAGGTCAGAACGGGCAGACCCCGGCGACGTTGTCGCTCGCGACCACGTTGAAGGTCTGGCTGCCGTAGGAGGCGTTGATGAAGCGCACCGTGTCGGCCTCGCCCGGGTTCCAGTACGGCGTGTCGAACAGCCCGTTCTCGCGCGCGATCTCGAGCTGCAGGATGCCGAACTCGCCCTCGACGACCACCAGGTCCGTCAGGTCGCCGGTGATCACCCGCGCGTCCGGGTAGGCCGCGAAGACCACCGTGTCGGGGTCGCCGATGCGCACGCCCTTGGTCGTCGGGATCAGGTAGGTGAACAGGTCGATGCGCGTGACGACGCCCCCCGGCTGCACGTTGACGCCGAAGTAGGCGGAGTCGCTCGCGTCGCGATACACGTCGTTCGCGATCCACAGCGCGGCGAGCGCGTCGCCCACCTCGATGCCCGCGTCGAAGCCGGTCTCGGCGTCGGTGCAGGCGGCCGGGTCGAGGTGCACCAGCCCCAGCTCGGCGTCATCGTCGACCGGCTGGCCGAGCACCAGATCGTTCATGCCGTCGGGCCCGATCGCGAGATCCTCGAGCGCGATCGGCCGCGTCTCGGTCGGCGTCGGGGTCGCCACCGGGGCGGCGTCGATCACCGTCTCGGTCGGCTCCGGGGCAGGGGCCTCCGACGCGCATCCGGTCAGGAGGACGGCGCCGATGACGGCGAAGGACAGGACGACGGCGCGGCGGCGCGAGGTAAGCATGGCTTAACGTAACGCGCGCGAGACACCCTCACCAACACGCCCGGCGGCTCGGCCGCTCACGCTTCGATAACGACCGGAACGATCATCGGGCGACGACGGTGCTGCGTGTTCACCCAGCGCCCGACGGTGCGTCGCACCACCTGGCTGTAGCCGTGCGCGTCGCGCATCCCGTTGTCCGAGGCCTCGGTGAGCGCCTTGATGATCTGCGGTCGCACGTCGTCGAACACGGTCTCGTCTTCGGCGAAGCCGCGCGCCTGGATCTCCGGCCCGACGATGACCCGGCCGGTCTGGGCGTCGATCGCGACGAAGATCGAGATGAAGCCCTCCTCGGCGAGGATGCGGCGGTCCTTGAGGTCGGCGTCGGTGATCTCGCCGACGGTCGACCCGTCCACGTAGACGTAGCCCAGGTCGAGCTGGCCGACGACGCTCATCTCGCCGTCGCGCAGGTCGACGACGATGCCGTTCTCGCCGATCACGGTGTTCCTGCGCTCGACGCCCGACTCGATCGCGAGCTCCGCGTTGGCGTGCAGGTGGCGGGTCTCGCCGTGCACCGGGAGCACGTTCCTCGGGGTCAGGATGTTGTAGCAGTAGGTGAGCTCGCCCGCGGAGGCGTGCCCCGAGACGTGCACCTTGGCGTTGCCCTTGTGCACGACGTTGGCGCCGAGCTTCATCAGGCCGTTGATGACCCGGTAGACGGCGTTCTCGTTGCCGGGGATGAGGCTCGAGGCGAGGATGACGGTGTCGCCCTCGCCGACCTCGATGCGGTGGTCCTGGCTCGCCATGCGCGCCAGCACCGCCATCGGCTCTCCCTGCGAACCGGTGCTCATGTAGACGACCTTGTCGTCGGGCAGGTTGAGCGCCTTCTTCAGGTCGACGAGCACGTTGTCGGGCACGTTCAGGTAGCCGAGCTCGGCCGCGATGCCCATGTTGCGCACCATCGAGCGTCCGACGAGCGCGACCTGGCGACCGCTGCGCGCGGCGGCGTCGAGCACCTGCTGCACGCGGTGCACGTGGCTGGAGAAGCTGGCGACGATGACCCGGCGGGTGGCGCGCGAGATGACGCTCTCCAGCACCGGGCCGATGTCGCGCTCGCGCGCCGTGAAGCCGGGAACGTCGGCGTTCGTCGAGTCGGGCAGGAACAGGTCGACGCCCTCCTCGCCGAGCCGCGCGAAGGCGCGCAGGTCGGTGATGCGACGGTCCAGCGGCAGCTGGTCCATCTTGAAGTCGCCCGTGTGGAGCACCAGCCCGGCGCTCGTGCGGATCGCGATCGCGAGCGCATCCGGAATCGAGTGGTTGACCGCGATGAACTCGAGCTCGAAGGGTCCGAGCTTCTCGGTCTGCCCCTCCTTGACCGCCATCGTGAACGGCGCGATGCGGTGCTCCTTGAGCTTCGCCTCGATGAGCGCCAGCGTCAGCTGCGAGCCGACGATGGGGATGTCCCGGCGCATCTTGAGCAGATACGGCACGGCGCCGATGTGGTCCTCATGGCCGTGCGTCAGCACGACGGCGAGGATGTCGTCGAGCCGGTCCCGGATCGGGGTGAAGTCGGGAAGGATGAGGTCGACTCCGGGCTGGTGCTCCTCGGGGAAGAGCACGCCGGCGTCGACGACGATCAGCTTGCCGTCGAGCTCGTAGACCGTCATGTTGCGGCCGATCTCGCCGAGTCCGCCGAGCGGGACGACGCGAAGGGTGCCGGGCTCAAGCGCCGGCGGGTCGAAGACCTGGTTCACTGTTCTCCTTGCGGGCCGAGGCCCGGCGTTTAGCGGGTCGTGCCCGCGACTTTCGGCAACGCTCCCCCCGCGGCCGCATTGCGGTCGGGGCGGAAGCGGGACGGGTCGACGCCCGCGATGCCGGTGACGAGCGCGAGCTCGTCCTCGATGAGTGCTGCCTCGTGCTCTTCGGGTCCGACGAGCGGCAGACGCACGCGCGGGCTCGAGATGCGGCCGAGGCCGTGCAGGATGTACTTCGCCGCGACGGTGCCGGGCACATGCGTCATGGTCGCGCGCACGAGCGGCTCCAGGGCACGGTGCGCCTCGGTCGCGGTGCGCAGATCGTTGCGGTTGACGGCGTCGACGATGGTTCGGTACGACGCCGGGGCGATGTTGGCGGTGACGCCGATGAGTCCCACCGCGCCGATCGAGAGGTGCGGCAGCACATTGGAGTCGTCACCCGAGAAGTAGAGCAGGTCGGTCTGGTTGAGCACGCGGCTGACCTCGCTGAAGTCGCCCTTGGCATCCTTGATCGCCATGATGTTCGGGTGCTTGGCGGCGCGCAGGATGGTCTCGTACTTGATCTCGACGCCCGTGCGGCCGGGGATGTCGTAGAGGATGACCGGCAGATCAGTGGCGTCGGCGACCATCCGGAAGTGGGTGAGGATGCCGGCCTGGGTGGGCTTGTTGTAGTACGGCGTGACGATCATGATGCCGTCGGCGCCGACCTTCTCGCTGTGCTTGTACAGCTCGATCGCGTGCGCGGTCTCGTTCGAACCGCCGCCCGTGATGATCTTCGCGCGGCCCGCCGCCACCGACTTGGCGACCTCGACGAGGCGCACCTTCTCGGGGTCGGTGAGGGTGCTGGTCTCTCCCGTGGTGCCGGTCACGACGATGCCGTCGGCGCCCTGCGAGATGAGCGAGTCGATGTGCTTCTCGACGTCGCCCCAGTGCACTTCGCCGTCGGCCGTGAACGGAGTCACGAGCGCGACGAGCACCTGACCGAAGGGGTTCTCAAGCGTCGACACGTAGTACAGGCTATCGGGCCGCGCGGCGGTAGCTCACAAAGCGGTAGCGCAGCCCGGTGAGCGATTCCCACCATTCGTCGACGCCGTCGGGTGCGGTGGAGACCGCCGCCCACTCCGATCCGAGCTCGGGCGCGTGGGCGTCGCCGTCGACCTCGACATCGATCTCGGTCACCTCCAGCCGGTCGGCGAGGGCGATCGTGGCGGCGTAGAGCTGCGCTCCGCCCATCACCCAGGCCTCGGGGCCGGCGAGCGCCAGCGCCGCGTCGACGGAGTGCGCCACCTCGGCGCCCGGGGCGACGAAGCTCTCGTCGCGGGTGACCACGATGTTGCGCCGGTCGACGAGCGGGCGGAAGCGGGGCGGGATCGACTCCCAGGTCTTGCGGCCCATCACGACCGGGTGGCCGAGGGTGAGCGACTTGAAGCGCGCCATGTCCTCGGGGAGGTGCCACGGCATCCCGCCGTCGGCCCCGATCACGCCGCCGCGCGCCTGCGCCCAGATCAGGCCGAGCTGCGACGTCGTCATACGGCGACGGCGGCCCGGATGGCCGGGTGGTGCTGGTAGTCGTGCACCGTGAAGTCCTCGAAGCGGTAGTCGAAGATGCTGTCGCGTTGCGTCGAGAGCTCGAGGCGCGGCAGCGGGAACGGGTCACGGCTCAGCTGCTCGGTGACCTGCTCGAGGTGGTTGTCGTAGATGTGGCAGTCGCCGCCGGTCCAGACGAAGTCCCCGAGCTCGAGGCCGGTCTGCGCCGCCACCAGATGGGTCAGCAGCGCGTAGCTCGCGATGTTGAACGGCACGCCGAGGAACAGGTCGGCGCTGCGCTGGTAGAGCTGGCAGGAGAGCTTGCCGTCGGCGACGTAGAACTGGAACAGCGCGTGGCACGGCGCCAGCGCCATGTTCGGGATGTCGGCCGGGTTCCAGGCGGTGACGATCAGGCGCCGCGAGTCCGGGTTGACCCGGATCTGCTCGATCACGTCGCTGATCTGGTCGATCTGCTCGCCGCTCGGGGTGGGCCAGGAGCGCCACTGGACGCCGTAGACCGGACCGAGCTCGCCGGCCTCGTCGGCCCACTCGTCCCAGATGGTGACGCCGTGCTCGTGCAGCCACGCGATGTTCGACTCGCCGCGGAGGAACCAGAGCAGCTCGACGGCGATCGACTTGAAGTGCACGCGCTTCGTCGTGATGAGCGGGAAGCCCTCCGCGAGGTCGAACCGCAACTGGCGCCCGAAGACGCTTCGGGTTCCCGTCCCGGTGCGGTCGGACTTGTGCACGCCCGACTCCAGGGTCTCGCGGAGAAGGTCCTCATAGGGTGTCGGAATCGCGCTCATCGAGTGCGATGCTAACCGACGTAGAGTGATTTCCGATCGAGGAGGATGCGATGACGGTGACAAGCGAAGCCACGACCCTGTGGTTCGGCGATCTGACGAGCGGCTCGGGGACCACCTCGCTGGACTCCTCCGACGCGGCCGAGTTCCCGGTGACGTGGGCCGCGCGCTCCGAGGGCGTCGCGGGGCAGACCAACCCCGAGGAGCTCCTCGGAGCGGCCCATTCGGCCTGCTTCTCGATGGCCTTCTCGAACGAGCTCACGAAGGCGGGCTTCCCGCCCGAGAGCCTGCAGGTGACCGCGGCGGTCACCTTCCAGCCCGGCGAAGGCATCACCGGCTCGCACCTGCTGGTGAGCGCCAAGATCCCCGGCATCGGCGAGGAGCAGTTCGAGGCGATCGCCGAGAGCGCGAAGCAGAACTGCCCCGTCTCGCAGGCCCTGACCGGGATCCCGATCACGCTCGAAGCGAGTCTCGCCTGAGCGCGTCAGCGCCGCTGCGCGTCCTCGTCTCGGGAGCCTCCGGGTTCATCGGCACCGAGCTGGTGCGCCAGCTCCGCGCGGAGGGCCACGAGGTGCGCCGGCTGGTGCGACGCCAGCCGCGCAGCGACGACGAGGTGAACTGGGCGCCCGCCTCGCGCACCATCGACTACCGCGTCATGGACGAGGTGGACGCGGTCATCAACCTCTCGGGCGCGTCGATCAGCCGCATCCCCTGGACTCCGGGATATCGCAAGGTGCTGCGGCAGTCGCGCATCGACACCACGCGCACCCTCACCGAGGCGATGAACATGGCCCGCACTCCCCCGCGCGTGTTCATCAGCGCCTCCGCGGTCGGCTTCTACGGCGACCGCCCCGGCGAGCGCCTGACCGAGGTCTCGAGTGCGGGCGAAGGCTTCCTCTGCGACCTCGTCGCCGAATGGGAGCAGGCCGCCACGCTCGTGCCCAAGGCCACCCGTGTGGTGCAGGCGCGCAGCGCCGCCGTCATCGGGGCCGGCGGCGGGGCGCTGACGCCGCTGGCGCTGTTCACCCGACTCGGGCTCGCCACCCGGTTCGGCACCGGAGGTCAGCACTGGAGCTGGATCAGCCGTCACGACGAGGCGGCGGCGCTCATCCACCTGCTGCGCTCACCGCTCAGCGGGCCGGTCAACCTCGTCGGCCCGGTGCCCGCGACCTTCGACCGGGTGGCGGCGTCGATCGCCCGCGAGGCGCGCCGCTGGTACCTGCTCCGGGCTCCCGAGTGGGCCGTCCGGCTGCTGCTCGGCGAAGCCGGCCAGCACCTGCTGCTCGACAGCGCGAAGGTGATTCCGACGCGGCTCGCCGCCGACGGCTTCGCGTGGGCGCATCCGCGCATCGAGGATGCGGTCGCGGCCGCGTTCAGCGAGCGTCGCGCTCGAGCCTGATCGCGGTGCGGGTCGCCCAGCGGGCGCGACGGCGGTCGCCGCTCGCGTCGTAGGCGAGCGCGAGCCGGTACCAGGCGCGCCAGTCCCCCGGCTCCGCCTCGACGGCCTGCTGGTAGGTGGGGAAGACCGCCAGCGCGGCGGCGCGATCGATCCGCCCGCTCGCGAGGGCCGGAAGCTCATCGCTCGGCAGAGCGTCCTCCGCCTCGAGCCGGCGGGCGAGCCGCTCGGCGCGCACGCCGAACACAACCTCGGCCACGATCGTGCCCGCCGCCAGCAGCGGAAGCACGAGCAGGGCGATGCCGATCGCCACCGGGACCACGCCGTCGAGTCCCAGCATGAGCACCCCGTAGCGGATCGCGAAGACCAGATACAGGGCGAGCAGCGCCGCCATCACGACGACGCCGATGCGGGTCGTCACCGGATCAGCTCCGCCGTCGCGGGGCGCCGAGGCCGAGCAGCTTGTCGAGTCCGACGGTCAGCCCGGTGTGCTCGCGCGCCGCGCGCAGGCTGATCAGGATCCCGGCCTCGTAGGAGGAGTCGGAGAGCGTCTGGTGGCTGATCCGCACAGTCTCGCCGGTGCCGCCGAAGCGCACCTCCTGCTCGGCGAGGACGCCGTCCATGCGCAGGCTGTGGATCGGAACGCTCGCGACCTGCTGTCCGCGCGCGCGCTGGTCGTTGTGGGGTGCTCGCACCGGGCCGGAATCGGCACGCGCGACCCCGATCAGCTCGGCCGTGCGGACGGCGGTGCCGGACGGCGAGTCGACCTTCTCGGCGTGGTGGCTCTCGACGATCTCGATCGAGTCGAAGTGCGGGGCCGCGAGCGTTGCCAGCCAGGTCGCGACGGCGGAGCCGAGCGAGAAGTTCGGCACGATCACGACCGCCGCCTCGGGGAGCGTGCGCAGCTTGGCGCGAAGCGCGTCGATCCGGTCGGCGCTCCACCCGGAGGTGCCCACCAGGACGGGGATTCCGCGGTCGAGCGCGGCATCCACGACGCTCGCCGAGACCGAGGGGATCGTCAGATCGACGACGAGATCGGCACCGTCGATGCGCTCGATCGGATCGCTCGACCCGATGAGCGCGTGCACCTCGAATTCGGGCTCCTGCTCGACGAGTCGCGTCGTGAGCCTTCCCATGCGACCCGAGGCTCCGACGATCGCGACACGTGTGACCATGCAGTCATGCTACCGAGCCGCGGCGCGCTCGTTCGGCGGCGTAGCCTGTGCGGGTGCTGCAGTTCGTCCCGACCCCGACCGATGACCCGCTCGCTCGCGAGCTGCTCACCGAGTACTTCACGAGTCGTCAACTGGGTTTCATCTCCCGCCCCGAGGGGTACCGGGTCGTATTCCCCGACACCGCCGCGTTCCTGCCGCCGGCGGGGGTGTTCTTCGTGGTCACCGAGGCGTCGACGGCGGCTGAGCCGCGCGTGCTCGGCTGCGGCGGCATCCGGCTTCTCGACGCCGAGCGGGCCGAGATCAAGCATCTGTGGATCCGCGAGCACGCGCGCGGCCTCGGTGCCGGCCGGGCGCTTCTGCTCGCCCTCGAGGAGGCCGGGCGCGGTCTCGGCGCACGCACCGCGGTGCTGGACACCAACCAGAGCCTGACCGCCGCGCAGCAGCTCTACCGCTCGGCCGGCTACCTCGAGATCGAGCCGTACAACGACAACCCGAACGCGACGCACTGGTTCCAGAAGTCGCTGTAGCCGCGCAGCTGCGGACTCAGTAGGGCTGCTCGACCGACAGACCGGTGCGCAGCTCCGGCGGCAGGTGGCCGAGATCGTTGTGCGTGACCAGCACCGCGGGCTTGGCGGAGCGCACGCGGATGATCGTGAGGCCGCAGTTGGCCTGGTTCACGCCGAGCCAGCGCCACGGGGCCGCGCCGAAGGTCTCGCGCACGAACCAGCCGATCACGAAGTTGTGGGTGATCAGCAGCTCGTGCCGGTCCTCCCGGGCGGGCGCGATCCACTCCGCGGTGGCGTCCGTCATCTGCGCCTCGCCCGCGGCGATCTCCTCCTCGGTGATCCCGCCGAAGAACGCCTCGAAGGCGTGCGGCAGATCCGCAGTCGGCCCGGACGGGATGCAGTCCATCAGCAGCGTGTGCGGCTGGATCTGAACGGCCGGCATGCGGGAGCCGATGATCTCGGCGGTCTCCTGCGCGCGCTCGAGCGGCGAGGTCCAGGCGGCGTCGAAGGGGACGCCGCTGAGCCGGTCGGCGATCGCCTCCGCCTGCCGCACGCCGCGCGGGCTCAGCGGGCCGTCGGGCAGGCCGTGCTCGGCGTCCAGCTGCTCGCCGTGGCGCACCAGGTACAGATATCGCGACATCGAAGGATCCCTCGGTCAGGCAGCGGTCGGCTCGACGTCGAGCTTCGTGAACGTGTCGGGCTGCACCGCGCCGACGGCGGCGATCGAGAGCGGGCCGGCGATCAGCTCTGCGGCGAGGTCGCGCACCTCGTCGCGGGTGACGGCGCCGAGGCGGACGAGGGTCTCGTCGAGATCGGCGAACTCGCCCAGCGTCAGCTCGCTGCGCCCGAGGCGCGACATGCGCGCGTCGGAGTCCTCCAGTGCCAGGGCGGAGGCGCCGCCGAGCTGACCGCGCGCGCGCCCCAGCTCCTCCTCGCTGATGCCCGTCTCGGCGAGCTTGCGGAACTCGGCGAGCATGAGCTCGGCCACCTCGCCGGCGCGGGCCGGCGAGCAGCCGGCGTACAGGCCGAAGAGCCCGCCGTCGGAGTAGCCGGACGAGAAGGAGTAGACCGAGTAGGCGAGGCCGCGCTCTTCGCGGATCTCCTGGAACAGCCGCGACGACATGCCGCCGCCGAGGACGGAGTTCAGGATCGCCAGGGCCGGACGTCGCGCATCGACGGCCGAGATCCCCGGAACACCGAGCATGACGTTGACCTGCTCGAGCGGTCGGATGACGAGGCGGCTCACCCCGCCGACGCCCGGGTCCAGGGGCGCCGCCGGATGGGCGACGTCGCTGCGCCGCGGCACCGGCGAGGCGGGCGCGTCGCTCGACCAGCCAGCGCGGTCCAGCGCCGCGATGGTCGCGCTGACGAGTTCGTCGTGGTCGATGGCGCCGGCCACCGTGACGACGAGATCCTGCGGACGGTAGTTCTGCTGATAGTGCGCCCACACCGCGTCGCGGCTGACCGCGCCGATCAATGCCGGGTTGCCGCCGATCGGCCGACCGAGCGGGTGGTCGCCGAAGACCGCCTCGAAGATCCGCTCGCCGACGACGTCGCCCGGATCGTCATCCGCCATCGCGAGCTCTTCGAGAATGACGCCGCGCTCGCTCTCGAACTCGCCGGATTCGAGAACCGACGAGGTGAACATGTCGGCCAGGACGTCGATCGCCATCGGCACGTCGACGTCGCGCACCTTCGCGTAGTAGCAGGTGTGCTCCTTCGCGGTGAGGGCGTTGTGCTCGCCGCCGACCGAGTCGAAGGCGACCGCGATGTCGAGCGCGGAGCGCGTCGGGGTGCCCTTGAAGAGCAGGTGCTCGAGGAAGTGGGTGGCCCCGTAGGTGACCGGCTCCTCGTCGCGCGAGCCGACCGCGACCCAGAATCCGACGGTCGCGCTCTGCGCTCCGGGGACCTGCTCGCTGAGGATGCGCGCGCCGTTCGGAAGGAGGGTGCGGCGGACCCGGGTCGACCCGGAGGCGAGGATCTCGAGTTCGGGGGTTTCCAGCGGGAGCCGCACTGCGCCATTCATCACCGCGAGCCTACGTCATCCGTTTGAGCCGATGATGCCCTGTGACACGCCGACCTGAGAATTCCCCAAATGCCTGGCTCTTTCGCGAAAGCAGGCGTACGCTCGCACACAGAGACAGGCGGCGCCCTACCGTCACGTCTCGGGATGCACCCTCATCCCGCACAACTGAACAGCATCTGCACCAACCCGAGGTCTGACGAAGACCATCCACCGCACGGACACCGGCGTCAACGATGACGACGGCGTCCCGACAGAACCCGCCCGAGGAGTCGCTGTCATGTTCGTTCCTGTTCCCGAAAAGCCCGATCAGCGCCCGCTGGCCCCGGCCAAGCAGCGCATTCTCGAGACCGCCGACGTGCTGTTCACCCGCGAAGGCATTCGCGCCGTCGGCGTCGACTGGCTCATCGAAGAGTCGCACGTCACCAAGGCGACGTTCTACAAGCACTTCCGCGCGAAGGACCGCCTCGTGCTGGATTACCTCGCGGACCGCCACCGCCGGATCGCGCTCGACGTCGCGCTGCGGCTGAGCTCGATCACCGACCCGGCCGAGGCGCTGGTCGCGCTGCGGGACTGGACCGCCGGCGACGTCGGCAACCCGGCGCTGCGCGGGTGCGCGTTCCTGTCCGCCGCGGTCGAATATCCGGAGAGCGACCACCCGGTCCGGGTGAGCGTTGGCGTCCACCGCCGCTGGCTGCACGACGTCTTCGAGTCGCTGCTGACCCAGCTCGGGCACCCGGCGCCGCGCGACGGCGCCGAAGACCTGATGCTCGCGCGTGACGGCGCCCTGCTCGGCGGCTACGCGGGCGACCCCGCGGATGCGCGCGCCGCCCTGCACCGCACGTTCCAGTGCGTGATGACCTCGGCGGCCGTCCCCGCCTAGCCCCGCGCCGAACGGCTGCTACGAGCTCGCGCGGTCGAGCTCGAGGAGCTGATGGCGGCTGAGCCGAAGCCGGGTGGCGGTCGCGAAATCGTCGACGTGCTCGGCCCGGCTCGCCGAGACGACGGGCGCGACGACGTTGGGCTTGCTGAGCAGCCAGGCGAGCGACACGGCCGCGGGAGTCGACTCCTGCTCGCTCGCGACCTTGTCGAGCGCGGCGAGGACCCGCAGCCCGGTGCGAGTGAGGTAGTCGGCGATCTCGCCGCGACGCTCCGAGCGGGCCACATCGCCCCGCGTGCGGTACTTGCCGGTGAGGAAGCCGCTGGCGAGCGCGAACCGCGGCATCACGGCGAGTTCGAGGTCGCGGGCCACCCGGGCGACCTCCTGCTCGTGCTGGCGGCGGTGCATCAGGTTGTACTGGTTCTGCACCGCGACCATGCGCGCCACCCCCAGCTGCGCCGAGGCGATCCGCGCCTCCACCAGCCGGTTGCCCGCGTGATCGGAGGCGCCGAAGGCCCGCACCTTGCCGGCGCGAATCAGCTCGTCGACGGCCAGCAGCGTCTGCTCGAACGGCACCTCGGGGTCGTCGATGTGCAGGTAGAGCAGATCGATGCGGTCGGTGCGCAGCCGACGCAGCGAGTCCTCGACGGCGGCCGCGATGGCGCGCGCCGTCACCCCGGGGTGGTCGGGTCCCTTGCCGACCTTGGTGGCGACCACCAGGTCGTCGCGGTTGCGCCGAAAGCGCATCCAGTTGCCGATCATGATCTCGCTGCGACCGCCCGCGTAGGAGTCCGCGGTGTCGATGAAGTTGCCCCCGAAGTGCGCGTAGCGGTCGAGGATCCGCTCGGCCTCCTGGGCGTCCGCCGTCCAGCCGAAGACGTTGCCGCCGATCGCGATCGGGAAGACCCGGAGCTCCGAGTTCGGGATGGGGCGGCGAACCGACACGATGCCGTCGATGACGACCGCGGTCTCGTTCGTGCCGAGGCTCGGCGTCAAGGAGACCGTGCCGGCCTGCTCGTGTCGCTTCACTCCCCGCACCTCCTCGAGCTCAAGGCGCCGGGGTGTCGTGCGACGCGACATGTCGGGGGGCCTCGAGCGACGCAATGCGCTCAGAGTAACTCTCAGCACCGCGTCGGCGGCGCCAAGTGGCCGAATCGTTACGGCGTGGCGCTCCACGGCGGCTTGGCCCGCGCCTTGAGTTCGCTGTGCCTGTGCCTGCGAGTGCGGCGACATGCGGCGGCAGGTGGCACCGTGGAACAGTGATGACCGACTCCACGCGCACCGCGTCGCGCTCCCGCCGGGGCGCCGCCATCGCGGCATGGGTCGCTCTCTCGACGCTCGGCACGGCGGGCGCGATCGCAACGCTCTGGTACGTGCGCCCGCGGTGGACGACGTGCGTGGCCGATGCAGTCGAGCGCGGATGCGTCTCCGGCGTCTCCAGCGTGACGGCGATGGCCAGCGCGGTCGCCCTCATGACGGTGCTCGCCGCCATCGTGCTGATCGCCGCGTTCGTGCGCGGCCGCATGCGACTGCCTCTGCTCGTCGCGGCGAACGCGGCGGGCGTCATCGTCTTCGCGACGGCTCTGCTCGCCTCGATCGGCTGAGCTCCGGCCCGGAGAACGGCACAAGGCCCGCCCCGCCGAAGCGGAACGGGCCTTGTCCTGACAGGAGCGATCAGCCCTCGACCGGAGCTTCCGGGCTCTCGGCAGCGGCGCTGTCGTCACCGGCGGCCTCGTCGACCACCGGGGCGAGCGAGAGCTTTCCGCGGTCGTCGATCTTGGTGATCTCGACCTGGATCTTCTGGCCGACGCCGAGCACGTCTTCGACGTTCTCGACGCGCTTGCCACCGGCGAGCTTGCGCACCTCGCTGATGTGCAGCAGGCCGTCCTTGCCGGGGGTGAGCGAGACGAAGGCACCGAAGGTCGCGATCTTGACGACCGTTCCCAGGTAGCGCTCGCCGACCTCGGGCTGCAGCGGGTTGCCGATCGCGAGGACCTGCGCGCGGGCGGCCTCGGCCGAGGGACCGTTGACGGCGCCGATGTACACGGTGCCGTCTTCCTCGATCGAGATGTCGGCGCCGGTCTCGTCCTGGATCGCGTTGATCGTCTTGCCCTTGGGGCCGATCAGCTCGCCGATCTTGTCGACCGGGATGTTGACGCTGATGACGCGCGGCGCGGTCGGCGCCATCTCGTCGGGGGCGTTGATCGCCTGGTTGATGACCGCGAGGATGGCCGTGCGGGCCTCCTTGGCCTGCTTGAGCGCACCGTCGAGCACGCTCGAGGGCAGACCCGCGAGCTTGGTGTCGAGCTGGATCGCCGTGACGAAGTCGCTCGTGCCGGCGACCTTGAAGTCCATGTCGCCGAGCGCGTCCTCGGCACCGAGGATGTCGGTGAGCGCCGCGTAGCGGGTCTCGCCGTCCACCTCGTCCGAGATGAGGCCCATCGCGATACCGGCGACGGGGGCCTTGAGCGGCACACCGGCGTTCAGCAGCGAGAGGGTCGAGGCGCAGACCGAGCCCATCGACGTCGAGCCGTTGGAGCCGAGAGCCTCGGACACCTGACGGATCGCGTAGGGGAACTCCTCGCGCGGCGGCAGCACCGGCACGAGGGCGCGCTCGGCGAGGAAGCCGTGCCCGATCTCGCGACGCTTCGGGCTTCCCACACGGCCGGTCTCACCGGTCGAGTAGGGCGGGAAGTTGTAGTGGTGCAGGTAGCGCTTCTTGGTGACGGGGTTCAGCGAATCGATCTGCTGCTCCATCTTGAGCATGTTCAGCGTGGTGACACCCAGGATCTGGGTCTCGCCGCGCTGGAAGATCGCCGAGCCGTGGACGCGCGGGATGACCTGGACCTCGGCGTCGAGCGCACGGATGTCGGTCAGGCCGCGGCCGTCGATGCGGATGCCTTCGGTCAGGACGCGCGTGCGCATGACCTTCTTGCTGACCGACTTGTACGCGGCGCTGACCATCGGGGGCACCTCGCCACCGAGCTGACCGGCGTCGACCTTCTCGTTGATCGCGGTCTTGACGCGCTCCTTGAGCTCGTCGTCGGCCTTCTGACGCTCCTGCTTGTCGGCGATCTGGTAGACCGTCTTGAGGTCGTCGTAGGCGATCTCGGCGACCGCGTTGTAGGCCTCGTCCGAGTAGGGCGGGAACAGCGGGTAGTCCTGGATCTCCTTGGCCGACTGCGCGGCGAGCTCGGCCTGAGCCGTCGCGAGCTGACGCAGGAACGGCTTGGCGGCCTCGAGGCCCTGGGCGACAACGGCCTCGTCGGGCTTGGTCGCGCCGCTGCGGATGAGCTCCCAGCTGCCCTCGGTGGCTTCGGCCTCCACCATCATGATCGCGACGTCCTCGTTGCCGTTCTCGTCGGTGACGAGGCGGCCGGCGACGGTGAGGTCGAAGACGGCCTCCGCGAGCTGGCTGTGCTTCGGGAAGGCGACCCACTGGTCGCCGATGAGCGCCATGCGGATGCCGGCAACCGGTCCGTAGAACGGCAGACCCGAGATCTGGGTCGAGGCGCTCGCGGCGTTGATCGCGAGGGCGTCGTAGAACTCGTCGGGCGCGATGCTGAGCACCGTGATGACGATCTGGACCTCGTTGCGCAGACCCTCGACGAAGGTCGGGCGCAGCGGACGGTCGATCAGACGGCAGACCAGGATCGCCTCGGTCGAGGGACGGCCCTCGCGGCGGAAGAACGAGCCGGGGATCTTGCCGGCGGCGTAGGAGCGCTCTTCGACATCGACCGTCAGCGGGAAGAAGTCGAAGCCGTCACGCGGGTGCTTGCCCGCGCTGGTGGCGCTGAGGATCATGGTGTCCTCGTCGAGGTACGCGGCAACCGCGCCCTGAGCCTGCTGCGCGAGCCGGCCGGTTTCGAACCGGACGGTGCGCTTGCCGAACTTGCCGTTGTCGAGAACGGTTTCGGCGAACTTGATTTCGGGACCCTCCATGGGCCTCTCCTTAGCTGCCATGCATCCGGCATGGCGTTTCTCGCGAAGGAGCAGGAGTAGGCAGGAAGGGAACCGGCGAATGCCGCCGGGATTCTGCTCTGGTCAACAGTAGAAGCGCTCCGACTCGCGACCTCGCGACCTTCGGAAGACCACCACCGGTGACCAGCTTCGTGCCGGCCTGCTCCGTGATGTTCCCACGGCGTTGTCTCCGCGCGCGGGCAATCGCCGAGTGGCGATCAGTTTGATGCTAGCAGTTTGCCCCTGTGAGGCGTTGAATGAGAACGCGGGTCGCGATCCGCGCCCGCCTGATTCAAGGAGGAATCATGGCCACTGTGGCTCGAGTCACCACCATCACCGCGCGCTCCGAGACCAGCTTCGAGGACGCCACCCGATCGGGAATCGAACGCGCGAGCACCACGATCCGCGGGATCACGGGCGCCTGGGTCAAGGAGCAGCAGGTCTCCGTCGAGGGCGGCGCGATCACCGCCTGGCAGGTGACCCTCGAAGTGACCTTCGTGCTCGAAGGCTGATCCGACACCGGATGTTCACCGGGGGCGCGTAGAACCGCAGGGTGACGACGGATCCCTGGGTGCTCGACCTGGCGTCGTCGCCGTGGCTCTACCCGCTCGTGTTCGCGCTCGTGGTCGGCGACGCCTTTCTGGTGGTCTTGCCGAGCGAGACGGTCGTGGTCGCGCTGGGAGCGCTCGCCGGCGCGACCGGGACGCCGTGGCCGGCGGTCCTCATTCCCGTCGCCGCGGTCGGCGCGGTCACCGGCGACCTGCTGTGCTTCCTGCTCGGGCGCCGGGTGGGCCTGGACCGCTGGGCGTGGCAGCGCCGCGGACGGATCGCCGCCGCGCTCGGCCGCGCGCAGCGCACGGTCGAGCGCCGCACCGCCGTGCTCATCTTCACGGCGCGCTACATCCCCTTCGCGCGCATCGCGGTGAACCTCAGCGCGGGCGCCTCGGGCATCCCGCTCGGCCGCTTCCTGCCGCTCTCCGCCGCGGCGGGCCTGGGCTGGGCCATCTACAACGTCGCGATCGGCGCGGGCTTCGGAGCCGCGCTGCGCGACCAGCCGGTGCTGGCGATCGTGCTCTCCGTCGCGGTCGCGATCACTCTCGGCGTGATCGCGGATGTGGTGATCGGGCGGCTCAGCGCACGGCGCGAAAGCTAGGCTCAGCCCATGAACGACGAAGCAGCGGAGGGCTCGCCCTCCGACGAGACCAAGCGCAAGTTCCGCGAGGCGCTGGAGCGCAAGAAGAACGGGCACACCAACCCCACCGGTCACACCGGCGGGGAGTCCGCCGTGCGCGGCGTCCACGCCAAGGCCGACCTCAAGCGCGAGTTCCGACGCAAGAGCGGCTAGGCGCCCCCTCGGGGCGGTGCCGCAGCCCGGCCCGCCCCGTCCCGCGCGCTACGTCTCCTGGAACCCGCCCACGCCGGTCGGGCTGAAGCCGGCCGGCAGGGCGAACGGGTCACGCACGCGCTGCGCGCGGTCGCTCGCGAGGGCGAGGGCGGCCAGCTCCCGGGCAGCCCGATCGATCCGTTCAGGAAGGCCACCCGAGGACGCGTCACCCGCGCTCCCCCAGTCGCTCGACGCCGCGTACACCGCGGTGGGCACGACGACAGTGTGCAGATAGGTGAACAGCGGGCGCATCCCGTGGTCGAGGGCGAGCGAGTGCCGCTCGGTGCCGCCGGTCGCGCCGATCAGCACGGGCATCCCGGTGAGCGAGTCCGGCCGCAGGATGTCGATGAACGACTTGAACAGCCCCGAGTAGCTGGTGGTGAAGATCGGGGTGACCGCGATGAGCGCGTCGGCGCCCACGATCTTCTGGATCTCGGCGTCGAGCTTGGGGCTCGCGAACCCGGTGAGCATGTTGTTGGTGATGTCGGTGGCGACGTCGCGCAGCTCGAGCACGCTCACCTCGACCTCCACCCCGTCGTCGGCGAGGCGACGTCGCGTCGCCTCGACCAGGCGGTCGGCGAGCAGCCGGGTCGAGCTCGGCTGGCTGAGACCGGCCGCGATCACGGCGATCCTGCGGGTTGTGCGGGCAGTCATCTCAGGCCTCCGTGGCGGTCAGCTCGGGCGCGGCGTCGGCCGTCGCGCGGGATGCCTCGCGCGCGGCGAGACGGTTGGCATGGGTCGGCGCATCCGGCACGTCCGCGGGGCGGTTCCGGGCGAGCTCCTTGCGGAGCGCCGGCACCACCTCGCCGCCGAGGAGGTCGAGCTGCTCGAGCACGGTCTTCAGCGGAAGCCCCGCGTGGTCGATGAGGAACAGCTGGCGCTGGTAGTCGCCGTAGTGCTCGCGCATCCCCGCGTAGCGGTCGATGACCTGCTGCGGGCTGCCGACGGTGAGCGGCGTCATCTCGCTGAAGTCCTCGAGGCTCGGGCCGTGGCCGTAGACGGGCGCGTTGTCGAAGTACGGACGGAACTCGGCGACCGCATCCTGCGAGCTGGCCCGCATGAACACCTGCCCGCCGAGTCCGACGATCGCCTGCTCGGGCGTGCCATGGCCGTAGTGCTCGAAGCGCTGCCGGTAGTAGCCGATGAGCTGCTGGTAGTGCTCCTTCGGCCAGAAGATGTTGTTCGCGAAGAAGCCGTCGCCGTAGTAGGCGGCCTGCTCGGCGATCTCGGGACTGCGGATCGAGCCGTGCCAGACGAACGGCGCGACGCCGTCGAGCGGACGCGGAGTCGACTGGAATCCCTGAAGCGGGGTGCGGTACTTGCCCTGCCAGTCGACGAAGTCCTCGCGCCAGAGCCGGTTCAGCAGCGCGTAGTTCTCGATGGCGAGCGGGATGCCCTCGCGGATGTCCTGCCCGAACCAGGGATACACCGGTCCGGTGTTGCCGCGCCCGAGCATCAGATCGACGCGGCCGTCGGCGACGTGCTGCAGCATCGCGAAGTCCTCGGCGATCTTCACCGGGTCGTTCGTCGTGATGAGCGTGGTGGCGGTCGAGAGGAGCAGCCGCTCGGTGGTCGCGGCGATGTAGCCGAGCGTGGTGGTGGGGCTCGAGGAGAAGAACGGCGGGTTGTGGTGCTCGCCGAGCGCGAAGACGTCGAGACCGACCTCTTCGGTGTGCTTCGCGATGGTCAGGATGTCCTTGATGCGACGGTTCTCGCTCGGCGTCTGGCCCGTGGTCGGGTCGGGCGTCACGTCGCTGACGGTGAAGACTCCGAACTGCATGGCGTCCATCGTGGCTCTGCTCTCTCTCCGGTCGACTTCCATGCATTCGCATGGATACGGTCGAGTCAACCTCGCCGACGCCCGAACTATTCCCGCCCCGATTCCCCGCGCAGCGAAACCCCCGCCCGGGCGCGCAGCCTGCGGCGGCGGCGCGGATTGCCTACCCTGGAACCATGGCGACAGTAGAGCTGACCGAGCAGACCTTCGAAAACACCGTTCTGGGCGAGGGCATCGTGCTCGTCGACTTCTGGGCCGAGTGGTGCGGACCGTGCAAGGCGTTCGGCCCCGTCTACGAAGAGGTCTCCAACGACAACACCGACATCACCTTCGCGAAGGTGGACACGGATGCGCACCAGGGCCTGTCGGGCGCCCTCGGCATCCAGTCGATCCCGACCCTCATGATCTTCCGCGACGGCATCGGCGTGTTCCAGCAGGCCGGCGCGCTGCCGCGCCCCGCCCTCGACTCGCTCGTCGAGCAGGTGCGCGCGCTCAACATGGACGAGGTGCGCGCCCAGGTGGCCGCTCAGCAGTCGGGCGACGCCCCCGCCTGAGCGCCTCGAAGCGCGGTCGCGTGGCTGGCTAGAGTGAGCGCATGACCGACTCGACCGAATCCGCTGCCCCGGCCGTCGAGGCCCCGACGCGCAAGCGCCGCGGCCTCGGAATCACCTCGCTGGTGCTGGCGATCCTCGCGGTGCTCGGCGACCTGATCACCATCGTGGTGGCTATCACGTCGTTCGCCTCGTTCGACCAGGACCTGACGAGCGCCTTCGGGCTGCTCGCGGTGTTCTTGAGCGTCGGGGCGATCGCCCTCGTCGGCGGGCTCATCCTCGCCGGAATCGCGCTCATCCTGGCGATCATCGCGCTGATCATCGACCACGGCCGCCTCCCGGCGACATTCGGCCTGATCCTGTCGCTCGGCGTGGTGGTCTCGCACCTCGCGGTCATCCTGCCGATCGCGTTCGGCGTCGCGAATCTGCCCGGCCTCACGGCCTAGGGCGCGATCAGCGCACGGCGCCCATCAGCAGCTCGACCCGCAGCACGCCGCGCTTCTCGACGACGCGCGCCGGAATGCGCGGCTTCGCGCCGGAATCCTCGAGGCGCCGAAGCGTGTCGTCCACGATCGACTCGAGCCCGCGCGGCACCTGGCCGACGACGCCGCTCACCCGGCGGCCGGTGAAGAGCCGCACCTCGATCGGCGCGTCCACGCCCTCCTGCTGCACCGTCCGCGGCGACATCGCCGTCTCGATCGCGGCGTCGCCCGCCTCCTGGACGGCGCGCAGCTCCTCCTGATGCGGGTCGCTTCCCGCCAGCCGGATCACGGTGCCCTTGCGACGCGCCCTCAGCGCGTAGTCGTACTGGCTGAAATCGCCCGCCCCGCGGTCCTCCTTGGGAAAGGTCGTGTCTTCATCGCGCCGTCCGAACAAGCCCATGGATGCGAGCGTAGCGGGCGGCGGGCGGGCGGCGAACAGCGGACAGCGGAACGCGGAACGCGTCGCCTAGCGCTCGGCGACGACGATCACGCGATCGTCAGGCGCGAAGCGGACCGGGTCGGCCTTGTGCGGGTTGAGGTGCACGCCGTAGTCGTGCTGCGGATCGCGCGCCTCGCTCGCGACCCGGTAGCCGATCGCCGTCTCGCCGTGACGACGCGCGGCGGCGAGCACGGTGTAGAAGTTCGCGCTCTCCCCCGGCGCGATGTACTGCGAGGCCGGCCGCAGGTAGATCTCGTTCCCCTGGCTCGAGAACACCTGGTCGAAGACCTCGGCGAGCCGGCGGTTCTCGGCCAGCTGGCTCATCATCAGGCTCACGAGCTTCTCGCTCACGATGTAGTCGTCGGCGTTCGTCACCTCGGCGAGCTCCCGGTTGCGGTCGTCGAGCATCTCGGTGACCACGTTCAGGTGGACGCCGAGCCGGTCGGCGATGTCGCGCAAGTGCAGCAGCGTGATCAGCGTGCGGGCATCGGCACGCCCCGGTGTGGTCTGGTCGCGCTCGGCGTTGACCACGATGTGGTCGGCCTCCGCCACCGAGAGCGAGTCCAGCAGCGCACGGCTCGTCGGGTCTCCGAACTGGTACTCCACATCGAGATTCGCCAGGGCCGGGATCTCCGGCACGGAGTGGGTCGACACGATCAGCACCGTGGATCCGGGTGCCACGTACTCGTTGAGCTCGACCAGCATGCCCGCGAGCCCCGCACTGACCCCCAGTACGATCGTGCGCTCGGGCGCCAGGGCCTCGGCGTCGCGCGCGGCGATCACGCTCTCATCGACGTCCCCGGCGGCGCCGAGTTCGATCGTGCTGTCGTCCTCGGCGATCACGACGATCTCGTCGTTCGCGTCGTACCGGGAGTCGGCGGTCGGGTTCAGGATCACCGCCTCCCGCGTGACGAAGCCGATGACGGCGGCATCGGGGAAGGCCGCCTGGATCTCGGCATAGGTCCGTCCGTCGAGGCTCGGCTGCCGGGTGAAGTAGATCTCGTCGCCGCCGAAGTCGAGCAGATCGGTGTAGACGACGCTCAGCCCGCTCTGGCGGCAGGTCTGCACCGTCACGCGGGCGATCAGCTCGCTCGCCAGCACCCAGTGCGCCTCGTCGCGGCCCACCAGCCGGGCAGCCTCCAGGTTGCTGGCGTCGCGAAGCTCGCCGACCAGGTGGTACGGCTCCGCGCGACGATGCGGGTTGTTGGTCAGGGCGAGCGCCGTGCGAATGACGGTCGAGTCGGGGTCATCGTCGTCCTCGGGCGCGAGGATGACGATGCTGCGCGCGCTGTGCGGACTTCCGATCTCCAGATCGACCAGGCTCATCGGATCGCCCGAGCGGCAGATGACGCGGGTCCGCCCGGTGGAGCCGACCTCGTCGCGAATCGCCTGCTCCATCTCGACCTTGTCCTCGGGTGCGAGCACCACGATCGTGCTGCGACGCTCGGAGGCGTTGGCGAGGACGAGCTCCGCGATGACGGTGAAGACCTTGGGACTCCAGCCGAGGATGAGCACGTGGTCGTCCTCGATGACGCGCGAGCGGCCCTTTCGCAGGTCGTCGATCTTCGCATCGAATGCGCCCGAGACGATGCCGATGAGGCTCGCCACGATGATCAGGCCGCCGATCGTCACGAGCAGCATGAGCACCCGGAACATCCAGCCCTCGTCGCCGCCCATGGTGCCCGGGTCGAGCGTGCGCATGAGGCTGTTCCAGAGCAGATCGCTCGGGTCCGCGCCGGGTTCGTTCTTGCCGTCCGGCCAGACCCGAAGCGCGACCCAGGCGAGGAGGCCGAGCGCAAGCACGAACACGACGGTCGCGAGCCCCAGCAGCGCCATGATGGCGCCGGTGCCGCGCGACATCCAGTTGTCGAAGGAGTACCGGAGGCGTTCGCGGAGGGTCGGGCGCGGTGAGGTCACGTGCAGGTCCTTCACAGGTCGCGGGCAGTGACGTCACTGTAGCGGGAGCGCCGCGTCGGCGTCGCCCGACGCGGTCCTGAACGTCGCGTCGAGGCGCTAGATTGTGAGCGATTGTCGCCTCGTCGTGAGGTGGCCGCGAACGGGGGCAGTGGCGTGGACGAGCAGCGCGGAAGCGATGGCTGGGTGAGCCCCGGAGGTGTGCCCGTGACCCCGACGCCCCTCACCGGCACCGAGGCCGCGCCCGGCCCCGAGGCTACGTCGACCGGACCCGATCTCGCGTCGGCGACGGCACCTGCGGCCCCGGTTCCCGCGCGCCGCGGGCTCAGCACGGGCGCCAAGGCGGCGATCTGGATCGGCTCGATCACCCTCGGACTGCTGATCATCGGCGGCATCGCCGCCGTGCTGATCGCGGTCGTGACGACGGTGACGACCTCGCTCACCGAGCTGGAGGGCGAGTACGCCACCACGGAGCCGCTGCTTCGCGGCGAGCCCGGCGAGCCGCGCGCCGCGGCGCCGCTGAGCTGCACCGACCGCTGCATCACGGGACTCGAGCTCCCCGCCGTCGTCGTCACCGAGGAGGAGCGCGACGCCCTCGACCTCTCCGAGACCTTCGGGGCCTTCGGCGACTACCCCGAGACCACGCCCGGCGCCGAGCACAGCGCGTCCGTGCGGGTCTGGCGCGGGGAGAAGGCCGAGCCGGACGAGTGCTTCGTCACCAACCCGGCCTCCCCGATCGCCTTCGGCGTCGATGAGCGCCCCCGCTACGACGGCAGCACGGTGCACTTCGTCGGCAGCTTCGGCGATGCCGACTACTGGCAGTCGGCCACCCAGTACGCGCGGGTGTTCTCCGACTCCGCGGCCGCGGTCGAGCACATGGAGACGGTGGATGCGCTGCTGGCCGGGTGCGATCAGTACACGATGGGCTCCGGGCTCTCCGCCTGGTCGCCGCTGGTGACCGCCGCACCCGCCCTCGACCTTCCCGACGAGGTCGCCGCGGTCGGCTGGCGCGAGGACGAGGCCGGCAGCCGCTACTACGCCTACGACCTGCAGCGCGGCAATGTCGTCGTTCGCGTCACCATGTCGGCCTGGCAGTCGACCGAGCTCGAGTTCCGAGAGGTCGTGCAGGCCGTTGCGGAGCGACTCGCCGCGATCGAGGTCGCCGACTAGCGGTGCGTGTGCGGCTCGCGTTCGGCGTGATCGGCGGGTTCGAGCTGGAAGGTCGAGTGCGCGACGTCGAAGTGCTCGGTGAGGCACGCGCCCAGCCGCTCGAGCAGCGCGCCGGTGTCGCCCGAGGCGAACAGCTCGGCGTCGACGACGACGTGCGCGCTGAACACCGGCGACCCGGAGGTGATCGCCCAGACGTGCACGTCGTGAACCGCGATCACGCCCTCGGTCGACTCGAGATGCTCGCGGATCTCGGCCACGCTGGTCTCGCGCGGCGCCGACTCGGTGAGCACGCGCACGACGTCGCGCAGCAGCACCAGCGCGCGCGGCACGATCAGCGCCGCGATCACGAGCGAGGCGATCGCATCCGCCGCGACGAAGCCGGTGGCGAGGATCACGACCGCCGCCGCGATCGCCACGATCGATCCGATCAGATCGCCCAGCACCTCCAGGGTGGCGCCGCGCATTCCGAGGGATTCGCGCTCGCCGCCGCGCAGCACCAGCAGGGCCGCGACGTTCGCGAGCAGCCCGGCCGCGGCGACCAGCAGCATGGGACCGGCGATGACCTCGGCCTCGGCCGCATCGATCAGCCGCCGCACGCCCTCCACCGCGACGGAGACGGCGACCACGGTGAGCAGCACGCCGTTCGCCAGGGCGCCGAGCACCTCGGCGCGCTGGAACCCGAAGGTGTGCCGGTCGGTCGCCGGCCGCGCGGCGATGACGCTGGCGACCAGTGCGACGGTCAGCCCGATGACGTCGCTGACCATGTGCCCGGCATCGGCGAGCAGCGCGAGCGAGCCCGACAGGATCGCCCCGACCACCTCGACCACGAGGAACACGCCCACGATCGCGAGCGCGATCGCGAGGCGGCGGCGGTTCGCCGTTCCGTGCGCGTGGTCGTGGCTCATGCCCACCAGCCTAGGCAGGGCGCCGCACCGTCGACCCGACTTCCGCCCTCTCGGGAACGATGACGGTTCTCAGTTGCGGGCGCTCAGCCGTACAGTTCGCGCATCCGCACGACGAGGGCGCCGAACGCCCGCGCGCGGTGTGAGATCGCGTTCTTCTCGTCCGCCGTCAGCTCGGCCGAGCTGACCTCCAGGCCCTCGGGCCGGAAGATCGGGTCGTAGCCGAAGCCGCCCTCGCCCGCCGCCTGGGTGAGCACCTGGCCGGGCCACTCCCCCACCTCGACGAGCTCCCGCTCGCCGTCGACGAGCGCCGCGGCGCACCAGAAGCTCGCGGCGCGGTCCGCGACGCCGTCCAGGTTGGACAGCAGCAGTTCGAGGTTGTCGCGGTCGCTGCGCGTGCCCGCGTAGCGCGCCGAATGGATGCCCGGCTCGCCGCCGAGCGCCCGGACCGCAATGCCGGAGTCGTCCGCGATCGCCGGCAGACCGGAGTGCGCCGCCGCCGCCCGCGCCTTGATGAGCGCGTTCGCGGCGAAGCTGTCGCCGTCTTCGATCGGCGCGGGGCCGTCGTAGCCGACGATCTCGTGCGGGCCGAGTCGCTCGCCGAGGATCGCCCGCAGCTCGACCACCTTGTGGGCGTTGTGGGTGGCGAGCACGAAGGTGGTCATCTCAGCTCCCGGTGAAGACCTGGGGGGCCGTCACGCCGAGGGCGGCGGCCTGGATCTGGGCGAGCTCGGCGGTTCCCGAGAGGGCGAGTTCGAGCAGGGCATCGAGTTCGCGCTTGTCGAACGGCGCCCCCTCGGCGGTGCCCTGCACCTCGACGAACAGCCCGCGCCCGGTGACGACGACGTTCATGTCGGTCTCGGCGGCCGAGTCCTCGACGTAGGGCAGGTCGAGCATCGGCTCGCCGTCGACGATGCCGACGCTGATCGCCGACACGGAGTCGATGAGCGCCTTCGCGTTCTTGCCGATGAAGTTGTTGGCGCGACCCCACTCGACCGCGTCGAACAGGGCCACGTAGGCGCCGGTGATCGCGGCGGTGCGCGTTCCGCCGTCGGCCTGCAGCACGTCGCAGTCGATCTGGATGGTGTTCTCGCCGAGCGCCTTCAGGTCGATGATCGGGCGGAGGCTGCGGCCGATCAGACGGGAGATCTCGTGCGTGCGGCCGCCCACGCGGCCCTTCACCGACTCGCGCCCCATGCGCTCGTTGGTGGAGCGCGGCAGCATGCCGTACTCGGCCGTCACCCAGCCGCTGCCGGAGCCGGTCTTCCAGCGCGGCACGCCGTTGGTGAAGCTCGCCGTGCACAGCACCTTCGTCTTGCCGAACGTGATGAGCGCGCTGCCTTCGGCCTGTTCGCTCCACCCGCGCTCGATCGTCACGGGTCGAAGCTGGTCGGCGGCGCGTCCGTCGGAGCGAGGCATGGGTGTCCGTTCTGTTGAAGTTATGCAGACGCCGTGGCGGAGATCGCCCGGCGGAAGTCGGCGGCGCGGTCGGCGTAGTCGCGGTAGCGACCGTAGCTGGGCGCCGCGGGCGAGAGCAACACGATGCCGTCGTCGATGACCTTGCGCGCGGTGCGGATGGCGGCATCCATTCCGTCGACCGGCACCGTGAGGATCCCGGTGGGCGCGAGCGTCTTCAGGATGCGCGGCCCGCTGTCGGGCAGTCCGATCACGGCGGCGACGGGATGCTGCTGCAGGTAGTCGGCGAGCGGCGCGTAGTCGACGCCGCGATCCTGACCGCCGACGATGAGCACCAAATCGCGCGTGTCGAGGGCTTCGAGCGCGGCGATCGCGGCGAACGGGCTCGTCGACAGCGAGTCGTCGATGAACACCAGCCCGCTCGGGTCGGCGACGCGCTCGAGGCGGTGCTCGAGCGGGCGGAACCCGGCGAGCGCGGCGAGCGCGGCCTTGGGGTCGAGTTCGGTGCCGGCGGCCTCGACCGCGGCGAGCGCGAGCGCCGCATTGCGCAGGTTGTGGCGCCCGACGAGCGGCAGGGTGCTCGCATCGACGAAGCGAGCGCCGTCACGCAGGATCTCCCGCGCCCCGGCGCGCCCCGAGACGGTCCAGCGGCTCCCCTCGGAGCCGACCCACTCGATTTCGGCATCCGGGTGGAAGCGCTCCAGTGCCGCCACGAGCCGCGGGTCTTCGCCGTTGGCGAGGACGCGTCGCGGGCCGTGCGCGATCAGGTTGAGCTTGTCGGCGTAGTACCGCTCCTCGCTGCCATGCCAGTCCAGGTGCTCCGGGAACAGCGCCGTGAGCACGACGACGTCGGGCGACGTGGTCACCGACGAGCACTGGTAGCTCGACAGCTCGGCCGCGTAGCGCTCCGCCTCGGGAAGGCCCAGCAAGGGGATGCCGATGTTGCCGCCGAGCTCGCAGCCGACCCCGTGCGCGACCGAGATCGCCTGGACGAGAGCGGCGGTCGTGGATTTGCCCTTGCTCCCGGTGACCGCGGTCGTGCGGGCGGCGTTGTCGCCGAGCCACAGGTCGGTCGCGGTGGTTCGACGCAGCTTCGCCTGCTCGGCGGCGCGGCGCAGCGCGCTGTGCGGCGGGATCCCGGGCGAGGCGATCGCGACCTGGATGCGCTTGCGCCGCAGCGTGGCCGCGGTCGGGGCGATAAGCAGCGGCACGGCAGCGCCGAAGCGTCCCCGCCAGGCCGTCGCCGAGTCGCCGTCGCGCTCATCGGCGGCGTAGAGCGCCTTCACGCCCGAGCCGAGCAGGTGCTCGGCGAGCGCGACGCCCTCGCGGCCGGTGCCGAGGATGACGACCCGCTGACCCACGAGCTCAGACCAGCGCACGACGGGCCCTCTCGTAGACCGCGTCGACCGCGAGGGCCTCCGACTCGCCCAGGATGTGATCTTCGAGCGCCGCGTCGCCGGCGGCCAGCTCGGGAGCCTCGGCCAGCAGGGCGCGAATCACCGGGGAGTCGGCCCAGCGCCGCATGCGCGACACGAGCGTCACCGCGACGGAGCTCTCGGCCTCCTCGCCGACGCACTCGAACGGCTTGTGATCGCCGAGCCCGAGCAGGGCGCGGAAGCCGGGCAGCTGCGCCTCATCGGCGAAGAGGTCGTGTCCGATGATCCCGAGCAGGCGCTCCGGGTCGAGGTGCGGGGCCAGCGCGAGGAACACGAACCGGCACTTGTCGCACTCGCCGCACCAGGTCGGGGTTGCCCCGGCCAGCCGGAAGGCGCGGTTGCAGCTGACGATCGCCGCGTCGTAGCGGGTCGTCGCGGCGAACCCGCGCGCGATGCGCAGCTCGCTGTACGGGCGCAGCAGCGAGAACGAGGCGCCGCGCAGCCCCGCCTGGGGCTCCAGCACGGCCGAGAGCAGCCGCTCCGCCTCGAGGCTCTTCGACCACTGGTGGTTGACGCTCTGGCCGCCCCATTCGAGCGTCGGGTCCGATGCCGAGCTCTCGTTCGACATCACGACGGGTCCGAGCCCGAGCAGCAGCGACTGCGCCACCGCGATGAGCGTGTTCATCGCGGTGACCGGCACATGCCCGTTGAGCGCCCCGCGCGCGTTGAGGTCGAGAAGCGCGGGGTCGAGGCGACGGCGCGCGGCGATCAGCGGCAGCTCGCTCGCTTCGGCGACGCGCGTGATGATCGCGTTCGGGTTGACGGCGAACTGCACGGGTTCGAGTCCGACGGCGCGCAGCGACTCGACCGAGACGACGGAGTCCTTGCCGCCGCCGATCGGAACGAAGGGCGTGCCCTCGGCGTCGCGAATCGGCAGCGCGGGCGCGAGGTCGGCGGCGACGATGTCGGGATCCAGCAGCGACGGAAGCCCCGCCCGATACGCGAACTCGGCAAGACCGTGCCGCAGCACCTGACGCAGGTACTCGATTGCCTCGGCCGTGAGCCCCGCGACATCGAGCTCGACCCGCGGCGGGGCGGCCGCCTTGAAGTAGCTCAGACCGAGCACCGCGCCGAGCAGCGCGAGCACGCGCTGCAGGCGCTCGGCGTCCTCGTCCGACAGCACGGGGGCGGCCGGACCGGTCGTGAACGTGATCGACTCGGTGAAGCGCAGCGGCTCGCCCTCGCCGATCAGCTCGAAGTCGAACTCGGCGACCGCCGTCGCGGCATCGAAACGCGCCGCCGCGTAACGGAATGCGGTCACCGACCGCGGCTCGAAGCTCATCCCCCTCAGTCTAGGCGGCGACCCGGTCCTAGGCTCGGAGCATGACGAGTGCGCTCTTCACCGACCGGTACGAGCTGACCATGATCGACGCCGCCCTGCGGGCGGGCACCGCCCACCGGCGCAGCGTGTTCGAGCTGTTCGCGCGGCGGCTGCCCGACGGACGTCGCTTCGGAGTCGTGGCCGGCACCGGGCGGCTGCTGGATCTGCTGCGCGAGTTCCGCTTCGGCGCCGAGGAGCTGGAGTGGCTCTCGGCCGAGCGCGTCGTCTCCGACGAGACCCTGGCCTGGCTGGCCGACTTCCGCTTCACCGGCAGCATTCGCGGGTATCGCGAGGGCGAGCTCTACTTCCCGGGCTCCCCGATCCTCGTCGTCGAGGGGACCTTCGCCGAGGCGGTCGTGCTCGAGACGCTCGCGCTGAGCGTCTTCAACTACGACTCCGCGGTCGCCTCGGCCGCCGCCCGCATGGTGGCGGCCGCCGACGGTCGCCCGCTCGCCGAGATGGGCTCGCGCCGCACCGGCGAGCACTCCGCCGTCGCGGCGGCCCGCGCCGCCTACCTCGCCGGCTTCGCCGCCTCGAGCAACCTGGAGGCCGGTCGCACCTGGGGGGTGCCGACGATGGGCACCGCCGCACACTCCTTCACGCTTCTCCACGACTCCGAGACGGACGCCTTCCGCGCCCAGCTGGACGCCCTCGGCACCGGCACCACTCTGCTCGTCGACACCTTCGACACCGCGCGCGGCGTCGAGGCCGCGATCCGCGTCGCCGGGCCGGAGCTCGGAGCGGTGCGCATCGACTCCGGCGAGCTGCGCACGGTCGTGGCGGCGGTGCGGGCGCAGCTCGATGCGCTCGGCGCCACGGGGACGCGCATCACGGTGACGAACGACCTCGACGAGTTCGCGATCGCCGCACTGCGCGCCGCACCGGTCGACTCCTACGGCGTCGGCACCGCCCTCGTGACCGGGTCCGGGGCTCCCGCCTCCGGGATGGTCTACAAGCTCGTCGCGGTCGAGGGCGGCTCGGGCTGGCGCGCGGTGGGCAAGACCTCCGAGGCCAAGGCCACGATCGGCGGACGCAAGCAGGCGTTCCGAGCGCTGCGCGCGGGCGTCGCCACGAGCGAGGACATCTACGTCGACGATCCCCCGGTGGCCGAGGGCCCCGAACGGCGCGAGCTCATGACCGACCTCGTGGTCGCCGGTGAACCGGTCGCGGCGCATCTCGGCGCCGAGGGCCTGCACCGCGCGCGTGAGCACCACGCCCGCGTGATCGGCGAGCTTCCGGATGCGGCGCTCGCGCTCGCCCACGGCGAGCCGGCGCTGCCGACGCGCTACCGCTAGCCGCGCCTCGGGCGACTACTCGTCGCGCATCCGCTCGTAGACCTTGAGGCAGTCGGGGCAGACCGGGAACTTGTCGGGGTTGCGCCCCGGCGTCCACTTCTTGCCGCACAGCGCCCGCACCGGCTTGCCGGTCACGGCCGACTCGACGATCTTGTCCTTCTTGACGTAGTGGGCGTAGCGGTCGTGGTCGCCGTCCTCGGTGAGCTCCTCGTTGAGGAGCTTCTCGAGTTCGCGATCGAGAACATCGGTGCCGCCGCCCTGTCCGGGCTCACCGGGAAGCGTGTCGCTCATGGCTCTAGTTTCTCATGGTGAAGGCCAGAAGCTCCGGCCCCGCCTGATCGAAGGCGCGACCGCCCACCCGGATGCCCAGCGTGAGCACCGCCACCCCGACGACGGCGCCGACCGCGAGCGACGCCCAGTTCCATGAACCGGGCATCCCGAGCAGCCACGGCACCGCGACCAGGATCGCGGGCACGGCAGTCAGGATCGACAGCAGCAGCGAACCCACCTGCGCCAGCGCTCCCGAGCTTCCGATGAGCTCGGGCTGCTGGAACGCGGCATCTCCGGGACGCGGCGCCGGGTACGGCGAGCGCGCCGACTCGGCACTCGAGATGCCGACCGCCCCGAACAGCGTCGCGACGCCGACACCGAGAACGATCGGCATGACGTCGGCGTCGCCGAAGGCCCAGGCCGTCAGAGGGGTTCCGACCGCCAGCAGCAGCGCACCGATCACCAGCACCGGGACGGCGCGGCCGATTCGGTCGGCGCGGCCGCGCAGCTGGGCGGCCAGCAGCGTCCAGACGGCGGTCGAGTCGTAGGCGACGTCGTTGTGGAGCGTCGACCAGCCGACCAGCAGCAGCATGAGCGGGAGCGGAATCAGCACGCCCCACTGCAGCGGCATGCCGCTGACCCAGAACGCGAGCAGCGTCACGATCGGGATCAGCGGGAGGAAGACGAGCACGGTGCGATACCGCGGGTCGCGCACCCAGTAGGTGAGGCTGCGCGCCGTGACCGCGCCGATCGGGGTCGCCGGGAAGCCGCGGAACCAGCCCGGCACGCCACGGCGCCGCACCGCTTGGGTGCGCCACGTCGAACGGAAGGCCGCGCGGACGACGAGATGCCAGATCACGCCGAGCACGACGAGCGTCACCACGCCGATCGGCAGGGCGCGCGCCCACACTGACGGAATGCCCAGCTGCGCAGGGATCGTGGCGGCCCACAGCGCGCCGAGCGGCGTCACCGCGAGGTTGTCGATGATCGCGCCGTAGCCCTGCTCACCGGTCTGGCTGAGCAGCCGGAGCGCCCAGTCGAACTGAGCGGCGGGCACGCGGGTGATCGCACGCGGCAGGAGGGTGAGCGCGAGGAACGCCGCGGCGGCGACGGCCGCGGCGACCAGCAGCAGCCGGACGATCAGGCGCACCCGCGGTCGCGGATTCAGCACCGATCCGATGGCGCGGCCCAGCCGCCACGAGATGACGAGCTGCAGCGCGAGCAGCACGCCGACCCCGATGACGCGGCCGGTGGGAACGGAGTCGTTCCAGACCAGCAGCGGAAGGAAGCCGAGCGGCACGATGAACAGCAGCGCGGGACCCGCGAAGGAGATCAGCACCAGCGTGATCGACACCCGCCACGGACGCAGCCCGTAGCCACGCAGCGCCCGGCGGTCCAGCGGCTCGACGCGCGCCGCAAAGGCGGGAACGGCGATGGCCGCGACGCTCACGATCGATCCGGCGACGATCACCACCCGCCGCGCGAACGCCTGATCCATCTCGCCGAGCAGCAGCGCGCCGACGATGAGCGCCACGACGCCCGCGAGAATCACTGCGGATTCGAGCACCGCGCGGGCGACGCGTCGCGGGGACCGGCTCAGGCTGTTGAGCGTGAGCCGCACGTTCAGTCGGAGAAGCTCTGCAACCACTCCATGCCCTCCACCGCGTCGGTGCCGCCTGCGAGTTCGACGAAACGGGACTCGAGCGTCTCCGAGCCGATCACGTCGGCCATCGGCCCGTTGGCGAGAATCCTGCCCTCGACGATGATCGTGACCGAGTCGCAGACCCGCTCGATCAGATCCATGCTGTGGCTCGACAGCACCACCGTGCCGCCCGCGGCGACGTAGCGCTGCAGGATCTCGATGATGACGGCGGCCGAGACCGGGTCGACCGACTCGAACGGTTCATCGAGCACGAGCACGCGCGGCGAGTGGATCATCGCGGCCGCGATCGCCACCTTCTTGACCATGCCGGCGGAGTAGTCGGACACGAAGCGGTCGAGCGAGTGCTCGATGCCGAACGCGATCGCGAGGTCGGCCGTCCGGTTGACGATCGTGTCGTGGTCGAGTCCGCGCAGGGCACCCGCGTGATGCAGGAACTCGACTCCGGTGAGCCGATCGAAGAGGCGCAGCCGGTCGGGCAGGACGCCGAGGTTCCGCTTGGCGACCGCGGGGTTTCGCCACACGTCGACGCCGTACAGCGAGACCGTGCCCAGGTCGGGCCGCAGCATGCCGGTGATCATCGCGAGCGTCGTGGTCTTGCCCGCCCCGTTGGGTCCCACGAACCCGGCGAAGGATCCGCTCGGGATCGTGAGATGAACGTCGTCGACGGCGGCGACCCCGCCGAAGCGCTTCGTGAGCGAGTGCACCTCGATCGCGGCCTCGACCCGATGGTCGACCCCGTCGAAGAGCGGGGTGCCCGATTTGGTGACGCGGGTGCCGCGACGCGGGCCGCCGCTCCCGGCCGGACGGCTTTTGCTGGGGCGCTTCGCCGGCGAGACAGCGGCGGAATCGTCGGACGGCGCCGCGGACGGCTCGGCCTCCGGCTCGGCGACTGGCTCCACCTTCGGCTCGGCTGTGTGCTCGGCGCTCGGCTCAGCTGCCTCCTCGGCGCTCGGCTCGGCGGACGGCTCGACAGCGGGCCCCGCGATCGGCTCGCTGACGGACTCGTTGGCAGGCTCGGCGGTCGGCTCCATCACGGACTCGACCGCGGGTTCCACCGCCGGATCGACAGCGGGCTCGACGGCGGGCTCGACGACCGCGATCTCCGGAATCTCGGCAACCATGCGGCCCGCCGGGGAGATCCCCGGGCGGCGTGCGGCGCCGGCTCGCGGCGTCAACGGCCGGCGCGCGGGCGACTGCGCCTGGGCGCGCGGTTTCTTACGGGAAGCGGGCACGACGCAACGGTATCAAGACCCCACAGTCGAGTGACTCTCAGCACTCTCACAAAATCACGATCAGAGAACGAAGCCCGGATTCGCTCCGTGCGCACACACAGCGGCCCTTACCATAACTTTCAGCACAACGAGGTGTCCTGAATCAGCTTCAGTCGGTGAACAGCGCGTGAATTCTCGCGCTCGCCGACCTGCAACCACTACGAAGGGACCACCGTGCCGAAGACCTCTGCGCACACGACCGCGCCGCACATCGTCATCCTGGCCGCCGGCATGGGGAGCCGACTCGGACGCTCCCTCCCGAAGCCGCTCACCGAGCTGAGCGACGGCCGCACGATCATGCAGCAGCAGTTCGACAACATCCACGCCGCCTTCGGTTCGTCGGCCCGCGTCACCATCGTCGTCGGCTACAAGCTCGAGCACATCGTCGAGGCCTTCCCGCAGGCCGACTTCGTCTACAACGAGCAGTACGACCAGACCAACACCTCGAAGAGCCTGCTGCGCGCCCTCAAGTCCACGAAGGACGGCGGCGTGCTCTGGATGAACGGCGACGTCGTGTTCGACCCCGAGGCGCTGAAGCGCTCGCGTTCGCTCGTCGCGGCCGACCGCAGCTTCGTCAGCGTCAACACCGCCAAGGTCTCCGACGAAGAGGTCAAGTACACGACCGACGCCGAGGGCTTCATCCAGAAGCTCTCGAAGCAGGTCCGCGGCGGCCTCGGCGAAGCGGTCGGCATCAACTACATCTCGAGCAGCGACAAGGCGGCGCTCATGCACCACCTGCGTCGCGTCGACGACCAGGACTACTTCGAGCGCGGCATCGAGCTCGCCATCGAGCACGACGGCGTCCTCATCGAGCCGGTCGACATCAGCGACCTCTACGCGGTCGAGATCGACTTCGCCGAAGACCTCGAGCGCGCCAACCTGTTCGTCTGATCAGGCTCTCGCGACACCGCGCCACTAGATTGTTGGCGTGAGCTCCGACACCGACGCGTTCGCGCGCCCGCGCACCGGCGTCCGACGCTATGCGCGGTCGCTGTGGCTCCTGACGACGCGTGACCTGAAGGTCCGCTACTCGACCTCGTTCCTCGGCTACGTGTGGTCGGTGCTCGATCCGCTCGTCATGGCGGGGATCTACTTCTTCGTCTTCACGCTCGTCTTCCAGCGCAGCGTGGGCGACGACCCGTACATCGTGTTCCTGCTCTCAGGGCTTCTGCCGTGGATGTGGTTCACCGGGGCGATCTCCGACAGCACGGTCGCCTTCGCGCGCGAGGCGAAGCTGATCCGATCGACGACGATCCCGCGCACCATCTGGGTGGCGCGTCTGGTGCTCTCGAAGGGCATCGAGTTCGCGTTCAGCCTCCCCGTGCTCGCCGGCTTCGCGATCGGCGCGGCACTGCTCGGCTTCTCGATCAGCCTGCAGCCCGAGGCCGCGCTGTTCCCGCTGGCGATCATCATGCAGGCCACGCTGATCTTCGGCATCGGCCTCACCGTCGCGCCGCTCGTCGTGTTCTTCCGCGACCTGGAGCGGGCGACGAAGCTCGTGCTGCGCTTCATGTTCTACGCCTCCCCGATCATCTACGGACTCCCCGACCTCGCCCCGCTCGGACTGCAGGGCTGGGCGGCGCTCAACCCGCTCAGCGGAATCTTCGGCATCTACCGCGCCGCGTTCTTCCCCGAGCAGCTCGACTGGTTCGCGGTCGGCGTGAGCGGTGTCATCACGATCGTCGTGCTCGGGATCGGCATCCTCGTCTTCCGCCGCACGATCCGACCCGTGCTGAAGGAGATCTGATGGCGACGACGCAGACGACCACCGCGGTCGAAGGGACGATCGTCGTCGACGGGCTCGGGGTCCGCTTCAAGCGCAGCCGCAGCTCCCGCCGCAACTTCAAGGATCTGTTCGCCGGCCGAACGCGGCGCACGCGCCCCGGCGAGTTCTGGGCGCTTCGCGACGTCTCGTTCGCGGTGACGCCCGGTGAGGCGATCGGGGTCGTCGGCCGCAACGGCCAGGGCAAGTCGACGCTGCTCAAGCTCGTGGCGGGCGTCATGCTCCCCGATGAGGGCGGCGTCACCGTCGCCGGCGGCGTGGCGCCCCTGATCGAGATCACCGGCGGCTTCGTCAACGACCTGACGGTGCGCGACAACGTCTACCTGACCGCGGGGCTGCACGGGATGCCACGTCGCGAGATCAACGCCCGCTACGACGAGATCATCGACTTCGCCGAACTGCACGAATCGGTCGACACTCCGTACAAGCACCTGTCCAGCGGAATGAAGGTGCGGCTCGCGTTCGCCGTCATCTCGCGGCTGGAAGAGCCGATCATCCTCGTCGACGAGGTGCTCGCCGTCGGCGACAAGGCGTTCCGCGAGAAGTGCTACGCGCGCATCGAGGAGCTCCTCGCCGGCGGGCGCACCCTGTTCTTCGTCTCGCACAGCGAGCGCGACCTGCTGCGCTTCTGCACGCGCGGCCTGTACCTCGACAAGGGCGCGCTCGTCATGGACGGCCCGATCAAGGACGTCGTCGCGCGCTACAACGCCGAGTACGGCGTCTAGATGAGCGCGCGACTGCCCGCCGTCACGACGGCCGACGGACTGCACCCGCGGGTCGCGCACGGGGTCGACAAGCTGCTGTCGATCCAGCGGCCGGTCGTCCTCGCGCACATCCGCTCGATCCGCCGCTCGCGGCCCAACGCGAGCCCGGAGGAGCTGTGCCGGATCCTCGAGCGCCGCTACCTCACCGCCGTGACCAGCGGAGGGGCGCTCGTCGGCGCGAGCGCCGCGATCCCCGCGGTCGGGGTCGGAACCTCCCTCATGCTCTCGGGTGCCGAGACGGCCGGGTTCCTGGAGGCGAGCGCGCTGTTCGCGCAGTCGGTCACCGAGATCCACGGGATCCCCGTCGTCGACCCGGACCGCGCCCGCACCCTCGTCATGACCATGATCCTCGGCAACGGCGGCCAGGAGCTGCTGACCCAGTTCGCGGTGCAGGCCTCCGGGCGCGGCACGTCGCGCAACGTCTACTGGGGCGAGCTCATCATGCAGAACCTCCCCGGCCCGGCGGTCGGACTCGTCGCCGACAAGGTCAAGCACGCCTTCGTGCGCCGGTTCGCGGTCACGCAGAGCGGCTCGATCATCGGGCGAGCCGTCCCGTTCGGCATCGGCGCCGTCATCGGCGGCACCGGCAACCACCTCCTGGGCCGCGCCGTCGTCCGCTCCTCGCGCAGCGCCTTCGGCCCGGCTCCCGCCGAGTTCCCGGAGAGCCTCGAGGCCGTGGATGTCGCCCCGCGCGCCCGCTGGAGCGCCGCGAAGATCGCCGAGCGACTGCCGAGCACGCCCGACCTGGGCGGTCTTCGACGCGCGCTCACCCGCCGGAAGGCCGCGCGCGACGCGGAGGAGAGCTAGTCGTCCTGGACTTCGGAGGGCATGCCCTCCTCGTCCACCTCATCGTCGAGCGGGTCGTGCTCGTGGGTGCGGGGATCGCTCGCGTGCAGCGCCGCATGCTGCTCCCATTCCGAGATCATCGTCTCGATGGCCGCGTGGAATCGTGCGGTCGCGGCGCCCGGGGTCGTGTCGCCGAAGTGATGCGTCGACCAGTGCTCGGCCCGCGCGATCGCCTTCGCGTCGGTGAGCACCCGATCCACCGCCGCGAGCACCGACGGCGCCCCCGCAGCGGTCAGCCACTCGCAGTCGCCGAGGAAGCCGGACTCGTCCACCTCGGCCTCCGGCGCGAGCGGGCGCGTCACGATCACCGGCTTGCCGGTCGCGAGACGGTCGTAGACCATGGCCGAGATGTCGGTGATCGCCACGTCGGCCGCGGCCAGCTGCCAGCCCAGGCTGGGCCCGTCATCGAAGACGTGGTGCACCGTGGGGTCCGCCTCGTTCGCGACGCGGATCGCCTCGATGATGGCCCAGTTCGCCGCCCGGTACTCGCGGTCGACGACGCCGCTGCGCGGGTGCGGCCGGTAGATCAGACGATGCCGCGGCGAGGCGAGCACCGCCTGCGCGAGCGCAACCCCGTGGCTGGCGATCGAGCCGTAGCTCGCCGCGGGACGGTCGCCCTCCCAGGTGGGGGCGTAGAGCACCGTGACGCGATCGTCCTGCGGGTAGGGCACCTCGCCGGCGAAGTGATCCGCCTGCGGCCGGCCGATCTCGATCGTCTTGCGATCCAGATCGAAGTTCCACAGCTTGCGCGAGAGCCGCTCCCGCGCTGCCGGACCGGCGATCAGCGAGAAGTCGTAGGCCTTGAACTGGTTCGTCGTCATGTACATCTTGTCCGACTCGCCGTGGTTGATGAACACGTGCCACATGCGGCCGTACCGGAACATCTGGAAGTTCTTCATGTTCTGGTTGACGTACAGGACAACCTTGAGGTCGTGGCTCTCGACGAAGGCCTCGAGGTCGGTCACCTTGCGGCAGTACGCGACCGGCACCGGGGCCTCGTCGAGCAGGGTGAGCGAGGTTCCGGGGCTTCGCGTGATGACCGCCACCGGATGCGTCCGCGCCAGCTCGGCCAGCGGCGCGTACCACTGGCGGATCTGGTACAGGTTCACACGGGTGTCGGCGAAGTAGACCGCGATCTCGATGCCGCTCTCGGAGAGGTCCGGGAAGCCGCCGCCCTCCAGCCGCTCCGCGATCTCGCGGCGATTCCGGCGCGAGCGCAAGGCATTGCGGAACATCCGCCGGGCGGCCCGGAAATCACGCAGCAGCGGCACGACGGAACTCCGGATTCACCATACGTTCATCGTGCCAGACCGCTCGGGCCTCTCCCGCCGGGAGGGCTGACCGTGCCAGAATCGTGACGATTATGGCCCGCTTCACCTTCGCGGCCGGGAACGCCGGCAAACTGCTCCGGCTCCCGCTCTACGGGCTCGGAGCCGTTGCCGCGTGGCTCGTGCCGCGCAGCGACCGGATCTGGGTCGTCGGCTCGGGCATCGGCTTCGGCGAGGGCGCGGTTCCGCTCGCGCGGCGTGCGCGGGCGCGCCTCGGCGCCTCGCACCGGATCATCTGGCTCGCCGGATCGGATGCCGAACTCGACCGCGCGCGAGCCGAGGGCTTCGAGGCGGTGCGGCGCGACGGCCTCCGCGGCCTATGGTCGACGCTGCGCGCACGTGTGGTCGTCGTGACGCACGGCTTCGGCGACGCCAACCGCTACGGCTCGCGCGGTGCCTTCATCGTCCAGCTCTGGCACGGCATCCCGCTGAAGCGCCTGCACCTGGACTCCCCCACCGCGCTGCGCATCCGCGGGCTTCCCGACCACCCGCGCGTGCGCGCGCTGATCGCGAGCGCCTACCGCCGAGCGGGACGCTCGATCGGCCTGTTCCCGGTCGCCTCCGAACTGGTGGCGGCGCGCATCGTGAGCGCCTTCGGCATCGCGCCGCAGCGCGTGGTCGCCACCGGGGATCCCCGCGACGATGTGCTGCACGGCGACCCGGCCGCCGCCCGCGCCGAGGCGCGCGAGCGCATCGAGGCGGCGATCGGGTCGCTGCCCGCCACCGGCTCCGTCGTGCTCTATGCGCCGACCTGGCGCGACGGTCGGCCCGACCCGTCCATTCCGAGCCCGGCCGAGTGGGACCGGATCGCGGCCTGGGCCGAGCGCACCGACAGCACGCTGCTGGTGCGCACGCATCCGCTCGGGGTCGGCGACTATGCGGACGGACCCGCCCGGAGCGCACGGATTCGGATGCTCTCCCCGCGCGAGCTGAACGAGCTCACCCCGGCGCTGCCCGCGATCGATGTGCTGATCACCGACTACTCCTCGGCGGCCTTCGACTTCGCGCTGCTGGACCGGCCGATCGTCTTCCTCGCACCCGACGTCGAGGAGTACGCGAAGCGGCGGGGCCTGTACAGCGACTACCGCGACGTGACGCACGGACGCCAGCACCGCACCTGGGCCGGGGTCCTCACCGAGCTGGAGGCGCTGGGGCGGCCCGACTCCCCCGAGACCGCGCAGGCGCGCCTGCACACCCGCTGGCTGCGCGAGGAGCACTTCGACCTGCCCGACGGGCACGCCACCGAGCGCGTGCTCGAGGAGGTCCTGCGCCGACTCGCGCCGATGCCCACGGTCTCGGCGGCGGAGCCCGCGCCGCGCTTCGACTCCCCGGCGCGCATCGCGCGGCCCCGGATCCTGGAAGCCGAACTGATCGACGGCGACGAGGACACGACCGGCGTGCCGCACCTCGAGCTCGAACTGGCCGGACTCGGCGACGACGTCACCGCGATCGAGCTCGCGGGCGGGCGCGCCCGCGTGGCGGCGACGCTCGAGCCCGCGGACGACCGGATCCTGGTGCGGATCCCGCTGCTCGTCGCACGGTGGGGAAGCGACCCGCTGGCACTGCCGAGCGGCGACTACGACATCATCCTGCGCGGCGAGGTCGACTCGACGCGCCTCGACATCCGGCGCCCGCGGGCGCTGGTGCTCACCCACGAGCTGTTCCATGTGACCGCCCGCGCCGACGCCGGCGGCTTCCGGGTGCGGGTGGCGGCGCCGCTCGCCGCCGACGAGCGCGGGCCCCGCGCCCAGCTCGAGCTGGAGGCGCTGTACCGGGCGTCCCGGGGCATCCGCGAAGACGCGGTCTACTTCGAGAGCTTCTACAGCCGCACCGTCGCCGACAACCCGCTCGGCATCGACCGGGCGCTCGCCCGGGCACGCCCGCAGACGCGCCGCTACTGGAGCGTCGTCGACCGCTCGATCGAGGTGCCGGCGGGCGCGATCGCGATCGTCGAGGGAAGCCGCGAATGGTGGCGCGTGCGCGCGGCGGCCCGCGTGCTCGTCGTCAACGACTGGCTGCGCAAGCGCTACCGTCGCCGCCGCTACCAGCACGTGCTGCAGACCTGGCACGGCACGATGGTCAAGCGCCTCGCGCTCGACCGGATCGGGCGCTCCGGTCTCCTCGGCCGGATCTCCTCCTCGCGCACCGCGATCGCGACCAAACGCGAGCAGGCCCGGTGGGACGTGCTGCTGGCGCAGAACCCATACAGCGCCGAGATCTTCCGCTCCGCCTACGCCATGCAGGGACCGATCTGGGTCGAGGGGTACCCGCGCGACGACGTGCTGCACGACCCGGAGCCGGAGGCGCGGACGGCGCGCATCCGCGAGCGGCTCGGCATCGCCGAGTCAGCTGGCGAGGGCCCGCGCATCGCGCTGTACGCCCCCACCTGGCGCGACGATCGCACCGAGGTGATCGACTTCCTCGACGTCGAGAACTTCGCCACCGAGCTCGGCAAGGGGTGGATCGTGCTGGTGCGCGGTCACTCGCGCACGCTCGGCTTCGGGCGCGACTTCCGCGGGCCGAACCTCGTCGATGTGACGAGCTACCCGGACGTCGGCGAGCTGCTCCTCGTCGCCGACGTGCTCGTCACCGACTACTCGTCGACCATGTTCGACTGGATGACCACCGACAAGCCGATCGTGTTCTTCACCCCCGATCTGGCGCACTACTCGACCGAGCTGCGCGGGTTCTACTTCGACTTCGTCGCCGAAGCTCCCGGACCGGTGGTCGAGACCGCGGACGCCGTGCGCACGGCCGTGCTGCGCGCGCACGAGGGCATGCCCGAGTTCGCCGAGCGCCGTGCGGCGTGGCGGGAGAAGTTCACCCCGCTCGAGGACGGCCGGGCCGGGGAGCGCGTCGTGCAGCGGATGCTCGACGCCGGCTGGTTCGACTGAGCGCGACCAGGGCGCTCGTGGTCAGGACTCGGTGCGCGAGGTGTCGACCGCGTCGCGCGCCCCGCGCACGACGCCGACCAGGAATCCGGCACCCCAGCTGAGGTGCATCGTCGCGACGACGGCGACGAAGCGCAGGCGATCGGCGAGCGACCCCGTGTCGGTGACCCCCGCGGCGACGAGCAGCGCGAGGTAGGCGAGCGGACCGAGGGCCGCCAGACCCGTGATCACCAGCAGCCACGTCGGCAGCAGCCCGAACAGCGCGAACGGCGCCAGCACCACCGTCATCACGAGCGAGATCAACAGCACCGGCGGCGCGAAGAAGCGGAGCGGGTTGCGCCCGCCGAGGCGCCGCACCAGCTCGCCGCGCCAGACGCCGGTCGCATAGAACTGCCGCACCAGGCGAGCCCAGGTGCTGCGCGGCCAATAGCTGACGCGCAGCTTCGGGTCGAGCCAGACGAGCAGACCGGCCTGGCGCAGCCGGAAGTTCAGCTCCCAGTCCTCACCGCGGCGCAGCGACTCGTCGAAGCCGCCCACCTGGTCGAACAGCTCACGGCGGAAGATGCCCATGTAGGCGGACTCGGCCGGGCCCTCGACGGCGCGATCGCCGTGATAGGCGCCGCCGCCCAGCCCGAACGGGCTGTTGTAGGCGCGCGCGACGGCCGCCTGGAATCCCGGACGCCCGGTCGCGATCATCACACCGCCGAGGCTCGCGGCGCCGGTGCGCTCCAGCGTCTCGACGCCGCGCTGCGTGTAGCCGGGCGCCAGCTCGGTGTGCGCGTCGACGCGGATCACGATCGGGAACCGGCTCGCCGCGATGGCGCGGTTCAAGCCGATCGGGATGTCCATCCCCGGGTTCGGCACCGAGCGGATGCGGGTGTCGGCGGCGATCAGTCGTTCGACGATCGCGTCGGTGCCATCGGTCGAGGGGCCGAGGGCGAGGACGACCTCGACCTCACCGGCGTAGTCCTGGGCGAGGATGCTCGCCACCGCGGCCTCGAGATAGCCGGCCTCGTTGAGGACCGGCATGACGTACGAGACGCCCGACGCGCTGGTCTGCTCCACTGCCACGCTCCCGAAGTGCGATACCCACGACGCCCGGCGGGCCCGACCGATGCTATCAGTCGGGCCCGCCGGGGCTGGGTGCGCGCGCCCGCGGAAGGAGCGCGGTCGGCGCGAACCGGGCGCTACTCGAGCGAGCCGAGCGTCACGTCGAAGGTGAGCACCTGCTCGTCGCGCACCACCGTGATCGTCGTCGAGGTGCCGGCCGCGAGGGCGCGCACCTGGGCGGTGATGTCGGTGGCGCTGGTGATCGGCAGCTCGTTGAAGTAGGTGATCACGTCACCGGACTGGATGCCCGCGGCATCCGCTCCGGATCCGGGCGTCACCTCGCCGACCACGGCGCCGAGCGTCGAGCCGGTGTCGCTGCTGGCGTCGCCGACGGTGACACCCAGCAGGCCGTGCGAGGCGGTGCCGTCGGTCATCAGGTCCTCCGCGACGCGCAGGGCGAGGTCGGACGGGATGGCGAAGCCGACGCCGATCGAGCCGGACGTCGAACTCGAGTCGCTTCCGGTGCTGGCGATCGCGACGATGATACCGATCAGCTCGCCCTCGTCGTTCAGCAGAGCGCCGCCCGAGTTGCCCGGGTTGACGGCGGCATCGGTCTGGATGACCGGGATCGAGATCGACGACGACGTGGCGCCGGTGCTTCCCGGGAAGTCGAAGTTGAACTGCGGCCCCTCCGAGCCCTCGGCGTCGCCGGTGCTGTCATCCGGCACCGCCGAGGAGGCGACGCTGATGCTGCGGTTGAGCGCGCTGACGATGCCGTCGCTGACCGAGTTCGAGAGGCCGAGCGGGGCGCCGATCACGACGGTGCGGTCGCCGACGTTGAGCTCGGAGGAGCTCGCGGTGTCGATCGGCGTGAGGCCGCTGGCGTCCTCGAGCTTGATGACGGCGAGGTCGGTGATCGCATCCGTGCCGACGATCGTGGCGCTGTAGATGTGGCCGTCCGAGGTGGTCACCTCGAGCTGCGCGGTCGCGGTCGCGCCGTCGAGCGTGACGACGTGGTTGTTGGTGAGGATGTAGCCGCCCTCGGTCAGGATGACGCCCGAGCCGGAGCCGGAGACGGATCCGCCCGAGGCGCTGATCGTGACCACCGAGGGGGCGGCCTTCGCGGCGATCGCGGTCACCGCGGTAACGTCGTCGGGGTTGTTGACGGTGATCGTGCTCGGGGCCGATTCGGTCGTCTGCGAGGTGGAGGTCGAGGATCCGACCGCCCAGGCGGCGACGCCGGCACCGGCGGCACCGCCGATGAGCGCGCCGACGGCGAGCGCGGCGACGACGGGGAGCCCCCCGGTGCGACGCGGGGACGTGCTGGCGGCGGGGGCCTCGCCCGGCTCTGACGTCGCGGCGGCCTCACCCGGCTCTGCGTCCGCGGTGGCCCCGTCGAGCGGCTGCGGGGCCGGCGGGGCCTCCGGTGCGGTCGGCGGCCCGGTGGGGGTCTCGGGAACGCCGAGCGGCGGCGCGTCGTCACCGCCTGCCGCGGGCAAAGCGGGGGTGGACGCGGTGTCGGCCGGCGTTGACGCGGCCGTTTCGGGGGTCGATGCGCCAGTCGAGGCGGCGGTCGAGGCGGCGGTCGTTTCGGCGTCGGCCGCGGGGGTCGCGGGGACGCGCTCGTCGGCGGGCGTCGGAACGGCGGCGGTGTCGTCGGTGGGCTGCTGCTCGCCCGGCGTCGGGGTGTGATCTGTCATGGGTGCTCCTTCCAGCGTGGCTAGCATCACGCCAGAACCTGTGTGTCAGTTATGTCGGCGATGGGAGCCTACTTGAGCATTCGGAGCGGGGCCGGGTCGCGACAGGTGGCCGACGCGGCGACGCTCCGCGCCGCACCGCATCGCACCTCAGCTCACGGCACCGCGCCGAGCCGAGCCGAGCGACGCTGGCGCGGTCAGCAGCCCGGGCCGGCCGGGTTCACGCGGCAGTCGTCGGCGACCAGCACCGTCGTGGCACCGCTGACCGTGATCGCGAGATCGTTCGCGGGAAGCACGAGTTGCCCCGCGATCGGCACCCAGGGCGAGCCGGCGTAGCGGTACTCGGCCGCGTAGCCGACCGAGAGCCGGATGACGTAGGGCCCCGCCGTCGCGTACACGTGACTGGTCGGCGTGACGTCGAACTCGGCGACCCCGAGGGACGCCCAGGTGCCGCCGGGCCGCGAGCGGGTGGCGCTGCTGCCGTCGCCGTAGTCCCAGAAGTACTGCACCGGCGTGAACCGCACCTCGGCGGGGCGCCCGAGCAGCGTGCCGGGCACGATCTGCGTTCCCGTCTTCGCGTAGAAGTTGGTCGGCAGGCCGGCGATGGTCCAGCCGTTCGGCTGCATGTGGTGGGTCGCGGACGCCGGCCGGAAGCTGGCGATGTCGACCAGCGTCACCGGCGCGACGACATCCCAGCCGTCGCGCTCGACGTCGGCCGTGCAGGTGGGCACCCCGTTGCCGTAGGTGACCAGCGCCGTCTCGCACGGCGGCAGCGGCGCCGCCGCGCGCCCGTCGCCGGAGCCCCCGCGCCCGGAGCCGCCGCCCGAGCCCGGCGAGCCGTCGTTGCCGGTCAGCTCGACGTCGTCGTCGGTGATCTCGCCGGTCACCCCGCAGCCGCCCGCGAACACCGACCCTGAAGTGCATTCGCTACTTGCGGGCGCAAGGACTAGGGCCGCGGCGAGCGAAGCAGCTAGCAGAAGCTCGAGTCCGGCCATCTCTCACTCCCGTCAACCTTGAGAGCACCATCGGCATCGGACACAAACGTCACTTCGAGTGCGAGCACCTCATCACGGTCGGAAGGAGTTGCATCGGCACCCGACTCATCGACGAGTTTCGTAGCCGAGATGTCGATGCACCCATAGGCCACGACGGTCACTTGATCGCTGTCTGTCTTCAATGACTGGAGTTGTGCAAGGCGAGCAACAGTGTCGCCGACCAGCCGGTAATTGGCGTCGCTCAGTTCCTGCGCCGATTCGGACTCGGCTGCCAACTTGCTCGGCGTGACGACTGCCTGAAGCGGCTCGAGTGACTGCCAACCGTCGTGCCCGACTGAATCGGCGGCGAGCCAGTACGCGACGTAAACCTCCTCCGCCACGGCCAGCGCCTCCTCCTCGGAGGCGAACAGCGGCGTGCTGCTGGGTTGCGGCGGGACGGTGATCGGCGCCGGTTCGGGCGTGCACGCGGTCAGTCCCAGGCTGAGGCTGAGAGCGACGGCGGCAACTACGGCGGCGACCGGGCCGGGCGAGGCGATCCGCATGCGACGACGGTAGGACATCCGCTCGACGCGTGGACGAGTCATCCACAGAGCGGCAGTAAGTTGGTCTCCATGACTGTTCCGGGCGCCTGGGAACGAGCCGCGCGCGGAGCGATGCTCCTCGGCGAGGACGGCGCGCTGCGACCCACCATCTTCGGCGAGATGTCCGCGCTCGCGGCCAGCACCGGCGCGATCAACCTCGGCCAGGGGTTCCCCGACGAGGACGGTCCGCGCGAGGTGCTCAACGCCGCCAAGAGCGCGATCGAACGAGGGCCTGAACCAGTACCCGCCCGCGCTCGGCATGCCGGTGCTCCGCGACGCGATCGCGCGCCACCACGCCCGCTTCTACGACCTGCGCATCGACCCCGACCGCGAGGTGCTCGTCACCGCCGGCGCGACGGAGGCGATCGCTGCCTCCCTGCTCGCCCTGCTCGACACGGGCGACGAGGTCGTCACCTTCGAGCCGTTCTACGACTCCTACGCGGCCATGATCGGCCTCGCCGGCGCGCGCCATGTGACGGTGCCGCTGCGCGCCCCCGATTTCCGCCCCGACCTGGATGCCCTGCGCGCCGCGGTCACCGACCGCACCCGCGTCATCCTGATCAACTCTCCGCACAACCCGACCGGCATGGTGCTGGATCTCGAGGCCCTGGAGCTGATCGTGGAGCTCGCGCACCGCCACGACGCCTGGATCGTCAGCGACGAGGTCTACGAGCACCTGGTCTTCGATGACCCGGTGGACGGCACCCGGCACACCCCGATCGCGACCCTGCCGGGGGCACGCGAGCGCACCGTCAGCATCGGCAGCGGCGGCAAGACGTTCAACACGACCGGCTGGAAGATCGGCTGGATCACGGCCCCGCCCGCGCTGATCGCCCCGATTCAGGCGGTGAAGCAGTTCCTCACCTACGTCAACGGCGCCCCGTTCCAGCCGGCGATCGCCGCCGGACTCGACCTGCCGGACGACTACTTCGCCGGCGCCGCCGCCGCGCTCGCCGCCAAGCGCGACCTGCTCTCGGCGGGCCTTGTCGCCGCGGGTTTCACCGTCTCGCGCCCGGCGGGCGGCTACTTCGTGATCGCGGATGCCGCCCCGCTCGGCGCGACCGATGCCGACGAGTTCTGCCGGGCGCTGCCCACCCGCGCGGGCGTCGTCGCCATCCCGTTGACCGCGTTCATCCGCCCGGAGAACCGCGCCGACTACCGCACGCTGGTGCGCTTCGCGTTCTGCAAGCGGCACGACGTGCTCGAGCGCGCGGCCGCCAAGCTGGCGACAATCGGGCGCTAGTCGCGCCGCGCCCGCGCCAAGGGAGTTCGGCGCGGGCGCGACATCGTCAACTGCTCGACCGCGCGCCGCGCCCGCGCCGACGCAGCTCGGCGAACACGAGCGCGCCGGATCCGATCACGAACAACAGCGCGGCGAGAACGACACCGCCCGCGTTGGCACCGGTGAACGCAAGCGGTGCCGGCGGAGTCACTTCGTGCACCGTGCAGAGCGGATCGGCGGGGTCGCACAAGGTCGGCGGCGAGAATTCCGCGGGCACGAGGAAGTTCCCGAGAACGTGATCGCCTTGCTCGGAGTACGACTTGACGACGACCGTGTACCTGACGGTGGCGGTCTCACCGCCCGGCACTGAGCCGCTGACCCGCAGTTGTCCGCTCACCGAGTCGTCGACCCGGAGCGCGCCCGTGGCGGCGATGCTGTCCTCGAGCTCAGCGTCGTCAAGAACCGCACCGAGGTAGTCGACATAGTCGACCATCACCGCCCCGACTCCGACGTTCTCGAAGCTCAGCGTGTACTGGATCCGAGCACCGGACCGGATGTCGGTGAACGAGGCAGGGTTCGACGATTTGCCGGGCAGCAGCTCGCCGGTTTCGTTGCGGGTGCATCCGGGCTCCTCCCCCGAAGCAACGTCACAGACCGGGTCGCTCGGCGTCTCGTCAGCCGGATCGAGAAGGAAGTTCGCGATCACGTCGTCCCCGCGCGCGCCGGAGTCCCGAACACGAACGGTGTACTCGACGGTCACCGCCGCACCCGGCGCCAGGGTCCCGACGATCGAGAGTCGATTGCTGGGATCGGGGCCGACGACGGCAAGCGAAGCGTCGGACGAGGTCGGCCCGTCGACGAGGTCCGCGTCGTCGAGCACGTGCGTGAGGTCGTCGACGCGATCCACGTCGCCAGCCGCCGTCCCATCGTTGCGGAACGAGAGCGTGTAGGTCAGCTCCTGCCCGCCAACGACCGGTGTCCCCGAAACAGGGTCCACGTCTTTGCGGTCGTGCAGCTCGGCCATGGCCGTGACCGTGCACGGCACAGCGGTGGGGTCGCACGACGACGGCGGCGACTCTCCCGGGTCAAGGACGAAGTTGGCAGCACTGCTGTCGCCTCGCGCCGTCTCGTCGCGAACAGTGACCGTGTACGTGACGACGGCGACGTCGCCGGCTCCCAGGGTGCCGGTGATCGAGAAGGCGTCGTCAACGACGCTTGAGACGACGATCGATGCGACACCGGACACCGGTGCCGACGTCAGATCGGCGTCGTCCAGCACGCCCGCGAGGTCGTCGATCTTGTCGACAGCTCCCTCCGCCGCTCCCGAGTTCTCGAAGCTGATGGAATAGGTGAGCACCGTTCCCGCTTCGACGGGATCGGTCAACGCGACGACCGTTTTGGTGATCTCGATGTGCGGAAGCTCGGTGACCGTGCAGGGCATCGACCCGACATCGCACGCAGAAGGCGTCTCAGCTCCGGGGTCGAGAACGAAGTTCTGTGCGGAGTCGTCGCCGCGATCCTCCTGCTCGCGCACGGTGACCTGGTAGCTGATCTGAGCTTCGGCGCCCGCGGCCAAGGACCCCCCGATCGAGAACACACCGGACGTCACGCTCGAGACGATCACCGATGGCGTGTCGGATTGTGGCACCGAGGTGAGCTCGGCGTCGTCGAGCACGCCGCTCAGGTCGTCGACCTTGCTGGGCCTGCCCGTCGCTGCGCCCGAGTTGCGCACCGTGATCGTGTACGTCAAGACGGTCCCTGCTCCGAGCACGGCCGTGGATGCCGACACGGCCTTCGTGTACTCGAGAGCCGGGAACTCATTCAGCGTGCAGGTCGGGAACCGGCTGTCGACCGGGTTGCACTCGGGGCTCGCGGGGGTGGCCGGGAACTCCCCGCCGGGGTCACGCTCGAACAGGAAGTTCGCCGCGCGGTCGTCTCCGCGCGCGTCGTCGGCGCGCACCGTGACCACGTAGGTCACGGTGTAGGTCGCCCCGGGGGGAACATCCCCTGTCACGCTCAGGAAGTTGCCGACGATGCTCGCCGTCAGACCGCCAGACGATGTCGGCGCAGTCGTGACGTCTGCGTCGTCAAGCACGTGGCTGAGGTCGTCGCGCGCATCGACCGCGGCATCCGCCGCGCCGTCGTTGGCGAAGAACAGCGTGTACTCAATCGTCGACCCGGCCACCGTCGGAGTCGCCGAAGGGGTCGCGCTCTTCCACTGTGTCAGCCCCGCCGCGGGAATCTGCACGAAGTCGCACGACGACGCACCCGGCGGTGTGTCGCTCTCGTCGACGCAGACGACGTTGCGCAGCGAGTGATCGCCGCTGCTGTCGTCATAGGTCATGCTGTAGCTGAACTCGAGCACTTGGCCGCTGGCGAGCGCTCCCGACCATTCCAGCTCGGGCGCCGAGAACACCGGCGCGGTCGCGGCTGCGCCGTCGACGGTCGCCGACATCGCGGAGGGGCCGGTCGCGTCATCCAGCACCTCGGTGAGATCATCGGTCACGCGCGCCGGCGCGGCGCCGGTGTAGTCCCCCGGTCCGGTGTTGGTGGCGGTCACCGTGTAGGTGACAACCCCGCCATCCGCGGGAAGCGCAGTCGTGTTCGCCGACTTCTCAACGGTCAGGCGCGGCAGCAGGAACGTGGTCTCTGCACACGGCAGCCCCGTGGCCGGGTCGATCCCGTCGACCGGCGGGTCGCATGCTGGCGTTGCGCCGCCGCCACCCCATGCGACATTTCGGACCTCGCCGTCGCCGTCGGCGCCGACGGTGACACTGTAGATGATCGTCACCGTCATCCCCGGCGGGAGCGAACCCTCCCATGCGAGGACCCCGCCCACGAGCGATACGGCACCGGCGGGCAATCCGTTGACTCGAGCAACCGCGTCGCCGGAATAGCTCGCGTCGTCGAGCACCCCGCTCAAGTCGTCCTGGACGACTGCGGGATACTCGCTCGTGTAGGCGCTCGCGCCGACGTTCTTCGCCGTCACCGTGTACATGACGGTGTCACCGGGCCGCGTGTTCACCGTTGCCGTGGATGTCTTTGCCACCTCGAGCTCGGCGTCGACGACGATCAGCTGGTGGTCTTCGACCTCCCCACCGTTGACGGCGCCCCCCGGCGCAACCGCTGCGCCCGCTGGCAACAGCCGGAAGCGCGCGAAGGTGTCGGCGCTCGGCATTCCCGCGGGGAGATCGAACTCGTAGTCCTGCCGCCCGGATCCCGCAGGAACCGTCACCGTGTCGAGTTCGCTCGCCTCGAACACGCCGTCGCCATCGACATCGATCCAGCGCGCCAGGACGGCATCGCTCGCTGTGTCGTTGGTCGCCGAGACCACCACCGTGGTGGGACGACCGTTCGTGACGACGATGGGCGAGGCCACGCCGTCCTCGTCGGCGCCGTCGCCGGTGGCGTCGGAATTCGCCTGCCCGTCATTCTCGGTATCGATCGAGTCGCCGAGCATCAGCGGAGCGGTGCGCGTCAGCGGGTCATAGTCGTTCACCGTGTGGCGAGGGCCGTCGTCGTCGATCAACGTCGCGTAGGAGGCAGGCGCATCGCCGTAGTCGACGTACAGCTGCGACTGCGCGCAGCGGGCGCCATCGTTCGTCCCCGAGACGGGGCCCTGTGCGAACAGCGAGGCCTCCGCCGTGTGCACGTCGATGCGGTAGACACGTCCATTGCCGTTGTTCGATGCGTAGAGGTAGCCGCTGGCGTCGGCGTAGACCGCGCCGATGGTGTTTCCGTTGCCGAAATCGCCGAGCACCCCCACCACCGACTGCGATTTGGTCGTCCGGTCGAACGCCATCAGAACCGCGTTGCCACCAGTGCTGGACATGACACGGTAGAGGTAGTCGCCGCCCCCGGGAACCCACGCCCAGTCAGCGCCGCTCGAGTAGCCTGCGGGCGACGAAATCGCCCCGTTGGACACCAGCGTCATCGTGGCGAGGTCGATCTCGAAATAGAAGCCGCTGCCTCCGACCCAGTAGTGGCCGTTCTCATCAACGTCGCCGATGATGAATCCCCGCTGGTCCGGAACTCCCGCCGGACGCCCGAGACTCGTCATCGAGCCGTCTGCTCCGATCCGAACGATCTCGTACGCCGTGCTCGCGTTTCCGGTGACGTAGCCATAGACATAGCCGTCGAGCTGATTGAAACCGAGCGCGTTGATGGTTCGGTCGAACGTCGCCGTCGTCGCGTACTCGCCGGTCACGAGGTCGATCTCGTACAGGCTCGTCGGAGAGCCCTGGAACAGCAGCCCCGGCGCGTTGGCAGGGCAGTCCAGGGGCGCGTCCTCGACGTTGACGCTGAAGGCGTAATCCTCCACCTCGCCCGTGAGCGAGACACCGGTGGGCACCAGCTCGGCAGGGTCGGAGGCGATCCGCAGCCGGACGAAGGTGCGCTGACTGCCGGTCGAGCTCACGGCGTCGGCAGTGACCACCCAGGTCAGGTCGGCTTCGCCGCCGATGCACTCGACGAGCTCTGACCGTTCAGCCGCTGAGAACTCCCCATCTCGATCCCAGTCGATCCATCCCGCGACGGATCCCGGGCCAGCACAGGCAACATCCAGCAGAGAGAAGGACCCTCCGCGCACCACATCGATCGCGCTCGGGGGTGAGATGCCGTCCTCGTCGGCGCCGTCGCCCAACGCATCGTTGCTCGTTCGCGTCGAGGCCTCGGCGTCGACGGTCGCGCCGAGCCGCGGCGTGGCCGACACCGCCAGCACAGCCGGCTCCAGATCAGCGAAGAGGTCCGTGGTTCCTTCGAGAACCTCGCCACCGGTCCAGGCGGGATCGAAGATGGCTGCTGCGGTGTCGTAGGCAGCGGGAGCATCCCCGAAGTCCACCGCGAGCGCGACTCCGATCGCGACCGCGCTTCGACCGCCGCCTTGAAGGTCGATCTGTGCCGAGGTCGCCCCCTCGATCAGCATCACGGCGAGCGGACCTCCCGCCCCGGACTGCCCCGGCAGCTGAGTGCACGCCGGTCCCGTCGAGCTGAGCCGGAGGGAACCGTCGGCGCCGAGCAGAGCTTCGCTCGAGGTCGTGCACGACGGTTCACGGTAGCGCTCGATCAGACGCCAGGTCGCTGCCGTATCCGGTGTCACCTCGATGTACTCGTTTGTCGTGGCCGACGTGGTCTCGGCATCGGCGATGACCAGTCCCTGAATGGCGACGGGTGCGCCGTCGAGTGTTGCTTCACACGCCACCGCGATCGAGACGAGCTCCCCGTCGATCTGATTCGCGAGACCGATCACCATCTCGTTGCTGGTGTCGGTGCCGCCGACGTTGTAGAGGTTATCCAGACCATCACCAGCGAACTCGCCGGGGCGGTACGCGATGATGTCGCCGGTTGCCGAGGTTACTTCACACCGGGTTTCGAGCTCCTGCGCTCCCACGTCACGGATCGAGCCGCCCGTCGCACCGACGGAAACCACGTCGCCGGGCGTCTCCGCCCAGGAGACCCAGTCGACGAGGCCTCGATGCGCCCCCGCGCCGTCGGTCGCGTACTGCGCGAGAGCGGGAGCACCGGAGATCGAACTCATGGCGACGACCGAACTCGCCACCAGCGCGAGCACCGAGACTCCTGCAATGCCCCGGCGCGGTCGCTTCGTGCGCTGCCCGCGACCAGCTGCGTTGAGACGTGTCACTCCAACTCCCCCATAATGACGCTTCGCGCAACCCGGCGGGTGCAACATTCGAAGACGACAGATCCCCAAAACCGAGTTCGCAACGCCCAGCCAACGACAGGTGGTCGACTGATTTCCACATTCGATTGATTTTTCGCCCCGGTTTTCACCCGCCGTGCATCGCGTCGAGACCAGCCCCCGCGTGCGACTTCTGGTTGACTCAGCAGTGCTGTCGCTTGGGGGAACGGAAGCACGCAATCAGATGACAATTGAGCACGACGCGCGCGGGGATGCGCGAGCCCTGCCGTGGCCCCACGTGCGCGAGCCCAGGCTCATTCGAGGCGTCCCGCGCCTCAGCCGGTCTCATCTGCCCCGCCCTCGGCTCACACATGTCCTCGACGACGACTGGCCGGTTGTCGTCTTGCACGCACCAAGCGGCTACGGCAAGACCTCCGCGCTGGCTGAATGGGCCCGCACCGGCTCGACACGCGGGGGCGTCTGGCTGACTCTCGACGGCTCGACATCGCGCACGGACGCATGGGACGTGATCCTTGCAGCGCTGATTCGCGATGGGCGCCTCGCGCACCCCGAGCGCATCGACACCACCAGCGACGTCCGCCTCTTCCGCACCTCGCTCCTGAGCGCGATCGAGCATGCACCGGAGCCGATCGATCTGATCGTCGATGCCGCTGACTGCTCACTTCCCGCCGAGCTCGAAGATGATCTGGTGCATCTGCTGCGGAACTGCGACCGCCTGCGACTGCGCGTTGCAACGCGGAGGTCGACGACGTTCCACGCTCAGTCGACGGCTCTGCATCTCGACTGCCGAATCGTCGGCATCGACGAACTCCGCTTCACACTCGATGAGACGCGATCACTCACCATGCTCGCCCGCGTGCCAGCGGCCGATGCCAGCATTGAAACCCTGCACCGAATGACAGCCGGCTGGCCGTTCGCCGTGCGTGCTGCCGCGGAGTTCACTCCGTCAGACGTCGTGAATGCGCACAGCAGCTGGTTCATCGACTCGTCGTTCGCCGAGGGTCTCGGTTTTGTCCGGCGGGTCGTGCTGGAGGAACTCGCCTCGTTGCCCCACTTCGCCTATGTGCTCCCGACATCGATTCTGGAGTCCTTCAGCATGGAACAGGCCCGCGCACTTGGCGCGGCCGACGAGGATGCCGTGGTGCTGGACACGATCGAAGCGCGCGGGCTGGGCAGTTGGGAGAGCCACGGCGTCACCCGGCACTTCCGTCTGCAGCCGGTCGTTCGCGAGGCGCTTCTCGAGCACGTGTCGGCATCCGAGCGCCGGCGCCTGCACACCGTGCTCGCCGACTGGTTCGAACCGCGCGATACGGCACTTGCCTTTCGGGCCGCGATCAATGCCGAGGACTGGTCCCGCGCCGCGCGACTGGCGCGCCGCGACTTCATGGCGGTGTCGGCGGCGCTGAGCCGCGATCCCCAGCTCGTCGAAGACCTCCCGCGACAGGCACTCCGCTCCGAACCGATGCTCGGCATGCTGAGCGGGCTGGGCCACTACATCACCGGGGACACGCGCCGGGCTCTGCGCGCATTCGCCCTTGTCACGATGCGCGGCGATCAGCTTCGCGCCTTGCACGCCGCGCAGACGACAGTCGATCAGGTGTGGACCCACGGCCTGATCATGGTGGCGGTGCGGCTCGCCGGACGATGGGAGCTCGTCGCCCCGGCGCTTCGTGCCTTCAAGAAGCTCCACGCCCGCGCGGATGATCCTGAGGGCGAGCTCTCGAGCGCAACCGCGATCATCGTCACGCAGACCGCGAACACGCATCTGATGCTGGACGAGATCAGCGAAGCGCGCGCCATGATGCTCGATCGCGACACCATCCGCATCGACCACGCGCTTCGGCGTCGGCGACTGTTCGCAGACTCGCTGACCGCCCTCTTGGAGTCGCTCGACGGCGACCTCACGGCCGCGCGCCGGACGATGGACCGCATGACGACGTCGCGGATCCCCGCCGACGTGAAGCGGAGTTTTTACGGCGTTCCGCTCAATGTCGCGGCCGCGATCGTCGCTGTGGAGACGTTCGACGCCGAGAGCGCAGAACGATCAGTGCTCGAGACCTGGGAGCACTGGGACACGATCGAGATGTGGCCGTTCCTCGCGCACACCCGCGCGACGGCCGAATGGATGCTGCGCGGAGCGACATCCGCTCATTCGCTCTTGTCGGAGTTGCGAGCGCACAAGACGCACCGCCCGCCAATCGGCCCCGCGATGGACGCGATGCTGGATGCGCTGAGCGCCGAACTGCTGCTCGCGCTCGGGCGCACCTCAGAGGCTCGAGCACTCACGGACTCCAAGCGCCGGCGCGCTCATCGGAGACTCACCGTCCCGGCCGCCCGGCTGCGCCTGCTCGTCGGCGAGCATGAGCGAGCATTGGACCTGAGCGAAGCCTCACTCCGCGCGGCAACCACGATTCGGCAGCAGTTCGACGCTCTGACCATCGCCGCCAGCGCCGCACACCAGCTCGATCAGGTTGAGATCGCCCGGGCGAGATTTCGAGCCGCAGGCGATCTTGCGCAGCGGCACGGTCTCCGACTCGCCTTCGCAGCGATGCCGCGGCCCGCGTTCCTGGAGTTGGCGAGCGACGAGGGAACCGACCCGGAGTTGATCGCCGAGGTGTCCGCCCAGCCGCCGCTATTCCCTTCCCCGGGCCAGGCGCCGCGGCTGACCCCCCGCGAACTCGTCGTGCTCACGGAACTCGCCTCCGGCGCGACCCGCCCGGAGATCGCCAGACGCCTTCAGGTCTCGACCAACACCGTGAAAGCGCAGGCGCGCTCACTCTCGATCAAGCTCGGCGTCTCCGGTCGAGATGAGCTCATCCGTGAGGCCCGCCGCCGCGGGCTTCTCTAAAGCAACAACAGCTGCAGGCAGCCCCGCTACCGCGGAGCGACCCCGAACCGCCGCAAAGCCAGCGCCGGGTTCACCCGCCGCACCTCCGCGACGCGCGCCGGCGAGATCCAGGCAACTCCGACCTCGACCGACTCCCCCACGGTGACCAGTTCGACCCCCATCGGGTCGACCACCATGCTGTTGCCCGCACCGACCGGCGGGGCGTGGTCGGCGGCGGCCACGAAGAGGGTGTTCTCGAGCGCGCGCGCCGTCACCAGCGTGCGCCAGTGGTGCTCCTTCAACGGGCCGCGCACCCACTCGGCGGGCAGCAGCACCAGGTCGGCACCCGCATCCGCAAGGCGTCGCGTCACCTCAGGGAACCGCACGTCGTAGCAGGTCTGCAGCCCGACCGTGAACCCCTCCCACGAGAACACCGGCGTCTGGTCGAGCGGACCAGCAACCACCCAGTCGCTCTCCTTCTGGCCGAAGGCGTCGTAGAGGTGCATCTTGCGATAGCGGGCCACCACCGCACCGGACGCGTCGACAGCGATGAGGGTGTTGTGCACCCGCTGCGCGTCGCCGGGCACCGCCTCGATCATCCCCGCCACGAGATGGATGCCCAAGCGCGCGGCGAGCGCCCCGAGCGCCCCGCTGAACTCGCCGTCGATCGCCTGCGCGAACGGCGCCACGTCGGCCCCCATAGCCGCAGTGAAATACGACGAGTACTCGGGAAAAACGACCAGCCGCGCCCCGCGTTCGACGGCGAGCTCCGCCAGGCGCGTGATCTCGGCGAGGTTCGCCGCCGGGTCGTCGCCGGGCGCGAACTGCGCCACCGCCACCGCCGCGGCGGAGTTCTCAGATGGGGCCATGCTCTCAGCCTAGGTCTGCGGGTCCCCGCAATCGGTGAACCAGCGCACGGCGCCCGCATACTCGGCGACGTGCAGCTCCACGCGTTCGACCTGGCCGCCGAGGTTCGCGTCCGCCACGACGGTCTGCGAGTTGAGGATCTGCGTGGTGCGGTCGTCGACGGGGTAGTTCCACGGCTCGGAGCGCTGCTCGACGACCTCGATCTCGGAGATCGAGCCGACGACGGTGTCGAGGTAGGCCTCGCACTGCTCCGCTCCGTAGCGGTGCAGCACGGCCGGATGCAGGCTCGCCGCCAGCGCGTCCACGTCGCCGGTGGCATGCCAGTCTTCGAACGCGGCGACGAACTCGCTCGCCTCCTGCTCGCCGGTGCTGCCGGCGGCGAAGGCATCCTGCATCGTCGCGACCGCGGCGGGGTCACCCTCGCAGTCGAGGGAGCGCTCCTCGGCGGTGACCGCGACGACCATGGAGTCGGCGGGCACCGTCTCGGTGCTGCCGTCGGCTCCGGTCAGCGTCACATCGCCGACCGCGTAGTCGTCGTAGCGGGAGACCGGAACGACGGCGGCGATCACGCCGTCCGGCGCGACGATGCCTGAGACGGAGTCGACGTCGGCTCCGGGGGTGTCGACGGCGAACTCGGCACCCTCGGTCGCCGCCGAAGCGAGGACCACCACGAGCAGCAGCAGATACCACGAGGGGCTGCCCGTGAAATACGGATACGGCGAGTGCCCGACCGCGGAGCAGGATGCCGGAGCGAGGGAAGCGTTCTCGACCGACGAGGTCGAGGTGGGCTCATCGGTCGGGCCGACCACCGCACCCGGAGTCACGGCGGACCGTGGCAGCAGGAACAGCACGAGCGCGATGATCAGCAGCACCACGAACAGGGCGAGCATCAGGAGGAACCACCAGCGCTTCCAGATCGGCCGCTCCGGTGCGGGTGCGGTCTCGCGCACCTCGCCGGCACCGACCTTGGTCGCGGCGCCGGCGGCTCCCCCGGTCTCGGGGCGCGGCGGGCACGGGAACGGGGCGCCAATCTTCTTCCAGGTGGTGCGCGTGCTGCCGGTCGGCGTCTCGTCGTACTTCCATTTGCCGATCACGGCCCAGCCGCTCGAGCGCACATCGGTGTCTTTGAGGATCTGGCTCATCGCGGCGGTGGTGCCGAGAAAGGCCCCCACGAACGCGGCGCCGACGGCGGCAAGGCCGCCCGCGCTCGCGACCGCGCCGGTGGCCCCGGCCCCGCCGAGGGTGCCGGTGGTGGTCGCGATGGTGCCCTCGGCGATCCCCGCAGTGACGGTGCCGTAGGCGAGGTCGCCGAACAGTCCGGCGACGCCGAGCCCCCCGCCGGTGGCGCCCGCGGCCGGGCTCAGGAAGGTGTCGTAGTAGTCCTTCAGCAGCGTGTCGGTGACCCACTGCTCGTAGTACTGCTTGAGTAGCGCGAACTTGTAGCTGTACTCCTCCTCGACCACCGCCTGCTCCTGCTGGCACATGCCGCCCCCGACCGGAACCACCCGGAACTCGGGCTTGGCCGTCACGGTCACCCGCCACTCCGTGTGGCTGACCTCGAGCGGCTCAACCTCGAAGCGATTGAAATACGCCCAGCGGAATACTTCGTTGCCGGCTTCGTCGGCCTGCATCGAATCCGAGAGCCAGATCTCCTCGTTCGGGTGCTTCGGGCTGTGCGTGAACCCGTCCGCGGTGGAGACCTGCAGGTCGGGCGGTGACGCGTAGACCGGCGCATCGGTGGGCACGGGGGTGTTCGGGTCGGCAGGCATCGGCTGCTCCGTCCGGTCAGGCGAGCGCCAGCTGCAGTCACCGGCGCGCGCATTCGGGGGTCCGGTGCCCGACACCGTACGCCCCTGAAATCCGGAGGTCAATGGCGTCGGGGGGCCGGAGTAGCGTGTGCGGCATGACCTGGGACCGCGATTTCGCGGGCGCCTCCGCCCACCGCGAGCACGCCCGGCTGCGACGCGAGCGAGAGGCGTCGGCGGATGCGGCGCCCGAGAGCATCCAGGAGCTGCTGCGGGATGCGGGCCGCCGATCGCGCGACGTCCGGGCCTGGGAGAAGGGCGCCGCCGGCGAATCGATCGTGGGTCGCACGCTCACCGAGCTCGCCGACCACGGGGTGCGCGTGCTGCACGATCGCCGCGTGCCGGGCGGCACCAGCAACCTCGATCACCTCGCCATCACCCCCACCGGCGTCTACGTGATCGACGCGAAGAACTACGCGGGGCGCCCGCGCGTCGAGACCTTCGGCGCGGGCGAGACGACGACGAAGCGCCTGTTCATCGGCCGCGACGACCGCCACCACCTGGTGCAGAGCGTGCAGTGGCAGACCCGCGTGGTGGAGGCGGTGCTGGCCGACGCCACGGTGCCGGTGCGCGGCATCCTGTGCTTCATCGGCGCCGACTGGGAGGTGCTGAACGGCTACCTCGTGGAGGGCGTCGGCGTCACCTCACCGGAGCGGCTCGCCGACCTGCTGCGCCTGCCCGGGCCGCTCGATGCGACGCGGGCCGAGGCGCTGCACCGGCACCTGCTCGCCTCGCTCGACGCGGCGTGAGGCGACAGCGACGGTGTCAGTCCGGTCGGCCCGCGAGCGCGTGGACGACCGAGGCGCTGTCTGCGTACAGGCGGCGATACAGCTCGAACAGCGCGTCGTAGCCCGCGGCCGTCGAGGCGTCGGGCTGCACGCGTCGCGCCGGCGGATTCCATTCGCCGATCGACACCTCGGCGACGGACGAGGCGGCGAGGTACGCCGCACCGAACGAGGCTCCGACGGTGACGCGCGGAACGACCTGCTCGAGCCCCGTCACGTCCGAGACGATCTGCAGCCACAGTTCGCTCTGCGTGCCGCCGCCCACCGCGACGACGCGGTCGACCTGACCGGCGGCGGCGCGGAACGCCTCGACGTGGTGGCGAACGCCCATCGCGGTCGCCTCCAGCACGGCGCGGTACAGGTCGCCTCGGGAGTGTTCGAGCGTGAGCCCCGCGATGACGCCGCGCGCGAAGGGGTCTGCGATCGGAGTCCGCTCACCGGCGAAGTACGGGAGCATGAGCAGCCCGTTCGCGCCCGCGGGCGACTGCGCCGCCTCGCCGAGCAGGGTCGGGTAGTCGACGTTGCCGACCAGCTTCCGAAGCCAGCCGGTGATCGCCCCCGAGGTGGCCATCCCGCCCGCGAGGTTGTAGCTGTCCTCGAACGCGCCGACCGTGCTCCACAGTTCGGGGGCGGAGGCGCGCGCGCTGAGCGTGTTGATCAGGAACATCGTGGTGCCGTACATCAGCATCAGATCGCCCGGGTTGTGCCCGTCGACGCTGATCGCCTCCGACCACGCGTCGATCGTGCCCGCGATGACGGGGATGCCCGCCGGCAGGCCGGTCGCCTCCGCCGCCTCGGCCGAGACGCCGCCGATGACGGTGTCGGCCCAGACCAGCTCGGGCAGCTCGATCTCGCCGACCAGGTCGTCGGCCCACGGGCGGTACCACTCGCGTGCGCGGATGTCGTAGAGCGGAACGCTCTGACTCGCCGACTGGTGGTCGAGCACGTACGCGCCGGTCAGCTTCCAGGCCAGATACGAGGACGGCATGAACAGGCGCCGCGCGGCGCCGAACACCTCCGGCTCGTGCTCGGCGAGCCAGGCCAGCTTCGGGCCGACCGCCTGCGTGCTGAGCGCCGAACCGCAGACCTCCTCGACCGCCTCGGCACCGAGCCGCTCGGTCAGCTCGGCGATCTGGACGTGCGCGCGCGTGTCGACGCCGTACAGGATCGCGGGGCGCAGCGGCGTGCCCGCCTCATCGGCCAGACCGACGCAGGGGCCCATGCCGCTGACCCCGACCGCCACGACGGTCGCGTCGGTCTGCCGCAGCTCACGGGTGATCGCGACGAACTCGTCCCACCACTCCGTCATCGACATCTCGACGTGGCCGGCGACAGGTCGGGAGACCTCGTGCTCGCGGACCGCGGTGGCGAGGATGACCCCGTCGAGTCCGACCAGGACACCCTTGCTGCTCGAGGTGCCGATATCGACACCGATCACCGCATCCATCAGCTCAGAACCGTCTCTCGCACGACATGCACCTTCCCCTGCGCGGGCTACTTCCTCGGTGAAGCGAAGAAGGCCCGACCAAGTGGTCGGGCCTTCTTCATCTGGTTGCGGGGGCAGGATTTGAACCTACGACCTCTGGGTTATGAGCCCAGCGAGCTACCGAACTGCTCCACCCCGCGGCACAAGGATTGACTCTACCATGGCCGCGGGGTGGACACGAATCGGGGCGTCAGTCCAGCGCCGCAATCGCGCGTTCGACGGCCGCCTGCATCCGCTCGTCGGCCTCCGCGGCGGCGACCAGGTCGCCGTCGGCGTAGGCCTGATTGCGGTCGGTGAGGGCCGCCTGGTAGTCGCGCAGCGCCGCCTCGAGCGCGGCGTTGTCGGTGGTGTCCGGCGTCTCCGTGCCAGGGTCGGTCGGGTCGGTCGGGTCCGTCGGCTCGGTCGGAACCTCGACGTCACCGTCTCCCGCGCTCGCTCCCGCGTCGCCGCCGAACAGCACGTCGAGCGCCTCGGTGAGCGTGTCCTCGAACGCGACCTTGTCACCGAAGGCGACCAGGATCTTGCGCAGCAGCGGGTAGCTGGTCTCACCCGTCGACTGCACGTAGACCGGCTGCACGTAGAGCAGCCCGCCGCCGACCGGCACGGTCAGCAGGTTTCCGCGGCTCACACTCGTGCCCTGCTGCTCGAGCAGGTTGAGCTCCGTCGCCACCTCGGTGTCCGAGTTGAAGGAGTTCTGCACCTGACCGGGGCCGGGCGTGGTGTCCTGCTTCGGCAGTTCGAGAAGCGTCAGCTTGCCGTAGTCCTCGCCCGCATCCGCGTTGACGGCCAGGTAGCCGGTGAGCACCGAACGACTCGCGTCGCCGGCACCCTGCTGCGGGATGTAGGTCGAGTACAGCGTGAACGCGGGCGCCTCGGTTCCGGGCACCTGCATCGTCAGGTAGTACGGCGGCTGGGCCACACCGGAGGTCTGCGTCGGGTCGGCCGGGGTCGACCAGGCGTCGTCACCCGAGTACCACGAACCGGCCTGCGTCACGTGGTAGGTCTCGAGGATCGAGCGCTGCACCTTGAACAGGTCCGCCGGGTAGCGCACGTGCGCCTGCAGGTCCTCGCTCATCTCGTCGGCCGAGACCAGCGTCGCGGGGAACACCTTCTGCCAGGTCTGCAGAATCGGGTCCTCCTCGTCCCACACGTACAGGACGACCTCACCCGTGTAGGCGTCGACCGTGGCCTTCACCGAGTTGCGGATGTAGTTGATGTCGTCCAGCGCGTAGGCGGGCGCCGGCGTGTAGGTGTCGGCGATCGCGCTCGAGAGCTGCTCGATCTTCGAGTACGGGTAGCTCGCCGTCGTCGTGTAGGCGTCGACGATCCAGACGATGCCGCCGTCGACGACCGCCGGGTACGGGTCGGAGTCGAGCGTCAGGTACGGAGCGACCTTCTGCACGCGCTCCATCGGCGAGCGGTCGTAGAGGATCTGCGAGTTCTCGTCGATGCCATCCGAGAGGATGATCTGCTCGCTCTGGAACTTGACCGCGTAGACCAGCTGCTTGAACACGCTGTCGAGCGACGGGCCGCCCTCCGCCTCATAGGTGGTGAACGCGTTGCCGGTGCTGTCTTCACCGCCGGCCGGGAAGTCGAGCTCGATCGGCGAACCGTTGTCGGTGCCGCCCACGATCGAGTACTCGGGGCTCTCCTCGCCGAAGTAGACGCGCGGCTCGAACTCGCCGAGCGCGCCGGAGTTCGGGATGCCGGACTCGAGGAAGCGCGGCTGACCGTCGACCTCGCGTTGGTTTCCGAACGCCGCCACGACGCCGAAGCCGTGCGTGTAGACGAGAGTGTTCGAGTACCAGGTGGTGCTCGTCTGGCCGCCCTGGTTGAGCTCACGCAGCGCGATCACCGTGTCGGTCGACTTGCCGTCGATCACGTAGCGGTCGACGTCGAGGTTCGGGAACTGGTAGTACTGGCGCACCTGCTCGAGCTGCGCGAACGTGTCGCCGACGAGCGCGGGGTCCAGGATGCGGATGTTCGCGGTCGTCTCGGCGTCGGCCCGGAGCGCGCCCGGCTCGGCATCCGTCACCGCGTTGTACGGCACCACGCTGACGTCGTCGAGGCCGTACGCGGTGCGCGTGGCATCGATGTTGCGCTGGATGTAGGGCGCCTCGAGCGTCTGCTCGCTCGGCTCCACCTGGAAGCGCTGCACGAGCGCCGGGTAAATCGAGCCGATCACGAGCGAGGCGACGAGCAGCGCCGCCGTGCCGAGCAGCGGCAGGCGCCAGCGGCCGATGATCGCCGTCAGCAGCGCGAGCAGCGCGACGAGTCCGGCGGCGAGCGCGAGGATCGCGCGTCCCGGGATCACCGCATTGACGTCGGTGTAGGCGGCGCCGGTGATGAGCGAGCCTTCACCGAGCACGGTCGCGTACTGGTCGAACCAGATGCTCACGGCCTGCAGCGCGAGGTAGAGCCCCGCCATGATCGCGAGGTGGATGCGCGCGGGGCGCGTGACGCGCACCTCGCGACCCGAGACGCGGATGCCGCCGTAGAGGTAGTTGGTGGCGAGCGCCGCGAGGCCGGCGACCAGGATGACGGCCGAGGCGTACGCGAGGATGCCGCGGTAGAACGGCAGCTCGTACACGAAGAACGAGACGTCGAGCCCGAACTGCGGGTCGAGGCTGCCGAACTCGGTGCGGTTCAGGAACTGCAGCACCGTGGGCCAGCGCGTCGCGGTCGAGACGCCCATGAACAGCCCGAGCACGAGCGGGATTCCGTAGATCGCCAGGCGACGCAGCGGCTCGATCACCTGCTGGTAGCGGTCCAGCTGCGCGCTGAGCTTGGCATACACGGGACGCGTGCGGAACGCGATCGTGATGCTCACCCAGACGACGAGCGCCATGGCGATGAATCCGATCGCGAACAGGGCGCCGAAGGCGAACCACTGGGTGGTCAGCACCTCCAGGTAGCCCAGCTGGTCGAACCAGAGGATGTCGGCGTAGAAGCCGGAGAAGGTGATGAAGCCGATCACGATCACACCGATGATCGCGGCGGTCACGGCAAGGGCAACTCGGGTCGAGCTGCGCGCGGGGCGCTGCTGTTCGGTCCGGTTGGTGGGCGAAGTCACGGGTGGCTCCTGTCAGGTCTTCCGTCGGCACAGACGGATCCCTGACATCCTACGTGCCGCGCGACCGGCGCCACCGGCTCGCGCCCCGGTCCCGACCCGGCCTCGACCCGGCCTCGACCCGATGTCGACTACGGCTCGCAGCGCGCCAGATCGCTCGTGTCGGCGCCCGCTCCGATCGCCTCGACGGCTTCGAGGGCGTCGTCGAGCGTCACCACTTTGAACACCTCGAGCCCGTCGGGGATGTTCCCGACCACCGCGTCGCAGTTGTCGGCGGGTGCCAGGAACCATTCGGCGCCCGCCTCGAGCGCGCCGTACATCTTCTGCTGGATGCCGCCGATCGCGCCGACCGTGCCGTCCGCGGCGATCGTCCCGGTGCCGGCGATGTGCTCGCCGCCGGTCAGCTCGCCGGGCGTGAGCTTGTCGAAGATGCCGAGCGCGAACATCATGCCGGCACTCGGTCCGCCGACGCTGGAGAGCTGGATCGAGACGTTGATCGGGAACTCGTAGGTGCCGCTCACGATCACGCCGATGACCGGGGTCGCCCCGTCCTCGGCGAGCATCGGCGTCACCGTGACCTCCTGCTCGACGCCGTCGCGGCGGATGAGGAACGACATCGGCGACTCGGCGCCGTTCTCGCCGATGCGGGCCCGCAGCGCCGACACATCCGGCGTCGCGACGCCCCCGGCCGCGAGAATCTCGTCGCCAGCCTGGAATACTCCCTCTGCAGGAGTCCCCTCCTGCACCGCGGCGACGTTGACGACGCCCGTGTACTCGATGTCGAGCTCGTTGAGCGCGGCGGCGATGGCCTCCTGCTGCGAGTTCTGCATCTCGATCGCCGACTGCTCCTGCGCATCCTCGGTGCTCTGCCCCTCGGGGTAGATCGCCTCGATCGGCACGACCGCGCTGCTCGGCTCGAACCACGCGGTGGCGATATCGATCCAGCTGGGCTGGCTCGTGCGGTTGCCCTGGATGCGCACCGTCAGCAGGTCCAGCTCGCCGCTGGTCGGGTACGTCTCCGCCCCGTCGATGTCGATGAGCGGCACCGCCTCACCGTCGATCAGCACCTCGCCGAGCGTGTCGTACACCGGGCCCGGCTTCTCGATCACGTACGGCGCGGGCGCGCTTCCGAGCAGCAGAGCCCCCACGACGGCCCCCGAGAGGAGCATCCAGCCGATGCCGCGCGCGATCATCGTCCGGCGCTGCTCGCGGTGCAGGGCGACCCGCTCCTCGGGACTCGGACGGTTCGAGGGCAGGGGCGGGAAGATGTCGCTCACGGGATCCTTCGGGATGCGGGCTCGGCACCGCGGCACTGTTCGCTCCCGGCGCAAGGCCAGTCGCCCCCGTCACGGCGAAAACCCGGGCGGTGCCACGGGCCACCGGTTAGCGTAGTTGGCATGCCTGATGATCCGCGGGATGAGCCGGAAGCGGCCGACAACGACGACTTCCGCGAAATGCTGCGCGAGTTCCTCTCCGGCGACGGAGACATGGACCCCGCGAAGCTCGCGAGCGCCGCGGGCCTCCCCTCCGATCCGGCGCTCGTCGCCCGGCTGATCGGCCAGCTGCAGGATGCGCTGAGCAACACGACCGACGGCGTCAACTGGGATCTGGCCCTTGAGCAGGCGACGACGCTCGCGGCCCGGGGCGCGGTTCCCAGCACCTCCGAGGAGCGCGCGTCGTTCGAGTCCGCACTGCACGTCGCCGCGCTCTGGCTTGACGAGGCCACCGACATCGCCGGCCTCACCCAGGAGCCGGTGCTGCTGAACCGCTCCGGCTGGGCCGAATCGACGATGCCCGTGTGGACGCAGCTCGCCGAGCCGGTCGCGACCTCGATCGCGGACGCCCTGACCGAGGTGCTCGACGAGACCCTCCCCGACGACGCGACCGGGATGCTCGGCGCCGATCCGGCGAAGCTGCTGCGCAACGTCGGCGGCACGCTGTTCGCCATGCAGCTCGGCCAGGTCGTCGGACAGCTCGCCGCCGAGGTGGTCTCCGGCGGTGACATCGGCATTCCGCTCAGCGACGGCGACCAGCGCCAGGCGGTGATCGTGCCGCAGAACGTCGACGCCTTCGGGGCCGGCCTCGACATCCCCCTCGACGAGGTGCGCATCTACCTCTCGGTGCGCGAGCTGGCGCATGCCCGGCTGTTCCGGCACGCCAAGTGGCTTCGCCTGCAGCTGATCTCGCAGATCACCGACTTCGCGCACGGCATCCACGTCGACACCGAGCAGATCGAGAACCTGGCGACGCAGTTCGACCCGAGCAACCCCGACGAGCTGCGCGATGCCGTGACCAGCGGCGCGCTCATCCCGCCGAAGAGCGAGGAGCAGCTGGTGGCGCTCGCCCGGCTCGAGACGCAGCTCGCCCTCATCGAGGGCTGGGTCGATGTGGTCACGGCGAGCGCCACCACCCGACTGCCCAAGAGCGGCGCGATCGCCGAGACGGTGCGCCGTCGCCGCGCCTCCGGCGGACCGGCCGAGTCGGCCTTCGCCACGCTGGTCGGGCTCGAGCTTCGACCGCGGCGCCTGCGTGAGGCCGCCGCGATGTGGCAGAAGATCAGCGACGCCGTAGGGGCCGACGCGCGGGATGCGCTCTGGGCGCACCCCGACGTGCTGCCCACCGCGGAGGACATCGACGACCCGACGGCGCTCATCGCCCGGCTCACCTCCACCGAGCCGACCGAGGACGACGTCGACCGCGCCATCGCCGACCTGCTGGGCGACGAGACCGGCGACCGGCCGCGCGAGGAGTAGTTCCGGCCCGCCGCCTCCTGCACAAAGTCGGAGAATCGCACACCTCGGCCACGAGCCGTGGCCGAACCCGTCGAATCTCAGAGTCTGCGCGCGCACGGCCCGCGCAGGTGTGGAGAGCGCCGACGGCGCGCGCCGCAGGCGCGGACCATAGAGTGATGGTCCTCCGGCTCGATCCTCGGTTCCCCGTCATCTGGCGCTCGCCCTCCGCCCTGCAGATCGGCACCCACACCGGCGTCGTGCTCGATCCGGTCGACCCGCCCACCGAGCGCGCCATCACCGCCCTGGTCGCGGGCATCTCGGAGTCGGGTCTCCGCATGATCGCGAGCGGGATCGACGCGGAGGCGCTGCTGGAGCGCCTCTCCCCCGTGCTGCTTCGCGCCGAACCGCGACGCCCGCGCATCGCCGTGACCGGCGACAGCGCGCTCGCGAAGGAGATCGCTCGCCACCTCGACGAGGAGCACGCGCGCGTCTCGGCCGACGCGCGTCCCGACCTGGTGATCGTCGTCGCCGACCACGTCCTGCAGCCCGACGACCACGGTCGATGGCTGCGGCGTGACGTGCCGCATCTGCCGATCATCGTGAGCGAGGAGCGCATCGAGGTCGGCCCGTTCGTCGTGCCCGGTTCGGGCGCGTGCCTGTACTGCGTCTACCTGACCCGCTGCGACGCCGACTCGGCCTGGCCCGCCCTCGCCACCCAGTTGGCGCGGCGTGCGCCGGCCGCGCTCACGCGCACGGCGATCGCCGAGGCGAGTGCGTTCGCGGTGCGCCGCAGTCGCGAAGAGCCCGACCGGTTCGGACGGGTGTGGAGCATCGACCCGCGCGGCGGGCGACTCACCGAGGGGCGCGTTGCCCCGCATCCCGAGTGCTCGTGCCGAGCTCTGCCAGAAAACGGCTCGGCTCCCGCCGCTGCCCCCGAAGCCCCGCCCGCGACCACGACAGAGACAGCCGTCGCCGTGCCCGCGTGATGCCGACGTAGAGCAGCCGTCGCTCCTCGTCGATGCCTGCGAGCCCGCGCGCGTGGCTCACCGGCACCAGTCCCTCGCTGAGCCCGACGAGGTACACCGAATCCCACTCGAGACCCTTGGCGCTGTGCAAGGTCGACAGCACGACGGAGGACAGCGTCGGCTCGTGCTGCGCCGACTGCCGGTCGCGCAGCTCCGCCACGAAGGCGGCGAGCGTCGTGCCCTCGGGCGCCTGGTCGGCGAGCTCGATGATCGCGTTGAGCGCCTCCCAGCGCTCGCGCACCGCCCCCGGGCCCTCCGGCGCCTCCGTCGACCAGCCGTTGGCGCGCAGCACGTCGCTGACCGACTGGAACAGCGGAGGCTCGGGCGTCGCCCGCTGCTCGCGCGCGACGCTGCCGAGCTCGAGGATCGCGCGCTTCACGACGTCGAGGTCGAAGAACTTGGTGCCGCCGAGCTCCCGCACGCTCACGCCCGCCTCGGCGATCGCCGTCTGCAGGTGCGGCCCTTGCGCGTTGACGCGGTACAGCACCGCGATCTGCTCGGGGCGCGTCCCGCTCGCGATCTCCTCGGCGATCGCGGCGGCGACGGCGCGAGCCTCGTCGGCGTCGGTGTCGTAGGCGACCGGCGCGGGCACCTCGGCGCGCGGCGCTGAGGCGACCGCCGGCGTCAGCTCCAGCGCGCCAGCGCGACCGCGCATCAGCCGGTTCGCCAGGTCGAGCACGGGTCGTGCGGAGCGGTAGTTGCTCTCGAGCCGGACGACGCGCGCACCCGGGTAGCGCGAGGCGAAGCCCAGCAGGTAGTCGCTCGTGGCGCCCGTGAACGAGTAGATCGTCTGGCTCGCGTCGCCGACGACGCAGAGCTCGCGGCGCGGACCGAGCCACAGATCCAGCAGCGCCTGCTGCAGCGGGGAGACGTCCTGGTACTCGTCAACGACGAAGAAGCGGTACTGCGCGCGCACCTGCTCGGCTACCCACGGCTCGTCCTCGAGCATGCCCGCGGTCGCCAGCAGCACGTCTTCGAAGTCGATCTGACGGCGCTCGTCCTTGATCCGCTCGTAGCCCTCCTGCAGCGCCACCATCGTGTCGACGGAGATGTCATTCGGCATCGGACGCGAGGCCGCCGCCCGGCCGTACTGCTCGAGGGTGAGCTGCGAGACCTTGCGCCACTCGATCTCGGCCGCGACGTCGCGCAGCACCGCGGTGTCGAGCTTCATCCGCACCGACTCGGCCGCGTGCGCGATCGCCGGCCCCTTCGCGGCGAGGATGCGCGGCGTGGAGCCGCCGATGACGCGCGGCCAGAAGAAGTTCAGCTGGGCGAGCGCCGCCGCGTGGAAGGTGCGCGCGCTCACGCCGCCGGCGCCGAGCGCGCGCAGCCGCGTGCGCAGCTCCCCCGCCGCCCGGGTCGTGAAGGTGAGCGCCATCATGCGCTCGGGGTCGAAGGCTCCGGTCGCGACCCCGTAGGCGATGCGGTGCGTCAGGGCTCGGGTCTTGCCGGTGCCGGCACCCGCGAGGATGCACACCGGCCCGAGGAGCGCCTCCGCGGCCTCGCGCTGCTGCGCATCGAGTCCCTCGAGGATCTTCTCGGCGTTCACGGCGTGCGCTGCCCGTCGTCGATCTCGGCGCCGAACCAGTCCTCGATGATCCGACGGGCGATCGAGGTCGGGCCGGGCAGCAGGATCTCGCCCAGCGCATCCTGGAGCTCTGCCCGGCTGAACCAGCGCAGCTCCAGGATCTCCTCGCCGTCGGGCCGACCGGTGGGGTCCTCCCCCTCGGCGAGCCGAGCCCGGAAGCCGACCATCAGCGAGGCGGGGAACGGCCACGGCTGCGAGCCCAGGTATACCGGGTCGACGACGCGCAGGCCGGACTCCTCGAAGATCTCGCGCTCGACGGCCGCCTCGAAGCTCTCGCCGGGTTCGACGAAGCCGGCCAGCAGGGAGAAGCGGTTGGATTCCCAGACCGCGTTCGAGCCCAGCAGCAGCCGGTCGTCGGCATCGGTCACGCCGACGATGATCGCCGCGTCGGTGCGCGGGAAGTACTCGGATCCATCAGTCGGATCCCGGCGCACCCAGCCGGAGAGCACCGACTCGGTCGGGCGTCCGCTGCGGGGCGAGAACGCGGCGCTGCGGTGCCAATTGGCGAGCGCGAGAGCCTGCGTCACGAGGCCCGCGTCGCGAGCCCCGAGTCGCGCCCCGAGCCGGCGCAGATCACCCCAGGTGGCCGCGCGCGGAATGATGCCCGCCTCCGTGAGCGCGTCGACGCCGTCGTCGTCGACGCCGAGCGCGAGCACGGGGATGCCGACCGCCAGTTCGTCGTCTCCGGGGAGCACTGTGCCGAGAAAGAGCACGAGCGTCTCGGGCGGGAGCGCCGCGAGCGGGGGCGCCTCGGGAAGCAGGACGCGCGGCTCCGCGTCGTCGTGCAGCAGCACGCGTCCCTCGTGGAGGACGACGATGCGGGCCCCCGGTTCGGACAGCAGCGCCTCGGGCTCGCGCGCGCGCCGCAGGTGGTCGCGATCGAGCGCCGCCCGGGAGAGCGGGAGTCGCGTGCCGAAATCGCTGCGCACAGGCACCTCTCGGGAACGGACGAAGGGCGTGGCGTACGAGGCCGACGCACATGGGGCGACCTACCCTTTCTCCATGGCCAGGTCGCACTTCACTCTAGCCGCGCTCGCGACGTCGGCCGTGGACGGTCTGGACATCGCGGGCGCGACCCCCATCGGCTCCCCCGGCGGCGAATTCGACGCCGCCCTGCTCACCGGGCGGGACGGTCGACACTGGATCGTTCGGGTGCCGCGCAGCGAGAGCGCCGAGGCGGCGCAGTCGGCCGACCTGGTCGCGCTTCGCGCGCTGAGCGCCGGCGTGCGCGCGCGGCTGCCGTTCGCCGTCACCACCTTCGCCGGGCAGGCCCCCGCGGGCGACACGCGCGCCGTCGTCTACGAATTCGTCTACGGAGCCAAGGCCGAGCTCGCGAGCCTCGACCACGACCTGGCGACCTCGATCGGCGAGGCGATCGCCGCGATCCATGCGCTGCCCACCAGCTTCGTCGCCGACTCGGGTCTGCCGAGCCGCACCGGCATCGAGGCGGCGCGTGACGCCGCCAAACTGCTCGAGCGCGCGATCGCGACCCGCGTCGTGCCCGCCGTGCTGCAGCAGCGCTGGGAACGCGCGATCGGCGACCCGACCCTCTGGCAGTTCGCCCCGGCCGTCGTCAACGGCGCCCTCGAGGCGGAGTCGTTCCTGGCCTCCGACGGCGTCGTCACCGGACTGCTGGGCTGGCAGTCGCTCCACGTGGGTGACCCGGCCGTCGACCTGCACTGGCTGCCTGCGGGCCCCCGGCGACGGCATCGCCGAGACGGCCTTCGGCGCGTACGCCCGGGTTCGCGGCTCCGTCGACCGACAGCTCACCGAGCGCGCCCGCCTGCTCAACGAGCTCGAGCTCGCCAAGTGGCTGCTGCACGGCACGGCGACGAAGTCGACCGAGATCGTTGACGACGCCGTGGAGCTGATGTCGGGACTCGTCGACACGATCTCGCAGAACGACACCGCCTCGATCCGTCGCCCCGAGTCGACGCTCGACGTCGATGAGGTCGAAGAGCTGCTCTCGCGCACCGCCACCGCGCGCTAGGTCGACGCCGCTCAGCTCTCGAGGATCGACTGCCCGCGCGGCACGATCCGCACGAGACGACGCGGCGTGCGCAGGCTCACGCGGATGCGCAGCTGATGGCGACGCGCCAGCACGATCGCGATCGTGATGCCCGCCACCGTCGGGACGCCGCCGGCGACCGTGAACGCGACGTGCGGCCCGAAGTGCTCGGCGATGAACCCCATGATCACGCCGCCGAGCGCCTGGCCGCCCACGACGACCATGAAGTAGAACGACATGATGCGGCCGCGGATTCCGGGGTTGGTGGACAGCTGCGTCATCGACTCCGCTCCCGTCGCGAACAGCAGGCGCGTGATCCCGATGCCGACGAGCGCCCCGAGGAACAGCGGGTACCAGGGCGCGACGCCGGCGAGCACGGTCACGAGACCGTAGCCGATCGTGGCGATCACGATCGCGCGCAGCCGCAGCGACCGCCGCTGCGCCGACAGCACGGCGCCGACCAGCGCGCCGACCGCGGCGAGCGAGCTGTAGAGGCCGTAGCCGGCGGCCCCCGTGCCGAACGTCGTCGCCGCCGCGGTGAAGAGCACCGGGAGGTTCATGCCGAAGACGGCGACGAAGCCGAGCAGCACGATCGGCCAGAGGATCGTCGGCTTGCGGCGCGCGTAGGCGAGCGCCTCGCGGATCTGTCCGCCGCCGCGCGCCTGGCGCGGGGCGCGGTGAAGCTCGTGCGTCCGCATCACCAGCAGCATCGCCAGCGCGACCGCGGCGGCGGCGGCGTTGATCGCGATCGACCAGCCGGAGCCGACCGCGACGATGAGCACGCCCGAGATCGCGGGGCCGAGCAGGCCGCCGAGGTGGAAGATCATCGCGTTCACGCTGATCGCGTTGCGCAGTCGCGCGGTGCCGACCATCTCGCTCACGAAGGCGGACCTGGAGGGCCCGTTCGATCGCCATCGCGACCCCCGTGGTGGCCGCGACGAGGAAGACGTGCCAGACCTCGACCGCTCCGAGCAGCACCAGGACGGCCAGCAGCGCGTTCGACACCAGGCCCACGGTCTGGGTGGCGATCAGCACCCGGTGCCGGTTGGCTCGGTCGGAGAGCACGCCCGCCCAGGCGCCGAGCACGATCGTCGGGGCGAACTGGAGCGCGACGACGATGCCGACGAGCGCGACGTTGCCGGTGAGCTCGAGCACCAGCCAGTCGATCGCGATGCGCGCCATCCAGCCTCCGGTGTTGGCGAACAGCTGGCCGATGACGTACATGCGGTAGTTGTACGAGCGGAGGGCGATGGCGGTGTCGCGCCAGCGGGGTCGTCCGGTGACGACGGGAATGGGGGCGGTGAGATTTTCGGCCTCGATGCCGGATACGGAGGTCATGTCCCTCCCACGTTACGTGCGCTCGGGGCATTGAATTGTGGAATGCTGGCTATAAGTCCTATTGAGTTCTCGAATGGAGCAGGGTGTTCGATCCGGTTCTGCTGCGCACCTTCGTCGCCCTCGCCGAGACGCTGAGCTTCACCCGCGCCGCCGAGCAGCTGGGTCTGAGCCAGCCGACGGTGAGCCAGCAGATCCGCAAGCTCGAGGCGGCCGCCGGTCGGATCCTGGTCGCCCGCGACACCCGGCAGGTCGCCCTGACCGACAACGGGGATGCGCTGCTCGGCTTCGCGCGCACCATCCTCTCGGCGCACGACGAGGCGGCGGCCTACTTCACCGGCTCCGCCATGCGCGGACGACTGCGCTTCGGCTCCGCCGACGACCTGGCCCTCACCCAGCTGCCGCAGATCCTGCGCGACTTCCGCCAACTCTACCCGCACATCAACCTGGAGCTCACGGTCGGGCAGAGCCCGTACCTGAACCGCCGGCTGCGCGCCGGGCAGCTGGACCTGGTGTTCGTGCGCCAACCGGCGGATGCGGGGGTCGGCCGCGTGGTGCGGCGAGAACGGCTCGTCTGGGCGGCGCATCCCGCTGTGACCCTGGAGGCCGACCAGCCGGTGCCGCTGATCGTCTACCAGGCCCCCAGCCTGTCGCGTCAGGCGGCGATCGATGCGCTGGAGGCGGCGGGACGCACCTGGCGCATCACCTGCAACACGCGCGAGATCAACGGGGTGCTCGCGGCGGTGCGCGCCGGCATCGGCATCGGCGCGTTCCCGCAGAGCATGATCCCTGGCGACCTGGTGCCGGTCACCAACACCTTCGGCCTGCCGCTGCTCGACGAGGTCGAGTTCGCCCTGCTCGACAACCCGCAGGCCGACCGCGGCCCGATCAACGCCCTCGCCTCCTCGATCGTCAGCCGCTCGCGTCTCGACGTCTGAAGCTCCCGGGCGGCGTCAGCCGAGCGCGGCGCGCCAGCGCTCCCGCAGCTCGTCCTCGCTCGAGACGTGCTCGGGACGGATGATGCGGTCCTCGGCGACGAAGTAGAACGCCGCGTCGACGAGCTCGGGATCGACGCCCGCCCAGCGCGCGTAGGCGAGCCGGTAGAGCGCGAGCTGGAGCTGCTTGCGCTCGAGATCCTCGGCATCCTTCGGCGCCTTGCCGGTCTTCCAGTCGACGATCTCGAGCCGCCCGTCGTGCTCGTAGACGGCGTCGATCTTGCACACGATGGTGCGCCCGTCGAAGGGCAGGTGGATCTCCCGCTCGACCTCGACCGGCTTCAGCTCGGCCCACGGCGAGCGCTCGAAGGTCGCCTTCAGCTCGGCGAACCGGTCGGCGTCGACCGCCACCAGCTCCGTGTCGGCGTCGATGTCGAGCTCGGAGAAGCGCGCATCCAGCTCCTCCTCGAGCCCGTCCGGGTCGGCGCGGTGCTCGACCCAGGCGTGGAAGAGGGTGCCGAGCCGCGTGGCGCGGTACGGGCGCTCGGGCATCGGCCGCCGCAGCTCCGCCGTGACCCGCTCAGGGTCGGTGACGTACTCATGGAAGCGCGAGGCGGGGATGCGCGCGGGCGGCGCGACCGCAGGCGGCCCCGCCAGCTGCTGGCGTCGCTCGGCGAGCAGCAGTTCGACATCGCGGGCCCACGGCCCGGCGGCCGCGGTCGCCGACTCGACGCTCTCCCCCTCCAGCGCGTTGCGCACCAGCTCCCCCGCCGCCTCGACGCGCGCCCGCCGATGGCCGAGCGGATCCCGGGGCCAGCTGACCGTCGCCGGTTCGCCGAGCAGCGGGTTGACGTCGAGCTCGGCCGGTTCGGTCGGCAGCGCGTCGATGACGCCCGCCTGCTCGAGCTCGCTGAGGAACCGGCTCGGCCCGCGCCACTTGGTCTGCGACGACCAGAACGAACCCGAGAGCAGCAGCTCATGGCGCGCGCGGGTGATCGCGACGTAGGCGAGGCGACGGTCCTCGTCGAGCTGACCGGCGCCGACCTGCTTCTTGAACTCGGCGAAGTTCGCCCGGAGCTCGGCGCGCGAGGTGGCGCTGCGCCAGGCGAAGACGGGGAGCGCGTGGGTGTCTCCGCGGAACTCGTACGGCAGCTGGCCGAATCCGACCCAGGCGCCGGTGTCGCGAGCCCGCGACGGCAGCTCGCCCTCGACCAGCCGCGGCACGGCGACGAGGTCCCATTCCAGGCCCTTCGCGCCGTGAATCGTGAGGATCTGCACGCATCCCGGCTCGGGCGGGTCGCTGCGCGGACTCAGCCGGTCGCGCGACTCGGCCTCCCGCAGCCAGCCGAGGAAGGCGCGCAGGCTTCCGCCGCGACCCAGCTGCTCGAACTGCGCGAGCGCGTCGAAGAACGCCTCGAGCACGCGCGCGCTGCCCGGTCGCGACTCGTTGGCGGCGGCCTCGATGTCGAGATCGAGCTCCTGCAGCGTCACCGTCACCAGGTCGGCGAGCTCGAGGCGCGTGCGGGAGCGGAGACCCGCGAACAGCGCGCCCGCCTCACGCAGCCGCCGCAGCCCCTCCTCGCTGAAGCCGCGGATCGCGCCGTGCTCGCGCTTCTGCAGCGCAAGGAAGTCGAGGGCGTTGACGATCGAGGCGGACTCCTCCTCGATGACCGAGCCGCGCAGTCGATCGCGCACGACGTCGTCGAGCTCCTGCTGGTGCAGATCGCGCTTCTCGAGCCAGCGCGCCAGGTCGCGCAGCGCCGCGATGTCGGCGGTGCCGATGCGCCAGCGCGAGCCGACGAGCAGCCGGATGAGCTCGTTGCCCGCGCTCGGGTCGTCGATCACCCGGAGCGCCGCCACCAGGTCGGCCGCGAGTGGCTGCGCGAGCAGCCCGCCGACACCGAGCACGTGGTACGGCACGCCCGCACGGGCGAAGGCCCCGGTGAAGTGCTCCAGGGTGGCCCGCGCCCGCAGCAGCAGGGCCGCGCTCGGCGGCTCCTCCCCCGCGGGCACCGCGCCGGGACGCAGGCGCTCGGCGAACCAGGCGGCCACCGCATCCGCCTCCGCGACGACGCTCTCCTCGAACCGGACGCTGATCGGGACCGCGTCCGCGCCCTCGCGCGGGGTGAGGGTCTCGACCGCAACCGGGCTCCGCGCCGCGAGCGGCTCCAGCACGGTGTTCGCCGCGTCCAGCACCTTCACGCCGTTGCGCCAGCTGGTCGACAGCGAGAACGAGCGCCGGGCGTCGAACCAGTCGGAGAACTCGCCGAGATTCGCGGCGCTCGCGCCGCGCCAGCCGTAGATCGCCTGATGCGGGTCGCCGACCGCCATCACCGAATGCCCGCGGAACAGCGCCGACAGCAGTCGGGTCTGGCCGACGCTGGTGTCCTGGTACTCGTCGAGGATGACGACCTTGGATCGCGCGCGCAGATCCTCGGCGACGCCCGGCGCGCGCTCGGCGATCCGCAGCGCGATGCGCACCTGATCGCTGTACTGCAGGTAGCCGCGCTCGTGCTTGCGAGCCTGGAACTCGCGCGCGGCATCGAGCAGCGCCGGCAGCGGGGCGAGCGGCGTGATGATCGAGGCCATGTCGCCCGCGTAGTCGTAGCGGCCCTCGGGCGGGATGTCGCCGAGCCGCGCGTAGTCCTCCGCCATCCGCTCGACCGCGTCGGCGTCGGCGAGGTGCTCCCCGAGCGAGGAGGCGAGCCGCAGCACCGCCGTCGTGACGGCGTCGACGCCCTTGCCCGCCTCCGCCAGGCGCGGATCGTCGCGCCCGACGACGACCTCGCGTGCGAGCAGCCAGGAGGCGGCCTCGCCGAGCACGACCGCGTCGCCGTCGAAGCCGACGAGCGCGGCGTGGTCGCGGAACAGCGTGCTCGCGAAGGAGTTGTAGGTCGCCACCCGGGGCGCGTCAAGCAGCTCGGCGCCGAGGTCCTCGGCGGCATCCGGGTCGGGTTCGGCCACCAGGCCCGCCGCGCGCAGCTCGGCGATCCGCGTGCGCATCCGCTCGGCGAGCTCGCCCGCGGCCTTGCGCGTGAAGGTGAGGCCCAGGATCTCGGCGGGTCGCACGTAGCCGTTGGCGACCAGCCAGAGCGCGCGCGCCGCCATCGTCTCGGTCTTGCCGCTGCCGGCCCCCGCGACGACGAGCGCCGGTTCGAGCGGCGCCTCGATCACCGCGATCTGCTCCTTGGTGGGCCTGTGCTTCTTCAGGCGCTCGGCGATCTCGACCGCCGAGAACTGCGGCGAATCAGTCACTGGACACCTCCGGGGGCAGCTGCACGGCGCGAACCTCGGAGCCGTGGGCGAACGCGTCGTCGGTGAGCACGGCATCGAACTCGGGACCGGTCATCGCCCGTGCCGCGGCGCGCACGCGCTCACGGAACGCCTCGCGGGCCTCGTCGTCGAACGCCGCCTGCGGGCGCACCGTGTACGGGAGCTTCTTCGACGTCGACGAGGTGTACACCAGTCGTGCCTCGTGCAGCGGCACGTCGCCGCCGCCCTCGAGCGCCCCCTCGGCGTGCGCGAGCTGGTAGGCACCGAGTTGGGGATGCTCGGCGGCGGCGGACGCCGAGGGAATGAACGAGCCGGTCTTCAGATCCATGATCACGAGCCCCTCCGGGTGGGACTCGACCCGGTCGATCTTGCCGCGCAGCCTCGCCGGCTCGACGTCGAGCTCGAACGCCCCCTCGGCCGCGACGAGTTCGCCGCCGCGCGCCTCGAAGTCCGCCAGGTAGCGAGCCAGCGCCGCGATCGCCGTGTGCGCGACGGTGCGCTGGCGCAGCGCGTCCCACTCCGACTCGAAGTGCAGCTCCCCCCAGCGCTCATCGAGTGCGGCCTGGAGTTCGTCGACATCGTGACCGGTCGCGTGCTCCAGGACGTCGTGGATCAGCGTGCCCATGCCGACCGCGGGGCTCGTCGAACCGCCGCCCATCTGCTCGACGAAGGCCTCCATCGGGCTGCGCTCGATCGCCTCGATGCGCGACGGCGAGACGCCCACCCGCGCCTCGGGCTCCGCGAGGTCGACGAGAGGCGCCTCGGTGGAGACGGGGAGAAGCCCGCGCCAGTCATCCGGGTGGGCGCCCGGCACCCCGTCGATCGCCAGCGCGACCAGCGCCGCGGTGGCGGCGGCGCGCACCTCGTCGCGCGTGCCGGACGTCGTGATCGTGCGCCGCAGCCGCCCGACCAGCGGACGCAGGCCCAAGGGGCTGCGGTCGGCCTCGACCGTATCCGCGCCGCCGCGATCGGGGTCGGCGACCAGCTCGAACAGCGGACTCGGCGCCTCGTCATCGCTCTGGATCGCCGCGACGACCAGGCGCGCGCGAGCACGCGAGCAGGCGAGCGCGAAGATGCGCAGCTCGTCGGCGAGCACGGCACGCCGCTCGTCCACCGCGGAGGCGCTCTCGGCGACCTGGCCGCGCAGCACGGCGACGAGGTCGCCCGCGCCGAGCAGCGATCCGCGCAGCCGCAGGTTCGGCCACTGGCCGTCCTGCAGGCCCGCGACGACGACGGTGTCGAACTCGAGCGATCCGGCACCCGCCGGGGTGGCGACGAGCACCGTGTCGGCGAGCGCCTGCGGTGCGAGCGTGTCCTCGGGCACCTCGGCATCGAGCACCTCGGCGAGGAACGCCGCCGCACTCGAGTGCGGCGCGCGCTCGGCGAAGCGCCGGGCCGAGGCGAAGAGGGCGACGACGCCGTCGAGCGCGCGATTGGCCTCCTCGGCGGCCAGACCCGCACCGCGAGCCCGCTGCTCCCACGTCGCGGCGACGCCGGCGCCCTCCCAGGCCGTCCAGAGCAGCTCCTCCGCCGAGGCGCCGGACTCGTTCTGGGCGCGGATCCGGGCGAGCACCTCGGCGACGCGCGCGGCGCGACGCCCCACCGCGTGATCGACCGTGGCGAGCCGGCCCGGGGCCGCGAGCGCCTCGGCCAGCAGCTCGCCGCCGTGTCGGGCCCCGCCGCCGGCGAGTTCCTCGGCGCGGAGGGTGAGCCGCAGCCGTCGCAGCGCGACCGCGTCGAGTCCGCCGAAGGGGCCGAGCAGCAGCTCCTCGGCCGTCGTCCCCGTCAACGGGGCGCGGCCGATCGCAACCTCGACGACGCGCAGCAGCGCCCCCGCAGCCAGATCGTCGCGCAGCGCCGTCCCGCCGGCGAGCGTGCGGGTGGGCACGTGGGCGAGCGCGAGCGCGCGCGCGAGCCCCGGAATCGCCCGGGCGGTGCGCGTCACCACCGCGAGCTGGTTCCACGGCACCCCGTCCAGCAGGTGGCGCTCACGCAGCACGCGCGCGATCGCGTCGGCGTGCGACGCGGGACTCGCCTCGCGGATCGCCAGCAGGGGCCGCTCGACCGCGTCGGCGACCGCCGACTCCGCCGCACGCTGGGTGCCCTCGCCCGCGGCGCCGATGCGGGCGGTGATCTCGGAGATCACGCGGCGGATGCTCGGGCCGTGACGGTGCACGGTCGACAGCACGAGCCGGGGCGCCGTCGGGACTCCGAGCCGGACGCCGAAGCCGCCGACCGCATCCACCTCGCCGCCGCGGAAACTGTTGCTCGCGGTGTCGGGGTCGCCGAAGCCGATGATCGTGACGCCCCGGTCGGCCAGGGCGCGCAGCATGCGCATCGTCGTCTCGGTGGCCTGCTGAAGCTCGTCGACGAGGACGAGCCGCACGCGCGAGAAGCGCTCGCCCAGGTGGCCGTCCTCGATCGCGTGCACGGCGGCGGCGCCGAGCTCGGCCGGGTCGAGCATCTCGCCGCGCGCGCTCGCAAGCACCGTCTGGTACTCGACGGCGAAGTCGGCAGCCGCCACCCACGCGGGGCGATCGGTCGTCTGCCCGAGCCGTCGGAGCTCGGCGGGCGAGACCCCGAACTCGGTCGCGCGCATGAGGAGTTCGCGCAGTTCGACGCGGAAGGTCGGCAGGCGGCGGACGACCGCATCCAGGTGCTCGGGCCAGACCGGGCCGCGGCCGTCGTCGAGGTGCCCCTGCAGCAGCTCGCGGATCATCAGGTCCTGGTCGGCGCCCGACAGCAGCCGCGGCGGCGCGGCGTCGTGCGCGCGCGCCTGCGCCGTGGCCAGCTCGAAGGCGACCGAGCTCGCCGTGCGCGCGAGCGGACCCGTCGTGACGACCGCGAGCTCGCGTGCCAGTCGATCCCGCAGGTCGGTGGCCGAGTGGCGGCTGCCGGTGATCACGAGCAGCTCCGCCGCGTCGTAGCCGCGCACGTGCACGCGGTCGGCGGCGAGCGCCACGAGCGTCTCGGTCTTTCCCGAACCGGGCGCACCGATGACGACCGCGCTCGCCCCCTCGGGAAGCTCGAGTACGGCCCGCTGCGATTCATCCAGCTCGACGCCCACGCCCTCACGGTAGCGGGAGCGGCGGACATCCGTTCTGCCGACAGAGAACCGCGCACCCCCGGGGGCCGGGCATCGAATACGCTGACTCCGTGGACATTCGCATCGGTATCGCCAACACTGCCCGCGAGCTCAGCTTCGAGACCTCGCAGAGCCCCGCCGAGATCGAGAAGCTCGTCGCCGAGGCCCTCGAGTCGGAGGCGAAGTTCATCAAGCTCACCGACGACAAGGGCAAGGTGTACATCGTGCCCAGCGCCTCGGTCACCTACCTGGAGATCGGCCCGGCGGAGAGCCGCCGCGTCGGCTTCGTCGCCTAGGTCGCGTCATGGAGTTCGTCTTCGTCGTCGTCATCGCCGCCTGCCTCGGAGCCATCGTGCGCTACACGATCCCGGGTCGTGACTCCCACGGTGCGGCGCTGCTGCCCGCGGTCTCGACCGCCGTCACCGCGACGGTCTGGGTGGGCCTGCTCTGGCTCGGCTGGACCTTCGACGGCGGCTGGATCTGGGCCGTGTCCCTGATCGCCGGCCCCGCTGCGGCCGTGGCGGCGGCGATCGCGCTGCCGCCCGCGCGCGCCCGCGCCGACGAGCGGCTGCTCCACGACCTCTCCGGCGGCCGCGCCTAGCGTCCCGCCCCGCGCTCGGAGGATGAGGCGGCGGGTCAGGCGGTGAGGCCGAGGGCGTCCATCCGGCGCGTGTGCGAGGCGACCAGCTCGGTGAAGACCGGCTCGATGCGCTCCTCGCCCGGCATGACGCCGTCGATCTCGAGCGCCTCGCGCGCCACCAGCATGGTGTCGCCGACGAGTCGGCGGCCCCACATGGCCAGCCGGGAGGCGAGCCGCGGACTCGCATCGACGCCCGAACGCAGCAGCTCGACGAGCACCGCCTCGCCGACCGTCACGCGCGCCAGGATCTCGGCGACGCGGACGCGGAGGTCACGCGGCAGGCCGCCGGCGAGTCCGGCCGAGAAGTCGGTCAGGAATCCCTGCGTCAGGTAGCAGGTCACCAGGATCTCGTGCCAGTCGGCACCCTGCGTGCGGCGCTGGAAGTCATCCAGCTCGAGACGGTACGGCTCCATCGCGGCGACCGGGTCGTGCCCGAGCGCGCGCAGCTCGTTCACCACGGCCTCGTGAGCATCGCCCATCTCGCCCGCGGCGCGCGTCAGCTCGCTCTTGCCCTCCGTGGTCGGGGTCGCCATGACGGCGCGCCCCAGGTTCTCGAAGAGCACGAGGGTCAGATAGCCCAGGCGCCCGAGGTAGACCACCGGCTCGGGAGTCAGCGCGGCGAGTTCGACGCGCGCGACCTGGACCGCCTCCGTGCGCGAGCCGAGCGGCAACACGTGGGGACGCGGCCTTGATCGTCGAAACCAGCGCAACACGACGTCCAGACTACTCGGGTCTCGCCGCCCGGTAGACTGGGGGACAATTCACCACTCAGACGGGTATTCCTTGACTTTCTCCGATCTCTCGATCGACCAGGACATGGTCGACGCACTCGCCGAGAAGGGCATCCTTGAGCCCTTCCCCATCCAGACGCAGACGATCCCGCTCGCCCTCACCGGCCAGGACATCATCGGTCAGGCCAAGACGGGCACCGGCAAGACCTTCGGCTTCGGCCTTCCGCTCATCCAGGCGCTCGGCACCAACCCCGAGCCCGGCGTCCAGGCGCTCGTCGTCGTGCCCACGCGCGAACTGTGCGTGCAGGTCGCCGAAGACCTCGAGCTCGCCACCTCGAAGCGCGACACCAAGGTCGTCGCGATCTACGGCGGCAAGGCCTACGAGGGCCAGATCGAGCAGATCAAGGCCGGCGCGCAGATCGTCGTCGGCACCCCCGGTCGCCTCCTCGACCTCGCCGGGCAGCGCCTGCTGAGCCTGGCGAACGTCAAGGTGATGGTGCTGGACGAGGCCGACAAGATGCTCGACCTGGGCTTCCTTCCGGATGTCGAGAAGCTGTTCGCGCAGACCTCGCCGACGCGCCACACGATGCTGTTCTCGGCCACCATGCCGGGCCCCGTCGTCACGCTCGCCCGCCGCTTCATGAACCGCCCGATCCACATCCGTGCCACGGACCCCGACGAGGGGCAGATCCAGGCGAACATCAAGCACGTCATCTACCGCGCGCACTCGCTCGACAAGGACGAGGTCATCGCGCGCATCCTGCAGGCCGAGGGCCGCGGCAAGACGGTCGTCTTCACGCGCACCAAGCGCGCCGCCGCGAAGCTGGTCGAAGAGCTCAACGACCGCGGCTTCAACGCGGGCGCGGTGCACGGCGACATGAGCCAGGAGGCGCGCGAGCGCTCGATGGCCGCGTTCAAGGCCGGCAAGAAGGACGTGCTGATCGCGACCGACGTCGCCGCCCGCGGAATCGACGTCGACGATGTGACCCACGTCATCAACCACACGATCCCCGATGACGACAAGACGTACCTGCACCGCGCGGGCCGCACCGGCCGTGCCGGCAAGACGGGCATCGCGGTCACCTTCGTCGACTGGGATGACCTGCACAAGTGGGCGCTCATCAACCGCGCCCTCGAGTTCGGCCAGCCGGAGCCGACCGAGACGTACTCCTCGAGCCCGCACCTATTCAGCGACCTGAACATCCCGGAAGGCTCGAAGGGGCGCCTGAAGCCCTCCCCCGCCGCGCCGCACCGCGAGAAGCCCCCGGCATCCCGCGAGGGCGGACGGTCGCGTCAGCGCACCCGCTCCGGCGGGTCGGCCGGCGCCGGAACCGGTCCGGCGAGCACGCCGCACGAGGCGCACGCCGAGGGCAGCGGAACGCACGACGGCGCCACGCCGGCGCGCCGCAAGCGCACCCGTCGTCGTCGCCCGAGCGGCGGCCAGGGCGGCGCCCCGACGCCTCCCACCGCGTAGCGCGTTCGGCGGTCTAGCCGCCGAACGGCGCGCTGCCGCGACCGGCGGCCACGATGCGCTCGTACACCTCGAGCGCGGTCGTGTTCTCCGCGAGCCGATTCGGCTTGCCCTCGCCGTGGTAGTCACTCGACCCGGTCATGAACAGGTCGTAGCGCTCGGCGAGCTCGCGCAGCCGCTGCTTGCCGTCCTCGGTGTTCTCGCGGTGCTCGATCTCGAGCCCGGCGAGACCGGCGTCGACGAGCTCGGCGAGCGCCCGCTCCGGGAGCACGCCGTCGCGTCCGCGGGTGGCCGGATGCGCGAGCACCGGAACACCGCCCGCCGCGCGGATCAGTCGCACGCCCTCCAGCGGCGTCGGCGCGTAGTGCGGCTCGCTGTAGCCCGAGCGCGGGTGCAGGATGCCGCCGAACGCCTCCGTGCGGTCGGCCACGTGCCCGCGCGCCACGAGGGCGTCGGCGATGTGCGGCCGTCCGATCGTCGCCCCCGTCGCGGAGTGCTCGAGCACGTCCGCCCAGGACAGGTCGTAGTCGCGGGCGATGCGCTCCACGATGCGCTCGGCGCGCGTCACGCGATCGTCGCGGATGCGCGTCGTCTCGCGCAGCAGCGCGGCGTCCTCCGGATCGACCAGATAGGCGAGCACGTGCACGGAGCGCCACTCCAGTCGGGTGGAGAACTCCATGCCCGGCAGCACGGTGAGCGGGGTCCCGACGACGGCGCGCCGCGCCTCGTCCCACCCCGCCGTGGAGTCGTGGTCGGTGAGCGCCACGATGTCGAGGCCGGCGGCGAGCGCCGCCTCCACCAGTTCGGCGGGCGACTCGGTGCCATCCGACACGCGGGAGTGCGCATGCAGATCGATCGGCCCGGACATCCTCACATCGTAGGCTTGCCGGGCCATGATTCGCCGTGCCCTCGCCACCCTCCTCGCCGTGGCTCTCGCCGTGTTCCTGCTGATCGGCAGCTGGCCGCAGCTGTTCGGCCTGCACCGCACGCTGATCTTCGCCGAGCTGACGGCGATGCGCGGACTCATGGTCGCCGTCGCGCTGATCGCGATCCTCTTCCTCATCGTCATCGCGCTGCTCTCGCAGGCGCTGCGCCGGGTGAGCGCCCTGCTCGCCCTCATGCTGTTCGGGGTCGTGGCGCTCAACATGGCGGTGCTGTCGACCCGCGGCTTCGGTGACCCGTCGTTCCAGGAGAAGGCGCCCGCCGATCTGACCGTGTTCACCTGGAACACCCTCGGGGATGCGCCCGGCGCGAGCGTGATCGCCGACTTCGCGCTCGAGCACGACGTCGACATCCTCACGCTGCCGGAGACCAGCCGGGAGGCCGCCGACGAGATCGCCGCGCTGATGGGCCAGGCGGGCGTGCCGATGCAGGTCATCGTGGTCGCCCTCGACGAGCTGAAGTCGCGCTCGACCGCCCTGCTGGTCAGCGAGACGCTCGGCGCGTACCGGATCGACGAGAGCGCGGGGAGCACGCCGTACCTGCCCAGCGTGACCGCAGTTCCTGTCGACGGCAGCGGGCCGACGATCATCGCCGCGCATCCGGTCGCCCCGATTCCCGGTTACATCGAGGACTGGGAGCCGGGCCTCGAATGGCTCGCCGAGTCATGCCGCGGAGGGAATGTCATCCTCGCCGGCGACCTGAACTCCACCCTCGACCACTATCAGGGGCTCGCCGACGACGGCGCCGCTCTCGGCACCTGCTTCGACGGCGCCAAGGAGACCGGCAACGCCGGACTCGGCACCTGGCCCTCGCAGCTGCCCGAGCTGCTCGGCGCCCCCATCGACCACGTGATGGCGACCGCCGAATGGGAGTTCGTCGGGTTCCGTGTCGTCGGCGCGCTCGACGGGCTCGGCAGCGACCACCGCGCCGTGCTCGCGCAGCTTCGTCCGGTCGGCTGAGCCGAAACCGCCGCCCGGTGCGAGAATGGGCGCATGAGCAAGTCGAGCACCGAGAGCGCACCCAAGACCGCGAACCGGTCCACCACGCCGGGGTCGGAGAGATTCCAGGCGTACATCTCCGGCAACTGGGCGGAGCGCCCGGCGCAGCAGGTTGCCCCGCGTGAGTCGGCCCCGTTCGCGGCGGCCCGCCGCGCCCGCATCTCGGCGCAGTTCCCCGGCCAGCGGCTGATCGTTCCGGCGGGTCCGGCGCGCGTCCGCTCGAACGACACCGACTACCCCTACCGCGCCCACACCGCGTTCTCGCACCTGACCGGGTGGGGCAGCGACGCCGTGCCCGACAGCGTGCTCGTGCTCGAGCCGACCGACGACGGGCACGACGCGGTGCTGTACTTCCGCCCCAGCGCGGGCCGCGACTCCTCCGAGTTCTACGCGAACGCCGCGATCGGCGAGTTCTGGACCGGACCGCGCCCCTCGCTCGATGACGTGGCCGCCGACCTGGGGGTCACCACCCGCGCCCTGGACGACTTCTCGGCGGTGCTGGAGACCGGCGACGCCTCGACCCTGATCGTGCGCGACGCCGATGACGCCCTCACCGACCAGCTCGACGGACGCCGCCTGCTGGCCGCCTCCACCGACCTGCTCGAGGTCGAGACCGACCCGGACACCGAGTTCGCCCGCGCGCTCAGCGAGCTCCGTCTGGTGAAGGATGCCTGGGAGATCCGCCAGCTGCGCGACGCCGTCAGCGCGACGAAGCTCGGCTTCGACGACGTCATCGCCGATCTGCCGCAGGTGATCGCCCACCGGCGCGGAGAGCGCCTCGTCGAGGGCACCTTCAACCGCCGGGCGCGCGCCGAGGGCAACACGGTCGGCTACGACACGATCGCCGCGAGCGGACCGCACGCATGCATCCTGCACTGGACTCGCAACGACGGCGCTGTCGCCGCGGGCGACCTGATCCTGATCGACGCGGGCATCGAGCTCGACTCGCTCTACACCGCCGACATCACGCGCACCCTTCCGGTGAGCGGAACCTTCACCGCCGTGCAGCGGCAGGTCTACGAGGCCGTGCTGGAGGCGGCCGATGCGGCGTTCGCGGTCGTGCGGCCGGGCATCCGCTTCCGTGAGGTGCACGCCGCGGCGATGCAGGTCATCGCCCGCAAGACCGCCGAGTGGGGCTTCCTGCCGGTCAGCGCCGAGGAGTCGCTGGAGCCGGACGCGCAGTTCCACCGCCGCTACATGGTGCACGGCACCTCGCACCACCTGGGCCTCGACGTGCACGACTGCGCGCAGGCGCGCCGCGACCTCTACCTGGATGGCGTCCTGGAGCCGGGCATGGTGTTCACGATCGAGCCGGGTCTGTACTTCCAGCCCGACGACCTGACGGTGCCGGAGGAGTTCCGCGGCATCGGCGTGCGCATCGAGGACGACGTGCTGGTGACCGAGACGGGCTGCGAGAGCCTGTCGGCGGGCATCCCGCGCACGGTCGCCGAGGTGGAGGCGTGGCTCGCCGGCCGGTGACCCGCATTCCGCCGCTCGCGGCGGTGCTCGCCGTGCAGTCGGCGCTTCGCGACGCGGGACTCGAGCCGGTCGTCGGCGGCTCGGCGCTGCTCGCCTCGCTGAGCGTCGACATTGACGAGGTCCACGACTGGGACGTCCTTGTCGACGCCGATCCTGACACGGTCGCCCGGAGCTTCGCCGCGCTCGGGCGACCGGTTCGACGCGCCCCGGAACCCGCCCCGGAGCCGTATGCCTCGGATGCGCTGTTCACCGTCGACGCAGGCGATCACGAGATCGATGTCATCGTGCGGTTCCGCATCCGCACCGCCACCGGAGTGGTCAACGTGCCGGCGCGCCCGGGCGGCACCTGGCGCGGGCTCACGATGGCGCGGCCGGAGGACTGGGCGCCCGCGTACCGGGCGATGGGACGCGAACGCTCCGCCGCGCTGCTCGAGTCGGCGGCGTCCGAGGCCGCGACGGAGGGCTAGTCCTCGATCGGCCGGGCGAGCACGTCGCGCGCCTTGAGGATGAGCGTCGGATCGACGATCACGTCGTAGCTCTCGGCGAGCACCTGCGAGGTCGACTGGAAGTCGCGGCTGCGGCGCGACACCGCGTAGCCGGCCAGCCGGAAGAACATGCCGAACGCGGCACCGATCAGCACCGCCGCGGCGAACAACCCCCAGTTGATGGTCGGCTGGACGAAGGTGAACAGCAGCCCGAGGAACAGGCCGAACCAGGCGCCGCTCAGCGCACCCTCGAGGGCCGCGCGGTTCCAGGAGAGCTTGCGGGTGACCCGCTCGACCGTCTTCAGGTCGTTGCCGACGATCGCGAGCTTCGCCACGGGGAAGTCCGCCTTGGCGAGGTGATCCACGGTGCGCTGCGCTTCCGCGTAGGTGGCGTAGCTGCCCACGACCTCGCCGTGCGGCACGGAGACGTCGACGGTGCGACGACGGAACGGTCCGGTGTTGGTCACGACGGAATTCTCCCATACGGCGAGTAGGGTTTGACCGTGAGCGCCACGAGAGTCTTCGTCGCCCGATTGGCCGGGTGCTCCGTTTTCGACCCCGCGGGCGACCGCGTCGGCAAGGTCCGCGACGTCATCGTCGTGTACCGGAAATCGGATGCGCCATCCGTCGTCGGCCTGCTCGTCGAGATCCCCGGCAAGCGCCGCGTGTTCCTCTCGATCGGCCGCGTCACCAGCATCGGCTCCGGCCAGATCATCACGACCGGCCTCATCAACCTGCGCCGCTTCGAGCAGCGCGGCGGCGAGGTGCGCGTGATCGCCGAACTGCTCGGCCGCCGCATGGTGTTCCGCGACGGCTCCGGCGAGGCGACCATCGAGGACGTCGCGATCGAGGAGAGCGCCCCGGCGGAGTGGTCCGTCGGCGATCTGTTCCTGCGCCGCCCCGCGACGACCCCGTTCGGCAAGGGCGCGACGGTGTTCGCGACCTGGGATCAGGTGCGCGAGAAGAACGCCCCCGGCGAGTCGCAGTCCGCCGAGCAGCTGATCGCCACCTACTCCGACCTCCGCCCCGCTGACCTCGCCAACACGCTGCTCGACCTGCCGGAGGAGCGCCGACTGGAGGTCGCCGAGGAGCTGCCCGATGAGCGTCTCGCCGACGCCCTCGAGGAGATGCCCGAGCAGGAGCAGGTCGACCTGATCAGCCAGCTCGACGACGAGCGCGCGGCCGAGGTGCTCGACCAGATGGAGCCCGACGACGCGGCCGACCTGATCGCCCAGCTCTCCGCCGAGAAGGGCGAGGCGCTGCTGCGAGCTGATGCAGCCAGAGGAGGCGGAGGACGTCCGCTTCCTGCTCTCCTACGACCCGGAGACCGCCGGCGGCCTGATGACGACCGAGCCGATCATCGTCTCCGCCGATGCGACGGTCGCCGAGGGCCTCGCCCTCATCCGCCGCCACGAGCTCGCGCCCGCGCTCGGTGCCGCGATCTGCGTGACGCTGCCGCCGTACGAGCCGCCCACCGGTCGCTTCCTCGGCATGGTGCACTTCCAGAGGATGCTGCGCTACCCGCCGCACGAGCGCCTCGGCACGATCCTCGACCAGGGCCTCGAGCCCGTCACGCCCGAGACGAGCGCGGCCGAGGTATCGCGCCGTCTCGCCAGCTACGACCTGGTCTCGCTCCCGGTGGTCGACGACAAGCACCGACTCGTCGGGGTGGTGACCATTGACGACGTCCTCGACTACCTGCTGCCCGACGACTGGCGAAGTTCGGACGACGACCGCCCGCCGGTGACCGACGCCACCACCCCCACCGCCACGATCGCGACTCGAGCAAGGAGGACGCCGCATGGCTCGCGCTGACCGCCGCGATGGCGTCCGACTCGACGCCCCCAAGGGCCTGCGCACCCCGTTCGTGCCGCGCTGGCAGGGACGCGACCGCTTCGGCCGCTTCACCGAGGCGATCGCCCGCGGCATGGGAACGCCCTGGTTCCTGTTCGTGCTGTCGATCTTCGTCGCCGCGTGGATGTCGTACAACTCGATCGCCGAGGCGAACGACTGGTGGCGCTTCGACTCGCAGGCGCTCGGCTTCACCGTCCTGACGCTGATCCTGTCGCTGCAGGCCTCGTATGCCGCACCGCTCATCCTGCTGGCGCAGAACCGTCAGGATGACCGCGACCGCGTGCAGATCGAGCAGGACCGTCAGCGCGCCGAGCGCAACCTCGCCGACACCGAGTACCTGGCCCGCGAGGTCGTCGCCCTGCGGCTGGCGATCAAGGACATGGCGACGAAGGACTTCATCCGCGCCGAGCTGCGCTCACTGCTGGAGGAGCTCGACGCCGACCGTGAGGGGCCGCGTGAGCGCTGAGCTCGCCGACACGGTTCGGCGCGCGCTCGCGCGAGTGCAGGACCCGGAGATCCGTCGGCCGATCACCGAACTCGACATGGTGCGCGAGGTGCGCGTCGAGGGCGCGGTCGCGCACGTCGAGGTGCGGCTGACGATCGTCGGATGCCCCGCCGCCGACACGATCGAACGCGACGTGCGCGCCGCCGTGCTCGCCGTCGAGGGCGTGGAGTCGATCGAGCTCGAGCTCGGCGTCATGACGCCGGCCGAGCGGGAGGCGCTCACGACCCGGCTGCGCGGCTCGCGGGCGATGCCGTTCGGCCCCGATTCGCTCACCCGGATCCTCGCCGTCTCGAGCGGCAAGGGCGGCGTCGGCAAGTCGACGCTCACCGCCAACCTCGCGGTCGCGCTCGCGGCGCGCGGGCTGCGGGTCGGGCTGGTCGATGCCGATGTGTTCGGCTTCTCGATCCCGGGCATTCTCGGCATCGCGGGCGCCAAGCCGACCCAGGTGGGCGACATGATCCTGCCGCCGGTCGCGCACGGGGTGAAGGTGATCTCGATCGGCATGTTCGTCGAGCCCTCGACCGCCGTGTCGTGGCGCGGGCCGCTGCTGCACCGCACGATTCAGCAGTTCCTGACCGACGTGTACTTCGGCGATCTCGACGTGCTCGTGCTCGACCTGCCGCCCGGCACGGGCGACGTGGCGATCTCGCTCGGGCAGCGCTGCCGCACGCCGAGGTGCTCGTCGTGACGACACCGCAGCCCGCCGCGGCGGAGGTCGCCGAGCGCAGCGGACTGGTGGCCCGGCAGACCGGGCAGACGGTCATCGGCGTGGTCGAGAACATGGCCGGGCTCGTGCAGCCGGACGGCACGGTGCTCGACGTGTTCGGCAGCGGCGGCGGCGCGGAGCTGGCGAGCCGTCTCGACGTTCCGGTGCTGGCGAGCATCCCGCTCAGCGTGGAGCTTCGCCGCGACGGCGACACGGGCGAGCCGGCGGTGCTCGCGCATCCGGACGACCCGGCGGCCCGGGCGATCTCGACGCTGGCCGAGCAGCTGGCCCGACGCGGACGCGGACTCGCGGGCCGCAAGCTGCCCGTCAGCTCGCGCTAGCGGCGGCTCCGACGGCCCTGTGGCGACCGCGCGGCGCGCTCAGGCGCGGCGGGTGGGCTGGTGACGGTAGCCGTCCCGAGCGGTGGTGGTGAGCGTGGCGGCGATCGCGGCGACAGCGAGCGCGGCGACGAAGATCAGGAAGGTCATGGCTCTATTCGAGCGCTCAATTTGATGAAGCACAATCGAATCTTTCTTTACTGATGATTTAGCATCGCTACATGGACATCCATCGTCTCGAGGTCCTTCGCGAGCTCGCCGAGCGCGGCACCGTCACCGCCGTCGCCCAGGCCCTCGCCCTCACGCCCTCGGCCGTCTCGCAGCAGCTCAAGATCCTCGAGCGCGAGGCGGGACTGCCCCTCACCGAGCGCTCCGGGCGCGGGCTCGCCCTCACCCCGGCGGGACGCGTGCTCGCCGAACGCGCGATCGACGTCGCCGTCGCCCTGCAGCGGGTCGAATCCAGCTGGGCGGAGTACCGGGACTCCCCGCGCGGCGAGGTCTCCATCTCGACGTTCCCGACCGGCGGCATGATGCTGCTGCCCGGACTCCTGACCCGCCTCGCCGACACCCCAGGACTCCGGCTCGTGGTCACCGACCAGGACCCCAACCAGCCCGACTTCGCCGCGCTGACCGCGAGCTACGACGTCGTGCTCGCCGACTCGGGCGGTGTCACGGCGAGCTGGCGCGAACGCCAGCTGGAGACCGTCGAGCTGATGCGGGAGCCGCTCGATGTCGCGCTGCCGGAGGCGCATCCGCTCGCCGCGCGCGCCGCCCTCTCCCCCGACGACGTCATCAGCGAGCCGTGGATCGGGGTTCCGGTCGACTTCCCCTTCGATCGCATCCTGACCAGCCTCGAGTCGCTCACCGGCCACCCCGCCGACGTCGTGCAGCGCATCGGCGACAACGGGATCGTCGAAGAGCTCGTCGCGGCCGGCCACGGGCTCGCCATCCTGCCGCGCTACACGACCCGCGACCACGGCAACGGACTCGTCACCCGGCCCCTGCGGGGCATGCGCTCGGAGCGCGTGATCTGGGCGCTCATGCGGCCCGACACCGCCGTGCGCCCCTCGGTGCGGCTCGTCGTGGACGCGCTGCGCGCGGAGGCCGCCGCCTTCGTCGCCGCCCGCTCCTAGTGTGTCGCTTCTCCGGAGAAAGTCGCCCGGCTCGGGGTTGAGTCCCCGCAGCGACGGGCGGGCGGGCGGAGACCTCCGGAGAAACGTGCCACTGCGGGGCGGGTGGATGCGCTGGCGGGCGCGGGCGGGCGCGGGCGCGGCGCGGGCGCGGTGGGCTAGCGGGGCTCGACGAGGCGCGCGAGCAGCTCGATGAGCAGGCGCTCGGCGAGCGGCGCCGGCAGCGCCTCGATCGCCGCGATGAGCGGCGCGAACTCGTCGGGCAGCGCGCCGGAGCCGCCGATGCCGAAGCCGCCGAGCAGCGCCGCCGCGGTGTCCGAGTCGGGCATCCCCTGAAGCGGCGGCAGCGCGCCGAGCAGCCCGCTGATGTCCGGTCGGGGCGTGCCGCGTACCGCATCCGCCGCGCGCACCAGAGCCGGCTGCAACTCGTCGAGCACCGAAGCCGTGACCGGCGTCACCGTCAGGTGCGTGGTGTGCGGCAGCTGCGATCCGTCGGCCTGGACGAGACCCGGCTGGGTCTGCAGGATCCAGCCCTCCCCCTTGGCGGCATCGGCCCAGACGTGCGGGTCGACCCGGCGCTCGGCGGGCACGGTGTCGTCGCTCGCGACCGAGAACAGCGGACCGGTCGGCTCGCCGACCACCCGCAGCCCCTCGATGCCGTTGATCGTCTCGAGCAGCGCGAGCGTCGCCTCGCGCGTCTGCGCGGCGAGCTCGGCGAAGCCCTCGCGCCCGAGCGCGTGCACGATCGCCCAGGCGGCCGCGAGCGGCCCGCCCGACTTCGAGCCGAGCAGGGTCGAGTTCACGACCGGGTACCCGGGCCAGCGCGCCGTGGCGAAGTACTGCAGGCGCTGGCGGTCGCGCCCGCGCTGCAGCAGCACCGAGGCGCCCTTGGGCGCGTAGCCGTACTTGTGCAGGTCGGCGCTGATGCTCGTGACGCCCGGCACCCGGAAGTCCCAGTCGGGCAGGTCCGGCCAGAACGGCAGCGCCAGGCCGCCGATGCAGGCATCGACATGCACCGGGATGCCCTGCGCCTCGGCCGCAGCCGCCACCTCGATCACCGGGTCAAGTCCCGCGTGCGGGTAGGAGGGCGCGGAAACCACGACGAGCGCGACATCGTCGCCGAGTCGCGCGATCAGCTCCGCCGCCTCGACCACGCCTGTCGGGAGGACGGGGGCGAGATCGAGCTCGAGACCGAAGTAGTGCGCCGCCTTCTGGAAGGCCGCGTGCACGGTCACCGGGGCCACCAGGCGCGGCCGTGCCGTGCCCGGTTCGGCTCCGCGTGCCGCGAGCCAGGCATCCCGAGCCGTCTTGACGGCCAGCAGGCAGCTCTCGGTGCCGCCGCTCGTCACCGTGCCGACCACGTCCTCGTCGCCGTTCAGCAGCTCCCGCGTGAAGCCGATGAGCTCGCGCTCGAGCACCGCGACCGAGCCGAAGGTCGTGGGGTCGAGGCCGTTGACGGGCTGCATCATCCGCACCGCCTCGGCGGCGAGCGCGTCGAGTTCGGCGACGCCCGGGTCGTAGACGTAGCTCAGCACGTGACCGCCGTGGGTGGGCGCATCCGCGTCGCGCAGTGCGCCCAGGCGCGCCAGGATCGACTCGCTGGATTCGGCGAAGCGCATCAGCTCGTCCCCTCGCTGGCCGGAGCCGCCCCCGGCACGACGGGAGCCACCGCCGCCGCGTCGACGTCGACCTTGCGCAGCGGGTAGCGCCGCAGCGTGAACAGGCTCAGCAGGATCAGCACCGCGGGAACCGCGCTGAAGCTCACGACGATGCCGAGCACCGCGGAGGCGGACTGCTCGACGTCGACGGCGGCCGTCGACTCCAGGTAGCCGGTGAGGGTCAGGATGATCGCCAGCACGGTCGTGCCGAGCGCCATGCCGGTGGTCTCGCCGGCCGTCCAGACGCCGCTGAATGTTCCGGCGCGACCCGGGCCGTGACGGCGCGCGTCGACGGCGATGACGTCGGGGAGCATGGCGAGCGGCAGCGACTGCATGCCCGCGTAGGCGGCACCCGCGAGCGCGACCGGCCCGTAGATCCAGGAGCCCGGGAACCACACCAGCGCGACCATCGCGAGCGCGGCGATGCCGTACATGGTGGAGGCGACGGCGAAGGCGCGCTCCTTGCCGATGCGGTTCGCAACCGTGCCCCAGATGGGTGCGAAGACGAGGGCCGGCGCGATCAGCGCGAGGAAGATGAAGGTCACCGCGTCCTCGTCGTGCAGCACATAGCGCGCGACGTACTGTGCGCCGGCGAGCATGATCCCGGTCGCCAGGGCCTGCAGCACGAAGGTGATCAGCAGGGCACGGAACGGCTGGCTGGTGCGCAGCGTCCGCACGCCGCGACGGTAGTGCTCGCCGAGGGTCTCGCGCGGGGCGGCGAGGCCGCTCACCGGCTCCGACACCGGAGGGCGCGGGGCCCCGCCGACGCGCGCCGCCTTCTCCACCGTGGAGGTCACCAGGAACGATCCGCCGAGCACGAGTCCGGCGACGACCGCCATGATCAGATAGCCGAGGTGCGAGTCGTCCCCGCCGAGCGAGCGCAGCGCCGGTCCCCCGGCCCCGAACAGCAGGATCGCGAAGGTGAGCACGACGACGCGCGCCGAGAGCAGCCGGGTCCGCGCGTTGTAGTCGGAGACGAGTTCGGCGGGAAGCGCGATGTACGGCACCTGGAACAGGCTGAACGCCGTCGCGGCCAGCAGGAACGCCAGGAACACCCAGATCGCCGAGGCCCACGCGGGCAGCCCCGCCGGCACGGCAAAGGTCAGCACGAAGAAGATCGGAAGGAACACGGCGCCGATCACCATGAACCGGCGACGGTAGCCGGAGGCCGCGATCTGCCGGTCGCTGCGGGCGCCGATGATCGGATCGATCATCACGTCCCAGACCTTCGCCAGCGTCACCAGGACTCCCGCGAGCAGCGCCGTCACCCCCAGCGTGTCCGTCAGGTAGTAGACGAGAACGAGTCCGGGAAGAGTGCCGAATCCGCCGGTCCCGACCGAACCGAGCGCATAGCGAGCGACAATGCCTGCCCGCAGCCCTTCGGTGCGCCGACCCCCGGTGCGCAAAGAGGAATCCATGCAACGATGCTACCCACCACGTCGGGCGGCCATGTCACCGCGTCGCCCGCGTCGTAGACTGCGCGCATGTCCGGAATCACCGCCGATCGGTCACGCGGCACGGCGCGCAGCGCCTCCGATGTCCTTGCGTCCGAGACCATCGACGAACTCGTCTCCGGGCTCGTCCCGGCCTCGGGAGACAGCGTCGAGATCGTCGCCCCGTTCACCGGCGAGACGCTGCACCAGCTGCCGCACAACACGGCCGCGGATGTGGCGCGCGCCGCGGCCACCGCACGCACCGCCCAGCGCGCGTGGGCCCGCACGAGCCCCGCCCACCGGCGCCGGGTGCTGCTGCGCGCCCACGACCTGCTGCTCGAACGGCGCGAACTCGTGCTCGACGCGATCCAGCTCGAGACCGGCAAGTCGCGCTCGCAGGCCTTCGAGGAGCTGTTCAACGCCGCGGCCGCCACCCGGTACGCCGCGATCGCCGCCCCGCGCGTGCTGGCCACCCGCCGCCGCCGGGCGGGCATCCCGCTCGTCATGCAGACGCGCGTCAGCCACCGCCCGAAGGGGCTGGTCGGCGTCGTCACCCCGTGGAACTACCCGCCCAGCCTCACCGCGATGGACATCGCCCCGGCGCTCGCCGCGGGCAACGCCGTGCTGCAGAAGGCGGATGACCAGGGCACCCTGAGCATCCTCGCCACCCGCAGCGCTTTCATCGACGCCGGCCTCCCCGCCGAGCTCTGGGCGGTCGTCGCCGGCCCCGGCACCGAGGTCGGCTCGGCGCTCGTCGCCGCCTCCGACGTCGTCGCGTTCACCGGCTCCACGGCCACCGGCATCACGGTCGCCACGCAGGCCGCCGCAACGCTCACCCCCGTCTCGCTCGAACTGGGCGGCAAGAATCCGGTGATCGTCCTCGACGACGTCGACGTGGAGCGCGTCGCCGTCTCGGTCGCGCACGCCTGCTTCGCCGCGGCGGGGCAGCTGTGCGTCTCGGCGGAGCGCATCCTGGTGCACCGCGGGATCGCCGACCGCTTCATCCCGGCGCTCACCGAGGCGGTCGCGAGCGTTCGGCTCGGCTCCGCGTTCGATTTCTCGGTCGACTTCGGCTCGCTCACCACCGCCGCGCAGCTCGAGCGGGTGCGCGCCCACGTCGACGACGCCGTCGCCCGCGGCGCCACGGTGCTGGCCGGCGGCCGCACCCGCCCCGACCTCGGACCCTACTTCTATGAGCCGACGCTGCTGACCGGCGTCACCGACCAGATGGCGTGCGCGCGCGACGAGACCTTCGGACCGGTCGCCAGCATCGTCATCGTCGAGGACGACGCCGCCGCCATCGCGGCCGCCAACGACACCCGCTTCGGCCTGAACGCCTCCGTGTTCTCCGGCTCCGCGCGGCGCGCACAGCGCCTCGCCGAGCGGCTGCAGGCGGGCACCATCAACATCAACGAGGGCTACCGCGCGACCTTCTCGGCGGTCGCCGCCCCGTCCGGCGGCGTCAAGCTCTCGGGGCTCGGGCGTCGCAACGGACCCGACGGGATCCTGCGCTACACCGACACCGTGCAGATCGCGCGCGCCACCGGGATCATCCCGCTGCCGCGCACCGGCGCCGAGCACGCCCGACTCGCCGGTGTGATGCTGCTCGGGCTGCGGGCGCTGCGCGCCATCCGACGCGGCTGAGCCGCGGGGGCGCGTCGGCTCAGGTCGCCTCGGAGTCGAACGGCGCGGGCTTGCCGTTGCCGAGCTTGCGCTGACGCTGCTCGTAGGCCGACTCGCGGCTGCCGCGGCGGCGCGGAGCCGCCGCCATTGTCGCTGTCACCGGCTTCGCCGGCGCCGGATCGTCGAGCAGCGCGTCCCGGATGATGCGGCGCGGGTCGTACTGCCGGGGGTCGAGCTTGGTCCAGTCGACCTCGTCGAACTCGGGCCCCATCTCCTCGCGCATCCGATCCTTCGCGCCGTTGGCGAGGTCGCGCAGCGAGCGCACCAGCCGGGCCAGCTGGGCCGCGTAGCCGGGAAGTCGATCCGGTCCGATGACGAAGACCGCGATCAGCAGAATGATCAGCAGTTTGTCAAATGTCAGCCCGAACGACATGCGCTCATCCTATGCGGCCCTCGGTCGATAGGGTGGGGCCGAAGGAGTCACGTGAACCACGAATTGAGCTGGAAGTTCGCGGAGGAGTTCGTTCCCGAGCCCCCCGCGATGACGCTCGCGCGCCAGCACTCGCACGAGCTCGGAATTGAGGCGGTCAGCCCCGGCGTCGCCGCGCAGCTGCGCGTGCTCGCCGCCGCGAGCGGGGCCCGCACCATCCTCGAGATCGGCACCGGAGCGGGCGTGTCGGGACTCGCGCTGCTCGACGGCGCCCCCGCGGCGACCCTCACCACGATCGATGTGGAGCCCGACCACCAGCAGAGCGCCCGCGCCAGCCTGCTGAGCGCCGGCATTCCCGCCAACCAGCTTCGGCTGATCGCCGGTCGCGCGCTCGACGTCCTCCCGCGCATGAACGACGGCGCCTATGATCTTGTCCTCGTCGACGCGGACACGACCTCGCTGCTGGCGTACGTCGAGCACGCGCTGCGCATCGCGCGCGCGGGCGGACTCGTGCTCGTGCCGCACGCGCTGTGGCGCGGCAAGGTCGCCGACCCCGTTCAGCGCGACGAGACCGTCGCCGAGTTCCGGGCGCTCCTGGGCGCCATCGGGGAGAGCGAGACGCACACGGTCGCGCTCTCCACCTCAGGCGATGGGCTTCTTCAGCTGGTTACCCGCGCGGGCTGAACCGCGCCTCGAGTCGGCGGCCTCTAGGCCTCGCCGACGGCTCCGACCAGAGCATCGCGCAGCTCCTTGGCCTCATCGTCGTTGACTGAGACGACGAGTCGCCCGCCACCCTCGAGCGGAACGCGCACAATGATGAGGCGTCCCTCCTTCACAGCCTCCATCGGGCCGTCACCGGTCCTCGGCTTCATGGCTGCCATGAGTAGTCCCCTTTCGATGGCGTTCTCCCATTATCTCGTATTCGAGGGACACACGGTTAACACGACGCCTACGGCGGTGTCCAATCCGCCCCGTCGACCCACCAGCCGATGTAGGTCCAGCCCACCTGCAGCGCGATGAAGACGAGAACGAGCAGGATGCGGTACACCCGCGAGCGCGGCAGCGCGAGCGCGCCGAGCCCCGGCGCCAGCGGCATCAGCAGACGGAACACGCTCGACTGCGGGAAGAACACCGCCAGCAGGTAGGCGACGTAGCTCACCAGCCAGAGCCGCAGATCCACCCCCAGCCGACGCGCGGCCGGCGTCAGCAGGAAGATCGCGAACGCGGCGATCAGCAGCAGGAGCAGGATCGCGCCGAGCCAGCCGACGGCGCTGCCCGGGACGCCGTTCCAGCGCAGCCACCAGTCGGCCGCCTGGAACCAGGGCTGGAACGGGACGAGGTGGTCGCGGCCGACGTACACGACGCGCCACGCCAGCTCGGTGTCCAGGTACGCGGTCGGCGAGCCGGTCACCAGGGCGGCAACGCCCAGCCAGGCGAAGCCGAACACGGCGCTCGCCAGCCCGGCGACGACCAGTCGGACGCGCTCCCGCAGCGGGAACGGGTCCCGCGCCCGGGTCACGAAGCGGTGGATCGCATGCAGCCCCAGCAGCATCGCGAACGCCAGCGCCCCCGGCCGGGTGAGCGCGAGCGTCGCGATCACCGGGATCGTGAGCAGGTAGCGGCGCTCCAGCAGCAGCAGGAGCGCCGCGAAGAGCAGGAACAGCTGCATCGACTCGGCGTAGGCCACCTGCAGGATCGGGCTGAGCGGCGCGACGCAGAACAGCACCGTCGCGAACAGCGCGCTCTCCGGGATCACCCGGTGCATCAGCCGGTTGAAGACGAGCGCCGCGCCCGCGGCGAAGGCGACGGACACCGCGACCGCGAGCAGCTCGAACGGCAGGCCGGTCAGCAGCATCAGCAGCCGGATCACGCCCGGGTAGGCGGGCAGGAACGCCCAGGCGTTCTCCCCCACGAAGCCGGAGGCATCCAGCGGAAGCTCCGTCGGGTAGCCGGCCACGGCGATGATGTAGTACCAGTGGCCGTCCCAGATCTTGGCGAAGCTCAGGTAGTCGGGGGAGGCATCCGTCCACGGATTCGCGGGCTGCAGCGCCGCGAACACGAGCAGAATCGTGGTCGTCACCACGCGGGACGCGGCGAAGACCGCCAGCACCTGGGCCCACCAGGGCAGGCGCGCGAGCCGCGTCGGCAGGCTCAGTCGCGCGCCGTCAGCCATGCCCGCAGTCCGCGCTCGCAGCGCTCGATCTGCTCGACCGGAACCCGCTCGTCGTCGGCGTGCGCGAGGCTCGGGTCGCCGGGGCCGTAGTTCACCGCCGGGATGCCGAGCGCCGAGAAGCGGGCCACGTCGGTCCAGCCGTACTTGGGGCGCGCCTCGCCGCCGACCGCCGTGAGGAATCCCTGCGCGAGCGGGGCGTCGAGGCCCGGACGCGCGCCCTCGGCCAGGTCGGCGACGGTCACCTCGAAGCCGTCGAACAGCGCGCGCACGCGCTCGACCGCCTCGGCGCCGCTGCGACTCGGCGCGAAGCGGTAGTTGACGTGCACGGTGCACTCGTCGGGGATCACGTTGCCCGCCACCCCGCCGGCGATCTTCACCGCGTTCATGCCCTCGCGGTAGTCGAGGCCGTCGACGGTGACCATCTCGGGCTCGAAGGCGGCGAGCCGGGCGAGGATCGGGGCGGCCGCGTGAATGGCGTTCTCGCCCATCCAGGCGCGCGCCGAGTGGGCGCGACGGCCGCGGGTGGTGACGTTGACGCGGAGGGTGCCGTTGCATCCGCCCTCCACCTCGCCGTTGGAGGGCTCGCCGAGGATCGCGAAGTCGGCCGCCAGCAGGTCCGGGCGCGTGCGGGCGAGACGAGCGAGTCCGTTCAGCTCCGCCTCGACCTCCTCGTGGTCGTACCAGACCCAGGTCACGTTGACGCTCGGGTCGGTCAGCTCGGCGGCGAGGACGAGCGCGATCGCGCATCCGCCCTTCATGTCGACGGTGCCGCGACCCCACAGGGTGCCGTCCTCGTCGAGCCGGCTCGGCAGGTTGGCGTTGACCGGCACCGTGTCGATGTGGCCGGCGATCACGGCGCGCTGCGCGCGACCCGCGTTCGTGCGGGCGACGATCGCATCGCCGTCGCGGATCACCTCGAGGTGGGGCAGCGCCCGCAGCGCCGACTCGATCGCATCCGCGATCGCGGTCTCGTTGCCCGACACCGACTCCAGGTCGACGAGGGCTCGGGTAACGGCGACGCTGCCGGCCGCAAGGTCGAGGGCTGGGGCGTCGGTCACCGCACCAGCCTACCGAGCCGCGCCCGATACCCTGGAGGCATGAGCACAGCATGGGGTCACGGACTCGCCACCATCACCGCCGACGGGACGATTCTGGACACCTGGTACGCCGCGCCGCACCTCGGCGCCGCACCGGCCGGGCTCGATCCGTACATTGCGCCCGCCGAGTTCGAGGACTGGATCGGGGAGGACGCGCGCCGCGGCGTGCGCCTCGACTACGTCGCGACCACGATCGACCTCGACGAGGCCCCCGCCTCGACGCCGGATGCCTACCTGCGCCTGCACCTGCTCTCGCACCTGCTGGTGACGCCGAACTCGCTGAACCTGGACGGGATCTTCGGACACCTCCCGATCGTCGCCTGGACGACCGCCGGCCCGATGCTGCCGAGCGAGTACGCGCGACGTCGCCCGCTGCTGCGAGCGCGCGGGCATCTCGCTGCACGGCATCGACAAGTTCCCGCGCCTGGTCGACTACGTCGTCCCGGATCGCGTGCGCATCGCGGATGCCTCCCGCGTCCGCCTCGGAGCGCACCTCGCGCCCGGCACCACCGTCATGCACGAGGGCTTCGTGAACTTCAACGCGGGCACGCTCGGCTCCTCGATGGTCGAGGGTCGCATCTCGCAGGGTGTCGTCGTCGGCGACGGCTCCGACATCGGCGGCGGCGCCTCGATCATGGGCACTCTCTCGGGCGGCGGCACGCAGCGCGTCGCGATCGGCGAGCGCGCCCTGCTCGGCGCGAACTCCGGCATCGGCATCTCGATCGGCGACGACTCGGTCGTCGAGGCGGGGCTGTACGTCACGGCGGGCACCAAGGTCACCGTGCTCGTCGCGGGCGAGGAGCCGCGCGTGGCCAAGGCGGTCGAGCTGTCCGGTCAGCCCGGGCTGCTGTTCCGCCGCAACTCGGTCACCGGCGCCGTCGAGGTGCTCCCCCGCACCGGCTTCGGCGTCACCCTCAACGAGCAGCTGCACGCCTAGCGCCTCCCCCGTCCCGCAGGCCGCGCGGCCGGCCCCGCGCCCGCCTTCCCGTCGCGCACCCGCCTGCCCGCCCCGCGCACCCGGGGTTGACGAAATGCAGGAGATTCTTGCGGGACGGCCGGTGTCCTCGGGCGAGAGACAGCGCCGGCCGACGTCTTCTCCTGCATTTCGTCGCACGGCCGGCGGTGGGCTGCTCCTCCGCAGGCCGGCCTGCACCTCGCAGTTCACGGATGCGTCCGCGTGCGCCCGGGGCGGCGTGTGCGGGCGCGACCCTGGCGGCATGGACCTCGTGCGAGAAGTCGCATTGCGCGGCGGACTCGCCGCCACGCACGAGCTCCTTCGCGCCGGAGCCACGGCGCATTCACTGCGGACAGCGGTCGAAGCCGGGTTGCTGATCCGCGTCCGACAGGGGTGGTACGCGCTCCCGACCACACCGCCGGCACTGCAATCGGCCGTGCGAGTCGGCGGACGCGCAACGTGCATCACGGCGGCGCGCGACCTCGGACTGTGGGTGGTCGACGCTCCCGCGGTGCACGTCCGCATCCTCGCGCACGACGCGCGCCTGCGTGAACCGGGCAACGCGCGTCAGCGGCTCGCACCCGGGGACCCGAGCGTCTGCGGGCATTGGGGCGAACGCGGCAGCGGCACCCGGTTTCGCCTCAACGCACCCGACGCGCTCGCCGACATGATCCGCTGCCAGCACCCCGAGCGCACCGTCGCCGCGGCCGAGAGCGCGCTCCGGGCAGGACTCCTCACGAAGCGCGAGTGGGAGCGCCTCGTGGCGTGCGCACCGCACCGGCTCCGGCGCCTGCTCGACGATGCCGACCCACGCACGGAGTCGATCATCGAGTCGATCACGCGGTTTCGACTTCGGCGACTCGGATACGACCCGCGGCCGCAGGTCGAGATCCCCGGCGTCGGCCGGGTGGACCTCGTGATCGGGCGGGTCGTGATCGAGCTCGACGGCTGGGAGCACCATCAGAGCCGCGATGCCTTCGAGAACGATCGACGACGGGATGCGCTGCTCGCCGCCCTCGGATACCGCGTCCTGCGCTTCAGCTACCGCGCGGTCATGCGGAACTGGGGCGAAGTGCGCGACGCGATCGCGGCCGCCGTGGCTGCCGCGATCTGACGAGTCTCGGCTGGCTGGCTCCCTGCGAGCGAGCCGTCGCCCGGCGCGGTAGTCGCGCGCGGACTCGCGTCCCGCCGCTGCTGCCCACCCGTGCTGCCGCGCTGCGGCTGCCGTGTTGCCGTGCTGCCGGTGCCGCGCTGCCGTGCTGCCGCGGTTCCGCGCTGCCGCGCTCCCGGTGCCGCGCTGCCGTCACGAAATGCAGGAGGTTTTTCGTCACAGCGCCGGATTCGCGGGGAGCCGCATCCGCCTGACCGCAGTTTCTCCTGCATTTCGTCGATGCAGCGGGATGTCTGGCGGGGTCGCCGGGCGCCATGCCAGCGGGGCCAGCGGGGGCGCGCGCCGGGCCAGCGGCCGGGGCGCCAGCGGCCGGGGCTAGCGGCCGTTCGGCCAGGGGCGGGCCGGCGGGCCCACGTAGAGCTGCTGCGGGCGGCCGATCTTGGTGGCCGGGTCGCTGTTCGCCTCGCGCCAGTGGGCGATCCAGCCGGGGAGACGGCCGATCGCGAACAGCACCGTGAACATCCGCGTCGGGAAGCCCATCGCCTTGTAGATCACGCCGGTGTAGAAGTCGACGTTGGGGTACAGGCGACGCTCCTGGAAGTAGGAGTCCTCCAGGGCGATCTGCTCCAGCTCCTTGGCGATGTCGAGGAGCGGGTCCTTGACGCCGAGGTCGGCGAGCACGGCATCCGCGCTCTCCTTGACGAGCTTCGCGCGCGGGTCGTAGTTCTTGTAGACGCGGTGTCCGAAGCCCATCAGGCGGACGCCGTCCTCCTTGTTCTTGACCCGCTCGACGAAGCGGCGCGCGCCGTCGCCGGAGTCGCGGATCTGCGCGAGCATCGTCAGCACGGCCTCGTTCGCTCCGCCGTGCAGCGGCCCGTAGAGGGCGTTGATGCCCGCGGACACCGAGGCGAAGATGTTGGCCTCCGTCGACCCGACGAGTCGGACGGTCGAGGTGGAGGCGTTCTGCTCGTGGTCTTCGTGCAGGATCAGCAGGCGGTCGAGCGCCTTCGAGAGCACCGGGTTGATCTCGTACGGCTCGGCGAGGTTGCCGAAGTTGAGCTTGAGGAAGTTGTCGACGAAGCTCAGCGAGTTGTCGGGGTAGAGGAACGCCTGCCCGAGGCTCTTCTTGTGCGCGTAGGCGGCGATCACCGGCAGCTTCGCCAGCAGTCGAACGATGTTGAGCTCGACCATCTCGGGGTCGTGCGGGTCGAGCGAGTCCTCGTAGTAGGTCGAGAGCGCCGACACTGCGGACGACAGCACCGACATCGGGTGCGCGGTGTGCGGCAGCGCCGAGAAGAAGTGCTTGAGGTCTTCGTGCAGCAGCGTGTGGCGACGGATCCGCTCGGTGAAGTTGTCGAGTTCGACGGCCGTCGGAAGCTCGCCGTAGATGAGCAGCCAGGCCACCTCGAGGAAGGTCGAGTTCGCCGCGAGGTCTTCGATCGCGTAGCCGCGGTAGCGCAGGATGCCTTCGTCACCGTCGATGTAGGTGATCGAGCTCTTCGTCGAGGCGGTGTTGACGAAACCCTGGTCAAGCGAGGTCAGGCCGGTCTGCTTCGTGAAGCTGGACCAGTCGACCGCGTCGCGTCCGTCCACGGCACGCAGCACGGGAAGTTCGGCGTTGATGTCACCAAACGTGAGCGAGATCTTGTCGGGGCCCCTAGTGACGTCATTCACTCTTACAGCCTAGGGGGTTCCGGCGATAGCTTGCCGCCCGCCAGAAGCGAGCCCCAAGTGTTGGAGGGACCCTCCAACGCTACGCGGGGATTTACTTGGCGAGTCCCGCCAAACGCGCGACCGCCGCATCGATCCGCTCGTCGGTGGCGGTGAGCGAGATGCGGACGAACTCGTCGCCGGCGCTGCCGTAGAAGTCGCCGGGGGTGACGAGGATGCCGAGCTCGGCGAGCGCGTCGACGCTGGCTCGACCGTGCTCGCCGCGCGTCGCCCAGAGGTAGAGCCCCGCGTCGCTCCGGTCGATGCGGAACCCGGCCGCCTCGAGCGCCGGCAGCAGCCGGGCGCGGCGCACACGGTACCGCTCGCGCTGCTCGCCGACGTGCACCTCGTCGCCGAGCGCGGCGGCCATCGCCGCCTGCACCGGCGCCGGCGGGATGAGTCCCGCGTGCTTGCGCGCTTCGAGGAGCTCCCCGATCAGGTCGCTGCAGCCGGCGACGAACGCGGCGCGGTACCCGGCCAGGTTCGACTGCTTGCTGAGCGAGTAGACGGAGAGCGTGAGGCGGCGCGAGTCGCCGATCACGCGGCGGTCGAGGATGCACGGCGTCGGCTCGTCGCCCGCCCAGTTGAGCTCGGCGTAGCACTCGTCGTTGGCGATGACGGCGCCGAGTTCGCGGGCGCGTTCGACCGCGCGACGCAGGTAGTCGATCCCGTCGATGTGCCCGTCCGGATTGCCGGGGCTGTTCAGCCAGACCAGGCGCGTCTCGGCGGGCCAGTCCTCGGGGTCGTCGCTCGGAAGCGGCGTCGCCCCGGCGATGAGCGCCCCCACGGCGTAAGTCGGGTACGCGATCGTCGGGTGCACGACGACGGCGCCGCGGCCGAGTCCGAGCAGCGTGGGAAGTAGCGCGACGAGCTCCTTCGAGCCGATCGTCGGCATGACGTTGGCGACCTCGACGTCGACGCCGCGGCGGCGCGCGTACCAGTCGACGATCGCCTCGCGCAGCGCCGGGGTGCCCGCCGTCTGCGGGTAGGCGTGCGCGTCGGTGGCGTCTCGCAGCGCGTCGCGGATCACTTCGGGGGTCGGGTCGACGGGAGACCCGACCGACAGGTCAACGATGCCGTCGGGATGCGCGCGCGCCCGCTCGGCGGCCGGCGCGAGGGAGTTCCACGGGAAGTCGGGAAGAGACAGCGCCATGGGCGCTCAGTGGGCCTGCGGCGGCAGCGCCGACACGACCGGGTGGTCTCCGGCGATCACGCCGACCTTGGCGGCACCGCCCGGCGAGCCGACCTCCTGGAAGAACTCGACGTTGGCGGTGTAGTAGTCCGACCACTTCTCGGGCAGGTCGTCCTCGTAGTAGATCGCCTCAACGGGGCAGACCGGCTCGCAGGCGCCGCAGTCGACGCACTCGTCCGGGTGGATGTAGAGCATCCGGTCGCCCTCGTAGATGCAGTCGACGGGACACTCGTCGATGCACGCACGGTCTTTGACATCGACACACGGGAGGGCAATCACGTAGGTCACCCGACCATTCTAGGGTCGCCGCGCCGCACCTTCTGCCGCGTGCACGATGCGGCGCGGCCGGGGCTTCGGCCAGGCGATGACGATGGCCGACATGAGCGCGGGCGCGAGCGCCCAGCCGTAGCCGAGTGCGTCGTCGACGATCAGCACCGAGCCGCCCGCCCCCGGCAGGGCCAGGAGCGCGGTGGCGAGCACGACCCCGAGGGCCGCCGCGGCGGCGTGGAGCCGACCGCCCATCGCGAGCCGGAAGCCCGCGATCAGGGCGAGCACGATGGCGAACGCGAGCACGAGGCCCCACGGAGCGGAGAGCCGGTGGGTGAAGGTCAGAACGGCGCCGACGATGAAGCCGATCCCTCCGGCGAAGGCGACGCCGAGCACATCGAGCACGACCGCCACCATGTGGAGGGCGCGCTGCTGCGGGTGCGCTGCGCTCACTCGCCGGTTCCGCGGGTCACGGTGTAGTTGGCGATGAACCCGTCGGATTCGGTGTCTTCGGCGATGACGACGAGCACGTTGAGGTCGCCCTTCTGGTACAGGAGGGTTCCGGCGTCGCCCGCGATCTGGGGTTCGCCGCTGGAGGTGAAGCCAGCCCCTTCCAGGTCGGCGGCGACCTGGTCGAGCACGTTGCTGCCGACCTTGATGGTGACGTTCCAGATCTTCTCGGTGTCGCTGCCGAAGCCGGTGCCGAAGATCACCTCACCGTCGATGAGCGGCACGTCGCTCGGGAAGTCATCGGGAACGCTGCCGCCGGGAAGATCGACATCTCCCCCGGTGACGCCTTCGATGACGCCTTCGACCGGGTTCGGGATGAGTCCGCATCCGGACAGCAGCATCGGCGTCGAGGTGACGAGGGCCGCGGCCACGAGAAGCGTGATGGTGCGCGAGGAACGATGAATCGACATGGGGGTCTCACTCTCTCGGTTTCCGCTTTCAGTGTACGACCGAACCCGAGGAAGGTCCCCGGCTCGTCCGCACCCCACCGCCCCGCGTGCACGGCGGCCGCGCCGAGGTCAGCAGTTGACCGTGATGGTCTCTTCGAGCGTCGTGACCTCGCCGGAGTCGGCCTTCACGGTGATGCGCAGCAGATCTTTGGCCCGCTGGGACTTGGATCCCGGCGGGCTGCCGGTCCAGCGATCCCCGTCGCCGGTCTCGTAGCCCATCCAGGTGGCATCCGCGTCGAGCCAGACGCCGTACTCGTTCTGCCGCTCCAGCAGCACCGACCGGATACCCTCGCGGTAGCCGGAGTCGAAGCTCGCCGTGACCGTCACGTTCAGCCGGCCGCTGCGGCAGCGCTGCTCGAGGATCTCGACCGCCGGCCCGCGGGCGCTGGCGGTGTCCTCCGCGGCGTCGGAACCCGTGTCGGAGTCCGCGTCGGGCTCGGCCTCGGAACTCGACCCCGAACCGGAACCAGAACCGGAACCGGAACCCCCATCGGAGGAGGTTCCTCCCGCCGAGGACTCGCCAGCCGCGTCGGTGTCGGAACCGGAGCCCTCATCACCAGACTCGGCGGCGGAGCCCTCGGTGAGCTCCGGCGTCGGTTCCGTTGATGCGGAGATGAGCGCCTCCGGGTCGGCGTCCGAGGCGCCGACACAGCCGGAGAGCCCCACGGCCAGGGCGGCAGCCCCGATCAGGGCGATGAGACGAGCGGTCGAACGTTGGCGCACGGAGAACCTCCACGGGCGTCTGATGACGTTGTCGCCGTGCCGAACTCCGTGGAACTGTCGCACGGCGGATTATTCACGCAATGCTCAACAACCTAGGGATGTCGAGGCATCGCGTCAACCGTCCGCCGCAGACCGGCGGGCGCCGCGGCGCCCGCGCGCCTCGCCGCTACTGCTTCTTGGAGCGCGACAGGTTGCGCGCGCGCTGCGTGGCGTCGAGCTCGACCTTGCGGATGCGAACCACCTCGGGGGTGACCTCGACGCACTCGTCCTCACGGGCGAACTCGAGGCACTCCTCCAGCGTCAGCCTGCGCGAGGGGGTGAGCTTCTCGAAGGAGTCCGAGGTCGACGAACGCATGTTCGTGAGCTGCTTCTCCTTCGTGATGTTGACGTCCATGTCGTCGGCACGCGAGTTCTCGCCGACGACCATGCCCTCGTAGACCTCCTGCGTCGGCTCGACGAAGAAGCTCATGCGCTCCTGCAGGGCGATCATCGCGAACGGCGTCGCGACACCCGAGCGGTCGGCCACGATCGAGCCGTTGGTGCGGGTGTTGATCTGTCCGGCCCACGGCTCGTAGCCGTGCGAGATCGCGTTGGCGATGCCGGTGCCGCGCGTGATGGTGAGGAACTCGGTGCGGAATCCGATGAGCCCGCGCGAGGGGACGATGAACTCCATGCGCACCCAGCCGGTGCCGTGGTTCGACATCGACTCCATGCGGCCCTTGCGCGCCGCGAGCAGCTGGGTGATCGCGCCGAGGTGCTCCTCGGGGGTGTCGATCGTGAGGTGCTCGAACGGCTCGTGCTTCTTGCCGTCGATGTCGCGCGTGACGACCTGGGGCTTGCCGACGGTGAGCTCGAAGCCCTCGCGGCGCATGTTCTCGACGAGGATGGCGAGCGCGAGCTCGCCGCGTCCCTGCACCTCCCAGGCATCCGGCTTGCCGATGTCGAGCACGCGGATCGAGACGTTTCCGATCAGCTCGCGGTCGAGGCGGTCCTTGACCATGCGCGCCGTGAGCTTGTGCCCCTTGACCTTGCCGACGAACGGCGAGGTGTTGGTGCCGATCGTCATCGAGATGGCGGGGTCGTCGACCGTGATCGCGGGAAGCGGGCGGATGTCGTCGGGGTCGGCGATCGTCTCGCCGATCGTGATGTCCTCGATTCCGGCCACGGCGACGATGTCGCCCGCGTGGGCCTCCTCCGCCGGGTAGCGGTCGAGCGCGCGGGTCTTCAGCAGCTCGGTGATGCGCACGTTCTGGTGGCTGCCGTCGTGCTTGACCCAGGCGACCGTCTGGCCCTTCTTGAGCGTGCCGTTGAAGACGCGCAGCAGGGCGATACGACCGAGGAACGGGCTCGCGTCGAGGTTGGTGACGTGCGCCTGCAGCGGGTGCTCGTCGTCGTACTCGGGAGCCGGCACGTGCTCGAGGATCGCCTCGAACAGCGGCTCGAGGTCGTCGTTGTCCGGCAGGGTGCCGTTCTCGGGCTTGTTGTGGCTGGCGGCACCGGCACGGCCGGAGGCGTAGACCACGGGAACCTCGAGGATCGCGTCGAGGTCGAGGTCGGGCACCTCGTCGGCCAGGTCGCTCGCGAGGCCGAGGAGCAGGTCGTGGCTCTCTTCGACGACCTCGTCGATGCGCGCGTCGGGACGGTCGGTCTTGTTGACCGCCAGGATGACGGGGAGCTTGGCGGCGAGCGCCTTGCGCAGCACGAAGCGGGTCTGAGGCAGCGGCCCCTCGGAGGCGTCCACCAGCAGGACGACGCCGTCGACCATGCTGAGGCCGCGCTCGACCTCACCGCCGAAGTCGGCGTGGCCGGGGGTGTCGATCACGTTGATCGTGATCGGGCCGTCGGTCGCGAACTTGCCGTCGTAGCTGACGGCGGTGTTCTTGGCGAGGATCGTGATGCCCTTTTCGCGCTCGAGGTCATTCGAGTCCATGGCGCGGTCTTCGAGATGCTCGTGCGCGCTGAACGAGTTGGTCTGACGCAGCATGGCGTCGACGAGGGTCGTCTTGCCGTGGTCGACGTGGGCGACGATCGCCACGTTGCGCAGATCGGAGCGGCGAACGGTAGCCATGGAAATACCTCAAAAAAGAATGTGGGGATGCGGCGCAGAAAGTGGCCAGCGTCCAGTTTAGGGGGCTGGACGCCACTCCCACGCGTTCCCGGCAATACCACGGGTGAACGGCGAGGGCGAAACCGACTCGACGGTGTCGCGAACGAGCGTCACGGTCGGGTAGCTGAACAGCGGCAGACCGTAGGCATCCGACCAGAGTTCGGCGTCGAGTTCGGCGAGTGCGGCCGCGCGCTCCTCGGGCGTCAGCGGGGTGGCGAGAAGGTCGATCAGGCGGTCCGCCTCATCGTTCGCGTAGCGGTTCAGGTTGGCGATCGCGGAGTCGCTGCGGTACACGGCAGCGAGCGCATCCCCGCCGAGCGCCTGCGGGTCCCAGGCGAAGATCGCTGCGTCGTAGGCGCCGGCGACGCCGAGCGCGCTCCGCCAGTCGGAGCGCGAGCAGTCGCTCACCCGGAAGCCGGCGCCGGCGGCGCTCTCGGCGATCAGGGAGAAGGCGAGCGCGCGCCGCGGGTCGTCCGCGTCGAAGAGGATGCAGACGCGCGGATCGGACTGCCCGGCTTCGGCCAGCAGCCGTTCCGCTTCGACCAGGTCGGGTTCGGCGAACCGGGCGGAGCCGTTGTCGGCCGCGACCGCCGCGTAGTCGGGCGAGGTCTCCCCCACCACGAACGACTGCAGCGGCACGGCGTCCGGCGCGAACTCCCCGAGCAGTTCGGAGACGAGCGCCGCGCGCGGGATGGTCAGCAGGAAGGCCTCGCGCACGAGCGGGTCGTCGAAGGCTCCGCTGCGGGCGTCGCCGAACTGCAGATCGAGGTGCTCGATGCGGGTCTCGATGCCGTACTCGAGCCGCACGCCGTCAAGGCCGGTGAGCGCGTCGCCGACGGTGTCGCCGGCGATGTCGCCGAGCCGCGCCGGGACGACGTCGAGGTCCCCCGCCCGGAGCCGGTCGATCGCCTCGGCCGGATCGGCCGCCACCCGCAGCCGCACCGTCTCGAAGGCCGGGAGCCGGTCGCCGTCGTACTCGGGATTCGGGCGCAGCACGATGTCGTCTGCGGCGAGCTCGTCGACGACGTAGGGCCCGCTGGCAACCCGCAGCGACGGCTCCGGGAGCACGCCGTCGTCGACGTCGAGCGCGTGATTCCACGCCTCGGCGAGCGCGGCAAGGGCGACGCGGTCGCGCGTCAGGATCGCGTCGGACACCGCCGCCTTCGCCTCCGCGGCGCGTGCCTCCGGGTCGAGGTCCGGGTCGAGGTCGAGCGCGAACTGCGCGAGCGCGTGCGCGGCCACCCCCGGCGCGAGCACCGTCTGCCAGTCGGGCAGGTACCGGTCGAAGTGCACGAAGAGCACCCGCTCGCCCCCGAGCTGCGGGGTCTGCGTGGCGAAGGCGATGCCGCCGGTCGCGGCGCCGTCGAACACGACGCCCGGGTCCGGCTCGTCGGCTCCCTCCGCACCGGCGCCCGGCTCGCCGACCGCACCCGAGGTGGCGGCCCAGGTCAGCAGCAGGTCGACCGCATCCACCGCGACCCCGTCCGACCACCGCGCACCCGGCGCGATCGTGTACTGCACGGTCAGCGGATCGAGGGCGAAGATCTCGGCGGTGCCGAACGACTCGTCGAGCACGAGCGCGCCGTTCGCGTCGCGATAGCCGAACCCGGTTCCGGTGAGCTCGGCGACCTCGGCAGCCGTGCTCGAGGTGCGACCGGACTCGCTCGCCGCGTTGAGCGAGGTGAGCGGCGCCGCGACCGCGATGCGCACCTCGCTTCCGGCGACGACTCGCGAGGAGGTGCACGCCGAGAGCGACAGCGCCACGGCGAGGCCCGTCGCCGCGGCAATCCACCGTTGGATCGTCACCGGCGTTCGCCTACTCCGACGTCACGGCGCGGCCACGATCGCCGTGTAGTCGAGCACCGCGCCCCACTCGTGCTCGACCCCGGTGACGCCGGGAGCGTAGCCGCTGCGGATGGTCGGCGACCAGATCGGGATGATCGGCACGGTCTGCCACAGCTCCCCCAGCGCCGCCACGGCGAAGACGGTGGCCCGGTCGTCGTCGCTCGCGGTCGCCGCCTGCGCGATCCGCTGCCGGATGCTCGCCGTCGTCAACGACCTCGGCAGCACCGTCGACAGCGCTGCCCCGAGGGAGCCGGTGTCGACCGCGGTGGTGCGCAGCGTGAACGCGGTGAGCGGCTCATCCGGGTCGCCGAGCGCCGCCGCCAGCTCCTCCGCGCTCCCGAAGGCGACGATCTGAACGTCGAGGTTCAGCACCGCGTCGAACCGCTCGCCGATCTCGGCGGCGAGTCGCACCTCCGGGGTTCCCGCCACGACCGCGATCGTGAGCGCCCCCTCCCAGTCCGAGTAGTCGTTGGCCTGGCGCCAGAGCGAGCGCGCGAGCTCGTCGTTGGCGCGGTCCGTCCAGGCGTCCTCGTTGCCGCTCACGCCGAAGCTGACCGGCAGGAAGCCGAGGGCGGGCGCGGCGGCCCCATCGGTCAGGTCGCGCACCAGGATCGCGCGGTCGACCGTGTGGGAGAGGGCCGCGCGCCGCAGGATCCCCTCCTCGCCGGCAAGGTTGCCCACCGACCGCGGCGGCACCAGCGAGACGAGCGTCGGGAGGGCCGCCTCGCTGACCCGGCCGTGCAGCAGGGCGGAGAGCGACCCGTCGGTGCGGTCGGGGAGCTCGTCGACGACGTTGATCTCGCCGGCGAGCAGCTCCGCGAACGCGATCGTCGACGTGCGATAGAAGCGGAACGAGACGCCCGAGTTCTGGATGGTGCGGGTGCCGCTGTAGTGCGGATTCGGGATCAGGTCGAGACGGTCCCCCGGTACCCACGAGTCCGCATCGGCGAGCATGTACGGCCCCGCCCCCGCCGGCGCCGCCTCGAAGGCCTCCGGATCCTCGAATGCGGTGGCCGGGAGCGGCAGGAACAGCGGCTGCGCGAGTCGCCGAACGAAGCTGGCGTCCGGCTCTTCGAGGGTGACGGCGAACGTCGACTCGTCCACGATCTCGAGTGCCCCCGACTCGACCAGATCGAACTGAGGGTCCTCGACGTCGTCCGCCTCGTCGGAGTCGATGCTACTGACGAACTCGGCGACGCCGGCGAAATCAGCGAACCCGGTCCGATCCGTGAGGGCGTCACCGAAGTGCGCCCGCTCGCGCCACGCCTCCACGAAGGAGGCGGAGTCCAGCGGCTCGCCGTTGCTGAACCGCGCCTCGGGGTCCACCGTCACCACGAAGCGCATGTTGTCGGCGCTCTCGATCGACTCGGCCAGTTCGAGAATGGGCGCGCCGGTGGGCTCCAGCCGCACCAGCCCGGAGGCGATGGCGGGCAGGATCCGCTGCACGGCCGGGTCGGTCGCGTACTCGGGGGTGATCGGCGACCCCGGCTCGGTGACCGCGATCGAGACCACATTCTCGGGATCGGCGACGACGGACGAGCTGACCGGACCGCACGCGGCGGTCGCCGCGAGGACGGCGCACGCCGTCGCGATCGTGGCCGCCGCCCTCACCCGTGCTCGCATCCTGCTCAGCATAGCCAGGCGAGGTGAGAGGAGGTCAGCCCTGAAGACGCTGCTCGCGTCGCTCGCGCTGGGCCTCCGGGTCCGGCAGCGGCACCGCCGAGATGAGGCGCTGCGTGTACGGATCCTTCGGGCTGCGGAGCACCTCGGAGCTCGTCCCCACCTCGACGATGCGCCCACGGTGCATGACCGCGATCCGGTCGGCGAGCAGGTCGACGACGCCGAGGTCGTGGCTGATGAACAGGGTGGCGAACTGCTGCTCGCGCTGGATCTCCTGCAGCAGCTCGAGCACGCGCGCCTGCACCGAGACGTCGAGCGCGCTGGTCGGCTCGTCGGCGACGAGGACGCGCGGCTTCAGCGCGAGCGCGCGGGCGATGCCGACGCGCTGACGCTGACCGCCGGAGAGCTCATGCGGGAAGCGGTTGCGGTAGTTGCGCGGCAGGTGCACGAGCTCCAGCAGGTCCTCGACGCGCTTGTCGACGACCTTCTGGTCCTTCTCGCCGGCCAGCACGAGCGGCTCGCCGATCGACTGGCCGATGGGCCAGCGCGGGTTGAGCGACGATCCGGGATCCTGGAACACGATGCCGAGACTGCGGCGCACCTCGCGCAGGTCGTTCCGCGAGATGCCGACCATGTTGCGGCCGTCCACCGACAGCTCGCCCGAGTGCGAGGGAACCAGGCCCACGACGGCGCGGCCGATCGTGGTCTTGCCCGATCCGGATTCGCCGACCAGGGCGAGAACCTCGCCCGGGTAGATGTCGAGCGTGGCGCCCTCGACGGCGCGGAACGCGGGCACGCGGCCGCGCTTCGGGTACTCGATCACGAGGTCGCGCATCGACAGCACCGGCTTCACGGCAGCGTCGCGCTGCGCGACGCTGACGGCGGGCCCCTCGGCGGCGAGCTTGGGAACCGCGGCGAGCAGCTCCTGCGTGTACGCCACCTGCGGCTCGCGGAAGACCTGCATCGCGGTGCCGGACTCGACGACCTCGCCGTCCTTCATCACGATCATCTTGTCGGCGAGGTCCGCGACGACACCCATGTCGTGGGTGATCAGGATGATCGCCGAGTTGAGGCGCGTGTGCAGGTTGCGCAGCAGGTCGAGGATCTCGGCCTGCACGGTCACGTCGAGGGCCGTGGTCGGCTCGTCGGCGATGAGTAGCAGCGGGTCGCACGAGATCGACTGCGCGATCATCGCACGCTGGCGCTGGCCGCCGGAGAGCTGGTGCGGGTAGGAGTCGAACGCCTTCTGCGGGTCCGGAAGCTCCACCATCTCCAGCAGCTCCAGCGCGCGCTCGCGCGCCTGCGCCTTCGACAGGTTGGTGTGCACCTGCAGCGCCTCGATGATCTGGAACCCGATCGTGTAGACGGGGTTCAGAGCCGTCATCGGCTCCTGGAAGATCACCGCGATGCGGTTGCCGCGCACCTTGCGCAGGGTCTGCAGGTCGGCCCCGATGAGCTCCTGCCCGGCGAGCTTGGCGCTGCCGAGCGCGCGCCCGTTGTCGGGTAGCAGTCCGAGGATCGCCATCGAGCTGGTGCTCTTGCCGGAACCGGACTCGCCCACGATGGCGAGCACCTCTCCGGGGCTGAGCGAGTAGTCCATGTCGCGCGCGGCGGACACCCACTCGCCGTCGACCCAGAAGTCGACGCCGAGTCCGGAGACCTCGAGGATGGGGGCGGCCGGATCGGTCGCTGTCGTGCTCACAGTCGTGCTCGGCTCTCTGTGCTGGTGCGAGATGGAATCATGGGGTTGTGTCGACTCACGTCATCGCCCCGGTGTGGGGCAAAGTCCTGACCGTGGTCATCGCGGCACTGGCCGCGCTGTCCCTGGTCAGCATCGCGCTCGGACCGGAGCCCGTCGACGCGGCGCGGCTGGCGCCGACGCTGGGCCTGATCGCGCTGGCGACGTGGGCGATCTACTGGCGCCCCCTGGTGCGCATCGACGACAGCGGCGTCACGGTGCGCAACGTGCTGCGCACCTTCACCGTGCCGTGGAGCGCGATCAGCCAGGTCGAGACGCGCTTCGCGTTCACCCTTGTGGCCGACGGCGTTCGCATCGTGGCCTGGGCGGCGCCCGCTCCGGGCCGACTCGCCGCGATGCGCGTGGGGCGCGAGGATCTGCGTCATCTGCCCGAGGGAACGCACGTGGACGGCATGGCGCGCCCCGGCGACAGCGCCGGCAGCGACTCGGGAGCCGCCGCCTACCTGGTTCGCACGGAACTGGCGCGGCGCGCCGAGCTCGGCCTGCCCGCGGAGGGCGCGAGCGTGGAGCGCCGCTGGCACCTGGGAACGATCGCGGCGTTCGCGGCCCTCGGCGCCGCGGCGTTCGTCGCGACGACGTTCGCGTAGCGCGGTCACGAGTCGTCCCGCGGCGGGTTCCGCCGGTCGCGTTCCTCGGCCTCCGAGCGCAGTTCCTCGCCGGACTCGCCGACTCCGGCTCCGCCGACCGTGCCCCCGCCGACGGCGGCCGTGCGGACGGCGGTCGACGAGGCGAGCGCCCGCGCCTTGCGGGTGAGGGCGCGCTTCTGGCGGGGGTCGAACGCGTCGCGCAGACCATCGCCGATGAAGTTGATCGTGAGCGCGATCGCCACGATGATCAGACCCGGCCACCAGAACAGCCACGGACGCGTCTTGAACGCCTCCTGGTACTCGGTGATGATCTGGCCGAGCGAGACGTCGGGCGACTTGATGCCGAAGCCGAGGTAGCTCAGCGAGGTCTCGAGCAGGATCGCCGCGCTCATCAGCAGCGTCGTGTTGACGATGATGACGCCGACCGCGTTCGGGAGGATGTGGCGGAAGATGATCCGCGCATCCGAGGCGCCGGCGACCCGCGCCGCATCCACGAACTCGCGCTCGCGCAGCGAGAGGAACTCGGCGCGCACCAGACGCGCCAGGCCCGGCCAGGCGATCAGGCCGAGCAGGATCGCCAGCAGGATCGCGTTGCCGCCGATCGTGCGGCCGAGCACGGCACCGAGCACCAGCAGCGGAATGATGATGATGACGTCGGTGAAGCGCATCAGGAGCTGGTCGGCCCAGCGGCGGAAGTAGCCCGAGATCGCCCCGACAAGGATGCCGATGATCGTCGAGAGCAGACCGACGATGACGGTGACCGTCAGCGACTGCTGGGTGCCGCGCATGACGCGGGCGAAGACGTCCTTGCCGAGGGTGTCCTGGCCGAACGGGTGCTCGCCGATCGAGAACGGGAAGAGCGTGAGCGTCGGGCTGCCGCCGTTGACGATCGGGTAGTTGGTGTACCAGTCGGCCCACCACCAGCCGGCGAGGCGGAACCCGTCCACGACCTGGCGGCCGGTGTCGGCGTCGACGATCAGGCGACCCGAGCCGCCCACGACGGTGCCGACCGAGCTGAAGGCGAAGAGCGTGATGAAGATCAGCACGCCGAGCGAGATCACAGCGCCGCGGTGGTGCAGGAAGCGGCGGCGGACGATGGTGCCCTGGCTGAGCCCCGCGGTCTCGCGCTGCTCGATCGTCATCTCGTTGGCGGCGGCGTCCGCGCTGGGTTTGGTGTTCGTCATGATCAGCTCACTCGAATCCGGGGGTCAAGGGCCGAGTACACGAGGTCGGCGAGGATGTTCGCGACCACCACCAGGATTCCGGTGATCAGGAAGAAGCCCATCACCAGGTTCACATCCGTGTGCGTCAGTCCGTTGATGAAGAGGGTTCCCATCGCCTGCCAGCCGAAGATCCGCTCGGTGATGACGGCGCCGCCGATGAGCGCGCCGAAGTCGAGCACGACGATCGTGGTGATCGGGATGAGCGCGTTGCGGAAGGCGTGGCGCAGCACGACGACGCGCTCGCTGAGGCCCTTGGCCCGCGCGGTGCGCACGTAGTCCTGGTTCATCACCTCGAGCAGGCTCGCTCGCGCGTAGCGCGTGTAGCCCGCGAACGAGATGAGGGTCAGCGCGAGCGTCGGCAGGATCAGGTGCGCGATGAGGTCGAGCGCGTCGATCCAGATGTCGCCGCTCAGGTTCGGCGTCGTCGCCCCGATGGTGGGGATGATGCCGTAGGAGAGCGGGATCTTGTTGCTGTACTCGTCGAAGACCAGCAGGATGCGGTCGAGGATCAGCACGAGTCCGACGACACCGCCGGTGATGCCCGCCCAGCGTGCCAGCGTCGCGCGGTTCTCGCCGCCGAAGATGAGGCCGAGCAGAACGCCGATGGCGATGCTCGCCAGCAGCGTCAGCGGGATGATCCAGACGACCTCGCGCATGCTGAAGAACAGGAACTGCAGCGGGTACCAGAGGCCGATCAGCACGGCAACGGTGCCGAAGACGGCGATCAGGTATGGGCGCTGACGCAGCCCGCCCGCGGCGAGCAGCACGATCGCGGCCGTGCCCACGCCGAGGATGACGAGCCCGATGATGCCGATCGACGGCTGCGAGAACCACCCGGTCGCCAGCAGAATGCCGAGGATGCCGCCCGAGACGAGCCCCGCCACCGCGAACGTCGTGGCGCGACGCCGCACCGGCCCGCCGATGACGGCCTGCCAGATGAGCCCGCCGAGTGCGCCGAAGGCGATCACGCCGAGGATGGGGACCGCGGGATCGGCCATGAACTGGTTGACCCGGATCGCGCCCCACTCCTTGAGCAGCACCGCGACCCAGAAGACGGGAAGCGAGTAGAGCACGAAGGTGATGAAGGTGATCGTGTAGTCGAAGCCGCTGTACTGGCGCAGCGCCGAGACCATGCCGACGGCGATGCCGAGGATGATCGCGATGAACGTCGCCGCGGTCACGAGCGACAGCGTCGCGGGGACGGCCGCCGCGAGAGCCGCGGTGACCTCCTGGTTGGTCACATAGGACTGCCCGAGGTCGCATTGACCGATGAAGCAGCCGCCGACCCCGGCCAGCCAGCTGAAGTAGCGCAGCGGCACCGGAGTCTCAAGATTCAGTTCGCGAATGCGCTCGGCGATGAGCTCTTCGCGGTTGGGGTCCCGCGACCCGATCAGGTCTTGGAGCGGGTTGCCCGAGTAGGCCGTCAGCAGATAGACGACGAAGGAGGCGGCGAGAAGGACGAGGAACGTCGCGAGCGTGCGCCGAAGCACGAAGGTCAGCATGCGCGGACCACGATCTGGGGAGTCATATCTTCTGGTTCTTTGCGTCAGGGGCGGAGCGGTTGATGGTCAACCGACACGGTTCCGAACGTGCGCGCGCGCCGCGAGCATGCGCTGCGGCGCGCGCGCACGAGAGTGGTCGACACCGGCGGGAAGACGGCTGTGCGTCTTCCCGCCGGCGAGGGATGATCCCTACGCGTCGACCGGAGCCCACTCCCAGAAGTTCCAGAAGTAGTCCGGGCTCAGCGGGTTGCCCTTGACACCGGTGACGGTGTCGCTCGAGACCCAGAGACCCGGGAACTGGTAGAGCGTGGCGCCGTAGGCGTCGCCCCACAGCTCCTGCTCGATCTGCAGCTGCAGGTCGGCCTGAGTGTCGGGGTCCGAGGTGACCTCGAGCGTCGCAAGAAGCTCGTCCACCGTCGGGTTGCAGTAGCCGTTGTAGTTACCGGCCTTGTTGAGCGGCTCGTCGTAGCACGCAAAGATCTGGTCGGAACCAGAGATCGCGAGGCTCGTCGAGGCCCAGGCGAAGACGACCACGTCGTGCGGGTTCACGGGGAACGCCTCGGGGTCGGTGAACGCCCAGTCGGGCTCGCTCGTGTCGATCACGTTGAAGCCGGCGAGGGCCGCGGAGGCCTGCGCGAGCTCGAACTCCTGGCCACGACGGACGTTGCCCTCGGGGTACCAGAAGTTGACGTCGATCGGCGTGTCGACACCGGCCTGCTCGAGGAGAGCCTTGGCCGCGTCGATGTCGGTCGCCGCGTAGAGGTCCGAGCCGTTCTCGGCGACGATTCCGTCGTACGACGGGGCGCCGGGGATGACGAGCTGCGAGTTGCGAACCGACGCGTCGGGGTTGAGCGGCGAGATGATCTTCTCGACGATCTCGTCACGCGGGAGGGTCAGCAGGAACGCCTGGCGCACCAGCTTCGCGGTCTCCTCGTCGCCACCGTAGGTCGCCGGGTCGAACGGACCGCCGTTGTTGAAGGTCAGGTCGATGTGCTCGTACGCGGCCTGGACGCCGGACTCGACGTTGACGCCCGCGAGACCCTGAGCGAGCTCGAGGATGTCGGCGGTCGGCTGGCCGGTCCAGATCTGGATGTCGCCGTTCTCGAGGGCCTGCAGCGCCGCGGTCGAGTCACTGATCGTGCGGATCGTGATCGTCTCGTAGTGCGGCGACGGGCCCCAGCTGAACTCGGGGTTCGCGGTCAGCGTGATGAACTCGTTCTCGGCGATGTCGGACACGATGTACGGGCCGCTCGAGAGGTAGAGGAGCTCGTTGTCGGGCATCGTGGTGTAGCCGTAGCCGTTGTTCCAGACCTCGACGACGGGGGCGAGCCACTCGGTGTCGCCCTCCTGGATCGCCGTGATGAGGTCGGCCTTGGCCGCGTCCTCTTCACCGGCCGGGTACTCGTCCGGGTAGGCGAGCATGACGGTGCCGTGCGCCGAGACGCCCATGCCGAAGGCGAGCTCCCAGTCGACGTACGCGTCGTCGTAGACGAGCGTCATCTTGTGGTCGTCAACCTCGGGCGTCGCCGTCACGAGCGAGAGGCCCGCGGTCGAGGCGGGAGCGAAGTCGGTCACGTTGCCCGAGAGCGCCGCCCACTGAAGCAGCATGTCGGCCTCGTCGACGTCGGTGCCGTCCGACCACTTCACGTTGCTGTTGATCGTGTACTCGACGGTCAGCGGGTCATCGCTGATCTTCTCGAAGGAGCCGAAGTCGGTGTTGCGGATGAGCTCCGGCGTCGCGTCGTAGTACGAGAAGTCCGAGCTGGTCATGTACCGGACGTTGCCGTTCGCGGTGTTGTTGCCCGCGGAGCTGTCGTCGTTGTAGTTGAAGAAGTTGTCGTTGTACGCGACGGTGATCGAGGTGCCCTCGATGACCTCCGACGTATACGGGTTGGTGCAGCCGCTCAGTACGAGCGCACCCGCCGCAACGACAGCGCCAATGGCGGCTGTCTTCCGAATATTCATGCATATCCTCCTGGCAATGTGACGGCGTGGCGCAGGAGGACCCCCCGCGCCGCGCCCAGATAACTACCGACCCTAGGGACGTGACGGGAGAGGTGCAAAATCTTTGGGAGGAATCGTTACACTGCGGAAACGGAAACGAAGATTCTTTGCGTTCGGTGCGGATGTGTGCAGGAAAACCTCGTGATGTGCGGATTCGTTGCGCCGGAGCCGTGAGGACGCCGGGAAATCACCGCCCACCGCGCTTACCATGGGGTCAATGAACTCGCGCCCGCTGTCGACATCCGTGCACTCCGACCTGCTCATCTTCGATGGCGATTGTGCATTCTGCACAACGTGGGTCGCTCGGCTTCGCGACGCGCTGCCCGTATTCCCCGAGGCGCAGCCGTCGCAGTGGACCGATCTATCTGTCTACGCGCTCAGTGACGACGATGTCGCGCGGTACGCCTGGTACGTGACGCCGCGTCGCCAGTACGCCGGACACCTCGCCCTGTCGGCGCTGCTGCGCCGCCAGCCGCGGTTCGGACTGCGACTCCTCGGCTGGCTGATCGCCACGCCGCCGTGGTCGTGGATTGCCGCCGCCGGATACAGCCTGGTTGCCCGCTTCCGCCACCGCCTCCCCGGAGGCACCCCCGCCTGCGCGATGCCGCGTGACTGAGTCGGCCATCCGCGGGCTCGACGTCCGCGCACCCGGCCGCGCGCGGATCCGCTGGGAGATCGCGATCGTGCTCGGGCTCTCGCTCGGGCAGTCGGCCGTCTACTCGATCGTCGCGATCCTCAACCGGCTCACCCTCGAGGTGCCGCTCGCCGAGCAGACGGCGACCCTGAACCCGTCGCGCAGCACCCGGGAGATCTTCGACCTGATCTACCAGCTGCTGTCGATCGGCTTCGCCCTCGTGCCCGTCGTGCTCGTCGGCTTCCTGCTGTGGAGCTCGCAGCGACCCCACCTCGGCCGACTCGGGATCGACGGGACGCGGCCGGCGCGCGACGTGCTGTGGGGCGCCGCCCTCGCGCTCGGCATCGGGATTCCCGGCATCGGCGTGTACCTCGCCGGGCGCGCGCTCGGTCTCAGCGTCGCGGTCGACCCGAGCGGCCTCAACGCCTACTGGTGGACCATCCCCGTGCTGCTCCTGTCGGCGTTGCGCGCCGCGCTGCAGGAGGAGGTGATCGTGCTCGGCTACCTCTTCGCCCGGCTCGGCGACCTGGCCTGGCGGCGCTGGACGATCATCGTCAGCGCCGCCCTCCTGCGCGGCAGCTACCACCTGTATCAGGGCGTCGGCGCCTTCCTCGGCAACGTCGCGATGGGCATCCTGTTCGGCTGGATCTACTCGCGCACGCGCCGCGTCGTGCCGTTCATCGTCGCGCATCTGCTGCTCGACGCCGCCATCTTCGTCGGCTACCCGTGGGCGGCCGCCGCGTTCCCCGAGCTCTTCGGACTGCCCGGCTGAGCCGGGCGCCGGCCCGGCCCGGCTAGGCGAACGCCTCCACGGGCGGGCACGCGCACACCAGATGGCGGTCACCGTAGGCCTGATCGATCCGGCGCACCGGCGGCCAGTACTTGCGGTGCACCAGCTCGGGCACCGGGTACACGGCCTGCTCGCGACTGTACGGCCGCTCCCACTCCCCCGCGATCACCGCGTGGGCGGTGTGCGGCGCACGCACCAGCGGGTTGTCGTCGCGCGGCCAGTCGCCGGCCGCCACCGCATCCGCCTCCGCCTTGATCTGGATCATCGCGTCGACGAAGCGGTCCAGCTCGGCGAGGTCCTCGCTCTCGGTCGGCTCCACCATGAGGGTGCCGGCCACCGGGAAGGACATCGTCGGCGCGTGGAAGCCGTAGTCGATCAGGCGCTTGGCCACGTCATCCACCCTCACGCCGGTCGCCTCGCGCAGCGGCCGCAGGTCGAGGATGCATTCGTGCGCCACGAGGCCGTGCTCGCCCGCGTACAGCACCGGGAAGTGCTCGCGCAGGCGCGCGGCCACGTAGTTGGCGGCGAGCACCGCGGCACCGGTCGCCCGCTGGAGGCCGTCGGCGCCCATCATGCGCACGTACGCCCACGAGATCGGCAGGATGCTCGGGCTGCCGTAGGGCGCCGCGCTCACGATGTTCGCGTGCTCGGGCAGCGTGGCGCCGTCGCGTCCGGCGACCACCTCGCGCTGCTGCATCGGATGCGAGGGCAGGAACTCGGCCAGGTGCGCCTTCGCCGCCACCGGCCCGACCCCCGGGCCGCCCCCGCCGTGCGGGATGCAGAACGTCTTGTGCAGGTTCAGGTGGCTCACGTCGCCGCCGAGGTCGCCGAAGCGCGCGTAGCCGAGCAGCGCGTTCAGGTTGGCGCCGTCGATGTAGACCTGACCGCCCGCCGCGTGCACGGCGGAGGTGATCTCGCGGATGTCGTGCTCGTAGACGCCGTGCGTCGACGGGTAGGTGATCATCAGCGCGGCGAGGTCGTCCGCGTGCTCGGTCACCTTGGCGCGCAGGTCGTCGAGGTCGACGTTGCCGAGCGCGTCGCAGGCGACCACGACGACGCGCATCCCCGCGAGCACGGCGCTCGCCGCGTTCGTGCCGTGCGCACTCGACGGGATGAGGCAGACGGCGCGCTGCGCCTCGCCGCGCGAGCGGTGGTAGCCGCGGATCGCCAGCAGCCCGGCCAGTTCGCCCTGCGAGCCGGCGTTCGGCTGCAGCGACACCGCGTCGTAGCCGGTCACCTCGGCGAGCCAGTCCTGCAGCTGCTCGATCAGCTCCAGGTAGCCGAGCACATCGGACTCGGGGGCGAAGGGATGCAGCCCGGCGAACTCGGGCCAGGTGACCGCCGCCATCTCGGTCGCCGCGTTGAGCTTCATCGTGCACGAGCCGAGCGGGATCATGCCGCGGTCGAGCGCGTAGTCCTTGTCGGCCAGGTACTTGAGGTAGCGCATCATGCCCGTCTCCGAGCGGTGCGTGTGGAAGACCGGATGCGTCAGGTACTCCGACTGCCGGTGCAGCTCCGACTGAATGCTGCGGTGCACCGGCTTGAAGCCGACCGTCGGGGCGGCGTCACCGAGGACGGCGGCGAGCACCGCATCCAGGTCCTCGCTCGTCGTCGTCTCGTCGCAGGCGACGTGCACGGTGTCGGCATCGACCTGCCAGAGCAGCACGTCGCGCTCGGCGGCGGCCGCGACCACCTCGGCGGCGCGACCGGGCACGCGCACGCGCACGGTGTCGAAGAAGGAGTCGTGCACCAGTTCGACGCCGCCCGCGAGCAGCGCGTCGGCGAGCAGGTTCGCCTGCCGGTTCGTCTCGTGGGCGATCCGCTTGAGCCCGCCGGGGCCGTGGTAGACGGCGTACATCGAGGCCATCACCGCGAGCAGAACCTGGGCTGTGCAGATGTTCGAGGTCGCCTTCTCGCGGCGGATGTGCTGCTCGCGCGTCTGCAGCGACAGACGGTAGGCGGGGTAGCCGGCCGCGTCCTGCGAGACGCCGACGAGGCGGCCCGGAAGCTGGCGCTCGAGGCCCGCGCGCACGGCCATGAAGCCGGCGTGCGGTCCGCCGAAGCCCATCGGCACGCCGAAGCGCTGGCTGGAGCCGACCGCGACATCGGCGCCGAACTCGCCGGGAGCGGTCACCAGGGTGAGGGCGAGCAGGTCCGTCGCGGCGACCACGAGAGCGCCGCGCTCGTGGGCGGCGGCGGCGACCTCGGTCGGATCCCAGAGCAGGCCCGAGGCGCCGGGGTACTGCACGAACACGCCGAAGCAGTCGGGGAGGGCGGGGGCGGGGGGTCTCGATACGCCCTGCGGGCTACTCGACCCGCTCGGGGTGTGCGGGCTACTCGACCCGCTCGGGGTGGGCGGGGTGCTCGACCCGGTCTCGGCGGGGGGTCTCGATACGCCCTGCGGGCTACTCGACCCGCTCGGGGTGTGCGGGGTGCTCGACCCGCTGAGGTCGAGGGTGACGAGCTCGATGCCGACGGCCTCGGCGCGGTGCGCCAGCAGGGCGCGCGTCTGCGGCAGCGCATCCGCGTCGACGACGAAGACGTTCGAGCCAGAGCCCGAGGCGCGGCGCGCGAGCAGCATGCCCTCGACGACCGCGGTCGCCTCGTCGAGCATCGACGCGTTCGCGGTGGCGAGACCGGTGAGGTCGGCGACCATCGTCTGGAAGTTGATGAGCGCCTCGAGGCGTCCCTGCGAGATCTCCGGCTGGTACGGGGTGTACGCGGTGTACCAGCTGGGGTTCTCGAGCACGTTGCGCTGGATCACCGCGGGCGTGATCGTGTCGACGTAGCCGAGCCCGATCATCGAGCGCCGCACCCGGTTGCGGCCCGCCAGCACCCGCAGCTCGGCGAGCGCCTCGCGCTCGGTGGCGGCGGCCGGCAGGGAGCTCGCGCGCACGTCGCCCGAGCCCGGACCGTGCTCCGCCACCCGGATGGCGGAGGGCACCGCCGCGTCCATGAGCGCGTCGACCGAGTCGAAGCCGACCGCCTCGAGCATCGTCTTCTGAGCAGCCGGATCGGTGCCGATGTGACGGTCGGCGAAGAGCTCCCGCATGGTGTCCTATTCGTTCGTGAGGGCGGCGTACTCGTCCGCGCTGAGCAGGGTCGGCAGCGCCGAGAAGCGCACCTTGATCAGCCACGCGCCGAGCGCGTCGGCGTTGACGAGCGAGGGGTCGTCGACGACGGCCTGGTTCGACTCGACGACCTCGCCGTCGACCGGGGCGAACAGCTCCCCCACCGACTTGGTCGACTCGATCTCGCCGACGACGGCGCCCGCCGCGACGCTCGCGCCGGCCGCGGGCAGGTCCACGTAGACGACGTCGCCGAGCTTGTCGGCGGCGTAGGGCGTGATGCCCACGGTCGCGATGTCGCCGTCGACCGAGATCCATTCGTGCTCGGCGGTGTACTGCAGTTCGCTCATGATCGTGACTCTCTCCGGTAGAAGGGCAGGGCAACCACGGTGGCCGGAATGCGGCTGCCGCGGACGTCGAGTTCGAGTTCGGTGCCGACCGCCGAGACGGCCGGGTCGACGTAGGCCATCGCGATCGGGTGTCCGAGCGTCGGCGACAGCGCCCCGCTCGTCACCTCGCCGACCGGCGCGTCGGCGTGCAGCACGGGATAGCCCGCACGCGCGGCGCGCTTGCCCTCGGCGGCGAGGCCCACCAGGACGCGGGCGCCCTCGGGCGCACCGGCCTCGAGCGCGGCGCGGCCGAAGAAGTCGGCGGTCTTGGTCTTGGGCAGTCCGACGCGCGCCAGGCCCGCCTGCGCGGGCCGGATCTCGGTGCCGAGCTCGTGGCCGTAGAGCGGCATGCCCGCCTCGAGCCGCAGCGTGTCGCGCGCGGCGAGACCGCACGGCACCAGGCCGTGCTCGCCGCCGGCCGCGCTCAGCGCATCCCAGAGCGTCGCCGCCCGGGCCGCCTCGACGTACAGCTCGAAGCCGTCCTCGCCGGTGTAGCCGGTGCGCGCCACCAGCAGCGCGGAGCCCTGGAACGACATGCCCATGCAGGCGTAGTAGGGCAGCTCGTCGAGCGTGTGCCCCATCGCCCACTCGTCGCGGTGCTCAAGCCCCGCGGTCGCCTCGAGGATGGCGCGCGAGCTCGGGCCCTGCACGGCGATGAGGGCGAGCGCCTCGGTGAGGTCGGTCACGACCGCCTCGAAGCCCTGGATGCGCTCGGCGAGCGCCGCCGCCACGACGTCATGGTTGCCCGCATTCGCGACCACGAGGTACTCGCCGGGGGCGTTCTGGTAGACGATCAGGTCGTCGAGAATCCCGCCGTCCTCGGCGAGGATCATCGTGTACTTGGCGCGCGAGAGCGGGATCGCGCTGGCGTCGACGCACAGCGCGGCGTCGAGGAACGCGGCCGCCTGCGGTCCTGCGACCATGAACTCGGCCATGTGCGAGATGTCGAAGATGCCCGCGGCGCTGCGCACCGCGTGGTGCTCGGCCAGGTCGGAGCTGTAGCGCACGGGCATCTGCCACCCGGCGAAGTCGGTGAAGCTGGCGCCGAGAGCGCGATGCGTCGCATCGAGGGGCGAGAGTCGATCGGTCACGGAGTTCTCCTGAGCACGGCGGGCTGCGGGTGGAACTCCCCCTCTGTACCGGTGCCTGAGAGTTTCACGACGCCCGGCCAGGGGCGGCGCTTTCACCGTGGGCGGCTGCGTCTGCGCGGAACCGGTCTCGATACGCCGACGATGTCGGCTACTCGACCAGCTTCACGCTGCGAAGCTCTTTCCAGAGCGGCCTGTCGATGCGGTACTCGTACCTGAGAGATTGGCGGGGAGGCTTGCTCCTTCGGTGCTTCCGTGCGGAAGCTCTCCCGCATCGCGTGCGGCCCGATCTTCGATTGTGGGCTCAGCCTAGCAAGGTCGCTCGCCGAACCGAGTCGACGTCGCCTACGCGCCCATCATCGAGATCGGGATGAGCGCCAGCGGCACGAGCAGCATCATGAAGCTGAACGCGAGCGTCGCGAAGATCGCCAGCAGATATGCGGCGCTGAGCGCGTAGCCGACCACGAGGCCCGCGATCGCCATCTCGCGACCCTGCTGCCCGCTCGTCTTCAGTTCGCGCAGCGCCAGGTGGCCGAAGATGACGCCGATGATCGGGATCACGAACGACGTGGCGAGCGCCACGATCGCGAACACGTTGTAGGTGGGCAGCGCGGACGGCGCCGGTGCGCCCGCGGCGACCGGCTCGACCGGTGCCACGACCGGCGAGGCCTCGACCGCGCTCGCGTCGGCGACGGGCGCCCCGGCTTCGGCGAAGCTCAGACCGCGCGCCTGCAGCGCGTCTTCGAGGATCGCCACCGTGCCGGGCGCGATGCCGCGCACCTCCGCGACCTCGTCGCGGGTCTTGGCGGCGAGGAGCTCCAGGCTGGTGAGCCCCTCGGCCTCGAGAGCGCGCCGCGCGGGCGCCGACAGCGGGAGGTCTTCGAAATCGGTCATGTCACCATCCTGACACCGCAAACTGAAGGTTGGGTCAGTTCAACTCGCGGTCAGACGCTGCACCCGCTGGCGGTGACTGCGCACGTTGTCGCCCTGCACGGTCTTCCGCGTGGTGCCCCGCACTTCGTCGACCTTGGTGTCGCTCCCCGTGACGGGCTGCGAAGTGACCGCAGTCTCCTTCTCGTACTGGTGCGACCGGTGCGTGTTGCGGTAGTAGCGGTAGAGCGCCGCGTACAGCGCCGCGGCCGACGCCGGACCTGCGGCGAGCAGCCAGTTCGCGCCGCCCTCCGAGGATTCGGTCGCCTCGCGAAGGTGGGGCACGGAGGCCAGGATGCCCGCCGCCAGCTCGAACGTCCCGAACATCGTCTCCATCATGAGCTCACCACCAGGAACGCGATCACCAGGGATTCGACGAAGGTGCCCGCGGTGAGCGCGGCGAGCAGGAGCCGTCCGTGCGAGACCGGCACGCTGCCCATGGTCTCGCCGGTGCGGCCGTTGACGGCGATGTAGTGCACCATGCTCTTGCCTCTCTCGACGTGGTGGAAGGAGTACAGCCAGACCGGCAGGTACATCGACACCCATTTGGTGCCGTGCACGTCGACCCGCTCCTGCTCCCACCGGACGCCTCGGTCGTAGGTGGCCACCGAGCCCGAGACCTCGGAGCGCCCGATCGACAGCAGCTGGTTCTCGAGCGCCGGCTGGAGGTGCTCCACGTCCTGGTCGCGCTTCTCCGAGGTGGCTCCGTTGAGGTAGCTCGCGTTCCACCGCACCGCGTTCTTGGTGTCGAACGGCAGGATCGTGTTGATGACGTTGTTGGTGTTCCGCTTCGTGTCGATGTTCGCGCGCTCGCCCGACGACTCCAGGGTGAGGTCATCCACCGTGAAGTCGACGCGACGCTGCACCCGGTAGATGTCCGCGTCGTAGTACGTCTTCTGCTTGTCGCCCGAGCCGCGCGTGTACTGCCGGGTCTTGATCTCGCCCACGCCCCAGACCTCGGCGCTCACGTTGCCGTCGACCACCATGTACGGCATGTACACGGGAACGACGTTCTCGGGCGTGAACTCGCTCTTGAAACGCGCATGCGCGAACATCCGGCGCTTCTTCGCGAAGGCGCTGATCCGTGCGACCGCATCCTCGTGCGACACGCTGAACGGCAGTACCGCGTCGGGCACCGCCCCGTTCGGGATCTGCTCGTTGATGGACAGCACATGGCGACACCAGTGACAGCGCGAGGTCAGCTGCTCGCTGGTGTTGACGACGACCTCGGCCCCGCAGCCCGCGCACTTCAAGGTGACGACGGCGCTGACCGAGTTGTCGATGTCTGCCGCCCCGGACCCGACGATCGTGCCGCGCAGGCTGGTGAGATCCTCGTCGCCCGACGCCTCCTCGAGCAGGCTCTCGGCCCACTCGTGCCGGCAGAACAGGCAGATCAGCTTCCCCGCCGACGGACGCAGTTGGATGTCGGTGGCCCCGCATCGCGGGCACCGGTTGACGCCGTCCGTCAGGTCGGTGTTCTGGGTGCTGAACTCCTCAGGGTCGGTGGGGTGCTGCGAATCCGGCAGTTCGGCTGGCAGTGAACTCGACATCTCGAATACCCCGCGCGCCTACAGGCCGAGCGCCTTGGCCTTCGCGGCGTCGTAGTCCTCCTGCGTGATGAGCCCCGCGTCGAGCATCTCCTTGAACTTCGCGAGCTGGGCCATCGGGTCGTTCGCGGCGGGAGCCGCGGGAGCCGCCGCTGCCGCGGGGGCCGCAGGCGTGCTCTGCGCGCCCACACCGGGGACGGGCTGCTGGAGTCCGCCGAGGCCGGTGGCCCCGGCCGCCATCCCCATGCCGAAGATGCCGGCGGCGCCGCCCGTCTCCCCCGCCGACTCGAAGCCTGCCGCCACCGAGGCCTGCAGGTTCGAGTTGCCGCGGGCGCCCGAGAGCGCGTCGGCACGCTGCACGTTGCGCAGCAGCTCACGCGTGTTCTCGTCGTACTCGATCGCGATGATCGCCGTCGAGGCGATCTCCAGGCCGCGCGCCGAGGACCACTGGTAGTTCTCTTCCACGGCCGCCGAGAGGCTGTGGGCGAAGCCGATCGAGTCCTGCTGGATCTTGGTGATCCGGTTGCCCTTGGACGGGTCGTTCGTGTACATCGAGAAGGCGGGCGCGAGCGACCCCACGACCTCGTTGAACAGCTGCGACGCCGCGTCGTTCTCGATGTCGGTGAAGTCGAAGACCTGACCGGGCTCGAGGTACTTGGCGGGAACGAACGCCTTCACGAACAGGATCGGGTCGACGATCTTCATCGTGTAGGTGCCGCGCGTGATCGCGCCGACCTGGGCGTTCATGTACGCGTCATCCCAGTAGATCTCGGACTGGGTGCCGAAGCGGTTATTCGGAAGCTCCTTGAGCGCCACGAAGTAGGCGCGCTGCTGCGATCCCGGCCGCCCGCCGAACTTGAACCGCTCCCACGAGGTCGTGATCAGAGGGCTGACGATCCCGTTGCCCGCGAAGATGGACTGGGAGTCCTGAGCTTCGCTGCTCCACTCGTAGGCACCCGCCTCCGCGGCGAAACCGGTGATGGCGCCGTCCTGCATCAAGAGGAGCCCATAGCCCTCGGGGACCAGGATCTTGCTGCCGTTCGAGATGATGCTGTCGGAGGCCTTGGTGTTCGAACCGCGACCAGCGTTCTGACCCTGCGGGACTGCCGCGACGAGTGCGGCGGTCGGCGCGAGGCCGGTCGGAACGGTGTAGAAGTCCTTCCACTGATCCGCAAGTGTTCCGCCGAGTGCGCCGACAGCTGCCTGAATGAGTCCCACTGATTGCTCCTGTCTCGAGAGGTGTCTGCGTCTGAAATGAGGTCGCCATACGGGAGGGCGCACTGCCGCTCAACCGTGGAGAAGATCCATCGTTCGACCTCACTCCTGAAGCAACGCGCACGCACAAGTACTTTTCAGAGCGCACCCAGCCTAGTTGAGCGCCCCTCGCTCCTGGCAAGCCGGGCGGCCTGTCGCACCCACAACCGCGGCGAGCGCGGGGCGCGTACGATCGGCGACGTGTTTCGCCATAGCGCCAGCTCCGCAGAGGTCCGCGCGACGGTCGTCGCCCCATCGCGGAAACGGCGCGCGGGTCGACGGGTGCGACGATCCGGAACGCCCACGACGCAGCGGACCGTGAGTGCGCTCGGCGTCATCCTGAGCGCATCGCTTCTCGTCTCATGCGCCGGAGGTGCGGAGCCGGATCCGACGACCGCCCCCGTCGCGTCGGCGACGTCCAGCACGGCAGACGAGCCGTCGCAGACCGAGAGCGCGCAGCGGTTCCCCGAGGTGATCGACGCCGTCCTCACCGCAAGCGGCGACCAGTTCACGATCGCGGTGACGATCTCCTCGCCCTACGACGGCGCAGAGCGCTACGCCGACGGGTGGCGCGTTCTGACCGCCGACGGCGAGGTGCTCGCCGAGCATCAGCTCGCACACGACCACGCGAACGAGCAGCCCTTCACCCGGACCAGCAGTGCGGTCGCGATCCCGGAGGGCGTCGACCGCGTCACCGTCGAGGCTCGCGACCAGCAGAACGGGTACGGCGGCGCGACGGTGACGGTCGAGGTCCCGCGCTAGCGGGTCGGCGGCGTCGAGCGCCGGGGTGCTCCCTCAAGTTCCTTGACCATGCGGTAGTTCGTCATGACGACACCGCCCGCGACCGGATGCTGTTCGGCGACGACATGGAAGCCGACCGACTCGAAGAACGGGCGGGCCGTGATGCTGACGTTGGCGGACAGCTGGCGCGCGGAGGTCTCCCTCGCCCGGGCCTCCAGGAACCTCGCCAGCTCCCGCGCCACGCCTCGTCGCGCGAACTCCGGCGACACGAACATCATGTCGATGTAGCCGCCGGCATCCACATCGGAGAACCCGGCCAGGTGCTCGCCGACGAGCGCGACGCAGCTGTCCCGCGCCCGCATCGACCGATCCCACTCGTCGCGAGAGCGACCACGCGTGTTCGCCCACGCGGCAACCTGTTCAGGCGTGTAGTCCGCCGACGCCGTGATCGTGATCGCATCGCGGAAGATGCGCATCGTCCCCTCCGCGTCGGAGCTTTCGTAGGCGCGCACGCGCACCGGTGAGCTCGATCCGGTCACGGCACTGCTCCGGCGTCCGCCTGGATGCGCCCTACCCTCAGAAGTCGGCATCGACGAGTCCGAGTCGGCGCCACTGGGCTTCCGCTTCCGCCCTCGGAAGCCATTCGAACTCGAAGCGGCACGGCGCACCGGGCGTGACGGAGAGACCCCGCATGCCGAGGAATCGCTTCTCCGTGACCTTGCTCGGGCCATGATGCTGCAAGTACCCGGCATCGAGTTCACGCACAGTGAGCCACAAGGGCCCATAGTCTTCGAAGGACGACTCCTTGGTGCCATCGGCCCAGACGATCACGAACCACGGCCACACCCGTCCCGGCGGGAACCACATCCTGCCCACCACGCATGCGAGATGTCCCGTGAGCTCACCTGAGACCCGCAGCGTTCCCACACCGCGGTCGAAGGCGCGCAACTCCGGGTCCGGGGGCGAATAGGCCGTCAGCGGCTGCCGCGCGGCGGATGGCCGACCGGCACTGCCCGCGAGATCACCCATGGCCCGATTATGCACGGACGAGGCGACGGTTCAACGCGGAGACCTCACCGTTCATTCGCAGCTGGAGGGGGTCTTGTCAGAGGGCCCTGACCGGCGTCATCCTTTCCGAGGAGGACGCCATGCCGAGTCCCGGAATCATCACCTGCCCGCTTCGCGCCAGGGTCGATCCGCGCCTCCTGAAGTTCAGCGCCGGCGCAACGGCGATCATGCTCGCCATCGTCCTGCTGACGGTCGGCGTCGTTCGGCCCGTGGGCATCTTCCTGCTCGTAACACAGGTGGCCGTGTTCGGGTTCACGGCGTTCGTGAGTTTTCAATGGTCCGTGTGGGCACAGCTCTTCGCGCGTTTCGTGTGGCCGCGGATCGCCGCGCCGACCGCACTGGAAGATGCCCGTCCGCCGCGGTTCGCTCAGGGAGTCGGGTTCGCGCTCACCGCTGTGGCGCTCATCGCCTTCATCATCGACATTGATGTCGTCGGCTACATCCTCACGGCTCTCGCCTTCGGAATGGCGGCGATCAACGCGCTCACCGGATTCTGCCTGGGCTGCAAGGCCTACCCGCTGTTCCGGCGTCGATCCGGTTGAGGGACCTCGGACCTACTCGTGAGCTGCGGTGGAACTCGGCGACATGTCCGCCCGGCAGGACGTCGTCCCTTTCAACGGGGTGGTGCAGCCAGGCCACTGAACGACGTCGGCGCTACTCTCGGCCGTCCTCGAGCGGGATGAGCATCGTGCGGAACGGGCCCGCGGCGAGCTGAATCTCCCAGATCCGCGACGCCACGTCGTCGATGCCGTTGGGCAGCTGCGCTTCGGAATCCCTCCGGGGATGACCAGCTGACGGACCCGGATGTTCTCACCTTCGAGCGTCTCGAAGAGCATCTCGCCGTAGGCGCTCTCGGCGGGGAAAGCGACAGAGGTGCCGGCGAATCCGGCGCGCGCCTTCACCGAGGTGCCGCCGTTGATCAGGATGATGCTGCCGCCGCCCGCCTCGCGCATCGCCGGGAGCACGGCGCGCACCGCGTGGATGAGCCCGAGCGCGGAGAACTGCAGCGCCTCCCGCGCCAGCTCCGGGGTCAAGTCGAGAACCGGCTTCAGGTAGTCCCGGGACGGAAGGGGGCTGTACTGCAGCGTCGAGATCGGGCCCAGCTCGTCGGCGGCACGCGCGAGTGCCGATTCGAGCGTCGCGGGCTCCCGCACGTCGGCGGCATAGCCGCGGGCCGTCACGCCTTCCGCTTCGAGCTCCACGGCCAGTGCGTCGAGCTTCGCCTGATTGCGCGCGATCAGGGCGACGGCGAAGCCTTCCCGTCCGAACTTGCGAGCGACCGCAGCTCCGAGTCCGGGTCCGGCTCCGATGATGGCGATGACGGGCATGCAAGTTCCTTCGGTTGAAGTCGACAGCGGATGGGGTCGCTCGCGAGCGCCCCGCACTATCGTCGCATTGACAGGCGGGGCGCTCGTCGTCGAGAATGCACTTCACCTGGTCGACGTCGGGGTGGACGATCCCCGCAACGGCAAGGCGGTGGCGTCAGCTCGTCAGACGAGAACCTTCTTGACCACGCTCGACTTGAGCTGCATCTGCCCGAAGCCAGGCACCTTCGCGTCGATGTCGTGGTCGCCGACGCCGTCCGAGATCAAGCGGATGCCGCGGACCTTCGTGCCGACCTTCACCACGCCCCCGCCCGCACCCTTGACCTTGAGGTCCTTGATGATCGTGACGGTGTCGCCGTCCTCGAGGACGTTGCCGACCGCATCCGTGATCGCGGGAGCCTCGGCCAGGTCGTCTTCATCGCCCGACTCGGCGCCGAGCATCCACTCGTGAGCGCACATCGGGCAGACCAGCAGCGCCCCGGACTCGTACGTGTAGCTCTCGGCACACGCCGGGCAGGCCGGCAGAGCCTCAGACATTGAAGCGGAACTCGACCACGTCGCCGTCCTGCATGGCGTAGTCCTTGCCCTCGATGCGGGCCTTGCCCTTGGCGCGAGCCTCGGCGATCGACCCCGTCGCGACCAGGTCGTCGAACGAGACGATCTCGGCCTTGATGAAGCCCTTCTCGAAGTCGGTGTGGATGACGCCCGCGGCCTGCGGTGCCTTCCAGCCCTTGCCGATGGTCCAGGCGCGCGCCTCCTTCGGGCCCGCCGTGAGGTAGGTCTGAAGTCCCAGGGTGTCGAAGCCGATGCGCGCCAGCTGGTCGAGACCCGACTCCTCCTGGCCGGTCGAGGCGAGCAGCTCGGCCGCATCCTCCGGGTCGAGGTCGATCAGCTCGGACTCGATCTTGGCGTCGAGGAACACCGCCTGCGCGGGCGCGACGACCGCGGCGAGCTCCGCCTTCTTGGCGTCGTCGGTCAGCACGGCCTCGTCGACGTTGAAGACGTAGATGATCGGCTTGGCCGTCATCAGGCCGAGCTCCTTGATCAGGTCGAGGTCCACGCCGGTCGCGCGCGACAGCGGCGTGCCCGCGTCGAGGGCCTTCTGGGCGGCGACCGCCGCCTCCAGCACCGCCGGGTCGGCTTTCTTGCCCTTGACCTCCTTCTCGAGACGCGCGACCGCCTTCTCGAGAGTCTGTAGGTCGGCGAGCGCGAGCTCGGTGGTGATCACCTCGAGGTCGGAGGCCGGGTCAACCTTTCCGGCGACGTGCACGACGTCGTCGTCCGCGAATCCGCGCACCACCTGGGCGATCGCGTCGGCCTCGCGGATGTTGGCGAGGAACTGGTTGCCGAGCCCCTCCCCCTCACTGGCGCCCTTCACGATGCCGGCGATGTCGACGAACGACACCGCCGCGGGCAGGATGCGCTCGCTGCCGAAGATCTCGGCGAGCTTCGCGAGCCGCGGGTCGGGCAGGTTCACCACGCCGACGTTCGGCTCGATCGTGGCGAACGGGTAGTTCGCCGCGAGCACGGAGTTCTTGGTGAGCGCGTTGAAGAGCGTTGACTTGCCGACGTTGGGCAGTCCGACGATGCCGATAGTGAGAGCCACGAGGGTCGAGCCTACCGGCGGGCGGAGCTACCGCAGACTCGCGCGGCGACGCAAGGCCAGGAAAGCGGCACCGAGCAGCACGCTGGCCACGGCGAATGCCGCCAGTGCGGCCGCCGAGCCATCAGGCCCGGTCTCGGCCAGCTCCGGGGCGGCGGGCTCGATCACGGCCGGGGCATCGACGAACGGGGCGACGAAGAACGACTCCGTGTAGACGAACTCGCTGGCGCCGGTCCTGATGTTGCCCGAGAACTCCGCCGCGGTGGCGAAGTCGGCGAGGTCGACGCTCCACAGCTGCGCCGCGTACTCGTCGAGGTAGTCCTCGTCGTTGTTGAACCACGCGACGCCATTCGAATCGATCGTGAACCCGTAGACGCCCTCGATCGCGATGCCGGCAGGCTGGCCGAGCGGCGACAGCGTGCCATCGCTGACATCGATCTCGTAGAAGTAGCCGTCCTGGTCGGCCGCGTAGAACTTGCCGTCGGCGGGGTTGAAGGCGAAGCCGTACGGGTCCTCGCCGAAGGAGACGGAGCCGTTGATGAGCGTGAGCTCGGCGGTCGCGAGATCGAGCGAGAACAGCTCGTACCCGTCGTAGTCGACTGCGTACGCGGAGCCGTCGGCGCCGATCGCGATCGCCGCGATGTAGTCGTTGACAACACCCGCGTCGGTGAATTCGCCGATGACGGTCGCCACGCCGCTCGCGCGATCGATCGTCGCCAACATCGGATACTCGTCATCCTCGGACCAGTACACGAAGTACGCCGTCTCCGTCACCGGATTCCACGTCGCCCCCGCGGCGCAGTTCGAGTCGGAGGTCGCATTGCCGCCGCCATCGCCGGAACCGCGGTTCACGGCGCTCGCATCGGCCGTGTCCACGATGAGCAGCTGATTGTTCGTCGTGGGCACCGTCGCATCGGTGTAGTACGGGCACGCGATGGCATACAGCGCGTCACCACTCGGAAGGGCGGGCGGCGCGGCGTGCGCGGCAGCCGGCACTGCGAAAGCCAGAAAAGCGGTTCCCGCGGCGACCGCCACGGCTCGGGGGATCCAGCTCGTCATCGAAAGCAGTCCGCTCGTCGTGGGGAAGAATCCTCACAGCGTATACCCAGCTGTCCACCCTCTCGACACCGCGGCGGCGACGCGGCCCTCAATCCAGCGTCACACCGCGGTCGTACGCGAGGTCGAGCAGGTCGAGCGCCACGAAGGCCGCGATGCGCTCGTCCCGCCCGACGTGGTAGTTCGGCCCCTGACGCCGTGCCGCGACGTCGTCGGCCAGCCGCGACGTCAGCGACGACGCCAGCTCCGACCACGCGGCGTCCCGCGCCTCCTCGACGATCTGCTCCAGGAACTCGCGATCGACGGCATCCGATTTGAGCGCCGCGGCGAGCCCGGCGAGCACCGGGCCGCGCCGGATGGCGTGCTGTCCCGCCCGCTCGTACTCGGCCGCCGCGCGCTGCTGCTGCGCGAGCTGCTCGAGGGTCTCGCGCGTGAACGCCCGCAGCAGCACGGGGTCGAAGTCCCGCCGCTCCCCCGCCGCCAGGACGATGATCCGGTTCTTCACGGCCATCCGCACGGCCGCGTGCGCGACCATCCGCGCCTCGTCCACGAGGGTCGCCAGCGGCGGGCGCGGCGAAGGCGCGGGAGCCCGGTAGCGCCCGATGATCCTGCGCGGCGCGCGCTTGCGGAAGAAGGCCATCGGGTCCATTGTCGCCTCTTCTCGGCGCGCACACCCGTCGAAGTCGGAAGTGCGTGACAGAGTCGGGACGTGCCGCTGGACTTCACCGCAATCGACTTCGAGACCGCGAACGGGTCACGCGCCAGTGCGTGTTCCGTCGGCCTCGTCAAGGTGCGTGACGGTCGCGTCGTGGACAAGACCGGCTGGCTGATCCGGCCGCCCGCGGGCCACGACGAGTTCGCACCGTGGAACATCACGATCCACGGCATCACCGCCGACATGGTCGTCGGCGCCGCCGGCTGGGCCGATCAGCTGGATGACCTGCTCGCCTTCACCGACGGGGACGACCTGGTCGCCCACAACGCGGGGTTCGACATCGGCGTGATCCGCGGCGGCTGCGAGGCGACCGGGCTGGCGCTGCCCGAACTTCGCTACCTGTGCAGCCTGCAGGTCGCGAGGCGCACCTACCACCTCGACTCGTACCGACTGCCGAGCGTCGCCCTGGCCGCGGGCTTCGACGACTTCTCGCACCACGAGGCGCTCGCCGACGCGGAGGCGTGCGCGGCGATCATGGTCCACGCGGCCGCGCGACACGGCGCCGCCAGCCTCGACCAGCTCGCGGAGCTCTCGGGTGCTCGCCTGGGTGTGATGGCTCCGGCTGCCGCCGCCGCGACGGCACCCTAGGCCCGGCTCCGCGACGACACCGGCGCGCCAGCCGCCGTCGACGACGCGCGCGCTCAGCCGGGCGGCTCCAGCAGCAGGGCGACTCGCTCCTCGAGGTAGGGCGCCAGCGGCGTCGGCGTCGCGCCCGGCGCCCACACCACGCCGACCCCGTCCGGGATCGCGGCGAGCGGGGGGTCGAGGGCGTCCGCCGTCAGATCGAGCGGGCGCGCGTCGACGATGACCGTCTCGCCCGGAGCGATCCCCGCGCGGGCGGCGAGGCGCTGAAGCTCGTTCCGCTCCAGTGCCAGGTTCGAGCGGAAGTTCGGATGCGTCGGACGCGTCACCACGAGCACCTGGCCGGCGGCGAACAACGCGCCCGTCTCGTCGAGGCAGAGGGCGCCCAGTCGCCAGACGACACCGCGCGGCACCATCCGCCACGAGCCGCGCCGAAGCCCCCGACCGCGCACGATTTCGACCCGAAGTTCGGTTCTCGCGTTCGCGGCTGCGAGTCGCGCGACCGCGGCCCGCACCGCATTCACGTCAGTTCTGCGGGAAGCCCAGGTTGATGCCGCCGTGGCTCGGGTCGAGCCAGCGGCTGGTGATCGCCTTCTGCCGCGTGAAGAAGTGGATCGCATCCGGCCCGTACGCCTTGGTGTCGCCGAACAGCGAGTCCTTCCAGCCGCCGAACGAGAAGTAGCCCACCGGCACCGGAATCGGCACGTTGATGCCGACCATGCCGACCGTCACTTCGCGCTGGAAGCGGCGCGCCGCGCCGCCATCGTTGGTGAAGATCGCCGTGCCGTTGCCGTATCGGCTGGCGTTGATGAGCGCGAGACCCTCCTCGTAGGAGGCGACGCGCACCACGCTGAGCACCGGGCCGAAGATCTCGTCGGTGTAGACCTTCGAGCTCGTCGGCACCTTGTCGACCAGCGTCGGGCCGAGCCAGAAGCCGTCTGCCTCGCCGTCGACCTCGATGCCGCGCCCGTCGACCACGATCTCGGCTCCATCGGCCGCTGCCACATCGAGGTAGCCGGCGACCTTGTCGCGGTGCTCCTTCGTGATGAGCGGGCCCATGTCGCAGCCGCGCGTGCCGTCGCCGACCTTCAGCGTCGACATGCGCTCGGTGACCTTCGCGATCAGGTCATCGGCGACCGGCTCGACCGCGACGACGACCGAGATCGCCATGCAGCGCTCGCCCGCCGAGCCGAAGCCCGCGTTGACCGCCGAGTCGGCGACCAGATCCAGGTCGGCGTCGGGCAGCACGAGCATGTGGTTCTTCGCGCCGCCGAGTGCCTGAACGCGCTTGCCGTTGGCCGAGGCCGTCTCGTAGATGTACTTCGCGATGGGGGTCGAGCCGACGAAGCTGATCGCCGCGATGTCGGGGTGGGTGAGGAGAGCATCCACGCTCTCCTTGTCGCCGTGCATGACGTTGAAGACGCCGTCCGGCAGGCCCGCCTCCTTCATCGCCTCGGCCATCCAGATCGCCGCGGACGGGTCCTTCTCACTCGGCTTCAGCACGACCGTGTTGCCGAGCGCGATCGCGATCGGGAAGAACCACATCGGCACCATCGCCGGGAAGTTGAACGGGCTGATGATGCCGACGACGCCGACCGGCTCGTGCACCGAGTACACGTCGACCCCGGTGGAGACGTTCTGGCTGAACTCGCCCTTCGCCAGGTGCGGGATGCCGCAGGCGAACTCGATGACCTCGAGGCCGCGCGCGATCTCGCCGAGCGCGTCGGAGGTGACCTTGCCGTGCTCGCTCGTCAGGATCGCCGCGAGGTCGCCCTTGCGCGCGTTGACGATCTCGCGGAAGGCGAAGAGCACCTGCTGGCGCTTCGCCCAGCTCGCTTCGGCCCAGGCCGGGAGGGCCGCTTTGGCGGCCTGGACGGCGACGTTGACGTCGGCCGTCGAGGCGAGCCGCACGTCCTTCTGGACGACGCCGCGCGCCGGGTTGTAGACGGGGGCGGTGCGCGTGGATTCTCCGGTGAATGCGGCGCCCGCGACCCAGTGATCGAGGATGTTCGTGGTCATGACGTGAGCCTACGCCCGGAACATTTCCCGAACATTTATCTCCCAGGTTTCGTCCGGACTCGTGGCACTCGCGGGCCCCGTTGCCCCGCAAAATCGGAGACGCGGGGCTGACGTCCACGACTCGTGGACATCGGGACGGAATCTCCGACTTTGCGATGTCGGGGCGGGTGTCGGCACCGGGTGCGACCATGGGCGCATGGATCCGATCATCGCCCTGCTTGTCGGCCTGCTGCTCGGTGTCGCGGTCGGCGTGCTCATCGGGGTGCTGATCGGCCGCGCCCGGGCCACCGCGGCGCGCGAGGCGCGCGGCGTCGTGGAGGCGCGGCACCAGGCCGCCCTCGCCGACCTGCGCACGCAGGAGGCGTCGCTTCGCGCCGAGCTCAGCTCCGAGCTGGCCCGCGTGCAGGCGACCGCGGCGGGGCTGCGCGAGCAGGTCGCCGCGCAGCAGGATCAGTACCGCGAATTCGTCACCCGCACCGAGATCGAACGCCGCGAGCGCGAGGAGCACGCGAAGGCCGAGAGCAAGGTGCTGCAGGCGCTCACCCCGGTGCAGGAGACGCTGCGCACGATGCAGGCCAAGGTGACGGAGCTCGAGACGCAGCGCTCGCAGCAACACGGCGAGCTGAGCCAGCAGCTGAAGACCGCCGCCGAATCGGAGGAGCGGCTGCGCGCCACGGCCGAGCAGCTGGCGAGCGCGCTGCGCAACAACGCCACCCGCGGGGTCTGGGGCGAGACGCAGCTGCGCACGCTGGTCGAATCCGCCGGGCTGCTGAACCGCGTCGACTTCACGACCCAGGCGAGCATCACCTCGGAGTCCGGCGCCCGACGACCCGACATGGTGCTGAACCTGCCGGGCGGCAAGTCGATCGCCGTCGACTCGAAGGTGCCCTACAACGCCTACATCGAGTCGGCCGCGATCCCCGCCACCGGCGGCCCTGAGCAGGAGGCGCGGCGCCGCGACCTGCTCGCCCAGCACGCGAAGCAGGTCAAGAGCCACGTCGACGCCCTCTCGGCCAAGACGTACTGGTCGGGGCTGGAGTCGAGCCCCGAGTTCACGATCGCCTTCATCCCCAACGAGTCGCTGCTCTCGACCGCGCTCGACGCCGACCCGACCCTGCTCGAGTACGCCTTCGGCAAGCGGATCGCCCTGGCAAGCCCGGTCAGCTTCTGGGCGGTGCTCAAGACGGTCGCCTTCACCTGGCAGCAGGACGTGCTCACCGAAGACGCCAAGCGACTGTTCGACCTGAGCCGCGAGCTGTACGGCCGGCTGGCGACCCTCGCCGAGCACGCCGAGAAGCTGCGCCGCTCGATCGACTCGACGGTGTCGAGCTACAACCAGTTCGCGTCGTCGCTCGAATCGCGCGTGCTCGTCACCGCGCGCAAGCTCGACGCCCTCGACGAGGCGAAGGTGCTCGGCGAACCCAAGCTCATCGAGGACCGTCCGAAGGGCCTCACCGCCGTCGAACTCGTCGACGGCCTGCTGGAGACCGACGACGAGGACGACGACTAGCCGTCGTTTCCCGCGAGGTTGCGAACGCGGGCATGTGCGTGCGTGCGACATCCACTCGAGCGGTGCGAAAGGTGCGATGTTGCGCGCTCAGATCGCGCTTTTGGCACCGCTCGAGGGGCGTGTGAGGACCGCATGGTGGCGGGCAGCAAGTGGAGCCGTTCGGCGGCGCGCCGATGCGATCACCCCTCTCCCACGATCACAACGTCTCGAGGAACGACGGCTGGCGGTCAGCGTCAGCCGCTGGCCGGCTTGAAGCTCAGTCCTCGTCGAGCCACTTCTCGACCAGGTGGTCGGCGGTGATGCGGCGGATCGTGCCCGAGCGCGCACGCAGCACGATCGACTCGGTGCGGATGATCGGGCCCTTGCGACGGACCCCGGCGACCAGGTTGCCGTCGGTCACGCCGGTCGCGACGAAGAAGGTGTTGTCGCCCTTGACGAGCTCGTCGGCCTCATAGACGTAGTCGAACTTGAGGCCCGCGTCGATGCCGCGCTGCTTCTCGTCGTCGTCCAGCGGCGCCATCCGCGTCTGGATCAGCCCGCCGAGCGCCTTGATCGCGCACGCCGTCGCCACACCCTCGGGGCTGCCGCCGACACCGATGCACAGGTCGAGGCGTCCGTCGTAGCTGGCCGCGTCGATGCCGCCGGCGACGTCGCCGTCGAGCAGCAGTCGCGTGCCGGCGCCCGCGGCGCGGATCTCGGCGATCAGCCCCTCGTGGCGCGGCCGGTCGAGCACGCCGACCTGGATCTCGGCGACGCTCTTGCCCTTGGCCTTGGCGATCGCCCGCACGTTCTCGGCCACCGACTGGCGGATGTCGACGACGCCGATCGCCTCCGGCCCGCCCACGATCTTGTCCATGTAGAACACGCTCGAGGCGTCGAGCATGGAGCCGCGGTCGGCGGCGGCGATCATCGAGATCGCGTTGCGTCGACCGGAAGCGGTGAGCGAGGTGCCGTCGATCGGGTCCACCGCGATGTCGCAGGCCGGGCCGCGCCCGTTGCCGACGACTTCGCCGTTGAACAGCATCGGCGCCTTGTCCTTCTCACCCTCGCCGATGACGACGGTGCCGGCGAAGTTGACGGTGCCGAGGAACTTGCGCATCGCGTCCACCGCGGCGCCGTCGGCACCCAGCTTGTCGCCGTGGCCGATGAACGGGGTCGCGCGGATGGCGGCGGCCTCGGTCGCGCGCACCAGCTCCATTGCGAGGTTGCGGTCGGGGTGGAGGAAGAGTGTTCCGGTTTCGGTGGTCACCATGGGGCATCCGTTTTCGTCGTCGTGAAAGGGCGGGATGCGCGATGGTGGCGAACGCGCTCTCCCAGCCTATCGGGCCGCGGGAGGGCAAGCACTGCGGGGCGCGTCGGTGGTGGCCGATGCGCCCCGCAGCGGAGGTGGCGCGGGTCAGAGCCCCGCGGCGCTCACCACTCCCCAGATCACACTCACGAGCAGGAAGCCCGCGACACCGAGGATGGTGGTCAGCACGGTCCAGGTGCGCAGTCCGTCGGCAACGCTCAGCCCGAGGTAGCGCGTGACGACCCAGAAGCCGGAGTCGTTGACGTGCGAGAGTCCGAGCGCACCGAACGCGATCGCCATGGCGATGAGCGCGACCTGCACGACGGAGAAGTTTCCGTCGGCCACGGTGGCGGCGAGCAGCCCGCCGGTGGTGAGGATCGCGACCGTGGCGGAACCCTGCGAGGCGCGCAGCACGAGTGCCACGAGGAAGCCGAGCACGAGGATCGGCAGCCCGGTCGAGGCCATCGTGTCGGCAAGAGCCTTGCCGACGCCGCTCTCGGTGAGGATGCGCGCGAACGCGCCGCCCGCACCGGTGACGAGGATGACGATCGCGGCGGGCGGCAGCGCCGCCTCCATGACCTGTCCGGTGTGCGCGAGCGACCAGCCGCGGCGCACCGTCAGCAGGAAGAACGCGAGCACGAGCGCGACGAGCAGCGCGAACACCGGCGAGCCGACGAAGGCGAAGAACGGACGCATGGCGTCGCCGGCCGGAAGCACCGTGGTGGCGACGGTGCCGAGCATGATGAGCGCGAGCGGCACGAGGATGAGCGTGAGGATGGTGCCCGCGGTCGGCGGCGCCTCGGTCTTGGTGAGCGTGCCGGTGCGTCCCGAGCCGGATCCGCCGGTCGGCTCCGTCGACTCCGAGCCGAAGGCGGCGAACTGGGCGGCGGTCGCCGGGAGCATCGTGAACTCACGACGGTTCAGGAACTTCGCCACGAAGTGGGCGAGCACACCGAGCGGAATCGAGACCGCGAGGCCGATGATCGTCACCCAGCCGAGGTCCGCGCCGAGAAGCGCGGCACCGCCGACGATGCCGGGGTGCGGCGGGACGGCCACGTGCACGGCGAGCATGATGCCCGCGACCGGGAGGCCGAACTTGACCGGGTTGACCCCGGCCGCCTTGCAGAAGCCGTAGATGATCGGCACCAGGATGATGAAGCCGACGTCGAAGAAGACCGGAATCGCCAGCACGAGGGCGGCGGCGGTGAGCGCGGCCGAGACCCGCTTCGGTCCGAGCAGCGAGGTGAAGCGACCGGCGAGGCTGGAGGCGCCGCCGGAGACCTCGATCAGACGCCCCAGCATGGCGCCGAGCGCGACCAGGATCGCGACCGTTCCGAGCGTGCCGCCCATGCCGGCCACGATCGCCTGGATGATGCCGAGCCGCTCGGGGGTGTCCTCCGTCGCGGCGACGGTGGTGAGCGGGATGCCCGCGGCGAGTCCGACGAGCAGGCTCACGAGCAGCAGCGCCACGAAGGCCTGCACCTTGAACTTGATGATCAGCACGAGCAGCAGGGCGATGCCTGCCGCCGCGATGCCGAGAAGGACAGGGGTTTCCATGCGGGGTGTCTCCTTTGACTTTCGATTGATGAAGGGTAGTGCTGTCGGATCAGTTGGTGGACGGCGCGATCACGGTGATCACGGCCGAGTCGTCGAGCGCCGCGGAACCCTGTGCGGCGCCGAGCAGGTAGAGCTGCTCCGCTGCCGACGCCACCGGCGTCGGCAGGCCCGCGGTGCGGGCGGCACTGGTGACGATGCCCATGTCCTTGACGAAGATGTCGAGGCGGCTGAGCACCTCGGCTCCGCCGTCGCGGTAGGCCTCGAGCATGCGCGGCCCGCGGTTGGCGAGCATGAACGAGCCGGCGGCGCCGGCCGCGAGCGTCTCGAGAGTCTTCTCGGCGTCGAGTCCGAGCCGGTCGGCGAGCGCCAGCGCCTCCGCCGCGGCGGCAATGTGGACGCCGCAGAGCAGCTGGTTGACGGTCTTGAAGGCCTGGCCGTCGCCCGGCTTGTCGCCGATGATCGTCAGGGTCGAGGCGAGGAGCTCGAGCACCGGCATCGCCCGCTCCCGCGCGCTCGGCTCGGCGCCGACGACGATGAGCAGGTCGCCCTGGCCCGCGCGCGCCGGTCCTCCGGACAGCGGCGCGTCGACCAGCTGGATGCCGAGCTCGTCGAGTCGGGTGGCGACGTCGATGACGTCGTCGATTCCGACCGTGCTCGTCATGATCACGACGGCCCCGGCGCTCAGCGACGAGGCGATCCCGGCCGAGCCGAAGAGCACCTCCCGCAGCTGCTCGCCGTTGCGCACCGCCAGAAGCACGGCATCCGCCCCGGTCACGGCGCTCGCGGCGCTGGTGTGCGGGGTGATGCCCGCGGCTTCGGCGAGTTCGAGCCGCGCGGGGGCGATATCGAAGCCGTTGACGCGGAGCTGGCTGGCCAGGCGCGTCGCCATGGGCAGTCCCATGGCGCCGAGTCCGAGCGCGGCGACGGTGTAAGTGGTCGACGTTGACATGGTTTCTCTTCTCGTGAGGTTCAGGCCGCGACGGGCACGGAGGTGTGGGACAGGATGCGGACGACGTCGGCGAGTGACTCGTCGTCGCCGACGTTGCCGGCGAACACGATGTACGGAATGCCCTTCGCGGGGCCGTCAACCGGCTCCCACAGCGACACCAGTCCGGGAAGCATGGGGCCGCGCACGATCGCGTGGCGGATGCTCAGGCCGTGTGCGGCGACGTCGCTGGAGGTGATCCCGCCCTTCGCGATCACGAAGCGCGGCGGGCAAGCCGCGAGCACGCGCTGCACCAGTTCGACGACGGCCGCCGAGACGCGGCGTGAGATCTCGAGGCTCTCGTCCGCGTTGTCGGTGCGGCGCAGCAGTCGGCTGGTGTGGACGACCACGTCGCCTTCGCCGAGGCTCGAGACGATGTCGGCGACGAGACCCGCGATGTGGCCTTCGGCAGCCTCCTCGTCGAGGACGCGCTCGACATCGATCTCGGCGATGCGCGCCAGCGGCTGGCGAGCGGTGAGCCGGTCGAGCTGACGCGTCGTGAGGCCCACGTGCGAGCCCACCACGATGAGCCCCCCGACGGCGGCCGAGCCGGCGTCGCCGTAGACGTCGGTCGCGGTCAGCGGCGCGTGCGGCGCCTGGCCGACGCGGGCGCGCACGAACGGCGGGCCGACCCGGTAGAGCAGGTTCTTGCCGGCGGCCTCGGCGGCGGCGAGACCGAGCGCGAGGGCGCGCAGGTCGTTCTCCGTGACGATGTCGACCACGACGGGCGCCGAGTCGCGGAGCCCGGCCAGCACCTCGGCGATGCCCTCGGCTCCGCCGCGCACGATGTCGAGGGTGAGGGCGGTGACGCCGTCGGCCTTCCAGCGACCGGCCGACTTCTCTTCGACGTAGGCGCGCAGGTCCGAGTGCGTGAAGCCGAAGGTGGCGTCTCGCGCGAACTCGGTCTCGGCGACCGGGGTGAGGCCGTCGGCGGTGCGCATGTAGTGGACGGAGTCGATGGTGATGCGGCCCGCATCCGGGAACGCGGGGACGATGATGACGGCGTCGACGGCGCGACCGGTGACGTCGAGGGAGGTGGCGGCGAGCACATCCGTCTCGAGCGGATAGTGCCCGCGCAGCGTCGAGTCGCTGCGGCTCGCGAAGGAGACCGTCACGCCGCTGCGCTCGGCGGCGGCCAGCGCGTTGACGACGATCTGCTGGTTGCGCTCGGCCGCGGTGTCCTCGGCGAGGCTGCGCGTGTTGGTGAGCACGTAGACGGCGGGGGCATTCTGGCCGAAGGCCCAGGCGAAGTCGTCGGGCTCCCAGGAGGTGAGCACCGGCAGATCGGCCACCGACTGCGTGCCGGTGGGGTCGTCATCCAGGACGACGAGCACGGATGCGTCAGCGACTGCCTGATCGGCGACCCGCTGCGGATCGATCTCCGTCTCGCGGGGATACCCGGCGAGGAGGGCGTGCTCGGTGACCATCACATACTCCCTTGTAGTCTGATGTCAGACATCTTACATTCGGGGTCCGCGAAGTCAAGCCCGGCGCGGAAGCACCGGATCGAGACGGCCCGAGTCCGCCGGCGGGAGCCCTAGGAGTTCGCGAGCACGTAGTGCCGCAGATCGTCCGAGGTCTGCGTCATGTGCGCATCCATCGCGATGCGCGCCCGCTCCGGATCTCCCGAGGCCACGGCCTCAAGCACGGCGGCGTGCTGGGCGATCGCGTTGGCCTGGATCTGGGGAACGGCAGAGGTCTGCTCGCGCTTCTCCCGCATCACGCGCGCCAGCGGATCGAAGATGACCCCGACGAACACGTTGCCGGTCGCGCGGAAGATGACGTCATGGAAGGCGATGTCGGCCGCGACGAACGCCTCGAGGTCGCTCTTCTCGTGCGCCTGGCGCATCTCGGAGAGGTGCCGTTCAAGTGCGGCCACGTCCGCCTCCGTGCGACGCGTCGCCGCCAAGGCGGCAGAACCGGTCTCGATCATGCGGCGCACCTCGACCAGCTGCAGCGAGGTCTCGCCCTTGTCGGCGCCGTGCGATGCCATCCGCAGCACCGGCGCGACGTCGGTCCACTGCGAGACCGGCGTCACGTAGGTCCCGCGTCCGGGCACGACCCGCACGACGTTCTGCGCCTGAAGAGTCTTGAGCGCCTCGCGGACGGTCATCCGGCTGACGTCGTAGGTGTCGCACAGCACCGCCTCCGTCGGCAGTGCGTCATCGACGGCGAGCTCCCCGCTGACGATCTGGTCCAGCAGCGCATCAGCGACGACGCTCACAAGGGATTTCCGTGCCACTGCCTGCCACCTCCCGCCCGCCGGTCGAATCGCGCCCAGTGTATCTGCGGCATCCTCACACCGGTTCGCGCACGCCGAGTCGCGATCAATACACTCGGGGTGCGCCGGGGCCGCGCCCGGATCGGCCCACGAGAGGAGCACTGATGCTCAAAGGAATCGACCCGCTGCTGGACGGGGAACTGCTGCGCACCCTGGATCAGATGGGACACGGCGACCAGCTCGTGGTCGTCGACTCGAACTACCCGGCGGCGGCGACCGGGCTTCCGGTGCACCGGCTCGGCCGAGTCGGGGTCGATGAGGCGATCGCCACGATTCTTCAGGTGTTCCCGCTGGACACCTTCCTGACGCATCCGCTGGAGCGCATGGAAGTCGACGGGAACCCTGCCACCACCACGCCGGCGCACGACGCCGCGCTCGCCGCGGCTCGCTCCTCGCACCCGAAGGAGCTCGAGTGGGGTGTGATCCCGCGCCTCGACTTCTACAGGCGCGCCCGCGACGCCTACGCCGTCGTGCACACCCTCGACCCGCGGCCGTGGGGCTGCGATGATCCTGCACAAGGGCGTCATCGTCGGCGACTGAGTCGTCGCGCGGCACCAGCAGGACGGATCGGGGCGCAGGTTCGCGCGCCCCCAGCCACGATCAATAGACTCAGAACGAGCCGGAACCCACCTACGCCGGCCTCGCACGAGGAGAATCCACCATGCCCGTCGCAACGCCGGAACAGTACGCCGAGATGCTCGACACCGCCAAGGCGAAGGGCTTCGCCTTCCCCGCGATCAACGTGTCGTCGTCCTCGACCATCAACTCCGTCCTCCAGGGACTCACCGAAGCCGGATCCGACGGCATCATCCAGGTCACGACCGGTGGCGCCGACTACTTCGCCGGCCAGAGCGTGAAGGCCCGCGCCTCGGGCGCGCTCGCGTTCGCCGCCTTCGCGACCGAGGTCGCCAAGAACTACCCGATCACGGTCGCCCTGCACACCGACCACTGCCCGAAGGACGCGCTCGGCGGATTCGTCGAGCCGCTCATCGCGGCCTCCGAGGAGCAGGTGAAGGCGGGCGGCAACCCGATCTTCCAGAGCCACATGTGGGACGGATCCGCGGTGCCGCTCGACGAGAACCTCAAGATCGCGCAGGACCTCCTCCCCCGCATGAAGGCCATCAACTCGATCCTCGAGGTCGAGATCGGCGTCGTCGGCGGCGAAGAGGACGGCGTGCAGCACGAGGGCAGCAATGAGGCCCTCTACACGACCCTCGGCGACGTGACCGCCGCGGTCGAGGCGCTCGGCCTCGGCGAGCAGGGCCGCTACATCGCCGCCCTCACCTTCGGCAACGTGCACGGCGTGTACAAGCCGGGCGGCGTGAAGCTGCGCCCCGAGCTGCTCGGCGAGATCCAGGCCGGCATCGCCGCCAAGTACGGCACCGGCCCGAAGCCGCTCGACCTGGTCTTCCACGGCGGCTCCGGCTCGACGGATGCCGAGATCGCCGAGGCGGTCGCCAACGGCGTCATCAAGATGAACATCGACACCGACACGCAGTACGCGTTCACGCGCTCGATCGCCGACACGATGTTCAAGAACTACGACGGCGTGCTCAAGGTCGACGGCGAGGTCGGCAACAAGAAGGTCTACGACCCGCGCGCCTGGGGCAAGCTCGCCGAGTCGGCGATGGCCGCGCGCGTCGTCGAGGCGACCCGCCAGCTCGGCTCGGTCGGCAACGCGATCTCGCGCTAGACCTCAGCACGAACACCACAACGGGCGGCCTTCGGGCCGCCCGTTGTCGTTAAGCCCCGGAGGTCGTGAGCAGCGGGGCCAGGCCCGGATCGATCAGCATGATCGCCGTGATCGCGACGACGACGGCCAGGATGGCGACGACGCCCGCGACGAGCGGAACCCAGAACGCCCGGCGGCGAGCGCGCAGCCGGGTGACCGAGACGCCCAGGGCGACGAGGAACAGCACGATCCAGACGCCGAGCAGGATCCGCCCGCCGATCAGTGTCGGCTCGCCCAGTTGGACGTCGCTCAGGTCGACGCCGAGGTCGGCGGGCATCGCGGCGAAGGACCGCGCGAGCTCGCGGTCCAGATTCCAGAACGCGGGAATCGACGTGATCACGTTCCACAGCCCGACCATCAGCAGGGCGATCGTCACCGGCGGGTCCCAGCGCAGCGGCGGGCGCGCGGGCCGCTCGTCGCTCGGCCAGCTGGTCGAGCGCTCGGCCGGCGACGGAGACGGGACGGGCGGCGGCGCGGGCTCGCTCCCGGGCACCGGGCGCCCGGTGATCCGCGCGACCTCCTCCGGCGTCGCGTACTCGCCGTACTGCGGGGCGGGCCGCGAGTCGGGCTTGTCGGGGGTGTCGCTCATCAGGTGGTGCGCGCGCGACCGCCGAGGCCCCGCGCGTCCTTCTCGCCGCTCGGCGCGGTGCGCAGCTCCTTCGGCAGCGAGAACATGAGGTCCTCCTCGGCCGTGCGCACCTCCTCGACCGTGCCGAAGCCGGCCGCGGCGAGGTCTTCGAGCACCTCGGCCACGAGCACCTCGGGCACGCTGGCGCCGCTCGAGACGCCGACCGAGGCGACGCCCTCGAACCACTCGGGACGCATCTCGTCGGCGTAGTCGATGCGGTAGGCGGCCTTCGCGCCGTGCTCGAGCGCGACCTCGACGAGTCGCACGGAGTTGGAGCTGTTGGCGCTGCCGACGATGATCACCAGGTCGGCGCCGGGCGCGACCTTCTTGATCGCGACCTGGCGGTTCTGGGTGGCGTAGCAGATGTCGTCGCTCGGCGGATCCTGCAGGTTCGGGAAGCGCACGCGGAGGCGGCGCACCGTCTCCATGGTCTCGTTGACGCTCAGCGTGGTCTGCGAGATCCACACCAGGTTGTCGGGGTCATCCACCTGGATGGTGTCCGCGTCCTCGGGGGTTCCGACCAGGATCGTGCGCTCGGGGGCGTGCCCCATCGTGCCCTCGACCTCTTCGTGACCGGCGTGGCCGATCAGCAGGATCTGCTTGTTCTGGCCCGCGAAGCGCGTCGCCTCGCGGTGCACCTTCGTCACCAGCGGGCAGGTGGCGTTGATCGCCTGCAGCTCGCGATCGGCGGCCGCCTGGACGACCATCGGGGAGACGCCGTGGGCACTGAAGACGAGATGCGAGCCGGGCGGAACCTCGTCGACCTCGTCGACGAAGATCGCGCCGCGCTGCTCGAGCTCGCTCACGACGTGCACGTTGTGCACGATCTGCTTGCGCACGTAGACGGGAGCGCCGTAGTGGTCCAGGGCCTTCTCGACGGCGATCACGGCGCGGTCGACCCCGGCGCAGTAGCCGCGGGGCGCCGCGAGCAGAACGCGCTTGGTGCCCTCGACGCTCAGGTTGGGCAGCGGTTCGCGGCGAACGCGTTCGCGGGGAGGCTCGAGGGTGACGCCGAGCGCGCCGTTCGTGATGGAGGACACGCCCCGATTCTACGGGGGCGAGTTGCCCCGCGCCTGGGGAGACCCCGGCCGCGGTCCGCCGCGAGCGGTACCCTGACGGCAATGACCGATCCGACCGCCCCCGCCACCGCCGAAGCGCCCTGGCCCGTCGCGCGACTCTCGCACGAGCTCAAGGGCTACATTGACCGTCTCGGCACCGTGTGGGTCGAGGGCGAGATCACGCAGTGGGGCGTCTCCGGCGGCAACGTCTACGGCAAGCTCAAAGACCTCGGCATGGATGCCACGGTCAGCTTCACCGTGTGGTCGTCGACGCGCGCCAAGCTCACCTCCGACTTCGCCCAGGGCGACCGCGTCATCGCGCTCGTCAAGCCGAACTTCTGGGTCAAGGGCGGCACCTTGACCATGCAGGTCTACGAGCTTCGCCACGTGGGGCTCGGCGACCTGCTCGAGCGCCTCGAGAAGCTGCGCCGGAAGCTCGCCGACGAAGGGCTGTTCGCGCCGGACCGCAAGGTGCGGCTGCCGTTCCTTCCGCAGTGCATCGGCCTGGTCACCGGCAAGGACTCCGACGCCGAGAAGGACGTCCTGCGGAACGCCCAGCTGCGCTGGCCGGAGGTGCGCTTCCGGGTCGTGCACGCGGCCGTGCAGGGCGATCGGGCCGCCGGCGAGGTGTCGGCCGCGATCCGCACGCTGGATGCGGATCCCGAGGTCGACGTCATCATCGTCGCCCGCGGCGGCGGCGACTTCCAGAACCTGCTGGTGTTCAGCGACGAGCAGCTGGTGCGCACCGCCGCCGCGTGCGTGACGCCGCTCGTGAGCGCGATCGGCCACGAGGCCGACCGACCGCTGCTCGACGAGGTCGCCGACCTGCGCGCCTCGACGCCGACCGATGCCGCGAAGCGGGTCGTGCCGGATGTGGCCGAGGAGCTGGCGCGGGTGCAGCAGGCCCGCGGACGCATCGCGATGCGGGTGACCGGGCTGATCACGCACGAGATCGATCGCATCGGCCAGCTGCGCTCGCGTCCGGTGCTCGTCGACCCGCGCACCCTCGTCGACTCGCGCGCCGAGGAGCTGACGCGCTGGGTCGCACGCGGGGCGGAGCTGATGGACTACCGGATCGAGCGCGCCCAGCTGCGCACCGCCGAACTGGTCGGGCAGCTGCGCGCCCTGTCGCCGAAGCGCACGCTCGAGCGCGGCTACGCCATCGCGCAGCGCGCGGATGGCGCGATCCTGCGCACGGCCGACCAGGCCGCTCCGGGAGATCGCCTCGTGCTGACCCTCGCCGACGGACGCGTCTCCACCACCGTTGACGAGGCGGCGAACGAGGGCGCCTCCCGCGATTAGAGTGGGAGTCGTGGCCGACACTTCTCCCCCGGACGTCGCCGCGCTGAGCTACGAGCAGGCGCGCGACGAACTTGTCCGTGTCGTGACCGAGTTGGAGCAGGGCTCCGCGACCCTCGAAGAGTCGCTCGCCCTGTGGGAACGCGGCGAAGCGCTCGCGCGCCGTTGCGAGGAGTGGCTGCTCGGCGCGAAGGCACGGCTCGACCAGGCCCGTGCCGCGGCCGAGGACGCCACCTCGTGAGCAAGTACCCCACGCGCGACGAGCAGGGCCGGCCCATCGTCGCCGAGCTCGGTCGCGCCGAGACTCCCGAGGAGACGGCGGCGCGCAAGGCCGCCGCCACGGCCCGGCACCGCGGCAACCGCTCGGTGTTCAGCCTGATCTTCGCGCTCCTGGCCTCCTTCGGCATCGTCGCCTTCCTCGTGCTCGTCGTCGTTCGTCCCGACGCGGGGCCGACGCAGCAGCCCGTCGACTATCTCGCCGCCGCCGACGACGCCCAGCCCGCGGTCGATGAGCCGCTGATCGCCCCGGTCGTTCCCGCCGAGTGGTACGCCAACCGCGCCCGGCTCGCGACCGACACCGCCGACGATGTCGTCCGCTGGGAGATCGGCTTCGTGACCGCCGAGACCCAGTACCTCGCGATCACGCAGGGCATCGCCGCGAACCCGTCCTGGGTCGCCGAGCAGGTCCTGGATGCTGCGGCGGGCCCCACCGTGCGCCTCGGCGGGCTCGACTGGATCAGCTACGACCGGCGCGACGTGGACGATCCGGGCAACGTGGAGTTCGCGCTCGTGACCGAGATCGACGGCTCGACCGTGGTGATCAGCGGCACCGCCGACGACACCGAATTCGCAATCCTGGCGGAAGCCATCGGCAAGGAGGTCCTCCCGTGACGATCGAACGACGCACCCCGGCCCAGGTCTGGCGCGAGATGGCGCGCGGCAACGAGCGATTCGTCGCCGGCACGCCGCTGCACCCGCGTCAGGATGCCGAGCACCGCAACGAGCTCGCGGGCGGTCAGGCGCCGAACGCCGCGCTCTTCGGCTGCAGCGACTCCCGTCTCGCCGCCGAGATCATCTTCGACAAGGGCCTCGGCGACCTGTTCGTCGTGCGCAACGCGGGCCAGGTGGTCTCCGCCTCGGCGATCGCCTCGCTCGAGTACGCCGTCGCCGTGCTGGGCGTCTCGCTCATCGTCGTCCTCGCGCACGACGCGTGCGGCGCCGTGCAGGCGGCGATCGACCTCGACAACCCCGAGACGGGGCCGATTCCGCCGCACATCGCCGGCCACATCGCACCGATCCGCCGCGCGGTCCGCGCCATCGAGTCGCGCGACGCCGAGCAGGTCGGGCGCGAGCACCTCAACAACACGGTGGCCGGCCTCGTCGCCGACTCCGAACTGATCTCCGACGCCATCGCCGCGGGTACGCTGGCCGTGGTCGGAGCGAACTACCGACTCGATGAGGGCCGCGTCGACGCGGCTTTCGTCGTGGGGTCGATCGACCCCGCCTAGACGCCACCGCAGACCGAATCCGCGAGCCTGAAAGGCAGCACACCGCCGTGACCAACGAAGAGTTCCGCATCGAGCACGACACGATGGGCGAGGTGCGCGTTCCGGCCTCCGCGCTGTACCGCGCGCAGACCCAGCGCGCCGTCGAGAACTTCCCGATCTCCGGATCGGGCCTCGAGCCCGCGCAGATCGTGGCGCTCGCCCGCATCAAACGCGCGGCCGCGATCGTGAACCACGAGCTCGGCAACCTCGACGAGGGCATCTCGGGCGCGATCGTCGCGGCCGCCGACGAGATCATCGCGGGGCAGCACCACGAGCACTTCCCGGTCGACACCTACCAGACCGGCTCCGGCACCAGCTCGAACATGAACATGAACGAGGTGCTCGCGACGCTCGCGACCGCCAAGCTCGGCTCGCCGGTGCACCCCAACGATCACGTGAACATGTCGCAGTCCTCGAACGACGTGTTCCCCACCTCGGTGCACCTCGCCGTCACGGGCGCGCTGCTCGGCGAGCTCATCCCGGCGCTCGAGCACCTCGCGGTCGCGCTGGAGGCGAAGGCCGAGCTGTGGAAGACGGCCGTGAAGCCGGGTCGCACCCACCTGATGGATGCCACCCCGGTCACGCTCGGCCAGGAGTTCGGCGGCTACGCCCGCCAGATCCGCCTCGGCATCGAGCGCGTGCAGTCGGCGCTTCCGCGCGTCGCCGAGGTGCCGCTCGGCGGCACCGCCACCGGCACCGGCATCAACTCCCCCGCGGGCTTCTCGCAGAAGGTCATCGCCGAGCTCGCCAGCTCCAGCCAGCTGCCGATCACCGAAGCCCTCGACCACTTCGAGGCCCAGGGAGCGCGCGACGGCCTCGTCGAGGCCTCCGGCGCGCTGCGCGTCATCGCGGTCAGCCTCACCAAGATCTGCAACGACCTGCGCTGGATGGGCTCGGGCCCCAACACCGGCCTCGGCGAGCTGGCGATCCCCGACCTGCAGCCGGGCTCGTCGATCATGCCCGGCAAGGTCAACCCGGTCATCCCCGAGGCGGTGCTCATGGTCGCGGCGCGCGTCATCGGCAATGACGCGACGATCGCCTGGGCGGGCGCCTCCGGCAGCTTCGAGCTCAACGTCGCCATCCCCGTCATGGGCACGGCGCTGCTCGAGTCGAACCGCCTGCTCGCCAATTCGATGCGCGCGCTCGCCGACAAGACGATCGACGGACTCGAGGCGAACCTCGACCGCGCGGCCGCCCTCGCCGGCATGTCGCCCTCGATCGTGACCCCGCTCAACAAGTTCATCGGCTACGAGAACGCGGCCAAGATCGCCAAGCACGCCGTCAAGCAGGGCATCACGGTGCGCGAGGCGACGCTCGACCTCGGCTTCGTCGAGCGCGGCGAGCTCACCCTCGAGCAGCTCGACGCGGCGCTCGACGTGCTGAGCATGACCCACCCCGGGTGATCGCTCCGAGATCGCTTCACGCGGCGTTCGGATGTCGCCGGACGCCGCGCGACAGGCGTAGTTTGAGAGCGTGAGGACTCTCAGTTACAACCTCGAGAAGCACAAGGCGAGCGGTGAGCTCGTCGAGCTTGCCGAGAAACTCGACCTCGACTTCCTGTGCCTGCAGGAGGCCGACACCCTCGCGCTGCCCGACGAGCTGGGACCGATGCACCTCGCCGAGGCGACCCAGCGCAATCGGCTCGGCCTGGCCATCTACCACCGCAAGGATCGGTTCGAGGCGCAGGCCTCGCAGGCCTTCGCCCTGAAGAAGTCGCTGCACGACCGTCTCGCCCGCCCGGCCGCGGAACGACTGCTCGCCAGCCGCATGCTCGACACCGACTCCGGTCGGGAGTTCATCGTCGCGTCGTTCCACGCCGCCCCGCTCACGGCGCTCAACTCGCTGCGGCGCGCGCAGATCGCCGCCGCGCACGCGCAGATCGAGGAGCTCGGTCCGGAGCTGCCGCACCTCATGGTGGGCGACTACAACTACCCGATCTTCAAGAACTCGCTGAGCAACCGCATCGCCAAGTCCGGCTACGACCTGTCGCTGAGCGATTCGCTCACCTACACCCGCTACAAGTTCTTCCGCGGGCACTTCGACTTCGCCACCTCGGCGCGGCTCTCGATCGACAGCGTCACGACGCTTCCGCAGGGCGCCTCCGACCACATGGCGATCCTGGTGACGTCGAAGCTGCCCGAGAGCGACGAGCAGCACGTCATCCGGGCGGCGCGGCCTCAGCCTCGGGGCCGAGCGAACGGCTGGTTCCGCTCGGCCCGCTGAGGTCGCGTGTTCGTCAAGCGACCGGGTTGCCCTCCAGCAGCTCGGTCACCAGGGCCGCGATCGCGCTGCGCTCGCTGCGCGTGAGCGTGATGTGCGCGAACAGCGGATGCCCCTTGAGCGTCTCGATCACGCTCGCGACACCGTCGTGACGCCCCACCCGCAGGTTGTCGCGCTGGGCCACATCGTGGGTGAGCACCACCCGCGAGTTCTGGCCGATCCGGCTGAGCACCGTGAGCAGCACGTTCCGCTCCAGCGACTGCGCCTCGTCGACGATCACGAAGGCGTCGTGCAGGGACCGGCCGCGGATGTGGGTGAGCGGCAGCACCTCCAGGATGCCGCGGTCCACGACCTCCTCGAGCACGTTGTCCGAGACCAGGGCGCCGAGCGTGTCGAACACCGCCTGGCCCCACGGGTTCATCTTCTCGTCCTTGTCGCCCGGGAGGTATCCCAGCTCCTGGCCGCCGACCGCGTAGAGCGGGCGGAACACCATGATCTTGCGGTGCTGCTGCTTCTCGAGCACCGCCTCGAGTCCCGCGCACAGGGCGAGGGCGCTCTTGCCGGTGCCCGCGCTGCCGCCGAGCGAGATGATGCCGACCTCCGGGTCGAGCAGCAGATCGATCGCCAGGCGCTGCTCGGCGCTGCGGCCATGCAGGCCGAACACGTCCTGATCGCCGCGAACGACCTTCAGCTCGCGCTCGCCGGTCACCCGGCCGAGCGCCGAGCCGCGCTCCGAGGTGATGACGAGGTTGGTGTTGATGGGCATGTCGGCGACGAGCTTCGTGGTGAGGGTGTCGGCGTCGTACAGGTCAGCCATCTGCTCGCCCGAGACGGCGATCTCGGCCATGCCCGTCCAGCCGGAGTCGACGGCGAGCTCGGCGCGGTACTCCTCGGCCGCGAGGCCGATGGAGGACGCCTTGACGCGCAGCGGCAGGTCCTTGGAGACCACCACCACATGCAGCCCCTCGGCCGCCAGGTTCGAGGCCACCGCGAGGATGCGGGAGTCGTTGTCGTTCAGCTGCAGCCCCGAGGGCAGCACCGACATGTTGGAGTGGTTGAGCTCCACGCGCACCGAGCCGCCGGCGTCGCCCACCGCGATCGGGAAGTCGAGGCGCTCGTGCTCGACGCGCAGTTCGTCCAGCAGCCGCAGGGCCTGCCGCGCGAAGTAGCCGATCTCCGGATCGTGGCGTTTCGCCTCGAGTTCGGTGACGACGACCACCGGCAAGACGACGGCGTGCTCCGCGAAGCGGTAGATCGCCTTCGGGTCGCTGAGCAGGACGGAGGTGTCGAGCACGTACGTGCGCTCCCCCTGCTTCTGCGACGTTGCGGTGAACTGCTGGTGCTGGGGGTTATCGAGCGCTGGCACATCCACTCCATCCCCAAGCGCCCGGGGGCACCTGGATCCTGTGAGCGAAACGGCCACAAACCTCGCGGAACGAACTTATAGGTGGCCGTTCCGATCAGACGCCGTGTCTGATGCTCTGACGCTATGCCCGTTCGTGAGACGGCCGTGTTTCGACACGCGCGAGGAGTGTTACGAACGGGTGAACGCTCCCCCGGCGGTCGACGCCGTGCGGGGCCCGCTCAGCCCGGGATCGCGGTCGAGAAGGACAGGAACGCCGAGCGGAGCATCGCGAGCGTCTCATCGTTCGTCGTCGCGTGGGCGCTCAGTCGCACCCGACCGCCGCCGACCGCCGCGCTGATGCCGTGATTGTGCAGCGCCGCCGCCAGCACCGTGAGGTGCTCGGGCTCGGGCTCCACCACGACGATCCCGGCGCGCTCGTGCTCGGCGCGCGGCGACACCACCGGCAGGGCGAACTCGTCGGCGAGGTCGATCAGGCGCGACACCTTCTCGGCGACCTTCGCCCCGATCGCGGCGACGCCGACCCGATCGATCTCCTCCAGCGCCGCCGACAGGCGGGCCTGGGCGAGCGGATCCGGGTCGCTCAGGCCGAACGCGCGCGCACCGCGCACCGGCGGGGGCACCTCGTTCGGCTCCTCCAGGGTGTTGCCGTCCGGGACGTATCCCGTCCAGACCGGGGTCAGCTGGTCGAGGGCGCGTTCGCTGAGCACCATGAAGCCGGTGCCCCAGCCCGCCCGAACCCAGGTGCGCCCGCTGCCGACCACGACATCGGCCAGCTCGTACGGCGCGTCCACGACGCCGAAGCCCTGCATCGCGTCCAGGATCAGCAGTCGGTCGCCGATCACCTGGCGGATGCCCTCCAGATCGACGAGGTAGCCGGTGCGAAAATCGACCAGGCTCAGCGCGACCGCGGTGATCGAGTCGTCGAGCTGCTCGCGCAGGTTCCCCGGGGTGATGCGGCCGTGATCCGTCTCGATCCAGCGCGGGGTGAGCACCCCCAGCGCATCCGCGGCGCGCTGGGCGGCGAAGGTCAGGCCCGGGTAGTCCGCGGGCGAGAGCGCCACGCCGCCGGTGACCCCGAACATCGCGTGCATGAGGCCCTGGCTCGTGTTGGGCTGATCCGAGATCTGATCCGCCGGAACGCCGACGAGCGCGGAGACGGCGTCGCGCATCCGCACGTCGAGCGCGCGCAGCGCCTCGAAAGCGCCGAAGCGGGCGTGCGAGAGCAGTCCGAGGTGCGCGGCAAGCTCGTCCTGCACGGCGGTGCCGATCGGACCGAGGTTCGCGAAGTCGAGGTAGCCAGGCTCGGTGTCAAAGCGTGCGACGTAGTCGTCCATGTTCATGGGGCCTCCTCGGGGAACCCTCCATCATTGCCCAAAACGCCGTTCGCGGGTGGCGAAGTTGCGAAGGGCGCGCAGGAAGTCGACCTCGCGCATGTCCGGTCCCAGGGCCTCGACGAAGTAGAACTCGCTGTGCGCGCTCTGCCACAGAAGGAAGTCGGAGAGCCGCTGCTCGCCCGAGGTCCGGATGATGAGGTCGGGGTCGGGCTGACCCTGCGTGTACAGATGGTCGCCGATCAGCTCCGGCGTGAGCAGCTCGGCGAGGTCGTCGATGCTGCCGCCGTTCTTGCCGTGGGCGCGCACGATGCTGCGCATCGCATCCGCGATCTCGCGTCGGCCGCCGTAGCCGACCGCGAGGTTCACGTGGAGCCCGCCGTTGCCGGCCGTGCGGTCCTCCGCGGCGCGCAGCGTCGCGACGAGCGGCTCGGGCAGACCCTCGCTCGTTCCGACGTGCTGGATGCGCCAGTCGGCGGCGCGGGAGAGATCGTTGGCGAGGTCGCCGATGATCTCGAAGAGCTGATGCAGCTCCTCGTCGGGGCGGCCCGACAGGTTGTCGGTGGACAGCAGATAGATCGTGACCACGCGAATGCCGGCCTCGTCGCACCAGCTGAGGAACTCGCGCATCTTCTCGGCGCCCGCGCGGTGCCCGTGCGCGGCCGTCTCGAGCGCCCGCTCGCGCGCCCAGCGACGGTTCCCGTCGACGATCATGCCGACGTGGTGCGGCGGAGCGGCGCCCTCGAGCTGGCGACGCAGTCGCCGCATGTACAGGCCGTAGAGGAGCCCCCGGCCGGTCTTGCTCTGCCGCACAGTCACGAGACCACGTTAGTCCGCTCGGGGCGGCCCGGCATTCAGCTTCGAGTTCACGCGACGTTCTAGGATCGCGGCATGAGCCGCGCACCCCGCACCCCGAAACTCCCCGAGAGCGCGCTCTCGGCCGCGACGAAGCCGCTCGGCGACGGCACCGACCTGCCGAACATCCCGCTGCTCGACGACGCCACCGACCTGCATCAGTCGGAGGCGAAGCCCACCTGGCGCGGCTGGATCCACGCGGGCACGTTCCCCCTCGCGATCGCGGCCGGCATCGTGCTCATCGTGCTCGCCGACGGCGCGGCGGCCAAGTGGAGCTCCGCCGTGTTCATGGCGAGCTCGCTGCTGCTGTTCGGCATCTCGGCGGTCTACCACCGAATCAACTGGAGCCCCAAGGTCAAGGCCGTGTTCCGGCGGCTCGACCACTCCAACATCTTCCTGCTCATCGCGGGCACGTACACCCCGCTGGCGATCAACGCGCTGCCCTACCCGAAGAGCGTCATCCTGCTCGCGATCATCTGGGCCGGCGCACTGCTCGGGATCGCCTTCCGCATCTTCTGGCTGAAGGCGCCGCGCATCCTGTACGTCGCGCTGTACATCGCGCTCGGTTGGGCGGCGATGCTCTACATCGTCGACCTGTTCAACGCCAACATCGCCATGATGGTGCTCGTCGTCGTCGGCGGGCTGTCGTACACCGTCGGCGCCGTGTTCTACGCGCTCAAGCGCCCCAACCCGGTGCCGGGCGTCTTCGGCTTCCACGAGATCTTCCACTCGTGCACGGTGATCGCGTTCCTGTGCCACTGGACCGCGATCCTGCTCATCGTGCTGAATCCGGTGACGAGCTAGCCTCCGCCTCGGCCTCCGCCTCTGCCTCGAGCCGCGCGCGGATCTCGGTGCGATAGCGCAGGCGCCGCATCCGCCGCACCATGTCCAGCAGCAGCAGCACGACCGCGATGATGAAGAGGAAGGTCACGACGAAGCCGATGACGCCGGGGGTGACGGCATTCTCGTCCACCTCGAAGCGGAGAGCGGGAACGCCCGTCACCGCGGAAAAAGTCCAGAACACGTCGTGCCTTCCCGAAACCGAATAGCCTGAGACCAGCTTATGACGACCGACCTAGATGCCCGATACGGCCGAACTCCCACGCGTGCCCGCCGGCACCGCCTGATCGCGATCGCGGCCGGGATCGGCACCGCCGTGGTCGTGGGCGCGTGGGTCGTGTGGGCCGGGCTGTTCTCGCCGGAGGCGACGCTCGAAACCCGCGACGTCGGCTACGACCTGGTCAGCGACGACGAGGTCCTGCTGCGCTTCGAGGTCTCCGTCACCCCGGGTGCCACGGTGCGCTGCGCACTCGAGGTGCAGAACGAGCAGCACGCGATCGTCGGCTGGAAGATCGTCGACCTGCCCGCCTCGGACACCTACACGCGGGTGTTCGAAGAGCGGATCATCACCTCGGAGCCCGCGGTCGTCGGCTTGATCTCCGAGTGCCGCCTGACCTAGTCTGAATCAACTCTCACGCAGCATCCGGACCGGCCTCTGGCCGGTCTCATTTGTTGAGGGAGCGTCTTCGTCCATTTGCGCACCAGGAGAACCCGCATGAGCGACACCGCAGCAACCACGTGGCTGACGCAGGAGTCATTCGATCGACTCTCCGCCGAGCTGGAGCACCTCAGCGGCCCGGCCCGGATCGAGATCGCCAAGAAGATCGAGGCGGCGCGCGAAGAGGGCGACCTCAAGGAGAACGGCGGCTACCACGCCGCCAAGGACGAGCAGGGCAAGATCGAGGCCCGCATCCGCCAGCTCACGCTGCTGCTGCGCACCGCGACGGTCGGCGAGCCGCCGGAGTCGACGGGCGTCGTCGAGACGGGCACGGTCGTCACCGCGAAGATCTTCGGCGAGGAGTCGAAGTTCCTGCTCGGCAACCGCGAGATCGCAGCCGATCAGGAGGACCTCGAGGTCTACCCGTCGTCGAGCCCGCTCGGCGCGGCGATCATGGGGCTGAAGGTCGGCGAGTCGACCAGCTACACGGCCCCGAACGGCAAGCAGATCAGCGTCGAGGTCGTCGCGGTCGAGACCTACCGCGGCTGAAAAACCCTCGCGGTCGCGCGAGAATCGTGCTTGGCTCAGCCCATGGCACGAATGTTCTTCCCGAACCTCGCCGTCAGCAACCTGAGCGCGTTGATCGCGTTCTATTCGGCACTCGGCTTTGAGAACCATGCCGGGTTCACCGACGAGAACGCGGCCGCCATGGTGGTGAGCGACGAGGTCGTCATCATGCTGCTCTCCCCCGCGTTCGCCGCCGAGAACGGCATGGCTGTGCCCTCCGGCACGCCGTCGATCTCGAACGCGCTGCGAGCTGGAGTCGCGCGCCGAGGTGGATGCGTTCATGACCCGCGCACTCACCGCGGGTGCCGCGCCGCTCGGCGAGCCGCAGGAGCTCGGCTTCATGTACGCCCGCGGCATGACCGACCCCGACGGCCACATCTGGCACGTGCACTGGATGGATCCGGAGCAGCTGCCCTAGTCGGCGCTACGCGTCGATGCGCGGCTCGTAGCCGGCGGCGCGCAGGTGGTCGAGCACCAGGTCGGCGTGCTCGGCGCCCCGCGTCTCCATATGGATCTCGATCTCGACCTCGCTGATCTGCAGCCCGTAGCCGTGCCGCGTGTGCAGCACCTCGACGACGTTCGCGTTCGCGTCGGCGATGATCTCGGCGATGCGGGCCAGCTGTCCGGGGCGATCCGGCAGCGGGATGTTGACCTTCAGGTAGCGCGCGGAGGCGGCGAGACCGCGGCTGATCACGCGCTCCATCACCATCGGGTCGATGTTCGCCCCGCTCAGCACGATCACGGTCGGACCCTCGACCTGGATCTTGCCGGAGAGCACCGCGGCGACGCCGACGGCGCCCGCGGGCTCGACGACGAGCTTCGCCCGCTCCAGCAGCATGACGAGCGCCTTCGCAGTCTCGTCATCCTCGACCGTCACGACCCCGTCGACGGCGCGGCGGATGATCTCGAAGTTCAGCGCGCCGGGCCGCGCGACCGCGATCCCGTCGGCGATCGTCGGCGCGGTCGCCACCGTGACGATCTCGCCCGCCGCCAGCGACACCGGATACGGGGCCGCGTTCGCCGCCTGCACCCCCACGACCCGGACCTGGCGTCCGATGCTCGGGGCGAGCTGAGCGAAGGCGGAGGCGATCCCGGAAGCGAGTCCGCCGCCGCCGATCGGCACGATGACGTTGGCGACGTCGGGCAGCTGATCCAGGATCTCGAGGGCGATCGTGCCCTGACCGGCGACGACATCCGGGTGGTCGAAGGGCGGGATCAGCACGGCGCCGGTGCGCTCGGCGAACTCGGCCGCCGCGTGCAGCGTCTCGTCGACGACGTGACCGTGCAGGACGACGTCGGCGCCGTAGCCGCGAGTCGCCTGCAGCTTCGGCAGGGCGACGCCGATCGGCATGAAGATCGTGGCCTTGATGCCCAGCTCGCGCGCGGCCAGGGCGACGCCCTGGGCGTGGTTGCCGGCCGACGCCGCCACGACGCCGCGGGCCCGCTCGTCCTCGCTGAGCCGCGCGAGGCGGTTGTAGGCCCCGCGGATCTTGTAGGAGCCGGTCTTCTGCAGGCTCTCCGCTTTGAACCAGGTGGGGCTGCCGAGCAGCCCCGACAGGTAGCTCGAGTGCTCGAGCGGGGTGACGCTCACCACATCGGCGACGCGCTCACGCGCCGCGCGGAAGTCATCCAGCGTCGGTCCCGGCAGCGGCGGGGACGTCAGGTCGGGGGCGATCTGGTCGGTCATGAATCGGACTCCGTCATCGGGCTCGGCGTCGCGGCCGCCGCCGTCTTGGTGCGTCGCGTGCGGGGCGGCGTCTCGGAAGGCGGGAACAGGTCGCTCGCGCTGGGGTTCGGGTTGGTGCGCCACTCGCCGCGGGCCAGGTAGCCGATCATGACGTTGGCCACCGCGACCACCGGCACCGCGAACAGCGCGCCCGCGATCCCCGCGATGAAGCCTCCGGTCGACACGGCGAGCACCACCGGCAGCGGATGAACCTTCACCGCGGTCCCGATCAGGAACGGCTGCAGCACATTGCCTTCGAGCTGCTGCACGCCGATCACGATGCCGAGCATGATGATCGCCGGGATCGGGCCGAGGTAGATGAGCGCGATGAACACGGCGAGAGCGCCCGAGAGCACCGCTCCGACGATCGGGATGAACGAGCCGAGGAACACCGCGATGGCGATCGGGATGACGAGCGGGAATCCGCCGAGGAACAGCCCCAGGATCCAGGCGCCGAGGCCGATGCCGACGGCGTCGATCGCGGCGACCAAGATCTGCACCTTGACGAAGGAGGTGAGCGTGATCCAGCCGGCCCCGCCCGCGCCGGAGACGGCGACGCGCGCCGGCCGGGGGAACAGGCGCACGATCCAGTCCCAGATCGCGCGGCCGTCGATCAGGATGAAGAGCGTCGCGAACAGCGCGATGAGGGCGCCGGCGAGGATCTCGCCGAGGTCGCCGCCGAGACCCAGCGCGACGCTGACGATGGTGCCGATGTCGTCCTGGATGGTGGCGATCGCATCGTTGACGAAGCCGGTGATGTCCTCCTCGGACAGGCCGAGCGGCAGTTCGACCAGGAACTGCTCGAACTCGATGAACTTCGCGATCGTCTGCTCCTGCAGCGAGGGGAAGCCCGCGCGAACCTGCCAGACCACGATCGTGATCAGTCCCGCCACGACGGCGATGATCCCGACCTCGTTGACCGCCACGGCGAGCCACTTCGGCCAGCCGTGCTTCTGCAGGAAGTTCGAGAACGGCACCAGCAGGGCCGCCAGCAGCAGCGCCACCATGAGCGGGATGACGATCAGCCGGAGCTGGATGACGAGGAAGATGACGAGGGCGGCGACCGCCGCCACGACGAGGATGCGCCACGACCAGGCGGCCGCAGTGCGCATGCCGGGGCTCACCGCCTCGGCTCCGCTTCGTGGGGTGACCGCGCGCTCCGGGCTGTTCGACGCTTTCGTGGGCACCGGCCCAGTCTAGGACGCGCGCTCCGCGCGGGACGCGTCGGCGCCGCGGACGCGACTCGCGCTCACGGGCCCGCTCACTAAGGTCGAGACGTGCCCGACTCCCTCTCGCTCGCCACGGCCCGCCGCGTCGCGCTCGCCGCGCAGGGCTTCGGCGCCCCGAGGCCCACGACGGTCGGCACGCGCCAGCTGAACCTGCTGCTCGATCGCCTGGGAATCCTGCAGATCGACTCCGTCAACGTGCTCGAGCGCAGCCACTACCTGCCCGTCTTCGCGCGGCTCGGCGGCTACGACAAGGAGCTGCTCGACCGGCTGACCCTGCGCCCGAAGGCACGCTATCTCGAGTACTGGGCGCACGTGGCGACGTTCGTGCCGCGCGCCGACTGGCCGCTGTGGCGCTGGCGAATGGATGACCTCCGCGAGAAGTACACGCGACGACCCGATGCCTGGGCGAGCACCCACAGCGACATGCTCGGGTGGGTGCGGGCCGAGCTCGCCGCGAACGGCCCGATGGCCGCGAGCGAGATGGAGCACGACGCGAACGTGCGCCGCGGCCCGTGGTGGGGCTGGAGCGATGTGAAGGAGGCGCTCGAGCACCTGTTCCTCTTCGGGGACGTCGCCACCGCCGGTCGCCGCCGCTTCGAGCGCGTCTACGCGCTGCCCGAGCAGGTGCTGCCCGACGAGGTGCTCGAGACCGAGGTATCGCGCGAGGATGCGCAGCGCGAGCTCGTCGCGCGCGCCGCGCGGGCCCACGGCATCGGCACCGTCAAGGACATCGGCGACTACTACCGGCTCTCCGTCGCCGACACGACGCGGGCGCTGCGCGACCTGGAGGACGCGGGCGTGGTGCGCCGGGTCTCGGTCGAGGGCTGGGCGCAGCCGGCGTTCCTGCACGCGGAGGCGCGCATCCCCCGCCGCATCGAGGCGACCGCCCTGCTCTCCCCCTTCGACCCCGTGGTCTGGGAGCGCGATCGGGCGCTGCGGCTGTTCGACTTCCACTACCGGATCGAGATCTACACGCCGGCGCCGAAGCGCGTCTACGGGTACTACACGCTGCCGGTGCTGGTCGATGACCGCCTCGTCGGCCGCATCGACCTGAAGAACGACCGGCAGGCGCGCGTGCTGCGCGTGCAGTCGGCCTGGCGGGAACCGCATGCCCCCGCCGGCATCGAGCAGCGCGTCGCGTCGGAGGTGCGCGCGATGGCCGCCTGGCAGGGGCTCGAGTCGATCGCCGTGGCCGATCGCGGCGACCTCGCGCGGGATCTCGCTGGGGCGCTCGGCGTCGCAGTCACGGTCGGCTAGCCACCTGCGGCGCGGCGCGCGGCGCGGCGCGCGCTGCGGCGCAGCAGCGCCGCGGCGCATCCGCAGCCCCGGTTCTCCCGCAAAGTCGGAGAATCGGGCACCTCATCCACGAGTCGTGGACGAGCTCGCCCGAACTCCGATTCTGCGCGCGCGAGCCCGGCCCGAAGAGCCGGCTAGAACTTCGTCGCGTTGTTGCGCAGGCGCGCAACCCGGTCCGGGATGGGCGGGTGCGTGGCGAACATCTTGGCGAAGAAGCCGGGCTTGTTGGGGTCGCTGATCCACAGGTGCGACATGCTCGTGTTGGTCTTCTGGACCGGGCGGCCGTACTCCTGCAGCTTGAGCAGGGCGCTCGCGAGCGCCTCCGGGTGGCGGGTGGTGAGCGCGCCCGTCGCATCCGCCAGGTACTCGCGCTGACGCGAGACCGCCGCCTGCACCGCCGCTGCCACGAGCGGGGCGAGGATCGCCGCCGCAAGCCCGACGACGATCAGGATGATGCCGCCGCCGTTGTTGTTGTTCCGGCCGCGTCCGCCGAAGAAGACCATTCGCAGCAGGATGTCGGCGATCAGGCCGATGGCGATGACGAGTCCGAAGACGATCAGCGAGACGCGGATGTCGTAGTTCTTGACGTGCCCCATCTCGTGCGCCATGACGCCCTCGAGCTCCGAGTCGGACATGATGTCGAGCAACCCCGTCGTGGCGGCGACGACCGCGTGCTCCGGGTCGCGGCCGGTGGCGAACGCGTTCGGCGCCGGGTCGTTGATGATGTAGACCTTCGGCATCGGCATGCCCTCGGTGATCGCCAGGTTCTCGACGATCCGGTACAGCCGCGGGTTGTCGCGCTTCTCGATCTGCTGGGCGCCCGCCATCGCGAGCGTCTCCCGCGTCGCCATGTAGTACTGGAAGATCGCGTAGACGATCGCGATCGACACCGCGATGATCGCGATCGACCAGTCGCCGACGTACCAGGCCGCGATCGTCGCGAGCGCTCCGATGATCAGGATGAACACCAGGATGATGAAAACGGTGTTGCGCTTGTTCCGCGCAATCGCGCTATACACGCGTCACTCCTGAACTACTCAGCTGCACGAACGGAATCAGAACTGGACGCGCGGCGGCTCGGCGATCGCCGACGGCTCGTCGACCTCGAAGAAGTCGCGCTCGGTGAAGCCGAGGCCCCGCACGAACAGCGTGTTGGGGAAGATCTTGATCTTGGTGTTGAGCTCGCGCACGCCGCCGTTGTAGAAGCGACGCGAGGCCTGGATCTTGTCCTCGGTGTCGACGAGCTCGCCCTGGAGCTGCAGGAAGTTCTGGTTGGCCTGCAGCTGCGGGTAGGCCTCCGCCACCGCGAACAGGCTCTTCAGCGCCGACTGGAAGTGGTTCTCCGCGACGCCCGCCTCGGCCGGCGTGGAGGCGTTGACGGTCTCCGACCGCGCCTTCGTCACGTTTTCGAACACCTGCTTCTCGTGCGCGGCATAGCCCTTGACCGCCTCGATGAGGTTCGGGATCAGGTCGGCACGGCGCTTGAGCTGCACCGTGATGTCGCTCCACGCCTCGTCGACGCGCACGTTGAGACGCACGAGACCGTTGTAGGTCGACCACAGGTAGATGCCCACGATGACCGCGAGCAGAACAAAGACACCAACCACGAGGAGAAGTTCCATGCCTCAAATATAGGGGGCGATACTTGCGGTTTCCTATGGACCGACCGCCCCCGCGAACGGTGCTCCCGCTGGGACTCGAACCCAGACTCGGCCGATTTTAAGTCGGCTGCCTCTGCCGATTGGGCTACGGGAGCGCTCCGCTCACGTTACCGCTCCCTCTCGCGCGCCCGGCCCCGCCTCCCCGTCCTCGGCCGCGGCTCGGCCTCCGCTCGCCGCCTCCGCCCGCCTCCGCCACCTCAGCCTCCGCTCGCCTCAGTCCCCGCCGCGCTTCCCCACCCTCTGCCCTGCCTCCCCACCCTCTGCCCCGCCTCCCCGTGACGAAATGCAGGAAGAACGAGGATGACTGCCCGCCATTTCGGGCCGGGGATGCGCATCCGCGCCAGGATCTCCTGCATTTCGTCAATGGTGGGCAGGATGCGGGCGGGGCGGATGGGCCGGGGCGGATGGGCCCGGGGCGGATGGGCGCGGGGGGGGCGTGGGCGCGGGCGGAAAGGCCCTGAGACGGACGATGCCCCGCCCGGAGACCGGGCGGGGCATCGTGGGGCCGGGTGCAGAGCGCCGGCCGGTGAGGTCGTCGACTACGCCTTGGGGCGCGAGGCGAAGGTCTCGAAGGCTTCACGCGGCGTCTCGCGCGCGGGGATGCCGACGAGGTCGCGACGGAACAGGAAGTTGATGATCCAGTTGCCGAAGACGCGAGCCTTGCGCTCCCACATCGGCATCGCGAAGCCGTGGTAGCCGCGGTGCATCAGCCAGGCGAAGAAGCCCTTGAACGCGAGGCCGCCCTTCTGGAACACGCCGATGTAGAGGCCGAGACCGGCGACCGCACCGAGGTTCTTGTGGAAGTACTCGCGCGGGTCCTCGCCGCGGATGTCGGCCACGAGGTTCTTGGCCAGCAGCTTGGCCTGGCGCACCGCGTGCTGCGCGTTGGGCACGCACGAGCCGTCGGGCAGCGGGCTGCCGCCGGAGATGTCCGGCACGGCGGCCGCGTCGCCGCAGCCCCAGGCGTCGGCGACGATCTCGCCCTCGGCGTCCACGACGCGGAGGTCGGCCTTCACGGTCACGCGACCGCGGGGCTCGAGCGGCAGGTCGGTGCCGCGCAGCATCGGGCTGGCCATGACGCCGGCGGTCCAGACGATGAGGTCGGACTCGAAGGTCTCGCCCGTGGAGAGCTCGATCTTGCCGTCGACCGCGCTCGCGAGCTGCGTGTCGAGGTGGATCTCGGCGTCGCGCTGCGCGAGGTTCTTGATGACCCACTGGCTGGTCTTCAGCGAGACCTCGGGCATGATGCGGCCCATCGCCTCGATGAGGTGGAACTGCACGTCATCGGTGCTCAGCTGCGGGTACTGGCCGATCAGCGAGCTCGCGAAGCTGCGCAGCTCGCCGAAGACCTCGATGCCGGCGAAGCCGCCGCCGACCACCACGAAGGTGAGAAGTCGGTCGCGCTCGGGGCCGGCGGGCAGGTTGGCCGCCTTGGCGAAGTTGTCGGTGACGCGGTCGCGGATCGCGGTCGCCTCTTCGATCGTCTTGAGGCCGATCGCCTCGTCGGCGACACCCGGAATCGGGAAGGTGCGCGAGACGGCGCCCGCGGTCACGACGAGCGTGTCGTAGCTCTCGGTCCACGGCTCGCCGACCTCGGGCGTGATCGTGGCGGTCTTGGCGGCGTGGTCGATGCCGGTGACCTTGGCGGTGATGATCCGCGTCTTCTTCAGGTGACGGCGGTGACCGACGATCGCGTGCCGCGGCTCGATCGACCCGGCCGCGACCTCGGGGAGGAACGGCTGGTAGGTCATGTAGGGAAGCGGGTCAACCATCGTGACCTCGGCCTCGCCGCGGGCGAGGTACTTCTCGAGCTTCTTCGCGGTGTACAGGCCGGCGTAGCCGCCACCGACGATGAGAATCTTGCGCACTGGGGGGTCTCCTTGTTGGAAAAGTCGGTCCCAATCTAGTCGCTTGCGCGGGCCCGCCTGAAATGCAGGGCCAGCCCCCACGTGAACCCGACCGCGATGTAGGCGAGGATGCCGGTCGCCAGCCACGGAAGAACCGCCAGCTGCCACCACGCGGGCGAGAGCACGAGTGCAACGGCCTCGTCGACGACGGGCTCGGCGGGCGGGGAGGCGGCGCGATCGCCGGGGAACACGCTCGCCGTCGCGACGTGGCGGTGCAGCCCGATCCACTCGCGGAGCTCGCCGAGCGGATTCGCCTCCACCGCGGCGACGTCGGCGCTGACCGCGGCGGAGGCATCCACGATCCCGTAGCCGTAGCTCACGTCGGGCCCCTCGGGGCCTTCGTCCCGCGCGGTGGCGAGCACCCGTTGGATCACGTTCGCGGCGTCGAGGTCGGGATGCGCCGCCCGCACGAGCGCGACGATTCCGGCGACGATCGGGGTCGCCCCGCTGGTGCCCTGCCACGACACGTAACCGCCCGAGGGGGTGACCCCGACGAGCGATTCGCTCGGCGCCGCGACGCCGATCGTGATGCCCTGGGAGCTGGCGTCGATGCTCGCCACGCCCGCCCGCGTGACGCCGGCGACAGTGAGCACGCCGGGGATGGTGGCGGGCGCACCGACCCGCTCGGTGCCGCTGCCGCGGTTTCCGGCGGCCACCACGATGACCACATCGTGGTCGGCGGCGTAGAGGAACGCGTCATCCCACGAGGCCGGCCAGTCGAGGGTGTTGCGGGTGAGCGACATGTTGATGACCGTCGCGCCGTTGTCGACCGCCCAGACGACGGCCTCGGCGATCTGGTCGTCGGACCCGCTGCCGAACGAGATCGAGATGGACAGCAGGTCGGCCTCGGGCGCTGCCCCGATCACCCCGCTCGACGCGCCCGTTCCTCGACCGGCGGCGAGCGAGGCGACGAGGGTGCCGTGCTCGGAGCTCTCGCCGACGGGGGTGCGGCCGTCGCGCGACCCGGAGCCCGAGAAATCGGCCCCGCCGGTGACGGCCGCGTCGAGCTCGGCGACGCCGGCGGCGACGCCGGTGTCGATGACCGCGATCGTCTGCCCGGCACCGCGGGTCGTCTGCCACGCGGTGCGGATGCCGAGGTCGTCGAGCCAGTACTGCGCGTCGCGCACCCCGTCGGCGGCGGCCCCTTCAGCCTGCGGGGCGGAGACCTCGGCGAGTGCCGCGGGGGCCGCGCTCGGCGCGAGCGCGAGGAGGAGCCCCGCGAGCACGACCGCGGCGCGGCGCATGGTCCTACGCGGCCGCGAGAGCGCGACCCGGCTCGTCGCACTCGCAGCGCTCGGGGCTCCACGTCGCACGCGCGAGGGCCCGGTCTCCGATCGGGTTGACGCCGGGGCCCGCCGCGAGGGCGTGCCCGGCGAGGGCGTGCAGGCACTTCACCCGGGTGGGCATGCCGCCGGCCGAGAACCCGGCGACCTCGTCGACGACGAGGATGCTCTCGCGGTCGGCCAGGTAGGACTCGTGCGCGGCGGTGTAGGCGGCGGCGAGGTCGGCATCCGCCTCGAGTTCGGCCGAAAGCTCCGCCATGACCCCGGTCGCCTCCAGCGTCGAGATCGCGGCGGTCGCCGCGGGATGCGTCAGGTAGTAGAGCGTCGGGAACGGCGTCCCGTCGTCGAGGCGCGGCTGGGTGGCGACGACGGTCGGGTTGCCGCAGACGCAGCGCGCCGCGATCCCGATGACCCCGCGCGCGGGTCGCCCGAGCTGCGCGGTCACCGTGTCGACCTCGGCGGGGGTGGGGGCTTCGAATGGCGGACGGGTCATCCGTCGCTCCTCAATCGGGGACTGTCGAGCTGCCCCGACTCGTCCAATTCGTTCGGCGAGAGCTCGGTGAGCCCCGCCTCGTACACCGAGCCGAGCAGCGATCGCAGCCAGTCGACCCGAGTCGTCTGGATCTGGTCGCTGATCGGCAGGTCGTCGCTGGATTCCAGGAGACCGTCGTCGCCGACGACGAGGTAGCTGCGGTCGCCCGGGAACACGTAGTACAGCCGGTCGCGCGCCTGCGCCTCGATGTACGCCGGGTCATCCCAGCGCGCGATCTCGGCCTCCAACTCGTCGACGTCGGCCTGCGCCTCGCGCACCGCCTCCTCGAGCCGGGCGATCTCCTGGCGCTGCTCGACGAAGTTCTTCAGGCTCGGCGCCAGCACGACGAGGGCGCCGACGACGAGCGACAGCACCCCGAGCGCGAAACCCGAGGGGCGGAACTCGCGCAGCCACGCCGTCGAGCGCGACTCCTCGGGGAGCGCAACGGGAATGCGCCGGCCCCGAGGAGCACGCGTCGACCTGGTCATGACTCCAGGGTAGGCGGGCTACGCCTGGGCGCGCGGGAAGGCGCCGCGTCCGGCGAAGGTGGCGGCCTCGCCGAGCTCCTCCTCGATGCGCAGCAGCTGGTTGTACTTGGCGACGCGGTCGGAGCGGGCCGGGGCGCCGGTCTTGATCTGGCCAGCGTCGGTCGCCACCGCGAGGTCGGCGATCGTGGTGTCCTCGGTCTCGCCCGAACGGTGCGAGATGATCGCGGTGAAGCCGGCGCGCTGCGCCATGGTGACCGCATCCAGCGTCTCGGTCAGGGTGCCGATCTGGTTCACCTTCACCAGGATCGAGTTGGCGGCCTTCTTCGAGATGCCGTCGGCGAGGCGCGTCGGGTTGGTGACGAACAGGTCGTCGCCGACGATCTGCACCTTGTCGCCGAGCTCGGCGGTGAAGTCGACGTAGCCCTGCCAGTCGTCCTCGGCGAGCGGGTCCTCGATGGTGATGAGCGGGTAGTTCGCGACCAGGTCGGCGAAGTACGCGGTCATCTCGGCGGCGCTGCGCGCGGTGCCCTCGAACTGGTACGCGCCGTCGTGGAAGAACTCGGTCGAGGCGACGTCGAGGCCGACGGCGATGTCCTTGCCGGGGGTGAAGCCGGCCTTCTCGATGGCCTCCATGAGGAAGTCGAGCGCGGCGCGGTTGCTGGCGAGCTCGGGGGCGAAGCCGCCCTCGTCGCCGAGACCGGTCGCGAGGCCCTTGGCCTTCAGCAGTCCCTTGAGGCCGTGGTAGGTCTCGACGCCCCAGCGCAGCGACTCGGAGAAGGTCTCGGCGCCGAGCGGCACGAGGAAGAACTCCTGGATGTCGACGTTGGTGTCGGCGTGCGAGCCGCCGTTGATGACGTTGAGCAGCGGCACCGGCAGGGTGTGGGCGTTCGGTCCGCCGAGGTAGCGGAACAGCGGCAGGTCGGAGGAGTCGGCGGCGGCCTTGGCGACGGCGAGCGAGACGCCGAGGATGGCGTTGGCGCCGAGCTTCGACTTGTTCTCGGTGCCGTCGGCGGCGATCAGCTCCGCGTCGACCAGTCGCTGGTCGGCGGCGTCGAATCCTTCGATGGCCGGGCCGAGCACGTCGAGCACGGCGTCGACGGCCTTCTGCACGCCCTTGCCGAGGTAGCGGTCCTTGTCGCCGTCGCGCAGCTCGTAGGCCTCGAAAGCACCGGTGGAGGCGCCGGAGGGGACAGCGGCACGCGAGACGGTGCCGTCTTCGAGAAGAACCTCGACCTCGACGGTCGGGTTGCCTCGGGAGTCGAGAATTTCACGGGCGCCGACGGCCTCGATTGCAGACACGGGGATCTCCTTGCGTGGTGGATGGGGGTGCCAGCGATTCCGGGGGCTGGCCCGACTGGAATCCTAGCCGCCTCACCGGAACGCCGGGTCAGGGCAGGGCGCGTTGGAACCGCGTGAGCAGCTCCGAGAACTGCGTCAGGTCGTCGATCTCCCAGTCATCCAGAATGCCTTCGTAGTTGCGGCGCACGTCGACGCGGATGCGATCGAACTGCTCGATGGCCCCCGGAGTCGCGACGAGCAGGGTGGCCCGACCGTCCCCGGGGTCGGGGGTCTGCTCGAGCAGTCCCGCCTCGCGCAACTGTCCGACGCTGCGGCTGACGAAGGCCTTGTCGAGATCGAAGGCCGCGGCCAGATCCCCCGCGCGCACCGGGCCGTGGTGTCGGACGTAGCGCAGCAGGCCGAAGGCGACGAGGGAGAGCGGCGGGTCGAAGCGGCGGGCGAGTTCGCGGTTCCACCCCTTGACGGTGCGGAACAGCTCGGAGACGGCACCCTCGATCTCGCTCGTGGCGCGCTCGCGCTCGGCGTCGCCGGTTCTCCCGCTGGTCATGGCCACCATTGTGCCGTCTTCCCGGATCAGTCCCGCGCCGCGCTGCGGTCGTCACCCTGCGGACCGCGCTCGGCGTCGTCGAGCACAGGCGCGCCGCCGCCGACGTCGGTCGCCACCTCGATGAGGAGCTCGGCGGGGGTGTCGGCGAGGATCTCGTCCCGCGTCGCGGCCTCGGCGGCCGAGTCCTTCTCGGCGCGCTGCTGGATGCCGTTCTTCGTGCCGAGCGCGATGTTGGGCAGCAGCGCGACGAGGACGATCGTGAGCACGCCGAGCGGCACCGCGATGAGGAAGATCTCGCCGATCGCGAGCCCGTAGGCCTGTTCGATGACGAGGCGCACCGGCTCGGGCAGCGTCGTCAGGTCGGGGATCGACCCGGAGCCGACCGCGGAGGCGTCGTCGGCCGAGATGCCGAGGGCGACGAGCCCCGACTCGACCTCGGTGCGCACGCGGGCGGCGAGCGCCGCGCCGAGCGCGGCCACACCGGCGGCGCCGCCGAGGGTGCGGAAGAACGCGACGCCGGCGCTGGCGGCGCCGATCTCGCTCACATCCACCGTGTTCTGCACCACCAGGACGAGGTTCTGCATGAGCATGCCAACCCCGAGTCCGAGCACCGCCATGTAGAGGAACATCAGCCCGAAGGGGGTGTCGTAGCGCAGCGTCGACATGAGGGCGAGCCCGACGGTGAGCAGCGTCGCCCCGGTCACCATCCAGCGCTTCCAGGCGCCGGTGCGGCTGATGACGGCGCCCGCCACGGTGGAGGCGACGAGCATGCCGGCGACCTGCGGCAGCGTGAAGATGCCCGACTCGGTCGGCGTCATGCCGCGCGAGAGCTGCAGGTACTGGCTGAGGAACACGGAGGTGCCGAACATGCCGACGCCGACCGCGAGGCTCGCCATCGTGGTGAGCGTGAAGGTGCGGTTCTGGAACAGCGAGAGCGGGATGATCGGCTCCTCGACCTTGAGCTCGACGAGGACGGCGAGCGCGAGGAGCGCGATCGCGCCGCCGAGCATCAGCCAGGAGGTCAGCGAGTTCCACTCGAACTGGCTGCCGCCGAGCGTCACCCAGATCAGCAGCAGCGAGACGCCGCCCGCGATGAGCGCGGCACCGAGGAGGTCGATCTTGACCCGGCGCGAGTGCTTGGGCAGGTGGAGGGTGCGCTGGATGAGGATGATGGCGACGATCGCGATCGGCACCGCGACGTAGAAGTTCCAGCGCCAGCCGATCGTGTCGGTGATGACGCCGCCGAGCAGCGGGCCGCCGGCGATGCCGAGCGCCATGATGCCGCCGAGGATGCCCATGTAGCGTCCGCGCTCGCGGGGGCTGACGATGTCGGAGAAGATCACCTGGACCAGGGCCATCAGGCCGCCGGCGCCGATGCCCTGCACGGCGCGGAACGCGATCAGCGTTCCCGGGTCCTGCGCGAAGCCGGAGGCCACCGAGGCCACCACGAAGATGGCGAGCGCCAGCTGCACGAGCAGCTTGCGGTCGAGCATGTCGGCGAGCTTGCCCCAGATCGGCGTGCTCACGGTGGTGGCGAGCAGGGTCGCGGTGATGATCCAGGTGAAGGTCGCCTGGTCGCCGCCGAGCTCGGTCACGATGACCGGCAGCGAGGTGGACACGACCGTGGTGGAGAGGATCGCGACCAGCATGCCGGCGAGAAGGCCGGAGATGGCCTCGAGGACCTCACGACGTGACATGGCGGCGGGCGCGCTTTCGCGCGGGGATGAACTCACAAGGACTCCTGGCATTGGTTGACAACGGTCAACCATACGCCGGAGTTGACAAAAGTCAACTATCCCAGCGGGCGCAGCTCCAGCTCCTCCGGCGAGGTCGCCGCCGAGACGAACGCGAAGTGCGTGAAGCCGTCGGCGGCCAGGGCGTCGAGCAGCACCTTCACGTTCTTGGTCCGCTGCACGAGCCGCACGCGTCCCGCCTGCTCGAGCATCCGCGCCTTGAGCGCCAGCAGCCGGTCGAGCGGCGCGTCGGCGTCGTGCACGAGCGCGACGGCATCCACCTCAGCCTGATCGCTCAGACTCACCAGCTCGACGAGGCGCTCGAAGCCGAGCGAGAAGCCGGTCGCCGGGACATCGCTGCCGAGGAACCGGCCGATCATCCCGTCGTAGCGCCCTCCGCCGCCGAGCGAGTATCCGACGCTCGGGTGCGCCAGCTCGAAGATCGGGCCCGTGTAGTAGCCCATGCCGCGCACCAGGAACGGATCGAACTCGAGCGCGGATGCCTCCCCGCGCGCCGCCGTCACGGCCTCCCCCAGCTCCGCCAGCTGCGCGATCACGGCGCCGTCGGCGCCCTCCGGCAGCGCGGCCCGGATCGTCTCGGCGCCGAACGGCGCCGCCTCGGCCGCCCGCGGACGACGCAGGAACACCTCGAACGCGTCGACCGCGTGCCCGGCGACCTCGCGCCCGCGCAGTTCGGCGATCACGCCCTCGGGCCCGAGCTTGTCGAGCTTGTCGATCGTGATCAGCACCGACTCGTGGGTGGCCTCGGGGAATCCGAACCCGGTGAGCATGCCGTTCAGCAGCCGCCGGTCGTTGACGCGGATCGTGCCGCCCTGAAGCCCCAGCGCATCGAGGGTGTCGAGGGTCGCCAGCAGCAGCTCCGCCTCGGCGCGGATCGTCGGCTCGCCGATGATGTCGATGTCGCACTGCACGAACTGCCGGTAGCGGCCCTTCTGCGGACGCTCCGCCCGCCAGACCGGGGCGATCTGGATCGAGCGGAAGACGCTCGGCAGCTCGGCACGGTGGGAGGCGTAGAAGCGCGCGAGGGGAACCGTGAGATCGAAGCGCAGGCCGAGGTCGACGAGGTCGAGCGTCGACTCGGCGACGTGGAGCTCCTCGACCGTGAGGCCGCGCTTGAGCACCCCGAAGGCGAGCTTCTCGTTGTCTCCGCCGAGCCCGGCGTTCAGGCGCGAGCTGTCTTCGACGACCGGGGTCTCGATCTCATCGAAGCCGTGGTGCCGGTACCGCTCACGGATGACGGCGAGCACGCGTTCGCGCTGCGCCTTGTCGGCGGGAAGGAAGTCCCGCATGCCGCGGGGAGGATTGACGGAGCTTGCCACCCGGTCATTCTTCCAGGTCGGGCGTGCCGCCGGTCTCCACCGAGCGCACGTCGTCACGCAGGGAGCGCAGGGCGCCGCGCAGGGCGCGCTCGGCGTCGAGCCCCTGCTCGCGGGCCGCGGCGACCATGGCGAGCAGCTGCTCGCCGAGCTCCTCCTCCGTCGCCGGGATCGGCGCGGCCGCGCGCTCGACCCCGACCTTGGCCGCCCGGCCGAGCACCTTGTCGGCGAGCGCCAGCGCCGGCATCGCCTCGGGAATGCCGTCGAGCACGCTCGTGCGATGCGCCTTCTCGACCGCCTTGATCGCATCCCAGTTCGCCACGACTGCATCGGCCGAGTCGGCAACGACATCGCCGAAGACGTGCGGGTGACGCGACACCATCTTCGCCGTCATATGCTCAGCGACGTCCTCGAGCGTGAAGCTGCCGGCCTCCGCCTCGATGTCGGCGTGGAAGAGCACCTGGTAGAGCACATCGCCGAGCTCCTCGATCAGCTCCTCGCGCGAGCCCGATTCGATCGCCTCGATCAACTCGTAGCTCTCCTCGACGAGGTACTGGACCAGGCTCTCGTGGGTCTGCTCGCGGTCCCAGGCGCAGCCGCCCGGCGCGCGCAGCCGCGCCGCCGTCGCGATCAGCTCGTCGAGCTTCGGGTTCGGTCCCGTCACGCCTCCACCTCGCGGTCGTCGGCGTGCGCCGCGAGGTGCCGGGCGTAGCGCTCGGTGAGCTGCACCATCAGGTCCGGGGTGTCGCGGTCGAGACCGAACACGTAGCCCGGGAAGTCGAGCGCCTGCTGCACCTCCCAGATCTCGTCGTGGCGATCCGGCGAGAGAATGCGCGGCGGCGACCCGACCGCGATCCAGGCGATCGGCACCACCGACTCGGGCGGCAGCTCGGTGCGCAGGTGGACGACGGCGTTGATGCGGATCTCGCTGCGGTCGCCGATGACCGCGCCGTTGAAGACGCGGACCCCGGTCGCGATGAACACCTCGTCGCCGACGGTCGCCCCCGAGATCGACGCCTGCGGGCCGACCAGGCAGTGGTCGCCGATCGTCAGCGGGTCGCTCGCGGCGGCGCGCAGCACGGCGTTCTCCATCACGATCACGTGCGCCCCGATGCGGATCGGGCCGCCCTCGGCCGAGATGACGGCGCCGTGCAGGATCTGGCAGTCCGGGCCGATCGTGACGTCACCGCTGATGATGGCGCTCGGCGACACGACGGCGGTGGGATCGATGCGGGGGGCATGCCCCGCGTGCTCGTAGCGCATGCCTCGAACTTACTCCGCGCCCGTGCGAGGCTCGCGGCGAATCAGCCGACCGTGGCGATCGGACCGGTCTCGGTCGGCTCCGGCTCGGCCGGCGCGACCCCGGTGCGGTCGCGCGGCATCGCCCAGGTGAGCGCGGCGAGCGCCACCCCCATCACCGCGACCGCGATGAAGACCGCGCCGGATGCCTCGAGCACCGTGGCCGGATCCGTCTCGTCACCGCCGCGGCGGGCCACCACCGCGTTGGCGATCGCGCCGAGCACCGCCGCGCCGACCGCCTGGCCGATCGTGCGGGAGAACAGGTTGGTTCCCGTCACCACGCCGCGCTCGTGCCACGGGGCGCTGGACTGCACCGCCACGAGGCTCGGCAGGGCGGTGAATCCCATCCCGAGCCCGACGAACAGGCAGAACGCGGCGACCACCCAGGGCGACGGCGGCCAGGCCACGACGGCGACCGCGAGACCGACGGTCGACACGAGCACGAGCACGCTGCCGCCGATCGCCGTGCGACGGAACCCCCAGCGCAGATAGGCGTGGCCGGCGAGCGAGGCCGCGATCGGCCACCCGATGGTCAGGGTCGCCAGCGCCAGACCGGCGATGATCGGCGCGACGCCGATGGTGCCCTCCAGATAGGTGGGGATGAAGGCGGTGAGCCCGATCACGACGGCGCCGATCGCGAGCCCCATGATCGAGGTCGACCAGACGATGCGACGCCCGAGCAGCGGCAGCGAGAGCACCGGTTCGGCAGCGCGGCGCTCGATCGCGACGAACACGACGAGCAGCACGGCGCCTCCGGTCAGCACCGCGATGCTGATCGGCGAGTCCCACGCCCACGCGTTGCCGCCTTCGAGCACGCCGAGCAGCAGGAGCACCAGCGCGAGCGTCAGCACGGTGGCGCCCGCGTAGTCGACCCGGTGCCGCTGCGCCTCGCGCTTCTCGACGAAGTTGCGGATCAGCAGCCAGCCGGCGACAAGGCACAGCGGGATGTTGATCCAGAAGATGCCGCGCCAGGCATCCAGCTGGGCGAAGATGCCGCCGAGCGTCGGGCCGAGCACGGCGGCGACCGCCCAGACGCTCGCGATGTATCCCTGCACCCGGGCGCGCTCCTCCAGCGTGTAGATGTCGCCCACGATGGTGATCGTGATCGGGAGGATCGCGCCGGCGCCGAGGCCCTGGATCGCACGGAACACGATGAGCGAGGTCATGTCCCAGGCCACCCCGCACAGGACCGAGCCGACGAGGAAGAGCGCGATGCCGAACAGCACGATGGGCTTGCGGCCGACCGTGTCGGCGAGCTTGGAGTAGACGGGGACGGTGACCGCCTGCGCGAGCAGGTAGATCGAGAACAGCCAGGGGAAGGAGCTGAAGCCGCCGATCTCGGAGACGATCGTCGGCACCGCCGTCGACAGCACCGTGGCGTCGATCGCGACGACCGCCGTCGCCACCATGATGGCGAGCAGAATCGGCCCGCGCTCCGACCTCAGACCCACATTCGTTGACACAATCTCTCATCTTGGACCACGACGGCGACCTCGCGCTGGGTGGCGGAGAATGGGCCGATGGACTCCGCGCCGCTGATCGCCCTGTTCGCGTTGATCGTCGCGCTGCTGATCGGCCGCGCGGTCACCCGCGAGCGCAACGAGTTCGCGCGGTTCCGGCGCCTGCGCAGCACCGTCGCACGCCAGAAGGTCTACCGTCGGTGGCTCATCGAGTCGCTCGTCGTGATGGGCGGACTCAGCGCGGTGACGCTGTTCGCGAGCGCGTCGTGGCTGAGCGCGGTGCTGGTCGAGGCGCAGGAGCTTCCCGGCATCGGCGAGCTGCGGGACTGGTTCGGCACCGATGTCGGCTTCGGCATCGCGATCGGTCTCGCCGTCGGCGCGGTGCTCGGCTTCGTGCTGCCGGTGATCCTGCTGCGCCGCACCCCGATCGAGGAGATCCCGACCGTCGGCAACATCCGGGCGCTGCTCCCCCGCACGCGCGGCGAGCTGCCCTACGGGCTCGGTCTCGCGCTGAGCGCCGGGGTCTTCGAGGAGCTGCTGTTCCGGCTCGCGCTGCCCGCCCTGCTGTTCGGCATCACCGGCGACGCCCTGCTCGCGTTCGCCGTGAGCTCGATCCTGTTCGGCCTGCTGCACCTCTACCAGGGCCCGACCGGGATCGCCGCGGCGAGCGCCCTCGGCGTCGGCTTCGCGCTGCTCTACGTCGTCAGCGGGTCGATCGCGCTGCCGATCCTGGTGCACGCGCTGATCGACCTGCGCTCCCTGGTGCTGATCCCGGTCGTGCTCGGCTCGGCCTGGAAGCCGCGGCCGACGCCCGCCCCGGTCACCCCGCCGACGTCGCCGGAGCCTCCGCCTGCTCCGGCATCGGAATGATCGCCTCGATCAGCTGCGTCACCCAGGCGATCAGCTCGGCATCCGCCAGCTCCTTCGGCAGCGGCACGCTGAGCGCCTTGGCCTGCGCGAAGATGCGGGCGCCCGGGTAGAGGCGCTGGAGTCGCACGGTGCGCGAGTCCGGAAGCTCGACCGGGGCGAGCCGCAGGTTGCCGCCCATCGCGACGACGTCGCCGAGCAGCGCCTTCTGCGCCAGGCGACGCAGCCGCGAGACCGCCACCAGGTGGCGCACCGGCTCGGGCGGTTCGCCGTAGCGATCGGTGAGCTCCTCGACCACCGAGTCGAGGGCGTCGTCGGGTGAGGAGGGCGAGGTGGCCGTCGAGAGCTTCTGGTACGCCTCGAGACGGAGGCGCTCCGACTCGATGTACTCCTCGGGCACGTGCGCGTCGATCGGAAGCTCCAGGCGCAGCTCCGTCTGGCCCTCGGCCACGTCGCCGCGGAACGCGCTCACCGCCTCGCCGATCATGCGCAGGTAGAGGTCGAAGCCGACCCCCGCGATGTGGCCGGACTGCTCGCCGCCGAGCAGGTTGCCGGCGCCGCGGATCTCGAGGTCCTTGAGCGCGATCTGCATGCCGCCGCCGAGCTCGTTGTTCGCCGCGATCGTCTCGAGGCGGTCCTGCGCCGTCTCGCCGAGCGGCTTGTCGGCGTCGTAGAGGAAGTAGGCGTAGGCGCGCTCGCGACCGCGACCCACGCGTCCGCGGATCTGGTGCAGCTGGCTCAGGCCGTACTTGTCGGCCCGGTCGATGATCAGGGTGTTCGCGTTGGCGATGTCGATGCCGGTCTCGATGATCGTCGTGGTCACCAGCACGTCGGCACGGCGCTCCCAGAAGTCGACGATGACCTGCTCGAGCGCGCTCTCGCTCATCTGCCCGTGGGCGACGGCGACGCGCGCCTCCGGCACCAGCTCGGCGATGTGCGAGGCCACGCTCTGGATGCTCGAGACCCGGTTGTGCACGTAGAACACCTGGCCCTCGCGCAGCAGTTCGCGGCGGATCGCGGCGGTCACCTGCTGGTCGTTGTAGGCCCCGACGTAGCTGAGGATCGGGTGGCGATCCTCGGGCGGCGTCGCCAGCGTCGACATCTCGCGGATGCCGGTGACCGCCATCTCGAGGGTGCGCGGGATCGGCGTCGCACTCATCGCCAGGATGTCGACGTTCGTCCGGAGCTTCTTCAGCGCATCCTTGTGCTCCACGCCGAAGCGCTGCTCCTCGTCGATGATGACGAGGCCCAGATCCTTGAACTTCACCGACTCGCTGAGGATGCGGTGGGTGCCGATGACGACGTCGATCTCGCCGCGGGCGAGCCCGTCGATCGTCTCCTTCGACTCCTTCTCGGTCTGGAACCGGCTGAGCGCGCGCAGATGCACGGGGAACCCGGCGAAGCGCTCGGCGAAGGTCTCCATGTGCTGACGCACCAGCAGCGTCGTGGGCACGAGCATCGCGACCTGCTTGCCGTCCTGCACCGCCTTGAACGCGGCACGCACCGCGATCTCGGTCTTGCCGTAGCCGACGTCGCCCGAGATGAGGCGGTCCATCGGGATCGGCCGCTCCATGTCGGCCTTCACCTCATCGATGGTCTGCAGCTGGTCGGGGGTCTCCGCGAAGGGGAACGCCTCCTCCAGCTCGCGCTGCCACGGGGTGTCCGGGCCGAAGGCGTGCCCCTTCGACGCCATCCGGGCGCTGTAGAGCTTGACCAGCTCGACGGCGATGTCGCGCACCGCCTTGCGCGCGCGGCCCTTCGCGGCCGACCAGTCGGAGCCGCCCATCTTGCTGAGCGTCGGCGACTCGCCGCCGACGTAGCGGCTCAGCTGGTCGAGCTGGTCGGTCGGCACGAACAGCCGGTCGCCCGGCATGCCCCGCTTCGAGGGCGCGTACTCGATCACCAGGTACTCGCGCATCACCTTCGCGGCCTTCGAGCCGAGCGGGCCGCGGGCCTGCCGCTCGCCGCTCGCGACCTCGCGCTGCACCAGCTCGACGAAACGGCCGATGCCGTGTGTGGCATGCACCACGACGTCGCCGGCCTTCAGCTGCAGCGGGTCGACCACGTTCTTGCGGCGACTGGCGAGCTTCTTCACCTGGCGCGAGTCGACGCCGACCGAACGGCCGAAGAACTCCGCCTCGCTCAGCAGCGCCAGGCGCAGCTCGGGCGACTCGAAGCCGGCCTCGACCGCACCTTGCACCAGGTAGGCGACCCCGGCGTCGAGGGCGTCGGGAAGCTCGTCGACGGGGCGGGCGGCGAGACCCTGCTCGCCGAGCACCTGGGCCGCGCGCTCCAGCAGCCCCGGCCCCTGCGCCGCGATCACCGCCGACCAGCCGGCACCGAGACGCTCGGCGACGTGGTCGACGGCGCCGCCGTACTTGCCCGCGAAGGTCGGGGCCGCATCCGCGTCGATGCGCACCAGGTCGTCGTCGGTGTCGGCCGCGCCGAGACCGAAGGGCGAGAAGGTCCACCAGGTGCGCGGACGCGCCGCCTCGCGCAGGTCGGCGATGGTGAGGAAGTCGCCCGCATCCAGGTCGATCGGGGCGGTGGCCCCAGCGGTGGCCGCGTTCCAGGCCGCCGACAGGAACTCGCGGTTCGTCTCGACCAGGCTCACCGCCCGGTTCGCGATCCGCTCGGGCGACATCAGGGCGACCGCGGCGTCCGTCGGGAAGGCGGCGGTCAGCGGCTCGAGCCGCTCCAGCAGGGCGGGGGCGAGCGACTCCATGCCCTCCACCGGGATGCCCTCGGCGATCTTGGCGAGCATCTGCTGCAGCGTCGGGAACTCGGACTGCATCTCGCGGGCGCGCTGGCGCACCGGTTCGGTCAGCAGCATCTCGCGGCTCGGCGGCAGTTCGACGCCGGCGAGATCGCCCGGCAGCGAGCGCTGGTCGGCGACCGAGAAGGCGCGCAGCTGTTCGAGCTCGTCGCCGAAGAAGTCGGCGCGCACCGGGTGCTCGGCGTCCGGCGGGAACGCGTCGAGGATGCCGCCGCGCAGCGCGAACTCGCCGCGCCGGGTGACCAGGTCGACGCGCGTGTAGGCGAGCTCGACGAGCCGGGTGGCGATCTCGTCGAGGGCGTAGCCGCGGCCGCCGGTGCGCAGCTCCAGCGGCGCCACCTCGGCGAGCCCCGGCGCGATCGGCTGCAGCGCGGCGCGGACGCTCGCCACGACGATCAGGTGCGCGTCGCGCTCGGTGCTCCAGGTCCGCAGGCGCCGCAGCGTGCGGATGCGGGCGCCGACCGTCTCGGCGCTCGGGCTCAGCCGCTCGTGCGGCAGCGTCTCCCACGCGGGGAACCCGAGCACGTGGGCCTCGGGGAGATAGCTGGACAGGGCCGCCTGGACGCTCTCCGATTCACGACTGGTCGCCGTGATGACGAGCAGCGCGCTCGGTCCGTCGCGCTGTTCGAGCAGCTCGGCGAGCAGCGGAATCCGCACACCCTCGACGACCGCGAAGTCGGTGTCGTGCCGGGCCTCATCCAGAGCGGTTTCGACGCTGTGGGCGCGCGCGAGCGCCGGGAGAATCCGTTTCAGGCCCATTTGGACGAGTCTACGCGCGCGGGGCGTGCCACTTCTGCTGGGCGTCGAGCAGGCCCCGGGTCACCACGTCCTCCGTCGCGTCGGCGGCATCGCCGAGCAGGTTCGGCAGCGCGCCGCGCTCCGTGGACGAGAACGGCTTCAGCACGAAGTCGGCGGCGTCCTGCCGGCCGGGCGGGCGCCCGATGCCGATGCGCACGCGCGTGTAGTCGGGGCTGACGGCGGCGCTGATGTCGCGCAGGCCGTTGTGGCCGCCGTGGCCGCCGCCCTGCTTCAGCCGGACGGTGTCGAACGGCAGGTCGAGCTCGTCGTGCAGCACCACGAGCCGCGAGGCGTCGAGCGAGTAGAACTTCAGCAGGGCCGCGACCGGTCCGCCGGAGAGGTTCATGAAGCTGGCCGGCTTCGCGAGGATGAGCTTCGCGGCGCCCGGAGCGACCCGGCCCTCCGCGACCGCGGCACGGGCCTTGTGCAGCCGGAAGCTCGCGCCGATCCGCTCGGCGAGCACGTCGAGCGCCATCTGGCCGACGTTGTGGCGATGCGCGGCGTAGTCGGGCCCGGGGTTCCCGAGCCCGACTACGAGCCACACATCTGCGGAGATGATCTCTCCGAACTACTCGGCGTCGCCCGCGGCGTCGGCCTCGGCCTCGGCCTCGCCCTCGGCGGCTTCCTCGCCCTCGGCCTCGTCGGTCTCACCGAGGTCGGCGACGGCCGGCACGGTGATGTTGACGACGAGCGTCTCGGGGTCGCTGACCAGCGCGGCGCCGGTCGGCAGCGTGAGGTCGGAGGCGTGGATCTGCGATCCGGCCTCGAGGCCCTCGACCGAGACGGTGATGCTCTCGGGGATGTGGGTCGCCTCGACCTCGAGCGACAGCGTGTTCGCGTCGAGCGCGACGATCGTGCCGACGGCGGGCTCGCCCTCGACGTGCACGTAGACGTCGACGGTGACCTTCTCGCCCTTGCGGACGACGATCAGGTCGACGTGCTCGATGATCTGGCGCACCGGGTCCTTCTGCACGTCCTTGACGAGCGCGAGCGAGGGGGTGCCGGCGATGTCGAGCGTCAGCAGCGCGTTCGACTTGCGCAGGATCAGCGCGGTCTCGTGGCCCGGCAGCGTGAGGTGCTGCGGCTCGGTGCCGTGGCCGTAGAGCACGGCGGGGATCTTGTGGTCGGCGCGGATGCGGCGGGCCGCTCCCTTGCCGAATTCGGTGCGAACCTCGGCAACGAGGTTGTTGTCGTCAGACATTGCTCTCTCCTGAATGGGCCCAGGGCCCGTGTGTTGGTCAACTCGAACGCAGACTGCGTGAGGACGACACGGGATCTTCTCCCGGGGCCAGCCCACCGCGTTGATCACGGATGCGTGCGCATCCCTCGCCGAAGTTCGCCCTCACTCTACATCAACCTTTTTCAGGAGTTCGTGTGACGGATGAGGCGGATGACCGCTCGACCGGTGACTCCTGTCACTTTGGTCACACCAACTCCTGAAATCGGTGCGGAGGGGTCAGTAGAACTCGCGCGTGTTGACGCGGTTGATGAGCGGCTCGCCGTCGAGGAAGCGGCGCGCGTTCTCGACGAACAGCTCCGCGATCAGGCGAGGCTCGTCGGTGCTGATCGCGGCGGTGTGCGGCGCGATGATCGCGTTCGGCAGATCCCACAGCGGGCTGTCGGCGGGAAGCGGTTCGACGTAGGTGACGTCGAGCACCGCGAGACCGACCCGGCCGTCGGTGAGCGCCTCGACGAGCGCCGGCTCGTCGACGGTCGTCCCGCGCCCGACGTTCACGATCGTGATGCCGGGTTTCGCGGCGGCGAGCACCTCGCGGCTGAGCATCTTCTCGGTCTCGGCCGTGCCGGGCAGCGCCAGCACGATCGCGTCGACCTCGCTCGCGACGCGCGCGAGGTCCTCCACCGGGAAGATCTCGCTGACACCGGGCGCCTCGACGGGGCGGCGATGGACCCCGACCACGCGGAAGCCCAGCTGCGCGAGCTTCTCGGCGGTGTGGCGGCCGATCGAGCCGAGGCCGACGACGGCGACGGTCGAGTCGGCGGCGCGGCCGAGCGCTCGACGCGGCGCCCACTCGCGGCGGCGCTGGGTGGCCTGCAGCCAGGGCAGCTGCTTCGCCCCCGCGAGCACGCCGAAGATCGCGAACTCGGCGAGCGGAGCCGCGTGCACGCCGGCGGAGGTGGAGAACGCGATGCGCTCCAGCGCCTCCTCGGAGAGGTTCGCGGCCTTCACCTGCTGGCCGCCGCCCGCGGGGATCGTGTGCACCCAGCGGAGCTTCGGGTTCGCGGCCACGGTGCGCGCGAGCGCCTTGCCGGAGTGGTCGGGTACCCCGTAGAGCGCATCCGCCGAGTCGACGAGCTGCTCGAAGCGCGCCTGGTCTTCCGGGGTCCGCTTCGACCAGGTCATCCAGTCGACGCTCGGCTCGGCGAGCAGTTCGGGCGCGTGCACGAGGTCGATGCGCGGCTCGCGCTCGACGATCATCGCGGCGTCCGCGGGGAACAGAGGAGTCGCAACCACGACGCGAAGGCGAGCTGAGGTGTCCATGTGCTCCCAGGTTACCGATCCGGCGCGCGCCTAGTCCTCGTCGAGGAGGTCGAGCGGCAGGTTCGGGGCGAGGCGCCGCAGGCTCTGGAAGGTCGGCACCAGGTGCGTGTAGAGCTCGGCGAACACCGGCAGCAGCTGGCTGTAGACGGCGAGCGCGCGCGGCTCCGGCCGAACGGAGTCCTCGACGGGGATCAGCTCGTCGACGATGTCGATCGAGTCGATCAGCCCGAGCGCCTCCATGCCGAGCAGCGCCGCGCCGAAGCTCGAGCCCTCCTGCCCCTCGGCGAAGTCGACCGTCATGCCGAGCGCCGCCGCGAGGACGCCCCGCCAGAGGTCATTGCGCGTGACGCCGCCGGTGGCTCGCACGTGCGTCACGTCGAGGCCCGCGGCGCGCATCGACTGCAGCACGAGCGCGAGCTGCAGGCAGACGCCTTCGACCGAGGCGCGCAGCAGGTGCTCGCGCCGATGGCCCCGGGTGAGCCCCAGGTACGCGCCGGTCGGCAGCGCGCTCCAGTGCGGGGCGCGCTCGGACAGCAGGTACGGCAGCATGATGAGCCCGCCGGAGCCGGGCTGGGCGCGGGCGGCGAGCTCGAGCAGTTCGGCCTCGCTGCCCTCGCCGAGTTCGGGGGCGAAGATGCCGCGAGCCCAGCCGAGCGTCGCTCCCCCGTTGTTGATGGCGCCGCCGACGACCCAGCGGTCCTCGGTGAGCGCGTAGCAGAACACGCCGCCCTGCGGGTCGACCGCGGGGCGGTCGACGCCGACGCGCAGTGCGCCGCTGGTGCCGATCGAGCAGGCGGCGACGCCCGGGCGCACCGCCCCGACGCCGAGGTTCGCGAGCGGCCCGTCTCCCGCGCCGACCACCACCTCGAGGGTCTCGGGAAGTCCCATCGCCTCGGCCGCCTCGGGAGTGAGTCCGGGGAGCACGTCCCGCGTGCGCACCAGCTCGGGAAGCTGCTCCGGCGACACCCCGGCCAGGGCCAGCGCCTCCGCATCCCAGGCGAGCTGGTGGATGTCCATCAGCCCGGTGCCCGAGGCGAGCGAGTGGTCGATGACGAGCGCGCCGCACATGTGCACGAGCACCCAGTCCTTGATGCCCACCCAGAACGCCACCGACTCGTGCAGCTTGGGCTCCATCTCGCGGAACCAGATCAGCTTGGTCAGCGGCGACATCGGATGGATGGGGGTGCCGGTTCGGCGATGCAGCGCGAGCCCGTTCACTCCGCCCCGCAGCCGCTCGGCCTGCGGCGCCGCACGCGTGTCGCCCCAGGTGATGACCGGGGTCATCGGCTCGTAGAGCGGGCCGAGGCCCATCAGGCTGTGCATCGCCGAGGAGAACGAGATGCCGCGCACGCGGTCGGCGCCCACCTCGCGGGCGACGTCCGCCACCGCTCGGTAGGCGGCGGCGAGGATCTGCTGCGGATCCTGCACCGCATAGCCGGGGTGCGGGGTCTGCAGCTCATAGCCGTGCGAGGCCTGAGCCAGCTGACTGCCGTCCGGGGTGAAGGCGACTGCCTTCGTGCTCGTGGTGCCGAGGTCGAGGCCGATCACGACATCGCGCACGGCGGCTGCGCCGGTCATCTCCGAATCCTCTCAGGCGGCGGGGTCGTCGAGCCAGGTCGAGACGAGCACCTTGCCGCTCGCGCTCGAATCGCGCGCGATGTCGAAGGCCTCCGCCGCCGACGTCGCCGGAATCACCTGGGTGACCACCGAGGCCACGGCGGGCTCGGCCGCCAGGATGCGGATCGCCTCGTCGATCTCGTCGACGAAGCGGAAGACGCCGTGGATGCTGATCTCCTTCGAGATCGCCGGGGCGAGGTTGATCGGTCGCCCCTCGTCGGGAACCATGCCGATCTGCACGACGATGCCGCGGCGTCGCGCCGAGCGGAACGCCTGCGAGATCGCGGGTGCGGCGCCGGAGCACTCCAGAACCACATCGAAGGCGTTCTCGGGAATCTCCTCGACGCCGATCTGGATCGTGTGGTCAGCGCCCACGGCCCGGCCGCGGGCGAGCGGCTCGGGCAGCAGGTCGGTGATGGTGACCTCGGCGGCGCCGCGGCTCTTGGCTGCGGCGACCGCGAGCAGGCCGATCGGGCCGGCGCCGGAGACCAGCACGCGCTTGCCGGCCACGTCGCCCGCGCGCGTCACGCCGTGCAGCGAGACGGCGAGCGGCTCGGCGAGCGCGGCGGCCTCGAGCGAGAGCCCCTCGGGCACGACGCGCACCATGCGAGCCTCGACGATCAGGAACTCGCTCATGCCGCCCTGCGTGTGCGGCGTCGTGGAGGCGCTGCCCAGGTACGACCCGCCCGGCCACAGGTTCGGCGCATCCTCGATGCCCGCCTCGCTCTGGCCGAAGCGCGCCGGGTGCACCGTCACCGGGGTTCCGGGCGCCCAGGTGCCGCTCGGGTCCAGGTCGACGCGGCCCGAGAGCTCGTGCCCGGGGGTCAGCGGCTCCTTCACGACGAACGCGCCGTTCGCGCCCTCGAAGTAGTAGTGCAGGTCGGAGCCGCAGATGCCGACGTAGTGGACGCGGATGCGCACCTGGCCCTCGCCGGGCTCGGGCAGCGGGACCTCGCGCTCGACGAGGTCGAGCTTGCCGTCGATGTAGAGCGCCTTCACGGCATCCTCCTGAAGTTGTGGTGCGGGAGCGCCGCGCGGGCGCCCGGGATTCGGGTCAGACGACCGAGGTCATTCCGCCGTCGACGAAGATGTTCTGGCCGCTGACGAAGTCGCTCGCGGGCGAGGCGAGATAGATCAGGGTGCCGGCGAGCTCCTCGACCTGACCCCAGCGACGGGCCGGCGTGCGGTTCTCGAGCCAGGCGGTGAACTCCGGATCCTCGACGAGGGCCTTGTTCATGTCGGTGGCGAAGTAGCCCGGCGAGAGCGTATTGACCTGGATGTTGTGGCGCGCCAGGTCGGCGGCCATGCCGCGGCTGAGCTGGGCGACGCCGGCCTTGGTGGCGCCGTAGGGGGCGATCGTCTGCCGCGCGAGCTGCGACTGCACCGAGGCGATGTTGATGATCTTGCCGGAGCCGCGCTCGACCATGCCGGGCGCGACGAAACGAGAGACGTAGAAGACGCCGGAGAGGTTGCCCGCGACGAGCGCATCCCAGTCGGCGACCGGGAACTCGGCGAACGGCGCACGACGCTGCAGGCCCGCGTTGTTGACGAGGATGTCGGGCACGCCGACGCGCTCGACCAGCTCGGCGATGCCGGCCTCGACCGCGGCGGCGTCGGTGACGTCGAAGATCACGAGCTCGGGGCGCGTGCCGTGGCTGCGCTCGATCGCGTCGGCGGTCTCCTGCAGGGCGCTGGCGTCGCGGCCGTGGATGACCAGGCGCGCCCCGGCGTCAGCGAGGGCGAGCGCGAGGCCGCGCCCGAGGCCGCGCGAGGATCCGGTGACGAGGGCGAGCTTGCCGCCGAGGTCGAACGAGGTGGTCATGGTGTCTCTCCGAGTTGCCGAGTGAGGGTGCGGCGGGAGCGGGCGTGTGGTGATCGCACGCTCCCGCCGCGACAGGGTGGGTGCGGGCTAGACCATCGAGCCCACGGCGAAGACCAGCAGCGCGGCCACGAATCCGGCGAGGGATTCGATGGTCTGCTGCACGGTCCAGGTCTTCAGGGTGGTCTTGACGTCCATGCCCATCAGTCGACCGACCAGCCAGAAGCCGGAGTCGTTGACGTGACCGGCGAAGACCGATCCCGCCGCGGTCGCGATGACGACGGCCGCGAGCTGCAGCGGGTTGAAGCCCGCCGCGATGACCGCCGGGGCGAACAGGCCCGCCGCGGTGACAAGCGCGACGGTGGCCGAGCCCTGCGCGACGCGCAGCACGACGGCGGCGACGTAGACCGCCACGATGAGCGGCAGGCCGATGTCGCTGAGCACCTCCGCGAGCGCGGTGCCGATGCCCGAGGTGCGCAGCACGCCGCCGAACATGCCGCCGGCACCGGTGATGAGCACGACCGAGCAGATCGGGCCGAGCGCCGTGTCGAGGATGCGCTCGAGCGCCGTGCCGTTCACGCCGCGACGGCGTCCGAGCACGAAGGCGGCGACGAACACCGAGATGAGCAGCGCGATCGAGCTGGTGCCGATGAGCGTCATGGCCTGGTACCACCAGGTGGTCTCGTTGACGACGCCGACGGAGCGCAGCGAGTTGAGGCCGGTGTTCATCAGGATGAGCACGAGCGGCAGGGCGAGCAGCGCGATGACGGTGCCGGCCTTCGGCGGGTTCGTGGGCTCGACGTCGTCTTCGGGGCCGCCGAACAGCGACAGCACGGGAAGCGGAATGCGCTTGTTGATGAACTTGGCCCACAGGTAGCCGGAGAGGTACCAGAGCGGGAACGCGATGATCAGTCCGACGATGAGCACGATGCCGAGGTCGGCGCCGTAGTACTCGGTGGCGGTGATGGGGCCCGGGTGCGGGGGCAGGAAGATGTGCATCACCGAGAAGCCAGCGGCCGCCGTGATGCCGTAGAGCAGCATGTTCTTGCCGCCGAGGCGTCGCGCCACCGCGAACACGATCGGGAGCATGACGATGAGGCCCGCGTCGAAGAAGATCGGGAAGCCCATGACGAGCGAGGCGATGCCGAGGGCGAAGGGGGCGCGCTTCTCACCGAAGACGTCGACCATCTTGTCGGCGAGGATGCGGGCGCCGCCGCTGGCCTCGACCAGTCGCCCGAGCATCGCGCCGAGCCCGACCAGCAGAGCCACGGAGCCCAAGGTCGAGCCGAACCCGGAGATCAGGACGTTGGCGACCTGGCCGATCGGGATTCCGGCGACGATCGCCGTCGCCAGCGAGACGAGGACGAGGGTCAAGAACGCATGAACCCGGAACACGATGACGAGCACCAGGATCAGGGCGATCGCGCCGGCAGCGATGCCGAGCAAGGGACCAACCTCGAGGGTCTGTGTCCAATCTTCCATTGAGACTTCTCCGTTGAATTGATGGAATCGGCGCGCGAATCCGCGCGTCGGGGTGTGTGCTCGGCTCGACGGCGCCGACAATGGCGTCGCGTCCCGGAACAGTGGGAGCCACTGTGGCATAATGATCATACTTTTACAACTAGATGATCATATTTTTAGATTGACGTCAGCGACGACGGAAGATGAGCAGATGACAGGCACCGCACACGGCCGGGGATCGCACAGCGATGTGCTCGAGACCCTCGGCCGCCGCATCGCCACCGGCGAGCTGCCCGAAGGTCGGATCCTCACCCTCGCCGACCTCGAGCTCGAGCACGGCGCCAGCCGGACGGTGATCCGCGAGGCCGTGCGGGTGCTCGAATCGCGCGGCATGCTGGCCTCCCGTCGGCGCGTCGGCATCACCGTCCGGCCGCACGGCGAATGGGATGCCTTCGACGCCGCGGTCATCCGCTGGAATCTCGCCGGCCCGCGTCGCCAGGAGCAGCTCGCGATGCTGACCGAGCTCCGCGGGGCGATCGAGCCGACCGCCGCGCGCCTCGCCGCGGTCCGCGCGAGCTTCGACGACCGGGCCCGCCTCCGTCAGCTCGGCGACGAGCTGGACGCGCTCGGCCGGCGCGGCCTCGGCGCCAGCTCCGAGTATCTCGAGGTCGACGTCGCCTTCCACCGTCTGCTGCTGGAGGCCTCCGGCAACGCCATGCTGGCCCAGCTCGCCGTCCCCGTCGAAGAGGTGCTGCGCGGTCGAGCGGCGCTCGGGCTCACGCCCGCGATGCCCGCCGAGGGCACCCTCGAGAACCACGTCGCCACCGCCGCCGCGATCTCGGCGAGCGATGCGCACGCCGCCGAAGCGGGGGCGCGCACCTACGTCTCGCTCGTCGCACTCGAGGTGGGTGACCTCGCTCGCGGGGAGCGCCCGCGCGAGGCGGGCTAGGCTGAAGCGGCTGTCCGCAGCCCCGACCTCCCGACACACATCGGGCCCAGAATCACAAAAGGAGTGACGTGCCAGAGCAGTCGAAGGCCAACATCGGCGTCATCGGATTGGCGGTGATGGGCTCGAACTTGGCCCGCAACCTCGCCAGTCGCGAAGGAAACACCGTCGCGGTATTCAACCGGTCGTATGAGAAGACCGAGACCCTCGTCACCGAGCACCCCGAGGCCGGCTTCGTCCCCGCGAAGACCTACGCCGACTTCGCCGAGTCGCTCAGCACGCCGCGCACCGCGATCATCATGGTGCAGGCCGGCCGCGCCACCGACGCCGTCATCGACGAGCTCGTCAAGGTGTTCGAGCCGGGCGACATCATCGTCGACGGCGGCAACGCGCTGTTCACCGACACCATCCGTCGCGAGAAGGCCGTCCGCGCCACGGGGATCAACTTCGTCGGCGCCGGCATCTCCGGCGGCGAAGAGGGCGCCCTGCTCGGCCCCTCGATCATGCCCGGCGGCTCCGCCGAGGCCTGGGTCACGCTCGGCCCGATCCTCAAGTCGATCGCCGCGGTCGCCGAGGGCGAGCCCTGCGTCACCCACGTCGGCACCGACGGCGCCGGCCACTTCGTCAAGATGATCCACAACGGCATCGAGTACGCCGACATGCAGCTCATCGCCGAGGCCTACGACCTGATCCGTCGCGGCACCGGCAAGAGCCCGGCCGAGATCGCCGACATCTTCGCCGAGTGGAACCGCGGCGAGCTCGAGAGCTACCTCATCGAGATCACCGCCGAGGTGCTGCGCCAGGTGGACGCCGAGACCGGCGCGCCGCTCGTCGACGTCATCCTCGACCAGGCCGGCGCCAAGGGCACCGGCGCCTGGACCGTGCAGTCGGCGCTCGACCTGGGCATCCCGGTCTCGGGCATCGCCGAGGCCGTGTTCGCCCGCTCGCTCTCCTCCAAGCCCGCGCAGCGCGCCGCTGCCGCCGACCTCCCCGGCCCGGCCGAGGAGTGGACGGTGACGGATGTCGACGCCTTCGTCGAGGACGTGCGCCGCGCGCTCTACGCCTCGAAGATCGTCGCCTACTCGCAGGGCTTCGACGAGATCATCGCCGGTGCCGAGGAGTACGGCTGGGACATCCAGAAGGGCGAGATCGCCAAGATCTGGCGCGGCGGCTGCATCATCCGCGCCCAGTTCCTCAACCGCATCACCGAGGCCTACGCCGAGAACCCGGGCCTTGTCGCGCTGCTCACCGCGCCGTACTTCCGTGAGGCGCTCACCGGCGCCCAGGAGGCCTGGCGTCGCGTCGTCGTGGCGGCCGCGCAGGCGGGCATCCCCTCGCCGGCGTTCTCGTCGTCGCTGTCGTACTACGACGGACTGCGCGCCGACCGCCTGCCGGCCGCGCTCGTGCAGGGTCAGCGCGACTTCTTCGGCGCGCACACCTACAAGCGCGTCGACAAGGACGGCACCTTCCACACGCTGTGGTCGGGCGACCGCAGCGAGATCAGCGCCACCGACGCGCACTAGTCGGTCTCGAAACGCCGAACGGGCGGTGCTGCCACCACGCAGCACCGCCCGTTCGCGTTTCTCCCCTCCCGCACCGATCAGTCGGTGTGGAAGACCTCAGGAAGCTCTTTCCACCACTCGCCCTCGGCGCGGTCGTCGAGCGGACGCTGCAGGGGCTCCTGCACGGCCCACCAGCGCTGCGTCTCGGGGTCGGCGGCGATCGCGGCCATGTCGGCCTCGTAGTCGTCGCCGGTGTACTCGAAGTACGAGAACAGCAGGTCGCCGTGACGGTAGATCGAGTAGTTGTGGATGTTGCTGAGCGCCAGGCGCTCGAGCACGCTCGGCCACACCGCGGCGTGGTAGCGCTCGTACTCGGCGCGGTTCTCGGGCGGCAGCCCGATCACCTGGGCGACGCGCTTCACTGCTGCCGAACCCGCAGGTGGGTGACGCCGCCGTCGACCTCGAGCGCGGTTCCGGTCGTCGAGCCGGACAGCGGGCTCGCGAGGTACAGGATCGCTCCGGCGACCTCCTCCGGCGTGACCATGCGGCCGGTGGCCTGACGGGCGTCGAGCGCCGCGCGCTCCTTCACCGGGTCGTCGAACTGCTTGAGGAAGTTGTCGACGAACGGGGTCGCCACGGTGCCGGGGCTGACCGCATTGACGCGGACGCCCTCCCGCACGTGGTCGGTCGCCATCGCGTAGGTGAGCGAGAGCACCGCGCCCTTGGAGGCGTTGTAGAGCGCGCGCTGCGGCAGCCCGTTGAGCGCCCCGATCGAGCACAGGTTGACGATCGCGGCGTTCTGCGAGGCGCGCAGGTGCGGCAGTGCGGCCGCGCTGACGCGGGCTATCCCGGTGACGTTGATGTCGAGCACGCGAGTCCAGTCCTCATCGGAGAGCTCTTCGACGGTGCCGATCGCCGAGATGCCGGCGTTGTTCACGACGATGTCGATGCCGCCGAACTTCTCGACCACCGCCGCGATCGCCGCGTTGACCGAGTCCCGGTCGGCGACGTTCGCGACGAAGCCGGTGAGCCGGTCGTCCGTCAGGGTCTCGGGCTTGAGGTCGAGCACGGCGACGTGCGCGCCCTTGTCCGCGAAGGCGAGCGCGGTCGCGAGGCCGATGCCCGAGGCACCGCCGGTGACGACGGCGACGAGGCCGTTGAATTCGCTGGTCATGCCTGCACCATCTCCTGTCGCGCACGGCCGAGGCCGTCGATCTCGAGTTCGACCACGTCACCCGCACGCAGGTACGGCTGGCCCTCGATGCCGAGCGCCACTCCCGCCGGGGTGCCGGTGTTCACGACATCTCCCGGGTGCAGCACCATGAACTGCGAGAGGTACCACACGATGTGGCGGATGCCGAAGATCATGTTGGCGGTGGTGCCGTTCTGACGCTCCACGCCGTTGACCCAGAGCCGCAGCCCCAGGGCCTGCGGGTCGGCCACCTCGTCGGCCGGCACGAGGGCGGGGCCGAAGGGGTTGAAGGTCTCGCAGCTCTTGCCCTTGTCCCACTGGCCGCCGCGCTCGAGCTGGTACTCGCGCTCGGAGACGTCGTGCGAGACGGCGTAGCCGGCGATCACCGCGTCGGCGTCCTCGGGCGAGTCGAGGTAGCGGGCCGTCGAGCCGATGACGACGCCGAGCTCGACCTCCCAGTCGGTCTTGACCGACTGGCGCGGGATGAGCACGTCGTCGAACGGCCCGACCATGGTCGTGGGGTCCTTCATGAAGATGACCGGTTCGTCGGGGATTGCCATTCCGCCCTCGGCCGCGTGGTCGGCGTAGTTCAGGCCGATGCACACGATCTTGCCGGGACGGGCGATCGGCGCTCCGACGCGCAGGTCCGCGGCGTCGAGCTCCGGCAGCTCGCCCTTCTCGAGGGCCGCCCGCGCGGCCGCGATGCCGCCTCCGGCGAGGAACGCGCCATTGATGTCGGCCGTGATCGGCCGCAGGTCAAAGCTGGCGCCGTCGTGCTGGAGTACGGGGATTTCGGACCCAACCGGGCCGAGACGGGCGAAGTTCACGTGTGGTGCTCCTTGTTTCCCGCGGGCCTGAACACCCGCGTCCGGTCACCACTGTACAAGAGATCAGATGAATACGGCCTCTCGCGGCGAGATTGCCCATCAGAACGTGCGAAGAACGGCCCCTGTCGGGTAATCGTCAAACCTAAGCCGACCGTTCGCGCCGTCAGAGGGCGAGTCGGGCGGGGTCGATGCGGTAGAAGTCGGCGGTCGTCCGCCCCAGCACCCGCTCCCGGTCCTCGCTCGAGAGCGAGGCGAGCAGCGGCGCCAGCCCCTCCCAGAGACGGGTGTAGCCGCCGGCGAGGATCGCGACGGGCCAGTCGCCGCCGTACATCAGCCGCGACGGGCCGAAGAGCTCGACCGCGCGATCGAAGAACGGGCGCACCTGCGCCGTGGTCCAGGCGTCGGGGGCACCCGTCGCCGAGTAGAGACCGCTCAGCTTGCCGAAGACGTTCGGGTTCTCGGCCGCGACCGCGATGAGGCTCCACCACGGCTCGCGGTCGGCGAGGCCGATCGGCGGCTTCGCGAGGTGGTCGATCACCATGCGCAGGCCCGGGTGCCGCTCCGACAGCACGGGGATGAGCTCGAGATGCCGCGGCAGCTCCGCCACGATGTCGAAGGCGATGCCGGCCTCCTCGAGCAGGCCGAGCCCCTCATTGACGTCCGGGCGCAGCAGCCAGTCCGGGTCGGGCTGATTGTGGATGAGCGTGCGGACGCCGACCATGCGCGAGTCCCCCTGCCAGCGCGCGAGCGTCTCGGCCACCTCGGCCGGACGTTCGAGCGGGGCGTAGCCGACGATCGCGGCGACCTCGGGATGCGCGTCCGCGGTGGCGACCATCAGCGCGGTGTCGTCCGCGTTGTCGGCCGCCTGCACCAGCACCGTCGCGTCGACTCCCACGGCCGCGAGCTCGGGCAGGAGCTCCCCCATGCCGAAGGCTCGGTTGATCGGTGCCAATTCGGGCCCGAGCCACGCGTACTCCGCGCGGGCGGGATCCCAGACGTGCTGGTGGGAATCGATGACGGGAAAGGCCATGGCTTACTCCTCGGCGAGACGCGCGTGGTCCGACAAATCAACACCGCAGCTCGGCCGCACAGGAGATGCGAGCCGAATCGACGCTGATTCATCCGATGAACATGCAACAACTCTACAATTGAGGGATGACCAACGCCGAGCGGCTCGACCCCAGTCGATCGCAGACCGATGTCGTGATCGACGGCATCAAGGCCATGCTGACGCGGGGCGAACTGCGACCCGGATCACGGCTCCCGATCGAGAAGGAGCTGGCGGCGATCCTCGGCGTATCACGCGGCTCGCTGCGCGAAGGCGTCCGCGCCCTCGCGACGCTCGGCGTTCTCGAGACCCGCCAGGGCGACGGCACCTACGTCACCGCCCTCGACCCGCTGACCCTCCTCAGCCCGCTCGGCTTCCTCGCCGACCTGCAGGCAGCCCGCGCACGCCGCCGACCTGCTCGCGGTGCGCCGCGTGCTCGAATCCGAGAGCGTCGCGATCGCCGCGACCCGGCTGACCGAGGGCGAACTCGAGGAGCTCGAGACGGTGCTCGCCGGAGTCGACGAGATCATTCGCGACGACCCCGACATGGATCTCGAGGGCTTCATCCAGGCCGATGCCGACTTCCATCGGATCATCGCGCACGCGAGCGGGAACCCCGCCCTGGCGGCGATCATCGACACCCTCGTGGGACGCACCTTCCGTGCGCGTCTGTGGCGCGCCGTCTCGCACCGGGGGTCGATCGCCGAGACGCAGCGCGAGCATCGCGCCATCCTCGCCGAGCTGCAGCGCCGCGATCCCGAGCGCGCCCGGATCCGCATGGAGGTGCACCTGCTCGGCGTCGAGGAGTTCAGCGCCGCGCACGCGGACGAGGACCCCGAGGCCCGCGCACCGGAGCCGACGGCGTAACCCGGGCGCGGCAGCGCCGCACCCGGGTTCGACCCGCTAGCGGGACGCCCAGTAGCTTCCGTTCGGGAAGCTGTACTCCGCCACCGAGGACTCGTGCATCTCGGCGCTGTAGCCGGGCAGCCCGGGCAGCGTGTAGTGCCCGTTCTCGACGATGCACGGGTCGGTGAAGTGCTCGTGCAGGTGGTCGACGAACTCGGTCACCCGGTTCTCGAGCGAGCCCGAGACGCACACGTAGTCGAAGATCGACAGGTGCTGCACGAGCTCGCAGAGGCCGACACCGCCCGCGTGCGGGCAGACCGGGATGCCGAACTTCTGGGCCATCAGGTACACCGAGAGGATCTCGTTGACGCTCGCCAGCCGCGCCGAGTCGAGCTGGCAGAAGTCGATCGCCTCGGCCTGGAACATCTGCTTGAACAGCACGCGGTTCATGCCGTGCTCGCCCGTGGCGACGCCGATCGGCGCGACCGCCTTGCGGATCGCGGCGTGCCCGAGCACGTCGTCGGGGCTCGTCGGCTCCTCGATCCAGAGCGGCTTGAACTCGGCGAGGCGCTCCATCCATTCGATCGCCTCCGGGACGTCCCAGACCTGGTTGGCGTCGATCATCAGGTTGGCGTCCCAGCCGATCACCTCGCGGGCGATGCGCAGACGGCGGATGTCGTCTTCGACGTTGCCGCCGACCTTGAGCTTGAGGTGGCGGTAGCCCTCGTCCACGGCCTCCTGGAGCAGGCGGCGGAGCTTCTCGTCGCTGTAGCCGAGCCAGCCCGCGCTCGTCGTGTAGCAGGGGTAGCCGCCGCGCGATTCGAGGTCGGCGATGCGCTCGGCGCGCGTCGACTCCTTCTCACGCAGGATCTCGAGCGCCTCCTCGCGGGTCAGCGCATCCGAGAGGTACTTCAGGTCGGCCGCGTTGACGATCTGCTCGGGCGTCATCTCCGCGAGCATGCGCCACAGCGGCTTGCCGGCGACGCGAGCGGCAAGGTCCCACATCGCGTTCATGACGGCGGCCATCGCGAGGTGCACGACGCCCTTCTCCGGGCCGAGCCAGCGCAGCTGCGAGTCGGAGGAGAGTGAGCGGTACACGCCGCCCAGATCGGCGACCGACTCCTCGACCGAACGGCCCACGAGCGCAGCACCGCGCTGGCGGGCCGCCTCGACGCAGAGATCGTTGCCGCGGCCGATCGTGAAGGTGAAGCCGTAGCCCTTCAGCTCGGGGTCGTCGGTGTGGATGACGACGTAGGCGGCGGAGTAGTCGGCGTCCTTGTTCATCGCATCCGAGCCATCCGCGTTCAGCGAGGTCGGGAAGCGCACATCGTGCGCGGTCACGGCGGTGATGATGGTCATGCTGAGTGTTCTCCCATGTTCGAAATCTCTCGGGTGAGGCCCGCGGCCACGAGCTCGCGCCAGACGGCGTCGGGAATCGCGGTCTCGTAGCGCTCGACGTTCTGTCGCGTCTGCTCGCCGCCGCGCGCGCCCATGACGACGGAGACCACCGCCGGGTGGCGGTAGACGTAGTTCATCGCCGCGGCGGGCAGCGTGACGCCGTGCGCCTCGCAGATGTCGGCGATCTGGTTGGCTCGCGCGATGAGCTCGGCGGGCGCGGGCCCGTAGTCGAAGGTCGCGTCGGGCTTGGGCCGTGCGCGTCCCAGGAGCCCCGAGTTGTAGACACCCGCGACGACGATGCCGACCTGGCGCTCGAGCGCGAGCGGCATCAGGTCATCGAGCGCCTCGCCGTCGAGCAGCGTGAAGCGGCCGGCGCACATCAGCAGATCGACGTCGGCGCGGCGGATGAGCTCGGCGAGCGGGGCGGCGAAGTTCATGCCCGCCCCGACCGCGCGCAGGACGCCCTGCTCGCGCAGCTCGATGAGCGCGCTGATGCCCTCGGTCGAGGCCTGCTCGAAGTGGTTCTCGGCGTCGTGCAGGTAGGCGATGTCGATCCGGTCGAGGCCGAGGCGCTCGAGCGACTGCTCGATCGAGCGGAGCACCGCGTCACGGCTGAAGTCGAAGACGCGCCGATGGTCGGCGGGCACGTCGTAGCTCTCATCGTCGCGCAGGTGCGCGCGCTCGGGACTCGGCACCAGCATCTTGCCGACCTTGGTCGAGATCAGGTACTCGTCGCGCGGGCGCGACCGAAGCTGCTCGCCGAGTCGACGCTCCGAGAGGCCGAGGCCGTAATGGGGTGCGGTATCGAAGTAGCGGATCCCCGCGTCCCACGCCGCGTCCACGGTCTCGACGACCTCAGCCTCGGTCGTTTCCCGGTAGAGATTGCCGAGTTGGGCTGCGCCGAGCCCGAGCTCCGTGAGCTCGAGTCCGCGCGCCGTCGCGCGAGTCCGCATAGTGATCCCTCCAAAGTCATCCGCCAGTCTAGGGGAAACATTGGATGTTTAGGGTCGCGCGTGCCCCGAACGCTCGCGAATGATCGTCCACAGCACTGATAGATCAGTTCTATCGACCGCGCTGGCATCCGAACGCCGTCAACGGTTTCGACTGACGTGGTCGCGTCTACCAGCGGGACGGGTCGCTGCCGAGCGCGCGCGGCGACCGCTCCCAGGCGAGCGGCGCACCGTCGATGCGGAATGGCGGCGCGGTGAGCTCCGCCTCGCCCCACGGCGAGTCGATCCGGATGCTCGCGGCGTCGAGCGCTCCGGCGACGGCGGGCGCGGTGCGATCGCCCGCAGCCCGACCGCGCGGCGCCGACTCCAGCTCGAGAGCGGTGCGCGCGAGCGAGAGCCGCGCCCGTGATCCCTCTTCGGTGCGGGCCCGCCGGGTGAGCCCGGCCAGCGCGGCCGCCGCCATCAGGTATCCGGTGGCGTGGTCGAGCGCCTGCACAGGGAGCGGCGTCGGCGCCGTCGCGCTGCCGTCGAGCAGCCCCGCCGCCGCGATCCCGCTCGACATCTGCACCAGGCTGTCGAAGCCCCGCCGCGCGGACCAAGGACCGGTGTGGCCGTAGGCGTCGAGCGAGACCTCGATGAGTCCGGGACGTGTGACCGCGCGCACCACGTCGCCGAAGCCGAAGGAGTCGAGGGCGCCCGGCCGGTAGCCGTGCACGAGCACGTCGGCGGTGCTCAGCAGTTCGAGCAGCCGGTCGCGCCCCGCGGGGTCGCGGCCGTCGACGAGGGCGCAGTGCTTGCCGAGAGTCATGTCGAGTTCGAGAGCGGGCTCCGCCCAGCCGGGCGGGTCGATGCGCAGCACGTTCGCACCGAGCCCGGCGAGCAGGCGCGTCGCCACCGGCCCCGCGAGCACCCGGGTGAGATCGAGCACGCGAAGTCCGGCGAGCGGGCGCTCGGCGCTCGGCGCCCACTGGCTCGCGGCCCCGCCCGCGTCGCCGGTGGCACTCCACGCCACGAGCGGCTCGCTCGCGACCGCGAGTCCCTGGGGATGCACCGCCCACTCGGCGGGCGTGCGCAGCTCGGCGGCGCAGCCGCCCTCCTCCACCACCGCGGTCTCGAGCTCGGCAGCGTTCCACACCGCGACCGCGGCGGCGACCTCGTCCCGCTCCCCCGCCACCCCGAGCACGCGAAGCGCCGCGGCGCGGTGATGCGGCGCGTTCGTGTGCAGCCGGATCCAGCCCGAGGCCGTCGCGTAGTCGCCGGCGATCGAATCCCACGGCGAGGGCAGACTCCAGCCGAGCGGTGAGACAGCGGTGCCGAACCAGGAGTCGGCGAGCCCCCGGTCGACGCGCACCGTCGGACGTGCGCCGGCGACCTCGGCGATGAGCTCGGCTGCCGCGCTCGCCGCGGCGGCGACCGACGCGGTGGCGAGAGCCGACACGGGGTAGCTCGAGGCGAGCCGGGGCTCCCCGACGAGGTGGACGGCGTCGGGATCGACGCGGCCGGGGTCGACCGCGTCGGAGTCGATGCCGAGCGCGGCGGCGAAGCGCTCCCGCATCCAGCCTTCCGCGTCGTCGACCATGATGCGACGCTACGCCCAAGCGGAGCCGCGGGCGAGAGCCGATCCCCGAGACGTGGACCGGCCACCTCGCTCCGCTAGCATCCGGGCGTGAGCAACTCCGCCGGTCTGACCCGCCGCCTCGGCACCACCGACGCCGTCGCGATCGGGCTCGGCTCGATGATCGGCGCGGGCATCTTCGCCGCACTCGCCCCCGCCGCCGAGGCGGCCGGCGGCGCGCTGCTGCTGGGGCTCGGCATCGCCGCGGTCGTCGCCATCGCCAACGCGCTCTCCTCGGCGCAGCTCGCCGCCCGCTACCCGGCCTCCGGCGGCAGCTACCTCTACGGGCGCGAGGTGCTCGGCCCGTGGTGGGGGTACCTCGCCGGATGGAGCTTCGTCGTCGGCAAGACCGCCAGCTGCGCCGCGATGGCGCTGACGTTCGCCGCCTACGCCGTGCCGCCCGAGTGGCAGAAGCCGGTCGCCGCCGCCGCGGTGCTGGCGCTCGCGATCGTCAACACGCTCGGGGTCACGCGCACCGCCCTCGCCGCCAAGGTGCTCGTCGTCGGCACCCTCGCGGTGCTCGCGCTCGTCGTGGCCGCCGGGTTCAGCGCCGCGCCCGCCCCGTCGATCGAGCTCGACCTGGCGCCGGGATCCGCATTCGGGGTTCTGCAGGCCGCCGGTCTGCTCTTCTTCGCCTTCGCCGGCTACGCGCGCATCGCGACGATGGGCGAGGAGGTGCGTGACCCCGCCCGCATCATCCCCCGCGCGATCATCATCGCCCTCGCCACCGCGCTCCTGGTCTACGCCCTCGTCGCGGCCGCCGCACTCGCCGCTCTCGGCCCGGAGGCGCTCGCGGGCAGCCGCGAACCGCTCGCCGACGTCGTCGCCGCCGCGGGCTGGGAGGCGGCGGTGCCGCTCGTGCGCGTCGGCGCGGCGCTCGCCTCGCTCGGCGCACTGCTGGCGATGATCGCCGGCATCGGACGCACGAGCCTCGCCATGGCGCGCGACTCCGAACTGCCCGGTGTGCTCGCACGCATCCACCCGAGGTTCCGCACCCCGTACATCGCGGAGCTCGGGCTGGGACTGCTGGTCGCGGTCATCGTGCTGATCGCCGATCTGCGCGGGGCGATCGCATTCTCCTCATTCGGCGTGCTGCTCTACTACGTCGTCGCCAACCTCGCGGCGCTGCGCCAACCTGCCGCCGAGCGCCGCTACCCGCGCGCGATCGCGGTCATCGGCGTCATCGGGTGCCTGGGCCTCGCCGCGACGCTGCCGCTGGTCGGCGTCATCGGAGGCGGCGTGGTGATCGTCGTCGGGCTGGCGGTGCGCGCCACGCGCCTCGGCGTCACCGCCCGGCGGGGTGACAGACTGTCGGGACGATGATCGACGACGCCAACCCCGAACTGTCGCAGCCGTCCCCGGACGAGCGGCCGGTTCGGCATCCGCTCGTGCAGCGCCTGCTGCGGGTCGTGATCGTGATCGGGGTGCTCGCGCTCATCCTGCCGTCGGTGCTCTCGGCGTTCACGACGCAGGCTCGCACGGCCGAGCTCGCCTGCCGCACGATCGTCAGCTCGTACCAGCTGCGCGGTGTGACCGCGGTGGCCAAGCTCGAGCTGATCGCTCCCGCGGGACCGGGCTGGTACTGCGTGGCGCGCGAGACCGACGGCACCGAGACGGTGCTCGCCTACCTGGGGCTGATCCCCGGGCTCAGCAATCTGCCGGAGCCGGGCGTCCCCGCCTAGTTCGGGTATCCCCTACGCGGCGCCGTCGAACATCGAGGTGACGGAGCCGTCGTCGAACACCTCGTGAATGGCCCGGGCGATGAGCGGGGCGATCGGCAGTACCTGCAGCCGGTCCCAGCGCTTCTCGTCCGGCACCGGCAGGGTGTCCGTGACGACCACCTGGTCGATGAAGGAGCTCTGCAGGATCTCCGGCGCGGGGTCGGAGAACACCGCGTGGGTGGCGGCGACCACGACGCCGGTCGCACCGTGATCCTTCAGCGCCTCGGCGGCGCGGACGATCGTGCGGCCGGTGTCGATCAGGTCGTCGACGAGCAGGCAGACGCGACCCTCGACCTCGCCGACGATCTCGTGCACCGTCACCTGGTTGTGCACCATCGGGTCGCGGCGCTTGTGGATGATCGCGAGCGGGGCGCCGAGCTTGTCGCTCCAGACGTCGGCGACGCGCACGCGGCCCATGTCGGGGCTGACGACGGTGAGCGTCTCGGGGTTGAGGCTCTGGCGGAAGTGCTCCAGCAGCACCGGCATCGCGAACAGGTGGTCGACGGGGCCGTCGAAGAAGCCCTGGATCTGCGCCGCGTGCAGGTCGACGCTCATGATGCGGTCGGCGCCGGCCGCCTTGAACAGGTCGGCGACCAGTCGGGCCGAGATCGGCTCGCGGCCGCGACCCTTCTTGTCCTGACGCGCGTACGGGTAGAAGGGGGCGACGACGGTGATGCGCTTGGCGCTCGCGCGCTTGGCCGCGTCGATCATGATGAGCTGCTCCATGAGCCACTCGTTGATCGGGCTCGTGTGCGACTGGATCACGAAGACGTCGGTGCCGCGCAGGCTCTCATCGAAGCGCGCGTAGATCTCGCCGTTGGCGAAGGTGCGGGCATCGGTGTGAACGAGTTCGGAGTCGAGCTCGGTCGCGATGTCCTCCGCGAGCTGCATGTGTGCTCGGCCCGATACCAGGACCAGACGCTTCTCACCCTGGATTTTGATGGCCGCCACGCCTCCGCCTTTCGCCCTCGGACTGTCAGTCTAGCGACCCGGCGTCCGGCTAGTTCGCCGACCCCTCCTCGGCCTGCGCGCGCGCGGCCGCGTCGGCCGCCGCCGAGCCCGGCCGATTGGCCGCGACCCAGCGCTCGACGTTGCGCTGCGGAGCCTGCAGGATCGCGAGCGCGCCGGCGGGCACGTCCTTGCGGATGACCGTGCCGGCCCCGCTGTAGGCGCCGTCGCCGATCGTGACCGGAGCCACGAACACGTTGTGGGAGCCGGTGCGCACGTGCGAGCCGACCGTCGTCGGGTGCTTCTTCACGCCGTCGTAGTTGGCGGTGATGGTGCCCGCGCCGATGTTCGAGCCCTCGCCGACGGTCGTGTCGCCGAGGTAGCTGAGGTGCGGGACCTTGCTGCCGGCGCCGATCTGCGAGTTCTTCGTCTCGACGAAGGTGCCGATCTTGCCGTCGGCGCCGAGCTGCGTGTTGGGGCGCAGGTAGGCGAACGGTCCGACGGTGGCGCGCTCCCCGATCACGGCGAGCGTCGCATCGGTGCGGGTGATGACGGCGTCCTCGCCGACCTCGCAGTCGAGCAGCGTCGTCTGCGGGCCGATGCGCGCGCCCCGCGCCACCGTGGTGGAGCCGGCGATGTGCGTGCCCGGCAGCAGTTCGACGTCTTCGGCGAGGGTGGCGCGCAGGTCGATCCAGGTGGTCGCCGGGTCGACGACGGTGACCCCGGCCAGCTGCCAGCCGCGCACGATCATCGCGTTCAGGCGCGCGGCGGTGCGGGCCAGCTGCACGCGGTCGTTGACGCCCTCGACGACCCAGGCGTCCGGAGCCGGAACCGCGGCGACCGGGTGGCCGGCCCGGCGCAGCAGCGCGACGACGTCGGTGAGGTAGCGCTCGCCCTGATCGTTCTGCGAGCCGAGCTGCGAGAGGTGCTCGCGCACGGCCGCGGCGGCGAAGACGTAGGTGCCGGAGTTGATCTCGGTGATCTGAAGCTCGTCGTCGGCGGCGTCGCGCTGCTCGACGATGCGATCCAGCGCGCCCGCCGCGTCGCGGATGATGCGTCCGTAGCCGGTCGCGTCATCCACGATGGCACTCAGCACGGTCGCCGCCGCGCCCTCGCCGCGGTGCGCCTCCAGCAGGGAGGACAGGGTCGCCACGTCCAGCAGCGGCACGTCGCCGCTGACGACGACCACCTCGCCCTCGAAGTCGTCGGGCAGCGCCGCCAGGCCGAGCTCGACGGCACGCCCGGTGCCGGGGATGTCGTCCTGGTCGACGAGGATCGCCTCGGGCAGCAGCTCGTGGATGGCGCTCGCGACGGCGTCGCGCTCGTGCCGCACCACCGTCACCACGAACTCGGCCGAGAGCTCGCGGGCACTGGCCAGCACGTGGCCGATGAGCGGCACCCCGGCGAGCGGATGCAGCACCTTGGGGCGGCGCGACTTCATGCGGGTGCCAGCCCCGGCGGCCAAGACGATCACGGCAAGACGGGAATCGGTCATGGGGTGATTCTCCCCTATCCGGCCGAGACCGCGCGGGGGAACGAGCGCACCGCACCCGTTCCCCCGCGCTGTCGAGTCAGTCGCGTGCGACCCAGGTCGAGAGCGCCTGCCACAGCGGCGCGTACCCGTCCCACTCCATGAACGGCGGCGGCGCCCAGTGCGGCGACATGTCGGAGGTGAAGACGCCGGTGCGTCCGGCTCCGGCCGTCGTCACCGCCACCAGCGGGTCGCCGGCCACGGTCGCCAGCAGCTCGGCGCCCTCGCGCGGGGTCGTGCGGTTGTAGCCGAGCAGCGCCGGCCACTCGGTGCCGACGCCGCCGAGCGCGGCGTGCTCGGGCGCCAGCACCTCGATCGGCGCGCCCTCGGGACGCTCGGCACGGTCGTCGGTGGTGAGCATTCCGACCGGCAGGATCTCGGCGAGCTCGGTGTTGGCGTAGTTGGCCTTCGCGTCGATGCCCGAGAACGAGAGGTAGCCGCCGACCATCAGCAGGCCGCCGCCCGCGAGGACGTAGTCGCGGATCGCGGTCAGCTTGTTCGGCTCGGAGGCGCTGCGCCCGAACACGGCGCGGCTCAGCAGGAGCGTGTTGGCGCCGACATCGCTGATGACGACGAGGTCGTACTCGGCGAGCGCCTCGGCGGTCGCCGGGAACGACGTCTCGATGGTGTGCGCCGGCAGGTGGGTGACGCTCCAGCCGTCGGCCTCGAGCGCCGCGCGGAACTCCTGCCCGCCCTCGACGTACTCGGTCGACGTGAAGCTGTCGAACCCCTTCTGGTGGATCATGTGGGTGGTCCAGGACTCACCGAGGAGGAGTGCGCTTTTCACGTGGTGCCTTTCAGCTGCGGGGTGCGATTTCGTCACGAGCCGCCGCGGACGGCCGAAGCCGCGCATGCGGGCGGTGCTCGGCCTCCAGTATCTCGTGACGTGACACCCGCTCGAACCCGGCCGCGACCTTCTGTTCACCCGCGGGCCACCTGCCGGGAACATTGCGCACCTACCGTCGACCGCGTTATGACGATGCGAACAGCTTCCGCCGAGGCGCAGCGACCGTTCCCGCTGATCGCCTCCGTGGAGGCGTTCGACCAGCTCGGCGCGGCGCTGGACAGCGACGTCGAGCGCGTGAACCTTCTCATCGGCGACATCAACTCGCTCGCCGAACTGGTGTCGGAGGTGCACGCGGCGGGCAAGACCGCGCACGTGCACCTGGAGCTCGTCGGCGGCATCGGACGCGATGGCGCCGCGGTGCGGTTCCTCGCGGAGCACGTCGGCGCCGATGGTGTCATCTCGACGAAGAGCTCCGCCGTGGCCGCAGCCCGCCAGCTCGGGATCGACTCGGTGCAGCGCTTCTTCGCCGTCGACACCCACGCGGTCACCCACGCACTGCGGCAGATCAACGCGAGCCGCCCCACCGAGGTCGAGGTGATGCCCGGCCTGATGCCGCGCATCATCCGCGAGGTGCGGGGAAAGCTGAGCCAGCCGCTCATCGTCGGCGGACTCATTCGCCATGCTCGCGAGGTCGAGCATGCGCTGGCGTGCGGCGCCGACTACGTCTCAACCGGGGGCGCCGACCTGTGGCGTCGCCGAGACTGGGGCGCCGTGCGCGTCGCCTGACTCACGCGTCCGCACCACCGACGCGACAACTGAATACGACCCCCTGGGCAGAGAAAAAGAGTTCACCCGGAGGTCGACGAAGCACCGCCCGCGGTCCGTCCGCAGGCGAAGCGGAGTCGACCCCGGGTTTTTTCATGCCCTCAACCGATTGGAGTTTCGATGCCCGCCCCGCTCATCCTCGCCCACCGCGGCGCCAGCGCCGCCGCGCCGGAGAACACCCTCGTCGCCTACGAGCTCGCGATCGAGCAGGGCGCCGACGGCCTTGAGATCGACGTGCACCCCACGCGCGACGGCCACCTGGTGTCGATTCACGACGACTCGGTCGATCGCACCACGGACGGCCGGGGGCGCGTCACCGAGCTCACGCTCGCCGAGATCCGCCAGCTCGACGCCGGCTCCGGCTTCTCGCCCGACTTCCGCGGCGTCCCCGTGCCGACACTCGACGAGGTTCTCGACCTGACCGCCCGCCACGGCCTCGTGCTCAACATCGAGGTCAAGGACATCTATCGGCACGACGCGGCCTACGACGGCGCCGCCGAGGCCGCTGCCGAGGCCGTGCTGGCGCGGGGCCTGGCCGAACAGGTCGTCTTCTCGTCCTTCAACCACACCTCGATGGCGGGGCTGAAGTCCCGCCACCCGGAGCTCACCACCGGTCTGCTCATGATGATGCCGCTTCACGAGGTGGGCGCCTACGCCCGCACGACCGGCGCCGATGCCCTGCATCCTGCGCTCGCGGCACTCACCCCCGCGCTGATCACGCAGGCCCGCGAGGCGAATCTCGCCGTCAACGCGTGGACGATCGCACCGCCGTTCTCCCCGCTTCCCGAGGAGGAGCAGCTGCGCGCGATGTGGGCCGCGGGAGTCGACGCCGTCATCACGAACATTCCGGACGTCGCCGTCGCTCTGCGGGCGGAGCTGGCGTGACGCGCATCCTGGCCTCGGGCGGCCTCGACGGGCCGCCGAACACGCTCCGGGCCTTCACCGCCTGTCTCGACGCCGGCGTCGACGGCTTCAGCCTGGACGTTCGCCTCTCGCGCGATGCCGAGCTCGTCGTGATCCGCGACGCCACCGTCGACCGCGCGAGCGACGGCCGCGGCGCGGTCGACGAGCTGACCCTCGCCGAGCTGCAGTGCCTCGATGTGGGAGGCGACGGGTGCGCCGAGCGCATCCCCACGCTGCACGAGGTCCTCGATCTGGTGGAGGGCGCCGACGCCCTGGTCACCGTCGAGGTCCACGAAGCGCCGCGCCACGGCCCCGGAGTGAGCCCCACCGCGGTCGCGGCGGCGGAGCTCCTGCGGTCGCGGGAGCTGGGTGACCGCGTCGTGCTCAGCTCGTACCGCCACGACTCGCTCGCGGCCCTCAAACTCGCCGACCCGACCCTCATGATCGGGGCGCGCCACGTGGCGCAGCTTGCCGACGCGGGGGGCTACCTCCGCGAGTTGGGCGCCGATGTGAGCATGCCGGTGTCGCTCGCCGTCACGCCCGGCACCCTCGCCGAGGCACGAGCCGCCGGCGTCCAGGTGCACGCCTGGACCGTCTCGGCTCCCGGCTGGCCGGTCTCGGAGTCCGCACAGATCGATGCGCTGCTCGATCTCGAGGTCGACGCCGTGATCACCGGCAACCCGCGACGAGCGATCGCCCGACGGGAGGCGAGCGCATGAGCCCCCGCATCATCGCCCACCGCGGCGCCAGCGTCGCCGCGCCCGAGAACACCTTCGCCGCGTTCCAGCTCGCCGTCGAGCTCGGCGCCACCTCACTGGAGCTCGACGTTGACGTCACCCGCGACGGGCACCTCGTCGTGCTGCACGACTCCCGCGTCGACCGCACCTCCAACGGCGTCGGACACGTGCGCGACTTCCGGCTCGAGGAGCTGCGGGCGCTCCGCTTCGACCGCGGCTTCGAGGGGCGGTTCCCGGACGAGGCCACCCGGATCCCCACCCTCGCCGAGGTTCTCGACTTCGCCGTGGAGCGGGGGCTGTGGGTCAACGTCGAGACCAAGGACTACTCAGACGACTGGGCTGCCGTCAACGAGCTCGTCGGCACCGCGATCCGCTCGCGCGATCTCGCCGAGCAGACCCTCGTCTCGTCGATCAACCACCGGGCGATGGCGGGCCTGTCGCGCACGCATCCCGAGCTGCCCACGGCGATCGCGTTCCTGGAGACCTTCGTCAACGTTCCCGCCTACGCCGCCCGGTGCGGAGCCCAGGTGCTCCACCCGCACTTCTCGCTCATCGAGGCGTCCTTCGTCGAGCGGGCCCATGCGGCCGGGCTCGGCGTGAACGCCTGGACGGTCGATGACGAGGCGACCGCGACGCGGCTGCTGGCGACCGGCATCGACGGACTCATGACCAATCGACCCGACATCGGACTGCGCGCCCTGGCCGCGACCCACCCTGAGGAGACACACCCGTGAGCCGTATCGAACTCACCGACATCTCGAAGCGCTACGGCGACCGCGACGTCATCACCGGACTCCACCTGACGATCGAATCCGGCAGCTTCACCGTCCTCGTCGGCCCGTCCGGCTGCGGCAAGTCGACCACTCTGCGGATGATCGCGGGTCTCGAAGCGCAGACGGGCGGCTCGATCACGATCGGCGGCGAGCCGATGGCGGATGTTCCGGCCGGCCGCCGGGGCGTGGCGATGGTGTTCCAGAACTACGCGCTGTACCCGACGATGACCGTGGGCGAGAACATCGAGTTCGGGCTGCGCAACATCGGCGTGCCGAAGCAGGATCGAACGCGACCGGGTCGCCGAGATCGCGGAGACCGTCGGGCTCACCGATCACCTGCGGAAGCGTCCGTCCGCGCTCTCCGGCGGCGAGCGCCAGCGGGTCGCGCTGGCCCGCGCCATGGTGAAGAACCCCGCCGTGTTCCTGATGGACGAGCCGCTGTCGAACCTCGATGCGCGACTCCGCCAGAAGATGCGCGTCGAGCTGATCGAGCTGCACGAGCGCATCGGCGCCACGTTCGTCTACGTGACGCACGACCAGGTCGAGGCGATGAGCATGGGCACCGACATCGTGCTGATGCGCGACGGCGCCATCATGCAGCAGGACGCGCCCGAGCAGCTGTATCGGGCGCCGCGCAACGTGTTCGCCGGCCGCTTCATCGGAACCCCGCCGTTGAACGTCGTCCCGGTGAGCGCCGTGACCGGCGCGAGCGCCTACGCCCCGAGCGGGGCGGCCTGGGTGGGTTTCCGCCCGGAGCGCATCGGCCTGCTCGACGGCGACTCCTCCGCCCCGGCGGGTGCGATCGAACTGCCCGCGTCGTTCATCGCGCTGGAGAACCTCGGGGCGGAGCAGATCTACCGCGCCGAGCTTCGCGACGGCAGTCGCGTCGCCCTGAAGCGCTTCGACGAGCCGGTGCGCGAGCTCGGCTCGACCGTGCGGGTGGCGATTCCGATCGCCGAACTGCAGTGGTTCGACGAGCGCGAGCAGCGGATCGCGCACGCGGAGGTCAGCGGATGAACGCCACCCTGCTGCGGGACCGTCGCCTGCTGCCCTACGCGCTGATCGCCCCCGCGATCGTCCTGCTCTCCGTCTTCTACCTGTACCCCATCGGGTACAACGCCGTTCTCAGCCTGTTCTCGTGGGATCTGCGCGGGCCGATGACCTTCATCGGGTTCGACAACTTCGCGGAACTCGCCAGCGACCCCGACTTCGGGCTGGCGCTGCGCAACACGGTCGTCTACACGGTTACCGAGGTCGTTCTCGTGATGCTCATCGGGCTCGGCCTGGCGCTGTACCTGAACAGCCTCCGGCGATTCGGCGGGTTCCTTCAGGCCGTCACCTTCGCCCCCAACGTGGTGGCGCTCGTGTCGGTCTCGCTGATCTTCGTCTGGCTGATGGACACCGACAACGGCCTGTTCAACCAGCTCCTGTCCAGTGCCGGACTGCCGGAGGTCGGGTGGCTCTCCGACCCCGACGTCGCCCTGTTCTCCCTGGTGCTGGTCTCGGTGTGGAAGTCGGTCGGGTTGAACGCGCTCATCCTGCTCGCCGCGTTGCGCTCGATCCCGACGCACCTGTTCGAGGCGGCCTCGCTCGACAACGCGTCCCCGTTCACCCAGCTGCGCCGGATCACGCTGCCGATGATCTCGCCGACGCTGTTCTTCCTCACGCTGGTGAACGTCATCGGGTCATTTCAGGCCTTCGACACGATCAACGTGATGACCCGCGGAGGCCCGCGCAACTCGACGAACACGCTCATCTTCAGCATCTACCGCGAGGGCTTCGAGTACTACCGCGTCGGCTACGCCGCCGCCATGGCCCTGGTGCTGATGGTGATCGTCGGCATCTTCACCATCGTCTACTTCCAGGTTCTGCAGAAGAGGGTCCACTACCGATGACTGCCCACGTCAGCTCCCCCGCGGTCTCCGCCAGCGCTCTCCCCGCCCGTCGACTGGGTCGCGCGCTCGCGCGCCTCGGCGTCGGCGCCGCGCACCTCGTCGTCGGCATCGTGCTGGTCCTGGTGTTCGCCGGGCCCTTCTACTGGATGGTGCTCACCGCGTTCCAGACGGTCGCGGAGGCGATGTCGATCCCTCCGCAGTTCTGGGTCGACACCGTGCGCTGGGACAACTTCGTCGCCGCCTTCGATCGCGTCGACTTCGGTCATTTCGCTCTGAACTCGGTGATCATCACGGGGGGCACGCTGCTCGGCCAGTTCCTCGTCGTCGTCCCCGCGGCCTACGCCTTCGCCCGCTACGAGTTCCGGGGGCGCGGCGCGCTGTTCGGCACCGTCCTCGCGACGATGATGATCCCCGGCCAGCTCATCTTCCTGCCGGTCTTCGTGATGTACGCCGGGGCCGGCCTGCTGAACACGCAGCTGTCGCTGATCCTGCCGTTCGTCGCCAGCGGCTTCGCGATCTTCCTGCTCCGGCAGACGTTCATGCGCGTTCCGGACGAACTGCTCGAGGCGGCGCGCCTGGACAACGCGAGCGAGTTCACGATCATCCGCAAGATCATGCTGCCGATCGCGCAGCCCACGATCGTCACCATCGCGCTGATCACGTTCATCGGCAGCTGGAACAGCTACTTCTTCCCGCTGGTGTGGACCACGACCGATGCGGCGCGCACCCTCCCGGTCGCGATTCCCCGACTCGAGTCGCTCGACCAGATCGCGCCGACCGTCGTGATGGCCGGGAACATGCTGCTCGTCATTCCCGTGCTCATCGCCTTCCTTGTCGCCCGGCGACACTTCATGACCGCGTTCACCGACACCGGTGTCAAGTGAGCACCCCAGACTCCGACCACCGGAGAACCCACCCCTCACCAGAGAAAGGCACCACCATGTCACCGCTCACCCGTCGCGGCCGCGCCGCGACCGCCGTCACCCTCGGTCTCGCCACGACCGTCCTGGTCTCCGGCTGCGCCGGCGCCGCCGGTAGCGCCGCCGGAAGCTTCAGCTACGAACAGGGCGATGAGCCCATCGAGCTCACGTTCTGGACGGCCGCCGTCGAGGACGTCAACCAGGAGCTCGTCGACCAGTTCAACGAGAGCCGCGGAGCCGAGCTCGGCATTCAGGTGACCGCCGAGTACCAGGGCGACTACGTGCAGACCGAGCAGAAGGTCAACGCCTCCGCCGTCGCGGACACGCTCCCGAACCTGTTCGTGGATGAGGTCGGAATGACGCAGCGCTTCGCGGACTCGAACATCACCGTGAGCCTGACCCCCTATCTGGAGGCCGCGGGCATGGATGACGCCGACTTCCAGGTGGGCGAGACCGGCAACCTCTACGTGGGCGAGGACATGTATGCCTTCCCGCACATGCGCAGCGTTCCCGTGATGTACGTGAACCGGGACATGATGCGCGAGCTGGGGCTCAAGGAGGACGGCCCCGAGACGTTCGTCGAGTTCGAGTCCTACCTCGAAGCGGCCGCGGAGCTCGTCGGCGGCCCGGCGATGATTCTCTGCGACTACGACTTCTGGGTGATGGAGGCGCTGTTCTACAGCTACGGCGGAACCGCCGTGCTCAACGACGACGAGTCCGAGTCGACCATCGACTCGGCGGGCGCGGTCGCCACGGTCGAGTGGATCGCCGACCTCGAGGACCGCGGCCTCATCAAGGTGACCTCGGCCGCTGACGTGCAGGCGTTCTTCGCGGCATCGGGTGCGCCGACCACGGCGTTCACGTTCCTCAGCTCGGGCGGCATCCAGTCGATCCGCGCGATCGCCGAGGGCAACGGAGTCGACATCGGGGTCTCGCTCATCCCCGCGGGTGAGGGCGACCAGCGCGGCGTGTCGGTGGGCGGTTCGAACGTCTACCTCGCGAACACGGGCACCGACAACGAGAAGGCGGCCGCCTTCGAGTTCATGACCTGGCTGAGCGACACCGAGCAGACCGCCTACGCGTCCTCGCGCACCGGATACCTGCCGGTTCGCCTCTCGGCGTTCGACACCGACACCATGCTCGAGATGTTCGACACGATCCCCGGCTACTCGGTCGCCGCCGAGCAGATCCAGTACGGCAAGGCCCGCCCGATGCCGAAGGCGTACAGCGAGCTCGAGCAGCTGATGATCGAGCGGATCCACGCGATCTACTTCGACGACCTCGACGCGCAGTCCGCGCTCACCGACCTGGCCGCCGAGGTCGACGCCGTGCTGTCGCGCTAGGCACACACCGGACGACCGGCGCGGGGTCGCACAGGAGCTCCTGTGGGCCCCGCGCCGTGCACGTCGGTCGATGCCGCGGCGCACGGCCGGACACAGATTCGCCATAGGAACTGCCCCTAGATTCATCGAATGCTCAATCACCCCTTGACCCGGAAGGCGACGCGCACCCCGCTCGTTGCCAGCGCAGCCGCTGCCGCGCTCGCTCTGACGCTCACCAGCTGCGCCGCCGTCGACGACACCGCGACGGACACCAGCACCGCCGACACCACCACGACGGAGACGACCGGCGACTCGACCGTCGTCGCCCTCGCGGAAGCCTTCGACGCGACGCTGTCGGACTCGCAGAGCGCCGACCTGAACGACGACTACACGTTCGCGAACGCCTCCAACTGGTCGAACCTGCCGGCGGGCGGCGACCGTGCCGGGCTCAGGACGGAGAGCCTCTCCGACGAGCAGTGGGCCGCCCTCGAGGAGCTGCTGGCCGCCGCGACCGGCGCCGACGACAACGAAGGCTTCGATGAGATCCTTCAGCACCTCGCCGCCGACGACTACCTCGACGACGTGAGCACCGACCCGGTCTATGGCCGTGGCAACTTCTACATCGCGTTCCTCGGCACCCCGAGCACCACGGGCACGTGGGAGCTCCAGTTCGGCGGCCACCACCTCGCGCTGGCCAACACCTACATCGACGGCGAGCTCGCCGGCGCGACCCCGTCGTTCCGCGGCATCGAGCCGTTCACGACCGAGGACTACGACGGCCTGACAATCGAGGCGGAGCAGCAGGAGCAGGCGGCCTTCGCCGCCATGCTGGCCTCGTTCGACGCCGACCAGCTCGCGACGGCGGAGCTGGGCAGCTCCTTCGGCGACGTGCTGCTCGGCCCGGGCGACGACTGGGCGTTCCCGACGAGCTCGGACGGCATCCCCGGTTCCGAGCTGAGCGACGAGCAGAAGGCGCTCGTGCTCGCCGCGATCAACACCTACGTGGGCGACCTGGCGGAGGCCGGCGCGGCCGCGATCCTGGCCGAGTACGAGGCGGAGCTCGACGAGACCTACATCTCCTTCTCCGGCACCAGCGCCGTCGACTCCGCGGGCGACTACGTGCGCATCGACGGGCCGTCGGTGTGGATCGAGTTCTCGATGCAGGCCGGTGTCACGCTCCCCGAGGCGCACCCGCACGCGGTGTGGCGCGACAAGACCACCGACTATGGCGGGCTCACTTCGTAGCCGGCACCGCGTCGCGCTCGTCGCCGTTCTGGCGGCGGGCGCCGCGGTGTGGGGGCCCGCGCTCCCCGCGTCGGCCCACGTCGTGCCGTCGAGCACGATCGAGCTCGACGTCGCCGAAGACCACATCACCGCCGACCTCACGATCCCCGTGGCCGACCTTCAGGTTGCGGCCGGCATCGCCTTCGCCGACCCGACGGGCGCGATCAGCTCGGCTGAGGCCGAGCAGGTCACGGCGTATCTGGAGGCGCACACCCAGGTGAGCTCGGATGCGGGCACATGGGCGGTGGAGGTCGACGAGGTCACCCTCGACGAGGTGGAGCAGGAGAGTGTCGGGGCGTTCCCGGCGATCACGGCGACCGCGCTGCTCACCCCGCCGTCGGACGGCGACGTGCGCCAGTTCGTGCTCGACTACGACGCCGTCGTGCACCAGCTGGTGACGGCCGACATCTACGTCATCGTGGGCAGCGACTGGGCCGCCGGCGAACTGGACTCGGCCCGCGAGATCGGCGTGATCGGCCTGAACACGGTGACCGGCGTGGTCGACCCTCTCGTGGTCGATCTCGATGACGGCAGCTGGTGGCAGGGCTTCACCGGGATGGCTGCGCTCGGCATCTCGCACATCGCGGAGGGCACCGACCACCAGCTCTTTCTGCTGACGCTGCTGCTGCCCGCCCCCTTGCTCTTCTCGGCTGGGCGCTGGGGCGCACCGGCGCCGCGACGCACCGCTCTGCGCCGAACACTCGCCGTCACCCTCGCCTTCACGGTGGGGCACTCGATCACGCTCGCGCTCGGCGCCCTGGCCATTCCGGTCGCGCGCCAGCCCGTCGAGGTGCTGATCGCCGTGAGCATCCTGATCGCCGCCGCCCACGCGATCCGTCCGATCTTCCCGGGCAGGGAGGCACTCATCGCCGGGGTGTTCGGCCTCGTCCACGGGGCCGCCTTCTCGACCGCGCTCTCCGACCTGAACCTCTCGGGCGGGCCGCTCGTCCTCAGCCTGCTCGGATTCAACCTCGGCGTGGAGCTCATGCAGCTCGCGGTCGTCGCCGCGGTGCTGCCGCCGCTGATCGTGCTCGCCCAGACCGCGGCGTTCCGGCCGATCCGGATCGGCGCCGCCGTGCTGACCGCCGTCGCGGCCACCGGCTGGCTGCTGGATCGCCTGGGCCTTGCCACCCCGCTCGGCACGGCCGCGGAGGCGCTCACGCCCGCGTCGCCGTGGCTCGTACTCGCGCTGTGGATCGCGGCGGCGGCCGTGTTCGCCCGCGCGCGGATATCGGAGCGGGCGACGCGCCACCTCGCCGGGCCGGAACGGCAGCAGGAGTTCGCCGCGACGCGCGGCACGTGATCCGCGTGACCCGCCGCCACGGTGGGTTCCGCGGCCGCTCGTGACCGCTCAGCTCGACGCGGCGCGGTTCAGCATGCGCCCGCCCGGGTCGACCTGGTGTGCGATGCTCGCCAGTCGGCCCGTCGCCTCGCCCAGCGCGAGCTTCCGGCCCTCGCTTCCTTCGCAGAAGTTCAGCAGGCGGGCGTTGATCGTCCACTCCTCCAGCGCGCGCACCGGCCCCGCGACCGCCTCGCGGCCCGCGAGCACCGCGTCCTCGGTCGGCGTCATCGCCACCGTGAACAAGGCGAACTCCCCCGCGACCGCGCCGATCGCCCCGGACCCCTCCGGCGCCGCGGCGAGCGCGCCGCCGAGGTGCCGCAGTTCGGCGAACATCAGCCCCGACTCGCGCGATGCGGCGCCCACGAAACGCAGCACCGCGGCATCCGGGAGCGAACCGAGGATCGAGTGAGCCGACACGTTCGGGGTCGGCACCGGCGGATCCATGTGGATCTCGAGGAGCGCGGACGCCGGGATGCGCGTGAAGGTGTCGATCTCAGGCCCGAGGGCCCGCAGCGGGGCGAGCACCCGGGCGGCGTCCTCGTCGTCGCCCAGAATCGCCCCGTCGATCACGACGATCGAACGACCGGCGAGGAACGGCGGCAGCTCCGGCAGCGGCGGGAAGTGCATCACGCGCAGCGATGTCGTGGCCGCATCCGGTGCGGTTGCCGCCCAGTCGCGCCAGGCGGTCGCGACGGCGGTGGCGTGCCCGGCATCCCACAGCAGCATTCCGGCGAACACTTCCGGGTACGGCAGCAGATCCAGCTCCACCGCGGTGACGACCCCCAGCAGGTCGACGCCGCCGCGCAGCGCCCACCAGAGCTCCGGATCCTCCTCCGCGCTCGCGCGGCGGACCGACCCGTCGGGCAGCACGACCTCGATGGCGCGGACGGCGTTGATCGCGAGACCGTGACGTCGCGCGTAGAACGACAGGCCGCCCTGCAGGCTGTAGCCCACCGCCGAGACGTCGCCCGCCGAGCCGTGCAGCGCGGTGAGACCGTGCGCGGCAGCGGCCTCGACCACCTCCCGCCACGACGTACCACCCGCGACCCGAGCTCGGCGCGCCTTCTCGTCGATCCCGACGCCGGTGAGGTCGCGCAGGCTGATCAGCAGCACATCGTCGAGCGACCGCCCGGCCAGCGCCTCGGCCGCGTGCCCGGTGGCCTGCACGGCGATGCGCAGGCCCGCCTCGCTCGCGGCGCGCACCACCTCGGACACCTCCTCGGTCGAGCGCGGAACGGTGACGGCGGCCGGGCGCTGGTCGATCGCCGTGTTCCAGGCCTGGCGCGCCTCATCGAAGCCGGCGTCACCCGGCAGGAGGACGCGTGCGCCGAGAACGCCGCGAAGCGGCTCTGCGGCGGATGCGGTGGACGATGCGGAGTCGGTCATGTCAGCTCCCGGGTCTCTCAACTCGAGGCAGGGCGGTCGACGTGAACAGGGCGGCCACGGTGCCAGCCTCACTCGGATTCACTGAGTTTCGCACGACTCCGGCGCGGAGACCACCCCTCCGGCGGTGCGACCGCTCAGGCCGCCCAGACCGTCTTCATGTTGCAGAACTCCTTCATCCCGACTTCTCCGAGCTCGCGCCCGAAGCCGGAGTTCTTGATCCCGCCGAACGCCAGCTCCGGGTAGGAGATCGTCATCCCGTTGATGAACACCCCGCCGGCGTCCACCTCGGCGACGAAGCGCTGCTGCTCGGCCGCGTCGGTCGTCCAGACGGCGGAGCTGAGACCGAACGGCGTGGCATTGGCCAATTCGATCGCCTCCGCGACGCCGGACACCGAGTAGACGGTGGCGACCGGGCCGAACGCCTCCTCCAGGTGGAGCCGCATGGCCGGGGTGACCTCGGCGACGACCGTCGGCGGGTAGAACCAGCCGGCGCCGTCCGGGACCTCGCCGCCCGTGAGCACACGGGCGCCCTTCGCACGCGCGTCGGCGACCAACTCGACCAGGTCGTCCCGCCCGGAGGCCGTCGCGATCGGCCCGATCTGGGTGCGCTCGTCGAGCGGATCGCCGATCGTGAGCGCCTGCATCGCAGCGACGAACTTCTCGGTGAAGCGCTCGTAGACGTCCGCGTGCACGATGAAGCGCTTCGCGGCGATGCAGGACTGGCCGTTGTTCTGGGTTCGCGCCGTCACCGCGGTCGCGACCGCCTCATCCAGGTCGGCGCTCGGCATGACGATGAACGGATCGGAGCCGCCGAGCTCGAGGACCGCCTTCTTGACCTCGGCTGCGGCACTCGATGCCACGGCGCGGCCGGCGGGCTCGGAGCCGGTCAGCGTGACGGCCTTGACGCGCGGGTCCTTGATGATGGCGTCGACGTCGCGCGACCCGATCAGCACCGTCGAGAAGGCTCCCTCCGGGAAGCCGGCGCGGGTGAAGACGCCGTCGAGGTAGAGCGCCGCCTGAGGCACGTTCGAGGCGTGCTTCAGCAGGCCCGTGTTCCCCGCCATGAGGGCGGGCGCGGCAAACCGGATGACCTGCCAGAACGGGAAGTTCCACGGCATGACCGCGAGGATCACGCCCAGCGGTTCGTAGCGGGTCCAGGCGCGCGAGGCGTTGACCTGCTCCGGGTTCGCGAGCGGCTCGTCGGCCAGCATCTCCTCCGCGTGCGCCGCGTAGAAGCGCATCCCCTTGGCGCATTTGGCGGCCTCCGCGCGCGCCGCCGTGATCGGCTTGCCCATCTCGCGCGTCATCATCTCGGCGATGTGCTCGCGCTCGGCGTCGAGGATGTCGGCGGCGGCCGACATCCACTCGGCCCGCTGCCGGAACGTCGTTCGCTTGAGCGCGCCGAACGCGGCGTCGGCACGAGCGATCCGTCGCTCGACTTCAGCGCGATCGTGCGGTTCGAAGACCTGCTCGGTCTCACCGGTCGCGGGGTTGATGGATGCGATGGGCATGACTGCTCTTTCTCGGATTGCGTGTGGAGGAGCGGCTCTGCATCGAGAGCCTCGGCACGTTCAGACGCCTCAGCTGAGCCAGGCCTGCAACTGCGTCACTGCCGCCGAGTCCCAGGTCAGTTTGATGTGGTTGAGGTTCAACGTGACGTTGCCACCGAGCGACCCGATCGAACCGGTGTCGTTGCAGCTCGCCAGGAAGATCGTGCCGTCACTCGGCCCGTCAAGCTCGTTGTTCCAGCTCGGGATGTTGGCGTTGTCACCGCACAGCAGGTAGGTGGAGACGCTCGGCGGAATCGTGGAGGCCCGCATGGTCGAGATCAGCGAGCCCTGCGACATGGCGTAGCTGATGCCGTAGCTCTGACCGTAGTAGCCGGTGCCGCCGTAATAGGTTGTGTGCGCATCAGGGTTGGCGTAGTTGATCGGGTAGGTCCCGTCCCAGCGCTTGAGCATCTGACGAATGCCCGGAAAGAAGTCGCCGCTCGGCGTGACGTAGGCGGTCAGCTCGGGGTGACTGTAGAGAACGCCGTAGCAGTTCTGCCAGATGGCCGCGGTCCCGCCGATCGTGCCGCCACCGCACTCGGAGTACGTGCTGATCGCTGGCCACGTCCCGTGGCGGAAGGTGTAGTCCCAGCCGTTGTTGGGCCCGCCGATCAGAACGAGCTTGCGGATGTCGTTGGCGTAGGCGGTGCCCCAGCTCTTGGTCACGCTGGAGGCGTACATCCGAGCCGACAGCGTCCCCATGCTCCAGGCCACGACGTCGACCTGCGATGCGCCGGTGTTCGCCTTGATGATGCTGACCGCGTCACGGATCTGCTCGGCATGGTTGTAGTTGTTTCCGACCGTGTGCGGGAACGTGATCCCGAACACGCGGTAGCCCGCGCTCTCGAGTGACTGCATGAGCCCGGTACTAGGGCACGTCCCTGCCCCGCAGCCGATGGGGCTCACGCTCGGATTCGCGTAGGCGAAGTCGGCGGTCTCGTAGGCACCCGGCACGAGCAGCACCGGCACCGTCTTCGGGTTGCTCGACCAGTTGGGCGCGTACGACAGCAGGAACCGGCCGGCATCCGGCCGCGCGGAGCCGAAATGGGTGAGTCGTTGACCGGTGTGGTCGAGTCTGCCGTCTGCCGGGTATTGCGCCGGGATGAAGCCGGGGTTCGAGTCGTACCAGCGCTCGACCTTGCTCCAGCCGTGACTGGGCGAGGCGAACGTCGCCTCGAGAGTGAGCGGCCCTGACGCCGCCGCGGGGCCGGGCACGGCCACGGCGCCAGCCGCCAGTGCTGCGACGATGATCGCCGCGATGCGTGTGAATCTGAGCACGATGAAGCCCCCTCGGGTGCGTGAGGTTGAGAAATGGGTTCGACAGCGCACAGTGTTCGTGCGCCTCGGGACGGGGGCGACGCTCGGCGCGTCGCCCCCGGTCGCGGTTACGCCGCGTCGGTCTCGGGGGCCGCGCCAGTGGATTCGGCCGGAACGCGCCCCTCGAGCACGTCGAGCAGGGCCTGGTTCCATTCGACCCGGTTCTCGATGAACGCGACGTGGCCGCTGTTCTCGAAGAAGGTGAGGGTCGAGTCGGGCAGCAGACGGTGCGCCTCTTCGCTCCAGCGCGGGTCCCAGATCAGGTCGTGGCGGCCCGCGAAGACGTGAACCGGAACGGTGATCTCGGGAAGCACCGCGCGGAGGTCGTTGTCGATCAGCGCCTGGAAGCTGGTGACGCCGACGAAGGCGGGCACGCGCCAGCCGGTCTGCACGAACCAGTCCTTGGTGGGCACGAGGTCAGTGCGGTGGAAGTTGTTCCCGTAGAGTCCGGCGATCGTCTCGGTGCGGGCGTACTTGACCGCGTTGATGAGGCCCTGGACCTCGCTCGCGGGGGTGCCGTACGGCGCGTCCTCGGCCGCCCAGAAGCGGGGACCGCTGCCGGTGGTGACGACGCGGGCGATCCGCTCGGGCTGCTCGTGGGCGAACTTCAGCGCGATGTGACCGCCCATCGACCAGCCGACGAGCGTGACGTCGGTGAGGTCGAGCTGGGTGAGCAGCGCCGAGATGTCGCGCACGAACAGGTCGTAGTTGTAGTCGCCCCACGGCTTGTCGGAGTCGCCGTGACCGCGGAGGTCGACGGTGATGCAGCGGTGCGACGGGGCGAGGTCGAGGACCTGGTAGTCCCAGGCGTCGCCGCTGCCGCCCCAGCCGTGGATGAAGACGACGGGCGATCCGGTGCCCCGGTCCTCGTAGTGCATGGTGACGCCGGGCTCAACTTCGATGTTGGGCATGAGTGCTTCCTTTCAGGTGAGGGTTGGAGAGGTGAACGTTGTGATGTCGCGGCAGACCGCGCGGGGATCCTCGAGGTGGACGAGATGCCCGCCGTGCGCGATCTCGCGATATTGCGCACCGGGAACGCGCTGCGCGAGCAGTCGGCCGTTCTCGACCGGCACGACACGGTCGTCCGCGCCGTGGATGACCAAGGTGGGAACGTTGATCTGGCGCACGTCGACCCCGGTGCGGAGGTACCGCTCGGCGGCCGAGAACTGCGCCTGCCAGACCGTCGCGCTCGTCGGGTGCGCCAGGCGCGCGGCGAGCAGCTGCTCGAAGTCGTGAGGATGCTCTCGGTCCCACCCGGCACGGAACGAGAGCGGCATGGTCGCTCGCGCGTACTCCGCGGGGGCCGAGCCGGCCGCATCCGTCCAGGCCTGGATGGTGGACGCCGGCACCGGCGTCGACTCGGGGCCGCCGGGGCTGGTGGCGATCAGCACCAGGGACCGCACCAGATCCGGACGCGTCAGCGCGAGGGTCAGCGCGATGTAGCCGCCCATCGAGTGGCCGATGACCGTGAGCGGGCCGCCGAGCTCCTCGATCGCGATGGCCGCATCGTCGGCGAGCTGTTCGATCGAGCAGTCGTCGACCGGCGTCGCCGAGCGCCCGGTGCCGCGGTTGTCGAGGCTCCACAGCCCCGCGCCGAGGTGCGGACGCAGAACGTTCGCCTCCCAGCTCGCGTAGCCAAGACCGTGCAGCATCACGGCGGCCGGTCGGCCGACGCCCTCGGCGTGAAGCCGAAGACCGTCGCGCGCGGTGACCGTGCGCGCCGCGATCACCGCGCTCACCGCGCCTCCTCGGGGAACTCGATGATCTGGCGGACCGCCGCGCCACTGGCCAGGGTGTCGAAGCCCGCGTTGACCTCGTCCAACCGGATGCGACTCGAGATGAGCTTGTCGAGCGGCAGCAGGCCCTCTCGCCAGAGGTTCTCGTAGAACGGGATGTCCCGCGCGGGGACAGCCGAGCCGAGATAGCTGCCGATGATCTCGCGCGCGCCGGCGACGAGTTCCAACGGAGAGATCGACGCCATGGCATCGGGGCCGGGAAGGCCGACGCTGACCATCCGGCCGCCGACGGCCGTCATGCGGACCGCCGCCTCGAACGCGCGGGCCGCCCCGGCGCACTCGATCACGACATCCGCCACGAAGCCCGCCGAGGCGGCCTCATCGGAGGTGAGCGCCGAGTCGGCGCCCAGCTCGCGAGCCAGTTCGACCTTGTCGGCGTTGGAGTCCACGCCGACCACCGTGACGCCGGGGAGCGAGCGCGCGACGAGCAGCGCCGCCATTCCGACGCCGCCGAGTCCGACGATCGCGATCGTCTGCCCGGGCTTCGGCCGTCCCGCGTTGAGCACGGCGCCGCCGCCGGTGAGCACCGCGCAGCCGAGCACGGCGGCGATGTCGGCGGGCACGTCGCGGCCGACCGCGACGAGCGATCGTGCATCGAGCACGGCGTGCGTGGCGAACCCGGACACCCCGAGGTGGTGCGCGACACTGCCGTGCGCCCCGTGAAGCCGGCGTCCGCCGGCGATCAGGTCGCCCGCCCCGTTGGAGCGCGAGCCGACCTCGCAGGGCAGCCGTCCGTCGGTGGCGCACGCGGCGCAGTCACCGCAGCGCGGCAGGAACGCCGCGACGACACGCTGGCCGGGCGCCAGCTTCCGCACCTCGGCGCCGACCTCCACGACGGTCCCCGCGGCCTCGTGCCCCAGCAGCATCGGGAGGGGGCGGCGACGACTTCCGTCGACGACCGAGAGGTCCGAATGGCAGATGCCGGCAGCCTCGATTCGCACGAGCACCTCGGTGGGGCCGGGCGCGGCGAGCTCAAGCTCCTCGATCGCCAGCGGCCGTGTCTGCGCGTAGGGGCCCGCCGTGTCGCTGCTCGTGAGCACTGCGCCGAGGATCTTCATGTACCCGTTCTCCTTTGAAGGTCGAGCCATTCTGATTCGCGTCGGCACCCGGAATCTATGGATTTCTGCACACTTATCAGCCAATCTATGGGAATGGATTCCACTTTGGTGGGCGCGCAGCTCGTCCGCGAGGTCGCCCAGGACATGACGGCGCTGCGCGATCCGGACCTGATCCTGACCGGTCTGGTTCGGAGGGTGAAGGCGGCGCTCGGCTGCGACCTCGTGTACCTGAGTCTCAACGACAGCGTCACGCGCGACACCGAGATCCGCTTCTCGGAGGGCATCCGCACCCCTGCGTATCGGTCGATCCGCATGCCGATCGGCACCGGCGTGCTCGGGATGGGAGCCGCCGGGGTCACGACCGAGACCGCCGACTACCTGCGCGATGTCGGGAAATTCCATGTCGATGACGTGGATGCGGCGGTTCGAGGCGAAGGCGTCGCCGCGATCCTGAGCACGCCGCTGCGCGCCGGCGACGACGTCGTGGGAACGCTGACGGTCGCCAACCGCTCCCCCGGGCCGTTCGATGACGCGCAGCGCGGAGTGCTCCGCGAGGCCGCTCTGATGGGCTCGATCGCGGTGGAGCTGTACGAGTTGCGGCGGCAGCTCAGCGCGCAGGAGGAGGCCGCCCGCGACAACGCCGAAAGGCTGCAGCTCGCGACCGAGCTGTCGAGCGCGCTCCTGCTCGGCGAGGGGACGCCCGAGCTGCTGGCGGTGTCGTCTCGCGCCGTCGGAGGGCGCGTCGAACTGGGCGACACGGACGACGAGCCGGGCGCCCCCGAGACGCGGCGCATCGCGCTCGAGGTGGGCGGCGCGGTCGACATCGACGACACCGACCCGACCCGGGTGTCGGCGCTCGCGCCGACCATCGCCACCTTCGTCTCGATCTCGCTGCTGTACGAGGCGGCGATCGAGGATGCCCGGCACCTTCGCGAATCCGAGCTCGCGGAGCGCCTCATCGACGCGCGCGGCCAAAACCCCGGCCGGCCGCTTCGCGCGGGGCTCGCGGGCGACGGACCGCTCGGCGTCTACGTCATCCACGTCGTCGACCCGAACCGACGGCGGGCGGCGGCGAACGCGCTGCGCACGATGCTCGGCCGCACCACGCTGGTGGTCGACCGCCGCCACGAGATCGTCGTCATCTCGCGGACGCTTCGCCTGGACCAGCTGACACCGCTTCTGGCGGAGTATCGATTCCACGCCGGCCGGGCCCGGGCCGACGACGAAGCCGCCGTCGCGCGGGCCTACGACGAGGCGTCCCTGGTCGCACGCTCGATGCGCGCGCTCAACCGTGCGGGCGAGGTCGGAACCCGGCAGGAGCTCGGCGTCGTCGCCTTCGCGCTGGAAGACACCGCCGGGTCCGCGCATCGCCTCGTCGAGACCTACCTGGCACCGCTTCTCACCGGAGCCGATCGCGAGGCGCGCCTGCGCGAGACCGCCCTCGCCTTCCTCGACGCTCAAGGCTCCGTCGCCGACGTCGCCCGCGCACTCTCGATCCACACCAACACGGTCCGACAGCGTCTCGACAAGCTCGACGAGCTGGTGCCCGGTTGGCGCCACGGCCCGCGAAGCCTGGACGTCCATGTCGCGCTGCGAGCCCACGCGCTCATGGCGGCCCGGGCGCACGATGGGCAGTAAGAGGGCGTGGACCCTCTCGAAGCGAGACACTCTGGCAACTCGCTTCAGCCCAGTGCTGGAGCAACCGCGAAAGCAACGTTAGACGCCTATGGAGATCCGACCGAGCGGTTTTGATGAATCAGGTAGCACCGCCGTAGGCACGGTCCCTGATGCGTTCCGATCGAGCTTGAGGACGCAGCACTCGAACCTTCAGCAGTCCCATTCGTGCCGCGTCAGGCTTCACGGGCGCGCCGCCGACGGCGCCAATGAGAAAGCACCGCCAGCACCACCGCGCTCACGAGCAGAGCAAGCCCGACGAACATCAGGCGGTACGCGATGTAGTCGATCCACAGATCACGACCCGGGTTCACGTCGGTGACCGCGAACGACACCACACGGAAGAGAGGCCAACTGAAAGCAAGCGTCGTCCCTGTCGTGGCGAGAATCACGACGACCGCGTGGGGAGCGGCGACCAACGTGACCGCGATCACCACAGTCATCGGGAAGATCCACACCGCCGCCAAGAACGAAATCGACATGGCCGCGAGCTCGGGATCGGGCTCGACCACCTCGGCCATAGTCGTTCCCGCCGACGCCGGCAGCAACACGAGGACCAAGATCGCGGGGAACGCAATGCACGCGACGAACACCGGAACCGTCCAACCAAGACGCGCCTTCACCAAGTGCATGCTCGATTCTGACCTATTTTCAAGGTTTCGGTGATCGCGTGATCGAGCCACTCGTCGTTCGCGGGCCGGCTCAACTCAAGGTCGTACGTGCCCGGTTCGAATCGGCCACCGAGAATGTGGCAGGCATGCTGCTGCCTCAGAGATCTCGTGTCGATCCCGGAACCGAGTCCCTCGAAGCGAGGGATTCTGGTAACTCACTTCAGCCCAGTGCCGGCACGGGTTACCGTCCTTCTCACCGCCAGCCTTTTTACGCGCTAGCCTCCGTGTTCCTACAGCACTCACGAGGGCACGCTCGCACTGCGGATCCGGTGGGTTCCGGCTTCATCCATGGTCGCCGACCCGCTCGCTGAGACGAGGCTGAACCGGACGACACGTCCACAGGCGTTTCGGCTCTCCACGGACCTCGCGGCGAGCATGAGGAGATTGGTGGCAGCGTTCCATTCGCGGTCCAGGCGTGCACTGCATTGACAGTCCCGCACCCGGATCTCGAGGGGTGTCTTGCCGGAAGTGGTCCCCCGTTTGCCGCACAGGCGCGACTGGAGAAGAACGCCGGCGGCGCGATCACGAGTTCGCGGCCCCGGTTTCTGAATCGGCCCGGCTTTCGCCTAATTACTGTTCATCGAGGCCCATCCCTGCTTGAAGAGCGGAACGGGAATCAGGCCGATTCAGACCGATCTACGACCCCGACGTCACGGGCGCTCAATTGCACCGCGGGAGACCCACCGGAAGTAGGCGAGCACTCCGAGATAGGCGAGCCCCGCTGCTGCCACAACGATCACGACTACACCTGCCGGGTGCCAACGCACTCCCGCGGACATGAGCACTACTACCGGCAGCACCCCAGCGACACCCGCGAGAGCGGCCGAGCGCGCCGCGTTCTCACGCCCAAAAGAGCGAGAGTAGGCCACGCAACTGAGGCCGCCCGCACCAAGACCGCCAACGCCACCAAGTACGACCCCGAGCAACAATGCAATTGGCCAGGCAAACAAGGCGGCCTCAAGCTGGCCTTCAACGATTCCGGCGAGAAACACGGTCAACAAACTGACACATGCACCGACCACCGCACCACCTGCGGTCATCACGATAACGGCCTGCAACCTACCCCAGCGATGCTTCCCGTGATCCTGCCTCAGTAGCTCCACGCCGACCCCCCGAGATCGCAACCTAGTCGGTCCGCTTGATCCGACCATGTCGCATCGACAAACCCAACTGCTTTCGCCGCCCAGAACTCCCATGTAGGCGACCACGCAACGCCCGATTGTTGGAGGTGCACATGACCACCGCTTTCAAACGTGTTGAACCTGATTGTCGACCCTGGCGCAGGGAACTAGTTGGAGCCCGTCACCACGAAAGTAGTCGACGTTGCCGTTGTGCTCAGGTTGACGGGAGTCTGCGTGCGTAGGAGTCCACCTAACGAGGGCGCGGCCAAGACGGAACAACTGCCCCCTGACGTGAACTTTTGACACCCGGCGACGGGGAACGAGAAGCACTTCGGTTCGCTTGGCGAGCCGAAAGACGTCGCCCTCTGGCATGGATGAGTCGACGAGTTTCCACTCTATAGCGCACGAGTTTCCAGAATCCCTCGAAGCGAGGGATTCTGGAAACTCGCTCCAGCCCACTGCTGACGCGGGTTGCCGTCCTTGTCTCCGTCCGCTTTTTACAAGCTAACGTCCGTCTTCCTACAGCGCTCACGAGGGCACGCTTGCATTGCGGATCCGGTGGGTTCCGGCTTCAACCATGGTCGCCGACCCGCTCACTGAAGCGAGGCTGAACCGGACGACACGTCGCCCGGACATGGCCGTCATCAACGGCCTGCTATTCAGCCGCATCACACGTACCTGGCCTACGGGCACACAAGTCATACCGCAGGGCCTGCGATGAGATCCTCGAAATCGACCGAACGGTCAGCGCACGGCACTTCGGCGCCAAGGCCGACGTCGAAGTTCGCGAGTCAGCCCCAACGTCAGGTACGTGTCTACATCTTCTCGGGATCGTCGTCATCAGCGGGGAGCCGATAGTTGCGCAGATCCGGGTTCAGCGCCGCGACCGTGCCAATGGCAGCCAACGCCACGCCGGCGCCGATGGCCATACTCAGAGTGGTGCCGAAGCTGCTGGCCATCGCTCCCGCTCGAAAGTTACCGAGCTCCGGGCCTGCGACCCCCACGACTTGTTCGACCGCGCTCACGCGCCCGCGCAGGTCATCGGGGGTGTCCAGCTGGACGACATTGCCGCGCGTGATGACAGCGATAGTGTCGGCAGCGCCGGCAATCGTCAACAGCGCGATCGCCACGATGTAGTCGAATGTGAACGCGAGGCTTCCCAAGGCCGCCGTCCAGGTCACCGCGGCGAGGATCTGCACGATGCCGCTGCGGCTGGCTCGCACGAGTGGTCCGGAGAGCACGCCGGCCAGGAGGCCGCCCACCGCCATCGCGCTGATGAGGAGTCCCATTTTCACAGGGTTGTCACCGAACCGCTCTGCGTTAAGTACTGGGAGCAGAGCCAAGGGCATGACGAGGACCGTTGCGAAGATGTCGATCAGGAAAGATCCGCGAAGGACGGGGCGACTGGCGATTGTCCCGACGCCGGCGAAGACACTCGCGATTGTCATCCGGCGCCCGGACTTCGCAGCTGGGATCTTGGGAAGCGCCGCAATCCCCATCAGAGCAGCAGCAAAACCCACCGCTTCGACGATGTACGCGCCGGTGAAGCCGCTCCACAGCACGAGGGCACCGCCGAGCGCTGGGCCGGCGAGCATTGCAGCTTGGAAGGATACGTGGGTGAGCGCGATCCCGGCTCCGAGCTGTTGCTCAGAAAGCACTCGAGGGAGAATGCTCCGTCTTGCCGGGGAGCCTGCGGAAGTGAAGCTGAGTTGGACGGCGATGATGAGGAGAAGAACGAGAATCGAGTTCAAGCTCAGCCATGCTTGAAGGACGAGTAGCGCGGAACACCCCAGCGCACCAATAGTGGTCCACAAGGTAACAATTCGACGATCGAAGTGATCGGCGAGCCAGCCTCCGATCATGCCAAACACGACCATCGGGACGGCCGACACCAGTCCTGCAATTCCGAGCCACAGAGCGTCCTGTGTGATGTCCCAAACCTGCAACATCACAGCCACAACGCTTACCTGGCGGGCGAATGACTGCGCGGTCGTCCCCATCCAGAAGAACCGGAACGGGCGATTCTCGCGAAGAGGCTCTGTGTTGACAATCCGATCAAGCCGGTCTGCAACCGTCACTTCGGGTCCCCCGGCATCGCTCGCTTGATCCTCTCAGAGAAGGGCTCGGCCTTGAGCACCTGTCTGAACTTGTCGACCGCGACCAACAACGAGATATCGAGAGACGCGTCGATCTCCTGAACCGCCAGCTCGGTCGCATTCCACTCAGCGCGGAGGAAGGGGATGCAAAGGCCGACGGCGCTCGGGAATCGTTTGGATCGGTCGCTCAGGCGTCGCAGAGTTTCCACTCTATCGCGCACGAGTTTCCAGAATCCCTCGAAGCTCCGCCGCCAGGATTCGAACCTGGACCTAACAGCTCCAAAGGCTGTCGTGCTGCCGTTACACCACAGCGGACCGCGCAAATGCGCCCAACCAGTGTGCCACGTCGCGCCTCGGCGCCCGTCGGCCCCGGGCCGCGATAATGAGCAGATGACCGCCGAACCTCCTGCCGACGAAGTCGACCGCATCGTCAACGCCTGGCAGCGCGAGCGGCCGGACCTCGACTTCGCTCCCCTGCAGGTGCTCAGCCGCGTCGCTCGACTCTCGCGCCACCTGGAGCGCGCCCGGCGCGCGGCCTTCGCCGCCTCGAATCTGGAGCCGTGGGAGTTCGACGTGCTCGCGGCGCTGCGCCGCGCCGGCTCGCCCTACACGCTCAGCCCGAAGGCGCTGCTGCAGCAGACGCTCGTGAGCTCGGGCACCATGACGAACCGGATCGATCGACTGGTCGAGCGCCGCCTCGTGCTGCGGCACACCGACCCGCACGACGGCCGCGGCGTGCTCGTGCAGATGACGCCGGAGGGCCGCGAGCGGGTGGATGCGGCGATCAGCACCCTGCTCGTCGGCGAGGCCGAGCTGCTCGCCCACCTGAGCCCCGCGGATCGCGACCGACTCAGCGGGCTCCTGCGCCGCCTCAGCCTCGACTTCGACTAGGCCGGCAGCAGCTCCGAGATCAGCGTCTCGATGCGGCCCTTGATGTCGTCGCGCACACGGCGCACCGTCTCGAGGTCCTTGCCGGCCGGGTCTTCGAGCTCCCAGTCCTCGTAGCGCTTGCCGGGAAAGATCGGGCAGGTGTCGCCGCAGCCCATCGTGATGACCACGTCGGAGGCCTTCACCGCATCCGTCGTCAGGATCTTCGGCACGTTGCCGGTGATGTCGATGCCCTCTTCGGCCATCGCCTCGATCGCGATCGGGTTGATCTGGTCCTTCGGCTCGGAGCCGGCGGAGAGCACCTGGATGCGGTCGCCGGCGAGCGCCGACAGGAATCCGGCGGCCATCTGCGAGCGACCCGCATTGTGGACGCAGACGAACAGAACGGTGGGGGTCTCAGCCATGCTCAAATCATAGATGATGATCTATGAAAGATCGAGCGAGGTCAGCAGCTCGCGCACGCGGCGCTCGATGTCGTCGCGGATCTCGCGCACCCGCTCCAGCGGCTGCCCCACCGGATCCTCGAGCTCCCAGTCGAGATAGCGCCGGCCCGGATACACGGGGCAGGCGTCGCCGCAGCCCATCGTCACCACGACGTCGGCGGCGCGGACCACCTCGTCGGTGAGCGGCTTCGGGAACGCCGCCCCGAGGGGCACCCCGATCTCGTCGAGCACCGTCACGATCGACGAGCGCACGGCCTCGGCCGGACTCGATCCGGCGGTCCGCACCACGACGCGCTCGCCGGCGAGCTGTCGCAGGATCGCGGCCGCCAGCTGCGAGCGCCCTGCGTTCTGCACGCACACGAACAGCACCTCGGGCGCAGCGCCCGGAGCGTGCTCGGCCGCGGCGAGCGCCGTCAACCGCTCAGCGGCGAACTGGGCGGTGCGGGAGGCAAGGTAGCGCTGATCGGAGGCGCGCTCGGCGAGCAGGTCGTGACTCTCCCGCACGTACCGCTCCACCGTCGGGCGCGAGAACGTGCCCGCGAACCGCGTCGCGAGGTCGTCGACGACCCGCCCGAGCACCTCCGCGGCGTCCGCACTCGGGCGCTCGGCGCCGACGGCATCGATCACGGCGTCGAGGCGGTCGGGTGAGACCGAGTACCAGGTGCGTCGCCCCTCCGGCTCGCCGACCAGGATGCCGTGCTCGACGAGCGTCCGGACGTGATGGCTGACGGTGGGCTGGGTGAGCCCGAGCGACTCGGCGAGCCGCCCGACGAGCGCTCGCGAACCGGGCGCCGCGAGCACGAGCGCCACGAGCCGCCGCCGAGTCGGATCGGCCAGCAGCGCGAGCGGCGCCGCGTCGTCGATCCTGCGATCCATAGACGTCACTCTATGATCCCGGGGTCCGGTTCGTCACCGCGAACGGACGCGGCGTAACACTCGGTCCGGGAATTTCCGCGGCGCCGCGCACGCTGTAACACTGGACCCCGGGTGCTTCGGCGCCCCCTCCCGTGCCGTCACGGGACCACTCCCGAGCGAAGGACGCCCCATGGCCCGCATCCACAACGACATCACCGAGACCTTCGGCAACACGCCGCTCGTGCGCCTGAACTCCGTCACGAAGGGGCTCGGCGCCACCGTGCTCGCCAAGCTCGAGTTCTACAACCCCTCGGCGAGCGTCAAGGACCGCCTCGGCATCGCGATCGTCAACGCGGCCGAGAAGTCGGGCGAGCTGAAGCCGGGCGGCACCATCGTCGAGGCGACCAGCGGCAACACCGGGATCGCGCTCGCGATGGTGGCGGCTGCGCGCGGCTACAAGACGGTGCTCACGATGCCCGAGACGATGAGCCAGGAGCGCAAGACGCTGCTGAAGGCCTACGGCGCCGAGCTGGTGCTCACCCCCGGATCCGAGGGCATGAAGGGCGCGGTCTCAGCGGCCGAGGAGCTCGTCGCGAAGACCCCCGGCGCCATCCTCGCGAAGCAGTTCGCCAACGCGGCGAACCCCGCCATCCACTTCGCCACCACCGGTCCCGAGATCTGGAACGACACCGACGGCGCCGTCGACATCTTCGTCGCGGGCGTCGGCACCGGCGGCACCGTCTCAGGCGCGGGCGGCTACCTCAAGCAGCAGAAGGCCGAGCTGACGGTCGTCGCCGTCGAGCCGGAGGAGTCCCCGATCCTCAATGGCGGCACCCCCGGCCCGCACAAGATCCAGGGCATCGGCGCCAACTTCGTGCCCGAGATCCTCGACCGCGAGATCTACGACGAGGTCATCGACGTCAACATCGCGCAGTCGGTCGCGATGGCGCGCCGTCTCGCCGTCGAGGAGGGCATCCTCGCCGGCATCTCCTCCGGCGCGACCGTCGAGGCCGCACTGCAGCTGGCCGCCCGACCCGAGAATGCGGGCAAGACCATCGTCGTCGTGGTCGCCAGCTACGGCGAGCGCTACCTCTCGACTGTTCTCTACGAAGACCTGGCCGTCTGAGAGTGCTCGACGACATCCGCAACGCGCGGCGGCGCGACCCCGCCGCGCGGTCGGGGTTCGAGATCTGGCTGACCTACTCCGGGCTGCACGCCGTGTGGGGCTACCGTCTCGCGCACTGGCTGTGGACGCATCACCTGAAGACCGCGGGGCGCGCCGTCTCGCAGTTCACCCGCTTCCTCACCGGGGTGGAGATCCACCCCGGCGCCACGATCGGGCGGCGGTTCTTCATCGACCACGGGATGGGCGTCGTGATCGGCCAGACCGCCGAGATCGGCGACGACGTGCTCATGTACCACGGCGTCACCCTCGGCGGCACGAGCCTCGGCGACGGCAAGCGGCATCCGACGCTCGGCGACGACATCGTCGTCGGCGCGGGGGCGACCGTGCTCGGCGCGGTCACGATCGGCTCGCATTCGGTGATCGGCGCGAACGCCGTCGTCGTGTCGGATGCGCCCGCCCACTCCGTGCTGGTCGGCTCGCCCGCCGTGGCGAAGCCGCGCTGCGCGGAGTCGACCGAGCGCTACTCCGACCCGGCGATCTACGTCATCTGACCGCGGCGTCTACGACAGGCGCGACGACACCGTCCACGCGGTGCGCCGCACCACCCGCTCCAGCGCGTCGGCGCGCGAGGTGAAGTCGTCGGCCGTCACCGAGACGGAGACCGCGCCGATGGTGTGACCGTGCGCCGAGCGCACCGGCGCCGCGATGCAGGCAAGCCGCGGCATGTACTCCTCCACCTCGACGGCGATGCGCTCATGGCGCACCGTGTCGAGCTGCTCGCGGAGGGCCGCCGCATCCGTCGTGCTGCGCCCGGTGATCGCGCGCAGCGAGCGCTCCTCCAGGTGCCGGTCCAGCTCCTCGCGGCTCTTCGCGGCGAGCATGAGCTTGCCGAACGCCGTCACGTGCGCCGAGTCCGCGAAGCCGACATGCAGCTGACCGATGCGCGGATGCGCGGGAGAGTCGGCGATGTGCGCGACCACGATCTCGTCGGCATGGAACGCCGTCAGGTACACCGGAGCGCGCAGCTCGTCGCGGGCCGCCTCCAGCAGCGTGCGCACCTCCGGAGTGGCGAGCACCTGCCGGTTGACCGCCAGCCCCAGCAGGGCGACAGTGCGCCCGAGCACGTAGCGCGGCTCGTGATGGCGCTTCAGCAGGTAGCCCTGCTTCTGCAGCACGCCGACCAGGCGGTAGGTGGTCGAGAGGCTGAGCCCCAGGGCGGAGGCGATCAACGCCACCTCGGCGCCGTCGTCGCTCGACCCCACGATTTCGAGCACCGCGAGGAGGCGCTCGGCCGCCTGCGTGCCGGACGCGCTCTCCTGCTCCATCGCAGTGCTCACCCCGTCATGCTACGACCGCGGTCCGCGCCGCATCCAGCCGGCCGGCGGCGGATCGACGGCAGATTCGCACATCGTGGGAACGCGCCTTGTTCGCCGCCGCCCGCCGCCCGCACCATGCTCTCGGGAGGCACGGTGCCACCCGCTGACAAGGAGGTTGGCCACATGGCTCGCATCATCATCCTCACCGGCGACGCCGCTGAGACGCTCGAGGTCTTCTACCCGTACCACCGCCTGCAGGAGGCCGGCTTCGAGGTCGACATCGCCGCCCCGACGAAGAAGAAGCTGCAGTTCGTGGTGCACGACTTCGTCAACGGCTACGACACCTACACCGAGAAGCCCGGGCACTGCTGGGATGCCGACATCGCCTTCGCCGACGTCAACCCCGACGACTACGTCGCGGCCGTCATCCCCGGCGGGCGCGCCCCCGAGTACATCCGCAACAACGAGGACGCCAAGCGCATCGTGCGCGCCTTCTTCGACCGCCAGTCGCCGGTCGCCGCCACCTGCCACGGCCCGCCTGCTCGCCTCCGCGGGCGTGCTGAACGGCCGCACCACCTCGGCCTACCCGGAGCTCGCGATCAACGTCGAGCTGGCCGGCGCCACCTTCGAGGGCGGCGGCGACGTCGTCGACAGCAACCTCGTCAGCGCGCGCGCCTGGCCCGACAACGGGGTGTGGATGCGCGCCTTCCTGAAGAACCTCGAGGCCGCGGGCATCACCGCCTAACGCCGGGGCCACGTCGGTGGCGCGGCGCCGTCCTCGCGCCGCGCCACCGACCCCGATACGCTCTCGGGCGTGACACGTCAACGCCTCTCCGCTTCCCTGCTGCTCACCACGATCGCGCTGGCGCTCATCCCGACCGCCGCCTCCGCCGCCACCGCCGAGGGCGCCGCTCCCGAGCCGGTCTCCGTCGTCTCCGCGCCGAACGCCCTCACCAATGTCAACGACTTCGTGTTCGAGAGCCTCGACGTGGAGTTCGAGCTCGGGCGCGACGCCGACGGCCGTTCGACCCTGCGCGCCGTCGAGCACTTCGTCGCCGTGTTCCCCGAGTTCGACCAGAACCGCGGCATGATCCGCGCCGTTCCCGCGATCTACGACGGGCACTCGACCGAGCTTCAGATCGTCTCGGTGACCGACGAGACGGGCACGCCGCGCGACTACGAGCTCGGCACCGACGGCGACTTCCGCACCATCACCATCGCGGTGCCGCTCGGGCAGTTCGTGCACGGCGAGCAGCACTACGTGATCGAGTACACGCAGCGCGACGTCACCAAGCACTTCGCCGACACGAATGACGACGAGTTCTACTGGGATGTCAACGGCACCGGCTGGGCGCAGCCCTTCGGCCGCGTGTCGGCGACGGTCACACTCGAGCCCGGGCTCTCGCGCACCGTCACGGAGACCACCTGCTACCAGGGCTGGGAGGGCTCGAACGTGGCCTGCGATGAGCTCGTCGATTCCGGCGACACCGTCACCGTCGCCGGGACCGATCTCAGCGCGTACCAGAACGTGACCGTCGTCATCGCCTTCGCCGCCGGCACGTTCGCGGCCGCGCCGTGGAACCCGTTCGCACTGATCCCCGCGATCGGCATCGTCGGGGTCGCGGTCAGCCTGCTCTCGCTCATCTACGCCGGGTGGGTGCGCTTCGCGAAGTGGCGCGACGAGCCCGGGCGCGGCACCGTGATCGCCCAGTACGAGCCGCCGGAGGGGGTCAGCCTGTTCCTCGCCGCCGAGATCCTCGGCAAGAAGAACAAGGCGATGCCCGCCGAGATCCTCGACCTCGCCGTGCGGCACTGGGTGCGCATCCGCGAGCGCGACGCCAGCTGGGGCCGCACCGAGTTCGGCATCGAGGAGCTCGCACCGCCGAGCGGCGACACGCTGCTGCCGGATGAGGCCCGCATCCTCGCGGCGCTCTCGACGCGCCAGCAGAGCGGCGTGAAGTGGCTGAAGAAGAATGACACCGCGCTGGGGCGCAAGGTGATCCGCGAGGCGAAGTCGGCGCGCAGCCTCGCCGTGAAGCGGGGGCTGCGCCGCAAGCCGAAGCGCGGGCCGGTCTGGATCATCGTGCTGGCGGCGGCGCTCGCCTTCGTGCTCTGCCTGCTGGCCGGCTCGACCGGCGAGAGCGAGCCGGCAGTGGCCTTCGGGGTGCTCAGCTCGATGGCGGTGCTCTGGGTGGGCATCATCACCTCCGCGGTGCTCGGCAGCCGCAACCCGCGCACGAAGGCCGGCTCCGAGCTGAAGGAGCACTTGGAGGGGCTCGCCGAGTTCATCCGCTGGGCCGAGGCCGACCGTCTGCAGATGCTGCAGAGCGTCACGGGCGCCGAACGGCGCGGCCTCGACGGTCGGGCGGCTGGCCGCGACGATCGCGACCGGGTGGTCCGCGTCTACGAGCGGCTCCTGCCCTACGCGGTGCTGTTCGGGCTCGAGAAGCAGTGGGCCTCCGAGCTCTCCAAGTACTACGCCGACCAGTCCCCCGACTGGTACTCCAGCTCGCACGCCGCCTTCACCGTGGCCGGGTTCACCGCGGGGGTCAGCTCGTTCAGCTCGACCGTGTCGAGCTCGTACTCCGGTTCGGCGAGCTCCTCGTCGTCGGGCGGATCGGGCGGCGGCGGGTTCTCCGGCGGCGGAGGCGGCGGCGGGGGCGGCGGCGGCATCTAGCCGCGAGCTCGGCACTCGAGCGCTCAGCCTCCGAGCGGTCAGCCCTCGAGCGCTCAGCCTTCGAGCGCTCAGCCTTCGAGCATCTCCGACAGCTCGAGCCAGCGCTCCTCGAGCTCGGCCGACTCGCGCTCCAACGCGGCGAGCTTCTCCTGCTCGGCGGCGAGGCCGACGTAGTCCGACTGGTCGTGGGCGGCGAAGGCGATGTGGGCATCCTTGATCGCCTCGGCGAGCTTCGCGAGCCGCCGGTCGATCGCCGACACCTCCTTCTCGGCTGCCCGCCGATCCGCCCCTGAGAGTCCTTTTTCAGGAGTTTGTGTGACGGATGTGGCTGAAGTGCCGCCGGACGCCGCACCACCCACTCGCGTCACCGAATCTCCTGAAAAGCGCAGGGAGGCGGCTCGGAGGGCAAGGTACTCGTCAACGCCGCCCGGCAGATGCCGCAGATGCCCGCCGAGCACCGCGTACTGCTGGTCGGTGACGCGCTCCAGCAGGTACCGGTCGTGGCTGACCACCAGCAGGGTGCCGGGCCAGGAATCCAGCAGGTCCTCCATCGCGGCGAGCATGTCGGTGTCGAGGTCGTTGGTGGGCTCATCGAGGATCAGCACGTTCGGCTCATCCAGCAGGATCAGCAGCAGCTGCAGGCGGCGCTTCTGGCCACCGCTGAGATCCTTCACCGGGGTGGAGAGCTGCGCGCTCGTGAAGCCGAGGCGCTCCAGCAGCTGTCCCGGGGTGAGGGCGACGCCGTTGCTGACGAACTCGGCCTTCTGCCGCCCGATCACCGCGCTGACCCGCTCCTCGGCGATCGAGGCGAGCTCGTCGAGCCGCTGATCGAGCACGGCGATCTTGACCGTCTTGCCGCGCTTGACCCGCCCGCTCGTCGGGGTGACCGTACCCGCGACCAGACCCAGCAGGGTCGACTTGCCGGCGCCATTGACGCCGAGGATGCCGGTGCGCTCCCCCGGCGCAATCCGCCACTCAATGTCTTTCAGCACCTCGGTCTCGCCGTAGCGAACGCCCACATCGAGCAGATCGACGACGTCCTTGCCGAGCCGGGTGACCGCGAGCTGCGAGAGGCTGACGCTGTCGCGCACCGGCGGCTCGTTCTCGATCAGCTGGTTGGCGGCGTCGATCCGGAACTTCGGCTTGCTCGTGCGGGCGGGGGCGCCGCGACGCAGCCAGGCGAGCTCCTTGCGCAGCAGGTTCTGCCGCTTCGCCTCGCTCGCCGCCGCCATCCGGTCGCGCTCGACGCGCTGCAGGATGTAGGCCGCGTAGCCGCCCTCGAAGGGCTCCAGGATGCGGTCGTGCACCTCCCAGGTGTCGAGCGAGACCTCGTCGAGGAACCAGCGATCGTGGGTGACGACCACGAGTCCGCCCTGCTTCGGCGACCATCGGGTCTTCAGGTGCTGGGCAAGCCAGGCGACCCCTTCCACGTCGAGGTGGTTGGTGGGCTCGTCGAGGAAGATGATGTCCCAGTCGCGGGTGAGCAGCGCCGCGAGCGCCACCCGCCGGCGCTGACCGCCGCTGAGGTCGCCGATGCGCGCCTCCCACGGCAGGTCGCGCAGGAGCCCCGCGATCACGTCGCGGGCGCGGGCATCCCCCGCCCACTCGTGCTCGGCGCGGTCGCCGACGACCGCGCGCGAGACGAGCTCGTCGTCGGGCAGCTGGTCGGACTGGTCGAGCATGCCGAGGGTGACGCCGCCGCGGCGGGTCACCCTCCCCGAGTCGGCCTCCTGACGACCGGCGAGGATGCGCAGCAGCGTCGACTTGCCGTCGCCGTTGCGACCGACGACGCCGATCCGGTCGCCCTCCTCGATGCCGACGGTGATGCTCTCGAAGACGACTTTGGTCGGATACTCGAGCGCGAGCTCCTCCGCGCCGAGCAGATGTGCCATGCCTTCGAGCCTAAGGTGTCGGCATGGGTGCGAAGTTCGGCGGCACGACCCGCGAGGTCGAACTCGTGCAGCTGCTCGCTTCCCCCGTGCACCGCTACGAGGGGCGGCCCGCCGACGGGCCGCGACCGGTCGACGGCTCGGAGCTGCGCGATGCGATCGAGCTGCGCGCCGGGCTGGGCGTGGTCGGAGACCGGCACTTCGGGCATCCGGCGCACCGTCAGGCGGGCGTGACGCTGCAGAGCGTCGAGGCGCTCGAGCACGTCGCCGCCGAGCTCGGCGTCCCGGTGCCGGGGCTCACCGAGACGCGGCGCAACGTCCTGCTGCGCGGTGTCGACGTGGATGCCCTGGTCGGCATGACCTTCGCCCTCGACTCCGGCGCCGGGCCGGTCCGCTTCCGCGCGCACCGACCCGCGAATCCGTGCGCCTGGATGAACGAGGCGATCGCGCCGGGGGCCCACCGGGCGCTGCTGCGCCGCGGCGGCATCCGCGCCGAACCGCTCAGCGACGGCACCCTCACCCTCGGCCGCGCGACCCTGACGGTCAACGCCGACTGAGCCGCACCCACACCCGCACCCGCAGTGTGACGTTTCTCCGGAGAATCCCGCACTCTGCTCGCCCGCACGCCCGCGCTTGTTGAGCTCGACGGCCCCTCGGCGCGAAACCTCCGGAGAAACGTCACACTGCGCGCGGGCGCCGCGGGCAGGGGGCGCGGGGCGGAGCTCAGTCGGCGATGATGCGCGCGCCGTGCACCGGGCCGGTGGCCCGCACGACGTTGAGCTGAGCGGCCGAGAGCGCCACCTGCAGTTCGAGCGCGGCGTCGAGATCGGCGGCCAGGAACGCGACGGTCGGGCCGGAGCCGGAGACGATGCCGGCGAGGGCGCCGTTGCGCTCCCCCAGCTCCAGCACGTCGCCGAGGCCCGGCTCCAGGTGCAGCGCGGGAGCCTGCAGGTCGTTGTGCATCGCCGCCGCGAGCATGTGCGGATCGCCCGCGCGCAGCGCCTGCAGCACGTCGGTGTCGACGCTCGGGCTCGCGTCGGCGGGCGAGATGTCGCGCGCGTGGCGTTCACGGTGCGCGTCGAGCTCGCGGTACACGGCGGGCGTCGAGAGTCCGAAATCGGCGAGGGCCAGCACCCACTGGAAGCTGCCGGAGGCCAGCGCCGGCGAGAGCTCATCGCCGCGACCCGTGCCGATCGCCGTGCCGCCGGTCAGCGCGAACGGCACGTCGGCCCCGAGGCGTCGCGCGAGTTCGTGCATCTCGTCGCGCGGCAGCTCGGTGCCCCAGAGGGCATCGCAGGCGACCAGCGTCGCGGCCGCGTCGGCGGACCCGCCGCCCATGCCGCCGGTGACGGGCACGTGCTTCTCGATCGCGATGTGCGCGCCCCCGCGAAAACCGGTCTTGGCGGCGAGCAGGCGCGCCGCCGCGATCGCGATGTTCGAGCCGTCGAGCGGCACCCGTCCGAGCTCCACGCTGCCGGAGACCGAGACGGAGAAGTCATCGGCGGGGGTGACCGCGACGTCCTCGGAGAGCGACACCGCCTGATAGGCGATCGCGACATCGTGATAGCCGTCGTCCTGCAGCGCGCCGACCTTCAAGAAGACGTTGATCTTGCCGGGTGCGCGAACGTGCACCCGACTCAGCTGCCCCCGAGACACCATGCCCCAACCCTAGTCGGGCTGCGCGTCACGCCTTCACGCGTGTGGAGACGCCTCCGCGCGCGCGATCGCGAGGAAGTCCGACACGGTCAGCTGCTCGCCGCGCACGGTCGGCTCGACGCCGGCCGCCTCGAGGCGCGCGCTCGCGGCCGCCGAGCCGCCGAACAGCTCGGCGAGCGCCTGGCGCATCATCTTCCGGCGCTGGCCGAACGCCGCGTCGATGATCTGGAACGTCGCGCGACGCTCCTCCTCGGTTCCAGGGCGCTCGCCCCGCTCGAAGCCGACGAGGATGGAGTCGACGTTGGGCACCGGCCAGAAGATCTGGCGACTGACCTGCCCTTGCGTGAACCAGCGTCCGTACCAGGCTGCTTTCGCCGACGGCGAGCCGTAGACCTTCGACCCCGGCGCGGCGGCGAGACGCTGGCCGACCTCCGCCTGCACCATGACGAGCGCGGACTCGAGACTCGGGAAGGTCTCGAGCAGGTGCAGCAGCACCGGAACCGACACGTTGTACGGGAGGTTGGCGACGAGGCGACGCGGCGGCGCGGGCAGTTCGGTCACGCGCAGCGCATCCGCCGTGATGACCTGAAGCGGCGCCCCCGGCTCGCAGCGTCTCGACCGTGGTCGGCAGCTGCGCGGCGAGCCGCGGATCGATCTCCACCGCCGTCAGCCGGGCTCCGGCCTCCAGGATGCCGAGGGTCAGCGAGCCGAGCCCCGGACCGACCTCAAGCACCTCGTCGCCGGACTCGACCTTCGCCAGGCGGACGATGCGCCGCACCGTGTTGGCGTCGACGACGAAGTTCTGGCCGAGCTTCTTGGTGGGTTGAACGTCCAGCAGGGTCGCGAGGTCGCGGATCTCGGCGGGACCGAGCAGGCTCACCGGGGGCCCAGCGGGGGAAGGTCGATCGGCGTCGTCGGCGGCGCGAACGGTCCGGGCGGCGCGTCGACCGGCTCGTCGTCCCAGTTCCCGTAGACGAGCTCCGTGTTGGAGCTGAGCTGCGCGGCGAGCATCGAGGCATCCGTGCCCAGGTGGGCGGCCATCGCCCGCACGGTGTGCGGCATCAGGTAGGCCGAATTCGGCCGACCGCGGAACGGCGTCGGCGTCAGGTACGGCGCGTCGGTCTCCACCAGCAGGTTGGCCCGCGGCACGGCGGCGAGCGCGTCGCGCAGGCCCTGCGCGTTCTTGAACGTGACCGTGCCGGCGAAGGAGAGGTACCAGCCGCGGCGCGCCACCAGCTCGGCGAACTCGGCGTCGCCGCTGAAGCAGTGGAACACGACGCGGTCGGGGGCCCCGACCCGGTCGAGCACGCGCACGATGTCGAGGTGCGCGTCGCGGTCGTGGATCTGCAGCGCGAGCCCGCGCTCCTTGGCGATCGCGATGTGCGCCTCGAAGGCGCGCACCTGGGCGGCCTTGCCCTCGTCGCTCTCGGTGCGGAAGTAGTCCAGCCCCGTCTCGCCGATCGCGCGCACCCGCGGCTTCGCCGCCAGTTCGGCGATGCCGGCGAGGTGGTCGTCGAGCTCGCCGCGCTCGGCAAGCTCGGGCGCTTCGTTCGGATGGATGGCGACGGCGGCGAGCACCCGCGGCTCGCGCGCGGCGACCTCGGCGCTCCAGCGCGAAGTCTCCAGGTCGGTGCCGACCTGCACGACCCCGCGCACACCGACGCTGGAGGCGCGGTCGAGCTGCTCGCGGTAGTCGAGCGGCTCGTCGCCGTCGGCGATCTCCATGTGCGTGTGGTTGTCGTAGACCGGAACCACGAGCGCCTCCGGCAGCGGCGGGTAGTCGCGGCCGCGCGCGGCGACGGCGTGCTCTCGCGCCCGGAGGAAGGAGTCGCTCACGCCGAGCCCACCTCCGCGGTCTCCTCGATGCGGGGGAACAGCGCCTGCAGCGCCGACACCGTCGTTCCCGCCGGCAGCTGGCCCCAGCTTCCCGCCTCGCGGATCTGCTGATCCTCGAGCACGCCGAGCGCCGGCTCCGCGCCGAGCGCCGCCCACAGCTTCGCGGTCGACTCGGGGATCACCGGGTGCAGCAGCACGGCGAGCGCGCGCAGACCTTCGACCGCGGTGTAGAGCACCGTGCCGAGTCGCTCGCGCGTCGCCGGGTCCTTCGCAAGCACCCACGGCTCCTGCTCGGTGATGTAGCCGTTCAGCTCGTCGACGATCGTCCAGATGGCGTCGATGGCCTCGTTGATGGCGAGGCGCTCGATCGCGGCATCCGCGTTCAGGGCGGCGGCCGCCACCGTGCGCTGGATCGCGAGGTCGGCGTCCTGCGACGGTCCCGCCTCCGGCACGACGCCGTCGAAGTACTTGTTGAGCATCGCGATCACGCGCGACGCGAGGTTGCCGAAGCCGTTGGCGAGCTCGGAGTGGTAGCGGGCCGACAGGTCCTCCCACGAGAACGAGCCGTCCTGGCCGAAGGTGATGGCGCTCATGAAGTAGTAGCGGAACGCATCCGAGCCGAAGGTGTCGGTGATCTGGCTCGGCGCGATGCCGGTCAGCTTCGACTTCGACATCTTCTCGCCGCCGACCAGCAGCCAGCCGTGCCCGAACACGCGCGTCGGCACAGGGAGCCCGGCCGCCAGCAGCATCGCGGGCCAGATGACCGCGTGGAACCGCGCGATGTCCTTGCCGACCAGCTGCACGGCGGGCCAGCGGCGACGGAACTGCTCGTCGTCGACGCCGTAGCCGATCGCCGAGATGTAGTTCAGCAGCGCGTCGAACCACACGTAGACGACGTGCGTCTCGTCCCACGGCACCTTGATGCCCCAGTCGAAGCTCGAGCGCGAGATCGACAGATCCGACAGCCCCTGGCGCACGAACTGCATGATCTCGTTGCGCACGCTCTCCGGCTGGATGAAGTCCGGCTGCGACTGGTACAGGTTCATCAGATCGTCGGCGAAGGCGCTCATCCGGAAGAAGTAGTTCTTCTCCTTCAGGATCTCCACCGGGCGCGAGTGGATCTTGCACAGCTTCTGCCCGGCGAACTCGCCCGACTCGGTCTCCATCAGATCGTCGAGCTGCTTGTACTCCTCGCAGCCGACGCAGTAGAAGCCCTCGTAGAAGCCCTCGTAGATGTGCCCGTCGTCGTAGAGCTGCTGCAGGAACACCGCGACGGCCTTCTCGTGCCGCTCGTCGGTGGTGCGGATGAAGTCGTCGTTGGCGATGTTGATCGTCTGCAGCAGCGGCTGCCACGCCTCCGCCACGAGCTTGTCGGCCCAGGCCTTCGGGGTGGTGTCGTTGGCGACCGCGGTGCGCAGGATCTTCTGGCCGTGCTCATCGGTGCCGGTCAGCAGCCAGGCGTCGTCACCGGCCTGCCGGTGCCAGCGCGCAAGAACATCGGCGGCCACCTCCGTGTACGCGTGGCCGATGTGGGGCACGTCGTTGACATAGAAGATGGGCGTCGCGATGTAGAAGGAGGCGCCTGCAGGCATGAGGGTCAGTCTACTGAGCGCGCCGGTGCGTTACTGCGGTCGCGCCAGGCGCGCGCCAGCGCGAGATGCTGCGGAGCGTCGAGAGCGGCCGCCCAGACCGCAACCCGAGCGAGGTCGCCGGCGAAATGGTTCCCCATGCCCGCCGAAAGCCGGACAGCACCGATCGTGAAGTCGGAGGTCACGCGCCGGTTCAGGCCATCAGCGAATTGGTAGGGGTTCTTCGCGTACGACAGCCCGGCGCCGAGCGGTGGCTCCGGCTCACGGTACAGGGGGCGCGGGTCGGCCTCGCCATCGAGATAGGCGACGATCTGGTCGCCGTCGTAGCTGAACGCAACGACGCTCCATCGCCCCAGGGCGACGTGCCGCTCGCTCGCGGCGTAGTCACGACTGAACGGGATTCCCGGGTTGGCGCCGCCCGTCGCTGACACGTGCCCGCACACTTGTTGCGCGCCGCCGTAGGTGGGCAGGCTCACGAAGAGACCGTACTGCCGTCGGGGATCGCAATCGTCTTCTTGCCACATGCCGGCGATGAATCCGGTCGCGAGCGAGCTGCGACGCACCAAGGCGACGACGGTCACGCGGTCGCCGCGTCTGGACACGTCAAGCGCTCCGGTTTCGCCGGCGGGGATTGCCAGAGCATCCGTGACCCCGTCGAAGTGCATCGCGCCGCCGACTTCACTGTCCGCCCGCCATCGCGGCCCGGCTCCGGACAGCGGACGAAGCCGCAGGCCGTGCCCGCTGTCGTCGACGGCGCGGAAGCGGGCCCGGAAGTCCCACTCGACGAGCGGCGGCGGGACATCCGCGAACGACGGCGGGGACGAACCAAGTCGTTCGTCCCCACCGCCGTTGCTCATGCCGAGATCAGCCCGCGAGAATCGGGTCGGCGATCTCGCACACCGCGGCCAGCTGCGCCGCGACGTCCGCGTCCGCGACCCAGACGCCATCAAGCGCCGGCTTCGTGGCCGTCTCGAGCTGCGGGAACTCGACCGGGTAGGGGATCTGCTGGGCAACGGAGAGCGTGTCGATCAGCGAGCGCTGGGCCGATGCCTCCGAGAGTCCCGGGTACTCTTCGGCGTAGCGAGCCGGAATGAACTCCGGGGTCGCGAGCGAGAACCGCGGCGCGACGTACGGAAGCTCTTCCGAGCCGTGCTTGCTCGTGAAGTGCGCGAACAGGCGAGTCGCGAGCTCGGTCGTCTCGCCCGCCTCCCACACAACCATCGACGCCTGTCCGATGAACGGGCTGAAGGGCACGTCGCCCTCGGGCTGCGGCACCATGTCGAACGCGAACGTCGAGTCCGCGATCTGGGCGAGCGCGCTCGGTGCACCGAGGAACATCGCGGTGTCGCCGGTCGGGAAGCTCGACGTGTTTCCGGGGGTCGGATAGCTGCCGTCCTCGAAGATCATGTCGTGCACGAACTCGAAGGCTTCAACCGTTCCGGGGTCGGTGAACCCGCATGTGTCGCCACCGGGGTAGGCGACACCGCCGAAGCCCTTCAAGAACGGCGTGAACAGCGCGTAGCTGGTGAAGTTCCACTGGGGGATGTCGAACCCGTAGGTCACGACACCGGAGTCGACGAGCTCTTTCGAGATCTGCCGCAGCGACTGCCAGGTCCACTCGCCCCGCTCCAGGAGCTCCGCCGGAGTCGTCACGCCCGCTTCTTCGAAGACGTCGACGTTGTACATGACCGGGTGGGTCGTGCCGGCGAACGGGTAGCCGAAGATCTCGCCGTTGTCGCCTTCCAGCTCCGCGTAGAGGTTCGGGATGATGTCGTCGAAGTCCCAGTCAGCGTCATCCTTGAGCACGCTGATGTCGTGGAGCGCTCCCGAGTCGACCCACGCCGGGGTCGCCGACTCGACGATCCAGCCGAGGTCGGGTGCGTCGCCGCCGCTGAGACGAATCGCGAGCTGGGAGTTGTACTCCGCGAACGGAATCGTCTCGATCGTGAGCTCGCCGAGTTCGGGGTTCTCCTCGCGGAATTCGTCGGCGAGGGTCTGGAAGGTCGCGAGAATCGTCTCGTCGCCGGTCCAGACCGTCATGGTCAGGTCGACGGGCTCGTCGTACGTCGGGGCGCCGCTTCCGGCGCATCCCGCGAGAGCGAGAGCTCCAGCTGAGGTGGCGGCGATTGCCGCCAGCCGCCAGTTTCGCTGTGTCATGGTGTGGTTCTCCTCATCATTGGGGGGAAATGCGTGAGCATGTCACTCACGCGGTGGTGCGCTATTTGATGCCGGTCCCGGCGATGCCCTGGACGAACTGACGCTGCGCGATGACGAACACCGCGAGCACCGGGAGCACGCTCAAGGTCGTGGCCGCCATCTGGACGTTCCAGATGGGGACACCCGTGATCGGGTCTGTGAACGATTGCAGGGCAATCGGGATCGTGAGCATCTCGCGGCTTCGCAAGAAGACGAGCGGCTCAAGAAAGTCGTTCCAGCTGTTCAAGAAGGTCAAGATCGCGAGCGCCGCGACGGGTGCCTTCGCCAGCGGCATGGCGATTCGCCAGAAGATGCCGAATCGTCCCAGTCCATCGACACGCCCGGCCTGCTCGAGTTCGACCGGCATGCTGATGAAGAACTGGCGCATCAAGAAGATCCCAAGCACCGCGGGCACTCCGAACATCGACGGAATGATGAGCGAGAGGTGGGAATCCACCCACCCGAATGCCGAGATCAGCCGGAACAGCGGGATGATCGTGACCTCCGGCGGGACGAGAAGCGCGCTGAGCAGCATGACGAACAACGCATTGCGACCGCGGAACTGAATGCGGGCGAAGGCGTAGCCCGCCAGAGACGCAACGGCGATCACGCCCGCCGTCGTCAAGGTCGCGATGTAGAGCGAATTGACGAACTGCTGGAGGAATGGCCCTTGCGCGAACGGCGCCAGGAAGTTGTGCCACTGAGGGTCGGCGGGGAAGATCACCGGCGGGCTTTCGAAGACCCCGCCGTAGGTCTTCAGCGCCGTCGAGAACATCCAATAGACGGGGAAGACGAACGGAATCGCAATCAGGCCCATCAGCACGAACATGCCGACGCGCGCGAATCCGGTTCGTGAGGAGCCGCGGCGTCGCTCGCGCGGCGGCGCCGCGGCGTCAACGCCGATGTTGTAGTCGAGATCAAGACTCATTGAAGACCCAGCGCTTTCTGGTCCACCACTGCAGCAGGGTGAGGGCGAGGACAATCGCGAACAAGAACACGGCCGCTGTGCTGGCGTAGCCGACCTGGAACGCGCGGAACGCCTGCTCGTAGATGTAGTAGCCGAGGATTGAGGTCGACAGCTGCGGCCCGCCTTCGGTTAGCAGGTACACCTGGGCGAAGGCCTTCAGAGAGCCGATCGTGGCGAGGATTCCGACCATGACCGTCGTCGGCGCGATCAGCGGCGCCGTGACGTGGCGGAACGACTGCCACCGGCGTGCGCCATCAATGCGGCTCGCTTCGATCAGTTCGACCGGCACCTCCTGCAGAGCCGCAAGGAAGAGGATCATGCTCACGCCGACCGACTTCAGCACCTGGATGCCGATGATCGTCGTCATGGCCCACTCGGTGCTCGCCAGCCAGTTCGGGCCGTCGATGCCCACCATCGCGAGCCAGCCGTTGAGTCCGCCGGAGTCCTGCAGCAGCACCTCCCACACCAACGACCAAGCGACCAGCGAGACCACGACGGGCACGAAGTACGCCGTGCGGAAGATCGCGATTCCGGGAATGCGCTGGTTGACGAGCACGGCGAGCGCGAGGCCGATCAGGATGTTCGCGGGAATGACGAACGCGGAGAACAGCGCGGTGTTCTGAAGCACCCGGGCAAAGGTGCCCGAGGCGACGAGTTCGGCGTAGTTGTCGAAACCCGCGAAGCTAGTTCGCCCCGACAGGCTGTTGTAGTCCTGAAAACTGAACGCGAAGACGCCCACGATGGGGACGGCGACGAACACGATGAATCCGAGCACCGCCGGAGCGATGAACGCGTAGCCGTACAGACTGTCGATACGTTCAAGGCGTCCCCGGCGCACGGGGTGCGAACCGGAGCCCCGGCGGGCCGCGCGTTCGGTGGTTCTGATCATCTGCGCCTCGTCATTGAGGTGTTGCATCTTTTGCAACACGGTTGTGTAGAATGAGATACCAGAATGCGGCCCTGTTGGCCCAATGTCAAGTCGACATCGAATATCGTCCAAGAATCCCCAGCGCAAGGAGTCCCCATGCCCGCGAAGACGCCGGCACCCGCTTCGCCGTCTCGCACCCTCGTGCGTGGCGTGACGGTGCTCGAGATCGTCGCCAGCAACCCCGACGGGATCGGCGTGACCGAGATCGCGACCCACGCGGATCTCGACAAAGGGACGGTCTCTCGACTCCTCGCGACGCTGCGCCAGATGGGCTATGTCCAACAACGAGCCACCGACCGCCGCTTCGTTCTCGGCAGCCGGTGCCTGTGGCTTGCCCGGGAGTACCGATCCCATCAAGAGGAGCTCAGCAACGTTGCCCGACCCTTCCTCGCCGAGCTGCGCGACTTGAGCGAGGAGACGGTGCATCTTGCGATTCGCGAAGAGAACTTCGTCGTGTTCATCGCGCAAGAGCAGCCGGACCGATCGATCCGGGTGCGAAGCGCCGTAGGCTCACGTCTCGCGATGCACCGGACGGCAATGGGTCGCGCCCTGCTTGCGGAGCTCGACGTCGAGACCCGCGACCACCTGATCGCCGAACTCGAGGCCGATGCCCATGCGCGCGGTGAGGAGATCGATGTCGAGCAGCTTCGGGCCGACGTCGCCGAAGCGGTGGAACGCGGATGGGCCGCCGTCGATCGACACGACGACGTCACCCGCCTCGCGGCGGCGATTGTCGACAGCGATGGGGAGCCGATCGCGGCACTGACGCTCTCCGGGCCGAACTACCGCGTTGAACCTCGGATCGAGGAGCTGGGAAGCCAGGTGCTTCGCACGGCTCGCGCGCTGAGTGCCGCGCTCAGGATCTGAGCGCGTTGTCCGGGTCGCCTCGCCTCACTCGAGGAGGTCGGCGAGGAAGTTCAGCTGCTCCGTGAGCTGAAACGGCCCTCCGCCCTCGTGACCATTGAACGGGTAGCTGATCAGCCGCTTCGGCCCGGCATAGCGATTGAAAGACGCGTACACCGTCGACGGCGGACAGACCTCATCCATCAGTCCGACCGAGTACAGGGCCGGGACGACGATCCGTCCCGCGAACGCGAGGCCGTCGAGGTACCCGATCGTGCGCTGAACATCATCGAGGGCGTCTCGGTGAGCGTGCAGGTACCCGGCGATCTCCGACGCGGCGCCGTTCCCAACGATGCGCATCGATCGGCCGATGTCCTGCAGGAATGGCACATCGACAAGCACCGCAATCGGTGAGCACGGCTGGTCGGCGCTGAGCGCCGCCGCGGCCAGCGCCATGCCGCCGCCTTGGCTGATCCCTGCCGAGATGACTCGGCTCGCATCGACTCCTGGCAACAGAGCGGCTGCCTCGATCGCGCGTGCCGCATCGGTGAACAATCGACGATAGTAGGAGTCCTCGGGGTTCCGAATCCCCCGCGTCACAAACCCGGGCGCGTGCGGCGCCGAGCCGACCGGATCGGTCGTCGCCCCGGTGCGATGCACGGAGCCCTGGCCCCTCGAGTCGACGACGAAATGCGCATACCCCGCGCTGGCGAACAGCGTCCACTCGACCGGGATCCCTCGACCGCCGCCATAACCCTGGAAGCTCACGATGACTGGCAGAGGTCCCGCGGCGCGCGGCCGGATCAGCCATCCGCGAATCGGATGTCCGCCGAATCCGGCGAACGTGACGTCGGACACCTCGAGCTGCCGAAGCGGGGTGTCGAGCTCGATGACCTCGGGCCCGATCGCATGTTCGCGCGACTCGGCGAGCGTTCGCGACCAGAAGTCATCGAAATCGGTCGGCTCCTGGTAGTCGGAGCGATAGCGCTCGAGTTGATCAAGCGGCATATCCCATTGCGGCATCAGCGTTTCACCGGATCTGTTCCGCGCGTCGCGAACTCCTCGAGCTCGTCGCGCGACCCGGCCCCCTCCCAATCTCCCGGACTCGTGCAGGCCAGAGCGCCTGCGAGAACTGCGGTGCGAACGCGCTTCTCGAGCGGCGACCCCGCAAGGAACTCGGCGAGATAGCCCGCGACGAAGGCGTCGCCCGCGCCCACGGTATCCACCACGTCGACGGCGTACGCGGCTTGGTCGACGGATGACTCGTCCGACAGCGCGTGGCAGCCCGCATCCCCGAGCTTGACCACCACTTCTCGCGGGCCGAGCGCCCGCAGGCCGCGAGCGAGATCAGCAGGCGCACCTCGGTCGCCGAGCACGAGCTCAGCCTCGTCGGCGCCGGCGAAGACGATGTCGGCGTGCGCGACCAGCTCCCGATACTGCGCGGCGGCGGCGTCGGCCGCCCACAGCTTCGAGCGGTGATTCACGTCGAAGGAGACAAGACACCCCGCCTCTCGCGCACGATCGAGGAGGCGCCGGGCCGCGGCACGCGCGCTTTCCGAGATGGCGAGAGTGATCCCGGTCAGATGTACGAGGGTGACACCGGAGAGATCCAAGGCCTCGACATCACCGGGGTTGAGCATGCTTCCCGCGCTTCCCGCGCGGTAGTAGGTCACGACCGTCGTGCCCGCGACCACGTTCTTGAGCATGAGCGCCGTCGGCGCATCGTGCTGCTCGATCGCCACAGCATCGACCCCTTCGGCGCGAAGCTCGCGAGAGATCCGCCGACCGACGCCGTCAGCGCCGACGCGACCGACCCAGCGCACCGGGGTGCCAAGCCTCGCGAGCGCGATGGCGACGTTGGACTCGGCACCGCCGAACCCGAGTGTCATCGTCGAGACCAGCTCGAGGCGCCCCGGTTCGACCGCACGGGCCAGCCCCAGGCTCTCTCCGAGAGTCAGCACGAGACCCGTCATCGCAGCGCCTCAACGGTTTCGCGGGCCAGGCGCTCGATCTCCTCGGGCCCAGCCCCGGTCGGCACCATCCAGCTTCCGCTGGCGGCGAGCACGCTCGGAACAGCCAGATACTCGCGCGCGGACGCCAACCGGATGCCCCCGCTGGGAAGAAACGTGACGTCGGGGAACGGACCGGTCAGGGCCTGCACGAATGGCGGTCCGCCGAGCTGCCCTGCCGGGAAGACTTTGACGGCACTCGCCCCCGCGCGCACGGCGGCCTGAACCTCCGTCGCGGTGGCAACCCCCGGAAGCATCGGCAGCTCGCACCGCGTCGAGCGGTCGAAGACCGCCGCGTCGAATCCCGGCGACACAGCAAAAGCTGCGCCAGCGTCCTGGACGCGCTCGACATCCTCGGGATGCATCACCGTCCCCGCCGCGACAAGGAAGCCCTCGATCTCCGCGAGGCGGGCGATCGCCTCGATCCCCGCGCGGGTTCGCAGCGTGACCTCGGCACCGGGGATCCCGCCGGCGGCGAGCGCACGGGCAACTTCGACTGCCCGGCCCGGATCCTCGACGGTGAGCACCGGCAGCACCCTGAGCCGTCGGAGGCGGCTCTCGACGTCGATCACAGCGTCATGCCCCCATCGACAACGAGGTCTTGACCTGTGATGTAGCCGCTGCCGCGCGAACACAGAAGGAGGGCGGCCGCGATGCAGTCATCCGTCGACCCGATCCGCCCGGCGGGGATCGCAGACAGCACCTGGTCTCGATACGCGGAATTTGCCAGCGCCTCAGAGTTGCGCGGCGTCTCGATGACACCAGGCGACAGCATGTTGACCGTCGTCCCGAACGGTGCGAGTTGACGCGCGACGTTCTGCACCACATTGGCGAGCGCCGCCTTCGACGCCGCATAGGCGACCATGTCGGGGTGCGGCCGCCGCTGCTGAACGCTGCCGAGCACGAGCACGCGACCGAAACCCCGCGCCTGCATGTCCGGCACGATCTCTTGCAGGAGTTCGAGGCTCGCCATCAGGTTGACTCGCAGCTGCCGCTCGACATTGACGGGGGCAGCGGCGAGCCAGGGCGCCCGAACCTGGAGCGATGCCGACAGCACCAGGATGTCAATCGGCCCCCCGGCGAGCGCGGTGCTCGCCAGTTTCTCAGCCGCGCCCGCCGCCGCAAGATCGACCGCGAGCTCCGGATCATCGGATTCGAGCCCGTGTCGGACAACATCGGCACCCGCCGCGGCGAGGCCGTCCGAGACAGCACGCCCGATGCCGCTCGTCGCGCCCGTCACGAGTGCGCGAAGACCTGTGAAGTCGAACACCCCGCTCCCCTCACATCCTTGTTACGCGAGGCTATCGGATCGGGTCAGAGCCGACCATGCCGCTGGTAGACCGCCACCGGGTCTTCGCCGGCTTCGAACTCCGTGCGCACAGCGTCTTCGTGGCGGATCAGTTCTTCGGTCTTCTCGAGCACCGAGACCACGAGTTCGCGCGGGATCACGACGACGCCGTCGAGGTCCCCCATGATGAAGTCGCCTGGAGAAACCTGGACCGTCGTGGTGAGGGCGCCGCGCAGCGACACCGTGAGCTGCCAGTCATAGTAGCTCCACCGCTTCACGGCCTCGACGGGTGTCAGGTAGCGCGCGAACACGGGGAAGTCGCGCTCGAGCAGGAACTTGGTGTCGCGCGATCCTCCGTCGACGAGAGCGCCGATGACACCGCAGGCGCCGCCGACGGTCGCATTCATCTCGCCGTAGTGCGCGGCCTGCATGTCGAAGCTGCAGTCGCGCACGTTGATGATCGGAACCCCCGCTTCCTTCATCGCCCCGAACATGTGGATGCGCCGCTCGCGCAGCTTCGCGTCGCCGGTCGGCTCCGGGATGCCCTTCATCGTGAAGGCGGGGCCGGCCATCACCCAGCTGTTGTCGATGGGCTTGATATCCATTGCGAGCGCCTGGTTCGGGTAGCCGAGTTCATCAAGGATGTCGTAGACGGCACCCGAGTACGTCGCGCGGTATCGCTCGATGAGTTCGGGGACCGGAAGCGAGTAGGAGTAAGGGTTCGTCATTGAGCTTCCTTGTTCGTGGATCGACAAGATCGTGTCGTTGCACTAGACAATACAGCTGTTGCACTCAACAAGACAAGTGCTCGATACTTCGCTACGCTGACACTCGACGCAGCATCATGACGAAAGAGGCGGAACAGAACAGTGAAGATCGTCGACCTCCGGGCCCGGACCGTGGCAATTCCCACCGATGGCAAGCTCCGCCACTCCACGGGTGTGCACCCTGGCTACTTCTTGCGCACGATCCTCGAGCTCGTCACCGACGAGGGCATCGTCGGCCTCGGCGAGGTCGGCGGCGGAGACCAGCGCGGAGCGCTCATGAAGTTGCGGGAGCGCGTCATCGGGCTCGACCCGTTCCACCTCGAAATGATCAAGCTCAAGGTGCTCCGATCGATCTACTACATGTCGAACGCGCGCCTCTATGCCGCCATCGAGATGGCCTGCCTCGACATCCAGGGCAAGGCCGTCGGGCGCCCCGTGAGCGATCTGCTCGGCGGTGCCGTGCACGACGAGATCCCGTTCATCGCCTACCTCTTCTGGCGCTACGACCGCCCGGGCGGCGGGGACGACGAGCGCGCCGAAGACATGGCCGACTTCTGCGAGCAGCTCACCGAAGATCTCGGAGTCAGCGCGATGAAGCTGAAGGCTGGCGTCATGTCGCCGGAAGAAGAAGTGCGAGTGCTCGAGGTCTGTCGCGAGCGGCTCGGCGACGACTACCGCCTCCGCATCGATCCAAACGGCGTCTGGTCCGTGCCGACCGCGATCCGGATGGGCCAGCGACTCGAGGCCGTGCGCCCGGAGTACTTCGAAGACCCCGCATGGGGGCTCACCGGCAACGCGGCGGTTCGCGAGCAAGTGCGGATCCCGATCGCGACCAACATGTACCCAGCCAAGTTCGACGACCTCGCACCGTCCATCAAGCTCGGCGCCGTCGACATCGTGCTCACGGACGTGCACTACTGGGAAGGCCCGCGCGGAGTGAAAGAGCTTGCCGCAATCTGCCGCACGTTCGGCCTCGGTGTCGCCATGCACTCAGGAGTGGAGTTCGGAGTCGAACTCGCCGCCATGCTCCACACGGCGAGCACGATTCCGGAGATGTCGACCGCCGGCGATGCCCACTACCACTACCTTGTCGACGACATCATCGTCGGCGGCAAGATGCCCTACGTCGACGGCGCCATCCGCGTCCCGACGGGCCCCGGCCTCGGCGTCGAACTCGACCCGGAGAAGATGGACAAGTACGAGCGTCACTACGAGAAGGTCGGCGACTACTACGCACGCTTTCACGTCGACGAGCGTCGGCCCGACTGGGTTCCGACCGTCGCGGGGCTGTGACGGACCACTCGCACCGTTGACGCGCGCGCCGCAGGCGCCTACTGTTCGTTGTGTCAGATGATTCGCTTGTTGCACTAAATGCAACAAGCGGCTGGACTCAATGGAGAGTTGAGATGTTCGCATTCCCTGCGCCGTCACGCCGAACCGCCACCGCGTCGCTCGTGGTAGCGACCCTCGTCGCCGTCACGGCCTTGATCGCACCGCACGCCCCTTCCGCAACCGCCGCGGCGCCCGGCGACCCCCTCGCGCAAGCGTGCGCCGCCCCCGGGTCGGACGAGTTCTCTGACGCAACGCTCGACACGTCCCTCTGGGCGTCGAGCACCGGGGCGCCCGTTCCGTACACCCTCCACGACGGCGATCTCGTCCTGACCACCGTCGCCGAGAACTCCGCGACCGTGCCACACCTGCAGCAACCGGTGCCCGAGGGCACATGGGAGATCACGACCGAGGTCGAGATCTCACCCATCGGCTCGTACCAGCAGGCCGGACTGATGCTGCGCGAGAACGCGAGCGAGTGGCTTGCACTGACCGTGTATCACTCGAATGGACAACAACGCGTGCAGCTCAACTTCGGCGGCGCGAACGCCGGCCCGATCACCCTGCCCGGGGGCGCCGGCCCGAGCTATCTGCTGCGGATGTCGAGCGACGGCACCCACATCCGCGGCGAGTACTCCACCGACGGCGAAACCTTTCAGAGCGTCGGCGCGACGATCCCGCTCGGCGCGTTCGCGCCCAGCGGGATCGGGCCGACGGCGCTGCGCGGCGCTTCGAGCTCGGCAGCAGAGATTGACGCCCGCTTCTCCTGGTTCCGGTTGACGCCCGACGCCGAAGCCTTCGCGGCATGCGACGGCCCTCTCTTCAACATCTGCGCTGCCGAGGGCTCTGATGAGTTCGAGGGGACCGCCCTCGACCCAGCGATCTGGACGGCGAGTGCGAACGGCCCCGTCAGCTCCAGCCTGGCGGCGGGCCAGCTCATCATGCCCACGGTCGCCGCCAACTCCTCCGCGGCGCCGGCGCCACTCCAACCGGTCCCCAGCGGCGATTGGCAGGTGACGACGCAGGTCACCATCGATCCGACCGGCAGCTACCAGCAGGCGGGGCTGCTGCTGTGGGATGACTCCGACGAGTGGATAGTCCTCGACGTGTACTGGTCGTCTGGCGAACGTCGGATTCAGTTCAATCGCAGCGGCACCAACTCCGGCTTCATCTCGGTTCCCTCCGGGCACGGGTCGAGTTACTGGTTTCGACTGACGAACACCAACGGGAGTATCACCGGCTCGTACTCGCTCGACGGCGAAACCTTCTCGGGATTGTCCGGCAGTGTTGCGCTCGGCGCCTTCGCACCCACCGGCGTCGGCCCGACGGCTCTCCGCGGCGCCGCGAGCAGTGCCGGCTCGGTCAACGCCCACTTCGAGTGGTTCCGCTGGTCGCCGACGTCGTCCGAGCTGATCGAATGCGGGCATCCGACGACCGACCCGACGACCGGACCCGCGGCAACAGCGCGCGAGGCGTGGCGCGCCCACCTGATCGGCGATACCGCCATCGACACGACGCATGAGCCGTACGCATCCCGTCTCGCCGCGCAGACCGCGACGGCGCTCGGCTACTGGTCGAGCGTGTCGCCCGGCGCGGAGCCCTGGAGCGACCTCAGCACCGCGGCGCAGGCGGACACCCTCGAGGCGCTTCGCAGGATCAAGGCGATGGCAGTCGCGTGGGCAACGCCGGGGTCGGCACTGAGCGACGACCCCGACCTGCTCGAGGACACCGTGACGACGTTCAACTGGGTGATCGCGCAGCGTTACTACGACGGAATGCCCGCGACTGGCAACTGGTGGTACCCCCAGATCGGCTTTCCGCTCGAGGTCAACGAAATCGTCGTCGTGCTGCACGACGAACTGGCCGCGGCCGACATCAACGCAGCGATGGACGCCGTCGACCATTTCAGCCCGAGCGTGAACCTCACCGGCGCCAATCGGGTCTGGAAGGCGATGGTCGTCGGACTCCGCGGCGTCATCGTCGGGGACAGCGCGAAGATCAGCGCGGCGAGCACCGGCCTCTCGCCGGTGTTCGATCTGGTGACATCGGGAGACGGCTTCTACGCCGATGGGTCATTCGTCCAACACGCCTGGTACCCGTACACGGGAGGCTACGGGAGCTCGCTCCTGCTCAACCTTGCCGACATCCTGTTGCTCCTCAGCGGCACTCCGTGGGAGGTGACCGACCCGGATGTCGCTCGGGTCTATGCGTGGGCCAGCGACGCATTCGACCCGGTCATGTTCGACGGCATCATGATGGACAGCGTGCGCGGCCGCGAGATGTCGCGGGAGTACAACCCCGATGTGGAAGCGGGATCAACCGCGTTGCGTGCGCTGCTCGTCCTGGCCGAGTCGGCCCCGGTGGGCGACTCCGACGGCATCCGCGCGATCGTCGCCCGCCACCTCGGCAGCGACGTCACCACCTTCTGGGAGAACGGATCGCTGAGCGAACTCGCGCTCGGCGAAGCCGCTATTGCCTCGGGGCCCGCCGCCGCCCTGAACGGCACCTGGGCGTTCACCAGCATGGCGCGCGTCGTCCATCACGACGGCGACTACGCGGTCGCCGTCGCCATGTCCAGCAACCGGCTGGCGACATTCGAATCGATCAACAACGAGAACTTCCGGTCGTGGTACACAGCCGACGGCATGACGTACATTCACGACGCCGACGGCGAGCAGTTCTCTGAGGACTACTGGGCCACGGTCAATCGCTACCGCCTTCCCGGCACAACGGTCGACACCCACACACGTTCGGCGACCAACGGCGCCGGATACAAGCCGACGAATACCTTCGCGGGGACGTCCGCCGGAGTCGATGGGACCGCCGCCGCGTCCGGCATGGTGCTCGACGCCTACGGAAGCGACCTCGAAGCACAGAAGTCGTGGTTCTTCTTCGACGGCGCAATCGTGGCGGTGGGAAGTGAGATCTCGCGCTCGAGTGTTGCGGGCAACGGTTGGGACGGGACCGCTCGCCACATCGAGACGATCATCGAGAATCGCCGCACCGAGCCAGGATCGAGCCTCGTCGTCAATGGCAGCGCCGCAGGCACGACGAGCGGCGCGGTCGAATCGATCTCTGGAGCGGAGTGGGCGCAGCTGACCAATGGCGACAGCCGCCTCGGCTACGTCTTTCCTGGCGGAATCGACCTTGAGGTTCTGCGCGAGTCGCGCACCGGGAGCTGGGCGACGATCAACTCGGCGAGTGGCTCCTCGACGACGCGGACCGGTGACTACTCGACGCTCTGGATTGACCACGGGACGACTCCGAGCAACGCCGGGTACGCGTACATCATTCTCCCCGGCGCAACCGAGGCCACGACTCAGGCATTCGCCGCGGCCCCCACGATTCGGATTCTCGCCGACGGGCCGACCGTCTCCGCGGCTGAGGATACGGCCAACTCGGCCATCGCCGCGAACTTCTGGGATGCGGCGACACTCACCCGCGACGACGTAGACTACCTGACCACCTCAGCCCCGCTGTCGGTGACCACGGAGCAAGCCGGTGACGAGATCGCCCTCACGATCGTCGAGCCCACTCGGGCCCGAACCGGGACGGTGACCGTAGAGCTCCACCTCGACGCCGACGCCGTGATCGAGAGCTCCCCCGGTGTGAGCGTGGTGCGGACGGGGCCCACGGCGCAGCTCTCGATCAATGTGACCAACGCCCGCGGCGCCGCGTTCGTCGTCCGCCTGGCGCTCGCACCGTGATGCACGAGCTCGCGGACCGTCACCGCGCCTTCAGCGCCGCGTCGTAGAGCTCTTTGCGCGAGAGCCCGGTCTGCTCGGCCACCTCGGCGCTCGCCTCCTTGAGCCGCGAGCCCTCCGCCACGAGGGTGAGCACGCGGCCGACGCCGTCCTCGAGGGAGGCCTCGACCGGGTCGGCGCCGGCGACCACGAGCACGATCTCGCCGCGGGCGCCGTCGGCGAAGCGCTCGGCCAGCTCGGCGAGCGTGCCGCGCGCGACCTCCTCGTGCAGCTTGGTGAGTTCGCGGCAGACGGCCGCGCGGCGATCCTCGCCGAACGCCGTCGCCGCATCTCGCAGGGCGTCGCCGATGCGGTGCGGGCTCTCGAAGAACACGAGCGTGCGCGCCTCGGCGGCGACCGCCCGGAACGACGCGACCCGGCCCTTACGCGGCACGAAGCCCTCGAAGGCGAACCGGTCGGTCGGCAGCCCGCTGAGCGCGAGCGCCGTCAGCACCGCACTCGGTCCGGGGATCGCGGTCACCGTCACCCCGGCGGCGACGGCGGTCTGCACGAGCACGAAGCCGGGGTCGCTCACGGTCGGCATTCCGGCATCCGTCAGCACCAGGATGTCGGCCTCCCGTGCCTCCTCGGCCAGCGATGCGGCGCGCTCGCGCTCGTTGTGCTCGTGCAGCGCCACGAGGCGCGGACGGTTGTCGACGCCGAGCGCGCGCATCAGTTGGATCGCCGTGCGGGTGTCCTCCGCGGCGATCGTCTCGGCGTTCTGCAGCGCCTCGATCAGGCGGCGGGAGGCGTCGCCAAGATTGCCGATGGGCGTCGCGGCGAGGATGAGCACGCGTCCATTCTCCTAGCATGAGCGGGTGATCGTCTCGCGACTCCCGACCTGGGTGGGCCCGGCGGCCGTCATGGCCGTCGCCGCGGCGACCCGGTTGTGGGCGCTCGACCGCCCGCACGAGCTCGTCTTCGACGAGACCTACTACGTCAAAGACGCCTACACGCTGATGAATCTCGGCTACGAGGGCTCGTGGGGCGAGGGGGCGAACGAGAGCTTCGCGGGCGGCAACCCGGACGGCTACTCGTCGAATCCGTCGTTCATCGCCCACCCGCCGCTCGGCAAGTGGATCATCGCCGCGGGGCTCGCGGCGTTCGGGGCCGAGTCGAGCTGGGGCTGGCGGATCGGGATCGCCGTCACCGGCATCCTGCTCGTCGCCGTCACGATGTTCGCCGCGCACCTGTTGTTCCACCGCCCGCTGCTGACGACGATCGCCGGCGGGCTGATCGCGATCGATGGCAACGCGATCGTGCTCAGCCGCGTCGCCCTGCTGGACAGCGCCCTCGCCCTGTTCGCCCTGCTCGGGGCGTGCTTCATGCTGCTCGACCGGGTGCAGGCGCGCGTCCGGCTTGCCTCCTGGCTCGCCGCGGGCGACGGCATGGTGGCCGTGCGGGAGTGGGGCCCCGTCTTCTGGGCGAGGCCGTGGCTGCTCGCCGCGGCGCTCACCTTCGGGCTGGCCTCGGCGGTCAAGTGGAGCGGGCTGTACTTCCTGGCGGTGTTCGGGATCTACTCGGTCGTGGCGGATGCGCTCGACCGCCGGCGCGCGGGCGTCGATCTCTGGGCCAGCGGCGCCGTGCTGCGCCAGGCGCCCGTCAACGCCGTGCTGCTCGTTCCTCTCGCCCTGCTCGTCAACGTCGCCAGCTGGACCGGCTGGTTCGCCACCGACGGCGGCTACTACCGCCGCTGGGTGGAAGAGGGCGGCGAAGCCTGGTCGGGGCTTCTCTCCTGGGTACCGGTCGACGTCCAGAACTGGTGGCACTACCAGGCGTCGATGTACGGCTACCACGTCGGCGAGAACACCCCCCACTCCTACCAGGCGAGTCCGCTCGGCTGGCTGCTGCTGGTGCGCCCGACGAGCATGTACTACGAGGACTTCGGCGACGGCACGGCAGCCGAGATCCTCGACCTCGGAAATCCGCTGATCTGGTGGGCGGGCACGGCCGCGCTTGTCGCGGTGCTGGTGCGCTTCGGCTGGCTGCTGCGGCACGGACGGGATGCGCGCGCCGAGGCGTTCATCCTCACCGGGATGGCGGCCGGCTACCTGCCGTGGATGCTCTACCTGCACCGCACGGTGTTCCAGTTCTACACGATCGCCTTTGAGGCGTTTCTGGTGCTCGCACTGGTGGCGGCGATCGGACTGCTGATCGGCCCACCCGGTGACCCCGAGCGGCACTACGTGGTCGGTCGCGGGCTGGTCGCGGTGTTCCTGGTCGCCGTGGCCGCGCTCAGCGTGTTCTTCTGGCCGCTGTGGATCGGGGAGCCGATCCCGATCGAGTACCTGCGCGCGCACTACTGGTTCGCCAGCTGGATATAACCTCAACTTCGCTCTGTCGCACAGTGATCGTTGGCGCTACAGTGTTCTCACCCTGCGCCCGAAGCAGCGTCCCCCGCTGGAGTCCCCCATGTTCGCTCCACGCTCCTCCCGTTCTGTGCCCTCCCCGCATCGTCGCGCCGTCGGCTTCGCCGCGCCCCTGATCGCGATCGCGGTCATCGTGTTCGGCGCGGCGCCCGCCGCCCTCGCCGCGCCCGACGCGCCGGTCATCGTCGCGCCGAGCGACGGCGCGGTTACGACCAGCGACACGGCGACGATCAGCGGCAGCGTCGCCGACTGGGGCGGCACGGGCGGCTACGTCGAGGTCACGGCCACCAACGACGGAGTCGTGGTCGGCACGTGCGACTCCGGCTGGTTGGAGTACTACGAGACCGAGTGGAGCTGCGACGTCGATCTGCTGCTCGGCGACAACCTCATCACCGCCGAGACCTTCGCCGACGAGGAGACCGGCGGCACCGACCAGATCACGATCACCCGCGGCGGAACGCAATCGCCCACGATCGACTCCCCCGCCCCCGACGCCGCCTTCGAAACGGGCAGTGTGAGCTTCTCGGGCACCGGCCCCGCGCTCGGACGCGTCAACCTCGGCCACTCGGACGGCGAAGTCGTCACGTCGTGGTGCGACGTCGAGGTCGCCCTCGACGGCACTTGGAGCTGCACCGTCGACGCGATCGACCCGGGCTACTACAACGTCGGCATCGACGCGACGCGCATCGATGGCGCTCCCGACGCGAGCGAATGGCAGTGGCTCGAGGTGTATCCCCCCAAGCCCGACGTGGCGATCGCCGCCGGCCCGGGGCTGCTCCAGTCGCTCACCACCGCGACCTCCGGCGGCGACGCCGGCGCGATCTGGCGCGAGTTCGACGGCGAGTCGGTCACCGGATTCTGGCGCTGCCCCGTCGGCTGGTCCGGCGACTACGGCGAAGACCGGCCCGACGACGGCCCCGTGGTCTCCTGCGCCGTGCCGGAGCCGACCCCGGGTGTGTATCTGCTCACGAGCATCGACTTCGTCAACGGCACTCACTCCTTCGACCGCGGCGATCTCGTGCGGATCCCCGAGGTCCCGGTCATCAGCGAGATCGTCACCAACCCCGATGGCTCGCTCACGTTCCGCGGCACGGTCGACCCGACGTGGGACAGCGCGTTTCCGACCGTCCACGCGGGCAGCACCGTTGTCGTCGAGCTCGTCAGTGAATTCGACATCTGCGAGGCCGACACCGACGCGAGCGGGGCCTGGGAGTGCACGGGACTCGCCCCGAGCGGCCTGCAGACCGTCGACGCGTACGCGATCTCGCGAGGCTTCGCCGACGACCCGGACGTCGCCGGCGTGCTCGACGGCTACCACGACGGAGTCTCCCCGCGATCCGCGACCGTCGAGGTGGAGGTCGCCCCGTTCCGCCCGGCGAGCTCGCTCACCCTCGATGCCGCCGCCATCGAGGTGCTGGTCACCGGCGTCGCCGGAAGCCTGACCGGCGTCGAGTTCTACCGCGTGACCAGCGACGGCGAGGGCGGCTACTCCTACGGGTACCCGGTCGAATCCTGCGAGCACGGCGCGACGGAGGGTGACACCTCGAGCATCGAGTGCGGTCTGGACGGACTCGAGCCGGGCATCTGGAACGTGTACTCGTGGGCAGCGGTCTTCTTCGGCGATGAGTCTGCGGAGACCCACTACCGCGACGACTACGTGATGATCCCGAGCACCCCGACCCTCGGATCCACCGTGAGCTCCTCGGGCTCGGTGACCTTCAGCGGGATCGCCGACGCCGGCGACCGGGTGAGCGTGTTCACCCTGGAGGGCGCCGAGGCGTGCTCGACCACGGCCACCGCATCCGACACCTGGACCTGCAGCGACACTCCCGGCGCGGGAACGCACAGCTACCGCGCGATCTCCCGCTCGCTGGGCTTCGAGATCAACGTCGACGCCCTCCATCGGCCGGACGAGTACGGCAGCTCCTTCCAGGGGTTCTCGACGTGGAGCGCCACCACCGTGGCGAGCGTCGCCGTGACGTCGCCCCCGACCTCCGCGCCCGCGCCGGCGCCGACAACTGCGACAGCGACAGCGACGGCGCTCAGCTTCACGGTCTCGCCGGGACCGTACTTCCCGGGCGACACCGTGACCTTCAGCGGCAGCGGGGCTCCCGCGGGCGCGCCCGTGACCGCGGAGCTGCACTCCACGCCGGTGGTGCTCGGGCAGACGACCGCCGACAGCGACGGCGGATTCCGGATCGTCGCCGTCATCCCGGAGGATGTCGAGCCCGGCGAGCACGAGTTCGTGATCATGGTGATGGGCGAGAGCGGAGCGCTCTCGGTCGTCACCCAGCCGATCGTCATCGACCTTCCCACCGCGAGCCCCGACGGCTCTCCCGACGAAGCCGGCCCCACCACCGTCGTCGACGACGGCGGCGCGTCAGCCGCGGGCGGCGAGGTCGCGCCGCGATCGGAGCCGGCCGCGCCGAGCGTGCTCACCGAGGCGCTGGTGACGTTCGGGCGGATCCTCGACAATCCGGGGCTGCTCGCCGCCGCGGGCGGCCTCGCCCTGGCGCTGCTGTTCCTCGTCGCGATTCCGACCGAGCTGCTGACGGCGACGCTGTCGTCGAACACCGGCCGGATGGGCCGCGGGATCGCGCGCGTCGAGGCCGCCGCCGATCGGCTGCGCGACCGGTTCATCGCCCTCACCGGCAGTCGCGCCGCCGCCGCCGCGGTGCTCGTCGTGCTGGTGAGCATCGTCTTCGGCTTCAGCGATCCGGCCTTCGGCGTCGACCTGGTGTCGCTGCGCCTCGTCCTCTCGCTCGCGATCGCCTTCTTCATCCTGTTCTACGGGGTGAGCTGGCTGACCGGACTGATCGTCGAACGCGGCTGGCAGGTGCCCTCCGTCGTCACGATCCAGCCGTCGATCGTGCTGTTCGCGATCCTCGGCGTGGTGTTCTCGCGCCTCGTCGGCTTCGCCCCCGGGATCTTCATCGGCGTCGTGATCGGCATCGAGATGTTCAACGCCTCGCGGCGGGCCGAGCTCGGGGCGGCACTCGTGCAGTTCACGGGCGTCTTCGCGCTGAGCATCGCCGCCTGGTTCGGCTACTCCGCGCTGACCGTCGCAGGCGACCCGCACGACTTCTGGGGCGCGCTGACCGTCGACACCCTGGCCGCCATCACCTCGGAGGGCCTCACCGGTGTCGCGATCGCGATCCTTCCGCTGGCGTTCCTCGAGGGCCGCACCCTGTGGGAGGCCTCCAAGTCGCTGTGGTTCGGCACCTTCCTGGTGATCGCGACCTCGTTCTCCCTGATCGTGCTGCCGACCGCGCTGGAGGAGACCGATCCGGCGGATGTCGGCGTCTGGTACGTGGTGCTCGCCGTGTTCGGCGCGCTCGCCTTCGCCGCGTGGGGCTACTTCGCCTGGCGGGCGCGCGTCGGCGAGCGCGCCGAGGCCGACGCAACGGAACGCAACACAACGGCTTAGGCGCAGGGTGCGCCGGTAGCCTGGCGGCATGCCAGACTCCGCCCTGCCCGAGGTCCCGCGCGCGTCCGACCGCAACTGGGGGTTCCGCACCCGAGCCATCCATGCGGGCAACATCCCGGATGCGGTGCACGGCTCGCGCGCGCTCCCGATCCACCAGACCAGCGCGTTCGTCTTCGACTCCACCGAGGACGCCGCGGCCCGCTTCGCGCTGCAGAAGTACGGCAACATCTACTCGCGCGTCTCGAACCCGACCGTCGCCAGCTTCGAGGAGCGGATCGCCTCCCTCGAGGGCGGCCTCGGCGCCGTCGCCACCGCCTCGGGCCTGAGCGCCGAGTTCATCACCTTCGCCTCGCTCGCGGGCGCCGGCGACCACATCGTCGCCGCGCAGAGCCTGTACGGCGGCACCGTCACCCAGCTCGACGTGACGCTGCGACGCTTCGGCGTGGAGACGACCTTCGTGCCGGGCACCGACCCGGCCGACTACGCGGCCGCGATCACCGACAAGACGAAGCTGATCTTCGCCGAGACGATCGCGAACCCCTCGGGCGAGATCGCCGATCTGGAGGGCCTGGCCGACGTGGCCCACGCCGCCGGCATCCCGCTCATCATCGACTCGACCGTCGCCACCCCGTACCTGAACCGGCCGATCGAGTGGGGTGCCGACATCGTCATCCACTCCGCCACCAAGTTCCTCGGCGGGCACGGCACCACCCTCGGAGGTGTCGTCGTCGAGTCGGGCCGCTTCGACTGGGCGAGCGAGCGCTTCCCGCTGTTCAGCGAGGATGCGGCCCACTACGGCGGCCTCAACTGGCACGGCAACTTCGGCGAGTACGCCTTCCTCACCCGGCTGCGCGCCGAGCAGCTGCGCGACGTCGGTCCCACGCTCGCGCCGCACTCCGCGTTCCTGCTCGCGCAGGGCGTCGAGACGCTCCCCTACCGGATGCAGGCGCACGTGAGCAACGCGCGCGCGGTCGCCGAGTTCCTGGAGGCCGACCCGCGCATCGAGTTCGTCAACTGGGCGGGGCTCGCCTCGCATCCGCATCACGAGCGCGCGAACGCGTACCTGCCGCTCGGCCCCGGATCGGTGTTCAGCTTCGGGGTGCGCGCCTCCGGCACGGCGAGCAGCCGCGAGATCGGCCAGCGCGTCATCGAGAACGTGGAGCTCGCCAGCCATCTGGCGAACATCGGCGACGCGAAGACGCTCGTCATCCACCCGGCGTCGACCACCCACGCGCAGCTCTCCGAGCAGCAGCTGCTCGACGGCGGCGTGCTGCCGGGCCTGATCCGCATCAGCGTCGGCATCGAAGAGGTCGACGACATCATCTACGACCTCGATCGAGCGCTGTCGGTCGCGGTGGAGGGATAATCGGGCATGGGCGCGACAGGGGTTTCGACAGGCTCGGTTTCGACGGGCTCAACCGGCTCGGTTTCGACAGGCTCAACCGGCGAGGTCGACTCGGTGGAGACGGTGCAGCTGACGAATGGGCTGAGCTGCAGCCTGCCCGCGAGCTCGCCGCTCGCGAAGCTGATGCGCGGCCAGCGCACCTGGGTGGGTCCCAGCGCGCAGGAGCGCCTCGGCATCCTGCGCCGCGCGAAGTCGGTCGCGATCGTCGGCGCTTCGGCGAATCCGGCGCGCTCCAGCTACTTCGTCGCCACCTATCTGTCGCAGTCCAGCGACTACGAGCTGTACTTCGTGAACCCGAACGCGACCGAGATCCTCGGCCGCCCGGTATACAAGTCGCTCGCCGACCTGCCGGTCGTGCCCGACATCGTCGACGTGTTCCGGCGCGCGAGCGACATCCCGCAGGTGATGGAGGACGCGATCGCGATCGGCGCGACGACCGTCTGGGTGCAGCTCGGCATCTGGAACGAGGAGGCGGCGCGCTACGGCGAAGAGCACGGCCTCACGGTCGTGATGGATCGCTGCATCAAGGTCGAGCACGCGCGCTTCCACGGCGGGCTGCACCTGCTCGGATTCGACACCGGCGTGATCAGCTCGAAGAAGCAGCTCCGGTAGGAATCGGCCCGGTCGCCAGGGGCACGGCGCCGCGCGGATACGCCAGCAGCACGAGCGCCGAGAGCACCCAGACGGCGCCGATCACGGCCAGCAGCGTCCCGCCGCTCGCGTGCGCGAGGGCTCCGGCGATGGCCGCGCCGCCCGCCGCGGCCGAGGCGCGCAGTCCGGAGCCGACGGTGAAGACCTGCGAGCGCACCGCGAGCGGGCTCTGCTCCTTGCGCAGCAGCAGCATGGCCGCCGCACTGGAGGCCGTGAACAGCCCCGACACCCCGATCGCGGCGACCGTCCACGCCAGCCCCAGGTCGATCGCGGCCACGATGGTGGCCACGCCGGTCGCCGCGAATCCGGCCCCCATGACGACGATCGGCGGGGCGGAGCCCCAGCGTCGCGCGGCGGCAGCCAGCGCACCGAGCAGCCCGCCGACGGCGAAGGCGGTGACGATCCACGCCGCCCGCTCGGCGCTGCCGGAGCGCTCGATCGCAACCGCGACCGCCGCGACCGCCAGACCGCCCGCGCCCAGCTGACTGAGTGTGCCCGACAGGGTGACGATCGCGATCGGTCGGTGCGCCACCAGATGCCGGAGCCCCGTCGCCATGGTGCGCAGCGCGCCGACGCCGGGCGCGGGGCGCGGCGCGAGCCGCAGCGCGAACAATCCCGCGCATCCGAGCAGGCAGATCGCGCCGAGTACCAGCAGCGCGGTGCGGGCGGAGCCGGCCACGGCGAGCACCGCGACCAGGGCCGGGCCGCCGACCGAGCCGACGTTGTAGGAGAGCGCGTCGTGCGCGTAGCCGCGTCGCGCATCCGCGAACTCGTCGGCGACGAAGCTCGACAGGCCGCCCATGAAGAACGGTGCGGCGATGCCGCTGAGCACGAGCGCGATCATCACGAGCGGGATCGGCACGCTTCCGAGGGCGGCGGCGAGCGCGAACGACGCCGCGGTGAGCACCGCACCGGCGAGCATCCACTGACGCGGCCGGCGCGTCCGGTCGAGGATCACCCCGACGAGCGGAGCCGCCAGCACGCTCGGCCCCAGGGTCGCCGCGACGAGCTGCCCGCCGAGCGCGAGATCGCCGAACTCCGTCGCCGCCAGAATCGGCAGCGCGACCATGACCCCCGAGGTGGCGAGGCGCAACGGCACCGAAGCGACGAGGTAGCTCGCCGCGGTCATGTCCCGCACGCGCGGATCAGAAGGTGGCGGTGTCCGGGTCCGCGCCCTGGCGCAGTCCGGCGTCGAGGCGGTCGATCGCCGCCATCTCGTCGCCGCTCAGCTCGAAGCCGAAGACGTCGAAGTTCTCGGCCATCCGCTCGCGGCTGGTCGTCTTCGGGAAGACGACGATGCCCTGCTGCAGGTGCCAGCGCAGCACGATCTGAGCCGGGGTGACCCCGTGCGCGGCGGCGGCTCCGGCGATGGGCGCCATCTCGAGCAGCGGGTACTTGCCCTGCCCGAGCGGACCCCACGCCTCGGTGACGATGCCGTGGTCAGCGCCGTAGGCGCGCAGCTCCTTCTGGGCCAGGCCCGGGTGCAGCTCGATCTGGTTGACCGCGGGAACGGTGCCGGTCTCGGCCGCGAGGCGCTCCAGGTGCGGCACGTGGAAGTTGCTGACGCCGATGGAGCGGGCGAGTCCGGCGGAGTTGATCTGCTCCAGCGCCTTCCAGGCATCCACGTACTTGTCGGCGTCGGGACGCGGCCAGTGGATCAGGTACAGGTCGACGAAGTCGAGTCCGAGCTTCTCCAGGCTCGCGGCGATCGCGGCGGGCGCGGTGCCGGCGACGTGGTCGGAGTTCCAGAGCTTCGTGGTGACGAACAGCTCCTCGCGCGGGATGCCGGAGGCGGCGAGGGCGCGACCGACGCCCTCCTCGTTGCCGTAGACGGCCGCCGTGTCGATGTGGCGGTAGCCCACCTCGAGCGCGTCGAGCACGATGCGCTCGGTTTCGACGGGGTCGACCTTGAACACGCCGAAGCCGAGCTGCGGGATCTGGTGGCCGTCGTTGAGCGCAATGGTGGGAACAGTCATGCTCCTATGCTGGCACGACTCGGCGGGGGCGCGCCGGTCGGTGCCTCCCATTCGGCGCGCCGTCCGCTGCTCGCGCGGCGGGACGGTCGCCGCCACGGGTCATCCGGGTCCAGGTCGTGCCCACGCCACCCGCGCGCGCTCGCCGGCCCCGACTCCTCGTCCGGGAGCAGCTCCTGCGGGGTGCGCCAGCCGATGCGGCGATCGAACAGGTAGTCCCAGTGGTCGAGCTCGCTCGCGAGCTGCTCCAGGATCGCCGAGTCGAGCTCGTACAGGCTGCGCGGCCAGTCGTCGTGCTGCAGCACCGCGCCGTGCTCGCGCAGCACCTTCAGGTGGTGATGCACGGCCGCCCGACTGACGCCGAATTCGTGCCGGATGACGTCCTCCAGGTCGCCCAGGTAGTGCGAGCCGGACGCCAGCACCTCCACGAGCCGCCGCCGGATCGGCTCCGCCACCACCTCGAACACATGCACGAGAACATGGTGCCAATTCAGCTTGGCGCCAGGTTCAATTGGCAGCTCATCTGAGAGAGGCCGGGTGGGGAGCGGGCGTGGGGAGGAGGCGCGGCAACATTTCGTCACGCGATTTCGAGCGCGCGGGAACGCGATCTAGTGTCGGAGGGTCCCGAGGCCACGCCTCCCCCGCTCGATGACGCGCGAACCCGACCAGCAGAGAGGAACGCGCGTGATTGTCGCCGAACGGCTCGTGAAGACCTTCGCGAGCACCGACTCCCAGAGCCCCGTGCACGCGGTCGATGATGTGAGCCTGCGCATTGCCGAGGGCGAGATCTTCGGCATCGTGGGGCAGAGCGGCGCCGGCAAGAGCACCCTGGTGCGACTGCTCAACCTGCTGGAGCGCCCCGACTCCGGCAGCGTGATTCTCGACGGCACCGACCTCACCGCGCTGGATGAGCGCGCACTGCGCCGCGAGCGTCACCAGATCGGCATGATCTTCCAGCAGTTCCAGCTGCTGTCGCGCCGCACCGTGCGCGAGAACGTCGCCCTCCCGCTCGAGGTGCTCGGCATCCCCGCGCGCGAACGGCGCGCCCGCGTCGACGAGATCCTCGACCTGGTCGGACTCACCGACCGGGCGGATGCCTACCCGGCGCAGCTCTCCGGCGGCCAGAAGCAGCGGGTCGGCATCGCCCGCGCCCTCGCCCCGCGCCCGCGGGTGCTGCTCTCCGACGAGGCCACCAGCGCCCTGGACCCGGCGACGACCCGCTCGATCCTCGACCTGCTGGCCAAGCTCAATCGCGAGCTCGGCCTCACCATCGTGCTGATCACGCACGAGATGGAGGTCATCAAGCAGGTGTGCCACTCGGCCGCGCTGATCGAGCACGGCCGCATCGTCGAGCAGGGCCGCATCCACGACCTGCTGCAGACTCCCGGATCGCGCATCGCGCACCAGCTCTTCCCGCTCGGCGAGCACGCCCCCGAGCGCGGCAACACGATCGTCGAGGTCACCTTCACGGGCCTCGACTCGAGCCGCCCCGTCATCGCGCGCCTCGCACGCGACCACGGGCTCGACATCAGCATCCTCGGCGCCATGATCGAGACGGTCTCCGGTGAGCAGACGGGGCGCATCCGCCTCGAGCTGCCCGGCACCGAGACCGCGAAGTCGGCCGCCATCGAGAGCCTGCGAGCTGAGGGCTACGTCGTCGACGTCGTCGCCGCGAACGGAGGTGCCTCATGATCGACCCCACCGATCCGGAGTTCTGGCCGCGCCTGCTCGACGGCCTGCTCGTCGCGAGCGGCGAGACCCTCATCATGCTCATCGTCACCGGCCTGGTCACGCTCATCGGCGGTCTCGCGCTCGGCGTGATCCTGGTCGCGACGGATGCCGACGGCGTGCTCGCCGCTCCGTTCGGCTCACGCGCGCTCGGCCGTGGCATCAACCTCGTGCTCGGCACGATCGTCAACATCGGTCGCTCGGTGCCGTTCATCATCCTGATGGTCGCGCTGATCCCGGTCTCGCGATTCCTCGTCGGCAGCGCCTTCAGCCTCGAGGGCGCCATCGTGCCGCTGTGCGTCGCCGCCGTGCCGTTCTTCGCCCGCATCGCCGAGATCGCGCTGCGCGAGGTGCCGAGCGGCCTGGTCGAGGCGGGCACCGCGATGGGCGCCTCCCCGGTGCAGCTGCTCGTCAAGGTGCTCGTGCCGGAGGCCGTGCCGGCGCTGCTGCGCGGCTTCACCACGACGCTCGTCACCATCGTGAACTACTCGGCGATCGTGACCGTGGTCGGCAACTACGGCCTCGGCTCCTTCGCCTACGTGAACGGCTACCAGCGCTACAGCGTGATCCACATCCTCGCCGTGGTCGCGCTGCTGGTCGCGCTCGTTCACCTTCTGCAGTGGCTCGGCAACCGCCTCGCCACCCGACTCTCCCACCGCTGAACCATCGAAAGGCCCCTCATGTCCCACCGCTTCTCGCGAGCCGCGCTCGCCACCACCGCCGCCCTCGCCGCGACCCTCGCGCTCAGCGCCTGCGGTGCCGCCGCCTCCGACGACGAGTCGACGCTGAGCGTCGGCGCGACCGCCGTTCCGGCCGCCGAGATCCTGCAGTTCGTGATCGACTCCGGCCAGGCCGAGGAGGCGGGACTCACCATCACCGTCCAGGAGTACGCCGACTACGTCACCCCCAACCAGGCGCTCTCCGACGGCACCAACGACGCCAACCTGTTCCAGCACGAGCCGTACCTGAACCTGTACAACTCGGAGTCCGGCGACGACCTGGTCGCCGTCGGCAAGGTCTACCTGCCGCCGCTCGCGCTCTACTCGAACACCGTCGACGACATCGCCGACCTGCCGGACGGCGCGAGCATCGCGCTGCCGAACGACGCGAGCAACGAGTCGCGCGCGCTGCTGCTGCTCGCCGCGCACGGCCTGATCGAGACGGCGGACGCCCCGAGCACCGTCGCCGACATCACCGCCAACCCGCGCGGTTTCGAGTTCAGCGAGATCGACGCCGCGAGCCTGCCGCAGGCGCTCGACGAGAAGGACGCCGCGATCGTGAACTTCAGCTTCGCGGCCGCCGCCGGGCTCTCCAGCGACCTGCAGCTCTTCGCCGAGGGCGCCGAGAGCAGCTACTTCAACATCCTCGCCACCCGCGCCGAGCTCGCCGACGACCCGCGCGTCGCCACGCTCTACGAGCTGCTGACCTCCGAGGAGACGGCCGCCTGGATCCTGGAGCAGTACTCGGGCCTGGTCACCCCGGCCGCGTAACGCGGACGCGGGTCGAGGGGCGCTAGCCTGGACGGCTATGCCCCTCGACCTGCCGCCGATCACCTACCCGCCGGAGCTGCCCGTCAGCGCCGCGCGGGAGGAGCTCGCGCGCACCATCGCCGCGAACCAGGTGGTGATCGTGGCGGGGGCCACCGGCTCGGGCAAGACGACCCAGCTGCCGAAGATCCTGCTCGAGCTGGGGCGCGAGAAGATCGGGCACACCCAGCCCCGCCGCATCGCCGCGCGCAGCGTCGCCGAGCGCATCGCCGAAGAGCTCGACGTCGAGCTCGGCACCCTCGTCGGATACCAGGTGCGGTTCGATGACCGCACGAAGCGCGAGACCGCAGTCAAGCTGATGACCGACGGCGTGCTGCTGGCCGAGATCAACCGCGACCGCGACCTGCGCCGCTACGACACGATCATCATCGACGAGGCCCACGAGCGCAGCCTCACCATCGACTTCCTGCTCGGCTATCTGACGCGTCTGCTGCCGCGTCGCCCCGAGCTCAAGGTCATCATCACGAGCGCGACGATCGACCCGGAGCGCTTCGCGAAGCACTTTGCCCGCGCCGACGGCACCCCCGCCCCCATCGTCGAGGTGAGCGGGCGCAGCTACCCGGTCGAGATCCGCTACCGTCCGCTCGTCGCCGAGTCCGGCGACGACGACAGCGACGACGGCGCGACCCGCGACGATCGCGACATCGTGCAGGGCGTGCTGGATGGCCTCGACGAGCTGGAGCGCGAGGGCAACGGCGACGTGCTGGTCTTCTTCAGCGGCGAGAACGAGATCCGGGATGCCGCCGACGCGATCCGCGGCCGCCTCACCGCGCGCGGCGCGGCTGGCGAGGCCACCGAGGTGCTGCCCCTCTACGGTCGGCTGAGCTCCGCCGAGCAGCACCGCGTGTTCGAGCGCGCGCGCCCCGGCATCCGCCGCCGCATCGTGCTCGCCACCAACGTCGCCGAGACGAGCCTCACGGTGCCCGGCATCAAGTACGTCATCGACACCGGCACCGCCCGCATCAGCCGCTACTCGGCCCGCTCCAAGGTGCAGCGCCTGCCGATCGAGGCGATCAGCCAGGCCAGCGCCAACCAGCGCTCCGGTCGCGCCGGGCGCACGAGCGACGGCATCGCGATCCGGCTCTACTCGGAGGAGGACTTCGACTCCCGCCCCGAGTTCACCGACCCCGAGATCCTGCGCACCAGCCTCGCGGCGGTGATCCTGCAGATGATCGACCTGCGCCTCGGCGACATCTCCGAGTTCCCCTTCGTCGAACCGCCGGATGCCCGCGGCATCAAGGACGGCACCGACCTGCTGCTGGAGCTCGGCGCGATCTCGGCCGACGCGACGACCGGCCACACCCGCATCACCAAGGTCGGTCGCGACCTCGCCCGGCTGCCCGTCGACCCGCGCTTCGGCCGCATGATCGTCGAGGCCGAGCGCCGCGGTGTCGCGCGCGAGGTGATGGCGATCGTGGCGGGGCTGAGCATCCAGGACCCGCGCGAGCGCCCGCTCGAGAAGCGCGGAACGGCGGATGCCTCGCACGCCCGCTTCACCGACCCGACGAGCGACTTCATCAGCCTGCTGAACCTCTGGAACCACCTCGAGCACCAGCAGCGCGAGCTCTCCAGCAGCGCGTTCCGGCGGCTGTGCAAGGCCGAGTTCCTCAACTACATGCGGGTGCGCGAATGGCAGGAGCTGTATCGCCAGCTGGCCCGCGCCGCGAAGCCGCTCGGCATCGTCGCCCGCGGGGCCAGCACCGACGCCGACGCCATCCACATCTCGCTGCTCTCCGGGCTGCTCAGCCGCATCGGGCTGCTCGACGAGCGGGTGCGCGCGAAGCCGGGCGAGAAGGGGCGCCGCCCCACCGAGTTCCTCGGCTCCCGGCAGCAGCGCTTCACCGTGTTCCCCGGCTCGGTGCTCGCGAAGAAGCCGCCGGCCGCGGTGATGGCCGCCGAGCTGGTGGAGACCAGCCGACTGTTCGCGCGCACCGTCGCGCGCATCGACCCCGCCTGGGCGGAGCCGCTGGCCGAGCACCTGGTGAAGCGCAGCTACGGTCTGCCGCGCTGGGAGAAGCGGCAGGGCTCGGCGGTCGCCGACGAGAAGGTCACCCTCTACGGCGTGCCGATCGTGCCGAAGCGGCGCATCCAGCTGGCGCGGATCGACGCCGAGCAGGCCCGCGAGCTGTTCATCCGGCACGCCCTCGTCGGGCTCGACGGCAAGCCCGGCGAGTGGCCGTTCGAGATCCGCAGCAACGCCCTCTACGACTTCGACCGCCGGAACCGGGCGCTGCGCCGCGAGCTCGAGCAGCTGGAGGAGCGCACCCGCCGCCGCGACATCCTGGTCGACGACGAGGCGGTGGTCGACTTCTACGACCGGCGGATTCCCGCCGACGTCACCGACGTCCGGCGCTTCGAGCGCTGGTGGCGCGACGCGCGAACGAAGACCCCCGAGCTGCTCACGATGACCCGGGAGGCGCTGCTCGGCGAGCAGGAGGCCGCGCCCGAGCGCGACGAGCAGGGCTTCCCCGCGCACTGGCAGGCGGGCGAGCAGCGGCTGCGGCTCGCCTACCGCTTCGAGCCCGGCGCCGAGGACGACGGGGTCACGCTCGAGGTTCCGCTCGCCGTGCTGCCGCGGCTGGAGGATCGCGGCTTCGACTGGCTGGTGCCGGGGCTGCGCGAGGAGCTGGTGACGGCGCTCATCAAGAGCCTGCCCAAGCACATCCGCAAGAACGTGGTGCCCGCCGCCGACTGGGCGCGGAAGCTCATGGCCGAGCTGCCCGAGCACGCCGAGACGCCGCTGACCGAGCTGCTCGCCCAGGAGATCCGGCGCGCGACGCACACCGTCGTCTCGCCCACCGACTTCGACCTCGAGCGGGTGGCGGCGCACCTGCGGATGGGGTTCGCCGCGATCGACGGTCGGGGCCGCCGCGTGGGGCTGTCGAAGAGCCTCGCCGAGCTGCAGGCGCGCTTCGCCGAACGGGCACGCTCGAGCGTCGCGAAGGTCGCCGAGACGGTCACCCCGGGGCGCGATCTGGAGCGCTCGGGCATCACCGGCTGGGATCTCGGCGAGCTGCCGAAGCTCGTCGAGGCGAAGCAGGGCGGCTCGACGGTGCGGGCCTTCCCGGCGCTGGTCGACGAGGGCCAGAGCGTCGCGATTCGGGTCTTCGGCACGGCCGCCGAGCAGGCGGCGGCGCATCCGTTCGGCGTGCGACGCCTGATCGCGCTGAGCCTGCCGAGCCCGCTCGGCTACGTGCAGGAGCACCTCACCGGCGCCGAGAAGCTCGAGCTCGCGGCGAGCCCCTACCGCTCCACCGCGGCGCTGCTGGATGACGCCCTGCTCGCGGTGATCGACCAGGCCGCCGACGGCCGCGCGCCGTTCAGCCAGCCGGAGTTCGAGGCGCTGCGCGCCGAGGTCTCGGCGGGGCTCATCGACGGGGCGTTCGAGGCCGTGCAGCTGACCGCGCGGGTGCTCGACGCCGCGCGCGTCGCCGACAAGGCGATCTCGGCCCGGTCGAGCCTGGCGCTGATGTCGCCGCTCGCCGACGCGCGCGCCCAACTAGACAGCCTTGTCTACCCCGGTTTCGTGCGCGCCACCGGACTCGAGCGGCTGCGCCGCGTGCCGGTGTACCTCGCCGGCATCACGCACCGCGCCGAGAAGATGGCCGAGAACCTCGGCCGCGATCGGCAGTGGCAGACCGAGGTCGAGAAGGCCACCTCGACGTACCGGGATGCGGGCGGCGAGCTGCCGCTGCCGCTCGCCGCGCCCGAGCGGATCCGCACTGCCCGCTGGATGCTCGAGGAACTGCGGCTGTCGCTCTTCGCCCAGCACCTGGGAGCCCAGGGCCCGGTGAGCGTTCAGCGGATCACGAAGGCGCTCGCGGGCTAGGCGGCTCCGCGCCGAGCATCTTGCGATAGCAGCGCGCATCGACCATGTCGCCGTAGAGCCCGTACGGCGGGATCGCCCGAAAGCCGAGGCGTTCGTAGAGCGCGATGGCGGCGGCCTGCAGCGGTCCGGTCTGCAGCACCAGGGATGCAGCGCCGCGCTCCCGCGCGAACTCCTCGAGCCACGCCATCAGCCGCCGCGCCGCCGCGGTGCCGCGCGCCTCGGGCGCGACGAACAGCTTCTTCACCTCGAACTCCGCACCGAACGGACGGAGTGCGGCATGCCCGACGGGCGCGCCGTCGACGAGCGCGAGCACGGTCACGGCGATCGCCGCCGGATCGATCGCGAGCGCGCGCGCCGACCTCGCGGCGACCTCGGGGTCGAGGCGCGCCACGAAGTCGGCGTACAGGGCGCCGGTCTCGGCATCCATCGCGGCGCGGAGCGCGACGGCGCGCGGGTCGAGCCAGTCGACTGCGGCGAACTCGAGGGGGTTTCGATACGCCGCTTCGCGGCTACTCAACCCACACACCGCGCCGCTTCGCGGCTACTCAACCCACTCATGTCGCCGCTTCGCGGCTACTCAACCCGCACACCGCGCCGCTTCGCGGCTGCTCAACCCGCACACGGGCGAACTACTTCTTGCCGCCCGAGGCGCTCGCGTTCGACTCGTAGGAGGTGTTCGTCGACTCGAAGAAGTTGACCAGCTGGAGCGTGTCGTTCGCCGCCGCCATCCACTTCGCCGGGTTCGAGACCTTGTACTCGGGCTCGAAGCCGAGCTCCTCGAGCCGACGGTCGGCGAGGTACTTGACGTACTGGTTGATGTAGCTGGCGTTGAGGCCGAGGATGCCGCCGGGAAGCAGGTCGCGGTTGTACTGCTCCTCCATCTCCACGGCATCCAGGATCATCTGCTTGATCTCGGCGGCGAACTCCGGCGTCTGCAGGTCCGGGTTCTCGTCGAGCACGGTGAGGATCAGGTTGATGCCGAACTTCAGGTGCAGGCTCTCATCGCGCACCACCCAGTCCATGAGGCTGCCGAAGTTGCGCAGCAGGTTCCGCTGGCGGAAGCTCAGCGCCACCATGAAGCCCGAGTAGAACCAGATGCCCTCGAGGATCACGTTGTAGGCGACGAGGTTGCGGATGAAGTCCTGCTTGCCCTCGGTCGTCGTGATGTCGAGGGTCTGCTCGGTCATCCGCTTGATGAACTTGACCTCGAACTCCTCCTTGCGCGCCATCGACGGCACGTTGACGTGGGCGTTGTAGGCCTCGTCGCGGTTGATCGGGAAGGTCTCGAGCACGTACTCGAAGCTCATGCAGTGGTTGGCCTCCTCCCACATCTGCTTCGCGAGGTAAAGGTGCGCCTCGGGAGCGTTGATGTAGGGGTAGACGCCGAAGGCGAGCGCCTTGTTGACGAGCAGCTCGTTCGGGTTGAAGTACGACATGAGGAACGTGATCGCGTGGCGCTCCTCGTCGGTCATCTTCTTGAAGTCGGCGATGTCCTCGCCGAGCTGGATCTCGTTCGGGAACCAGGTGTTGGCGACCGCCTGGTCGTAGAGGTCCATCGCCCACTTGTAGGTGACGGGCTTGAGGAGGAGGCCCTCCGTGATTCCGGTTCCGAGGATCGGCATCTGTGTGTCCTTCTGGCTTGGGTGGCGAGGCAAGTATGCCGGGTCACGGTGAGACCGGACCCGGCATGCCTGCCGCTTTCGCGGGTGGGGGGATTGGGGGGGGACTACTGGCAGGACTCACATTGCAGGTCGTCCATCGGGTCGACCGGAACGTCGTAGCCGCCGACTTCGTCGAAGGGACCCATCACAGGCCTCCGAATCCACGACGCGCGGGGGCGGCGGCCGACTTCTCGGCGGCCGGCTCGGCCGGGGCCGACGCCGCGCCGAAGCCGCGCTTGGCGGGGGCGCCCTCGTCGACCTGCACCGACTTGTTGACCTTGACGGTCGACTGCTCGGCGGTGTGCCGCGGCTTCATGTGCAGGTAGTACGTCGTCTTCACGCCGCGCTCCCAGGCCCCGAAGTAGATGTCCATCATGTCGCCGAGGTCGCGCGTCTCGAGGTACATGTTGCGGCTGATCGCCTGGTCGATCCACTTCTGGGCGCGCGCGGCGACGTCGAGGAACGCGTAGGGCGAGAGCTGGAAGCTCGTCTTGAACACGGCCTTGATGTCGTCCGGGATCTCGGCGATGTTCTGGATGTCGCCCTGCGAGCGCAGGATCTGCTCCTTGGTCGACTCCCAGAGGCCCGCGCTCTGCAGCGCCTCGACCAGGTTGCGGTTGACCTCGAGGAACTTGCCGTTGCTGGTGGCGCGGCTGAAGATCTGCGAGAACTGCGGGTCGAGACCGGGCGTGGTGCCGGCGACGAGGCCGATGGAGGCGGTCGGCGCGATCGCCATCAGCGTCGCGTTGCGCATGCCGCCCTTGACCTTCGCGCGCAGGGCATCCCAGTCGAGACGGGTCGTGCGGTTGACGTTGATCGGCACACCGCGGTTCTCCTCGGTGAGCGCGATCGAGTCGAAGGGCACCAGGCCCTGCGCCCACCGGCTGCCGGCGAAGTTGGTGTACGCGCCGCGCTCCTTCGCGAGGTCGGCCGACTCGTCGATCGCCGCGTAGGAGACGTGCTCCATGATCTCGTCGATCAGGTCGTAGGCGGCTTCGCTCTCGTAGCTGATGCCGAGCTTCTCGACGACGTCGGTGAAGCCCATCACGCCGAGGCCGATCGCGCGGTTCTGCTGGTTCGAGAAGTCGGCCTCGTCGACGCTCGACTCGGTGATGTCGATGAGGTTGTCGAGCTGGCGGACCGCGAGACGCGCGCTCTCCTCGACCTTGTCCCAGTCGAAGCCGAGGGTGCCTTCGGCGTCGACGGCGAGGTGCGTCGAGAGGTTGATCGAGGCGAGGTTGCAGACCGAGACGTTGTCGACGTCCTGCGGCAGGCAGATCTCGGTGCACAGGTTCGAGAGGTGGATCGTGCCGGTGTTGTTGTTGAGGGCACGGTTGTTGATCGTGTCCTTCCAGGTGAGCCACGGGTGGCTCGTGGTCTGGAGGGAGATCAGGATCGACTTGAACTGCTCGCGCGCGCCGATCTTCTTGAACATGCGCATCTCGCCGGCCTCGGCCTTGGCCGCGTACTCGGCGTAGCGGGCCGAGAACTCGGCGCCGTAGAGCTCGTTGAGGTCGGGCACCTCGAGCGGGTCGAAGAGGTACCAGTCGTCGTCGTTCTGGACGCGCTTCATGAACTCGTCGCTGATCCACACCGCGGTGTTGGCGGTGCGGGTGCGGCGGTACGGGTCACCGGAGTTCTGACGCAGGTCGAGGAACTCGGGGAAGTCGAGGTGCCAGTTCTCCATGTAGAAGCACAGCGCGCCGAACTTCTTGCCGCCGCGGCTGACCGCGCGCAGCACCGAGTCGATCGTGTGCATGAACGGGATCGGGCCGGTCGAGGTGGTGTTGTTGGAGCGGATGGGCGAGCCCTGCGAGCGGAGCTTGGTGACCGAGAGGCCGATGCCGCCGGTGCCCTTGGTCAGCCACATGACGTCGCGCACGCTCTTGGCGATGTGCTCGATGTCGTCCTGCATCTCCATGACGAAGCAGTTCGACAGCTGCGGGTAGCTCGTGCCGGCGTTGACGAGCGTGGAGCCCGCCGCGACGTACTCGAGCTTCGACATCTTGTCGTAGAAGGCGATCGCGTGGCTGGTCGGGTCGGCTTCGTTGAGCGAGAGGCCCATCGCGATGCGCATCCAGAAGAACTGCGGCACCTCGAGCGGGTCGCCGTTGCGCGCCTTGATGCCGTAGCGGTTGTTGAGGGTGACGACGCCGATGTACTTGAGCAGCTCGTCGCGGCTCGGCTCGAGCTTGGTGGCGAGCAGGTCGAGGTCGAACAGCTCGGGGAAGCGCGGGTCGAGCAGGTTCTCGGCGACGCCGCGCTCGACGCTCGCACGGAAGTGGCTCGCGTGCAGCGACTTGAGCTCCTCGGCGGTCGTGTAGTCGCCGAGCACGCGCTTGTAGATCGTCTTGAGCAGGAGGCGGGCGGCGACGGTGTCGAACTGCGGGTCGTCCTTGACGTTCTGCAGGGCGACCTGGATGACCGCCTCGTCGAGCTGCTGCGTCGTGATGCCGTCGAACAGGGTGAGCTCGAGCTCGCTCGCGATCTGCGTGACCCAGGTGATGTTCTCGTCCAGGCCCGCGCTCGCGTGCTCGATCGCGAGGTTGATCTTGTTGGCGTCGTAGGGCTCACGCTCTCCGTTGCGCTTCACGACCGTGATCGACACGTGTGGACTCCTCTCGTGCGGCTCACGCACGTTCCCCAGCAGACCCAGCTTTTTGTCTTGCGGACCTGCAATTTTTCGGTCCGTTCGCGATCACGAACGGTGTTTCAGCCACTCCCCCGGCTGAGCGGTTCGATCACTATATATCGGGTCACCGACACTCGACAGTCACAAGATCTTGTGGGCGTGTCGTCCACAGAATGTGCATAACTTCGCCGAATTCTGCACAGTTTCCACAGGCAGAGCGGACTCGCGCGCCGACTAAACTCGGAAGGCTATGAACGCGTACGCCGACCTCCTCCGCACCCCCGGCGTCGCCCGCATCATCACCGCCCAGCTGCTGGCCCGATTCCCCGGCGGCATGATCTCGCTCGGCTTCCTGCTGCACCTCGAGGCGATCTTCGACTCCTACGGCGCGGCCGGTCTCGTGCTCGCCGCCACGAGCGCCGGGCAGGCGCTGTCGGGGCCGCTCACCAGCCGCTGGATGGGGGTCTGGGGCATGCGCCCCGTGCTGATCCTCACCACGACCGTCAGCACCGCCGCGCTCGTCACCGTCGCGCTCGCCGAGATGCCGCTGTGGGGCTACATGCTCGCCGGACTCATCGCGGGCCTCAGCAACCCGCCCATCCAGCCGGCGGTGCGCACGATCTACCCGAAGATGGTCAACTCGCGCCAGCTGACCCCGCTGTTCTCGCTCGACGCCTCCGCACAGGAGATCATCTGGGTCGCCGGCCCCGTCGTCGTCACCTTCATCGGCACGCAGGTCTCGACCGTCGCCGGCATCCTCACGGCCGTCGCGTTCCTCGTCGGCGGCGGGCTGTGGTTCATCCTCTCGCCCGAGGTCGGGCAGGTCCGCATCCCGCGCAGCAAGCGCCGCTTCGGCGTGGTGCTGGCCCGGCCCCCGGTGCTGCTGTCGACCGTCACCGGCTTCCTGCTGATCGGCTCCTGTGCCGCCATCGAGACCGGCGTCGTCGCGACTTTCGGCGACCACGGCCCAGAGGCCGGCTTCGTGCTGGCGATCTGGGCGATCTCGTCCTTCGCCGGCGGGCTCGCCTTCGGGCACATCCCCGTGGGGCCGTGGGCGCTGGCCCGCCGCATGTTCGTCGTCTTCGTCGGCGCCACGCTCGCGATCTTCGCCTGGGAGTTCTGGTCACTGTCGCTGCTGCTCGTGATCGCGGGCCTGTGCATCGCTCCCGCCCTCGCCGTGATGTTCGCGATCGTGTCGGCGAGTGTGAAGTTCAGCGACACCGCAGAGGCCTACGGCTGGATCGGCACCGGGCAGCTGATCGGTGCCGCGGCCGGGGCCGCCATCGCCGGCTTCGTGATCGACGCGATCGGTCCCGACGGCGGCATCATGGTCGGCGCCGCCTTCGCCCTCGTCGGATTCCTCGTGCCGACGGTGTTCCGGCGCGCCCACCCCGACCTGCGCGGCCGCGACGCGAGCCCGATCCCCGACACGGAGCCCGTCCCGATTCAGCCGAGCTGACCGTCTCAGCTCTGAACGAGCGGATCCGTCGGTCCGGCCTCGTCGCCGTTGTCGACGTCCTCCGGGTTCGGCAGGCGCGACAGGAAGCGGAAGAACACGACACCGGCGATAGTGGCCGCGGCTCCGCCCGCCACCAGCGGCAGGGTGATGTCGATGCGCGCGAGCAGCCCGCCGAGGACGGCTCCGAGCGGCATGATCCCCCACAGCAGTGTGCGCCAGCTTCCGTGCACCCGCCCGAGGAGGCGGCCCGGGATGATGCTCTGACGCAGCGACATCACCAGGATGTTCCAGACCAGCAGCGCCATCGCCGAGACGAATCCGCTCACCGCCGCCGCCCACAGCTGGGGCACCAGTCCCGGCAGCACCAGGGACAGGCTCGCGACGATCGTGGCGAGACCCATCGCGCGGCCGGCGCCGAGTCGGTCCTTGAGCGGCTGCGCGAGCGCGCTGCCGACGAGCCCCCCGGCGGCCCCGGTGAGCATGAACACCCCGAACAGCGCCTCGTCGAGGCCGAGGTGATCGACGACGAACAGCACCCAGGTGGCGGTCGCGGCGGTGAAGCACAGCCCCACGAAGCTGCTGAGGAACCACAGGGTCACGAGCATCCGGTTGCCCCAGATGAATCGATAGCCGTCGGCGAACTGCCGATACCAGGGCAGTGCGCTCGGGCCGCTGGCGGCGTACTGGCGCCCCGAGGCGGCGCGCGGCAGGGCGAGTGCGAGTCCCGCGGCGACGGCGAAGGCGGCGACGTTGGTGCCCAGCGGGATCAGCACCGACACCGCGAACAGCAGCGACGTGAACGGTCCGGAGAGGAAGTTCTGCACGATGAGCTCGCCCGCCTCGATGCGCGAGTTGGCCCGCGGCAGCAGCGGCTTCGCCACGATGCTCGGCACGACCGCCCGCACCGAGCCGTCGTAGATGGTCTCGCCGACGCCGTACAGGAAGATGAGGACGTACAGCCAGACGATCGTGAGCGACGAGGTCGCCACGAGCACCAGCAGGCCGAGGGCGAGGATCGCGCGCACCGAGTTCGCCGCGGCGAGCGCCACGCGCCGATCGACCCGGTCGATCAGGATGCCGGCCGGGATCGCGAAGAGCAGCCACGGCAGCATCGAGAGCGCGGCGATGCCGGAGATCAGCACCGGATCGGTGGTCAGCTGCACCGCCAGCAGCGGGGCGGCGATCTTCGCGATCCCGTCGCCGAGACTCGAGGTGAGGTTGGCGGTGAAGAGCTTGGCGAACTCCGGCCCGAGGCGCGTCGGAGCCGCCGCCGGGGCGCCGCTCACCACCGCCCGTGGATGGCGGCGCGCAGGCGACGGTCGTAGAGCTCGCGCACGGCGGCCATGAACTCGCTCCCGAGCGGCGGGACCTCGCCTGCGGCGGCGTTGGCCCGGGCCTGGTCGACGGTGCGGGCGCCCGGGATCACGGTGGTGACGCCCGGCAGCTGCGCGACCCAGGCGAGCGCGGCGGTGGCGGGCTCGAGCCCGCGCGAGGCGGCCAGCTCGGCGAACTCGCGCGCGGCCTCCAGCCCCTCCTCGTAGTCGACGCCCGAGAACGTCTCGCCGACGTCGAAGGCGGAGCCGTCGCGGTTGTAGCTGCGGTGATCGTCGGCGGCGAACGCGGTCTCGCGCGTGTAGCGACCGCTCAGCAGCCCGCTCGCGAGCGGCACGCGGGCGATGACGCCGACGCCCGCGTCGCCCGCCGCGGGCAGCACCTCATCGAGCGGCTTGAGCCGGAACGCGTTGAGGATGATCTGCACGCTCGCCACGTTCGGCCGGGCGATCGCGGTGAGGGCCTGCGAGGTCTCTTCGACGCTCACCCCGTAGGCGGCGATCGCCTTCTCATCGACGAGGGTGTCGAGCGCGTCGAAGACCTCGTCGCTCTCGTAGACGTCGGTCGGCGGGCAGTGCAGCTGCACCAGGTCGAGCGTGTCGACCTCGAGGTTCTGCCGCGAGCGCTCCGTCCAGGCGCGGAAGTGATCGAGCACGTAGTTCTCGCGACGCTGCTCCACACGGCGCCCCATCTTCGTGGCCACCATCACCGGCGCCTCGGGGTTCGCGCGTCGCCAGGCGGCGATCATCCGCTCGCTGCGGCCGTCGCCGTAGACGTCCGCGGTGTCGAAGAAGGTGACTCCCGCCTCGAACGCGGCGTCGAGGATGCGCAGCGCGTCCGCCTCCGAGACATCCCCCCAGTCGGAGCCGAGCTGCCAGGTGCCGAGGCCGATCGCCGAGACGGCGCGGCCGGTCCGGCCGAGAATCCGTGTATCCATAGCGCGAGCCTAACCAGCGGAGGCGGCGCCGGCCGGCATGGCGGAGTCGTGCGTCGCGCGACGCGGGCGCGCCAGAACCGCCGTCGCCACCACGCGCGCCAACCGCGGCCGGACGAGGTGGTCGTTGCCGTCGACCCGGTGCACGGTCACCGAGCGCAGCTGCTCGGCGAGCCGGATCCCGCTCGTGGCGAGGAAGGGATCGAGGGTGCCGTAGACGAGTTCGATGGGCGCGCGCACCGCCGCGAGGTCGCTCACCGTGGTCTGGCTCTCGATCGCGTTCTTCAGCGACAGCGAGAACGCCCGCCAGTTGCGCTCCGAGACCTCGAGCACGTTCTTGATCGGCGAGATCGCCGCCAGCCGCGCGGCGCTGCGCATCGTGAACTCCTTGTGATCGCGCAGGTACTCGTAGGCACGCAGGTACAGGCCGACCGCGGCGCGATCCCACGGGGTGCCGATGCTCTGCGGCGGCAGGTAGATCGGCGGGCTCACCAGCACCAGACGCTCGAGCCGGTTCGGGTACTGCGCGGCGTAGCGGGACGCGATCAGCGATCCCATCGAGTGGCCGACCAGCATGAACGGCTCGCGCCCGACCGTGCTGCGCAGCGTGCGGCGGAGCGCCGCGACATGGTCCTCGACCGTGAATTCGGAATCCTCGGGCGCTGGCGACTCGCCGAAGCCGAGCAGGTCGATCGCGATCACCCGGCGGGTCGGCGTCAGCAGCGGGACGAGGTTCTCGAAGGTGACGGAGGATGAGGCGATCCCGTGCAGCAGCACGACGATCGGCCCCTTCCCCTCGTCGATGGCGACATGGAGAAGGGGCGGTCGTTCGAACAGCTCACGCAACCACCCCATCCCCTCAGCCTAGATCTCTGCTCAACTGTCGCGAAGGTCTTCCTTGTACTCGTTCTTGGCCTTCACCTCGTCGCGGTGCGCCTCGGCCTTCTTCACCTCGGCCTCGGCCTCCAGCTCGTTGACCTTGTCGGAGACGCGCTCCTTCTGCTCGTTGACCCAGTCGCCGACCTTGTCTCCGGTGGCCTCGGCGGCGTCCTTGGCGTCATCCATGAATCCCATGTCATCCTCCTTGTGAGTGGACTTCCGACGGGGCTCGTCTCGTGCCCGCCGTGACCCGACGTTACGGCCCCTCGCACCGCCGCGGACGCGGCTCTCACCCGATTCGAACACGGCACTCAGGCCACCTCCAGCGTCGCCGTCATCGGATCGTGACCTGGCGACGACCGAGTCGCGGGGAACGTTGGGTTCCGCTCGACGGGCCGGATGCCTAACGTGTGACACATGAGGCGAACAGCGATCGGCGGACTGGTTCTGATGGCGGTGCTCGCCCTCGGCGGGTGCAGCGCTCTCGACGCGGGCGAGGAGTCGCTCGCACCCGATCAGGGCGTGGCGGGACCGGTCGAGGCCGACGGCGCCAGCGGCGGCGTGACCGACCGCGAGGCCGCCGACCAGAGCGTCGATCGCTCGATCATCGTCACCGGCTCCGCCGTCGTCACCGTCGAAGATCCGCTGGAGGCCGCCCGCGAGGCGGTGCGCATCGTCGAGCGCATCGGCGGGCGCGTCGACTCGCGCCAGGAGTACGCGCCGACCGAGTTCAGCGGCGGAAGCGCGACGCTCGTGCTGCGCATCCCCGCCGACGAGCTCACCCCGACGCTCGACGAGCTGCGCGAGCTGGGTCGCGCCGACTCCGTCGCGCTGTGGAGCGCCGACGTCACCGTGGAGCGCCAGGACCTGGACGCGCGCATCAACGCCCTGCGCACCTCGATCGAGCGGCTGAACGCGCTCCTGGAGCGCGCCGACAAGATCGCGGACCTGATCGCCCTCGAGGCCGAGATCAGCTCGCGCCAGGGGCAGCTGGAGAGTCTCGAGGCCCAGCAGCGCTACCTGGCCGACCAGGTGAGCATGTCGACGCTGACGCTCGAGCTGCGCAGCGAGCGGACCGCGCCGGACCCCGACCCCGACACCTTCCTCGAAGGTCTCGCCGCGGGCTGGGCTGCGTTCGTCGCCTTCTGGGCCGGCGCCCTCGTCGCGCTCGGCGTGATCGCGCCGTGGCTGGTGTTCCTGGGGCTGCTGGCGTTCGGCATCGTGGTGCTGGTCACGGCGCTGCGACGCCGCTCGGCGCCGTCGGCGGAGTGATCCGCGCCCGGCGAGAGGCGGTAGCGTCGAGGGATGCGCTATCTCCCCTGGGGTCCGAGTCGACGGTGGCGCGGTGAGGTGGTCGAGCCGCCGTTCGCACCGATCACGCTTCCGAACGAGATCATCGCCGCGCTCGACGCGAGTGACAGCGCACCGCCGTTCCTCGGCTCCTCCACCAAGCACTTCGACGATGTCTTCAGTCGGCTCTTCCACGGCTGGGACAACAAGCTGCTCTCCCCCGACGACGCGCGCGCCACGGCGCAGTGGATCGAGGACTGGGCGGCCGAAGAGCCGGGTCGCGAGGGCGGGCTCGGGGTGGCCCGGCGTCTGCGGGCGGCCGCCGAGCACGACTGGTACTTCGACTGGGAGTGACGCTCACGCCGCCGCGCGGATGAGGGCCAGCAGCGCCAGCCCGTACGACTCGGCCGGGTCCTCGCTCTCGAAGCTCTGCACCGTCCCGCCGAGGCGCGCCTCGACGACGTAGCGGGTCGCCCCGCCCGTCTCGGATGCCTCCCGGCGCAGCGACACGAAGGCGCCGCGCAGCAGATCGCGCAGCTGATCCTCGCGCGGCAGCCATACCGCGTCATCCAGCGCGAGCGAGTCGAGCGCCCACTCGGTCGTGCCGTTGAAGCCGAGGATGGTGCCGCTCGGATAGTGGTGCGCCTCGATGGTCATGTCGCTCACCGTGAACACGTCGCCCTCGAAGTCGTCGCGCGCGATCTGGAATGCGTCGCCGGAGACGGGAGCCCACACCACGCCCGCGGCACGAAGCTCGACGGCGAGCGCGGTGGAGATCATGTCTCCATCATGTCGCGCGGGCCCTCACACCGCCGGGGGACGGCACACCAGGACCTCACCCCGCCCGACCAGGTCGATCGGTCCGGCCTGGTGCGCGGCGACCAGCGTGGCCCCCGCCGACACCTCGAGCCCGGTGGTGGTGACGAACTGCCCCTCGGCGATGAGGAGGACAGCGAATCCGGGCTCGAGGCGCGCCCTGCCGTCGACCAGAATCCGGTCGAGGCGGAAGTATTCGTCGGCGGCCTCGGGCAGCACCGAGCCGCTGCGTTGACCTCGCACGATGAGCGCTTCCGGGTCTCGCCCCGTGTGCTCGACCGCGGCGAGGGCACGCTCGAACCCCAGACCGAGGTGCCCGTCGCGGGCGCCGTCGAGTTCGAAGCCGCGCCACTCGAGCAGGATCGAGAGATCTTCGGGCTCCTGCAACTCGAGCAGCAGAATGCCGTCACCGATCGCGTGCAGCACTCCGGGTGGGACGTAGACGGCGTCACCGGGTGCCACCTCGACGCGGTTCAGCAGGCCCAGCAGTCGTTCGGTGTCCTGCGCTGCGACGAGCGCAGCAAGCTCTCCCGGATCCGCATCGGCGCGAAGCCCCAGATGGATCACGCCCGCGGTGAGCAGGTACCAGGCCTCCGCCTTTCCGTGGGCGTGCCCGAGCTCGCGGCGGGCGAAGTCGCCGTCGGGATGCGCATGCACCGGGAGCCGCTGTCCGGCGTCGAGCAGCTTGACCAGCAGCTTCGTGTCCGCGCCGAATCGCGCCACGTGCGCCGGCCCGCACCAGTGCTCCGGGTCGTCGCGGACCGCGTCGGCGAGCAGCGGGCCATCCGGCAGCACGGTCCGGCCGACCGCGGCCTCGCCCGCAACGGTGGTGGTCGACGCGATCCAGTCCTCAGGCTCGAACTCGCCGGCAGCGGGCTCGCCCCGCCAGGCGGTGATCTGCGCCCCGCCGCGGTAGAAGCGACGCGCGGGGCGGTTCGAGGGCAATTGGCTCAGCGTCATGTTGTCGCTCCGGGAACGAGTGCGGCAAGGAACCCTCCGACGAACGCGTCGCCGAGGCCGATGGTCGTCGGCGACGCGACATCGAGTTCGAACGCCGGGATGCAGCGGACGAGAGCCCCGAGCCGCGCCTCCAGCTCCGCAGCGAAGCGCTCGCCACCCGGGTGGCGGGGCGCGTTGACGATCGCGGCGTGCTCGGCGAGCGTCAGGTCGTCGCCGTGTCGGTACCGGGCGCTCGCCATCGCGATTCCGCCGCGCAGCGCCTCGGCGTAGCCCGCCGCGCTGTCGCCGGTCGCGAGAGCCCAGAAGCGAGTGTGCACGACGATGGTGCGCGCCGGGATGAGGGCGCGGATCTCGTCCAGCGCGGCGGAGATCTCCGCCGGGTCCAGGAGGTCGATCCGTCGCCCGAGATAGTTCTGCAGCTCGTCTTCGTTCATGCTCCAGACGTGCACGAGCGGCGCCAGTCGGTCGCGCACCCGCCACCGCAGCTCCGGCACGTGGTAGCCAGCGTCTTCGAAGACGACCGTCGCGGTGCCGGGCAGCCGCTCGGAGTGGCGCAGGACCGCGGCGAGGCGATCCTCCATCACGGCCGGGTCCTGAATCACGTTGAAGCTCGAGAGCAGCAACACCTGTGCCTCGGCGAGCGCCGGGCCGAGGTCCTCGCTGACGACGAGCTCCCGATGCGGCGGGTCGTTGGCGAAGATGATGCGGTTGGACTGCGGCGCGACCACATTGATGGCGCCGCCGCGGATCCGCGTTCCGGCGGGATACTGCACGATCAGGTGCGGGTCGGTCGTCTCAGCATCCGCGCTGCACACGTATCCCACGCCCTCGGGCAGCAGCCGTCGCACATGATCGTCGATGCTGACCAGGTGCAGTGTGCTCGCGACCCCGAGCAGGCGCATCGCGATCGCAGCTCGCACGCAGGTGCCGCCGAGGGTGATCTCCTTCTCGAAGCGCGCCGCGAAGCGCTCGACGATCTCCGACGACGCCACGAAGCGCTCCCCGCCGACACCATCGCGAACGAAGGCGAGAAGGGCGACGAGCAGGTCGCGCTCCGTGCCGATCGGAACGTCGACGGCGAGCTCCTCCGGCGAGATCGCGTATTCGGCCGCGAGGGCCCCGAGCACCTCGGGGTCCCACGCGATTTCGTAGTCGACCGTCCCGCCCATCCCGAGCACGAAGCGCGAGGCGAGCGGGGCGGTCCCGGTGACGACGCTCAATACAGCGAGCCCTTGCCCGCCGCACCGAAGAGCTCGATCTTGTGCGCCGCAACGACCTTCATCGCCGCGATGGCCTCCGGCTGGATCGCGTTCGGCTCACGCAGCTTCGGGTTCGCGAGCACCTCGCGCATCTTGTCGTGGTAGGCGACCTTGATGTCGCTGGAGATGTTGATCTTGTTGACGCCGCGCTTCACGGCGTTGCCGATCTCTTCATCCGGGTTCGCCGAGCCGCCGTGCAGCACGAGCGGGATCCCCACGGCCGCCTTGATCTCCTCCAGCAGATCCAGGCGCAGCGCCGGCTTCTTCTCCGCCGGGTACAGCCCGTGGGAGGTGCCGATGGCGATCGCGAGGCTGTCGACCCCGGTCTGCTCGATGAAGCGCACGGCGTCGTCGGGCTCGGTGTAGATGATCTCGGCGGCGCCGGCTTCGCCGTAGCTGTCGTTGGCGCCGATGGTGCCCAGTTCGCCTTCCACCGAGAGACCGACCGCGTGGGCGGTGTCGACCACGCGCTTGGTGATCGCGACGTTGTCCTCGAACGGAAGCATCGACGCGTTGATCATGACCGAGGTGAAGCCGGCCTGGATCGCGACGAGCATCTGCTCGTAGGTGCCGCCGTGATCCCAGTGGATCGTGACCGGCACGCTCGCGCGGTGCGCGCGGGCGCGCATCGCCTGAATCGAGTCGGTGCCGATGTGGCTGACCTCATCGGGGTGAATCGCGACGATCAACGGCGCATCCAGCTCCTCGCTGATGTCGACGATGCCGTTGAACATCGCGTAGTCGCTGATGTTGAAAGCGGGCACCGCGAAGTTGTGGGCGTTCGCGACCTCGAGAAGGTCCTTACCGTTGATGAGCACTGCGGGTTCTCCTTGTTGTTCGGTGGTGTTGGGTGTGGTGGCTGATCAGCTCTTGACCGACCCGGAGGTCAGCCCGCCGATGAAGTAGCGCTGGAAGAAGAGGAACAGGATCAGCACGGGGATCGACCCGAGGATGCTCATCGCCATCATCTCGTTCCACTCGAACGAGTGCTGACCCATGAGCAGCTGGATGCCGATGGGCACCGTGCGCATGTCGTTGGTGCGGGTGAGCGTCAGCGCGAAGAGGTACTCGTTCCACGCGATCATGAAGGTGTAGACGCCGACCGACACGATGCCGGGGACCGAGATCGGAACCAGGATCCGCCAGAGCGCGGTCATCGATCCCGCCCCGTCGACGCGCACGGCCTCGTCGAGCTCGCGCGGCAGGGTGTTGAAGTAGCCGGTCATCATGATGATCGCGTACGGCAGCGTGAACACCATGTAGGTCAGAATCAGCCCCGGGTAGGTGTTGTAGAGCCCCAGCGTCACGACGAGCCCGAAGTAGGGGATCAGCAGCGTGATCGGCGGCACCGCCTGCACGCTGATGATGATCATGTTGATCGGGCGCTTGAACCGGAAGTCGAAGCGGCTGAAGGCGTAGGCCGCCAGAATCGCGACCACCAGCGTGAGCACCGTGACCGAGCCCGCGACGACGTAGCTGTTGATGAAGAAGCGGATCTTCTCGGGGTCGGTGAGGATGCTGATGTAGGCCTCGAACGAGAAGCTCTCGGTGAGCAGTCGCGGCGGGTACTCGAAGATCTCCGTGTTCGACTTGAACGAGCTCGACAGCATCCAGAGCACCGGCAGTCCGGTGAAGCCGGCACCCAGCAGCAGCGCGGCGAGCACGACGAGCTTGATGCCCATGCGGCGCGTGGTCTTGGTGATCGACATGGTCAGTCCCTCGCCTTCTGGTGGCGCACGTAGAAGAAGGCGAGCACCATCGACATGACGAGCACGAGGACAGCACTGGTGGAGGCGAGCGCGAACTCGTACCGGCTGAACGCGAGCTTGTAGGTGTAGGTGCTCAGCATCTCGGTGACGTTGATCGGGCCGCCGCCGGTCGTCATCCAGATCAACGCGAACTGCTGCGAGGTCCAGATGAGGTCGAGCAGCGCCATGCTGATGATGATCGGTGTCAACTGGGGCAGCGTGACGTTGAAGAACTTCTGGACCGCATTGGCGCCATTGACCGTGGCCGCTTCATACAGGTCGCCCGAGATGCCCTGGAGCCCGGCGAGCAGGCTGATCATGAAGAACGGGTAGCCAGCCCAGATGTTGATGAACGTGACGGCGCCCAGTGCCAGGTCGGGAGACGAGAGCCACTCCGTGCCGCTCTCCGCCAGCCCGAACGTCGTGAGGAGGTAGTTGACCACGCCGTTCGGGTTCAGCAGCAGCCGCCACAGCACGGCGATGATCGCGACGGTGAAGAGCCACGGAAGGATGTAGATCACGCGGAAGATCGAGGTCGTGAATCGGCTCAGCACCCGGTTGTTCAGGAGCATCGCGAAGGTGAGGCCGATCACCAGGTGCGCGATGACGCTCGCGGTGATGAAGAAGATGGTGTTGCCAACGGCCGTGTGGAACACGGGATCGCTCAGGACGATCACGTAGTTCTCGATCCCGACGAAGACGGGATTGCGGTTGGTGATGACGTTGTCGAAGCCCGAGTAGCCGATCACCATCGTGATCGGGACGAGCATGAGCACGATCAGCAGCAGTGCTGTCGGGAAGATGAAGCCGTAGGGCTCGGCCGCCCGCGCGGTCTTGGACCACGTCGGGCGACGGCGAGCGCCACGGGGAGCGAGTGAGGCAGTCACTGCGCGGACCTCCTGGGTTGGGGGGCCGCGCCACGACATCGTGGCGCGGCCCTCGCGTGTTGTTCGCGACGAACGGAGATTAGAACTCAGCGAGCCAGGCGGTCTGAGTCTTCTCGAGCATCTCGTCGACGGTCTGCTCACCGGTGAGCATCAGCTGGAGCTGCTCGTCGAAGAGACGCATCAGCTGCTCCGCCACCGGGAGTCCCGTGAACTCGTTCGCCGGGTAGCCGGCCTGGTAGATCTCGAAGGCCTGCGCGAAGAGCTCATCCGTCTCGACGAAGTCGGGAACCGACTCCGTGTTGCCGGGGAACGCGTTCGCGATCGACGACAGCGTCGAGTTCGTCTCTTCGCTCATCAGGAACTCCACGAGCTTCCAGGCTTCCGCCTTGTGCTCCGAGGATTCGGCGACGCCGATGCCCCACGAGGCGTAGGGGATGCCGCGCTCACCCGAGAATCCGTCCTCGGCCGGGAGGGCCGAGATGCTGAAGCTCAGGTCGGGGTTGGACTCGCGGATCAGGTTGATGTGCGCGAGGGAGTCGATCATCATGCCGACGCGGCCGTTGGTGAACTCCTCGACCTTGTCCTGCTCCTTCATCGTGAGGGCGCCCGGCGCGATGACTCCCGCGTCCCAGAGTCCCTTGATGTATTCGACCGCGCTCGTGACGTCAGCGTTCGTGACGTCCGGCTGTCCGCCGTCGAGCATGCTGCCGCCGGAAGCCCACACCCACGACATGACGTCGTTCTGGATGCCGTTGGGGGCTTCCAGGGACAGCGGCAGGATCCATCCGCTGGTGTTCTCGGCGGTCGCCGCGACAGCCTTGGCCGCGGCCTCGAACTCGCTGCGGGTGCTCGGCGGCGCGTCGATGCCCGCCTCCGCCAGCAGCCCGTCGTTCGTGAACATCGGATAGACGAAGTTGACGACGGGGATCATGTAGGTCGCGCCATCGATCTGGATCTGAGCGGCGAGCTCGCTGTCGTCGTAGCCCTGCTCGGCCATCAGCGAGGTGAGGTCGGCGAGCGCGCCCTGCTTGCTGAAGTCGCTCACCCACGCACCGTCAAGGCCGACCACGTCCGACATCGTGCCGGCTGCGGCCCCCGCGAACAGTTGTTCCTTGGTGGATGCGTACGGACCGCTCAGCAGTTCGACGTTGATGCCGGGGTTAGCCGCCTCGAACTCATCCATCAGTGCGCGGAACGCACCGTCGGGGAGCTCCGGCTCCCACCACTGCGCGAGTTCGATCGTCACCTCGCCGTTCGACGACGAGTCCTCGCTCGCCGTGCAGCCGCTCGTCACGCCGACGACAGCAACAGCGGTGAGTGCACCCAGTGCGGTCAGGGTACGCCGTTTCAAAAGAGCCTCTTTGCTCATGATTCTCCTTAGTGAGGGGTGCGGCATGTCGCTGTTATCTGCGCCATACTGCAACTTCTTGCGAGTTTAGGGCTCTCATTTTGTGATTGTCAATGCCGGTATCCGCATGATGTGCCCACGAACCCCCGAAATACCGCGAAGATCGCTCAGATTGCGCGTGCGCTGTTTTGCTGTTTTTGCCGCATTGAGTGAGATGTTTGGCAAATAACCCGCGAAAGGCGGCAAAGTTGTGCTAGATCTTCTGTCATGAAATCCCCCGAGTCCCTGACGCAGCCGGAGGAAGCGCCGCGTCGGCTCCCCGCCGGGCGCAAGGCGGCCCTCGCCGAATACGTCGCCGAAGTCGGCCAGGTCACGGTCGGCGCACTCGCCGAGCGCTTCGGAGTGTCAATCGACACGGTCCGTCGCGATCTGGACCAGCTCGACACCGACGGCGTGCTGGTCCGAACACACGGCGGCGCGGTGAGCCTCTCCACCTTGCCGCGACCCGATCGCGGCCTGGATGTGCGCCTGCGGCTGCAGACCGAGGAGAAGGAGATCATCGGACAGCTCGCCGCGACCCTCGTCGAAGACGGCTCCGTTGTCATGATCAATGCGGGCACGACGACGCTCGCCGTCGCGCGACACCTGCGCAACCATCGCGATCTGACAATCGCGACGAACAACCTCTTGCTGCCGTCAGAGATCTCACCGAAGGCGTTCCGCGACCTGTACGTCTTCGGCGGGTCTGTCCGGTCCATCACCCAGGCGACGACCGGCCCGGTGAGCTTTCGGGTCTCGCCTGCCGGCGGCGACCTCGACATCCGCTTCGATCTCGCGCTGATCGCCGTGGGCGCCGTGTCCGCCGACAGCGGCTATTCGACCAGCAACTTGGGCGATGCGGCCATGATGAGCGAGATGATGCGTCGTGCCTCCCGCGTCGCCATCCTCGCCGACTCGACCAAGTTCGACCGACGCCTGTTCGCGCAGGTCGGCGACCTCGGCGACGCCGACTACTTCGTCTGCGACACCGCCCCCGGACCCGAGCTCACCGCCGCCCTCAAGAACCACGACGTGACGGTGCTCGCCCCCTCGAACTGATCGACGCGGCTCAGCGCCGCCCCGCCTCCGGGTCAGGCCTGCCGCCTACACGACGCGAATCGCCGCCTTGCCCGAGATTCGGCCGGCGATCAGGTCGGCCATCGCGCGCGGCGCGTCAGCGAGCGGATAGACCGCGCCAAGGGCCGGGGTGATCGTGCCCGCCGCGAGCAGCTCGCCGAGGCGCTCGATGCTGCCCTGGTCTTCGGTCGAGAGCATCCCCGTGATCGTCTGCGAGCAGAACAGCCCGTGCAGCGGAGAGAGCAGCTGACGCTGCGCACCGCCGAGCGGCCCGCGACCGCCTTCGCCGCCGACCAGCACCGCGGTGCCGTGCGGGGTGAGGAGTCGCCGCAGGGCTCCGACCTTGGTTCGCCCGTTGATGTCGATGATCAGGTCGAAGCGCTCCGAGAGCGAGGCGATGTCGGTCACGGCGTAGTCGAGAACCGCGGCGGCGCCGAGGTCGCGCACGAGCTTGCGCTTGGCCGCGCTCGCGACGCCGGTCACGCGGGCCCCGGCCGCTGCGGCGAGCTGCACCGCGAAGCTGCCGACTCCGCCGGAGGCGCCGATGATGAGCACACGCTGTCCCGGTGCGACGCCGCCCCGGTCGTGGACCGCCTGCAGAGCGGTGAGCCCGGAAACGGGTGTCACCGCGGCCTGCTCGAAGGTGACACCGGCGGGCTTCTTCGCCAGCTTCGCCTCGGTCGCGACGGCGTACTCGGCGAAGCTGCCTCGGGCGATGCCGAAGACCTCGTCGCCGACCGCGAACCGGGTCACGTCGTCGCCGACGGCGACGACGACTCCGGCGACGTCGATGCCGAGCACGGGCTCCTTGGGTCGGCCGAGGCCGAACATCATCCGCACGACGAACGGCTCGCCCGCCATGAGGTGCCAGGTGCCTCGGTCGAGGCCGCCCGCGTGCACCTTCACGAGCACCTCTGCGGGTCCGGGCGACGGCACCGGCAGGGTGTCGAGCCCCAGCACCTCCGGGCCGCCGTAGCGGTGCTGGGTGATGGCGGTCATCGTCGAGGTCGCCAGGGCGCCGTCGGTGCTCGTGGAGTGCTGCGTGGTCATCTCTCGTCCTCGTCTCGGTCATGCGGCGGGGGCCGCGTCGGGAATGTCGTACTAAGTACGTGATGCCGGATACGATATCCGTACAAAGTACGAACGTCAAGACCTCGGCAGAGGAGAACCGATGCCAGCGCCCCGGGCCGGCCGCGAACTCGACCGCGCGCGCGTGATCCGCGGCGCCGTGGAACTCGCCGATGACATCGGCGTCGACGCGCTGAGCATCCGCCGTCTCGCCGAGCGCCTCGGCGTCGGGCCGATGACGATCTACCACTACGTCGACGGCAAAGAGGCGATCATCGACGGCATGGTCGCCGCGGTGTTCGCCGAGATCACCCTGCCCTCCCCCGAACTCCCCTGGCAGGACGCGATCCGCGCCCGCAGCCGCTCGGCCCGGGCCGCTCTGCGTCGCCACCCCTGGGCCGCGCCGCTGATGGAGTCACGACGGGCGCCGCACCCTGGGATCCTCGCCCACCATGAGTCCGTTCTCGCGGTGTGGCTGGCCGCGGGATTCCCGCTGGCGCTCGTCGCCCACGCGGCCGCCGCCCTCGACGCGTTCGTCGCTGGCTTCGCCCTGCACGAGGCCGCCCTGCCGCGAGGCCAGCCCGACGACGAGGTCGACCGCTCGTTCGAGTTCGGGCTCGACGTGATCCTCGACGCGCTCGAGCGAGCAGGCATCGCCGTCCCCCTGACACAGCAGAACGCCCCGTGCGCACACGGGGCGTTCTGTGACGTTGTCAGGATGTGGACCCTAGGAGATTCGAACTCCTGACCTCCTCGATGCGAACGAGGCGCGCTACCAACTGCGCCAAGGGCCCGAAAACAACCTCGTCAGAATACCACTTGCAGACCGCTGATTCGAACCGCGCCCTTCCGGGACCTTGGACTCTCGCCCCGCGACCCGGCGCCACCTAGCGTGGGGACCGCGGCCACGACGCTGATGATGCCCGGAAAGGAGCCATCCCCGGTGACACCCGACGAGAACACCGCCTGGCACGAACTCGAGGTCGCCGACGCGCTCGATCGACTCGACTCCTCGGCACTCGGCCTCAGCCCGGCGGAGGCCGCCGCCCGCCTGGAGCGCGACGGCCCCAACGAGCTGCGCACCAGCGACATCGAGCGCTGGCCGACGACTCTCGCCCGCCAGTTCAGCAGCCTGATCATCCAGATCCTCGTCGCCTCGGTGATCGTCACCGCGATCCTGCAGCGCTGGGTCGACGCGATCGCGATCGGCATCGCCGTGCTCCTCGACATCACCCTCGGCTACGCCCAGGAGCGCAAGGCCGCCCGTGATGTCGCCGCCCTCCGCGAGTTCACGGTGCTGCGCTGCCGGGTCCGCCGCGGCGGCGGCGTCCGCGCCGTGAACGCCTCCACGCTCGTGGTCGGCGACCTCGTCGTGCTGGAGTCCGGCGACCGCGTCCCCGCCGACCTGCGACTGCTGGATGCCAACCAGCTGCGCATCGACGAGTCGCTGCTCACCGGCGAGTCCCTTCCCGTCGCGAAGTCGACGACGGCGCTCGACGCCGCGACTCCCCTGGCCGAGCGCTCCGGCATGGCGTGGAGCGGCACCCTCGTCGTGGCCGGTCGCGCGCTCGGGCTGGTCGTCGCGACCGGGGCCCGCACCGCGATCGGCGAGATCGACTCGATGGTGCGCGCCTCCGACACCCCGACCCCGCTGCAGCGCCTCATGCGCCGCTTCGAGAGTCGGCTCGGCATCGCGGTCGGCATCGCCGCCCTCATCACGCTCGGCGGCTCGCTGCTCACCGGGCTGAGCTTCGCCGACTCGTTCCTGCAGGCGGTCGCCCTCGCCGTCGCCGCGATCCCTGAAGGGCTGCCGGTGGTGCTGACCATCGCACTGAGCCTGGGGGTGTCGCGCATGGCACGGCACCGGGCGCTCGTGCGCACCCTCCCGGCGGTCGAGGCGCTCGGCTCGACCACGGTCATCGCCTCCGACAAGACCGGAACGATGACCATCAACCGGATGACCGTCGAGCGCGTCTGGACCGCCCGCGACGAGGTCGACGCCGGGCTCCTGAGCCTTCCCGACACGCAGCTGCCGGCCGGCTGCCGGCGGGTCGCGCAGGTCGGCGCGCTCAGCAACGACGCCCGGCGCGACCCGGAGAGCGGCGAGGTCATCGGCGATCCGGTCGACGTCGCCCTGGCCGAACTGGCGCTCGCCCGTGGCGCCGTCTCCGCCGACGGCTTCGACGCCCCCTCGCTCGCCCACCTCCCCTACGAGCCGGAGCATCGCCGGTCGACCACGGTGACCGCCGACGGCGACGCGCACGTCGTGCTCGTCAAGGGCGCCCCCGACCTGCTGCTCGGACTCTCGACCTGGATGACCGGGCCCGAGGGGCGCGAACCGCTCGACCGCGACCGCGTGCTCGCCGCCCACGACGCCATGGCCGAGGACGGCATGCGGGTGCTCGCCGTCGCCGAGCGTCGACTCGCGCCCGGGGAGTCCGCCCACGACGCCCTCGCCTCGCTCGACGACCTCGAGTTCGTGGGGCTGCTCGGCATGAGCGACCCGCCGCGCCCGGGCGTCGCCGAGGCGATCGCCGCGTGCCGTCGCGCGGGCATCCTCGTCATGATGGTGACCGGCGATCACCCCAGCACCGCGGCCGCGATCGGGCGCCGTCTCGGTCTGGGGAACATCGGGAAGCCGGTGACCGGCGCCGACCTCGACGCGCTCGACGATGCGGCGCTGGTGGAGCGTCTGCGCTCGTCGCGGATCGCGGCGCGCGTCACGCCGCGCGACAAGCTGCGCATCGTCCGCGCCCTCGAAGCGGCGGGAGAGATCGTCGCGGTCACCGGCGACGGCGTCAACGACGCCCCCGCGCTGAAGGCCGCGTCGCTCGGCGTCGCGATGGGCCGTTCGGGCACCGACGTCGCGCGCGATGCCGCCGACATGGTGCTCACCGACGACAACTTCTCGACGATCGTCTCGGCGGTGCGCGAGGGTCGGGTGACCTTCGCCGCCGTGCAGAAGGCCACCTTCTTCCTGATCTCGACGGGTGTCGCCGCCCTGGTCGCGGTCATGGGCAACCTGCTCTTCGACTCGCCGCTGCTGTTCCTGCCGGTGCAGATGATCTGGTTCAACCTCGTCTCCAACGGCGTGCAGGATGTCGGGCTCGCCTTCGAGCGCGGTGAGGGCGACGAGCTGGAGCGCCCGCCCCGCTCCCCCGAGGCGGGGCTGCTCACCCGGCGCCTGTGGACGCGCATCGCCATCACCGCCGTCTGGATGGGCGGACTCGTGCTCGCGTCGTTCCAGGTGATGCTCGCCAGCGGCGCCGAGCTCGAGGTCGCCCGCACCTTCGCGCTGACGGTGTTCGCATTCCTCAACCTGTTCCAGACCTTCAACTCGCGGTCGGCCAGCCGGTCGGTGTTCCGCCAGGCGCCCTGGGGAAACCGGCTGCTGCTGGCCGCCGCGCTCGGCACGCTGACGCTGCACGTCATCGCCGTCATGTCGCCGTTCGGCGGGCTCGTGCTGGGCCTGGCGCCGCTGACGACGCCGATGTGGCTGACCGCCGCCGCGCTCGGCACGAGCGTGCTCGGCGTCGTCGAGTTCGACAAGTGGCTGCTGCGTCGGCAGCTGCGCGCCGCGGCGGGTCGCTAGCCGACGTTGCGGCGGCGGCGCAGAACCTCGTCGAGGTCGGGAGCCGACACCGGGGCGTCGTCGACGATCCCCATTCGCGCGTAGCGGCTCGGCGGCGCCGACTTCGACGCGGCGGGCCGCGACGAGAACTGCACGACCTCGGGTTCGGCGGCCGCCTCGCGCAGGGCGCGTTCCGCCTCCGCCGCCGCCGCGCGCAGCAGTGCGGCCGAGTCCATCGTGGGCGCCCCCAGCGTCGGACGCACCCGCGCGGAGTGCGGGTGCTCGACGTAGATCGGCTTCGGCAGCGGCACCGGCGTCCACGCGCGCTGCTCGGGGGCGACGTCGAGGGGCACGTTGACCGGCCGCGCGACGCGGGGCGCGCTCGGCACCACGCGGCGCACGCTCGCCAGGCGCACCCGGACGCGCGCCTGAACGACGAACGAGGCCATCCCGGCGACGGCGCATCCCGCGAGCAGCACCACCGCGCCGGGCGCGAACCCGGCGGTCGCGCTCACGCCGAGCTGGACCCCGGCGAGCACCACCGCCGCGAGCAGCACGAGGCCGGCGGCACGGCGCGTCCGGCGCAGACGCTGGGTGAGCGAGATCATGCCGTCGCGGGGCGCCGAGACGGTGCGGGCGCGGATCTTGTCGGTCTGGGTGCGGGCCTGCTCGATCTCACGCTGCGCGCGGGCGGCGGCTTCGGCCTCCCGCAGGGCGGCGCGCGCGGCCTGGCGCTCCAGGGCGAGCCGGATGCGCTCCTGCTTGGCCGCCTCGTGGATGCTCGCCTCGACCCGCACCGTGTCCGGCACCTCGGCCGCCTCGGCCAGGACGCGCATCGTCTGCTGCAGTCGGGTCGCCGTGCGCTCCGTGGCGAGGTACTCGCGGCGCCGAATCCAGCTCGGAACGAAGTAGAAGAACCACAGCAGAGCAGAGGCGGCCAGCATGACCGTCGTCCCTGCCCCTGTGAGGTCCATGCCACGAGGGTACGGAGCGCGACACGCGACCGCCTGAAGGCGCGCGGCACGAAGCCTGGTACTCGCCTGGCAATATGATCCAGCTACGGCCCCTGCCGCACTCTCGAGCATTGATTGGAGATCGGCATGGCCGACCTGACGCCGGAACCCTCCCCTGCCCCGAGGCGCCTCGCCTCGCTGTTCGGCAACGTCGAACTGGTCATCGTGATCCTGCTCGGCATCGTCTCGGTGACGACCGCCTACGCCTCGTTCCAGGCGGCGCTGTACGACAGCAGCATGGCGGGCAGCTACTCGAAGGGGCAGGCCGCTCAGACCGAGGCCGAGTCGCTCTATCTGGAGGCCAACCAGCAGTACATCCAGGATGTGCAGACCTGGGGCCGCCTGACCGAGCTGAGCATCGAGATGGACAGCTCGGATGCCGAGCTCGCCGCCGCGGCCGACGCCAAGTTCGACACCCTCTACTTCGTCTCCGTCGGCGAGGACCTCGACGCGGCGATCATCTGGTCGCAGGAGCAGAACGACGCCGACCCGGACACCTACACCAGCCCCTTCGACTCCGAGGACTACGAGGCGGCGCTGTTCGGCGCCTGGGCCGAGCTCGACGCGCAGAGCGCCACCTACCTCGCCGACGGCGACGCGGCCAACTCGCTCAGCGACCGCCTGACCCTCAACACCGTGCTGATGGCGATCACGCTGTTCCTGCTGGGTGTCGCCGCCGTGCTGGCGCAGCGCCGCATGCAGTACATCCTGATCGCGGTCGGCGGGACGATCTACGTGCTCGCGCTCGGGCTGACGCTCGCGATCCCGTTCATCTCGCTGTAGCGCTCAGCCGAAGCGCAGCGGCGCCTGGGCGAGATGCCGGTCGGCGTCGGGCACCCGCCCGGCGCCGGCGGGCACCTTGCCGTCGAGCCAGCGGCGCAGCACGCCCTGCGGCACCTCCTCGACGGTGAGGGCGAAGCAGAAGTGGTCGCGCCAGTCGCCGTTGATGTGAATGAACCGGCGCCGCAGTCCCTCGTAGCGGAAGCCGAGCTTCTCGACCACCCGCAGCGAGGCGGCGTTCTCGGGACGGATGCAGATCTCCATCCGGTGCAGCCCGACGCCGAAGAAGCAGTGGTCGGTCGCCAGGGCGACCGCGGTCGGCGTCACGTTGCGCCCCGCCGCGCGTTCCGCCACCCAGTAGCCGATCGTCGCCGAGGACAGCGATCCGTAGCTGATCCCGGAGATGTTCAGCTGGCCGACGAAATCGCCCTCAAGCTCGACCGCGAACGGCAGACCCGATCCGGCGCGTGCGTTGGACAGCAGGGAGCGGATTCCCGCACGGGTGTCGAACGACAGCGGACCGTGCGGGTTGGTCGCCTCCCAGGGGCGCAGCCAGCGGCGGTTGGCGATCAGCTCACGCTCCAGGGCGCGCGCATCCCGCACGCGAATGGGGCGGATCGTGACCTCGCCCTCACGCAGCGTCGGAATACTGCTCACTCGGTCAGCGTAGCGGCGAACTCTTTGAGCCAGGGGCGGAAGTCGGGACCCAGGTCGGAGCGGTCGCTCGCGAGCTGCACGATCGCCTTCAGGTAGTCGAGCTTGTCGCCCGTGTCGTAGCGCCGCCCGCGGAACACGACACCGTAGACGCCGCCGAGGTTCTCGGTGTCGGCCGCCATCTCCTGCAGCGCGTCGGTGAGCTGGATCTCGTTGCCCTTGCCGGGCGCCGTGTGCTCGAGCACGTCGAACACCTCGGGGCGCAGCACGTAGCGTCCGATGATCGCCAGGTTCGACGGCGCCTCCCCGGCCGGGGGCTTCTCGACCATGCCGGTGATCCGCACCACGTCGTCTTCCTCGGTGCCCTCCACCGTCGCGATGCCGTACAGGTGCGTCGCGCTCGGGTCGACCTCGAGCAGAGCGACCACAGAGGTGTTGCGCTCCTGCTGCACCTCGAGCATGCGGCTGAGCAGCACGTCGCGGTCGTCGATGATGTCGTCGCCGAGCAGCACCGCGAACGGCTCGTGGCCGACGTGCATCTTGGCGCGCAGCACCGCGTGCCCGAGACCCTTCGGGTCGCCCTGGCGCACGTAGTGCACGTCGGCGAGGTCGGTGGCGTACTTGACCTTCGCGAGCTTGGCGGTGTCGCCCTTGTCCATGAGGATCTGCTCGAGCTCGCCGACGCGGTCGAAGTGGTTCTCGAGCGCGTTCTTGTTGCGCCCGGTGATCATAAGCACATCGTGGAGGCCGGCCGCGACCGCCTCCTGCACGACGTACTGGATGGCCGGAGCATCCACGACCGGCAGCATCTCCTTCGGCATGGCTTTCGTGGCCGGGAGGAAGCGGGTGCCCATTCCGGCAGCGGGAATGACGGCCTTGGTGATCCGTGAAGTCATGCCGACAAGGTTATCTGTCTCCGCGCCCCGTAGACTCGAAGGATGCCGGACGTGGTAGCGGACGAAAAGCGCGCCCTGCGCGCGGAACTGCGCGAGCGACGACGCATTCGCACCTCGACGGAGCGGCAGAACGCCGAGGCCGCGCTCACCGCGCAGCTGCGCGCCCTCGTCGAGCAGACCGGCGCCCGTTCGCTTTCCGCCTACCTCTCCCTGCCCGACGAGCCGGGAACGCGCGAGTTCCTGCGCTGGGCCGATGGCGAGGGAATCCAGGTGCTGCTGCCGGTCTCGCGCGAGGACGGCCTGCTCGACTGGGCGCCGTTCGACGATGAGCACGAGGAGCTCGACGCGGTCGGGATGCCGACCTCCGGGGGCGAGCTGCTCGGCCCGATCGCGATCAACGACGTCGATCTCATCCTGGTGCCGGCGGCGTGCGTCGCCCCGGACGGGACCCGCATGGGCTGGGGTCAGGGCTACTTCGACAAGACGCTCGGATCGATGGAGCGCCGCCCTCCCGTTTATGCTGTGATCTTTGACGAGGAGTTCGTCGACGCCGTCCCGCGGGAGCGACACGACGTTCCCATCGACGGGGTGGTGATGCCTCGCGGCATCGTCACCTGCTCCGCCCACGACTGAGCCGGACCGGGACCCACTGAGGACGTATGCCCACCTATTCGTATCGCTGCACCGAGTGCGGCACCGCTTTCGACATCCAGCAGTCGTTCACTGACGACTCGCTCACCGAGTGCCCCACCTGCCAGGGCAAGCTTCGCAAGCTGTTCAACGCGGTCGGGGTGACCTTCAACGGCTCGGGCTTCTACCGCACCGACAGCCGCGCCTCCTCGGGCAGCGGCGGCTCGAGCGGCGCCAAGTCCGACTCCGGCTCCAGCTCCTCGGCGCCGGCGGCGTTGACCCCCTCCGCGAGCTAGACACCCTCGAAAGGAGATCCCGTGCTCAAGGGATTCAAGGAATTCATCGTCCGCGGCAACGTGATCGACCTCGCGGTCGCGGTCGTGATCGGCGCGGCGTTCACCGCGATCGTCAACGCGCTGGTCTCGGGCATCTTCAACCCGCTCATCGCGGTCATCTTCAACGCGGACGCGATCGCCACGGTCGGCATCACCCTGCGGGAGGCGAGCGGCGACCAGGAGGCGGTCGTGCTCGGCTGGGGCCTCGTGCTGTCGGCGCTCATCCAGTTCCTGCTGGTGGCCGCCGTCATCTACTTCGGCGTCGTGCTGCCGATGAACATCTTCCGCCGTCGCGCCGAGGAGCGCGCCGCGGCCGACGAGCCGGCGGTCGCCGAGGACGCGCCGCCGACCGAGCAGGAGCTGCTCACCGAGATCCGCGACCTGCTGAAGGCGCAAGCCGGATCCTGAGCCGAAGCGGTCCGCCGCGACCGCGCTAGTAGTGCGGCGGCTTGTCGCCGCGCAGACGGTCGTCATTCTCGCCGTCGCGATGGCGTTCGGGCTCGGCGGAGGGTGTCGGATCCGTGCCCGGCGGCGGAGCTGTCGTCACCCGGCGGCGCCGTCGCGGACGCACCGGCTTCTCCGGCGCGGGCTCGCCCGTGTCCCCGCGCTCGGCCGCGGGCTCCTCGGGCGGGACGTCAGTCGAGTCGGGCACCGGCAACGATCGGGATGTCTTCCGTGACGGGACCCGCCGCCAGCCCCGCGAGCTTCGCGATGCGGTCGGCCACCGCGTCGGGGTCGCGGAACAGCTCGAAGGCGTGCACCCGCGCGTAGTGCCAACCGAGGCGGCGCAGCACCTCGGGGCGCAGGCGCAGCGCGTCGCGCAGCGAGCGCCCCTGCAGCACGGCGTCGGTCTCCACCACGATGCAGGTGCCGCCGTGCGCGGCCACCAGTCCGAGCTTGCCGCGGTGACCCAGTGCCACGCGGAGCCCGCGGGCGGCCAGTCGGCGGGCGAGGTCGACGAGCATCGGGTCGGAGTCGTCCGGCACCGGCGGCTCGGCGCGCCGCGCCTCGATCTCGTCGAGGATCTCGGCGAGCGCGATCGCGCCGTGCTCCATCCGGTCGTCGTCGACGTCGCTCGGGCGGAAGCAGCTCACGATCACCAGCGAGCGTCGCGCGCGGGTCATCGCGACCGCGAGCAGTCGCGCACCGCCCGGCTTGCCCAGGGCGCCGAAGTCGCTGAGCACCCGCCCGTGCGGGGTGCGGCCGTAGCCGATCGAGAAAATCACCTTGTCGCGGCTCTGCGCGACGGCGCTCTCGATCGTCGAGACGGCGAAGGGCTCGGCCCGCTCGCTCATCACGAACTCGTTCAGGGCGGGCCGCGATGGCATCGCATCGAGCACCGCCTGCATGACGCGGACGGCGTGCTTCGCGCTCGCGGTCACCACCATGAGCGATTCGCGCGGCTTCGACTCGGCGTGGTCGATGACGAGCTCCAGCACGCGCTGCACCTCGGCGTCGATGCTCTCCACCGCTCCGGAGTCGGGGTCAGGCATCCCGGTGCCGTCGACGTAGTCGAGCACGAGGCTGCCGTGGCCGAGGAAGGTCCCGGCCCACGGCAGGGCGTTGATGCGACCTCCGTAGAAGCGGCGGTTCACGAGCTCGGCGAGGTCTTCGCCGCCCGCGCGGTAGCTGCGGGTGAGGGCGAGCTCGGGCAGCAGCCCGCCGAGACGGGCCAGCGCGGACCGCTCGTGCAGGGCCTCGAGCTCCTCCGCCGCCAGTTCGGCGTCCTCGGCGGCCAGCCCGGATCCCGGTTCGAGTCCGATCGCGAACGGCGCCGGGGTCTGCGTGACCGGGTCGCCGAAGGCGACGACCTGCGTCGCGCGGCGGATCGCGCCGACGTTCTCGGCGAGCGTGGTGGCTCCGGCATCCAGCAGCAGCACGGTGTCGAAGCGGATGGTGTCCGAGATGCGGTCGATCTCGTACGGCGAGCTGACCCAGACGGGGGCGATCGTGCGGGCGAGGTGCGGGGCGACCGCGTTCAGCCGACCCGATTCGACGTGCTCGCGTCGCAGCAGGCGCTTGAGCTCCTCCGCCTCCTCGGGCCAGTCGACGAGCCCGAGCTTCCAGTTCTCGGCCAGCTGCCAGGCGAGCAGGCGCGCGCTTCCCGCCGTGTGCGACTCGTCGACGAGGCGGAAGTCGGCCTCGAGCCGGTCGAGCACCGAGGTCTGGGCGCCGAGCAGGGCCCGGTCGGAGGCGAGCAGCGCGTCGAGCGCCGAGCGCCACCAGGCGAGCTCGAGCTCGGCCGCGAGTCGCGACTCGGGAACGTGACGCCCGGCGAGGTCGGTGACGAGGTCGCCGAGGTCGAGTTCGCGGAGGCGGCCGACGATCTCGCTGCGCTCCTGCAGGTTGTGCAGCACCTCGGAGTCCTCGGCGAGCGCCGCGATCAGCTCGGTCAGCCGGTACAGCGGCAGGCTGGCGAGCTTGTTCTCGCGCGTGACGTGGCCGAGCGGTCCGTCGAGTCCGTCCAGGTCGGCCGAGACCTGCTGCCAGGCGACGTGCACGTCGGAGAGTCCGACCGGCACCTCGGGGGTGACGCCCGCGGCGACGAAGCGCTGCCAGAGCATGCGCTGCTGCTGGATCTTGGTCAGCGCGGCGTGCATGTCGCCCACGTGCATGCCGGGCCGCACGTACTCCTTGGCGAGCTTCTTCAGCCGCCGGCGGTTGCCCGAGCTCATCGTCGGGTGGTCGCGGCGCGGCGCGGTCGCCACGATCAGCTCGCTGAGCGAGCGGTCGAAGACGGCCGGATCGAAGCGGTCGAGGGTGTCGCGGATGTCGGAGAGCAGGCGCACGTAGACGCCCAGCTCGGCGATCGTCTCGAACGGTCGCATGCGCGTCGAGCCGATGAGCCGCGTGCCGAGTTCGAGCAGCCGCGGCAGCTCCTCCGCGTGCAACCGGCGAGCGACGTCGTGGGCGCGAGCGGCCTCTTCGCCGCTGTCGAACTTGGCGCCGTACCAGGGCGAGTCGGCGGGACCGTAGCGGAACTCGCCGAGGCGCGCGGCCTCGAGCATGGTCGCCGCGACGGCCGCGCGGTCGCCGGCGATCTTCTCGACGGTCTCGCGCGGGAGGCGTGCGGTCGTGGCGGGTGGATGCGGCAGCAGCGCGAGCCGCGACAGCTCGCTCACGCACTCCAGCACCGACACCCCGAGCACGGGGTCGGGTCGCGAGAGGGCGGCGCGGTAGTCGAGCAGCACGCCGCGCAGGCGCGAGAGCGCTTCGTCGACGTCGCCGAGGTGCGGCTGGGCGACCTTCTCGTTGCGGGCGATGCTGCGCACGATGTCGCGCCGCAGGCTGCGCGGGGTGACGGCGATCCCGCCGAGTCCGATGTCACCCAGGCGCTGCGTCACCGAGCGGATGCTCGCCCGACGCGCGCTCACGACGAGGACGCGCTTGTTCTGCGCGACGAGCGCGCCGATCGCGTTGACGACGGTCTGCGTGCCGCCGGTGCCGGGCAGCGTCTTGACGACGAGCGAGTTGCCCGCGGCGATGTGCGCCACCACGTGCTCCTGCTCCGCGTCGGCGTCGAGCACGAGCAGGTCGGCCTGCGGGTCGCGGCGGTCAGGGTCGCTGACCGCGACCTCGCGGTGGCCCTCTTCGATCGCCCAGCGGGCGGTCGCGTTGCCGGCGAGCGCGTCGAGCACGGGATGCTCGAGGTCGTCGGCGTCGGCCACCAGCTGCGGCGCGACCTCGGCGAAGGTGGAGACGACGAGGCGCGGTTCGACGGAGAAGTCGTCGAGGTGCCCGGTGAGGGCGCGCAGCTGATCGATGACGGCGTTCGGCTTGAAGGTGCCGTCGGCGTCGGTGAGGGCGACGAACGCACGCGGGTCGAGTTCGATGCCGAACTGGTGCTCGAGCGCGCGGGCGAGACCCGGGTTCAGCTCGGGCATGCCGCGCAGCTTCACCTCGAAGTCGCGGCCGTGGCGCCGGATCGCGAGCGGGCGCACCAGGATGGGCGCGCAGAACGTCTCGCCGTCGTGCCGCCACCGGGCGATCCCGATGCCGAGGTGAACGGCGTCGATGCCGCGGGTGGTGGCGAGCTCCAGACCGCGGGAGGCGATCCGGTCGGCTGCGAGCCGCGCCGAGCGGAGGGCGACATCGTCGCGGATCAGCTGCGACAGCAGCGTGCTGGAGCCGGTGATGAAGCGAGCCAGTCCGCCCGGATGGGTCGCGCTCAGCTCGATGCGGGTCGACGGGTGGTCGTCGAAGTGGACGAGCGGCGAGCGCCCGCCCAGTTCGGCGAGCTCGGCACGCCAGGCGGTGCGCTGCGGGTCGGCGACGTTCGCCGTCGACCAGTCCTCGCCCGCCACCGCGATCGCGTGCGGAGCCGTCATCTGGCGCTCCGCGCGCGGCGAATCGGAGTCGCTCATGTCACGCTCCTCGTCGCGTCGATCCGCATACCACACGCCGCCACGATACGTCCGGATGCCCCTGATCCCCGGGACCTGGCGCGGGTTTCGCAAACTACACTTTCGAGTCATGAGCGACGCCGTGCTGACCCTGATCGGCGTCCTGGTGGGTGTGGGCTCGGCCGGGTTCGTCGTGCTCACCGTGGTGGGCATCGTGCTGCTGTCGCGGCGCACCCGCCGCGGCGGCGCTCGCGCTCTTCCCGGACGCACCCAGGCGGGTGCGGAGCTGCTGCGCGCCGACGACGCGCTGCGCGATGCGCGAGACGATCTGGAGTTCGCCCGAGCCCAGTTCGGCGACGACGCGACGCGCGACTTCGCGGCGCGCGTCGCGGCTGCCGAGGGCGAGCTGCGCCGCGCGTTCGAGCTGCATCAGCGCCTGGACGAGCCCGCCGCGGCGAGCGAGGCGCGTCGCCGGGAGTGGGCGCGCGAGGTCGCCGCGATCGCCGGCCGCACCCGCCGCACGCTCGACGACGAGCGCCAGCGCTTCATCGCCCGACGCGACGAGGAGGCCGGGGCTGCCGCCCTCGCGGACGAGCTGGAGCGGCGGCTGGGTGAGCTTCGCGACGAGCTTCCCGCCGCGCGGGAGCGCGTCGCGTCGCTGCGCGCCGCGTATGCGCCCGCGCTGGTGGAGGCGATCGCCGAGAACCCGGACCGCGCCGACGCCGAACTGGGCAGCGTCGCGCAGCAGCTCGAGTCGACGCGCGCGGCGGTGGCATCCTCACAGGTCACGGCGGTCGTCGACGCCCTGCGCGACGCCCGCGGGGCGCTGGGCCGCGCCGCGAGCCTGCTCGCGGCGATCGAGCATCGCCGCACCGAGCTTGCGGCGGCCGACGCCGGGCTCGAGACCCTGCGCGACGAGATCGAGCAGGACCTCCGCGCGGCGCGGGCCGTGCGCGATGCCCCGCCGGACCCCGATTCCGGCGACGCGGTCGGCCGCGCGATTGCGGCGCTCGAGTCGGCACTCGCCGCGGCTCGCGAGAAGAAGGGCGCGCGGCGGGATCCGGTCGCCGCGCTCGACGCGCTCGTCGACGCCAGCGCCGCGCTCGACGTGGCGGTCGCCGCGGCGCGCAATCAGCAGCAGCGGCTCGAGGGGGCGCGCGGCGCGCTCGCCGGCGCTCTGCTCTCGGCGCGCACCCAGATCGCGGCGGCGCGGGATCTGATCGGCTCCCGTTCGATCCGGGGTGGGCGCCCGCACCCGGCTCGCCGAGGCGGAGCGGCAGCTGCTGCTCGCCGAGAACGAGGCGGACCCGGTCGAGGCGCTCGACGCCGCCCGGCGCGCGCAGACCCACGCCCGCGACGCGGACGCCCTCGCCCGCTATCGCGGCTGAGCAACGCGAAACGGCCCCGCGATCCGAAGATCACGGGGCCGATCGATGTCGGAAGGTCGCGCCTACGCGGTCGGTCCGCTGATCGCGAAGCGCACGGAGCCGTCTTCGGCGACCTGCGCGTCGAGGGTCTTGTCGTCGAGCACCTGCGCGGCGCTCGGCTCGAGGAAGACGCGCGCGCCGTCCTTCTCGACGACCGCGTCGGTCGCCTCGGGCGACGGGGCCACAGTCACCTGGAACTCGGTCTCGGGCGTCCCGGTGCCCTGAATGCGCAGGCCTCCGGTCTCGGTCGTCGGCGACTGGGCGACGATGGTGTTGATCACAGTGCTCGCGGTCTCGGTCAAAGTCAGCATGAAGGGTCCTTTCGGGGATTCCGTCGAGCCAGCCACGATTCCGAGAATCCGGGCCCGTCTCAACCTCTGCGGCAGACGTGGAGGGAATTCACACCTGGACGCCGTCGCGCCGTCAGTAGCTGAGCGGCGGGTTCGCGTCGTCGTAGATGCGCACCGCGGCGATCTTGCCGCTGTCACCGAGAACGTAGACCGCGATGCCGGCCTGCGGCGCCATGACGGTCGTTCCCCACTGCACCACGTTGTACTCGAGCGCGGTGGCGCGTCCATCGCTCGTGCATGATCCGTGCTCGAGGTGCACCCCTCCCCCGTTGGAGAAGAAGAACCCGTACATCGCGCGATGCTCCTCGGCACCGCGGTGCACGTAGGCGTCGCCGGACGGTTCACGAATGGTGGCATCCGGCTCCAGCGTCGCCAACAGCGCGTCGGTCTCACCCGCCGCGAGCGCGCGGAAGTACTCGGCGATGATCGGCGGCTCCTCAAGCGTCGGGTCGGCCTGCAGCAGCGGCGGTCGGATCGCGTGGCCGCCGGTGATCGGCCAGGTGCTGAAGTAGATCCGCAGCTCGTTCGATGGGTCCCTCGGGTCGACGGTCGGCGACGATCGCCATCGGCAGCCGCACCCGGCCCTCGTCACCGTCGTAGCTGAGGATGACCTCTTCGACGGTCCGGGTCGCCGTGACGATCAGGTCGACACTCTCGACCTCGGCGTTGCGCGCGCGCAGGTCGTCGGCGGTCGTGCGCACGTAGCGCTCGAAGGCGGCGGCACCGCGCACGCGACCGTGGATCGGGTGGTGCAGCTCGGGCTCGCCGGCGAAGGAGCGGACGAGCGCGTCGGGATCACCGGCGAGGAGACCGTCGAAGTACGGCACCGCCTCCACGGTTTCGGTCTCGTGCGCTCGGGCGAGCTCGAGCACGAGTTGGGCGGAGAACAGCTGCGGGTCCCAGGGCATCAGATGGTTCCTTTCGGGGTGGGCGTGAGAGCGGCGGGGCGCGCGCGCAGTTTGCGCAGCGCCGCGCCGAAGGCGCGAAGCTCGTCGGCGGTGAGGGGCGCCTCGAGGCGGCGGGCGAGTTCTGCGCGCATCAGTTCGGTGGCGCGTGCGTGGGCGCTGCGCCCGGCGTCACTGAGTTCGAGCACGGAGGAGCGCCGGTCCTCAGGGTTCGAGCGCCGCGTGGCGAGCCCGGCCCGTTCGAGGCGGTCGGCGAGCTTGCTCGCTCCCCCGACCGTGATGAGGAGGTCCGCGGCGAGATCGTTGACCCGGCCGAGTCCGCGCTCGGCGACCACCCGCAGGCCTTCGACGTCGCTCAGGGGGATGCCGAGTTCGGCCCGCAGGCGCGCGTTCGATCGCGTTCCAGAGCTCGATCTCGAGTCGAACCAGGTCACCGAAGATCGCAGTGGTCACGCTTTTACCTTCCTCGTATTTATATTACTAGGAATGTATCACGTCATTGTCGGGGCCGCACCCTCGGCGTAGCGTGAGAGGAAACGATGCAAGGAGGCCGCGATGTCAACGCCGACACCCGAACCCGAGATCGTCACCCTCGAGCCGACGCCCGTCGCGGTGCTCCGCGAGACAGTTCCGATGGCCGAGATGACCGAGTACTTCGGCCGGGCCTTCGAGAAGACGATGGCCGTTGCCCAGCAGCAGTCGATCGCCGTCGCTGGCCCCCCGCTTGCGGTCTACTTCGGGATGCCCACCGAGACGGCCGACCTCGGCGGCGGGTTCCCGACCGAGCGCCTGGTCGACGCCTCCGACGGCGTCACCGGCGACACCCTGCCGGGTGGCCGTGCGGTCCAGCTCGTGCACGTCGGCAGCTACGACGGGCTGACCCACACCTACGACCGGCTCATGGCCTGGATCGAGGAGCAGAAGCTGTCGATGCAGCCGACGATGTGGGAGATCTACCTGACCGAGCCGGACCCGGCGAATCCCGACGCCACCCTCACTCAGATCGTGTGGCCGATCGCCGAATAGCGCGCCCTGCTACCGTGAGCGTCACTAGCCTTTTCGGATCGCTCAACGAGGAGTAGCCATGGCTCGCACCACCCGCACCGTCGACGACAACATCCGCCGACTCCGCCCGTACAACGTGATCGCGGGCGCGCTGCACCTGGTGCAGGCGATCGTCTTCACCGTGATCCTGGCGCAGCTGTCGACGCAGGTCACGTTCGGGGTGACCGCCGACTATCTCGCCGGTCCTCCCGGATTCCCGATCCCGCCGGAGCGCGTCGACCTGTTCGACATCAACGTCGGCGCCGGGGTGGTGGCGTTCCTCGCACTCTCGGCGCTGTTCCACTTCCTGGTCGCCTCACCGTGGTTCTTCGACAGATACAGCAACGGCCTGCGGCAGAGCCGCAACTACTTCCGCTGGGTCGAGTACTCGCTCAGCTCGTCGATCATGATCTGGCTGATCGCGCAGACGACGGGCATCTCCGACATCGCCGCGCTGTTCTCGATCTTCGCCGTCAACGCCGCCATGATCGGCTTCGGGGCGCTGCAGGAGAAGTACGAGAAGCCCGGCAGCGGCAACTTCACGCCGTTCGTCCTCGGCTCGATGGTCGGGGCGGTGCCGTGGATCGTGATCGTGATCTACTTCTTCTCCCCCGGATCGGCGAGCGCCGCCGAACCGCCGGCGTTCGTCTACGGGATCGTGATCTCGCTGTTCCTGTTCTTCAACACCTTCGCGATCAACCAGGCACTGCAGTACCGCCGGGTCGGCAAGTGGCGCGACTACCTCTACGGCGAGCGCGTCTACATCACGCTCAGCCTGGTGGCGAAGACGGCGCTCGCCTGGCAGGTGTTCTCGGGCGCGATCATCCCCGCGTTCATGGAGTAGCTTGCGTCGCCGCTCCGGCGAGCTGGCTCGCCTCGTCGAGCACGCGCCCCAGCTGCGCGACATCGTGAGCGAACCGGCCGAGGAACAGCCCGTCGACGGCGGGCCACAGGTCGGGCAGGCAGCCCGGGACCGGCGGAGCCGCCGTAGACGATCGACCAGGGAGCGCCGAGCTGCGCCCGCAGCTCCGTCGCGACGGCGACCACGTACTCGGGGTCGGCGGGGCGCTCGGCCCCGATGGCCCAGATCGGCTCGTAGGCGATGACGGCCGGGCTGGCCGGATCGAGCACCGCCGCCACCTGACGCGCGCACTCGCGCGCCGCCTCGGCCGGGGTCCGGCGCGCGGTCTCGCCGACGCACAGCAGCGGCGTCAGGCCCGCGTCGACGGCACGACCCACCTTGCGACCGATCACCACGTTCGTCTCGCCCTGATTGCGGCGCCGCTCGGCGTGCCCCAACTCCACCATGCCGACACCCAGTTCGGCGAGCAGCGCAGCGGGGGTCTCGCCGGTGTGGGCGCCCGCCGGGTGCTCCGAGCAGTCCTGGGCGCTGATCACCACACGCGTGCCGCGCGCCAGGCGCACCGCCGCATCCAGCAGCGGCGTGCTCGGCGCCACGAAGAACTCGAGGCGACCGTCACGCACGGCCGGGCAGGCATCCGCGACCGCGATCGCCCGCTCCAGCCAGTCGAGCGAGGCGCGGTAGCCGAAGTAGGCCTTCGTGCTGACGCCGATCCGCAGCGGGCTCACTGCACGCGCGCCGCCGCGTCGAGACGACGGGCCGCGATCGAGACCGCCAGGTCGAACGCGTGCTCGGTCGCCCCGAGGTTGGCGATGCCCTTGCCGACGATGTCGAACGCGGTGCCGTGCGCCGGCGTCGCGATCGTCACGGGAAGACCGCCCTGGACGGTGACGCCACGATCGAAGCCGATGAGCTTCATCGCGATCTGGCCCTGGTCGTGGTACATCGTGACGATCCCATCGAACTCCTCGCGCTTGGCGGCGAAGATCGTGTCCGAGGGGAACGGACCCTGGGCGTTGATGCCCCGCGCGACCGCCGCCGCGACGCCGGGGGCGATCTCGTTGATCTCCTCGCGGCCGAAGTTGCCGTTCTCACCGCCGTGCGGGTTGAGCGCGCAGACGCCGATGCGCGGACGCTCCAGCCCGGAGCCCTTCAGCACCTCGTCGAGCAGGCCGATGATCGACGTGACGGCCTCGCTCGTGATGTGCTGCGCCACCTCAGAGAGGGCGATGTGCGAGGTCACGCGGGCCGTGATGAGGCCCTCGAGGATGTTCAGCTCCGAGGTCGGGCCGTCGTAGCCGAGCTCGTGGGCGAACCAACGCAGCTCGTCCTCGTGGTTCATCCCGGCGAGCTTGAGGCTGGTCTTGTTCAACGGGGTGAAGAGGATCGCGTTGATCTCATCGGCGCGCGCCATCGCGAGCGCGCGCTGCGAGCTGGTGCATCGCCCGTGCGCCGGCGGCGGCGCTGACATCGCGTTCCGGGATCGGCTCGCTCGGGCGCGAACCGTCGTCGAGCAGCACGGCGAAGCCGGGCTTCGGCTCGGCGCTCAGCGGGATCTCCACGCCGGCGATCTTGGCCGCCTCGGCGAGCTCGGAGGCATCCGCCAGCACGAAGACGTCGGCAGCCTCGAGGGTTCCGGGTCGGGCGAGCAGGCGCGCGGCGAGCTCGGGGCCGACGCCAGCGGGGTCGCCGAGGGTCAGCGCGAGACGAGGACGGGGGCGTGCGAGGGTGCTCATGGCTGGGAAGCCCTTTCAAGTTCGGTGTCGTACGCGGTGATCGCCTCGACCTTGTCGTTGGATGCGGAAGTCGGGTCGAAGCGGTAGTCGAGCCACTCGCGCACGAGGCGCCGGGCCAGCTCGATCCCGATGACGCGCTGACCCATGGTGAGGACCTGCGCGTTGTTGCTGAGCACGGCGCGCTCGACCGAGAAGCTGTCGTGCGCGGTGACGGCGCGGATCCCGGGGACCTTGTTGGCGGCGATCGCGACGCCGAGCCCGGTGCCGCAAACCAGCAGCGCCCGGTCGGCCTCGCCCGCGGCGACCATGCGCGCCGCCGCGACGGCGACGTGCGGGTACGCGGTGTGCGAGTTCGCATCCACTCCCACGTCGACGACGCTGGCGACCCGCGGGTCGGCGGCCAGGTCGGCCTTGAGCTGTTCCTTGTAGTCGAATCCTGCGTCGTCGCTGCCGACGACGATCCGAAGTGTGTCGTTCATCACTGTTCTCGTTTCTGGAGGTCTCAGACGTTGCTGTCGGTCGGCACGGAGGGTCGGTCGCCGGAGGAGCGGCGAACGGCGATCGTGCGGCGGATGCGTCCGCCGATCCAGGGGCCGAAGGCCATCGCGGCGGCGAAGGCGAGCACCGCGATCGCGATCGGGCTCTCGAACATCACCGCGAAGCTGCCCTGCCCGATCGCCGAGGTCTGCACCATCGACTTCTCGAGCAGCGGGCCGAGCACGATGCCGAGCACGAACGGCGCCAGCGGGAAGTCGAGCTCCTTGAACACGAAGCCGACCAGGCCGAAGACGAACACCAGCCAGACGCTGAACATGTTGTTGCTCACCGCGTAGGCGCCGATGAAGCTGGTGAGCAGGATCAGCGGGTACAGGTAGCCGTACGGGATGCGCAGCATCTGCGCGAACACGGGGGCGAGCGGCAGGTTGAGGACGAGCAGCAGCACGTTGCCGATAAAGAACGAGACGAGCAGGCCCCACACCAGTGCGGGCTGGGTCTCGAACAGCAGCGGTCCCGGCTGCAGGCCGTAGATCGTGAACGCGCCGAGCAGCACCGCCGTCGTGGCGCCACCGGGGATGCCGAGCGCCAGGGTGGGCACGAAGTTGGCGTTGGCGGCGGCGTTGTTGGCGCTCTCCGGAGAGGCGACACCCTCGATCGCTCCGGTGCCGAACTCCTTGCCGCGCGGGGAGACGCGCTTCTCGATGCCGTAGGCGAGGAAGGACGCGAGCGTCGAACCGGCGCCGGGCAGCGTTCCGAGCAGGAACCCGATGCCGCTGCCGCGGAGGATCGGGGCGGTGCTGCGCTTGAGCTCCGACTTCGTGATCAGCAGGTCCTTGAACCCCGCCTTGATCGGGGCGGCGGCTCCGACGCGGATCTGGTGCAGCACCTCGCCGACCGCGAAGAGGCCGATCATCACCTCGACGAACGGGATGCCGCCGAGCAGGTTGACGTTGCTGAAGGTGAAGCGCGCGTCGCTGAAGCCGGTGGCGACGCCAACCGTCGAGATCAGGATGCCGAGCGCCGCCATCATGAGGCCGCGAACGAAGGATCCGCCGCCGAACGTGATGACGATGACGACACCGAGGATCATGATGGCGAGGTTCTCGACCGGGCCGAACTCGATCGCGAACTCCGCGAACATCGGGGCGAAGAACATCAGCAGGGCCAGCGAGATGATCGCCGCGACGAACGAGCCGATCGCGCTGATCGACAGCGCCGCCCCGGCTCTGCCCTTCCGGGCCATCTGGTAGCCGTCGAGCGTCGTGACGACGCTCGCCGCCTCACCGGGGGTGGAGATCAGGACGGAGGTGATGGTGCCGCCGTACTGGGCGCCGTAGTAGATGCCGGCCAGCATGATGAGCGCGGTGACGGGCTCCATCGTGAGGGTGAGCGGGATGAGGATCGCGACGCCGGTGGTCGAGCCGAGACCGGGAAGCAGACCGATGACGGTTCCGACGAGCACACCGACGAAGCACCAGAGGACGTTTTCGAGGGTGAGAGCGGTTTGGAAGCCGAGGAGCAGATTGTCGAACACGGGGTGACCTAGATTCCGAAGATGCCGGTGGGGAGCGGAACCCGAAGGAACACTCCGAAGAGGAGGTACGCGCCACCGAGGGCGGCGCCGCTGATGAGCAGCGTCGGCAGCAGCGCTCGACGTTCGACGACGAACGAGCAGCCGACGAGCACGATCGCGAAGGCGGCCATGAAGCCGACCAGCGGAACGAGCAGGAGCGAAGCGGTGAGGATGCCGAGCACCGCCCAGAGCATCCGAGTCCGCTGGCGCGCGGTGCGGCCGAAGATGTCGATGTCGTCATCGTCGGCGTCGACGGTGTGGTGCGATGCCGCCTCGGCAGCGGCGACCGTGTCCGGTGCGAGCGCCGCGGCGGTGCCGCCCGCGGGCACGGCAGCGCCGGCCGAAGCCGAACGCTGACGCGCCCGCAGGCGGTTGATGACATCAAGTGCGCCGCACACGGCGACGATGGTCGCGACCAGCACCGGCAGGAAGCCGGCGGCGATGCGCCCGTCGTCGTCGAAGACTCCGTAGGTGGTCCCGACGAGTGCCGCCGCGACGCCCAACAGGGTGACGACTGAGGTGGCGACAAGTCCGAGCCGCCCAGGAGTCATGGCGTTCACTGTGCGATCACGCTTGCCAGTGCGTCGCTGTTGGTCGCCAGGTACGCGGCGAAGTCGTCGCCGTAGAGTGCCTGCGCCTGCATCATGTTGTCGTCGAGGTAGGACTGGTACGCCTCGGTCTCGGCGAACTCCTGAGCCGCCGCGATCCAGTACGCCTTCGCTTCCTCGCTGATGCCGCCCGGGGCGATGAAGCCGCGGAACTGCGCGTACGCGACGTTGATTCCCTGCTCCTTGGCGGTGGGCAGGTCGGCCAGTTCGGGGAAGTTGTAGCGCTCCTCCGACACAGCGCACAGCGCCTTCAGGTCGCCGGACTCGAGCTGGCCGAGCACCTCGCTCGGGTTGAGCGACGCGACGTTGACCGAGCCGCCGAGCAGCCCGGCGATGACCTCGCCGCCGCTCTCGAACGGCACGCGGTCGAACTCGACGCCCTGATCCTGCTCGATGAGCGTGAACACGATCTGGTCGAGGCTCGTCGCGCCCGACACCGCGGCGACGACGCGCTCGGTTGCCGCGGTCTCCACCACCTCGGCGCACGTCTCGAAGGAGGACTCGGCGTCGACGACGATCAGGGTGAAGTCGTCGCCGAGCTTCATGATCGGCGTGAAGCTGGTGTGGTCGAACTGCACGTCCTGCGTCAGCGGAAGGGCGAGCAGCGCGGTCTCGGAGGCGAGCAGGTAGTTGTCGTTGCCCTCCTGCGAGAGGAAGTAGCTGTAGCCCACCGCGCCCGAGCCGCCTTCGCGGTTCTCGGTCGAGATGTTGACACCGGTGATCTCCTCCAGCGCCGCGGCGATCGCGCGACCCGAGGTGTCGCTGCCGCCGCCCGCGCCGAACGGCACGACCATGCGGACGTCACCGGAGAGCGTGAACTCGCCGTCGGCGCTGCTGCTGCTGGCTGCGGTGGAGCAGCCCGCGAGCGACACTGCTGCGAGCGCGGCGACCGCCGGAACCAGGTACTTCTTGCTGTGAGACTTCATCGTCACTCTTTCTCTCAAATGGGGTGATGCGTCGCGAACATGTGTTCGCTCGACGGGTGCGTGTGGCGATGTACACCCGAAGCCTGAACGGTTATCCCGTGGTTTCCAAACTGGCGGCGATCGTGGTCACCACCCGCGCCAGAGACTCAGCTCCGGCATCGCGGTGGCCGACGCTGCGCGCGACGTGCGAGCGCGCGCGGCCGAGCCGCGGCTGCAGCTCGGCGGTGGCGAGCGCGGCGACGCGAGCCGCCTCCGCCGCCGCCGCCCACGACGACGCGAGGCCGTCTCCGGCGGCCAGTCGCGCCTCGAGTTCGGCGACGAAGGGCACCGCCGAGTCGACCAGGGTCTTGTCGCCCGGTTCGGCGCCGCCGAGTCGCATCACGGCGTCGAGCGCGGCACGCGCCGCGCGGGCCGAGGAGTCCGCCGACAGCTCGCCCTCCCGCGAGAGCGAGGCGGCCGCTGCGGTCAGGGCGATGCCCCACAGGGCACCGCTCGTTCCTCCCGCGCGCTCGGCCCAGGCATCCCCCGACTCGGCGAGCAGCGCGACGATCCCGTCGCCGCGACCGGCCACGCGCTCTGCCGCCTCGACCGCAGCTGCGGAGCCGCGCGACATCCCGATGCCGTGGTCGCCGTCGCCCGCAAGGGCGTCCAGCTCGCCGAGCTCGGCTTCGTCGCGCGTCAGCATGTCGCCGACGGCCCGAGCGGCTCGCGCCGCGACGGTCACCACCTCGGGTGACGCGGCCGGCTCGCGCAGCGCGAGCGGCGCCGAGCCGAAAGCATCCGCGGCGCCGTCCGAGTCGGCGCGCGAGGAGCGGGCCTGCTTGCGGAACGCGGGCGTCGAGGCGGGGGCCGCCCAGAGGTCCTCGAGTTCGTCATCGAGCCAGACGAGCGTCAACGAGACGCCGTCCATCTCGAGGCTCGTGACGAACTCGCCCACCTCCGGTTCGACGACCTCGAGCCCGGCATCCGCCAGTTCGGCAGCGACGTGGCCGTAGATCACGAACAGCTCCTCGTACTTGAGCGATCCCAGGCCGTTCAGCACCACGGCGACTCGCGAGGACGCTCCCGCGGGCGTCTCGGCGATCAGCCGCGAGACGAGCAGCGCCGCGAGCTCGCGCGGCGACGGCACGTCGACCTCGTCCAGCCCCGGCTCCCCGTGGATGCCCAGCCCGATCGCCATGCGACCGGCCGGCACCTCGAACAGCGGCGCGGCGGCGCCGGGCAGGGTGCAGCCGGAGAAGGCGACACCCAAGGTGCGCGTGCGGTCGTTCGCGCGGCGCGCGAGTCGCTCGACCTCTTCGAGGGTGGCACCGCGTTCGGCCGCGGCCCCCGCGATCTTGAAGACGACGAGGTCGCCCGCAATGCCGCGGCGGCGCTCGGGGGTGCTCGCATCCGAGCTCGCGATGTCGTCGGTGACGCGCACCGTGCGCGTCTCGATGCCCGCCGCGCGGAGCCGCTCCTCGGCCTGGCCGAAGTTCAGCGCGTCGCCCATGTAGTTGCCGTAGGTCAGAAGAACACCGCCGCCGCGCTGCGCGGCCTGCGCGACGCGGAACACCTGGCCCGCCGACGGCGAGGCGAAGATGTTGCCGCAGGCGGCGCCCGCCGCGAGGCCTTCTCCGACGACTCCCGCGAATCCGGGGTAGTGGCCCGAACCGCCGCCGACGACGACGGCGACCTGGCCCTCGGCGATCGGGCGCGCTCGGACGACTCCGCCGTCGACGGGACGTACGAGGTCCGCGTGCGCGCGGACGAATCCGTCGAGCAGTTCGTCCGTGAACGTGGCCGCGGAGGTCCGGGTGCTGGTCACGACTGCACCGCCGCGTCGAGCTGCGCTGCCGGGATCTGACGGCCCGTCGACTCCAGCAGCGTGCGCAGGTAGTCGCGGTTGCGTGCGCTCACGCCGAGGCTGTCGCCGCCGTAGTGCTCGCAGGTGAACATGCCGGAGTAGCCGGCTTCGGCGGCGAGGCGAATCGCCTCGCGGTAGTTGATGATGCCCGCCTCGAGCGACACCGGCGCGGTCGTGATCTGGCCGGTCGCCGGGTCCTCGTCGCGGAGGTAGTTCTTGACGTGCCAGTAGTTCGTGTACGGCAGCATCGCCCGCAGCATGTCGTCCCAGCGGTCGACGGGGCGGTGCAGGCGGAGCAGGTTGCCGAGGTCAGGGTTGAGCCCGACGTTGTCGTGCCCGATCGTCTCGATGAGGCGCACCGCCGAGGAGGCGGAGCCGAGGTAGGTGTCTTCGTACAGTTCGAGCGAGACGGTCACTCCCACCTCAGCGGCGTGCTGGCCGAGCTCGCGGAAGCCGCGAGCCGCCGTGCTCCACACCTCGGCGTCGTCGGGGTCGATCGCGCCCTGCTCGGTCCAGAACCACAGCGCGGCCTTCTGCGCGGGAAGCAGCTGGCGGTGAAGGCCCAGGCAGATGACGTCAGCACCCATCTCGGCGGCCGCCTCGACCGCCCGGTGCGTATACGTGAGGTTGTCGGCCCCGTTGATCGGATCGATGATGCTCGCCCGGGCGACGGTCACCGAGGGAACCCCGAGCCCGACCGAGCGCGCCGCCGCGACGAGTTCGTGACGACGCTCGGTCGTGAGCTGGGCGAAGGGAAGCCAGTTGTCGTGGATCTCGACGTTGTCGAAGCCGATCGCCGCGATCTCGCCGAACACCCGAGCCCAGTCCTCGGGCGCCGCCTCGAGCATGGGGGTTCCGTCGCTCGTGCGGGTCGGGGCCTGCACCATTCCCGCTGCGATCGGTCGCCGCGCAAAGTCGCTCGTCATGTCACTCCGTCGTGAGGGTCGAAACCGAAGCTCTGACCTAGTAGATCCTGTGTCCTATAGGAAACATGATCGGACGCGAGTTGTCAATTCCGGCTTTAAGGCGGAGTGGGAGAGCGGGCGGCGCGGCGCAGCGCGGCGAAGCGACGCCGCGGGCAGGCATAGCGAGACGGTCCCCGCGAACGACGGAGCTGCGGCGCCCGCGGGGCGCCGTGCGGACTAGTGGCGCGCCTCGCGGTCGTGCCGTGCGCGCGTCTTCACGGCCGTGATGTGGGCCGCCATCGCGTCCCGCGCCGCCTCGGCATTGCCGGCGCGGAACGCCTCGAGGATGACGGTGTGCTCCGCGATCGCGGCGTCCGCATCGGTGACACCCCGGCCGCCGAACAGCCGGAACCGCTGAACGTGCCCGCCGAGCGACTGGTAGGCCCCGAGCAGGAACTCGTTGTCGGCCTGTTCGGCGATGAGGTTGTGGAACCGCTCGTCGGCCGCCCAGTAGTCGCGGATCTCGGAGAAGCCCGGGCCGCGCGGACTCTCGACGAGTTCGTCGATCGACTCGGCAAGTTCGCTGAGCACGCCGGAGGTGATCCGACCGGAGGCGAGAAACGCGTTGACCGGTTCGATGACGCCGCGGGCATCCATCAGGTTGTCGATCTCGCGCGCGGTGAACAGCGGCGCGACCCGATAGCCCTTCAGCGCGGCGCGCGTCACCAGGCCGGTCGATTCGAGCCGGGCTAGCGCTTCGCGGATGGGCGTCTGCGACACCTCGAGATCGCGGGCCAGCGCATTGATGTTGAGCGGCTCCCCCGGCTCGGGCGACCCCTCCATCAGGCGGGCGAGCAGGATGTCGTAGACGCTGTCCGCCAGCGACATCCGCGCCGGCAGTCGGCGTCCCAGCGTCGAGGCGTCGGCACCATCCATGGGGCTAGCCTCTCACGCGATTTCGTCCGGCGTCGCCGGACCCATCGGATTCCTCACCCGGAGCGAGGTTTCGTCAGGCGGCCGGCGGCGCGGTCGACTTGCGCACGACCAGTTCCGGGCGCAGCAGCACGGCGCGCCCGCGGGCGTCGTCGGTCTCGGTGCGGATCGCCTCGGTGATCGCGAGCTTCGCCAGTTCGGCGGTGGGCTGGCGCACGGTCGTCAGCGGCGGGTCGTAGAGGTCGGCGAGCACGATGTCATCGAAGCCGATCACCGACACGTCGCGCCCGACCGTCAGGCCCAGGTCACGCAGGCCGCGGCAGAATCCGAGCGCGGTCATGTCGTTGATCGCGACGACGCCGGTGGGCGGATTCGCTGCGCCCTCGAACAGCGCGTGCGCGGCGGCGCGCCCGACGCCGGCGGCGTTGACGTCGCCGAACACGTCCGCGTCGTCGGCGTCGTTCCACACCGGCATGTCGTCGATGTTCAGGCCGGCCTTCTCGATCGCCTGGCGGAACCCCTCGTAGCGGCCCGCGCGGTTGAGCGCCCCCAACGAGCGGGAGACGAAGGCGATCCGGGTGTGGCCGAGCTCGAGCAGGTGCGAGGTGGCGACGTAGCCGCCCACGCTGTTGTCGATGCTGATGCTGACGACGCTCGACGGATCACTCGGCTGGGCTGGCCGGTCGAAGGCGATCAGGCGCAGCCCGCGGTCGATCAGGTCGGCGAAGTGGTCGAGCGAGGGCAGCGAGGTGCAGAGCACGATGCCGCGCACGCCGTCGTCCCAGAGCTCCTCCACGTAGCGGCGCTCGCGCTCCGGGTCGCGTTCGCTGTTGCACAGCAGCACGCTCGGAGCCGACCTCGAGCGAGGCGACCTCGATCTCGCGCGCGAACGCTCCCCAGAAGGGGTTGGCGACGGAGGGCACGATCAGGCCGACGCGCTGGGTCTGGCCGGTGCGCAGCTGGCGAGCCGCCCGGTTCGGGCGATAGCCGAGTTCGTCGATGGCGGCGCTGATGCGGTCGCGCGTAGCGGGCACCATTCGGTTCATCCGCCCGTTGAGGTAGTTGGAGATCGTGCTCGACGACACCCCGGCGGCTTTCGCCACCTGATGGATCGTCACCTGAGCCACCATCGCCCCTTTCCTCGCGTGCGGCCCCGGGATCGGCCGCCGACGACCCCATGTTAGTGCATCGGTTCACCAATTGATACACCGGACTTCTCGCCTGCAATCACAGGGCTCTCGGCCCGTTCCCGGGCTTCGAGGAATCTTTTTTCTTGACGCCGCGCGCCCCCCGGCCTAGTGTCAGTGCATCGTTACACCGGATCGCCACGATCTGCACCCCGTGCCTGATTCCGACTGCAGCGACGACGATGAAGTCAATCGTGGGCGGCAGAGTTGCCCCCCACCCAAGCGAAGGAAGTCCTGATGCGATCCACTTCCCCCTGGCTCCGCCGGGCAGCACTCGGCGGAGCGGTCCTGCTCGCGGCCGGCCTCACCGCCTGTTCGAGCACCGGCGATGGCGCGACCGGCGCCTCCGGAGAGATCTCCGGCGAGGTCACGCTCCTCACCCCGATCTTCGAGGGAACCCCCGGACAGCAGCTGCTCGAGAACGAGCTGCTGCCGCAGTTCTACGAGATGTACCCCGACGTCACCGTCAAGGTCGACTACACCACCTACGGCAAGCTCAACGAGAAGCTCACCACGAGCCTCGTCTCGGGTCTGCTGCCGGACGTCATGCTCATGGGCGTCGGCTGGATCGAGGGCTTCGCCGACAAGGGCCTGCTCGTCGACCTCAGCGAGACCGGCCTCACCGAGGAGAAGCTCGCCGAGAGCTACAACCCGGCGATCATCGACGCGGGCGTCTGGGACGGCGGCGTGTACGCGGTGCCGATCATGCTCGACACCCGCATCGGCGTGGCCAACATGGAGATCCTGAGCGAGGCCGGCTACGACGCCCCGCCGAGCTCCTGGGAGGAGCTCGTCGAGATGGCCGAGGCGCTCACCGTGCGCGACTCGAACGGCACGCTCGAGCGCGCCGGCTTCGACATGATGTCGCTGGATGCCCGCCAGGCCTACGAGGTCATGCTCTTCTCGGCCGGCGGCGACTTGTTCAACGCCGACGCGACCGAGCCCGCCTTCAACTCGCCCGAGGGTGTCGCCGCCCTCCAGCTCATGGTCGACCTGGTGAACAAGTACGAGGTCGAGGACATCGGCTTCTCGGCCGCTGACGTCGCGGTCAACCCGCTGCTGAACGGCCGCGCCGCCATGGGCATCGCGCACAACAACCTCTGGACGCAGGGCCTGGAGGCCGCTCCCGAGATGCTCGACAACCTCGAGCCGTTCCTGATCACCGGCGCCGAGCCCGGCATGTTCTTCGGCGGCACGCTCGCGACCGTCTCGAAGAGCTCGAAGAACCCGGCCGCCGCGCAGGCGCTGCTCGAGTTCCTCGCCGGACCCGAGGCGGCGCTGGCCGCCAACGAGCAGCGCGGCAACGTGCCCGCCCTGACCGAGCTGCTGGACAGCGAGTACGTGCAGTCCAACCGCTTCGTGCAGTTCGCGATGGAGAACCTCGACTACGCCAAGCGCGAGGGCGGCCCGGCCGCCTGGCTCGAGGTCCGCGGGGACTTCAAGCCGGCCATCGAGGGCGCGCTCCTGCAGAGCCAGACCGCCGACGAGGCGCTCAGCTCGCTCGAGCAGCTCGTGAAGGACGCCATCGCCCGCTAAGGACCCGTTCGGTGCCCGGTGGTGGCTTTCCGGGCACCGAACGACCCCTTCTGGATGAGAGATCATGACTACGACTGCCGCACAACCCACCCGGACTCGACGCAAGCCGAGCCTCTCCGACCGCAAGGTCCGCCGCGCGGGCTGGCTCATGGTGACGCCCTCGGTCATCCACATCGGCTTGTGGAGTCTGATCCCCGTCCTGGCCACCTTCGCCCTCAGCTTCACTGACTACAACGTCCTCTCGGCCCCCGAGTGGATCTGGTTCGACAACTACATCGAGATCGCGCAGGACCCGGTCTTCCTACAGTCGATCTGGAACACCGTCGTCTACACCTTCTGGACCGTGCCGGTGTCGATGGGCATCGCGCTCGTCATCGCGGTGGCCCTGAACCAGGGCCTCAAGCTGCAGAAGTGGTACCGCACCGCCTTCTTCCTCCCCCAGGTCACCGCCACCGTCGCGATCGCCATGGTGTGGCTCTGGATCTTCAACCCCCAGCAGGGTCTGCTCAACTCGGTGCTCGCCTTCATCGGGCTTCCCGGCCAGGCCTGGCTCGTCGACCCCGACTGGTCGCTGTGGTCGGTCATCCTGGTCGGCGCCTGGCAGGGCATCGGCATCAAGATGCTGATCTACATCGCGGCGCTGCAGAACGTCGACGAGAGCCTCTACGAGGCCGCCTCGGTCGACGGCGCATTGACGATCCGCAAGTTCTTCGCGATCACCGTGCCGATGCTCAAGCCCGCCACCTTCTTCGTGCTCGTGATCTCGATCATCGGAGCCTTCCAGGTCTTCGACCAGATCTACGTGCTCACCGACGGAGGTCCCGCGAACGCGACCACGATGATGACCTACGAGGTCTACCGCTCGGCATTCCAGGAGTTCCGGATGGGCATGGCGTCGGCGCAGTCGGTCGTGCTGTTCGGCTTCCTGCTCGCCATGACGCTCATCAGCCGCCGTGCCACCCGAGAGGACCACTGATGGCCACCGCAACGCTCACCCCGCTGAACCTGGGGGATGCCGAGGCAGCTCCCCGCCGCTCGTCGCGCATGTCGAAGACGAAGCTGCGCAACCGCATCATCTTGAACGTGCTGCTGTCCATCGGCGCGATCACGATGATCGTCCCGTTCATCTGGATGGTCTTCACCTCGGTGAAGTCGCCCGCCGAGCTGGCGCAGTTCCCCCCGACCTTCCTCCCGCAGGAATGGCACTGGGAGAACTACCTGAAGGCCCTCGAGGCGGCGCCGTTCGACCTGTACTTCCGCAACAGCTTCTTCATCTCGGTGGGGCACACCGCGATCACCCTGCTGCTCGGATCGATGGCCGGCTACGCCCTCGCCCGCGTGCAGTTCCGGGGCCGCGAGATCGTCTTCCTCGGATTCGTCGCGATGCTGATGATCCCCACCTACACGAAGATCGTGCCGCAGTTCCTGATCGTGAAGTTCATGCCGCTGTTCGGCGGCAACGACATCTTCGGCCAGGGCGGCATCGGCTGGCTCGACAGCTGGTGGGCCCTCATCATCCCCGGCGGCCTCTCGGCCACCTCGATCTTCCTGTTCCGCCAGTTCTATCTCTCGCTCCCGAAGGAGCTGGAGGAGGCGGCCCGGCTGGACGGCCTCGGCGAGTTCCGCATCTTCGCGCAGATCTACACCCCGCTGATCAAGCCCGCGATCGCGACCGTCGGGCTGCTGACCTTCCAGGAGAGCTGGAACAACTTCCTCTGGCCGCTGCTCGTCACCTCGAGCGATGAGCTGCGCGTCATCCAGGTCGGCCTCGCGGTCTTCCAGCAGCTCGACAACACCTCCTGGAACTACCTGATGGCCGGCACCACGATGGCCACCGTTCCGATGGTGCTGCTGTTCGTGTTCGCCCAGAAGTACTTCATTCAGGGCTTCACGAACGCCGGCATCAAGTAGTTCCTCCCGAAACCGACCGAATCACACACGAAAGAGAAATCATGCAGATCGACCTCACCGGACGCCGCGCCCTCGTCACCGGAGCCGGACAGGGAATCGGGGCGGCGATCGCCGTGGCCCTGGCCGAAGCTGGCGCCGACGTCGCCGTGCACTACGCCAACAGCTCCGAGGCCGCCGAGTCGGTCGCCGCCACGATCACCGGTCTCGGCCGCACCTCCGTCGCGATCCAGGGTGACCTCACCGACTCCGCGCAGGCCGCGAAGGTCGTCGACGCGGCGGTGGAGGCCCTGGGCGGCCTGGACATCGTCGTCAACAACGCCGGCCACCTGGTCGGCCGCGCGACGATCGCCGAGATGAGCGACGAGCATTGGCACAAGGTGATGGACGTCAACGCCGCAAGCGGCTTCTACGTCGCCCGCGCCGCGATCCCCCACGTGACGCAGTCGGCCCACGGCCGCTTCGTCATGATGGCCTCGCTCGCGGCCGAGAACGGCGGCGGCGCCGGTTCGGTGGCCTACGCCGCCAGCAAGGCCGCCGTGGTCGGCTTCACGCGCGCCCTCGCCAAGGAGCTCGCCTCGACGGGGGTCACCGTCAACGCGCTCGCGCCCGGCTTCATCGGCGACACCCCGTTCCACAACACCTTCACCCCGGCGGCGGCGCAGTCCGGCATCGTCGCGGGCATCCCGCTCGGTCGCGCGGGCACCGTGGAGGACGTCGCGGGCGTCACGACCTTCCTCGCCTCCGACCTGTCGTCGTACGTCACCGGTCAGGTCATCGACATCAATGGCGGACTGAACTTCCGATGAGCTCCGTTCCCCAGCAGCGCGGCGGGTGGTGGCACGACTACGTCTGCCCCACCCACGGCGTTGAGCTCGACACGGCCCGCGGCGACACCTTCCCGTGTCGCTACGGGTGCGAGTTCCGCGGCGGCAAGTTCGCGGCCGCGTGGCTCGTGTACGAGCACCAGGGGCTGGCCCGCGAGGCCCGGCTGCGCGCGCGCCGCTTCGCCGCCCACGGCGACGCGGCCGACCGCGACCGGGTGCTCGTGATCCTGCAGGACTACGCCGCGCTCTACGACACGGTGGTTCGGGCGGGCTGGAACGACGGCAGCGAGGCCTGGATGCTCAAGGGCAAGCTGTTCTCGCAGGCCCTCACCGAGGCGCAGTGGGCGGTGCAGATCGCGGATGCGGTGATCGCCCTCGGCGCCGAGCTGAACCAGGCCGCCGACGCCGCCGCCATCACGGCCATGCTGCGCGGACTGCTGGAGACGACCGAGTCGGCGCGGGTCATCCTCGTCGACGAGCGCGATGACGAGTCGAGCAACTACACCGCGTGGCTGAACGCGGCGGGCCGACTGCTGTCGCGGGCGCTCACCGCCGGCGGCGCGGGCGACGAGGCCGCCGAGGCGGTCTGGCTCACCCGCACCTACTCCCACATCCGCCTCGCGATCGCGAGCGACGGCTGGGAGTGGGAGGGGTCCACCTACTACCACCTGTTCGTGCTGCGCGCCTATCTGCTGGGCCTCGCCGGGGCCGAGCCGGCGAGCCTGCCGGAGGACGTCCGCGCCACGCTCGGCGCGATGACGACGGTGCTGGCCGAGCTGGCGGCGCCCTCCGGTCAGCTCCCGTCGCTGCACGACGGACCCTACGACCGTGCGCCGATGAACCGCGAGGTGCTCGAGGTGGCGGCGCTCTCGGGCCAGCTCTTCGTCGAGACCGGCCTCGACGCGGTCGCGAACTACGCGCACCAGCAGCTCGGCGCCGACGACGACGGGCTCGAGTCGATGCTCCCGGGCTGGTTCTCGGGCCCCGCTTTGCCCGCGCTGGCCCCGTCCCGCGGGTCCGTGCTCTTCGACCAGGTCGGCTACGCGGTGCTGCGCGACGAGGGCGACCAGCTCACCGCGATCCTCGACGTCGGCCCGCACGGCGGCGCGCACGGGCACCTCGACAAGCTCGGCCTGTACCTGTACGGCACCGCGCCGTGGCAGCCGGCCCCCGGGGTTCCGCCCTACGGCAGCGCTCTGCGCCGCGAGTACTACGCAACGACGACCGCGCATCCGACCCTCACGGTCGACGGCCGCGACCAGGCCGAGGGCACCGCCGTCGTCGACCTGTGGGACGCCGCCGCCGGTCGCGTCGTCGCGCACGCCGTGGACGCGATCCCCGGGGTGCTGTTCCGCCGCGACGTGTCGCTCGTCGCCGGGCATCTGGTCGACATCGTCACGGCGAGCGCCGCCGACGGCGACGAGCACCGCTTCGCCCTGAACTTCCGACCCTCGCACTCGCTCGCGGTCGTCGCGACCGAGACGCAGGCGCGCAGCACGTGGTCGAACGACGCCGGGGTCAGCCTGTCGGCACTGCACGCCGCGTCCGGTGCGAACGCGTTCGAGCTGGTCGCGACCCGGGCCCCCTCCGACGACCCGGCCCGCGTCGTCGCGGGAGCCGACTGGCACCACCGCGGCACCACCGCCTGCTTCGTCTCGGTCTATCGCCTCGACGGCGACGCGGACGCGACGATCACGATTCCCGAGGACGGCCCGGCGGTCGTCACTCTGTCCCTTCCCGATGGCACCACCCACACGATCGAGGCATTCTCCGCATGAGCGCTCCCCTTCTCCTTCTCGATGGCCGCGAAGAGACCCTGCGCGCCGAACTCTCCGGCCCGCGCGCCGCGCAGTTCCGCCGCCTCATCGAGGAGTGCGAGCGCTACACCGAGCTCCCGCTGCCGCAGGAGCACCCGCTCGCCTCGATCACCTACTTCGGTCCGGCCGCCGCGAACCTGGCGCTCGCCTACCGGCTGACCGGCCAGCAGCACTATCTCGACGAGCTGCGCCGCTGGCTGGCGCCGCCGCTGTCGTTCCCGCACTGGGGCAAGGCCAACCTGCCCGACCACGACCTCGATGCCGGCTGGATCCTGCACGGCTTCTCGCTCGCCTACGCCTGGGCCGGCGACGCCCTGGAGCCCGCCGAGCGCGAGGCGCTGCGCGACAAGCTGATCCTGCAGGGCGAGCGGCTCTACGAGTTCGCCGTCGAGACGGAGGGCGGCTGGTGGTCGTCGTCGTACTGGCAGAACCACAACTGGATCTGCTACGCGGGCCTGGCGACCGCCGGCTACGTGCTCACCCCCGAGCACCCGGCGGCGCGCGAGTGGACCGAGCGCGCCAAGGGCAACTTCGAGACCGTGCTCGCGATGCTGCCCGAGGACGGCTCCAACAACGAGGGCGTCGTCTACTGGCGCTACGGCGTGCCGTGGCTGGTGAGCTACCTCGACGTGCTGCAGCACGCGGAGGGCATCAACTGGTTCGAGACCAGCGACTACCTGCGCGAGACCTTCTGGTACCGGCTGTACCAGTCGGCCCCCGACTTCGAGCGCATCGTCGACCACGGCGACTGCCACGACCGGCGCAGCGGCCACCCGGTCGCGATGTACTACAAGCTCGCGGCCGAGTACCGCATCCCGCAGGCGCAGTGGCTGGCCGACAAGGTCGCCGCCGAGTTCTTCTGGCGCGAGGCCTACGAGAGCGGCGTGAAGCCGGGCGTGCGCGCCGAGGCCTACCAGGAGCTGCTCTGGTTCGACCCGACCGCGCCCGTCGAGGGCCCCGAAGAGCTTCCGCTGAACCGCTACTTCGCCGATCTCGGCCTGGTGGTGGGACGCACCTCCTGGGAGGAGGACGCGACCCTGGTGTCGTTCAAGGCCTCCCCCGGCGGCGGCCACAAGGCGTGGGAGGAGCACCACCGCATCAAGGCGGAGACCGGATGGGTGACCCTCAATGCGGGACATCACCACCCCGACGCCGGCAGCTTCGTGCTGATCGGAGAGAACTCGTACCTGGCGCTCGATGAGGGCTACTCCTCGCGCAAGATGACCCGACACCACAACACGGTGCTCGTCGACGGAAACGGCTTCGTCAACGAAGACCGGTACCACGTGTTCGAGAACCTCGCCCACGAGTACCAGGCGCGCATCCTGACCACGACCCTCCAGGACGGCTGGACGCACGCCGTCAGCGAGACCAGCGAGATGTACGACCGCGCCCTCGGCGTCACGAAGGTGCGTCGCCACCTCACGCTGACGCCGCGCGGCGTGCTCGTCGTCGTCGACGACCTGGAGGCGACGACCGAGCGCACCTGGACGGTGCTGCTGCAGACGCAGCACCCCGCGCAGCCGACCGGCGCCGGCCGCTGGGTGGCGGAGGCGGGTCGCGCCACCATGCCGATCACCGCGCTCGACGAGCACGAGATGAGCGAGGTGCTGCGCACCGAGGTCTTCGCCAACCCCACTTCGTCGACCCCGTCGCTCGCGATCGAGAAGGCGCAGTACACGCTCGCCCGCGCGAGCGCCCCCGCGACGACGGCGCGGTTCATCACGGTGCTGGAGCCCCGCGCCTGGAACCACACCGAGCAGGCCGAGGTGTCGGCCGAGACCGTCGGCGACACGATCACCGTGACGATCTCGCGCGACGGCGTCGACGAGGTCGTCGCCGTGAACCTGAGCGCCGAGGCCCCCGATCTGGCCGACGCGGACGTGCGCGGCACCGGGTTCGCCGCGCGACGTGTCAGCATCGGAGGCGAAACGAGGTGACCATGACGGCACGACCCGCGCCCCGCTGGGAGCTCAAGCTCCTGACCGCACTCAGCTACCCGGCGAACATCGCCCTCGGCGGCCTGGCGGCATTCCTGCTCGGGCTCGGTGTCGTGACGCTGCTGCCCGCGCTGATCGCGCTGGCCCGCGCCTTCCATGCCTGGAAGTTCGACGGCGACGATGCCGTCTTCACGAACACGTTCCGTCAGTTTGCGCGGACGTGGCGGCGCAGCATCGGGCTCGGGATCGTGGTGGGTCTCAGCCTGATGCTGCTCACCGTCGATGCCGTGTTCCTCGTCGCCCAGCTCACGACGAACGCGCAGTCGCTCGCGGTCGCATTCGCGGCCGCCGCCATTCCGGTTGCCGCCGTCCTGCTGCTCGGGCTGCTGGCGGTGCCGACCGCGTCGGCGCGGCTGCCAGAGGCACGGATGCGCGAGTGGCTGCTCTTCGGCGGACACCTGATCGCGGCGCAGGGCCTGAGGTCGCTGTTCCTGCTGGCGCTCACCATCCTCTTCCTGGCGACCTGCCTGCTGCTGCCGACCGTGCTGCCGTTCTTCGGGTACTCGATTCCGCTGTACTTCGCGCTCATCACCTGGACCACGACGCTCGACGACCCCGACGAGCCGTGAGCCGCCTGCCTCGGGCCCGGCTCTTCGACGGCACCTCGCCTGCCCTCTGGATCCTCTACACCGACACCTTCACGATGGCCGTCGGCTTCTACATGCTGGTTCCGCTGCTGGCCTACCACTTCCTGCAGAACCTGGGGCTGACGATCGCGGTGGTCGGCGCGATCGCGGCGGTGCGCACCGCATCCCAGAACGGCATGATGCCGGTCGCCGGCTGGATCGCCGACCGGATCGACTACAAGCGCGCGATCGCGCTGGGCGTGCTGATTCGCGCCGTCGGCTTCGCCGCGCTCGGCTCGGTCGACTCGGTCGGGCTGCTGATCGCCGCGTCCGTGCTCGCCGGTCTCGGCGGCGCCCTGTTCCATCCGGCGAGCTATGCCGCGTACTCGGCGCTCGCCGCCGGTCGCGACACGATCCGGGTGTACTCCACACGTGAGCTCGTCTCCAACCTCGGCTTCATCGTCGGCCCGATGCTCGGCGGCCTGCTCGCCGGCCTCGACTTCCGGCTGGTCAGCTGGGTCTCGGCGGGACTGTTCCTCGCCGCCTTCGTCGTCACCGTGGTCGGCCTGCCCGCCGGCATGTCGACCGGCGGCTCGATGCAGCAGCTCGGATTCCGCGCGGTGCTGCGCAACGGCGCGTTCCTGCGCTACTGCCTGCTGGCGGCCGGTCTCAGCGTGCTCGTCTCGCAGCTCTACCTCGTGGTGCCGATCCGCGCGGCCGAGGTGCTGTCGGGCTCGGTCGGCGTCGGCGTCGTCTACACGGCGGCGGCCGTGCTGATGGTGTCGACGATGCTGCCGCTCACCGGCTTCGCCTCGCGCACCCTCGCGCCGCGCTCGATCCTCGCCGTCGGCGCCTTCTGCATGGGCTCCGGGATCGCCATCATGGGCCTCTGGCCGACGCTCGCCGGACTGCTGACCGGGGTGGGCGTCTTCACGATCGGCCAGATGCTCAGCCAGCCGGTCGCCAACGCCGTCGTCGCCGACTTCTCCCACAACAACTCGGTCGCCTCCTACTTCGGGGTGCTCGGCCTCGCCCACGCGATCGGCGGGGTCATCGGCAGCTCCGGCGGCGGCGCCCTGTACTCGCTGATCGAGAAGGGCGGCCCGCTCTCGCTGGCGCCCTGGTGGGTGTTCCTCGGCTGGGGCACCCTCGTCGCCGTCGCGTTCCGTCTGCTCGGACCGCGCCCCCTCGCCCGCCCGACCGAAAGGGACCCCTCATGACCGATCCTTCGACGCCCGCCCGCGCCGCGATCTCCCCCGTCCTGCGCGAGAGCGGCATCGTCGCTGTGCTGCGCGCCCGCAGCGGCAGCGACTACGCGCCCGTCGTGGAGCGCCTCGTCGGCGGCGGCGTCCGCTCGATCGAGCTGACCTTCACCACGCCCGGCACCCTCGACGCGCTGCCGTCCCTGCTGGCGGATTTCGGGACGGAGGCGGAGATCGGCGTCGGCACGGTCACCGATCCGGGTCTCGCGCACGCCGCGATCGCCGCCGGCGCGCACTACCTGGTGACCCCCAACTTCGATCCGGCCGTCGTCGGCGTCGCCGTCGCGAGCGGCACCCCGATCTTCTGCGGCGGCCTCACCCCGACCGAGCTGTTCGGAGCCTGGAACGCGGGAGCCACCGCGGTGAAGATCTTCCCCGCCGAGACCGTGGGCGCCCAGTACGGCGGGCACCTGCGCGGGCCGTTCCCGGAGCTCGAGTTCCTGCCCTCCGGCGGCGTCGGGCTCGACGACATCGGCGCGTGGATCCGCGCGGGCGCCGTCGCGGTGAGCCTCGGCGGCCCGCTGCTCGGCGACGCGCTGAAGGGCGGATCGCTCAGCGAGCTCGATCAGCGCATCGTGCGCGCGCGCGACGCGGTGGCCGCGGCGAAGGACGCCCGATGAACGCCCGGGTGGTGACGCTCGGCGAGACGATGGCGCTGATGACGAGCGAGAAGCTCGGCCCCCTGCAGCACAACGCGAGCCTCGCGCTTGGCATCGGCGGCGCCGAGAGCAACGTCGCCATCGGACTGCGCCGGCTCGGCGTGCCCGTGCGCTGGATCGGCAAGATCGGCGACGACTCGCTCGGCGACCTGGTGGAGCGCGAACTGCGCGCCGAAGGGCTCGAGGTGGTCGCGCTGCGCGACACCGAGGCGGCGACCGCGCTCATGGTGAAGGAGCGCCGCACCGCGACGCAGACCCGCGTCTGGTACTACCGCGAGCGCTACGCCGGGTCGCGGCTCGCACCCGCCGACCTCGACCTGGAGCTGATCCGCTCGGCCGAGCTGTTGCACATCACCGGCATCAGCGCCGCGCTCTCCGAGTCGCTGCGGGCGACCGTGTTCGCGGCGATCGCGGCGGCCCGCGAGGCGGGGGTGCGCGTCTCCTTCGACCTCAACTACCGCAGCCGGCTGTGGTCGGAGAAGGAGGCCAAGAAGGTCTACTCGAAGATCGTGCCGCTGTGCGACGTGGTGTTCGCCGGCAGCGACGAGGCGGCGATCGCCGTCGGCGAGCACGACGACCCGCACGTGCTCGCCGCGCGTCTGCTCGCGCTCGGCGCCGGTGAGGCGGTCATCAAGCTCGGCGCCGAAGGCGCGATCGCGGCGACCTCGACCGCGAGCGCCGCCCACGACGCGGTTCCCGTGACGGTCGTCGACACGGTCGGCGCCGGGGATGCCTTCGTCGCCGGGTACCTCGCCGAGACGCTCGCCGGCCTCGACCTGGAGGGGCGGCTGCGCACCGCCGTCGCCACCGGAGCCTACGCCTGCCTGGCGGCGGGCGACTGGGAGGGCCTGCCGCGCCGCGACGAGCTGACGGCGCTGACCGCCACCGAACCGGTCAGCCGGTAGATCGGTGGCGGCCAGCGCCGAGGGTGCTGCGGCCGCGATGGGCCGGATGACTACGGCCGGCTCGGGCGTCCGCCCTGCACCGCCCCGCCCTGGGTGGTGCCCGCGGCGGCGACGCCTTCGGTGACGGTCGCCGCGGTCTGGCCGTCGACGGTCACCGTGTAGGTGGCGCCGTCCTCGAGCGCAGCGTCGGAGAGCACGACCGACTGGAACGTCTTCACCGACTCGAACTCGACGATGACGGTGCCGCTGCCGTCGAGCACCTGCACGGTCTGGCCGGCGCCGTAGGCCTGGTCGAGCGTCGCCGTGAACCAGCCCTGCGCCGAGCGGTCCTCGGGCGTCTCGGCCATGCCGGGCATGCCGACCGCGATGACGGTGCCGCCGTCGACGGTGATGGTGCCGTTGGCATCCAGCGCGCCCTCGCGGTCCGTCTGGGCGCCGAAGATCGTCGAGACGCCGCCGGTGATCAGGGTCGACCCGTTCGAGTCGAGACCGTCGCCTTCCGCGTTGACGGTGATCTCGCCGCCGGTGATCAGGATCAGCGCGCCGTCGTCCTCCTCCACGACACCGCCGACGTCGGTGGTGGTGCTGGTGCCGCTGGTGGCGTTCATGCCGTCGTCGCTCGCGGTCACGTCAAGCGTGCCGCCCTCGACGGTGATGTAGTACGACTCGACGCCCTCGTAGGAGCCGGTGACGGTGGTGTCGCCGCCGGAGACGACCAGGTAGGCCTCCGCCTTCAGTCCGTCGTCCGCCGCGCCGAGCACGGTGGTGCCGCCGGTGATGACGAGATCGGTCTGGGCCTGGATGCCGTCGTCGCCCGCCGTGAGGTCGAGGGTGCCGCCCGTGATGAGCACGTAGCCGCGGTCGGCCTCCTCCTCGTTGTCGGACTTGAGCGCGTCGCCCCCGGCGTCGACGGTGATGTCGCCGCCTTCGATCGAGAGCGAGTCCTTGCCCCGCAGCCCGTCATCGAAGGCGGTCACCGTGATGGTGCCCGAGAGCACGACCAGGTCGTCGGTGCTCGTGATGCCGTCGTTCGCGGCGCTCGTCACAGTGAGCGAGCCGTCGCCGGTGATCGTGAGGTCGGAGTCGCTGTGCAGCGTCGCGTTGGCCTCCTCGTCGTCGCCGCTGGAGGCCAGCGTGTTGCTGCCGGTGAGCGAGACGACCACGTCGTCGGCGGTCTCGACCGAGATCGCGGCGGTGGTGGAGCTGGTGATCGTGGCGCCGTCGAGCACCAGGGCGACCACGTCCTCCTCGCCGGCCGCGACGACGACCTGCCCGTCGAGCTCGCCGCTCAGCACGTAGGTGCCCGCGGCGGTGATCGTCACGGTGCTGCCGTCGATCGTCACGCCATCGCCATCGGCGCTGGCGGTGCTGCCGGCCAGGGTGATCGTGACGGCGCCGGTCATGCTCCACTCGTCGTCGTTCACGGTGGTGGCGTTGGCGTTCTGCTCCAGCACCTCGGTGGCGGCGAGGCCCGCCTCCAGGCTCGAGACGGTGGAGGTCACCGCGGTGTCGGTCTCGGTCTCGGCGACGACGGCGGTGCAGCCGGCGAGCAGCAGGCCCGAGATCAGCAGGGTGCTGGTGGCGGCGGTCAGGGTGAACTTGTTGGGGCGCATGGCTCAGGCTCCTTCGTGGGTGCGGACGGGGGTGTGGCGGTCGACGCCGCTCGGGGCGCCGTTCAGCGAGTAGCGCACCTCGATGTCGGTGAACTTCTTCGAGAAGTCGACGTGCTGCACCGTCACGCGGTGGATGCGGGCGCCGAGCGTGGCGGCGAGCGCAGCGGTGAGCGCGGCCTCGTCGGTCTCGGCGTAGTCCAGTCGCATGGTCTGCATGCGGTAGCTGGCGAACAGTCGCGGGTGGTCGCCGACGAACAGGGCGAACACGATGAGGCCCATCATGCCGATGAACAGCGGGTCGATGGTGGTCGCCAAGCCCGCGAGCAGACCGAGGGCGAGCGCCGCGAAGTAGTAGGCGATCTCGTGCTGACGGATCACGGCCGAGCGCAGGCGGATGATGGCCAGCACCCCGAACAGGCCGAGGCCGACGCCGAGGCTGATGCTCGCGTTGCTCAGCACCAGGGCGACGCCGAGCACGCCGACGTTCACGGTGAGGAACGCGACGACCAGGTCCTTGCGCCGGTGGCGTGGGAAGTAGAGGCCGAACACGAGTACGGCGATCGCGGCGATGTCGATCGCGATCATGGTGACGATGTCCACGGGGTGCTCCTGTCGGTGGGTGACAGAAGCCATCACAGCGGGGATCGCTATGTGCTTTCTATGACCGGGGCATGCAGAGGATGTGCGTTGCCGTGCGCGATCCGGGCGACGGGGTTAGCCTGTCGCCATGCATCGGATCTTCGACATGAGCGTCGCGAAGGTGTACCCGCTCTATCTCCAGAAGCTGGAGCGCAAGGGCCACACCCAGGCCGAGCTCGACGAGGTCATCAACTGGCTCACCGGCTTCGACGAGGCCGCGCTGCACCGCCACCTCGACGCCGAGACCACGTTCGCGGAGTTCTTCGCCGACGCCGACCTCAACCCGAACGCCGGCCTCATCACGGGTGTGATCTGCGGGGTGCGGGTGGAGCAGATCGACGATCCCCTGATGCAGAAGATCCGCTACCTCGACAAGCTCGTCGACGAGGTCGCGAAGGGCAAGAAGATGGAGAAGGTGCTGCGGGCGTAACGCCCCGCCAGCATGCGCCGGGGCGGCCTGCTCGACCTATTTGAGAAGACCGGCAACATGGTCGGCATCCCGGCGCTGCACAGCATCTTCGCCCACGACTGCAATCGTGCCAGTGGCGCGATGTGGCAGATGTTGGCATCGGCCGCGAGATGCCAACTCGATGCCAAAGACAAACATCAGTTGCAGAGACGACGCGGGCCATTCTGAGCCAACAGACACCACAACGACTGAAACACCTTATCCGCTGCCGGAGCTCGACGCCGAAGCACCGCTTCGCTCACCCTCGGCTTGGGCCCCGCCGGAGTCGGTGCGGGTCTGGCCCTCAGCGTCCCCCAAGCTCGGGAAGTCCTCGGCAACTTCATCAGTCACCCCGAAGTCAAGGCGATCGCAGGTCAAGCTGTCGCCACCGCTGCACGGCGAGTGTCGAGTCCGTTGGGACTGACCGCAGAGACGACCCCCGCTCACTAGTGCAATTTGCTGGTTATTCACGGGCGGCGCAGTGCCGCGAGCGGAGCGGTTGAGCAGACCGGCCGGCGGCAGAAGCGGAACGTCGCCGATTCGATCATGCGATACGGAAAGATCAACGACGTGGAGACTTTCAAGCGGACACCATTGCAACTGTTCAACCTTCCCCAGAACTTCGTGATCCCGTTGTTCCAGCGGCCGTATGTCTGGAAGGAATCAGAGCAGTGGGAACCGCTTTGGAACGACATCCGCCGGATCGTCGAGCTTCGGATTGCGGAGCCCCACTTGAATGCCACGCACTTCCTCGGCGCAGTCGTGATCCAGTCACAGGAGGCCCAGAGCAAACGGCTCACCACCTGGAACGTCATCGAACGGGCAACAGCGATTGACGACGTTGCAGCTACTCGCCGACGCTACGTGCGCGCTCCTTGAGAGCAAAGGGCAGCCACGACTGGCCGGCCAGCTTGAACGGCTCACTCACAATGACGACATCTACATCGACGACGGCGAAAGCCGCCTTAAGGTCCGTCACCTCAACAAAGACCGGGTCGCTTTCGATGAGGTGATGTCTGCCGAGGCGCCTGTCGACCATGCGGATCTCACCCACTCAGACAGCCAGATCGTCGCCGCGCACGCCTACTTCTCGACAATCGTTGAGCAATGGCTCGGCGCTGAGGGTTCGGACCACTCCGACATCCGAGCGAAGGAACTCACCAGTGTCCTGCTCGATGGCCTTCAGCTCGTGTCCATCGAACTCGAGGCGGCCGAGAACTCGCAAGAGATTTTCGAGACGCTCAACGCTCGCGGAACTCCGCTCACCGCCGCAGACCTGGTGCGAAACTTCGTGTTCCAGCGTCTTGAAGCAGAGGGTGGGGACACTGCAAAGGCGTACCGTGAAGATTGGCCATTCGAAACCAAGTTCTGGATGAAGGACGTTAGCGTCGGTCGCAACTTTGTGAGCCGCAGTTCATTGTTCCTGAATCAGTGGCTGGTGGCGCGAACCGGTGATGAGGTGAGCCCCCAGTCGACATTCAATCGGTTCAAGTCCTACGTCGAACTGGAGTCGGGCGCCAAGATGGCGGCACTGCTCCCCGTGATCAAAAAGCAGGCGCAACAATACGAAGCCTGGGCCGAAGCCGCCAACCGACCCGGTGGGAGCCTCAACGCGGCCGAGATGGCGGTTTACCGTATGCAGGCCGGCGGCGTCGAGGTCCTGAAACCACTTTTGATCTGGCTGCACGAACCAGGACGAGACGTGCCGCAGGCGTCCGTGGACAGCATCATCCGGGCCGCCGAAAGCTGGGTAGTGCGCCGGCAGCTGCTTCGCCTCACAAGCAGCGACCTCGGTCGCATCGTGGCGGATATCATCGCCGCAAACCTGACCTCGCCGTCGCTCGAGCTGGCAGACCGGGTGGTCGGCCACCTAGCGCGACTCAATGTGACGAGCACGTATTGGCCAGGCGACGAAGAACTTCGGCGCGCATTGGCCACGGAGTCCGCCTACACACGGTTCCCTCGGGGCCGACTCCGGATGTTCTTGGAGGCCTCAGAAGACCACTACCGCGCCGAGACGGCTCAACCTCAGATTGAGCGCAAGGGCTATCCGATCGAGCACCTCCTGCCGCGCAGCTGGAAAGACACGTGGCCAGTCGGCTCTCCCGACGAGATCGAAGTCCGCCAAGCGCACGTCCACCGACTCGGGAACCTGACGCTCCTCACCGCTTCTCTTAATTCGAAGGTGTCGAACGGCCCTTGGCCTGCCAAACGGTCTGCATTGCAGGACCACAACACGATCACCTTGACTGGGCGCGTGATCAAGCGCACGGAGCAGCATGAGTGGGACGAAGATCTCATCAATGACCGAACTTCCGAATTGATCGAGTCTCTGCTTCGTGTTTGGCCTGTTCCGCCCGGCCACCACGGAAAGGTCCTCGACCCGCAAACCAAGGCAGGCGACGGAGTCGAGTTGAAACACCTCATAGACGCCGGCTTCCTGAAGGCAGGCGACGCGCTCGTCGCGACACATCGCGACCACAAAGGCACTGTCGCAACTGTGGCTGCGGACGGGGCGATCGAGTTGGGAGGCAAGAGGTTCTCGTCGCCATCGGCCGCCGGCCGACTGCTGCGAGGACACGCCACGAATGGGTGGTACTTCTGGGCCGTCGCCGATGGCCGCAGGCTGCGGGATGTCCGCGCAGAGTTCCAAAACTCCATGCCCGCCGATGACGTGTTCGAACCCCACGTGTAATGAAGTAGACGAAGGTGTACCGGTCGCTCTGGCCAAGTCGACCCCGGTGCTCGAGGCGGAGTGCGTGCGACAGGATCTGGAGCGCGCGGGCATTCAGCCGTGGGCCTGGGTGGTGAACAACTCGATCGCGGCCGCGCACCCCGCGTCGTCGTTCCTGAGCTGGCGGATGTGCGAGGGAGCCCGTGTGAGTCCCGCGCGCGGGGCCGACCCGGATCGCCAAGAGATCATCCCCGTACGGCATGCGACTCCGGCTAGGCGAGGTCGCGGCGGCGGAAGCCGACGAAGCCGACCGTGGTGAGCAGCGCGAGCACCCCGACGACGATCCACCAGCCGGTGAAGTCGGCCTCCGCCGAGGTGACGATGGGCACGTGGTAGAACGGGCTGATCCCGAGGATCCAGTCCCACAGGTTGAAGATCGGGCCGAGGATCGTCAGCCCGAAAGCGGCCACGGTGCCCATCCATCCGGCGATGCGCCGCGAGGGCTCGGCCCCCACCACGGCGTGCGCGAGCGCGACGAGCACCCACATCGCGGGCAGCGTGGCGAGGCCCTGGCGGATGACCTCCCCCGCCTCCAGCTGCTCGGTCAGACCCGCCGACACCACCCCGATGACGACCACGCCGATCAGGAACGCGATGCCCGAGGTGAGAAAGGCGACCACGGCGGTGCTCGCCTGGTAGCGCGGCCGCGACACCGCGCCGGCGAGGATCGGGTCGACCCGGCCGGCGACCTCGTCGGCGTAGCCGCGCATCACGACGCCCACCCCGCTGACGGCGGCGATGATGCCGGCGAGCGCGAGCAGCGTCGTCATGAAGCGGAAGATCAGCTCCTCCTCGGAGGCGGCGCCGACCGCGAGCAGCCGCGCCACGGTCGCATCGGTCTCGATCAGGTCGGCGATCGAGATGCTCAGGTAGCCGAACACAAGTCCGAGCGCCACGAACGCGATCCACCAGGAGACGATCGAGCCGAGGTTGAGCCGCACCGCGAGCCCCCACACGTTGGAGGTGAGGCGTCCGCGCGTCGGCCCGGGCCGCGGCGGAATCAGCCCCGCGCCGAAGTCGCGACGCGCGTGCACGGCGAATGCGATCGCCAGCGTCACGAGCGTGAAGGCGAGGGCGAGCAGGAACGGCGCGTAGTTCCGATCGGCGGCGGGATCGGTCTGCTGCATCCAGCCGATCGGCGTGGCCCAGTCGGTCCACCCCGGCGCCCCGCTCGCCTCGAAGAAGCCGCGCGCGATGAACAGCGCACCGAGCACGGTGACGGCGATCGCGTTCGCGGCGCGCGCCTCCGACGCCACCTCGGCGGCGACCGCCGCGACCCCGGCGAACATCCACCCGCTCGCCGTGTAGGTGAGACTCAGCACGACGATCGCGGCGGGGTCGGCGCCGAAGGCGATCGTGGCCAGGAACGAGACGAGCCCGACACCCACGGATGCGATGGCGGCGAGCCCGACCGCCGCAGCGAGCCGCGCCTCGCGCCCCATCACCCCGGAGGCGAACAACTCGGCTTGACCGGAGTCCTCACTCGCGCGGCTGTTGCGCACCACGATGAAGATCGCCATCAGCGACGCGAAGAAGCAGCCGAGCGCGAGCGAGCGCCAGGCCGTGAATCCTTCGTCGGTGAGCAGGTCGCCGGCGGTGCCGAAGATCAGCGCCAGCGCGGGGTTCAGGCCCACCGCCACCGACAGCTCCTCGCGGGCGCTGTCTTCGGGGAAGATCCAGATGTAGAGCGCGATGGAGGATGCCGGCAGCACCGAGATCAGGGCGATCCACGGCGCGAAGTTGCGCGCGTCGCGCTTCAGCGACGCGGCCAGCAGCGGGCGGAAACCCGCGACCGGGCTGCTCACGGGCGCGCCTCGTACTTCTCGAGGAACAGGCTCTCCAGCGACGGCGGCGCCACCGTGAGGTCGGTGAAGCCGAACGGGGTGAGCAGTTCGAGGGCGCGGGTCAGGTGGTCACGGTCGACCCGGGCGCTGAACACGTGACCGTCGAGGCGAGGCTCGTGCACGAAGTCGAGCGCACTGAGGCTGTCCGGAAGCCGCGTCAGCGTCGCGGTGATCGTCGAGGCGGTGTGCGCGCGCAGCGCGTCGATCGTGCCGACTTCGACGACTCGCCCGTCGCGGATGATGCTGATCCGGTCGGCGAGCGCCTCCGCCTCGCTGAGGATGTGGCTGGAGAGCAGGATGCTGCGGCCGTTCTCGCGCTCGCGCCGGATCTCCTGCTGGAACACCGCCTCCATCAGCGGGTCGAGTCCGCTGGTCGGCTCGTCGAGGATGAGCAGCTCGACCCGGGAGGCGAGAGCCGCGATGACGGCGACCTTCTGCCGGTTGCCCTTCGAGTACTGCCGGCCGCGCTTGCTCGGGTCAAGGTCGAAGCGCTCGATCAGCTCGGCGCGGCGGGTCTCGTCGAGCCCGCCGCGGAGCTTCCCGAGCAGGTCGATCGCCTGCCCGCCGGTCATCGCGGGCCAGAGCGCCACGTCGCCCGGCACGTAGGCGAGGCGCCGGTGCAGCTCCACGACGTCGCGCCACGGGTCGCCGCCGAGCAGCTCGACGCGCCCCGAGTCGGCCTTCAGCAGGCCGAGCAGGACGCGGATCGTGGTCGACCTGCCCGCGCCGTTCGGCCCGAGGAATCCCATCACCTCGCCGCGCCGCACGGTGAGATCGAGCCCGGTGAGCGCCGGCGACCTGCCGTAGGACTTGTGCAGGTCTTCGATGACGATGACCGGATCGGCTGTCTCATTCACGGGCTGTCCTCCTCCCGTCACGCCCCGCCGCTCGCGCCGGCAGGGGCATCCGTCAGTCGGCTGCGGGGTCGATCACGATCCCCGACTGCTGATTCTGAACAGCCCAACTGAACCACATCTCGAAGTAGAAGGGCAGGGACCGTCCACCGGCATCTCGCACGTCCAACTCGCCGTCGACCACGCGAAGCGTCACCGTCTCGCCGTTCACCTCGGCCTCCAGCGATCCCGCCTCGCGCAGGGCGAGCCACGGCACGGCGACCCGCTGCTCGCCGAGGAGGAACGCGGCGACGATCATCTTGGCGGGGTAGCGCTCATCGAACGTCGACGGGGCGAAGTAGAACTGGCTGTTCTCGTCGTAGTCGCCGTAGGGGTTGTTCTCGTAGTCGCGCTGGTGGCCGGTGTTCGAGCTCAGCACCAGGGCATCCGGGTAGGAACTGCGCACCTCACCGAGGGTGAGCAGCTGGAAGGGATGCAGCGCCAGTTCCGCTCCGACGTGCTCCCCGGCGAGCGCCCGGCCGGTGCTCTGCTGCCAGAGCCCTTCGGTGGCGCGGTCGAACATGACCATGTTGCTGTCGATGAGCGCCCCGCTCACCCCGAAAGTGGTGTCGATGCCATCGGGCAGGGTGCGCTCGAACACGATCGCGCTGCCGCACAGCGGGCAGAACGTCACCGCGACGGGCACTCCCCCGACCGTGTCGTTGACGATCTCGTGCCACACGAGCACGTTGTAGCTGTAGACGCGCACCCCGTTCGCTCCGTCGTCGAGCACGAGCGCCTGCACGTCATCCCGCCACGAGATGTCGGCGATCGGCACGAAGTCGGGGTTGTCGATTGCGGGGATGCCGTCGCGCCGCGGCCCGCCCGACACCGCGTTGAAGATGGCCGGGTCGGCCGTCTGCCAGTTGATCCCCGGGAACTGGGCGACGAGGAAGCCGGGAGCCGCGCTCGACGCGCTGCCGTTCGATGAGTTCCGGATCACGCCCCTCGATGCCGGTGTCGACCCGATCGAGGAGGCTCTGCTCGAGCAGGACGCCGCCGAGGATGCCCCGGTCGACCAGCCACGCCTCCACGTCTTTGACGATGCCGGTCGCGGTGAGGAGCCCGACGACGACGAGCACGGCGCCGAGCGTGCGCCGGAAGACGCCGCGCGGATTGACCGCCCACTTCATCCGCCGCGTCACCGACTGCCCGCCGAGGGCGATCAGCAGCATCACCGCGCTGAGCCCCACCGTGTAGGCGACCAGGTTGATGAAGCCGACCGCGAACCGCGTCGGCAGAACGGCGGCGAGGATGAGCCCGAAGGTGGGGCTGCGGCTCGTGAAGATGGGGCCGAGTGACAGCCCGAGCAGCACCGAACGGGCCAGGCCGGTGCGCTGGGCCGAGGAGTCGACCAGTTCGCCCGAGGCGCGCTGCAGCCCGGTGCCGACGGAGATCCGCTCCCACAGTGCGGGGAAGGCGAGCGTGAGGCCGATGAAGACCAGGAGCGAGCCGGAGACGATCAGCCAGACGTCGGTCGGCACGCCGAGCAGAGCCGTCGTTCCGCGGATCAGGAGGGTGAACGCCATCACCGACACGGCGAGGCTCGCGATGATCACCAGCGCGCTGCGGCGCCCCGTTTCGGCGGCCGAGCCGGCCAGGATGACGGGGAGCAGCGGGAGCACGCAGGGCGAGAGGACCGTGAGCACCCCGGCCAGCAGTGACAGCGGCAGCAGTTCCACGGTCGCACCTCAGTCCGCCACGATGGTCGCCAGCAGCTCGTCGAGTGAACGCGACAGCTCCCAGCGGGCGATGCCCTCGCCGGTGCGATCGGTCTGCACGAGGGTGTGCTGACGCACCACGCCGTATTGCTGCTTGAGGGCGGTGGCCTCGTCATAGTCGACGAGCAGGATGCGCACGTCGTCGGGGATGTTCGCCTGCTGGGCGGTGATGTCGTCGCGCAGCACCTTGCAGGTCGAGCACCAGCTGGCGCTGAAGAACAGGATGACGGTGTCGTCCGGGCCGGTCTCGGCGAGCGCCTGCGCGCTGTACGGCTGGTAGCGCTCCGAGAAGCTGGCCCGGTCGGCTGAGTTCGACGACGGCCCGTCGAATCCGCCGTCTCGCGGCAGGGCGATCAGCGCCGCGAGTCCAGCCACGACGGCGACGATGATGCCGATCACGAGCAGTCGCATGCGGTGCCTCTCTTCATCGAGTCGACCCCTGGTTCGAGGCTAGCCGAGCCGCTTTCGGCGCGCTGGCTGACGTCGGGCGCGGCCCCCGGCTGGCGTGCCCAACCACCCCTAGGGTCGAGGCATGACCTCAGGCAGCGACGCCTCGCCGTTCCACCCCGAGCTGACCCGCGCGCGGTTCCTGCCACGCACCGTCGTCACCCGGTTCACCCGTCCGATCTCACGGGCTCTGGCGGCGCCGGGCGCCCGCCGCGCGCCGAAAGGCGGCGAGCTGATCGACGTGGCGGACGGCGTGACGGTGCGCGTGCAGCGACCTGCGGATGCCCCCACCGGCATGCGTCGCCCGGCGGTGCTGCACATGCACGGCGGCGGTCTCATCATCGGTTCGGCGACGGACGGCGACGCGCTCTGCCGTCGGCTGGTGGAGGAGCTCGGCGTCGTCGCGGCGAGCGTCGAGTACCGGATGCCCCCGCAGCATCCGTACCCGACCCCGCTCGACGACTGCTACGCGGCGCTGGAGTGGCTGGCCGCGCAGCCCGACGTCGACCCGACGCGGATCGCCGTGATCGGCCAAAGCGCGGGCGGCCACCTGGCGGCCGCGGTCGCCCTCCGCGCGCGCGATCTGGGCGAGATCGCCGTGATCGGCCAGGTGCTGGTCTACCCGATGCTCGACGACCGCACCCCCGTGGGCGACGACCCGGCCGCGCGCGACCGCCGCATCTGGAGCGCGTCGAGCAACCGCCTCGGCTGGGGCATGTACCTGCGCGCCGGCACGAAGGGCCCGGCCGCCACCCCGCTCGACGCGGAGACGCTGGAGCGCGCGGTACCCGCCCGCCGCACCGACCTGAGCGGCCTGCCGCCCGCCTGGATCGGCGTCGGCACCCTCGACCTCTTCCACGACGAAGACGTCGCCTACGCCCGCCGCCTCACCGAGGCGGGCGTGCCGTGCGAGCTGCACGTGGTGCCGGGCGCGTACCACGGCTTCGACGCGGTCGAGCCTGGGGCCGGAGTGTCGCGGCACTTCGTGGAGCGGCAGGTGGCGGCGCTGCGGGGGATGCTCGGCGTCGGCTGAACACGATCGAACGCTTGGGGCCGTGACCGCAGGCCTCGAAGCTCAGTCACGGCAACACCGCTTCGATTTTGCTCGCTCGCCCGCGGAGTCTCGCGTCGCGTCGGCTGAAGCGCGTCACGGCCCGCCTTGCAGCGAATCCGCAGCGCTACGACTCACGAGTTCGGCTCACGACTAACGCTAATGTTGCCCCATGTCTCCACACTGGACAGCGCCATGAGAGAGAAGTTCCGCGCCTTTTACTCGCCGACCCCCGACGAGTTCCAACGCCTCTGGGACGAGGCGGTCATCGTATTCGACGCGAACGCGCTCTTGAACTTCTTTCGATACTCTGCCACAACCCGAGATGAGTGGCTCGACCTCCTCAAAAAGGAACAGGATCGGCTTTGGCTGCCCCATCAGGTCGCGCTTGAGTTTCACCGCAACCGGCGCATGATCGCGCACCAGCAGGAGAAGGCGTTCGCTGAAGTCGAAAAGTCGTTGGAAAGTGCCGAGGCATCCGTCCGAAGTTCCATTGATGGCTTGCGACGACACCCCACGCTAGAAGCGGAGGAACTCTCCGCACTGGTTGAGCGCCATATGAAGAGAATCCGCAAGAAGTTCAAGAAGGCGCGCTCACGCCATTTCCGAGCCGTCATCAGCCAAGACGCACACGACAAGACGCTGGAAGCCATCTCGACGCTTTACGACGGCAATGTCGGAGACCCGTACTCCGACGAGCAATTGGCGGCGCTATATAAGGAAGGAAGCGATCGCTACGCGAAGAAGATCCCACCCGGCTATATGGACGAAGTCGCAAAAGAAGGCGAAGGGAAGTACGGCGACCTCATACTCTGGCGCCAGATTCTCGAGCACAGCAAAGGCACCAAAAAACCGTTGATCTTTGTTACCGACGATGCGAAGGAAGATTGGTGGCTGAAGTCGAGCGGCAAGACCTTTGGGCCGCGGCCTGAACTCATCGCCGAGTACTTCGAAGCGAGCGGCGAGCGCGCGCATTTCTACCAGCCGAGAGCATTCTTGAAGTTCGCGAACGAGCGCGGCGAGAAGATCAGCGCAGAAGCGCTAGCCGAGGCTCGTTCGGTGTCCTCCGTGAGGGACTTTAGGGTGCGGTATCCGGCCGCGGCGGTAAAGAGCACACTCGAGGCTTTGGCCCGCAGCGAGGCGGCCCTAAGCCGCAATGCAGTGAGCGAAGCCGCCCGAAGAGACCTCGACAGGTTAATCTCGTCGGCGAGCGCTGACTCAGAGTCGATTGCCCGCATGAGAGAAGTTATCAGCGGGCTGTCCAGCGCCGCCAAAGCGTCGAACGCGCTCAGCGCGATCGCAGCGGAGGAAGCTCGTCGCGATGCTTATTATCGAAGAGCCTTCGACCACGTCAGCGACCCCGGACGCTATGCGTCTTACCTCACTTCGCTCGACGCGCAGGCTGACGGCGAATACGAGGAAGACGACAACGACAACGAGGCCCCGCCGCGAGACGACGAACAGCACCGTGGGGACTAGGCACGCCGTAACCCATCGGGACTGACTCGCGCCGTCTCAGGCGTCGGCCGAGACCCACGCATCTAGCGACCTAAGCACGACCGGCGAACCTCCGTTATGGGTCGCGCACGTCGAATCGATCTCGAGTTTTGCTCGCGTGAAGACCTCCGCGTATCCGCCCGATACAACGACGCGAAATCGATCACCTCGGCGCCCGCGGGCCCCTCCGCCTTCGTGTCCGAGTTTTCCGCTTCGACAGTTGTCGGCGCCCCGCGCGGGAACGGAGAATATCGACGAACGACTCCTTTTCAACGCGAGCATCCACCTCTTCAACATCGCGGGGAGGCATGCCAGCGCAGCCGCCGAGTTCACGATTGCGATGATTCTCGGAAGGCTGAGGGGCTCCCGGAAGGGCCCACAACCTTCGAAGCGGCCACTGCAGACCGGCATCTCCTGGGGAGGGAGATCACGAGCTTGCAGGCGCATCGCTCGGGCACGTCCGGCTCGGCGCGACCGGTCGACTGGTTCTGCCGAGATTGGAGGACCTTCATCTAGATGCCGAATACGACGACCCGAACGTCGAGCAGATCCAGGTCCACGGTGCCTCTCCGATGTCACTCGACGCCGTCCTACGTTGTTCTGAAGTGGTGTCGTTGCACGCGCGACTGACGCCGGAAACGCATCACTTGATCGGCACGGAAGAGCTACCCACAATGCGCGGCGATGCAACCCTCGTCAATGCCGCACGCGCGGACCTCGCCGACGAGGTGGCGCTCGTAGCCGTCATTCGAAATAGGACGACCGCGGGCGCAGCCCAGGACGTTTTCAGCGTTGAACCGTTGCTCAGAGACCACGCTCTCCGGACGTGGCCCGGAGTAGCCCTCTCCCCCGCCGTTGGCCGGCACGACGGTCGAATCACGGTCCAAAGCTCGCGACCGTCTTGCGGTACGCCTAGCCAACGCTCTCGACGCGATCAACAGTTGATCGAACCGAAGTTCATGCACCAAGTCGGCCCACGGCCGCGAGCCTTTCCGCCTGCACTACGCTACGTCGGAGCTTCAGACAGCCGTCTCTCAAAAGATTCGTGAAAGCCGATGTCTCTCGCGCCACACGCCGCGTTTGTGGTCGACGATCGTCTTAGCAACGCCTGATAAAAGCCGACCCGGGCGGGCGACCGCAACCGGTGTCGGCGGCCATCCGTTTCGCGATCGCGATCACCGAAGCTACGGTGCCCCTGGAGGGACTCGAACCCCCAACCCTTTCCTTAGGACGGAACTGCTCTTCCATTGAGCTACAGAGGCGGGGCCCGGGCCGCAGCCCGAGCGTGGTTCTAGCCTAGCCGCGACACCTCGGCGCGCGACTTCAGCGCTGCCGCCAGCCGCGAACTGCCCGCCGCGAACCGCCGACCGCTAGCTCGGCTCGGGCCCGCCCATCGGGGTGTTGCCTTTGCGGTGGCCGAGTCGGCCGAACGTGGTGTCGAGCACGTGGCGCAGCTTCTTCGCGGCTCCCCCGACCGCCTCGTCGACACTCGAACCGCTGTCGGTCACGAACTCGGGACTGAGCCCCTCGGGCCGTGCCTCGAGGCGGCAGCGGATATCGTTGTCGGTGCTGCGCCCGGCGCTCTCATCGGTGAGGTGCACCTCCACCCGCGTCAGCCGCGCCGTGAAGTGCCCGAGCGCGGTCTCGACCTGCGACGCGATCTCGCCGGTCGTCTTCTCGGTGAGGGTGATGTTGTGGTCGGTGTTGACGATGACGTCCATGGTCGCCTCCTGCCCGCGCGCACCGCGGTGTGCGCTGCGGGTTCACGCCCAGCCTAGGTCGGCGACGTACGGCGCGCCGAGAGGCGGCACTCGTGCCGGGCGCCGCCCGCCGCCGCGTCACTCCGCACGGTCGCGGTGGTGCAGCAGCGTGCGGTAGCGCTCGCTCCGCGCCGCCAGCTCCTCGTGCGGTGCCGCATCCCGGATGCGCCCGCCGTGCAGCAGCGCCACCTGATCGCTCGCCCGCATGACCGGCTCGCGGTGCGTCACCACGATGATCGCCCGGTCGGCCTTCACCGCCGCGAGGGTCGCCAGGAACTCGGCCTCGGTCGCCGGGTCGAGTCCGGCGGTCGGCTCGTCGAGCAGCAGCACGCGAGCATCGCGAAGGAGCCCGCGCGCCAGCCCGAGCCGCTGGCGCTCCCCTCCCGACCAGCCGGCGCCGCGCTCATCGAGCACGGTGTCGAGGCCGTCCGGCGCCTCGCGAACCCGCGCGGCGATGCGCGCGCTCTCGAGCACCGCCCACACCTCGTCGTCGCTCGCCTCCGGCGCCAGCAGATTGTCCCGGATGCTGGATCGGAAGATGTGGGCGTGCTGGCTCACGAACGACACGCGCTCCCGCGTGGCCGCCGACGACTCCCGGTCGGCGCGCACGCCGTCGATCCAGATCTCGCCGTCGACCATTGGGATCAGTCGCCCGAGCGCGTACAGCAGCGTCGACTTGCCCGCGCCGCTCTCCCCCGCGATCGCCACCATGCGGCCGCGCGCGACGCCGACATCGACCCCGTCGAGCACCAGCGTCTCGCCGCCCGGATACGACACCCGAAGCCCGTGGGCGCGGAGCCCCGGAACCGCCTCGACCCCCTCCGGGGCCACCGCGCGGTCGTCCGCCACGTCGTCACCCTCCGCGCCGTCGCCTTCCGGTCTCACCCCGGGGGCGTCGAGCAGCTGGTCGACGCGCCGCGCCGCCGCGCGCACCTCGCCGAAACGCCCCAGCGCGGTCGCGATCACCAGCGCGGCCGAGGTCGACGTGACCGCGAACACCATCACCAGGGGCGAGGCAGTCGGGTCCGTCGTTCCGGCCGCGACGCCCACGCTGACCAGCGCGAGCGCGGCAACGGCAAGACCCGCGCCGACCGCTTCCGTGACCGCCTGTTCGGCCCCCATCCGCAGCGCGATCGTGCGCCGAGCGCGCTGGATGCGGTCGGTGCGAGCGGCCACGTCGCGCGCGAGCTCGTCGAGGCCCCCCAGCAGCACCGTCTCGCGCGCCGACTGGCGCGCCGCGAGCGTGACCGTGCCGAGCTCGGACACCTCGCTGCGCAGCGTCGCCGCCTGGCGCTCGGCGCGGCGCATCGCCAGCAGCGGGATCGCGACGAGCAGCAGATGCGCCGCCGGGACGAGCAACCCGAGTGGCCCGGCGACGGCGATCGCCACGCCGGAGAATACGAGTGAGGCGACCGTGCCGGCGATCACCTGCGCGGCGGTGTGGGCGTAGAACCATTCCAACGCCTCGATGTCGCCGATCGATCGCGCCACCGTCTCCCCCGCGCTGCGGCGCGCGAGGCCGAGCGGTGCGATGCGGGCAATCGCGCGGTGCGACGAGATGCGCAGCACGTCGATCACCTCGTAGGCGAGCACGTGCGCGAACCACTGCTCGATCCAGGTCAGCACCGCGACGGCGAGCACGCTCAGCCCGAGCGCGACGCCGAGCCCGAGCAGCGGCCGCCCGGTCGCGAGAGCCGTGGCGGAGGCGACCGAGATCGTGGACACGGCGACGCCCGCGAGCAGCACGCCTGTCGACGAGGCGACGACGACCGCGAAATGCCGTCGATGCCCGCCCAGATGGGATGCCAGACGCAGGATGCTCTTCATGCCCGCAGCGCGCTTCCCGGCGCCGCGTTCTCCGGCACCGCGTCCTCCGACGCCGCGGGCCCGAGCCCGGCGCGCCCGAGACCCGCGCTTCCGAGCACCTCGTCCGGCGTGCCGACCGTCGCGATCCGCCCGTCCTCGACGAGGATGACGCGGTCGGCCAGACGCGCCACGTCGTGCCGGTGCGTCACCGCCACGAGGATGCGGTCGGGGTCGCGCCGCAGCCGGTCGATCAGCGCCGCCTCGCTCGCCGGGTCGAGGGCCGAAGTCGCCTCGTCGAGCACGAGGACCCCGCGGCCCTGCGCGAGCGCTCGCGCGAGGGCGACACGTTGCCGCTGGCCGCCCGAGATCAAGCTGCCGCCCTCGCCGACCGCCGTCGTGAGCCGAAGGGCGTCGCCGTCGCCGCCGATGCCCGCGTCAGCGGCGGCCCGCGCCATGAGGCCGGTGCTGTCGCCGGGCGACGCACCGCGCGCGATCTCGTCGGCGACGGTGCCGCCGAACAGCGCCGGGTCCTGGGGCACGAGACTCACGCGACGCAGCAGCTGCTCGGCGCTGCACTCCTCGCCGTCGAGGAGGACCGCGCCGCGTTCCGGCACCGTCAGCCCCACCAGCGCGGCGGCAAGGGTCGACTTGCCCGCGCCGGTCGGGCCGATGATCGCGGTCATGCCCGGCTCGAAGCTGAGGTCGGCGACCGTCAGCGCCGGGGCCTCGGCTCCCGCGTGCCGCACCACGAGGTCGCGCACCGCGACGGTGCCGACCCGCGCATCCGGGGTCGCCTCCGGTCGGCCGCCGTCCGGCGGTGCGCCCTCCAGGAGCGTCCGGATCGCCTCGCCCGAGAAGGTGCCGACGTAGCCGGCGTGCCAGAGCGCCGCCAGCTCGCGCAGGGGGCGCACGACTTCGATCGACAGCAGCACCAGCGTGAAGACCGTGAGCGGGGTCGACGGCGCCCCGGTGAGGGCAAGCGCGATCAGCACGACTGCCGGCGCCCCGACCAGGGCGAGCGCCGCCAGCCCCGAGTCGACCAGCGACAGCCGGAGCTGCCCGAGCGTGCGCCGAAGCAGCTCCGCCGAGGCCCGCGCGAGGTGGCGCTCGCGCCGCTCTTCGGCGCCGAACGCCACGAGCGTCGTCATGCCCTGCATCGAGTCGACGAACTCGGCCTGCAGCTCCTGATACGCCGCCCATTGCTGGCCGCCGCGCGCCGCGAGCAGGCGATCCCAGAGTCGCGGGATCACCGGAACGGTCGCCGCAACCAGGAGCGCCGCGACCCCGGCGACCGGATGCATGACGACCATCACCGCGCCGACGCTCGCCGTCGTGATAACCGTCGCGACCAGTTGCGGCAGGAACCCGGACAGGTACGCGTCGAGATTCTCGATGCCGTCGACGACGATCGCGTGGTCTCGGCCGCTGCGTCCGCGCGGATCGCGTGCCGCCCGCAGCACGAACGCGCGCAGCACGCGCAGTCGAAGCTCGCGCTTCACCGAGGTCATGGCGCGGTGCGCGACGAGATGCCCGGCCCCGACCAGGAACGGTCGGACGATGAGCGCCGCCACGAGGACGATCGCCGGGCCGACGACCTCGGCGGCGAGCGCGGCGCGCAGCTCGGGGTCGAGGAAGATCGCGAAGATGCGTGCGCTCGCGAGCGCCTGACCGACCCACGTCACGGCGACGGCGAGGCGGATGCCGACCAGGACCGCCAGCAGCGCTCGGTGCCCGTTCCACAGGCCCATGAGCCGGAGATGCTGCACGGTTATCGACTCTTAATAATAATGGTTATCATTTGCATGTGACTGTACGACCGGCGACTCTGATCGTCAAACCGACGATCCCCGCCGCCCCTCGGCAGTGGCGAGCGACCGCGGCGACGCTCGCGCTCGCCGTCGCGCTGCCCACCCTCGGCGTCATCGCCGTCGGGCTCGGGCAGTACCCGACGCCCGCCCTCGAGGTGCTGCGCGTGGTGGTCGACCAGCTGCTCGGCACCCCGGGCGCCGACACCGTCGACACGGTGGTGTGGCAGCTGCGGGTGCCCCGAGTGCTGCTCGGCGCCGTCGTCGGCGCCGCCCTGGCCATCACCGGCAGCGCGCTTCAGGCCATCGTGCGCAACGATCTCGCCGATCCGTACCTGCTCGGCGTCTCGTCCGGAGCCACCTTCGGCGCCGCCGTCATGATCGCCACCGGCCTCGGCGCCTCGGCGGCGGTGCTCGGCGCCAGCGGCGGGGCCTTCATCGGCGCCCTCATCGCGCTCGGCCTGGTGCTGGCGCTGCTCGGCGGCCGGCGGCACCTCAGCGGCTCTCGCCTGGTGCTCGCCGGGCTGACCGTCGGCTACTTCCTCGCCGCGGCCACCAACCTCGTCGTCGTGCTCAGCGACAACCGCGACGCCGTGCGCTCGGTCGTGTTCTGGTCGCTCGGCTCCCTCGCCGTCGCCTCCTGGAGCGACCTCGCGGCGGTCGCGATCATCACCGTCGGCAGCGTGCTGCTGCTCACCGTCTGGGGTCGCCGCCTCGACGCGATCGGTCTCGGCGACGACGTCGCGCGCAGCCTCGGCGTCGACCCGTCGAAGCTGCGCATCCAGGTGGCGATCGTCGCCGCCCTCACCATCGCTGCCGCCGTCGCCGTGAGCGGGGCGATCGGCTTCGTCGGCCTCGTCGTGCCCCACCTCGCGCGACGGCTCGTCGGCGCCAGCCACCGGCGCCTCATCCCCGCCAGCGCACTGCTCGGCGGAATCGTGCTCGTCGCCGCCGACGCGCTCGCGCGCACGGTTCTGGCGCCGCGCGAGATCCCGCTGGGCGTGCTGACCGCCCTCGTCGGCACACCGCTGCTCATGTTCCTGCTGCACCAGCGGCAGCGCGAACGATCCTGACCACGCACCACCCGAACCGAACACCCACAGCAAGGAGAACAATGAGAACCCCCACACAGCGCACCCGAATCGGCACGATGGTCGGCGCAAGCCTGGTCACGCTCGCACTCGCCGGATGCGCGACCGACACCGCGAGCGGCAGCGTCGACACCGGCGACACCGCGACCGGCTACCCGGTCGAGGTCCTGGATTGCGGCGCCCCGATCGTGATCGACGACGCACCCGAGGCGATCTTCACGGTCGGCACCTCCGCTGTCGAGCTGATCGACGCGGCGGGCGGCTCCGACCTCATCGTCGCCCGCTCCGGGGAGTTCGACGCGCCGCTCAGCGACGACCTGAGCAACCCGCCGTCGGATGACCTGATCGTCGACAGCTGGGACCCGACGACCGAGCAGATCCTCGGCTCCGGCGCGGACACGGTCGTCGGCTACGGCCTGTTCAACGCCGACCCCGACCAGCTCGTGGCCGCCGGAGTCCAGCTGATCACCGTCACCGGCGAGTGCGGCCACGACGCGGCCACCGGCGAAGCAATGGAGGTCGACTTCGACACCATCAGCGACGACATCCGCCGCTTCGGAGAGATCTTCCAGACGAGCGAGACTGCCAACGCTGCCGCCGCCGCGCTCAGCGCCCGCGCCGACGCCGCCGAGCGCGCCGCCACCGGCGAGACGGCCGCCTGGATCTACTACTTCTCGGGTGAGTCCGGCATCTCCGCCTACGGCGGCGAAGGCATCCCGCAGACCGCGATCACGGCAGCGGGCCTGGAGAACGTGTTCGCCGACCAGGAAGCCACCTACATCGACACGTCGATGGAAGCGCTGCTCGAGCAGCAGCCGTACTGGATCGTGATGGCCTACGGGTTCACCGGCGAGAGCGCCGAGGAGGCGAAGGCTCGGTTCCTCGCGGAGCCCGGAGCTGACGCTCTCGACGCGGTGGCGGCCGACCGCATCACGCTCATCCCCTCCGCGGTGACGGGCGCCGGCCCGACCGCGGTCACCGGCCTCGAGCTGCTCGTCGCGGGAACGAATGGCTGACGCACGGCTCAACCGACAGGGCGGGGCGTCTCACGCTCCCGCCCTGTCGGCGCGCGGCGTCACGGTGCGGCACGGCACCCGCACCGTGCTCGGCCCGATCGATCTCGACATCCGCTCCGGTGAGACCGTGGCGCTGCTCGGACCGAACGGCTCCGGCAAGACCAGCCTGCTTCGCGTGCTCGCCGGGATCTCGGCGCCCCACGAGGGCAGCGTCGCGCTGCACGGTCGACCGCTTGGCGGCTATCGACCTCGCGAGCGCGCACGCCTGATCGCGTCGGTCGCGCAGGACGAGCACACGGAGCTGCCGTTCACCGCGCGCGATGTGCTGCTCCTGGGTCGCGCCGCGGGCACCCCCGACTGGCGGCCGTACCGCCCGGCCGACCATCACGCGATCGACGACATCGCGATCCGGTGGGAGCTGAGTCCGCTTCTCGACCGCAGCCTGCAGCAGATGTCCGGCGGCGAGCGCCGACGCGTGCTCATCGCGCGCGCCTTCGCCCAGCAGGCCGAGCTCCTGCTGCTCGACGAGCCGACCAACCACCTCGACCTGCGGCACCAGCACGAGCTGCTGGCGCACCTGGCCGACGCTCCGTCGACGAGCATCGTCGCACTGCACGACATCGACCTCGCGCTGGCGTACTGCACGCGCATCGTGCTCGTGGATCAGGGCGCCATCATCGCCGACGGGGCACCTGCCACCGCGATCGACGCCGACCTCGTGGAGCGCGTCTACCGCGTGGCGGCGCGCAACGCCGAGTTCGACGGCCGCACCCGCATCATCGTCGGCCGCTGACACGACCTCGAGCGGTGCCAAAAGCGCGATCTGAGCGCGCAACATCGCACGTTTCGCACCGCTCGAGGGGAGATCGCACGCGCGTACGTGCCCGCGTTCAGAACCTCACGGGTGACGACAACTAGGCGACGGCGGCGGTGACCAGGTCGACGACCCGCTTCTCGACCGCGGGCGTCCACTCGACGATCGCGAACACGGTCGGCCACATCGCCCCGTCATCCAGCGTGGCGGCGTCGTTGAAGCCGAGCGTCGCGTAGCGCGCCTCGAACTTCGACGCCCCCTGGAAGAAGCAGACCACCTTGCCCGCCTCGGTCGCGTAGGCGGGCATGCCGTACCAGGTCTTGGGCAGCAGGCTCGGGGCGTGCTCCAGCACCAGCACGTGGATGCGCTCGGCGAGCGCCCGGTCGGCGTCCGGCATGGCGGCGATCGCATCGATCACGGCCTGCAGGTTGTCGGCCTTCTTCTGCCCGCCGCGGCCCTGCGCCTTCAGCTCGGCGGCGCGCTCCTTCATGGCGGCGCGCTCGAAGTCGGAGAAACCGTCCGATGTGTCGACCATGACAACCTCCCAAGGTGAGAGCCCCAGGCTAGCTGGGCGGGGCGAGGAACGCGGTGACGCTCGACGCGGGAATGGTGCGCTGGCCGTACATGTGGGTGCCGCCCCAGTTGTACTCCTCGACGAGGATGGTGCCGTCGCCGTTCACCGTCTTCACGTAGGCGACGTGGTTGCCGCCGCCGAACCAGGCGACCCACCCGGACTGCGGGGTGCTGCTGACCTCCCAGCCGTGCGCCTCCCACTGGTACTTCCAGCTGATGGCGCTGCCGCCACCCGGAGTCATCGAGCTCCAGTCCCACTTGAAGGGGGCGCTGTACGAGCCCTGGTCGCGGTTGAGGCGCCAGGCGACGAAGTCGACGCATTCGCGGTAGTAGTAGCGAAGCGGCGACAGGCCGCCGCCCTGGCCGAGGTGCAGCGCGGCTGGCCACGGGTAGTCATCGCCCGCCTCGGCGGCGCCGGAGCGCAGGTAGATCGCGAGGTTCGTGTCGGCCAGCGAGCTGCGGTACTGCGCCACCAGCTCCGCCGCGCTCGTCGCGTCATAGCTGTCGCGCTCGATCGCGGTCGCGCTGGCGACCTCGCTCACCTCGAAGCTCTGCACCGCTTCCGCATCGGCGATCGCCACGTCGGCCGTGTCGTCGCCCTCCGCGTAGGCGGGAAGTCCGAGCGCCGCGAACAGGCCCCCGATGATGACCATGGTGCCGGCGGCGGTGACGCGGGCGCGGATCGGGTGCCGTGCCGTCTGACGCCGGAACGACATGACCGGCACCACCGGCGCCGCCTTCTCGGCGGCGGGAGGAACCGTCGGGGCCGCGTTCTCGGCAGGCTCAGATGCCGCGGACGACGCCGACGACGTCAGTTCGGCGGCGCGCAGCGAGCGGCGCGTCGGGTACGCCGCAGGAGCGGCCGTCGTCTCCTGTGAGGAGGCGAGGCCGCCGAAGAGGTTGCCCAGATTGTCTGAGCCCTCGGGTTCCGTCAAAAGTTCCTCCGGTGTGGCGCCGGAACAGACTACGTGACGAACCTGGAAAAATCACGTTGATGTAACGGTCCGTGCACTCGGCGGATGCCAGCTGCTCACGCGGCGGGGGCGAGGAACTCCTCCCACTGCGGCAGCGCCCGCTCGGTGCCGCGCACCATCCACGAGGTGCCATGCGGCGCTCGCGGCTGCACGCGCAGGCTCCACCCCATCTCCTGCGGGGTGCGGTCGCCTTTGATGTTGTTGCACTTGAGGCAGCACGCCACCAGGTTCTCCCACGAGTCGGCACCGCCGCGCGAACGGGGGACGATGTGGTCGATCGTGGTCGCGCTCACGCCGCAGTAGCCGCAGCGCTGATTGTCGCGGCGCAGCACGCCGCGGCGCGACACCGGCACCAGTCGACGGTGCGGGATGCGCACATACCGCGTCAGCAGGATGACCGAGGGGCGATCCCACGCCCCGGAGGCGCTCAGCACCGGGTGATCATCGTCACGCGCGACGATCGTCGCCTTCCCGCCTAGCACGAGCACCAGCGCTCGCTTGAAGGACACGACGGCCAGCGGCTCGTAGCCGGCATTCAACACCAGGGTGCGCACGGTTCTCCTCTCGAAGGCGCCCGCACGGCTTGCGGGCATTCGATGCATCCCGAGCCTCGGGAATCAGGATGAGCACAAAAAAGGCGCTGTCGCGAACGACAGCGCCTTCTTCAGTTCCGGTCCGAACAGTGCACGACCGGGCGGATGCTCCGCCGTATTCCGAGCATCGCGCGCGCATCCATGGTGAGGATGTTGCGTGAGTTCGGCATCGGCTCTCCTGAGATCCGTTGGTTCAAGGCCTTCAGAATAGCCGACGGCCGCTGAACACCTGGCGAACGACGCGTTGCGCGTCAGCGCCACCTCGCCCGGCTCAGTATCGGACGAAGTAGTGGTTGGTCGTGTAGATCGCCCGCGCCTGGACGGTCTTGCCCGCGTACGGGGCGTCGATCATCTGGCCGTTGCCGAGGTAGATGCCGATGTGGCTGCCGCCGTCGAGCACGACGAGGTCGCCGGGCTGCGCCGCCGACGCGGCGATCCGGGTGCCGCCGTAGGCCTGCGAGACCGAGCCGTGCGGCAGCGAGATGCCGACCTGCGCGTAGACGTACATCGTGAAGCCGGAGCAGTCGAAGCCGGCAGGCGTCGCGCCGCCGTAGACGTAGGGCACGCCCTGGTACTGCATCGCAATCGAGACGATGGCGCCCAGGTCGGCGCTGGCCGCACCCGGGTTGCTGACGCCGACCGAGGCGGCGGCCGCGGCGGCGGCAGCGGCCTCTGCGGCACGGATCTCGGCGAGTTCGGACTCGGTGGTCGCCGAGATCTCGGAGCGCTCGACGGGGAGTTCGGTCACCGCGCTGTCGACGCGGAACGACTGCACGGCGGCGGCGACGGTCTCGGCGGTGGCCGCGTCGACCTCCGCCTCCTGGTCAGCGGGCAGGGCGGCGTAGGCGGGAAGGGCGAGCGTGCCGAACAGACCAGGCATGATCAGGGATACGGCAGCGAGACGAAGAGGTAGAGCCACGGGAGATCTCCGGCGCCTCGACCGCTGCTGAGGGCGGTTCCATCCTGAACTGGATCAGGTGCGCGAGCTCAGAGATGGGGTTGAGGCGTCTGGCTCACGGTGCATCACCGAGGGGGAGGTGGCGATGCGACTCCGCGACACTACGTCCGGGTCACCTGAGATCACGACTCGATAACGGCCGATCCGGGCTATTCCCAGCAACACCCAGCCGACTCACATGTCAGCTGGCGATGTAGATATGCAGCGCGACCTCGCGCGGCAGCTCAAGCCCTTCGCCCACCGCGGGAGCCTCGATCGCGATGTACGAGTCGGCGCGCGTGAGCGTCACCGCCGCCCCCGGAACGATGCCCGCGGCGTGCAGCTGCGCCAGCAGTTCGGGCTCGAACTGCACCGGCTCGCCGAGCCGTCGGATGACGCCCGAGACCGCGGCGTCGGTGTCGGCGACCGCCTCCACAATGCTCGTGACCCCTTCGAGGAAGCGTCCGGCCGGGGTGTCGCCCAGCTCGTCGAGGGCCGGAATCGGGTTGCCGTACGGCGACTCCGTGGGGTGGTCGAGGATCTCGAGCAGGCGACGCTCGACCTGCTCGCTCATCACGTGCTCCCAGCGGCACGCCTCGTCGTGCACGTACGCCCAGTCCAGGCCGATCACGTCGGCGAGCAGGCGCTCCGCGAGACGATGCTTGCGCATCACGTGCAGCGCGCGGGTGCGACCGGTCGGGGTCAGCTCGAGGTGACGATCGCCTTCGACGCGCACCAGACCGTCGCGCTCCATGCGCGCGATCGTCTGCGACACGGTCGGGCCGGAGTGCCCGAGACGCTCCGAGATGCGGGCCCGCAGCGGCACGATCGCCTCTTCTTCGAGGTCGAGGATGGTCCGCAGATACATCTCCGTCGTGTCGACAAGATCTGTCACGGCGTCCTCCTGAATTTCGCGCGGGCGTCGCAGGCCAGCCTAGCCTCACCTCACCCCGCTCTCCGGCGCTCGCGCGCACCGGCACGTCGCGCATCCGGCCGCGGGCCATAGACTCGGGGCATGCCTGGCACGACGATTCCCGCCGAACTTCTGCCCGCCGACGGGCGGTTCGGCTGCGGCCCCTCGAAGGTGCGCCCCGAACAGCTCGCCCACCTCGCCGCGAACGCCGAGATCCTCGGCACCTCGCACCGGCAGGCCCCCGTCAAGGACCTCGTCGGACGCGTCCGCACCGGCGTCGCCGACCTGTTCCGCCTGCCCGAGGGCTACGAGGTTCTGCTCGGCAACGGCGGCTCGACTGCCTTCTGGGACGCCGCCGTGTTCTCGCTCATCACCCAGCGCAGCGAGCACCTCAGCTTCGGCGAGTTCGGCGCCAAGTTCGCGGCCGCCTCGAAGGCTGCCCCGTTCCTCGACGCACCCCACGTGCTGACCGCCGCGGGCGGCTCGCGCAGCGAGCTCGAGATCGTCAACGGCGTCGACGTCTACGCCTGGCCGCACAACGAGACCTCGACCGGCGTGATGGCTCCGGTCCGTCGCGCCGCGGGCGACGCGGGCGCGCTCACCGTCATCGACGCGACGAGCGCCGCGGGCGGCGTCGACGTCGACCTGAGCGAGACGGATGTCTACTACTTCGCCCCGCAGAAGAACTTCGCCAGCGACGGCGGCCTGTGGTTCGCCGTGGTCTCCCCCGCCGCGATCGAGCGGATCGAGACGATTGCCGCCTCCGAGCGCTGGATCCCCGAGTTCCTGAGCCTCAAGAACGCGGTCGACAACTCGCGCCTCAACCAGACCCTCAACACGCCCGCGCTGTCGACGCTGCTGATGATGGAGTCGCAGCTCGACTGGATGAACGCCAGCGGCGGCATCGCCTGGGCGGACGCCCGCACGCGCGAATCCTCGGGCGTGCTCTACGACTGGGCCGCGGCGTCGAGCGTCGCCACCCCGTTCGTCGAGAACCCCGACCACCGTTCGCAGGTGGTCGTCACGATCGACTTCGACGACGCGATCGACGCCGCCGCCATCGCGAAGATGCTCCGCGCGAACGGCATCGTCGACACCGAGCCGTACCGCAAGCTCGGACGCAACCAGCTGCGCATCGCCACCTTCACCGCGATCGACCCCGACGATGTGCGCACCCTGACGCGCGCGATCGACTGGGTGATCGACAACGTCAACGTCGCGGCCAAGTAGGAGCACCCGATGCGGCTGTGGATCCCCAAGGACGAGCGTCGTCCGACGCCGCCGCCCGTGGAGACCGACGACCGCACGCCGATCCTCGTCGGCCTAGGCCTCTGGCTTCTGGCCACCCTGGGGCTTCTGACCGCGCTTCCGGCGCTGACGGCGAGCGGGAACGGCGACTGGCTCTGGATCGGCATCTGCGGACTCGGCATCGGCCTGGTCCTGCTGGCCTACACCCTCATCCGCCGCCGCTGAGTCGTCGTCGGGCTCGAAGTCGATGAGCTCGCGGAGGTCGACGCCCGGCTTGTCGAGTTCGTCGACATCGTCGAGGTCGTCGTCGTCCGCGTCGTCGGCGTCGTCATCGGACGCGCTCTCGGCATTCGCCTCCGCCGCGGCAGCCTGCGCCGCGCGGTACTCCTCGAGGCGCTCCGACCACGGAACCCAGTCGGGAGCCAGCAAGGCGCCCTCGCTCGGCAGCAGCTCGGCCTCGAGCACGCTCGGCGCCTCGCCGGGCAGCTCGGCGACCGCGACCGTCCAGCGCCAGCCCGGGTAGCCCAGCTGCGTGGTCGCGAAGCTCAGGGTCGACAGTCCGTCGTCGGTCGTCTGCTCCTCGAGCAGCTCTCCGACGTCTCCGGCCGCGGTGAACTCGGCGAGCGCCGCGCGCGCGGCCGCCTCGCGGGCAGAACTCCGCGCGTCAGGCATCCAGGTCGTCCGCGACCTTGCGTAGCACGGCGGCGATCTTCGCGCCGTGGCTGCGGTCGGGGTAACGACCCCGGCGCAGGCCCGCGCCGATCCCGTCGAGGAGCTTCACCAGATCCTCCACCACGATCGCCATGTCGTCGGCGGAGCGGCGCGACATCTTGGAGAGACTCGGAGCGGCTTCGAGCACGCGAACCGACAGCGCCTGCGCGCCGCGCTTGCCGTCGGCGATGCCGAACTCGAGGCGCGAGCCGGCCTTGACCGTCACTCCCGCGGGGAGTGCGGAGGCGTGCAGGAAGACTTCCTGCCCGTCGTCGGAGGAGATGAAGCCGAAGCCCTTCTCCTCGTCGTAGAACTTGACCTTGCCGGTAGGCATCGCAGGCCTCTCTCGATGTCGCGCGTGGGTGGTGGTGCGGACGCGGCCCCTATTCTGGTCAGGTGACCGACGAAACCCGCGTACCCCTCAATCGTATCGAACGTATTCTCGCAACGATGATCGCGACGGTCGGCGGACTCTCGGTGATCGCCATCGTGAGCGTGTTCCTCGGCCGCTCGGCCGGCGCCGATCTGAGCTCCGGCGTGTGGCCCGCGGTCGCCCTGCTGCCCTCGATCGGTCTGCCGATCGCGTTCCTGCTGATCGTCGCCTTCCTCATCGCGAGCGTGGTGCGTCAACGTCGTCTCGCGCAGGATGGCGCCGAGTAGCGGATCGGCGCTCGCGCTCGCTGCCACGCTGCGGGCGCTCGACGACGACGCCCTCGAACGGCTGATCCGTGAGCGCCAGATCCGGCGCCAGGGCATCCGCGACTACTTCGACCTCGCCGAGGCGCTGCTGGACCGCACCTCCATCCAGTCCGCCCTCTCGCGGCTGGACCGCCCCACCCTCGCGCTGCTCGCCGCGGCGGGCGAGCTCGCCGGCAGCACGGGCGCCCCGACCCTGAAGCAGCTGCGCGCCGTGCTCGACACCACGGCGCCCGAGACGGAGCAGCGCGTGGCGCGCGCCTTCGCGGCGGGGCTGCTCGGCCGCGAGTCCGGTCGCGTCGTGCCGTGGGATGCGGTCGTGGAGCAGCTGCGCGCATGGCCGTCCTTCGGGCTGCCGAGCGGAACGGAGCTGCGGAGCGCACCCGCCCCCGCCGCCCTCGAACCGGTGAGCGACGCGGATGCGCGCTTCATCGACCGCGGGGCGGCCGAGCGCGCCTACGGCACCGTCGGGATCATCTTCGAGCTCGTGCAGGACCTGCGCGACGAGCCGGCGCGGCGCGTGAGCCGCGGTGGCCTCGCCCTTCCGGATGCGCGGCGTCTCGCCGCGGCGGCCGCGGTCGAGGTCGATGAGCTCGACGTGATGCTCGACCTGGCCGAGCGCGCCGGACTCGTCATCGCGGCCCCGCGCGCCTGGACGGTCGCGGACGAGGCCGCCGCCTGGCTGGAGTCGCCGCGCCTGGATCGCTGGCGCATCCTCGCCGCGGCGTGGCGCGCCCGGCTGCCCGAGGAGCTGCGGGAGCTGCTGCACCAGCGCGCCCACGCGATCTGGGGCGACGGCCTGCTCGACTACCTCGACTGGCGCTACCCGGCCGGGCGGGACTGGGTGCGCGAGCGGGTCGCGATCGTGCTCGCCGGGGCCGAGAAGCTCGGCATCATCGGCTCGCAGCGCCCGAGCACGGCCGGCTCCGCGCTGCTCGGCGACGGCGCGGAGGCCGCGGCCGCGGTGCTCGCCGCCCACTTCCCCGCCGAGGTCGACAAGGTGTACCTGCAGCACGACCTCTCGATCGTCGCGCCGGGCCCGCTGGTTCCCGAACTCGATCGGCGCCTGCGCCTCGTGGCCGACATCGACGCCCGCGGGCTCGCCTCCAGCTACCGCGTCACCGCGGCCAGCGTCACCCGCGCCCTCATCGCGGGCGAGACCGACGACAGCCTGCTCGAGTTTCTCGCCGGCATCTCGCTCACCGGGGTGCCGCAGCCGCTCGAGTACCTGGTGCGCGACACGGCCAGCCACTTCGGCACCCTGCGGGTCGGACCGGCGGATGTCGCCGAGGTGCGGTCGGTGATCCGCTCCACCGATCGCGCGCGCACCCACCAGCTGCTCGTCGACCCGAACCTGTCGCCGCTGGCGCTGCGCGAGCTCGACGACGGGCGCCTCGCCTCCCGCTTCACCCCCGACATCGTCTACTGGAGCCTGCACGACGCGCGCTACCCGGTCGTCGCCGAGGACGCCGCCGGGCGGATCGTCACGCTGCGCCGCGCGCGCGTCGTCGGCGAGAGCGAGCCGGTCAGCGACGACACCGCCGCGATCGTCGTCGCCCGCCTGCGCGACTCCACCGGCTCGGTCGCCGAGAGCGGCGACGAGGGCTGGATCTCGCGCCAGCTCGAGCTCGCCGCCAAGAACAAGGTCGCCGTCGCCGTGCGCGTGCAGATGCCCGACGGCACCGAGCAGGAGTTCGTGCTCGAGCCGGCCGCGGTGGCGGGCGGACGCGTGCGCGCCCGCGACCGCAAGTCCGACTTGGAGCGCACGCTGCCGCTGGCCTCCATCACGGCGGTCGAACCGGCGGGCGACTAAACTCGATCGGATGACCGGACCCCTGATCGTGCAGAGCGATCGCACGGTGCTTCTCGAAGTCGCGCACCCGCAAGCCGAGGAGGCACGGCACGAGCTCGCCGTGTTCGCCGAGCTGGAGCGGGCGCCCGAGCACATGCACAGCTACCGCATCACGCGGTTGGGGCTGTGGAACGCGCGCGCCGCCGGTCACGAGGCCGCGCAGATGCTCGAAACGCTGGAGCGCTACGCCAAGTTCCCGGTTCCGCAGTCGGTCGCGATCGACATCGAAGAGACGGTGGGGCGCTACGGGCGGCTCATCATCGACCGCGAGAAGAACGACGACGGCACGCTCGGCGAGCTCATCATCACCACCACCGATCCGGCGGTGCTTCACGAGATCACCCGCAGCGGCAAGGTGGCGCCGCTGCTCGGCATCCGTCGCACCTCCACCGAGTGGACGCTGCAGCCGTGGGCCCGCGGGCAGATCAAGCAGGAGCTGCTGAAGCTCGGCTGGCCCGCCGAAGACCACGCCGGCTACACCCCCGGCACCCCGCACGAGATCGACCTGGTCGAGGACGGCTGGGCGCTGCGCCCCTACCAGCAGCAGGCGGTGTCGAACTTCTTCGACGGCGGCTCGGGGGTCGTGGTGCTGCCGTGCGGCGCGGGCAAGACCCTTGTCGGCGCGGGCGCGATGGCCGAGGCCGACACGACGACGCTGATCCTGGTGACCAACACCGTGAGCGCCCGGCAGTGGAAGGCCGAGCTGATCAAGCGCACCAGCCTCACCGAGGACGAGATCGGCGAGTACTCCGGGCAGGTCAAGGAGATCAAGCCGGTCACGATCGCGACCTACCAGATCCTCACGGCGCGCCGGAAGGGCGAGTACGCGCACCTGGCGCTGCTGGATGCCCTCGACTGGGGCCTCATCGTCTACGACGAGGTGCACCTGCTGCCCGCCCCCGTCTTCAAGCTCACCGCCGAGCTGCAGGCGCGCCGCCGACTCGGCCTCACCGCGACGCTGGTGCGCGAGGACGGCCGCGAGTCGGACGTGTTCTCGCTCATCGGCCCCAAGCGCTTCGACGCCCCGTGGAAGGAGATCGAGGCGCAGGGCTTCATCTCCCCCGCCTCCTGCTTCGAGGTGCGCATCGACCTGCCGCCGACCGAGCGGCTCGAGTACGCGGCGAGCGCCGACGACGAGCGCTACCGGATGGCGGCCACCGCCCCCGCGAAGCTGCGCGTCGTGCGCGACCTGGTCGCCAAGCACGCGGGCGAGCGGATCCTCGTGATCGGGCAGTACCTCGACCAGATCGACGAGCTCGCGGAGGGCCTGAACGCGCCGCAGCTGACCGGCAGCACGCCCGTCGCGGAGCGCGAACGGCTCTATCAGGAGTTCCGCGACGGCACGACGAAGGTGCTCGTCGTCTCGAAGGTGGCCAACTTCTCGGTCGACCTGCCGGAGGCGACGGTCGCGATCCAGGTCTCCGGATCGTTCGGCTCCCGCCAGGAGGAGGCCCAGCGCCTCGGCCAGCTGCTGCGCCCGAAGGAGAGCGGCCTGCCGGCCAACTTCTACACGCTCGTCGCGCGCGACACCGTCGACCAGGACTTCGCCCAGAACCGTCAGCGGTTCCTCGCCGAGCAGGGCTACAGCTACACGATCCTCGACGCCGACGGCCTCGCCGCCGCCTGAGGATTCTTCTCGATCCGCGCGCCCGGCGGTTATCGTGGACGGCATGAGCCTCACGACGGCCGCACCGGGCACGCGGCGCGCCGACGCCGCCGAGCGCGTTCGTCGCGCCTGCGCCGCCGCGACATCGACACGGGAACTGCTGGAGACCGTGGGCGACATCGCGCGCGCCGAACTCGGCGCCGACGGCTCGTTCCTGTGCACGACCGATCCGGTGACGGCGCTGCCCAACGCCGAGGCGGTCGTGGTCGGCCTGCCCGACGACATGCGCTACCCCTGGATGCGCAACGAGTTCATCGACGACGATCTGAACAAGTTCGGCGATCTGCACGCACGCCGCGTGCCCGCCGCGACGCTGCACCGGGCCATGCGCGAGAGCGGACGCGACAGCATTCGCGACCGCGACATCAACCGGGCGTTCGGCTTCGGCGCCGAGATGCGCGCCGTCTTCTCGCGCGGACAGGCCTGCTGGGGCGTCGCGAACCTCGTCCGCCCGAGCGGCGCCCCCGATTTCGACGATGCCGACCTCGACTGGCTCGCCGGGATCACCGAGTCGATCGTCGACGGACTGCAGCGGATCGTGCTCGACCACCCGACCTTCGGGCCCGAGAGCGCGGTGCCGGGTTTCGTCATGCTCGACCCCGACGGCCTGGTCATCTCGCTCTCCGAGAGCGCCCGGCCGCTACTCTCCGACCTGTGGGAGGTCCCGCTGGAGGGCGGACTCGACACGACCCTGCCGTGCCAGGCCTACACCGTGGGGTGGGTCTCGACGGCGCGAGCGCTCGGGATCCCCACCGCGCATGACGCTCTCACGCGAGTGCAGGGCGGGTCGGGGCATTGGATGACGCTGCGCGGAACGCACGCGGTGACGGAGCAGGGCGACCTGGCCCACATCGTCGTCACGATCGAACCGGCCCGCCCCGACGACATCATGACGATGATCGCGGTCGCCTACGATCTGACCCAGCGCGAGCAGGAGGTATTCGCCGAGCTTCGCGCAGGCGGCTCGATCGAGGAGACCGCGGCGCGCATGTTCATCTCGCCGCACACCCTCCGCACGCACGTGCGCTCGCTGTTCGCCAAGACCGGCTGCTCGTCGCGCGGCGAGCTCTTGAGCCGGCTGTTCGTCCACCGCACCGGCGCCTGAGCCGCGCGCGGCTGCCCTCACCCGGTCGGGCTCGGCTCCCGCGCGACATGGCTGCGCGCGTGCGCGATGGCCGCGTCGAGATCATCGAAGAGGTGGTTCTCGTGCCGAAGTGCGCGCAGCACCCCGACGCGGGTGGCGAGCTTCAGGTGCTCCGGCTGGATGCCCTTCACGAGCACCGTGATCCCTCGACGCTCGAGCGTCGACATCAGCTCCGACACCACGCGGGCGCCGGTCGCATCCAGCATCTCGAGCTGCGACATCCGCAGGATCACGACGGTGACCCCGTCGATCGATCCCGTCTTCTCCAGCAGCTGCTCGGCCCCGGCGAAGAACAGCGCCCCGTCGAGGCGCAGCAGCGCGATGCGGTCATCCCCGGGCTGCGGGTCCCCGGGCAGCGGCTCACGGGTGACGGCACCCGAGCGCGAGAGCGTCCACAGAGCGAAGATCGCGGCGGCGGCGATCCCGATCCCGACGGCGATGATCAGATCGAAGGCGACGGTCACGATCGCGGTGAGCACGAAGACGACCGCGCTCGACCTCGACGAGCCGAGCACGGCGCTCACGGTGGAGGTCGAGACCATGCGCACCGCCGTGACCATGAGCACTCCGGCGAGCGCGGCGAGCGGAATCTCGGAGACCCAGCCGGCGGCGAGGTAGACCACGGCGAGCAGCACGAGCGCGTGCGTGACCGCCGCGAGTCGACTGCGCCCGCCCGCGCGCACGTTGACGGCCGTTCGCGCGATGGCGCCGGTGGCCGGCATGCCGCCGAAGAATCCGGAGGCGATCGAGGCGAGCCCCTGTCCGACGAGTTCGCGATCCGCGTCGTAGGCGCCGGTGTCGGCGAGCGAGGCCGCCACACGCGCCGAGAGCAGCGACTCGATCGCGGCAAGGGCGGCGATCGCGAACGCCGGCCCCGCGAGGGCGGCGAGCAGCTCCGGTGTCATGGTGGGGATCGCGGGTGCGGGGAGGCCCTCGGGCAGCGCGCCGATGCTCTCCAGCGGCAGCGAGGCGACGCTGGCGACGATCGTCACGAGCAGGATCGCGATGATCGAGCCCGGAATCGCGGCGTGGATCTTCGGCGCGATCACCATCACCAGGGCGACCGCCGCGACCGCGGCGAGCGCCCATGCCAGATGCTCCGCCTCCACGTTCTGCACCGCCTCGACCGCCGTGAGGAAGGCGCTCGAACTGGCGCCCGACGCCACGCCGAGCGCCGACGGCACCTGCTGCAGGAAGATGATCACCGCGATGCCGAAGGTGAAGCCCTCGATCACCGGCCACGGGATGATCGTGACCAGTCGCCCCCACCGCACGGCGCCGACGACGACGACGATGACGCCAGCCATCAGCGAGAGCAGCGGCACGACGCCCGCGCCGTAGCTGACGACGATCGGCCCCAGCACCACGACCATCGCGCCGGTCGGGCCGGACACCTGCACGTTCGATCCGCCGAAGATGCCCGCGACGATGCCCGCCACGATGGCGGTGACGAGCCCCGCGGCGGCCCCGACGCCGGAGCTCACCCCGAAGGCGAGCGCGAGCGGAAGGGCGACGATCCCGACGGTGATCCCCGCGACCACGTCGCCGCGCCAGGTGCGCCCGAGTCGGGCGCAATCGCGGCGTGAGGGCAGCAGCGTGAGCGGCGAGCGGCGCGGCCCGGTCATGGGCGCGTCGCGTCTGCGGCGGGGAGGGCCGGCAGTCCGTCGGCCTCGGCGAGTTCGGTGCGCGCGGCATCCAGCACCTCGGTGAGCAGCGCGCGCGCGACGGCAAGCAGGTCGGCGACTTCGGCGAAGGCGAGCCGGTAGTAGACCTGGCTGGCGCGCCGTTCGGAGGCGACCAGACGGTGGCGCTTCAGCACCGCGAGGTGCTGCGAGAGGTGCGAGGCTTCCAGCCCGGTCTCGCTCAGCAGCTGCGCGACCGGCACGTCGTCGCCGTGGGCGAGCACTTCGAGGATGCGCACGCGCACCGGATGCGCGAGCCCCTTGAACAGGCCCGCCTTCACCTCGTAGAGCGGCCGCTGCGAGCGCGAGGACCACAGCGCCTCCCCCTCGGCGACGCGAGTTGATGAATTCATCAAGCCATCATATCGCGGAGGAAGGACGGCGGCCGGGGGCGGTCTCCCGCGGTACACCCCGTACCCGGCCGAACCCCCGGCCGCCGTCGCGGGCCGTGCGCCGAGATCTCGGTGCGCTGCCCGTCGGCGCGACTAGTGCCGCGCCGAGATGGTGCGCGCCCGCGCGCGGGTTACCAGCGCCGCGCCGAGCAGCAGCAGCGCCGTGGCCGTCACGAGCCAGCCGGCCGGATCCGCCCCCGTCGCCCCCAGCTCGGCCGCCGCCTCCGTGCCCGCCGCCGTCGCGTCCTCCGCGGCGACCTCGACAGTGACGTCCGCGGCCAGCGGGCCGCCCGTCCACTGCGCCGTGATGACGTGCGGGGACGCGGTCGGGAACTCGATCGTCGACCCGGTCACGACGTCGCTCGCGACGTCGCTGGTGAGCACGACGTCGGAGGTGATGTCGAACTGGTTGCCCGAGAAGTCGGCCGCCGTGATCGTGAAGGTCAGCGATTCGCCGACGTCGACGTGCAGCGTGCCGCCGGGCGCGACGGTCTGGCCGCCCGCCTGAATGGCGACGATCGTCGACGGGTCCCCGTGCTCCAGTTCGATCGCCGTGGCCCAGGTCCCACTCGGGGCGCCCGGTGTCGAGACGGTGAGCGTGAACGAGTACGTGCCCGGCGCGCCGAGCGGCTCGCCGCTGATCTCACCCGTGCTCGGGTCGACCGTGAGACCGGTCGGCAGCGCCCCGGCGGTCAGCGCGACCGTGAACGGACCCGATCCGCCGAGAGTCGGGGTGTACGAGTAGAGAATGTCGACATTGGCCGTCGGCGGCGTGCCGCCGATCGTCGGGACCGTGACGACATCGATCGTGTAGCTCTCCACCGCATCCGAGCCGACGCCGTTGCTGGCGGTCACCTCGAAGGTCGAGGATCCGGCCGCCGTCGGCGTGCCGCTCAGAACGTTGCCGACCAGGGCGAGCCCCGACGGCAGCGCGCCCGAGGTCACGGCGTAGGTCATCGTGCCGCCGCCCGTCGCGACGAAGGTGTGGCTGTAGGCGAACCCGACCACCCCGTCCGCCGGATCCGCCGAGACGATCGCCGGGGCGACCGGCGCCGGGGCGACCACGATCGTGTACGACTCGACGTCGTCGGCGCCGACACCATTGCTGGCGGTGATCTCGAAGGTCGACGAGCCCACCGCGGTCGGCGTTCCCGAGATCACGCCCGTGCTGGCGCCGAGCGACAGACCTGCGGGCAGCGCGCCGGAGCTCACCGTGAAGCTCGGGTCCGGCACGCCGGTCGCGGTCACCGTGTGGCTGTAGGCGACGCCGACCGTGCCGTCGGCGGGCGCCAACGAGGTGATCGCGGGCGGCGCGGGAGTCGGCTCGACCTCGATCGAGACCGCGAGCGAGTCAGACCCCGCCGAGTTCGTGGCGGTGAGGGTGAAGGCCGCGGTCTCGACCGTCGTCGGGGTGCCCGAGAGGAGCCCGCTGCCCGCGTTGAGGACGAGGCCCGCCGGAAGCGTGCCGGCGGTCACCGCGAAGGTGATCGGAGCGGTGCCGGTGGTCGTCACCGTCTCCGAGAAGGCCACCCCGACGGTCAGCTCAAGCGGCGGCGTCCAGGTGATACTCGGAACGGCGGCGACCGAGATCGAGTAGGAGGCGGTGTCGTTCGGCAGGGTGCCGTTGGAGACCGTCACATCGAAGTTCGACGTGCCCGCCGCGGTCGGGGTGCCGCTGATCTCGCCGGTGGCCGTGTTCAGCGAGAGCCCGGCCGGCAGGCTTCCGCTCGAGACGGCGAAGGTCGGGGCCGGAGCTCCGGTCGCCGTGATCGAGTGGCTGTACACCTGCCCGACCACACCCGCCGCTGGGGCGCCCGACGTGATCGCCGGGGCCACCGGTGCGGGCGTATCGCTCAGGTAGTAGTAGGTGCCCATCAGCACGCTGGCGCTGTTGCCCGCTTCGTCGACGAGATCCACCGTCAGCGTGAACTGGTCGCCCTCGACAAGACTCAGCAGGACCGCGAGCGTCGCGCCGCTCAGCACGATGTGGGCCTCCCCGGCGCCGTCAGGCACGGCGCTGTAGGCGATCGTGGTGGCGGGCGAGGCAACCGAGCCGAACCGGTACGACGTCGTGACGTCGGCGGGCGAACTCACGTTGTCGCCGACGGTCACGGTGTAGTCGGTGGAGTAGCTCGGGATCTCGGTGCCATCGGCGGGTGAGACCAGCGTCGCGGTCGGGTCGGTCGTGTCGACCGGAATCGCGTCACCCGTGATCACGACATTGTCGACGCGAATGTCGCTGCCCCCGGCTGCGAGCGCCGAGAAGCGCACCAGGAGGTCAGGGTTGTCGGCGGCCGCCGCACTCAGCGGCACCGAGGCGCTCTGCCATCCGCCCGTGTTCGCGGTCACGCTCGCCGAACTCGTGAAGGGCGCGCCGCCGGTCGCGCTGTAGCCGAAGCTGAAGAAGTCCGAGCCCGCGTGGCTGGCCACCTGGTAGCTGTACGAGACGACGATCGAGTCATAGCCCGTGGTGTCGACGGTGCGCTGCAAGGTGTCGCCGCTCAGGCTCCCGCCCGCCACCGCGGAGCCGCCGCTCGCGACCCAGGCGCCGACGCCCGAGCTCCATCCGCCCAGATTCAAGGTGAAATTCTCCTGCTGGATCGTCGCCGCGTGCGCGGGCGCGGCGACCACGAGCGGCGCGACAAGCCCCAGCGTCACGGCAACGAGAGCCGCCGACAGTGCGGCGAGACGTCGAGACAGCGGAGCTCGCGACAACGGCGCGGCGAGAGGGGAGCGAGTCGGCACGAAGATACTCCAGGATCGGGAAGCAGAACTCCTTCGACGCTACGAACACCACGCGCGCGACCCCATCGCACGAATGGGGTATTTCTCTCGGCCGCCACGATCTGGAGATCGCGCCACCGGCTCCCAGGCAACGCACAGTCAACGCGCAGATACTGGCCCCATGAGCGACGGACCCAAGATTCTCATCGTCGATGACGAGCCCAACATCCGCGACCTGCTGACCACGAGCCTGCGCTTCGCCGGCTTCGCGGTTCGCGCCGTCGCCAACGGCGCCCAGGCGATCTCGGCGGTCCTCGAAGAGGAGCCGGACCTGATCATCCTCGACGTGATGCTCCCGGACATGAACGGCTTCGGCGTCACCAAGCGCCTCCGCTCCTCCGGCTACACCGCGCCGATCCTCTTCCTCACCGCGAAGGACGATACCGAGGACAAGATCACCGGCCTCACCGTCGGCGGCGACGACTACGTGACCAAGCCGTTCTCGCTCGACGAGATCGTCGCGCGCATCAAGGCGATCCTGCGCCGCACCATGAACGACGAGCAGGACGCCATCATCCGCGCCGGCGAGCTGACCATGGACCAGGACACCCACGAGGTGACGGTCGGCGACGAGCCGATCGAGCTCTCCCCCACCGAGTTCGAGCTGCTGCGCTACCTCATGCTGAACCCGAACCGCGTGCTGTCGAAGGCGCAGATCCTCGACCACGTCTGGGAGTACGACTTCAACGGCGACGCGGGCATCGTCGAGAGCTACATCTCGTACCTGCGTCGCAAGCTCGACCAGTACTCGACCGAGCCGATGATCCAGACCAAGCGCGGATTCGGCTACATGCTCAAGACGGCCTCCAAGGCGTAGCCCGCCTCGGCGTGGGAGGATCGCCTACGTGTCTCCCGTCTCCGCGTCGTTCGACCAGTGGTGGAACGGCGTCTCGCTCCGCGCGAAGATCACCGGCGTCACGGTCCTGCTGCTGACCTTCGGCCTCACCGTCGCGGGCGCCGGCACGATGACGGTGCTGCGCACCTACCTGCTGGAGCGGGTGGATGCGGAACTGCTCACCGAGTACTCCGAACTCGACGCGGTCATCCCGTTCCAGATGATCCAGGACTTCGACGAGGTCGACTCCGGGAACACGCCGTTCTACATCGCCGCGGTCTCCGCCTCCGGCCGCCTCATCGACGACAACCTGTCGACGGCGCAGGCCGAACTCGGCCCCGACGTCTCCCGCCTCACGCTGGAGTACGTGATCGGCGTCGAGGGCGGGCTGACGCTGACCAACGTGGCGAAGACGACCGAGTGGCGCGTAATCACCGCCCCGCTGCGCGTGGGTCGCGCCGCCGAGCAGGCGACGCTCGTGATGGGACTCAACCTCAACGAGACCAACGCGATCATCGCGCGCTACACGCTCATCTACTTCCTGTTCGCCCTTGCCGTCGTCATCTTCGGCGCGGCGACCACGCAGCTACTCGTCACCAGCACGTTCGCCCCGCTGCGTGACGTCGAGGCGACCGCCGCCCGATTCGCCAACGGCGACTTCGCCCAGCGCCTCGGCGGCGCCACCCCCAACACCGAGGTCGGGCGGCTGAACCGCTCCCTCAACACGATGCTCGCGCGCATCGATCGGGCCTTCGCCGAACGGCAGCGCGCCGTCGAGCAGATGCGGCGCTTCGTCGGCGACGCCTCCCACGAGCTGCGCACGCCCCTCGTCTCGCTGCGCGGCTACGCCGAGCTGTACCGGATGGGGGCGATCCAGAAGCCCGAGGACGTCGCCCAGGCGATGGACCGCATCGAGCGCGAGGCGATCCGCATGGGCGGACTCGTGGAGGATCTCCTCGAACTGGCGCGACTCGACGAGGACCGGCCGCCGCAGCTCGCCTCGGTCGACCTGCTGCCGATCGCCAACGACGCGGCCCTCGACGCCGCCGCCTCCAACCCCTCGCGCCAGATCCGCGTGGTGGTGCGACCCGCCGTGTCGGCGGAGCCGTCGGAGGCGCCGGAGACCGCCGCGCCGGCCGCCGAGGAGACGACGACGAAGGCGTCGCGGCGCGGAGGCCGCGGCCGGGGACGCAAAGACGCCAACGGGGAGCCGCCCGCCGCGACCGGCCCGATCGCGATCGCCGGCTCGACCTGGGCCCGCCTGCGCCGCCGTCGCGGACAGCAGGAGCAGGCGACGCCCCCGCCGACGGCGCAGCCGCGTCCGCCCGCACCGGCCCCCGACGCGCCCGGCCCGATCGTGCTCGCCGAGGAGAACAAGATCCGCCAGGTGGTGACCAACCTGCTCGGCAACGCCACCCGGTTCAGCCCCGACGGCAGCCCGATCGAGATCGAGGTCGGCGTCGACCGGGCCGGCGGCTACGGCCAGATCGCGATCATCGACCACGGCGAGGGCATCCCGCCGCAGCTGCGCGAGAAGATCTTCCAGCGGTTCTGGCGGGCCGACACCTCCCGCACGCGCGAGACGGGCGGCAGCGGCCTGGGCCTGGCGATCGTCGCCGGCATCGTCGAGAAGCACCGGGGCCATGTGGAGGTGCGCGAGACGCCGGGCGGCGGCGCCACCTTCCGGGTGAGCCTTCCGCTCGTCCCCAGCGCGCCCCCGGCCGAGAACTCAGCGGCCGACGGCTCCGAGAGCGCAGAGCCCGCCGCGCGCTCCTAGCCTCGCCGCATGACGCGATACCAGGTGGACAGCGAAGCGGTCGTCGCGGCGACCGCGAACGTCCGGGCGGCCATCGCCCGCATCCAAGGCGAGGTCGGCGCCCTCCATGCGCAGCTCGTCGACCTCCAGTCCTCGTGGACGGGCCCGGCCGCGACGGCGTTCCACGGCGTCGTCGGTGAGTGGCGCGCCACCCAGCAGCGGGTCGAAGAGAACCTCGCCGCGCTCAACACGGCGCTCGCCCAGGCGGGCCAGCACTACGCGCAGGTCGAAGAGCAGAATGCGCGCATGTTCCTGCGGTGAGTCCCAGCGAGTGCCGGTCGGCGCTGTGAGAATGTCCCCGTGCACCCTCACCCGCGTTGGCCGGAACTGCCGCTTCACGACGACCGGGAGCTGGGCGAGCTGCTCGGCTCGCCGGTGGAGACCCGCCACCTGCTGCACGACTGGCCGCTGACCTCGACCGAGCGCGTGCGGCTTGTCAACGGAACCGAGTGGGCGTACAAGGTGCAGCTGCCGCCGTCGATCGAACCCGAGGTCTACGCGGCTATCCCCGAGCATCCCCTGCTGCCGGCGGCACGTCTGCTCCCCTCCGCCGGCCGGGCCCGGGCCGTCGCCACCGAATGGCTCTCCGATCCGTCGCTGCGAGCACGCGCCAGTTCCGCGACACCGCTCGACGACGACGCCGTGCGCGCGGCGGCGCGCGCGGTCGCCGAGGCGATCGCGACGCTGCCCGCCCAGACCCCCGTGACCCTCGACCTGCCCGACGCCGAGGCGTGGCTCCGGCTCATCGAGGAGCGACTCGACGACCTGCGCCACCTGGTCGGGCGCGGCAGGTTCACCTCCGTGGGCGCCGCCGAACTCGACCGCCTTGAGCGCTGGTGCCGAGCTGCGGGCACGCGGCGTCTGTTTGATGCCGAGCCCGTGGTGGTGCACGGCGACCTGACCGGCGACGAGTGCTTCGAGACCGCCACGGGATGGCGCGTGATCGACTGGCAGCGGCCGCTGCGCGGGCCGCGCGGAATCGACCGCGCCCTGCTGCTCACCGACCTGGGGCTGGAGCCTCGCGTCGAGCTGGACGACGTCGTCGTCGATGCGAGCCGGTTCCTGCTGATCGAGTGGGCGGTGCGCGTCGCGTGCGAGGTGCTTCCGGGCGGCGACCCGGAGATCCCCGGCTCGTGGGTGCGGCACGCGCTGGATCGGATGGTGCTGGAGGGGTAGGGGGTCTCCGGCGGCGCCGTGCGGCGGACTGACCGCGCATGCGAGAAGGGCGGCCCCTCCGTGAGGAGGGACCGCCCTTTTCGATGTGGCTGGTGGGTCTCGATACGCGCCGCGAGCGGCGAGATCTCGATACGGCCTCCGGCCTACTCGATCCGCTGGCTGCGCCAGCGCTCGAGCCTTCGGGACTAGAAGTCCATGCCGCCCATGCCGCCCGACGGGTCACCCATCGGGGCCGGGTTCTTCTCCGGCTTGTCGGCGACAACCGCCTCGGTGGTGAGGAACAGACCGGCGATCGAGGCCGCGTTCAGCAGAGCCGAACGGGTGACCTTGACCGGGTCGCTGATGCCCGCCGCGAGCATGTCCACGTACTCGCCGGTCGCGGCGTTGAGGCCCTGACCGACGGGGAGGTGGCGCACCTTGTCGACGACGACGCCGGGCTCGAGGCCCGCGTTGAGCGCGATCTGCTTGAGCGGAGCGTCGATGGCGACCTTGACGATGTTCGCACCCGTCGCCTCGTCGCCGACCAGCTCGAGCTTCTCGAACGCGGTCTTGCCCGCCTGGATCAGGGCGACGCCACCACCGGCGACGATGCCCTCTTCGACGGCAGCCTTCGCGTTGCGAACGGCGTCCTCGATGCGGTGCTTGCGCTCCTTGAGCTCGACCTCAGTCGCGGCACCCGCCTTGATGACGGCGACGCCACCGGCGAGCTTCGCGAGGCGCTCCTGGAGCTTCTCGCGGTCGTAGTCGGAGTCGGTGTTCTCGATCTCCTGGCGGATCTGCTTCACGCGACCGGCGATGAGGTCGGCGTCGCCGGAGCCCTCGACGATCGTGGTCTCGTCCTTGGTGACGATGACCTTGCGCGCCTGGCCGAGCATCGAGAGGTCGGTGTTCTCGAGCTTGAGACCGACCTCCTCGCTGATGACCTGACCACCGGTGAGGATGGCGATGTCCTGCAGCATGGCCTTGCGGCGGTCACCGAAGCCGGGGGCCTTGACGGCGACCGACTTGAAGATGCCGCGGATCTTGTTGACGATGAGGGTCGCGAGAGCCTCGCCGTCCACGTCCTCGGCGATGATCAGGAGCTGCTTGCCAGCCTGGATCACCTTGTCGACGACGGGGAGCAGGTCCTTGATGTTCGAGACCTTGCCGTTGACGATCAGGATGTAGGCGTCCTCGAAGACCGCCTCCTGACGCTCCGGGTCGGTGACGAAGTACTGCGACAGGTAGCCCTTGTCGAAGCGCATGCCCTCGGTCAGCTCGAGCGTCGTGCCGAACGTGTTCGACTCCTCGACGGTGACGACGCCCTCCTTGCCGACCTTGTCGATCGCCTCGGCGATCAGGTCGCCGATCTCGGTGTCGGCTGCGGAGATGCTCGCGGTGGCCGCGATCTCTTCCTTGGTCTCGACCTCCTTGGCGTTGATGACGAGCTCGGCCTCGACAGCCTTGACGGCCTTCTCGATGCCGCGCTTCAGGCTGATGGGGTCGGCGCCGGCCGCGACGTTGCGCAGGCCTTCACGAACGAGCGCCTGAGCGAGAACGACCGAGGTGGTCGTGCCGTCGCCGGCGACGTCGTCGGTCTTCTTGGCGACCTCCTTGACGAGCTCCGCGCCGATCTTCTCGTACGGGTCGTCGAGTTCGATCTCCTTGGCGATCGAAACGCCATCGTTGGTGATCGTGGGGGCGCCCCACTTCTTCTCCAGCACGACGTTGCGACCGCGCGGGCCGAGCGTGACCTTGACGGCGTCGGCGAGAATGTTCAGGCCGCGCTCGAGGCCGCGGCGGGCCTCTTCGTCGAAAGCAATGATCTTTGCCATGGGTTGGTGTCGTCCCTCCCGGACGTTGTCCACTTCACGTGGATCTGCACTGAGTCAGCGAGCGCCCGTTTCGGGCGTCCTTTAGCACTCACAATGCGCGAGTGCCAGGTGCCATTCTGGCACTCGCCCTAGGGGAGTGCAAGCCGCGTCACGAGCCGGAGGGCGCGTCGATCGTCAGCGCGCCCGTGTTGGGCATCAGCTCGATCCAGGTGTTGCCCGGCGCCAGGCGCACGACGACCCCGTTGAGGTCGGTCAGAATGATCGGCGCGGCCTGCGAGGCCTTCGACCACCGCACCGCCAGGGACTGGCCGCCGGCGAACACCCAGGCGTCGCCGCCGCCGATCATCTCGGTCTTCGGCACGCCGAGGCCGTAGGAGATCGGCACCGTCATCACCAGCACGTTGGTGGCGCTCAGCTGGTCGCCGTTCGAGTCGCGGTCCACGCCGCTCAGCTGCGAGCGCTTCCAGGTCTCCGAGGACTCATCGTACTTCCAGGATGGCGACGAGGCGTCGCTGAACCGGGCGGTGAGACCGGTCGCCGGCGTTCCCTCGACGACCGCGCTGGAGGAGGCGACGTCGGGCGCGAAGGCGAACTGCTGCGCCGGTGAAGCGATGTCGAGGTGGCGGTCCACGAGGGTCTCCGCGGCGACGAGCACGTTGTGCGGCGAGGTCTTGGTCGTCGTGCGGTACATCAGGTCGGCCGTGTCGGCCGCGCCATGGATGGCGTTGTAGACGTTCGTCTGCTGCATCAGCACGACGAAGCGGTACTGCCCGCCCGAGTACGCGATGATGCCGCCGAACGGCGAGACGATGTCCGGATCCATCGGCCGGATCGATCGGACCGGGCCGATCTCGTCGGGGATGTCGGAGTGCCAGACCGCGACGTAGCGCGTCAGCCCGCCCTCGACGAGCTCCTCGAAGACGATGTCGGTGCGCTCGAGCCCGATCTGCGGACGGGCGAGCTCATGGTTGTCGACCTTCGCGGCGAGCGACGGATGCGCCAGCGACCCCGCCTCGACGACCTCACCGGTCAGCGGCGCGAGGTCGTACGGCGCGGGAGTGAGGTAGCTCGAGCTGTAGCTCGGCGTCGGAGTGGGCGCCGGCGCGGCCGTCTCGACGGTCGCACACGCGGCGAGCACGCTCGCGAGCGCCCCGAGTGCCGCGATGGCTCCCCCTCGACGAATCGCGCGCGCTCCTGGCATGCGCTCATCGTAGGGCGCACGCGCGGGGGCCCGGGTCGCGCGACCCGGCGCGCCTCCGCGGGCCGTCCTGCGGCGGGCTGTCCGGCGGCTCAGGCCGGTCGCACCGACTCGGCCTGCGGCCCCTTGGAGCCGGTGCCGACCTCGAAGGTGACAGCCTGGCCCTCTTCGAGCACCTTGTATCCCGACATGTCAATCGCGGAGTAGTGCACGAACACGTCGGCCCCTCCACCGTCAACGGTGATGAAGCCGAAGCCCTTCTCAGCGTTGAACCATTTGACGATTCCGTTCGCCATTGCGTTACTCCTGCCGTGTTTCCGCGGGCCGAACACGGCTCCACATCGGGAATCGTACTGGCGCAGATTGGCCGGTCAGAAGCGAATTTTCCGTCTGCGGCGTGAATTTACGAAGAAACAGCGCAGGCTTAAACACGCGCGAAACATTCGAGACGCCCTCAGGACTTCGCCGCGACGCGTGCGGCGGGAGCGACTCAGCCCGCGGACGGCTCGTAGTCGGAGCCGAGCAGCACCGTGATCGGCGCGCCCTGGTACGCGTCCGACAGCACGACCGTTCCCACGCCGAGCGCCTCGGCGACACCGCGCGCGAGCCCCTCGAAGTCGGCGTTCCAGTAGTAGATCGTGGTCGTCTCGATGTCGGAGGCGGCGGCGCGAGCGCGCACCGCATCCGGCCATCCGCTCGCGACGAGCTGATCTGCCGCGACGTCCTGCTGCCCGGTCGTCTCGGTGCCGTTCAGCACCGAGAGCGAGAGCTCGGGGTCGGTGTCGACGGTCGCGGGGTCAGTGACCGGCTCGGCGACCGGGAGCGGCGAGGCCGTCACCTCGACGGTCGTGTCCTCGCTGAAGTCAGGGAGGTCGATCGTGAAGTTCGGGTCGAGCCGCGACAGGCCGTACAGCCCGGCGACGACGAGCACGGCGGCGGCGAGGATGCCGAGGCCGACATTGATCCACGCGCGGCCCTTGCCCCGCGGGGCGCGGTGGGCGCCGACACGTTCGAGGTCGCTGGGAATGCTGTCGAACTCGTCCTGAGGGAATCTGGCCATCTACTCGGTGTCGTCCTGGCTCATGGTCGTGGGGCCGGGCCCGAACGTGCGCGAGCGACGCGCACGAACCCGACTGTCACGCAATCGCTGGAGCCGGCGGACGAGAAGCGGGTCGTGTCGCAGAGCCGACGGTCGCTCGATCAGCGTGTACAGCAGTTGATAGTAGCGGGCCGGACTGAGTCCCAACTCTGCGCGGATGGCGGCCTCTTTGCTGCCCTCGCGCTCGGGCCAGCGGCTCTCGAACTCGAGCAGCGCGAGATCGCGATCGCTCAGCCCCGCGTCGTCGGCCGACGCGGGGAACTGCTCAGCCGCCTGCGTCATCCGAACCTCCGTCGCGCCGAGTGTAGGCACCGCCGCGCGCACCGGCAGGATGGCGCGCGGGCACGACGCATCCGCGCAGGATTGCGCCAGGTTGCGGGAACACAGCGAACCCGGGAAACGCTGATTAGAGTGACCAAGCGAAAGGCGAGGAGAAACCGATGGCCTACGAAGTCGAGAAGACCGAAGAGCAGTGGCGTGAGGAGCTGGGCGAGGAGCGCTACCGCGTGCTGCGGCAGGCGGGCACCGAACGCGCCTGGACCGGCGAGCTGTTGGACGAGTCGCGCGCCGGCCTCTACACCTGTGCCGCGTGCAACGCCGAGCTGTTCAAGAGCGGCACCAAGTTCGATTCCGGCTGCGGCTGGCCGAGCTTCTACGACTCGGTCAACCCGGATGCCGTCCAGCTGATCGAGGACACCTCCCTCGGCATGGTGCGCACCGAGGTGCGCTGCGCCAACTGCGGCTCGCACCTGGGTCACGTCTTCGACGACGGCTTCGGCACCCCGACCGGCCAGCGCTACTGCATGAACTCGCTGTCGTTGGGATTCCAGCCCGAGACCGAGTAGTGGCGGACGCTCCCGGCGCCGCACGACGCGCCGTCGAGGCGCGCCGCTCGCACTCCGCCGTCGGCGACGCGGCCCCGAACGATGAGCAGCTCCGCCCGCTGATCGCCGCCGCCGCCTCGGTGGCCGACCACGGCGCCCTCCGCCCCTGGCGGGTGATCGCCCTGCGCGGCGAGTCCCGCGCCCGTCTCGGGGCCGCGCTCGCCGAGGCGGCCGGTCTCGACGGCCGCGCGGCCGAGAAGCTCGCGGCGAAGCCCTTGCGGGCGCCGCTGCTGCTGGCGATCGTGGCGAGCCCGAAGCCGAGCTTCAAGGTTCCGGACTGGGAGCAGGAGGCGGTCGCGGTCGGCGTCGCCCACACCCTGTCGCTCCTCCTCGACGAGGAGGGCTGGGGCGTGATCTGGCGGACCGGCCCGCAGACGCGCAGCGCCCCCGTCGCCGAGCTGCACGGCCTGGGTCCGAGCGAGCGCCTGCTCGGCTGGCTCTACGTCGGCGAGCGTCTGCCCCACGCGAAGACCTCGCGGCGTGCGGCGGTTGACGTCGACGCGCACCTCAGCACGCTGTAGGCGCCCGCGGCCAGGATCTGGAGCCCCCTGTCGGATTCGAACCGACGACCCTCGCTTTACAAGAGCGATGCTCTGGCCAACTGAGCTAAGGGGGCGGGTCGGCCCGATTGTAGCCGGGCCGGGGACTACTCGGTGGGCGTGGGGGTCGGGGTCGGGGTGGCGTTCTGGGTGAACTCCTCGCCGGCGGCCCGCAGCACGAACTGGCGGAACTCGTTGGCATCGAAGCCGGCGGTGTAGTTGAACTGCTCGCCGTTCACCAGGATCGTCGGCGTGCTCACCACGGCCTCGACCTCGGTGCCGGGAAGCGGCCCGCTGATCGCCCGCGCGGTCGCCGCGCGCACCCAGGAGCGGAAGCGTCCGTCGTCGATGCACTGCTCGACCGCCGTGAGGTTCGAGACCCCCGCCGCGGTCGCCCGGGCCACCAGCTCGTCGTCGCTCAGGCCGACCGAGCCCTCCTCGGGCTGATCGGTGAGCAGCGCCTCATGGAAGTCGAAGAATGTGTCCGGCGAGAGCTCGGCGACGCAGGCGGCCGCGTTGGCGGCGCGCAGCGAGTACTGCGTGCCGGCCGACTTGGTGGTCAGCACCGCGATCGGGTGGATCTCGATCGTCGCGGCGCCCGACTCGAGCCAGGCGCGGATGCTGTCGCCGTTGTTCTCCTCGAACTGACCGCACTTCGCGCACAGGTAGTCGACGTAGAGCTGGATGTCGATGACATCAGCCGGGTTCTCGGCCGACGGCGTCGGATCGCTCCCCGCGGCGAGCGCGCCGGTGCGCTCGGCGATGTACTCCTCGCCGATCTTGATTCCGTCGCTTTGCATGTTGAGCGGCCCGCGCCCGCCGGGCGAGTTCAGCGCCAGGAGGACGAACGAGATGACGACCAGGATCGCCAGGATGCCTCCGACAACGCTCCCGCGCACGATCAGCTTGCGCCGGCGGTCCTTCTTGCGGTGCAGTTCGCGCAGCTCCTTGGCACGCTCACGCGCCTCGTCGCGAACACTGCTGCGCGCCGAAGCGCTGGGTTCGCCGCCGTGGGTCATGGGTCCTCATTTAAGTCTCAGGTTCGCGGCGCCAAGCTACCGGGGTTTCGCCGCAGGGCAAAGCCGCATGCCGCCACGATGGTAGCGCTCGGGACTGAACGAGACCCGGATGCGGCGACCGCGGATGCGCCCTCGCGTCGCGCCGACCCGCAAACAGGGGCATAATGGCGGGGTGGCTCCCGGCATCGCAGCCGGATTTCACACTTCCATTCACTACGGATCGTCCGGCACGTACCTGCCGGTGAAGGAGTAAGTACCGCTATGGCATCTGTCACTTTTGACAAGGCAACCCGTCTCTACCCGGGTTCCACCAAGCCGGCTGTCGACGCAATCGACCTGCACGTCGCGGACGGCGAGTTCCTCGTCCTCGTCGGCCCCTCGGGTTGCGGCAAGTCGACCACCCTGCGCATGCTCGCGGGCCTCGAAGAGGTCAACGACGGCCGCATCCTGATCGGCGACCGCGACGTCACCGATGTGCCCCCGAAGGACCGTGACATCGCCATGGTCTTCCAGAACTACGCGCTCTACCCGCACATGACGGTCGCCGAGAACATGGGCTTCGCGCTCAAGATCGCCGGCGTCAACAAGGAGGAGCGCGCCGCGCGCGTCCTCGAGGCCGCCAAGCTGCTCGACCTGGAGCCCTACCTGGCCCGCAAGCCGAAGGCGCTCTCCGGTGGTCAGCGTCAGCGTGTCGCCATGGGCCGCGCCATCGTGCGTCAGCCCCAGGTGTTCCTCATGGACGAGCCGCTGTCGAACCTCGACGCCAAGCTCCGCGTGCAGACTCGCACCCAGATCGCGAGCCTGCAGCGTCGTCTCGGCGTCACCACCGTCTACGTCACGCACGACCAGACCGAGGCGCTCACCATGGGTGACCGCATCGCGGTGCTCAAGGACGGCGTGCTGCAGCAGGTCGGCACCCCGCGCGACCTGTACGCCTCGCCGAGCAACGTCTTCGTCGCCGGCTTCATCGGCAGCCCCGCGATGAACCTCTTCACCACCGACGTGGTCGAGGGCGGCCTCGCGTTCGGCACCACGGTCGCCAAGCTCGAGCGCGACGTCATCGCGCATCTGTCGGGCAAGACCGCCACGGTCGGCGTTCGCCCGGAGGACCTCGTCATCGCGAAGGACGGCAAGGGCCTCTCGGTCGAGGTCGACGTCGTCGAGGAGCTCGGCGCGGACGGCTACCTCTACGGTCACGCGGAGGTCAGCGGCCAGCGTGTCGACGTCGTCGTGCGCGTCGACGGCCGCGACCACCCGGAGGACGGCGAGACGGTCATCGTCGCACCGGCGCCGGAGCACATCCACGCGTTCGACGGCGAGACGGGCGAGCGCCTGACCAAGCCGATCGAACGTGTCGGCTTCCGCCTAGTCACACCTTTCCTGGCCGCGGGCCCCGCCGCTCGATCCGAGCTGCGGGGCCCGCGCTGTCTCCGCTTCACACCACGTCGCCCGCGGGCGGCACGGGAGGTTCACCGCATGGCCTCGGCTCTGTCGATCACCGCCGCCGTCCCCGACTCGGCCCTGCTGGACCTGCCGTGGGACCTGCCGCTGGACCTGTGGCCGGACGAGACTATCGCGAGCCTGCCGAAGGGGATCTCGCGCCACCTGGTGCGCTTCGCCCACCTCGGCGGCTACGTCGTCGCCATCAAGGAGACCTCGGCGGAGCTCGCGAAGCGCGAGTACGAGATGCTGCGCACCCTGCAGCGTCTCGACATCCCCTGCGTCGACCCGGTGGCGGTCATCACGAATCGCGCCACGGTCAACGGCGACGAGCTGCAGCCGGTGCTCGTCACGCGGCACCTGAAGTTCTCGCTCCCCTACCGGGCGCTGTACTCGCAGACCCTGCGTCCCGACACCGCGACCCGGCTCGTCAACGCCCTCGCGGTGCTGCTCGCGCGCCTGCACATCATCGGCTTCTTCTGGGGCGACGTCTCACTGTCGAACACCCTGTTCCGACGCGACGCGGGCGCCTTCGCGGCCTACCTGGTGGACGCCGAGACGGGCAAGCTCTACGACGGCGGCCTCTCGAACGGGCAGCGCGAGAACGACCTCGAGATCGCCCGCGTCAACATCGCCGGCGAGCTGCTCGATCTTCAGGCCGGCGGACGTCTCGACGAGGAGCTCGACCCGGTCGCGATCGCCGACGGCATCGTCGCCCAGTACCGCTCGCTGTGGGCCGAGCTCACCGGATCGGAGTCGTTCCCCGAGGCGGAGCGCTGGCGCATCAACGAGCGCGTGCAGCGCCTCAACGATCTCGGCTTCGACATCGAGGAGCTGTCGATCCGCAAGGACGACACCGGAACCCAGGTGCGCATCCAGCCCAAGGTCGTGGATGCGGGGCACCACTCACGCCGCCTGCTGCGCCTCACCGGCCTGGACGCCGGAGAGAACCAGGCCCGCCGACTGCTCAACGACCTCGACTCGTACCGCGCCACCGGCGACCGCGCGAACCTCGACGAGGAGCAGGTCGCGCACGAGTGGCTCGCCAAGGTGTTCGAACCCGTGATCCGTGCGGTGCCGCGCGATCTGCGCGGCAAGCTCGAACCGGCCGAGCTGTTCCACCAGCTGCTCGACCACCGCTGGTACCTCTCGCAGAACACCGGCCACAGCGTCCCGCTCGCCGAGGCGCTGACCTCCTACATCGAGACGATCCTGCGGCACCGCCGCGACGAGATGACCGTCGTCGCCCCGGTGACCGGGCTCATCAACGTGCCGGTCGAGACCTCGGCGATGCCGATCATCTCGCCGGACGACGACGAAGAGGACTGGCGCGCGAAGGTCTAGCGGGCCTCGGCGCGCAGCTTCGCCACCTCGTACAGGGTGACGCTGACGGCGATGCCGGCGTTGAGCGACTCGGTGCTCGACTCGATCGGGATCGAGACCACGGCGTCGCACTTCTCGGTGACCAGGCGCGAGAGCCCCTTGCCCTCACTGCCGACCACGATCACGATCGGCGAGGTCGCCAGTTCCAGGCCCGGCAGCGAGATGTCTCCGCCGCCGTCGAGGCCGAGTACGAAGACGCCGCGCTGCTTGAGCTCCTCAAGAGCGCGCGTGAGGTTCGCGGCCATCGCCACGGGAACCCGCGCGGCCGCGCCGGCGCTGGTCTTCCAGGCGCTCGCGGTCATGCCGACGCTGCGACGCTGCGGCACGATCACGCCGTGCGCGCCGAACGCGGCAGCCGAGCGCACGATGGCGCCCAGGTTGCGCGGGTCGGTGACGCCGTCGAGCGCGACCAGCAGCGGCGGGCGACCGGACTCGATCGCGGCGTCGAGCAGGTCGAGCGGGTGCGCGTACTGGTACGGCGGCACCTTGAGCGCGATGCCCTGGTGCACGGCGTCGTGGCCGCTGAGCCGGTCGAGCTCGGGGCGCATGACCTCGAGCACGTTGAGGCCGCGCTTGGTGGCGAGCGACAGCGCCTCCTTCACCCGGTCATCCATCTCGATGCGGGAGGCGATGTACAGCGTCGTGGCGGGGATCTTCGCGCGCAGCGACTCGAGCACCGAGTTGCGACCGGTGACCATCTCGCCGTCGTCGCTCTTCGGGCGCGCGGTGCGGCGCGCGGGCGCCTCCGAGCCGCCGCGACCCGACTTGGCGCGGGCGGCGTCGAGGCGCTCCTTCGCGGCCTTCCGCTTGCCGGCGACGTGCCAGCTGCGGTCCTCGGCCTTCGGCGTCGGTCCCCTGCCTTCGAGGGCGCGGCGGCCGTGGCCGCCGGTGCCGACCTGGGGGCCCTTCTTCTTCGGCTTCCCGGCCCCAGCTCGTCCTGGCTTGTTCATGTGATGCTCCATCTGGTTCCGTCGGGCGTGTCGTCGAGGGCGATCCCCGCGGCCGTCAATTCGTCGCGGATGCGATCCGCGGCGGCAAAGTCCTTGTTCGTGCGTGCGGCGGCGCGGTCGGCGATCAGGCGCTCGACGAGCGCCCCCAGCACCGCGTGCGTCTCACTGTCCTCGCTCGCCGCCCACTCGGGGGCGTGCGGGTTGATGCCGAGCACGTCGAGCATCGCGACCACCTCTTCGCGGCGCTCCTCGGCGACCGCGAACGCGCCCGCGTCGAGCGCGATGTTGCCCGCCCGCACGGTGTCGTGCAGCACCGCGAAGGCCTGCGGCGTGCCGAGGTCGTCGTCCATCGCATCGGCGAACGCGGCGGGCACGCGACCCGGCACCCCCGCGCTGGCCGCGGGGCGACCCTCGACGGCGCGGATGACGCGGTCCAGGAATCCTTCGATGCGGGCGAAGGCGGTCTCCGCCTCGCGAAGCGCCCCCGGGTGGTAGTCGATCGTCGAGCGGTAGTGCGCGCTGGCCAGGTAGGCGCGCACCACGATCGGGCGCGCCAGGGCGATCAGCTGGGAGGCGTACACGGAGTTGCCGAGAGACTTCGACATCTTCTGGCCCTCGATGTTCACGAGGCCGTTGTGCACCCAGTAGCGCGCGAAGCCCTCCCCCGCCGCCGAGGACTGCGCGAGCTCGTTCTCGTGGTGCGGGAAGCGGAGGTCGAGGCCACCGCCGTGAATGTCGAAGGTGCCGCCGAGGTAGCGCTTGCTCATCGCCGAGCACTCGATGTGCCAGCCGGGGCGACCGGCGCCCCACGGCGAGCTCCACGAGGCGGAATCCGGCTCGCCGGGCTTGCTGCCCTTCCAGAGCGCGAAGTCGCGCGGGTCGCGCTTGGCGCGCGTGGGCGCATCCGCCGCGTCGGCCATGTCGTCGAGCTTCTGATGCGTGAGCGAGCCGTACTCGGGCCAGGTCTTCACGTCGAAGTACACGTCGCCGCTGCCGTCATCGGCGGCGTAGGCGTGGCCGCGCTGGATGAGCTCGGCGATCATCTCCTGCATCTGCGAGATGCTCGCCGTGGCGCGCGGCTCGTAGGTGGGCGGCAGGATGCCGAGCGTGCGGTACGCGGCCGTGAACTCGAGCTCGATGCGATAGGCCAGCGCCCACCACACCTCGCGGCCGCTCGCGTGATCCAGGATCTTGTCGTCGATGTCGGTGACGTTGCGCACGAAGGTGACGTCGTAGCCGCGCATGCCGAACCAGCGGCGCCACAGGTCGTAGGCGAGCGCCGAGCGGACGTGGCCGATGTGCGGCGAGGACTGCACCGTGGGACCGCAGACGTAGATGCCCACCTTGCCGGGCACGAGCGGCTCGAAAGCGCGCAGCCCGGAGGCGCGGGTGTCGTAGAGGCGGATCGTCACTCGGCGAGTTTAGCCGGGGTGGGGGCGGGTTACCCCAGAATCAGGGCGGTCGCGAGCGCTTGGACCCCTTCGCCGCGCCCGGTGAAGCCGAGCCCGTCGCTCGTGGTGGCCGCAACGCTGACCGGCGCCCCGACGAGGTCGGTCAGATGCGCCTCCATCTCGAGCCGGCGTGCGGCGAGGCGCGGACGCTGGGCGACCAGCTGCACGGCCACATTCTGGATGCGGTAGCCGGCCCCGCCGACGAGCGCGAGGGTCTCGGTGAGGAACACCTCGCTGCGGGCGTCGGCGAAGCGCGGGTCGGCGGTGCCGAAGCGCGAGCCGATGTCGCCGAGCCCGGCCGCGGAGAGCAGGGCGTCGCAGATGGCGTGGAGGACGGCGTCGCCGTCGCTGTGCCCGGCGAGCCCCGGCTCGTCCGGCCAGTACAGCCCGCCGAGCCACAGCGGCGCGCTCTCGTCGTAGGCGTGAACGTCGATTCCGATGCCGGTCCGCATGCGGTCCGCCCCTCCGACCAGGTGCTCGGCCCGCTCCAGATCGGCGGGCGTGGTGATCTTGAATCCGAGCGCGTCGCCCTCGACGACGACGACCGTGCCGCCGGCGGCCGCGAACAGCGCGGCATCGTCGGTGTGCTCCTCGGTCGCGGCGTCGTAGGCGGACTGGAGCGCGGCGCGGGGGAAGCCCTGCGGCGTCTGCGCGGCGACCAGTTCGGCGCGGTCGACGGCCTGCAGGATCTCGTCGGAGTCCAGCGGCTGGCTCTGCGGGGCGGCGGCCACGCGCTTGAGCGTGTCGATCACCCGAAGCGCCGGCACCACGCCGATGCCACGGTCGCGCACCGTCCGGGCGACGCGGTCGATCACCGCGCTCGGCGTCAGCGCCCGCGCGGCGTCGTGCACGAGCACGACCTCGACGGTGTCGGGCAGCGCGGCCAGCCCGGCGGCGACCGAGGCCTGCCGGGTCGCGCCCCCGCTGACGACGCGCGCGTGCGGGTTCGCGCGGTGCGCGATGCGGCTCGCCTCGTCGAGGCGATCCGCGGGCGCGACGACCACGATCTCGAAGGTCTCGACCGCCGCGGTGACGCCGTCGACGGCGCGCTCCAGCAGCGTGCGCGCGCCGAGTTCGACAAACGCTTTCGGCGTCGGGTGCCCGAGGCGCGTGCCGCTGCCCGCGGCGACGATCACGACACCGAACGGTGACGGCGCGCCAGAGGTCATGCTCCGAATGTTAGTCGGAGCATGCGCTGCCTCAGGAAGCGAGGACCTCGTCGAGGACCGTGGAGGCCTTCTCTTCGTCGGTCTTCTCGGCCAGCGCGAGCTCGGAGATCAGAATCTGGCGAGCCTTCGCCAGCATCCGCTTCTCACCCGCGGACAGACCGCGGTCCTGATCGCGACGCCACAGGTCGCGGACGACCTCGGAGACCTTGATGACGTCGCCCGAGGCGAGCTTCTCGAGGTTCGCCTTGTAGCGGCGGCTCCAGTTGGTGGGCTCCTCCGTGAACGGCGCGCGAAGCACCTCGAACACGCGGTCGAGGCCTTCCTTGCCGATGACGTCACGCACGCCGACAAGGTCGACGTTCTCCGCGGGCACCTCGATCGTCAGATCACCCTGGGTGACATTGAGCTTGAGGTACAGCTTTTCCTCACCCCGAATGGTGCGCTTCTTCACTTCAATGATCTTTGCCGCCCCGTGATGGGGGTACACGACCGTCTCGCCGACCTCGAACAGCATGGAGTTGTTCCTTCCCGCAGACCTCCCATTTTAGCACAGTCGGGGTACGAGTTAGGATGGCCTAAGCCAGGGGTGCGCCTCGCCCCCGCTAGGCTTGGGGACGCTGTCTACTGTCTGACTCGGAGGGTCTTGTGAACGCACGTGCCGCGATGTCCATTGTGCTGGCCGGCGTCACCGCCGCCGTTCTCGCGGGATGCGGTTTCGTCACCCCGATCGCGACGCAGTACCAGTACGACCCGAGCGACGGCGTGAGCGCCGAGGTCGGCGAGGTCACCGTGCAGAACGTGCTCGTGCTGACCGAGGACGGCCTCGACGGCAACCTGCTCTTCACGGCGGTCAACCACGGCGAGGACGCGGTCGATCTCGGCGTCCAGTACGTCGTCGACGGCACCAAGGTCGACCTGACGCTCGAGCTCGAGCCCAAGTCGTCGACCAACTTCGGCTTCGGCGACGAGGGCCAGCTGCTGCTCGAAGGCATCAGCACCCCGGCCGGCGACCTGATCGCGCTGTACTTCCAGTACGGCAACGAGGTCGGCAGCCAGATCGACGTGCCCGTCCTCGACGGCTCGCTCGAGCAGTACGCCCCGTACCTGCCCACGCCCATGCCGACGCCGACGCCGACCGAGACGGCCACGGCCGAGCCGGAGCCGACCGAGACCACCGCCCCGTAGCCCGGAGACGGCGGCCAGCGAGCCGCGCTCGCGCCTACGACTCGAAGCGGTAGCCGAGTCCGCGCACCGTCACGAGCATCGACGGCTGCGCCGGGTCGGGCTCGATCTTGCTGCGGATGCGCTTGATGTGCACGTCCAGCGTCTTGGTGTCGCCGAAGTAGTCGGCTCCCCACACGCGGTCGATCAGCTGCCCGCGAGTGAGCACGCGTCCGGCGTTGCGAAGCAGAAGCTCGAGCAACTCGAACTCCTTGAGCGGCATCGAGATCTCGGCGCCGTTCACCGCGACCGAGTGCCGTTCGACGTCCATCCGGACGGAGCCCGCCTCCAGCACGCCCTCGTCGGCGTCGCTGGCGTCGACGCGGCGGCGCAGCACGGCACGCATCCGCGCCAGCAGCTCACGCGTCGAATACGGCTTCGTGACGTAATCGTCGGCCCCGAGCTCCAGCCCCACCACAATGTCGACCTCGCTGTCCTTAGCGGTCAGCATGATGATCGGCACCGCGGATCGGGTGCGCAGCTCACGGCACACCTCGGTGCCGGGCAGACCGGGGAGCATCAGGTCGAGAAGAACGAGGTCCGCCGGCGCACGGTCGAACGCGGTCAGGGCGGACGGGCCGTCGGCGGCCACCTCCACCTCGTACCCTTCCTTCCCGAGCAAGAACGCCAACGGCTCACTGAGCGATTGCTCGTCCTCGACGATCAGGATTCGGGTCATGGGGTTGCTCCTTTGGTCTGCGATGCGAGCCGTCGGCTCGCGGCACCCTCGGTGGTCGGCCCTGCGGCCGCCATCTCGGGAAGTCGAATGGTGAAGGTCGAGCCGCGCCCGGGCTGCGACCAGACGCGCACGTCGCCGCCGTGGTTCTGGACGATGTGCTTGACGATGCTCAGTCCGAGTCCGGTGCCGCCGGTGTCGCGGCTGCGCGCCGTGTCGAGCCGGAAGAAGCGCTCGAACACCCGGTCGCGCTCCGCGTCGGGGATTCCGGGCCCCTGGTCGGTCACCGCGATCTCGACCACGCCGTCGGCACGCGAGACGCCGACGCCGACCCGGGTGCCATCGGACGAGTACTGGATCGCGTTGACGACCAGATTGTGCACGGCGGTGATGAGCATGTTCTCGTCGCCGTAGACCTCGGCGCCGGCATCGCCGCCGGTGACCAGGGAGATGCGGTGCGCGGCCGCGCCGACCCGGTTGCGGTCGACCGCCTGCGCGATCACGGCGTCGATCTCGACCCGTTCCGCGTTCTGCAGGGTGTTGCCCGACTGCAGTCGGCTGAGCTCGATGATCTCCTGCGTCAGCCGCGAGAGCCGGTCCGCCTCGACGGTCAGGCGCTTCGCGAACCGCTGCACCTCCGCGGGTTCGTCGGCGCTGGCCTCCAGCGCTTCGGCGAGCAGGCTGACCGCGCCGATCGGCGTCTTGAGCTCGTGACTGACGTTGGCGAGGAAGTCGCGGCGCACCTCCTCGAGGCGGTGCGCCTCGGTGCGGTCCTCCGCCAGCAGCAGCACGTAGCGGGTGCCCAGCCGCGCCACCCGCACCAGGACGCGCAGGTTCGCGTCGCCGAACGGCCCGCGGGAGAGATGCACCTCGCGCGTGATCGTCTCGCCGGTGCGCCGCACCTGGTCGACGAGCTCGAGGAGCTCGCGGTGCACCAGGGCCTGATTCCAGACCAGCCCGAAGGTGAGCGCGCCGCTCGAGGCCTTCACGACCGTGGCAGAGCCGTCCAGCACGACCCCGACGGACTCGAGCGCGTCGATGACCTCATCGACGCCTTGCGGCACGCTCGTGGACACCACCGCGACCGCGCGCTGACCGCGACGGTGGGCGATGACGACGACGGCGGTGAAGCCGATCCCCACCAGCAGTCCGAAGACCATGGCGAGGAGCACGAGCCAGCCTTGGGGCATGGGTCTAGATTAGGGGGACAAATGAGGAGGCTCGACACCGGATTCTCATCGAAGACGCCGTCGGGCCGCACTATTCACTTCACCGACACCCCTCGTTCACTTGTGACCGAGAGGGTAGCGGGGTTCAGGGCAACCCAGCTTGCTCGGACTGACGGCAACACGCGAGAGGAATTGGTTCAAATGCGCGAGGTGTTCCAGCAGGAGCTGCGAGAGGTTCAGGAGCGGCTCGTCGAGATCTCGTCCCTCGTCGCCGACTCGATCGAGAACGCGACGGCCGCGTTCGGGGAGTCGAATGTCGCACTCGCCGAGAGCGTGATCGAGCAGGACAGCCGCATCGATGCCGCCGCCGTCGCCCTCGACGAGCTGGCGATCCAGATCCTGGCCCGACAGCAGCCGGTCGCCCGCGACCTTCGCATCGTGGTCACGGCGCTCCGCGTCAGCGCGTCGCTCGAGCGCATGGGCGACATGGCGACGCACATCGCCCAGCTCGCCCGCTACCGCTTCCCCGAGAAGGTCGTGCCGAAGGGCCTGCGCAAGACGTTCCAGGAGATGGGCGCGCTCGACTGCGAGATCGCGCACAAGCTCACGGAGCTGCTGCGCACCGAAGACGTCAAGCTCGCCGAGGAGATCCGCGACGAGGACGACAAGATCGACGCGCTGCACCTGAGCGTGTTCGACAAGGTGCTCGGCGAGACCTGGAAGGGCGGCGCCGAGGACACAGTGGATGCGACCCTCGCCTCGCGCTACCACGAGCGCTTCGCCGACCACGCCGTCTCCATCGCCAAGAAGATGCAGTACCTGGCGACCGGCGACTGGGCTCCCCAGGACGACTGAGCACCGACCTCAGCGACGAAGCGCGTCACCCCCGCGGGGATGACGCGCTTCGTCGTTCTCGGGGCGGTGCGCCCTACTTCTTGCCCTGGCTGGCGACCGCGGCGGCGCCGGCGGCGGCGGCCTCCGGGTCGAGGTAGCGGCCCGGCGCGAGCGGACGGTAGTTGTCGTCGAGCTCGTAGACCAGCGGAATGCCGGTCGGGATGTTCAGCTCGGAGATCTCGTCATCCGCGATGTCCTCCAGGTGCTTCACGAGCGCGCGCAGCGAGTTGCCGTGCGCGGTCACCAGCACCGTCTCGCCGGCGGCGAGGCTGGGGATGATGTCGGACTCCCAGTACGGCAGCATCCGCTCGATCACGATCTTGAGGCTCTCGGTGCGCGGCACCTCGCCGTCGATGTTCGCGTAGCGCTCGTCGTGCACCTGGCTGTACTCGGCGTCGTCGTCGAGCGGCGGCGGCGGGGTGTCGAAGCTGCGACGCCAGGTCATGAACTGCTCCTGGCCGTACTTCTCCAGCGTCTCCGCCTTGTCGAGGCCCTGCAGCGAGCCGTAGTGGCGCTCGTTGAGGCGCCAGGAGCGCTTCACCGGAATCCAGAGGCGGTCGGCCTCCTCCAGCGCGAGGTTCGCGGTCTGGATCGCGCGCGTGAGCAGGCTCGTGTAGAGGATCGTCGGCGCGAGACCGGACTCGGCGAGCAGCTCGCCGGCGCGCTTCGCCTCGGTCACCCCCTGATCGCTCAGGCGGACGTCGACCCACCCGGTGAACAGGTTCTTTTGGTTCCAGTCGGAATTGCCGTGACGAAGAAGGATGAGCGTGGTGGTCATGCCGCCAGCCTACCGAGACAACAATGGACGCATGCCAAGATCCACCTCGCCGCAGGGGCGCATCACCCGCGGGACGACCGGGGTCAACCGCCTGCGGCGCGTGGATCGCTGGGTGGCGCAGCTGCCGGCGTTCCGCGCTGCGGACGCCCCGCTGGTCGTCGACCTGGGCTACGGAGCGTCCGCGCGAACGACCCTCGAACTGCACGAGCGCCTGGCCCGCGTGAAGCCGAGCGTGGAGGTCGTGGGCATCGAGATCGACCCGGAGCGGGTGCGGCTCGCGAACGCCGAGGCGAGGCCCGGGGTGAGCTTCCGACTCGGCGGCTTCGAGACGCCGCTCGACGGGCGGCGCGCGACGGTCATCCGCGCACTCAACGTACTGCGCCAGTACGACGAGTCGGAGGTGGAGGCGGCCTGGGCGACCATGCGGGCGCGCCTCGCACCCGGCGGCGCGCTCGTCGAAGGCACCTGCAACGAGGTGGGTCGCGTCGCCAGCTGGGTGACCCTGGATGCGACCGGACCGGTGACCTTCACCATCTCGCTCCGGCTGGCCGAACTGGATGCGCCCTCAATCGTGGCGGAGCGGCTGCCCAAGGCGCTCATCCACCGCAACGTGCCGGGCGAGCGCATCCACGACCTGCTGACCACGCTCGACCGGCTGTGGGCGACGCACGCGCCGCTCGGCGTCTACGGACCCACGCAGCGCTGGATCGCCGTCGCCGAATCGCTGCGGGCCGAGGGCTGGCCGGTGCTCGGCGCGCGGTCGCGTTGGAAGCTCGGCGAGCTGACGGTGCCGTGGAGCGCCGTCGCGCCGGCCTGAGTCAGGAGACCGGCGGCAGAAGCTTCCGAGCCTCGTCGATCGGCATGCCCGCGCCGACGAGCAGATCGACCACGAGCGGGCGCAGGAGCAGCAGCACGGTGGCGTCGGTGACGACGAGGGCCCCCGGCAGGCTCACCGCCGGGTCGAGCCGGGCCGCGAGCGTGGAGAGCACCCCGCGCGCCGATTCGGCGATCTCCAGCTCGACGACGGTGCGGGCGTCGAGCGCGGTCGCGAGCAGGCGCATCGCCGCCGAGAGGTCGGCCACGAGCCCGGCGAGCGCGGGTCGCGGAACCCCGTCGCGCACCAGGAACTCGATGCGCCGGGCCACCAGGCGCAGGTGCCGGCTCGCAAGGTCGGCGGTGGCCTGCAGCCGCCGCTGCCGCCGCACCATGACGAGATGGCGGCGCAGGAACGGCGAGAGCCGCGTCACCGAGACGGCGGTGTCGGCCGAGGCGGCCCACTCATCCAGCAGCGGCTGGGTGCGCCGCAGCCGCGCGAGGGCGAGCTCGGCCGCCGCCGGATCCGCGTCGGCGAGCGCGTCGCGCACCGAGCCGAGCGCCTCGTCGAAGACCGAGAACACGCGCCGTCCGTCGCGTGCGGCCTGACGGCGCGGGTCGCGCGGAATCAGCGCCGTCACGAGCAGCGCGACCACGCCGCCGACGAGACCGTCGAGGGTGCGCCCGAACGGGCTCCCGTCGATCTGCGGCAGCAGGACGACGAGCGCGGCCGGGATCGCCGTGGCGAGCGCGAAGGCGGGATTCGGCGATACGGCGCGCGCCACCACGAAGGTGACCAGCATCGCCACCAGCAGCTGCCACAGGCCCGCGCCGAGCAGCACCATGAACGCGTTCGCGAGCGCGATGCCCAGCAGGATCGCGAGCACGCTGGCCGCCACCCGACGGGGCCGGGCGTCGCGCGAGAAGCCGAGGGACGTGACGACGACGGTCACGGCGAGGACGGGCAGCTGATGGCCCAGCCCCCAGTGCGCGATCGAGTACGACGCGGCGATGCCGGCGAGGATCTGCAGGATCGCCGGCAGCGACTCCCACACCCGGCGCACCGCCGCCCGCGCGTCGATGCGGCGACGCACGCGGCGCTCGAGGGCACGCAGGCTGCCGAGGCCGTCCACGGTCACTCGCGGCGGACGCCGCCGAGGCGCGGCAGGCGCGGCACGTTCGCGGAGGCACCCGCCTCCGGCGGGACGACGATCTCCTGCGCGGCGGCCAGCGGGGTGCCGTCCGCGGTCACGACCGCGAGCGCGGCGTCCACGGGCGCGGAGCGCTTGACGAGAGCGAGGGCGATCGGGCCCAGCTCGTGGTGGCGGGCGACGCTCGTCAGCTGGCCGACGACCTTCTCGCCGGAGCGCACCTCGTCGCCCGCGGCGGCGGCCACCCCCTCGCTGCCGTCGAGGTGCAGGAACACCAGTCGGCGCGGCGGATGGCCGAGGTTGTGCACCTTCGCGACCGTCTCCTGACCGCGGTAGCAGCCCTTCGCCAGATGCACCGCCGACCGCAGCCAGTCGAGCTCGTGCGGCAGCGTCGTGGCGTCGAGCTCGGTCGCCGCGCGCGGCCGCCAGGCGGCGATGCGCAGCGCCTCGAGCGCGAGGCTCCCGGCCACGGGCGTGCCGGTCGCCGCCAGGTCGGCCAGCCGGTCGCGGGGAACGAGCACCTCGACCGCGCGCCACTCGGCACCCGGATGCCCCTCGGCGGCCGCGTAGGAGTGGCCGCCGGCGGCGACCTCGGCCCAGCCGTCCTGCCAGATCAGCGGGACCCCGTGCGGGGCGGCGGCGACCTCGGCGAGCGCGGCGGGCACCTCGCCCAGCGCGCCGACGGTGGCGAACTCGGCGGTGCGGTCGGCGACCTCGACGCGGAGCATGAAGCGCATCCGGTCGAGGAAGGCGCGGAAGCCCTCGCCGAGGCCCGCGTCGAGCAGCAGCCAGGTGGTGGTGCCGTCGTCGAACACGCGGCCGACGAACTCGATGCGCCCGCTCGGGTCGAGCAGCAGGGTCTCGCTGGAGCCGCCCGCGGGGAGGCGGGTGAGCGCCTGCGAGGTGAGCGAGTCGAGCCAGCTCAGCCGGTCGTCGCCCGTGATCGAGAGCACGTCGCGATCGGAGAGGTCGACGATCGCCTCGCCGCGGGCGAGGGCGCGCTGCTCGGCGATCGGGTTGCCGTAGTGCTCGGGCGGGGAGCCGACGGCGCCGGGGAGGGCCGCGAAGGGCGACGCGGTATCGACAGGCTCAACCGGCTCAGGCTGCGCAACCCGATCGGACGCGGTTTCGACAGGCTCAACCGGCTCAGGCTGCTCGGGCGCGGTTTCGACAGGCTCAACCGGCTCAGTCGACACGGGCGAGCCTTCCGGAGGCGTGGGTGCGCAGGTCATGGCCGAGGGCGGCGATGTCCCAGGCCCACAGCAGGTGGTCGTCCACGAGACCGTAGATGCGGGTGGCGGCCGAGTAGTCCTTGGCGCTCGCGGTGCGCACCACGGCGTCCGTCGCCAGATCGATGCGCGGTCCGGCGACAGCCCCGAGGTAGAGCTCGCTCACGCCCGCCGCGTGCAGGATCGACACCTCGATGTCGAAGGAGCCGGCGGCGTTCCGCAGCGTCTCCACCTGCTCGGCCGAGGTGAACTCCGACTCGCCGACGCCGGGGATCATGCCGGGGCCGGGGTCCGCCGCGGTCGCCGGTCGCGCCAGGCTCCAGTAGCCCAGCTCGGAGAAGTACGGCAGGGCCTCCGAGGCCTCGGCCTCCGCATCCAGCGCCCACACCGTGCAGCTGTACTGCAGGTGACGCCCGCCGTCATGGCTGAAGGCGATCCGCTGCCCGAACTCGCCCTCGTGCATCTGATCGCCGGCACGGTAGGCGAGCACGCCGGTGCCTTCCCACACGCCGATCAGCCAGGAGAGCGGGACGAGCTCTGCCGGAACCGCCGGGTCGAGCTCGAACATGCCCTAGCGCTGCCCGCGGAAGAGGTTGTACACCACGACGACGGAGACGAAGCCGATCGACAGCGTCGCGAGACCGAGGAGCGCGATGAAGAAGAGTTCGAGGGCAAGCATGGTCTCAGTCTAGTGAGGGGAGCAGCGCCACGTCGGGGTGGATCGCGATCAGCACCACCGAGGCCACCACGAGGATCACCAGCCCGCCGCCGAGGCTCGCGATCATGCGCGTCACGAAGCCGTCGCGACGGTGGATGGCGAGCTGGATCGCGGAGGTCATGACGACCAGGGCGCCGAGCACCACCGGGATCCAGACCAGGAACGCGGAGCCCGCGAACACTCCCACCAGCACGGCGCCGACGAGCGCCGCACCCCAGACGATGCCGATGCTCCCACGTAGCCAGTTCACGCGCCCATAGTATGCGTCACTACACTGTCCACAGACTCTCGGGAGGGTGTTCGTGGCGCAGTTGTTGATTCTGACCTCTACGGTCGACAGCGACGTGTTGCCCGCGCTCGGACTTCTGAACCACCGCACGCGCAGCATTCCCGCCGAACCGGCGTCGCTCGTGACGGCGCCGACCGCCGACCTGATTCTGGTGGATGCGCGGCTCGATCTTGCCAGCGCCAAGTCGCTGTGCAAGATCCTCGTCACCACCGGCGTCACCGTTCCCGTGCTGCTGGTGCTCACCGAGGGCGGGCTGACGGCCGTGCAGTCCGACTGGGGCGTCGACGACGTGATCCTGGAATCGGCCGGTCCCGCCGAGGCGGATGCGCGCATCCGGCTGGCGATCGGTCGCCTCACCGAGGACAAGTCGTCGAGCAAGATCCAGACCTCGGGCGTCATCATCGACGAGGCGAGCTACTCCGCCAAGGTGCACGGTCGCCCGCTCGACCTCACCTACAAGGAGTTCGAGCTCCTCCGCTTCTTCGCCTCCCACCCGAGTCGGGTGTTCACTCGCGAGCAGCTGCTCAGCGAGGTGTGGGGCTACGACTACTTCGGCGGCACCCGCACGGTCGACGTGCACGTGCGACGACTGCGCGCCAAGCTCGGCGATCTGGAGTCGCTCATCGGCACGGTGCGCAACGTCGGCTACCGATTCAACGTTTATGAAGATGATGAGAGACTCACGCCAGCGGGCTGAGCTTTAACCTGTCGTTCATTGAGCGGTGCCAGGATGGTGAAGTGGACGACATCAACCCCCTCGGCGACCCGACGATCGCGGCCGACCTCCTCGACGACTACGAGGCAGAGCCGGTGCTCGTCGATGACGGGACCCTCCCCCACGACCGCTTTCTCGATCGCGAGCTGAGCTGGCTGGCGTTCAACCAGCGCGTGCTGGAGCTCGCCGAGGACGAGAGCCTGCCGATCCTGGAGCGCGCCAACTTCCTGGCGATCTTCTCCTCCAACCTGGACGAGTTCTTCATGGTTCGCGTCGCCGGCCTGAAGCGCCGCATCGCGACCGGGCTCGCCGTGCCGACGAACGTGGGGCGCGCCCCGAGCGACGTGCTCGCCGACATCAGCGCGAAGGCGCACGAGCTGCAGGATCGCCACGCGCGCGCATTCGGCGAGCTGGTGAAGCCCGCGCTGGATGCCGCCGACATCCACATCGAGCACTGGACCGATCTGGAGGAGCGCGACCGGGTGCGGGTCGACGAGATCTTCTCGAGCCAGATCTTCCCGGTGCTGATGCCGCTCGCTGTCGACCCCGCGCATCCGTTCCCCTACATCTCGGGCCTCTCGCTCAACCTCTCGGTGCGGGTGCGCAACCCGAAGACCGACAAGGAGGAGTTCGCGCGCCTCAAGGTGCCGACGAACCTCCCGCGCTTCGTGAAGCTGCCGGATGACGGCACCGGCCGCCTGCGCTACCTCCCCCTCGAGGACGTCATCGCCAACCACCTAAGCGAGCTGTTCCCGGGGATGGAGATCCTCGCCCACCACACCTTCCGCGTCACCCGCAACGAGGACGTCGCGGTCGAGGAGGACGAGAGCGAGAACCTGATCCAGGCGCTCGAGAAGGAGCTGCTGCGCCGGCGCTTCGGCCCGCCGATCCGCCTCGAGATCACCGACGACATGGACGAGGTGACGCTCGGCCTGCTGATGAGCGAGCTCCAGATCACCGCGCAGGAGGTGTTCCGCCTGCCGGCGCCGCTCGACCTCGGGGGGCTCTTCGAGCTGATGAAGCTCGACCGCCCCGAGCTCAAGTACCCGAAGCACGTGCCGACCACGAGCGTGCACCTGCAGCCGGCCGACCCGACCGCGGCCCCCGACATCTTCGCCTCGATCGACCGCGGCGACGTGCTGCTGCACCACCCCTACGAATCGTTCGCGACGAGCGTCCAGGCGTTCCTCGAGCAGGCTGCCGCCGACCCGAACGTGCTCGCCATCAAGCAGACGCTGTACCGCACGAGCGGTGACAGCCCGATCGTCGAGGCGCTGATCGCCGCGGCGCAGTCGGGCAAGGCGGTGCTCGCCCTGGTCGAGATCAAGGCCCGCTTCGACGAGCAGGCCAACATCTCCTGGGCGCGCAAGCTGGAGAAGGCTGGCGTGCACGTCGTCTACGGTCTCGTCGGGCTGAAGACCCACTGCAAGCTCGCGCTGGTGATCCGCCAGGAAGGCAGCGAGCTGCGCCACTACAGCCACATCGGCACGGGCAACTACAACCCGAAGACCAGCCGGATCTATGAGGACTTCGGGCTGCTGACCGCCGACAACCAGGTCGGCAAGGACCTCACCCGGCTGTTCAACGAGCTCTCCGGCTACGCGATCGAGAAGAAGTTCAAGCGTCTGCTCGTCGCCCCGCTGCACCTGCGCAAGGGGCTGCTCAAGCACATCAACGCCGAGGCCAAGAACGCCCGCGAGGGCAAGCCGAGCGGGATCCGCATCAAGGTCAACTCGATGGTCGACGAGATGATCATCGACGCGCTGTACCGCGCCAGCCAGGCGGGCGTTCCCGTCGACATCTGGGTGCGCGGCATCTGCTCGCTGCGTCCGGGCGTCCCCGGACTCTCGGAGACGATCCGGGTGCGCAGCATCCTCGGCCGGTACCTGGAGCACTCCCGGATCTTCGCCTTCCACCACGCCGGCGACCCGCTGGTCTTCATCGGCAGCGCCGACATGATGCACCGCAACCTCGACCGCCGCGTCGAGGCGCTCGTCCGCCTCACCGAGGCGGAGCACATCGACGAGCTCGACACCCTGTTCGATCAGGCGATGTCGGAGCAGACGGATGCCTGGCACCTCGGCGAGGACGGCGTGTGGGTGCGCCACGACCGCGACGCCTCCGGCGAACCGCTGCTCGACCTGCAGGATGATGTGATGCGCCAGATCGGGGAACGACGCCGGGGGAACCTGCGATGACCGCCGCCAACACCGTGCTCGCCGCGGGAGCCGTCGTCTGGCACGAGCTGCCGGATGGCCGCATCGAGATCCTCGTCGTCTACCGCACGCAGCACCGCGACCTCTCGCTGCCCAAGGGCAAGGTCGACCCCGGGGAGTCCCTCCCCCAGACGGCCGCGCGCGAGGTGCACGAGGAGACCGGCCTCGCCCTCGCCCTCGGGGTGCCGCTCGGCACGGTCGACTACACGCTGCCCAACGGACGCCCCAAGCGGGTCTACTACTGGGCCGCCGAGGCAGGTCGCCACGCGATCGCGAACTCGACGTTCCGCGCGAACGACGAGATCGAGGAGCTGCGCTGGGTCAGCCTCGACACGGCGCGCGAGATCCTGAGCTACGAGCACGACGTCGACGTGGTCGACCGCTTCGCCGGACTCGTCGCGACCTCGAGCGCCCGCACCTTCGCCATCATCGCGGTGCGGCACGGCAAGGCCGTCGCCCCGCACGACTGGCGCGGCCCGGACGCGAGCCGGCCCCTGATGCCGCGCGGCCACGAGCAGGCCCACCGCGCGGCCGGCGGCATCGCCGCCTTCGGCCCGAGCAAGCTGATCTCGTCGACGGCGGCGCGGTGCCTCACCACGATCGCCCCGGTCGCGGCGTCGACCGGACTCGCCGTCAAGCTCTCCGACAAGATCAGCCAGGATGCCTTCCAGCCCTCCGCCAAGGCCGTGAACTCGGTCGTGCGCAAGCGTCTCAAGCGCCGGCACTCGGTGGTGCTGTGCAGCCACGGTCCGGTGCTGCCGCAGATCATCGAAGCGGTCGCCTCGCACGGCGGGGATCGACGGCTCGACCAGCTGCCGCGCGCCAAGGCGCTCGGCACCGGCGAGTTCGCGGTGATGCACGTCGCGGCCGACCGCCCCGATGGCGGCATCGTCGCGATCGAAGTGCACAATCCCTTCGAGTGACGCGCCGGGGCGCTCGCGCCTCGTTCACCTTCCGTTAACCTTCCTGGTCGATTCTCGTTACGCTTCCCGTATGGAGGGGCCTGTACGGCGCGCTGATCCTGCGCCGCATCCAGATTTCCCGAAGGGAACACCGTGACTCTTTCGCGTGCTGCACGCGCCGCCGCCGTCTCCCTGGCGGGCGCACTCGCCCTCACCTCGTGCACCACCGAGACGATCGACGACGGCGAGATCCGCGGCACGATCATCGGGGCGGGCTCCTCGGCGCAGCAGGCCGCCCAGGAGGCCTGGGTGGTCGGGTTCCAGACCGCGAACGTGCATGCCACCGTCGAGTACGACCCGATCGGGTCGGGCGGCGGTCGCGAGACCTTCATCGGCGGCGGAAGCCAGTTCGCCGGCTCCGACCGCGCCTTCAAGGTCGAGGAGATCGCGGAGGACAACTTCGCCTCCTGCGTTCCCGGCACCGGCATCCTCGAGATCCCCGCCTACATCTCCCCCATCGCCGTCGTGTTCAACCTCGACGGCATCGACGCGCTCAACATGGACGGGGCGACGATCGCGGGCATCTTCGCGGGCACCATCACCACCTGGAGCGATGAGGCGATCGCGGCCCAGAACGAGGGCGTCGAGCTGCCGGACCTCCCGATCACGGCCGTCCACCGCGCGGACGACTCGGGAACGACCGCCAACTTCACCGACTACCTGGCCGCCGTCGCCCCCGAGGTGTGGACGGTCGGCCAGATCGAGACCTGGCCGATCGAGTACGGCGGCGAGGCCGCCCCGCAGACTTCGGGCGTGATCAACGCGGTGACCAACGGCGTCGGCACCATCGGCTACGCGGATGCCTCGCGCGCGGGCGAGCTCGGCATCGTCTCGGTCAAGGTCGGCGACCAGTACGTGCCCTACTCGCCGGAGGCCGCCGCCGCGATCATCGACGCGTCGCCTCGCGCCGAAGGCCGCGGAGCGACCGACCTCGCGATCGACATCGACCGCACCTCGAGCGCGCCCGACGTGTATCCGATCGTCCTGGTCAGCTACCTGATCGGCTGCAACGAGTACAACGAGGGCGAGCGCGCCGACGTCGTGAAGGCCTACTTCTCCTACCTGGTGAGCGACGAGGGCCAGGCCTTCGCCGCCGAGTACGCCGGCTCGACGCCGATCTCGGATGCGCTCCACGCCGAAGCACAAGCCGCGATCGACGCGATCAAATAACGCCGCACGACACGGAGCCCCTGACGATCATGTCCCTCACCGCCGCGAAATCCCGCCCCAAGTCCGCGCAACGGCCCGGAGACCGGGTGTTCTCCGCCAGCACCCTCACCGCCGGCAGCCTGATCCTGGCGGTCCTGGCCGCCGTCGCCGGGTTCCTGGTGCTGGAGGGCGTGCCGGGCGTCCTCGCCGACCCCGAGTCGGTCTCGATCTACGACGAGGGCGTCGACTTCACCGGCTTCGTCATCCCGCTGATCTTCGGCACGCTCTGGTCCGCCGCGCTCGCGCTCGCCATGGCGCTTCCGGTGTCGATCGGCATCGCGCTCTTTATCTCGCACTACGCACCGCGCCGGCTCGCGGCGGGGCTCGGCTACATCATCGACCTGCTGGCCGCGGTGCCGTCCGTCGTCTACGGCCTCTGGGGCGCCAACGTGCTGGCCCCGCTCATCCAGCCGGCCTACGCCTGGCTCGCCGACAACGCGGGCTGGATCCCGCTGTTCTCTGGGCCCGCCTCCGGCACCGGACGCACCATCCTCACCGCCGCGATCGTCCTGGCGGTCATGGTGCTGCCGATCGTCACCGCGATCTCCCGCGAGGTGTTCCTCCAGACGCCGCGCCTCTACGAGGAGGCCGCGCTGGCACTCGGCGCGACCCGCTGGGAGGTGATCCGGATGGTGGTGCTGCCTTTCGGCCGCCCCGGCGTGATCTCGGGCGCGATGCTCGGCCTCGGCCGTGCGCTCGGTGAGACGATGGCCGTCGCGATGGTGCTCTCGGCCAGCGGCGTCATCACCTTCAACCTGATCGGCTCGGTGAACCCGTCGACGATCGCCGCCAACGTCGCGCTGCGCTTCCCGGAGGCGTACGGCATCAACGTCAACGTCCTGATCGCGACCGGCCTGATCCTGTTCGCGATCACCCTGGTGGTCAACTCGATCGCTCGCTACATCGTCAACCGCCGCAAAGAGTTCTCGGGAGCCAACTGATGTCGAGCGCCCTCACACCGCCGCCGGTCGCGAACGCGTTCGCCGCCGGGCGACTGCCGCGCTTCGCGACCGCCTGGCTGCTCGCGGGCAGCCTGGTCGTCTCGGGCACGGTCTTCGCCCTGGTCGCGCTGTCGACTCCGGATGCCACGCTCAACGTGGGCGCTGCCGTCGCCATCGGCGTCGTCATCTTCGCGGTCACGACCTACGTCGTCTCGCGCCTCGTCGAAGGCCACCGCCGCGCCGCGGACCGGGTGATCACCATCCTGGTCGTCTCCGCGTTCACCCTCGCGATGATCCCGCTGCTGTCGCTCGTCTACACCGTCATCACGATGGGCTCGGGACGCATCGACTGGGACTTCTTCACGCTGTCGATGCGCAACGTGCTCGGCGAGGGCGGCGGCATCGCCCACGCGATGGTGGGCACGCTGCTCATGACCGGGCTCGCCACCCTGATCTCGGTGCCGATCGGCCTGCTGACCTCGATCTACCTCGTCGAGTACGGGCGCGGCCGGCTCGCCCAGGCGATCACCTTCTTCGTCGATGTGATGACCGGCATCCCGTCGATCGTCGCGGGCCTGTTCGCGTTCGCGCTGTTCGAGCTGATGCTCGGGCCCGGAACCCGCGTCGGGCTCTCGGGCGCCCTGGCGCTCACGGTGCTCATGCTCCCCGTGGTGGTGCGCTCGAGCGAGGAGATCCTGCGCCTGGTGCCGAACGAGCTGCGAGAAGCCGCCTACGCCCTCGGCGTGCCGAAGTGGCTGACGATCCTGAAGGTCGTGATCCCCACCTCGATCGCCGGAATCTCGACCGGCGTCATGCTCGCCGTCGCGCGTGTGATCGGCGAGACGGCGCCGCTGCTGATCGCGGCCGGGTTCACCAACAACTTCAACTGGGATCTCACCGAGGGCCGCATGCAGAGCCTCCCGGTCTTCGTCTACTACTCGTATGTGAGCCAGGGCACCGACTTCGCCCCGTACATCGAGCGCGCCTGGGCGGGAGCACTCACGCTCGTCGCCATCGTGATGATCCTCAACCTCGTCGCGCGGTTGATCGCCCGCGTCTTCGCCCCCAAGCTCGGTCGCTGAGCAAGAGTAAGGAACCTCCACTGTGTCCAAGCGAATCGAAGTTCGTGACCTCAACGTCTACTACGGCAAGTTCCGCGCCGTCGAGGGCGTCTCGCTGACGATCGAGCCGCGCTCGGTCACCGCGTTCATCGGCCCCTCGGGCTGCGGCAAGTCGACGTTCATCCGCACCCTGAACCGCATGCACGAGGTGATCCCGGGCGCCTACGTTGAGGGCGAGGTGCTGATCGACGGCAACAACCTCTACGACCCGAGCGTCGACCCGGTGAACGTGCGCCGCTCCGTCGGCATGGTGTTCCAGCGCCCCAACCCGTTCCCCACGATGTCGATCCGCGACAACGTGCTCGCGGGCGTCAAGCTGAACAACGGGCGCATCGCCAAGAGCGACGCGGACGCCCTCGTCGAGTCGTCGCTGCGCGGCGCCAACCTCTGGAACGAGGTCAAGGACCGTCTCGACAAGCCCGGTTCGGGACTCTCCGGCGGTCAGCAGCAGCGCCTCTGCATCGCGCGCGCGATCGCGGTGAAGCCCGAGGTGATCCTGATGGACGAGCCGTGCTCGGCGCTCGACCCGATCTCGACACTCGCGATCGAGGACCTCATCGAGGAGCTCAAGCAGGAGTACACGATCGTGATCGTCACCCACAACATGCAGCAGGCCTCGCGCGTGAGCGACAAGACGGCGTTCTTCAACATCGCCGGAACCGGGATGCCCGGCAAGCTCATCGAGTACGACGACACCACGACGATCTTCTCGAAGCCGAGCGTGCAGGCGACCGAGGATTACGTCTCCGGCAAGTTCGGATAGACGACGACACGAGGTGCGGCAGGGCCGGGGCAGACGCCCCGGCCCTGCTTCGCTGTGGCGGCGTGACGAGGCCGCGGGACGGTGTTCCGCCCTCGTTCACCGGCCGTTCACTTCGCGGGACGACAGTTGTTCACTGTGCCGCCGACCACCCGTTTCCGCCCCGGAGCGACGTCGACGACGCCCTCTAACAAGGTCATGGCGATGTCTATTTCAACGCCACTCCGCGTTTACCGGCCGTTCATGACAACCGACTTCTCTGGCACGGTCGGATTCTTCCGACAGCACCCATTCCCAGGCGGCCACGTCGCCCATGAAAGGAACACACAGTGAAGACCAAGTCCAGCATCGCTGGGGTCGGCGCGTCGTTCGCGCTTGTCGGCCTCGTCCTGACCGGTTGTGCCGCGACCGACACCGAAGGCGCCGGCGACGCGCTCACCGGTGCGGTTGTCATCGACGGTTCGTCCACCGTCGCCCCCAACACCGAGGTTGCTGCCGAGCTGTTCGGCGAGGAGTACCCCGAGGTCAACGTCTCGGTCGGCGTCTCCGGCACCGGCGGCGGCTTCGAGAAGTTCTGCAACGGCGAGACGGACATCTCCGAGGCCTCGCGCAACATCAAGGACGAAGAGGCCGAGGCCTGTGGCGCCAACGACATCTCGTTCGTCGAGCTCGGCATCGCCAACGACGGCCTCGCCGTCGTCGTGAACCCGGAGAACGACTTCGTGCAGTGCCTCACGGTCGAAGAGGTGTCGTCGATGTGGCGCGCCGAGGAGCCCGTGACCAACTGGGCCGACGTCCGCGAGGGCTTCCCGGACCTGGAGATCACGCTCTACGGCCCCGGCACCGACTCGGGCACGTTCGACTACTTCACCGAGGAGATCAACGGTGAGGGCGGCTCGATCAACGCGGCCTACAACGACATCGGCGAGGACGACAACGCTGCGGTTCTCGGCGTTGCCGGTTCGGCCGGTGCGTCGGCCTTCATCCCGCTGTCGTTCGTCGACCACGCGGGCGACCAGGTTCGCGCCATCGAGATCACCAACGACGCCGGCGACTGCGTCGCCCCGTCGCTCGAGACCGTCATGGACGGCTCGTACAGCCCGCTGGGTCGTCAGCTGTTCCTCTACCCGTCGGGTGCTGCCCTCGAGAAGCCCGAGGTCCTCGCGTTCCTCGAGTTCTACATCACCAACCAGGCCGAGATCGCTGAGATCGCTGGCTTCATCCCGCTGAACGACGAGCAGGAGGCGACCGCGCTCGCCGAGCTGCAGTCGCTCCTCGGCTAAGTCACCGACGCAACTCGATTAGCAAAGGCAGCCCAGGAATGGCCACGTCCACGATCACCCGCCGCGCAGATGCCCCGTTGACGCTCGAAGCGTCGCGACCTCGCATCGGTGAGAAGGCGATCGTGGTGTGGCTGTTCCTGGCTGCCTCGCTGGCCGTTCTGATCACGGTCGGCATCGTCATCTCGCTCATCCTCCCGACGATCGACTTCTTCCGGGATGTCTCGTTCGGGGAGTTCTTCTCCTTCGACCCGTGGGCGCCGCTGTTCGCGGACCCGTCCTACGGCGTCGTCCACATCGTCGGCGGAACCGCCGCGATCGTGGTCTACTCGGCGGTCATCGCCTTGCCCGCCGGCCTCGGATCCGCCATCTACATGAGCGAGTACGCCGGGACGCGGGCGCGCAAGATCCTGCAGCCCACGCTCGAGATCCTCGAAGGCATCCCGACCGTCGTCTACGGCATCTTCGCCCTCTTCTTCGTCGCGCCGCTCCTGAAGGACAACTGGCCGACCTGGATCCCCGGCAAGCTCGGCGAAGAGCCCGGCTTCCAGTTCGTCCTCGCCGCGGGCCTCGTGCTCGGCGTCATGATCATCCCGACGGTCGCCTCCGTCGCCGCCGACTCCATGTCGGCCGTGCCCCGCAGTCTCCGCGAAGCCGCCTACGGGCTGGGAAGCACGCGCATGCAGGTCGCGACCAAGGTGGTCGTGCCCAGCGCGCTCTCGGGCATCATCGCCTCCTTCGTCCTGGGCCTCTCCCGCGCCGTCGGCGAGACCATGGTCGTGCTGATGGCGGCGGGCGCCATGGCGAACCTGAGCCTGTGGCCCAACGACTCGATTCTGACGATGACCGCGTTCATCGGTCGCACCGCGACCGGCGACATCTCGACGGGATCGACGGCGTACTACACCGTCTTCGCCGTCGGCGCGCTGCTCTTCGTCATCACGCTGACCATCAACATGATCGCGATCGCGCTGGTGCGTCGATTCCGAGAGGTGTACGAATGACCAAGACGTCCGGGCGCACCCGAATCGCCACCACCGCCGTCCGCGACTCCGCGCCGCGACTCGAGCGCGTCGGAATCGACGTGCGCGGCGAGCTGTTCCGCGCCGTGCTGCTGTTCTCGATCATGCTCGGCATCGTCATGCTGGCGACGCTGCTCATCTTCGTCGCGGTGCGCGGCAGCGCGCGGCTCGACCTCAACCTGTTCACGCAGATGCCGTCGTCGATCAACACCGACACCTCGGGCTTCCTGCCGGCCATCGTCGGCACCGTGTACGTCATGATCGGCACCCTCGTCACGATCGTGCCGATCGGGGTCAGCGCGGCGATCTACCTCGAGGAGTACGCCAACCGCGACCGCTGGTACAACCGCATCATCGAGGTCAACATCCAGAACCTGGCCGCGGTCCCCTCGATCGTGTTCGGCATCCTCGGCCTCGCCTTCATCGTGCGCGGGCCGCTCGACCTCGGCTTCGTGGCCTTCGCCGGATCGCTGACGCTCGCGATGATGGTGCTCCCGACCGTGATCATCTCCTCGCGCGAATCGATCCGCGCCGTGCCGCCGACGCTCCGCGATGCCTCGCTCGGCCTCGGCGCGACGAAGTGGCAGACCACCTGGCGCCAGGTGCTGCCGCTCTCGGTGCCCGGCATCCTGACCGGAACGATCCTGGCGATGTCGCGCGCGATCGGCGAGACGGCACCGCTGCTGTTGGTCGGCGCGACCACGTTCGTCCGATTCCTTCCCGAAAGCGCCTTCTCCGGCGCGTACAGCGCGATCCCCGTGCAGATCTACCAATGGGCGGTGCGTCCGCAGGATGAGTTCCGCGTTCTCGCGGCAGCCGGAGCCCTGGTCCTGGTGGCGCTGCTCCTGCTGATGAACTCCGGCGCCATCTGGCTGCGCTCCAAGTACCGCCGCGAACTGTGACGACCCCTACCGAGAACTCGAGGAACCCCATGACCGACGTCGACATCAAGAAGCGGCCGGAGACCTGGCCGCACCGGGCCGTCTTCACGATCGAGGACCTGAACGTCTTCTACGGCAACTTCCACGCCGTGACCGACGTGAACATCGCGTTCGGCGCCAACGAGATCACCGCGCTGATCGGCCCGTCCGGCTGCGGCAAGTCGACCGTGCTGCGCTGCCTCAACCGGATGAACGACCTGGTGCCGAGCGCCCGCGTCGAGGGGCGTGTCGAGTACCACGGCATCGACGTCTACGGCCCGAAGGTCGACCCGATCGAGGTCCGCCGCCACATCGGCATGGTGTTCCAGAAGCCGAACCCGTTCCCGAAGTCGATCTACGACAACATCGCCTACGGCCCGCGCGTCACCGGCATGCAGGTCGAGAGCATGGACGACCTGGTCGAGCAGACGCTCCGCCGCGCCGCCCTCTGGGACGAGGTCAAGGACAAGCTCAAGAACAACGCCTACGGCCTCTCCGGCGGGCAGCAGCAGCGCCTGTGCATCGCGCGCGCCATTGCGACCGGCCCCGACGTGATCCTGATGGACGAGCCGTGCTCGGCCCTGGACCCCATCGCGACCGCGCGCATCGAGGACCTCATGCACGAGCTCCGCGACGACTACTCGATCATCATCGTGACGCACAACATGCAGCAGGCGGCCCGCGTCGCCGACCGCACCGCGTTCTTCACGGTGGCGCAGAACGAGGCGACCGGTGACCGCACCGGCACCCTCGTCGAGTACAACGAGACGACGCAGATCTTCGAGTCGCCCGCCGACCAGCGCACCGAGGACTACATCAGCGGCCGGTTCGGGTAACCACCGATGCCGTCGCGGCGCCGCGTGGTGACGGTTGCCACGCCCGGGAGTCGTCCCGACGCGGCGCTCGTCGCACTGCTGTCTGAATCGGATGCGTCGCTGACCGTCGCCGACGACGCCTCGACGGCGCTGCTGGAGATCGGACGGCTCGCGCCGGCCCTGGTGATCGTGCCGACCGATCTCGCGGATGTGGATCCGGTCGCGATGGTCGACGCGGTCGCGCGGCAGTCGATTCCCGTGCTGGCGGCGATGACCAGCGACGCCGAGAGCTCGGCGACCGCGGTGAGCGCGCTGGATGCCGGCGCCACCGGCATCGTCGCGCTGCCGCTCTCGGCGAAGGACATCGTGGACGCGCTGGACCGGCTCTCGCCGGCCCAGCCGGATCAGCTGAAGGTCGGCGAGCTCGTCATGGACGTCGACGCGCACCGGGTGACCGTGCGCGGACACGAGGTGCCGCTGAGCGCCCGCGAGTTCACGCTGCTGCGCCACCTGCTGGCCCGCGCCGGTCATCTGGTGAGCCTCAACGAGCTGGAGAGCTTCGCCCTGTCGGAGTCGCAGGGCTCCCCGACCGCGCTCCGCGTGATGATCGCCCGCATCCGTCGCAAGCTCGAGAGCTCCGCCCCCGACACCCAGCGACTGCTGGAAACGGTGCGCGGCGTCGGCTACCGGATCGCGGACGAGGCGGAGCTTCGCCCTTAGGCGCCGAGCACCACGATGGGATCCATCGACGGCGTCTCCGAACCGCCCGCCGGCTCGATCGTGACGCCGACCGCGTCACCGGCGTGCATCACGCCCTCGAGCACGACGCTGACCCGGTCGCCCTCCATCGTGAAGGTGCCCGCGGGGATCGCGTCGCCGTCACGCAGGTACCAGAGCTCGTAGGTCTGATCGCTGGGCAGCTCGCCCATGCCTTCGGCGATGAGCGCCGAGCGCCCGAGCTCCCCCGACCAGACGAGCGTCGCGTGTCCGCCCCCGTCGAGCGGCACGCTCGCGCGCTGGAAGTCGCTCGCGGCGGTGATCTCGGCGATCTGCTGCGCCTGCATGTCGGCGGTGCCGTCGGCGACCAGGAGCCCGCCCGAGAACGCCAGCACGATGGCGGCCGCGGCCCCGGCCAGTGCGATGGCGGGGTGGCGGAACCAGCGGGCGCGGGCGCGCTCGGTCGGCGCCAGCACCTCGGCCGCGGGCGGCACGGGCGCGGCGGCGGCAGCAGCGGCAGCGGGCGCGGCCGGCTCCTCGGCGGGGAGCTGCGGCAGGTCGGCGATCGCGGCGAGCACGCTCGCACGAAGCTTCGGGCTCGGCGCCTCCGGGGTGACGGCGAGGCCCAGCTCGGCCGCCGTGGCGGTGAGGCCGTCGACCTCGGCGCGCAGCTCGTCCGAGCCGCGCAGCCGCGCCTCGAAGGCCGCGCGCTCCTCGGCGGGCAGCGCGTCGAGCGCGTAGGCACCGCTCAGCTCGTCCGAGTCGAGCCCGTCGTTCGGGCGCTCCGGTGTCGGGTTCTTCGTCACGAGGCCACCCCCAGTTCGTCTCTCAAGCGGATCATGCCGTCACGCAGCCGCGTCTTGACGGTGCCGATCGGCACCTCGAGCAGGGCCGCCACCTCACTGTGGCTGAGCCCGCGGAAGTAGGCGAGCGAGACGGCCTGGCGCTGCAGTTCCGTAAGACGGCCCATCGCTCTTTCCACCCTTTCGCTCTCCAGTCTGATCTCCACGTTCTCCGCCACCGAGTCGAAGCCGGGGGCGAAATCGCGGATTCCCACCCGCGTGTCACGGTCTCGGCTGGACTGCGAGGCCCGCACCCGGTCGACCGCTCGGCGGTGCGCCATGGTCAGCATCCAGCTGACCGCGCTCCCCCGCCCCGACTCATACCGGGCGGCGGTCTGCCACACCTCGAGGAAGATCTCCTGCGTCACTTCCTCCGACTGCGCGTGGTCGCGCAGCAGCCGCTTGACCAGGCCGAAGACCCGCGAGGCGGTCTGGTCGTAGAGCTCGGCGAAGGCGATCTGATCGCCTCCGGCGCATCTCGCGAGAAGTGTCTCCGGCGTGGCGCCGACGTGGCTCTCGGAGCGCAGGTCGACATCATCGGACACAATCCTCAGCATCCCACACCGTTCCTCGACGTTCTCGTAGAAAGTCATTCGGAACCCGGCCCGCGCCGGATTGGTGCCGAATCGGGGCATGAAGAACCGGGCCGCAGAACGCCTCTCGGCGGAAGGCCGCTCGCAGCGGCGAAATTTGGAGCCCGGGGTTACTGCGGCCCGGCCAGAAGAGTCTACGGTCAGTCGAGCGAGTCTGCACGGGCGAGTCCCGCACTCGCCGCCAGATCTGCGGCAATCGTCGACAGTCGCAGGGCTCGACGCGTCAGCGCGTCCGCTCGATCGCCCTCCGCACCGTCGTAGTCATCGGCGAGGCTGGTCGCCCCGGCCGCCGCGACCCGGCAGAACGCCGCCGCACGCTCCAGCGCGAGCGCGAAATCGCCCTCGAACACGCCCCGCAGGATGCGGTCGGCCAGCTCGACGACCTCCTGCGGGCCCGCCGGGGTCGGCGCCCCCGCGACGAGCGCGTCGATGGTGCGCAGCACCTCGGTGCCGCGGGTGTAGATCAGGCTCACCGCATCCGGGTTGCTGCGGATCATCAGCCGCACCAGGTACAGCCGCCACAGCGCACCCGGCAGGCTGTGCGCGGTGGCGTGCGACCAGAGCTCGGCGAGCGCGTCGATCCCGTGCTCGTCGGTGTAGTGCACGAGGCGCTTCACGACGCTCGGGTCGGCGGAGTCCCGCGCACGGGTCAGGATCGCCGCCGCGCTCTCGTGCGCGGCCCGGGATTGCGCCGCCGGATCCGTGCCGCCCTCGTAGGCCTCGAACTCGCGGCCGCCGAACAGGGCTGGTTTGTGGAACTCCGACGACATCGTTCCAGGGTACGCGGGCGCGCACGCCGCTACCCGAACGTGAACGAATAGGCTTCGACACCGGGCTCAACGCTCACCTCGATCGTGCCCGACGTCGGGCCGTCGACTTCGACGAGCTGGTAGGAATCCGGCACCCCCTGCACCCGGATCTCGCGCGGCTCACCGCCGTCGATGCGCACCGTGACCGTGCCGGAGCCGCCGAGCACCATGCGCACCTCGCGGGTGGCGGTGAACTCCAGCTGCACCGTTCCGGGCGAGCCGATCGGCGTCGCGTTCTGGAAGTCGATCTCCCAGCGCCCGTCGAGCGCGAAGCTGTCACGCGCCAGGTCGTCCGGAATCCGGTACTCGTTGACGCCCGAGCCATACGCCTCGTCGCCGCCGAAGTTCACGACCTTGCCGAGGCTGAGATAGCTCTCGGGAGTCGTCGAACCGAGTTCGGGGGTGTCGTCGACGAGTTCGGTCGGGGCGGGCAGCTCGACGTCGGGGTTCGCCAGCACCAGCAGCTCGCGGATCAGCTTCTCGGTGGTGGCGTAGCCGCCCTCGCCGAACTTGATGTGGCGCACGGTGCCCTCCGCGTCGATCAGGTAGTGCGCGGGCCAGTATCGGTTGCGGTAGTTGGTCCAGGTCGACAGCGAGTTGTCGAGCGCCACCGGGTACTCGATCCCGTAGCCGCGGGCGCCCGCCTCGACGTTGCGCTGCTCCTTCTCGAAGGCGTACTCGGGCGAGTGGATGCCGATCACCTGCAGCCCGAGGTCGCGGTAGGTCTCATCCCACGCCACCGCGTGCGGCAGCGAGCGCTGGCAATTGATGCACGAGTAGGCCCAGAAGTCGATCAGCACGACCTGGCCGCGCAGCTCCTCGAGCGCGATCGGCTGGTTGCCGGGGGTGTTGAACCAGGCCTCGATGCCGCGGATGTCGGGCGCGGTGCCGCAGCTCTCGAGCTCGGACGCTCCCTGCGTGCAGAGGTCGAGATCCTTGTTCTGCTCGTTCTCGAGACCGCCGAGGTCGAGCGCCTCGGTGATCGCCTCCGACTCGGCGATCTGCTCCTGCAGGGCGCTCGTGTAGTCGGGGATGAGGCGCTGAAGCGTCTGGGGAAGGTTGAAGACGAGTCCCACGGCGAGCGCGATCATCACGACGCCCCCGGTGACGCGGATCGCGTTCTGACGAGCCCGGAACGCCTTCACCCGCTCGGCGACGCGGCGCCCCGCGAGGGCGAACACGAGCAGCGGCAGGGCCGCCCCGAGGGCGAAGGTGACCGTCAGCACGACCGTCTCCGCGCCGATCCGGCCGGTCGCGCCGGCGACGGTGATCGCCGCGAGCACCGGCCCGGCGCACGGAACGTAGACGGCGCCGAGGGCGAAGCCGAGCACGAAGCCGGAGCGGTCGGTGGAGACGCTGCGCTGCGGAATCCAGGAGAACGGCTTCTCCAGCAGGTGCTGGAAGGCCGGAACGATCAGGCCCAGCCCGATGAGGATCAGCACGACGATGCCCGCCCAGCGCAGCACATCCTGCGGAAGGCCGAGCACCGCCAGCAGCAGCGAGCCGGCGAGCGTGATCAGGCTGAAGCTCGTGACCAGCCCCGCGATCACCAGGTAGGGGCGCCAGCGCGAGACCGGCCTCGACGCGGCGCCGTCGCGGGCGCTCTGGGCACCGCCGGACAGGAAGATGACCGGGAGCACGGGGATGATGCAGGGCGAGATGCCAGTGATGAGACCGCCGAGCAGTCCGATCAGTCCGAGTGTGATGAGCATGACCCGTGTTCGGAGCCGTCACCGGAATCGGAGCGGTCGAAACCGGAGTTCCTGCGAATCCGGAAATCGACCCAACCGGTTCGGCGACCGCTCCGAAGTGCCTTGTAGACGCCACCGCTGATGCGGGAGCGTCGGGTCCGGCCGGTCCCGGTTCTCGGCAGAGAACCACGCAGTACACCCAGGAACCGTCCACACGGAGAGCCGCTTGCCGCGGCTTTCCCGCACTGAGGAGAAACCCATGCGAACCCACTCGCGCACCAAGCTCGCCGCCATCAGCATCGCCGCTGTGGCCATGTTCGGCCTCGCGGCCTGTACGACCGCGGCCGAGGAGGTCACCGACGACCCGGCGATGGAAGAGGAGATGGATGACACCATGAGCGACCCGGCCTTCGCCAATCTGGTGGGCCCGGGCTGCACCGCCTACGCCGAATCCGTTCCGGATGGCGCCGGCTCGGTCGTCGGCATGTCCCAGGACCCGGTCGCGGTCGCCGCGGGCAACAACCCGCTGCTCACCACGCTGACGGCCGCCGTCTCGGGCCAGCTGAACCCGGACGTCAACCTGGTCGACGTGCTGAACGGTGACGAGTTCACCGTCTTCGCGCCGGTCGACGACGCCTTCGCCGCTCTCGACGCCGAGACGGTCGACGCGCTCGCCCAGCCGGAGAACGCCGAGCTGCTGACCTCGATCCTGACCTACCACGTGGTTCCCGGTCAGATGCTGCCCGCCGACATCGCGGGAATGACCCTCACCACGGTGAACGGCCAGACCCTCGAGATCGGATCCGATGTCGACACCCTCACCGTGAATGACGCCAACGTCATCTGCGGCGGTGTCATGACAGCCAACGCCACCGTGTACCTGATCGACGCGGTGCTGTTGCCGGCGAGCTGAGTCCCCGGCTCGTCGCACCAGACGGGGTCGGATGTCGTGGTGGCATCCGGCCCCGTCTTTCTGCGCGTCAGGCGTAGCTGGTGGCCAGCAGCTCGTCGAAGATCTCGATCTCGTAGTTCTGCACGAGCGCGGCCTGCGCCGCGATCTGCCGCACCGGCGCGGTGGCCGCCCCGGATGCCGCCTCGGCCATGTGCACGCCGCCGACGTGGTGGGTGCGCATCAGCTCCAGGAACATCCGCCCCTTCTCGAGGCCCTCGGCGAGCGCCAGCTCGCGCATCTGCTCGTCGGTGGCGAGGCCCGGCATCATGTCCGCGGCCATCTCCATGCCCATCCAGCCCATCACCGTCGCCGGCGGCGCGGTGCTCTCGCCCCAGGACTGCAGCCAGGTGTGCATCATGCCGCGCTCGTAGGACTGGTTCTGCAGGATGTCGGCGGCGGCGGTCTGCACCTGCGAGCCGGTGTCGGTTCCGAGCACGCGCTGGCACATGGCGAGCGCCTGCTCGTGGTGGAAGGCCATGTCCTGGCAGAAGCCGATGTCGATCTCGTTGGGGGATGCGGCATCCGCCTGCTCGGTGGTGCACGCTGTCAGGAGCGCGCCCAACGCCGCCGCGGCCGTGCCGCCGAGGAAGGCCCGGCGCGCGACGACGGGGCGCGGGGTGCTCACGGTCGGCCGCCGGGGCCACCACCGTTGCCGGTGCCGACGATGGCGTCGTCGGAGACCTCGCCGTAGTAGCAGCCCATGAAGTAGGGGAACGTGGTGGTCGTGTAGTACCGATACTGCCCGTCGCTGTCGACGCGTCCGTTGCACTGGTCGAGATCGCCGGAGCCTTCGACGTAGGTGTGCGCCGACCAGGTGTCGGAGGCGAACAGCGAGTCGTCGGTGAGCTGCCAGCTGCTCTCGAGCTGCACCATCTCGGTGCACTCGTCGTCGGCGCAGACGTAGCCCGACATGATCGGGTAGCCGTCAGCCGACCAGCCGACCAGGATCGAGTCGCCGGATTCGGCCTCCTCGGCGCTGTAGAGACAGTCGACGTCGTCGTCCCAGCCGAACAGGTGCAGATGGAACTGCACCGGGCTGGAGTGGCTGCCGCACTCGGAGAGGGCACCCCGCAGCGACAGCACGTCGCCGCCGGTCGACTCGGTGGGACCGTAGATCGGCACCCCGTTGACGGCGATGCCGATGGTGCCGAGGGCGGGGATCTCGCCCGGCTCGTCGGCGACCGTCGGGGTGACGGCGAGGTTGAGCGCGACGGTGGAGGCCTGCAGCTCTTCCGGGGTCGTGGCGATGTAGACGTAGTCGGGGATCGCGTTGCTGGTGACGCTGAGCACGTCGCCGTCGCAGGTGGCGGTGAGCTCCGGATCCGGGGAGTCCGGGTTGGCGCTCTCCACGTCGCGGAAGGTGGCGGCCATCGCCTCGCAGTCGCCGTTCGAGGCGGCGAAGTCGGTTGTGGTGGTGGTGGTCGTGGTGTCGCTCTCGACGACGGCGGAGTCGGTGGTCGTCTCGGTGGTGGTGTCGGCGGCGGTGCAGCCGGCGAGGGCGAGGGTCGCGATGAGGGCGACGGCCAGGGCGGGTTTGAGTCGGACGGACATGGCGAGGCGCTCCTTCGTCGGCGCGGCGGTCGGAATGCCGGCCACGATTCCAGCACTTGCTATGCCGTGCCTATGAGCCGCCTCCGCGACGCATGACTCGCGTGCCCACTACGCTGGAGAGCCGAGGGCCTGTAGCTCAGTTGGCAGAGCAGCGGACTTTTAATCCGTGGGTCGTGGGTTCGAGCCCCACCGGGCCTACCTATCGACCAATCCGGTCACTCAGCTCGTTGTCCAGCGCGTTTGATGTTGCCGCGATCGTTGCTCTCACCGCGGCGCCTGGCGGCGGATAGTCGATCCGATCAGGGCGAATTGGTCCCTGTTGATCGCGCGACCGGCGGCGACATCCATCCCGACGAGGGAAGACCCGTGAAGCGTCGCAGCGTACATCCGCAGGTCGACCTCGACGTCGTCGGCGACCATTCGCTGAGCAAGCACGAGCGCCTCATCTCGGAGCGAGTCGACGCCGTTGACGAAGATCGAGGTTGGCGGCAGGCCCGCGTAGCTGGCGGCGCGAGCGGGGGCCGCGTAGACCGGAACGGGTCCGGTGTCGCGGCCGAGGTAGTACTGCCAGCTGATGCGAGCGTCATCGATCGTCCAGACAAGCCCGCCGCGGGAGCTCTTCATGCTGGCGCTGTCGAGTCGGTCGTCGGTAACCGGCGCGTCGAGCATGAGAGCGGCGATCGTGTCACGTCCCTCGTCGCGGAGCCGCAGCGCGACGCCCGCCGCGAGCGCACCGCCCGCGCTTTGACCGTGCAGAATGATCGGCGCATCGGGCGCACCGCCGAGCTGCACGCGGTGTTCAGCCGCCCACCGCGTGGCGGCATAGCCGTCGTCATGCCCCGCCGGGTAGGGATGCTCGGGGGCGAGTCGATAGTCGACCGCCAGCACGGCCACGCCTGTCTCGTGTGCCGTTCGCGCGCACCATGCCCGAGTCTCGGGGTCGTTCGCCGAGCCCGCGAGAAAGCCGCCGCCGTGGATATGCACGAGCACCGCCGGGGCGCCCTGGTCGACGGGGCGAAACAGCTCGGCGGGCACCGACTGCCGGTCGAACTCGATCTCGATGGCATGCTCGACAACGCCATCGAGCGGTGTGGGTCTCGGTCGCGCGGCCCGCGCCTGCTCCGCCGCACGGATGGCTGCGATGTCGGTGAGGTCGGGACGCGAAGCTCCCGCATAGAGCTCGGCGAGCTCCGGATCAATACGTCCTGACATCGGGGCGTCCCGCCTCCTCCCGAAGCGCAGCAAGGAACTCGCGGCGCACAAAAGGCCCCGACGCGCGGAAGGCCGGGTGTGCGATCTCCTCGGCAAGGTCGCCGGTCGCGAGGTCGGAATACGGAGCGAGCCGCCGATACGCATCGTCTTCGTCGTCGGCGATGCCCAGACGCACGAGCAGATCCACCAGCTTCGGCCCCCGGTCGCTGTCGGCCAACACGTCGCCGACACGCATTCGTGTCGTCGAGTGGTGGGTCGCCGCAGGCGCCTCGACCTCGACCTCGACCTCGAAGTGATGCCGCCCGGATTCGAGACGCGCGGGAGCACCGGGGACGTCGACCACGGCATCCGTCCCGGGCGGGAGGACGACATCGAACGTGACGACGCCGTCCCGACGCACCCACTCGACGGAGATCTCGCCGCATGCGCCGTCGAGTCGGACCGACGCGGAGTCGATCGGCGAGGACAGAATCGGTGCGATGCGCACCGTGCGATACCCGGGAGACTCCGGGGCGAGTCCGCCGACTCGGCGATGCATCCAGTCGGCCACCGCCCCGAGAGTGAAGTGATTGAACGACGTCATGAACGGGTCATTGACGACTCCGTCGTCGTTGAGGCTGTCCCACCGCTCCCAGATCGTCGTTGCGCCCAGGCGCACCTGCGCAAGCCACGACGGCATGCGATCGGTCAACAGCATCCGCATGGCCACGTCCGAGGCGCCTGCCGCATCAAGCGCGTCCAAGACCTGCGCGGTTCCCAGGAACCCCGTCGACGCTCGATATCCGCGTTCTCGAAGAAGCGAGACGATGCGAGACGACGCGCGCTGCTGTTGCCGCGGATCAAGCACACCCATGCGAATGGCGAACGCGTAGGCGCTCACCGTGTCGCCGACAACCAGCCCGTCAGCCGTCACGAAGCGCTCCACGAACGCACGAGCAAGCTTCGTGTGCTCCGATCGCAGTCCGGCCACGTCGGCCGGCGCCGCAACTTCGGCCAGCGCCGCTGCTGCGTCGACGAGGCGCACCAGAGCGGCCGTCGCTACGAGATCGACGGCGGTGCTCCCCTGCGAGGGGTCCCCGGAGGGCGCGCTCGGATCGAGCCAGTCGCCCCATTGGAACCCCGATTCCCAGATGCCGTCCTCGCCCGCGGCCGACAGCGCACGCCGCACCCACCGGATCGCGCTCGACCACTGCTCCTCAACGGTCCGCCGGTCACCGTATGCCCGATACACCGCCAGCGGCAGCAGCACTGCCGCGTCCGAGAAGCCAGCGGTTCGCGCCGATCCCGGCGACAGCACGCCCTCCAGCACGTTCGGAACGACGGAGGGCACGCTCCCGTCGGGGTGCTGCTCAGCGCGCAGATCTGCCAGCCAGCTGTCGAGCATCGCGGCCATATCGAACAGGAAGGTCCCCGCTGGCGCGAAGAGCTGAAGGTCGCCCGCCCACCCCAGCCGCTCGTCGCGTTGCGGGCAATCGATCGGGATGTCGATGAAGTTGCTGCGCGCGCTTCGCACGATGTTGTCGTGCAGGCGGTTCAGCCGCGCGTCGCTGCAGCGGAACCACCCGGTGCGTTCGAGGTCCGACCCGATCACGACACCGGCGATGTCGAGGATCTGCTCGAGCCCGACACCCCGGATCTCGGCGTAGCGGAATCCGTGGAACGTCAGCCGGGGCTCAAGATCCCGACGTTCGTGGCTGTCGATGAGGTACGTGTCGACGGCCTTCGCGGAGCGGAGCGCGTCGGTCGCGAGCGCGCCGTCGACGAGGACCTCGGCGTGCCGCACCTCGACGCGCTGGCCGGCAGCCCCGGCAAGAGACAACGAGACCCACCCGGTGAAGTTCTGACCGAAGTCGATCAGCGTCGCGTCTTCTCCGATCTTTCGCACCTCCACCGGCGCCAACCGCTTGAGTTCGCGGATCGGCGGTGTCGCGGAGGGAAACAGGGCCTGTCGCACGTCGGTTCCGGCGTGCACCGTGCCGGATCGGGTGGAGCCAGAGCGCAGATCGACGTTGACTCCGTCGTAGAGGTCGTCGGCGGTGACCTGGCTGTCGCGCGTGACCCAGTCGTCCCCGGTCGCAATCGTGGTGCGCGAGCCGTTGACGCCGACGACCTCGAGCTGCGCGATCAGTCCGAGAGACACCCCGTAGTGCGCTCGCGCTCCCGACCATCCGAGCCGCCCACGAAACCAGCCGTTTCCGACGAGCACGTTCGATCGAGTTCTCCTCCCCGGCGCGCAGAAGCGACGTGACGTCGTACGTCATGAAGCGGAGCCGCGACGCGTACGCCGTCCACCCCGGCGCGAAGAGGTCGGCTCCGACGCGACTGCCGTTGATCTCGGCCTCGAAAATGCCGTGCGCGCTGATGTACAGTCGCGCGCTCGCGAACTTGCCCGGATCGAAGGTCTTGGTGAAAACCGGCGCGGGTTCGCCTAGACCACCGACTCCGACAGGTTCGACCAGAACAGCGTTCCAGTCATCTGGCTCCAACAAGGTCGTCTCGAAGGCGATCGGCTCGGACCATGCGCCCCATTCCCCGTCGAAACCGCCACGCACGCGGATCGATCCGCGGGCACGCGACGCGAGCGACGCGAAGGGCCACTCGACGAGGTGTTGGTGGGCGCCCTTGATCGTGCGCACCTCGACCTCGCCTCCGACGTTCAACTCGACCTGGGAGAGCAGCGGCACCGGGGTCTGCGACCAGCGCCAGCTGAGCCTTGGGCGAGCCGACCCGACGAAGGCGCCGTCGGCGAGATGTTCCAGGCGCAGGCTCGTCGGTGCCGAGCTCATGCTAGGACGCGACCTCGACCGCCGGAATTCGTGCGGCGTCGAGCGCTGCCCCGATCTCGGCGACCGCGTCGGCCGAAAGCGAGACCAACGGCGACCGCACCGCCGCCTGGTCGAGCACACCACGGTGAACGAGCCCCAACTTCAGGGCGACCGTTCCTTCCATGTGCGAGCCGCGGTGATACACGGCCTTCGTCACCGGAAGAAGCTGTTCGTGAATCGCGTGTGCGGCCCCGTAGTTCTTCGCCTTGCCCGCGGCGATGAGCTCGACCAGCGGCTCCGGGGTCAGCGAGCCGTAGCCGACGAGTGCGCCATCAACGTCGAACATCGTCGGAAGCAGGTACTCGTCATGGCAGGTCAGCACCTGCAGGTCGGGCTGCGCGCGGCGCAACTCGGGGATCTCGGTGTACCAACGCCGCATGTTGCGCACGCCGTTCTTGGTCGCGAAGACGCCGGGCTGCGCGGCGATGTCGAGCTGCGTCTCAAGGTCGTACGTCGCCTTGGTGACGTCCGGGTACTGGAACAGGATGAGCGGCAGCCCCGACACATCGAAAATCTCCTGGTAGCGCTCCTGCGGCGCACCCTTCTGGAACCCGAAACGCAGCCAGCCGTGCGAGGGGTACACCAGTCCCGCGGCGGCGCCCGCGGCTTTCGCCCGCGCGGCTTCCTCGGCCGCGACGGCGGTTCCTTCACCGGTGATGCCCGCGATGATCGGCGTTCGATCTCCGACCTCGTCGACCATGGTCTCGATGACGGCGACCTGCTCACTCATGGTGAGGAACGTTCCCTCACCGGCGTGCCCCAGACAGACGAGGCCCTTGACGCCCTCGACGCTCGAGAGCCAGCGCGTGAGTCGCCGGAGCTGCAGATGGTCGACCTGCCCGTCGGTGGTGAAGGGAGTGACAGGTGCGGGAACGAGCCCGCGGAGATCAATGGAGGACATCTGAGCAACCAATCCGGTAACGTTTGCAAGAACGTTACTATTATTCTGAGTACCACGACGTTCGTCAACTGCCCGCTACGCTGAACGGCAGTCAAAGTAAGGGGCTCTCGATGGCTGTTGATCGACCACGGCCGGCAACGCTCAAAGACATCGCCACGCGCGCCGGGGTGAGTATCTCCACCGCATCCCGCGTCCTCGACGAGAGGCTGCCCGCGTCTCGAAGTGCCGCCGCCGACCGCGTGCGCGCGATCGCAGCAGAACTGGGCTACACGCGAGACGTCTTGGCGTCGAGCCTGCGCCGCCAAGGCACCGACACCATCGGCGTCCTCGTGCCTCGCCTCACCGACACCGTCATGGCGGTGTTCTTCGAAGCGGTCGCCCGCGAGTGCGAGCGTCGTGGGCGATTCGCGGTCGTCGCAACGACCGGCGATGACGAGCTCAAAGACATCGCCGCCTCCGAGGCTCTGCTGCGCCGGAAGGTCGATGGGCTCATACTCACGACCGCGCGCACCGACATGGACACGACCGCCAGCCTGCGCGAGCGAGGCGTGCCGCACGTGTTCGCGCTGCGCACCGACGGCGTCACCGCATCTGCCGTCGGTGACGACGAACTAGGCGGTTTCGTGGCCACCCGTCACCTCATCGATCTCGGACACACCGATATTGCAATCGTCGGCGGGCCGCCCTTCGCTTCGAGCGCGACAGGCCGCATGCAAGGCTGGGCTCGCGCGCTCGAGACCTCGGGGCTGCACGTGCGCGATGACCGTCGGGTGTCGGTGGGCTTCCAGATCGAAGACGGCGAACGCGGAGGCATGGCTCTGCTCGATCGCCCCGATCGCCCGACGGCGATCTTCTCGGTGAACGACAACACCGCGATCGGCGTGCTCGCGGCAGCTCATCGTCTCGGACTGCGGATCCCCGAAGATCTGTCCATCGTCGGCTACAACGACATGCCGATCTCGAGCCGGCTTCCGGTTCCCCTCACCACCGTCCGTGTGCCGTTCGAACGGGTCGCCGCCGACGCCGTCGAGCTGCTGCTCGACGCCCCGGCCTCGGGGAAGACGCGCGTGTCGCAACCGACGCTGATTCCGCGAAGCTCTACCGCCCGCCCGGACTGAGGCGCTCGGCGGCCTCGTCACGAGGCACCTCGGTCGCCAGCAGTTGCGCCAGGCGCGTGACGTTCCATTCGGATGCTCCCGCGTCGGCCGGGAGGTGGCTCTCAACGATGTAGGTGCCGTCGAAGCCGTCAGACTCGAGCGCCTCGATGAGGCGTTCCCACGGCATGACTCCCTCCCCCAGCCGGCACCAGCCCGCGCCCGGCTCCCAGTCGCGCACATGCACCTTCGCGATGCGACCAGAAAGCAGCTTCGACCCATCCACGAGGTCGTGCTCCCCCGCTGCAACCGCGTTAGCGGGGTCCCAGACGAGACGAACACCCGTCGCGTCAGAGATACGGAGCAGATCCTTTGCGGTCGCGACACGGCACAACGAACTGTTCTCGAGGAGCAGCTCACCCCCCGCGTCGCGCGCGATGGCCATCGCCTCCGCCACCGCCGCCTCGACGTCGGCGAAGCGCTCGCGAGCGTGACCGCCGAAGACGACGATGTGAGACGCGACGAGCTCGGTCGCAAGGCGGACCGTCGCCGGGAGCGCGTGCTCCATCTCTTCGCGAAACGCCGCTCCCCGAAGTTCGCCCTTGAACAACCCGGGACTCACCGCGCCGATCTCAAGCTCTTGCGCGGCGGCACTCAACTGGTCGAGCGCGGCCGTCGGGAGCGCGGGGACGCGCGCGCCACCGACCGATCGGACATCTGCGTGCCGAAGTCCCCACCCTCGCAGCCGGTCCGCCGCGACGCCGACATCGCTGTCGATTTCGTCGGTGACAGCGCCGAGACGGTCACTCAGGGCCGGTGCGACGAGCGGACTCACCACAGACTCCCGAAGCGAGCGTCGGAGCGAAGGTCCACCACCGAGCCGGAGTCGGCGGCGCGCAAGGCCGCGTCGAGCATCGCGGCCACGATCCGGATCCGGCGATGATCAGCCGGAGCAGCGCTCCTGGCGGGCCGCTCCAACCACCGCGCATACAGCCGCCTCCATGCCGACGAACCCGACGCGCGCGCACGGACGGCCTCGGCGAGGCCGTCCGCATTCAGCCGGACGCGGACGCGGACGTCGGCGGCCCCGAAGTGCTGCCCGGACGCGGTGATGATCGCAGTGTCGGTCTCGATCTCGGCCCGATATGTCGCCCGATTGCCGCCGAAACCGAAGGCGTGGAGCACGTGGCACGAGTCGAACTGGAGCCACCCATGGCCGATCGAGCCGAGGCCGCTTCGCCCGCCGTCCGCATTCCACGAGTCGACCGCGATCGCATTGGGCGGAAGACCGATCCACGCGGCGAAGACCGCGTAATGGTGAACCGCGTACTCGACGATCCCGGTTTGGCGCCGCCCCGCAAGGGTTGTCTGAGCCGAAGTCGGCTTTCGATGATCGAACAGCACTCGTCGCGCGGGGCCATACTCGGCGAGTAGCGCTTGAATCTGCAGCGAGTGCAGGTTATCCGGGTATTGCTCCGCTACTTCGATCGACACCCCGGCGTCGTCCGCAAGTGCGAGGGCCCGCTCCGTTTGGCCCCAGTCGAGGCCGAGCGGCTTCGCGACGAGCATCGGCCGGCGGGCTGCGGCGCACAGCGTCACGTGCTCAACATGGAATGGTCCCGGAGAATTGATCATGACGGGGCAGTCATCGGGGCCATGGCGCAGCGCATCCTCGACACGTTCGTAGCCGATCGGCGTCTGGCTTTGCCGCTGCGAGACCTGGGCGATGACACTCTCGCGCGCACGGGAACTCGGATCCACCACCCACGCGACACGGCCCCCGGAATCGAGGAACGCGCCGAGTGTCTCTCGGGTCACGCCGCCGCACCCGATGATCCCGACTCCGCTCCGGTCGCGGATCAGCTCCCCGCCGGCGACCGGCGCGGTCGCCGTGGCCGCCTCAGTCCTGCCCGGTGCCGACGATGCCATTGACGTACCACTTCTGCGTGAGGATGAAGATCACGAGGACGGGAATGATGCTCAGCACCGCGGCGGCCATGCCGACGCTCTCGCTGATGGCCTGGAATTCGCCGCGTGCGAGAGGAGCGAGGGCCACCGGAATCACCTTCAGGTCGGGGCTCGGCGCGACGAGCTGCGGCCAGACATACATGTTCCACACGTTGAGGAACGTAATCGATCCGAACGCGGCGAGCGTCGGCTTGGCCAGCGGAAGCGCGATCTGGAGCAGCACGCGAACCCAGCTCGCCCCGTCGATCCTCGCCGCTTCGATGATCCCGTCGGGCAACGTCGCGAAGAACTGGCGGAATAGCAACGTGGCGAACGTCGTCGACGCCGCGACGGGCACGATGATGCCCGCGTAGGTATTGAGGATCCCCAGCTCGCGGGTCACGACGAACAGCGGAATCAGCGTCGCGTTGCTCGGCAGCAACAGCGGCGCCGCAAGCACCGCGATCACCGTGAGAGCCCACCGAAACGGGATCTTTGCGAGCGCGAAACCCGCAGGCAGCGCCAGCACGAGCTGAACCAGAATCACGCCAATGCTGAAGATGAAGCTGTTCAGGATCACCGGTCCAGAGAGGAACCGCAGCGCCTCTGCGTAGTTCTCCCAGCGGATATCGGTCGGGATCAGGCTGGGCGGATAGGAGACAACCTCTTGGGCCGTCATGAGCGAGGTCGACACCGCGTAGAACACCGGCAACCCCATGATGAGTCCGACGGCCGCGATGGCGACATACCTCGCAACGATTGAACCTCTGGTCTGAAGCATGTCAGGCACTCCTCCGTCGGAAGCCACCGACGAGCGCACGGATGCCCGCCGCAACGGCGATGATGAGCACGGCTTGGAAGAGCGTCAGAGCGCTCGCGTACCCGATGTCGAATCGTTCAAAAGCCATCTTGTAGATGTAGAGAGCGAGGTTCTCGGTGCTCCGCAACGGACCGCCCTGCGTCATGATCAGGGTGACCTCGAAGGTCCCCGACAGGAAGTTCACGAACTCGACGACAATCAGCAGAGCCGTCGCGCCACTCACGTTCGGCCAGGTGATCTGCCACAGGGTTCTCAACGGCCCCGCACCATCGAGGCTCGACGCCTCGTAGATCTCGCGCGGCACCCGCTGCAGCGCGGCGAGGTAGAGGATGATGACCAGCGGCAAGCTCAACCAGACCAGCATCAACGTCACGGCCGGCAATGCCGTCGCAGGGTTGTTCAGCCAGTCGACGGACGGCACGCCGAGCCATCCCAACACGGCGTTGAGCAGGCCGCTGTCGTGTGCGTAGACGCGAGTCCACAGCACCGCCGATACTGCAACCGAGACGACCATCGGGATGAAGAAGAGCACCCGCAACGCGCCGATCGCGGGCAGGTTGACGTTGATCAGCGACGCGAGAACGAAGCCGATCAGCACGGTCGGGAGGACACCCAGGACAAGGAAGTACCCCGTGCGGGCAAGCGCCGCCCACATCGCCTCGTCGGCGAACATCCGCTCGTAGTTGTCGATTCCCGCCCAGGTCGGGTCGCCGGTGAGGTTCCACTCGAAGAAGCTCAGTCCGAGGGCAACCAGTGCGGGGAACAGCACGAACACCGAGAACAGCACAAGGTTCGGTGTGATGAATGCGAGGGCGGTGAGATTGGATTCGCGCGTGCCCCGCCGTGTGTGCTCGACGGGGTTCGCACGACGGGGCGGGGTGGCCGGCGAAACGCCGACCACCCGTCCCTCATTCGTGCCCGCGAACGGTGTCTCTTTCTCCATCGTTCTTGGGGCGTTCACGAGTCGCGTCACTCAATCCCGGCGAGCGCTTCGTTGACGACGTCGGCGGCCTCAGTGAAGGCCTGCTCGACGGAGACCCCGCCGAGAATGACCTGCTGGAACGCCTGCGCGATGGCATCGTCGTAGATCGCCTGCACGGTCGGCGGGAACTGCGTGATCATCAATGCTTCGAGCGCAGCCGTGCCGAATGCCGCCTGGTTGGCCGGACGGTCGAGGTCCTGCCAGCTGCCGGACTCGACACCCTCGACGGTTGCGGGCACAACCCCGCCGGTCGCCTGCAGGACGGCCATTCCGCCCTCGTTCGAGTACATGAACTCAAGGAACGTCCACGCGCCCTCGGGGTTGTTCGCGTCCTGGGCGAGCGAGAGCGCGTACGAACTGCCACCCACGGGACGGACTCCATCGATCGCGGGCATGCTGACCACATCCCAGTTGTCCAGAGCCTGGTTGACACTCGGAACAGCAGGACGCACGGTCGTGATCATGGCGATCCGCCCATCTTGGAAGCGCGGTCGCTCGTTGCGGTTGACGGTGTACGGCGCCGAACGGCCACTCAGCCACTCATCGGCCATGACCTGCCACGCCTCGAGCGCAGCCGGCTCGGCCATGCCGGTCGAGTTGTCGCTCGGGTCGTAGAGGTAGCCGCCCATGGCGCGGACGATCGGGTCAGAGATCAGAGCATTCTCCGGACCGGTGGCGGTGCCAAAGTACTCCCCCGCACCGGCTGTCGAGATTGCGTCCGCGGCCGCGTTGAATTCCTCCCACGTCCAGTCGTCGGACGGGAGGTCGACGCCCGCCTGCTCGAACACGTCGGCGTTGTAGGCGAGGATGAGCGCGTCGGCGCCGACGGGCAACCCGTGGATCTCCCCCGGGGCGTCGAGCGGACGGTAGGCGTCCAGGTAGTTGCTGAGGAACGCATCGGTCTTCAGCGTCGAGTCGGACAGGCGGTCCGACAGGTCTTCGGTGATGTCTGCGTCCGCGAGCTGGTTGATGTTGTCGGCGAACGTGACCACGATATCCGGCAGCTGGCCACCCAGCTTGCCGGTCATCAGGAATCGAGTCATGTCGGGGATCTCATCGGGCATCAGCTGCAGCTCGACTTCAATGTCGGGGTACTCCTCGCTGAATGCGGCGACCACCTCTTCGTACTGCGGCGTGAGGCCCGCCACCATACCAATGGTGACGGTGCCGCTCGCACTCGCCTCGCCGCCGCCGTCGCCGACGGCAGCGCAACCGGTGGCGGTCAGCCCGATCGCCGCGGCGGCCGCAACGGCGACCGTCGCCCGGCGCTTCATCGTGGGAAGTTTCATGTTCGCGTCTCCATGCTTCGTTGCTTGGTGAATCAGGACTCGATACACCATATCGTTCACGGGAACGATTGCACAAGCCCGTTTTTTCTCGGTTTTTTCCTCAGGCCTTCGCGCCTCGGCCACGGCACTGCGGCGATCCTGCGCACCACTGCACGTGATCGAGACCCGGCCCACACCCCCGTCCACGAGCACCCCATTCGGGCATCCCGTCACACGCGAATAATCGACGACGGGGGCGGATTTCCCGGCCCCCGCCGTCAATGCTATCGGCGCGCTTCCCGCGATTCAGTACTCTTCGCAGGTCGACTCGGTGCACCACGACGTCTCGTCGTCGCGGATGCGCTCCTTGGCGGCGCCGATGATGATGTTCCCCGAGATCTCGTTGCCCACGTTATTGAGGTCCTCCCAGATCCCGTACTCCATCCGGTGCGGCTTGTACGTGTCGATGATGACGTTGTTCTTCACCACGGTGTTCGCGACAGGAGCCCACGTCGAGAGATACCCGCTGAGCGAGATGCCCGCGCGCGGGATGTAGGGAACCGGGTGCGTGGTCTTGTCTTCGGACCCGGTGTTGACGATCACGTTTCGAGTCACCGTGATGTTCTCGGTCGGCCCGTTGCCGGCAATCGTCGACGCGCCGTTGAAGACCACGACACCCGCGATCTGAGCACGCATGACGTAATTACCCGTGATGGTGCTGTTTCGCGAGCCATTGCCGACTTTCAACCCGAAACCGGCGATGTCGACGGCGAAGTTGTGCCGCACGATGACATTCTCGGCAGCACCGAGGTCGATGGCCTCCCCCACGTTGCGGATGACGTTGCGCTCCACCACGACATCGTCTCCGGTGACGAAAATGCCATCCGACTGGATGTTGGGCCCACCGTCCATGTTCTCGATCCGGTTATGGGAGACAACCCCTCCGTCGGAGAGCCGAATGTAGATCGCGTCGATTGAAATCGGGTCGCCATCAGCAAGCACTCCGGCCTGATCGGCCGAGTAGTCGTGCAGGTAGTTGCCCTTCACAACGAAGTTCGTGGAAAGCAGCAGCTCGATTCCGGACCGTGCGCTGATTCCGGTGATCTCGAGGTCTTCAACGACGATGCCATCAACTCGCTCTAGGCGCACGCCGTCGGCGAGGGAGTTGTTGACGAAGTCCTTCGCGATTGTGAAACCTCCGAGATGGATCTCCGAATTGCCGTTCCCGGTGTCGGCGTTGAGAATCGTGACGACATCGGCGGTCTGCCGGATCGTCCCGGGGCCGACCAAGCCACTTTCGCTGGGCACCCGAAGTGTGTCGTTGACGATGAAGACACCTTCGGGCAGCGCGATCACGCCACACGATGACGACAACGCCGCCTGAATCGCCGACGTGTCGTCGGTCGCATCGTCGGCGGTTGCACCGAAGTCGAGGACCGACGCGGTGCCCACCTCGCCGACCGTGCACTCCGCCGCGGGAGGTTCCGTCGGCGTCGGCGTCGGCGTGGGCGTCGGTGTCGGTGTCGGTGCCGGCGTTGCTTCCCTGAACCCCTCAACCGTGTGCCCGGAGATCGTGTTGTCGATGACCGTTGAGTCGACGGCGAACTCGTCGATCAGGATGCCGAATTGCATCGTGCCGACGGGCTGGTCGTCGGTGATCACGTTGTCGGTGATCACGGTCCGTGCCACCGGCTCCCAATGGGCCCGGTCGCCCGTGACGTACACGCCGGCGCGCGCACTGTCCGGATACGGGTGGGACTCGGTTCCATCCGAGCCGATGTTCGTGATGGTGTTGCGGTTGACCGTGATGTCTGCGGTCGGACCGGCGCCGGAAACGGTGGACTCCCCACCGAAGACGATGATGCCCGACATCTGAGCGCGGGTGATCGTGTTGCGCTCAAGCGTGCTGTTGATCGAGCCGTTGCCGACCTTGAGACCGAACGCCGCGGCATCCTCGATCACGTTGTAGTCGACCGTGACGTCGTCAACGTTCGCGAGCTCGATGCCGTCGCCAACGCGCCGGATCTCGTTGCCGGTGACCTGGACACTGGTCGCATTGGTCACGTACACGCCGTGCGAGCGAAGCGACAACCCGGCGTCCATGTCCTCGATGACGTTTCCGGAGACGACTCCGTTGTTCGAGCTGCGAATGTAGATGGGGTCGATCGACACGGGGTCGCCATCGCCGAGAACGCCCGTCGCCGTGGCCGAGAACCCGGAGAGGTGGTTGTCAGAGACCTCAAACGTGTCGCACGCCAGGAGCTCGATGCCCGAGCGCGCGCTGATCCCGGTGACCGTGACGCCGGTCACGGCGACGTTCGTCGACCGTTCGAGGCGGATGCCGTCGGCGAGAGAGTTGTCAACGAACGACTTGTCGATCGTGAACCCGTTCAGCGTGATGTCGGAGTTGCCCGCGCTCGTGTCCGCGTTGAGGATCGTCGTGACGTCCGCGATTTGCTCGAGCGTGCCGGCGCCGACGATGCCTCCGCCAGAGGGAACCAGGAGCGTCCCGGAGACGAGGTAGGTGCCGCTCGGAAGCGCAACCGGGCCGCAGCCGGCGTCGAGCGCCGACTGGATCGCGGCCGTGTCGTCAATCGCGTCGTCGGCGACAGCTCCGAAATCGCCCACCGAACACGAGAGCGCCTCGGCGGGACTCGCTCCCACTCCACTCACGATCAATGTCGCGAGGAGAGCCGCGGCGGCGCCCGGCATCCACTTGCGCACAGGTCTTTTCATCATGGGGACACATCCTTCACCGTTGAAATTGGTCCGAATTGGCGGCAGTGCCGCACTCATTCCTAACAGTTGAAGGATCGTTAACGCAATCGTTCCCATTTCGCCGAGGCGACCGCAAGCAGCGCGCCCGCGGCAAGATCGGCATCGCCAATGCGGCTGCTCGGCTGGCAGTTACCGCGGTCGAACGGTACGAGCGCAGGGTCAAGATGAGCCGCAGCCGAGGCGTGCTGCGAGTACCGGAGCAATCCGACGGTGGCGTGCACGAGGCAAGGCGTCAGGCGGTTGGCGCGTTATTGCGAAGCTTCGACGCCAGCCGCGCAGCATCGCGCAGTGGTGGCCACCCATGGATGGCCTGCTGGCACTGCCGACAGCGGCGTCGAAACGTCGCCGCCTTGTCGCGTGCCTGGCCACTCGAAAACCTAGTGCGACCGCGACATCTGGCTCACGTGCTTAGAACCACGAAACGTCGCGCGCGGCTTTCAATCCCATGGAGGGCCGATTCTGCCCATACCCGCCCCCCTCGGGACCCTGGCTCGATGACGGTCAGTCCGCAGCGCACATCGCGACCCCGATCTTGCCGCGGGCGTGCTGCTCGCCGAAGTGGCGCAGCGCCTCGGCGGTCTCGGCGAGCGGGTAGCTGCGCTCGATGCTGGGCCGCACCTTGCCGGCGTCGATGAGGGCGGTCAGCTCAACCAGATCCGCCGCGTTGGCAGAGGCCGTGAGCGGGCGAAGCTGCTGGCTGACGAACGTGTTCTGGAACGCGGCGGCGATCAGGCGTCCGATGGGGCCGAGAACAGGTCCGCCGCTTCCGGAGGACAGCACCAGGATGCCCTTCGGGGTGAGAGTGTGGCGCAGCTTCGACAGCGGGTGGTTGCCGACCGAGTCGAAGATCACGTCGAACTTCTCGTCGCCGTCGGTGACGTCGCGCTCGGTGTAGTCGATCACGTCGTGCGCTCCGAGCGAGCGCACCAGTTCGATGTTGCGGGTGCTGCAGACCCCGGTCACGGAGGCGCCGAGCGCGACGGCGATCTGCACCGCGAAAGTGCCGACTCCGCCGGAGGCACCGTTGATGAGGACACGCTCGCCGGGGGCGACGTGGGCGACGTCGCGGAGGCCTTGCAACGCCGTCATGCCGGCGAGCGGCACGCACGCCGCCTCCTCGAAGCTGAGGCTCTGCGGACGGGGCGCCAGCAGGCGCGCGGGGGCCACCACGTACTCGGCGAAGGTGCCCGCCGCCACCTCGCCGAAGACCTCGTCGCCGACGGCGAACTCGCTCACCTCGCTGCCGACCGCCTCGACCACGCCCGCGACGTCCCGTCCGGGTGTCGTCGCCTTCGGCGCACGCAGGCCGAAGACGAGTCGCACCAGATACGGCTCGCCGCGGGTCAGCAGCCAGTCGGCCGCGTTGACGGAGGCGGCCCCGACGCGGATGAGCACCTGATCCGGCTTCGGCGTGGGCACCGGCACCTCGGTGTACTCGAGGACTTCGGGGCCGCCGTATCGCTGCTGGGTGATCGCCTTCATGACTCGCTGCACGCTCCCCATTCTTGGGGCTGGGCCGTCGGATCGGTAGATGCCCCGGCGGCGATTGGCCCCGCGCGGGCGGCGCCTAGGAGCAGCAGTTGGACTGACTCGGCGCATCCCCGGTCGAGCAGACGCCCGTCGCGGGCAGGTCGAGCTGCACCGCGGCCGCGGCGGCGAGGTCGCCGGCGATCCAGGCGCTGATCGAGCGCACCTGCTCGTAGCCGGTCGCCAGCAGGAAGGTCGGGGCGCGTCCGTAGCTCTTCATCCCGGCGAGGAAGAAGCCCTCCTCCGGGTGCTGCAGCTCGGCGAAGCCGTGCGGTTCGACGGTGCCGCAGGTGTGCTCGTTGGGGTCGATGAGGGGCGCGAGGCGGCGCGGCGCCTCCACGATCTCGTCGAGGTCGAGGCGCACCTCGCGCAGCATGTCGAGGTTTGGGCGGAACCCGGTCGCGTTGACCACCAGGTCGGTGTGGTGCTCGACGAGCTCCCCCGCGCGGGCGCCGACGAGCCGCACGCCCTCCGCCTGACGCTCCAGACGCACGATCTCGAAGCGGTCGACCACCTCGATCGCCCCGGATGCGACGACCGCGTCGACGCGGGCCCCGAGGGAGGCGCGCGCGGCCAGCTCGTCGTCGGGCGAGGTCGTGACGCGCACCGCGGAGGCATTGCGGATCAGCCAGGTGACCCGGGTTCCCGGCTCCTCCCGCGCCAGCTGGGCGAGCGCGAGCAGCGTGTTGGCGGCCGAATGCCCGGCCCCCACGACGGTGGTGTGGCGACCGGCGAAGCGCGCGCGCTCGCGGCCCAGCACGTCGGGCAGTGCGTGCGTGACGAGGTCGGCGACCTCGGGCAGGCCGAGCGGTTCCAGCCCGCTCGAGGCCAGGCTGTTGGGCGAGCGGTAGGTGCCGGAGGCGTCGATCACGGCGCGCACGGGCAGGTCGGTCAGCTCACCGCCGTCGCGAACCCGCACCAGGAACGGGGTGGACTCGCGCCGCGCGGTGCGGGTGCGATCCATGCCCTCGCGCGTGACGGCGACCACCTCGACGCCGGTGCGCACGTGGTCGGCGATCTCGGGCAGGGCCGCGAGGGGCGCGAGGTACTGCTCGACGAGCTCGGTGCCGGTCGGCAGCGACTTCTCGGCCGGATGCGTCCAGCCGGTCGCCTCCAGCAGTCGGCGCGAGGCCGGGTCGACGAGGTGCTTCCACGGCGAGAACAGCCGCGTGTGGCCCCACTGGCGGACGCTGTCGGCGACGGTGTCGCCCGCCTCGAACACGACGAAGTCGATGCCGCGCTCGACCAGGTTGGCGGCGGCGGCCAGCCCGATGGGGCCCGCGCCGATGATGGCGACCGGGAGCGCGTCGCGCCGCTCGCTGCTCACGGGACGGCGGGTCAGGTCGATCAGAGTCACGAGGGGCCTTTCACTTCATCGACGGGTGTCGATATGGATTCTGCTCGCATCCATCGAAGTTTGTCAATATTTGGGTAGACTCGTCCCATGAAGACCCTGCCGATCGTCGACGCGCCCGCGGGCGCGGCCTGCTGCGCGCCCCTCACCCGCGCGCCGCTCGACGCCGCCGAGGCCGAAGCCGTCGCCCGCCGGTTCAAGGCGCTCGGCGATCCGACCCGCGTGCGGCTGATCTCGATCGTCGCCGCCTCCGACGGCCAAGAGGCCTGCGTGTGCGACCTCACCGAACCGGTCGGGCTCAGCCAGCCGACCGTCTCGCACCACCTGAAGATCCTGATGGATGCCGGCTTCCTCACCCGCAGCAAGCGCGGCACCTGGGCGTACTACCGTCTCGTCCCCGGCAGCCTGGAACAGCTCGGGCTCGTGCTCGCCACCGGCTGAGTCGGCGCTAGACGATCGTGGCGCCGAACACCCAGCCGAGTGCGTAGGTGACCGCGGCGGCGCCGTAGCCGATGGCAAGCTGCCGCAGCGCGCGCTTCAGCGGCGACGCCCCGGAGAGCACCCCGACGATCGCGCCCGTCGCCAGCAGCGCGAGGCCGACCGCAACGGACGCGATCACGACCGCCACCAGCCCGTCGGCGCCGAAGAGGTAGGGCAGCACCGGGATCACGGCCCCCGCCGCGAAGAACGCAAAGCTTGAGATCGCCGCCCGCCAGGTGGAGCCGACCGCCTCGTGCTCGTCGTGGTCGTCGTCGTGGTCGATGCGACGTGCCGCCAGCACCTCCTGCGCGCGCTGCTCGGCCTGCTCCTCCGACATGCCGCGAGCGCGATACACGAGCGCCAGCTCGTTCGCGTCGACGTCGAGCGCCGCGACCGCGCCGTGCGAGGCCGGGTCGGCGCGGGAGGCGGTGAGCAGCTCGCGCTGCGAGCGCACCGAGACGTATTCCCCCGCCGCCATGGAGAGGGCTCCGGCCAGGAGCCCCGCGATGCCGGTGAACAGCACCACCGAGGAGGCGGCGCCGGTCGCGCTCACACCGAGCACCAGAGCCAGGTTCGAGACGAGTCCGTCGTTCGCGCCGAAAACCGCCGCACGGAACGTGCCGGCCAGCCGCAGCCGGCCCCGGGCCGCGAGGCCGCGCAGCACCTCGCCGTGGATGCGCTCGTCGGCCGCCATGGCATCCGTCGCATCCGCGTCGTCGTCGTAGGGCGAACGCGCCTCGGCACGCTGCGCCAGGGCCAGCACGAACAGGCTGCCGAAGTGCCGGGCGAGCCACGCCAGACCGCGGGTGCGCAGGCTGCCGCGCTTGGGCGCGCCGACGTCGTCGCCGAGCAGCGCGAGCCAGTGCGCCTCGTGGCGCCCCTCGGCGCTGGCCAGGCCGAGCAGGATCTCGCGCTCCGCCCCCTCGGCCCGCTCGGCGAGTTCGCGGTACACCTGCGCCTCCGCCCGCTCGTCGGCGAGGTGACGCCGCCAGCGCTGGACCTGCCGCCGCGTCGGGGAGCTCATGCGCGGAACACCAGACCCCACGAGCCCTCCCAGCGCTCCCCCGGCTCGAGCCAGATGAGCCCCTGGCCCGAGTTGAGGGCGTCCGGCGGGGCGGTCATCGGCTCCACCGCGACGGCGGCGACCTGCTCCCCTGCCTTCGGGAAGATCTGCGTCGTGAACACCTGCACGTAGCCCCAGTCGGCGTTCTGCCAGAGCGTCAGCCGACGCCCGTCGGGGGCCTCCAGCCAGGCGCTCGCCCCGCGCACGCTCGCGTCCGGCTCCCCGGGCAGCGGCGCGAGGGTGAGACCGCCGAAGGCGGTGTCGAGGTCGAGCTCGCCAACCGGTCGGGGCGTGCGCACGTCGGCGCCGGTGCCATCGACCGGCGACTCGGCGATCGGGTTCATCCGCTCGTCCACCTCGAAGAAGCGGGACGCCGGAACGGTGAGCCGCAGCTCGGCGATCGGCACGTCGCCGATCCGCAGATACGGATGCGTTCCCACCGCGAACGGCGCCGGCCGTGCGGCGCGGTTCTCGACCCCGTGGGTGACGGTCAGTCCGTCGTCGACGACCTCGTAGCGCACCCAGGTGTCGAGCTCGAAGGGCCAGCCGTGCTGCGGGGCGATGCGGGCGCCGAGGGTCACCGCCTCCGTCGTGCGCTCGCGCACCTCGTACTCGGCGAACTGCAGCAGCCCGTGCAGGGCACCGCCGCGGACCGGCTCGGTGATGTCGAGCTGCTGCACGGCGCCGTCGAGCATCCAGCGCGCATCCCGCACGCGGTTCGGCCACGGCGACAGCACGACCCCGTTGCAGAACTCGGGGGCCTCATCGACCGGAACCGGCTCGGTGAGGTCCACGCCGTCGACGCGCAGCGAGCGCAGCACCGCGCCGACGCTGCCGATCTCGGCGCGCACGGCGCCGTGCTCCAGCAGAATCTGTTCCCCCGTCGGTGCGTGCATGCGACGAGCCTAGAGTCCGGATGCGGCGCGGAAGCGCACACCCCACGTCGCCTCGACCCGGTCGCCCGGCTCGATCCAGCGCAGGTCGGTGCCGGAGTTCAGCGCGTCCGGCGGCACCGTCATCGGCTCGAGCGCGACCGCGCGATGCGCGCCCTCGTCGCCCGGGAAGTCCGCCGGGGTGAACAGCTGCAGCCAGCGGAACGCCGGATCGGCCCAGACGATCGCCGCGGCGCCGTTCGCCGCCTCCAGCCACGCGACCTCGGCCGTCTCGTCGCGGTTCGCCAGCTGGCCGAAGCCGACGTTGAAATCGGCACCCGCGAGCGACGTCGCCGCGCGCAGGTCGAACTCGGTGCCCGCCACCGGATGCTCGGCGACCGGGTTCAGGCGGTCATCCAGCTCGAGGCGCGTCTCGCCCGCCACCCGCAGCGTCAGCTCGTCGGTCGGCGTCTCGCCGACCCGGAAGTAGGGGTGCGCGCCGACCGACCACGGCGCGCGGGCGGTGCCGAGGTTCTCCGCACCGTGCGTCACCGTGAGGCCGTCCGCCTCCAGCGCGTAGGTGACCCAGGTGTCGAGGATGAACGGCCAGCCGTGCTGCGGATAGATCGTGGCGCCGAGGGTGAGCGAGCGATCCGTCTGCTCACGCAGCCGGTAGTCGGTGTTGCGGAGCAGTCCGTGGATCGCGCCGCCGCGCGCGACGTCGGTGATGTCGAGCTGCTGCACCTCGCCGTCGAGCACCCAGCGCGCATCCTTGACCCGGTTCGGCCACGGGGCGAGCACGATGCCGCAGCCGTGCGAGGGCAGGCTGTCGGCGGGGACGGTCTCGGTGATCCGGACGCCGCCGACGCGCACCTCCCGCAGCACCGCCGCGAGGGCGCCGATCTCGACGCGCACGTGGCCGTCGTCGAGGATGAACTGTTCGCCGGTGGGAGAAGTCACGCCCGTCAGCCTAGAACGTCGGGCACCTCGACCCGCGTGCCCGCGGCGGCCGCGACGGCGCGCAGCGCCTCGACGGCGGCCGGGTCGCCCGCGGTGACGAGCGTGTCGAAGTCGGCGAGGGCTGCGATGCGGCCGAGGTGGCGCTGACCCCACTTGGAGGCATCGGCCACCAGCACGCGCCGGGTCGCCGCGGCGACCATCGCGCGCTTGATCTCCGCCTCCGGCAGGTTCAGGTTGGTGACCGCGCCGTCGTCGGCGATGCCGTTGCCGCCGAGGATCGCGAGGTCGGCATGCAGCTCGGGCAGCGTGTTCGCGGCCAGCGGCGCGACCAGCGAATGCTGCAGCGGCCGCAGCGTGCCCCCGGTCACGATGACCGTGAAACGCGGGATCGCCGCCTCCAGCGCGAGCGCGATCGACAGCCCGTTGGTGATCACCGTGAGGTCGGTCAGGTCGCGGCGGGCGACCAGGGCGCGGGCCACGGCGAGCGTCGTGGAGCCGACATCGAGCAGCACGCTCGACCCGTTCGCCACGAGCGCGGCGGCGCGGCGCCCAATCGCGCGCTTCAGCTCGGCGTCGCGCTCGGCGGCCGTCTCGACGGGAGCTTCGCGCTCGGTGCCGGGCACCGGCATCGCCCCGCCGTGCACGCGGCGCACGAGGCTGGCCTCGTCGAGGGCGCGCAGATCGGAGCGCACCGTCACCTCGCTCACACCGAAGTGATCGCGCACCTCCGACACCCGCACGTACCCACGCTCGGCGACGACGGCCGCGAGGGCGGCTCGTCGGGCCTCTGCGGGGAGCTCACCCCGGTCATCCATGGTCGCCCTTTCGCTCCGCGCGCCTTTCGATTTCTGTCGCATCTGCAAGCGGCGCTTTCAATATCGTAATCAGGTGCCCATCACTCACCACCGCAGCACCCTCGCCGACGGCCGCGAACTGATCTACTTCGACGACGCCGACACCACCCTCGGCCCCGAGCGCGCCCTCGACGCCCGCGAACTCGACCCGCGCCCCGCCACCGCGACCATGCGTCAGGACGCGCTCACCGGCGACTGGGTCTCGATCGCCGCCGCCCGCCAGAACCGGGCCTTCCTGCCGCCGGCCGAGCTCGACCCGCTCGCACCGCAGAGCCCCGGCAACCCCTCCGAGGTGCCCTCGGTCTACGACGTCGCCGTGTTCGAGAACAAGTCGCCCTCCTTCGGCCCGGCTCTCGCCGACGACCCGAACGCGCCGCAGGGGCTCGCCGACCTGGCGACGCTCGACTACGGGCGCACCCGCACCTCCGTCGGCCGCTGCGAGGTCGTCTGCTTCAGCCCCGAGCACGAAGGCTCGTTCGGCAGCCTCAGCCCGAGTCGCGCCCGCACCGTCATCGAGGCCTGGGCGCACCGCACCGCCGAGCTCTCGGCGATGCCCGGCATCGAGCAGGTGTTCCCGTTCGAGAACCGCGGCGAGGCGATCGGCGTCACCCTGCAGCACCCGCACGGGCAGATCTACGCCTACCCCTACGTCACCCCGCGCACCACGCGGCTGCTCGACTCGATCCGGCAGCTCGGGCCCGACCTGTTCGGCCGCATCCTCGAGTTCGAACGCGCGAGCGAGCGGGTCGTGCTCGCTGGCGAGCACTGGACGGCCTTCGTGCCGTTCGCGGCGCGCTGGCCGATCGAGATCCACCTGCTGCCGCACCGCCACGTCGCCGACTTCGCCGAGACCAGCGAGGCCGAGCGCGACGAGCTGGCAACCGTCTACCTGCGACTGCTGCGCGGGGTGGACGCGCTGTACGACACCCCCACCCCGTACATCGCCGCGTGGCATCAGGCCCCGGTGAACGTGGGACGCGACAGCGTACGCTTGCACCTCGAACTCACCTCGCCGCGCCGTGCGGCCGACAAGCTCAAGTACCTCGCCGGCTCGGAAGCCGCGATGGGAGCCTGGATCGGCGACGTCACTCCCGAAGCCGCGGCGGGCAACATCCGAAAGGCCATCGAGAGCGTATGAGCGACCTGCGTGACGACGTCCGCGACCTGTTCACCGAGCTGACCGGGCACGCCCCGCTCGGCCTGTGGTCGGCGCCGGGGCGGGTCAACCTGATCGGCGAGCACACCGACTACAACGACGGATTCGTGCTCCCGTTCGCGATCGACCGCCGCACGCTCGTCGCGGTCGGGGTGCGCGACGATGGCGTGCTGCGCGTCGCCTCCACCTTCGGCGACGAGAGCGTCGAGGTCGAGCTAGCAGAGCTGGCGGCGATCGTGGCCGAGGGCGGACTCGACGGCTGGCCCGCGTATCCGCTCGGGGTCGCGTGGGCGCTCGGCGAAGCCGGGGCCGACCTGGCGGCGGTGCCGGGGCTCGACCTGGTGATCGATTCCAACGTGCCCGTCGGGGCGGGCCTGTCGTCCTCGGCCGCGATCGAGTGCGCCGTCGCCGTCGCGCTCGACGAGGTCTGGCAGCTCGGGCACACGCGCGAGCAGCTGGCGCGCGTCGGCCAGCGCGCCGAGAACATCGCCGTCGGCGCGCCGACCGGGATCATGGACCAGTCCGCCTCGCTGCTCGGGCAGCGTGACGCGGGGGTGTTCCTCGACTGCCGATCGCTCGAAGCGGAGGTCATCGAGCTCGGCTTCGCCGAGGCGGGGCTCGTGCTGCTGGTCATCGACACCGGAGTGACGCACTCGCACGCCAACGGCGGCTACGGCGAGCGCCGCGCCTCCTGCGAGGCCGGGGCTGCCGCGCTGGGTGCCGCCTCGCTGCGGGACGTGACCGTCGACGACCTGCCGCGCGCCCGCGACCTCCTCGACGACGTCACCTTCCGCCGCGTGCGCCACGTCGTCACCGAGAACCAGCGCGTGCTCGACACGGTGCTCGCACTGCGCGAGCAGGGGCCGCGCGCGATCGGCGAGCTGCTGGATGCCTCCCACGTCTCGATGCGCGACGACTTCGAGATCTCGGTGCCCGAGCTCGACCTGGCGGTGGAGACGGCGCAGGCGAACGGCGCCCTCGGCGCGCGGATGACGGGCGGCGGCTTCGGCGGTGCCGCGATCGCGCTGGTGCCCCGCGAGGAGCTGTCGCGCGTGCAGGTCGCCCTCGACGGCGCCTTCGCCGAGCACGGCTTCTCGGCCCCCGAGCTCTTCACCGTCACCCCCTCCCACGGCGCCCTCCGCGAGCCCTGACCCGCCCCTTGCCCCCGGCAGAAGGTGCGGCCTGCGGGCGGGCCGGCGCGTGACGTAGCATGGATACCCCCGGTGGGTATCCATCGGGACGCGAGAGAGGGAGCGCGAACCATGTGCAGCTCGACCACCCCGGCCGGACAGCTCGGGCTGACCGACGCCAACCACGAGTGCCACTGCGGCAGCGCGAGCGCGGCCCACACGATCGGTGCGCGCCCCGAAGGCGCCATCGAGTCCGCGTACCTCGTCGACGGGATGACCTGCAGCCACTGCGTCGCGAGCGTCACCGAAGAGCTGACCGAGCTCGACGGGGTCGAGCGCGTCGACGTCGACCTGAATGCGGGCGGCGCCTCGCGCGTCACCGTCGTCAGCCGTGCGCCGATCGCCGCGGAGCGCATCAGCGCCGCGATCGCCGAGGCCGGCTACTCGCTCAGCTCCGCGTCATGAGCACCGCCGTCGACCTCGAGATCGGCGGCATGACGTGCGCCTCCTGCGCGAACCGCGTCGAGCGCAAGCTCAACAAGATCGACGGAGTCACGGCGAGCGTCAACTACGCCACCGAGAAGGCGCACGTCGACGCCCCCGGCGTTGACGTCGCCACGTTGATCGCCGCCGTCGAATCCGCCGGGTACACGGCCGCGCTTCCCGCACCCCCTGCTGCCGCCCCCGCCGATGGTGCGCCACCCGCAGACCCCGAACTGCGCGCGCTTCGTCAGCGGCTCATCATCTCGGCATCCCTCGCCGTACCGGTGGCGCTGCTGTCGATGATCCCGGCGCTGCAGTTCACGAACTGGCAATGGCTGGCTCTCACCCTCGCGGCCCCGGTCGCCGTGTGGGGCGCCTGGCCGTTCCACCGCGCCGCCGCCGTCAACGCCCGACACGGCGCCGCCACCATGGACACCCTGATCAGCGTCGGCGTGATCGCCGCCTTCGGCTGGTCGCTCTACGCCCTGTTCTTCGGCATGGCGGGGATGCCCGGCATGCAGATGACGGTGACCCTCTTCGGCACGCCGGGCGAGGCATCCGGAGAGATCTACCTCGAGGTCGCCGCGGCCGTGACCGTCTTCATTCTCGGCGGGCGCTATCTGGAGGCGCGCGCCAAGTCGCAGTCGGGGGCGGCGCTTCGTGCCCTCCTCGAACTGGGCGCCAAGGACGCGGTGGTGCTGCGCGAAGGCGCCGAGGTGCGCGTTCCCGTCGATACGCTCGTGCCCGGCGACACCGTCGTCGTGCGCCCCGGCGAGAAGATCGCCAGCGATGGGCTGGTGCTCGAGGGCGCCTCCGCCGTCGACGCGAGCATGCTGACCGGCGAATCCGTGCCGGTCGAGGTCGGCCCCGGCGACCGGGTCGTCGGGGCGACGCTCAACGTCGGCGGCCGGCTGGTGGTCGAGGTGACGCGCGTCGGCGCCGACACCGAAATCGCCCGACTGGGGCGCCTCGTCGAGGAGGCGCAGACCGGCAAGGCCGCCGTGCAGCGGCTCGCCGACCGCGTCTCGGCGGTCTTCGTGCCCGTCGTCTTCGTCCTCGCGATCGTCGCGTTCGCGGGCTGGCTCCTCGCCGGCGCGAGTGTCGAGCTCGCCTTCACGGCCGCCGTCGCGACGCTCATCATCGCGTGCCCCTGCGCCCTCGGTCTCGCGACCCCCACCGCGCTCATGGTGGGCACCGGTCGCGGTGCGCAGCTGGGCATCCTCATCCGCGGGCCGCAGGTGCTCGAGCAGACCCGCCGCATCGACACGATCGTGCTCGACAAGACCGGCACCCTGACCACGGGTCGGATGCGCGTGGTCACCGCGACCCCGATCGGCACCACCGCGGCGGGCGAGCTGCTGCGCCTCGCCGCCGGGGTCGAGTCCGGCTCCGAGCATCCCGTGGCGCGGGCGATCCTCGAGCACGCGCAGGCCGAGGGGGTCGCGGCCCCGTCGCCCGAGCGGTTCGTCGCGCACGCCGGGTTCGGCGTCGAGGCGGTCATCGACGGCCACGCGGTCGTCGCCGGACGCGCGAGCTGGCTCGCCGAGGCATGGTCGCTGGATGTGCCCGCCGAGGCGGTCGCCGCCGCGTCCGAGGCCGAGGCGAGCGGCCGCACCGCCGTCGTCGTCGCCTGGGATGGCGAGGTGCGCGGCGTGCTGAGCGTCGGCGACACGGTCAAGCCGAGCAGCGCGCAGGCGATCGCCCGGTTCCGCGAGCTGGGGCTCCGCCCGGTGCTGCTGACCGGCGACAACGCGGGGGCCGCGCAGGCGGTCGCCGCCGCCGTCGGGATCGACGAGGTGCACGCGGGGGTGACGCCGCAGGGCAAGCTCGAGGTGATCCGCGCTCTCCTCGCGGATGGCCGCGCGGTCGCGATGGTCGGCGATGGCGTCAATGACGCGGCCGCCCTCGCCGCGGCCGACCTCGGCATCGCGATGGGCAGCGGAACGGATGCGGCGATCGCCGCGAGCGACGTCACCGTGGTCGGCGGCGACCTCCTGGTGGTCGCCGATGCGATCCGCCTGGCGCGCCGCACGCTCGGCACCATCAAGGGCAACCTGTTCTGGGCCTTCGCCTACAACGTGGCGGCGATCCCGATCGCGATGCTCGGCCTGCTGAACCCGCTCATCGCGGGCGCCGCGATGGCGTTCTCGTCGGTATTCGTGGTCACGAACAGCCTCCGCCTCCGCCGCTTCCGCCCCGCCTGACCCGCGCGCGGCGACTAGAGGGCGATGCCGCGGTTGCGGCGGCGAGTGTGACGCGGCGCGCGGCCTCCGATGAACGAGCGGTCGGAGGCGACCACGAAGCCGTGGCGCAGCGCCTGCCGCCCGATCAGCATCCGGAAGCCCATCTCATCGCGGTTGGTGAGGGTCACCTCGATGTGAACGTCCTGCCCCACGAGCACGATCGGCATCTCGACAACGAGCCGCTCATCGACATGCCCCGAGGAGCTGCGCACGCGGCGGTGATCCTTCACCGGCAGCTCGACGATCACATCGTCGTCATTGGTGCGCTGCCAGGGGTGGATGTGGAACCGCACCCACTCGTCCCCATTGCGCTCGAAGGGCTCGATGTTGAAGGCGTGGATCGCGGATGTCTGCGCGCCGGTGTCGAGTTTCGCCTTGATCCACGGAATTCCGATTTCGGGCATCTGAACCCACTCACGCCACCCCGCGAGGGTGTTTGAATGAGAGGACTCGCCCATCCCCCTATCTTGTCAGGGCCCCTCCATGAAACTTGCGATCCTGTCGCGCGCCCCCCGGGCTTATTCCACCCAGCGCCTCCGCGCCGCCGCCGAGCAGCGCGGCCACGACGTGAAGGTGCTCAACACCTTGCGCTTCGCGATCGACCTCTCGGGCGACGATCCGGACCTGCAGTTCCGCGGCAAGCAGCTGAGCGACTACGACGCGATCCTGCCGCGCATCGGCAACTCGATCACCTACTTCGGCACCGCCGTGGTGCGCCAGTTCGAGCAGATGGATGTCTACACGCCGAACACCGCGAACGGCATCTCGAACGCGCGCGACAAGCTGCGGGCCACGCAGATCCTGTCGCGCCACAACATCGGCATGCCCGCCACCACCTTCGTGCGCAACCGCGCCGACGTGCGCCCCGCCATCGAACGCGTCGGCGGCGCCCCCGTCGTGATCAAGCTGCTCGAGGGCACCCAGGGCATCGGCGTGATCCTCGCCCCCGACCAGAAGGTCGCCGAGGCGATCATCGAGACGCTGCATTCGACGCGGCAGAACGTGCTCATCCAGCGCTTCGTGAGTGAGAGCCGCGGGCGCGACATCCGCGCGCTGGTGGTCGGCGACCGGGTTGTGGCGGCGATGCGCCGCACCGCGAGCGGCGACGAGTTCCGTTCGAACGTGCACCGCGGTGGCTCGGTGGAGGCGGTCGAGCTGTCGAGCGAGTACAAGGATGCGGCGGTCCGCTCCGCCCAGATCATGGGCCTGAAGGTCGCCGGCGTCGACATGCTGGAGGGCGCCGACGGTCCGCTCGTGATGGAGGTCAACTCCTCGCCGGGCCTGCAGGGCATCGAGGCGGCGACCCAGCTGGATGTCGCGGGCGCCATCATCGACTACATCGCCAACCAGGTCGCCTTCCCCGAGATCGACGTGCGTCAGCGCCTGAGCGTCTCGACGGGCTACGGCGTCGCCGAGCTGCTCGTGCACAACAACGCCGACCTGGTCGGCAAGAAGCTCGGCGACTCGGGCCTGTGGGAGCGCGACATCACGGTGCTGACGCTGCACCGCTCGGCCTCGGTGATCCCGAACCCGCGCAAGGGCGTCGTGCTGGAGTCCGGCGACCGCCTGCTGTGCTTCGGCAAGCTGGAGGAGATGCGCTCGATGATCCCCGAGCGCCGTCGCCGTCGCGCCAAGGTGCGGAAGCTGCCGACCGAGGCGATGCCGAACGAGGACGCCTAGCCGAGAAGCGCCGGGCGCTGGGGAATCCAGCAGCGAACGGAGTCCCGATACGCCCGGAACTCGTCGCCGAACTTCGCCTCCAGGTCGGCCTCCTCGTGAGGCCTGACGGCGTAGTTCCAGACCAGCGAACCCACCACCGCGTAGGCGACGACGAGCCAGGACGAGAGGATCAGCCCCACCGCGGCGCCCTGCACGATTCCGCTGAGCGCCATCGGGTTGCGGACGAAACGGTACGGCCCCGAGACGACGAAGTTGTTGGGCATCGCAGCCGGAAGCGGCGTGCCGTTGCCGCGAATGGACATGGTGAGCCCCGACCAGATCCCGAGGGCGCTCGACAGCGCCAGCACGACGACGCCGATGACGCCGACCGGCTCGGGCAGCGCCAGATGCAGGTTCCACCGCCGCTCGGCCGCGGCGACGATGAGCGGAATCGCGACCAGGAAGAACCCCCAGAACACCGCGATCTGGAGCATGGTCGCGGCCACGTGAACCGCGCGGCCTTGCCGCGGACGTGCCACCCGAAACGCGAACGGCCCGCGCATGATCCACTCGGTGGGCACCCGGCCGAGGATGACCTCGAGCAGCGCCACGACGGATCCGGCACTCGCCGCCGCCATCGCCACCACACCCCACCCGGCTTCGGTGGTGATCGTCGCGTAGGCCGCGAGCGCGAGAGTCACCAGCAGCGTCCACGCCGTCGCGATCACCGCAGCGGCGCGAATGCCGGCCGCGGCGAGCGCGGAGCCGACGACGAACAATGGGATGTCGGCTGCCGCAACGGCAAGCGGGTCGAGGCCGCCGAGCGTTGCCTCGCGCACGCCGGGGACTCCCGCAACAGCGACCCACCACGCCGCGCCGAGCACGGCTTGCGCCGCAAAGTAGAGCCGCCCCCATCGCATGAGCGAAACGTAGCAGTCGGCGGCCGCGCGCTGGGCCTCGGCGCTGGCTCGACGAACAGGGAACGGCAACGAGGGCGAGACTCGAGCCCGCGCTTGTGCGTCGTGTGCGTTCACCTCTCGGGCTGACCCGCCGGGGAACTGCCGCTGGTTTCGATACGCCGCTTCGCGGCTACTCAACCGGCCCGCTCAGAAGAAGATGCGGGTGATTGTCCAGTAGAGACCGACGGCGCCGATCGCGGCGGCGACGGCGTAGCGCACGCGGTCCTTCCACGCGGGCACCCACCGTCCGATCGCGAGGAACGCCCCCAGCACGGCGAGCACCACGACGGTCTGCGCCACATCGATTCCGAGGTTGAAGGCGATCAGCGCGACCGCGTGATCGGCGGTCGCGACCCCGAGCCCGGCGAGGCTGGAGGCGAACCCGAGGCCGTGGATGACGCCGATGATCCCGGCGATCCACCAGCGCACGTCGCCGCCGGCCTTCCGCAGCGCGAGCGCCGCCGCGGCGACGATCGACAGGGCGATGGCCGGTTCGACGATGTCGGCCGGCACCGAGACGAGGTTGAAGTAGGCCAGGCACAGGCTGACGGCGTGCCCGACGGTGAACGCGGTGACGAGCTTGACGACGCGCCAGGCGGCGGCGCGACCGGTCTTCGCGCTGACCACCCCAAGCGTCAGCACCACCAGGAACAGCAGGTGGTCGAGCCCGAGCCGGATGTGCTCGATGCCCTGCACGAAGAACGACCCCGCCGTTGACCACGCGTCGAAGGTGAAGGACGCGGTTCCGGCTTCGCTGAGTCCGCCGACCACGACGCCGTCGGTGCGCACAACCAGCACCGTGTCGGCGGACGAGGCGAGACCCCACTCGAGTTCGAGGCGGGAGAGCTCCCCGTCGAACTCCGCGGAGGCGAACGCCACCCCGATGGAGGACGACCCGGACTCGGGAGTGCTCGTCAGGTCGCTCACGGCGACCGCCGACAGGCCCGCCCCGATGATGTCCACGTCGGTGCCGTTGACGGCGATCCGGACGTGCTCGCGCACCGCCGCGACCAGGCTGCCCGAGATCGCGGATTCCTGCGCCTGCAGCTCGTCCTCGTCGATGACGCCATCACCGGAGGTGTCGACCAGGCCGAGCTGCTCCGCCTCGACGTGCGCCGTGCCGACGACGCGGCCCTCGTCGACGGCGAGCGACACGACGTTGCTGGCGTCGTCGTGCGCCCACGCCGCGGCGGAGCCCGTCGCGAGCAGCGCCGCGAGGACTCCGACCGCAACGAGACGGTGAGTGCGCTTCAAGGTCAGTTGTCGCCCGGACGACCGCCGGCGGGAGGCCCGCCCGTGCCGCCGCCGTCGGGAAGCGCCACGCTGCTGTTGTCAGGACTCGAGAGCTTGCCGACCGCCGCCGCTCCGACCCGGCACAGCGGGAGATTCGAGTCGTCGTAGCTGAGGTGGTAGTGGTAGACGCTGCCGAACTCCTCCGTCTCGGACACGTGGCCCGAGCACTCGTCGAGGTCGGTCGGAACCGCGCCGTTCTCTTCCGGTCCATAGATGACATAGCCGTCGTAGGACAGCGCGACCGCGGCCTCGAGGTCCTGCTCGATCGAGCAGGTCACGTCCGCGCCCGCCGCATCCAGGTTCGACTGGATCGACTCCGCGCCGTAGTGCCAGTGGTAGTAGCCGGACGGGTCGATGTGCCCGCCGCAGGCGTCCAGCGCGGGAAGTCCGCCGGTATCGCCGACCGACGGCGCATCGCCGAAGATGGTGACCCCGTCGAAGGCGAGCCCGATCTGCGAGATGGTCGTCAGGTCGACGACCTCATCGAGGTTCTCGGGCGTCACCGGGATGAGCACATCGATGTGGTACGAACCGTCAGGCGTCGCCTGGAGGCACGAGTTGGCGGTGCCGCCATCGGAGGGCGCGTTGCCGGCGGGGTCGACGATCGTGATGTTGCCGTCCGCATCGGCGAACTCGTAGCCGAGCGAGGACATGAACTCCCAGAACTCGGAGTCGAGCGCGTAGAGCCCGGGCTCCTCGCCGTCCCACACCCAGATGCCGCCCTCGTCGCTCGTGGTCTCGGGGCAGTACGGCCCGTCGGTCGAGACCGCGTCGCTCAGGCTGCTGACCTCGAACTGGTAGCAGGTGGTCTCGCTGCCGTTCTCGAGCGTGCAGTCAACGATCGTCGCATCGGAACTGAGGGCACCCTCGACGAAGAGCGCCGCAACGCCCGTCGTGGTCGATTCCGTCGTCGAATCCGTCGTGGTGTCGGTCGTCGCGTCGGTCGCGCACGCGCTCAGGGCGAGCGCGGCGCTCGCGACCGTGACCAGCAGGAGGGGTCGGGTGAGTCTCATGATCGCGCTCAGCCGTTCTGCCCGGCGGGCGGGCCGCCGCCACCCGGGCCGTCGGCGCCGGAGGAGACCACCTGGCCGACGTAGCACTCGACGACGAGGTTCTCGGCGGCGCTGTTCGCGTGGTAGTGGTAACCGAGCTCCTCCGTGGTGTGCCCGTTGCATTCGTCGAGGTCGACGCTGGCGAGCTCCTCATCGGTGTACGGGCTGTGGATCGCGAAGCCGTCGAGCGCATACCCGAAGATCGGAGTCTCGCCGTCGGATGCGGTGCCGACCTCAGAGCAGCCGGTGGCGCCGTGCAGGTGGTAGCCCTCAAACGGGTTGATGTGGCCGCCGCAGTCGTCGAACGAGGCGATCGTGTACGCGCCGAGGATCGCGTCGACCGGGGCCGAGGCGGCGATGATCACACCGTCGAGGGTCACGCCCAGATTGCCCTGCGCGGCCGCCGAGGCGGATGCCACCACCGGCGTGGTCGGGATCTGCACCGTCGAGGTGATCGGCTCCCCGTTCTCGAGGAACGAGATCTGCCCTTCGATGCAGTAGTTGTAGTACTCCGGGTCGACGTCGGGCCGCGCTGCGGCCTCGAAGGCCTCGACCGTCTCGGTCACGTACACGTTGCCGTCGTCGTCGTACATGTGCCAGCCCTCGTCACCGTAGAACTCGGCGAGGTTCGCGATGAACTCGCCGTCGAGGTCGTAGACGCCGTCGCCGTCAAACCAGATGCCGGCGTCATCGGCGCTGGTGGTAATCGTGTCGGGGCAGAACGGACCGACCTCGTAGTCGGTCGGGTATCCGACGATCGTGAACTCGTAACAGGTCGTCTCGACGCCTTCGCTGAGCGTGCAGTCGACCGTGGCGGGCTCGCCGACGATCGCGCCGTCGGTGAAGAGCGTCAGGTCGATGCCCGTCGAGGCGACCGTGTCGGTGCTGGTGGAGTCATCGGTGGTCTCGGTGGCGGTACATGCCGCCGTCGTGAGAGCCACCACGGCGAGAAGGGCTGTCGTCAACGACAGCCGGCGGGCGCGCGCGGCCCGGGAACGGAGTTCAGTCATGGGGCTCATGATTCCGCCGTTCGCTGTGGCGAATCTGAGGAGTCCGGTAGCGCCGCCCCCTCCCGACGATCTAGCGTGGCGACGTGGACCCTGACGCGCAGGAGGCGGCACCGACGACGATCCTCGTCGTCGAGGACAGCCCTGCGATCAGCGACATCGCCGCGACCGCGCTGCGCTTCGAGGGCTACTACGTCGTCCAGGTCGCGGACGGGCTCGACGCACTCACTCACGCCACGACGCATCCGGTCGATCTGATCGTGCTCGACGTGATGCTGCCGGGGATGGATGGGTTCGAGGTCTGCCGGCGACTGCGCGAGCAGGACGTGCGGACGCCGGTGCTGTTCCTGACCGCCCGCGGCGACCTTGTCGATCGCGTGCGCGGCCTCGACACCGGCGGCGACGACTACCTGCCGAAGCCGTTCACCGTCAACGAGCTCACCCTCCGGGTGGCGGCGATCCTGCGCCGCGCGAACCCCGTGCCGATCACCGAGACCCTCCAGGTCGGCTCCTTGAGCCTCGACCCGGCGAGCCTGGAAGCATCCCTCGACGGCCGCTCGATCGAGCTGTCGGCGACCGAGTACCGTCTGCTGCACTACCTGATGGTCAACGAGGGGGTGGTGCTCTCCAAGAGCCGGATCCTGCGGGCGGTCTGGGACGATGACGGCGACCACAACCCGAACGTCGTCGAGCTGTACATCGGCTACCTCCGCCGGAAGCTCGGCGGCGACCACCCGCCGCTCATCGAGACTCGGCGCGGCCTCGGCTACATGCTCCGCGAGGAATCCGCGTGAGGCGGATGTCGCTCCGCCGGATGCTGCTCCTCCCGGTGCTGGCCGCGATCATCGTCGGATTCGTTGCGTTCGCGGTCGCGGTCGACGTCAGCGAGCGGGCGCTGCGCCTGGCGGAGATCGACCAGGAGCTAGCCCGGGCCGAGCTGAGCCCGATGCAGACCGTCGACCCGGAGCCCGCGGGGGAATCGGCGACACCGACTCCGCGACCGACCTCGGAGCTGGCAGCCGACCTGCCGGTCCAGCTGACGCTCACCCAGGCCGGCGCGGTCGTGGCGACCGGAGGGGCCGCGAGTCCGTTCTCGCTCGACGAGCTCGCCGAGATCGCCTCCCAGCCGAGCGGCACGACGTTCAACGTCCACGGCTACCGGGTGCTCGTCACCGCTCTGCCCGAGACACTCGTGCGCGTCACCGCCCTGTCGCTCTCCGGCTTCGAGGCGGCCATCGCGGCGCTGCGCGGCACGCTCGCGCTCGGCGGGCTCGTCATCGTCTCGATCGAGGCGGTCGTCGTGTGGGTGCTCGCGCGGCGGATCGCCACCCCGATCGCCGCCGTGTCCGCGGGCGTCTCGCGGATCGCCGACGGGGAGCTCGACACCGCGGTGTGGGCGCCCGGCGGCTCGCGTGAGGTGACGATGCTCACCCATGACGTCGGTCGCATGGTCGCGCGGCTCCGCGCGGCGCTCGCCGAGCGCGAGCAATCCGCCGCCGACGCGACCCGCGCGCGCGACGACCTGCGCCGACTCCTCGCCGATGTCGCGCACGAGGTTCGCACCCCGCTGACCGCGCTCCAGGGCTACAGCGAGCTGTACCAGCGTGGCATGCTCACCGAGGAGGGCGCCCTCGATCGAGCGATGACCCGCATCGGGGAGGAGAGCGCCCGGCTGCACCTGCTGGTCGACTCCATCCTGCAGACCGCGCGCACCGGCGACGCCCCCGAAGCCGTGCGGGAACCCGTCGAGATCGCCCGCGTCATCCGCAACGTCGTCGACGACCTTCGCGCGGCGTTCCCCGGCCGACGCATCGACGAGCGGGTGGATGTGCCCGACCGCAGCCTGGTCGGCGACCGGGCGCAGCTTCACCAGGCCGTGCTCAACCTGGGCGCCAACGCCTGCCGGCACACTCCCGCGGATTCGCCGATCACCTTCGAGGCGACCGCCACCGCCGACCGGGTCACGGTTCGGGTCATCGACCACGGCCCAGGCATCCCCAAGTCGGAGCGCGACAAGATCTTTCTGCCGTTCTACCGCTCCGACCCGGCCCGCGCGCGGCTGGACGGGGATGGCGCCGGACTCGGTCTGACCGTCACAGAGCAGATCGTGTTCGAGCACGAGGGGACGGTCAGCGTCACCGAGACGCCGGGAGGCGGGGCGACGTTCGCGATCGAGCTGCCGCTGACGTCGCGCCAGATGGCCGAAGTCGCGAACGACTCGGACGAAAAACTGTAGCGAGGGCGGGACTCGAACCCGCGACCCCACGATTATGAGTCGTGTGCTCTAACCACCTGAGCTACCCCGCCGGGAGAAACGCTGTGGTTTCGATACGCCGCTTTGCGGCGACTCAACCAGCTGGTTCCGAGCCCCGAGTCAGGATTGAACTGACGACCCCTTCCTTACCATGGAAGTGCTCTACCACTGAGCTATCGGGGCGCGTCGCGGTTGCCCGCGGCACCGCAAGAGCCTACCACCCGCGCGGGGTGGGTTTTAACCGCGGGGGCACGCGGTTTCGATACGCCGCTGCGCGGCTACTCAACCGGCAAGGTCGCCGCTGCGCGGCTACTCAACTGGCTCGAACGCGGGGAGGGGGACGCCGGGGAGGTGCCAGGCGAGGAACTGCGGGCCGTCGGTCGACACGCGGCCCGACTGCCGGGTGGCGGTGCCCTCGAGAAGTTCGGCGGCATCCGGAAGTTCGGAGCCCAGGTCGACCGAGCACGCGCCGCGGGCGGCGAGCACCAGCACGCTCTCGTCCGCCGACTCGCGCACGAAGGCGATCGCCTCCTCAGAGGCGTGCAGCCAGCGGATGCCGCCGCCGTCCAGCACCGGGTGCTCGCGGCGCAGCCCGATCAGCCGCCGGTACAGCGCCATCGGCTCCGCGAACTCCGGCTCGTCGGCGCGCGCCCACGGCAGCGGGGTGCGCGAGTGCTCCCCGTCGTCGCCGCGCAGACCCCACTCGGCGCCCGCCCACACCACCGGGATGCCCGGCAGCGTCATCGACAGCCCGACCGCCACCGGCACCACGCCCTCGCGCGCGACGTTGCGGAACCGCGGGGTGTCGTGGGTGTCGAGGGCGTTCATGTTCTGCAGCCGCACCCGCCACGGGAACGCCGCCGCGAACGACAGGTGGGCGGCCACGAAGTCGTCGCCGCCGAACTCGCTCGTGCGCTGCAGCGCCAGGCCGAGGCCGCCGCCCGCGGGGGTGCCCGGCACCCCGAGCCAGTTCCACAGCGGCCGGGTGAAGTTCGCGTAGGTCATCGCGCCGTGCCAGGCATCCCCGGTGAAGTCGGGGGCGGCATCGTTGGTGGACTCGCCGAGCAGGATCGTGTCGGCGTTGATCTCCTCCATCGTGCGCCGCACCGTCTGGCGCACCTCGGCGTTCAGGTCGAGGTCGCGGAAGCGGCCGGTCATGTTGGCGACGTCGATGCGCCAGCCGTCGAAGGCGAACGGCGGCCTCAGGTAGCGCGCGACCACCGAGTCGTCCCCGTCGATGAAGCGTTCAACGCAGCTCCTGCGAGCGCCAGTCGAACTTCGGCAGGCTCGGCACCCCCAGCCAGCTCGCGTAGGAGGTCTGCTCCTCGTTCAGCCACAGATAGAACGCGCTCTCCGGCGCCTCCGGGTTGCCGTAGGCGGCCTGGAACCATTCGTGCGCGTCGCCGGAGTGGTTCGTCGTCAGATCGCCGATGACGCGGATGCCCCGGGCGTGCGCCGCTTCGACCAGCGAGACGAGCGCCTCGTCGCCCCCGAGCAGCGGGTCGACGTGGTCGAAGGAGAGCGCGTCGTAGCGGTGGTTGCTGCGGGCGGGGAAGACGGGCGTCAGGTACAGCAGGTTCACGCCGAGCGAGCTCAGGTGATCCAGGTGCTCTTCGACGCCCGGGAGGTCGCCGCCGTAGAACTGCTGCGCCGTGTGCGCACGATCCTGGTCGACCTCGTCGTCCCACTCGGCCGGCTCGGCCCAGTCGGGCAGCTCGGCCTCGGCGATCGGGCCTGCCGCGGCGGAGCGCGCGAAGCGGTCGGGGAACACCTGGTACATGACGGCCCCGCGCGCCCACACGGGCGGCGGGGCGGCGGTCACCAGCCGGAAGTCGTCCACGTCGCGCGTCTCCGTCACCGAGAGCCCGGCGGCGTTCAGCCAGCGGATCGCCCCCGACTCCAGCTCGAGCAGGAACCGGTAGCCGTGCACCGGGTTCTCGACGTGCAGCTCCGCCTCCCACCAGTTCGCGGCGTCGTCGTGGTGCACGAGCTGAGCCTCGGTGAAGCGCGGCTCACGGTCGGGGTTCGAGCGGGTGAGCACGCGCGCCACCGGCTCGAAGGAGTGCGGCACACGGACGCGGACGCGCACCGTGTCGCCGAGGGCGGGCGTCTCCGTCGAGACGTACAGCGACGAGCCGTCGTGGTGGGGCGCCGCAGCGAGGTCGCGAGACATGACGGGAGGCTACCCGAGTCCTGTGTCGAACAGATGGCCGGGGCGGATTCGTCCGGCATCCGCTCGAAGCACCGGCCCATTCCGGCTAGCGTGAAGACATGAGCGAGTGGTGGCGGACAGCCGTGATCTATCAGGTGTACCCGCGATCGTTCGCGGACGCCGACGGCGACGGCGTCGGCGACCTGGCGGGCGTCACCGGCCGCCTCGATGAGCTCGCCGACCTCGGCGTCGACGCCGTCTGGCTCTCGCCGTTCTTCACCAGCCCGCAGAACGACGCCGGCTACGACGTCGCCGACTACTGCGACATCGATCCGATCTTCGGCACCCTCGACGACTTCGACCGGATGCGCGACCGCGCCCACGAGCTCGGCCTCAAGGTCATCGTCGACCTGGTGCCCAACCACTCCTCGAGCGAGCACCCGTGGTTCCAGGAGGCCCTCGCGGCCGAGCCCGGCTCGCCCGAGCGCGCCCGCTACCTGTTCCGCGACGGACGCGGCGCCGACGGCTCCGAGCCGCCGAACAACTGGAAGTCGGTGTTCGGCGGCAACGCGTGGACCCGCGTCACCGAGGCCGACGGAGCGCCCGGCCAGTGGTACCTGCACATCTTCGACTCGAGCCAGCCCGACTTCGACTGGACGAACCCGGAGGTGCACGAGTTCTTCCGCGGCGTGCTGCGCTTCTGGCTCGACCGCGGCGTCGACGGATTCCGCGTCGATGTGGCGCACGGCATGGCCAAGGTCGCCGGTCTTCCCGACTACACCCCGCCGGCCGACGGCGGAAGCATGGGCGGCGATGAGGCCGACGTGCCGTACTGGGCGCAGCCGGGTGTGCATCCGATCTACCGCGAGTGGCACGCGCTGCTCGCCGAGTACGGCCCCGACCGGGTGCTGATCGGCGAGGCGTGGGTCGAGCCGCTCAGCAAGCTCGCGCTGTGGGTGCGCCCCGACGAGATGCACCAGACCTTCAACTTCGCCTACCTCGAGACCCCGTGGGAGGCGGCGAAGCTGCGTCGCGTCGTCGACGAGTCTCTCGCCGCGTTCGGCGCGGTCGGCGCCCCGAGCACGTGGGTGCTCTCGAACCACGACATGATCCGGCACGCCAGCCGCCTGGCGCTCACGCCGCCGCCTCCGCAGGGCGTCGGCATCGGCCCGAAGAGCTCACCGCTCCCGGACCCGGTCGTCGGCCTGCGCCGCGCCCGCGCCGCCACCAGCTTCATGCTCGCGCTGCCCGGATCCAGCTACCTGTATCAGGGCGAGGAGCTCGGGCTCCCCGAGGTGATCGACGTGCCCGACGACCGGCGCGAGGATCCCACCTTCGCCCGCACGAAGGGCGAGACCTACGGCCGCGACGGATGCCGGGTGCCGATCCCGTGGGAGGCCGACGCGCCCGCCTACGGCTTCAACGACACCGGGGCGAGCTGGCTGCCGCAGCCGGAGAGCTGGGCCGCGCTCGCCCGCGACCGCCAGGTGGGCGTCGAGGGCTCGACGCTGGAGCTGTACCGCTCCGCGCTCGCGCTTCGCCGCGAGCACCGGCTCGCCGAGCACGCGCTCGAGTGGCTGCCCTCGAGCGAGGAGCAGGTGCTGCGCTTCCGGGTCGGCGACGTCGTGATCGCCGCGAACACCGGCGAGACCCCGGCGGATCTCCCCTCGGGCGAGGTGCTGCTGGCCAGCGGCGACCTCGTCGACGGCCTGCTGCCGGGCGACACCACGGTCTGGGTCGCGGCCACCGTCTAGCGGCGGGTCCGCTCCTAGGAGGCGGCCTTGGCCTGCAGCCAGGTGAACGGGTTGACCTTGACGCCGTCGATCCAGATCTCGAAGTGCAGGTGCGGACCGGTGGAGGCGCCGGTGTTGCCGACGAGCCCCATGAAGTCGCCGACCGACACCTCGTCGCCGACCTGAAGCGCGCTCGAGTTGTACTGCATGTGCGCGTACTTGCTCGTGATGATGTGCCCGTCGATCTCGTGCTCGATCTCGACCGTGTTGCCGTAGCTCCAGTTGGCCTCGTCGTGCAAGGTGACGACCCCGTCGGCGATCACATAGATCGGCTGACCGTCGCCCGGGATGAAGTCGACGCCCTGGTGATAGGTCGAGCAGCCACGGCACGGCGACACGCGGTCGCCGAATCCGTCGGAGATCGGAACCGGGAACGGGAACGGCCACTGGATGTCGCCGGTGCCGACCGTGTAGGTGTAGCTGGCCTGCCCGTAGCGCTGCTGCAGGATCTCGGCCCAGGACGTCACGCCGAAGGTGGACCGCTCGGCGACATCGGTCGACACGGCCTCGTCGACGGAGAGCGTCTGCACCGCCTCGGCGCTGAGCGTCGTGCCGGCCGCGGCATCGGCATCCGCGTTGTAGACGGCGTTCGCCGGCAGGGTCAGGCCGACCATGAAGGCGCCGGCCAGCAGCAGCGCTGCGGACGAGAGCAGCCGCGCACTCCAGCTCTTGCGGTGCGCGTGGCCGCGCGCCGGCGCGCTCGGCCGGCGTGAACGCGTGGGGGGCGCGGAGGCGGCACGACGACGACGCCCGAGCTTGGCGGTGGCGGGCTCGGGGCGCGACGCCGAGCGCGACGCGGCGCGACGCGGCCGGGCTTCGGGAGCCGGTGCGGCCTCCGAGTCCGCCGCGGAGGTGTCCGGGTGCGCCACCGCGGGAGCGAGAGCGGCGGCAGGAGCAGGTGCCGGAGCAGCGGCAAGCGCGGGTGCGGGCTCCGGTGCCGCGAGCGGCGCGGGAATCGCCGGCACCACGGGTGCGGGCAGCGAGCTCGCCACCGCCGGCACCGCCGCTGGCGCGGGCACTGAGGCCACCGAAGCGGGCGCGGGGCCCGAGCTGGCCGCCGCGGCTTCGCGCGCACGCGCCTCGCGACGCGTGAGCGGCGGGGTCTCCAGCGACGGCGCGGCGGGAACCGTGGTCGGCGCCGGCAGGTCCGCGGCCGGGGTCATCGGAACGAGGTCCGCCAGAAGCGAAGGCTGCGGGGGCGTCGACGGCGGGGCGGCCGGCGCGGCATCCGCGGGGCTCGGCGGGGCGGACGAGATGAGGCCCAGCAGCTCGAAGGCCGAGACCTCGCGGTCCTGGCTCTCGCGGGGCGTCGAGTCGTCCGCGCGCGTCACCGCTCCGCCACCCTCGAGTCGCTGTTGAGGTCTCGGCGCGCGTCGAACTCGCTCAGTGCGCGGATCGAAAACAAGCGCGAAGCTCCTTACGGTGCTCGCCAAGGTGAGGGGCGAAGTAGGGGTCGGACCTCACCGATGGTAACGAATCGGCAACGTCAAGGCCAAGCCTAGTTGGCGGTTCGCTCCAGTTGGTCGGCGATTCCCAGCTTGCTCAGCTGCGCCACGAGAGCCTCCGCCAGTTCGGGATGCGCGGCGAGGATGAAATCGTGCCCCGCTCGGGCGCCGTCCCACCCGGTGACGAGCGCCCCCGCCTCCTGGGCGATGAGCGCGCCCGCGGCGTGATCCCACGGGCTCAGCGTCCGCTCGAAGTACGCGTTGAGTCGGCCCGCGGCGACGAAGCAGAGGTCGAGCGAGGCGGTGCCCTGGCGTCGGATGTCGCGCACCGTCGGCAGCAGCTCGGCGACGAGCGCGCCCTGCCGTGCCCGCGTCTCGGCGGAGTACGCGAACCCGGTGCCCACGAGGGCCAGGCCGAGCGGCACCGGATCGGCGACGCGAATCGGCTCGCCTCCGAGCTGCGCGCCCTCGCCCGCGCGCGCGGTGAAGGTCTCCCCCGTCGCCGGGTTGACGACGCATCCGGCGAGCGCCGTCCAGGTCTGCGGGTCGGGCTCGCCTTCGACGACCGCGATGCTCACCGCGTAGTGCGGGATGCCGTAGAGGTAGTTGACGGTGCCGTCGATCGGGTCGACGATCCAGGTCAGACCGCTCTCGGTCGCGCCCGCGTCGCTCTCCTCGCCGAAGAAGCCGTCGCGCGGGCGGGCATCGGCGATCCGAGCGCGGATGAACGCCTCGACCTCGCGGTCGGCGGCCGTGACGACATCGACCGGGGTCGACTTGGTGTCGGCGACCTCGACGCCTTCGCGACGGCGCCTCGCCGCCAGCTCACCTGCTTCGAGCGCGATCGAACGGGCAAGGTCGAGCAGTTCGGCAGTCACCGGCCCACTCTACTTTTCCGGGTTAACGATCCCGAAACGCGATGGCGGCAATCGACGAGGCGATCACCCCGACTCCCGCGACCAACAGACAGACAAAGGCTCCCAGCGTTAATGCGTCCATGAGTAGGGAGACGGCGCCGGGACGCCGCTATGACGCGAGAACCATGCAATCACCGAGATCACGGGCGGTCGACAGGACGGGCGTGCTCGACGATCGACGACGTAGCGCGCGCGGCGTCGACGAACTCGTCCACCTCGGGGTGCCATTTCTTCTCGTACTCCAGAATCCAGGCGCCGGAGAAACCCGACTGTGCAGCCGCGTCGACGGCGCGAGCGACCGGAACGACACCGCGCCCCGGTACTGCCGGAGTCAAGGACGCGAACGAAACCACATCCTTCAGCTGAACTTCCCGAAGCCACGGCTCGAGGTGCGCGAGAGATGCGTCGACGTCTTCACCGGCGCGAGCGGTATGAAGCACATCCCAGATGGCGCCGTGACTCGAATGACCGTCGGGAAACGCGCGTTCTAAGACCGATGCGATGCTTTCGCCCGTCAGGTGGCGATCGTGGGTCTCAAGCAGCAACGCAACGCCGCTCCCGTCGACCTCCGCAGCGGCCGCCGCGAGGCGCTCCGCAAGTAACTCGTCTGGGGCAACCGCGTCCCCGGCGAACACGCGCAGCTGAGAACAGCCCAACTCAACGGCAAGCTCGGCGTGACGCGTGATCGTCGTGACGACGTCCGCATCGGCGAGGCGCGCGTATGTCGCCAGCGTCACGATCGCGAGGCCGGCCAGCTCCGTTCGGGCGGCTCGGACCGCCGCACTGCCGAGGTGCACATGGATCGGCTCATCGAGGGCGCAGCGCAGTTCGACGGCCGTCGCCCCGACGTGGCGGGCGACGGCAGCGACGTCGCTCAGGGCGCGCCCGGGCATTCCGAGCGTGGAAAACCCCCAACCGCGCATCATGCGGTGCGGGCGAGGTCTTCGAAACGGACCTCGTGCTCGAAGCGCAGCCCGCGGCAGTATGCCGCGGTCTCCGATACCGCCAGTTCACCCAAGCGCGAGAGTTCGTTGCCCAGCGCTCCCGCGATGTGAGGAGTCAGCACGACATTCGGGAGCGAGTAGAGCGGCGAGCTCTCGGGCAGGATCCACGGGTCAGTGGTGTCGATCACCGCGCTCAGTCGCCCGGAGACGAGTTCGGCCTCGAGCGCAGCCTGGTTGACGATCGCGCCTCGCGCGGTGTTCACCAATACGGCTCCATCTCGCATCCGGGCAAGTCCTCGCGCGTCGATCAGATCAGTCGTCTCGTCGGTCAGGGGCGCATGAATACTCACCACATCCGCCGCCGACAGCAGTTCGTCGAGAGAGACGTGAACGGCACCGAGTGCGCGAGCGTCGCTTGCGCTGAGGTACGGGTCGGCGACGAGCAGCTGATAGTCGAAGTGGCGAAGCATCAACGTGACCTGTCGTCCGATCCGCGAGGCCCCGACAACCCCGACGACCCGACCGTTGTTGCCGAGGTCGGTGTACTCGGTGTCCCAATCGAACGCTCCTCGACGCGAGCGATACTCGGCCGCCAGCTCCATTGCACGTTTACCCGACAGCACGATCATCGCGACGGTGTACTCAGCAACGGGTTTCGCGTTCGCCACCGCGGCGGTCGAGACACGGATTCCCCGTTTCCAGCATTCCGGGCCCACGTGACCTTTCACGCTTCCGGCGGCGTGAATGATCGCGTTGAGGCGCGGCGCGCTCGCCAGAACCTCAGCGCCGATCCTCGGGCACCCCCAACCGGTGATGAGCACCTCGACCTCCGCAAGCATCTCCCGCGAACGAACGGACTCGAACTCGGTGAACGCGACGCCCGACACCAGGTCAACGGTGCCTGCCAGGCGTTTTCTCGCGGCGTCGTCGAAGACCCGGTCCGTGAGGTTGGGATCCATCGCCATTGCGGCACGAGGCCGCCTCATGTGCGCGCCACCGGTCGAATCGGTTCGCCGTTGCGTCGCGACAACTCGTAGATGATCGCCTGGGCGGCGAACGCCGAGGAGTAGGTGCACGCTTGACGGAAGAACGGGCGGTAGGCGATCCCCGACTGCGGGCCGACGCCGATGATCCCGCCGCGCGCCTCATCGTCGCTGTCACGGCGGAGCATCCGGCGCGACCAGTCCATCGCGGCCTGAGCAGCCGCAAGGTGCCGCTCGTCCTGGGTCTCGGCGTGCAGCCGGTAAAGCAGAACCGACCACAAAGGCGTGCCCTTGTCGCTGAATCCGACCTCGGAGACCGGGCGATCGAACTGGAACGCCCATGCACCGTCGGCGCGCTGCGCCTCGAGCATCCGCTCCCCCATCGCCGTCGCCTGCTCCAGGTACCGGCTCTCGCGGGTGGCCCGGTAGCTCGCCAGAAGACCTTCCATCGCCCAGCCGAGTCCTCGCGTCATGTTCTCCGACAGGGTGACCCCCGACGCCTCGACGTAGTAGAAGCGGTTCCACAGGCCGTCGGGGCGCCCGAGCCGTTCGGTGAGCGTGTCCATGTACTCGCGGATGAGCTGCTGGATCGCCGGGTCGCCGGTGATCCGGTAGAGCTCGGCGAGGCCTTCGGTGCCGAAGCCCGCTTCGTCGAGGATTCGCTCCAGCCAGCGCTCTCGACCGAAGAGCCAGTCCTGCTGCACGACCCCGTACTCGTCGATCTGGCGACGTGCCGCCCCGGCAAGACGCTCGAGCGCATCGCGGTACCGCGGGTCACCCGTCTCGTCGAACAGCGACGACCAGCCCCATCCGCCGAGGAACAGCGAATCGGCGAGCGATGCGAACTTCTCGGAGCCGCGACGCACGGACGGAAGCGGGTCCCAGCGCGCGATGCCGGTGTCGTGTGCGGGGTGACCCGGCTCGTCGACGAAGATCCCGAGCGTGAGTTCGCCGAGCCGATGGGCGAGGGCGCGATACCGCTCCGCAGAGCCCGCCAGGCTCGGCGCCGCCGCTGGCGCTTCGAGCAGAACCTTGATCGCCGGGGCCCAGGTCCAGGTCCAGTTGGGGGTGCGCCAGGTTCGACCGTCTGCGTCGTAGAACAGGAAAAGCCCGCCCGAGAAATCGGAGTCCGGCGAAGTGTTTTCCGCCGCTTCGATGAAGTCGAGAAGCAGCTCGAGGTCGCTCTCCAGGGCGGCGGTCTCAGTCGATACTGTCGACTCGACCTCCCCGATCTCGATGGCGAGCGCGTGCGGATGCGGATCGCGGTCCGCGGCAGCGCCGAGCGCGTGCACGGAATCGAGTACCGTGCGCCCCTCGTGCTCCTCGCGCACGATCGTGCGGACCTTGCCGGCCCACGACTTGCCGAGGTACGGCAGCGACAGCACGACGGAGCCGTCGACGACCTCGGGCTCGAACTCGAGGAAGAACTCCTGATCCGCCCAGACGACATCACGATCGCCGACCGCGAGCACCCAGTTCTCCCAATGCTCCAATTGCTCCGCGGGTACCCGTGCCGCACCGGCGCCGTCCGCGTCCAGGAACCCGTCGGTCCTCCAGGAATTGACCGTGTAGAGCCGGGCGCCGGGGGTCCGGATGACGGCCGTGGGCCGGAGTTCCGCGCCACGAAGGTCGATGTCGACGACAGGGTAGTAGATCTCCCGTGCTTGTTCGGCGGGAGCCTCCGGCCCCCAGAGCCGGCCGAAGCGTGCCGCGCGCAGATCGCCGTCACGGTTCGGGTTGAGCGGAGACACGTCCGAGTCTCGCGTCACGCGAGCGTTGCGCTCGCTGGTGACCTGAATGAGGACGCGGTGGGGGCCCACGAGTCCCTCCACTCGGATCGTGATTGCGCCGTCAGCGACGGAGACAGAATTGCGTGCCACGTGTGTTTCCTTTCTCAGCCCTTGAGCCCTGTGGTCGCGATGCCGTCGATGATCCGCCGCTGGAAGACGAGGAACAAGACGACGACCGGGATCAAGGCGACCGTCGACATGGCGAGCACGGGCCCCCATGCCGACGACGATGTGGAGTCGATGAACTGCCGAAGCCCCAGGGGGACGGTGTAGTTGCTCGGTGTGTTCAGGTAGATCAGCTGCGAGAAGAAGTCCTGGTACACCTGTACGAAGGTCAGAATCGCTGTCGTCACGAGCGCGGGTGTCAGGAGCGGAACGATGACTCGCCAGAAGACTCCCCACTCCGAGCATCCGTCGACACGCGCCGCCTCCTCCAATTCGCGCGGGAGTCCTCGAATGAACTGCACGAGCAGGAACACGAAGAACCCGTCGATGGCGAGGAAGTGAGGCACAGTCAACGGGATGAACGTGTCGACGAGGCCGAGGTTCGCGAACCCGATGTATTCGGAGATGAGTCGCACGTGCCGCGGCAGCATCACGGTGAGCAGCACGAGCGCGAACAGGATGTTCTTGCCACGGAACTCGAACCTTGCGAATCCGTACGCGGTCAACGCGCATGCGACGACGTTGCCGACGACCGCCAGGCCCGCCACGATGCCCGAGTTGATCAGGAACACGCTGAAGGGGACGCCGGCACCCGCCCAGCCGTCGACGTAGTTCTGCAGCGTCGGCGATGCGGTGAACGGGCTCGGGTTCGAGAAGATCTCCTCCGATTCCTTCAGACTGCCGCCGACCATCCAGAACACCGGGTACAGCGTCACGATCGTCATCGCGGCAAGCAGGGCGTGCATCGCGTACTTGCGCGGAGTGGTGTTCACGCGAGTTCCTCTTCTCATCACGGTCGGTCCTCGTAGAACACCCAGAAGCGCTGCAGCGCGAAGTTGACGAACGTCACCGCTCCGACGATCACCACGAGCACCCACGCGATCGCGGCGGCATAGCCCATGTCGAGCGAGCCGAACCCTTGCTGGAAGAGGTACAACGTGATGAACAGTGTCGAGTCGGCAGGGCCACCGGTTCCGCCGCTGATGACGAACGCTGGCGTGAATGCCTGGAATGCATTGATGAAGCCCAGCACGAGATTGAAGAAGATCACCGGCGACAGCAGCGGCAGCGTCACGCTGCGGAAGATCTGCAGCCGGCGAGCCCCATCCAGGGCCGCCGCGTCATACAGGCTTTGCGGGATCTGCTTGAGACCGGCGAGGAAGATCACCATGGGGCTGCCGAACTGCCACGCCGCCAAAAGGATCACGGTGCTCAGCGAGAAGTCGGGGTCCGACACCCACGCCGCACCCTCGATTCCGAAGATCGCCAGCACGTTGTTGACCAGGCCGTCGCCCGAGAACATCTGGCGCCAGACCACGGCGATCGCAACGCTCGCCCCGAGCAGCGAGGGAAGGTAGAACGCCAGGCGGTAGAAGCTCAAACCGCGGATGCCGCGGTTGAGCAGCATCGCGATCAGAAGCGACGCCACCAGGGTGAACGGCACCGAGACGAGCACGTACGTCGTGGTCACCGACAGCGACTGCCAGAAACGGCCGTCGTCCATCATGCGGGCGTAGTTGTCGAAGCCGATGAAGTTCGGTGCCGTCAGAAGGTCGTAGTCGGTCAGCGAGAAGTATCCGGACGCGATGAGCGGCGCGATCACAAGCACCGTGATGCCGACAAACCACGGCAGGAGGAACAGCAGCCCGATCCGGCCCCGGCGGGAGGCCGCAGTCCGTCTCGGCGCGAGCTTCAAAGCCGGGGTGGCCGCTGCGACAGCGGCCACCCCACTTGGCGGGAGTTGGGTCCCGGATTTCATGAATTAGTACCCCAGGATCGTCTCTGCCTCGGCGAAGAAGGCGTCCACGCCGTCCGCGATCGACACGCGCGAGAACGAGATCTCCTCGTTGATGCGACGGAGCAGGCCGGACCGGATCTCACCGGCGCGCGGAGGCAGCGGAGCGGGGGTGGATGCCGCGAACTCGCGCAGCGATTCGATGTAGCGCACACCCTTGGAGACGAGCTCCTCTTCCGAGAACTGACTGCTGGCGATCTCGTTGTACTTCGAGGACGGCGTCACGCCGCGGGTGAAGTTGAGCGCGGCGACGGCTTCCGGATCGTTGATGAGGAAGTCGAGCAGCTTTCCGGCCGATTCGCGGTCCGACGTCGACGACGTGATGCTCCACGAGACGCCGAACGTCGGCGCCTGTCCGGAGTTCGACGGGTCGTCGTACGGCATCGAGGTCAACGAAAGCTCGTTAGTGACCAGCGCCTGAAGCCCCGCGAAGATCGTGACGAAGCTGGAGTCCAGTGCGGCAAGTCCGCGCACGATCGGCAGGCCGTCGAGATTCTCCTGGAACACCGCCTGCTCACCGGCTGGCACCGCAGCGCCCGAAGCCCGGAGCTTCTCCCAGTATCCGAAGTGATCGGCCAGCTGTGCTTTCGTGAACCCTAGGCGCCCATCTTCGGTGAACAGCAGTCCGCCGTCCTGCCGAACCCAGGTCTCGAGGTAGCCGTGGTAGCCGCCACCGTCGGCGGTTCCCCAGTAGCCCGCGCCGCTCGCGTCGGAGATGTCCTGCGCGGTGCGCGCGAGCCCATCGAATCCGGTGGTGCTGTCGTAGTCGATCCCGAGCTCCTGGAGTCGTGTGGCGTCGACGAGCACGATCGGGGCCGTCAGACCCATCGGGAGCGTGACCTGCTTGCCGTCGCGCTCGCCCTGCTTGAGCACTTCGGCGTCGAAGTCGCTGAAGTCGAGCACGCCGTCGCTCGCCAGCTCATTGAGGTCGAGCAGCGCCTCCTTGTCGGCGAAGGCTGCATAGCCATCGACACTCATCTGGACGAGATCCGGCGCGTTGCGACCAGCAAGCTGGGTCGACAGCTTCTCGAAGTAGCCCTCGTAGCCGCCGAACTCGGAGGCCACCGTGACATCGGGGTTCGCCTTCTCGAAGAGGCCGAACGCCGTCCTCGTGGCCTCGTGGCGGGTGTCGTCACCCCACCACCCCGCACGCAACGTCTTCTGCCCTGCGGACGTGCCGCCGGGGGAACAGCTCGCGAGCAGCGGGACGGCGGCAATCATGCCGATGCCCGCGAGCATCGCTCGTCGACTGATGACGACGTCCGGAAGCCGGGTGGATGAACTCATCTGAATCGCCTCTCCATTGATTGATTCATTTCGTCGATGCCCTGGAGCATTTCGAACGCGTCCGGGGTCGCATTCGGACAGTAAACGTTATCTACGATGGTGTCAATAGCTCGCCGGAGTATCCGAGGATCTCAAGGATTCACGAACTCAAAGAGTGACTTTCGGCTAGGAAGCGGTTACATTCATGTCCATGTCAGTGCAGAGCAGCACGATTCGCGACGTTGCGGCGGCCGCCGGAGTTTCGGTGGCGACCGTGTCACGCACGCTCGCGAACAACTACCCGGTTGCGGAGGAGACTCGCCGTCGGGTACTGCGCGCGGTCGAGGACCTCAACTACGTCGTGAACACGCATGCGCGAGCGCTGTCGGGGAGCGGCAAGAAGACGGTCGCCTTCATCCTCGACAACCTTCGCGGCGCCGCCTTCGCCGACGCGGCACACGGCGTCGAACAGGAATCCGCCCGCCTCGGGCGACTGTCGATCATCTGCACAACCGGCGGTGACCCGCGACGCGAACTCGAGATGCTGCAGCTCATGCGGGAACAGCAGGCCGAAGCCGTCATCGTCATCGGTGGCGTGAACGACGACGACGAGTACCGGGTCCGTATGGCAGCACTTGCGCGCTCGATGCGAGCCAGTGGTTCGCAACTTGTGCTCTGCGGACGCCCCAGCCTCCCCTCGGGCACCCCCGCGATCACGGTCGAATACGACAATGAGGGCGGCGCCTACGCGGCGACCAGCCACCTCCTTGCTCTCGGGCACCGGCGCATTCTTCTGCTCGCCGGCAACGAGACGCACACCACAACGGCGGCGCGCGTCGCCGGCTACCGGCGCGCCCTCGACGACTTCGGCGGCGACAACGACCCGTCGTTGATCGAGCATGGGCATTTCAGCCGTGACTACGGCTACGAGCGCACCATGGCGCGGCTCGAACGCGGGCAGGACTTCACCGCGGTGTTCGCGGGCACCGACGTGATCGCCGCCGGGGTATTCGCCGCGGCCGCACGCGCCGGGCTCGCCGTGCCTGACGACCTGTCCGTGATCGGCTACGACGACATCGATCTGGCACAGGACCTGCGCCCGAAGCTCACGACGGTTCGCGTGCCGTACGAAGAGCTCGGCAGACGAGCAGTCGTCGCCGCACTGGAGTCGAGCGATGCAGAAGCCCACGTCGTGCTCGGAACGCACGTCATCCTGCGCGACTCCGTCGCGCGGGCGCACCCCACGAAAGAAAGTTAGGAAGCATCATGCTCGGAAACATCAGCGGCTGGCACTTGTTGATCGTGCTCGCCATCATCCTTCTCCTCTTCGGCGCCCCGCGTCTTCCGGCGCTCGCCCGAAGCATCGGTCAGTCGATGAAGATCTTCAAGACCGAGGTTCGTCCCTCGTCGGACGACGCGGAGCCCGCACCGTCGGGCGAGCGCTCCGGCGAAGACGCTCGCGTGAGCTGAGTCCGACATGGGAATCTCGCCCGAGAAGATTCTGATTCTCGCGGTGTTCGTTGCCCTCGTTCTCGGTCCTGAGCGGCTGCCCGCCCTCGCGTCGCAGCTTGCGTCGCTCGTGCGAAGCGCGCTCTCCGCCGCGAAGACGACGGAGACCCGACTGCGGGACGAGCTCGGCCCGGAATTCGACCAAGTCGATTGGAAACAGCTGGATCCCCGCCGCTACGACCCCAAGCGAATCCTGCAAGATGCACTCCGCGCGGCGTCGGACCCCGACCACTCGACAGCGACGACGCCGTCCGAAGACCCCACCCCCGCGCGGCGCGCACCATGACCGCGCCGACGGCAACCACCGGCGAGGCCCGCGGGGCGATGCCGATCGCACGTCACCTGCGCGAATTGCGGCGTCGGCTCTCGACCGCCGCGCTGGCGATCGGTGTCGCCAGTGTCGGCGGCTTCATCGTGGCGCCGCTCGTCAACGACACGCTTCGAGCTCCCGTGCAGGCCATCGCAGACGAGCGCAATGCGCAGGTGGTGTACTCGACGGTGACCGGCGCGTTCGATTTACGGCTGCTGATCGCCATCTCGATCGGCGTCGTCATTGCAAGCCCGATCTGGCTCTACCAAGTGCTTGCGTTCCTGGCGCCGGGGCTGAGCCGTCGCGAGAAGAAATTCACGTTCGGCTTTTTGGGCACGGCGATCCCATTGTTCCTCGCGGGCGCGGCAACCGGGTGGTACATCTTTCCGCACATGGTCCAGCTGCTCGCGTCGTTCGCTCCGGTTGAAGATGCAACGCTGCTCGAGGCGCGCGTCTACTTCGACTTCGTGCTCAAACTGGTGCTCGCCACCGGAGTGGGGTTCGTCCTGCCGGTCTTCGTGGTGATGCTGAACCTGCTCGGCGTGCTGCCGGCGCGAACGATTTGGCGGGGGTGGCGCATCGCGGTCGCGAGCATCACGATCTTCGCGGCGCTTGTCACACCCGCTGCCGACATCATGTCGATGTTCATCCTTGCCGTGCCGATGGTGCTCCTCTACGTCGTCGCAGCTGCGCTCGCGTCGTTGCACGACCGCCGCGCAGAACGCAATGCGCACCTCAGCGACGGGGCCGCAACGGCGAGCGTCCGGCGCGCCTGAATCGGAGAGCAGCGCTCGGTGGGCTCTCACCCAAGCCACCAGAACGAAAAACGCGGGACCGGATTCCCGGTCCCGCGTGGTGGTGGCGAGTGAGGGATTCGAACCCCCGAATGCAGAGCAGTCTGATTTACAGTCAGATCCCTTTGGCCGCTTGGGTAACTCGCCGGGCTGCGCCCTTCCGATGTATTCACCGACCGAACGCGCCTGTCAAGGATACAAGGTCCGGGAGCCTTCTTCGACCGCGCCGCGTTCAGCCCTCGGCGGAGGCCGCGGCGGCGTAGCCGGCGGCGATCCGCGCGACGGAGTCGATGTAGCTCGGGGCCGAGTTGTAGGCGGTGATCGCGGCCCGCCAGCCGGCCTCGGTGTCCTGCGGGGCGCTCGCCCGGCACAGGTAGTTCACCGCCGCCATCGCCGCGTCGTCGATGTTCTGCGGATCCTCCACGCCGTCGCCGTTGGCATCCACGTGCCAGTTGCGCCAGGTCTGCGGGATCAGCTGAAACGGCCCGACGGCCCGATCGAACTCGGTGTCGCCGTCGAGCTCTCCCCCGTCGCTGTCGGGGATGAGGTCAGTGTCGCCGCCTTCGAGCGCGATCCCGATGATCGGCGGAGACACCTGCCCCTCGGCGTCGACGCTCGAGCCCGCGTGCCGGCCGTGGTCGCTCTCCACCGCCGCGATCGCGGCGATCGTCGTCCACGAGAAGACGCACTCGGGCATCGTCGAGTTCTTCCAGAGCGTCACCCCGGCGTAGGCGGCGAGCTGCCGCTCGGGGATGCCGGTCGCCTCGCTCACCTCGGCGAGCCAGTCGGCGTCGACCCGGCCCGCGATGCCGGGCCCGCGTTCGCTCGCGGCGCGCGGCGCCTCCACCGGCGGAACCCAGCTCGGTGCGGGTTCGCGCGTCGGCTCCTCGAGAACGCCCTCGACGCTCGTGCAGCCGCTCAGGAGCACCGCCCCGATCAGCCCGATGACCAGCAGCCTCCCGGATTCACGCACCCGCTCGTTCTAGCATGGGGACATGGCAGATTCCTCATTCGACATCGTCAGCAAGGTCGACACGATGGAGACGCAGAACGCCCTCAGTCAGGCGCAGAAGGAGATCGCGCAGCGCTACGACTTCAAGAACGTCGGCGCCTCGCTCGAGTTCAGCGGCGAGAAGATCCTGATGAAGGCGAACTCGGAGGAGCGCGTCAAGGCCGTGCTCGACGTCTTCGAGCAGAAGCTCATCAAGCGCGGCATCTCCCTGCGCTCCCTCGACGCGGGCGAGCCCTTCGCCAGCGGCAAGGAGTACCGCATCGAAGCGAAGATGAAGGAAGGGATCTCGAGCGAGGACGCGAAGAAGATCTCCAAGATCATCCGCGACGAGGGACCGAAGTCGGTCAAGAGCCAGATCCAGGGCGACGAGCTGCGCGTGCAGTCCAAGAGCCGCGACGACCTGCAGGCCGTCATCGCCCTGCTCAAGGGCAAGGATCTCGACGTCGCGCTGCAGTTCGTCAACATGCGCTGAGCGCGCGCCACAACGCGATGAGCTGACCGATGGAGCCTGAGGCGGAAAGTCCCGAATTCGCGCTCATCACGCTGATCATTCTGGGCCTCGCCCTCGCGGTCGATGTCACGGTGCGCGTGCTCGCGCTCATCTTCGTGCCGCGCAACCGGCGCCCGCAGACCGCGGCCGCCTGGCTGCTGGCGATCTTCTTCCTGCCGTACATCGGCATCCTGCTGTTCCTCATGCTCGGGTCGGCGAAGCTGCCGCGCGAGCGGCGCCGCAAGCAGAGCGAGATCAACGGCTACCTGCACGCCACCACCGAGGGCATCGACCGGGTCGCCCCGCACGAGAGCGACCCGCCGTGGCTGCAGCCGGTCGTCGAGCTGAACCGGAGCCTCGGGGCGATGCCCCTCGTCGGCGGCAGCAGCGCCGAGCTGTACTCCGACAACGCCGAGGCCCTCGCCGCGATGACCGCGGCCATCGACTCCGCGGTGCGCAGCGTGCACGTCGAGTTCTACATCCTCTCCCTCGACGAGACGACGGCTCCCTTCTTCGACGCGCTGGAGGCGGCCATCCGCCGCGGCGTCACGGTGCGGGTGCTGCTCGACCATCTGGGCAACTGGCAGTACCCCGGGTACCGGCGCACCAAGCGGCGCCTCGACGAGATGGGCGCCGACTGGCACCTGCTGCTGCCGTTCCAGCCGCTGCGCGGACGCATCCAGCGCCCTGACCTGCGCAACCACCGCAAGCTCGTCGTCGTCGACGGCACCGTCGGGTTCACCGGCTCGGCGAACGTCATCGACCCGGGCTACCAGCGAAAGCGGAATGCGCGCCGCGGCCTGGTCTGGAAGGACTTCATGGCCCGGTTCGAGGGGCCTGTCGTCGCGGGGATCGACGCGATCTTCGTCACCGACTGGTACTCGGAGACCGATGAGCTGCTCAGCCGCGACGTGGACCCGGCACGCCTCACCGGCGACGGCGACCTCGACTGCCAGGTGGTGCCGAGCGGTCCCGGCTTCGAGGGCGAGAACAACCTCAGGCTGTTCAACTCGCTGGTCTACGCCGCGAGCGAGAAGATCATCCTGACCAGCCCCTACTTCGTGCCCGACGACTCGATGCTGTACGCGATCACCACGGCGGCGCAGAGCGGCATCCACGTCGAGCTGTTCGTCTCCGAGATCGGCGACCAGTTCCTGGTGTTCCACGCGCAGCGCAGCTACTACGAGGCGCTGCTGCGGGCGGGGGTGCGCATCTTCATGTACCGCGCGCCGACGATCCTGCACGCGAAGCACATCACCATCGACGACGAGATCTCGATCATCGGCTCAAGCAACATGGACATGCGCTCGTTCACCCTCGACCTGGAGCTGTCGATCATGGTGCGCGGCGGCGACTTCCTGCAGCGGCTGCGCGACATCGAGGACGAATATCGCGCCCACTCGCGCGAGCTCACCCTCGACGAGTGGCTCTCGCGGCCATTCGTGAAGCAGGCGGTCGACAACGTCGTGCGCCTGACCGCGGCGCTGCAGTAGCCGAGCGCCTACAGCCCGCTGAACGCCGAGAAGATGCCGATCACGGCAGGCGTCAGGATCACGATGAACAGCACCGGCAGGATGCACAGCACCAGCGGGAAGACGATCTTCACCGGCACCTTCATCGCCTGCTCTTCGGCGCGCTGACGCCGCTTCACGCGCATCTCGCCCGCCTGCACCCGCAGAACGTCCGCGATCGCGATGCCGTAGGCGTCGGCCTGCACGACCGCACGGATGAAGCGGCGCAGGTCCTCGCTCGAGGTGCGCCGCTCCAGGGCCCGGTAGGCATCGCGCCGGGACTGCCCGATGCTCATGTCCTGGATGACGCGGATCAGCTCCTCGGCGAGCGGCCCCTTGCCGTTGTGCGCCGCCTTCGCCATCGCGGCGTCGAAGCCGAGCCCCGCCTCCACCGCGATCGTCATCTGGTCGAGGGTGTCCGGCAACGCGAGCCGGATCGCCGTCTGGCGGTCGTCGGCGCGGCTGCCCAGGATCACCTCGGGGGCGACAAGCACCAGCAGGAACATGATGACGGCCGGCACCACCCGCAGCGGCTGCGGATCGACGACGATCCACAGTCCGGCGAGCACCGCGGCGGCGGCCGTGACGATCAGCTTGATCACCAGGAATCCGCCCGCCGTCCAGTCGGACTGCCGACCCGCGTACACGATCTGACGCTCGATCCAGCCGATGTAGCCGCTCGGAACCCGACGCGCGAGCCGCGCGGCGCGGTCACCGGGCGCCGCAGCCTGCGGTCGACCGAGCGGACGCTCGGGCGGCAGCTCGTGCACGGTCGGCGCGCCCACCGGCACCGCCAGGAACACGAGGAACAGGATCCCGACGACCCCTGCGGCGAGGGCGACCGAGCCCAGGATGATTTCGATCGGCATGACGACTCCTAGAACTTCACCCGGGTGACGGCCGACATCCAGAACGCGCCGACGCCGAGCAGGATGAGTGCGGCAACCAGGGCCAGCACCCCCACGATCGAGGTGAAGAAGATCGTGAAGTATGCCGGCTGGATCACCAGCACCGCCGCGAACACGAAGAACGGCAGCGCCACCAGCACCAGACCCGAGAGCCGGCCCTCCGCGCTGAGCGACACCACCTGCCGACGGATCTGGCTGCGCTCCCGGATCGTCGCCGCCACCTGGTGCAGCACCTCGGCAAGGTTGCCGCCGGTCTCCCGGTTGATCGCGATCGCCTGCGCGACCCAGGTGAAGTCGTCGCTGCGCATGCGACGCGCCGAATCCTCGAGGGCGTTGCCGAGCTCCCGGCCGATCCGCGTCTCGTTGACGACGCGGGCGAACTCGGAGGCGGTGGGCTCTTCGGCGTCGCGGGCGACCGCGTCCAGGCTCTGCACCAGCCCGTAGCCCGCCCGGAGGTTCCCGGCGAGGAGCTGGAGCGTGTCATCGAGCTGGTCGGCGAAGCGCGCACAGCGCCGGGCCGTCAGCACGCTCAGGAGCACCTTCGCGCCGATCGGCGCGAGGAGCGCGAAGCCGAGCGCGAGCGGAATGGACCAGAGCGAGTCGAAGCCGAGCAGCACGCCGAGCAGCGCCAGCAGCGCCGCCGCAATGAACACCCGCAGCAGGAACGCCGACGGGCTGGTCTTGACCCCTGCGAGCTCGAGCTCGTCGGCCGAGAACACCCCGCGGCGTCCGCGGAACGTCGCCTCGATCGCCGCCACCGTGAGGTCGGTCGCCCGCGTCAGCGCCGGGACGTGGCGGGTGCCCGGCTCGATGCGCCGCTCGATCGGCACGCGCGGCGTCGGCGGGGCGATCACGAAGAACACGACGGCGAGCAGCGCGAACGCGACCAGCACGATGCCGCCGAACAGCACGCCGGGAGTCATCGTGACCTCCGCGGTGCCGTCGCAAGGTCGCCGAACAGGACCGGGTCCATGTGGATGCCCAAGTCGTGAAGGTGCTCGACGAAGCGCGGGCGGATGCCGGTCGCGACCGCCTGGCCGAGGAACCTGCCGTCGTCGTCGATGCCGGCGTCGTAGTCGAACAGGAACGCGTCCTGCAGCGTGATCACGTCGCCCTCCATCCCCTGCACCTCCGTAACGTGGGTGATGCGACGGTGCCCGTCCTTCATGCGCGCGATCTGCACGATGAGGTCGAGCGAGGAGGCGATCTGCTCGCGCACGGCGCGCAGCGGCAGGTCCATCCCGGCCATGAGCACGAGCGTCTCCATGCGCGAGATGGCGTCGCGCGGCGAGTTCGCGTGGATCGTCGAGATCGAGCCCTCGTGACCGGTGTTCATCGCCTGCAGCATGTCGAGGCTCTCGCCCCCGCGCACCTCGCCGATGACGATGCGATCGGGGCGCATCCGGAGCGAGTTGCGAACGAGGTCGCGAATCGTCACCTCGCCGCGGCCTTCGATGTTCGGCGGTCGGGATTCCAGTCGCACCACGTGCTCCTGCTGCAGCTGAAGCTCCACGGCGTCCTCGATCGTGATGATCCGCTCGTCGGAGGGGATGAACGCCGAGAGCACGTTGAGCAGCGTCGTCTTTCCGGTGCCGGTTCCGCCCGAGACGAGGATGTTGAGCCGTCCCCGCACGGCCGCGTCGAGCACATCGCGCATGCCCTCCGACATCGTGCCGAAGCCGATCAGATCGGCGGCTGTCAGCGGCACGCGCGAGAACTTGCGCACCGTGAGCGAGGCTCCGTTGACGGCCAGCGGCGGGATGATCGCGTTGACGCGGGAGCCGTCCTCGAGCCGTGCGTCGACGAGCGGCGAGGACTCATCGATGCGGCGCCCGACGCGCGAGACGACGCGCTCGATGACGCGCCGCAGCTGCGCCTCGCTGGAGAATCGCGCGGGGATCTCGACGATGCGGCCGTCGCGTTCGACGTAGATCTGGTCGTAGCGGTTGACCATGATCTCGGTGATGGTCTCGTCGTCGAGCAGCCCCTCCAACGGGCCGTAGCCGAGCACGTCGGCGCCGATCTCGTCGAGCAGGCGGTTGCGCTCCGCCACCGAGAGCGCCACCGGTTCGGCCGCGACGATGCGGCTGAGCTCCGCCCGGGCGAGCTCATGCAGGCCGTCCTCCGTCAAAGAGGGGTCGTTCAAGCGCGCGCCGATGCGCACGAAGAGCTCCTGCGCGGCGTGCTCCTTGAGCTCGGCGAGCGGATCGTGCGCCCGTCCGGCCGACGCCGCGGGCCGACCGGCCGGCGGCGCCTCGGCGACGGCGGGGGCACCCTCCACTGCTTCCTCCGGAGCGGCGGCCGCGTCGGGCACGGTCACGCCGGAGGCGGGGGTCGCCGACACCGCGACCTCCGGGACCTCGGCGTCGGCCAGCGGGGTGTCCGCGACCGCGGGTTCGGACGGCGGCGAGGCCGGGGACGGAGGCGCGACGCGTCGGGCGAGCAGCTCCGCGTCGTCGGAGAGTCGGTGCCGGGCCCGAGCGGCCTCCAGCCGTTCGTTCAGGTTCACGAGCGAAACCTCCTGTGCAGACGGCGTCGCGTGACCGCGACGGCGGGATCGATACGAGCGGCAAGGTCACGAAGGGCGTGGGCGGCGTCGTCGCGGGCGTTGTCGCGCAGCAGGGGGCGCCCGCGGTTGCTCGCGAGCACGACGGCGGACGAGCGCGGCACGGCGACATCCACCGGGAGCCCGAGGATCGTCTCGGCGTCGGCGACGGTCAGGCCGCTCACGCGGTCGACCTGGTTGAGCACGACGTAGCGGTTCGCCGGAAGCAGCTCGATCAATGTCAGGACGCCGAGCTCGCTGTGCAGCGCCCGCAGACTCGGCACGCTCAGGCTCGTGACGAGCACCAGGTCGGTGGCCGATTCGACGACCGCGAGCGAGTTCTCGCCGAGCCCCGGGGTGGTGTCGATCACGACGTAGCGGAAGATCTCGGCCAGCTCCCGAATCATCCGCATCAGCTGCGTCGGGGTGACCGCGTCGGCGAGTTCGGGGCTGACGGGGGCGGGGATGACGAAGAAGCCGTCCGGATGCCGGACGATCGCCGTCTTGATCGCCATCTCGTCGCCGAGGCGCTCGACGATGTCGGTGACGGTGCGGTTGGCGGGCAGCTCGAGGCTGTTCGCGATGTCGCCGAACTGCAGGTCGGCGTCCACGAGCACCACCGAGTTCGGCGCGACCTCGGCGAGCGCGGTCGCCAGGTTGATCGAGATCGTCGTCTTGCCCTGCCCGCCCTTCGGCGCGACGACGGCGACCACCGCGCGCCGCGCGGACTCGGCGGGCGGCTCCGGCAGCGCGGGTTCGGACTCCGCGGCCTCCGAGTCGGCGCTCGTCTCCGGCGCCGCCTCGATCCCGCCCTCGGGCGCGAGCGCCTTCGGGGCTGCGGCGCCGGGAGCGCTGTCCAGGAAGGCCTCGCCGCGCACGACGCCCCACCACTCATCCAGTCGATCGAGCAGCTGCCTGATGGTCTGGTCATCGGAGCGCGGATCGAGCACCGCGTGAACCCCGAGATCATCGACCCAGTCCTCGAGCTCGGCGGTGCCCTCGTGCACGATGACGACGCCGATGCCCGGATACCGCTCGGTGAGAGCGCCGGTGAGTTCACGCGTCTCCTGGAACGACACCGCTGGCCCGAGCAGCGCGACGCTGTGACGCGGAGACGCCTTCTCGGCGATGCCGCCGACGCCCCGCACGAGCTCCTCCCCGGCCACGCTGGTCAGCCTCGGCCCGAGCAACTGATGAAGTCGCTCGCCGAAGTCCGCACTCCGCGTGACGAGGAAGTAGCGGCTCACGGGAAGATGCTGCCCTCGGTCACAGCGGCGGATCCGGTCTCGCTCGCCGACTCCGGCTCCAGGGTCAACCAGATCCCGGCGCGGTTGTCGGCCCACAATTCGGCCGCCCAGACGAGCTTCTCCACCTGCGGGGTCGTCACCGCGAGGGTGACCATGATGGTCGAGACCGGTCCGGTGTCGGTCTCCTCCGTTCCGGAGGAGATGCTGTCGCCGGGCTGCGTCCGTGTCACGAGAACCTTGTGGAACACGAACTGCGTCGTGGACCCGTCCTGATCGGTCGAGGTGACGACGACACCCACCGTCGAGCCGGCGACGACGCTGCCACCGACGACGCGCTCGAGCGGGAACGCGATCGTGACCTCCTGCATCCCGTCGGGAACCGTCACATCGCCGCGAGCGGCCAGCACCTCGGGGCTCGCGAATCGGGTCAGCACCAGCTGATCGCCGGGAAGCAGGTCGGCCGTCGCGACGAGTTCGGAGACGTCATCGAGCACGAGCACTCGGTCGCTGCTGACGGCGAGCGCGGGCAGGCTCGTCAGGCTCACGTAGTCGGCGAGCTCGCTGCCGGCGGTGCCGCTCGGCACCAGCTCGTCCACCACGTACACGTCGACGAATTCGGCTCCCGCCGCCGCGCGGCGGTCGGCATCCTGCACGTACAGAATGACGGCGAACGCGCCGACGGCGGCCAGAAGCACGGCGATGATCCCGCCGATGATGCGGATTCTCATGAGTCAGCTACGCCCCTCGAGTCAGTTGATCAATCGGACAATGGAGACCCCGAGACCGGGACCGCCCAGCTCCCAGTCGCCGCCGACCTCGACCCACTCCTGGAAGTAGCCCTGAATGCCGCGGCAGTTGCCGGTGCAGGCGGGCGCCAGCGGGTCCGGGTTGTGCATGATGCCGTTGCCGTTGCCGGAGAACTTCCAGCCGGTGACATGGAACGCCGCGAACGCCCAGATCCGGTACTCGCCCTTCTGCCCGTTGAGGCCGTTCGAGCATCCGCCCGGCTTGCCGGCCGGGATCGAGCAGTCGTACACCGGGATGAGCACGGTCGTGCCCTCCATCGTGGAGAACAGGTCGTCGCAGTTCTTGGGCGGATCATTGCCGGGATCGCTGCCGACGAGCGGGTCGTCGAGATCGATGTAGGCCTCGCAGCGGTTCGGCAGCTGGTCGAGCCAGCCGAAACCGCCCGCGATGGGCTGGCCGGTCGGGCCCTTGCACGGCTTGTTGTTGTCGTACTGGATCAGGGTGCGGACTTCCTTGGTGACCCCGGCGAACTCGCAGTAGGCCAGCGCGAGCGGAAGCACGTATCCCGCGCGGGGAGATCCCCACTCGACGGTCGCCTCGGCGGTCACGGTCGTCTCGGTGAAGCCGATGAGCTGGGCGAACGGATGCCGGACGCCGATGCCGCCGTCGGCCTGCTCGGTCCGCGCCACCACGGTCACGCTGGTGGCGGTCGGAAAGGTCGGGTCGAACGCGAACGCCGTGCCGTCGACGGTGTTGAGGTCGGCGAACTGGTTGGCGATCGCGACCGACTGGCTGCAGCCGTTCTCGTCGGCGCAATCCGCGCCCACCGCGAGCGCGGCCGCGTCGGCGCCGTTCTGCAGCTGGGCGCGCTCCGAGAGGAGCATGCCCACGTCGACCGAGATGGCCAGTCCGCCGATCAGCGGCACCATGAGCAGCCCGAGCAGAACCGCGCTCGCACCGGTGTCGTCGCGCTTCCACCGCGCGATCAGCCTCCGCATAGCATCACCCCAACTCCGTGGATGGGAAGCGAGACTCCGAAGAATCCCGTCATGAGCTCCAGGTTGTACGCGATCGAGAAGTTGACCGTCCCGTCGGAGCTCGCCGCGCACGAGGCCGGCGAGATGGAGACCTGGCCAGCACCGATCGCCGGGTTGAGCGACGGCGCTGCGGCGATGGCGGCATTCGTCGCCTTCGCCGGATCGTCGTGGATCGCCATCACGCGCGCGCCCTCGCGGGCGGCGCTGGTCACGGCGATCTGGGTATGGAACGCCCGAGAGAACTCGAACATCCCCAGAACAAGCACGAGGAGAACGGGGAGAATCAGCGCGAATTCAACGGCTGCTGCGCCCCGTTCGGAATCACGGCGCATGGTCGTGGAGTGAGGGGGCCGATCGGGCAACGCTGCCAGATCGGCCCCATCAAGCCGTCGGGACCGAGCGGATCACAGAGCGCCGGTGATGTCGCCGAAGGTGCCCGAGAGCGCCAGGCCGAGCGCGATCAGCGCGCCGATGATGGCGACCGAGACGAGTCCGACGATGAGTCCGTACTCGGCGGCGTTGCCGTCCTCGCGCGAGGCGAGCGAACGAACGGAGGAGTTGATACGGGTAAGGAAGGTGTTCATGAGATGTCCTTATCGGGTATAAGGCGTGTGTTGTCGCTGACCCGGAAACCCATCTCAGCCCAGAAGCAGGAGACGTGAAAGCCGATCAGCGACCTGGGTGCCGTAAAAGTACGCTCACGTTCAAGCGCTCACAAGAAGTCAGACCGGTCTGCCCGTCAGGCGCCGAGCGCGAGACCCACCATCGTGCCGGCGAGCATCGCGGGCCCGAACGGAATCGATCCGGAGAGCTCGACGCGACGCAGCGCGAGCGCCACGACGGCGGCGACTCCCCCGAGAACAGTGGCCGCGACGACCCCGATCAGCCACGTCGTCGCCCCGCCGGTTCCGAGCATCATGCCGGTCACGAGGGCGAGTTTGACGTCGCCCATGCCCATACCGCGGGGGGCCGCGAGCGCGATGAGAAAAAGCAGCGCGAAATAGGCGGCGGCGCCGAGAAGCGCCCCCACGAGCCGTTCCGGAACCCCGTCGAGCAGCGACGCGGCGACGAGAAGAACAGCGACGAGCGCGAGCGACGGGCCGAGCACGAGGTTCGGGATCCGGCGCTCGGCCGCATCGGTCATCGTGAGCACCGTCGCGGCCGCCGCGAAGGCGAGTGCGGGCGCGAGCATCGGGCCGAACCCGGTCGCGAAGGCCATCGCCGCGAACGCGACCGCGCCGAGCGCGCCTCCGGTCGCCGGGTGGCGCCACCTCGTCATCCCGTGCTCGTCGCGTGCCACCCGCGTGGCCAGCGGCGCCCCGAGCGCCGCGCCGAACACCGCCCCCAGAGCCGCCGCCCCGAGCACGAGGGCTGCGACCTCGGCGGCGGACACGGTGCCTGCCTAGGCGTCGGCGCGCGAGACGCGCACCATCTCGTCGCGCGGCACGACCTTGATCCGGGCGCGACCCTCCGGCTCGCCGAGCGCGATCTCGTGCTGGTCGAGACGGTGCCAGCCCTCCAGATCGGTGTACTCCACGCCGCGCGACTCGAGCAGGTCGAGAACGGCCTGCTCGCCGGGCTCTGCGGGCGACCACCAGTTCGACTGGTCCTTGACGAGGTGCGAGATGGTCTCCATCGCATCCGACTTGGTGTGCCCGATCAGGCCGACCGGGCCGCGCTTGATCCAGCCGGTGGCGTAGACGCCGGGCATGACCTCGTTGGCCTGGTCGGGGCTCGAGTCGTCGGTGCGCAGCACGCGGCCCTCGTGGTTCGGGATGACCCCGCGCTTCGCGTCGAACGGGATGCCGTCCAGCGGCGAGCCGAAGTAGCCGATCGCGCGGTAGGCGGCCTGCACCGGCACCTCGCGGATCTCGCCCGTGCCGCGCACTCCGCCGTGACCGTCGGGCTCGGTGCGCTCGTAGCGGAAGGCGCCCACACGACCGTCCTCGCCGGCGACGACCTCGAGCGGCTTGGCGTAGAAGTGGAAGTGCAGGCGACGGCTCGCCTGGCCCACCTCGCGCGCCCGCCACTGCGTGAAGACGCGGTCAATGACGAGCACCTGCTTGTTGCTCTCGATCGCCGCCTTCGAGGCCTCGTCGTAGTCGAAGTCCTCCTCGTGCACGATCATGTCGACGTCGCGCAGTTCGCCGAGCTCGCGCAGCTCGAGCGGGGTGAACTTCACCTGCATCGGGCCGCGACGGCCGAACACGTGCACGTCGGTGACGGGGCTCTTCTGCAGGCCCTCGTAGACGTTCGCCGGGATCTCGGTCGGCAGCAGATCCTCGGGGTGCTTCACGAGCATGCGCGCGACGTCGAGTGCGACGTTGCCGTTGCCGACGACCGCGATCGACTCGGCCTCGAGCGGCCACTCGCGCGGGTAGTCGGGGTGGCCGTCGTACCAGCTGACGAAGTCGGCGGCGCCGTAGCTGCCGGGCAGCTCGATTCCGGGGATGCGCAGCTCCGCATCCCGCACCGCGCCGGTCGAGAAGATCACCGCGTGGTAGTGGTGCTGCAGGTCGTCGAGGGTCAGATCCTCGCCGAAGCGCACGTTGCCGAAGATGCGGATGTCGCCGCGGTCGAGCACGTCACGCAGCGCGTTGATGATGCCCTTGATGCGCGGGTGGTCGGGGGCGACGCCGTAGCGCACCAGCCCGTAGGGGGCGGGCAGCTGGTCGAACAGGTCGATCGAGACGTCGAAGCTGCGCTCGTGCTTGAGCAGAATGTCGGCGGCGTAGATTCCGGCCGGTCCGGCACCGACGATGGCGAGGCGAAGCTTCACGGGTGTTCCTTTCGGGGCGCTCGCGAGAGCAGGTCCTAGTGCGAGCGCTCGACGATGGCCTCGGCGAAGCGCGTGAGCGCCTTCTTCACCGGGCCGTCGGGCAGCGGGGCCAGCGCGTCGACCGCGATGGCGGCCCAACGGTGGGCCTCCGTGAGCGTATCGCGAGTCACCTGGTGCTCGCGCAGCTCGGGAATCGCCGCGTCGACGTCCTGTTCGATGCGCGCGAGCAGCGCGGCCGCATCCGGCTCCGACTTGGCCCGCTCGCGCAGGTAGAGCAGCGGCAGCGTCGGAACGCCGGCCCGCAGGTCGGTGCCCGCCGTCTTGCCGGTCTCGGCGGTGGACGCCGAGAGGTCGATGACATCGTCGATCAGCTGGAAGGCCACGCCGATGCTCTCGCCGAAGCGCTGCACCGGCTCGCGGTACTCGCTCGGGGCGCTCGAGAAGACCACCCCGACGTAGGCGGCGAGCGCGATGAGCGATCCGGTCTTGTCGGAGAGCACCTGCAGGTAGTGCTCGATCGGGTCGTCCTCGGGCTTCGGGCCGATCGTCTCGTGCAGCTGGCCGAGGCACAGCCGCTCGAAGGTCTCGGCCTGCAGTTGGAGGGCGCGCTCGCCGAGGCCCGCGAAGATGCGGCTGGCGCGCGCGAACAGCAGATCGCCGGTGAGGATCGCGACCGAGTTGCCCCACACGTTCTGCGCGGTGGGGACCCCGCGCCGCAGGTCCGCATCGTCCATCACATCGTCGTGGTACAGCGAGGCGAGGTGCGTGATCTCGACCGCCTCGGCGGCCGCGATCACCTCGTCGTTGACCCCGTCGCCGAGCTGCGCGGTCAGCAGCGCGAGCGTGGGACGGATGCGCTTGCCGCCAGCCTGAAGGAGGTAGCGGCCCGCCGCATCGGCGATGTCATCGGTGAACGCGGTGTCGGTGACGAGTCCCGCCTCGACGCGGTCGAGCCCCGCCTCGATGGCCGCCGCGAAGCGCCGCTCCTCACTGGAGGCGAACAGCTTCTCGCCCAGTCCCAGCGACGAGCTCAGGGTGTTGCTCCGCCGGGCCAGCGGGGGGTTCGGAGTCATGTTGGCACCGCTTGTCTCGTGCGGACTCACGCCGCGGGCTCAGTCGTCGAGCGCCGTTGGCGCGTGGCGCGGCGCTTCGCCGTCGTCGCCCGGATGGCCGCGTCTTCCGGCTTCCGCCCGCGGTGCAGCGCCACGACGCCGCTGGTCAGATTGCGGTGCGCCACCCGCGTGAATCCGACGCCGCGGATCCACTGGCTCAGCGTTCCCTGGTCCGGCCAGGCCTCGATCGACTCGGCGAGGTAGTCGTAGGCCTCCGGGTTCGAGCTCGAGGCTCGGGCCACCAGCGGCATCACGTGCTTGAGGTAGGCGTGGTAGCCGGCGCGCACGAGCACCTGCGGCGGCCGCGAGAACTCGCAGATCACGAGACGACCGCCGGGCTTGAGCACCCGATACATCTCGGCGAGCGCCACCTTCGGGTGCTCGACGTTGCGCAGGCCGAAGCTGATCGTGACGGCGTCGAACTCGTTGTCGCCGAACGGCAGGCGCTCGGCGTTCGCCTCGACGAACTCGATCTTGGGGTGCTTCTTGCGGCCCACCTCGACCATGCCCGGCGAGAAGTCGACGGCGACGACCGTGGCACCGTGCCGGGCGAGCGCGGCCGACGACGTGCCGGTGCCGGCGGCCACATCGAGGATGCGCTCGCGCGGCTGCGGGGCGACCGCGCGAACGGTCGCCATCCGCCAGAGGGCCGCATTGCCCGCCGAGAGCACCGTGTTGGTGACGTCGTAGCGGGCGGCGACCTCGGTGAACATCCCAGCGACGTCGTCCGGGGCCTTGTCCATGTCGGCTCTGTTCACGGGAACCCATCCTAGTAAGCCCGCCCGCATGGTTGCCGTGCGCGATCTAGGCTAGGGAGGTGACGGAACTTCGGTCGCAGATCCCTGCGTTGACAGTCGAGACCCGCGCGGTCGAACCCTTCGGTTCACTGCTGCCCCTCCTCGATGCCCAGCACCCTCTGCTGTTCGTGCGTCGCGGCGAGGGCGTCGCCGGTCTGGGCGAGGCGCTGCGTCTCGAGTTCCGCGGGCCCGACCGCGTGCGTGAGGCGGCCGAGACCTGGCGGCGCATCGTCGCCGCCGCCACGGTCGACGACCCGGTGCAGCGCTCCGGCAGCGGACTGATCGCGTTCGGCGCGTTCGGCTTCGCCGACGACTCGGAGCGCGCGAGCGTGCTGATCGTTCCCCGCGTCATCCTCGGCCGTCGCGGCGGCGTGAGCTGGGTGACCCGCATCAACGGGGCCGACGACGAGGTCACGGCCGAGCCGCTCGGGCCCGAATACCGACTGCGGCTGCATCCGGGCCGACTCGACGGCGACGCCTACGCGGCCGCCGTCCGCCAGGCGGTCTCCCGGATCGCCGAGGGCAGCCTGCACAAGGTCGTCCTGGCGCGCGACATGGTCGGGCACCTCCCGCAGACCGCCGACCTCCGCCGGGTGCTGATGCATCTCGCGCTGAGCTACCCCGACACCTGGACGTTCGCGGTCGACCGGTTCCTCGGCTCCAGCCCCGAGACGCTCGTGCGGGTCAAGCGCGGCACGGTCAGTGCGCGCGTGCTGGCGGGCAGCATCGGTCGAGGGGCGGATGCCGACGCCGACCACGCGGCCGCCGTGCGGCTGGCGACCTCGACGAAGGACCTCGACGAGCACGGCTACGCGGTGCGCAGCGTCGTCCAGGCGCTGGCGCCGCACGCCCCGCACATCGCGGCGAGCGAGATGCCGTACGCGCTGAAGCTGCCGAACCTCTGGCACCTGGCCAGCGACGTCGAGGGCACCCTGAGCGACGGGTCCACGAGCCTCGACCTCGTGGCCGAACTGCATCCGACGGCCGCCGTCGCGGGCACCCCGCGCAGCGCCGCGCTCGAGCTCATCCACGAGCTGGAGCCCTCCGACCGCGGCCTCTACGGCGGACCGGTCGGCTGGGTCAACGCGGCCGGTGACGGCAAGTGGGCGGTCGCGCTGCGTTCGGCGGAGGTCAGCGAGGAGGGCGACATCCGCGCGTTCGCGGGCGCGGGGATCGTCGCCGGCTCCGACCCGGAGCATGAGCTGGCCGAGACGCGGCTCAAGTTCCGGCCCGTGGTCGAGGCGTTCGGCTAGGTCGACCATGTCGAACAAGGTCGATCTGAAGAAGAGCCTGGACTGCTTCCGGGCCCCGATCGGCGAGTTCCGCCTGCTCGAGGTGCCCGATCTGAGCTACCTGATGGTCGACGGGCACGGTGCCCCGGGCGCCTCAGCGCAGTACACCGGCGCCCTCGAAGCCCTCTATCCGGTCGCCTACAAGCTCAAGTTCGCGAGCAAGCTCGACCTCGGGCGCGACTACGTCGTGCCGCCGCTGGAAGGCCTGTGGTGGGCCGAGGACATGAGCGTGTTCACGAGCTCGCGCGACAAGACCCAGTGGAACTGGACCCTGATGATCATGGTGCCGGACTGGATCGATGACGCCCTGGTCGAGACGGCGATCGAGCGCGCGGGGGCGAAGACCCCGCCCGCACGACTGGGCGATGTGAGTTTCGAGACGCTGTCGGAGGGACTCTGCGTGCAGACCCTGCACCTCGGATCCTTCGACGACGAGGGCCCCGTGCTGCAGCGGATGCACGAGGAGTTCATCCCCGCCGAGGGGCTGCGGATGACGGGGCGCCACCACGAGATCTACCTCAGCGACGTCCGGAGGGTCGCCCCCGAGAAGCTGCGCACCATCCTGCGCCAGCCGGTCGAGGCCGCCCGCGGATAGCGGGTCAGCTCAGCCGGAACAGGTAGGCGAAGGCGGGCTGGGTGTACGCGATCCCGCGCCCGCTGCGGCGGATGAGGTCGGGGTCGGCGGCCGCCGGCTTCTTCGGGACGAGATGGCGTCCGAGATCGTTCTCGTCGAGTCGATAGCGGTCGCCGCGATGCTGCACGGCCGCCACCAGTTCGAAACGTGCGTCCAGCGCCGCGAGGCTCGCGTCGCCGTGGCTGGCGTTCGCCAGCAGCAGCCCGCCGGGGCGAAGGAAGCGTCGGCAGTGCTCCGACACCGGCCCCGCGTACAGCGAGATGAGCAGCTCGAACGCGCCGTCGCCGAGGGGAAGCGCCTCGGTGTAGTCGGCGTGCAGGAACCGCACCTCCGCGGGCGCACCGCCTCGGGTGCGCTGTGCGTCGGCGAGCTCCGCCTGCACCACCTCGGCATCGGCGAAGTACCGCGCGGCCCGGCGATCCGTGTCGACGTAGGTCACCGACGGGATCGCCGTCGACGGCGACAGATCGAGATAGCTGCCCGGGTAGAGCGCCCGCTCGACGCCCCAGCGTTCCCGAAGCGCCGCGAACAGCGAGGAGCGGTCGCCGATCGACTCGCGGTACGACGCCCAGGAGGGGGTGCGCGCTGCGGCCATCAGCTCGCGGCGAGGCGCTTCTTCTCGGCTTCGACGTCGAAGTCGGCGAGCGGCCAGCGCTGGTCGAGGCCGCGCAGCGCATCCAGCAGCAGACTCTGCACCGCCAGCCGGGCGTACCACTTGCGATCGGCGGGCACGACGAACCAGGGCGCCTCCGGCGTCGAGGTGCGCGTGAGCGCGAGCTGGTACGCCTCCATGTAGGCGGGCCACAGGCGGCGCTCGTCGACATCGCCCGGCGAGTACTTCCAGTGCTTGTCGGGGCGGTCCAGGCGCTCGGCGAGGCGCTCGCGCTGCTCGTCGTTCGAGACGTGCAGCATCACCTTGACGACGCTCGTGCCGCCCGCGACCAGCTCGCGCTCGAAGTCGTTGATGAGGCCGTAGCGCTCCTCGACGACCTCCGGGCTCGAGAAGCCGCGCACCCGGTGGATCAGCACATCCTCGTAGTGCGAGCGGTCGAAGACCCCCAGCTCACCCGGCTGCGGCAGCCGCTTGCGGATGCGCCAGAGGAAGTCGTGCGCCTTCTCCTCCTCGGTCGGGGCCTTGAACGCCGCGATCCGGACGCCGAGCGGGTCGACCGCGCCGACCACGTGCCGCACGACGCCGCCCTTGCCCGCGGTGTCCATCGCCTGCAGCACCAGCAGCACGCGCCGCTCGTCGCCGTGCCGCGAGTTGGCCCACATCAGCTCCTGCAGCTTCGCGAGCTCGGCGGCCCCCTCGGCCAGCGCCTCCCGCCCCTCCGACTTGTCGAAGTCGACCCCCGGGGTCGATGACGGGTCCACGGCGCCGAGGTCGAATCCGTCGCCGACGCGAAGCAGTTCTCTCATGCGGCGACCCTAACGGGCGAGCGCGACCTCGACCAGGGTGCGACCCGGGGCGGGCGTGAGCGCGCCGTCGAGGTCGGCGCGGGTGTCGACGCGGCGGTACTCCCAGCCGGCGGCGGTCGCGAGCGCCTCGATGTCCATCGTGTGCGGGGTGTACAGCACGCGATCGATCAGCTCGGGCTCGGCCTGGGCGGCGACCTCGAGCAGATCGAAGATCGAGCCTCCGCCGTCGTTGCCGACGATGACCTGCAGGCGCGGTTCGGCCTCCCCCGCGGCGGCCAGCAGCGAGCCGAGATCGTGCTGCAGCGCCAGGTCGCCGAGCAGCAGGCGGGTGATGCCCTCGGCTCCCTCCGCCTCGGCCGCCAGCGCGATGCCGGTGGCCGTCGCGATCGTGCCGTCGATGCCGGCGAGCCCGCGGTTGGCGTGCACGCGCAGCTTCTTGCCCGGCGCGACCCGGTCGAGCTCGCGGATCAGGCGCGACGCCCCGAGAACGAGGCGATCGTGCGGCCAGCTCGCGTTCCAGACCGCGTCGACGAGCATCCGCCGGGTGACCGGGGCACGCAGGTGGGCGAGCTGCTCGCGGGCGAACTGGGCGCGCTCGGCGAGATCCTCGGTGAGCACGGCGCCGCGCTGCTCGGGAACGGCCACGAACTGCCGGGAGGCGTGCACCCAGCGCCCCACCCAGGAGCGCGCCGACTCCACCGCGGCGGGATCGTTGACGACGCGGACCGCGTCGAGGTGGCGGGCGACCGCGCGGCCCGGGTTGTAGTCGTCCACCCCGGGGCTTCGCACGACGATCGTCTCGACCCCGGGGCGCTCGATGAGCGCGGGGATCTCGCGGCTGAGCGTCGGGTGCCCGAACACGATGACGCGCTCGATGCGGTCGCCGAAGTTCGCCGTGTCGAGCAGCTCGCGATACGCCGCGACCAGGTTCGGGCCGAAGCGGGCGCCGCTGGTCACCTCGGCCAGCAGCGGGGCGCCGAGGGCCCGCGCCGCCTCTTCGGCCTGCTCGCCCGCGCCCGTGCCAGCCACCACGACGGTGCCGGGGGCCGCGCGCAGCACGACCGGATCAGCCGACGCCGGTGCGGGAGCCCAGGTGCCCGGGTCGACGTCCGGCAGCGGCGCGGCGCCCGAGAGCGGCTCGCGGAACGCCAAGTTCAGGTGCACCGGCCCGGCGAGGTCGCGCAGCGCCTCCGCGACGAGCTCGACCGCGCCGGTCTCGACGGGATCGCCGGCGCTCGGTGCCGGCACATCCCAGCCGCGCGAGGTGGCGACGTCGAACATCCCCGGCTGACGGGTGGTCTGATTGGCGCCGACGCCGCGCAGCTCATCGGGACGATCGGCGGTCAGCAGCACGAGCGGAATCCCGGAGTGCGCCGCCTCGAGCGCCGCCGGCAGCAGATTCGCGACCGCCGTTCCCGAGGTCGTCACCACGGCGACGGGCCGCTTGCTCTCGCGCGCCAGGCCGAGGGCGAGAAAGCCGGCGGCGCGCTCGTCGATGCGCACGTGCAGGCGCAGGAGTCCGGCCCGCTCGAAGCGGGCGGCGGCGAGGGCGAGCGCCTGCGAGCGCGAGCCCGGGCACACCACGATGTCGGTCACCCCGGCGCGCGCGAACTCCCCCAGCAGGGCCGTCGCGAAGGCGCTCGCGGGCGAGACCGGGTCAGTCCTTGGGGTTGTCATCGTCGAGCTCGGCGAGCTTCTCCTCGAGCTTGCGAATGCGCTCTTCCCGTTCCTGATCGTGGGCGATGCGGCGCAGGAACTCGGGGTCGTCGTCGGGGCCGAGCGCCGGACCCGCCGTGCTCGACGGGCCGCGCCCGCCATTCAGGCGCTCACGCCCGAGCGTGAACCACAGGGCCGAGCCGATGGCCGACAGGAAGATGACGAGCACAACCCACACGAACTTGGGCAGGTGACGCACGCGGGATCGGTCGATCGCCAGGATGTCGACGATGGAGAAGACCATGACCGCGAACAGGGCCAGGCCACCGATCAGGACGTAACGCATGCCCCGATTCTAGGCGGCTCGCCCGCGTAGACTTTGGGAATGCGTCCCTGGGTGATCTACAGCCTCGCGCGCGTGGGAATCTTCCTGGCGCTTCTGGTGGTTCTGCTCGTGCTCGGCATCGAGTGGTGGATCGCCGCCATCGCGGCCACGCTCATGGCGCTCGCGATCTCGTACCTCGCGCTCGGGCGCCTGCGCAACCGAGTCGCGGAGGACCTGTTTGCGGCGCGCGAGCGGCGCGAAGCGGGCATCGTCACCCGCGGCGAGGACGAAACCGTCGAAGACGGCGACTAGAACCCGATCGCGGCGGCGAGCCCGATCCCGAAGGTCAGCGACGTCACCAGCACGAGCTGCAGCACGATCACGAGCTCACGCGCGGTCTTGGCCGTCCACACGATCAGCAGCGCCGGGGCGGCGGCGAGCAGCGAGAAGTACACGTACGGGGCGAACTCGTAGAACAGCACGAAGAAGGCCAGGATGCCGTAGGGCACCAGGATCAGCAGGGTGAACAGCGCCTTCGACGCGGTCGCCCCGATGATCACCGAGAGCGTGCGCTTGGCGTGCAGCGCGTCGCGCTCCCGATCGCGCAGGTTGTTCACCAGCAGCACGGCCGCGGCGAAGCAGCCGAGCGCCGCGCCGCCGAGCCAGGCCTCGATGTTGACGGTGCCGGCCTGCACGAGCATCGTGCCGGCCACGGGAACGAAGCCGAAGAAGATCAGCACGGCGAGCTCGCCGAGGGGCAGATACCCGTACGGCCACTTGCCGCCGGTGTAGAACCAGGCGGCGAGCAGGCTCACCGCGCCGACGGCGAGCAGCCACCACTGCTCGCTGCGCCAGACCAGCACGAGGCCGGCGAGCGCCGAGAGGGCGAAGAACACGAGCGCGACGGTGAGCACCTTGCGGGGCTGCGCCCGGCCGGATCCGACGAGGCGCGCGGGCCCGACCCGATCGCGGTCGGTGCCGCGAACGCCGTCGGAGTAGTCGTTGGCGTAGTTCACGCCGATCTGCAGACCCACCGCCACGGCGAGCGCGAGCAGCGCCCGCACCCAGTGCTCGGTCCACGAGTCCATCAGCAGTGCGGCGGCTCCGGTGCCGAGGGCGACCGGAGCGATCGCCAGCGCGAGGGTCTGCGGGCGCGAGGCCGCGATCCAGGTTCCGAGCGTTGCCGGGCGCACCGGGCCGCGCGCGCGAGCGGCGGCCTGGGCGCTCTGGGCGCGCTTGGCCGGGTTGCCGCTGCGGGCGGCGCTCTGCTTGGCGCGGGTGCGCTCGATGTTGCGGGGGTCGATGCGTTGCTGCTTGGCCACGACGTCAGCCTAGGCGGTGTCGGCGGCGGCGAGGGCCCGCAGCGCGACCCGATCCGGCTTGCCGCCGGGCAGCAGCGGAAGCTCGGCGAGCCGCAGCACCCGGGCCGGCCTCGCCGCGGGGCCCAGCAGCGACGCGACCGCGGCGCGCACCGCCGCGAGGTCGGCATCGTGCGCGGAGACGAGCACCGGCACCTCACCCCAGCGGGAATCCGGTGCGCCGACGATGACGGCATCCGACAGTCCGGGCAGCTCGCGCACCGCCTGTTCGATCGCCCCGAGCGCCACCTTCACCCCGCCCGAGATGATCACGTCGTCGCGTCGCCCCGTCACCACGAGCCGAGGCTCCGGCTCCTCGGTCAGGTAACCGGCGTCGGCGGTTCGGAACCAGCGCAGGCCCTCATCGTGGATGAAGCGCTCGTCGGTCAGCGCCGGGTCGCCCAGGTAGCCCTCGGCGAGCGTCGGCCCGGCGAGCTGCACCTCGCCGTCGTGGATGCGCACCTCGGTCGTGCCGTTCGGGCGGCCGTCGTAGACGCATCCGCCGCTCGTCTCGCTGGAGCCGTAGCTGCGGACGACGCGGATGCCGTGGTCGGCCGCCTCGGCCAGCAGGGCCGCCGGGGTCGCCTGCCCGCCGACCAGAACCGCGGCGAAGCGGGCGAGCGCGACTCGCGCCGCCGGATCGGCGACCAGCGTCGCGAGCTGGCTCGGCACCAGCGAGACGAAGCGGTCAGGGGCGTCGAGCCGCTCCGCCGCCGCCAGGAACGCCGCCGCCGTGAACGGGCCCTCGGCGACGGCAACCGGGATGGTGCCCGCCGCGATCGACCGGGTCAGCACGTTGAGGCCGGCGATGTAGTGGGTCGGCAGCGCGAGCACCCACTGGCCCGGCCCGCCGAGCGCCGACTCGCTCGCCGCCGCATTCGCCAGCACGGCGTCCGCGCCGAGCGCGATGCGCTTGGGGCGCCCCGTCGACCCGCTGCTCTCGACCACGAGCGCGGTCGGCAGCGAGACGGTGCCCGGCACATCCTCGGGTCGCGCCCCGTCGGGGGTGACCAGGATCGCCGGTCCGCCGGAGAGAGCGGTCCGCAGCGCGTCGAGCACGCCGGGGCCGGCACGGACGATTCGCAGGGTGCGCGTCATCGCGAGCCTGAGCCGCTCAGTAGTGCCACGGGTAGGGCGACCAGTCGGGTGCGCGCTTCTCCAGGAACGCGTCCCGACCCTCGACCGCCTCGTCGGTGCCGTAGGCGAGCCTCGTCGCCTCGCCAGCGAACAGCTGCTGGCCGACGAGCCCGTCGTCGGTGAGATTCATCGCGTACTTGAGCATGCGGATCGCGGTCGGGCTCTTGCCGAGGATCTCCTCCGCCCACTCCAGGGCCGTCGCCTCCAGCTCGGCGTGCGGCACGACCGCGTTGACGGTGCCCATCTCGTAGGCGCGCTGCGCGTCGTACTCGCGCGCCAGGAAGAACACCTCGCGCGCCACCTTCTGCCCCACCTGCTTGGCGAAGTAGGCGCTGCCGTAGCCGGCATCGAAGCTGCCGACGTCCGCGTCGGTCTGCTTGAAGCGGGCGTGCTCGGCGCTCGCGATCGTCAGATCGCAGACGACGTGCAGCGAGTGGCCGCCGCCGGCCGCCCAGCCGGGCACGACCGCGATGACGACCTTCGGCATGAAGCGGATCAGGCGCTGCACCTCGAGGATGTGCAGCCGCCCCGCGGGCATGGCACCCGCGGGTTGAGTAGCCTGCGCAGCAGGCGTATCGAAACCAGCGGGTTGAGTAGTCGACGCAGTCGACGTATCGAAACCCGGACTCGATACACCGGCTTCGCCGGCCGGTCTCGATACACCGCCTTCGGCGGCACTCGACCCGCTCACCTCAGCGGGTTGAGTAGCCTGCGCAGCAGGCGTATCGAAACCCGGTCTTGATTCACCGCCTTCGGCGGCCGGTCTCGATACACCGCCTTCGGCGGCACTCGACCCGCCTTCGGCGCTCGAGCCTTCTTCGTACTGGTAGCCGTGGCGGCCGCGGATGCGCTGGTCGCCGCCCGAGCTGAACGCCCAGCCGCCGTCCTTCGGGCTCGGCCCGTTGCCGGTGAGCAGCACGACCCCGACGCGCGCGTTCTGCCGGGCGTCGTCGAGCGCCGCCGCGAGCTCGTCGACGGTGCGCGGCCGGAACGCGTTGCGCACCTCGGGCCGGTTGAACGCGACCCGCGCGATGCGCCCGGTCACGTCGTGGTGGTAGGTGATGTCCGTCAGCTCCGTGAAGCCGGCAACCTCGACCCACCGGCTCGCATCGAACAGTTCGGAGACGACGGGATTCACGGGTTCAGCCTACTGAGCCGGACGATTCAGGGGCAGGATGGGGGAATGGATGCGACGGTGCCGAGTCTGGATGCGCTGCTCTCCGACGCGGCGGTCGTGTCGCTGCCGCTGCGAACCCGCTTCCGCGGCCTCGACCGGCGCGAGCTCATGCTCGTGCGCGGGCCGCGCGGCTGGGCCGAGTTCTCGCCGTTCGTCGAGTACGACGACCGCGAGGCGGCCGCCTGGCTGCAGGCGACCTGCGACGAGGGCTGGGGGCCGGAGGTCCCGCACTATCGCGACAGCATCCCGATCAATGCGACGCTGCCGGCCGTCGCCGCCGCGCACGTGCCGGCCGTGCTCGAGCGCTTCGGCGACGTGCGCACCGTCAAGGTGAAGGTCGCCGAGCGCGGCCAGACCCTCGACGACGACGTCGCGCGTGTTCGCGCCGCACGCGAGCATCTGGGTCCGGTCGGGCGCATCCGCGTCGACGCGAACGGGGCGTGGAACGTCGACGAGGCCGAGCACGCCGCCCACCTGCTGGCGCCGTTCGACCTCGAGTATCTGGAGCAGCCCTGCGCGAGCGTCGACGAGCTCGCCGAGCTGCGTGAACGGCTGCGCGACTGGCAGCTGCCGATCGCCGCCGATGAGAGCGTGCGGAAGGCCGAGGACCCGCTCGCCGTCGCCCGCGCCGGCGCGGCGGATCTTCTGGTGATCAAGGCGGCCCCGCTCGGCGGGGTGCGCACCGCCCTGGCGATCGCCGCCGATGCGGGGCTTCCCGTGGTGATCTCGAGCGCTCTCGAGTCGAGCGTCGGCCTCGCGATGGGCGCACGGCTCGCCGCCGCGGTGCCGGAACTGCTGTTCGACTGCGGCCTCGGCACGGCCGCGCTGCTCGCCGCCGACGTGACCCGCGATCCGCTGGTGCCGGTGGACGGCGAGGTGCCGGTGCGCCGCATCGATGTCGACGACGACCTCGTGCGGGAGCACGCGGCCGCGCCCGACCGGGTCGCGTGGTGGCGGGACCGGTTGGAACGGTGCCACCGGCTGCTGACCGAACCTGAGTAGTTTCTGCCCCTATCAGGCACCCCCGGGCCCGGTTAGGGTCGAGACACCGCACCGAGGAGGCCTCATGATCACCCTGCCGCTTTCCACGTCTGCTTTGCTCATCGCCGGCACCGCCGTCGCCCTCGCCCTGACCGGGTGCACCGGCGGCGCGACGACCGCCGACCCGGATGCCTCAACCAGCGGCGAGGCGACCGGCGGCAGCGGCGGTTCGGGCGGCGACGCCGAGATCGACCAGTCGACCTGCCTGATCGGCGACTGGCGCATCACGCAGGACCAGATGCAGGTCTTCTACGACGCCGTCGGCGCGGAGTCCGGCGGCGGGCTCACGATGACCATCGACGGCGACACCGGGCTGAGCTTCACCGAGACGAGCTACACCTACACGCCCGACTTCACGCTGACGCTGACCTTCGATGCGGGCATCGACGGCGCCGGGGCGATCGCGGGCAGCATCCGCGGCGACTACGAGGTCGCCGGCGGCGTGATCGCGACCTCGCACAACGAGAGCGACGTCTCGATGACCGTCGACGTCGGCGGTGTCGAGATGGACGGCAGCGACCTGTTCGGCGACATCCTCGCCTCGCACCCGTTCAACGAGGCGCCCTACGAGTGCACCGCCGACGAGGTCGTCATCCAGTTCTCGACCGGCGACGGTCGGGTTCCGGTCGCGCTGACGCCCGCGTCGTGAGGCCGGCGCCTACAGTCCGCTGTAGGCGTGCAGGCCCTTGAACAGCAGGTTGACGACCGTGAAGTTGAAGAGCACGGCCGCGAAGCCGACGATCGCCAGCCATGCGCTGCGCGAGCCGCGCCAGCCCTTCGTCGCGCGTGCGTGGATGTAGCCGGCGAACACGACCCAGATGATGAAGGTCCACACCTCTTTGGTGTCCCATCCCCAGTAGCGACCCCAGGCGCGCTCGGCCCAGATCGCCCCCGCCATGAGGGTGAAGGTCCACAGGGCGAAGCCGACGACGATGACGCGCGAGGCGAGGCGCTCCAGCACTTCGGAGGTCGGGAAGGTCTGCAGGAAGCGCAACCCGGCGGCACGACCCGACTCGCGGCGCGCCTGCAGCGCTGCGCGATCGAGAGCCCGCCGCCGATGGCGAAGAAGCCGGTGGCGAGCGTCGCCACGAACACGTGGATGACCAGCCAGATGGATTGCAGCGGCGGCGGCAGCGGCGACACGGCGACGTAGAAGTTGACGGTCGCCAGCGCCAGCAGGATCGAGACGACGCCGGTGACGTACGCGCCCAGGAAGCGCAGATCGCGCCAGAGCTGAACGCCGAGGAACACGGCCACGGCGAGCGCGGTTCCGGTGAGCGCGAACTCGTACATGTTGGCCCACGGCACGCGCCCCGCGGCGATGCCGCGCATCACGAGCGCGGCGACGTGCAGCACCCAGCCGAGGACGGTGAGGGCGAGACCGAGACGCTGCCAGCGGGAGCCGTGCGCGGCCTCGGCGGTCGGGCGCGCGAGGCGCGCCAGCAGGGTGGTGCGCGTGCCCTCGGCGGTCGCGGCCGCCGACTCGCGGGCGAGCGCCCGAGCCTCCTCGGCCCCGGCGGTCACGGCGGCCGAGCGGGCGCTGAGGTCGCCGACGAAGGCGAGGAAGGCGAGCACGTAGAGCGCGATCGCGGAGTAGTTCGCGATCAGCGAGTACGCGGCGAGGGTGTCCATCACGCGTCCATCCTAGGTTCGGTGTCTCGCTCCGGGGCGGGCACCCCGAGCGCGGTCGTGTGCCGGATCGCCAGGTCGGCGACGGCGTCGGCCAGTCGGGCGTCCTCGCCGCGGGCGAGGCCGGCGTACTCGAGCACGGCTCCCTCGGCGGAGTCGCGCACCTTGATCCAGACCCGGCGACGCGGCACGAACAGGCTCACCAGCAGCCCGCCGAGCAGCGTGATCGAGAACAGCAGCACCCAGACCTGCGAGGGGTCGTGGTGGATGTCGATGCTGACGAAGCGGCGCAGTTCGGTGAACTCGACGGTGCCGAGGCCGTTCGGTAGCTCGACCTCGTCGCCGAGCGCGAGCTCGAGCGCGGACTCCTCGGCGGTGCGTCCGGCGAGCGGGGTCAGGTCGTCGGTGTCGAGCGAGTAGGCGTTGACCGAGACCCCGTCGTCGAGCCCCAGGTCGCCGGAGTAGATCTCGAGCTGCAGGAGCGGATCGGCCGGCTCGGGCGAGAACGAGGCCAGGACGCCGCCGACCTCGATCGCGTCGGGCGCGAAGATCCCGACCATCCCGATCTGCTCGTCGAGTCCGTCGGGGACCTTGATCACGCCGAGGCTGAACAGGTTGTTGTCCTGGGGACGGAAGGCGACCGGGCCGCTGGAGACGATCGTTCCCGCGGGGTCGCGCACGGTCACGATCGGCGCGTAGCCGTTGCCGAGCAGGTACACCTGGGTTCCCGCGATATCGAGCGGCGCGTTGATGCGCAGGCTTTGCGCCTCCCACTCGCCGCCCTGCTCGCGCACGCTCAGCTGCGCGTCGAAGTCGAGCGGCTGCCAGCTCACCGTGTCCAGGTCGAACGAGTACTCGGCGACGAAGTCATCCAGTCGCAGCGCGTACGGATCGAGCTGATCGTCGCGGAAGAACCGGCCCGGGTTGAACGAGTCGTAGCTGCCCAGGCTGTTGGTGAACGCGGTGTCCTGCACGAGGATCCGCTGGCCGCTGTAGCCGAAGCCGCCGCCGATGCCGACCGCGATCAGCACGCCGACGAGGGAGATGTGGAAGATCAGGTTGCCGGTCTCGCGAAGGTACCCGCGCTCGGCCGAGATCGAGCGGACGCCGCTTCCGTCGTAGCGCTCGACGCGGTAGCCCTGCCCGCGCAGCACCGAGCGCGCCGACTCCACCGCGCGCTCCGGGTCGACCTGCGCCGCCACTTGGCGGAACCCGACGAGGCGCTCCAGGCGCGCGGGGGTGCGCGGCGGGCGGGCCCGCAGGGCGTCGAAGTGGTGCTTGGTGCGCGGCAGGATGCAGCCGACGAGCGAGACGAACAGCAGCAGGTAGATCGCCGAGAACCACGGCGAGCTGAAGGTGTCGAACAGGCTCAGCGAATCGAGCACCGGGTAGAGATCCGGGTACTGCTGCTCGTACTGGATGACGCCGTTCGGGTCGGAGGAGCGCTGCGGCACGAGCGAGCCGGGCACCGCGGCGACCGCGAGCAGCAGCAGCAGGATGATCGCCGTGCGCATGCTGGTGAGCTGTCGCCAGAAGAAGCGGGCGTAGCCGCGCGCGTCGAGACGGGGCTGCGTCGGCGACGCGGCGACCGGTGCGGCATCGACGTGGTCGTCGGGCCGCAGCGGATCGACGCCGCGATCAGATCGGGAGGACGACACCGGCCAGCACCCCCCCGAACGCGGTCATGACGGCACCCCAGGCGCCGGTGACCATGAGCAGTCCGAGCACGATCAGCAGCGCCCCTCCGGTGATGTTGATCGCGCGCAGGTGACGCTTGACCCAGGCGATCGACGTGCCGACCCAGCCGAAGCCGAGCGCGACGAGGAGGAACGGGATGCCGAGGCCCAGGCAGTAGGCGACGCCGAGCGCGAGCGCCCGGGGCAGATCGCCGGTGAGGGCGAGCGTCGACATCGCCGCGAGGGTCGGGCCGATGCACGGGGTCCAGCCGACGGCGAAGACGATGCCGAGCAGGGGCGCGCCGAGGAGCCCGGTGCGCGGCTGCCAGGTCAGCTTCACCTGGCGCTGCAGCACCGTGACCTGCCCGATGAACACGACGCCCATCAGGATGACGACCGCGCCGCCGATCGTCAGCAGCAGCTGCTGGTAGCGCAGGAAGAACGTGCTCACGCTTCCGATCAGCACGAAGATCGAGAGGAAGACGACCGAGAACCCGGCGATGAACAGGGCGGCACCGGCGACGAGCCGACCGCGCGAGTGCTCGGCGCCGCTGGCGATGCCGCTCACGTAGCCGAGGTAGCCCGGCACCAAGGGCAGCACGCACGGCGACACGAACGACAGCAGTCCCGCGGCGAGCGCGAGCGGCAGCGCAAGCCAGAGGTCTCCCGCGAAGGCGAGGTCGCCGGGGTTCACAGGTCCTCGGCGAGCGCGTCGTCGATGAACTGGGCGAGAAGTCCGGGGTCGGAGACGAGTCCGGAGATCCGCGCCGCGACCCGACCCTCACGGTCGAGCACGAGGGTCGTCGGCACCGCGTTCGGCGCGATCTTGCCGGCGAAGGCGAGCTGCACGTCGTTGGTCGCCGCATCCACGATCGAAGGGTAGGTGATGCCGAACTCGACCGCGAAGGTGCGCGTGGTGGCGGCGTCGTCGCGCACGTTGACGCCGAGGAAGGTCACCTCGTCGTCCAGGTAGTCCAGGTGGAGCTGCTCGAGGTCGGGGGCCTCGATGCGGCACGGCGGGCAGGTCGAGTACCAGAAGTTGACGACGACGACCCGGCCGAGCAGCTCCTCGCTCGAGACGGTGTCGCCCAGCTCGGTCTCGCCCGCGAACTCGATCGGCTCGCCGCGGTTCTCGGCGACGATGGCGGTGGTCGTGCCGTCGCCGGAGACGTAGTTGCCGCCGTCGTCGCCCGCGTTGTAGTCGTCGAGCAGCCCGCCCGAGGCGGTCGAGCAGCCGACGAGGGCGACGGAGAGGAGCAGCGCGAGCGCTGCGGCGGGGGCGCGCATCAGACCGCCCCGAGGTCGATCGACTGGGCCAGCAGGTGTCCCGCGGGCTCGCGGTAGTCGACCTCGACGAAGCGGTCGCCCTCCTTGGCGAGCGTCGTGATGCTCGACAGCGTGCAGCGGCGGGCGCGCGGATCGTGCGCGAGCCGACGCCCCGAGACGCTGCGCGCGACCATCCAGATCGGCAGCTGGTGGCTGACCAGCACGATCTCTCCCCCGCTGGCCACCTCGTGCGCTTCGGCGATGACCGACATCATGCGGGCGCGGATCGAGGCGAACGGCTCCCCCCAGGAGGGACGCAGCGGGTTGACCGCGTACGGCCACAGCCCCGGCCGACGCCGCAGGTCCCGTCGCACGTTGATCCCCTGAAAGCGGTTGCGCGGCTCGATGAGCCGCTCGTCGAGCACCACGCCGCGGCCGAAGCGCGCGGCCCACGGCGCGGCGCTCTCCTGCGCGCGCTGCAGCGGGCTCGAGAGGATGCCGGTGATGCTGTGGCCGTCGAGCGACGCGGCGGCCGCCTCCGCCATCCGATGGCCCAGCTCGCTCAGCCCGAAGCCCTCGAGCTGCCCGTAGAGGATCCGGGTCGGGTTCTCGACCTCTCCGTGACGGACGAGATGAACGAGGTCAGCAGGCACGGCTCGATTGTAGGCGGGCTTGCCGAGTGCGGCCGGACGGGGTCACTGACCGCCGCCGACGCCTCCGCTGAGTCGGCCGTGGAAGTCGGTGGTCGCCTGGTTCATCCCCACCAGCACGACGCGCTTGTCGTGCTGCTCGTACTTGGTGACGATCGCGTCGAGCGCCGCCACGGTGGAGGCATCCCAGATGTGCGAGTTCGACATGTCGATCACGACCCGCTCCGGGTCGTCGGCGTACTCGAACTGGGTGGTCAGGTCGTTGCTCGAGGCGAAGAACAGCTCGCCGTCGACCGTGTAGTACGCGGTGGGGACCTGCTCGTCGTCGGGCAGCACGCGCGTCACGGTGACGAAGTGCGCCACGCGCCGCGCGAACAGCACCATCGCGACGAGGACGCCGGCGACGACGCCGATCGCGAGGTTGTGGGTCAGCACGACGATCACGACGGTGGCGACCATGACGGCCGTCTCGCTCTTCGGCATGCGCTTGAGCGTGGAGGGCCGGATGCTGTGCCAGTCGAAGGTCGCGACCGAGACCATCACCATGACGGCCACGAGCGCCGCCATCGGGATGATGGCGACCAGGTCGCCGAGTCCGACGACGAGGATCAGCAGGAACACGCCGGCGAGGAAGGTCGAGATGCGGGTGCGCGCCCCGGAGGCCTTGACGTTGATCATCGTCTGGCCGATCATCGCGCAGCCGCCCATGCCGCCGAAGAAGCCGGAGAGGAGGTTGGCGACGCCCTGCGCCCACGCCTCACGGGTCTTGCGCGAGTGGGTGTCGGTGACCTCGTCGACGAGCTTCGCGGTCATGAGCGATTCGAGCAGACCGACGACCGCCATGGCGAGCGCGTAGGGCGCGATGATCGTGAAGGTCTCCCAGGTGAGCGGCACGTTCGGGATGAACAGCTCGGGCAGGCTCTTCGGCAGCTCGCCCTCGTCGCCCACGGTCGGCACGTTGAGCGCCATCACCACGACGACGGCGGTGGTCAGCGCGATCGCGACCAGCGGCGCCGGGACCACCTTGGTGAGCTTCGGCATCAGCACCATGATCAGGATGCCGCCCGCGACCAGCGGGTAGACCAGCCACGGCACGCCGATCAGGTGCGGCAGCTGCGCGCTGAAGATCAGGATCGCGAGCGCGTTGACGAATCCGATCATGACGCTGCGCGGAATGAAGCGCATGAGCTTGGCGACGCCGAGCAGGCCCATGATCACCTGGAAGACGCCGCCCAGGATGACGGTCGCGATGAAGTAGTCGAAGCCGTAGTCGCGCATGACCGGCGCGATGACGACGGCGACGGCCGCGGTGGCGGCGGTGATCATCGCGGGGCGTCCGCCGAGGAAGGCGATCGAGACGGCCATCACGAACGAGGAGAACAGGCCCACCCGCGGGTCGACGCCCGCGATGATCGAGAACGAGATGGCCTCGGGGATGAGCGCGAGCGCGACGACGAGACCGGCGAGCACCTCGCGGGTGAGGATGCGCGGCGTGCGCAGCGCGGTCAGCACGCTCGGCTCGGCCTTGTAGCGGTTCGGCCGGATGGGCGCGGGGGCAGGCGTGGTCATGGGACTCCTGAGGGACGGGCCCCGAGAGCGCTCGGCACGAGACACTGGGGCGGAGATACCGCGCCGCGTCGCACGATACGAGAGAGTGGACCGCCGTGGCGGCGGAGGGCACGGCGAGCCGCGCCCCCAGGAACACTACCGTAACGTGAAGGTTGGGAGGGATCGCATGAGCAGCGCACCGGGCACGGTCATGCACATCGGCGAGCTGGCCGAGCGCTCCGGGCTGTCGCTGCGCACGCTGCGCCACTACGACGAGATCGGCCTGCTGACGCCGAGCGGCCGCACGACGGCCGGATACCGCGAGTACACCGAATCCGACCTCGAGCGCCTGCTCGTCATCCGCCGCATGAAGCCGCTCGGCTACTCGCTCGAGCAGATGGCGACCGTGCTCGCGGCCATCAACGACGCCACCCAGCAGCACGACATCGCCGAGCTCAACCGCTTCATCGCGGATGCGGAGGATCGCCGCACCGCCCTGCTCGGGCAGGTCGCGATGGCCGACGACTTCCTCACGCGCCTCCGCTCGCTGCGCGGTGCCGAGGGCTAGGTTCTGAGGTCATGGCGACCGGCGGCTCTCGACGCGTGCGGGCGGCCCGACGTCGCCGGCGGCGCGTCGCACTCGCCGACAACGACCTGACGCCGCCGCAGTGGGAGGCGATCGTCGCGGCCTGGGGCGGCTGCGCGTATTGCGGCAGCCTCTCCCCCGCTTTGCAGAAGGACTGCGTGCTGCCGATCTCGCGCGGCGGGCGTTACACCCTCGACAACGTGGTGCCGGCCTGCGCCTCGTGCAACGCGAGCAAGAGCAACGACGAGGTCACCTCGTGGATGCGGCGCAAGCGCCTGGACGAGCCGCGCTTCCTGGTGCGCTTCGCCGAGGTGGTCGCCGAGCTCCGTCCGCACTCGCCCGAGGCCTGAGCGCCGCCGGCTCCGGGCCGCGCACCGTGCGGTCCGCGCCGTCGAAGTAGACTCGACCCCCGTGACCGACCGCACTCTGATCAAGAACCTCGCCGCGCTTGCCGACGGCCCCGTCTCCGTCTCCGGATGGGTGGAAACGGTGCGAGATCAAAAGAAGGTGCAGTTCGTCATCCTGCGCGACGAATCGGGAGCGGTTCAGCTCGTCAACCCGGCGACGCGCGAGGCCGAGAGCCCCGAGCAGCAGCCCGCGCTGGAGCTCACCGAGTCGATCTCGGCGCTCTCGAGCGGCACCTTCCTCACGGTGACCGGCGAGCTCAAGCACGACGAGCGCGTGAAGCTCGGCGGCCTGGAGATCAAGCTCTCGGGCCTCGACGTGGCGGCTCCCGCCCTCGACTCGCCGATCGCCGACGACTCCTCGATCGACAAGCGCCTCGACTGGCGCTTCCTCGACCTGCGCCGCCCGGAGCAGAACCTGATCTTCCGCGTGCAGACGACGTTCCTGCACGCGCTGCGCACCTGGTGGGTCGAGAACGACTTCATCGAGATCCACACCCCGAAGCTCATGGCCAGCGCCTCCGAGTCGCGCGCCGAGCTGTTCGAGGTCGAGTACTTCGAGACCACCGCCTACCTCGCGCAGAGCCCGCAGTTCTTCAAGCAGATGGCGCAGCCGGCCGGCTTCGGCAAGGTCTTCGAAGTGGCGCCCGCGTTCCGCGCTGACCCGAGCTTCACGAGCCGCCACGCGACCGAGTTCATCTCGGTGGACGCCGAGATGAGCTGGGTCACGAGCCACGAGGACGTCATGCGGATGCACGAGCAGCTGCTCGTGGCCGGCCTGACCGCGGTCGCCGAGAAGCACGGCGCCGAGATCGAGGCCGCGTTCGGCGTGACCGTCACCGTTCCGAGCCTGCCGTTCCCGCGCATCCCGCTCGCCGAGGCGCACCAGATCCTCGAGAAGCGCGGCTACACGGTGCCGCGCGCCGACGGCGACCTCGACCCCGAGGGCGAGCGCCGCCTGAGCGAGTACGTGCGCGAGGAGCTCGGCCACGAGTTCGTCTTCGTGACCGACTACGCGACCGGAATCCGGCCGTTCTACCACATGCGCCACGAGGGCGACGCGAGCCTCACGAACAGCTACGACCTCGTCTTCAACGGCGTCGAGATCTCGACCGGCGCCCAGCGCGAGCACCGGGTCGACGTGCTGATCGAGCAGGCGAAGGAGAAGGGCCTCGAGCCCGAGGAGCTCGACTTCTACCTCGACTTCTTCCGCTACGGCGTGCCGCCGCACGGCGGGTTCGGCATGGGCCTCAGCCGCGTGATCATGCTGCTGCTGCACCAGTCGTCGATCCGCGAGGTCACGTACCTGTTCCGCGGACCGAACCGCCTCACTCCGTAGTGGCGGGCGGCGCGTTCTCGGGGCCGGAGACTCGGCCCCGCTCGCGTTGCGATCGGGTGCGTCGGTGTCGGTTTTCGTCACAGCTCCATCTCGAAGGTTGACATCGGTATGCGCTTTCCATATGTTTCTGGAAAACGCATTCCCAACACGTTGTTACAAGGAGGTCTTCGTGAAGAATCGCACCAAGCTGAGTGGTGTCGCCGCAGTAGGCGCCCTCGCTCTCGCCCTCACCGCCTGCTCCGCTGACACGGCGCCGGCGGCCGATCCCGCCGACGTCACCGGCACGCTCCGCGTCCTCATTCCCAGCTTCCCGGCCAGCAACGAGGGCACGGCGGCGTTCGATGAGGTCGTCGCCGCCTTCCAGGAGGTCTACCCGGGAGTCGAGGTCGAGCCCGACTTCGCCACCTTCGGCAACCTCAACGAGAAGATCTCGACCTCGATCGCCGGCGGACAGCCCTACGACATCCTCGTCACCGGTGTCGGCTGGGTTCCGCCGTTCGCCTCGCAGGGCGCGTTCCTCGACCTCGCCGAGTACGGCGTCACGGCCGAGTCGCTGGCCGCGGACGCCAATCCCGCGATCGTTCCCGCCGTCACCTACGACAGCGCGGTGTACGCGTACCCGCTCATCATGGGCCCGAAGCCGGCGGCGCTCAGCCGCTCGGCGTTCGAAGCCGCGGGGCTCGACCCCGACTCGCCGCCGACGACGCTCACCGAGCTCGCCGACGTGGCTGAGCAGCTCACCGAGCGCGACTCGAGCGGCAACATCACCCGTGTGGGCTTCGACTTCTGGGCCCCCGCGAGCAACTACCGTCACACCTACGTCTCGGTGCTCGGCGCGCTCGGCCGCGACCTCTACGAAGACGGCGCTCCCGGCTTCGACGGCTCCGAGGGTGTCGCCGCCCTCGACTGGATCGACGAGATGATCAACGACCGCGGCGTCATCAACTACGGCCAGGTCTCGGCCTCGGGCGCACCGCTGCTGTACACCGGGGAGGCCGCGATGGGCTTCGTCGGCGGGTACATCGACTGTGAGGCCGTGACGCAGGAGGTCTGCGACGACCTCGTGTTCTTCAACCTGGCCGACGAGCGCGAGGTCATGTTCTCGGGCGGACAGGTCGCGTTCGATCGGGGCGGGCACCGACCTGCCCGACGCCGCGTGGGCGTTCATCGAGGCGCTCGCCTCGCCCGAGTCGCAGGCCGTCATCGCCTCGCTCAACTTCGGTGTTCCGGCCGCATCCGGCTCGGAGAACGCCGAGGTCGTGCTGAGCAACCCGGCGAGCCAGTTCGCCTACGCCAACCTCGAGTACGTGGTCTTCGAAGGCGGTGCGGCCAACTGGCTCGACCTCCGCAACGAGTTCAACACGCAGCTCGACCTGGCGCTGCTCGGTCAGGACTCGGCGCAGAACGTGCTCGACTTCCTGGCTTCCGAGTCGGAGTAGGTCACCCCTTGCGTATCCGGGGCCGGCGCCGAACCGGCCCGGCCTCGGATACGGTTCCTGGGTAAACCCCCACACTGGAGGCTTCACAATGACGTCGAGCGTTGACCAGCAGGTCGCAGCCGCATCCCCGGACGCTCCCGGGCGACCGCCCGTTCGCCGCCGCGCGAACGGCATGATCCGGGCGCAGCGCCGAGCGGGCCTGATCATGATCGCCCCGGCCCTGATCAACATCTCCGTCTTCCTCGGACTTCCGCTGCTCCTCGCGATCGCGCTGAGCTTCACCGACTACGGGCTCTTCGCCCCGCCGAAGTTCATCGGCGTCGAGAACTACGCCGAGCTGATCGGCGACAAGAGCTTCCAGGTCTCGGTCGTCAACACCACGATCTTCACCGTGATGGTGGTGCCGTTCGCGATGGCCCTCGCGCTCATCCTCGCCGTCGCCCTCAACGTCAACATCCGCGGCCGCAGCATCTTCCGCGTGCTCTTCTACATCCCGGTGGTCACGGCGACCGTCTCGGTCGCCACGGTCTGGCTCTGGATCCTGAACCCCAACGTCGGCCTGGCGAACGCGATCTTCGGCCTCTTCGGCCTCCCGCCGTCGCGCTGGCTCGACTCGCCCGACACCGCGCTGCCGACCCTCGCCATGATCGCCATCTGGCAGGGACTCGGCGCCAAGATGGTCATCTACCTCGCGGCACTCCAGGGCGTCGACCCCGTGCTCGTGGAGGCGGCCCGCCTGGACGGCGCCAACAAGTGGCAGGTCTTCTGGCACGTCACCTGGCCCTCGCTCGGCCCCGCCCACTTCTTCGTGTTCATCACCTCGATCATCGCGTCGTTCCAGATCTTCGACCTGGTCTACGTCACGACCCAGGGCGGCCCCGCCAACGCGACGCGCGTGCTCGTGTACGACATCTACGAGAACGCGTTCTCCCGACTCGACTTCGGCTACGCCGCCGCCGAATCGGTGGCCATGTTCATCCTGATCGGCATCTTCATCGCCGCCGGGCTCCGTCTGCAAAGGACCAAAGCTGATGACAAGTGAGGCCATGATCTCCGCCCGGACCGGGCGTCGCGACGTCGGCGCGCTCGTCCGTCGCGCGCTGCTCTACATCGTGCTGACGGTCGCCGCCTTCGCGATGGTGCTGCCGTTCCTCTGGATGGTGCTGACCTCGCTCAAGTCGCCCGCCGAGGTCACCACGTTCTCGTGGTTCCCGACCGAGCTGCACTGGGAGAACTACGTCGAGGCGATGGGCGCCGCCCCGTTCCTGCAGTACTTCCGCAACAGCCTGTTCCTCGTGATCGGCCAGACGACGCTCACGCTCGTGTTCGCCACGGCGGCGGGCTACGCGCTCGCCAAGCTGCCGATCTTCGGCAAGAAGTACGTGTTCGGCTACGTCATCCTGCTGCTGATGGTGCCCTTCCAGGTCGTGCTCGTGCCCCTGTTCCTCGTGGTCAAGCAGATCCCGCTCTTCGGCGGCAACGACATCTTCGGCCAGGGCGGCAGCGGCTGGCTCGACACCTGGTGGGGTCTGATCATCCCGCACGCGATGGCGCCGCTCTACATCTTCCTGTCGCGCCAGTTCTTCACCTCGCTGCCGGACGAGCTCGCCGAGGCCGCGCGCATCGACGGCGTGAGCGAGTTCGGGATCTTCGCCCGCATCATGCTCCCGCTCATCCGTCCAGCCCTCGTGACGATCACGGTGTTCCAGGTCGAGGCCGCGTGGAACAGCTTCATCTGGCCGCTGATCGCGACGAGATCGCAAGACCTCCGCCCGCTGCAGGTCGGCCTGGCGATCTTCGCGCAGGACCCGCTCAACGTGCAGTGGAGCTACCTGATGGCCGGCGCGACGCTCGCGACGATCCCGATGATCCTGCTCTTCATCGTCGGACAGCGCTACTTCGTGCAGGGGCTCGCCAACTCCGGCCTCAAGGGATGACCCTCCCGAACGCCGGCCCCGCCCGCGCGCTCATCTTCACGGGCGGGGGCGAATACGCCGACCCCTGGCACCCGTTCCGAGAGACCTCAGAGCGCCTCGCCTCGCTTCTCGCCGAGGCCGGGTGCGAGGTCGCCGTCGTGGACTCGGTCGCCGAGTTCGCCGCCGCCGGTCCGGTCGGCCTGATCCTCATGAACGCCGGAACCGGCGGTGTGCCGCACGAGCGCGACGCCGAGCTGATGGCGGCCGTCCGCTCGCACCGCGCGCGCGGCGCCGCCGTCCTCGGCATCCACGCCGCCGCCAATCTGATGCCGGAGCTGCCGGAGTGGGAGGGCGTGCTCGGCGGTCGCTGGGTTCGCGGCACGTTGATGCACCCCGACTTCGGCACCGCCGAGATCACGATCGTCGGCGCCCACCCGTGCCTCGCCGGCGTCGGCGACTTCCTCGTCGAGGATGAGCGCTACAGCTTCCTGCGCGTCGACCCGGGCGTCGAGGTCCTCGCCACCCAGGTGCACGCCGGGGTCGAGCATCCCGTGGCCTGGGTGCTCGAGACCTCCGGCGCACGCGTCGCCTACGACGCCCTCGGCCACGACGTGCGAAGCTACGACAGCGACACCCACCGCCGCCTGCTGCGCAACCTCGTCGCGTGGCTGCTCTCGAACGACACCGCGAGGATCGACTCGTGACCACGCCCCGCTACGGCATCCTGATCGGCTCCGAGCTGCTCGCGCATCGACTCTTCGGCCCGGGCTTCGAGGCGCTCGCGACCGTCCCGGGCGAGCTCGTGCTCCCGGTCGTCACCGACCTCGACGACCCGGCCGCCCGGGAATCGCTGCGCGACGTCGAGGTGCTGCTGACCGGCTGGGGTGCGCCGCAGGTGAGCGCCGCCTCGTTGGACGCGCTGCCTCGCCTGCGCGCCATCGTGCACGCGGGCGGCGGCGCCGACGGCGTCGCACCGAACCCCGCGCCGCCGGGCTTCGTCGCCTCCGCCGCGGGCGATGTCAACGCCGTGCCCGTCGCCGAGTACTCGCTCGCGATGATCCTGCTCGCCTGCAAGCAGGTCTTCGCCGCGACGCGGCGCTACCGCGAGACGCGCGCCTTCATCGACCGCGAAGCGGAATTCCCCGAGGCGGGCAACTTCGGCCAGGTCGTCGGCCTCGTCGGCGCGTCCCGCATCGGACGGCGCGTGATCGAGCTGCTTCGGCCCTTCGACCTCCGGCTCGTGGTCTCCGACCCGCACCTGGACGATGCGCGCGCCGCCGAGCTCGGGGTCGAACGGGTGAGTCTCGACGAGCTGCTCGCGATGAGCGACGTCGTCTCGCTGCACGCCCCGCTCACGCCCGAGACGACCGGCATGATCGGCGCGGCCGAACTGGCACGCATGAAGCCCGGCGCGACGCTGCTCAACACGGCGCGCGGCGGCGTCGTCGACCACGAGGCACTCGAGCGCGAGCTCGTCTCGGGGCGCATCGACGCCATTCTCGATGTGACCGACCCGTGGGAGCCGCTGCCGGCGGCGTCGCCGCTGTGGGAGTGCCCGAACGTCCTGCTGACCCCGCACGTCGCGGGATCGATGGGCACCGAGCTGCGCCGAATCGGCGACCACGTCGCGGCGGAGGCCGCGAGAGCGCTGCGGGGCGAGCCGTTCGCGACTCCGTGGGAGCTGCACCGGTAACGAGCCGGGCCCACACACATCCAACCATTAGCGTCGGGTATGCTCGAAAACGCTCGCCGTTCCGCGTTATCTGCCCGAGCAGCACGTCGATACATCCAATGTTTTGGCATCGCGCTGGTCTCGGAGACCGCGAGAGCACACCATCAAGGAGGATCTGCGCGTGCCCAACACGATCGTGTCACCGAAGCCGTCCGAGCGACGACCCAACATCGTCATCGTCCTGGCCGACGACATGGGCTGGGGCGACCTCGGCTGCTATGGGGCCTCGGCGATCCCGACCCCCCACATGGATGCCCTGGCGCGCGACGGAGTCCGCCTCACCGACGCGCACTCCTCCTCCGCGGTCTGCACGCCGAGCCGCTACTCGATCGTCACCGGCCGCTACGCCTGGCGCAGTCCGCTCAAGGAGCACGTGCTGCACGGACACGGCCCCGCGATCATCGAGCCCGACCGTCCCACGATCGCCTCCGAGCTGCGCGACGCCGGCTACGCGACCGCCGCGATCGGCAAGTGGCACCTGGGCCTCGGCTGGACCCGCACCGACGGCACCGTCGTCTCGGCGTTCGGGCCGGACGCCGACACCGACTTCACCGACAAGCCCGAGCAGTACCTCCACGACAACATCGACTACGCGGCCGGCTTCACGGGCGGCCCGTGCGAACTCGGCTTCGACACCTTCTTCGGCATCGCGGGTTCGCTCAACATGCCCCCGTACTGCTACCTGGTCGACGACAAGACGCTCGGGATCCCGGATCGCCCGAAGGAGAGCTACGCCACGTCCCAGCTGCGCGGCCTGCAGGTCGAGGGCTGGAAGGACGACGAGGTCGACGAGCGCTTCACGCACGAGGCGACCGAGTGGATGCGCGCCCAGGCCGAGCAGGACCAGCCCTTCTTCCTCTACCTCGCCACGGCCGCGCCGCACCGCCCGTGCGTGCCGCCGGAGCGCTTCCACGGCATGTCCGATGCGGGCCTGCGCGGGGACTCGGTGTGCCTCGTCGACTGGATCGTGGGCGAGCTGGACCGCACGCTCGAGGAGCTCGGCATCCGCGACGACACGATGGTGATCGTCACCAGCGACAACGGCGCCCCGATGATCTTCCCCGAGGACGGCGACACCGAGGTGCACCGCCCGAACGGTCCGTTCCGCGGGCAGAAGGGCGACATCTGGGACGGCGGCCACCGCGAGCCGCTGCTCATCCGCTGGCCGAACGGGCTTCCCGCCGGCGCCGTGCGCGACGACCTGACCTGCCTCACCGACCTCTACCCGACGGCGCTCGCGGCCGCCGGCGTGGAGCCGTCGCCCGGCGCCGCCGAAGACGCCGTCGACCTGCTCGGTCGGCTGAAGGAGTCCGGCCCGACGCCGCGCACGCTCCCCGTCGTGCACCACAGCATGCGCGCCGCGTTCGCCGTGCGCCTGGAGAACTTCAAGGTCGTCTTCACCACCGAATCGGGCGGCGGCTTCTCGACGCCGGGCGGCGAGAAGTACTCGGCGGATCAGCCCCTCGGCCAGATCTACGACCTCGATGCCGACCCGGCGGAGACGACCAACCTGTGGGATGCGCGTCCCGATCTGGTCGCGCGCGCCCACGCCGCCGTCAGCGCGGCGACCGCGGGGGCCGACACCGGATTCGCCGCGGAGGCCGTCCCCTCGGGCGCCTGACGCCCCGCACCCCGCGCCGCCCCGCACCCCGCGACGACCCGACGCTCCGACGCCCCCCCCCCGACGCCCCGGCGCCGAGTCGGGTTCCGTGTGAGTTCTCGCGCGGCGCCAGCGGAATGCGCTTACATCCAATGTTCACGGCCAATCAACGCGGACTAGTCGAGGAATTTACGCCTTTACCGTCAGTGTTGACGCGCAAACATCCGATGTCTATCATCAAGACAGCGCTCACCCCCGAACAAGGAAGTTCAATGCCCCTGCGAGAACCACGTCCGACCCGGTCTCGCGTCGGCCACCCCTTCTCGCACCCCACCCCGTCGCTCGACGCCGCCCACCGGCCCGCGTCGCCGACCCGCATTCGTCGCTGAGAAGCGACCCCGGCGGTCATAGCCGACCGCCTGTCCGAATCACACGAAAGGGACACACCCCCATGAAATCGACAGCAACGATGCCGCGGTTCACACGCCGCGCCACTGCGGTGCTCGCCGGCGTCACCGCCGCCGGCCTCGCCCTCACCGGCTGCACCGCCGGCAGCGAGTCCGACGGCGACACGGTCACGATCGTCGTCCAGCAGCAGGCGAACTGGGACGCCATGATGAGCGTTCTGGTTCCCGCCTTCGAAGAGGCCAACCCGGGAATCGAGGTCGAGCTCTCCACGATCGACAACGACACCCGTTCGTCGACCAACACGCAGATCATCGCGGGCAACAACCCGCCGGACATCGCGCTGGTCTCGGGCAACTCGCCCGTCTACTACGAGACGGTCGCCAACGGCGAGCTGCTCGACCTGACCGACGTGTGGGAGAGCGCAGACCTCTACAACCGCTATGGCCCGGAGACGGTGACCGCCCTGCAGTACGACGGCACCCCGTACCTCGTGGGCATCGCCGGCATCTACTTCAACATGGTGTTCTACAACCAGGACATCTTCGACGAGGTCGGCATCGACGTTCCGGACAACCACCGCGTCGCGAGCGACGCCGAGTTCTTCGCCATGTCGGACGCGCTGCGTGACGCGGGCTACGACCCGCTCGCGGTCGGCGGCTCCTCGCCGTTCCAGTGGGGCTGGCAGGTCGCAGGCCTGCTCCAGAGCTACTCGACCCCCGAGGAGATGGAGAACTACCTCACGTCGTACAGCCCTGAGGTCGAGGTCACGGCCGACTACACCGACGACGCGTTCGTGAACACGATCGAGCGCCTCCAGACCTGGGCCGACGCAGGCGTGTACCAGGACGGCTACCTCGGTCAGGACTACGACGCCGCACAGGCGCTGTTCTTCCAGGGTCGCGCCGGCATGCTGCTGGGCGGCAACTTCACCGCGGGCGCGGTCGACACCAACGGTGCCGGCTTCGAGTACGGATGGTTCCTCGCCCCGGCGGGCGACCAGGGCGACTCGCAGCTCATGACCTACCTCGGTGAGGCCCTGTCGATTCCGGCCGGCGCCGCGCACCCGGAGGAAGCCAAGAAGTTCCTCGAGTTCTGGGTCTCCGACGCCATGCAGGCGGACGCGGTCTCGAACTCCGGCTTCGCGCTCCCCTCGGTCAGCACCCTCGACATCGACGACCTGCCGGGCGTGCCCGAGGTCGTGCGCGAGATGGTTGCCGACGCCAACGCGAACGGTGCTCCCATCGGATGGACCGCGGCCACCCCGGGCTTCTTCGCCCAGGAGCCGATCGGCACCGAGGTCGCCTCGATGCTCGCCGGCCAGCTGACCGCGCAGGAGATCGCTGAGAACCAGCAGCAGCGACTGCTCGACATCCGCTCCGAGTAACCCACGGCAGTGATGCGGGGGTCGCGCGCGCTGGCGCCGGCCCCCGCATCCCCAAGAGATTGAGTGCATCATGACCGACTCCGCTATCTCGCGGCGACCCATCACGCCGGCCACGCGCGCCCGACGCCGCAAGACGCTCCTCATCTGGGGCATGCTGGCGCCCGCGCTGGCGCTGATGGCGATGTTCTATGTGGTCCCGACCGTGCAGGCGGTGCGGATGAGCTTCTCCGACTGGGGAGGCATCGGCGAGATCACCTTCGACGGCTTCGACAACTACGCCGACCTGCTCGCCGGAACGCAGATCTACGAATCCCTGTGGATCACCATCACCTTCGCCTTCTTCTCGGCGCTCGGCCGCGTCGGGATCGCGACCCTGCTCGCGGCCGCCGTCAGCCAGGGCGTCCGCGGCTCCAAGTTCTACCGCGTCATCTGGTTCGTTCCCGCCGTCGCCCCCTCGGCCGCGGTCGCGGTGTACTGGAACACCGCCTTCCAGCCCGGCGTCGGAACGTTCAACGCGGTCCTGGCCCTGTTCGGCCTCGATGACCGCTCGGCGCTCCTCGCCGACGCCGCCACGGCGCTCATGCCGATCATCATCGTCGACATCTGGGTCGGCGTCGGCTTCGCCTTCCTGCTGATCCTCGGCGCCATGGAGGCCGTTCCGACCTCCGTCTACGAGGCCTCGAAGATCGATGGCGCGGGGCGCATCCGCCAGTTCTTCTCGATGACGCTGCCGCTCATCCGCCCGGTGCTCGTGGTCGTCTCGATCCTCCAGCTCATCTGGGCCTTCAACAACTTCACGCTCGTGTGGGGCATGACGAAGGGCGGTCCCGGATCGGCGACCGCCACTCTCCCCGTGCTCGTCTACCGCGAAGCGTTCGTCAGCGGCGACTACGGCACCGCCACCGCGGTCGCCGTGCTGTCGGGGGCGTTCCTCATCCTGATCGGATTCGCCGCGATGCGATTCAGCAAGTCGAAGCAGGGCTAATCATGAAAAAGATCAAATCCGCACTCGCCCAGGTCCCGCTCGTCGTCTGGACGTTCATCACGGTCATCCCGTTCGTCTTCATCGGGCTCCTGGCCTTCCGGTCGCAGCGTGACATCTACGCCTACCCGCTCGGCTTCGGCGGCGACTTCATCCTCGACAACTTCGTGACCGCGTGGGAGGGGCCGTCGGGCGGCGAAGGCCTCGCGACCTACTTCTTCAACACGCTCATCGTCGCCATCGCCGGCCTCATCGTGAACCTCGGCGCGGGCCTGCCCGCGGCGTACTTCTCGACACTGCTGTCGGCGCGCGCGCGTCAGATCTTCCTGGGGGTGTTCCTGGCCGGATCGATCATTCCGATCATCCTGCTGGTGGTGCCGTACTTCCAGATCTTCGACGCGCTGACGATCGTCAGCAACCCGATCGCGGTCGGCGTCGCCTACGGCGTGCTCTCGCTGCCCACCTCGGTGCTCGTGCTGCATGCCTTCTTCGTCGACTTCCCCGCCGAGCTCACCGAGGCGGCGGCCATTGACGGGCTGAGCCACTTCCACGCCTTCTACCGGATCGTCGTGCCGCTGTCGCTCGGCCCGATGGTCGGCGTGGGGCTGCTCGCACTCGTCTTCATGTGGGGCGAGGCGCAGCTCGGCATCGTGCTGCTGCAGTCGGCGGACTCCCAGACCGTTCCGGTCGGTCTGCTCGGCTTCCGCGGAATGTTCTACGCACAGCTCGGCCCGATCTTCGCGGGGCTCGCCCTCGCGTCGATCCCGATCGTCGTGGTGTACCTGTTCCTCAACAAGCACATCACGAAGGGAATCGCCCTCGGCGGCGTCTTCCGCTAGCGCAGGACCTCAATCGGGCCGTGGGAGCGAGAGCTTCCACGGCCCGATTGTCGTTGCGCGGCCGTGTCCTTGCGCGGCCGTGTCCTTGCGCGGCCGTGTCGGCGCGCGGGCGCGCACGGGCGCGCTCGGACGCGCCGGGCGCCGCGGTGCACGGCCAGCAGCAGGTGCGCGGGCGCCCGGTCAGACCGTGAGACGCGTGCGCTCGACGTCGTCGAACCAGTCCGCGATCGCGGCCGTCATCGACCGAACGCGGTCGGGGTGCTCCGCCGCCAGGTCCGTCGTCTCGCCGGGGTCCGCACCGAGATCGAACAGCAGCGGCGCGAGGTCGTCCGGCCGCTCGAACGTCGGGGTCGGCGAGTCGTCGAGCTTCTCCGGCGGCGCATCCGCGTACTTGAGCGCGGCGTCGGTGTCGAGATCGCTCTGCAGCACATCGAGGGTGGTGCCCCACCCCGGCCAGACCAGCTTCCAGTCGCCGTCGCGCATGGCCGCGTTCGAGTCGGCGACGGGCCGGTAGCGCGTCCACTGCCAGAAGCGGGTGGGGTTCGACTCGGCCCGCTCGCCCCGCAGCGAGCCGAGGATGCTGCGCCCATCGAGCGCCGGACCGGCGTGCCGCGCTCCGGCGACCTCGAGCAGGGTCGGCATCCAGTCCACGAAGTGGACGAGGTCGTCGGCCACCGGCGCGGCAGCGAGGCCGTCGGCCCAGCGCACGATCATCGGCACGCGGATCCCGCCCTCGTAGACGAGCGTCTTCGACCCTCGGAGCCCGAGATTGCCGCGCAGGGTGGTGCTGGGGCCGTCGGCGGAGAAGTCGGGCCCGTTGTCGCTCGTGAACATGATGAGCGTGTTGTCGGCGATCCCGCGGTCCTCGAGCAGCTGCAGCAGCGAGCCGATGCCGTCGTCGACGACCTTGAGCATCGCGAAGATCGTCGCGACCCCGCGCGACACGGCGCCGCCCTGCTCGAAGCGCTCGACGAGCTCCTCCGGCGCCTGCAGCGGGAAGTGCGGCGCGTTGTAGGACAGGTGCAGGAAGAACGGCTCGTGCGCGTGCCGGTCCACGAAGTCGAGCGCCTCGGCGGTGAAGACCTCGGTGAGGTAGCGACCATCGGCCCGCATCGGGACCCCGGCCTTCTCGATGCGCCAGTCCCAGTAGTCCTGCCATCCGCCCTGGAACCCGACGAACTCGTCGAAGCCGCGGCTTCTCGGGTGGAAGGCCGGATCGAAGGCGCCGGTGTGCCACTTGCCGACGAGTCCGGTCGCGTAGCCGGCCGCGGAGAGGCCGTCCGCGATGGTCTGCTCGCCGACCTTCAAGCGGTCCAGGCCCCGCGCCTCCATCGTGTCGATGACGCCGGTGCGGTGCGGGTAGCGCCCCGTCAGCAGCGCCGCACGGGCTGGCGCGCAGACCGGCGAGCCGGAGTAGTGCTGCGTGAGCGAGAACCCGTCGGCGGCGAGCTGGTCCAGGACCGGTGTCGAGGACGCACCGCCGTTCGAGTGCGAGAGATCGCCGTTGCCCATGTCATCGACCACGATCTGGATGATGTTCGGGCGAGCGAGCGACATGACTCTCCTCAGTGCGACGGCGGACCTCGCCTCAGTCTACAGAGATCGGATGTCTCACCGCGGGTGCACGCTCGGAGCGCCGCCGCGTGCCGATTGGGCACTGTTTCATCCAACCTTTGAGCGCCGCGCCGATCCGCGGCACTCCGCCCTCGCTAGGCAAGGTCCTCGACCGTCGCGCCGGCCGCGTTGCTGATGACCGACTCCACGGCCTTCTTCGCGGACGCCTTCTGCACGTAGTTCTCGCTCACCGCGAGCGTCTGCCCGTTGGCGGCGACGATGCGCCAGAAGTACGGCTGCTTCTCGCTCTTGCCCTTGACGATCTGGAACTTCATGGTGCGAACTCCTTCGTTCGAGTGACCCAGACCTCCACCTAAGCACGGAGCCACGGCGCTGACCAGGGCGCCGCGGGCGGCCTAGAGGTCGAGATCGACGCAGACCCGATCGGCGGTCAGCTCGCGCGGCAGCGCCGCGAAGGCCACGTGCGCGGGGTGCGACTGGTAGGTGTCGAGGTCGGCGAGCGTGGCGAAGTCGACCCAGAAGGCGACGTCCCAGTTGCCGTCGACGACGCCGACGTCGGCGCCGACGGTCAGGTGCTGGATCTCCGGGATGATCGGGACGAGTTCCTGCAGCCCGACCGCGAGGCGCCGGGCGGCCTCCTCCTTCTCGGCGGGCTCGGTGGCCTTGAGCTTCCAGGCGACGATGTGACGGATCATGCGGTGACCTCCTCGAGTCGACGACGCAACCGCTCCGGGTCGACGCGCCAGATGGTGTGGACCCGGTCGTCGATCAGCACGACCGGGATTTCTTCGACGTACGCGTCGAAGAGCTCCGCGTCGTCGAGAATCGATCGCTCATCGAAACTGACACCGGGGAACTCGTCGAGCACCTGCAGCACCACGGCCCGTGCGTCGTCGCACAGATGACAGCCGGGCTTTCCGACCAGAGTCAGGCGTGGTGCACTCACGTCGCCACCCTACCGGCGGCTAGAGTTGCGCCGATGTCCGTCTCCGACCTCAGCCCGAGCGATCGCCCGATCATCGCGTTCTTCGATGTCGACAACACGCTCATGCGCGGCACCAGCATCTTCCAGGTCGGCCGCGAAGCCGTGGCCAGCGGACTCCTGCGCTGGCGCGACATCTGGCGCTTCGTCTGGCATCAGGCCCGCTTCATCGCGGTCGGCGAGAACGACCTGCACCTCGTCTCGGCCCGCGAGCGCGCCCTCGGACTCGCCGCCGGCCACACCCGAGAGCAGATCATCGGACTCGGCGAGCGCATCTGGGAGCGCCGGATTCAGCCGCGGCTCTACCCCGAGTCGGTCGAGCTCGCCCGCGACCACCTGCGCAAAGGCCACGAGGTCTGGCTCGTCTCGGCGACGCCGTGGGAGGTCGGCGACCTGATCGCCCGCAAGCTGGGGCTCACCGGCGCGCTCGGCACCCAGGTGAAGACCGTCGACGGCGTCTACACCGGGGAGCTCATCGGGCACGTGCTGCACGCCGAGCGCAAGGCCGCGGCGGCGCGCGCCCTCGCGGCGAAGGCGGGAGCGGATGTCGCCGACTGCTGGGCCTACTCCGACAGCCGCAACGACATCCCGCTGCTGGAGCTGGTCGGCAACCGGATCGCCGTGAACCCGGACGCGATCCTCACCCACCACGCGCACAAGCACGGCTGGCCGATCCTGCGGCTGACCGCCAAGAGCATCCGTGCGGCACGGAAGCGGGTGGCGCGGGAGGCGCGACGGGTGAAGCGCTCGGCACAGCAAAAACGCCCGGCCTAGACGGCTCGGGCGTTTCTGGTGCGCTTGGTGGATTTCGATACGCGCTTCGCGCACTCAATCCCCGGGTTTCGATACGCGCTTCGCGCTACTCAACCCGCAGGACGGGAGACGCGCTTCGCGCTACTCAACCCGCAGAGCGACTTACTTCTTGTTGCGGCGCTGGTGGCGCGTCTTGCGCAGCAGCTTGCGGTGCTTCTTCTTCGCCATGCGCTTGCGGCGCTTCTTGATGACGGAACCCATGTTCACCTCGCTTGTTCGGAGTCGGGACCACCGGGTCCTCAACCGAACCGCGGAAATCTAACCTCCAGAGTCTACCCGGAGACCCTGGATCGAGCGAAACGAGCGCTCAGCCGACGTTCGACTCGGGCAGCTCGATCGCGTGCGAGACCGCCGATTCGGGGATGCGGTAGCTGCGTCCGAAGCGCACCGCGGGGAGCTCCCCCGCGTGGACCATCCGGTAGACGGTCATGTTCGAGACGCGCATCATCTCGGCCACTTCGGCGACGGTGAGGAAGCGCACGTTGGACAGGTCCTGGGCCATGCCGCCTCCGTTCCGACTCGCGGTCGTGTCTCGTGTGATCTGTGTGACTCCTGTGACAGGAGTGCATCGCGAGACTAGCGCTGCCGGACGGCCCTGTCTAGGCCCTGATCAGTCCTTCGAGCCGCGGAACGGCAGGATCTCGGTCACCTTGTGCTGCACGCGCTCGAGTCGCGCCTGCGCCCCGTGAAGCCGGTCCTGCGCCGCGTCCAGGGCCGCGCGCGCGGAGTGCGCGGTGTCGGCGGCCGCGCGACCGACGCGGCCGGCGACGCCGGTTCCCGCCCAGGCGGCGAACACCGTCGACTGGGCCGAGGCGTCGCTCTCCTGCGACAGCCGCTCGGCGTCGCGCGCGAGGAACGGCGAGAGCCACCCGTCGAGCTCCTCCAGCGGCGCGGGGTCGATCCGGTAATAGCGATGCTGACCCTCTTCGCGCACGGCGACCAGCCCATGATCGCGCAGCACCTTGAGATGCTTCGACACGGTGGGCTGGCTCAGCCCGAGCGCCTCGACGAGTTCACCGACGGACACCTCCCCCACGTATTCGTCCGCCTGGGCGCGCGCAAGCAGCAGTTCGAGCAGGTGGCGACGCGTCCCGTCAGCGAGACACGTGAAGATGTCGGCCATGACCCAAGACTAGATCGCTCGCGTCCCGAGTACCATGGCCCCCTGTGCGCGCGAATCTTGCGAGAGGGCGGCGGGGATCCGGTCGGTTCCCCGATTCGAGGTCGCGCCCGGCGCGGATTCGGGACGCCTTCGATGACTTCGCCCGGCGCTCGCCCTCGCGATTCGCGATCCTCATCTTCACCGGTCTGATCCTTGTTCTGACGGCGATTCTCGCGACGCCGTGGGCCGCGCGCGACGGCGAGGCGACCCCGATCGTCGACGCGCTGTTCACGGCCGTCTCCGCGATCTGCGTCACCGGGCTCGTCACGGTCGACATGGCGACGCACTGGTCGACCTTCGGCAACGTCGCGATCCTGATCGGCCTGCAGGTCGGCGGCATCGGCGTGCTGACGCTCGCGAGCATCCTCGGCCTCGTCGTCTCGCGCCGCCTCGGCCTGCGCGCCCGACTGATCGCGGCGAGCGACACCAACGCCTCGCGCCTGCACGCCGGCCCGGTCGCCGAGTCGCAGGCGGTGCGCCTGGGCGAGATCGGCGGTCTTCTCGCGACGGTCGCCCTGTCGACGCTCATCATCGAGCTCATCCTCATGCTGTCGCTCGTGCCGCGCCTCCTGGTGCACGGCCTCGACCCGTGGTCGGCGACCTGGAAGGGCTTCTACTTCGCCGCCTCCGCCTTCACCAACACGGGCTTCGTGCCGACGGTCGACGGCGTCGAGCCCTTCGCGACCGACCCGTGGTTCCTGACCACGATCGCCTTCGGCGTCTTCCTCGGCAGCCTCGGATTCCCGGTCATCTTCGCCGTGCTGCGCACCGTGCGCTTCCGGGTGCGCCTGCCGATCCACGCCAAGCTCACCCTCGTCACCACGATCGCGCTGGTCGTTCTCGGCTCCGTCGCGATCCTCGTCCTGGAATGGTCGAACCCGGCCACCTTGGGCAGCCAGGACGCGGCCGCGCGGCCCATGACGGCGACCTTCCTCTCCTTCATGACCCGCTCCGGCGGCTTCGCCAACGTCGACGTCGGCGCGATGAACGGCGCCGCGCACCTCGTGATGGACATGCTCATGTTCGTCGGCGGCGGCTCCGCCTCCACCGCCGGCGGCATCAAGGTCACGACCCTCGCGGTGCTGTTCCTCGCCGCCTACGCCGAGGCCAAGGGCGACACCGACATGCAGGCCTTCGACCGCCGCATCCCCAACGACGTGCTTCGGCTCGCCGTCAGCGTCGTCCTCTGGGGCGCCACGATCGTCGCCGCCGCCTCGATCATCATCCTGCGGATCACCGACGAGCCCCTCGACCGCGTGCTGTTCGACGTGATCTCCGCCTTCGCCACCTGCGGACTCAGCACCGGGCTCACCGAGACCCTGCCGGATGCGGGCAAGTATGTCCTCGCCGCCACCATGTGGGCCGGTCGAGTTGGTACCGTGACACTGGCCGCCGCACTCGCGGCGAGCCAACGCCGTCAGCTGTTCACGCGCGCCGAAGAGAGGCCCATCGTTGGTTGAGCGAATCCCCCACGACGCCCCGGTGCTGGTGCTCGGCCTCGGCCGGTTCGGCGCCGCGACCGCCGGGCAGCTTCAGCGACTCAACCGCGAGGTGCTCGCGGTCGACGAGGACCCGAACCTGGTGCAGAAGTGGGCCGACCGGGTCACGCACGCCGTTCAGGCGGATGCGCGCTCGATCGACGCCCTCCGCCAGATCGGCGCCGCCGACTTCAAGGTCGCGGTCGTCGCGGTCGGCTCCTACGTCGAGGCAAGCGTGCTCATCACGGCGAACCTGGTCGACCTCGGGATCCCGCAGATCTGGGCGAAGGCCGTCAGCCAGTCGCACGGCAAGATCCTCTCGCGCATCGGCGCCAACCACGTGATCTACCCGGAGGCGGAGGCCGGCGTGCGCGTCGCCCACCTCGTGTCGGGCCGCATGATCGACTTCATCGAGTTCGACGACGACTTCGCGATCGTCAAGATGTACCCGCCGAAGCCGATCCGCGGACTCAGTCTCACCGACTCGCACGTGCGCACGAAGTACGGCATCACCGTCGTCGGCGTGAAGAGCCCCGGCAAGGAGTTCACCTACGCGACGGCGGACACGGTGGTCTCGAACCACGACCTCATCATCGCCAGCGGGAAGGTCGCCGACCTCGACCGCTTCGCGGCCCTCGGCTGAGTCGCCGACCGCGCGCTCGGGTCAGGACCCCGCGGCGATCTCCTTCGCCCGCGCGACGGCGGCGTTGGCGGCACGCGTGAACAGGTCACGCAGCTCGGCCTCCTCGAGCACGGCGACCGCGCGCTCGGTGGTGCCCTTCGGGCTGGTCACGCGGCGACGCAGCTCGGTGGCATCGACGTCGGCCCCCGCCAGCAGCTCGCTCGCGCCGCGCACGGTCTGCTCGACCATCAGCTTCGCCTGCTCGGGAGTGAAGCCGAGATCGATCGCGGCCTGCGTCCAGCGCTCGATGAGCAGGAACACGTAGGCGGGGCCGGAGCCGGACACCGCGGAGAGCGCGTCCAACTGCGCCTCCGGCACGACGATGACCTCGCCGACCGTCGCGAAGAGCGCCGCCACGAGCGACACCTGGGCGTCGTCGACGCGGGAGCCCGCCGAGACCCCGGTGACCCCCAGGCCCACCAGCGACGGGGTGTTCGGCATCGAGCGCACCACCGGATTGGCGACGAGCGCCTCCATCGACTCGGTCGTCACGCCCGCCGCCACGCTCACCACGATGGCGTTCGGCTCGAGCGCGTCGGCGATCTCGCGCAGCAGGTCGGCGATCATCGCCGGCTTGACGGCCAGGAGGACGAGCCCCGCGCCGGCCACGGCGCGACGGTTCGCGTCGGGCGTCGTCTCGAGCGAGAGGACCTCGATGCCGTCGGCGGACATGCGCGCGGCGCTCTCGGCGCTGCGCGTCGTGACGACCACGCCGTCGTCGGCCGCCGCGGAGCGGCGCAGCCCCGCGAGGATCGCCCCTCCCATCGACCCCGCGCCGAGGATCGCGATGCGGGGCAGACGAGTCGTTTCGGAGGAGGAAGCGGTCACTCGCAGAGTGTAACTTGGGACCGCGCGCCCAGTTTCGAGCGCAGAGGGGACCTGATCGATGAGCACCTCGGGCGGAACAAAGGCCGTCATCGCGGCTCTGCTGGCGAACTCCGGCATCGCGATCACCAAGTTCGTCGCGTTCGCCTTCTCCGGTTCGAGCGCGATGCTCGCCGAAGGCGTGCACTCGGTCGCCGACGCGGCCAACCAGGGCCTGCTGCTGTTCGGCGGCCGGCAGGCCAAACGCAAGGCTGACGCCGAGCACCCCTTCGGCTACGGGCGCGAGCGCTACGTGTACGCCTTCGTCGTCGCCATCGTGCTGTTCTCGGTCGGTGGCGTCTTCTCGCTCTACGAGGGCATCGAGAAGCTGCAGCACCCGCACCCGCTCGAGGTGCCGTGGCTGCCGATCGTCGTGCTCGTCATCGCGATCGTGCTCGAGTCGTTCTCCCTGCGCACCGCGGTCATCGAGTCGAACCTCGCCCGCGGCGACCAGGGCTGGATCGCGTTCGTGCGCCACGCCAAGCAGCCGGAGCTGCCCGTCGTGCTGCTGGAGGACATCGCCGCACTGCTCGGCCTGACCTTCGCGCTCGTCGGCGTCGGCCTCACGATCATCACCGGCGACCCGACCTGGGATGCGATCGGCACCATCGCGATCGGCGTCCTGCTCGTGCTCGTCGCCCTCGTCCTCGGCATCGAGACGAAGAGCCTGCTCGTCGGCGAAGGCGCGACCCAGGCCAACGTCGCGAAGATCCGCGAGGCTCTCGTCTCGCACCCCCAGGTCGAGACGATCATCCACATGAAGACCCTGTACGTGGGCCCGGACGAGCTGATGGTCGGCGCGAAGCTCGCGTTCCCCAAGGGCACGTCGATGTCGAATGTCGCCAGCGCGATCAACTCGGTCGAGAAGAGCGTGCGCGCCGCCGTGCCGCACGCCCGCATCATCTACATCGAGCCCGACGTCTTCCACTCGCCGCACGACTACAACCCGCCGACCGACGCCATCGTCATCAAGAGCGCCGACTAGCGCCCCCGAAGGAGCACCATGGAAACCGTTCTCAATCTCGTTCTCGTTCTGCACTTCCTCGGCCTGGCGGCGATCATCGGGGTGTTCCTGGTGCAGATGCGCGCGAACTCAGGATTCCGCACCGACATCCTGCTCACCGGCGCGATCACCCAGGTGGTGACCGGTCTCGCCCTCGTCGCGATCCGCCAGATGGGCGACATGGGGGTCGACAACGCGAAGATCGCGGTCAAGCTCATCATCGCCCTCGTCATCCTCGCGGCGGCGATCCTCGCGAGCATCAACAAGCGCAAGGGCGGCAAGATCAAGCCGGCCTTCCACGCCGCGGGCGGACTCGCCGTGATCAACGTGATCATCGCGGTGCTCTGGGAGTAGCTCCGCGCGGCCTCAGCGCCGTTTCTCGAAGAACTCGCGGAGCAGCTCCGCCGCCTCGACGCCTCTCACACCCGTGGTCACCTCGACCCGGTGCGGGAGGCGTTGATCGCGTACCAGGTCGTGCTGGCTTCCCACCGCTCCCGCCTTCTCGTCCCAGGCGCCGAAGATCAGGCGCGGGATGCGCGCCGCCAGGATCGCCCCCGCGCACAGCACGCACGGCTCGAGCGTGACGACGAGCGTCGTGTCGTCCAGGTGCCAGTCGCCGATCGCCTCCGCCGCGCGACGGATCGCGACGACCTCGGCGTGCGCGGTCGGATCCTGGTGCAGCTCGCGCTCGTTGCGCCCGGTCGCCAGCACGCGGCCCTGCCCGTCGAGCACGACGGCGCCGACCGGAACGTCGCCGGTCGCGAGCGCGGCCCGCGCCTCGGCCAGGGCGAGCTCCATGACCTCGTCGTCGGTCATCCACCCTCCCGTTTCGGTGCTGTCAGTTCAGCATGGCGCCAAGCTGAATTGGCACCATTCGAAACGGTGGGCCGCCGGGGCGGGGTGCGCGTTCCGATAGATTGAGCCTATGCGCCTCCACGTCGCCGACCACCCGCTCATCACCCACAAGCTCACGGTGCTTCGCGACGAGCGCACCCCGAGCCCGACGTTCCGCAACCTGGCTCGCGAACTGGTCACGCTCCTCGCCTACGAGGCGACGCGCGATGTGCGCGTGACGCCGGTCAGCGTGACGACGCCGGTGACCGAGACGATGGGGGTCGAGATCGCCGAGCCTCGCCCGCTCGTCGTGCCGATCCTGCGTGCCGGGCTCGGCATGCTCGACGGCATGACGGCGCTGGTGCCGACGGTCGAGGTGGGATTCCTGGGCATGGTGCGCGACGAGGAGACCCTGCAGCCGACCACCTACGCGACGCGCCTTCCGGATGACCTCGCGGGCCGTCAGTGCTTCCTGCTCGACCCGATGCTCGCGACCGGCGGCTCGCTGATCGCCGCGATCGAGTTCCTGTTCGAGCGCGGCGCCGAGGATGTCACCGCCATCTGCCTGCTGGGCGCCCCCGAGGGGGTCGAAGCGGTGCGCGCGGCGACCGAGGGACGCAACGTCACCGTGGTGCTGGGCGCGCTCGACGAGAAGCTCAACGAGGTCGGCTACATCGTGCCCGGACTCGGCGATGCGGGCGATCGGCTGTACGGAACCGTCTGAGCCGGGTTGCGTTTTGCCCGCCGGTACAAGAAACTGACAGGCATGACCGACCGCACGCACACCCTGACCTCCTTCGAGGCTTGTGGGACCGCCGACATGATGTCGGCGCGCGCGGTCACCTGTTGTCGAATGTGTGCGTAGAGACCACTCTCTCGCCGAGTCCCGAATGCGCTCCCATGCTTGAGCACCACGGACTCCCGGAATCTGCCCGCTCGGGGCATCGACTCCGCCACCCCGCACACCCGCTCCACTCTCGCGAGGCGAACCACCGTGGATGATCCGACCCCCACGTCGCCCGCCAATGAAGGATTCGACGACATGTCTCTCGCCACCCTTGACTCACTCCGCAAGCCGCCCGCCCACGCGCCCGTGCGACCCCGCCCGGTCGCGGATCTCACCGCACCGCTCGCGCGCGACGAGCAGCCGACCGCACCGCCCTCCCGCATCCGTGCCGTCCCCGACGGGACCGAGGCGCGCGGCTTCGCCCTCTACGTCGGCATCGACGAGGCCAAGGCTGCGGAGGCCGGCACCGACCTGCCCGCGATCGTCACCCAGCTGAAGGCCCTGGTCGCCCAGCTCGCCCCCGGCGCCGAGAGCTATGCCGCGGTCGCGCTGGCCCCCGAGGGCGCCGGCGGACGCGACGTCGACGTCGTGCGGCTCGCCCTGCAGGACCCGGCCGCGCTCGCGCGACAGCGCCAGGCCGCCGCCGCGGTGACCCCGCCGCCGGAGCCGAAGGCGGGCGTCGTGATCGACATCTCACGCCGCCGCGTGCTGCTCGACGGCGAGGTCGCGCCGCTCACCTACAAGGAGTTCGAACTCCTGCAGTTCCTCGTGCTGCGCGAGGGCCGCACGATCGACCGGGCCGAGATCATCTCCTCGCTGTGGGGCGACACCGACGACGAGGAGACCCCCAACGAGCGCACGATCGACGTGCATGTTCGTCGGCTGCGCTCCAAGCTCGGGGCCTTCGAGGACGTCGTCCGCACGGTGCGCGGCGCCGGCTACCGCTTCGATCGCCACGCCGACGTCGCCATCCGCTGGGCCTCGACGCCCTCGCCCGACGTGTTCTAGCCTGTCGACATGGGCGCGAACTCCTCGACCTGGGCGTCAGAGCCGGAGCACCCGGACGACGCGGTCCGCGAGCGCACGGGTCACGGCTGGGCGGAATGGGTCGAGCTCATCGACGCCGGTCCGGGCCGCAATGCCGGACATCCGGCGATCGCCCGCTGGGTTCACGAGCAGGGCGTGGACGCCTGGTGGGCCCAGGCGGTCACGGTCGGCTTCGAGCGCATCACCGGCCTGCGCCTCCCCGGGCAGATGGCCGACGGGACCTTCTCGGTGAGCCGCTCACGCACCCTCCGCTGGACCGTCGAGGGCCTGCGCGCCGCGATCGAGGACGACGCACGCCGTGCCGAGCTGATCCCCGAGCTCGCGCTGACGCCGCGCTCGCGCCCGGGCGTCAAGTCGCCCCGGTTCGATGCGACCCACGGCGCGGAGCCGGCCGGTGTCGTGCAGCTCGCGATCGATGCGGTCGCCGGCGGCCGCACCCGCCTGACCGTCACGCACGAGCGCCTCGCCACCGCGGATGAGGCGGAGCGCTGGAAGGCGTGGTGGGGCGACTGGCTCGCCGCGCTGCCCGAGGATGAGGACAAGGACGAGAGCTAGTCCCAGCCCAGCCGCGCCGCGACCGCGTCGGCGGCGGCAGTCGGGAACTCGGCCCACCCGGGTTCCAGCGTCTCCCGGAACAGATCGAACAGCGCGCGTCCCGCCTCCTCGACGGGCGCGGCGAGGATCCCGTCCAGCCGCGCCGCCAGCTCGGGATAGTCGCGCTCGAGCCGGCGCAGCGGATCGATCGCGTCGCGCACCGATCCCGCGACGGGGTGTCGCGCGCGCAGCGCGCGCACAAAGCACTCGAGCGCCCAGCTCCGCACGAAGCCTCCCGCCGCGAGGCGCTCCCCGCGGCGAGCGCGCCCCACCCCGATCAGCAGCTTGACGAGCACGAGCTTCGCGTCGTTCACCGGGTCGACACGCGCCTCGTCCACCCGCGACCGCGCCGCGGCGACGAGCGCCGCCGCGGGGCCATCGTCGTAGGCGATCGCGCTGTCCCCGGTCACGAGCGCTCCGGCGAGCTCCTCCGCCGTGGCGGCCGCGAACTCGGCCACATGTCCATCGTCGTAGACCGCGACGAACCCGATCTCACCCTCCCGGGCGATCAGGACGCACCGCTCGGGATACGGCAACCACTCGGCGACCGTCCTGAGCTCGTCGCCGCGGCCGGAGCCCGCCAGAGCGAAGAAGTCGTGATCCGACCACTCGTCGCGGCGATGCGCGGCGACGGTCGATCCCAGCAGGACGAGCCCCGCCGCGTCGTCCCGTTCCCGCAGCGCCGCCTCGAGGGCGCGGGTCCACTGGTCGAAATCGATGGGCTCGGTCACGCGCTGGCGCCCCAGCTCGGGGCGTTGATTCCGGGCGCGCGCCACACGGTCAGGCCGATCCCCGGCGCCGTCAGCCGCTCGCCCCACTCGGCCTCGCCGAACAGCCGCGCCGTCGGCGCGGACGCCGGGGCGGGAACGTTGATGGCCGCCCGCGCGGCGAGCACGACCACGCTGTCGTCGGCGGATTCCCGCACGAAGAGAAGCGCATCGTCGGAGACATGCAGCCAGCGCAGACCGCCCGTGCCGAGCACCGGGTGCGCGCGGCGCAGCGCGAGCAGCTCGCGGTACAGCGCGAACGTCTCCGCCGCGGCCGGGTCGTCGCTCCCCCACGGCATCGGGGTGCGGGAGGCCTCGCCGTCGGCACCGTGAAGCCCGAACTCGTCGCCCATCCACACGGTCGGGATTCCCGGCAGCGTCACCGACAGCCCGAGCGCCACCGGCAGCGCGCCGGGCGCCGCGTGGGTGAGGAACCGCGCCGTGTCGTGGGTGTCGAGCGCGTGCATCGTGCCGAGTCGCACGCGCCAGGGCACCCCCGCGACGAAGCGCTGCAGCTGGGCGTGGAACTCCACGCCGGTGACCGCGGGGATGCGCGTGACCGGCACGCCGAAGAACCACAGCTCCTCGTCGGGCTCGGCGGGCTCGGCGAGCCACCCCCAGAGCGGCCGGGTGAAGTCGGCGTAGGTCATGGCGCCGTGCCAGGCGTCGCCGGAGAAGTCCTCGGTGGCGTCGTTGGTCGACTCGGCCAGCAGCACGGTGTCCGGGTTGATCTCGCTCATGGTGCGGCGAAGGGTCTGCCGCACCTCCGCGTTGAGGTCGACGGCGCCGAGCCGCCCGGTCATGTTGGCGACGTTGATTCGCCAGCCGTCGAGGTGGAACGGCGCACGCAGCCAGTGCGCGACCACCGAGTCGGGGCCGTCGATGAAGCGTCGCCGCAGCTCCGCCGAGCTCCAGTCGAACTTCGGCAGGCTCGGCACGCCGAGCCAGCTCTCGTAGCGCTCGTTCGCCTCGTCGGTGAAGAAGTAGAACTCCGACTCAGGGGCCTCCGGGCTGCCGAGGGCGGCGCGGAACCACTCGTGGCGGTCGCCGGAGTGGTTCGTCGTCAGGTCGCCGATCACCCGCATGCCCCGCGCGTGGGCGGCCTCGACGAGCCGCACAAGCGCCTCATCGCCGCCGAGCAGCGGGTCGACGACCCGGAAGTTCGCCGCGTCGTAGCGGTGGTTGGAGGCGGCCGGGAAGAACGGGTTCAGATAGAGCAGGTCGACACCGAGGTCGGCGAGGTGATCCAGGTGCTCGACGACGCCGTCGAGGTCGCCGCCGTAGAGCTGCTGGGAGCGTCCCGGCATCTCCGGGTCGACGGGGTCGCCCCAGGCTGCGGGGATCGCCCACTCCGGTGCGGGGCGCCGGTCCGCGGCCGCCGAGCGGGCGAAGCGGTCGGGGAAGATCTCGTACATGACCGAGGTCGTCATCCACTCCGGCGGCGCGTTGCCGGCGACGAGCGCGAAGTCATTGACGTCGCGGGTCTCCCCGGCGACGACACCGGCCTGATTGAGCCAGCGGATGCCGCCCGCCTCGTCCTCCAGCAGCCAGCGGTAGCCGTGTCGCGGGTTCGCCACCTCGACCTCGGCCTCCCACCACTCGTCCTCGCCGCCCGCGAGGCGCTGCGCCTCGTCCCAGCGCGGCTCGTGGTCGGGGTTCGAGCGCACGTGAACGCGCCGCAGCCGCGGGCCGGTGCGCGGCGCCCGCAGGCGCACCCGCACCCGCTCGCCGAGCTCGACCGTCGCGCGCGCGACGTAGAGCGGCGAGCCGTCGTGATGCGGTTCGCGGACCGCCTCGCTCACTTGACCGAGCCCGCGGTGAGTCCGCTGACGATGTAGCGCTGCAGGAACAGGAACAGTGCCATGACCGGAATGGCCGCCAGCACCGCGCCCGCCGAGAACAGCGTCCAGTTCTTCGACGTCTCCTGGGAGACGAACTGGTAGAGGCCCACGGCGAGGGTCTGCGTCTGCGGGTCGCTCAGCACGATGCTCGCGATCACGAACTCGTTCGTCGTGCCGACGAAGGAGAGCAGGCCGACCACGGCCAGGATCGGCGACACGAGCCGCAGGATGATGCCGAAGAAGATCTGCGCGTGGCTGGCCCCGTTGATCTTGGCCGCCTCATCGATCGACACCGGCACGGTGTTGAAGAACCCGTACATGAGGTAGGTGTTCACGCCCAGCGCGCCGCCGAGGTAGACCATGATGAGGCCCAGCTGCGAGCCGAGTCCGAGCGCGGGGAAGATGTCGCCGATTCCGGAGAGCAGCAGGAAGATCGCCACCACGCCGAGCAGCTGCGGGAACATCTGCACCAGCAGCAGGCTGAGCAGCCCGATCCGGCGGCCGGTGAAGCGCATCCGCGAGAACGCGTAGGCGGCGAGCGCGCCCAGGAACACAGTTCCGGCGGCGGAGATCAGCCCGATCACGAGCGTGTTCCCGAACCAGGCGGCGTAGGGCTGCTGCGGCCGGTTGAACAGCTCGATGTAGTTCGAGAAGTCCAGCGACCGGAACAGCACGTTCGACCCGACCAGCGTGCCGGTGGGATTCAGCGAGGCCGACAGCACGTAGAGCAGCGGGAAGGTCGCGAAGATGACCACCGCGACGCCGACGAGGTGTCGCCAGCCGGTGTCGGCGAACCAGCGGAGCGCCGAGCGGCGACGGCGGACAGGGATGGAGGCGGGAAGCGTAGCCATCAGTTCAGGTCCTCCAGGGCGCGAGTGCGACGGAAGCCGATGATCGAGACCACCGCCACGATGATGAAGATCAGGATCGCGAACGCGCTCGCCAGACCGTAGTCGCGACCCGTGCCGCTGCCGAAGGCCACCTTGTAGACGAGGGTGATCAGCAGGTCGGTGGCGCCGGCGTTGACGCCCGCGGCCACGTTGCGCGGCCCGCCGCCGGTGAGCATATAGATGACGTTGAAGTTGTTGAAGTTGAACGCGAACGACGAGATCAGCAGCGGCGCGACCGAGACCAGCAGCAGCGGGAACTTGATCAGACGGAACACCGCCCACGGGCGCGCGCCGTCGACTCGGGCGGCCTCGGTCAGCTCTTCGGGGATCGACTGCAGGGCGCCCGTGCAGATCAGGAACATGTACGGGAATCCGAGCCAGAGGTTCACGATCAGCACGCTCGCCTTGGCGAGCCACGGGTCGGTGAGCCACGGGATCGCGGCACCGCCGAAGACGACCTGGTTGACGAATCCGAAGTCCTGGTTGAGCAGACCCAGCCAGACCAGCCCCGACAGGAACGAGGGGAACGCGTAGGGCAGGATCAGGATGATGCGGTAGAACTTGCGACCGCGCATCCGCGCCTCGTTGAATACGATCGCCAGGAACAGCCCGAGCACGAAGGTCATGCCGACCGAGAGCAGCGCGAAGGCGAAGGTCCAGGCGATCACGCCGAGCAGCGGACCGCGGATGGATTCCTCGGTGAACGCGCGGGCGAAGTTGTCGAATCCGACGTTGATCTTCCAGCCCGGGGAGAGCTCTGTGCCCGCCTCGTTGGCGAACGCGCCCGCGCCGCGATCCAGGTAGGTGTCGCCCGTGCGGGTGTCGATGATCGCGTCGGCGGCCTCGTCGTATTCGAGGGCCGAGGTGTAGAGGTAGGCGGAGCTGCCGTCGGGTGTCCGCAGCGCCCCGTCGTTGGGGTCGTCGGTGAGCGGCACCGAGAGGTCCGCGATCACCGACTGGTTCTGGATGAGCGAACCGAAGTCGAGGGTGGTGTACCCGTCGAGCTCGATCGCCTTGCCCGTGCTGTCGAGGCGCGCGCCGGGCGCCTCCTCGAGCGGGCTGTCCTCGCCGCCGACGAACACCTCGCCGTCGGGAGTGGTGACGAGGAAGCTGAAGGTCCCGAACTGCTCGAGCACCGTCAGCCGGTAGGTGGGCGAATCGGGGACGCGGGTGCGGGCGTTCGCGATGATCGACTCGATCGCGTCCTCTTTGGTGCTGTTGTGGCCGTCGCCGTAGTTGGTGAAGGCGATGTAGCCGCTGTACACGACGACGAAGATCTGGAAGATGGCGAGGAAGAGCAGCCCGGGGGCGAGGTACTTGGCGGGCAGCATGCCCGGCTTCAGGTAGATGATGTTGATCGCGAGCGTGACCGCGAACGCGATCCCGAAGACCAGCCACTCCTCTTTGAGGAGCAGCGTGAAGAGGGCGAACACCGCCAGCGAGTCGACGATCGCGAGCAGCGAGATCTTGATCAGCATGCTGCGGACGCTGGGCGTTCCGTGGTGGTGGATCCCACGCCCCGGCGCCGGGGCGACGGGCGCGAGCGGCGGGGTGGTGCCGGGAGTCGACGTGGTCATGGTTCTCCGAGGTCAGGCGGGCGGGAATGAGCGGCCCGGGGATGCGCTCCCCGGGCCGCTCGAGAGGATCAGCCCTCGATCTTGGACTGGATGCTGGCGACCATCGCCTGCCACAGCTCGACCGGGTCGCCCTGGCCGTTGATGATCGCGACCTCGGTCGCTCCCCAGTCGGCCCAGACGGCGTCCATCGCGGGCACGTTCGGCATCGGCACGCCGTTGGCGCCGACGGCACCGAAGGCGGCGACATCCGCGTCACCCTGCGCGGCCTCGAAGGCGCTGATCAGCGCCGGGGCACGGCCGCCGACCTCGTAGAGGGCGGTCTGCACGGCCTCGGTGCCGACGTAGTTCACGAGGAACTCGTTGGCGGCCAGGGCGTTCTCGCTCTTGGCGCTGATGTAGAAGCCCTGCACGCCGACGAACGGCGTCGCCGTCTCGCCGCCCGCCGACGGGATCGGGTCGATCGAGTAGGCGATGCCAGCCTCGGCCGCGGCCGGGACGTTCCACGGACCGGTCAGGTAGAACGGCGACTTGCCCGCGTTGAACTCCTCCTTGGCGATGTCGCCGGAGATGTTCGTGTTCAGGATGCCCATCGAACCCCACTCGGCGAGCTTCTGCGCGAACGCTTCGCCGCCGGCCCCGCCGAGCGCGAGCTGCGTCGGGTCGTAGGTGCCGTCGGCCGTGATCTCGAAGACGGTCGCTCCGAAGGAGGCCTGCAGCGGGTAGAGGTGGTACGGGTCGGCCGCGTTGGGGTCGAGCCCGACGAGGAACGGGTACTCCGCGTCACCCGCGTCGACGGCCGCCTCGCCCATGGCGATCAGCTCGTCGAAGGTGGTCGGCGCCGTGGGGGCCAGGTCGGTGTTGCGCACGAGGGCGATGTTCTCGACCGAGTAGGGCAGACCGTAGTTCTGTCCCTCGTAGCTCATCGCGTTGACCGCGACCTGCTGGAACTCGCTCGCCTTGTCGCCGAGCTCGAGCGGCGCGACGACGCCGTTCTGCACGAGCTTGCCGAGCCAGTCGTGCGCGCCGACGATGATGTCGGGGCCTTCGCCGGTCGGCACCTGAGTGGTGAAGTCATCACGGATGTCGCCGAAGTCCTTCTGGACGAGCGTGACCTCGACGCCGCGCTCCTCCTGGAACTGGGCGGCAACGTCTTCGAGCACGGCGGCGCGGTCGGCATCGACCCACACCGTCAGCGTTCCGGAGTACTGCGGCGTCTCGGGTCCCGTGCTGCATCCGGCGAGCGCCATGGCACTCGCGGCGGCGACGGCGACGCTGGCAAGAAGCGCGCGGGGAGTGGATTGCACCCTCATTGGTGTGACCTTTCCTGCTGCGGAGCGACCCCCATCACGCGCCGCGTCGGGTGCCAGGCACTCGAGTCGACGAGAAAGAGGTCGTTCTCTTGGTTGGGGCTCGCGAATCTGCAAGCGTTTCCATTCTTAGTGCAATTTTTCCCGGATGCCAAGTGGCAACTCCTGTTTTCCTGCCGAGTTTGCGCGAGTCGAGGTGCAAGCGCTTGCACTTTTGGGGAAGTGCGCCCTACTCTCAACCGCATGCTCACCGATCCATCGCGCAGCGCTGCGCCGCTCGCCCCGGCGACCTCCGCCGAGACCGACCCCACCGAGTGGTGGCGCTCCGCCGTGATCTACCAGATCTACCCACGCTCCTTCGCCGACTCGAACGGCGACGGCATCGGCGACCTTCGCGGCATCACCGAGCGGCTCCCGGAGCTCGCCGAGCTCGGCATCGACGCGGTCTGGCTCTCGCCGTTCTTCGCCTCCCCCCAGCGCGACGCCGGGTACGACGTCGCCGACTACTGCGCCGTCGACCCGATCTTCGGAACGCTGGCCGACGCCGATGCGCTCATCGCGCGGGCGCACGAGCTCGGCATCCGCGTCATCGTCGACATGGTCCCCAACCACACCTCGAGCGACCACCGCTGGTTCCAGGCCGCGCTCGCCTCCGCGCCGGGAAGCCCGGAGCGCGCGCGCTACCTGTTCCGCGAGGGGCGCGGCGCCGCGGGCGAACTGCCGCCCAACAACTGGGAGTCGGTGTTCGGCGGACCGGCCTGGACCCGCGTGGCGGACGGCTCGTGGTACCTGCACATCTTCGACTCCTCGCAGCCCGACCTCGACTGGACCAACCCGGAGGTGCGCGCCGACTTCCTCGACATCCTGCGGTTCTGGCTCGATCGCGACGTCGACGGCTTCCGTGTCGACGTCGCGCACGGCATGATCAAGGCCGACGGGCTGCCCGACTACACGCCTCCGGAGGGCGCCGGCAGCATGGGCGGCGCGGGCGGCATCGACGCCGAGCCCGCCCCGCTGCCGCCGTACTGGGGCCAGGAGGGCGTGCACGAGATCTGGCGCGAGTGGCGTCGACTTCTCGACTCCTACCCGGGCGAGCGGATCCTCGCCGCGGAGGCCTGGGTCGACCCGCTCAGCCTGATGTCGCAGTGGGTGCGCCCCGACGAGATGCACCAGGCGTTCAACTTCGCGTACCTCGAGACGGCGTGGAGCGCGCCGGCGCTGCGGCGCGTGATCGACGCCTCCCTCGCGGCATTCGGCGCCGTCGGGGCGCCGAGCACCTGGGTGCTCAGCAATCACGATGTCGTGCGTCACGCGAGCCGCCTCGCGATCACCGGCGAGAACCCGCAGGGCCACGGACTCGGCCCGAACTCGCCGCACCAGCCCGACGCGGCGCTCGGGCTGCGGCGCGCGCGGGCCGCGAGCCTGCTCATGCTCGCCCTCCCGGGGAGCGCCTACGTGTTCCAGGGCGAGGAGCTCGGCCTGCCGGAGGCGATCGACCTGCCCGACCACGCGCGACAGGACCCGACTTGGTTCCGCACCGCCGGCGAGCGCTACGGCCGTGACGGATGCCGCGTGCCGCTGCCCTGGGAGGCCGACTCCCCCGCGTTCGGATTCAGCCCCTCGGGGGAGAGCTGGCTGCCCCAGCCGGCCGAGTGGAGCGCGCTCGCCCGCGACCGGCAGCGCGGGATCGCCGGGAGCACGTTCGAGCTGTACCGCTCGGCTCTCGCCGAACGACGCCGCCACGACCTCGGTCGCGAGGCGCTGACCTGGATCCCCGCGCTGCCGGACCACGTGCTCGCCTTCCAGGTCGGCGTCGTGACCGTGGTCGCGAACCTCAGCGCGCACCCGGTTCCGCTGCCCGCCGGACGCGTGCTGCTCTCGAGCGCGCCGCTGGTCGACGGCGCCGTGCCGCCGGACGCCACCGTGTGGCTCGAGGCCTGACCGCGAGCACCTCAGCGCCTCAGTAGGATCAACACGCACGGCAGCCAGCACCGGGAGGAGCGCGAATGCCCGGCATCGATGAAGTCGCCCGCCTCGCCGGCGTCTCGGCCGCGACCGTCTCGCGCGCTCTGAGCGGGCGCGGCTCCGTGTCGCCCGCGACGCGCCAGCGCGTGTCGGAGGCGGCGAACGAGCTCGGCTACGTCGTGTCGTCGAACGCGTCGAGCCTCGCGAGCGGCCGCACCCGCAACGTCGGCATCGTGGTCCCGTTCTTGAACCGCTGGTTCTACACCGCGGTGCTGGAAGGGGCGCAGTCCGCCCTGCTCTCCCACGGCTACGACCTCACGCTCTACAACCTGCGCGGCGATGCCGAGCGTCGCAGCGTGTTCGAGCACTTCCTGCTGCGCAAGCGCGTCGACGCGGTGATCGCGGTGAGCCTGGAGCTGACCTCGGAGGAGGTCACGCGACTGCTCGACCTGAAGAAGCCGATCGTCGGGGTCGGCGGACCGCTGCCCGGCATCCGCACACTCAGCGTCGACGATGTCGCCATCTCGCGCCTCGCCACCGAGCACCTGGTCTCGCTCGGCCACCGGGCGATCGCGCACATCGGGGGCGACGCCGAGTTCGAGATGGACTTCCACGTCCCCACCAACCGACGGGTCGGCTACGAGCAGGCGCTCACCGCCGCCGGCATCCCCCTCGACCCGGCGCTCTACGCGCCGAGCAACTTCAGCCTCGAGGGCGGCTACCACGCTGCGAAGCAGCTGCTCGGGGACCCGCGCACGCGGCCCACGGCGGTGTTCGCCGCCTCGGACGAGATGGCCTTCGGCACGATCCTCGCGGCCCGCGATCTCGGCATGCGCGTGCCGGATGACCTCTCGGTGGTCGGCGTCGACAACCACGCCTACGCGGATTTCTTCGGCCTCACCACCATCGCGCAGTTCCCCGAGCTCCAGGGTCGCAGTGCCGTCGAGGTGCTCATGGACGAGCTGCAGCCGCACACGAAGACGATCGACACCCTCAACACCCCGCTGCCGTTCGAGCTCATGGTGCGCTCGACGACGGCGCGGCTGGCCTGACGCCGGCCTGCGATTTCGCACGACCTCATCTAGAGTTTCGGTATGCCGAAATTCTGGCGTCAGGGGCGACGCCGCACGAGCTCCGTCGTCGCCGCGACCGGGATCGCCCTCGCGCTCGGCCTGAGCGGCTGCGCCGCCGACAGCTCGACGCCTGACCCCGCGGATGACCGCCCGGTCGTGCTCACCACCTTCACCGTGCTCGCCGATCTGGCGCAGAACGTCGCGGGCGAGCATCTCCGCGTCGAATCGATCACGAAGGTCGGCTCCGAGATCCACGGCTACGAGCCGACGCCCGGTGACCTGCGCACCGCGGCGAGCGCCGACCTCATCCTCGACAACGGCCTGGGGCTCGAGGCCTGGTTCGCCCAGTTCATCGACCAGCTCGAGGTGCCGCACGTCGTGCTCGGCGACACCGTCGCCCCCATCCCGATCGGCGGCACCGGCGCCCCCAACCCGCACGCCTGGATGTCGACCACCGAGGCCGAAGGCTACGTCGCGACGATCGCGACCGCGTTCGCCGAGCTCGACCCGAGCCACGCCGACGACTTCGCGCGCAACGCCGAGAACTACGCCGCCGAGCTGCGCGCCCTCCACGACGAGCTGCTCACGGCACTGGACGGGCTGCCCGAGAACCACCGCGCCCTCGTGACGTGCGAGGGCGCGTTCAGCTACCTGGCTCGGGACGCCGGACTCACCGAGCAGTATCTGTGGCCGGTCAACGCCGAGCAGGAGGCGACGCCGCAGCAGATCGCCGCCGTCATCGACTTCGTCACCGAGAACGACGTGCCCGCGGTGTTCTGCGAGTCGACCGTCTCGGACCGCGCCATGCAGCAGGTGGTCGAGGCGACCGGCGCGACCTTCGGCGGCACGCTCTACGTCGACTCGCTCTCCGAGGCGGACGGCCCGGTGCCCACCTACCTGGAGCTGCTGCGCCACGACGTCGACCTCATCATCGCCGGGCTGAGCGGAGCGGAAGCGTGAGCCAGCCCGCCCTTGCCCCGGCGCTCGAGCTCCGCGATATCGCGGTGCACTACGGCGACCTGCTCGCCCTCGACGTCGCCGAGCTGCGCGTCGATCCGGGGCGCGTGTGCGGCCTGATCGGCATGAACGGCGCCGGCAAGTCGACCCTGTTCAAGGTGGCTCTCGGAGCGGTGCGCGCCGACCGCGGCGCGGTCCGGCTGGGCGGACTGCCGCCCGAGCAGGCGCGCCGACGCGGGCTGGTCGCCTCGGTGCCGCAGTCCGACGACATCGATCCCCGCTTCCCGGTCACCGTCGGCGACGTCGTGATGATGGGCCGCTACGGCCGCCTCGGACTCACCCGCCGCCCCCGCCCGCTCGACCGGGACGCGGTCGCGAGCGCCCTGGCCCGCGTCGAGCTCGGCGACCTCGCCGACCGCCCGATCGGCACCCTCTCCGGCGGGCAGCGCAAGCGCACCTTTGTCGCGCGGGCGATCGCGCAGGACGCCCAGATCCTGCTGCTCGACGAGCCCTTCGCCGGCGTCGACCGCCGCAGCGAGCGCCTCATCGTGCGGCTGCTGCGCGAACTGGCGGAGGACGGCCGCTCGGTCATCGTGGCGACGCACGACCTGCACGCACTCCCCGATCTCGCGGATGAGGCGATCCTGCTGCTCGGCCGAGTGCTGCTGCACGCGCCGACCGCCGAGGTGCTGAAGCCCGAGAACCTGGCGCGCGCCTTCGGGCTTGGCACCGAGCGCGAGGGAGACCTCGCGTGAACCCCCTCGACTTCATCCTCGAGCCGCTCGGCTACGAGTTCATGGTGCGGGCGCTCGTCACCACCTCGATCGCCGCGCTCGTCTGCGCGCTGCTGAGCTGCTGGCTCGTGCTGATCGGCTGGTCGCTCATGGGCGACGCCGTCTCGCACGCCGTGCTCCCGGGCGTGGTGCTGGCCTACATCGTGAGCGCGCCGTTCGCGCTCGGCGCGGTCGTGTTCGGCGTCCTCGCGGTGGGGCTGATCGGCATCGTGCGCGACCGCAGCCGCATCAAGGAGGACGCCGCGATCGGCATCGTCTTCACCACCCTGTTCGCGCTGGGTCTCGCCCTCATCTCCGTCACGCCGAGCCAGACCGATCTGGCGCACATCGTGTTCGGCAACGTGCTCGGGGTGAGCCAGGCCGAGCTCGCCCAGATCGCCGTGCTCGCCGCGATCGTGCTGATCGTCGTGCTGCTCAAGCGCCGTGACCTCACCCTGTTCGCCTTCGACCCCACCCACGCCTTCTCGATCGGACTCTCGCCGCGCCTCCTCGGAGCGTTGCTGCTCGGCATGCTCGCGCTCACCGCCGTCGTCGCCCTGCAGGTCGTCGGCGTCGTGCTGGTGGTGGCGCTGCTGATCATCCCGGGGGCGACAGCGTCGCTGCTGACCGACCGCTTCGGACGGATGCTGCTGATCGCCCCCGCGCTCGCGGTCACCGCGAGCGTCGTCGGCATCTACCTGAGCTACTGGTGGGACGCCTCCCCCGGCGCGCTCGTCGTGCTGACGCAGGGGGCGCTGTTCACGATCGTGTTCCTGGCCAGCCCACGACACGGGGTCTTCGCGGCCCGCCTCGCCGCGGCCCGGCGCGCGCGACTCGCCCCGCCCCCCACCGCCGACGCCTCGGAGGCACGATGACGGAGAACTCGACCCAGACCGAGAACTACCTCAAGGCGATCTGGAACGCCGCCGAGTGGAGCACCGAGCCGGTCACCGTGAGCGTGCTCGCGGCGCGGCTCGGTCTCGCCGCCTCCTCGGTCTCCGAGGCGGTGCGCAAGCTCACCGCCCGAGGGCTCGTGACGCACGCCCCCTACGGCGCGATCGCGCTGAGCGCCGAGGGCGAGCGGATCGCCGTCGCCATGGTGCGCAAGCATCGCGTGATCGAGACCTTCCTGGTCGAGGAGCTCGGCTACGCCTGGGACGAGGTGCACGACGAGGCCGAGGTGCTCGAGCACGCCGTCTCGGATCGCTTCGTCGACGCCGTGGCGGCGCAGCTCGGAGACCCGGAGCGCGACCCGCACGGCGACCCGATCCCACGACGCGACGGCACCCTGCCGGGCTTCGCGGGCATCCCGCTGCTCGCCGCCGAGGAGGGCGCCGCGGTGCGCATCGCCCGGGTCTCGGATGCCGACCCGGAGCTGCTGCGCTACCTCGAGACGGCGGGCATCGTCCTGGATGCGCACCTGCGCGTCGCCCGTCGCGAACCGGCCGCGGGCACGATCACGGTGCACCTCGGCGAGCTCGAGCTGTCGCTCGGGGAGCGTGCGGCCGAGGCGATCCTCGTGACCGCCGCCTAGTCGCCGGACGCGCGCCGTCGCAGCGCGAGCTCCCGCAGCCCGAGGTAGAGCGGGAAGGTGAAGGCGATCGCGATCGCGAAGCTCAGCACCACGAGCACCCAGATCCAGCGCGCCCAGCCGAGTCGGATTCCGTCGACGACCATGAAGATGCTGGCCGCTGAGGCCACCACGATCAGATCGACGGCGGCCGAGGCGCTCGCGTCGTTGGCGAACCAGGAGCCGAGGTAGTCGGCGCTCTCCCCGGTTGCGAAGAAGCTGAGGTTGAAGTACCAGGTTCCGACGAGGCCGAGTGCGGCGAGGGCGAACCAGACGAGCGCGAGACCGAGTCGGGCGCGAGAGCTGCGAGTCATGTCGCCACTCTAGGGGTTGATAGTCCCACTGTCGATAGTTATGCTATCGACATGCGGATCTCCGAGCTCAGTCAGCGCAGCGGCGTCACCATGGCGTCGATCAAGTACTACACGCGCGAAGGACTGCTGCCCGCGGGCGAGCGCACCGGCTACAACCAGACCGACTACGGCGAACAGCACCTCGCGCGCCTGCGTCTGCTGCGCGCCCTGATCGAGGCCGGCGGGCTCACGATCGCCCACGCCCGCACCGTGCTCACCGCCATCGACGACGACAGCCTGCCGGTCTACGACACTCTCGGCATCGCGCAGGGCGCCATCGCCGGGGCCGACAGCCCCGCCTCCCCCGAGTCCCGCGCCCGGCTGCTCGAACTCGCCGCGGCCCGCGGCTGGCGCGTTCACCCGGACAACCCCGGAGTCGACCTTGCCGCCGGCATCCTCGACCGCTACTCCGAACTGGGGCGCGACGATCTCGCAGACGCACTGCCCGGCTACCTCGACGCGGCCGAGACGATCGCCGCGGCCGACCTCGGCGTGACGCCGATGGCGGGCGACCGCGCCAGGGCCGCCGAGACCGTCGTCGTCGGCACTGTGCTCGGCGACACCCTCGTGGCGGGGCTGCGCCGCATGGCCCAGCAGCACCTCTCCTCCACCGCACTCGACCCGGACGGAGACGCCTGCCCATGAACGCCGCCCCCGCACATCAGCAACCCCGACTCCGCCTGCCGCGTCCCGTGCGCTGGCATCGCCCCCTGCTCGCGCTCGCCGCGCTGATGGCGGCGCTCGCGGTCGCATCCGGCGTCCTGGCGATCGTCGACCCCCGCGAGATCCTCGGGCAGAACGCCTGGTTCAAGCCGCTCAAGTTCGCGATCTCGATCGCGATCTTCTCGGTCACGCTCGCCTGGCTCATCGGCCTCGTGCAGCGTCGGCGCCGCCTGGCCGAGACGGCGGGCACGCTCGCCGTCGTCGGCCTCCTCGCCGAGATCGTCATCATCGTGGGCGCCGCGGCGGTCGGCTCGACCAGCCACTTCAACGTGACGACCCCGCTCAACACGACCCTGTGGTCGATCATGGCCGCCTCGATCGTCGTGGTCTGGATCATGACCCTGCTGGTCGGGATCGGCCTCGTCGCGAGCCCCGGACCGGACCGCGCGCGTAACCTCGCCGTGCGCGCGGGCGTCGCGCTGGGCATCGTCGGGATGGGCCTCGCCTTCTTCATGACGGGCCCGAACGCCGAGCAGCTGAACGACTTCCAGGGGATCGCCGGCGCGCACGCGGTCGGCGTCGCCGACGGCGGTCCGGGGCTGCCCTTCCTCGGCTGGAGCACCGAGGGCGGCGACCTGCGCGTGCCGCACTTCATCGGCATGCACGCGATGCAGGCGATCCCGCTCTTCCTGCTCGGGCTCGAACTGCTTTCCGCCCGGATCGCGACGCTGCGCGACGGGCGCACCCGGCTCGGGCTGGTGGCCGTCGCGACCGCAAGCTACGCGGGCGCCACCGTGCTGCTCACCTGGCAGGCGCTCGCCGGGCAGTCGATCATCGCGCCCTCGGGGCCGATCCTCGTCGCCGCCATCGTGCTCGCGGTCGCCGCCGTTCTGGCGGTCGCCGCCGTGCTTTTCGGGGGCCGGCGGGGCGCACGACGCGGGTCCGACGTGCGCCGCGAACGCGCTCACAGAAAACCCGAAGCAAAAATAACGAACAGGTAACTAGACAGCGTTATCTTTCCGTTATATCTTTCAAGAGCGTTAGTTGTTTGCTGTGGCAGCTACCGCGGAATGTGATTGCAGGACACTCTTGGTGCAAGGGAGAGGGTCGGTCGCGTGCCTCTGCGACCGACCCTCAATCTGTTAACGCGGCACCCGGCATCGACCGTCTCACCGGATGCCTAGAGTAGGTCCATGACCGACCGCACACGGGCCGTGGATGCCTGGGAGTCGCTCTACCGCGCGCAGGTCACCATCCTGCGTCGCCTGCTCGCCGTCTTCCCCGACGACCTGTCGTTCAATGAGTACGACGTGCTCTTCAACCTCTATCGGCAGTCCGATCACGCCGCCCGCATCCGCGATCTGACCAAGCACCTGCTGCTCACCCAGCCGAGCGTGAGTCGCCTGATCGACCGGATCGAGGCGCGGGGTCTCGTCACCCGCTCGCGCGACCCGCACGACGCCCGCGGCACGGTGATCACGCTGAGCGAGCACGGCCTCGAGCTGTTCCGGCGTGTGGGGGCGCAGCACGCCACCGCGATCGCCCGCGAGATGTCGGTGCTCACGGCGGCGGAGGTCGAGGAGCTGCTGCGGCTGACGCGCAAGCTGCGCGGGGCCGACCCGACGGCGCGCGTCGAATGACCGCCCCCGTTCTCGTCTGGCTGCGCGACGACCTGCGCGTGACCGACAACCCCGCCCTGACCGCGGCGGTCGAGCGCGGCGGCCCCGTCGTCGTCGCCGTGGTCCACGACGAGGTCAGCCCCGAAATCCGGCCGCTCGGCGGTGCCGCGCGCTGGTGGTGGCACGGCAGCCTGACCGCGCTCGGCGAGCGGCTCGGCGAACTCGGCGCGACGCTCGTCCTGCGGCGCGGCGCCGCCGAGACGGTGATCCCCGACCTCGTCGCCGAGATCGGCGCCAGCGCCGTGGTGTGGAACCGCCGCTACACGCCCGCACGCGCGATCAACGCCCGACTGCGCTCCCGGCTCACCGCCGACGGCGTCGAGGTGCACAGCTTCGCGGCGGCCCTGCTGGTCGAGCCCGGCCGCGTGCTCACCGGGGCCGGCCAGCCGTATCGCGTCTTCACGCCGTTCTGGCGCGCCGCCAACGCCCTCGACTTCCGCATGCCGGTGCCCGCGCCTGAGCGCATCGCCGGACTCGCCGTCGACGGGGATGCGCTGGCGGACTGGGACCTGCTGCCCACCCGCCCCGACTGGGCCGCGGGGCTCCGCGCCACCTGGACGCCCGGCGAGGCCGCGGCGCTCGACCGGCTCGACGAGTTCGCCACCGGCGCGCTCGCCGACTACCACCGGCGCGACGAGCCCGCCGTCGACGCCACCTCGAGGCTGAGCCCCCGCCTCCGCTTCGGCGAGCTCAGCCCCGCCCAGGTCTGGACCCGCATCCACGCCGCCGACCTGCCTCCCGCCGCGCGCCGCAACGTCGCGAAGTTCGGCAGCGAGCTCGGCTGGCGCGAGTTCAACGCGCAGCTGCTCTTCCACCACCCCGAACTCGCCACCGAGAACTACCGAGGCGAGTTCGACGCCTTCCCGTGGAGCGCCGCCGACCCGGCCGAGCTCGCCGCATGGCAGCACGGCCGCACCGGCATCCCGATCGTCAACGCGGGGATGCGGGAGCTCTGGCACACCGGCGTCATGCACAACCGCGTCCGGATGATCGTCGCGAGCTTTCTCATCAAGAACCTGCTCATCGACTGGCGCATCGGCGAGGCGTGGTTCTGGGACACCCTCGTCGACGCCGACGAGGCGAGCAACCCCGGCAACTGGCAGTGGGTGGCCGGCAGCGGGTCGGATGCGGCGCCGTACTTCCGCGTCTTCAACCCCGTCACCCAGGCGACGCGCTTCGACCCCGACGAGCGCTACCTGCGGCGCTGGGTGCCCGAGCTCGGCACCCCCGACTATCCGGAGCCGATCGTCGACCTGGCGGAGTCGCGCGCTCGCGCGCTCGACGCCTACCAGCACATGCGCGCCACGGCGGGGCCGGGCGACGCCGACTAGATCGCGGGGCGCCCGCCGACGATCATGATCACGCGTGCGGCGGCCTGCGCGCCCGCCTGCCCCGCGAGGTCGAGCGATCCCGTCGCGACCCAGGTCTCCAGGAAGCCCGCCGCGTAGGCATCGCCCGCTCCGGTCGGATCGACCAGCCGGACGGCGGGCGCCGGAACGAGGATCGGCTTCTCGCCGCGCGCGGCGATGAGCGCGCCGTCCGCACCGAGCGTCACGACGACGACGGGGAAGTGCGTCAGCAGCTTCTTCGCGATGCCCTCGGGGTCGTCGCGGCCGGTGAGCAGCTTGCCCTCGGCGAGGTTCGGGAAGAACACCGTCGCGCCGGCGATCGCGGCGAGGAAGCGCTCGACGCCGAATTCGAGGATGTAGCCGGCCGCCCCCGGGTTGACGGACACGGGCACCCCGAGCGCGGTCGCCCGGTCGATCAGGTCACGCGCGCCCGCGTCGCCGTAGCCGTCGACGATGCTGTAGCCGCTGATGTGCAGCATGGCCGCGCCGTCGAGGATCTCGTCGGTCACCAGGCTGGAGCTGATCGCCGAGTTCGCGCCGCGCTCGGTGAGCATGGTGCGATGCTCGCCCTCGACGACGATCACGATCGTGCCGGTGGAGAATCCGGGCTCCACGTTCAGGTGCGGCGTCACGCCCTGGTCGCGGAGCGCGTTCCGGTGCCACTCGAAGGACTCGCCGCCGACGGAGCCGACGAAGTCGACGTCGGCGCCGAGCACGCCGAGCCACGCCGCCGAGTTGGCGGCCGAGCCGCCGGGCCGAGTCCGCACCGAGGCGGTGGTGTCGGCGTCGACCTGGATGGTCCCCCGCGGAACCACGACGATGTCGTTGATGACATCGCCGATGACGACGAAGCGCGGGCCGCTCACGCGGAGCCGCCGAGCACGCTCCACGCGCGTGCGATGTCCGCGGCGACGCGCACGTTGTTGCGCGCCAGGTCGAGGTTGACCTCCAGGCTGCGTCCCTCGGAGGCGTCGACGATGAACCCGAGCAGGAACGGCGTGACAGCCTTGCCGCGCACCCCCGCCAGCTCGGCGGCGGCGAACGCCTCGGCGAGCACCCGGTCGTGCTCCGCCGGATCCCACTGCTGCTCGGCGGGAATGGGGTTCGCCACGACGATGCCCTGGCGCTGTCCGAGCTCGTCGCGAGCGCGCATCACGCGCGCGACCTCCTCGGCGCTGTCGACGCTCCAGTCCAGGTCGATGCCCGACTCGCGCAGCCAGAACGCCGGGAACGCGCGCGTGCCGAAGCCGATCACCGGCACGCTCAGCGTCTCGAGCCGCTCCAGCGTGGCGGCGATGTCGAGCACGCTCTTCACTCCCGCGCTGACGACCGAGATCGGCACCTCGGCGAGCGTGGCGAGATCGGCCGACTCGTCGAAGGTCTCGGCCGCGCCGCGGTGCACGCCGCCGAGCCCGCCGGTCGCGAACACCCGGATGCCCGCCTGTGAGGCAAGCCACGCGGTCGCCGCGACCGTGGTCGCGCCCGACGCCCCGCGCGCCGCCAGGATCGGCAGGTCGCGCACGCTCGCCTTCGCGAGGTCGTCCTCCGCGATCCGGCGGACGCCGTCGGCGTCGAGCCCGACGCGCGGAACGCCGTCGATCACCGCGATCGTGGCGGGGGTCACCCCGCGATCCCGGAGCATCTCCTCGAACTCCACCGCCGCCGCGTGGTTGCGGGGACGCGGCAGGCCGTGCGAGATGATCGTCGACTCGAGCGCGACGACCGGCTGACCATCGGCGAGCGCGCTCGCTACTTCAGGGGAGAGTTCGTAGGAAGCCATTCGTTCTACCGTATCCCGGGCTCTCGCGACACCCGTCGAGCAAAGATCAGCTGCTGGTGACGACCTTGCGCGGGTTGAAGTTCGATCCGGGGTCGTTGGCGGCGAACAGTCCGCTCATCACCTTGACGCCCTCCGCCGAGATGTCCTGCTCCAGCCACGGGGCATGCTCGACGCCGACGCCGTGGTGGTGCGAGATCGTCGCCCCGTGGTCGACGAAGGACTGCTGGATCGCGTTCTTGACGATGTTGTACTCGGCGATCGGGTCGTCCTGGAAGACGAACGCGAACGTGAAGTAGAGGCAGGCGCCCGAGTGGTACGAGTGCGAGAGGTGCGACATGATCCAGCCCTTGACGCCGATCTCGGCGTAGGCGGCGTGGGCGGCGGCGTACGCGGCGTCGTGCACCTCGTTGAGCCGCGACCACGGCGCGGCCGTCTCGGAGACGTCGCCGGCGGCGCCCCGGTCGAGCAGGAAGTCGCGCAGGTACGGGGTGTCGAACTTCTTCTGGTCGTAGAGCACGCCCGGCCCCGAGCCGACGCCCATGCCGCCGTGCTTCTTGACGATCGCGTCGACGAGCTTCTTCTGGCGCTTGGCGTGCGCGGTGCCGCCCTCGTAGCCGATGAAGCTCAGGCAGATGTCGTCGAGGTTCCATCCCTTGCTCTTCATGAGCGTCGGCAGCACCGTGCCGGAGAGGAACTTGCTGACGCCGGTGCTCTCCTTGCTGGTCGCGAGCGAGAAGCCGGTCTCGTTGGAGTCGGAGACGCGCGTGATCGACGGCGTCGCATCCGATTCGCTGATCTCCTGCATCGCGGCGATACCGGCGTTCCAGTTCGGGAAGAAGTAGGCGAAGACGTCGCGCTTCTCGGGGATGCGGTGCACCTGCACGGTCACCTCGGTGATGACGCCGAGACGGCCCTCCGAGCCGAGGATCATCTCGCGCACGCTCGGGCCGCTCGAGGTCAACGGCAGCGGGCGCAGCACGAGCACGCCGCCCGGCCGCACGACGCGCATGCCGCGCGCGATGTCGGCGATGTCGCCGTACTTGTCGGACTGCATGCCGCTCGATCGCGTCGCCACCCAGCCGCCGAGCGTGGAGTGGGTGAACGAGTCGGGGAAGTGCCCGATGGTCCAGCCGCGCTCCGCGAGCTGGGCCTCCAGATCCGGACCCTGCGCCCCCGCCTGGATGCGGGCCAGCCCCGAGTCGGCGTCCACGTCGAGCACCTGGTTCAGTCGCCCGAGGTCGAGCGAGATGATGACGCGCTTCTCCTTCGGGTACGGCTCCAGGCTGCCGGCGATGTTGCTGCCGCCGCCGAACGGGATGATGACGGCGTCGGCCGCCACCGCCGCATCCACGATGCGCTGCACCTCGGCCTCGTCGGCCGGGTAGACCACGACGTCGGGGGCGCGCAGGATCATGTTGCCGCGGATGCGCACCAGGTCGCGCAGGCTCTTGCCGTAGGTGTGCACGACGCGCATCATGTCGTCCTTAGTGACATGCTCGGCGCCGACGATCGCGGCCAGCTCCTTCACGAACGCCGCGGTGGCCTTCGAGCGCGGCACCTTGAGCTCGTCGAAGTTCGGCTCGACGGCGGGCGTGGCGGCGTGCAGGTCGAGGCCGACCGCGTTCAGCACGAAGGGAGCGAACTTGGGCTTGTCCTCATGGTGGAATCCGACGCCCTCGCGCCCCCAGCCCCACCACTTCATGTGCTTGACGACGTCGGTCACTCGGTTTCTCCTTCAGGGCGGGACGATGCGGGGAGGATGCGGGGGGCGTGCTCATCGTGCAGGCGGACGATCTCGTCACGCACCCGTGTCATGAACGCGGCGGGGGTCTCGTCGTCGCCGACCGTCATCGGCGCGCCGAAGGCGACGACGACGGGAAGGCGTCCGGGCTTGGGCCAGCTGGAACCGCGCGGATGCGCGACGCTCGCGCCGACGATCGCCACGGGCACGCACGGCGAGCCGGTGGCGGAGGCGAGGGAGGCGGCCCCGGGCTTGAAGCTGCCGATGCGGCCGTCGCGCGAGCGGGTGCCCTCGGGGAAGACGAGCAGCGGAACCCCGCGCTCCAGCAGGGTGCGCGCGCTCACGGTGCGCGAGTTCGCGCCGGTGCGGTCGACGGGGAAGGCGTTGAAAAACAGCGCGGTGAGCCCGCGGCGCCACCAGACGTCGAAGAAGTAGTCGGCCGCCGCGCCGGCGGCGAGGTAGCGCGCCAGCTTCCGCGGGAGGGCGCCCATGATGAGCGGCGCATCCAGGTGGCTGGAATGGTTCGCGACGACGACGAACGACTTTCCGAGCCCCTTCAGCTTCTCCGTGCCGACGACGCTCACCGAGACCACCGACCAGGCGACGGGCTTCAGAATGCCGCGCTGGGCGACGAAGCGAGCAGCGGCCTGGAAGCGCGAGGTGAAACGGTCGCGCGTGGCGATCATCGTCGAACCTCCCTCACGAGCGCGCATCTCGCTCGGAATCACACGCTCACAGTATCGCGACGGCTCGACGAAATCCGGCGCGAAATCGCGCGAACAGCCGACTTGGGAAGGTGCCGGGCAAACCAGATGAGGGCCTTGTACCGAATGCTCGGTATGGAGATCACGCGCCCGCGCACCACGTCACGCAGCGCCGACCGCACCAGGGGCGTGGCGTCGAGCCACAGCGCATCCGGGATGCTGCTCTTGTTGATGCCTCCGCGGTCATGGAACTCGGTGTGCACCCAACCGGGGCAGAGCGCCGTGACCGTGACGCCGCTGCCGTGAAGCTCGTTGGCCAGCCCCTCGGTGAAGCTCGTCACCCACGCCTTGATCGCCGAGTAGCTGCCCATCGTGACGAAGCCGGCCGTGCTCGACACGTTCACGATCGCCCCGCGTCCGCGCGCGCGCATGCCGCGAGCGGCCGCCGCCGAGAGCACGAGCACGGCGCGCCCCATCACCTCGAAGGCGAGGTCGTGCCGCGCCGGGTCGCCGTCGACCAGGCTCGCGTGCACGCTGAATCCGGCGTTGTTGACGAGCGTGCCGATCGGCCGCGACGCGTCCTCGAGCCGGGCAACCACCTTCGCGAGGTCGGCGCGATCGCCCAGATCGGCGGGCAGGACCTCGACCTCGCGACCCAGTGCACGCAGCTCGGTCGCCATCTCCTCGAGACGCTCGACGTCGCGCGCGACGAGCACGAGATCGTCGCCCCGCTGGGCGAGCTGGCGCGCGAACTCCGCTCCGATGCCCGAGGTTCCGCCGGTGACCAACGCAATCGTCATGCCCCTTACGATACGGTGCTAGGGAGCGCCGTACCCTGCACGGGCAGCTCCGCCCCCGCCAGGAAGGGTTCCTCACGATGACTCCGCCTCCCGCCCGGCCCGAGGGCTCTGCCCTCTCGTCCGACGTCGACGGAACGGGGTCGTTCGACGTCCGCGAGTTCGCGCGCACCGCCCAGGGAAGCCACCGCGGGGATCCCGCGCTGAGCGCACTGGACGGCGCCGCGCTCCCGCCCGAGGCCCTCCGACTGATGCGCGTGCTCCGCGACCTCGAGCGCACCACCCTCGACCGGATGCGCAACCTCCTCGTCACCGCGACGCACAAGGACGCGCGGGTCACCGCGTTCCTCACCACCTGGGCCTTCGAGAAGTTCTGGATCGCGGACGCGCTCGATGCGGCACTCGACGCCGCGGGCGCCGAGCCGAGCACCGAGACGTCCGCGCGGCCCCGGCGCCGCTTCGCCGAGCGGGCCGAGCGCCGCGGGCCGGTCGTGCGCGCCATCGTCGCCAACTTCCACGGCCCGCAGATCGTCGCCGCCCACGTCACCACCGGGCTCGTCGACGAGTGGATCGCGCAGACCGCCTACCGTCGCCTGGCCTCGCTCGCCGACGCGCTCGGACCGTTCTCCCGCCTCATCCTCGAGATCAAGGACCGTCACATCCGCTTCCTCGCCGAAGAGGCCCACCGCCGCCTCGCCGCCACCGACCGTGCCCGCCGCCTGACCCAGAAGGTCATCCGCCAATCGGCCTGGCCGATCGGCTCGGTCACCCGACCGGCGAGCGATCGCACCTTCTTCGAGCGCACCGTGTTCGGCGACGACCTCGGCCGCCGCGAGGCCGCCGCCATCTCGGCCGCGCTCGGCGACCTGCCGGGGCTGGCCGCCGTCGCCCCGACCGTCGCGGCAAGGCTCGCCCCGTGAGCCCCGCGCGCGCCAAGACCGATCTCGGCTCGGCTCACGTCTTCGTCACCGGGGCGACCGGCTTCGTCGGCCAGGCGGTCGTCGAGCGGCTGCTCTCCAGCCACCCCGAGACGACGATCTCGATCCTCGTGCGCACCAAGGGCTCGGCCACCGGAGCCGACCGGCTGCGCACCCTCATGCGGAAGCCCGTGTTCGCCGCCTGGCGCAAGAAGGTCGGCGCCGAGGAGGCCGACCGGATCGTCGCCGAGCGCGTGCGCGTCATCGAGGGCGGGCTCGGCTCGGTGCCGGAGCTTCCCGCGGACCTGGATGTCGTCATCCACTCGGCCTCGACGGTCAGCTTCGACCCGCCGATCGATCAGGCCTTCGCGACCAACGTCGGCGGGGCGATCAACCTGTACCAGGCGCTGCTCGACAGCGGCTCGAACCCGCACGTCGTGCACGTCTCCACCTGCTACGTCGGCGGGATCCGCAAGGGCATCGTGCCGGAGGCGCGCCTCGAGCACGAGGTCGACTGGCGAGCCGAGTTCGATGCCGCCCGCAGTGCCCGTGAGCGCGTCGAACTGCTCTCGCGCCAGCCGGAGGCCCTGCGCGGGTTCATGGCGACCGCGCGCGCCGAGCACGGCAAGGAGGGGCCGCAGGCCGTCGCCGCGGCGAGCGAGGAGGCCCGCATCGCGTGGGTCACCGAGCAGCTCGTCGACGCCGGCCGCACCCGCGCCGAGAGCCTCGGCTGGACGGACGTCTACACCTTCACGAAGGCCTTCGCCGAACGCGCCGCCGAGGAGATGTGGGCCGCCGCCGGCCACCGCCTCTCGGTGGTGCGCCCGGCGATCATCGAGAGCGCCGCGCAGCACCCGTTCCCCGGCTGGATCGACGGCTTCAAGGTGGCCGACCCGCTCATCATGGCCTACGGCCGCGGCATGCTCCCCGAGTTCCCGGGCCTGCCCGACACCGTGCTCGACCTGATCCCGGTCGACCACGTCGTCAACGCGATCCTCGCCGTCGCCGCGAACCCGCCGAAGGCCGAGCCCGAGTACTACCAGGTGGCCTCCGGCAACAGCAATCCGCTGCCCTTCCACCGCATGTTCGAGAACGTGCGCGAGTACTTCACCGCCAACCCGATGCCGGCCCCCGGCGGCGGCAAGATCGAGGTGCCCAACTGGGGCTTCCCCGGCAGCCGTGCCGTCGAGCGCGCCCTGCACGCGAAGGAGCGCCAGGCGGCGCGCGCCGAGCGCTGGCTGAAGCGCCGTCGCCCGAGCCCGCGCACCCGCGAACAGTTCGCCGAGCTGCAGTCGCGCAAGAGCGAGCTGGAGACCCTGCGCTACTTCTCGCAGCTCTACCGCGCCTACGTGCAGTCGGAGATCATCTTCGATGACGCCAACACCCGCGCCCTGCACGCGGCGCTGCCGGCGAAGGCGAAGAAGAGCGCCGGCTTCGACATCACGGCGATCAACTGGGAGGACTACCTCCAGACGGTCCACATCCCCGCCATCACGACCCTGACCCGCGCGTTCGCCTCGCGGCCGGAGGGCCGCGCGCCGTCGACCAAGAAGAAGGTGCTGCCCGAACGCAGCGACGTCGTCGCCGTGTTCGACCTCGAGGGCACCATCGTCGACAGCAACATCGTGCAGCAGTACCTGTGGGTGCGCAGCGCCGGAATGCGCAAGGCCGCCTGGCCGGGTGAGGTCGCCAACATCCTGGCGAACCTGCCGCGCTACCTGCGTGCCGAGCGCCGGGACCGGGGCGAGTTCATCCGCACCTTCCTGCGCCGCTACGAGGGGATGCCCGCTGCACGCCTGGAGCGGGTCGTCGCGGGCGGCTACAGCGACACCCTGCTGCGCCACACCAGCCCGGCCGCGATCGAGCGCATCAAGGAGCACCGCGAGGCGGGTCACCGCACGGTGCTCGTCACCGGGTCGATCGGCACCCTCGTCGCCCCGCTCGCGGGCCTGTTCGACGAGGTCGTCGCGGGCACGATGCACGTGCGCGACGGCGTGCTCACCGGCTACCTGGCGGCCCCGCCGCTCGTCGACGAGGCGCGCGCCGCGTGGCTCAAGCAGTACGCCAAGCAGCACGGCCTCGACCTGGCTGCCTCCTACGGCTACGGCGACAGCCACGCCGACCTGGTCTGGCTCGACCTGCTCGGGCACCCGGTCGCGGTCAACCCCGACACCCCCCTCGCGCGCGAGGCGCAGCGTCGCCGCTGGGGCATCGAGCACTGGAAGCGCAGCGCGCGTTCACCCAAGCGTGCTGTCCTGGACTACCGACCCAGCGAGGAGAGCTGACATGGCCTTCGACATCGACCGCTACACCGCCAACTCGAAGCCGGTCGCCTGGGGCGACCTCGACCTGGACTCCTTCGACGACAACCCGCTGCCGCCGGAGAGCCTGCGCACGCTGCGCTACATGTGCGACGTGGAATATCACACGGTCTGCTACCTGCGCGATCTGCTCACCACCCCCTCGCACAACGAGCCCGAGGTGGGCGCGTTCATGACGATGTGGAACCGCGAGGAGTTCTGGCACGGCGAGGCTCTCGCCGCGGTGCTCGCCAAGCACGGCATCGTCGTCGACTTCGACGAGCTGGCCGCCACTCGCATCAAGCTGGGCTGGAAGGACCGCCTCGACCCGATCAAGCAGTCGCTGCTCGGGGGGCTCGTCGGCAACGACTTCGTCGCCGTGCACATGTCGTGGGGTGCCGCGAACGAGTGGAGCGCCAACTCGGCCTACCTGCGGATGGCCAAGCTGGAGAAGCATCCGGTGCTGGCGGAGCTGCTCAAGCGGATCGCGGCGCAGGAGACCAAGCATGTCGCCTTCTACGCCTCGCAGGCCCGTGATCGCCTGGCGAAGAGCAAGAAGGCGCAGGTCATCACGCGCTTCGCGCTCAGCCGGTTCTGGGCCCCGGTCGGCTCGGGCATCTCGACCGACGAGGAGGTCACCCACGTGATGGGGCACCTCTTCCGCGGCACCGAGGGCCGCAAGCTCGTGCGCGACGTCGACTCGCACATCGCCAAGCTCCCCGGTATGGAGGGGCTGACGATCGTCGAGACGGCGCTGGATGCGCGCGGCATCGCCGCCGACGGACCGTCGACGCCGGTCGCCGTCGCCGCCTAGACCCCGCGCTCGCACGCGGCCGAACGACGGCTACGGCAGGATGATGATCTTGCCGTCGGCGTGGCGGGTCGCAATCAGTTCGAGCGCCTCGCGCCCCTGGCCGAGCGGGAACGTCGCCCCCACGACCACCTCGAGCTTTCCCGCGCCCGCCAGCTCGACAAGCGGCAGGCGGGCGTCGTTGCGCAGCTGAGTTCCCGGGTCGGCGCCCGGTCCGCCGCCGAGCATCAGGATGCCGGCCTCGGCGCCCTTCGCCCAGCCGTTGATGGTGGCGATGCGCTGCCGGTCGGCGACGAGCTCCACCGAGACGTTGATCGCCTCGTCGGTGCCGACCGTATCGAGTGCGACAGTGGGGCCCTCGGGCCAGATCGCGCGCACCCGGTCGGCGAGCCCCTCCCCGTAGGCGACCGGTGTCGCCCCGAAGCGCTCGAGCAGCGCGTGGTTGCGCGGGCTCGCCGTGCCGACGACCTCGGCGCCGCGCTCCCGCGCCAGCTGCAGGACGGCGACGCCGACCGCGCCCGAGGCGCCGTGCACCAGCACGCGATCCCCCGCCGCCACCTTCGTGGCCTCGAGCAGATGCCACGCGGTGGTGCCGGTGAGCAGCAGTCCGGCCGCCTGCTCCCAGTCGAGCGAGGCGGGCTTGGGAAGCAGCTTGGAGGCGGGCACGACGATGTCGCTCGCGAAGGCCCCGTTGACGCCGGTGGCGAGCACCTCATCCCCGACCTGGATCGGACCGGCCGGGCCGGTCGCGCCGGGGGTGGCGGCGGTGACCACGCCGGCCATCTCCATGCCGAGCGGAATCGGCCGCGTCTCGCCGCGACCGAACTCCCCCGCGAGCTTCTTCAGGTCGGCGGGGTTGACGCCCGCGGCCCGCACCGACACGAGCACCTCGCCCGGACCGGGGCCAGCGAGGTCGGCATCGATGACGTCGAGTTGGTCGAGGTCGCCGTAGTCGCGACCGATCAGCATGTGGGGCATGCCCCATTCTCTCGCGTTTCGGCCGCCCGCGCCGAACAGACCTGTCTGCCCGGTTTGCGCGTTCGGTCTCAGCGCCCGGTCTTCTCGGCCAGCCAGGGCAGGGGATTGATCGCGACCCCGTCGACGCGGATCTCCAGATGCAGGTGCGGCGCGGTGACGGCTCCCGTCGCGCCGACCAGACCGATGAAGTCGCCGACGGCGACCGTGTCACCGGGCGAGAGCGGCGAGGATCCGGTCTGCATGTGCGCGTACAGGCTCGTCACCGACTGGCCGTCGATCGTGTGATCGATGAACATGTGGGTGCCGTAGCCCCAGCCCTCCTGATAGCCCGAGACGACGCCGTCGGCGATCGCGTAGATCGGCGTGCCGGCCCCCGGCAGCAGGTCGATGCCGCGGTGCATCGTCGAGCAGCCGCTGCACGGCGCCGCCCGCGGGCCGAAGCCGTCGGTCATCCGGACGGCGTAGGGGAAGGGCCAGCGGACCGCTCCGCTGCCGGTGCCGCCGACCGAGCCGCCGTAGGCGTTGCCGTAGCGCGCCTGCAGAAGCTCCGCGTAGGTGGTCACGTCGTAGTCGCTGCGCTCGATCGCGGCGACCTCGGCCGCCTCCGAGACCTCGAGCTTCTGCACCTCGGCGGCATCCGCCACGGGGATGGCCTCGAAGGACTGCGTGGCCGAGACCGGGGCGATTCCGGGGAGGGCGAACGTCAGGGTGAAGAGCCCGAGCACACCCAGAATTCCGGTCGACGACAGCACCCGGCGGACGCGGGCGCGATGAGTCGGAGCGGAACGTTTCGTCATGGTGAGTAGTAGACCTCACCACGAGCGAGGTCCGCGGATGATTATCCACCCCGAACCTGCGAATCCTGGGGATTCGCCCGGAGGGCGGCTTTCGTCCGCGGCTCGCGCGAGGCTAGCTCTCGGCGAGCGCCTGCCGACGCAGCAGCTCGTCGGGGCGGGTGTCGATGCGCGCGACCTCGACGGGGTCCATGTAGGTGGGGCCGGACGCGGGCAGCGAGCCCAGGATCACCTTGGCGACCTTGACCGCCATCTGCGTGATCTGCACCACCTCGGCCGCCGAGGATCCGAGGGCGAACATGCCGTGGTTCTGCAGGTAGATCGCACGCGGCACGGAGCGCTCGGCCAGCAGCTGCCGGGCGACCTGCGCGAGCTTGAGGCCCGGGTCGACGTACGGGATCAGCAGCGGATCGGTGCCGAGCACCACGATCTGGTCGGGGAACAGCGAGCCGTCGACCAGGCTCGCGGCGTGCGGCGAGCACAGCAGCGAGTTGACCGCCGTCGGGTGCGTGTGGCCGACCGCGGTCACCCCGGGCAGGTCCAGGCACACCGCGTGCAGGAGCGACTCGACGGAGGGCCGCCGGCCGCCCGGGGCCGTCTCGGCGACCGAGGAGAAGTAGGAGCTCACCTCGGCGTCGCCCGCCGTCGGCGAGTCGATCAGCTCGAGCATCGTCGGCAACGAGACCTCGACGAAGTCGTCGGCGACCGCGCGGCTCATCCAGGCGCCGCTCGCCTTCACGAGGAAGCTGTCGGGGCCGCTGCGCAGCGAGGAGTTGCCTTCGGCCAGGATCGTCCAGTCGCGATCCGGACGGCCGAGCTCGTGCGAGAGGTCGACGAGCTCAGCTCGAAGGGCATCGGGCGTGGCGGGTGCGGTCACGACAGGGGTCTCCTTGGTTCGGTCAGGCGGGAAGCCGGGTGGGGGCGTAGTGCTGGACCTCGGCGAGCGAGCGCTCCGATGCCGCGTAGGCGGCGGCGATATCGGCCACGGCGCCGTCGGCGACCAGCTGCACGGCGAGGTTTCCGAGCGCCGAGGCCTCCGCCGGTCCGGCCGTCACCGGCAGTCCGGCGAGCTCGGCGGTGCGACGGCAGAGCGCCGCGTTGCGCGACCCGCCGCCGACGATCCGGATCGAGGTGATCGGTCCTCCGCTGAGCGCAGCGCACGCCGCCACCGAGTCGGCGTAGGCGGCGGCGAGGCTCTCGACGATCGAGGCGACGACCGCGAGGCGGGTCGTCGGCTCCGGTGAGCCGGCCTCGCGGCAGAGCTCGGTGATGACGCCGACCGGGTCATCGGTCGACAGCAGTCGCGGGTCGGCGACATCGAAGCGCGAAGCGGGAGCCTGTTCGGCCGCGGCCCGCGTCACGAGGTCGATGACGTCGAGGGGGGCGCCGTCGTGCTCCGACCAGACTCGCGCGCACCCGGTGAGGATGAGCATCCCCGGCAGGTTGCGCACCAGCAGGGTCGAGCCGCCGACGCCGAGCTCGTTCGTGAACCCGGCCTCGCGGGCCTCGGCGGAGCGCAGCGGCGTCTCGAGCGTGACGCCGACGAGCGACCAGCTGCCGCTGGAGACGAGCAGCTCACCCGAGCCGGGGGCGGCGAAGGCGAGGGCCGACGCCGTGTCGTGCTGGGCTACGTGGAACACCGGCACGGGCTCGGCCGCGCCGATCCGCTCGGTGATCTCGGCCGTGGTCTCCCCGGCGCGCGCTCCCGTGGCGGCGAGCTCCGGGAAGCGGAAGCCCTCGAGCCCCCAGGCGCGGCGCAGCTCCTCCGACCAGGTGCGCGACTCGGGATCGAGCAGCTGCGTCGTCGACGCGATCGTGTACTCGGCCTCCTGCACGCCGGTCAGCAGATACACCCACAGATCGGAGGTCAGCAGCACCGTCGATCCGGCCGGGGCCGCCGCGTTCCGGGCATCCGTGCGCAGCTGGTACGCGGTGTTGATGTGCTGGGTGAGCACGCCGGTGATCTCGTACGCGCGCGACGGGGAGACGTGCTCCGCCGCCCGCTCCGGCTCGGCCGGATCCGCGCCCAGGTAGTTCTTCACCCGGCCGGTGAACCCGCGCTCCGGATCGATGAGACCGTAGTCGACGCCCCAGCTGTCGATGCCGATGCCGTGCAGGCGCTCACCGCGCTCGGCCAGCAGTGCGACCGCGCGCCGCAGGCCGGCGATCGTCTCGTCGAACAGGGTGGCGACGTCCCATTCGAGACCGCCGTCGCCCTCGACCGGTCCGTTGCGGAACCGGTGCACCTCGGTCATGTCGAGCGCGCCGTCGCGATAGGTGCCCAGCACCACGCGACCGCTGCTGGCGCCGAGGTCGACCGCGGCGAACGCGCGCGGCCCCTCGGAGGCAGGCGGGAAGGAACTCGTCATGATCGGTTGTGGCTTTCGCTCGGTGCGCCGGGTGTCCGCGTCAGCCGACGCGACTCAGTAGGCGAGCCCGCGCGGCTCCGGGCCGAGCGGCGCCGTCGACGGGTCATCGACCTGGAAGCCGTTGGCCTTGTAGCGCTCGTAGTCGAAGCTCTCGCACTCCTCGTAGCCGACGCGGTGGTAGGTGTCGAAGTCGTCCCAGTTCTCGTAGCCCTCGCCGAAGGAGTGCTCGAGGAACGCATCCGCCATCGCCATGCCGAGACGCGGCGCCGTGTAGAACGCGCCCATCGCCAGCACGTTGCAGTTGTTCGCGGTGCTCGCGCGCTCCGCCGCCTGGACGCTCTCGGCGACCGCGGCGTGCACGTGCGGCACCTTGCTGGCGGCGACGTGGATGCCCATGCCGCTTCCGCAGAAGGCGAGCGCCTTCTCGAAGTTGCCTTCGGCGATCTCAGCTCCGATGCGGAACCCGACCCGGTGGTACATCGGCACGTCATCGATCGACGGGGTGAGGTCGGTGACGGTCCAGCCGCGCTCTTCGAGGTGGCTCTTGACGGCTTCCTTCAGCGGGAAGCCTGCGAAGTCGGCGCCGACGACGACCTGCTTGTCCTGAACGGTCTTCATGACCCCTATCCCTTTCTCGTGAAGAACCGGGCGAAATTGCCGGGCTTGTACCACTGGTTCATGGCGATCACCAGCAGCAGCACACCGCCGTAGATCAGCGGACGGTAGAAGTTGCTGATGTCGGGGAAGGTGTTGAGCAGCGACGACAGCACCTGGAGCACGACCACGGCGAGCACCGTTCCGGCCAGACGCCCGGATCCGCCGTTCGGGTTCACCCCGCCGAGCACGACGATGAGCACCGCGAGCAGCGTGTAGGTCGAGCCGTAGTCGGCCTTCGCCGAGTTGTAGTTCGCGAGCATCACGAGACCGGCCACGGCCGAGAAGATGCCCGAGAGCATGTAGGTGCGCACGGTCAGGCTGACCGTGTTGAGCCCGCTGAACTCGGCGGCGGTCGGGTTGGTTCCCAGCATGTAGAGCTTCGTGCCGAGCGCCGTGCGGCTCATCAGGAACCAGATCACGACCACGACGAGCGCGAAGATCAGCAGCTGCATGGGCACGACGCCGCCGACCTTGGCCGCGAACACCTCGCTGTACTGCGACGGCAGGCCGCTGATGGGCTTGCCCTGCGTGATGATGACGGCGATGCCGGTGAACAGCTCGAACGTTCCCAGGGTGACGAGGATCGCCGGGATCTTGATCTTGGCGACCAGGAACCCGTTAAACATGCCGGCCAAGGCTCCCGCCACGAGCGAGAACGCCACCGCCGCGAGGATCGCCGGGAAAGCCTGGCTCGGGTCGGATCCGGGAGGGGCGATCGACAGCATGATCACCGCGGCGCCGATTCCCGTCATGTTGGCGATCGCGACGACCGAGAGGTCGATGCCGCCGATGATCATGGTGAGCATGACGCCGAGCGCCATCAGGCCGAACTCGGGGAACTGGACCGCCATCGACTGCCACGTGGAGAGGCGGACGAAGCTGGGCGTGCGCACGGCGGCGAAGAAGATGAGCAGCAGGGCGAGGATCACCGCGAGGCGCGTGACCTGCGGATCCTTGGCGAGCGCGCGCATCCGGACCGATGCGGTACTGAATACGGACATGTCGTTATTCCTTAGACCGTGACGATCGAACGCTTGCGCGAACGGCTGAGTTGGATGGCCGAGATTCCCGTGCCGACGATGATGAGAACGCCGAGCGAGAAGCGCTGCCAGAAGGTGGGGATGCCGACCAGGATCATGCTGTTCTGCACGATCACGATCAGGAGCGTGCCGAGCACGACACCCGTCAGGGTTCCGGTTCCACCGGTGATGGCGGTGCCTCCGAGGACGACGGCGGCGATCACCAGCAGCTCGATCCCGAGCAGGTTCGTCGGGTGCATCTGGCCCATCATGCTGGTGCGGACCAGGCCGGCGAGGGCCGCGATCACTCCGACGAGGACGTAGAGCCAGAACTTGACGCGCTTGACCTTGAAGCCGGCGCGCTCGGCGGCGCTCTCGTCGCCTCCGATCGCGTAGATCGCGCGGCCGAAGGTCGTGAACTTCATGAGGAAGAACACCACCGCGAGCACGCCGACCAGCAGCAGGAACGAGACCGGCATCGTCGAGGTGAGACCGGAGTCCGGGTTGGTGGCGATGAACAGCGCCCCGGTGCCGAACTCCTTCATCGCGGTCGGGATGTTGGGGATCTGCACCGAGTTGAGCGCGCCCTGCATGATGCCGGAGAAGACGCTCGCTGTTCCCAGTGTGATGATCAGCGCCGGAATCGCGATCCGCGAGGTCAACAGCCCGTTGAAGGCGCCGAGGATTCCGCCGAGCAGAATCGCGAGCAGGAAGGGCAGCCACAGCGCGCCCTCATAGCCCGCATCCACGAGAACCCGGGTCGTCGCGTACACCGCGAGCGAGGCGAGGGCGGGGAACGAGACGTCGATTCCGCCGGACACCAGCACCATGAAGGCGCCGATTCCGAACAGCCCCGGCACGACCATCGCGTTGGCGATGTCGACGAGGTTGTTGGCGGTGAAGAACTGGCCGCTTCGTGCCTGAATCACCACGCTCAACGCCACGATCACGAGAAAGACGTAGAACTCGTTCGATCTCGTCAGCTTGTGGACGATCGCTTTCATCGCTGTACTCCTGCTTCTTCGGACTCGTCGTGAGCCATCAGCGCTGCCAATTCGGATTCGGAAGTCGTTTCCGGATCGAGGTCCGCCACGATGCGCCCGTCGTTCATGACGAGCACCCGGCTGCAGTTCTCGATGACCTCGGACAGGTCGTCCGAGATGACGATCACGGCCATGCCCTTGCGGGCCAGGTCCTGCAGAATCGCGTGGATATCGCTCTTGGATCCGATGTCGACACCGACGGTCGGGCCGTTCAGGATCAGCACCTCGGGCTGCGTGGCAAGCCACTTCGCCAGCACGACGCGCTGCTGGTTTCCACCGGAGAGGGTGTTGACCGCGTTCTCGGGGTCGGGGGTGGCGATCTTCAGCTCGTCGACCCAGCGCTGAGCTTCGGTGCGGGTCTTCTTGCGGTCGAGCAGACCGAGCGGAGTCACCATGTTGTCGATCTCGGAGATGATCGTGTTCGCCCCGATCGACCGCTCGAGGAACAGACCCTCGGTGAGCCGGTCCTCGGGCACGTAGCCGATGCCGTGCGAGATCGCGGAGCGGATCCCCTTCAGCACGACGGGCTTCTCCTTGAGGAGGATCTGGCCGTGGTCGACCTTCAGCGCGCCGAACAGCGAGAGGGCGAGCTCGGTGCGACCGGATCCCAGTCGACCGGTGATGCCCAGGATCTCGCCGCGGTGCAGCGAGAAGTTCACGTCGGCGAAGGCGCCATCGGCGCCCAGGTCGCGCGCTTCGAGAATCGCGGGACCGGGGTCCGCGGGAGCGGTGAAGTGGGCGGGCTCGAACTCGCGGCCCGTCATGAAGAAGGAGAAGGAGGCGCGATCCAGTTCCTCGGGCCGCTTCGTGGCGACGCTGCGCCCGTTGCGGATGATCGTGAACTTCTCGCTGATCTCGAAGACCTCTTCGAGCTTGTGGCTCACGAACAGGGTCGAGATGCCGCGCTCCTTCAGGTCGAGGATGATGCGGAACAGCGCGTCGACCTCACGCGTGGTGAGAGCCGTCGTCGGCTCGTCCATGATGATGAGCTTCGCGTCGCTCATCAGCGCGCGGGAGATCGCGACGAGCTGCTTCTCGGCGATGGAGAGCCGGCCGACCTTCTCGTCGAGGTCGATCTCGAAGTTGATCTTGGCGACGGCCTCTTCGGCGATGCGACGCATCCGGCGCCAGTTGATGAGCTTGCGGTGGGCCGCGAGTTCGCTCGTCAGGGCGAGGTTCTCGAGGACCGAAAGATTGGGGAAGACCGAGAAGTCCTGGTAGATGACCTGCACGCCCGCGTTGATGGCGGCCATCGGCGTGAGGCGCTTGTGCGACGTCCCGTCGATCTCGATGGTTCCGCCGTCGGGGGCGTGAACACCGGAGATCACCTTGATGAGGGTCGACTTGCCGCTGCCGTTCTCACCGGCGAGGCAGTGGATCTCTCCACGACCGATGGTGAGGCTGACGTCGTCGAGGGCGTGAACGCCGGCGAACGACTTGCTCACATTGCGTACCGCGAGGAGCTCAGTCATCAACGGAACCTTTCTGAGGGGTGAATACATGGTTCGACCGGGGTGGGGCGGCGGGTTCGACGCTCCACCCCGGTCGTCACATCAGGAACGGATGATCAGAAGCCGAAGCTGTCGACGTTGTCCTTGTTGATGACAACCCAGCCGGCGCCCTCGAGCACCTTGGGGTTGACCGAGGAGAACTGCATCGACTCGTAGCCGACGACACCGAGGTCGATTCCGTCGACGATCTCTTCACCGTCGAGGATCTTCGCGGCGAGAGAGGCCAGCGCGTAGCCCGCGTCGGCCGGGTCCCACAGCGTGAGCGACTGAACGAGGCCCTTCTCGAGGATCTCCTTGTTGGCGGCCGGGAGGCCGGTTCCGCTGACGAAGACCTTGCCGGTCAGGCCGAGCTCCTCGATCGCACGCGCGACGCCGGGGGCGTCGAACGACGAGGTGCCGACGATGCCCTTGAGGTCCGGGTACTTCTTGAACAGCTCCTTGGCGGTCTGGTACGCGACCTCGCCGTCGTCCTGCGACTCGACGCGGGGCTCGGCCTCCAGGAGGGTCATGTTCGGGTACTCGGCGGCCTGCTGCGCCACGGCGCCGTCAGCCCACTCGTTGTGCGACGCGTTGGTCACGTGACCGACCATCGTCGTGTACAGGCCCTCTTCGCCCATGGCCTCGGCGAGGTTGTCCATGATGAAGCCGCCGTACTGGGTGTTGTTGAACGCCTCGATGTCGTACATCGTGTTCTCCTGCGTCGCACCCTCGTGCGTCACAACCACGATGCCGGCGTCGAGCGCCTCCTTGAGCACGGGCTCCAGGGCACCCGGGTCGACCGGGATGACGCCGATGGCGTCGACACCCTGCGCGATCAGGTCACGGATGACCTGCGCCTGCATGGTCGCGTCGGTCTCCGACGGGCCCTTCTGGTAGACGTTGAGACCCGAGTCAGCAGCGAAGCTCTTGACTCCCTCCTCCATGCGGACGAACCAGGGGTTCGTGGAGTCCTTGGGCACGATCACGATCGTGTGGTCGCCCTCGGCGGACGTGCTGTCATCCGTCACGCAAGCCGACAGGCTGAGACCAACCGCGAGGCTGAGCCCGACCGCAATGGCCTTAAAGCGTCGTTGCTTCATTCGTTTCTCCTTGTTTATTGGGGATGTGACATTTCGGCGCGGTCGCTGAACACCCGACTAGGTGCGTCGTCGAACGTCGACCACCCGCCGCGCGGCATGACCGAAAGCGCGCGTGAAGCGCCGCGCCCTCGGGAGTCCGATCGGCGGTTCCTCGCCACGAGACACTCAAGGTGGGAGTCTCGCAACGGACGACCAGTCGTCACGTTCGCGTGACGAGGCGAGCAGCTGTGCTCAATCATCCCGGCCCCCTGACGTCGTTGGCGTGTCCGTTTTGTGGTCCATAATTGAACCGGTCCAAAAGTTAGCACCCGCCCAGTCGAAACACAACACGACTCCTCCGCCGGTTGCTGAGCGGACCTCTATGATGTTCCCGAACAACGAGGTGATGGGCATTGGGTCGCAACAAGATCAACGCCACCGACGTCGTGCCGCGCCCTTCGCGCGAGGCCCCGACGGCGGGACGCCCGTCACGCCCGGAACTGCCGCCCGTGGCCTCCGCCTCCGTCGCCTCCGCGGTCATCGCCGCCGAGGATGCCCGCCGCGCCCGGGCGACGCCCCAGATCCGCGACGTCGCCGCACTCGCCGGCGTCTCGGTCGGCACCGTCTCGAACGTCATCAACCACCCGGAGCGCGTGACCGCGCGAACCAGGACCCTCGTCGAGGACGCGATCGCCGAGCTGCAGTTCATTCCGAACCAGCAGGCGCGCGTCATCGCCGGCCTCTCGAGCGATGTCATCGGACTAGTCGTGCTCGACACCGCGAGCCCGTTCTACATGGGCGCCTCGCGCGCGGTCGAGCATGCCGTTCGACAGGCGGGCCACGTGGTGATGCTCTGCAACTCGGAGAGCGACGTGGAGCGCGAGCGGGAGCTGCTCACCATGCTCGCGGCCCAGCGCGTGCGCGGCGTGCTCCTGACGCCGGCCGACCAGGCCGACGATGAGGGCGTCATCGACATCGAGATCCCCAACGGCCTCCCCGTCGTCTTCCTCGACTACGAGGGCGGTCCCGACGAGTGCTCGATCTCGGTCGACAACGTCCTCGGCGCCCGCCTCGCCGTCGAGCACCTGCTCCGACAAGGCCACGAGCGCGTCGCCTTCATCGGGGGCCCGCCCGGGCTTCGGCAGTTCACCCAGCGATCCAAGGGCGTGATCGACGCGATCGTCGGGGCCGGACTCGACCCGGACACCGCGCTGGTCGAAGTCAGCGCCTCCGGCCTGGGCGTCCCCGAGGGGGAACGAGCCGTCGAGCTCCTCCTCGCGGGTGACCTGCCGAGCGCGATCTTCTGCGGAAACGACATGCTCGCCTTCGGCGCCTACCGCGGGCTGTCGCGCTCCGGCATCCGCGTGCCCGAGGACGTGGTTCTGATCGGCTACGACGACATCGACTTCGCGCAGGACTGGGTGGTGCCGATCAGCACCGTCCGCCAGCCGATCGGCGAGCTCGGCTCGCTCGCCGCCCAGCTGCTGCTGGAGCACGCGATCGGCGGCGAGGCTCACACGCACCGCCAGATCGTGCTCACGCCGGAGCTCGTGCTGCGCGCCTCCAGCGACCAGCGTGTGCGCGAGACGACCGCCTGAGCGGCCCGCCCCGGAAAAGAAAGAACCCCGGTCTCCGCAAGGGCGACCGGGGTCTCACTGTCTCAACCAGTGTGCGCCCGGAGGGATTCGAACCCCCAACCTTCTGATCCGTAGTCAGATGCTCTATCCGTTGAGCTACGGGCGCATGTCGACGCGATGGTCAACCGGACGATCATAACAGCGCATTCGGTGCCCGAGAAATCGAGCCCGATTCGACCGCCGCCCGTAGGCTCGAGGCGTGGCCGGCATCCGTGATCTGAACGAGCTTCTGCGGTCCATGGCGCCGGTGCAGCGGCCGGGCGAGTTCGTCTTCGTCGCCTGGAACGCCGACCTCGACCTCGACCGCATCGAGGCGCTCATCCGCGAGCCGGAGGGGATGTGCGCCGTCGTCGCGCGCGAGGTCGCCGAGACGGCCGGTCTCGACTACGACTTCGTCGCGGCGTGGATCACGCTCGAGGTGAACTCCGCGCTCGACGCCGTCGGACTCACCGCGGCATTCGCCACCGCCCTCGCGGAGGCGGGGCTGAGCTGCAACGTGATCGCCGGGCTGCATCACGACCACGTGCTCGTCGATGTCGACGACGCCGCGGCGGCGCTGCGCGTGCTGGAGCGGCTGAGCCGAATCGACTCCTGACACAACGAAGCGCGGCAGCCGGGGAGTTGCCGCGCTTCGTCGAGTCGGGGTGTGAGGTGCGTCGCGGTGATGCGGGTTAGGGCCGGAAGGCCCGGTCACTGCGACGTGGGATGGTGCGCGGGATCACCGCGCCTGACGGTTCAGGGTGGTCAGGCGCGGCGGGCACCGGGGCCGGGGCGGACAGCAGCGGCGATGAAGCACGCGGCGGCGAGCAACGCGGTGATGGCGAGTGCGGCGGCGGGAGCGAGTTCCAGCATGATGTGTCCTAGTCGGTCGAGGTGGTGATAGTCCGGGGTTTGGGGGACCTGTTTTGTCCCCCGCACATAGACTAAGCAGTCGTCCTCCACAATGCCGACACCCGTTCGGGGGGTATGTTCTCCCCACTCCGGGGGGCAAATGTGCCCCGAATGGCCCCCGAGGGCCGTTTTCCGGGCCAGAACGGCCCGTTTTGTACCCCGATTAGTCGGCAATCGACCGTACTTTCCACGCTGAAACGGCACCCGGGCCGACCCGCGCACGGTCCGGAATCTTGTACCCCGATCCGAGTTGAGGTCCATTCGGGGTACACAATGCGGACACCGGGGGCGACATCGAGGCGTTGCGGGCCCCTTCGCGCGCGTGCCGCTAGAGTCGGGCATCGTGCGCGTCATTGTTGCCCCCGACTCCCTCAAGGGAACCGTCTCGGCACGGGATGCCGCCCGCGCGATCGCGGCGGGCTGGCGTGAAGTGCGAGCGCACGACACCGTGCTGCTGAAGCCGATGGCCGACGGCGGCGAGGGCACCCTCGACGCGGTGGAGACCTCGCAGTCCGGAGCCGTCCGACACGAGGCGCTCGTGCGCGGCCCGCAGACGCGCGAGGTGCGCGCCGAGTGGCTCATGCTCGACGATGGCACCGCGGTCGTCGAGATGGCGCAGAGCAGCGGCCTGCCCCTGGTCGACGAACTCGACCCGATGGGCGCGCACACCTTCGGGGTCGGCGAACTGATCGCCGCGGCGCTCGACGCCGGTGCCGATCGCCTGATCGGCGGCCTCGGCGGCTCGGCGAGCACCGACGGCGGCGCGGGCGCACTGGCGGCGCTCGGCGCCCGGTTCCTGGACGCCGCCGGTCGACCCGTCCCTCTCGGGGGCGGCGGGCTCACCGAACTCGACCGCATCGTGCTCGACGACCTCCGCCCGGCTCCGCCGCGCGGCATCGTCTGCCTGAGCGACGTGACCGCTCCCCTGCTCGGCGCCCACGGCGCGGCGGCCGTCTTCGGACCGCAGAAGGGCGCCACCGCGGCGCAGGTGCGGGAGCTCGACCGCGGCCTGGCGCGGCTCGCCGCACTGCTCGGCGACAGCGGCAACGAGGCCGGGGATGGTGCCGCCGGCGGCACGAGCTTCGGCCTGCGCGCCGCATGGGGGGCGCAGCTCCGGCCCGGCGCCGACCAGCTCGCCGCACTGACGGGGCTGGCGGATGAACTGTCAGCGGGCGACGTCCTCATCACCGGCGAGGGCCGTTTCGACCGCACCTCGCTTCAGGGCAAGGTCGTCGGACACCTGCTCGAGCTGGCGCAGTCCCGCGGCGCCACCGTGTGCATCGTCGCCGGACAGGCGGAGGACCCGCGGTCGAACCCCGACCCGCGAGGCCTCGTGACGCTCACCGAGCTCGCAGGCGGAAGCGCGAACGCGATCGCCGAGCCGGAGCGCTGGCTGCGCGCCGCGGGGGCGGAGCTCGCCGCGCGCGAACCGTGGGAGCCGCGCCGCCCCGGGTCGCTCTAGCGACCGAAGAGCCGGCCGAAGAAGCCGCTCGACGGCTCGTTCTGGTGCCCGTCGCAGCGCTGCGACGTGGGCACACCGCGCATGACCTGATTGACGTGCTGCCCGCAGCCCGACCAGGTGGTCTTTCCGCACTTGCGACAGGTGACGGCGTGGCACATCGGTGTTCTCCTTCTCTTCCCGACAGCAAGACGGGGGGTTCGTGGGGTGACCGCGGCAGTGTCACTACGGCGCAGCCGCGCCCCCACTATACCCCCTGGGGTATGGGCCGACGCCGATCGCGCCGGCGCCTGGGCCGCGGCGCCCCCGCGCGCACGGTAGCCTCCTGCGCACCGGGGATTTCTTCGCCGCCCGGCCGCCGTTTCTGATTGACAGGCCCCCGGATCCTGGATAGATTTCGAGATAGTAAAGTTTCCTAACTTGTCTGGAGCGCGGCGTTGACCCCATCCCGTACACGCGACGCCTCGCCTCGCCGCGGGCAGCCGACCGCCGCACCCACGCCCGCGACACCGGGCCTGCTGCGTTCGCTCAACAACCGCGTCGTGCTGGACCTCTTCATCGAGCACACCACGCTCAGCCGCGGCGACGTCGGCCGATTGACCGGGCTCTCGAAGCCGACCGCATCCCAGCTCCTCGTCCGACTCGAAGAGAGCGGACTGGTCGTGGATGCGGGCGTCGGCACCCCCGGCCCCGGCGGACGCGCCCCACAGCTGTACCGACTGAATCCGCGCGCCGGCTACGCGGCCGCGCTCAACGTCACGCCCGCCGAGATCCACGTGCGCATCGTGGACATCGTCGGCGCGCCCGTCGCCGACCTGCACCTCGCGGATGACGTCGACACCGGGGAGGTCGGATACCGGCGGGCCGTCTCCGCCATTCGCTCCGCCGCCGAGTCGGCGGGAATCGCACCGAACGAGCTCTCGGCCGTCGTCGTCGGGGCCCCCGGCTCCTACGACCCCGACGCCGACCAGCTCCGCTACTCCGACCACCTGCACGACTGGCAGGAACCCGGCCTCGTCGCCGGTTTCGAGTCGCTGCTCGCCTGCCCGGTTCGGATCGAGAACGACGTGAACCTCGTCGCGGTGGCCGAGCATCGCGCCGCGAGCGACGACGCCGACAACTTCTTCCTGCTCTGGCTCGACGAGCGCATCGGCGGCGCGATGGTCATCGACGGCCGGGTCTACCGCGGCAGCCACGGCGCCGCCGGAGAAGCCGCGTTCATCCAGCCCTCCGGGGTGCCGGTCGTGCGCAACCCCGCCGGGGTGAACCGCGGAGGCTTCGAGGACCTCGTCGGCGAGGAGGCGATCGTGCGCCTGGCCGCCGAGCACGGGATCTCCGCGGCGAGCGCATCGGAGGCCATGACGGCCGCGGCCGCCGCGGACAGCGCCGAGGCGACCACCCTGCTCACGGCGATCGCCGAACGATACGCGGTCGGCCTGGCGTCGATCCATGCCCTCCTCGACCCGCGGCAGATCGTCGTCGCGGGGAGCCTCGCGACGCTCGGCGGCCCGGCCCTGCGCTCCGCGATCACCGCGGAGCTCTCGACGGTCGCGCTGGCGACGCCGCCCGTCGTGGCGGCCACGGTCACCGACGATCCCGTGATGTCCGGCGCCCTGATGTCGAGCCTCGAGCTCGCCCGCGATCGCGTCTTCTCGACCTGAGCCGACCTCTTTCCCGGCCACCTCGACGCACTGAAAGGGACGCGTGAACGAGATGCTCCCCGCAGCCGCCGCGACACCGCGCACACTGCTCGCCCTGGACGGCGGAAACAGCAAGACCGATATCGCCGTCGTGCGCGAGAGCGGTGAGGTCATCGCGCGCCAGCGCTCGGGGCCCTTCATCCCGCATCTGATCGGCGCGGCGGCCGCCGTCGAACTCCTCGCCGACGATGTCGCCACCGCCCTCGCCTCCGCCCCCGACGGCATCGTCGATCTCGCCGTGGGCTACCTCGCCAACGCGGACCTTCCCATCGAGGAGGAGCGCATCAACGAGGCGATCGTGGCGCACGGGTGGGCGCGCGAGGTGGTCGTCGAGAACGACACCCTGGCCATGCTGCGCACCGGCACGAGCGCGGGATTCGGTGTCGCCGTCGTCTGCGGCGCGGGCATCAACAGCGTCGGCGTCGGACCGGACGGCTCACGCGTGCGCTTCCCCGCACTGGGACGGATCTCCGGCGACTGGGGCGGCGGGCTCGGCATCTCCAAGGAGGTGCTCTGGTACTGCTCGCGCGCGGAGAGCGGCCGCGGGCCGGCGACCAGCCTGACCGGCGCCGTTGCCGCCCACTTCGGACTCCCGAACGCGGTCGCCGTCACCGAGGCGATGCACCTGCGCACGATCGACTTCGACCGGATGCACGAGATCGTTCCCGTGCTGTTCGCGGAAGCCCGCGCCGGCGATCCCATCGCGCTCGCCATCATGGCGCGCCAGGCGGAGGAGATCGCGCTGCTGGTCACCACCTCGCTGCGGCGGCTGGGCCTGACCGACGGAGAGCCCGAAGTGGTGCTCGGCGGCGGCATGCTCACCTCGGGCGAGTCGCTGCTGGTCGCCCCGGTGATCGACGCGATCCTGGCCGTCGCCCCCGGCGCGCAGATCACGATCGTGTCCGACGCGCCGATCTACGGATCCGCCCTGCTGGGCCTCGAGGCCCTCTGGGAGTCGGACCCGAGCCTCACCGACGAGGAGCGCGCCTCCCGTCGTACCCGACTGCGGGAGTCCCTGCGAACGAGCGAACGGAAGCTGACATGACGATGACGCGACGAATGGGCCTCGCCGGAACCGGATACTGGGCGCGCGTGACGCATGCTCCCGCCGTGGTCGCCTCGCAGGACTGGGAGCTGACGAGCGTGTGGGGGCGCAGCCTCGACGGCGCCAGCGCGGTGGCGGCCGAGCACACCGGGGTCACCGCGACCGACGACTTCGATGCCTTTCTCGAGCAGGTGGACGGCGTCACCTTCGCCCTCCCGCCGCACGTTCAGGCGCCCCTCGCCCTCCGCGCGATCAAGGCCGGCAAGCACGTCCTGCTCGAGAAGCCGATCAGCCTGGATCTCGCCGAGGCCGACGCTCTCGTCGCCGCCGCCCGCGACCACGGCGTCGCGACGGTCGTGCTGTTCACCATGCTGTTCGACCCGCGGGTGCGCGCCATCATCGCGCGCTGCGAGGAGGCGGAGCCGCTGCGAGGAGGCGGCGGCCTGTGGCTCGGCTCGGCGCTGAACGACGACAACCCGTTCAACACCCCGTGGCGCCACGACAAGGGCGGCCTGTGGGATCTCGGTCCGCACGCGCTCTCGATCCTGTGGAAGACCGTCGGACCGATTCGCGAGGTGCGGGCCCACGCCGGCGACCTCGACCTGCGGCACCTCGTCGTGACCCACACCTCCGGCGCGACCAGCACCGTGAGCCTGACCCTGCGGGCACCCGACCCGGCCGACGGCTTCTCGACGACGGTGTGGGGCGAGCTCGGCCGGATCGAGGTCCCCGTCGACGATGTGGACGCTCTCGCCTCGCTCACCCTCGCGCTCGACGAGCTCGGGGCGAACGCCCGCAGCGGCGAGCTCGCGCACCCGTGCGACGTCGCCTTCGGTCGCGACATCGTCCGCCTCCTCGCGGATGCCGAAGAGCAGCTGACCTCCGCGGGGGCCACGCCGTGACGCACGAGTCGCTCGACATCGTGTTCCCCGCAGCCGGAGACGTCGACCTGGTGCGACGCGCGGTTCCCGAACCGGGGCCGACCGAGATCACCTGCCGCGCTCTCGCGTCGCTCGTGAGCACCGGAACCGAGACGTTCTGCCTGGCGGGCGACTTCGAACCGGGCACGTTCTGGGAGGAGTGGGTGCGATTCCCGTTCGCCCCCGGCTACTCGCTCACCGCCGAGGTCGTCGCTGTCGGCCGCGACGTCGACGACGTGCGCGTCGGCGACCGCGTGGCGCTTCCCGCGCCGCACGCCCAGTTCGTCACCGTGCCCCGCGACGAGGCGATCGTCGTGCCCGACGGCGTCCGCTCCGAGGACGCCTGCTGGGCCTCGCTCGCCGTCACGACCCAGTGGGGCGTGCGCCGTGCGGGCCTCGACCTGGGCGAATCGGTCGGCGTCATCGGCCTGGGGCTGCTCGGTCAGCTGATCGTGCGCTACCTGCGCCTGAGCGGCGCGCGCCACATCGTGGCGATCGACCCCGATCCCGCGCGACGCGAGGCCGCTCTGCGCGGCGGCGCGACGGTCGCGATCGCCGACCACGCGGGCGCGGCGCACGACGCCGTGCGCGCGGAGACCGGGGGCGGGCTTCTGGACGTCGCCTTCGATGTCACCGGGCATCCCGTCGCGTTCGCCGACACCTCGACGCTGCTGCGCCCGCACGGTCGACTCGTGCTGGTGGGCGACAGCCCGCACCCCAGCCAGCAGCACCTCGGACCGCGCATCGTCGCCGACGGCATCACGATCATCGGCGTGCACGCGTCGACGGCGCCGGAGCGATCCAGCATCCACCAGCGCTGGACGCCCGCCGAGATGACGGCGCTGTTCTTCGACTACCTCCGCGATGGCCGACTCGAGGTGGAGTCCCTGATCACGCATCGCGCGAACCCGCTCGAGGCGCCGGGGCTCTATGCGGATCTGCGCGAGGACCGCTCGCGCTATCTGGGTGTGCTGTTCGACTGGTCGGCGGTGCCCGCATGAGCGCGGCAGTGCGCTGGGGCGTGCTCGGCGTCGCCGGCATCACCGAGGCGATGGCCCCCGCTCTGCTCGCTGCGGAGGGCGCCGAGCTGATCGGGATCGCGAGCCGGCGGCCCGCCAAGGCCGAGGCCGCCGCCGAGCGCTACGGCGTGGAGGCGTTCGGCGACTACGACGCGCTGCTCGCCGACCCGCGCATCGACGCGGTGTACCTGCCCGTCCCCAACGCGCAGCACGCGCACTGGGCGGAGCGCGTGATCCGTGCCGGCAAGCACCTGCTATGCGAGAAGCCGTTCACCGTGACCGAGGCGGAGGCGCGCCACCTCGCCGCGCTTGCCGACGAGCACCGGGTGCTCGTCGCCGAGGCGTTCATGTACGCGCACCACCCGCGCATCGCCGCGGTGCGCGACCTCATCTCCTCCGGGCGGATCGGCGCGGTGCGCTCGCTCCACACCGTCTTCACCTTCGACGCCTCGGACGAGCTCGACCATTCCGGGTTCCAGGGCGCCCCCGGCAGCGGTGCCGTCTACGACGTCGGCTGCTACGCGATCCATGCCTCGCGCTACCTGCTCGGCGCGGAGCCGACCGCCGTGACGGCGCACGCCGCCGCCTCCGCGGTGCACGGCGACATCGACATGAGCACCGCCCTCCTGCTGGAGTTCCCGGACGGCGTCGGGGCGACCGCGCAGGTGAGCATGTGGAGCGCCGACGACGACCGGATCGAGATCACCGGCTCCCGCGGGCGCCTCACGATTCCGCACCCGTTCCTCTGCCCGAGCGGCGAGGTCGACATCGTGCTCACGATCGACGAGCAGGCGGTGAGGATCGTCGTGCCCGGCGCCGATTCGTACGTCGCGCAGGTCGAGCGCTTCTCCGCCGCGGTCCGCGGCGACGCCGAGCTGCTCCACCCGCTCGCGGATGCGATCCAGGGGGCGCGGGTGCTCGAAGCCGCTACCGCGTCGTGGCGTCAGGGCGAGCGCGTCGCCCTCGCTCCCGTCAGCGCGGAGTGAACTCGCCCGACAGATCCGAGAGGAACATGTCGAGCACGTCGCCGAAGACGCGAAGCCGGTGCGAGCGGAACTCCTCCAGCAGGGCAGCCACCACGTCGCGGTCGCGGCCCTCGAGGCTCGCCGGCACGCCCTCCCCCGTCGTCGGAATCAGGTCGATCGCCGTCAGCAGCGACTGAAGCCCGCGCCGATACTGCGCCAGCCAGGGCGCGATCTCCGCGCCGAGGCGCGCGTTCTCCGGAGCCTCGAGCGGCGCCGTGACCTCGAGCATCGCGGCGACCCGCGCGCGGAGCTCCGCGACCGCCGTCACCTGGTCTTCGAACTGGTACTGGAAGGCGAAGCGCTCAAGATGGGCCGCCAGCCGCGGCGCGTCGTCGGTGCACAGCGCCGAGCCTCGGCAGGCGTCCGCGAACTCGCGCAGCGCCGCCGCATCGCGCGGACCCGCGATGCGCGCGATGGCCGCCTCCCAGCTGGCCTCGGCGTCGAAGCCCTCGGGGTCGGACATGAAGTCGGCAAGGCTGCAGAAGGCGATCTTCGAAGCCTCCGCGAGCGGCATCGCGTTCGCGATCACCCCGTGGGCCAGTGCCGGGATCTCGGCCTCGCGACCCAGGTAGGGCCCGATATGCAGCTCGCCGGTCATCGCCACGTCGTTGACGGGGAAGTTGTCCCAGTACAGCGGCGGGTGGCCCGTGTGCTCGGCGAAGACGCGCGCATCGGAGGCCTGCAGTTCGGGCGCGCAGATCGCGCGCCCCGTCCAGTACAGCCCCACATCCGCGGGGAGGCTCTGCCCCAGCGCGCTGATGTACTCCTCGTCGCCGTGGCCCCAGTACTGCGTCGGGCAGACCGCGAAGCGCGCGTCCGGATGCGAGGCGCGCAGCCGCGTCCACACCTCCCCGACCACCGCGATCTGCGCCTCGACGAGCGACCCGAAGGCGCTGCGGTCGGGGCCGTGCTGGAGCACCTCGGGGATGTCGTCGAGGAACAGCTCGAAGCCGTCGATCCCGAAGTCGGCGACCTGGGCGAACTTCGCGAGAATCGCATCCGTGTCGGCGGGATCCGAGTAGCGCATCGACAGTCCCGGCGACAGGGCGAAGTGCACATCCACCCCGACGCGGTGGGCACGCGTCACCAGTTCGGTGAGCTCGGCGGCCTCGCGCGCCGGGTACGGGTCGCGCCAGCGCTGCCGGGTGAAGAGGTCGTTCTTCGGCGAGTAGATGAAGGTGTTGAGTCCGGCCTCGGCGAGGAAGTCGATCATCTCGAGCCGCTCGTCGTGGCTCCAGGGACGCCCGTAGAACCCCTCGATCACGCCCGCGAGGGGCGTTCGCGCCGTCACAGTGCCACCACCCGGGACTGGTACCGGGCGATCAGCTCGCGGTTGCGCTCGTCGCCTCCGGCGACGTTGCTGGAGGAGAACACCCCGGCGCGCACGCCCGCGCGGGCCGCGATCGACACGGCGGTCATCGCGATGGAGTTGGCGATCGTGACGCCGACCACGGAGGAGGTGGGGCCCATGACCGCGCCGGCCTCGGCAAGCTCGATCGCGGCGTCGCCCGCGACCCCGAGGTTGTCGACCGTGATCGTGGCGAGCTGGTCGAGGGTCGTCACGCCGTCGCGGAGAGCGACGCCGGAGCGCACGTGCTGCAGGCTGACGATCGCGATCACCGCCATCCCGATCGCTCGGGCGCGCTCGGCGAGTTCGAGCGCGATCTGATTCCCGCCGGAGTTCGAGATCACGATCAGCGTGTCGACCGGATCAGGGTTCAGCCGATCGAACAGCTCGTGCCCTCGGCCGGGCTGGCGCTCCTTCTGAGTCGATCCGGTCGCCGACTCGTGGAGCATGAGATCGCCTTCGAGGATCGGGTTGATCGCCCCGAGGCCGCCCGCGCGGTAGAACAGCTCCTCCGCGACCATGTGCGAGTGACCCGATCCGAAGACGTGCACGAGGCCGTCGTTCACGAGGGTCTCGGCCACGGCCTTCGCGGCGCGCTCGAGGGCGGCGCGCTGTGTGGTCTCGAGCTGCGTCAGCTTCTCGCGCAGCAGCGCGAGGTAGGACCCCAGCGGGTCGATGTTCTCGGTCATTCCGGTCGCCTCCACCGTGTGATCGCGTCGCCGTACGGGTGCACCTCGGCGTCGATGGCGAGCCGCAGCGCGCCGTCGAGCGGCGTGCCCGCGCTGTCCTGAAGCTCGATCCCCCGGTCCGCCGCGATGCGCGCCACGACCGCGCCGTGCAGGGCCGAGCCCTCCGCCACCGCGCGTCCCGACATCGCGACCGGGATCGGGCCCTCCGCAATGACTCGTCCGGCGGCTCGAATCGTGAGGACGAGCTCGTCGGCGGCCCGGTCGATGATCGCGACGGCGACCGGATCCCCGGCGAGCGCCGTCGCCTGCACCTCGGCGGCGAAGTGCGCGATGTCGTTGACCGCGCGCGCCCGGGAGTGCACGTGCGCGGCGAGATCCTCCTGCTCGCCGAAGCGGCCGACGGCAGCGGCGGTCAGCGCCGTCGCCTCGCCGCGGCCGTCGGAGGCGCGGATCACCGCCGCCAGACCGTGGCGCCCGATCCAGAACGCGCCACCGGCGTCGCCGAGGAGGAACCCGTCCCCGTTGACCTTGCTGCGCGCGCCCGTGACCCGGCTGACGCCGATGCACGCGACCCCCGTGCCGACGGTGAGCGAGACGCCGTGCCGCTCGGCCAGCGCGCCGGCATGCCCGGTCACCGCGTCCCCGGTCACCCAGATCTCGGATGCCGGCAGAACCTCGCCGAGCGCCGCGAGCAGGTCGAGCCGAGCCTCATGGTGCTCCGGCAGGGTGCTGAGCCCGAGCACCACCCGCTCCAGCGGCCCGGTGCCGATCGCCAGCTGCGCGGTGGCCTCGGCCACGCGCGCCACCAGGGCCGCCGTCAGGTCGCCCTCGAGTCGGCTGAGTCCGGGAACGGTGGCGACGTGGGGCGACTGCGATGAGCGCGCCCGGATCTGCGACTGCCCGCCATCGACCGCGAGGTGCATCACACGATCCTTGCAGACCGACCCGCGCCGTCGATCATTGGATGGATCCCTCGGTCACCCCGGAGATCACCTGACGGTGGAAGATCACGTAGATCGCGATCATCGGAATGGTGATGATCGACAGCGCCGCGAACAGCGACGGGTAGTCCGTGCTGTATCGACCGGTGAAGGCGAGCAGACCGGCGGGGATGGTGCGCAGGTCATCGTCGATGACGTAGAGCAGCGCCAGCAGGAACTCGTTCCAGGTCGAGAGGATCGAGAACACCGCCACCGTGGCGAGGCCCGGCGTCATGAGCGGCAGCACGATCTGGAACAGCATCCGCAGGTCGCCCGCGCCGTCCATGCGCGCCGCCTCGAACAGCTCCTTCGGCATCGAATCGAGGTAGGCCTTCAGCAGGAAGACCGCCAGGGCCAGCCCGAGTCCGATGTAGGGCACGATGAGCGCCCACCGCGTGTTCAGCAGGTAGAAGGCATCGAAGATGCGGGACTGCGCGGTAAGGTAGGACTGCACCGGCAGCAGCAGCCCGAGCACGAACGGCGCCAGCAGAACAACGCTGAACCGGAAGCGGAACCGGCTGAACGCGTAGGCGGCCGCAAGGCCGAACAGCAGGATCGCCGACACGGAGGCCGTGGTCGTGATGAGGCTGTTGACCACGTACTGTCCGAGGTTCCCGCGATCCCACGCCTCCACCCAGACCCCGAGGTCGATGTGCGTCGGCAGGGCGAACGGCGAGTCGAAGATCTCCCGTTTCGTCTTGAACGACGACAGCACCATCCACACCAGCGGAACGACGTAGACCAGCGAGATCAGCACCATGACGGTGTGGAAGAGCGTGCGGTTTCCCAGGGCACGCGCGGCGTACCAGCCGCGGCGGGCGGACGTCGACTCAGTACTCAACGCCGGTACCTCCATCCTTGCTGCGCAGCTTGACGAGGACGAGGCCGACGACCACCACGACGACGGTCATGATCGTGGCCAGCGCCGCACCGTAGCCGAGGTCGTGGTAGCGGAAGACGACCTCGACGAGGTAGGTCGTGATGATCTCGGTCGCATGGTCAGGGCCGCCGTTCGTCATGACGTAGAAGAGGTCGAAGCTCTGGAAGGCGCCGGTGACGCAGAGCAGCACCGCCACCTCGATCATCGGCCGGATCATGGGCACCTTGACGTTGAAGAAGACGCGCGCCTGGCTGGCCCCGTCGAGGATCGCCGCCTCGACGATGTGCTTGGGGATGCGCTGGAGCGCCGCGTAGAAGATCGCCATGTAGAAGCCGGCGTAGATCCAGCCGGAGACGACGCTGATCGCGAGCAGCGCGGTGGAGGGGTCGCCGAGCCAGACCCGGGTGAGCTCATCGAGTCCGCCCGCCCGCAGGCCGCCGTTGATCAGGCCGATGTCGTCGCTGTAGACGAAGCCCCAGAGCACGGCGATGACGAGCATCGGGAGCGTCACCGGCACGAAGAAGGCGACCCGGTAGAACGCGGTGCTGCGCCCCTCCATCGTCACCAGGCCGGCGAGCAGCAGCCCCACGGCGACCTCGAGGATGAGGGTCAAGCCGATGTAGGCGAAGGTGTTGCCGTAGGAGATGAGGTAGATCTCGTCGCGGAATGCTCGGGCGAAGTTGTCGAACCCGACGAAGGTCAGGGTGTCGCTGCCGCTCCAGTCCGCGAAGCTCAGCACCGTGTTCGCGGCGGCGGGGATGAGCACCACGAAGGCGAAAACCAGCACGGCGGGGGCGATCAGCAGGTAGGGAGTCCAGGCGCGTGTTGGCTTCACGGTGCGTTCTCGTTACGTCTTTCGCGGGGTGAGGGGTGGTGCGGGGCCCGGCCGAGACCGGACCCCGCACCCGTGGGGGGTGTGAATCAGCCGGCGGAGTCGATGCGGCTCTGCGCCGTGTCGAGCGCCTCCTGCGGCGTCGCGGTGCCGCCGATGATCGAGGCAGCGGCGTCGTAGAACGCGGCCGCGATCTCGATGTCGTGACCGCTGTCGGCGGGAGCGACGACGACCGGGGCGTTGCTCAGGAGCTCCGCGAGCGAGACGGTCCGCGCGTCGGCCTCGACGCCCGCGAACGGGTCGAGGGTCATCGGCGCGAGTCCGACCTCGGCCCAGAGCTGCGTGCCCTCGGGCTCGATCATGAGGGCGAGGAAGTCGAGCGTCTCCTCCTGGTACGCCGAGTTGGCGTTCACCATGAAGCCGGTCGAGATGCCGAGCACGCTTGCCTGGTCGCCGGCGCCGCCGTCGATCGCGGGCAGGTTGAAGTAGTCGAAGTCCAGGCCCTCCGCGTCGGTGGCGGCATCCGCCATCAGCCAGCTGCCGATCTGGATCGTCGAGGCCTTCTCGAGGAAGAACTGCGTCGTCGCCTCGTCGTCCGCGAGCGCGTTGATGCTCGGGTTGACGTAGGGAGCGAGGTCGGCCAGGTAGCCCATGGCCTCGACCATCTCGGCGGAGTTCATCGGCGCGAGCCCGTCCATGACGTCGGAGTAGACGTCTTCACCGACGACGCGCGAGGCGAGGTGGGAGGCGATGCTTCCGACCGGCCACTGGTCCTTGTTGCCCTCGACGAGCGGGGTCTTGCCCGCGTCGAGCAGCGCCTGGTTGACGTCGAGGTACTCGTCCCAGGTGGTCGGGACCGACAGGCCGAGCGCGTCGAACTCGGCCGCGTTGTACCAGACGACGTTGGTCACGTCGCCGGTCCACGGCACCATGTAGATCCCGGAGCCGTCGACGTCCATGTTGTTGAACGCGCTCTCGTCGAAGCGCTCCGAGAACGGCGCCTCGGCCATGGCCGCTTCGATGTCCGCGCCGTCGCCGTCGGCGACGTGCTGAGCCATTCGGGGCCCGGACCACTCGAAGTAGGCGTCCGGCGCCTCGCGGCTCGAGAGGAGGGTGGCGAGGCCCGTGGTCTGGTAGATGTCGTCCTCCTGGACGACGATCTCGACCGTGCGTCCCGGGTACATCTCCTCGTACTGCGCCTTCAAGACGTCGAACTGGCTGTCGACAGCGTCGCCCGAGCTGCCCATGGCGATGCGGATCGTGACATCGCCTCCGTCATCTGCGGTCGCGGTGCACGCCGCGAGCGCGAGTGTCGCCACCGCGGCGATTCCGGCGGCCGCCATGATGCGGCCAGTATTCGTCTTGCTTCGCATGTCTCCACCTTCTCCAGTCACGTCCACGCATCCCACGGATGAGCCGCGCCGATTCGAGAACCGAGCACCCGATCCACGCGGGCGGGATCGAAGATAGTAAACTTTACTATCTTGCTGGAAAGTGAACCGCATCTGAATATCGGTGTCAATGGCGAAGCCGGAATGAGGCGCTCTTGTAACACGATCGACCCATTCGGGCGACGACCGGTCGGAGGTTCGCGAGAACCCCTCGCGTTCAGGAGGCGGCGGGCAGACGCAGGCCCATGCGGAGCGAGTCCGGCTCCTCGGCCTCCAGCCGAGTGAAGCCGAGCTTCTCGTAGAAGCGGAGAGCGCCGGTGTTCGCCGGATCCATCTCGAGATGCACGCCCGGGATGCCGCGGCGGGTGAGCGCCTCGAGCAGCGTCGTCATCAGCGCGCGCCCGAGGCCGTGGCCCTGCGCCGAGGGCAGCAGATCGATGTGCAGGTGCGCCGGGTATTCGTCCAGGTCGCGCGTGAGCATCCGCTCGGGGCGATGCCCGAGGTCGAGCATCTCGCGCTCATCGGCGCTCGCGTCGTCGCGGAGCGGATGGCGCCGCTCGAAGCCGGGCAGCCACTGCGCACGGTAGCGCGCCACGAAGTCCGCCGTGTCGTGCGCGCCGAGCACATATCCGACCGCGCGCTCACCGTCGTCGATCACGAACGCCAGGTCCGGCTCGAGCTCGAGGTACGGGCCGCAGAAGATGTCCGGAGTCAGCGAATCGTCCGAGTAGAAGCCGGTGGCGTCCCCGCCAGCGAGCCCGGTTCGCACGCAGACGTCGTAGCAATCGTCGCGGTCGGTCGGTCGGAAGGGTCGGATCTGCATGCCGCCCATTCTGCACGGCCCGCCGGCGGCGAGCACCTGCTACGCGGGCGTCGCGTCCCGCCCCGCGCGCTCGACACCGTCGAGCACGAAGCCGAGACCGGCCTCGAACGAGTCGCCGAAGCTGTAGCCCGGCTGCATCACGTGCTCGGCCGTGAACCGCGTCAGCGCCGGATAGTGCTCGGGAGACAGCGGCGCGACGATCTGCTCGCTCGCCTCGGTCAGATCGCCGTCGTTCTCCCCGAACGGCAGCGCCGCCTCCTGCAGTGCGAAGCCGTAGACGAACGCATCCACGACCGCGAGCCCGTGCGCGACGATCTGCAGAGGGAAGCCGGTCCCCAGCCAGGTGGCCAGCATCGCCTCGTGATGCTCGAGGATGTCGCGCCCCGGCGTGCGGCGCGACTCCATGATCGGAATCGCCCACGGATGCCGGCGCAGCGCCGCCCGCAGCGAGCGGGCCCGACTCGCGACCGCCTCCTTCCACGGCGCCTCCGGATCGGGCCGCTCGACCTCGTCGAAGACGCGACCGACCATGCCGTCGACGATGTCGTCCTTGTTCGAGACGTAGTGATAGAGGCTCATCGGGCGCGCCCCGAGGTGCTCGGCGAGCCGTCGGATCGTCAGGGGATCCAGCCCGATCTCGTCGGCGAGCTCGACCGCTCCGTCGATGATCCGATTGCGGTCGAGCGACGTACGCGACCGGCCTTCTGTCTGCGCCATCGCGATCTCCTTCAGATTCGGGCTTGACTCATCGTACTAAGTATCGCTACGGTTCTGCATGTCATCGTACTAAGTACGAACGTGAGCCACCTCACCTGCAGTCCATCAACGAGCCGAAGGAGAATCACCCATGTCCGCACTCACCGACACCACCCGGCGCACGGCGGCGCGCGTCGCCGCCGCCGGCTACGTCGCCCTCTTCGTCCTGGCGATCTTCGCCAACTTCGTCGTCAAGCAGGGGATGATCGACCCCGCGGACGCCGACGCGACCGTCGCCGCCATTCGCGAGCAGGAGGGCCTGTTCCGGCTCGGCCTCGCCGCATTCGCCGTCGTGTTCCTGCTCGACATCCCGGTCGCGTGGGGGCTTTACGTGCTCTTCGCCCCCGGCGGTCGCGCGCGGTCGCTGCTCGTCGCGTGGTTCCGCCTGGCCTACACGGTCTTCCTCGGCGTCGCCGCCGTGTTCATGTTCCTCGGCCTTGAGATCGCCATCGGCGCGACCAGCCTCGGCGCGGACGCCGCGCTGCTCATGTTCGCCGCGTTCGACTTCGCGTGGTTCATCGGCCTGCTCGCCTTCGGCGTGCACCTGATGACGCTCGGCGCCCTCATTGTGCGCTCCCGCATCGCGCCTCGCCCCATCGGCATCATCCTCGCGGTCGCCGGAGCGACCTATGCGATCGACACCCTCGCGCACATCCTGCTGACCGACTACGCCGCGGTCGCCGATCTGATGCTCGCGGTCGTCGCGACCGCGTCGATCGTCGCCGAACTGACGTTCACGGTGTGGCTGATCCGCGCCAGCCGCCGCTCGAGCGCCGTCACCCGCGACGAGAACCTGGTGCTGACCGCCGCCTAGCCTGCGACCGGGGCGGTGGTCCCGCATCCCACGATGCGGGCCACCGCCCCTCCCCACGTTCCATCCCGTGCCGCTACGGTCGAATGAACCCGATCTCGGCGCACGTCTTCAAGGAGAAGCACGATGATCCGCCCCCTGCTGACCACGCTCGTGATCGGACTCAGCGCGGCACTGCCCGCGAGCGCTCTGGACGATGCCATCAATGAGGTCATCGACCGTGAACTGGCGGCCTCGGGCGTGCCCGGGGTCTCCTACGCGGTCGTCGTCGATGGCGAGCTCGGCGCCTCCGGCGCCCGCGGCGTCGCCCGCCTCGGCGAGGACACCCCCGTGACCGCGGACACCCCGTTCCTGACCGGCTCGATCTCGAAGAGCTTCACGGCGCTGGCGGTGATGCAGCTCGTCGAGGCCGGCGACGTCGAGCTCGATGCCGAGATCTCGACATACCTCGACGGCTTCTCCGGGCAGCCGGCCGGAGCGATCACCATCCGACAGCTGCTCAGTCACACGAGCGGCTTCTCCACCCTGCAGGGCAACGCCGCGCACACGGACGCCCGCGGCGATGCCGACGAGCTCGAACGTCTCGTGGACGGGCTCGCCGACGAGACCCCGGCCCATGAACCGGGGACGCGCTGGGAGTACTCGAACACCAACTACCAGATCCTCGGTCGCCTGGTCGAGGTGATCAGCGGCCGGGAGTTCCAGGCCTACGTGACCGAGCACGTCCTCGAGCCGGTCGGCATGAGCAGCAGCTTCGTGGCCGACGGCGAGATCCGCGACGTCATGGCGACCGGCCACCGGTCGTGGTTCGCCACCAAGCTGCCCCTGCCCGAGACGGCGACCGACCGGGCGACGGCACCGCAGGGCGGGATCGTCGCCAGCGCGAACGACCTGGCGCGCTACCTGCAGGTCATGATGAACGGACAGGATGACGTGCTGAGCGCCGACGGGAAGGCGCAGATGATGCAGCCGGCGAGCGCCGCCTCCCCGTTCTACGGCTTCGGCTGGTTCCTCGACTCCTCCGACGGCACCGTCTCGCACTCCGGGGCGAGCCCCGGCTTCGAGACGCTCACGACGATGATCCCCGCCGAGAACCGCGCGGTCGTGGTGCTGACCAACGGCGGCAGCGGTCTCGGCTTCGGCGACACCCTCCCGCTGCGCAGTGGCATCACCGCGGCGGCGCTCGGCCTCGAGGACGCGGGCGCCGGCCCCGACTGGGCCGCACGGGCGCTGTTCGTCGGGATGACACTGCTGCCGGCCCTCTACCTCGCGAGCATGGTCTGGGCATGGCGGCATCGTGTCGCGATCCGCGCCAAGCGCACCGCCGGCTTCGCGGGCCTGCTCAGCCTGTGGTTCCCGCTGCTGACCACCGCCGTCGCCGCCTGGGTGATCCTCGGCCTGGTTCCGAGCCTCATCGGATCGCCATTCTTCACGATCAACCACTTCCAGCCCGACGTCGGCCTGGTGTTCATCGCCGCCGCGGCGACCGGGGTGGCCTGGGCGGTGTTGCGACTCGGGATCGCGTACGGGCGCCGAGGCGGCCAGGCCGAGAGCTGAAAAGCTGGCTGGCGACTCGCCCCTCGGGGCGTCAGCTCACCAACTCACCATCACCGGCGCCGCCTCGTAGGTCGGCAGGAACGAGGCGACCGGGTACGGCGACTCCAGCTGCTCCTCGGTCAGCGTCAGATCCGGCACTCGCGCCATGATCTGCTCGATCGCCTGGGTGATCTGCACGCGGGCGAACTGCTGCCCGACGCAGCCGTGCGGGCCGTGGCTGAAGCCGAGGTGGCCCGCCGCGTCCCGCGTGATGTCGAACGTGTCCGGGTTCTCGAAGCGCTCGGGGTCGCGATTGGCGCCCACCGCCGAGACCACCACGGACTGGCCCTTTGCCACGCTGACGCCCTCGATCTCGAGATCCTCCCGAGCGGTCCGGCTGAAGAGGTTGAGGAACATCGTGTTGTAGCGCACGAGCTCCTCGATCGCCCCGCGAAGGAGCTCTGGCTCGCGCTTCAGCTTCGCCCACTGGTCGGGGTGGCGCAGCAGCGTGAAGATCGACATCGCGATCATGTAGGCCACCGAGTCGCGTCCCGACACCGAGAGCACCCAGCCGAGCCCTTCGACCTCGGCCTCGGAAAGGTCGGAGGCGAGCAGGTCGCTCAGCACGTTCTCGCCGGGATTCGCACGCACGACCTCGATGAGCTCGCGGATGACCTCGAACTTGCGCTGCGTCGTCGTGGGCTGAACGAACGTCTCCGCGAACAGCGCCACGTGGCTGTCCGGCACCCCCAGCGCCAGGCAGTGGCTGCGCACCGAGATCGGCGTCGCGAAGTCCGCGGTGAGGTTCCCCGGGTTGGGGCCGTCGAGGAAGTCGTCGAGGGCCTCGGTGACGAAGCCGTTGATCTCCTCGCGGCGGCCGCGGGCGGCCTTCACCGAGAAGCGGCTGGTGATCGAACGACGGATCCGAAGATGCTGCTCGCCATCGAGCGACAGGATGTCGGCCACGGCGAGCGCGTCGAGGGCGCGCTGGTCGACGTCGTGCGTCTCCCCCTCGGCGGGCCCGAGCAGGAATCGACGCGGGAACGTCGTGAACCTGTCGTCGGCCAGCACCGCCTGGGCGGTGGCGTAGCGCGCGACGAGCAGTCCGTCGTGGCCGTCGGCGAATTGCACGGGCACGGCGGGAGCCTCCGCGCGCGCCGTGGCGAGCGCCGGCGTCGGCCGATGCGGGTTGCCGTCCAGCGGGATCCCGGCAGCGCGTCCCGTGAACGGGCAGACGGCGGGTGCGGTGTGGTCAGACATTGTTTCCTCCGATAACGGCGCCCTCGGGCGCACTGGCTTCCATTCGCGCGGCGTCGACGAGGCGTCGTGCGGCGCGGAACTCTCGCGACATATTCGAGGCGGCCACGCCGAGCGGCGTCCCGGCGACCATGCCGAGCGCGACGAAGTCGTCGGCCTCGGCGTCGCCTGCCACGAACTCCAGCTCGGCGTCATCCGGGAACGTCCCGTAGGCCTGGAAGCGCACGCCGTACAGCTCGCTCCAGAAGTACGGAACGGGGCTCGGCGACGGCTGGCCGGTCGCGATGTGGCGCGCGACCGCCTGCGCCTGCTGCAGTGCCGCCAGCTGGTGGCCCCAGGGCAGGTCTCCGTCGTCGTCGTGGGTCGACCACGCGGCGACGTCCCCCACCGCGTAGACCGCATCCGCACACCGGCCGTCGGCGTCGCATCGCACCCCGTGACGGCCGGCGAGTCCGCTCGACTCGAGCCACTCGAGGTTGGCGACCGACCCGACCGCCGCCACCACGAGGTCGCTGGCGATCTCCTCCCCCGTCGCCAAGGTCGTGATCGCGGTGTCGCCGCGCGTGCCGATCGCGGTCACCTGCTCGGCCAGTCGGAGTTCGACGCCGTGCTGCCGGTGGAGCTCCGCCAGCCGTGCGGAGACGCGTGCCCCGACGGTTCCGAGTGTGAGGGCTCCGGAGCGCCCGATGATCGTCGTCGAGCAGCCGAGCTTCCGGGCCGCGGCGGCGATCTCCGAACCGAGCACTCCCGACCCGAGGACGATCACCCGCTGCGCGTGGCGCAGCCGGTCGCGCAGCGCGACGACGTCATCGCGCGTGCGCAGATACAGCGCGGTGCCGTCGGGGTCGATCGTCGGCGGCAGCCGGCGAGCTCGCGCGCCGGTCGCGATCACGAGGGTCCCGAATGAGGCGGCGCCATCGGTGCTGGCGACGCGGCGCGCATCCAGGTCGAGCGCGAGCGCCGCGGTGCCGTCGCGATACGCGATGTCGAGTTGGGTGGGCTCGTCCGCCGCGAAGACCTCGGCCTGCGGCACCTCCCACTCCCCGACAAGGACCTGCTTCGACAGCGGCGGGCGGTTGTAGGCGCGCCCGACCTCGTCGCCGAGCAGAGTGATGCTTCCCGAGAAGCCCTCGTGCCGCAGCGATTGGGCGGTCGCCCAACCCGCCGCCGACGCGCCGACGATCAGCACGTCGGAGTGCAACGGAACTGTCATGTCCTACTCGTGCACCGTGATCGCTCGTGCGGGGCAGAGCACGGCGGCGCGCTTGGCGTCGGCGGCCCGCGACGCGTCAGGCTGCTCGTCGAGCAGGATCACGATCCCGTCATCGTCCTGGTCGAACAGGTCCTCAGCGGTCAGCACGCACTGGCCCGCGCCGACGCAGGCCGCCGCGTTGATTTCGATCTTCATGAGAGCTCCCTTGTCTCGTTCTGCTGTGGGGTGTCGTCCGCCGGCTCGGCCGGCGTGAATCGGGCGCGCGCGAGCAGCTCGTCGGCGAGGCGCAGCATGCGTCCTCCGAAGATCCACTCGGTGATGACGACGCCGTCGCTCGTCGCGGCGATGCCGTGCGGGCTGTTGACCTGGCCCGGTTCCAGCGGGGGGCGTTCGGGCGAGGCCTCCGCGCCGGCGTTCGGCCAGGCCCCGTCGCGCGTGCGGGTCGACCGCGTGACGATGTCGGCGACCCGATCCGCGGGATCGACGGCGATCACGCTGCCGAAGAGCTCGGTGACGACGAGGTGCTGACCGCGCACCGCGATCGAGCTCGGGCTGGTGATCAGCGGGTGGCGCAGCTCGCGCACGAAGTCACCGCCGAGGGTCCACCACACGAGGCGCTGATTCGCGCGGTCCGCGACCGCGACGAGCGTCTCGGCGCTCCGGGTGTCGAGCGCGATGCCGTGCGGGCAGTCGAAGGCGAGGCCCGACGCGGAGCCGTCCAGCGTCAGCGTGATCGCGCCGCGCTCGACGCGGTGAACAAGCGACCTCCCGTAGCCGTCCGCGACCCAGGCGACCCAGCCCTCCGGGTCGTCGAAGCCTCGCTCGACCGCGACATCGGTCGGGCGCCAGCCCAGCACGGGGGCGACGTCGCGCGGGGCCGGCACCACATCGTGCAGTTCGCGCGCGTCGACGTCGCACACGTACAGGCCCGCCTGCTCGGGCTCGACGCCGATGTCGGCGAACCACACGCGGCTCGCGTGATCCGGGTCGACGGCGATGCCGTGGTAGATGCCGGAGCCGCACTCGAACGTCGCGACGCCGCCGTCGGCATCGATGACGCTCACGTGGCCGCTCCCGGGAGTCGACACGACGACACGACCATCGCGCAGCACCGCCACGCCCGAATGCGACCAGTCGTTGATCGTCGTCAGCTCGGGCGCGATCTCGCGGATCAGTCCGGTCGCGGCGTCGCCGGACGGCGACGTCGTCGTCGACTCGTCGGCGACCGCGTTCGAGACAGAGTGCATCACAGTCCTGTTCCTCATCGTTGAGCGAGTAGCTACATAAGGATTCGACCGCACTGCGACACGGACGGCTAGGAAACGAGAGCCACGTCATAGCATTTTTCGATCATGCTGGCGATCGACGGCGTAGAGTCGACGGATGGATCGCTACCCGCTCACGCGCGTCCTGGGCCCGGGCACACGTCGGATCGGCGCCGAGACCGTCGACGTGCCGGAGGAGATCCCGGCGCACGCCCACGACTACGTCGAGCTGGCCCTCGTCGTCGACGGTCGCGGCACCCACCTTTCACGCAGCGGCTCGGACTCCGCGTCGGCTGGCTCGGTCTTCCTCATCCGCCCCGGCAGCTGGCACGCGTTCGAACCGCACGAGCGGATGACGGTCGTCAACGTCTACTTCGACGAGCGCATCCTGTTCGAGTTCCTGCCGTGGGTCATGTCCGACGCGCGGATGTCCAAGGAGGTCATGTCGGCGGGAACGTCCAGCTGGGTCGCTCCGTCGAGCGAGTTCGGCGATGCCGTCGCCTGGGCGTCCGAGCTCGCCGAGCGAAGCGCGGCTCCGCTCATGGTGTCGGTGGGGCTCCTGACCTGCATCATGGCCCTGCTCACCGACTTCGGCAGCCCGAGTCGCGTCGAGCCCCTCGCCTCGACGGCCGGTGATGCGGCCTGGGGCGCCGTCGCTCGGATCAAGGCGGACCCCACCGCCAAGTGGTCGGTCGGCACCCTCTCGGCGCTCGCCAACCTCTCACCCTCGCACTTCTCGCGCGTCTTCCGCAGCGAGGTCGGCACGTCACCCGCGCGTTTCGTCGCGCAGGCGCGGCTTGAGCACGCGGCGCTCCTCCTCGTCTCCACCGACTTGCCGATCGCCCACGTCGGCGAGCAGTCCGGCTTCTGGGACGCGAACTACTTCGCCCGGGCGTTCCGGGCGGAGTACGGCGTCAGCCCGGTCGAGTACCGCAGCGGCTTTCGCCTCGCCGACTCGACCGGGGCGCGAACGGCCTAGCCCTTGACCGCTCCGCTGGTCATGCCAGCCACGATCTGACGCTGGAAGAAGATGTACATCAGCAGCGGCGGAATCGTGATGAGCAGCACGTTCGTGAACAGCAGATTCCAGCGCGTGTTGAACTGGCTCTGGAAGTTGTAGAGCGTCAGCTGCACGGTCGCATTGTCGTCTCCCGGCAGGAAGTACAGCGGGTTCTGGAAGTCGTTGAAGACGAAGACCGCCTGCACCACGATGACCGTGACGATCACGCTGCGCAGCAGCGGGAACGCGACCTGGAAGAACAGGCGGATCGGCCCCGCGCCATCGATCGTCGCCGCCTCGTCGAGCTCCCGAGGGATCGCGGCGATGAAGGCGCGGAACATCAGGATGCTGAACGACAGGCCGAAGGTGACCTCGATGAGCACCAGGCCGTGCAGGGTTCCGAACAGCTCAAGGCCCTGAAGGACCCAGATCGTCGGCACCACGGCGGGCGGGATGATCAGGCCGGCGAGCACCAGGAAGTTGACCATGGTGTTGATCCGCGACTTCCGTCGCTGGAGAACCCAGCCGACCATCGCGGCGAACAGCACCATGAGCGTCACGCTGGCCACGGTCAGGATCGTCGAGTTGGCGAACGCGGTGAGCAGCATGAAGTCGCGGGTCTGGATCACCTCCCACACGTTCTCGAACAGCATGAACTGCTGCGGCAGCGAGAACTCGAGAGCGGCGGACTCCTGTCGATCCTTCGACGCGGTCAGCAGGATGAACGCGAACGGGATCAGGAAGACGAAGACGGAGACGGCGATCGCGACGGCCCCGGCGACGTAGGAACGGCGCTTGCGGCTCATAGTTCGGTCTCCTTGCGGTTGAGCAGCCAGAAGATCGGCACGATGATCGCGGTCACCACAAGGAAGAGGACCACGTTGCCCGCGCTCGACAGGCCGTAGAAGCCCGCCTGGTACTGCTTGAAAATGACGGAGGCGATGACATCGCTGGTGAATCCCGGTCCGCCCTTGGTCATCGCCCAGATGAGGTCGAACGACCGCAGACCGCCGATGAGGGAGAGGATGATGACCGTGACTGAGGCCGGCTTCAGCAGCGGCAGCGTCACGTTCCAGAAGTTCTGGAAGGCGGTGGCACCGTTGATCTTGGCCGCCTCGAAGTACTCCTGCGGGATGGCGACGATGCCCGCGATGAAGATCAGGGTCGCCAGCCCCACGCCGCGCCACACCTCGACGGCGGCGACCGACAGGAGCGCGAGGCTCGGGTCGGTGAGCCAGCCCGGCCCCTCGACGCCGATCAGTGCGAGCGCCTGGTTGATGAGCCCGTCGAAGGGATCCATCAGGACGCGGAAGGTGATCCCGATCCCGATCACCGAGACCAGCACGGGGAAGAACACCACGGAGCGCAGGAAGGTCCGCCCGAGGATCTGGCTCGACAGCAGAACGGCGAGCAGGATCCCGAACACGACCTTGAGGCCCGAGGTGACGAATCCGAAGATGAACGTGTTGACGAAGCCCTGGATGAGCATCGGCTCGCGGAAGAACTGGGCGAAGTTCTCCAGGCCGATGAACTGCACATCGAAGAGCGACCAGCGCGTGAGGCTGAAGTAGAAGCTCGCAATGGTGGGCACGATGAACAGCACCAGGAACAGCACGCCCGCGGGCGCGTAGAACCACATCGGGTACTGATGGTCCCGCCGGTTCTTGCGTCGGGCCGGCTTTCGCGGTGGACGCGTGGAGGCGGCTGGGGGCCGCTCGGTCTGGGTCATCGCCATCATGTCTCCATCGACAGTAGGTGCCGGTGGGGGCGGCGCGCGACCGCCCCCACCGACTATTCCTTCAGAGCTCGCGCCCGGTTTACCAGCCCTCGAGACCCAGCTGCTGGGCCTGCTTGGTCACGTCCTGGTCGTAGAGCGCTGCGCCGTCCGCGGCCGAGCGGATGCCCGAGCCGACCTCGACGGTGATCTGCGGAAGCGACGGTCCCTTGACCGGCGACAGGAACTCCAGCGCCGCCGCGGTGCCGCCCTCAGTCTCGAAGTAGGGCAGCATGTCCGCCGTCGCGTTGGGCACGTCGTCCGGCAGGGTGCAGCCGTTCGATGAAGTACGGACCGGTCACGCCGACGGCGTCGGTCTGCACGGTGCACGCCTCTTCGGTGGCGACGAACGCCATGAACCGCTGGACGGCCTCGGGGTGCTCGGTGTTGGCCGGCGCGTAGACCGCGTTGGCGAGCCAGGTCGTCAGGCCGTGGGAGGGACCGTCGCCGGGCTGTGCGAAGAACCCGATGTCGTCGGCGTTCTCGGGGTAGACCTCGAGGATCGTCGACACGGCGAAGGTCAGCATCGGGTAGTGGGCGCCTTCGCCCGTCGCCAGCATGCGAAGACCGTCGTCGAGGGTCGACGAGGCGTAGTCCTTGTTCAGGAAGCCGGCCGCGTTGACCTCTTCGAGGCGCTCGAATCCGCGGATGGCCACCGGGTCGTCCGCGAAGTTGACCTGGTTGGCGGTGTACTGGTCGGCCCACTCCGGGTTCTCGGCCAGCACGTTGTAGAAGTCGCTCAGCACGAACAGCTGCGCGGTCCAGGCGTCGGCGTAGGTCTGGATGACCGCGTCGTATCCGGCGTCCGAGATCGCCTGGTTGTTGTCCATGAAGTCATCCCAGGTCGTGGGGACCTCGAGGCCCAGCTCCTCGTAGATGGCGGTGTTGTAGAGGATTCCGCCTCCCATGCCGGGGCCGATCGGGACGCCGTAGACGCCGGCTTCGGTGCTGACGCCGGCGGCGAAGGTCTCGGAGACCGGCGCCATGAAGTCCTCGCCCTCGAGGTTCATCAGGGTCTGGTCCGGGTTGAGCGCCTGCATCAGCGATCCCGAGTTGTACCAGAACAGGTCGGTCATCTCGCCGGTGGCGAGGCGGGTCTTGATGAGGTTGTCGCCCTCTTCGCCACCGGGGCGCGTCTCCACGTCGATGGTGATGTCCGGGTTGTCGGCCATGAAGGCCTCGACCAGCGCCTCAACCGTGGCGATGTTCGCCTCCGTGTTGTCGACGAGGAAGGACAGTTCGACGGTTCCGTCGTCCGATGAGCTTCCGCCGGTGCATCCGGTGAGTGCGAGACCCAGAGCGACACCACCCGCCGCAACGGCGAGGAGTCGAGATTTGCTGATCATTCGTTTTTACCTCCATGTAAAAGCACGGTGACCGATTCAACATTGAAACGATACAACTCTCGGCGCTCACCTTACGCGGCACCCGCAACCGTGTCAATTTCGAACCGGACCGACGCGGCGCGAGCCGGGGCCACGGGCCCGGTGTCCCGGCGACGTGCGCAAATTGAAACGTTTCGGTACGGTGTTGTCTGCAACGATGCAGCCGAAAGGAATCCCGTGGTCAAGCTACCCGAGACCGAGCAGGTCGACACCGCCGTGACGGTCGGTCTGGTCAGGACGCAGTACACCTCCGACCTCATTGGTCTCCCGCGACAGGGCCTGCGCCTGTTCTGGACGCTGGAGGCGCGACCGACCGGCTCCGTGATCGGCTACCAGGTGCAGTGGCGCGACGGCAGCGACGACGCCCGGACCGGCGAACCCGCCGTCGGGGATGGCGCGCTCGGCGTGCTCGCCCCCGGCGGCGATCTGCCGGCCGGCGCCGAGCGCCGCTACCGCGTGCGCGTCGCCACCGAGAACGGGTGGAGCGCGTGGAGCGACGAGCTCACGGTCGAGGCCGGCGTGGACGAGATGTCGGGAGCGGTGATCGGCGTCGAGTCTCCGCGCGCCGGGGCGTCCCCGTACCTGCGCCGCGAGATCCTGCTGCGCGCCGCCCCGCAGCGCGCGCGGCTTCGCGCCAGCGCGCTGGGCATCTACGAGCTGACGATCAACGGCTCGCGTGTCGACGACGAGCACCTGGCGCCCGGCTGGACCGCCTACCAGGAGCGCATCGTCGTGGCCACGCACGACGTCACCGACCTGCTCACCGAGGGCGAGAACGTCGTCGGCGCCATCCTCTCCGACGGCTGGTACCGGGGCCGACTCGGGTGGCGCCACCGCGACGCGATCTACGGCGACCAGCTGGGCCTGATCGCGCAGCTCGAGGTCGACTACGCGGACGGCACGCGCGAGGTGTTCACGACCGATCAGGCCTGGCGCGCGTCGACCGGCGCCGTCACCGCCTCGAGCATCTACGACGGCACCGACACCGACCTGACTCGCGAGCCGATCGGATGGAACCGGCCGGGCTTCGACGACGCCGGCTGGAGCCCCGTCCAGGAGCTCGACGTCAGCACCGACCTGTTCGAGCCGCGCGTCGCGCCGCCCGTGCGCACCGTCGCGGAGTTCCCGATGACGGTCACCGCGACCGATGACCGGTCGACTCTGGACAGCGGTCAAAACATCTCGGGCTGGGTGCGTCTTGTCGTGCGCGGCGCGAAGGGCAGCACTGTCACGGTTCGCCACGCGGAGGTGCTCGAGCCGGACGGCGCGCTCCACGTGGCCGCGCTGCGGTCCGCCAAGGCGACCGACACCTACGTGCTCGACGCCGACGGCGAGCACAGCCTGGAGCCTCGATTCACGTTCCACGGCTTCCGCTACGCGGACGTCGTCGGCGATGTCGAGATCCTCAGCGCCACGGCGGTCGCGATCAGCTCGGACACCCCGAAGCGCGGTCACTTCGAGTGCTCGCTCCCCGCGTTGAACCGCCTGCACGAGAACGTCGTCTGGTCTCAGCGCGACAACTTCGTCTCGGTGCCGACCGACTGCCCCCAGCGCGACGAGCGCATGGGCTGGACGGGCGACGCGCAGGCCTTCAGCGCGACCGCGAACACGCTCTTCGACTCCGAGACGTTCTGGCTGTCGTGGCTGCGCGATCTCAGCATCGACCAGGACGCCGACGGCTCGGTCGCCTCGGTCGTGCCGAACGTCCTCATCGACTCCGACTTCCTGCTCGACGGGGAGCCGACGTCGCTGATGGGCCGCGCGGGCTGGGGCGATGCCGCCACGATCGTGCCGTGGTCGGTCTACGAGTCCTACGGATCGACCGAGGTGCTCAGCCAGCAGCTGGGCAGCATGCGCGACTGGGTGGATCACCTCCGACGTCGCGCCGGAGACGAGATCGTGCTGCCCACCGAGTTCCAGTTCGGCGACTGGCTCGACCCGGACGCTCCCGGAGACCGGCCGTGGGAGGCCAAGGTGTCCGCCGACTTCGTGGCGAACGCGTTCTACGCGCGGTCCGCGCAGATCCTCGCCGACGCCGAGCGGCTGGTGGGCGACGCGTCCGCCGCCGGGGAGTCCGCCGCTCTCGCCGAGCGCGTCGGCGAGGAGACCTGGCGGCGCTGGGGCGGACAGGCTCGCACGAGCGTGGCCGGCCTCGCGCTCGCGATCGAGTTCGACATCGCCCCCGCCGCGGAGCGTGCGGAACTCGGCGAGGAGCTCGCGCGCCTGGTCCGCGAGACCGACGGCCGCATCACGACCGGGTTCCTGGGAACTCCGCTCGTGCTGCCCGCCCTGGCACGCACCGGTCACCTCGACGAGGCCTACCTGATGCTGCTGCGCCGGGACTCGCCGTCGTGGCTCTACCAGGTGGACCACGGCGGCACCACGATCTGGGAGCGATGGGACGCCATCCAGCCGGATGGCTCGATCCACCAGGGCGCGATGGACACCGGCGACTCGATGATCTCGTTCAACCACTACGCCTACGGCGCGGTGATCGACTGGGTGTATCGCTCGGTCGCCGGAATCGCCCCCGACATCGAAGACCCCGGCTACCGGCTGACGCGCTTCGCACCGCGCCCCGCGGTCGGCATCGACTGGGCTCGGGCCTCGGTCGACACCCGGCTGGGTGCGGTGTCGATCGACTGGCGCTGCGAGTCGGACGCCCTCACCATGACGGTCGCGATCCCGACCGACGCACGCGGCGTGCTCGACGCCCCGGTCACCGAGCGGTCGACGATCACGGTGGACGGGGTCGAGACCGGCAACGGCTCGATGCTCGCGCCGGGCAGCCACACGATCGTCGTCACCCACCCGGCGGTCGCCGACCCGTCCGCCTGAGACCGACGAAGCGCTCGCGGGGACCCCGCGGGCGCTTCGTCGGTCTAACGCGGGCGGCTCGACTCGCGAACGACGAGCTCGGGCTGGAAGACGACCTGCTCCCGACGCCCGTCGCCGCTGACCTCGTTGAGCAGCAGCTTCGACCGCCCGCGATCCGATCAGCTCGCTCGGCTGACGGATCGAGGACAGCGGCACGACGGCGGCGGCCGCGAAGTCGATGTCGTCGTACCCGATGATCGCGATGTCATCCGGCACGGAGAGCCCGCCCAGCAGCGCGAAGGCCTGGAGCACGCCGACCGCGAGAAGGTCGTTCGCCGCGAAGACGGCGTCGGGGCGGTCCTTCGCGTCGCGGGATCGGATGACCTCCCCGGCCGCGCGCCCCTCCAGCACGGTCAGCGCCGCCGTGCTGAGCACCTCGAGCGTGGCGCCCGGCTGCTCGGCGACGGCGCGCCGGGCTCCCGCCAGACGATCGCCGACCTGGCGGATCGTCGCCGGGCCCCCGACGTAGGCGATCCGCCGGCGACCCGTGTCGAGGAGGTGCCGCACCGCCATGTACCCGCCCGCGTCATCGTCGACCGACACCGAGGAGAACGCGTCGCCATCGCTCAGCCGGTCGACCAGCACCGCCGCGACGCCGTGCTCGCGCAGGCGCTCGAGTCGCGCCGCCACGTCTCCGACCGGGGTGATCAGGACTCCCTGCACGCGCTGCTGCTCGAACAGGTCCAGATGCGCGGATTCGCGCCGGGGATCGTCGTCGCTGTTGCCGAGCAGCACGGCCAGGTTGCTCTCGGCGGCGCGGCTCTCGGCGCCTCGCGCGACGTCGGTGAAGAACGGGTTGCGCACGTCGAGCACGATCAGTCCGATGCTGAGACTCCGCCCGGCGCGCAGCTGCCGGGCCGCGTCGTTGCGCACGAATCCCAGCTCGTCGATGACGGCACGCACCCGCGCGACGGTCTTGGGCGCGACCTTATCGGGCTGGTTCAAGACGTTCGAGACAGTGCCGACCGACACGTTCGCTCGCGCCGCGACATCCTTGACGCTCACTGCCATCTGCTGCTCCCCTGCACCTGGACACGATCACGCGCCTGCCGAGCAGGCTATCGCGTGGTTTGCTCACTAATCCGTCTCCGTGCGGCGGCGGCGGCTTGTGAACATCACCATCGTGCCATAGGCTTGAAACGATTCATGCATCACTCTCAAGGAGCCACTCAGTGACGAGCACCGCGGCTGCCTCGCAGTCCTGCGTCGACGCGTGGATCGACCCCGAGCTCTCGGCGGCGATCCATGAACGCGTCGAGCGCCCGGCCGCCCCGGTGGGCAGCTCCTTGAGCCTCAACAACCAGCTGTCCGCAGCGGTAGAAAGCGACGCAACGTGAGCATCCTCAATTCCGACGTACTGGCCTCCCTCGAGAAGCAGGGCATCGAGCTGCCCTCCTGGGCCTTCGGCAACTCAGGCACGCGCTTCCGGGTGTGGACCACCGAGGGCACCCCGCGCGATCCGTTCGAGAAGATCGCGGATGCCGCCCAGGTCAACAAGTACACGGCCCTCGCGCCGAGCGTCGCGCTGCACATCCCGTGGGACAACGTCGACGACGTCGCGGGCCTTCGCGCCTACGCCGAAGACCTCGGGGTGACGCTGGGCACGATCAACTCGAACACGTTCCAGGACGAGGACTTCAAGTTCGGAGCGCTCACCCACCACGACGAGCGCATTCGGCGGAAGGCGATCGACCATCACCTCGAGTGCATCGACGTCATGGATGCCACGGGTTCGCGCGACCTCAAGATCTGGCTCGCCGAGGGCTCCAACTACCCCGGCCAGAACGACATGCGCGCTCGGCAGGATCGCCTCAGCGATTCGCTCCAGCAGATCTACGCGCGACTCGGCGACGACCAGCGGCTGGTGCTCGAGTACAAGTTCTTCGAGCCGTCGTTCTACCACACCGATGTGCCCGACTGGGGCACCTCGTACGCGCACGTCACCGCGCTGGGCGAGAAGGCCATGGTCTGCCTGGACACCGGGCACCACGCCCCCGGCACCAACATCGAGTTCATCGTGATGCAGCTGCTGCGGCTCGGCAAGCTCGGCTCCTTCGACTTCAACTCCCGCTTCTACGCGGACGACGACCTCATCGTGGGTGCCGCGGATCCGTTCCAGCTGTTCCGCATCCTGGTGGAGGTCGTCCGGGGCGGCGGGCTGAACAACCCCGACGTCGCCTTCATGCTCGATCAGTGCCACAACATCGAGGACAAGATCCCCGGACAGATCCGCTCGGTGCTCAACGTGCAGGAGATGACCGCCCGAGCGCTGCTCGTCGACCGCGCAGCGCTCGACGCCGCGCAGGAAGCGAACGACGTGCTCGCCGCCAACGAGATCCTCATGGACGCCTTCTACACCGACGTCCGCCCCGCCCTGGCCGAATGGCGCGAGTCTCGAGGTCTCGCCGCGGACCCGATGGCCGCCTATGCGGCGTCGGGATACCAGCAGGAGATCGCCTCGAGTCGCGTGGGCGGCACCGCCGCGAGCTGGGGCGCCTGAGCCACGACGAGCCAGACCAGGAGCGCTCCGCCGGCCCTGCGCCGCGGAGCGCTTCTGCGTTCGCCGAACAGATCTCGGCGGGCGCCAGAAGGAAAGGGTACTTGCGGAGACGGCGGGATTTGAACCCGCGGACCCCCAGAGGGGTCTCCACCTTAGCAGGGTGGTGCACTCGACCGGACTATGCGACGTCTCCCGGTATTGCCTTCGCAATCATAGCCGCCGACGGCGGCGATCACGAACGCGCGATCAGTTGGCGACGGCGCAGGTGTACTGGTCGGCGCTCTGCCCCTTGACGCCCGACACCGTGACGGGTTCGGTCGTCGGGGTGGCGGTGGCCGATTCCGTCGGCTCCGCCGTCGGGGTCGCGGTCGCCGTCGGGGCGTTCGGGTCGAGCGTCGACCCGTTGTGGTTGCTGTCGAGCGAGTCGTCGTCGAGCGCGATTGGGGTGTCCGCCTGGAGCGCCGCGAACAGCGCGTCGGCCTGGGCCTGCAGCGGCGCCACCTTGCCGGCGTAGTACGACGGCGTCGTGACCCCGGTGGTGCTCGGGTACTGCACCATGACGATGTTCTCGAGCGGGATGTCCTTCAGCACGAGCGCGATCGAGGCGAGGATGTCGACGCGGCCGAAGTTCTGCGACAGCGTCATGTTCTGCGTCGCCGCCTTCGCCAGGCTGTAGACCGTTCCGGCATCGCCGAGCGTGTCCTCGCTCTTCAGCTTGCGCACGAGCGAGGAGAGGAACACCTGCTGGGAGCTGATCCGGCCCAGGTCGCTGCCGTCGCCGACGCCGTGGCGCGAGCGCAGGAACTGCAGCGCCTCCTTGCCCTTCAGCGTGTAGGTGCCCGCCTCCGGGAAGTCGAGGCCGACGTAGCTGTCCTTGAAGGCGCCGTCGATGCAGACGTCGACGCCGCCGACCGCGTTCGACATCGCGATCACGCCGACGAAGGTGATGAGTCCGGCGAACTGGATCTCGAGACCGGTGAGGTTCTCGACCGTGTCGACCGTGCAGCTCAGGCCGCCGTAGAACAGCGTCGTGTTCATGGCGGTCGCCGTGGCCGGTCCGCCGTTCTCGCACGCGGGCAGCGGGACCATCAGGTCGCGCGGGATGCTGACCAGGGTCGCGCTCTGGTGGTCCTCGGAGACGTGCAGGAGCATCGTCACGTCGTTCAGGGTCGAGCTCTCGTAGCCGCCGATCGCGGCGTTCTCGCCCTCACGGCTGTCACTGCCGACGATCAGGATGTTGAAGCCGCCCTCGTAGGGGCCGACGCTCGGCGGGAGCGCGACGGCGTCGAAGCCGATCGCCTCGGTGTCGATGTCACCGGCGGTCTGCCAGACGGCGATGCCGGCCACAGCCGATCCCGACACCAGAAGCACGGTGAGCGCGCCGCCGATCAGACCGAGAACGGCCTTCCAGGCCCGGGCGCGCTTCTGACGTCCGTGGCGCGCCACGGTCGGACGCACGCGGGCGGATGCCTTCACGCGTTCCAGCTTCTTGTCGCTCACGGGACCTCACTTGACGTCGGACAGAATTCACAGGGGTGCTTCAGCATCCCCAGCGGCGGAGGGCGTGGGATTCGAACCCACGAGACATTTCTGCCCACCAGTTTTCAAGACTGGCTCCATCGGCCGCTCGGACAGCCCTCCCGTAAATCGATCGTGAGTCTAACCGACCGCAACCAGGTCAATCCTGGAAGTGGAGTGCGAGCGCGGCGGCCGCGCCGTCTTCGAGATCCGTGCTGGTGGTGTCGTTGGCGACGGCCAGCACCTCCGGCGGGGCCTGGCCCATGGCGATGCCGAGGCCCTCGGCGCTCGCCCAGGCGAGCATGTCGATGTCGTTGCGGCCGTCGCCGATCGCGGCGACCCGGCTGCGCGGCACCTCGAGCAGCTGGCGCACGCGCTCCAGGGCTGTCGACTTGTTGACGCCGTCGGGGGCGATGTCGAGCCACGAGGTCCAGCCGACGTTGTAGCTGACCTTGTGCAGACCCATGCGGTCGACGATCTCGAGGAAGTCCTCGGTCGCGTGATCGGGGGCGAGCACGACGACACGCGTCGCCGGAGCGCCGAGCAGATCGTCGAACTCGACCTGCCGACTCGTCGTCGCGAGCGCCCCCTCGGGGAACGTGCCGGTGTAGCGGAAGACGCCGTCGACGTCCTCGACGGCGAAGCTCGCATCCGAGAGGTGACCGTGGATCGTGGTGAGCACGTCCGTCGGGTCGAAGGTCTCGGTGAGGAAGCGCGCGTAGGAATCCGGTTCGCTCTCATCGCGCTCGAGCACGATGGCGCCGTTGGCGCACACGACGTACCGCGGGGTCAGCCCCAGTCGCTCGAGCACGGGCAGCGTCATCGAGACGGAGCGGCCGGTGGCGAGCGTGACCTCGTGCCCCAGGTCGCGCACGCGCGTGACCTCGTCGATCACACTGCGCCCCATGGCGCCGTCCTCACGCAGGACGGTGCCATCGATGTCGAGTGCCACCAGCCAGGCCGAGGTCACGCGAGCGGCTCCAGCACGGTCAGTCCGCCGAGGAAGGGGCGCAGCGGTTCGGGCACCGTGACCGAGCCGTCGGGGCGCTGGTGCGTCTCGAGCAGCGCCACGATCCAGCGTGTCGTCGCCAGCGTGCCGTTGAGGGTCGCCACGGGCGCGGTCTTGCCGCTCTCGGTGCGGTAGCGGGTGTCGAGACGGCGCGCCTGGAACGTGGTGCAGTTCGAGGTGCTCGTCAGCTCGCGGTACGCGTCCTGCGTCGGCACCCAGGCCTCGACGTCGAACTTGCGCGCGGCGCTCGAGCCGAGGTCGCCCGCCGCGGTGTCGATGACCCGGTAGCTGAGACCCAGGCTCTGCAGCATGCCCTCCTGCAGGGCCAGCAGCCGCTCGTGCTCGGTCTCCGCCTCGGCGGGGTCGATGTAGGTGAACATCTCGAGCTTCTGGAACTGGTGCACGCGGATGATGCCGCGGGTGTCCTTGCCGCCCGACCCCGCCTCACGGCGGTAGCAGGTCGACCATCCGGCGTAGCGGAGAGGGCCGCCCGAGATGTCGAGGATCTCGTCCTTGTGGTACCCGGCGAGCGCGACCTCGCTGGTGCCGGTCAGGTACAGATCGTCGCGCTCCAGGTAGTAGATCTCGTCGGAGTGGGCGCCCAGGAATCCGGTGCCCGCCATGATGTCGGGGCGCACCAGGGTCGGCGTGATGAGGGGCGTGAAGCCGGCCTCGAGCGCACGGTCGAGCGCGAGGTTCATGAGCGCCAGCTCGAGTCGCGCGCCGACGCCCTTCAGGAAGTAGAAGCGCGAGCCGCTGACCTTGGCGCCGCGCTCCATGTCGATCGCGCCGAGCAGCTCGCCGAGCGCGAGGTGGTCGCGCGGCTCGAAGTCGAAGCTCGGCTTCTCTCCGACCTCGCGCAGGGTGATGAAGTCGTCCTCGCCGCCCGCGGGCACCCCGTCGAGGACGATGTTCTGAATGCTGCCGACCGTGCGCGCGAACGTCTCCTCCGCCTCGGCGGCGGCCTGCTGCAGCGACTTCACCCGCGCGGCAAGCTCCTGAGCCTGCGCGACGAGCGCGGCCTTCTCCGCTTTCGGAGCGGCGGCGACGGTCTTGCCGAACGCGTTCTGCTCGGCCCGCGCGGTCTCGAACTCGGTGATCGCCGCACGACGGGCGAGGTCGGCGGCAATGGCATCGTCCACGAGGGAGACCGACTCGCCTCGCGCTTCCTGCGAGGTGCGGACAGTCTCCGGGTTTTCACGCAGCAGCAGAGGGTCGATCACCCCACCATCCTATTCAGCCGTTTGGAAGCGAGGATGGCTAGGGTGTCGCCATGACGACCCCGCCCCCGGGCGCGCCCCCGCGAGCCGCCATCATCGTCAACCCCGCCAAGGCGAACGTGTCGAAGCTGCGCAGCGCGATCGCCCGCGCCGAGGCCGCCGGCGGGTGGGCCGAGAGCCTGTGGCTCGAGACCACGACCGAGGACATCGGCCACGCGCAGACGCGCGAGGCGCTCGACGCCGGAGTCGATCTGGTCGTCGCCGCGGGCGGCGACGGCACCGTGCGCGCGGTCGCGGAGTCGCTCAGCGGATCAGCGGCGTCGTTCGCGATCATCCCCTCCGGCACCGGCAACCTGTTCGCCCGCAACGTCGACCTCAACTCGCTCAGCGTCGAGGAGGCCGTGCGGGTCGCCTTCGCGGGCGTCGACCGCCCCATCGATCTGGGCATGATCGAGTTCGAGCGCCCCGACGGCGAGCGCCGCAAGCACGGCTTCCTCGTCATGGCGGGTCTCGGCATCGACGCGCAGATGGTCGCCAACACCAATCCGGAGCTGAAGAAGCGGGTGGGCTGGCTGGCCTATGTCAATGCGATCGCGCGCTCGCTGCGTGACCCGCGCCGCATCCGGCTGCGCGCCCAGCTGGACGACCGGCCGCCGCGGGCGACCACGGTGCACAGCCTGCTGATCGGCAACTGCGGCATGCTGCCCGGCCACATCACCCTGCTGCCCGATGCGAAGCTCGACGACGGCCGTTTCGATGTCGTCACGCTGCGCCCGTCCGGCTTCTTCGGCTGGATGCGCGTGTGGGTGGCGCTCGTCTGGGAGAACGGCGTGCTGCGGCGCAGCACCGTGGGCCGCAAGATGATGGACGGCGACCGGCGGGTGCGCGTGCTGCGCTATCTGCAGGGCGAGAACCTGAAGGTGCGGCTGGAGCGTCCCGACCAGATGGAGATCGACGGCGACTCGATCGGCGACGTGATCGCCTTCCGCGCCTGGGTCGAGCCGGGAGCGCTGACGCTGCGACTCGCCGCCGACTAGTCGCGGCGGCGTGCGCGGCGTCCTGCGCCGGCCCACCCCCCCGCAAAGTCGGAGAACCGCGTACCGTGCCCACGAGTCGTGGACGAGGTCGCCTGTTCTCCGAGTTTGCGCGCGGGCGCGGGGGCGAGAGCTAGCTGTCGGAGCCGTCCGACCGGGCCGATGCCCGGGGTGCGCGCCAGGCGCGCGCCACCAGCAGCACGGTGATCGCCGCGATCCCGCCGACGAACAGCGGGGCGAACAGTTCGGCGAGTCGAAACGACAGGTCGTAGAGGCGGTGGATCTCTTCGAAGTACGACTCCTGATCCGCGAAGCCGCTTGACCCCGGGACATTCAGGCTGTCGACGAGAACCCGCACCCTCCAGGCGCCGAGGAGCGCGGTCCCTGCCGCGGCCAGACACACCGCGGCCAGAGCAGCGAGAGCGATTCGCCGACGCGCAGCAAGCACCTCACTCGTCACGAGCGCGTCCCGGTGCGGTGAGGAGCCAGCCGAGCACCGCGACGATTCCGCCGAGTAGCAGCGGCGACACCGCGTAGCCGCGCGCCAGCATCACCAGCGTCTCCCACTCGGTCGGCGCGTCGTAGTAGACCGTCGCCGTCATGAGCCCGGTCATGAAGAGCGCCGCCGCGGACAGGATGAGCACGATGGCGAGCACGAGCAGGATCACGCGGGGCCTCGGTGCGGGCGATCGGTCCGGATCGAAGACCGTCTCGTCGCCCTCGGCGTCGTCGGCGGCCACCCGCGGCAGCGGCGACGGCACGGACTCGGCGTGGTCAGGCGCGTGATCCGGGTCCGGACTGGGTGCGGCACTGCCGGAGTCGCGGGGCGCGTCGGCGGCAACGCGGATCGGCGGCTCGGGAACGTCGGCAGGAGTGCCCGAGGCGGCGTAGTGGTCGGCGCCGTGCACCTCCGGGTCGTAGCCGCGCTGGAAGCGCGGATCGAAGCGCGGGTCGACGTCGGCCATGCGGTCCTCCAGCGTGAGCGGCTACTCGGGCTCGCCCGAGAGGATCCCGCGCAGCCAGTCGCGAGCCTCGATGAAGATCTCGTCGTCGTAGCGCCCGTCCACCGTGACGTGCTCCTGGTCGGCCCGTGGGTACGAGCCGAGGAAGATCACGTTGGGGCTGAAGCGCTTGAGGCCGAGCAGCGCGTCCGCGACGCGCTCATCGTGCACGTGCCCGTCGAGGTCGACGACGAAGCGGTAGCGCCCCATGCTGTCGCCGATCGGCCGCGACTCGAGCAGGCTCAGGTTGACCCCCCGCGTCGCGAACTGCTCGAGCATCTCGACGAGGCCGCCCGGCTGGTCGGTGGGGAGCTCGACGATGACGCTGGTCTTGTCGGCCCCGGTGCGCTCCGGGATGGCGCGGCTCGCGCTCACGAGCACGAAGCGGGTGACGGCGTTCGGGTTGTCGCCGATCTTCTCGGCGAGCACCTCAACCCGGTACTCGCGGTCGATTCCGGGCGGCGCGATCGCCGCATCCGCAAGGCCCGGATCGCCGAGCCCCGCCGCCGCCGCCACGTTCGAGCTCGCGGGGAAGTGCTCGTGCTCGGGCAGTTCGCGATCCAGCCAGAGGTGGCACTGCGCGTAGGCCACCGGATGCGCGGCGACGATCTTGACATCGGCGAGCGCCGTGCCGGGCCGGGCGACGAGCACGAAGTCGACCGGCACGAGGTACTCGCCGACGATGCGAAGCCCCGGAACGTTCGCGAGCGCGTCCTGGGTGGCGCTGACGCCGCCCTCCACGCTGTTCTCGATCGCGATCATCGCGGCGACGCTGCGGCCGGAGGTCACATCGTCGAGCGCCTCGCCGACGTTGTTGACGCTGCGCCAGACGTGACCCTGGGCGGCGTCGACCTGGTTGAGCGCGGCCCACGTGAAGGTGCCCGCCGGGCCGAGATAGCTGTAGGTGTCCGGCATGCTGTGAGCCTAGCGGCCACCCGCTCGGGCAGGATGGAGGCATGAGCAAGCTGCCCGCCCCCGTGCAACGCCTGATCAACGCGACGAACGCCGGCGATTCGGCGGCCTTCGTCGCCGCCTTCGCCCCAGGCGCCGTCCTCGTCGACTGGGGCAAGGAGTTCGTGGGCGCCGAGGCCATCGCGGAGTGGAACGAGTCCGACAACATCGGCCGCGAGTCCCGCTTCCGCGTCGTGGGCGTCGAACGGGACGGCGAGGCGCACCTGGTGCGGATCGCCGTCAGCGGCAAGGGCTTCAACGGCGAGAGCTTCTTCCGCTTCACCGTCGCCGACGACCTCATCGCCAAGCTGTCGATCGCGCCGTAGCGCCGCGGCGCTCCCGCGCCTCGCGCGCCTCGTCACCTCTTGACCTGAGTGGGAGACTGGAGGCATGTCCTCCCGCGCCGGCACCCCCGCCCAGCCGTCCGATCTGATCGACGTTCGCGAACTGATCAACGCGTACTTCCATCGCGTCCCCGATCTCTCCGACCCGGCGCAGCGGGTCGTGTTCGGCACGAGCGGCCATCGCGGCTCGAGCCTCGACGGCGCCTTCACCGAGACGCACATCGCCGCCACCACGCAGGCGATCGTCGAGTACCGCGCCGCGCACGACATCACGGGGCCCGTCTTCGTGGGGCGCGACACCCACGGGCTGTCTCGACCCGCCGAGACCACGGCGCTCGAGGTGCTCGAGGCGAACGGCGTGACGGCGCTCGTCAACGAGTTCGATGACTTCGTGCCGACGCCCGCGCTGAGTCGCGCGATCATCGCCTACAACAGGGCGCACGCGGGCGGCCCGCAGGCCGACGGCATCGTCATCACCCCCTCGCACAACCCGCCGCGCGACGGCGGCTTCAAGTACAACCCGCCGCACGGCGGCCCTGCCGACTCGGATGCGACCGGCTGGATCGCCGCCCGCGCCAACGAGCTGATCGAGGGCGGCATGCGCGAGGTCAAGCGCTCCGAGCCGAGCGCGGTCGAGACCTACGACTACCGCGGCGAGTACGTCGCCGATCTCGCCAACGCGATCAATGTCGACGCGATCCGGGGCGCCGGCCTGCACCTCGGCGCCGACCCGCTGGGCGGCGCGAGCGTGCACTACTGGCAGCTGATCGCCGAGAAGTTCGGGCTCGACCTGACGGTCGTGAACCCGGCGGTGGACCCGACGTGGTCGTTCATGACGCTCGACTGGGACGAGAAGATCCGGATGGATCCGTCGTCCGCCTCGGCGATGGCGAGCGTCGTCGCGAAGCGCAGCGAGTTCGACCTGCTCACCGGCAACGATGCGGACGCCGACCGGCACGGCATCGTCACGCCCGATGGCGGCCTGATGAACCCGAACCACTTCCTGGCGGTGGCGATCCAGTACCTGTTCACCCATCGTGACGGCTGGAGCGCGGAGGCTGCGATCGGCAAGACGCTCGTCTCGAGCTCGATGATCAACCGCGTCGCCGCCTCGCTGGGGCGGCGCCTCTGGGAGGTTCCGGTCGGCTTCAAGTGGTTCGTTCCGGGCCTCATCAACGGCTCGGTCGGCTTCGGCGGCGAGGAGAGCGCGGGAGCCAGCTTCCTCGCTCTCGACGGCTCGGCCTGGACGACCGACAAGGACGGCATCCTGCTGGCCCTCGCGGCGGCCGAGATCCGCGCGGTCACCGGCAAGAGCCCGAGCGCGCTCTACGCCGAGCTGACCGCCGAGTTCGGCGACCCCGCCTATGCGCGCGTGGATGCCGCCGCCAGCAAGGAGCAGAAGGCGCGGCTCGGCAAGCTCTCGGGCGCCGACATCACCGCCGACACCCTGGCGGGCGATCCGATCACCGCGCGCCTGTCGGAGGCCCCCGGCAACGGCGCGGCGATCGGGGGCGTCAAGGTCGAGACCGAGCACGCCTGGTTCGCCGCGCGCCCCTCGGGCACGGAGGACGTCTACAAGATCTACGCCGAGTCGTTCCGCGGGCCCGAGCACCTCGCCGAGGTGCAGGCGGCGGCGAAGGACATCGTCGACACCGCCCTGGGGGGTTAGCCCGCTCAGTTGTAGGCGGGAGCGGCCGGCAGGTCGAAGAACTCCTCGAGCGTCTGGATCCCGGTCTCGTGCATCTCGGTCGAGAGCTCGAGGCCGACGTAGCGGTAGTGCCACGGCTCGAACTGGTAGCCGGTGATGTCGGTGAGCCCGTCCGGGTAGCGCAGGATGAAGCCGTACTCCCAGGCGTTCTCGGCCAGCCACGACCCCTGCGGGGTGTCGGCGAAGCGGCGCTGCAGCGAGCAGGTGCGCGGGATCGCGTCAATGTCGATGACGAGCCCGGTCTGGTGCTCGCTGTAGCCGGGGCGGGCGGTCAGCAGGTCGTTGCCGCCGTACACCTGCTGCTGCGCGGCGTAGCTGCGGTAGGTGCTGAGCGCCTGCATCTGGCTTCCGGTCTCCGACTCGAAGTCGGCGAACATCCGGACCACGGCGTCGGAGGCGACCTGCTGAAGCTGCGCGTAGTTGACGTAGGGAACGGGCACGGGCACGAGGCCTGAGGGCTCGAAGCTCGGCGGGTCGAAGGGGCGCAGCTTGTTGACGACGACCCACAGGCTGTTCGGATCGTCGATCGAGTGGAGCGCCATGTTGAAGCGCGCGCGCGGCTCGAAGGAGTCGTTCGTCGCGGGCTGCTCGATGGCTCCGGACACGATCATCTCCTCCTCGGGAACCGCGCCCAGCTGGGGGATGCCGACGACGGCGACGGTGACTCCGAGCGCCGCCACGGCGAGCACCGCGACACCGCCGATCAGGAGTGCGATCCGTCGTCGCGCGCGACGTCCGCGACCTCGCTCGGCGGAGCGGATCTCGGCACGTCGGGTCGGCAGCTCGCTCACCGGCTCAGCATACGAGGTCGCCGCCGAGACGGCACCAGCATCGCGCTGATCAGGGGTTTCGATCGGCGGCACGGCGACGTGTTGACAGCGCGGACGACGCGGGCTAGCTTGGGCCTCGGCTTCATGGGAGCGCTCCCACGACCACCACGCTTGTCGCGTGGGAGCGCTCTCATAGGCCGCACCTATTCCACGCACACAAAGGAGTGACCGTGAGTTTCTCACGACGCAAAGTTGCTGCCGCCGTCGCCGGCGCCGCCACATTCGCCCTCGTAGTTTCCGGATGCGCTGCGAGCGGAGGAGAGTCGACCGACGACGTCACGCTGACCCTCGCCACGTTCAACGACTTCGGCTACACGGACGAGCTTCTCGCCCAGTTCACCGAAGAGACCGGCATCGCGGTCGTCCACAACAAGGCGGCGACGTCGAACGACGCGCGTGCCAACTACTTCCAGAAGCTCGGCAAGACCGGCCTCGCGGACGTTGAGGCCGTCGAGATCGACTGGTTCACCGAGGCGATGCAGTACGCCGACCTCCTCGCGCCGGTTCCGGCCGAGCTCGAGGGCCGCTGGCTCGACTGGAAGGAAGCCTCGGCGACCGACTCGGAGGGCAACCTCATCGCCTACGGCACCGACATCGGCCCGCAGGGCGTCTGCTACCGCGCCGACCTGTTCGAGGCGGCCGGCCTGCCGACCGACCGCGCCGAAGTCGCCGCGCTGTTCGACGGCGACTGGGACAACTTCTTCTCGATCGGCGCGGACTACACCGCCGCGACCGGCAAGCCGTTCATCGACTCGGCGAACTCGGTCCTCCAGGGCATGGTGAACCAGCTCGAGATCGCGTACGAGGAGACCGACGGCACGATCGTCGCCACCGAGAACGCCGACATCGCCGCCGCGTACGACGCGGTCGTCGAGAAGGCGGTGCCGATCTCGGCCTACGCCGGTCAGTGGAGCGAGGACTGGTTCGCGTCGCTGTCCAGCGGCGAGTTCGCCACCATGCTCTGCCCGGGCTGGATGCTCGGTGTCATCTCGGGCAACGCGCCCGACGTGGCCGGCTGGGACATCGCCGACGCCTTCCCCGGCGGCGGCGGCAACTGGGGCGGCTCGTACCTGACCGTTCCCGCCAACGGCGCGAACGTCGAGGCTGCCCAGCAGCTCGCCGCGTGGCTCACCTCGCCCGAGGTGCAGATGCAGGCCTTCGCCAACGCGGGAACCTTCCCGAGCCAGGTCGAGGCGCTCGCGAGCGATGAGCTCGCCGCGGCGACGAACGAGTACTTCAACAACGCTCCCACGGGTGAGATCCTCACCTCGCGCGCCGAGGCCATCACGGTCGCGACCTTCAAGGGCGAGCAGTACTTCCAGTTCCACGACGCCCTGCAGAACGCTGTGACCCGTGTCTTCGACGGTCTCGAGGACAAGGACACCAGCTGGAACACCTGGGTGACCGAGGTCTCGGCCTTCTAGGCCCACTCCTCTCCCCACAGGTGCGGGTCGCCCCGCGGCGGCCCGCACCTGACCCCCCTGACCGCGCCACAACCGGAAAGCCAGACCATGAGCGCCGCCACCTCGAAGGACGCCCCGGGAATCCGAGTTCTTTCGTTCTCGAACAAGCTGAGCCGCTGGGATCTGAAGATCTCGCCGTACCTCTACATCTCGCCGTTCTTCATCATGTTCGCGATCGTCGGGCTGTTCCCGATCGGCTACACGGCCGTCATCTCGTTCATGGACTGGGACCTCGTGCGCAACAGCGGCGAGTTCATCGGATTCGACCAGTACGTCTGGATCCTGCAGCAGCCGCACTTCTGGACGGCGCTGCGCAACACCTTCAGCATCTTCCTGCTCTCGAGCGTGCCGCAGCTGATCTTCGCGATCTTCATCGCCGCCATGCTCGACCGCAACATCCGCGCCAAGACATTCTGGCGCATGGGCGTCCTGCTCCCCTTCGTCGTCGCCCCGATCGCCGTCGGCCTCATCTTCAACGTCGTCTTCGCCGACAACTTCGGCCTCGTCAACGGCATGCTCACCGACCTCGGCCTCGAGGGCATCCCGTGGCACAAGGACCCGTTCTGGAGCCACATCGCGATCGCGACGATGGTCAACTACCGCTGGACCGGCTACAACACCCTCATCCTGCTCGCCGCGATGCAGGCCGTGAACCGCGAGTACTACGAGGCGGCCACCGTGGACGGGGCGGGCAAGTTCCGACAGTTCACCAGCATCACGCTGCCCTCGCTCAAGCCGACCCTCATCTTCGTGATCATCACCTCGACCATCGGCGGTCTGCAGATCTTCGATGAGCCGCGCGTCTTCGACCAGTTCGGTCGCGGCGGCTCCGGCCAGCAGTGGCTGACCATCACCCTCTACCTCTACGACATCGGATGGGGACAGTGGGACTTCGGCCGCGCCGCGGCGCTCGCCTGGATCCTGTTCATCATCATCCTGCTCATCGGCCTGATCAACATGGTGATCACGCGTTCGCTCGTCCGCGACGAAGGCGCCCGCGGCGTCGAGAAGCCGCGTCGCACCCTGAAGAAGAAGAAGGAGGTCACGCGATGACCACCACCACGACTCCCGCCGCGGCGACACCGGTCGCGAGCTCGTCTTCCTCGGCCCGGCCTCCGCGCCAGCGCACCCGGCACATCCGCGGCAACCGCCCCGGCTTCTGGACCTACGCGACCCTGGGCGTCGTCTTCATCAGCGCCGCCTTCCCGCTGTACTGGTCGTTCGTGATCGGGTCGGGCGACGCCTCCTCGCTGCGCGAGCGCCCCTGGTGGCCGAGCGGCAACTTCCTCGACAACGCCATCGCGGTCGTCACCAACGACGCCGTGAACTTCTGGCCGGCCCTGTGGAACTCGATCTACTCCTCCACCCTGATCGCCGTCGCCGTCGTCGCGACCTCGACCCTCGCCGGCTGGGCGTTCGCCAAGCTGAAGTTCCACGGCGGTCCGGCGCTGCTCGCCTTCGTCGTCGCGACGATGGCCGTGCCGCAGCAGCTCGGCGTGGTGCCGCTCTACATCCTGTTCTCGGAGCTCGGCTGGACCGGCCAGATCGGCGCCATCATCCTGCCCGCCCTCACGAGCGCGTTCGGCGTGTTCTGGATGACGCAGTACCTGCGGCAGTCGGTGCCGGACGAGCTCATCGAGGCGGCGCGCGTCGATGGCGCGTCCATGATCCGCACGTTCTGGACGGTGGGCGTCGTCGCCGCCCGTCCCGCCGCGGCGATGCTGTTCCTGTTCACCTTCGTGACCGCCTGGAACAACTTCTTCTGGCCGTTCATCGTGCTCGACCGCCAGAATCCCACCCTGCCGGTGGCGCTCTCACTCCTGCAGTCGAACTACTTCGTCGACTACTCGATCGTGCTCACCGGTGTCGTGCTCGCCACGATCCCGCTGCTGCTGCTGTTCATCTTCGCGGGCAAGCAGCTGGTCAGCGGCATCATGGCCGGCGCCGTCAAGGGCTAGTCGCCCCCAGCAAACGTCCACTCAACGAGAGAACTCTGTCTACATGTCCTCCTCCACCACCCCTCGCGCGTTCCCGAAGGACTTCCTCTTCGGTGCCGCCACGGCCGCCTACCAGATCGAGGGCGCCGCTCACGAAGACGGCCGCACCGACTCGATCTGGGATGCCTTCGCCCGCGTGCCCGGGGCCGTCGTCGGCATGGACAACGGCGACGTCGCGTGCGATCACTACCACCGCTACCGCGACGACGTCGCCCTGATGAGCGAGCTCGGGCTGCAGACCTACCGGTTCTCGACCTCGTGGTCGCGGGTCTGCCCGGATGGCGGCGCCGTCAACCCGGCGGGCATCGACTTCTACTCGCGCCTCGTCGACGAGCTGCTCGACACGGGCATCCACCCGTGGCTGACCCTCTACCACTGGGACATGCCGCAGGCGCTGGAGGAGCTGGGCGGCTGGCCCGCCCGCGACACCGCATCCCGCTTCCTCGACTACGCGATGGCGGTGCACGACGCCCTCGGCGACCGCGTGACCTCGTGGACCACCCTCAACGAGCCGTGGTGCTCGTCGTTCCTCAGCTACATCGGCGGCGAGCACGCCCCGGGCCGGCAGGACCCGGCGGCCGGCCTCGCGGCGGGTCACCACCTGCTGCTCGGCCACGGCATGGTCGTGCAGGAGCTGCGCGCCCGCGACCCGAAGCTGAGCCTCGGGATCACCCTCAACCTGACTGTCGCCGACGCCGCCGACCCGAGCGACGCCGGTGACCGGGATGCGGCCCGTCGCATCGACGGACAGTTCAACCGCTTCTTCCTCGACCCGATCTTCCGCGGCGAGTACCCCGCCGACGTGCTCGACGACGTCGCGGGTCTCGGCTTCGAGAACGTGGTGCAGCCCGGCGACCTCGAGGTGATCTCGACCCCGATCGACATGCTCGGCGTGAACTACTACCACGGCGAGCTCGTCGGGGCCCGGCCCGCCAACGGCGACACCATGCCGGCGGCGGCCCCCTCCGAGCGCCCCAAGCGCTCCCCCTTCCCCGCCGCCGAGGGCGTGCACTGGCACAAGCGCGACCTGCCGACCACGGCGATGGGCTGGGAGGTCCAGCCGGAGGGCCTCGCCCGGCTGCTCGCCCGCATCCACGAGGAGTACGCTGCTCCGGCGGGCGTCGCTCTCGCGGTGACCGAGAACGGCGCCGCCTACGACGACGTCGTGGCCGCCGACGGCCAGGTGCACGACGCCGATCGCGTCGCCTTCCTGGAGGCGCACCTCTCGGCGGTGCTCGACGCGATCGAGGGCGGCGTGCCCGTGCACGGCTACTTCTACTGGTCGCTCATGGACAACTACGAGTGGGCCTGGGGCTACGACAAGCGCTTCGGCATCGTGCGGGTCGACTACGACACGCTCGAGCGCACCCCGAAGGACAGTGCTCGTCGGTACCAGGGCATCATCGCCGCCCGCGCCCTGTGAATGCCGAGTCATTAGACTCTCGCCCATGACGCGCGACACCGTGGCCCCGCGGGTCGCACCGACCCTCGAAGCGGTCGCTGCGGCGGCGGGCGTCTCGCGCTCGACCGTGTCGCGCGTGGTGAACGGCTCGAGCCAGGTGAGCCCCGAGGTGCTCTCGGCCGTCACCCAGGCGATCGAACGCCTGAACTACGTGCCCAATCGGGCCGCTCGGTCGCTCGCGAACCGGCAGACCTTGGCGATCGCGCTCGTCGTTCCCGAAGACACCCAGCGCTTCTTCGGCGACCCGTTCTTCTCCGAGGTGATGCTCGGCATCACCGGCGTGCTCGAGGACAGCGACTACGTGCTCAACCTGCAGCTCGCGAAGCCCTCCGACCCCTCCGAGAAGGCGAAGCGCTACCTGCTCGGCAACAACGTCAACGGGGCGATCGTGGTCTCGCACCACTCGGGCGATGAGTTCTTCACGACGCTGGATGCGACAATCCCCGTGGTCTTCGGCGGGCGCCCGTTCCAGCCCGCGCAGCACCCCAGCAGCTACGTCAACGTCGACAACGCGGCCGGGGCCGCCCTCGCGACCCAGCACCTGATCGGGCTCGGCCGCCGCAAGATCGCGTCGATCTCGGGTCCGACCGACATGCAGGCGGCCCTCGACCGTCAGCAGGGCTGGCACGACGCGCTCGCCGCCGCGGGGCTCGACGCCTCGCTCTCCGCCTCGGGCGACTTCACGATGGCGGGCGGCGCGCAGGCGATGCGCGACCTGCTGGAGCGCGAACCGGACATCGACGGCGTCTTCGCCGCGAGCGACCTGATGGCCAGCGGCGCGATCCCGGTGCTGCGGCGCGCGGGCAGGCGAATCCCGGAGGATGTCGCCGTCGTCGGCTTCGACGACAGCCCCGCCGCGCTGAGCGGCGAGATCGCCCTGACCACGGTGCATCAGCCCTCGCGACTGATGGGCGCCGAGATGGCGCGCATGCTCCTCGCCCGGCTGCGCGGCGAGCCGGTCGAGCGCTCCCGCGTCATGCCGACTCACCTGGTGATCCGCGACAGCGCCTAGCCGCTCGACGCGCCCCAGCGCGCTCGCGCCGCGTTTGCCAGACTCTGCGGATGACCGATCTCGTCCGAAACGACACCGACCGCACCCGCTACCTCCTGATGCGCGGCGACCGTGAGATCGGCAAGAGCCTCTACGAGATCGACGGTGGGGTCATTCGATTCACCCACACGGTGATCGACCCCGAGCTCGAGGAGCGCGGCCTCGGCTCGCGTCTCGTGCGCGAGGCCCTGGACGACGTTCGCGCGACCAGCTCCGCGCGCGTCGTCGCCGAGTGTCCGTTCGTCGCGCGCTTCATCGGCAAGCACCCGGAGTACCAGGATCTGACGACGCGCTAGCTCGTCGGCTCGATCCCTCTGCCCGAACGCCGGGGCACGACCAGCACGCGGCCGTCGAGGTGGACGACGTCGACCGGGAGCTCATAGACCTCCGACAGCAGGTCGGCGCGCATGACCTCCGCGGGCAGACCGATCGCCTCCAGGCGACCGGCGCGCAGCAGCGCGACCCGGTCGGCCGCGGCCGCGGCCAGCGACAGGTCGTGCAGCACGATCACGACCGCGCGCCCGGCGGCGGCCAGTCCGCGCGCGATGCGCAGCACGTCCTCCTGGTGGCGCAGGTCGAGCGCGGCGGTCGGCTCGTCGAGGAAGACAATCGGCGTGTCCTGCGCGAGCACGCGAGCGAGCGAGACCCGGGCGCGCTCCCCGCCCGAGAGCTCGGTGAACCGCCGATCCAGCAGCCGGCTGATGTCGGCCCGCGCGACCGCCGAGATGATCGCGCCCTCGTCGCGCTCGAAGTCGGGGGTGCGCGCCCAGGGGCTGCGCCCCATCTCGACAACCTCCCGGACGCGGAACGGGAAGCTCAGCGCGTTCTCCTGCGTGAGGACCGCCCGGCGGCGCGCCAGCTCCACCGCCGAGTAGCCGGCGATGTCGCGCTCGCCCAGCCGGACCCGCCCGCGACTCGCGCTGCGCTCCCCGCTGAGCACCGAGAGCAGGCTCGACTTGCCGGCGCCGTTGGGCCCGACGAGCGACAGCACCTCGCCCGCGCGCACCTCGAGCGATACGTCGTCGAGCACCACCCGGCCGTCGAGGGTGAGCCCGACCGCCTCGGCGCTGAGCATCGCCGCTCCGTTGATCGTCATGCCCAGCCCCCCGACCGGCGGCGCTGCCGCCAGAGCAGGAAGAAGAAGAACGGCCCGCCGACCAGCGAGGTGAGCATGCCGATCGGAAGCTCGGCGCCGGAGACGATCGTGCGGGCCAGCAGATCGGCGAGTACCAGCAGCACCGCACCGCCGAGGGCGCTGAGCGGGATGAGCGCGCGGTGCCCCGGCCCGACGAGCATGCGCACCAGGTGCGGCACGACCAGCCCCACGAACGCGATGATGCCGACGAAGGCGACCCCGGCCGCGGTCAGCACCGCGACGATCACGATCGAGCCGATCCGCAGCCGTTCGACGTCGATGCCCAGGTGGCGCGCGTTGCGCTCCCCAAGCGCGAGCAGGTCGAAGCGACGCGACAGGGTCGCCGAGGCGAGCACGCCGAGCACGGTGACGACGACCACCAGCCCGGTCTCGCTCCACAGCGAGCCGCTGAGCGATCCCAGCTGCCAGAACACGATCTGCTCGCGGCTGGCGGCATCCGCCGCGAAGATCAGGAAGGCCAGACCCGCGCCCGCGAAGGCGTTGACGGCGATGCCGGTGAGCAGCAGCGTCACCACCTCGGCGCGACCGTTGGCGCGCGCGACGAAGTAGACGAGCAGGGTCGCCAGCAGGCCGCCGACGAAGGCGAGCAGCGCGACCGCCCACTCGCCCCAGGCCTCCGCCCCCAGCACGATGCCGGCCGCGGCGCCGAGCGCCGCCCCCGCCGAGACGCCCACGACCCCGGGCTCGGCCAGCGGGTTGCCGAAGATCGCCTGCATCACCGCACCAGCCGTCGCCAGTGCGGCGCCCACCGCCATCGCCATCACCAGCCGCGGAAAGCGCACCACCCACAGCGTCGACTCGATGAGCGGATCCGCCGGCGCCCACGCGTTCTCGATGCCGATGCCGTGCAGCAGCGTGCCGAGCACCTCGCCGGGACTCACCGGAAGCTGGCCGAGCAGCGCCGAGGCGAGCATGCCCGCCAGCAGCACGAGCGCGAACCCGGCGGCGGTGAGAGGAACGCGCAGTCGCCGGGTGCTCACGGGACCCGGTACAGCCACTCGTCGGTGCCGAACTTCTCGGCGACGAGCTGCTCGGCCCGCGCGTACTCCTCGGCGGTGATCTCGCCCGGCGTGAGACCGTGCAGCTCGCCGAAGGTGCCGATCATCCGCTCGATGATCTCGCCGCGGCTGAGCCCGGTCTGGCTGCGCAGCGGGTCGACGCGCTTCGCAGCGCTCTTGGTGCCCTTGTCGCTGAGCTTCTCGCGGCCGATGCGCAGCACCTGCGTCATCTGCTCGCCGTCCATGTCGTAGGCCATCGTGACGTGGTGCAGCACGCCGCCGTTGCCGAGCCGCTTCTGCGCGGCGCCGCCGATCTTGCCGCTGGGGCTCGCGATGTCGTTGAGGGGCTGGTAGCTCGCGTCGACGCCGATGCTCTGCAGCGCGAGCACCGCCCACTCATCCAGGAAGGCGTAACTGTCGGCGAAGGTCATGCCCTGCACGAGCGCGCCCGGCGCGTACAGCGAGTAGGTGACGATGGAGTCGGCGGCCATCAGCATCGCGCCGCCGCCGCTGATGCGCCGCACCACGCGGAAGCCGTGCCGCTCGGCCGCCTCCGGATCGACCTCGTTCTTCACCGACTGGAAGCTGCCGATCACGACGGCGGGCTCGTTCCACTCCCAGATGCGCAGCGTCGGCTTGCGACGGCCCTCGCCGACCTCCTCGGTCAGCACCTGGTCGAGCGCGAGGTGGGTGAGCGGCGGCAGCGGGCCCGGGTGCACGAGCTCCCACTCGTAGTCCGACCAGCCGGTCGCCTGGTGCAGCGCCCGCCGCGTCGCGGTCGCGATCGACTCGGGGCTGAAGCCGACGAGCACCGCGTCGGCGGGCAGCGCGTGCTGGATGTGGGCGGCGAGTGCGCGCGCATCCGTCGTCGTCTCGACCCCGCGCATGGCGTCGTTGATCGCCTGGAGGGCCTCGTCCGGTTCGAGGAAGAAGTCGCCCGAGAGCCGGAAGTCGGTGATCACCCCATCGGCAGCCTCGAGGTCGACAACGACGAGCTTGCCGCCGGGCACCTTGAATTCGCCGTGCATCCGCCGCCTTTCGTGTGAGGCAAGCCTAACGAGGCTCAGCCTCCGACGTGCGCGTCGAGCCAGGCGATCAGGTCGCCGATCACCTCGTCGCGGTTCACCTCGTTGTACACCTCGTGGCGCGCCCCGGCGTAGATCTTGAGGGTCACGTCGCTCAGCCCGCCCTTCTCGCGGTAGGCGCGGGCGAGCTTGGTGACGCTCTCCGGGTTGCCGAGCGAGTCCTCTTCGCCGTTGAGGATCAGCATCGGCAGGTCCTTGGCGAGCTGGGACGGGGTGCCGAGGAGCTTGAGTCCGTCGAGCAACCCGTAGAGCTCCGCCGCCTTGGCCTCGAAGGTCAGCGGATCGGCGGCGAAGGCGTCGACGACCGCCCGGTCGCGACTGAGCCACTCCGCGGTCGTCGGGCCGAGGTGGGCGTGCCGCTTGTTCAGGTCGCCCGAGTTCATGTGCCGCAGCGTGCGGTAGGCGGTGCCGCTGAACACGACGGCGTCGTAGTCGGCGGCGTTCGACTGCAGGATGCGCTGGCCGAACAGCGATCCGAGGCTGTGGCCGACGTACACCAGCGGCAGGTCCGGCTCTCGGTCGCGGATGAGCGCGGTGAATTCCTGGACGACGTCGATGGTCGCACCGAGGCCGCCGGGCCCGGGCTTGCCGAAGCGGCTCGGCTCGTCGGCCCACTGCTCGAGGCCGGTCTGCCCGTGACCGCGGTGGTCGTTCGCGTACACGGTGTAGCCCGCGGCGGCGAGCGCCTGCGCGAACCCCTCGTAGCGGGCCGCGTACTCGCCGAGACCGTGCACGAGCTGCACGACCGCCTTCGGCTTGGCGGCGCGCCAGCGGTAGTAGTGGATCCGCACCCCGTGTGCGTCAACGAAACTGTCGTCCTCGCGGACGATGGTGCTCTCCGACATCCCGCCTCCTCGCGTCGGCTCAGTCTAGGACGCCCCCAGCATTAGCAAGGTTAATGAACTAGGCTAACGATCGTGATGAGTTCCCGAGACGACCGAGCGCGAGACGAGACCGAGCAGCTGCGCATGGTCGTCCAGAAGCTGGCCCGGCGCATCCGCCACAATCGCAGTGACGAATCGCTCTCCGACTCGCACATGGTGGTGCTGTTCCAGCTGGAGCGCCACGGGGTTCTCGCGCCCGTCGACCTCGCCGCCGCCGAGCGCGTCTCGCCGCCGTCGATCAATCGCACCCTCAACGCACTGGAAGAGCGCGGGCTCGTCGAGCGCCGCCCCTCCGAGACGGATGCGCGACGCGTCGACGTGCACCTCACCCCCGCCGGGCAGGAGCTGATCCTCGCCACCCGGCGCCTGCGCACCGAATGGTTCAACACCCACTTCGCGACCCTCGCCGACGACGAGCAGCGGGCCCTGCGCGCCGCCCTGCCCGCGCTGCAGCGGCTGGCCGAGTCATGAGCGCGATGTTCCGCTCCTTCGCGGCGCGCAACTACCGCATCTGGTTCGCCGGCGCGATCGTCTCCAACGTCGGCACCTGGATGCAGCGCATCGCCCAGGACTGGCTCGTGCTCACCCAGCTCACCGACGACGACGCCACCGCCGTCGGGATCACGATGGCGCTGCAGTTCGGGCCCGCCGTGCTGCTGCTGCCGCTCACCGGCACCGTCGCCGACCGCATGGATCGCCGACAGCTCCTGCTGATCACGCAGCTCAGCATGGCGGCGCTCGGACTCGGCCTGGGCGTCGTGACCCTGAGCGGCCACGTCACCCTGCCGATGCTCTACGCCTTCGCCGGAGCCCTCGGCGTCGCCGCCGCCTTCGACGCCCCCGCGCGTCAGGCCTTCGTCGGCGAGCTCGTCCCCGACCGCCTGCTCTCCAACGCCGTGGCCCTCAACTCCGCCGCCTTCAACGGCGCCCGCCTCGTCGGTCCGGCCATCGCCGGCGTGCTCGTCGCCGGGATCGGCGAGGGCTGGGTGTTCATCCTCAACGCGGCGAGCTTCCTCGCGGTGTGCGTCTCGCTGCTGGTGCTGCGGCCGAGCGAATTCGTCCCCTTCACCCGCTCCACCGGGCGCGGCGGCGGGTCCCGCGCGGCCCTGCGCTACGTGCGCGCCCGCCCCGACCTGCTGCTCGTGTTCGGCATGATCGCCATCCTCGGCACGCTCGGGTTCAACTTCCCCATCTTCACCGCCACCATGTCACGTCTCGAATTCGGGGCGGGCGCGGAGGTGTTCGGCATCCTCGGCTCGGTGGTCGCGATCGGCTCGGTGAGCGGTGCGCTCCTGGCGGCGCGCCGCGACCGGCCGCGGCTGCGCACCCTCGCTCTTGCGAGCGCCGCGTTCGGCGCGAGCCTCGGACTCGGCGCCGTCGCGCCCAACGTCTGGGTCTACGGCGTGACGCTCGTGTTCGTCGGATTCTCGGCCCTCAGCATGATGGCCTCGGCGAACGCCTACGTGCAGACCACCACGGCACCGTCGATGCGCGGGCGCGTGATGGCGCTGTATCTGGCGATCTTCATGGGCGGCACCCCGATCGGCGGGCCGCTGCTCGGCTGGGTCGCCGACGCGTTCGGTCCGCGCTGGGCGCTCGGCATCGGGGCCGCCGCCGGCTTCGCCGCCGCCGGGCTCGCCCTCGCCTGGTACGCGCGGCACTACGAGGTGCGCCTGCGGATCGACCGCGCCCGGCGCTGGCCGTGGCGGCTGCAGGCGACGCGCCCCGCCGACCGCGAGCAGGCCACCCAGGAGATCGCGATCATCGAGGTCCAGAACCAGCGATGACGCGACCGGCGGCTACGCCTCGCGCGTGATCTCGACGGTGACGAACAGAGTCG